>CAVQWT010000001.1:0-100633 GCA_963717705.1 uncultured beta proteobacterium
AACAATCAAAGGCTTGCGCGTCCCTCGGGCGGCAAGCCTTTTTCGTTGGTGCAACTTTGATGTAATCGCGCACCGAAGATTTGCTCGCGCGCGGGATTCCCGTTGAGATGAACGCACCGATCCGCGCGGGGTCCCCTCGGCGACGGGCTATCCCGAATCACCGGAGACGACGATGGAAATGCGACAACTTGGCCGCGGCGGCCCGCGGGTATCGGCCATCGGGCTGGGCTGCATGGGCATGAGCGACTTCTACGCGGGGCGGGACGACGCGGAATCGATCGCGACCATTCACCGGGCGCTGGACCTCGGCATCAACTTCCTCGATACCTCGGACATCTACGGCCCGCACACCAACGAGGAGCTGCTCGGGCATGCGATCAAGGGCCGCCGCAGCGAAGTCTTCCTCGCCACCAAGTTCGGCATCCTGCGCGATCCGAACGACCCGACGGTGCGGGGCTTCGACAGCAGCCCCGCCTACGTGCGCAGTGCGGTCGAAGGCAGCCTCCGGCGCCTTGGCGTCGCGACGATCGACCTCTACTACCAGCACCGGGTCGATCCGAAAGTGCCGATCGAGGACACGGTCGGCGCGCTCGCCGACCTCGTCCGGGCGGGCAAGGTGCGCTACATCGGGCTGTCCGAAGCCTCCGCCGCCACGCTGGAGCGCGCCCACCGCGTGCACCCGATCACCGCCCTGCAGAGCGAGTATTCGCTGTGGACGCGCGATCCCGAGGCCGATGTCCTCGCCGCCTGCCGCCGGCTTGGCGTCGCGTTCGTGCCGTACAGCCCGCTCGGGCGGGGCTTCCTGACCGGCGCGATCGCACGACCGGAGGATTTCGCCGCCGACGATTACCGCCGGTCGAGCCCGCGCTTTCAGGGAGAGAACTTCGCCCGGAACCTCGCGCTGGTGGACAGGGTCAAGGCGTTCGCCGCGGAGATCGGGTGCACGCCCGCGCAGCTCGCGCTCGCGTGGGTCCTCGCGCAGGGTGACGACATCGTGCCGATCCCGGGCACCAAGCGCCGGCGATACCTCGACGAGAACATCGGCGCCCTCGCGCTCCGACTTTCGCCGACGCAGCTCGCCGCGCTGGCCGCCGAATTTCCGCTCAACGCCGCCGCTGGGGACCGCTATCCCGCGAACATGATGGGCGCGCTGGGGCGCTGACTGCCGCGTCGTCGTTGCCGCGCCGCGCTGCGGACCGCAACGGCCGGTGCATGACCGCCGCGGATCGTCGGCGCGCGGCCGTCGGTCACGGCGCGCTGCGGCGCCGTTCCGCCGCCGCCGCCGCCGACTTGAGCCGCGCCGACGGCGCGCCGGCGAGGCTGCTGGTGCCGGGACGCAGCGGCTTGTCCTTCGGCGGGATCTTCAGCGACAGCAGCATGGTCAGGATCAGCGTCACCACCGTCACGCCGAGCGACCACGCCACCGGGATCTTGTAGAAGTCGACGAGCAGCATCTTGCCGCCGATGAACACCAGGACGATCGCCAGGCCGTACGACAGCAGGTGGAACTTCTCGTGCATGCTCGCAAGGAGGAAGTACATCGCCCGCAGCCCGAGGATCGCGAACACGTTGGACGTCAGCACGATGAACGGGTCCGTGGTGATCGCGAAGATCGCCGGGATCGAGTCGACGGCGAAGATGATGTCGACGATGCCGATCATCATGATGACGACCAGCAGCGGGGTCGCCATCCGGACCCCATTCTGCACGGTGAAGAATTTCTCGCCGTCGAAATTCGGCGCGATCTTCAGGTGCCGGTTGATCCACTTCAGCGCCGGGTTATTGCCGAGGTCGGGCTCCTGCCCCGCGGCCCACCACATCTTGACGCCCGTCAGGACCAGGAAGGCGCCGAACACGTACAGCAGCCAGTGGAATTGCTCCAGCAGCCAGGCGCCGACGAGGATGAGGATCGCGCGCAGCACGAGCGCGCCGAGGATGCCGATCATCAGCACGCGCTTCTGGTGCTCGGCGGGCACCGCGAAGTACGTGAACACCATCAGGAACACGAAGATGTTGTCGACCGCCAGCGCCTTCTCGACCAGGTATCCGGTGACGAATTCCAGAGCCTTGGCGTCCGCGACGGGGTTGTCGGCCAGCCCACCGAGGTACCACCACAGCCAGCCGCAGAACGCGAACGAGACCAGCACCCAGACCAGCGACCAGAGGCCCGCTTCCTTCATGCTGACGCGATGCGCGCCCTGCTGCTTCATGGCGAAGAAGTCGATCAGCAGGGCGACCACGACGAAGGTCGCGAAGATCGTCCAGAGCAGCGGTGTTCCGATGTTCATTGAGCCTCGTGCGCAAGGGCGCGTGGAGAGGAAGTCGGGCGCTCCAAGCAGGGGCGAGCGCGTCGGATGATACGCGGTCGCGCGCGGACGGGCACTAGGACATCGCGGATCGTCAGGCAGTTCCCTGCCGGGGACACGCGGATCGGACCGTGCGGACCGGGGTGCGCGGCGCGGATCGGCCGCCTTCAGGAAACCCTCGCGGTCGTGTAGATTAGATCGACCACACTGCCCGCATGCAAGGGCGATGCCGACCGGCTGTACACGGAACCGCCTCGGCCGCGCCACCCTTCACTGCTTCCCCGCGCCCCGACGCGCCGCCTCCACGATGACCAAGACCCCGATCAGCCCCGTTTCCGAGCCGCGGCACGACGACCGCACCTCCCGCACCGACGACGAGCGCGTCGTCGACATGGTGCTGCTGCCGCCGCCCGAGCACCTGATCCGCTTCTTCCCGATCCAGGGCACGCCCGTGGAAGCGCTGGTCGCCGGCACCCGCGGCCGCATCCGAAGGATCCTGCAGGGAAGGGACGACCGGCTGCTGGTCGTCGTCGGCCCCTGCTCGATCCACGACCCGGCGGCCGCGCTCGACTACGCGCGGCGGCTCGCCGTCCTGCGCGAGCGCGCGGCCGACACGCTCGAGATCGTCATGCGCGTCTATTTCGAGAAGCCGCGGACGACGGTCGGCTGGAAGGGCCTGATCAACGACCCCTGGCTCGACGAGAGCTGCCGCATCAGCGAGGGCCTGCGGATCGCCCGGCAGCTGCTGATCGACATCGGCCGCCTCGGCGTGCCGTCGGGCAGCGAGCTGCTGGACACCATCTCGCCGCAGTACATCGGCGACCTGATCGCCTGGGGGGCGATCGGCGCGCGCACGACCGAGAGCCAGGTGCACCGCGAGCTGGCGTCGGGCAGCTCGGCACCGATCGGCTTCAAGAACGGCACCGACGGCAACGTGAAGATCGCCTGCGACGCGATCCAGGCCGCCTCGCGCCCGCACCATTTCCTGGGCGTGCACAAGAGCGGCCAGGTCGCGATGATCCGCACCCGCGGCAATCCGGACTGCCACATCATCCTGCGCGGCGGCGCGGCGCCGAACTACGACGAGGCGAGCGTGATCGCCGCGTGCGCTGCGCTGGAAGGCGCCGGCCTCGCGCCCTCGCTGATGGTCGACTGCTCGCACGCGAACTGCGGCAAGCAGCACGAGCGGCAGCTCGACGTCGTGCACGAGATCGCCCGCCAGGTGGAAGGCGGCAGCCGCCGCGTCTTCGGCGCGATGATCGAAAGCCACCTGCAGCCGGGCGCGCAGAAGTTCACCGCCGGGCGCGACGACCCGGCGAAGCTCGCCTACGGCACCAGCATCACCGATCCCTGCCTTGGCTGGGACGACACCGTGAAGGCGCTGGACGCGCTCGGCGAGTCGGTCCGCCGGCGCCGCGCGCGGAAGGCTCAGTAGCGCGCGTTGCCGGGCGTGCGCGGGAACGGGATGACGTCGCGGACGTTCGACAGGCCCGTCACGTACGCGACGGTGCGCTCGAAGCCGAGGCCGAAGCCGGCGTGCGGCACGGTGCCGTAGCGGCGCAGGTCGCGGTACCAGCCGTAGTGCTCGCGATCGAGGCCCGTCGCGGCGAGCCGCGCGTCGAGCACGTCGAGGCGCTCCTCGCGCTGGCTGCCGCCGATGATCTCGCCGATGCCCGGCGCCAGCACGTCCATCGCGGCCACCGTCTTCCCGTCGTCGTTCATCCGCATGTAGAACGCCTTGATCTCCTTCGGGTAGTTCATCAGGATCACCGGCTTCTTCGCGTGGTTCTCGGACAGCCAGCGCTCGTGCTCGGACTGCAGGTCGATGCCCCACTTCACCGGGTACTCGAACTTCTGCTTCGAGCCCTCCAGGATGCGGATCGCTTCGGTGTAGTCCATGCGCACGAACTCCGAGTCGACGATGCCCTGCAGCTTGGCGATCAGCCCCTTCTCGATGCGCTCGTCGAAAAAGGCCATGTCGTCGGCGCGCTCGGCGAGCACCGTGCGAAAGATGTGCTTCAGCAGCGCCTCGGCCAGCGTCGCGTCGTCGGCGAGGTCGGCGAAAGCGATCTCGGGCTCGATCATCCAGAATTCCGCGAGGTGGCGGCTGGTGTTGGAGTTCTCGGCGCGGAAGGTCGGGCCGAAGGTGTAGACCTTCGACAGCGCCATGCAGTAGGTCTCGACGTTGAGCTGGCCCGACACGGTCAGGAAGGCCTCGCGGCCGAAGAAGTCCTGCGCGAAGTCGACCTTGCCCGCCGGGGTGCGCGGCAGATTCGTGAGGTCGAGCGTCGAAACACGGAAGAGCTCGCCCGCGCCCTCGGCGTCCGACGCCGTGATGATCGGCGTGTTCACCCACAGGAACCCGTGCTGGTCGAAGAAGCGGTGGATCGACTGCGCGATGGTGTGCCGGACGCGCGTCGCGGCGCCGATGACGTTGGTCCGCGGCCGCAGGTGCGCGACCTCGCGCAGGAACTCGAGCGAGTGCGCCTTCGGCTGGATCGGGTACGAGTCCGGGTCCTCGACCCAGCCGACGACGGTGATCGAGTCCGCCTGCATCTCGAACGGCTGGCCCTTCGCGGGCGACGGCACGATGCGGCCGGTCGCCTCGACCGCGCATCCCGCGGTCAGGTGCAGCACCTCGCTCGCGTAGTTGGCGAGCGCGCTGGGCGCGACGACCTGGACCGGATGGAAGCAGGATCCGTCGGACACGTGGACGAAAGAGATCCCCGCCTTGGAATCTCGCCGCGTGCGCACCCAGCCCCTGACGGTGACGGGGGCGTCGGCGGGCGCGCGACCGCCGAGGATGTCGACGCAAGCGAAAGCATTCATTACCGGCTCCTGACCTGTACGGTGGACGCCTCCCGGGCGATGGCCGCAGCAGTTGCGGATCGTTGCGCGGACCGGGAGGCGCTGGTGGGATAATTGTCTCAAACGCCACGCGGGTAAGCCACCTCCGCGCCGACGCACCGGGGCGGGCCGCGGGCGACCAGGCCGGGATCCTCCCGGCCGGAACACGCGGCACCGACGCGGGCGTCACGCGCACATGGCCACAGGCAGCACCTTCACGGGCAACGATCGCCGGCCGCCGGGCGATGCGGCGAGCGACGCGCACCTCGCCGAGGCGATCGCGCTGCACCAGCGCGGCCGACTCGAGGAGGCGGCTTCGCGATATGCGGCCATCCTCGCGGCGGAGCCGGCGCATTTCGCGGCGATGCACCTCCTGGGCGTCGTCCGCCACCAGCAGGGCCGGCACCGGGACAGCGTCGACCTCATCTCCGCGGCGCTGCGCATCGATCCGAACGACGCCGCCGCGCACGCCAACCTCGGGCTCGCGCTGCGCCAGCTCGGGCGCGCCGACGACGCGCTGGCGAGCCACGACCGGGCGCTGGCGCTGAAACCGGGCTTCGCGCAGGCGCACAACAACCGCGGCAACGCGTTGCGCGACCTTGGCCGCCACGCCGAGGCACTGGCGAGCTACGACCGCGCGCTGGCGCTGAAGCCGGACTACGTCAACGCGATGAAGAATCGCGGCGACACGCTGCTCGACCTCAACCTCCCGGCCGAGGCGCTGGCGAGCTACGACGCGGCGCTGGCACTCGCCCCGGACGACGCCGGGATGGGCAACGACCGCGGCATCGCGCTGGGCGAGCTCGGCCGCCATGGCGAGGCGGTGGCTGCGTTCGACTGCGTGCTCGCGCGCAATCCGGACTACGCCGAGGCGCGCGCCAACCGGGCCAACGCGCTGCTCGACCTCAAGCGCTACGAGGACGCCGCCGCGTGCTTCGCCACACTGGTCGAACGCGCGCCCGACTATCCGTTCGCGCGCGGCCAGCTGCTGCACACGCGGATGCTCTGCTGCGACTGGGCCGGGTTCGAGCAGCTCGCGGCGCAGGTCCGCGACGACGTTCGGGCCGGCAGGAAGTCGGCCGAGCCCTTCGGCTGGCAGGGCGTGTCGGACTCGCCCGCCGACCTCAGGCGCTGCGCCGAAATATTCGCCGCGGCCCACTTCCCGCCCGCGGCGACGCCGCTGTGGCGCGGCGAGCGCTACGCGCACGACCGGATCCGCCTGGGGTACCTGTCCGGCGAGTTCAGGCAGCAGGCGACGTCGATCCTGATGGCGGGGCTGTTCGAGGCCCATGACCGCGACCGCTTCGAGCTCGTCGCGTTCGACAACGGCTGGGACGACGGCAGCCCGATCCGCGAGCGCCTCGCGGGCGCGTTCGAGGAGATCGTCGACATCGGCCGGCTGTCCGATGGCGACGCGGCCGCGCTGATCCGCCGGCGCGAGATCGACCTCCTGGTCAACCTCAACGGCTACTTCGGTCGCGGCCGGCAGGGCGTGTTCGCGCGGCGGCCCGCCCCGGTGCAGGTCAACTACCTCGGCTTTCCCGGGACCCTCGGCGTCGACTACATCGACTACCTGGTCGCCGACGCGCACGTGATCCCGCCCGGCGACGAGGCGTTCTACGGCGAGCGCATCGTGCGGCTGCCCGACTGCTACCAGGCGAACGACCGCAGGCGCCCGATCGCCGACGCGACCCCGACACGTGCGGAGGCGGGGCTCCCTGAGACAGGCTTCGTCTTCTGCTGCTTCAACAACAACTACAAGATCGTGCCGGAGGTGTTCGCGCTGTGGATGCGGCTGCTGTCCCGTGTCGAGGGCAGCGTGCTGTGGCTGTTCGAGGACAATCCGGCGGCGGCACGAAACCTGCGGCGCGAGGCCGAGCGCCGCGGCGTCGCCCCCGCGCGCCTGGTGTTCGCGCCGCGGCTCGCGCCCGACGCGCACCTCGCCCGGCACCGGCTCGCCGACCTGTTCGTCGACACGCTGCCGTACAACGCGCACACGACGGCGAGCGACGCGCTGTGGGCGGGGCTGCCGGTGCTCACCTGCACCGGCAGCGCTTTCGCCGGCCGCGTGGCCGGCAGCCAGCTGCAAGCCGCCCGCCTGCCTGAGCTGGTGACCGGCAGTCTCGCCGAGTACGAAGCGCTGGCGCTGCGGCTGGCGACGACGCCGTCGCTGCTGGCCGGGTATCGCGCCCGGCTCGAGGCGCAGCGCGCGAGCTGCCCGCTGTTCGACACCGACCGTTTCCGGCGCCACATCGAGGCCGCCTACGTCGAGATGGTGGCGAGGCAGCGGCGCGGGGAGCCGCCGGCCGGCTTCGACGTGGCTCCGATCGGCTGACGATGCGGACCACGTCCCGCGCCGGCACGCGGTCCGGCATGCAGCCGGCGACTCGACCACGCAGGATCTTCGGCAACGGAGGAAGACGATGAAACTGCTCGACCGGCTGTTCGGCGGCGGACCCGCGCGCGGCGCGGCGAAGGACGACGACGCGATTGCCCGCGCGATCATCGACCGCGCGGTCGACGCGACCGACAAGCGGCTGAAGCTCGTCCCGGGCTACGAGCGCACGCTGCGCGGTCCGGCGCTGGCGACGCTCGAGCACCTGCGCGGCGTCCTCCGCGCAATCCCGGGGCCGGTCGACGTGAGCGCCGGAGCCTGGCGCGACGACCGCCGGCTGCGTCCGCTGTTCGCCCGGCCCGACGACATCGCGGCGGCGTTCAGTCGCGACGCAGCCGTTCGCAGCTGTCTCGGCGCGTCGCCGGCGCCGCATTGCTTCGCCCTGCTGGGGCTCGAACGCTCGAACCGGCAGGTCTTCGCGCCGGCGCTGGTGGACGGCAAGGTGCAGGGCGAGGTCGCCCGGACCGTCGTCAGCTTCGGCAAGCCGAGGATCCTGGCGCCCGGCACCGAGGAGCGCGCGGTCCGCATCGAGACCGGCAAGCTCGCCGTCGACTATCTCGCGCGGCTCGCGCTGGCGCAGATGACCTCGGACCAGGACCAGAAGCGCGAGCTCGAGCAGGAGCGCGCGCTGCTCCGGATGCGGCTGCAGCTCGCCGAGCGCAGCCAGCGCGGACTGGCGACCGGGTTCTCGGACGCAGCGGAGTCCGCGGCATCGCCGCCGGATCGGGCAGGCATCGAGCGCGAGCTGCGGGCCAACGAGCTGGCGCTGTCGAAGCTCGCGTCGACCGAGCTGATGACACGTTTTCTCGACATCCTGCGTTCGACGCTGGCGGACCCGGCCGCGCACATCCGCGTCGATCCCTGCGCGATCGCCGTCGACGACATGAACTTCCTGGTGACCGACGCCGAGCGGGCGGCGGGTGCGGAGGCGATCGAGCTGCAACTCCAGGAGCTGCGGCTTGGCGCACGAGGCCCGTGGACCGCGCTGGTCGCGCGCTTCCCGCGCGACGAGCTGCGGCCCGACGACGCGATCGCCAACGCGGAGCGCTACCTCCAGTTCTGAGGGAGTGCCGGCTACGCGGGCAGCACGACGGCGTCGATCGCGTGAATCACGCCGTTGCTCGATTCGATGTTGGTCCGGGTCAGGTTGGCGTCGTTGATCGCCCAGTGGCCCGAGACGCTGGTGACGGTCAGGCTGGCGCCGTCGACCGTCGTCAGGTCGCCTTCCTCGATGTCGCGCGCCATCACCCGGCCCGGCACCACCAGCGAGCGCAGCATCCCGGCGAGGCGATGGCGGTCCTTGAGCAGGCCGCCGAGTTCGGCCGGCCGCAGCTTGCGGAACGCCTCGTCCGTCGGCGCGAACAGGGTGAAGGGGCCGGTCCCCTTCAGCGTGTCGACCAGGTCGGCGGCGCGCAGGGCGTTGGAAAGCACCGAGAAGTTGCCGGCCTCGAGGGCGGTGTCGACGATGTCCTTCAGATCGCTGTCGCGGCTTTGCGGCGCGGAATTTTGCATGGTCATACCTCAGCTTCCCGTCCGGCACACGGGAATTCATGCGCCGGACCCTTCGTCATGGAAGGGAACCTGACAGTATGCGCCACATTGGCTGCCGCTGCTGCCCGCCGTGGCCGCCCCCGTCGTCGTCGTCGTGGCCGCCGCTTCCGGCTCGGTCGGTGATAACATCGACCGGTTTGCCCGGGCCCGCGCAAGGAAGCGCCGGCACCACATTCCGGCGGGGTCGGCGATGCGCGACCTTCGGCCCATGGATGCGGATATCGGTGCCTTGCGGGGCCGGCTTCGACGGCGAAGCCGCTGCCGGAAAAGGTACACACGCGACCCAGGAGAGCCGCAAGCGATGTCAAGCGCGACCAAAGCCAGCCCCTTCCGCCCGCTCCGCCGCCCCGTCGCCGCGCCATCGCCCCGGTACCGCCGTCGTAGAGCGACTCTCGCGGCGGGCCTGCTGGCGCTGCTGCTCGCCGTGCCGCTGGCCGCGCACGCGGCGATCGCCGTCAACAAGTCGTTCGCCCCGGATGCCGTCTCGGCGGGACAGACGTCGACGCTGACTATATTCTTCCTCAACGCCAACCCGGCCGACGCGACCGCGCTGTCGGTCGCCGACAGCCTGCCGGCCGGCATCCAGGTCGCCGCGATTCCAGGCGCCGCGACGACCTGCGGCGGCACCGTCACCGCGAATCCCGGAGCCGCGACCGTATCGCTCGCCGGCGGCACCATCCCCGCGGCCATCGGCGCGGTGCCCGGCAGCTGCCAGGTCACGGTGACCGTGGTCGCGCCCGCGTCCGGCGTCTTCATCAACACCATCCCCGTCGACGGCGCCTCGTCGTCGCAGGGCGGCAACTCGCAGGCGGCGGCGGCGACGCTGACGGTGTCGACGCTGGTGCCGATCGCCGGCGCCAAGGCCTTCAACCCGGTCAACCTGCACGGCAACGGCGCGCCGTCGCGGATCACCATCACGCTGACCAACCCGAACGGCGTGCCGCTGACCAACGTCGCCTTCACCGACAACCTGGTTCCGCCGGGCGTGGTGGTGGCGCCGACGCCGAACGCGGCGACGACCTGCGGGGGCGTGGTCACCGCCGTTGCGGGCGCAACCAGCGCCTCGCTCGCGGCTGGCACGATCAACCCCAGCAGCAACTGCCAGACGAGCTTCGACGTCGTGCTCGCGAACCCGAACACGCCGGCCGACGCCAACGCGACCAACACCATCGGTGCCGGCACGGTCACGACCGCGCAGGGTGTCTCTAACAGCTCGTTCTCCGCCACGGTGCGACGCCAGGCCGCGGCGCAGGTGGTCAAGACCTTCGCGCCGGCGACGATCACCTCCGGCGGCACGTCGACGGTGCAGTTCGAGATCCGCAACTACAACGGCGTGCCGCTGACGCCGATCAATTTCAGCGACGCGTTGCCGGCCGGCATGACCGTCGCCGCGACGCCCAACGCGACGACCACCTGCACCGGCGCGACGGTCACCGCGACGGGTGGCGGCACCACCATCACGATCGCCGGCGGTTCGCTGGCCGCCGCGCCTGCCGGCATCGGCTTCACGTCGTGCACGATCCGCGTCGACGTCACGGCGACCAACGCCGGCGCGGCGCCGGTCGCGCTGGCCAACAGCGTCCCGGCCGGCAATTTCAACGGCGTCAACTACAACGCGGGCTCGGCGACGCTGACCGTCAACCCGGTGTCGAACATCTCGGCGACGAAGTCGTTCGCGACGCCCAACGGACCCGCGGTCCAGACCAACTGGATCACGACGACGGTCACGCTGCGCAACACCGACGTCGTGCCCGCGACGGTGACCTCGTTCACCGACAGCCTGGCGACGATGGGCGCCGGCTACACGGTGGCTGCGTATCCGCCGGCGACCGCGCCGTCGACGACCTGCGCCGGCGGCGCCGTCACCGCGGTTGCCGGGGCGACGTCGTTCACGATGGCAGGCGGCGTCATCCCCGCGGGCGGCCAGTGCACGATCACCGTGCCGGTCCAGATCGGGGCGACCGCGGCCACCGGCAACCGCACCAACACCATCGCCGCCGGCGCGATCCAGACGTCGAGCGGCAACAACACCGTCCCGGTAACGGCCACGGTGAGCGTCGGCGCCGCGCTGAGCACCGCGTCGAAGGCGTTCAACCCCACGACGGTCATCGCCGGCAGCGTGTCGCGGCTGACGATCAACCTCGGCCACGCCAACGGCGCGGTGCCGTTTACCAACCTGGCGTTCACCGACACGCTGCCCGCGGGGCACACGGTCGCGACGCCGCCCAACGTGGTCGGCAACTGCGGCGGCACCGTCACCGCAACCGGCGGCACCAACACCATCCAGCTCGCCGGCGGCACGCTGGCTGCCGGCGCGACCAGCTGCTCGATCGCCGTCGACGTACGGTCGCCCGCGGGCGCCGGCGCGTCGACCAACACCATCGGCGCCGGCACGATCACGACGGCGCAGGGGGTGACGAATGCCGGGGCCGTCTCGGCGACGCTGACCCGGATCACGACGTCGGTGAATCTCGCCAAGTCGTTCACGCCGGCGACGGTCGCGCTGGGCGGCACGTCGCAGATGACGTTCCGCATCATCAACACGAATCCGAACGCCGTCGCGCTCTCCGGCGGCGCGATCACCGACACGCTGCCCGCCGGCATGACGCTGACCGCGGCCCCGGGCGCCGCGCTCTCCGGCTGCACCGGCACCGTCACCGCGCCAGCCAACGGCGGCGTGGTCTCGCTGTCGAACCTGGCCATCGCCGTCAGTGCGACGTGCACGCTGACGGTCAACGTACGCGCCAACGCCGGCGGCAACCTGATCAACCGGCTCAACGCGGGCGCCTTCACCTCGGCGCAGGGCGTGACCAACACGCAGGGTGTCGAGGCGACGCTGGCCTCGACGGGCAACGCCGACCTGCGCGTGACCAAGACCGACGGCGTGACGAACGTGACGCCGGGCGGCACGACGACCTACACGATCGTCGCCAGCAACGCCGGGCCGAACGACGTGGCGGGTGCGACGTTCACCGACACGCCGCCGGCCGGCGTGACGTTCACCAGCTGGACCTGCGTCCCGGCGCCCGGGTCCGTGTGCACGGCGTCGGGCAGCGGCCCGATCAGCGACAGCGTCACGCTGCCCAGCGGCGGGCAGGTCACGTACACGATCACCGCCGCGATCGCGTCGTCGTCGCTGGGCACGATCACCAACACCGCGTCGATCGTCACGCCGCCCACCGTCGTCGACAGCAACCCCGCCAACAACACGGCGACCGACACCGACACGCTGGTGCCGCAGGTGGCGCTCGCGGTCGCAAAGACCGACGGCTCCCCGACGTATACGCCGGGCTCCGCGGCGACGTACACGATCACCGTCACCGACCTCGGCCCGTCCGACGCGACCGCAGTCAACGTCGTCGACAACCTGCCGCCGGGCGTCACGCTCACCGGCACCGTCACCTGCGCTGCCGGCGGCGCCGCGACGTGCGGCACGCCCTTCGGAACGACGGGGCAGACCTCGCTCGGGACCAACGGCGGGTCGATCCCCTTCGGCGCCGGCAACGCCATCGTGCTGACAGCGCCGGTGGCGTTCGCCGCCGGCATGACCACCAATCCGCTGATCAACTCGGTGACCGCGACCAACGTGCCGACCGGCTCGACGGTGTCGTCGTCGGACACCGACACGCTGCTCCGCGACGTCAATCTCGGCGTCACCAAGACCGACGGCAGCGCGACCTACACGCCCGGAGGTACGGCGACCTACACGGTCACCGTCGTCAACGCGGGGCCGTCGAACGCGACCGCCGTCGCGGTCTCCGATCCGCTCCCGGCCGGCGTGACGCTCGCGGGCGCCGCGACCTGCGCCGCGACCGGCGGCGCGACCTGCGGCACCGTCACCGGCAGCGCCGGGCAGACCGGCTTCGGCACGACCGGCGCGACCATCGACGCCGGCGCGGGCAACTCGCTGGTGTTCACCGTGCCGGTCGCATTCGCGGCCAACCTGACGACCAACCCGCTGGTCAACACGGCGACGGCGACCGACCCCGCTGCGCTGCTTCCGGCGCAGGGGCAGGACAGCGATGCGCTCGCGCTCAACGTCGTGCTTACGGTCACCAAGACCGACGGCAGCGCAACGTACACGCCGGGCGGTACGGCGACCTACGCGGTGACGGTGCGCAACACCGGCCTTTCCAACGCGACCGGTGTCGCCGTCGCCGACGCGCTGCCCGCGGGCGTGACGCTCGCCGGGACGGTGACCTGTGCGCCGACCGGGGCCGCGACCTGCGGGACGGTCACCGGCGCCACCGGCCAGACGAGCTTCGGCGCCACCGGCGCGACCCTCGGTGCCGGTGCCGCCAACGCGCTGACGTTCACCGTGCCGGTGGCGTTCGCGGCCGACCTGACGACCAACCCGCTGGTCAACACGGCGACCGCGACCGACGTGCCGACGGGTGCCACGGCCAGCGGCTCGGACAGCGACGCGCTGGCACTGAATGTCGTGCTGGCGGTAGCCAAGACCGACGGCAGCGCGACCTACACGCCGGGCGGGACGGGCACCTATACCGTGACGGTCACCAACAACGGGACGTCGGATGCCCTGGGCGTCAACGTCGGCGATGCGCTGCCGGCGGGCGTCACCCTTGCGGCCAACGCGACCTGCGCGGCCAACGGCAACGCCAGCTGCGGCACGGTCACCGGCAGCACCGGCCAGGCGAGCTTCGGCGCCACCGGCGCGCGCGTCGGCGCCGGCAGCGGCAACTCGCTGGTGTTCACGGTGCCGGTGGCGTACGGCGCGGCGATGACGGCCGACCCGTTGCTGAACACCGCGACGGCGAACGATGTTCCCTCCGGCTCGAGCGCAAGCGGCGTCGACGCCAGCGGCCGGTCGGCGCAGGTGACGCTGGCGGTGGCGAAGACCGACGGCAGCGCGAGCTACACGCCGGGCGGCACGGCGACCTACACCGTGACCGTCACCAACACCGGGTTGTCCAACGCGCTGGGCGTCAGCGTCACCGACGCGCTGCCCGCCGGCGTGACGCTGACCGGCGCGGCGACCTGCGTGCCGGTCGGCGCCGCGGCCTGCGGCACCGTCACCGGCGGCACGGGCCAGGCGAGCTTCGGCGCGACGGGCGCGACCATCGCCGCGGGCGCCGGCAATGCACTGGTGTTCACGGTTCCGGTGGCGTTCGCCTCCGGAATGACCACGGATCCGCTGGTCAACACTGCGACCGCCACCGACGTCCCCTCCGGCGCCACGGCATCGGGGTCCGACAGCGACGCACGCTCGCTTGCGGTGACGCTGGCGGTGACCAAGACCGACGGCAGCGCGACCTACGTCCCGGGCGGCACCGCGACGTACACGGTCACCGTTTCCAACACCGGCGCGTCGGACGCGCTCGGCGTCGCGGTCGCCGACGCGCTGCCGGCTGGCGTCACGCTGTCCGGTGCGGTCAGCTGCGCCGCCACCGGCGCCGCGGCCTGCGGCACCGTCACCGGGGTCGCCGGTCAGACGAGCTTCGGCGCGACCGGAGCGACCATCGCCGCCGGCGCCGGAAACTCGCTGGTGTTCACGGTCCCGGTGACCTTCGCTTCGGGCCTGACGACCGATCCGCTGGTGAACACGGCTACCGCCAACGACGTGCCCTCGGGGGCGTCGGCGTCCGGCGCGGACAGCGACGCCCGCGCGGCCAACGTGAGCCTCGCCGTGGTCAAGACCGACGGATCCACGTCGTACACGCCGGGGGGCACCGCGACGTATACCGTCACCGTGACCAACGGCGGCACGTCCGACGCGCTCGGCGTCAACGTCGCCGACGCGCTGCCGGCCGGGGTCACGCTGGCGGCGGCTGCGACCTGCGCGCCGACCGGCGTCGCCACCTGCGGCACCGTCACCGGCGGCGCCGGCCAGACGAGCTTCGGCGCCACCGGCGCGACCATCGCCGCCGGCGGCGGCAACGCGCTGGTGTTCACGGTGCCGGTGGCGTTCGCTGCGGGCATGACGACCGATCCGCTGGTCAATGTCGCCACGGCAACCGACGTGCCCTCGGGCGCCGCCGGCAGCGGCAGCGACAGCGACGCGCGCGCCGCGCAGGTCACGCTCGCCGTCAGCAAGACCGACGGCAGCGCGACGTACGTGCCCGGCGGCACCGCGACCTACACCATCGTCGTCGGCAACACCGGGGCTTCCGATGCGCTGAACGTCACCGTCGCCGATCCGCTGCCGGCCGGGGTCACGCTGACTGGTGCGGCCACCTGCATCGCGGCCGGCGCCGCGACCTGCGGCACCGTCACCGGTTCCGCCGGCCAGGGGAGCTTCGGCGCGACCGGGGCAACGCTTCCTGCGGGGGCTGCCAACACGCTGACGTTTGCCGCGCCGGTCGCGTTCGCCGCGAACCTCGTCGACAATCCGCTGATCAACGCCGTCACGGTCAGCGACGCGGGCTCGGGCGCCTCGGGCACCGCGACCGACAGCGACGCCCGCGCCGCGCAGGCGGTGCTGGCGGTGACGAAGACCGACGGCAGCTCGACGTACACGCCGGGGGGCACGGCGACCTACACCGTCACCGTGACCAACGCCGGACCGTCGGATGCGCTCAACGTCACCGTCGCCGATCCGCTGCCGGCCGGAGTGACGCTGACGGGCGCGGTGACCTGCGCCGCTACCGGCACCGCCAGCTGCGGCACCGTCACCGGCGCCGCCGGCCAGACGAGCTTCGGCGCGACGGCCGCCCGTGTCGCTGCGGGGGCGGGCAACAGTCTCGTCTTCACCGTGCCGGTGGCCTTCGCCGCCGCGATGACGGCCGACCCGCTGGTCAACACCGCGACCGCCACCGATCCCGCGGCGCCTGCGCCGGCGACCGGCAGCGACAGCGATGCGCGGACGGCAACGGTGACGCTCGCCGCGACCAAGACCGACGGCAGCGCAACCTATACGCCCGGCGGCACGGCGACCTACACGATCACCGTCGCCAACACCGGCCTGTCAAACGCGCTCGCCGTCACCGTTTCCGATCCGCTGCCGGCCGGGGTCACGCTGGCGGCGAACGCGACCTGCGTCGCCACGGGTGCCGCATCCTGCGGCGCAGTCACCGGGGCGGCGGGGCAGTCGAGCTTCGGTGCGACCGGGGCGAGCATCGCGGCGGGCCCGGGCAACCTCCTGACGTTCTCGGTCCCGGTCGCCTTCGCCGCCGGCCTGGCGACCGATCCCCTGGTCAACGTCGTCACCGCGACGGATCCCGCGGCCACCGGCACCGCCACGGCGAGCGACAGCAACACCCGCGCCGGACAGGCGGGCCTGGCCGTGACCAAGACCGACGGCAGCGCGACCTACACGCCCGGCGGCACCGCGACCTACACGATCACGGTGACCAACGCCGGTCCGTCGGACGCGAACACGGTCACCGTCAGCGACTCGCTGCCGGCCGGCGTGACGCTGGCGGCCAGCGTGAGCTGCGTGGCGACGGGCAACGCCGCCTGCGGCACGGTCAGCGGAAGCTCGGGTCAGGCGAGCTTCGGCGCAACCGGCGCCCGGGTCGGGGCCGGCGCCGGCAACACGCTGGTGTTCACGGTGCCGGTCGCGTTCGCGTCCGGGCTGGTGACGAATCCCCTGGTCAACACGGTCACCGTCACCGACCCGTCGTCGGCGCCTGCGGTCGCCACCGACAGCAACACGCGGGCGGGTGGCGCCGACGTGACGATCGTCAAGCAGGGGCCTTCGCTGGTTCCAGTCAACGGCGACATCCTCTGGACGCTCGCGATCGGCAACCTCGGACCCAGCGCGGCGGACGGCGCGACGTTCAGCGATCCGTTGCCGGCCGGAGTGACCAACGTCACGGTCAGCTGCGGCGGCGCCGTCGGCGGCGCCGCGTGCGGAGCGGTCAGCTACGTCGGCGGCGTCGTCAGCGGCGTCGTTGCGGCGCTGCCGGTGGGCGGGCAGGTCGTCATCACGATCCGTGCCCGCGCGCCGTCGAGCGGAGCCGCACCGCTGGTCAACACCGCCACCGTCACGCCACCGCCCGGGACCACCGACCCGAACCCCGCGAACAGCTCGAGCTCGGCGACGACGGCCCTGTCCGGCGGCGGCGGCCCCAACGAGATCCCTGTCAACGCGCCGTGGGCGATTCTGCTGTCGGTGCTGCTGGCGGGTATGGCCGGCGCCGCGCAGTTGCGCGGGCGGCGCAATGGTCGCGCCGGAGTCGGCACGCGCACCCGCTGACTGCCGGACGCAGCGTACCGGCGGGACGAAAAAAAGCCGGGCGCGAAGCCCGGCTTTTCATTGCGTCGCGGCGCGTGGCGCCGCTTCGCGATCAGGCGGCCTGGATGTTGGCAGCCTGCTTGCCCTTCGGGCCGGTGGTCACGTCGAACGAGACCTTCTGGCCTTCCTTGAGCGTCTTGAATCCCGGCATGTTGATGGCCGAGAAATGCGCGAACAGATCTTCACCGCCACCATCGGGAGTGATGAAGCCGAAACCCTTCGCATCGTTGAACCACTTGACAGTACCCGTTGCCATTGTCGCTACTCCTTGAGACTAAAAGATAAATTTGGGGCCAAGCCCCGACCATGTTTCGATCTCAAGGAAAGTGCGGCGGAGGCCACCCGGACGATCTGCCGAAGGGCACGCTTTACTGCTTGAAACAAAACACCTTCAGGATCATACACCGGTCCCCCGGAAAAAGCGAACCGTCCGGAAAATGGGGGTCGAAGGCCGGGATCGAGGGGGCTTGGGGGGAAGGGCGGGGGCGGGGCGGGCGGGGTGGGCGGGGTGGGCGGGGTGGGCGGGGTGGGCGGCCACGTGCGGGACGGCAGATGGGGGGCGCCGGGGCGCGGCGGGCCCGACGCTCGCTCGGTACCCCACTCGCTCGCCGTCGGGCCCGCCGCGCCCCGGCGCCCCCCTCGCCCAACCGGGACCATGGTCGCTGGCCTGGCCCAATCGGCGGCATTGTCGCGCGCTTCGCCCAACCGGCGCCACGGTCGCGCGCCTGGCCCCGGCGGACGCCTCGTCCACTCGGCACCCCGGCCGCTTGCCGCCAGGTCAACGGCCCGTCGTCGCGGGTGAGTCGCCGCGGTGGCAGCGGCGCCTCGGACTTTGAGGGTTCCGGGCTGCGGCGGAACGCGTTGCCGCCTTGGAGGGCGGCGATAAGGGGCAGCCGGCTCAGCCGGCGCCGAGTTCCGCCCTCACCAGTGCGGCGCCGGCGCCCAGCGCAACGAGCTTGCGGCGCGCGGTCTCGCGGGAAAGAGGGACCATGCCGCAGTTGGTGCACGGATACAGGCGCTCCGCCGGGACGTGCCGCAGCGCGGCGCGAATGGTCGCGGCGACGTCCTCGGGGGTCTCCACCCTGTCGCTCGCGACGTCGATCGCGCCGACGAGAACGTCCTTGCCGGCGAGGAGTCCGATCAGATCGATCGGTACGCGCGAGTTCGCGCATTCGAGCGAGACCTGCTGGATCGTCGAGCGCGCGAGCAGCGGGAACGTCTGCTCGTACTGCCGCCATTCGCTGCCCAGCGTCTTCTTCCACTGGATGTTGGCCTCGATGCCGTAGCCGTAGCAGATGTGCACCGCGGTCGTGCAGGGCAGGCCCAGCGCCGCGCGCTCGAGCGCGGCAACGCCCCAGTCGCGCACCTCGTCGAAGTAGACGTTGAACGCCGGCTCGTCGAACTGGATGACGTCTACGCCTGTGGCGGCGATCTCGCGCGCTTCGGCGTTGAGAATCTCGGCGAAGGCGAAGGCGAGCTTCTCGCGGCTGCGATAGTGGGCGTCGAACAGCGTGTCGACCATCGTCATCGGCCCGGGCAGCGTGAACTTGACGCGGCGGTCGGTGGCGCCGCGCAGGAACGCGGCATCCTCGACGAACACGGGGTGCCGGCGCGCGACGGGACCGGTCACCACGGGCACGTCGGCGTCGTAGCGGTTGCGGATGCGCACGGTCCGGCGGTTGGCGAAGTCGACGCCGTCGAGCGCCTCGATGAAGGTGGTGACGAAGTGGCGGCGCGTCTGCTCGCCGTCGGTGACGATGTCGATGCCGGCGCGCTCCTGGTCGCGGAGCACCAGGCGGACGGCGTCGCGCTTGCCCTCGGCGAGGTCGTCGCCCTCGAGCTTCCACGGCGCCCACAGCGTGTTCGGTGGTGCGAGCCAGGACGGCTTGGGCAGGCTGCCTGCGAGGGTGGTCGGGAGCAGATGCGGCATGGCGGGTTCTCCGGGCGCGCTGGCCGCGGGCGGGCGCCCCGGCGACGTGGATGCGCCATGATTATAGCGACCCGGGTACCGCGGAACGACGTGCGCCGCGCTGCTTGACCGGGTCGCCGGAGACCACTAAGGTCGGCATCGGCAGCCGGACGGCGATCGTCTGCCGCAACCCTTCACCCGAACCTCATCGAGAGCAACGCGTCCCATGCCCAAGATCCTCTTTTCCGATCACGAGTTTCCCGACCTGCGCATCGAGCGCGATCTGTTCGCCGCGGCGGGCATCGAGGTCGTCGTCGCGCAGGCGAAGACCGAGGACGAGGTGATCGCTGCGGCCGAAGGCTGCTTCGGGATTCTGCTGCAGTACGCGCCGATCAGCGAACGCGTCGTCGCGGCGCTGCCCGGACTCGGCATCGTCAGCCGCATCGGCGCCGGCTTCGACACGGTCGACACCGAGGCCTGCGCACGACACGGGGTGTGGGTCGCCAACTCGCCGGACTACGGCGTGGGCGAGGTGGCAACGCATGCGCTGGCGCTCGCGCTGGCGATGATGCGCAACGTCGTCGCCTACCACCGCGACGTGAACAGCGGACGCTGGCACTACCTGTCGTCGGGGGAACTGCGGCGCGCGGCCGACATGACGCTCGGC
The DNA here is from genome assembly GCA_963717705.1 of uncultured beta proteobacterium. Taxonomy (GTDB): domain Bacteria; phylum Pseudomonadota; class Gammaproteobacteria; order Burkholderiales; family Casimicrobiaceae; genus CAVQWT01. The sequence goes on from CAVQWT010000001.1 coordinate 19,873, forward strand.
ATCGTCGGCCTGGGGCGCATCGGCAAGCGGATGGCGCACGTCTCGCGCAACGTCTTCCGGCGCGTGGTCGCGGTCGATCCATACATCATCGACGGCGACTTCCCGGCGTATGTCGAGCGGGCGAGCCTGACCGATGTCTTTGCGCAGGCCGACGTCGTTTCGCTGCACGTGCCTCTCAACGCCGAGACGCGCGGGATGATCGATGCCGCCGTGCTGGGGGTGATGCGGGCTGGCTCGTATCTCGTGAACACGTCGCGCGGGGCGGTCGTCGACGTCGATGCCGCCCTGTCGGCGCTCGAGCGTGGCACGTTGGGCGGACTTGCGCTCGACGTGCTTCCGGTCGAGCCGGTGCCGGCGGGTTCGAAGCTTCTCGGGCACCCGCGGGTCGTCCTGACGCCGCACGCGGCGTTCTATTCGGTCGAGGCGGAACGCGAACTGCGGCGCAAGGCGGCGCAAAACCTGGTCACCTTCCTGCGCAGCGGTCGCCCGGAGTACGTCGTCGTCGCCGGCACCCGCCGGCCCTGAGCCGGGGTCAGGTCAAATTATGGACGTCCGTCAATGGCTGACGGGAGGTGGATTCCCGCCGGGATTCCCGCCGCTGACGCGACGTGACTGGAAATTCTTAAATCTTCAAGCAACAGCCGGCGTTCCGCCATACGCCCGATGGTCGATGGCGCGATTGCGTCTGCCGGTGTCAAATGAAGGATGATTTCGGGCCTACGCCCGCGGGCAGCTGGGGGGTTGATCAAAATTCGACCTGACCCCAACGGGTGGGGTGTGCGAAAATCGGCTGTCCGCAACCCTGGAGATGCTTCGATGAGCACGCAAGACGTCATCCGCGACACGGTCACGAAGAACCGCGTCGTGTTGTACATGAAGGGCACGCCGCAGTTTCCGCAGTGCGGATTCTCGATGCGCGCGGTCCAGATCCTCAAGGCCTGCGGGGTCGAGGACTTCGTCGCGGTCGACGTGCTGGCCGATCCCGAGATCCGGCAGGGCGTCAAGGATTACGCGAACTGGCCGACGATCCCGCAGCTCTACGTCGGCGGCGAATTCGTCGGCGGAAGCGACATCCTCACCGAGATGTACCAGGCCGGCGAGCTGCAGACGCTGCTGCAGCCGAAAAGCGCCGGCTGACACCCGCCCGGGACCCGCCTTCAGGTCCGCGCGCGCTGGACGCGCTTGACCTCGGGCACGCGCTTCAGCGCGCGCATCACGTGGGCGAGGTGGCGGCGGTCGCGCACCTGGACGCTGAAGAACATCGCGATCAGCCCGCCATCGGGGCGCTCCATCGAGACGTTGTCGATGTTCGCCTCGGCCGCGGCGATCGCGGTGGCGAGGTCGGCGAGCAACCCGCGGCGGTCGGCCACCAGCACGCGGACGCCGGCGTCGAAGACCCCTTCGACGTCCGTCGCCCACTCCACGTCGATGAGCTGGTCCGCGTCGATGCGCTGTTTCCGCAGCGTCACGCAGTCGCGGGTGTGGACTGCGAGACCCTGCCCGCGGCGGAACTGCGCGACCACGGCGTCGCCGGGCACCGGCCGGCAGCACTTGGCGTACTGGATCGCAACCCCCTCGACCCCCCGCAGCGTCAAAGCCAGCGGCTTCGCGGCCGCCGTCGCCGCGCCGATCGTCATCACCGCTTCCTCCGCCCGGCCGGGGGGGCGGGTGAGCGCCTGCGCCACGACGAACGACAGCCGCTTGCCGAGCCCGATGTCCGCCAGCACCTCGAGCTGGCTCTTCGCGCCGTACTCGCGTGCGAGCGCTTCCCAGCGATCCCAGGAGATGGTCTCGGGCTCGACCTTGAGCGCCGCGAGCGCCTGATTGAGCATCCGCTCGCCCAGCGCCGCCGACTCCTTCAGCTGCAGGCCCTTCAGGAAATGCCTGATGCGGGAGCGCGCCTTGCCGGTGCCGACGAACGACAGCCACGAGGGGTTCGGACGCGCGGTCGGCGAGGTCAGGATCTCGACCTGGTCGCCGTTCTTGAGCTCGGTGCGCAGCGGCATCTGCTCGTAGTTGATCCGTGCCGCCACGCAGTGGTGGCCGATGTCGGTGTGCACGGTGTAGGCGAAGTCCACCGCCGTCGCACCGCGCGGCAGCGCCATGATCTTGCCCTTGGGCGTGAACACGTAGATCTCGTCGGGGAAGAGGTCGCCCTTGATGTGCTCGAGAAATTCCTTCGAGTCGCGCGACTCGCTCTGGATCTCGAGCAGGCTCTGCAGCCAGCGGTGCGTCTGCTGCTGCGCCTCGGCGAGGTCGAGCTCGCCGCCCGACTTGTAAAGCCAGTGCGCGGCGACGCCCGCCTCGGCGATGCGGTGCATGTCGTGGGTGCGTATCTGCGCCTCGAGCGGCGTCCCGAACGGCCCGAACAGCGTCGTGTGCAGCGACTGGTAGCCGTTGGCCTTGGGGATCGCGATGTAGTCCTTGAACTTGCCGGGGATCGGCTTGTACAGGGCGTGCAGCACGCCGAGCGCCGCGTAGCAGTCGGTCTTGTCGCTGACGAGCACGCGCACGCCGTAGATGTCGAACACCTGCGCGAAGGTGTAGTGCTTCTCGCGCATCTTCTTGTACACCGAATAGATCGTCTTCTCGCGGCCAGAGACCGAGGCGTGCACGCCGGCCTTGTGGAAGCCCTCGCGGATGACGTCGAGCAGCCGGTTCATCACCTCGCGGCGATTGCCGCGCGCCGCCTTGATGGCGCCGGCGAGAATCCGGTGTCGCAGCGGGTAGATGTGCTTGAACGCGAGGTCCTGCAGCTCCAGGTACAGCGCGTTGAGGCCGAGCCGGTTGGCGATCGGCGCGTAGATGTCGAGAGTCTCCCGTGCGATCCGGCGCCGGTGGGCCGGCGCCATCGCGTCGAGCGTGCGCATGTTGTGCAGGCGATCGGCGAGCTTGATCAGGATGACGCGGACGTCCTGCGCCATCGCGAGCAGCATCTTGCGGAAATTCTCGGCCTGCGCGTCCTCGCGCGACGTGAACTCGATCTGGTCGAGCTTGGACACGCCGTCGACCATGTCGGCGACCGGCTTGCCGAACTTCGTCTCGAGTTCGGTCTTGGTGACGGAGGTGTCCTCCATCACGTCGTGCAGCAGCGCGGCGGCGAGCCCCTGCGCGTCGAGGCGCCACTGCGACAGGATGCTGGCCACCGCCAGCGGATGGGTTATGTACGGCTCACCGCTCTTGCGAAACTGGCCGCGGTGCGCCGAGTCGGAGAAGGCGAACGCGCGCTCGACGAGCGCGAGGTCGGACAGCGGCAGGTAGTTGCCGAGGTGCCGGGTGAACTCCGCGATTTCCGACATGCCCCGTACGGTGGGTCGACGCCTACTGCGTCAGCTCTGGGCCTTCAGCAGCATCTCGATGCCGACCTTGCCGGCCGCGACTTCGCGCAGCGCAATCACGGTGGGCTTGTCGCGGTCGGCATCCACCAGCGGGGCGGAGCCGGCCGAGATCTGCCGCGCGCGGTTGGTCGCCGCCAGCGTCAGCTCGAAACGGTTGGGGATCTTGTCGAGGCAGTCCTCGATGGTGATGCGGGCCATGGCGCGTCCTTGCGGTTCAGGGATCGGGAGACTCGAGAAGTTCCTGCATCAGGCGCACGTGCCGCGCGCCTTGCCGCGTCGCCTTCAGGCGGGCGGCGCGGACGATGGCGGTGACATCGTCGACCGCCGTCGCAAAGTCTTGATTGATAATAACATAGTCGAACTCGGCCCAGTGGCGCATCTCGTCGCGCGCACCCTCGAGGCGGCGCGCGATGACGCCGGCGGCGTCCTGGCCGCGCATTTCCAGCCGCTCCTTCAGCACCGCGAGCGATGGCGGAAGGATGAACACATGGACCGAGTCCGGCATCAGCCGGCGGACCTGCGCCGCGCCCTGCCAGTCGATCTCGAGCATGACGTCCTGACCCGCGGCGACCTGCCCGGCGAGCCAGGTGCGCGACGTCGCGTACCAGTTGCCGTGCACGTGCGCGTACTCGAGGAACTCGCCTTCGTCCTTGCGCGCCATGAACGCCGGCTCGTCGACAAAGTGATAGTGGACACCGTCGTGCTCGCCGGGCCGCGGCGGGCGCGTGGTGAACGATACCGAAAGCCGGATTCCCGGCTCCCGTGCGAGCAGCGCGTTGACGAGGCTCGTCTTGCCGCCGCCGGAGGGAGCGGCGATGACGAACAGGCAGCCCGCGGCCGGTGGGGAGTGGGTTGAAGTCATCGGCCTGCGCTCGTCGGGGTCGCGCTCATTCGATGTTCTGCACCTGCTCGCGCATCTGCTCGATCAGGACCTTGAGCTCGAGCGACGCCTGCGACAGCTCGGTGTCGACCGACTTCGAGCCCAGCGTGTTCGCCTCCCGGTGCAGCTCCTGCATCAGGAAATCCAGCCGCTTGCCGGCGCTGCCGCCGGCGGCGACCACGCGGCGGACCTCGGCCACGTGGGCGCCGAGACGGGAGACCTCCTCGGCGACGTCGACCTTGGTGGCGAACAGCGCGAGCTCCTGCTTCAGGCGATCGTCGCCGGGGTCGGCGCCGGCCTCGCGCAGCCGCGCGCCGAGCTTGTCGACGTAGGTGGCGTGGATGGCCGGAATCCGCGGCGCGACGCGGGCGACCTGCGCCTCGATGGCGACGCAGCGCTCGTCGAGCATGGCGGCGAGCTTGGCGCCCTCCCGCGCCCGCGACGCGTTGAGGTCGGCGAGCGCCGCGACGACCAGCGCGTGCACCTGGCTCGCCAGCGCCTCCGGCGCGACCGACGGCTCGGCGAGCACGCCTGGCCAGCGCAGGATCTCGGCCGTCGATAGCGGCGCGGCGCCCGGCACCAGCCGCCCGACGTCGGCGGCGGCGGCGGCCAGCGCGGCGACCCGCTGCGGGTCGACCGAAAGGCCGGCCTCACCGGGCGACGTCCGCGCGAGCGCCACCCGGCACTCGACCTTGCCGCGGGACATGCCCCCGGCGAGCACCTCGCGCAGCGGGGTCTCGAGCGAGCGCAGCTCCTCCGGCAGCTTGACCGTGACGTCGAGGTAGCGGTGGTTGACCGAGCGAAGCTCGACGGCGATCGACGCGCCGGGCAGGTCGGCGGCAACCGCGGCGAAGCCGGTCATGCTGACGATCATGGCGCCTTTTTGCCGGGTTTTGGCATGTTTTCCGGCTTTACAGAGGGGGTGGGCATCCGCAGAATGTAGGCGGTATCTGCCCGGGGCGCAAGCGCGGAAGGCTTCTCTGGCACGCGATTTGCGCGTAGAGTCGCGTCGACCGCTTTCGTGTCGATCGCCAAACCGCCAAACCGCCACCGTCATCACCGAGACCGAGCCCGCATGGCCGTCACCAACCAAGCCCTACCGGGCGGGTACCAGCTGCTGAACTACCGGGTCGACCGGCAGATCAGCCGCGGCGGCTTTTCGATCGTCTACCGGGCTTTCGACGAGACCGGCGCCCCGGTCGCGATCAAGGAATACCTGCCCTCGTCGCTGGTGCTGCGCACCGAGGGCGACATCGTCCGGGCGTCGTCCGCGGAGAACCTCACGTCGTTCCGCTACGGGATGAAGTGCTTTTTCGAGGAAGGCCGCGCGCTGGCCAAGATCAACCACCCGAACGTCGTCCGCGTGCTCAATTTCTTCCGCGCCAACGAGACGGTGTACATGGTGATGCGCTACGAGCGCGGGCGCACGCTGCAGCAACAGATCCAGATGCGGCAGGACCAGATGTCCGAGCGGCTCGTGCGGCACGTGTTCATGCACCTGCTCAACGGCCTGCGCGAAGTGCACACCCACAAGCTGCTGCACCTCGACATCAAGCCGGCCAACGTCTACCTGCGCACCGACGGCAGCCCCGTGCTGCTCGACTTCGGCGCGGCGCGGCAGACGCTGACGACCAACCGCCCGAAGCTCGCGCCGATGTACACGCCCGGCTTCGCCGCGCCGGAGCAGTATCGCGATCCAGACCGCCTGGGCCCGTGGACCGACGTCTACGGCGTGGGTGCCAGCATGTTTGCCTGCCTCGCCGCGTTCGCGCCGCAGGCCGCCGACGCCCGGCTTTCAGAGGACCATCTGGTGTCGGCGAAGAAGATCTGGGCGGGCCAGTATTCGGACAACCTGCTCGAGGTGATCGACTGGTGCCTGCGCCTCGACCCGCTGGAGCGACCGCAGTCGGTGTTCGCGCTGCAGAAGGCGATCCGCGACATCCCGCCGAAGAAGCGCAAGCTGACCTTCTTCGGCAGTCTGAAGCGCCGGCTCTTCACCGAGATCGGGGCGTGACCGCAGCTCGTTCGCGCTGCCGCGGACGCGGTCGCCTTCGCGCCGCGGCGCTCGCCGTCGCGGGGCTTCCTTCCGCCTGACGTCGGACCATGCGCTTCACGATTTTCCAGGATTCCCGCAAGGGTTCGCGCAAGGTCAACCAGGACCGCATCGCCTACACCTACGGCCGCGACACGCTGCTGCTGGTCGTCGCCGACGGCATGGGAGGGCACGCGGGCGGCGAGATCGCGGCGCAGATCGCCGTGCGGCTGTTCATCGAGCGCTTCCAGCAGGAGGCGAAGCCGGTCCTGCGCAATCCGCTCAAGTTCCTGCAGGACTGCATGCTGCGCGCCCACCAGGCGCTGGGCTCGTACGCCAACCAGTTTTCGATGCTCGAGACGCCGCGCACGACCTGCGTGGCGTGCATCGTCCAGGCGGGGCACGCGTACTGGGCGCACGTCGGCGATTCGCGCCTCTATCTGTACAGGCAGGGCGGCCTCATCGGGCAGACCAAGGACCACTCGAAGGTCCAGTACCTGGTCGACCAGGGCATCATCGGCGCGCATGAAGTTGCCGATCATCCCGATAGGAACAAGATCTTCAGCTGCCTCGGCGGCCTCGTCGATCCCGTCATCGACCTCGGCAAGCGCACCCCGTTGCGCAGCGGCGACGTCATCGTGATGTGTACCGACGGGCTGTGGGGCGTGATGAATCAGAACGAGATCGCGACCTGGCTCACGTCGACGCCGATCCTCAAGACCGCGCCGCAGATGATGCGCGAGGCCGAGCAGCGAGGCGGATCCGAAGGCGACAACCTGTCGGCGATCGTCGTCCGCTGGGGTGCGGAGACGCTGGCCGACGAGCCTTCGACGACGATCACGGAGACGATGGGGCTCGGCCAGTTCGAGACCCAGCTCGACCGCACGATCACGTTGACCGACCGCAAGGGCATCCAGCGCGACCTGTCGGACGACGAGATCGAGCGCGCCATCGCAGAGATCCAGGCGACGATCCAGCGTTACCGGAAGTAGTACGGGCGCCCGGTGCAGCCGGCGGCGTGCTAACCTCGCGTCCGTCGCCGGACCTCTCGCGCGGACACCGCCCGCAGCCCGCCGGACCCACAGCGCCCGCATGCGCCAGATCATTCTCGACACCGAAACCACCGGCCTCGATCCGAGGCAGGGCCACCGCATCATCGAGGTCGCCGCGGTGGAGCTCGTCGATCGTCGCCTGACCGGACGCACCATCCATTTCCACGTCGACCCCGAGCGCGAAGTCGACCCCGGTGCGGCCGAGGTCCACGGGATGACCTGGGAGGACCTCAAGGGCAAGCCGAAGTTCGCCGACATGGCGGCCGCTTTCGTCGACTTCGCCCGCGACGCGGAGTGGGTCATCCACAACGCGCCGTTCGACGTCGGCTTCCTCGACCACGAGTTCGGGCGCCTCGACCTGCCGGCCTGCAGCGCGGTCTTCGGCCGGCTGACCGACACGCTGGTGCTGGCGCGGGAGGCTTTCCCGGGCAAGCGCAACAATCTCGACGCGCTGTGCGAGCGATTCGGCGTCGATCACGCGCACCGCACGCTGCACGGGGCGCTGCTCGACGCGCAGCTGCTGGCCGAGGTCTACCTCGCGATGACGCGCGGCCAGGAGACGCTGACGATCGACATCGCCCCGCCGACCCGCGGCGCGGGACCGGCCGGTCCGGCGGCCTTCGGGAACCCCGGCGAGCGTTCGCCGCTCAAAGTGCTGGTGCCGACCGCAGCCGAGCTCGCGGCTCACGCCGAGTACCTCGAGGCACTGGACCGGGAATCGAAAGGCCGCTGCCTGTGGAGGGCGCTGGAAGCCGCGGCACCGGCGCCCGGACCGTCCGGCTGACCCGGGACGGCGGCCTGCCGCGATGCGCGCGGCTGTAACATTCCTGTCACCTGCCATTGCGATAGTGCGCGACGCCCCCCCTCCACCGCCGGCGCCGCCCCCCGCCCGCGACCACCCCATGCCGATGGCACCCGCCGCTCCGCTGCTCAACCGCGAGCTCTCGCTTCTCGCCTTCAACCGGCGCGTGCTGGCGCTGGCGGGCGACCGGGCGGTGCCGCTGCTCGAGCGGCTGCGGTTCCTCTGCATCGTCGGCGGCAACCTCGACGAGTTCTTCGAAATCCGCGTGGCCGGGCTGCGCGAGCAGCTGCGCGCCCGCGTCGCGCCTGCAGGGCTGACGCTGCCCGAGGCGAGGGCGCTGTACCGCCAGATCGGCGACGAGGTCCGGGCGCTGATCGGCGACCAGTACCGCCTGCTCAACGACGAGGTGCTGCCGGCGCTGGCGCGCGCGGGCGTCCACCTCGTCCGCCGCACCGAGTTCACCCCGGCCGTCCGCGAATGGGTCGCCGGCTACTTCGACCGCGAGATCCGCCCGCTGCTGACGCCGATCGGGCTCGATCCGGCGCATCCGTTCCCGCAGGTCGTCAACAAGAGCCTCAACTTCATCGTCGAGTTCGACGGGCAGGACGCGTTCGGACGCGAGACGTCGATCGCGATCCTCAAGGCGCCGCGCGTGGTGCCGCGGGTCATCAAGCTGCCGCCGGCGGTGTCCGGCCACGACAACGCGTTCGTGATGCTGTCGTCGGCGATCCACGCGAACCTGCAGCGGATGTTTCCCGGGCGCATGGTCAAGCAGTACGCGCAGTTCCGTGTGACCCGCGACGCCGACCTCTGGATCGACGAGGAGGAAGTCAAGAACCTGCGGCAGGCACTGCAGGGCGAGCTCACACAGCGGCAGTTCGGTTCGGCCGTGCGGCTGGAAGTCGCCGCGAACTGCCCGGAACACCTCGCGCGGTTCCTGCTCGCCCAGTTCGACCTGACCGAGGACGAGCTCTTCCGCTGCAACGGGCCCGTCAACATCATGCGGCTGTCGTCGCTGATCGACCAGGTCGACGACGCGGAGCTCAAGTGGCCGCCGTTCGTCCCGGGCTTGCCCGCTCGCCTCGACGACGCGCCGGACATCTTCGGCGTGCTTCGCGAGCGCGACGTGCTGCTGCACCACCCGTACCAGTCGTTCGAGCCGGTCGTCGAGTTCATCCGCCGCGCCGCCGACGATCCGGACGTCGTCGCGGTCCGCCAGACCGTCTATCGCACCGGGGTCAACTCGGTGCTGATGGAGGCCCTGATCCAGGCGGCCGAGCGCGGCAAGGAGGTGACCGTCGTCGTCGAGCTGATGGCGCGCTTCGACGAGGAGGCCAACATCAACTGGGCCGAGCGGCTGGAGCGTGCCGGCGCGCAGGTCGTCTACGGTGTGTTCGGCCTGAAGACGCACGCCAAACTCGCGCTGGTGCTGCGCCGGGAGCGCGATCGACAGGGCCGCGCGCGCCTGGTGCCCTACGCGCACCTCGGCACCGGCAACTACCATCCGCGCACGACCCGCCTCTATACCGATTTCGGCCTGCTCACCGCCGACCCCACGATCTGCGCCGACGTCAACGAAGTGTTCCTGCACATCACCAGCCTCGCGAAGGCGGGCCGCCTGAATCGCCTTCTGCTCGCACCGTTCACGATGCATCGCCGCGTGCTCGAGATGATCCGCCGCGAGGCGCGGCATGCGCGCGCGGGGCGCCCGGCGCGGATCATCGCGAAGATGAACGCGCTGACCGAGGAGGGCGTGATCCGCGCGCTCTGTCAGGCTTCGCAGGCGGGAGTCAAGGTCGAGCTCATCGTCCGCGGTGCCTGCGCGCTGCGTCCGGGGGTGCGCGGGGTGTCGGACAACATCCGGATTCGCTCGATCCTCGGCCGGTTCCTGGAGCACCACCGGGTCTGGTACTTCGAGAACGACGGCAAGCCGGACGTGTGGCTGGCTTCGGCCGACTGGATGGGGCGCAACCTGTTCAAGCGGATCGAGGTCGCGTTTCCGGTGCGCGACCCGGTGGCCCGGCAGCGCGTCATCGACGAGGGTCTTAAGGCCTACCTGGCGGACAACCGTGATGCGTGGCTCCTCGACGCCAAAGGCACCTGGACGAAGGTCTCGCCGCGGGCCCGCGCTCGCGGCCGCTCGGCGCAGGCCGAACTTCTTGCGCGGCTGCAGGCAACCGGCGAATCCTGAAACCCTTCCACCACGCAAAGGCAACCATGGACCTCATTCTCTGGCGCCACGCTGAAGCCGAACCGGGCGAGCCCGACCTTGGCCGGCGGCTCACGGCGAAAGGAGTCAAGCAGGCCGAGCGCATGGGCTCATGGCTCGACCATCGCCTGCCGGACGCCTGCCGCGTGCTCGTCTCGCCGGCCGACCGCGCGCAGCAGACGGCGCTGGGGCTGAAGCGCAAGTTCAAGACGGTCGACGACCTGGCGCCCGGCGCCGGCGTCGCGGCGATCCTTGCCGCCGCGGGCTGGCCCGACGCCCGCGAGCCGGTCCTGGTCGTCGGCCATCAGCCGACGCTGGGCATGGTCGCCGCGTTCCTGCTGTCCGGCGAGGAGGCGGCGTGGGCCGTCCGGAAAGGCGCGATCTGGTGGCTTTCGAACCGCCAGCGCGACGGTGGCACCGCCGTGGTGCTGCGCGTCGCGCTCAGCCCCGACTTCGTCTGAACCCCGCCCGGGGTCAGGTCCAATTTAGGTCAACAAACCTCGACGGATTCGCCGCGACGAATCCGCACGTTCAGGGTGTCGTCATGCGCCGCGCGCGTCAATAGGCCGTTCGGCCGACCGATTCCGAAGGCCTGGACCTCTCGATCGGATGAAGATTGGCGACGAACTGTCGCGTCGCCGCGGTCCACGAGAACCCAAGCGCATACCGGCGGACGTCGCGGCGGTCCAGGCGCAGAGCCGCCATCGCCGCCCCGCCGAGATCCTCCGACAACACGCCCGCGCCGTGATCCCGAACGACGTCGCGCGGCCCGGTGACCGGGAAGGCCGCCACCGGCGTGCCGCACGCCATCGCCTCGACGAGCACCAGCCCGAAGGTGTCCGTGCGGCTGGGAAACACGAACGCGTCCGCCTGGCGATAGTGCCAGGCCAGCGATTCCCCCGTCTTGAACCCCAGGAATATTGCGTCGGGAAACCGCCGCTCCAGCGCGACCCGCGCCGGGCCGTCGCCGACCACCCATTTCGTGCCCGGCAGGTCGAGTGCGAGAAACGCCTCGATGTTCTTCTCGACGGCGACGCGGCCGACGTAGAGGAACACCGGCCGACGATCCTCTGCCCCCCTTCGCTCGCCCGGCTTGAACAGGTCGGTGTCGACGCCGCGCGACCAGATGACGCCGTTGGTCACACCCCGGGCGACGAGACGCTGCAGGATCTCCGGCGTGCCGCACATCACGGCCTTCGCCGGCCGGTGAAACCAGCGCAGCCATGCATAGGTGACGCCCAGCGGCAGCCGACATCGCGCATGGACGTACTCCGGGAACTGGGTGTGATACGCCGTGGTGAAGGGGCGCGACCGCCGCAGGCAGTGGCGGCGTGCCGCCAGTCCCAGCGGACCCTCGGTCGCGATGTGGATCGCGTCGGGGTCGATGTCCTCGATCATGCGTGCGACCTCCCCGCCGGGCCGCACCGCCAGGCGGATTTCCGGATAGGTCGGCATCGGCACCGTGCGGAACGCGAGCGGCGTGATCAGATGCACGCGGTGGCCCATGCGCTCCAGTTCGCGCACCGTGTTCTGCAGGGTCACCACGACACCGTTGATCTGCGGAGACCAGGCGTCGGTGACGATCAGGATCCGCACGCGGCCTCCTTCAGTCGCCTGCCGCAGCGTGAACCCCCGTCCGCAACGGCACCGCCGCGCCCGCGCCGACGCCGTCCGGCCAGCGGACGATCTCGAGCCGTCCGTCGTGGTGCTCGACCAGTGCAGTGAGGCTCTCGACCCAGTCGCCGTCGTTGCAGTAGAGGATGCCGTCGACGACGCGGATCTCCGCCTTGTGGATATGGCCGCACACGACGCCGTCGAAGCCCCGCGTGCGTGCCTCCCGGGCCAGGGCCTCCTCGAACGCGCCGACGTAGCGGACGGCGTTCTTGACGCGGTGCTTGAGGTATTGCGACAGCGACCAGTAAGGCAGCCCGAGCCGGGCCCGCAGCGCGTTGAAGTGCTGGTTCAGGCGCAGGATGAACACGTAGAGCGCGTCGCCCAGCAGCGCCAGCCATTTCGCGCACTGGACCACGGCGTCGAAGAAATCGCCGTGCGTCACCAGCAGGCGGCGGCCGTCGGCCGTGACATGGACCGCCTCGGAACGGATCAGGATTTCGCCGAACGCGAGATCGAGGAAGTGGCGCGCCGCCTCGTCATGGTTGCCGGGAATGTAGACGACGCTCGTTCCCTTGCGCGCCTTGCGCAGCACCTTCTGGATGACGTCGTTGTGCGACTGGTGCCAGTACCAGCGGCGCTTCAATTGCCAGCCGTCGACGATGTCGCCGACGAGGTAGAGGAAATCGGATTCGGTACGGCGCAGGAAGTCGAGCAGCGGCCCCGCCTGGCAGCCGGCGGTTCCGAGGTGGGTGTCGGAGATGAAGATCGAGCGGTAGCGGCGTTGCGGCGACCGCTCCTGCGGCGGCGACGGGGGTGGGGGCGGGACGTCGCGCGGCGCGTTCATCGCGGTGCGCGGCGCCGGCCCCGATTCAGCGGCGGCGGCCGGGAGGCGGAAGCCCGAAGCGCCGGCGCGTCCATCGCGCCTACGCCGCTGCGCGGAAATAGTGCCGCGCGTAGCGTGCCTCGAGTCTCGACAACGGCAGCAGCACGAACAGGTCCGCGGTGTTGAAGTCCGGATCCCACGCGGGTTCGCCCCCGATCCAGGCGCCTAGGCGGAGGTACCCCTTCAGCAGCGCCGGGATGCTGGCGCTGCCGTCGGCGTCGGTTGCGGACAGATCGTCGCGCGCGGCCAGAGGGTGCCGCGGAAACACCCGGCACTCGATGGGAGCGAGGTGCTTCGCCGCGACCTCGCGGTAGACCCGCAGGGCATTCGCACCGCCGTCCGTCATGGCAATCGAGGCGCAGCCCATCAGGTGGTCGCAGCCGCGCCGCGCCATCAGCTTCGCGATCCCCTGCCAGAGCAGCATGATCACCGCGCCCGTTCGGTAATCCGGATGGATGCAGGCGCGGCCGACCTCGCAGAGGCCCGGGCGCATCAGCACGAGTCGGGTCAGGTCGAACTCGGTGTCGGCGTAGTACGTGCCGAGGCGCTGCGCTCGATCGGGGGTCAGCACGCGGTAGGTGCCGACGACTTCGCCGGTGTCCTCGTCGCGCGCGACGAGGTGCTCGCACCACGGATCGAACAGGTCCTGGTCGCGACCCGGCGTCCGGCCCGTGATCCGGGCCCCCATTTCGCCGGCAAAGACGCGGTAACGCAGCGCCTGCGCGGCGTCGATCGCGCGTGCGTCCGCAGCCAGTTCGACGGACAGCCGGCGCCGCGGGTGGGACGGGACTTCACTCGACCTTGCAAGCAGCACCGGCATCTCCGGGCAAACGTTGAGAATGCGGGGACGATAGCCTGCCAATGCGACGCGACCGTGAACCGGGGGTTGCGGTTGCATTACGGGGGTTGCCGGGATGCATCGCGCGGAATCGGGCGCTGCCACGATGCTGCAACACGGGTGCGCGAAGATGCTCCCACGTCGACGGTCGAAACCGGAGCGCCTGAATCCGTGCGCCGCGGCGGGACCTGTGGACCCTCCTCCTGTTGCGGGTCGTCATTCGGGCCGCGCCGCTCCTCCCGGCCGGCCCGTCTTTTTTCGGGGAACCGCCGGTGAACATCCGATCCTGCCACCGATCGCCAGCAACGACGATGGTCGTGCTGGGGGCGCACACGACCGGCACCGCGATCGCGATCGCGGCGCGACGTGCGGGCTACGACGTGATCATTTGCGATGCAGCGGATCCGCCGTGGACGCGTCGCGGCCGTTCCTTCACCAACGCCTGGTACGTCGGGAACGCCGAGGTCGACGGCGAGGGCGCGCAGTTCTGCGCCAGCGTGAAGAGCATCCCGTCGGTGCTGGCGCGCCGCGACATGATCGCCGCGACGACGTGGTCGTGGCAGGGCGTTGCGGGCGCATTGCTGCCGCACTTGCTCGTCGATGCCCGGACCGATTGCGAGCCGGCGGTGCTGCGAAACACGGCGCCGGAAGGCCTGCTGACGGTGGGCGTCGGACGCAGCGGGGCGGGCCTGCAGCTGCAGGTCGCTGCCGAACCGGACGAGCGGACGGATCTGTTCTGCACCACGGCGGCGGTTCCGGGGCGATTCGCGACCGCGAGGCGCATCGGCGATCGTGTTCTCGCCGGCGAGACGGTCGGCGCGATCGGCAGCACGACGGTGAAGTCACCCTGCTCCGGCGTGCTGCTGGGGTTGTCCGCGCGCGGGGCGAGGCTGGCTGTCGGGCAGACGGTCGTCGAGGTCGACCCCGCCGGAGACCCGGCACGCTGCTTCGAGCTGGACCAGCGGTCGCGGGCAGTCGCCGCGCGCGTGATCGCCGCAGTGGCCGAGGTGGCGCCGGCGATGCCGCGTCGCTAGGCCCCCTGGCGGCCCGGCCCGGCCCGGCCCGGCCGGGCTCGACTCAGCGTTCGGTCCAGCGATACCCGAGCGCGGTCCATTCGCGCCGCTCCTTGCCGAGCAGGTGCGCGGTCAGTGGGTGCGCCGCCAGCCAGCGCGCCGACACGCCGAAGTGGATGGTGCGATCGCACTGGAAAGCGATTCGCGGCGCGTCGATCGGCCGGCGTGCATGATGGAACAGCACTGCCAGGCGCAGGGCGAGCACGCGGACGCGGAAGTCGGCGTCGTCGAGGCGCGATTCGAGCTTCGCCAGCGTGCCGCGGCAGCCGAGCACGAGCCACGCCAGGTCGGTTTGCTCCCGGGCCGCGAATCCGGGCATGTCGGCGTTCTGCAGGATGTAGGCGCCGTGCTTGTGGAACCCGATGTGGGAGACCGAGAAACCGGTCTCGTGCAGGCGTGCGGCCCACTCCAGGCGCTGGAGCGCCTCGGGATCGAATGAGGGAACCGCGCGACGATACAGCGCGCCGGCCATCGCCGCGACGCGCACCGCGTGCTCCGGGTCGACCCGGTATCGCGTCTGGAACTGCTCGACCGTGGCGGTGCGAATGTCGCGGTCGACGTTGCGGCCGAGCAGGTCGTAGAGCGCACCAAGCCGCAGCGCGCCGCCGACCGGATTGATGCGGTCGATGTCGAGTTCCTTCATCGCCGCGGCCATGACGGCGAGGCCGCCGGCGAGGACGGGCGCGCGCTGGGGCTTCAATGCCGTGAGCGAGAGACGGCTGATGTGCCCGGCGCCGACCATCCGCTTCTTCAGCCGCAGCAGTCCGTTCGGAGTGATCCCCGCGGCGGAGAGCCCGTTCTGCTCCAGGATCTCGGCCAGCGCCAGCGCGGTCCCGGACGACGCGTACGCGCTTTCCCAGCGGCCGCGGGAAAAGTCACGTGCTATTGCTTCGATTTCGGCGCGCGCGTGGGTCTCCGCCGCGGCGAAGGCGGTTGCGTCGAGCTTGCCGTCCGGGAAGAACCGTTGCGTCATTCCGACGCAGCCGATCTTCAGCGACTCGAGTTCGCGCGGCTCGAGGCCCTTGCCGATGACGAACTCGGTCGAGCCGCCGCCGATGTCGACGACCAGGCGAGGTTCGTCGGACGCCGGCAGCACGTGGGCAACGCCCAGATAGATCAGCCGCGCTTCCTCGTGCCCGGTGATGATGTCGATCGGGAACCCAAGCGCCTTTTCCGCTCGCGGCAGAAAACTCGCTGCGTTGCTGGCGATGCGCAGGGTATTCGTCGCGACGACGCGTACCGACGAGCGAGGAAAGCCGCGGATGCGCTCGCCGAAGCGCGCGAGGCAGGCGAGCGCGGCGCGCTGCGCGTCGGCCGTGAGCCGTCCCCTGGCGTCGAGTCCTGCGCCCAGCCTGAGCGTTTCGCGGAAGGTGTCGAGGCGGAATATCTGGTTGCCTTCGACGCGTCCGATCTCCAGGCGGAAGCTGTTCGATCCCATGTCGACGACGGCGAGCATCGAGGCGGTCAAGGTGGAGCGCGGCATGGCGGAAAAGGTTAGCACGCCCGGTCGGCGTTCGGCCGGCGTTCGGCCGGGGTCAGGTCGAATTATGGGCAGCGCCAGGACTGCCCCTGCCGTCGGGCGTTCACAGCTTGACGGATGATGACGCGCTTCGCGTCGCCTGCAAACCGTCCGTTTGGTCGATGGCGGCCCCGGTCGGAAGGGAGTTGAATCAACGCCGGCCGCAGGCTTCCGGTCCTGCGGTCGACCGGTGCCTGCCCGTGCGGGAGGATGCTCATTGACCAAAATGTGACCTGACCCCAAAGCAGGATTCTGCTACGCTCATCGGCTTTGGTCTCGATCGCCCGCGATGTCCGCCGATTACCTCACCCGCATCCTTTCCGCCAGGGTCTACGACGTAGCGATCGAGTCGTCGCTCGACCTCGCCCCGACGCTGTCGCGCCGGCTCGGCAACCGCGTGCTGCTCAAGCGCGAGGATCAGCAGCCGGTGTTCAGCTTCAAGCTGCGCGGCGCCTACAACAAGATGGTCCACCTGACGCCGGCCGAGCGGGCGCGCGGGGTCATCGCGGCATCGGCGGGGAATCATGCCCAGGGCGTGGCGCTGGCGGCGCAGCGGCTCGGCTGCGCCGCGACGATCGTCATGCCGGTCACCACGCCGCACATCAAGATCGCGGCGGTCGAGGCGCGCGGCGCCGGGGTGCTGCTGCACGGCGACAGCTACAGCGATGCGTACGAGCACGCGCTCGCGCTGCAGGCGCGGACGGGCGCGACCTTCGTTCATCCCTACGACGATCCGGACGTCATCGCCGGGCAGGGGACGATCGGGATGGAGATACTCCGCCAGTGCCAGGGTCCGCTCGACGCGATCTTCGTCGCGATCGGCGGCGGAGGACTCATCGCCGGCATCGCCGCGTACGTCAAGCGCGTTCGTCCCGAAGTGAAGGTCATCGGCGTCCAGCCGGTCGATTCCGACGCCATGGCGCGATCGCTCGCCGCCGGCCGCCGGGTGAAGCTGTCGCACGTCGGGCTGTTCGCCGACGGCGTCGCAGTCAAGCAGGTCGGGCGCGAGACGTTCCGGCTGGCGCGGCAGTACGTCGACGACGTCATCCTGGTCGACACCGACGCCATCTGTGCCGCCCTCAAGGACGTATTCGAGGACACGCGCGCGATCCTGGAGCCCGCGGGGGCGCTTTCGATCGCCGGCGTGAAGGCCTGGGTCGAGCGGCATCGCCCGAAGGATCGCACCTACGTCGCGATCGCGTGCGGCGCCAACATGAACTTCGACCGGCTCCGCTTCGTCGCTGAACGCGCCGAGCTGGGCGAACAGCGCGAGGCGATCCTCGCGGTGACGATCCCCGAGCGGCCGGGCAGCTTCCGCGAGTTCTGCGCGCTGCTGGGCAAGCGTTCGGTCACCGAGTTCAACTACCGCTACTCCGACTCGGCGACGGCGCACCTGTTCGTCGGCCTTGAGGTCGCCGGCCGGCAGGAGACCAAGGCGCTGCTGGCCGAGCTCAAGCGTCGGCGGATCGAGGCGCTCGACCTCACCGACAACGAAATGGCGAAGCTCCACGTCCGCCACCTCGTCGGCGGCCATGCCCCTGCGGCGAAGAACGAGATTCTCTATCGCTTCGAGTTCCCCGAGCGCCCCGGCGCGCTGATGCGATTCCTCGACAGCATGAGCGCCGGCTGGAACATCAGCCTGTTCCACTACCGGAACCATGGCGCGGATTACGGGCGCGTCCTCGTCGGCATGCAGGTCCCCCCTTCCGACAAGGCCGCGTTCCGGTCGTTTCTCGAGGGCCTGGGTTACGACTACGTCGACGAGAGCGCCAATCCGGCGTATCGGCTGTTTCTCGGCCGCTAGCGGCCGCGCCTCGCGGCCGGGTTCCCCGGCCGGCTGTTCGGGCGCCGGGCGCCGGGCGGCACCCGGCCCCCCCCTTGGACGCGGGCCCCTCCAGAGGGACGCGCCGGGTCAACGGGTGCCGTTGCACGGCACCCTCGCCGGTGAAAACTTGCTCGGCCATCGAAAAATGGGGTCCAAGGCACTCCCGACGCCGATTCAGGCAAGGTTTATGCTCTAGGCAGTTATCGGTGGCCGTGGCAAACTTGCACGGGACTGGTTGTGGCGCACAAATCGCCCCGTCTGACGGACGGGGGCAAGGACACGGAGGAAATGTTGCCGGAGCAGAATCCGCTGGCGGGCGTCAAGGTGATGGTGATCGACGACTCGAACACCATTCGCCGCAGTGCCGAGATTTTCCTGCTACAGGCGGGCTGCACCGTCATTCTGGCGGAGGACGGCTTCGACGCGCTCGCGAAGATCGCAGACCACCAGCCCGACGTCGTGTTCGTGGACATCATGATGCCCCGCCTGGACGGGTACCAGACCTGCGCGCTGATCAAGAAGAACGCGAAGTTCCACACCACGCCAGTGATCATGCTGTCGTCGAAGGATGGCCTGTTCGATCGCGCGCGCGGGCGGATGGTGGGCTCGGACCAGTATCTGACGAAGCCCTTCACCAAGGAGAGCCTGCTCAAGGCCGTCGCAGCGCACATGCGCGCAGCGGCGTGAGCGGCCCCCGGCGGGCGGCAAGGCGCGAACCGCGCCACCGGGGCGCAACACCAACGGGGTAGGAACCATGGCGATCAAGAGAATTCTCATCGTGGACGACTCGCCCACCGAGCGCCACGTCCTCAACGACCTGCTGACGAAAGCAGGCTACGAGGTCGTGGCGAGCGACAACGGCGAGGACGCGATCCTCAAGGCGAAGCAGGTCAAGCCCGACCTCATCCTGATGGACGTCGTGATGCCCGGGCTGAACGGCTTCCAGGCGACGCGGGCTATCAGCCGCGACGCCGACACCCGCGGCATCCCGATCATCCTGTGCACCTCCAAGAGCCAGGAGACCGACAAGATCTGGGGCATGCGCCAGGGCGCCCGCGACTACATCGTGAAGCCGGTCAACCGCGACGAGCTGCTCGCCAAGATCGCCGCGCTCGGCTGATTCCCGCGAACCCCCGATGGCCCGCGCCGGAAAACTCGACCTCCGCTCGTTCCAGCAGGAACTCGCCTCCCGCCTGTCCAGCAAGACGGCGGCGCAGGTCGAGTCATCCCGGCTGGGGCTGTCCTGCGCCGGTGAGCAGTGGCTCATCCGCCTGGCCGACGCCGGCGAGGTGACCGCCGTGCCCCCCATCGCCGCCGTGCCGCTGACCAAGCCGTGGTTCGTCGGTGTCGCCAACATCCGCGGCAACCTCTACAGCGTGGTCGATCTGGCGGGATTCCTCGGTCGCGGCGCCGCGCCGCCCGCGGCCGGCGGTCAGCGCCGCCTCGTGCTGTTCGGCCCCCGCGTCGGCGATCTCAAGGCCGGCGTCGTCGTCGAGCGCGTGCTCGGCCTGCGCAACCTCGCCGAGCTGGCGCCCGTGGCGCCACCTGCCGGCGCGCCGGAGTGGTACGGGCGGCGCTGGATCGACGCCACCGGCGGGGCCTGGCAGGAAATCGATTTCTCTCATCTCGCGCGTGACGCGGCGTTCCTGCAGGTCGGCCAGTAGCCAGCCGCACGCACCCGCCGCCGCGACCACCGACTCGAACAGAACACCCGCCGTACCGGAGGAAACATGGCCCTGAACCTCAAACTGCCCAAGGTCTTCGGCAAGGACAAGGCGGCTGCTGCCGCCGCCGCCGACCTCGACATGCCCACCACGCAGGTCCGGGCATCGCAGGCGCAGGCGGGCTACGACCCGCTCGCGTCGGTGTCGATCATGGAGCAGCTGCGCACGGCGACCACCGAGATGAAGATGCCGCGGCGGCTGCCGGTGATCGGCCACCTGCCGATCGTCCAGCAGTTCCAGGTGCTCGGCGTGATGATGGTGACGTTCTTCGTGTTCGCGGCGTTCATGGTGTTCCTCGACGGGCGGAACGCGACGCAAAACGCTGCCGCCGCCTCGACGGCGACCGAAATGCAGATGCTTTCGCAGCGCCTGGCGCGCGGCACCGCACTGGCGGCGCAGGGCCAGGCCGGTGCGTTCGCCTCGGTGAAGGACAGCACCGACCGCTTCAAGACCAACCTCGACGCGATCTCCGAAGGCGGCACGATCCGCGGCGTGTCGCTCGACGTCGCGTCCGACCCGGCTACCGTGCAGCTGCTGCAGGACATCCGCGGCCGCTGGACCAAGGTCGAGGCCAACGCCCGCCGCGTCATGGACAACCAGCAGCCGCTGACGACGCTGGCCAAGGGGCTGACCGACATCAACTCCGGCAACAACGCCATCCTCGAGCTCGCGCAGCAGGCCGCGCAGCAGATCGGGCAGAGCGGCGGATCGCTGCGGGAAATCGATTTTGCCAACCAGCTCGCGGTGCTGTCGCAGCGGATCGCCAAGAACGCCAACACGCTGGCTTCGTCGGAGGAAATCGATCCCGAGGTCGCGTTCCTGCTGGGCAAGGACTCCGGCACTTTCCGCGACGTGCTCGCCGGCCTCACCAAGGGCAGCGATGCCCTGCGCCTGGCGCCCGTGCGCAACGCCGAAGCGCAGGCGACGCTGGCCGAGCTCGGCAAGCGCTTCGCCGTCTACGACGCCGGGGTCGCCGCGATCCTGCAGAACATGAACCGGCTGGTCGGCGCGAAGCAGGCGGCGCGCGGAATCAACGCCGAATCCGAGCCGCTGCTCAACGACACGACCAAGCTCGCGGCGCAGTACGAGGGCACCGGGGGCGTCCGCGGCTCGCTGTGGGCCGCGGTGGTCTTCGCCCTGCTCGGGCTAGTCTGCCTCGTCCTGCTGGGCAAGGTGTTCCTCGACGACGCCCGCGTGCGAGCCTACGAGAGCGAGCAGGAAAACAAGCGCAACCAGGAGGCGATTCTCCGGCTGCTGAACGAGATGGGCAACCTGGCCGACGGCGACCTCACCGTGCAGGCCTCGGTGACCGAGGACGTCACCGGTGCGATCGCCGACTCGATCAACTTCACGATCGAGGAGCTGCGGACGCTGGTGCGCGGGATCAATTCCGCGACCGACCAGGTGGCGAAGGCGACGCAGGACGCGCAGAACATCTCGAACCGGCTGTTCGAGGCCTCGCAGCGGCAGAACCGCGAGATCCAGCAGGCGTCCGCGTCGGTGCTGTCGATGGCGGAGTCGATCAACGAGGTTTCGCAGACCGCCACGCAGTCGGCGCGAGTCGCCCAGCAGTCGCTGACGGCCGCCGAGAAGGGCGGGCAGGCGGTGCAGAACCAGATCGCGGGCATGAACGAGATCCGCACCCAGATCCAGGACACGTCGAAGCGGATCAAGCGGCTGGGCGAATCGTCGCTCGAGATCGGCGAGATCGTCGAGCTGATCTCGGACATCACCGAGCAGACGAACGTGCTGGCGCTGAACGCCGCGATCCAGGCGGCGTCGGCGGGCGAGGCGGGTCGCGGCTTCACCGTGGTTGCGGAAGAAGTGCAGCGGCTGGCCGAACGCTCCGGCGAGGCGACCAAGCAGATCGAGGCGATCGTGAAGACCATTCAGGCGGACACCCAGGACGCCGTGGCGGCCATGGAAAAGAGCACCGTCGGCGTGGTCGAAGGGACCAAGCTGTCGGACGCGGCGGGACAGGCGCTGACCGAGATCCAGAAGGTCTCGCGCGAACTCGCCTCCCTGATCGGCGGCATTTCCGACCAGACGACCAAGCAGTCCGCATCGGTCACCGACGTGACGCGCGGCATGCAGGGCATCCTCAAGATCACCGAGGAGACGACCGAAGGCACCAAGCAGACCAACGTGTCCATCGGCCAGCTGACGCGCCTCGCGGCCGAGCTGCGTTCGTCGGTGGCAGGCTTCAAGGTCTGACCGTTGCCGGCAGGCGTCGCCGCCGCGGGCAGGCGCGATTCTTGCAGAGGCTAGTCTGGACCAGCATCGGCAAGGAGCATGACCATCGTGGCAACGGAAAACGCACCGGACTTCGACCTCGGACCCCTGTCATGGGTCCAGGGCGAAATCGACCAGGCGCTCGGCCGCGGCCTCGATTCGCTCGCCGCGTTTCAGGCCAACCCCGGCGACGCCACCGAGCTCAAGCATGCGCGGACGCACGTCCACCAGGCGGCGGGTGCGATCCAGATGGTCGGGCTCGACGCGGTCGTTGCCTACACCGACGAGATCGAGCGGCAGCTGGGCCGGCTGGAGGAACTCCCCGAACCCGAGCTGAAGGCGAGCTGCGCGGCGATCGATCACGCCTGCCGCAAGCTCCGGATCTTCCTGGCCGAACTAGTCGGCGGCTCGCCGCCGGTGCCACTCAAGCTGTTCCCCGAATACGAGAAGATGCAGCGCGCCCGCGGGGTGAAGGCCGCGGCGCCGACCGACCTCTTCTTCCCTGATCTCGCCCCGCGCGCGCCGAAGCTGTCGGCGCCGCAGGTGGTTCCGGCGGCGAAGCTTCCCTCGTACATGGTCAAGCAGCGCCGCCAGTACCAGCGCGGGCTGCTCGCCTGGCTGCGCGGCGACGAGGACGGCGCGAAGACGATGCGCGACGCGATCGCCGCCATCGAGGACGCGACCACGCACCAGAACCTGCGGGCGTTCTGGTGGACCACCGGCGCGCTGTTCGACGCGCTGAACGAGCGCGGGCTCGAGGGTGGTTTCGGGGTCAAGCAGCTCGCCGCCCGCATCGACCTGCAGATCCGCCGCGTCGTCGAAGGCAGCGCCAAGGTGGCCGACCGGCTGCGCCGGGAGGTGCTGTATTACGTCGCCATCGCCGCGCCGGTGGCGCCGTCGGTGCAGGCGGTGCAGAAGGGATTCAAGCTCGGCGGGCTGATTCCGTCGGCCGAAGTGCTCAACAGCGATCTCGTGCGCATCCAGCCGCTGCTGCGTGACGCGCGCGACCAGCTCGCGGCGGCCAAGGATTCGTGGCTCAAGTTCACCTCCGGCCGTGCCGAGAACCTGCCCAAGCTCAAGCAGACGCTGACGTCGGTGCACAAGTGCGCGGCCGAGATCGGCAACGGCGCGCTGATGAAGCTCACCGCGGGACTGGTCGAGCGCCTGGACAAGATGCCGACGAGCAGCGTCTCGGAACCGCTGGCGATGGAATACGCGACGGGCCTGCTGCTCGCGGAAAGCGCGGCCGACGGCTACGCGAACCTCGGCCCCGAGTTTCCGAAGCAGGTCGAGGCGATGCTGTCGCGGATCGATGCCGCGCGTGCGTCGCGCCCGGCCCCCGCCGGCACGGCGGCGCCCATGCTCGACGAGATGTCGAAGCGTGCGCAGGAGCGACTGCTGCTGGCGCAGGTCGGCCGCGAGATCCAGGCCAATCTCCGGCACATGGAGCAGGTGCTCGACGCATTCTTCCGCGACAACGGCAAGCGCGCTGAGCTTGGGGCGCTGGCCAGGGACAGCACCCAGGTCCGCGGCGCCCTGACGATCCTCGGCCTCGACGATGCCGAGCGGCTGCTGGGGTTGTGCCAGGAGCAGATCGCCGCGTACGCCGATCCCGAGACGCCGGTCAACAACGATGAGCTCGAGCTGCTCGCCGAGTCGCTGTCCGGCCTCGGCTTCTACATCGAGGCGGTCGAGCAGCAACGGCCCGACCGCGACCGCCTGATCGCGCCGCTGCTCGCCAGGCGCCTGGGCGAGACGCCGGCGCCGGTCGTCGACGACCGCGGCGAGTCGGTGGAGGATGGCGTCGAAGCGCTGCGCGCCACACTGCCCGCGCTGGTCGACGAAATGCGCCGCGCCCCCGCCGATCCGTCGGCCCGCGAGGCGCTGAAGACCCGGCTCACCGGCCTGCGCGACGACGCCGAGCTCATCGGCGACGCCGAGCTCGTGGTCCAGGCCGCGTCGGCGCTGAAGGAGCTCGACGCCGGCGGCGCCGCGCTCGCTGCCGCGGTGGACGCCATAGCCGAATCGCAGGCGGCGCCGGCGCCGTCGATCTCCGAGGAAACGCAGCGGCTCCTCGCGACCGACCAGCTCGACGGCGAGCTGCTCGAGATCTATCTGGCCGAGGCCGCCGAGGTGATCGACGCCATCGGCGAGAACCACACGACGCTGCGGGCAAACCCTGGCGACCGCGAGGCGTTGCGCAACGTGCGCCGCGCGTTCCATACGCTCAAGGGGTCCGGCCGGATGGTCGGGCTCACCGAACTCGGCGACATCGCCTACGACGTCGAGAAGCTGCACAACCGGCTGCTCGACGAGGACCGGCCGGTCACCACGGCGGTGCTGGCCCTGATCGCGCAGGCACGCGACGACTTCCGCCACTGGGTCGACGGGCTGTCCGCGCAGGGCCGCGTGCATGCCGATCCCGCGGCGCTGCACGCGGCGATCCGCGCCGTCGAGGACGAACTTCCCCCCGGACGCGAGTCGGTGCTGACGCCGACCCCGCCCGCGCCGAGCGAAAATTCAGGGGCGACGGCGGTGGCGACCATCGACACTGCCGAGCCCGCGCAGGCGCATCCGGAGCCTTCGGCGCCGCCACCCGCCGACGAGGCGCTGCCCGCCATCGAGATCGAGGTTCCGCCCGTTGCGGAAGCGCCTTCGCCGGCGCCCGACAGCCGCGCGTTCGAACTGCCCGAACTCGGTAGCGGCGGCGCCGCGCCGAACGTGCTGCCGTTGCTTGAAGTGCCGGATTTCCCGGAGTTGGAGGACATCGGCGCCGTCGTTGCCGCGGATGCGCTGTCCGCCGCACCGCCGCCGTTCGCGCCGGCACCGGACGACGTCCCGGCTCGGCTCGAGACTGCGCCGGACGCAACCGCCGAAGCGCTCGCGTCCGACGACATCAGCGTCGGCGGCGTCGTGCTCTCGGCCAGCCTGTTCGAGATTCTGGTCGCCGAGGCGGACCAGCATCTCGCGACGCTGAGGCACGAATTGCAGCTGCTGCAGTTCGATCCGGCGCACCCGGTGTCGCAGGAAATGGTTCGCGCGAGTCACACGCTGTGCGGCATTCACCGCACCGGCGGGTTTCCGCTCGTCGCGGTCACGTCGAAGGCGCTCGAGCAGACCTTGCTCGGTCTGCAGCAGCATGCCGGTCCTCCGCCGTCCGCGGCGCAGCCGGTGTTGCAGCGCGCAGTAGCCGGCCTCGGCAGTTTCGTGGCACGGATCAAGGAGCGGGTGGCGTTCAGCGCGCTCGACGCCGACGAAGCGTCGTCGATCCAGAACGAGCTCGAAGCGCTGAGGGCAGACCTGGCCGCCGCGGTCGACGACGCCGAAACGCTTGCGGCCCGGCACGCGGACGAAGACGACGAGCCCTCCGGCCAGGCGGTCGCGCGCGCACCGCAGGGCGGCCCCGATGCCGTGGACGAGGAGGGCGGGCCGACCGACCCGACGTCGGTCGCCGCTGCGCTTGCCGTGGACAGCGCCCCCGAGTTCGTGTTGCCGACCGAGCCCGCGTCGTCCGCGCTGCGCGTCGATCCGCTCGCGGACGTGCGCGACGATGTCGATGCCGACGTGCTGCCGATCTTCCTCGAGGAAGCCGCCGAACTGCTGCCGCAGGCGGGTGCGCAGGTGCGCGCGTGGCGCCGCTCACCGCAGGAACACACGGCGTCGCAGCAGCTGCGGCGGACGCTGCACACCTTCAAGGGCAGCGCGCGGATGGCAGGCGCGATGCGTCTGGGCGAACTCACCCACCTGATGGAAAGTCGCATTCTCGTCGGCGACGACACCGTGGCCGCGACGCCCGAGCTGTTCGAGGCGCTGGACACCGACCTCGACCAGATCGCCTGGGTGCTCGACGCGCTGCGCGAAGGCCGCACCAACGTCGAGCTGCCCTGGGTCGTCGAAGCCAGGGCCGCGGCGCTGGCGGCCGACGCGGGGCCGTTCCCGGTGCCGGAGCGCACCGAGGTGGCGGCGGTCGAAGCGTCGGCCGTCCCGCCGGGGGACGCAGTCGCGGTGGACGAACCGGTGGCGGTCGAAGCGGTGTTGCCGCCGGACTTGGCGCCGGAGCCCGCGGTGCCGGCGTCGACGATGGCGGCTGCGGCTGCGGCACTCCCCGACGCCGGTTTCATTGCGCCGGCCGGCGGCGAGCCGCCGGTCGTGGTTCCCCTCGCCGGTGCCGCCGCACCCGCGGTGCGTGCCGAGGTCGCCGCCGACGCGGAAGCCGGTGCCCGCGCGATGCTGCGGGTGCGCGCCGACATGATCGACCGGCTGGTCAACGAGGCCGGGGAAGTCGCGATCGCGCGCTCCCGCGTCGAGGGCGAACTGCGCTCGCTGAAGTCCAACCTGCTCGAACTGACCGGCAGCGTCATCCGCCTGCGCGCGCAGGTACGTGAAATCGAGATCCAGGCCGAGTCCCAGATCCAGTCGCGAATGTCGCTCGTCGGCGAGGCCGAGGGCTTCGACCCGCTCGAGTTCGACCGCTACACGCGGTTCCAGGAGCTGACCCGCTCGCTCGCCGAAGGCGTCAACGACGTCTCGACGGTCCAGCAGTCGCTGCTCAAGAACCTCGACGACGCCGACGCCGCGCTGCTCGCGCAGGCGCGGATGTCGCGCGAGGTGCAGCAGCAGCTGTTCTCGATCCGGACGGTCCCGTTCGGCAGCCTGTCCGAGCGGCTGTACCGGATCCTGCGGCGGGTTGCGCAGGAACTCGGCAAGCGCGCCAATCTCGAGATCCGCGGCGGGCAGACGGAGCTCGATCGCTCGGTGCTGGAAAAGCTCGTCGGACCGCTCGAGCACCTGCTGCGCAACGCGCTGGACCACGGCGTCGAGCCGCGCGACGAGCGCCTGCGTGCGGGCAAGACCGAGACCGGGGAAATCACCCTCACCGTCCGCCAGGTCGGCAACGAAATCGCCATCGAGTTGGCCGACGACGGCTCGGGCATCGATCTCGAGAACGTACGCCGCAAGGCGGTGGCGCAGGGCCGCATCGCGGCGGATGCGCAGCCGACCGACGCGCAGCTCATCGAGTTCATCTTCCACCCCGGCTTCTCCACCGCCTCGAGGGTCACCCAGATCTCGGGGCTCGGCGTCGGGATGGACGTGGTGCGCTCGGAAATCGCCACCCTCGGCGGCCGGGTCGAGGTCGCCAGCACGCGCGGCAAGGGCACGACCTTCATGCTCTACCTGCCGTTGACGCTGGCCGTCGCCCAGGCAGTGCTGGTCCGTGCCGGCGGCCGCATGTGGGCGCTCCCCGCACCGATGGTCGAGCAGGTTCAGCAGGTCAAGGCCGAGACACTGGTCAGCCTCTACGTCGCCCGCGAAGTCGACTGGCAGGGACGCAAGTATCCGTTCCATTACCTGCCGCGGCTGCTCGGCGACACCCTGCACAATCCGGAGACGCAGCGGTACAACCCGGTGCTGCTGCTGCGCACGGGGCAGGGTCTCGCGGCGGTGCACGTCGACGAGATGATCGGCAACCAGGAAGTCGTGGTCAAGAACATCGGACCGCAGCTCGCGCGGGTGTCGGGAATCGCAGGGGCGACGGTGCTGGGCAACGGCGAGATCGTGCTCATCATCAATCCCGTCCAGCTGGCCGCACGCACCGACGTGCCGGCGTTCGATCCGAACGCCGAGGAGCGCATCGCGGCGCACGCGCCGCAGTTCGCGCAGCCGTCGAAGTCAGGTCCGCCGTTGGTAATGGTCGTCGACGACTCGCTGACGGTGCGCAAGATCACGAGCCGCATGCTCACGCGGGAAGGTTTCACCGTCATCACCGCGAAGGACGGGATGGATGCGCTGCAGATGCTCGGCGAACAGACCCCCGACGTGATTCTGCTGGACATAGAGATGCCGCGGATGGACGGCTTCGAGTTCACCAAGACCATCAAGAACGACCCGAAGAGCGCGCACATCCCGATCATCATGATCACGTCGCGCACCGCGGAAAAGCACCGCAACCGCGCGCAGGAGCTCGGCGTCGACCTCTACCTCGGCAAGCCGTACCAGGAAGAGGAGCTGCTGCGCCACCTGCGCGAAATGCTCGAGATCGCGGCCTGACGGAGGCCGTCCGGACGTGCCGCAGTTGGCCGCGGCGCCCCCCGGCACCAGCGAAAACGGCGCCCCCAGGCGCCGCTTTCGTATTGCGTCCGCGTGCGGTCAGCGGCCGACGAAGTCGGTCAGCGGGCGCAGCGCGGTGGTGTCGAGCGGCGATTGCGCCGGATTGCGGTTGATCAGCATCGTGTTGAGCTGGCATTGCGACGCGGCGATCGCAACCCCGGAATTCCCGATCACCCCGATCCCGAAACGCGGGGACTCCCCGGCGCCGATGTCGGCATTCGCGGTCCCGGCGACATTGCGCCACTGCCCGGCGCCGCCGTTGACGGCGGTCCCGTTGGCGTAGACGAGCCAGTTCACCCCGCCGTCGACGCTGAGCACCGGATAGACCGACGACAGCACACCGCTAGAGCTGTCGAGCAGGTTGACCGACCATTGTGCGACCGAGGTGCGCGCATAGGTTGCCGCGCCGGTCGGGGCGGTCTGGCAGATCACGGCGAACGGGACGACCGGCAGCGCCGCTGTCTGCTGCTGCGTCAGCGTCGGCAACGGCGACAGCGTGGTGCCGAGCCGGTTGAGGAACAGCGCCATCGAGGCGCGGGTCACCACGTCGTTGGGACAGTACGTCGTCGCCGTGCAGCCCAGGGTCACCGCGCGGTTCTTTAGCCACTCGACCGCGCCGCAGTAGATGTCCGACGTGGTCACATCGGAGAAGCCACCGCAGTTCGAGACCGGTGGGGTGCCGGCGGGCTCGAAATCGTAGATGGTCCCCGCGATGACCACGCGATCGACGGCGACGGTTGCGGCGGCCCCGGCGTTGCCGAGCTTCACGCCGAACCCGCCGACCAGCGGCCGGATCGCTGCATTGGGATAGTTGGCGAGCACCTGCGCCCAGGTGCAGGGGCTGGCCTGGCTGCAGGCCTTCGCCAGCGGGGTGTTGCCGACGATCGGCGTTCCGGTGGACCACCAGCGCGGCGGGCCCGCCTGCGTGTCGTAGTCGACCCAGGTTGCCGCCGGCACGGCGCCGCCGCTCGAGCCGGGGTCGTACACCAGCCGACCCTGCCAGGTCGTGGTGCCGTCGGTGACGTCGTAGTCGACATCCAGCTGGAGGCTTGCCGTGATCGACGGGCTGGCCGCCGAGACGACGTACGCGCTGTACCCGAGTGCCGCGATGTCGTCGAGCCTGCGGCCGCTGTGGCTCAACGTGGTGAAGAGGATGCCGCCCCCTGACGCGCCGTTCACGAGTTGCAGGCTGCCGGTGCCGGCCGGCGGGGTCGCCGGCCCCGTGACGAAGGTTCCAGACGCGGTTGGCGTCTCCTCGATCAGCGACCACGTCGCGGTCGCCGGGGTGACCACGATGGTCGCGGCCGATGCGGTCGGCGCCGTGCCGGCGAATGCCAGCGCCATGCCGGCGAAGGCAAGCGCCGCGATCTGCCGGAAGAGGGGACTCCAGCCCGGAGGTTGAATTGGTGCCATGTTTCGCTCCTTCGAAGCGTCAGAGATTCGATCCGGCATCATTGTCGCATTGCGCCGGGCAGTTGGCGTGCTTCTGCAGCCCGGCCGCGCAACCGGCCGCATGACGCAGCGTTTGCCTCGTGCGACAATCCGTCGGCGAACGGTCGACACGATGGCCATGTTCGACCTTCGCCGGTGCCTGAGGGAGGGACCCCGGGGTCCCCCCGAATGAAGGACGTTTGACGCGGCGCAACACCCGTGCGCGTCACCCCATCCTGTGCTGGCGGTCCCTCGTCGCGCACGGTAAATTCAGCCTGAACGCCACCAGGGAGGAACCATGGCGCAGTACGCCACGCAGAACATTCGAACCGTTGCGCTCGTCGGCCACGGCGCGGCGGGCAAGACCACGCTCGCCGAGGCCTTGCTCGCCCAGACCGGAGCGGTCGCCGCGCCGGGGAGCATCGAGCGCGGGACGACGGCAAGCGACTTCGATCCGCTCGAGAAGACCTGGAAGCACTCGCTGCGGTCGTCGATACTCCATCTCGACACCCCGGAGGTACGGGTCCATCTCGTCGACACGCCCGGCTTCCCGGATTTCATGGGCCAGGCCATCGGGGCGCTCGACGCTGTCGAGACTGCGGCCGTCGTCGTCAACGCGCAGGCCGGCATCGAGATGATCACGTCGCGGATGATGGACTGGGCGGCGAAGCGAAAGCTGTGCCGCCTGATCATCGTCAACAAGATCGACGCCGACAACGTCGACCTGCCGCAGCTGGTTTCGGACCTGCAGGCGGCGTTCGGCAAGGAGTGCCTGCCGATCAACCTGCCGGCGGGCGGCGGCAAGCGCGTCGTCGACTGCTTCTTCACGCCGTCCGGCGACGCCGATTTCTCCTCGGTCGCCCAGGCGCACAGCGCGCTGGTCGACCAGGTCATCGAGGTCGACGAGGCGCTGATGGCGAAGTACCTCGAGCAGGGCGACGAGATCACTCCGGAGCAGCTGCACGCGCCGTTCGAGAAGGCGTTGCGCGAAGGCCACCTGGTGCCGATCTGCTTCGTGTCGGCAAAGACCGGGGCGGGGGTGGCGGAACTGGTCGACGTGCTGGTCAAGCTGGCGCCGAATCCGACCGAGGGCAATCCGCCGCTGTTCACGAAGGGCGTCGGGGCCGACGCGGTCGAGTTTCGTTCGGAGCCGGATCCGCGCCAGCACGTGCTCGCGCACGTCTTCAAGGTCGTCGTCGACCCCTTCGTCGGCAAGCTCGGCGTGTTCCGCGTGCACCAGGGTACGGTGACGCGCGACACCCAGCTCTTCGTAGGCGACGGTCGCAAGCCGTTCAAGGTGGGCCACCTGTTCCTGCTGCAGGGGGCGAAGAACGTCGAGATCGACCACGCGGTGCCGGGAGACATCGCCGCGGTGGCAAAGGTGGACGAGATCGAGTTCGACTGCGTGCTGCACGACTCGCACGACGAGGACCAGATCCACATGAAGCCGCTCGAGTTCCCGACGCCGATGCAGGGCGTCGCGCTGTCGCCGAAGAAGCGCGGGGACGAGCAGCGGATCTCCGACGTGCTGCACAAGCTGATCGCCGAGGACCCGACGATCGTGCTCGAGCACGACCCGCACGCCAACGAGACGGTGCTGCGGGCGCTGGGCGAGCTGCACCTGCGCTCGATCCTCGAGCGGATGAGCTCGCAGTACAAGTGCGAGATCGACACTCGCCCGCCGCGCATCCCCTACCGCGAAACCATCTCTGCCAACGCCGAAGGGTTTCATAGGCACAAGAAGCAGACGGGAGGCGCCGGTCAGTTCGGCGAGGTCTCGCTGCGGGTGGAGCCCCTGCCTCGCGGCGGCGGCTTCGAGTTCGTCGACGCGACCAAGGGCGGCGTCATTCCGCACCAGTTCATGCCGGCCGTGCGCAAGGGCGTCGAGCAGGTGCTCGCGACCGGCGCGGTCGCGGGTTTCCCGATGCAGGACGTGCGTGTCGTCGTGCACGACGGCAAGCACCACCCGGTCGACTCGAAGGAAGTCGCGTTCGTGTCGGCGGGACGCAAGGCATTCCTGGACGCGGTGGCCAAGGCGCGACCGATCGTGCTGGAGCCGATGGTCAGCGTCGAGATCATCTGCCCCGAAGCGAATACGGGGGACATCGCAGGCGACCTGTCGTCGCGACGCGGCCAGGTCACAGGCACCAACGGTCTCGGCCCCGGCGTCCTGGCAGTCAGCGGGCTCGCCCCGCTGGTCGAACTCGACGGCTATTCTGCGCGACTCAAGTCGGTGACCGGCGGCCACGGTTCCTTCACCATGGCGTTGTCGCACTACGAACCGGCCGCTCCCGGACTTCAGCAGCAGCTGACCACCGACTACGACAAGCGCCGCAAGCACGAAGAAGACTGACCTCCGGTATTGGGGTCAGGTCGAATTTCGGGCAACGACCGGCATGCCGAGGAGACCGCGAGGGCCACAGCCCGCGCCCGAGGGACGGGGATGCTCGGTTAAATTCGACCTGACCCCAGGGGTTGGGGCCGAATCGCCTTGTACAGCGCCAGCGCGCGCTGGCGCGCGACCGCGTGGTCGACGATCGGCGCCGGGTAATCGCGGCCGACGACCACGCCGCGGGCCTGCTGCAGCGTCGGCGGCAGCAGCCACGGGGCGTGGATTTCCCGGGCTTCCAGCGCCGACAGCTCCGGCACGTAGCGCGCGATGAACCGCCCGTCGGGGTCGAATCGTTCCGATTGCGCGACGGGGTTGAAAATCCTGAAGTAAGGCTGCGCGTCGCATCCGGTCGACGCCGCCCACTGCCAGCCGCCGTTGTTCGACGCCAGGTCGAAATCGATCAGCGTGTCGGCGAAGTACTTCTCGCCCCACTTCCAGTGCACGAGCAGGTCCTTTACCAGGAACGAGGCGGCGACCATCCGCAGCCGGTTGTGCATGTAGCCGGTGGAGTTGAGCTGCCGCATCGCGGCGTCGACCAGCGGAAAGCCCGTGCGCCCCTCCTTCCAGGCGGTGAACAGCGAACGGTCGTCGGGAAAACGCAACGCGTCGTAATCGCGCTTGAACGCGCCGCCGACGACGTGCGGGTGATGCCAGAGAATCTGGGCGTAGAAGTCCCGCCAGATGAGTTCCGACAGCCAGGTCATCGCACCGGCGCCACCCGGCTCAAGCGACCTTGCGTGCGCGTACGCCGCAAGCTCGCGCACCGAGACGGTGCCGAAGCGCAGGTGCACCGACAGGTACGACGGCCCTTTCACTGCCGGAAAGTTCCGCGCCTCGGCGTAGTCGTCGATCCTTCGCTTGAAGTCGGTGAAGAGCGCCGCGCCGCCGCCCATGCCCGGGAGCACGCCCAGCTGCGCGAGGTTCGTCCGCGCGAAGCCCATCGCCTCGAGCGACGGCAAGCCCAGGTCGAGCGCGCGAGGCGGCCGCGCCAGCGCCGCCCCCAGGGACGAGACCGCGTGCGCGCACAGATGCGCAGGCGTGAGCGCCTTCAGCCATGCATTCCTGTACGGCGTGAACACCGAGAACGGCTTGCCGGCAAGCGACAGCACTTCGTCGCGCTCGAAGATCACCTGGTCCTTGGCCGTCACGAACGAGATGCCGCGCCGGGCGAGCTCGTGCGCCACCGCGGCGTCGCGGTCCATCGCCGCCGGCTCGTAGTCGTGATTGGCGAAGACCGCGTCGACTTCGAGTGCCGCCGCGAGCGCCGGAATCTCTTCGCGCGCCCGCGCATGGCGGACGATCAGGCCACCGCCGTGCGCGCGCAGTGCGGCGTCGAGCTCGCGCACGCTTTCCCAGATGAACTCTACGCGACGGTCCTCCGCCGAAGGCAATGCGTCGAGGATTTCGCGGTCGAAGACGAACGCGGCGTGGACGGACTTAGCCGCGCCGAGTGCGCGCGACAGCGCGGCGTGATCGAAGTCGCGCAGGTCCCGCCGGAACCAGACCAGTGCGCGACTGAAGGCCGGCGCGGCGGCCACGCCGGTCATTCGTCGTCCGTTTCGGCCGCGGCCGCGGGCGCGGCCGTCGCTGCGGGGGTGGTGCCCGGAGCCGCGTCCGGGGCCGGACTGCGCCGCGGCATCCGCAGGTCTCGCGCGCGAATCTCATGGCGCCAGAGCCGCGCGCCCGTCGCGTCGTAGCTTTCCAGCGCAACGCGACGGTCGTTCCCGGGGCCGGACACGCGGATCATCCCGAATTGCCGCTTGCCGACCAGCGTGCCCGGCACGACGTCCGGATTCTCGCGCTCGGCCAGGTCGGGCTGCTCCCAGGGCCGCGACGTCAGCGGGCTGGAGGTGAATTCGTACAGCGGGTAGGCGCCGGGGCGCTCGATCCGCAGCAGCTCGGTGAAGTGCCGATCGCCGGAAACGAAGATCACCCCGTTGATCCGCTGCTCGGCGAGCCACGCGGCGAAGGCCTTCTGCTCGGTCGGAAACCGGTGCCAGCCTTCGAAGCGGCTCGCCCGGTTCCAGAACTGGCTGCCTCCGGCGATGATCTTGACCGGCGCGCGCGAGCGCAGCAGCGCGGCCTTGAGCCACTCCAGCTGCGCCCGGCCAAACATCGTCTTGCCGGGGCCGTCGGGCGCACGATTGGACGCGCGATGGTAACGGCCGTCGAGCAGGAACATCTCGACGTCGCCGTACTGCGCGAAGCCGAACACGCCCGGCGTCTCGGGCAGCCCCCACGAGGGATTGGCCCAGTAGCGGCGGAAAAGCTTCAGCGTCTCGCCCTTGAGCGCGTACGACCGGTCGCTGTCGTTCGGCCCGTAATCGTGGTCGTCCCAGATCGCCAGGTGCGAGGTCGCCGTCAGCACCGGTTGCAGCGGCTCGAACGTGCGCTGGCGTCGATGCCGTGCGGACAGCGCCGCCGGGTCCAGGAAGTCCGGCTTCTGGAAATACAGGTTGTCGCCCAGCCAGAGCATCACGTCCGGCTTCTGTGCCGCGATGGCGGAGAAGATCTCGAACCCGCCGCCGTATCCCGGCCGCGAAGACAGCGGGTCGGCATCGCCGAGGAAGAAGCAGCTGCCGAGCGCGATCGAGAACTCCGGCGCGTCGGCGGCCCTGGTCCAGTGGGGCTGCGCCCGTACGCTTCCCTCGCGGACGTCGCCGTCGCCGGCGACGCGGTAGGAGGCGCTGCGACCCGGCGCCAGGCCGCCCAGCCGCGCGACGACGACGTTCTCGTTCGCTGCGATGGCGTCGAAGGTCGCCCGTCGCGGCGTCGCGTCGCCCTCCGGCGTCCACGCGACCTCGATCGGCCCCGGGGCGTCGGCCTGGATCCACAGCGCCGCGCTGGCGACGTCGGCGTGGCCGTGCATCAGTGTCAGGCGGGCGTCGACGGGCGGCGCCGCCAACGCGAGCGCGAGGAGGGCGCACCCGAGGGTCGGCGGGCCGGCGGGCGGCAGGCGGAGGGTCATGAGGGAGCGAGGCGGCAGGGTCGTTCGTGGAGCGTCGGCGAATGGTTGCGGCGGCGCCCGCGCATCGCGGGGCGAACGACGGTCGGAAGTCGCGCGCCCGGTGCCCGCGGGCGTGGTTCCAGCTTGACGACGAATTG
Organism: uncultured beta proteobacterium; assembly: GCA_963717705.1. Classification (GTDB taxonomy): domain Bacteria; phylum Pseudomonadota; class Gammaproteobacteria; order Burkholderiales; family Casimicrobiaceae; genus CAVQWT01. The sequence goes on from CAVQWT010000001.1 coordinate 54,930, forward strand.
TGCCGCCCGGTCGCGACGATTACAATTGCACGGATGTCCGCGGACCCCGTCAATTTCTCCCGCCATTTCCTGATCGCCATGCCGGGCATGGCCGATCCGCGCTTTGCGCACACCCTCACCTTCGTCTGCGAGCACAACGACGACGGCGCGCTGGGCCTGGTCGTCAACAAGCCGACCGACATGACGCTCTCGGCTCTGTTCGAGCAGATCGACGTGCCGCTCGGCGACGCCGCGCTGCGCGAGTCCCCGGTGCACTTCGGCGGGCCGGTCCAGACCGACCGGGGCTTCGTCCTCCATCGCCCGCTGGGCAACTGGACTTCGACGCTGGCGATCAGCGACGACATGGGGCTCACCACTTCCAAGGACGTGCTCGAGGCCGTCGGTCGCGGCGAAGGCCCGAAGGACGTGCTCATTTCCCTGGGCTACGCCGGCTGGTCGGCCGGACAGCTCGAGCACGAGATCGCGCAGAATGCCTGGCTGACCGTCGAGGCCGACCCGGACCTGCTGTTCGGGATGTCGCCCGAGCAGCGCCTGCCCGCCGCCATGCAGCTTCTCGGCATCGACTTTTCGCGCCTGTCCGAGGATGTCGGACACGCCTGAACCCGAACGCCGCCCCGGCGCCGGCGAGGGCACGGTGCTGGCTTTCGATTTCGGCACGCAGAAAATCGGCGTCGCGGTCGGCAACACGACGGTCCGCCTTGCCCACCCCCTGACCACCATCCGATCCGATGCCAACGCCGTCCGCTTTGCCGCGATCGCAGCCCTGCTCGGCGAGTGGAAGCCCGATGCGCTCGTCGTCGGCCGGCCGGTGCACGCCGACGGCGTTGCGCACGAGATGACCGCGCGCGCCGAGCGCTTCGCGCGCCAGCTCGAGGGCCGCTTCGGCCTGCCGGTCGCGCGCGTCGACGAGCGCCTGACGACGCGGGTCGCCGGTTCGGCGCTGGTCGCCGCCGGCGTGCGCGGCCGCGAGCGCAAGGCGGCGCAGGACGAGGTCGCGGCGCAGATCATCCTGCAGGCCTATCTCGACGACCCTGCCGGCGGCACGATGCCGGCCGCTGAGGAGGCGCCCCGTGCACCCGCCTGACGCGCAACTTCCGGACAGCCAGCTGCCGGAGGCCGAGGCGCTCGTTGCGACGCTCGCCGAGCACATGCGCGGCGCGGTCGCGCACGACGCCTGCTTCGTCGGCATCTACTCGGGCGGCGCGTGGCTCGCCGAGCGCCTCGCCGCCGCGATCCCCGGCAACCATCCCATCGGCTACATCGACGTTTCGTTCTACCGCGACGATTTCGCCGCCAAGGGACTGAAGCCCGAGGTGAAGTCGACGCGGCTGCCGTTCGACGTCGCCGGCGCGACCATCGTCCTCGTCGACGACGTTCTCTACACCGGTCGCAGCGTCCGCGCGGCGATCAACGAGCTGTTCGACTTCGGCCGGCCGGCGGCGATCGAGCTCGCGGTCCTGGTCGACCGCGGCGGGCGCGAACTGCCGGTCGAGGCGACGTACGTTGGAGCGCGACTCGCCGTCGCGCAGGGCCTGTCGGTCGTCCTTTCCCGCGGCGCCGACGGCAGGCTCGCGCTCACCACCGAGGCCTCCGCCGATGCCGGCCGCTAGTCCGCAGATCGACGCCTCGGGCCGCCTCGCGCACCTGCTGACGCTGGAGGGGCTGCCCGCCGACATGATCGTGCGCATCCTCGACACCGCGCAGCCGTTCGTGTCGATCGGAGAACGCGACGTCAAGAAGGTGCCGCTGCTGCGCGGCCGGTCGGTGTTCAACCTGTTCTTCGAGAACTCGACACGGACCCGGACGACCTTCGAGATCGCCGCCAAGCGGCTGTCCGCCGACGTCATCAACCTCAACATCGGCGCGTCGTCGACGACCAAGGGCGAAACGCTGCTCGACACCGTCGACAACCTGGTCGCGATGGACGCCGACCTCTTCGTCGTGCGCCACGCGCAGTCGGGCGCCGCGCACCTGATCGCCGCGCACCTCGCACGCACCGGCCGGTCGCACGTGCACGTGGTCAACGCCGGCGACGGCCGCCACGCGCACCCGACGCAGGGCCTGCTGGACCTCTTCACCATCCGCCACTACAAGCAGGACTTCCGCCGGCTCACCGTGGCGATCGTCGGCGACGTGCTGCACTCGCGCGTCGCGCGCAGCCTGATCCACGGGCTGACGACGCTGGGCACGCCCGAGGTCCGCGTCGTCGGCCCGCAGACGCTGCTGCCAACCGCGGTCGAGTCGATGGGCGTGCAGGTCCACCACGACATGCGGCGCGGAATCGCCGGCTGCGACGTCGTCGTCATGCTGCGCCTGCAGAACGAGCGGATGAAGGGCGCGCTGCTGCCGTCGTCCGGCGAATTCTTCAAGCACTACGGGCTCACGCCCGAGAAGCTCGCACTGGCGAAGCCCGACGCCATCGTGATGCACCCGGGCCCGATGAATCGCGGGGTCGAGATCGATTCGGCGGTCGCCGACGGCGCGCGCAGTGTCATCCTGCCCCAGGTCACCTTCGGCATCGCGGTCCGCATGGCCGTGATGTCGATGCTGGCCGGATGACGGCCCGCCGACAGGAAGCGCGAACGTGAAGATCGAAATCGCCAACGGCCGGCTCGTCGACCCGAAGCACGGCGTCGACCGTCCCGCTTCGCTCTACATTGCGGCCGGCAGGGTCGTTGCGATCGGGGCGCCGCCCGCCGGCTGGCAGGCCGGGCGCGTCATCGACGCAACGGGCTGCGTCGTCGCGCCCGGGCTGGTCGACCTCGCCGCGCGACTGCGCGAACCCGGCCTCGAGCACAAGGCCACGCTCGAATCGGAGATGGACGCGGCCGTGGCGGGCGGCGTGACCAGCCTGGCCTGCCCGCCCGACACCGATCCGCCGCTCGACGAGCCCGGCCTGGTCGAAATGCTGAAGCAGCGCGCGCGGCTTTCGAACCGCGCGCACGTCCATCCCGTCGGCGCGCTGACCGTCGGTCTCGCCGGCGAAACGCTGACCGAGATGGGCGAGCTGACCGAGGCCGGCTGCGTCGCGTTCTCGCAGGCCGACCGGCCGCTCGTCGACACGCAGGTACTGCTGCGCGCGCTGCAGTACGCGGCGACGTTCGGCTACGCGGTGTGGCTGCGGGCGCAGGATCCGCACCTGTCCCGCGGCGGCGTCGCGCACGACGGCGAGGTGGCGACGCGGCTGGGCCTGCCGGGGATTCCCGTCACCGCCGAGACGGTCGCGCTGGCGACCATCTTCGCGCTGGTCCGGCAGACGAAGAGCCGGGTCCACATCGCGCGGCTGTCGTCGGCCGAGGGTGTCGCGCTGGTGCGTGCGGCGAAGGTCGAGGGGCTCGCGGTGACCTGCGACGTCGCGGCCCATCACCTGCACCTGTCCGACGTCGACCTGGGCTGGTTCGACACCCAGTGCCGCCTCGACCCCCCGCTGCGCAGCACGCGCGATCGCGCGGCGCTGCGGGCAGGACTCGCCGACGGCACCATCGACGCGCTCTGCTCGGACCACGCGCCGGTCGACGACGACGCCAAGCTGGTGCCGTTCGGCGAGGCCGAGCCGGGCGCGACGGGCCTGGAACTCCTGCTGCCATTGACGCTCCAATGGGCTGCTGCCGACAAGGTGCCGCTGACCCGGGCGCTCGCCGCGATCACCTCGGCGCCGGCGCGGGTATTGGGCATCGACGCCGGGCATCTGGCGCCGGGCGCCGCCGCCGACGTCTGCGTATTCGCTCCCGACGAGTACTGGCGGGTCGAACCGAAGGCGCTGCGCAGCCAGGGCAAGAACACGCCGTTCTCTGGCCTCGAGGTTCCGGGCCGGGTCCGGTACACGCTGGTCGGCGGCCAGGTCGTGCACGAAGCGTGACGCGCCGTCCGGTGCGTCGATCATGGGAACGACGCCGCATGCCGCGGCGCAATCAGGAGAACACATGGGAGTCGCAGTCGATCCGGAAATCCGCAGCCTCTTCGGCGAGCAGAAGTTCGACCGCCGTGCATTCGTCGTGACGTCGCTCGGCGCTGGTTTTGCGCTCGCCGTGCTGCCGGTCTCGGCGCAGACGATCACCACCCCCACCGACGGGCTGGTCGCCGGAGAAGTCAAGGTGCCGGCGAAGGGCGGCGACATGCCGGCCTACCGCGCGATGCCTGCGACGGGAACCGACTTCCCCACGGTCCTCGTCGTCTCCGAGATCTGGGGCGTCCACGAGCACATCAAGGATGTCGTCCGCCGGTTCGCCAAGCTCGGCTACTACGCCATCGCGCCCGAGCTCTTCGCGCGGCAGGGCGATGCCGGCAAGGTGACCGACACGCAGGCTCTGCTCCGCGACATCGTCAGCAAGACCCCGGACGCCGAGGTGATGGCCGACCTCGACGCCACGGTCGCGTACGCCAAGGCGAGCGGCAAGGCCGACACGGCGAAGCTCGGCATCACAGGCTTCTGCTGGGGCGGGCGGACGACGCTGATGTACTCGGCGCACAACCCGAACGTCAAGGCCGCGGTGCCTTGGTACGGACCGGTGGCGCGCTCGTATTACCCGGGTGACAAGACCGCGGTGGACGTCGCCGCGCAGATCAAGGCGCCGGTCCTCGGCCTCTACGGCGGCGACGACCCGGGAATTCCGAACGATACCGTCGAGAAGATGGCCGCGGCGCTGAAGGCGGCCGGCAACGCGCGTTCCGAATTCGTCATCTACCCCGGCACGCCGCACGCGTTCCACGCGGACTACCGGCCCAGCTACCGCAAGGACAAGGCCGACGAAGGCTGGAAGCGCGCCACGGCCTGGTTCAAGCAGTATCTGGGCTGAGCGGCAGCGCCGCGCGCGGGGCGCGCTGGAGGGGCGGCGGGGACGCGCATCCCGCCGCCTTCGTTTCGTCGCCGCTACTTCGTCCGCGGCAGTCGCCCCAGCACGAAGAACTCGTCGTTCGGCCGCATGCCCGTCAGGTCCGCCATGCGGTTCGACAGCGCGAAGAACGCGGCGATGGCGCCGATGTCCCAGACATCCTCTGCGGAAAAGCCGTGCGGGGCGAGCGCCGCGTAGTCCTCGTCGACGAGCTCGCTGCTGCGGGTGGCGACCTTGAGCGCGAACGCGAGCATCGCCTTCTGCCGCGGGCCGATGTCGGCCTTCCGGTAGTTGGCCGCCACCTGGTCGGCGATCAGGGGATTCTTCGCGTACACGCGCAGGATCGCGCCGTGCGCGACGATGCAGTACACGCAGGCGTTGGCGCCCGACGTCGCGACGACGATCATCTCGCGCTCGGCCTTGGTCAGGCCGCCGTCACGTTCCATCAGCGCGTCGTGGTACGCGAAGAACGCGCGGAACTCGTCGGGGCGGTGCGCCAGCGTGACGAACACGTTCGGCACGAATCCCGCCTTGTCCTGCACCGCGACGATGCGCGCGCGGATGTCGTCGGGCAGGTCCTCGAGGCGCGGAACCGGCCAGCGCGAGATCGGGCTCGTGGCGTTCACGACTGGCGCTCCCCGGGGCCGTCAGGCCGGCGGCACGTAGCCCTGCGGCATGTCCGCGCCGCCGCCGAAGAAGTGCTTCTCCATCTGCTCGGACAGCCACTTCCGCGCGCGCGCGTCGGCGAGCGACAGCCGGTTCTCGTTGACCAGCATCGTCTGCTGCCGCAGCCACTGCTGCCAGGCTTCCTTCGAGACGTTCTCGTAGATCCGCTTGCCGAGCTCGCCCGGATACGGGGGTAGATCGAGCCCCTCGGCCTCGCGGCCGAGCTTCACGCAATGAACCATCCTTGCCATCTTCGACTCCTGCTGGTGGGGTTGGCCCTGCCGCGCGGCGGCGGTCAGAGCATCTTGCGGTAGACCTGCGATTTCCGCTGGTAGTTGTACAGCGCCTGCTTCTGCTGCGGCAGGTCGCCGACCGCGGCCGCGCGGAAGCCGCGCTCCAGGAACCAGTGCGCGGTCTTGGTCGTGAGCACGAACAGCTGCGTGAGCTTCAGCTTCCGGGCGCGCGCCTCGATCTCCGTCATCAGCGCCTCGCCGTAGCCCTCGCGCCGGAAGTCGGGATGGACGGCCAGCGCCGCCAGCTCCCCCAGCCGGTCTTCCGGAAATGCGTAGAGCGCCGCGCAGCCGATGATGTGACCGTCGTATTCGGCGACGACGAAGCGCTCGATCTCGGCCTCGAGCCGCTCGCGCGAGCGGCGCACGAGGACGCCCTGTTCCTCCAGCGGCCCGATGATCGAGAGGATGCCGCCGGCGTCGTCGATGGTCGCGCTGCGCAGGTTCGCCAGCGCCGACGCCGCGACCATGGTGCCGACGCCGTCGCGGGTGAACAGCTCGATCAGCAGCGCGCCGTCGTGGAGGCGGCTGATCAGATGCGCGCGCTTGACCCCGTTGTCGCAGGCGCGCACGGCGGCGGGCAGGTAGACGCGCACGTCCGGCGCGAGGCGCTCGGGGTGGGCGAGCAGCGCCTCGGCGTCGCGGGTCGACAGGTCGGTCAGCAGCTGCCGGCGGCCGTTGCGCACGCCCTCGGTGTCCATCAGGAAGATGAGCTTGGTGGCGTTCAGCCGGACCGCGACCTGCGTGGCGACTTCCTCGACGGTGAGGTTGAAGATCTCCCCGGTGGGCGAGTACCCGATCGGCGAAATCAGCACGATGTCGCCGTCGTCGGTGCGCTGCTGGATCGCCTCGCTGTCGACGCGCCGCACCTCGCCGGTGTGCTGCATGTCGGTGCCGTCGACGACGCCCATCGGCTTGGCCGTGATGTAGTTGCCCGACGACACACGGTTGCGCGCTCCCGCCATCGGCGAATTGGCGAGCCCCAGCGACAGCAGCGCCTCGATCCGCGCGCGCGCCTGGCCGGCGGCCTCGAGCACGCAGTCCATCGCGTCGGCGTCGGTGATCCGCAGCCCGTTGTGGTAGCGGCTCTCGTAGCCCTGCTGCGCGAGGATCGTCTCGACCTGCGGCCGGCAGCCGTGGACGACGACCAGGCGGATGCCGAGGCTGACCAGCAGGTTGAGGTCGTGGACGACGCCGAGGAACGAATCGTCGGCGACGACCTCGCCGCCGAAGGCGATGACGAAGGTGCGGCCGCGGAACGCGTGGACGTAGGGGGCGGCGGCGCGGATCCAGTGGACGAACGCCCGCATCGTCGCCGAATTGACGGGCGGCGTGGCGTCGGGTGCGCGAGGCATGCGGGTCGGGCGGACGGAAGTTGGAGGGCGTTCGATTATAGCGCCCGCCGGCCCACTATAATCGCGGGCCGAACCCCATTCTCCCTTGCGCATGGCCTCGCCGCTCCTCGCCAACCTCAATCCGGAACAACTCGAGGCCGTCACGCTGCCGCACCAGTCGGCGCTGATCCTCGCCGGCGCGGGCAGCGGCAAGACCCGGGTGCTGACGACGCGCATCGCCTGGCTGCTCGCGACCGGGCAGGCTTCGCCGCTGTCGATCCTCGCGGTCACCTTCACCAACAAGGCGGCGAAGGAGATGCTGATCCGGCTGTCCACGCTGACGCCGGTCAACACCCGCGGCATGTGGATCGGCACCTTCCATGGCCTGTGCAACCGGATGCTCCGCGCGCACCACCGCGAGGCGAACCTGCCGCAGCTGTTCCAGATCATGGACACGCAGGACCAGCTGTCGCTGATCAAGCGGATGTACAAGGCGCACAACCTGGACGACGAGCGGTTCCCGCCGAAGCAGCTGCAGTGGTTCATCGCCGGCGCGAAGGAGGAGGGTCTGCGCCCGAACGCCGTCGAGGCGGGCGACGAGTTCGCACGCCGCCAGGTCGAGCACTACGCGCTGTACGAGGCGATGTGCCAGCGCGAGGGCGTCGTCGACTTCGCCGAACTGCTGCTGCGGAGCTACGAGCTGCTCGCGGGGAACGAGCGGCTGCGCGACCACTACCGGCGCCGGTTCTCGCACCTGCTGGTCGACGAGTTCCAGGACACCAACGTGCTGCAGTACAAGTGGCTGGGCCAGCTCGCCAGTGCCGAGACCGCGGTGTTCGCGGTCGGCGACGACGACCAGTCGATCTACGCGTTCCGCGGCGCCAACGTCGCCAACATGCAGCACTTCGAGCGCGACTTCGCCACGTCGGGGACGGCGGTGCGCCTGATCAAGCTCGAGCAGAACTACCGCTCGCACGGGCACATCCTCGACGCCGCCAACGCCCTCATCCGCCACAACCAGACGCGGCTCGGCAAGAACCTCTGGACCGCGGACGCCAAGGGCGAGCCGGTGCGCGCGTTCGCCGCGCCCTCGGACCTCGACGAGGCCGCGTTCATCGTCGACGTGGTCAAGGGCGCCGGGGCCGACGGCGTGGCGCTCGACGAGGTCGCGGTCCTCTACCGCAGCAACGCCCAGTCGCGGGTGCTCGAGCACGCGCTGTTCAATGCCGGCGTCCCGTACCGCGTCTACGGCGGGATGCGCTACTTCGAGCGGGCCGAGGTCAAGCACGCGCTCGCCTACCTGCGGCTGATCGCCGCCCCGGGCGACGACGGCGCGTTCCTGCGCGTCGTGAATTTCCCACCGCGCGGCATCGGTGCGCGCACGCTCGAATCGCTGCAGGACGCGGCCCGGGGCCAGGGTGCGCCACTGTGGCAGGCGGCGTGCTCGGGCGCGCTGACCGGCAAGGCGGGCGGCAGTCTTGCCGCGTTCGTCAGGACGATCGAGGCGATGCGCGCGGCGACCGCGGGGCTGCCGCTGCCGGAGGCGGTCGAGCACGTGATCGAGGCGTCGGGGCTGGTCGCGCACTACCGGGCCGAGAAGGACGGCGAGGACCGCGTCGACAACCTGAAGGAGCTCGTCAACGCCGCGCAGGGCTTCGTCCGCGAGGCCGAGATCGCCACCGACGCGCCGATGCTGTCGGACCGCGTCGCCGCCGACCCGGCCAACCCCGACGACGTCCCCGCCGACGGCGCGCAGGAAGGCGCCACCGATCCGCTCACCGCGTTCCTGACCCACGCGGCGCTCGAGGCCGGCGAGACGCAGGCGGCGGAGGGCCGCGCGGCGCTGCAGCTGATGACGGTCCACGCCGCCAAGGGGCTCGAGTTCCACACGGTCTTCGTCACCGGCCTCGAGGAGGGCCTGTTCCCACACGAGAACAGCCTCAACGAATTCGCCGGGGTCGAGGAGGAGCGGCGCCTGATGTACGTCGCCATCACCCGCGCCAAGCGGCGCCTCTACCTCACGCTGGCGCAGAGCCGGATGCTGCATGGCCAGACGCGCTACCACATCGCGTCGCGCTTCCTCGACGAGCTGCCGCGCGAGCTGGTCGCCTGGCTGTCGTCGCGCCGGCGCGCGATCGAGTTCGACGAAAGCGAATGGGGCCGCTTCACCGGCGGCGGCGGCGCGGCGGTCGATGCGCCAGCGCGCGGCGTGGAGACTCCGGCCGGTCCGACGTGGAAGATCGGCCAGAGCGTGCGCCACGCCAAGTTCGGCACCGGCGTCATCGTCGATGCCGAGGGACGTGGCGCCGATGCCCGCGTCCAGGTCAATTTCCGCGACGCCGGGATGAAGTGGCTCGCGCTGGAGTACGCCAGGCTCGAAGCCGTCTGAAGGTGGACATCGGCGCTGCGCGCCGATGCGGCGCACCGCGCAGGGGCCCCAAGCCGGCGCGCCTGCCGCCATCACGGCCGACCGCCCCGCAGCGGCGATCGCGCGTCAGGACCCCGCGGGGAGTCGGAGGAAGTCGTCGACGGCCGCCGACGCCGACTCGAAGAAGCGCTCGACGGACAGCCGCCGCCCCGCGGTCAGCGCCAGCAGCTGCTCGCGCAGCGGGCGGTTGGCGCGCGCGATCCGGACGTCGACGCCGGCGCGCTCCATCCGGTCGTGAAAATCGAGCAGCACGTCGGTCGCTGAGATGTCGACGTAGGGCACCGAGCGCAGGTCGAGCACGAGGCAGCGCACCGGCGGGTCGGCGCCGTCGACCAGCGCCTGCAATCTTTCGGTGACGTGCCGGGCGTTGGCGAACACCAGCGGCGCGTACAGCCGGTAGACGACGACGCCCGGGGGGCTGTCGCCGGGCTCGTCGTCGTCGAGGTCGTGAAAGCGGCCGTCGGCCGACAGCCGCCTCAGCACGGCGTCGCGCGGCCGGGCGACGTCGAGCACGACGTGCAGCACCGACAGCACGATGCCGACGAGGATGCCGGGCAGCACGCCGAAGGCCACCACGCCTGCGGTGACGGCGAGGCAGACGCGCAGCGCGGCGCGATCCTGGCGGCCGAGTTCGCGCACGCCGGGAAGGTCGACCAGCATGATGCCGGCGTGGATCAGGATCGCGGCGAGCGCGACCGTCGGCACCTGCGACAGCAACGGCGCGAGCCACAGCACGAAGGCGAGCAGCAGCCCCGCGGCGATCCATTGCGCGAGCGGCGTGCGGCCGCCGGCGGCGACGGCAGTCACGGTGCGCGAGTTGCTCGCCCCCACGGTGAACCCCCCCATGGCGGCCGCCGCCACGTTGGCGAAGCCCAGCGCGTTGAGCTCGCGGTTGGCGTCGACCGTGGTGCCGATCCGCGCCGCGACGGCGCGGACCAGCAGCACGCCCTCGGCGAACACCAGGAACGCGGTGGCGAGCGCGCCGGGCACCAGCGCCGCGATGTCGGCGAGCGAGAGCGAAGGCAGCGTGGGTGCAGGAAGCCCGCGCGGCACCGCGCCGAGCAGCGCGACGCCGCGGGCCGGCAGGTCGAGCGCACGGGCGGCGATCGTCGCGACGATGCAGGCGACCAGCGCGCCCGGCAGCCAGGGCAGCGCCCGGCGGAGCACGAGCAGCAGCGCGATCAGCACCGCACCCAGCGCCAGCGTCGGACCGTGCGCCAGCCCCAGCTTCGTCGCCGCCTCGACGATCCGTGGCACGAACGCGTCGTGCGACAGCGGTATGCCCAGCAGCTTGTGCAGCTGCGTGCCGATGAGCACCAGCGCGGCGCCGTTGAGGTACCCGACCAGCACCGGCTTGGACAGGAGGTCGGCGAGCGCACCGGCGGACAGCCGCGCCGCGATGATCAGCGCAATCCCGACCAGCAGCGCCAGCGCGACCGCGAGGGCGGCGGTGCGCGCCGGGTCGCCGGCGGCGAGCGGGACGACGGCGGCCGCGGCCAGCAGCGCGACGGTCGCGTCGGGGCCGACGAACACCGGCGTGCGCGCGGCGAACAGCGCGTAGCCGGCCATCGCCGCCAGTGCCGTGTAGAGGCCGACGACCGGCGGCACGCCGATGAGTTCGGCGTAGGCCAGCACCGAGGGAATCATCACCACGCACGCGGCGATGCCCGCGGCGAAGTCGCCGGCGAGCGCGGCGCGAGGATAGTCTCGCAGCGCGGCCAGTCCGGGCAGCCAGCGGGCGAGGCCCCGCGGCGGGTAGGTCGCGGCGGGACGCTCGTCGTTCATCGCCGCGAGGCCCCGCGCCCGGCGTCAGTCGACGCGCTCGCCGCCCGGCGCCGCGTCGGCATCCGCGGGCGACTCGTCGGCGTGGAAGAGGTCGCGGTAGCTCACGTAGTCGCTGATGTGAAGCGTGGCGACGAACAGGAAGAAGTACGGCATCAGCGTCAGCAGGGCCACGGTGAATGCCAGATCCCGCGGCGCCACCAGCGCGATCAGGCCGGTGACGATGCCGGGAACGACGCCGCCGTAGAAGAACAGCATCAGGCCGTACACGCTCACCGGGCGCCAGTTGGCGAGGCAGCAGCGCAGGCTGGTGGCCAGCGCGCGCCCGGGGCCGCAGCCCTGGAAGACGACCAGCGCCGGCGCGAACCAGATCGCCAGCACGACGGGGGTCGCGCACACGGCGGCGAACAGCATCGCGAGCTGGACCTCGCCGGTGGCGAACGCCGCTTCGTCGGGCTTGAGCTTGCCCGACAGGAGGTCGAGCGTCTTGCCGCCGTCGACGAGCGAGGTGGAAAGCAGCGCGAGGCCGACGCCGCCGACGAACACGACGCCGATCGCCAGCAGCGCGGGGACATTCGCGGAGAAGCCGCGGAAAAGCAGCTTCAGTTCCGGCGTGCCGCCGCGCTCCTGGGTCCAGGCCGCGGCGAGGAAGCCGACGGCGAACACCGGCTTCAGCAGCGGCGCGACGACGCCGCCGACCAGCGGCACCAGGTCGACCAGCCCGAGCAGCAGGTAATAGAGCATCAGCAGCAGCAGCCACGGCAAGCGGTGCGCCGACAGGCGCGCGTAGGCTTCGCGCAGCCAGTGCACGCCCCGCGACGCGTCGCGGCGGGCGAAGGGGACCGCCGTGGCCGGCGTCACAGCGGCGACCGTGGCGACGCGCCGGTCCCGGCGTCGGGAGGCAGGCGGGCGGGGCGGGCGATGCGGTCGCGCAGCACGCGTTCGAAATGCGACGGGTCGTGCGCCTGGACGAGTTCCCCCGGCCGGGGGAGATGCAGGTCGTACAGCCGCGACAGCCAGAAGCGCAGCGCGGCCGCCCGCAGCAGCGACGGCCAGTGGTCGCGTTCCTCGCCGGTCAGCGGACGCTGCCGCTCGTACGCGCCTATGAACGCGCCGACGCACGCGGATTCCAGCGCGCCGGCTTCGGCGCCGTCGCGAACGATGCACCAGTCGTTGACGGCGATGGCCAGGTCGTAGGCCAGGAAGTCCGTGGCGGCGAAGGCGAAGTCGATGATGCCCGCCACGCGGTCTCCGGCGAACAGCACGTTGTCGCAGAACAGGTCGCCATGCACGGCGCCGCGCGGCATCGTGCCCTTCCCGAACCCCGTCTGGTACCGGAGCTCGGCGGCGAGCAGCGCGTTCTGCTCCTCCGCGAGAAACGGCTTCACCGCACGCGCGGCCTGCCGCCACCAGCCCGGACCGCGGCGATTGGTCAGCCGCGCGCGGTAGCCGCGCGACGCGACGTGCAGCCGGCCGAGCGCTGCGCCGACCGCGGCGCACTCGTCGACGCCGGGTGCCAGCACCGGCGCGCCCTCGACGCGCTCGATCAGCCCCGCCGGCTTGCCGTTGAGCAGGCTGAACAGCGCACCGGTGCGGTCCGGCACCGGCGCGGGGACCGCGGTGCCGGCGCGCGCGAGGTGTGCCATCAGGTTGAGGTAGAACGGCAGTTCCGCCGCCGGCAGCCGTTCGTACAGCGTCAGCACGTAGCGGCCGCCGCTGGTCGTGACGAAGTAGTTGGTGTTCTCGATGCCCGAGGCGATCGGCGCGAGCTCGACCAGTCCGCCGACGCTGTAGCGCGCGAGCCAGGCATCGAGTTCTCCGGTGGTGACGGGTGTATAGACGGCCATCGGGCGACGCGGTACGCGACGATGCGCGTGCCGGCGAGTTCGGGGCAGGGGACGGAGTCGGGCCTTCGGATCAGAACGAAAAGAGGACCCACAGCGGGACGCTCAGTCCCGTGTCGAGACTGTCGCGACGCAGGTAGGTCTCGCCATTGCGGTCCGGCACCAGGAAATAGGGGCGCCCGTGGGGAGGCGTCACCTTGATCCAGACGACCCGACCGGCCACGCGCGCCTCCTCGACCGTCTGGCCCGCCTTGCGCGTGATCGTGACCTGGGGCTCGAGCTCCGGATCGGTCGCCCCCGGCGGCGGCGGAATCTCGGGCAGCGGTTCGAGCGCCGGCGGCGGCGGCGCGGGCTGTGCGAATGCGTTGCCGGAATGCGTGGCGACGCCCGCCCCGAGGCAGAGGCTGAAGGCGGCCAGCGCGGCGATTCCTGACAGTTTGCGGGAGCGGGGCATGAGGCTATTCCGTAGGCTTGATTCTAGCAGAGCGCGCCCGGCGTCGCGGTCCGGCTAGAGGTGCAGCATCCGGTCGCGCTCGGCGCGGGTCGGCGTGAAGCCGCGGCTCTCGTAGAAGTCGAAAATCGCCTCGACGATCGCGGCCGGGTCGTCGATGACGCGCATCAGGTCGAGGTCGTCCGCTCCGATCAGGCCGTCGCCGACGAGCCGCTCGCGCATCCAATCGATCAGGCCGCGCCAGAAGTCGCCGCCGACCAGGATGATAGGGATGCGGCGGCTCTTGCCGGTCTGCACCAGCGTCAGGCATTCGGACAACTCGTCGAGCGTGCCGAAGCCGCCCGGGAGCACGACGTACGCCGAGGCGAAGCGCACGAACATCATCTTGCGCGCGAAAAAGTAGCGAAAGCGGATGCCGACGTCCTGGAAGTCGTTGCCGCCCTGTTCGTGCGGCAGCTCGATGTTGAGTCCGATGGCCGGCGAGCGGCCGGCGTGGGCGCCGCGGTTGGCGGCCTCCATCAGCCCCGGTCCGCCACCGGAGACGACGGCGAACCCGGCGTCGGAAAGCATCCGCGAGATGGTCTCGCACTTGGCGTACCACGGGCTGTCGGGGCCGAGCCGCGCGCTGCCGAACACGCTGACGGCGGGCCGGATGCCGCGCAGCCGGTCGGTCGCGCTGGCGAACTCTGCCATAATCCCCAGCAACCGCCAGGCTTCCTGTCCGTTGCTCGTGTACAACGCCTGCGGATCGACAAGTTCCGGAATCTTGGTGGTAGGACGCATGCCTAAGCTCGTGCTGGTGGATGGTTCGTCGTATCTCTACCGCGCGTTCCATGCGCTGCCTGACCTGCGGACGTCGCGCGGCGAGCCCACGGGCGCGCTGCGCGGGGTAATTTCGATGTTGCGCCGAATGGTCGAGGACGGCAAGCCGGACTACTTCGCCGTCGTCATCGACGCGCCCGGCAGGACGTTCCGCGACGACTGGTATCCGCAGTACAAGGCCAACCGTCCGCCGATGCCGGACGACCTCGCTGCGCAACTGCCGCCGCTGAAGGAACTCGTCGTCGCGCACGGCTGGCCGCTGCTGGTCGTCGACGGCGTCGAGGCCGACGACGTGATCGCCACGCTGGCGACGCAGGCGGCGGCGCAGGGGATCGACTGCGTCGTGTCGACGTCCGACAAGGACCTCGCGCAGCTGGTGCGCCCCGGCATCACGCTCGTCAACACGATGACCAGCGAGACGCTCGACGAGCCCGGCGTCGTCGCCAAGTTCGGCGTCCGCGCCGACCAGGTGCTGGACCTGCTCACGCTGACGGGCGATGCCGTCGACAACGTGCCCGGGGTGTCGAAGGTCGGCCCCAAGACCGCCGCCAAGTGGCTCGCCCAGTACGGCAGCCTCGATGCAGTCGTCGCGCACGCCGCCGAGATCGGCGGCGTCGTCGGGGAGAACCTGCGCGCCGCGCTCGGCTGGCTGCCGCAGGGGCGGCGCCTGCTGACCGTCAAGACCGATTGCGCGCTGCCGGTGAAGCCCGCCGACCTCGCGCTGTCGCCGCCGCAGGAAGTCGCGCTGGCGGCGCTGTACGAGCGCTTCGAATTCAGGAGCTGGCTGCGCGACCTGAAGGGCGACGCGCCGAAGGCCGACCCCGCCGGCGCGATCGCCGCCGCGGCCGCGCGCGAGACCGGGCGGCTGTTCGCGCCGGAGGATCCGCCCGCGCACGCGCCCAGAAAGCACCCGCCGCGCCATTACGAAACGGTGTTCGACGAGGCCGCGCTCGAGCGCTGGCGGCACGCGCTGGCGGCGGCGGACCTCGTCTGCTTCGACACCGAGACGACCAGCCTCGACCCGCTCGCCGCGACCGTCGTCGGCCTGTCGTTCTGCATCGAGCCGGGCCGCGCCTGCTACATCCCGCTCGCGCACCGCTACACCGGCGCGCCGGACCAGCTCGACCGCGAACGCACGCTCGCGGCGCTCGCGCCGTGGTTCGCCGACCCGACCCGGGCCAAGGTCGGCCAGAACGTCAAGTACGACCAGCACGTGCTGGCCAACCACGGGATCGCGCTCGCCGGCGTCGCCCACGACACGCTGCTCGAGTCCTACGTGCTCGAGTCGCACCGGCCGCACGACATGGACAACCTCGCGTGGCGGCATCTCGACGTCAAGACGATCAGCTACGCCGACGTCGCCGGCAAGGGCGCATCGCAGATCGGCTTCGACCAGGTGCCGGTCGACACCGCCGCCGAATACTCCGCCGAGGACGCCGACATCACGCTGCAGCTCCACCGCGTGCTGCATCCGCGCTTGGCGCAGGATTCGCGCCTGCTGCACGTCTACGCGGGGATCGAGATGCCGGTGCGCGAGGTGCTGTTCCGGATGGAGCGCACCGGGGTGCTGATCGACTCGGCGCTGCTCGCGCGCCAGAGCCGCGAGCTGGGCGAGCGGGTCGTGGCGCTCGAGCAGCAGGCGTTCCAGATCGCCGGCCAGCCGTTCAACCTCGCGTCGCCGAAGCAGCTGGGCGAGATCCTGTTCACGCGGATGGGACTGCCGACGGTCAAGAAGACGGCCACCGGGCAGCCGTCGACCGACGAGGAAGTGCTGCAGGAACTCGCGGCGGACTATCCGCTGCCGAAGGTGCTGCTCGAGCACCGCGCGCTGTCGAAGCTGAAGTCGACCTACACCGACAAGCTGCCGCAGATGGTGAACCCGCGCACCGGCCGCGTGCACACGACGTTCGCGCAGGCGACGGCGGTTACCGGGCGGCTCGCGTCGAGCGACCCCAACCTGCAGAACATTCCCGTGCGCACGGCGGAGGGCCGCCGCATCCGCGAGGCGTTCATCGCCCCACCCGGGCACGTCCTGGTGTCGGCGGACTACTCGCAGATCGAGCTGCGGATCATGGCGCACCTGTCGGGCGATCCGGCGCTGGTGCGCGCGTTCCGCGAGGGCGCGGACATCCACCGCGCCACCGCCGCCGAGATCTTCGGCGTACCGCTGGCCGAGGTGACCGCCGACCAGCGCCGCTACATCAAGGCCGTCAACTTCGGCCTCATCTACGGCATGGGCGCCTTCGGCCTCGCGCAGCAGCTCGGGATCGAGCGCGGCGCGGCGCAGCAGTACATCGACAGGTACTTCGCGCGGTATCCGGGCGTCGCCGCGTACATGGAGCGCACCCGCGAACGCGCCCGCGACCAGGGCTACGTGGAGACGGTCTTCGGCCGCCGGCTGTGGCTGCCCGACATCAAGGCCGCGGGCGGGCCGCGCCGCGCGGGTGCCGAGCGCGCGGCGATCAACGCCCCGATGCAGGGCACCGCCGCCGATCTGGTCAAGCTCGCGATGCTGGCGGTGCAGGACTGGCTCGACGCCGCGCGGCTGTCCTCCCGCCTGATCCTGCAGGTGCACGACGAGCTCGTGCTCGAGGTGCCCGCGGGCGAGCTCGACACGGTCCGGCGCGAGCTGCCCGCGAAGATGACGGGGGTGGCGACGCTCGACGTGCCGCTGGTTGTCGACGTCGGCGCGGGTCCCAACTGGGAGCAGGCGCACTGAGGTCGCCGGCCGCGGTCGCGACCGGCGCGCGGCAAACGCGCGATCCGGCCGGGTCCGTGGCAGATGTGCCGCGACGGCCGCTCAGGCCGGCTCGAAGATGTCGCGGTAGCCGGCGTACACCGAGCCGCCGAACACGGGCCCCAGCACCAGCCAGCCCAGCCCCAGCGGGATCGAAGCGGCGATCGCCAGCACCAGCCCGATGAGGCTGTACACCAGCAGCGGCAGGACGTTGGCGAGCGAGCCGGAAAAGCTCGCCTTCATCGCCGCGACCGGCTCGTCGCGCCGCAGCGCGACCAGCGCCGGCACGAACCAGAACGCCATCATCAGCGGGATCGAGACCAGCGTCACCAGCAGCAACATCACCAGCGCGCCCAGACCGAGTCCGGCAACCGCGGACGCCTCCAGCGCCGACGGGTCGCCCGACAGCAGCGCCAGGCCTGCGCCCATGCCGGCGACGCCGAAGACAAGGCTCGCCGCGACCAAGCAGAGCACGACCCAGCAGGCGAGGTAGATAGCCGATGCGATAAGCAGCGGCACCAGCCGGTCGTCGAAGCAGGAAATGAGGTGGGCAACGCGCAGCGGCTGCCCGCGGTCCAGGTCGCGGCAGCCGACCATGACGCCGCCCGCGAGCACCGGCGCGAGCAGCGCGGAGGCGATCTGGCCGAGCCACGGAATCGCCGACAGGCCGACGACGATCAGCACGTAGACGGCCAGCACTGCGATCCACATCCCCGGCGCGGCCCGGAACAGCGTCCAGCCGTCGCTCCACCACCCGCTGCCGCGTCCGGCCTCGACCGTGCGGCCCCCGGCGGGCGCGGGGCGCCCGCCGGGAGGCGGCGCGAACGACGACGGCGGCGGGACGGGTGGGGGGAACTCGGCGGGCATGGCGGGCGATCCGGATCGGCGCTCCGGCCACGTTAGCACGATCGCGCGGCCGCGGGGCCGGCGCGTGGTGCTCAGTTGACGTTGCCGGCCGATGGCGCCCTGGTGCCGCCGCGGATCCGCGCCGCGAGCTCCGGCGGCGCGTCGCGGCGCACGAACCAGCGCAGCCGCGCCGTGTCGCCGACGACGTCGAAGCCCAGGCCGTCGAGCAGGTGCGCGACGGTGGCGCCGTAGCGCGACTCGCGGGCGATGCGGACCACCCAGGTGTTCTGCCCCGGCGGCGTCGCCAGCAGCGAGGACAGCAGCGAGCGTCCCATCCCGCCGCCCCGCTCGGCGAATTCGAGGCCGGCGAGCCACAGCTCGTACCCGCCGTCCTCGAGTGCGCGGAACAGGCCGAAGCCGGCCGGCGCCGTGCTGCTGTTGCGTCCGTCGGGCCAGAAGACGTAGCCGGGCACGGCGACGGTGTCGATCCGGCCGGTGCGCGCGTCGGACTCGACGAAGTAGCCGGTGACCAGCGCGCGCTTGAGCTTGGCGAAGAATTCCTCGGCCTCCGGCGTCTCCCCGGCGAGATCGCGATCGAAGCTCCCTTCGGCGGCGCTCTTGCGGATGAGCGAGCGCAGCATGGCGAGGTGTCCAACGTGGGCAGGTGCGAGCAGGGCCATGGCGGATCCGGTTGACGTGGCAGACTGTAACGGCGGGGGGCGGCCCCCGGGGTCGCGTCCTTACGAACGGTTGGTTTGCCGGCGCGAGCGGACCCCTGCCAGGACAGACGGGCCGCGGAAGGGTCCGGGCGGCCCGGGCTTGACCTCGGTCAACCCGGACGCCGGGAGCGCGGCCGAGACTGCACGCTTCGGTCGCGGCGGGTACGTTCGCCCGGCGGAGGGTCCGCCCGGCGCGGTGAATCGATGCGGGGAGAAACCGTGGCAAAGCTGCTCGAACCGGATGCACAGGCGCTGGCGCCGACGGCGCCGATGCCGCAGCGCGACCGCGCCCCCGACGAGCTCGCGGCGGGCACGCCCGCGGAGCTGCGCGAGGCGCTGGTCGCACTCGTCGGCGCGCCGCAGGTGCTGTCGCGGCCGATCGACCTCGTCCGCTACGCGACCGACGCCAGCCCCTATCGGCTCTTTCCCAAGGCCGTCGTGCTCGCGCGCGGCGTCGACGACGTCGGCGCGCTGTTCGCGTTCGCCCGCGACCACGGCGAGAGCATCACGCTGCGCGCCGCCGGCACCAGCCTGTCCGGGCAGGCGCAGGGCGACGGCATCCTCGTCGACGTGCGCCGCCACTGGTCGGGCGTCACCGTCGAGGACGGCGGCCGCCGCCTGCGCGTGCGGCCGGGAACGATCCTCTCCCGCGCGAACCTCGCGCTGGCGCCGCATGGCCACCGGCTGGGCCCCGACCCGGCCAGCGCCGCCGCGTGCACCGTCGGCGGCGTCATCGCCAACAACGCGAGCGGCATGTGCTGCGGCACCAAGGAGAACGCGTACCGGACGCTGGAGTCGATCACCTTCCTGCTGCCGTCGGGGACGCTGGTCGACACCGCCGCCGCCGACGCCGAGGCCGCGTTCGCGCTCCGGGAGCCGGCGCTTGCCGAGGGACTGCTGGCGATCAAGCGCGAGATCCAGGCCGACCCCGAACTCACCGCGCGGCTGCGGCGCAAGTTCGCGATCAAGAACACCACCGGCTATCACATGGAGGCGTTCCTCGACGGCGCGACACCACTGGAGATCTTCCGCCGGGTGCTGGTCGGGTCGGAGGGCACGCTGGCGCTGATTGCCGAGGCGGTGTTCGGCACCGTCCGCGACGACCAGTTCCGCGCGACGGCGTTCCTGATCTTCCCCGACATGCACGCGGCCTGCGCCGCCGTGGCGCCGTTCGTCGCCGAGGGCGCGGCGGCGGTGGAGCTGCTCGACCGCGCGTCGCTGCGCGCGGTCGCGGGTCGGCCCGGCGTGCCCGCGCGCTGGGACGCGCTGCCGGACACGGCGACCGCGCTGCTGGTCGAATTCCGTTGCCCCGACGCGGCGACGCGCGCGCAGGCGCAGCACCGCTCCGACGCGATCGTCGCGGCGCTGCCGCTGCTGGAGCCGGCGGCGTTCACCCTCGATCCCGCCGTCGCCGCCCAGTACTGGAACGTGCGAAGTGGCCTGCTCGCCTCGGTCGGCGGCGCGCGCCCCACCGGGACGTCGTTCATCCTCGAGGACGTCTGCTTCCCGCCGGATCGCCTCGCCGACGGCGCGCTCGACCTCATGCACCTGTTCAAGCGCCACGGCTACGCCGGCGTGATCTTCGGACATGCGTCGGCCGGCAACCTGCACTTCCTGGTGACGCCCGATCTCAACCAGGCGGCGGAAATCGCGCGCTTCGACGCGTTCATGCGCGACGTCGTCGAGCTCGTTGTCGGCAAGTACGACGGCTCGCTCAAGGCCGAGCACGGCACCGGCCGCAACGTCGCGCCGTTCGTCGAGCGCGAGTGGGGTCGAGACCTGACCGAGATGATGTGGCGCCTGAAGCGCCTCGCCGACCCGCACGGCATCCTGGCGCCGGGCGTGATGCTGTCGCGCGACCCGGAAAGCCACCTCACCCACCTGCACACGGCGCCGACCGTCGAGGCCGAGGTCGATCGCTGCATCGAGTGCGGCTTCTGCGAGCGCGTCTGCCCGAGCCGGGGCCTCACCACCACGCCGCGGCAGCGGATCGCGCTGCGGCGCGAGATGGTGCGGCAGCCGGCGGGCGCGCCGGTGCTCGCGGCGCTGCTCGACGACTACGACTACGACGCGGTGCAGACCTGCGCCGGCGACGGCACCTGCGAGATCGCCTGCCCCGTGGGTATCAACACCGGCGCGCTGATGAAGAGGTTCCGCGCCGCCCTGCGCACGCCGGCGCAGAACCGCGCGGCGAAGACGATCGCCGTGCACTGGTCGAAGCTGGAGACGGGCGCGCGCGCCGGTCTCGCCGCCAGCGGCGCCGCGACCGCGCTGCTCGGCCACGGCGTGCTCGAAGGCGTCACCGGTGCGCTGCGGCGCGTCGTCAGCCGCGACCTGATGCCGTCGTGGACGCGCGAGATGCCCGCCGCGGCGAAGGCGCTGCCCGCGACGGCGCGCGAAGGCGCGGCGGCGGTCTACTTCAGCGCCTGCGTCAACCGCATGTTCGGCGCGGCGCCGGGGCGCCCGGCGCACCCGTCGCTGCCGGAGGCGCTGGTCGCCGTTTCGGCGCGCGCGGGGCTGCCGCTGTGGATTCCCCCCGACGTCGCCGGTCATTGCTGCGCCACCGTCTGGCACTCCAAGGGTTACGAGGACGCCAACGCCTGGGCCGCCAACCGCACGCTGGAGAGCCTGTGGCGGTGGACCGACGGCGGCGCGCTGCCGGTCGTCTGCGACGCGTCGTCGTGCTCGTTCGGCCTCGTCAGCGAGATCGTCCCCTACCTGACCGACGAGAACCGCGCGCGGCACGCGCGGCTGACGCTGCTCGACTCGATCGCCTGGGCGCACGACCGGCTGCTGCCGAAGCTGACGATCCACCGGCGCGTCGGCAGCGCGGTGCTGCATCCCAGCTGCTCGGCGCAGCACCTCGGCCTCGCGAAAAAGCTGCACGCGCTCGCCGCCGCGCTGGCCGACGACGCGGTGGTGCCGGCGTCCGCAGCGTGCTGCGGCTTCGCCGGCGACCGCGGCTTCCTTCATCCGGAGCTGACCGCCGCGGCGACCGCCGACGAGGCCGCCGAAGTCGGGATCCGGGACTACGACGCGTACCTGGGCAGCAACCGCACCTGCGAAATCGGCATGCTCGCCGCGACCGGCCGCGACTACGCGTCGTTCGTCTTCCTGCTCGAGGCGGCGACGCGGCCCCCGGTTTGACCCCGCGCAACGGGCGGCGCCGGGCGCCCGGACCCGGTTGATCCACGTCAACACCCTCCGGGGTGCGCCGTGCCATTCTCCGTCAGCGCCGACCCGGGTCACGGGAGCGTAATTCTGCCGTCCCGGATCCGTGGCGCATCCATGTGCCCCAGGGACAAGCCATGACTCCCACCTCGCTGTACCGGTCGCTGTTCGCCCTGCTGCTCGCCGGCTTTGCGACCGCGGCGGTCGCGGCGCCAGCCGCGCCGGCCCCGAACCCCAACGACGCCTGCCTCGCGTGTCACGGAGACAAGGACGCGAAGAACGCCGCCGGCAAGTCCATCGCCGTCGACGGCGCGAAGTTCGCGCAATCCGCGCACGGAGCGGCCACCCTCAAGTGCGCCGACTGCCACGTCGGCATTGCGGCCGACAAGATCCCGCACGGCGACAAGCTGCCGCCGGTGCAGTGCGCGAACTGTCACGAAAAGGCGGTGAAGGAGTACGCGGGGACCTCGCACAGCGTTTCGCGCAAGGCGGGCAACGGCGCGGCGGCGTCCTGCACCGACTGCCACGGCACGCACGACATCAGGCCGTCGAAGGATCCCGAATCGCGGACCAGCCACGCCAACCTCGCGGCCACTTGCCTGCGCTGCCACGGCGACGAGGCGAAGGTGACCAAGCAGGGGATGCCCGGCGGCAACATCGGTAGCAAGTTCAACGACAGCATCCACGGCAAGGCGCTCAAGGGCGCCGCGAGCAGGTCGGCGCCGGCGTGCAACGACTGCCATGGGTCGCACGGCATGCGGCCGAAGTCGGACCCGGCGAGCAGGGTGGCGCGCGCGAACATCCCGAATACCTGCGGCAGCTGCCACAAGCCGGAGCTGGCGGCGTGGACCAATGGCATGCACGGCAAGCTGCGCCAGGACGGCGTTTTGGCGGCGCCGGGCTGCACCGACTGCCACAGCGCCCACGGCGTCCAGCAGCACGACACGAGCGGATTCCAGCTCGACGTGATCAAGGAGTGCGGGACGTGCCATGCCGACTATGTCAAGACCTACCGCGACACCTTCCACGGCCAGGTGACGGCGCTGGGCTATTCGCGGATGGCGACCTGCGCGTCGTGCCACGGCGCGCACGACGTGCTGCCGGCGTCCAATCCGGCGTCGATGGTGTCGCCGCAGAACCGGCTGAAGACCTGCCAGGCCTGCCACCCGGGCGCCAGCGCAAACTTCGCGAGCTTCGATCCGCACGCGAACAAGCACGACAAGGCTCGCAGCCCGCTCTACTGGTACGCGGCGCGGTTCATGGAGCTGTTGCTGCTCGGCGTGTTCTCGTTCTTCGGGGTGCACACCGTGTTCTGGTTCTACCGGTCGCTGCGGGAACGGTTGTCCCGCGGCAACAGCCAAGAGAGGCATTGATGTCGATCGCAACGGGTAATGCGGCCGCCGCGGCGGTCGGCGGCTCGGCCGGCGCTGCCGGCGCGGCTCAGCGCTACTACCGGCGCTTCACGCCGGTCGAGCGGATCATGCATGCGTTCCTCATGATCACATTCGTCGGCTGCGCACTGTCCGGCCTGCCGCTCATTTATGCCGAGCGGGCCTGGGCGCAGACGCTGGCGCGGCTCCTCGGCGGCTTCGAGGGCGCCGGCCTGATCCACCGGATCTGCGCGTTCGTGATGATCGTCGTCTTCGTCAGCCACGTCGTCATGGTGTTCTACAAGGCGATCAAGGGCGGTCGGCTGATGGCGATGTTCTGGGGACCGGACTCGATGGTGCCCCAGCTGCAGGACGGCATCGACATCTGGAACAACTTCAAGTGGTTCATCGGGCGCGGGCCGCGGCCGCAGTTCGACCGCTGGACGTACTGGGAAAAGTTCGACTACTGGGCGGTGTTCTGGGGGATGTTCATCATCGGCGGGTCGGGGCTGCTGCTCTGGTTCCCGGTGTTCTTCTCGAAGCTGCTTCCCGGCTGGATGTTCAACATCGCCTCGCTGGTCCACGGCGAGGAGGCGCTGCTCGCCGTCGGCTTCATCTTCACCTTCCACTTCTTCAATGGGCACCTGCGGCCGGAGAAGTTCCCGATGGACACGGTGATCTTCACCGGGCGCATTCCCAGAGCACGAGTTGAAGGGGGAGCGCCAGGTCGAGTACCAGCGGCTGCTGCGCGAGGGCAAGCTGGAGGCGAAGGAGACGACGGCGCCGACCAGCGAATCGAGGTGGTTCGGGTGGGTCGTCGGCGGCACGGCGCTGGTCCTGGGCGTCATCACGGTCGTGTTGATCGTCTACAGCATCTTCTAGTAACCTGACACGTGGCGGTTGCCGACATGCCGGCAACCGTCGCGGGTCCATCGGGCGGGCCGCGATCGGCCCGCCTTTTGTGTATCCCGATCCGGCGCGCGCGACTTCGCGCGCGGGCGGCAGCGACCGGTGGCGGCGCAGGCAACGAAACGGGGGAGTGAACGATGAAGTTCAAGTTTGGGCGACGGATGCTGATGATGGGGACGGTGACGACGCTCGTCGTCGCCGGGATCGCGCTCGCCGTCGTCGGAGCCGTGGGCATCGTCGCCTGGGAGTACACGAACAGCAACGCCTTCTGCACCAACTCCTGCCACCAGGTCCATCCGGAGGAGCCCCGGGCCCACGCAGTGTCGGCGCACGCGCGCGTCAACTGCGTCGAGTGCCACATGGGCCGGCTGCCGACGCTGCAGCTGATGGTGGCCAAGGTCGGGCACTGGCGCGAGCCCTGGGCGATGCTGACCGGATACGAACGGCCGCGCATGGCGCATACGATGCGCCCGGCGCGCGACTCGTGCGAGAACTGCCACTGGCCGACGAACGTCCACGACGACAAGGTCCGCACCAAGGTCCACTACGACACCGATGCCAAGAACACCGAGTCACGGACCCGTCTTATCGTCCACACCGGCGGCGGCGAGGCGCGCGAAGGGGTGACCCGCGGCATTCACTGGCACGTCGACCAGAACGTCGAATTCGTCACCGACGACGTGCAGAAGCGAACGATTCCCTGGGTACGGATCACCGACAAGGACGGCAAGACGACGACTTACGTCGACGCGTCGAGCAAGCTGAGCCGCGCCGAAATGGAGAAGCTTCCGAAGCGTCGGATGGACTGCGCCGACTGCCACAACGCGTCGGGACACCCGTTCCGGAACCCGGCCGATCGCGTCGACCATGCGATGCAGGAAGGCCGCATCAGCCGCGACCTGCCGTCGATCAAGGCACGCGCGCTGGCGATCATCGACAAGGCGTCGGCGCTGCACGGGCCGCTGGAACAGCAGGTGCCGCAGTTCGAGAAGATCATCGCCGAGGCGCGGCCGCAGGGCGAGCTCAAGCCCGCCGCGAAGAAGGTGGAAGATCAGTTTTCCGCGACCATGCTCGAGATCCTGAAGCTCTCCGAGTTCGAGGAAGAGGGCTTCACCTGGAAGTCGTTCCCGAACCATGCCGGCCACAAGGACTCGGCCGGCTGCTTCCGCTGCCACTCCGGCAAGCACTTCAACGACAAGGGCGAGGCGATCCGGCTGCAGTGCACGCTGTGCCACGACATCCCGCAGGTCACGATCGACGGCACGCTGAAGACCGTGGCGTCGACCGTCATGCCCGGCCTGACGCCTCCGGAGAGCCACGCAGCGCCCAACTGGATGCGCGAGCACCGGCTCAGCATGGACGACAGCTGCAAGATGTGCCACGGTCCGATCAAGTTCGGCAACGACGGCGGCAGCTTCTGCTCGAACCCGGCGTGCCACGGGCGCTCGTGGCCGGAGATCAATCTCAACGTCGAGCCGGCGAAGGCCGCGGCCCCGGCGGCCGCGCCGGCGGCAGCTGCCGCAGCGCCCAAGGCTGCGGAGCCGGCGAAGACGGCGGCGGCCGCCAAGCCGGCCGCGGCGCCGAAGCAGGACGTCAAGAAGTAGGGCCGGCGCCACGACGGGAGCCGCCCGGGGCCACCGGGCGGCTCCGTTTCTTTCCGCCGCCGCCTTCCCGTTCCGGGTTGACGCCGGTCAATGGTCGCGTCCGCCGAGCGGCGGAGACTGAAGTGCGGCGTCGACGCTGCGCCGCAATTTTTCCGGGGAGTTCGCCATGAGAAAGACCTTCGCGCTGGTTGCGGTCACGGCTGCGGTCGCGCTGGCGGCGCCGATGCCGGCCGCCGCGCAGAGCACCTTTTCCACCCGCCAGCTCACGCCCGAGGCCGCGCTCAAGGTGGCGCAGGCCGCGCTGGAGCAGTGCCGCAAGGGCGGCTACCAGATCGCCGTGGCGGTCGTCGACCGCGGCGGCGTCGCGCAGGTGATGCTGCGCGACCGCTTCGCCGGCGCGCACACGCCGGAAACCGCGCGCGCCAAGGCGTGGACTGCTGCCTCGTTCCGCGCCGACACCGTCGGTCTGGCCAAGGCGACGCAGTCCGGCGAGCTGTCGTCGGGCATTCGCCACATCCAGGGCGTCGTCATGGTCGGCGGGGGCGTTCCCATCGAGGCGGGCGGCACGATCATCGGGGCCGTCGGCGTCTCCGGCGCGCCGTCGGGCGAAGCGGACGACGGCTGCGCCCGCGCCGGCATCAAGGCCATCGCCGACGACCTGCAGCTCGGCGGCTGATCCGCCGGCTTTCGCCCTCCGTTCCGCGTCCCGAGCGCCCGCCCGGCCCCACCGGGCGGGCGCTCGTTTTCGCCTCGCCCAAGCTGCCTCGGCGGCCACCGGGCTTGCTTTGCCCACCCCTGACCCATATAATTAGCACTCGCTGGCGGTGAGTGCTAACAACGAGGTCCGACGGATTCCGCGGCGCTTCGCTCCCGCCCCGGCGCGCTTCAGGCGCTGTCCCAAGCGTATGAATTTACTAGAATTTCCAACCAGGAGTGAGCACTAACATGAAACTGCGTCCCCTGCACGATCGCATCATCGTCAAGCGGCTCGAGGAAGAACGTAAATCCGCGGGCGGCATCGTCATCCCCGACACGGCCGCCGAAAAGCCGTCGATGGGCGAAGTGGTCGCCGCCGGCCCGGGCAAGACCGACGACAACGGCAAGCTCGTCGCGATGGGCGTCAAGCCCGGCGACAAGGTGCTGTTCGGCAAGTATTCCGGCCAGGAATTCAAGCTCGAGGGCCAGGACCTCCTGCACATGCGCGAAGACGACGTCATCGGCATCGTCGGCTGACGTCCGCCCCGAACCCGCATCCCCTACAAGCACCAGGAGAAACGCATCATGGCAGCCAAAGACGTCCGCTTCGGCGAAGGCGTGCGCAACAAGATGGTCAACGGCGTCAACGTTCTTTCGAACGCCGTCAAGGTGACGCTCGGCCCCAAGGGCCGCAACGTCGTGCTCGAGCGCAGCTTCGGCGCGCCGACGATCACCAAGGACGGTGTGTCGGTGGCGAAGGAAATCGAGCTCAAGGACAAGTTCGAGAACATGGGCGCGCAGATGGTCAAGGAAGTCGCGTCCAAGACCTCCGACGTCGCCGGTGACGGCACGACGACGGCCACGGTCCTCGCGCAGTCGATCATCACCGAGGGCATGAAGTACGTTGCCGCCGGCATGAACCCGATGGACCTGAAGCGCGGCATCGACAAGGCGGTCATCGCCGTCGTCGAGGAGTTGAAGAAGATCAGCAAGCCGTGCTCGACGTCGAAGGAAATCGCGCAGGTCGGCTCGATCTCGGCCAACGCCGACGAGGAGATCGGCAAGACGATCGCCCAGGCGATGGAAAAGGTCGGCAAGGAAGGCGTGATCACCGTCGAGGACGGCAAGGGCCTCGAGAACGAGCTCGACCTGGTCGAGGGCATGCAGTTCGACCGCGGCTACATCTCGCCGTACTTCATCAACAACCCGGACAAGCAGTCCGCGGCGCTCGAGGACCCGTACATCCTCCTGCACGACAAGAAGATCAGCAACATCCGCGATCTGCTGCCGGTGCTGGAACAGGTCGCGAAGGCCGGCAAGCCGCTGCTGATCATCGCCGAGGACGTCGACGGCGAGGCGCTCGCCACGCTGGTCGTCAACAACATCCGCGGCATCCTCAAGACTACCGCCGTCAAGGCGCCCGGCTTCGGCGACCGCCGCAAGTCGATGCTCGAGGACATCGCCATCCTGACGGGCGGCACCGTGATCGCGGAGGAACTGGGCCTCAAGCTCGAGAACGCCACGATCAAGGACCTCGGCCGCGCCAAGCGCATCGAAGTGGGCAAGGAAGACACGACGATCATCGACGGTCACGGCGAGAAGGCCGCGATCGAGGCGCGCGTCAAGAACATCCGCAAGCAGGTCGAAGAAGCCACCAGCGACTACGACAAGGAAAAGCTGCAGGAGCGCGTGGCCAAGCTCGCCGGCGGCGTGGCGGTGATCAAGGTCGGCGCCGCGACCGAAGTCGAGATGAAGGAAAAGAAGGCGCGCGTGGAAGACGCGCTGCACGCGACCCGTGCGGCCGTCGAGGAAGGCATCGTCGCCGGCGGCGGCGTGGCCTACCTGCGCGCCCGCGCCAACATCAAGGGACTGAAGGGTGACAACCCCGATCAGGAAGCCGGCATCAAGATCGTGCTCCGCGCGGTCGAGGAGCCGCTGCGCCAGATCGTCCAGAACGCCGGTGACGAGCCATCCGTCGTCGTCAACAAGGTCGTCGAGGGCAAGGGCAACTTCGGCTTCAACGCGGCCACCGGCCAGTACGGCGACATGGTCGAGATGGGCGTGCTGGACCCGACCAAGGTGACCCGATTCGCGCTGCAGAACGCGGCGTCGGTGGCGAGCCTGATGCTGACGACCGAAGCGATGGTCGCCGAGCTGCCGAAGGACGAGAAGGGCGGCATGGGCGGCGGCGGCATGGGTGGCATGGGTGGCATGGGCGACATGGACATGTGATCGTCCGGTTCAGGCGGGGCGCGCGAGCGCGCCGCCGGACCACCCGCAGTTGCAGGACGGAGCCCGGCCTCGTGCCGGGCTTCTTCATTTCCGCGCCGGATTCCCGCGGGTCGGGTCCGGCGGACCCCCGGGTGGGGGTGCGCCGAGCGGCAGCGTCAGCGGGTCCGCCCGCGCCAGCTGCCGGCGCAACCCGGCCAGGACGCCCTCGTCGACGTTGCCCTGCGCCTGCTGCGCGAGCGCGGCGAAGAACTCCGGCAGCAATGCGTCGACGGCCGCGCGCAGCGATGCCCCGTCTTCGCCACCCGCGCCTCCCGCCATCGGCAGCGCCAGCAGCTTCAGGTACGACACCGGCTGCTGGCCGGGCCCGAGCGCCGGCTGCACGTAGTCGATGTTGACGATGCGGGTGCCGACGCGCGCAAAGAAGCCCAGGCGCGCACGCGCCGCGGCGACCTCCGACGGCGCGAATTGCCCGGGCGGCAGCAGGTCGGGCCACTCCGCCTCGGCCAGCACTGCGCGCAGCGGCCCGAGCTCGGCGCACGCGGCGACGGCGCGCGTCACCAGCGTGCGGGCGTGGCCGCGCTGGCGATGCCCTCCCCCGTCGCGAACGAACAGGTACGTGACCAGCGCGCAGCCGGCGGCGCGGTAGTACTCGGCCGCCGCGCCGCCGATCACGCGTTCGCCACCGTCGACGGGCTCGACCGCGACGGCCACGCGCATCGCGGGCTGCGGCGGCGCGATGCCCGCGATACGCGCGGCCCAGGCCTCCACGGATTCGGCCTCGTCCGCCGAGAAGTGCTCGTGGTAGCCGGAGGCGAACTGCGCGAGCAGCGCAGCGAATCGGTGCGGCTCTTCCCGCGCCAGCGCGGCGTCGAGCACGACGTGGTTGACGGCGGAGGCAGGCGGCGCGCTGTTCATGGCGCAGACATCTTAACCGCATCGTCGCCGGCGGGCGCTGGCGCGGGCGCCCCCGTTCTGGAACAATCGCTGGCGCGCGGGGCGGCAGCGACCGCAGAGCGCAGGCCAGGAGAGGCGATGTTGATCCGGTGGGTGAAGCGCGGTGCCGCGGTGCTGATCGTGGCTCTGGTCGTGCTCCTCGGCGTGCGCATCTGGGACGTCCAGCGCGGCCCGCCGCTCGAGCTGTGGCACACGCACGTCCCGCGCGAACTCGACGCCAAGACGATCGCGCGGTCCGACTGGGCGCGCTACCTCGCAGCCGAGAACGCCGCCTTCGACGAGGTTCGCAGCGAGGTCTCGCGCAAGCTCGCGCCCGACGCGCAGACCCCGTCGAACCGGTACTTCGAGGGCAGCCCCGTCTGGCCGGGGCGCTTCGCGCAGGACTGGAACCGCTCGTTCATCCTGCAGCCCACCGGCGCGCCCGCGGGCGCCGTGGTGCTGCTGCACGGCCTCACCGATGCGCCGTACAGCCTGCGGCACGTCGCGCTGCGCTACCGAGATCACGGCTTCGTCGTCGTGGCGATCCGGCTGCCGGGGCACGGCACCGTGCCGGCGGGCCTGACGCGGGTCGGATGGGACGACTGGTCGGAGGCCACGCGGCTGGCGGTCCGCGAAGCGCGGCGCCGCGTCGGCGCGCCGGCGCCGCTGCACCTGGTCGGCTATTCCAACGGCGGCGCGCTGGCGATGAAGTACGCGCTCGACGCGCTGTCCGACCCCGCGCTCGCGCGCCCCGACCGGCTGGTGCTGATTTCACCGATGATCGGCGTCACCGGCTTCGCGCGCTTCGCCGGCGTGATCGGGTGGCCGGCGGTGTTTCCGGCCTTCGCCAAGGCGGCATGGCTCGGCATCGTCCCGGAATTCAATCCCTTCAAGTACAACTCGTTTCCGGTCAACGCCGCGCGCCAGTCGTCGCTTCTGACACGCGAGCTGCAGCGGCAGATCGCCGGCGCGGTCGCGAGCGGACGGCTCGCGGAGCTGCCGCCGGTGCTGACGTTCCAGTCGGTCGTCGACTCCACCGTCAGCACCCGTGCGGTCGTCTCCGAGCTGTACGCGCACCTGCCGGCCAACGGCAGCGAACTGGTGCTGTTCGATCTCAACCGCAATTCCAAATTCGGCCCGCTGCTGCGGGAGCGGTCCGAGACCGTCGTGACGACGCTCCTGCCCGATGCGCCGCGCCGGTTCACGGCGACGGTCGTCACCAACGCCGACGCCGACTCGGAGCGGATGGTCGCGCACGTCACCCGCGCCGGCGCCACCGCCGAGGACGTGCGTCCGCTGGGACTCGCGTATCCGCCCGACGTGTTCTCGCTGTCGCACATCGCGCTGCCGTTCCCGGTCGGGGACGCGCTGTACGGGCTGCAGCCCGACGGCACCGACGACTTCGGCGTCAACCTGGGCGCGCTGGCGGTGCGGGGCGAACGCGGCACGCTGCTCGTCAGTTTCGATCTGCTGGGCAGGGTGTCGTCCAACCCGTTCTATCCGTACCTGGAGCAGCGGATCGACGAGGGCGTCGCCGGCGGCGCGCCGGCCGGCCGGTAACCGCGTGTCTCTGCGCCCCTTGGGGAGGTTGTTGCGTCGGCGCCCGGATGCAGCCCCGCGCCGGCGGCGGAGCCCGCGGCCGCAACAGCCGATCGGAGAAATGATTTAGACTAGCTGCGGCCCGAAAGCCGATTCCCGCCCGCCCCCGAACATCGAACCATGACTCTCGCCACCTGCCCGGACCGTGTCCCGGCCATCCACCCGGGCGACCCTCGCCGAGCGATCGACCTTTGCAGATGAACGCCGGAATCCTGTTCGGAATCGCGATTGCCGCGCTGGCGATCGCGGTCGTGGTCGGGCTCATCCGCCGCAACCGCGCGGCCGGCGGCGGCCCCAAGGCCTCCGGCGATTCACCCAACACCGTCGCCCAGTGGACCGAAGGCGAGACCACGCGGCTGCTGTCGTCGGCCGAGTTGCCGGGCCTGTACCTGCTGCGTCCGCGCTTTCTGACCAAGGCCGAGGGCATCGTGTACCTGCTGCTGCGGGCCGCGTTCCCCCGGCACGAGATCTTCGCCCGCATCCGGCTGTCCGACGTGCTGCAGGTCAAGATCGGGCCTCAGGGAATGGAGCGGCTGCGCGCGTTCCGCAAGATCGCCAACCAGCACGTCGGCTTCGTCATCTGCGACCGCGACATGACGATCGTCGCCATCGTCGACTCGAAGGAGCCCGACCAGGTGGTGAACCCGCGCGACCAGAAGCTCGAGATCATCAAGCAGCGCTGCCTGCAGGCCGCGCAGGTGAAGTACATCTGCGTCTATCCGCCGCAGATGCCGCGCTATCGCGAGTTGCGCGAGCAGGTCCTGGGCTCCGCCGCCGATCTGGTCTGACCGCTGCGGCGCCGCGCCCGCCGCGGCCCGGCGCGCCCTGCCGCGCGGCGCCCGCGTCTGGCTCGGATCCCTGATCCCGAGCGCCGTGCGGCCGTGCGGCGCGTTCAGCCGCCGATGATGCGCCGGTAGACGTCGCGGTCGATGTTGCCGCCGCAGAGAATGACAGCCGCGCGCGCACCGGCCGCGGGGCCGGCGGCGAGCAGCGCGGCCAGCGGCGCCGCGCCGGCGCCCTCGGCGAGCTGGTGCGTGTCGTCGAAATACGCGCGGATCGCCGCCGCGACCTCGTCGTCGGTGACCTCGACGACGTCGTGCGCGCCGCGCCAGATGATCTCCAGCGCAGCCGCGACCGGCACCCGCACCGCCATCCCGTCCGCCAGCGTGTCGGCGGTCGCCGTCTCGATGCGCGTGCGCGTGCGGAACGACTGCGCGTACGCGTTGGCGCCGGTCGAGACGACGCCGACGATCCGCGTCGGCAGGCCCAGCGCGTCGCGCGCCGCGATCAGCCCGCAGATGCCCGAGCCGCAGCCGATCGGCACGTAGACGGTGGCGAGGTCCCGGACCGCGCGAAAGAGCTCCAGCGCATAGGTGCCGACCCCGGCGACGAGCTCCGGCTCGAACGGCCCGACGAAGCGCAGCCTTTCGCTCGCGGCCAGGTCGGCGGCGTGACCGCGCGCCTCGTCGAAGTCGCGGCCGTGCTCGACCAGTTCCGCGCCGAACGCGGCCATCGCCGCATTCTTGTCCCGGGAATTGCCGTGGGGTACGACGATCACGCAGCGCAGGCCGTGGCGACGAGCGGCGAACGCGAGGCTTTGCCCGTGGTTGCCTCGCGTCGCGCTGACGATGCCGGCGGGGAGCTCGCCGCGCTCGGCCATCGCGCCGAGCAGGTTGAGTCCGCCGCGAACCTTGAACGCGCCGGTCGGCGTGTGATTCTCGTGCTTGACCCAGACCTCTCGCCCCGCACGGCGCGCGAGCAGCGGCCACGCGTACTGCGGCGTCGGGGCCATGACGGCGTAGACGCGCCGGGATGCGGCTTCGAGGTCTTCGAGCGTCGTCATCGGGGGGCAGGGCAGCGACCCCGGGTCCTTGCCCCGCGGCAGCGCGGTCAGCGCGCGAACGTGGTCCACGCCCAGATGAGGATCACCGAGCCGACGATCGACATCAGCCAGCCGGCGGGAGTGAAGCTGCCGCTCTTGCTGCCGCCGAACATCTGGCCGATCAGGCCGCCGACGATCGAGCCGCCGATGCCGAGCAGCGCGGTCAGCCAGAATCCAAGCGGCACGGCTCCCGGGTAGACGAACCGCGCCAGCACGCCGACGATGAAGCCCACCAGAATCATCCACACGAGGCCCATGATGCCCATGATCTCTCCCCCATTCGTTGGGGCCGACGGGTTCTCCGCCGGCCTGCATTCGATGCTAGCACGGCGCGACGACGGCCCGGCGTAAGCCGCGAGCGCCCTGCGCCGACCAAGCGCCATGACCGACAAGCATGCCCTTTCGCGCCGTCGCGCACGACGGATCCTGGCGGCAGTCGCGGGCGGCGTCGCGCTCGCCGGTGCCGTGCCGCCGGCCGGCGCGGCCCCTGCGCCCCCCGCCGGCCGCTGTGCGGTCGCGAGCGGACCGCAGACGACGCCGCTGGTCGAGCTGTACACGTCCGAGGGCTGCAGCAGCTGCCCGCCGGCGGACCGCTGGCTCAGCACGACGGTGCCGCCGGCGGCCGCCGGCGCGCTGGCTCTGGCGTTTCACGTCGACTACTGGGACCGGCTGGGCTGGCACGACCGCTTTGCCACGGCGGCGTTCACCGAGCGCCAATACGACGCGATGCGCGCCAACCGCGCGCGCTTCGTCTACACGCCGCAGGTGCTGCTGCAGGGACGGGACTGGACCGGCCATCGCGCCGACGCAGCCTCGTCGCTGGCGGCGGTCCGCGCGAGGCCGGCCCGCGCAGCGATCGCCCTGGCCGCGGTTTCCCGCGAGGGAACGATCGCGATCGATGCGACGACGACGGTCGGGGCGCCCGCCGATCGCGCCGACGCGCGGCTGTTCGTCGCGCTGGTCGACAGCGGGCACGTATCGGACGTGAAGGCGGGCGAGAACTCCGGCGTCCGACTGGTGCACGACCACGTCGTGCGGGCGATTTCCCCACCGCAGGCGGCGGGGGCGACGACCAGCCTCGCGCTGCCGTGGCCTGCGGAGCGCGGCAGCGCACCCGCGCTGGTGGCGTTCATCCAGCGCAGCGGCAGCGGCGAGGTGCTGCAGGCGGTGCGGCTGCCGCTCGATGCGCCGGATTGCGGCGCGGCCCGCTGAGCCGCGTTCCGGGCGCGACGGACCGCCGCGCCGTCAGCGCACGACCTGCGCGAGCTCGCCGCTCTTGTACTTCGCGGCCACCGACGCCAGCGACAGCGGCTTGATCTTCGACGCCATGCCGGCGCACCCGAACTGCTGGTAGCGCTCGACGCAGATCGCCTTGGCCGCGAGCATCGCCGGCTTCAGGAAGTCCCGCGGATCGAACTTGGACGGATTCTCGTGCAGGTACTTGCGGACCGCCGCCGTCATCGCCAGCCGGATGTCGGTGTCGATGTTGATCTTGCGCACGCCGTGCCGGATGCCTTCCTGGATCTCCTCGACCGGCACCCCGTAGGTCTCCTTCATGTCGCCGCCGTACTTGCGGATGTCCGCGAGCAGGTTCTGCGGCACGCTGGAGCTGCCGTGCATCACGAGGTGCGTGTTGGGGATGCGGACGTGGATCGCCTTGATGCGGTCGATCGCGAGGATGTCGCCGGTGGGCTTGCGCGAGAACTTGTACGCGCCGTGCGACGTGCCGATCGCGATGGCCAGCGCGTCGAGCTGCGTGCGCTTGACGAAGTCGGCGGCCTGGTCGGGGTCGGTCAGCAGCATCTCGCGCGTCATCGCGCCGTCCGCGCCGTGCCCGTCCTCCTTGTCGCCCATCATCGTCTCGAGCGAGCCGAGGCAGCCGAGCTCGCCCTCGACGGTGACGCCCAGCCCGTGCGCCATGTCGACGACCTTCCTCGTCACGTCGAGGTTGTACTCGTAGCTGGCGATGGTCTTGCCGTCGGCCTGCAGCGAGCCGTCCATCATCACGCTGGAGAAGCCGAGCTTGATCGCCGAGCCGCAGACATCGGGCGACTGGCCGTGGTCCTGGTGCATGACCACCGGGATGGCGGGATAGCTCTCCACCGCCGCCTCGATGAGGTGGCGCAGGAACACCTCGCCCGCGTACTTCCGGGCGCCCGCCGACGCCTGCATGATCACCGGGCTGTCGGTCTCGGCGGCGGCGGCCATGATCGCCTGGACCTGCTCGAGGTTGTTGACGTTGAAGGCCGGCAGGCCGTAGCCGTGTTCGGCGGCGTGATCGAGGAGCTGGCGCATCGAGACGAGGGGCATCGTGACCTCCGGATGGGTGCGGTGAGTGATCTGTGGCGTGCAATGGCGGCTGCCGCGCTTGCCGGCGGCGGCCACGGCGTCGACGGTTCCATTTTACTCCGCGGCGGCGCGGGCTCCGGCGACCGGCGTCAGTTCCGGAGCTCGCCGACCTTGACGATCTTCATGGTGTTGGTCCCGCCGGACTTGCCCAGCGGCTCGCCTATGGTCAGCACGATGAGATCGCCGGGCTGGACCACCCCGCGCGCGACCAGCAGGTCCTCGGCCGACTGCAGCACCGCGTCGCGGTCGCCGGACTGCTCCAGGAACAGCGGGCGCACGTTGCGGTAGAGCGACATCTTGCGCAGCGCCGAGGGGTCCGGCGTCAGGGCGTAGATCGGGCAGCCGACGTTGTGCCGCGACATCCACAGCGCGGTCGATCCGCTCTGGGTCAGCGACGCGATCGCCTTCACCTTCAGGTGGTGCGCGGTGAACAGCGACGCCATCGCGATCGACTGGTCGGCGCGCGCGAAGGTGCGGCCGAAGAAGTCGCGGTCGGTCTCGACCTCGCCGGACTTCTCTGCCTCGACGCAGATCTGGCCGACGACGTCGACGACCTCGACCGGATACTTGCCGGCGGCGGTCTCGGCCGACAGCATCACGGCGTCGGTGCCGTCGAGCACGGCGTTGGCGACGTCGGAGACCTCGGCGCGCGTCGGCACTGGATTCTGGATCATCGACTCCATCATCTGCGTCGCGGTGATGGTGAGCTTGTTGCGCTCGCGCGCCATCCGGATCATCCGCTTCTGCAGGCCGGGAACGGCGGCGTTGCCGACCTCGACGGCGAGGTCGCCGCGCGCGACCATGATGCCGTCGGACGCGTCGATGATCTCCTCGAGCGCGCCGATCGCCTCGGCGCGCTCGATCTTCGCGAGCAGCGTGGCCCGGCTGCCCGCGGCGCGCAGCAGCTGCCGCGCCATGTACATGTCTTCCTTGTTCTTCGGGAACGACACCGCGAGGAAGTCGGCGTCGATCGTCGCCGCCGTCTTCACGTCCTCCATGTCCTTGGCGGTGAGTGCCGGCGCCGACAGGCCGCCCCCCTGCCGGTTGATCCCCTTGTTGTTCGACAGCACGCCGCCCAGCACCACGCGCGTGACGATGCGCGAGCCCTGGACCTGCTCGACGATGAGCTTGATCAGCCCGTCGTCGAGCAGCAGCACCGCGCCGGCGCCGACGTCGCGGACGAGCTCGGGATAGTCGAGGCCGACGTGCTCGCCGTCGCCTTCCTGGCAATCGGCGTCGAGCACGAACGTCGCCCCGGGGACCAGCGTGATCCGGTCCTCCCTGAACCTGCCGATGCGGATCTTCGGCCCCTGCAGGTCGACCATGATGCCGACCGCGCGGCCCTGGGCCGTGGCCTCCTCGCGCACGATGCGCGCGCGCTCGATGTGGTCGGCGGCCAGGCCGTGCGAGAAGTTGAGGCGGACCACGTCGACGCCGGCGGCGATCAGGCGGGACAGCATTTCCGGCGAGTTGCTGGCCGGGCCGAGCGTGGCGACGATCTTGGTCGAACGGGGCATGGGGGAGTCCGGTGTGGAAGACGGCGTCGCCCGCGGCGTCAGCCTTCGGCGCGGGCTTCGAGCGCGGCGATGGCAGGCAGCGTCTTACCCTCGAGGAATTCGAGGAACGCGCCGCCGGCGGTTGAAATGTAGGAGATCCGGTCGGCGATCCCGAACTTGTTGATCGCTGCGACGGTGTCGCCGCCGCCGGCGATAGTGTACGCGCCGGACGCGGCGATCGCCTCGGCGATGGCCCTGGTGCCACCCGCGAAGGCGTCGAACTCGAACACGCCCACCGGTCCGTTCCACACAATGGTCCCGGCCTTCGACAGCATCGACTTGAGCAGCGCGACGCTGTGCGGGCCGATGTCGAGGATCAGGTCGTCGGGCTCGACGTTCTCGATCGCCTTGAGCTGCGGCGTGGCGGTCGCGGAGAATTCCTTGGCGCAGACCGCGTCGACCGGCACCGGCACCTTGCCTGGGTACGTGTCGAGTATGGCCTTGGCCTCGCCGACGAGGTCCGGCTCGGCGAGCGACTTGCCGATGTGGCCGCCCTCGGCGAGGATGAACGTGTTGGCGATGCCGCCGCCGACGATCAGCCCGTCGACCTTCGCCGCCAGCGCGCGCAGGACCGTGAGCTTGGTCGACACCTTCGACCCCGCGACGATCGCGATCAGCGGCCGCTTCGGGTGCGCCAGCGCGAGGGTCAGCGCGTCGAGCTCGGCGGCGACCAGCGGCCCGGCGCAGGCGACGGGCGCGTAGCGGGCCATGCCCTCGGTCGTGGCCTCGGCGCGGTGCGCGGTGCCGAACGCGTCGTTGACGTAGACGTCGGCGAGCGCCGCCATCCGGCGCGCGAGCGCCTCGTCGTTCTTCTTCTCGCCCTTGTTGAAGCGGCAGTTCTCCAGCAGCACCACGGCGCCGGGCTTGAGCGCCGCCTGCCACGCGCCGCCGTCGACCCAGTCGCGGACCAGGGGGACGTCGCGGCCCAGCAGCTCGGCCAGGCGCCGGGCGACCGGCGCGAGCGAATCGGCTTCGCTCCACTGCCCCTCGGTGGGCCGGCCGAGGTGCGAGGTGACCATCACCGCCGCGCCGCGGTCGAGCGCGTCGCGGATGCCCGGCACCGACGCGCGGATCCGCGTGTCGTCGGTGATCGCGCCGCTGTCGTCCTGCGGCACGTTGAGGTCGGCGCGGATGAAGACTCGCTTGCCGCGCACGTCGAGGTCGGAAAGGCGGAAGAAGGCCATGATGGTGTCCGTAGGAAGGCGGGGCCCGGTGCGTGAGCGCGGGCCCCGTCGGGTGGATGTCGGCGTGCTTGCGGTTGCGCTTGCGAACGCCGTCACTTGGCGTTCATCAGCGCGATGGTGGTGTCGAGCATCCGGTTGGAGAAGCCCCACTCGTTGTCGTACCACGACGAGACCTTGACCAGCCGGCCCGAGACCTTGGTCAGCGTCGCGTCGAACGTCGACGAGGCGGGATCGTGGTTGAAGTCGATCGAGACCAGCGGCGCCTTGTTGTAGTTGAGCACCTCGGCGAGCGGGCCGTTCTCGGCGGCGTCCTTCATGATCGCGTTGACCTCGTCGACCGTGGTGTCGCGCGCCGCGATGAACGACAGGTCGACCACCGACACGTTGATCGTCGGGACGCGGATCGCGTAGCCGTCCAGCTTGCCGTTGAGCTCGGGCAGCACCAGGCCCACCGCGGCGGCGGCGCCGGTCTTGGTCGGGATCATGCTCATCGTCGCCGACCGCGCGCGGCGAAGGTCCTCGTGGTAGACGTCGGTCAGCACCTGGTCGTTGGTGTAGGCGTGGATCGTCGTCATCAGCCCGGTGACGAGGCCGATCTTGTCGTGCAGGGGCTTCACCATCGGCGCGAGGCAGTTGGTCGTGCACGAGGCGTTCGAGATGACGGTGTGCGCGGCCTTCAGCGTGCCGTGGTTGACGCCGTAGACGACCGTCGCGTCGACGTCCTTGCCGCCCGGCGCCGAGATGATGACCTTCTTCGCACCGCCCTTCAGGTGCGCCGACGCCTTCTCCTTGGTGTTGAAGTGGCCGGTGCACTCGAGGACGACGTCGACGCCGAGCGTGCCCCACGGCAGCTGCGCCGGATCGCGCTGCGCGAACACCTTGATGCGGTCGCCGTTGACGATCATCGAGTCACCGTCGACGGCGATCTTGCCGGGGAACTTGCCGTGCACGGTGTCGTAGCGCGTCAGGTGCGCGTTGGTCTCGGGGCTGCCGAGGTCGTTGACGGCGACGATCTCGATGTCGTGCTTCTTGCCGCCTTCATAGTGCGCCCGGAGGATGTTGCGGCCGATGCGGCCATAGCCGTTGATCGCGACTTTGATGGTCATGCTGTCACTCCTTGTCGGTTGCGAGGTTGGATCGAAGAGCGGGGCCGGCGACGGCCAGCGCGGTCAGGTCGCGCCAGCCGTAGCCCGCCTCGATGAGGTCCATGCCGTCCCACTGGAACGGCTGCTCGAGCAGCAGGTCGCCGCCGAGCGATTCGTAGAACGCGCGGGCACGCTTGTTCGCCGCGATCACCCACGCGATCAGCCCGGAAGCCCCCAGCGACGACAGCGTCGCCGCGACTTCGGCGACCATGCGGGTGCCCGTGCCGGCGCGCTGCGCCGCCGGGGCGAGGTAGACCGCGGACAGCTCGGCGTCGAAGCCGTGCTTCGGCTCGGGCAGCCGGTGGCCCGACGCGAACCCGGTGATGCCGGTCGCGTCCTCGGCGACGAAGACGGCGGCGACGCGGTTCGGCGCGCTCAGCACGCGCAGCCACAGCGTCTCGCTCGCGTCGACGCTCATGCCGTCGAGATACGCGTCGGGGATCATCCCGCGGTAGGTCGCCCGCCACGAGTCGACGCGCACCTGCGCGATCGCGCGGGCGTCGGCCACCGCGGCGGGGCGAATGACGGTAGCGGGGCTCATCGTGGCCGTGCGGGGTCAGGCCGCCGCGACGCAGCGCCGCACGATCGCGGCGAGGTTGTCGGCGGTCAGCCCGAAGTGCCTGAACAGCACGCCCGCCGGCGCCGACTCGCCGAAGCCGTCGATGCCGAGCACCGCGCTCCTCGGGTCGTCGGCGGCGCCGGTGTACTTGCGCCAGCCGTCGGTGGACCCCGCCTCGACCGCGACGCGCGCGGTCCCGGGCGGCAGCACGCTCGCGCGCCAGGCGGCGTCCTGCGCGTCGAAGCGGCGCGTGCAGGGCATCGAGACGACGCGCACGCCGATGCCTTCGCCAGCGAGCTGGTCGCGCGCAGCGAGCGCCAGGGCGACCTCCGAGCCGGTGGCGACGACGATCGCGCGCCGCTCCGCCGCCGCATCCCAGTCGGCCAGCACGTAGCCGCCGCGGCGGATCGCGGCGACCTGCGCCGCGTCGCGCGGAACGAACGGCACGTTCTGCCGCGTGAACAGCAGCGCGGTCGGGCCGGGGTCGGCGCCGGGCAGGCGCTCGATCGCCGCCGCCCACGCCACGGCGGTCTCGACGGTGTCGCAGGGGCGCCAGACGTCGAGGTTGGGGATCAGCCGCAGGCTCGCTGCGTGCTCGATCGACTGGTGCGTCGGTCCGTCCTCGCCGAGGCCGATCGAGTCGTGGGTGTAGACGTGGATTGCGCGCAGCTTCATCAGCGCCGCCATCCGCACCGCGTTGCGAGCGTAATCGGAAAAGGTGAGGAAGGTGCCGGCGTACGGAATGAATCCGCCGTGCAGGGCGAGGCCGTTCATGATGGCGCTCATGCCGAATTCGCGGACACCGTAGTAGACGTAGTTGCCCGCCGGCTCGCCCGCGTCTGCGCCACCGCGGCGGGCCAGCTGCTTGCGCGTCACCTGCACGCTGCCCGACCAGTTGGTGAACACCGAGCCGGTGAGGTCGGCCGACCCGCCCAGCATCTCCGGCAGCGCGCGCGCGAACGCCTCGATCGCCTGCTGCGACGCCTTGCGCGTGGCGACGGTCTCGCCCTTGGCCGCCTGCGCGGCGACGAAGGTCGCCACCGTCGCGGCAAAGCCGGCCGGCAGCTCGCCCGCCATCCGCCGCTCGAATTCCGCGGCGAGTGCGGGGAACGCGGCGCGGTACGCGGCCAGCCGCGCCGTCCACGCGGCCTCGCGCCGGGCGCCGGCTGCGCGCGCGTCCCATGCGCCGGCGATCGCCGGCGGGATCGCGAACGGCGGGTGCGGCCAGCCCAGTGCGGCACGCGCGCCGGCAATTTCCTTCTCGCCCAGCGCCGAGCCGTGGGCGTCGGCGGTGCCGGCCTTGGTCGGCGCGCCCTTGCCGATGACGGTGCGGCAGCAGATCAGCGTCGGCCTCGCCGTTTCGCGCAATGCGGCGCGGATTGCCGCGTCGACCGCGTCGACGTCGTGGCCGTCGACGGCGCGGACGACGTTCCAGCCGTAGGCCTCGAAGCGCGCCGGCGTGTCGTCGGTGAACCAGCCCCCGACCTCGCCGTCGATCGAGATGCCGTTGTCGTCCCAGAAGGCGACGAGCTTGGACAGCCCCAGCGTGCCGGCCAGCGCGCAGGCCTCGTGCGACACGCCCTCCATCAGGCAGCCGTCGCCGAGGAAGGCCCAGGTGCGGTGGTCGACGATGGCGTGACCCGGCCGGTTGAACTGCGCCGCGAGCAGCGCTTCGGCGAGGGCCATGCCCACGGCGTTGCCGATGCCCTGGCCCAGCGGACCGGTCGTCGTCTCGACGCCGGGCGTGATGCCGGTCTCCGGATGCCCGGGGGTCTTCGAGTGCAGCTGGCGAAAGCGCTTGAGCTCGTCCAGCGACAGGTCGTAACCGGTGAGGTGCAGCAGCCCGTACAGCAGCATCGAGCCGTGGCCGTTGGACAGCACGAAGCGGTCGCGATCGGCCCAGTGCGGGTGCGCGGGATCGTGCGACAGGTGGCGGTGCCACAGCGCGACGGCGATCTCGGCCATCCCCATCGGCATCCCGGGGTGGCCGGATTTCGCCGCCTCGACGGCGTCCATGGCGAGCGCCCGCAACGCGTTGGCGAGGTCGGAATCGGTGGCGCGGGTGGCAGTCATGGCAGGTGGGTCGGGAGGTGGGGTCGGCCGGCGCGTCGGGGTCGCGCGCGCAATCGGCCGCGCACAATCGAATCGTCGCACCGGTTGCGCGGGCGGACCTTGCCGCACCGCAAAAAGCTGTCATTGTGCGGGCCGGAGCTTGAAATTATCGCGCCGAGCCCAAAAATGTGCAATAATTCAATGCTTTCGCGCCGCCAGCCGCAGGGCGCCGTCACCTTTTGTCGCACGGCCCGCGCTGGTGCCGGTGCGCTAAATTGGTCCGTAACATGGCCACACTCAAGGGGACGACCGATGGACGGCATCCATCTGTTGGGCGAATGGTACGGCTGCCCCGCCGACACGCCCGAATTCACGCGCGCGGACGCGCTGCGCCGGGTCTGCGTCGACGCGGCCTCGGTGGCCGGGCTGACCGTCGTCGGCGAGCGCTTCTTCCAGTTCGAGCCGCAGGGCGTGACCGGCACGGTGCTGCTCGCCGAGTCGCACCTGGCGATCCACACCTGGCCCGAGCACGGTTTCGTGACCATCGACGTCTACGTCTGCAACTACATGACGGACAATACCGACAAGGCCGAGCGGCTGTTCCGCGCGCTCGAGGCGGTGCTGAAGCCGGCGCGGGCGCTGTCGCACGCGATCCATCGCGGGGGCAAGGATGATTGACGATCGCGGCGGCTCCGCGGTGCCGCCTTCCGGCGACGTCGCGCCCGGCTTGCTGACCGAGCACCTGACCGACGACTGGGGCTTCTTCATCCGGTCGGCGCGCGCCTTCGAGAAGTTCCGCTCGCCGCACCAGGCGATCGAGGTCCACGACAGCGCGACCTTCGGCAAGCTGTTCCGCCTCGACGGCCATTTCATGACGTCGGAGAAGGACGAGTT
Organism: uncultured beta proteobacterium; assembly: GCA_963717705.1. Taxonomy (GTDB): domain Bacteria; phylum Pseudomonadota; class Gammaproteobacteria; order Burkholderiales; family Casimicrobiaceae; genus CAVQWT01. Next base: position 97,816 of record CAVQWT010000001.1, read on the forward strand.
CTTCTATCACGAGAACCTTGTCCACCCCGCTGCGGTCACCCATCCGGCGCCCGAGCGCGCGCTGATCATCGGCGGCGGCGACGGCGGCTCGGCGGAGGAGCTGCTCAAGCACCCGACGATCAAGTCGGTGACGCTGTGCGAGATCGACCTCGCCGTCGTCGACATCACGCGCAAGTACCTGCACGCGGTGCACCGCGGCGCGCTCGACGACCCGCGCCTGACGCTGCGGATCGGCGACGGTTTCGCCTTCGTTCGCGAGACGACCGAGCAGTTCGACCTGATCGTGCTCGACCTCACCGACCCGGGCGGCCCGTCGACGCCGCTCTACACGACCGAGTTCTACCGCGCCTGCGCGGCCCGGCTCAACCCGGTCGGCGCGATGACGCTGCACCTCGCGAGCCCGGTCGCGCACCCGCAGCGCATCCGCGACGGCCTCGCGCGCCTGCGCGGCGCGTTTCCGCTGGTCACGCCGTACCTCGTTTCGATCCCGCTCTACGGCGGCCTGTGGATGATGGCGATGGCCTCGACCTCGCTCGACCCGCGCAAGGCTTCGACCCCGGAAATCGACCGGCGGATTTCCCAGCGCGGGCTCGCCGACCTGCAGTACTACAACGGCGAAATGCATCGGGCGGCGTTTGCGCTGCCCAATTTCGTCCGCGCGCTCACCGCCTGAGCCCGCTCGCGGGGCCACGGTCCCGGACCCACGGTCGGCGCCGGGCCCTTGAACCGGCGGCGAAGGGCCGCATCTACCGGGACGAAGGGCGGCGCTTCCGCCGCCCGCCGGAGCGATGCAACGACGATGGGCACCCTCGCCAAGCTGGCCGATACCATGCACGACGCCGCGTACGTCCTGGTCGACGGCGTGATGTTCGAGACCGAGTACCTGCGCGTCCCCGACGAGGACACGTCGGCCGACGACGTCGTGCTCGAGGCCAAGCACGGCGACACCGAGATCGTGCTGACCTGCGGCGAGATCGACGGCGCGCAGCCGCTGGGCGAGGGCCTATACCAGCTGCGTTCGGGCGCCGTCGTGCGCTTCTTCTCGCCGGTCACCGTGCACTGAGCCCGTTGCGGCCCGGGCGCCGTCACCGCAGCACGAAGTCGAATTCCGCGGCCAGCGCGCCCGGTTCGCGCCCCGGCGCCGGCGCCAGCGTCAACGACAGCCGGTCGCGGTCGCGGCCGACCGACATCGACGTCGGACCCCCGTCGCCCCTGACGTAGAGCTGCGTGGTCAGGCCCTGGCCGCTTTTTGGCGTGAGCCTGAAGTGCAGGTGCGGCGGCCGGCCCGGGTACGCCACCGGCCGGATCGTCGTGAAGGCATAGCGCCCATCGGCAGCCGCGACGACGACGCCGTAGCCCTGGAAGTTCTCGTCCTGCGGCTCCGTCGCGCCGACGTGATGGTAGACGCCCAGCGCATCGCATTGCCACAGCTCGACCGTCGTGCCGGGCAGCGGCGTCCCGTCGGTGCGCCGCACCGTGCCGGCGAGATGCAGCGGCGTGCCCTGCGCGACGCCGCTGCGCCCGGCCACGCGCGTGAGGTCGCCGTCGCGGTCGGCCGGCAGCGTCCGCGGGTAGAAGGGCCCCTCGGCATCGGACGGCGTCGGAGCGAGCGCGGGTCGCGATTGCGCACGGGCAAGCATCGGCACGGCGCCGCCGACGGCACCCGCGGCGAGCATCGCCAGCGCGCGGCGGCGCGGCAGCGAGACCGCCTGCGCAGCGTGTTCGCCGGGCGGGAACGGATCCGCAGGCGTTCCCTGGGGGGCAGCCGCGGGGCTGCGTGGACGGCGGCGTTTGCTCAAGGCGTCTCCTGGCTGCAACGATCCAAAGCGGATTGGAGCCGGGCGGCGCCTGTTCGGTTCCGCGGCCCGCGAGTTCCGCTATCCTGCGCCGATGCGCCGCCACCGCAAATCGTCGACCCGGATCACGCTGGTGCTGCTCGGCGCCGCGGCGCTGGCCGGCTGCGGCGCCGACGGCGACGACGGGACGCGCCGCGACGTCTACGCGTCGAAGGAGGACTGCGTCGCCGACTGGGGCAGCGAGCAGGAATGCGCGCCCGCGACGGCGCAGGAGCACCGGTCCGGCGGGCGGGCGATCTGGTTCGGGCCGATGTACCGCAGCGGGTCGTCGGCGTCGCGGGGGAGCGGGGCGGGTTCGTCGCGGTCGGGCAGTCGCTCGATCGGCAGCACCGGCCGCAGCACGTCGCGCGGCGGCTTCGGCTCGAGCGGGCGATCGTCCGGGTCGAGCGCGTCCTGATGGAGCGGGAGCTGGTGACGCCGCGGGCGGACTGGGTCGCGCAGTGCGAGGCGGTCGGCTTCAAGTTCCACTCGATCGACGGCACCTACTGGGACGAGTCGCGCTGCTACCGCTTCACCGCCGACGAGATCGACCGCCTCGAGGCGGCCGCGGCGGAAGTCCATGCCCGCTGCCTGGACGCGGCCGAGCACATCGTCAGCCGCGGGCGGATGGGCGAGCTGGCGATTCCGACCGAGTGGCGCGACCGCGTCGCCCGGTCGTGGCGCGCGAAGGAGCCGTCGCTGTTCGGGCGCTTCGACTTCGCGTTCGGCGGCCGCGGCGAGCCGAAGCTCCTCGAGTACAACGCCGACACGCCGACGGCGCTGCTCGAGGCATCGGTGGTCCAGTGGCACTGGCTGCAGCAGGCGGTGCTGCCGCGCGAGCCAGACGCCGACCAGTTCAACTCGCTGCACGAGAAGCTGATCGCCAGCTTCCGCGCGCTCGCCGTCACCTGGTCGGCCAACACCGTCGTCCACTTCACCTGCGCCGCCGACAGCGACGAGGACGCGGGCAACCTCGAGTACCT
>CAVQWT010000002.1:0-868276 GCA_963717705.1 uncultured beta proteobacterium
TCCGCGCGCGCCTGCGTGCTGGCCGGGATGATCGGCGCGAACAGCGCGCAGCCCCGGACCTGCAATCGATCAAGGCGAACTCCGGCCCGATCTCCGACCGGTGGACCGCAGCGCGACCAGCGCGTCGATGAACACGCGCAGGCGCAACGGCATCTGCCGGCTGCCGGGATAGACGACCGAGATGGGAATCGGGGCGCCGCGGAACTTCGCGAGCACCTCCTCGAGCCGGCCAGCCTCGACCGCAGCGCGCGCCATGTGGTCCGGCACCTGCACCAGGCCAATGCCCGAGCACGCGGCACTGACCAGGCCCTCGCCGTCGTTCATCACGAACCGCGCGCGGGGATGCATCGCGACCGCCTCGCCGCCCACCAGGAACTGCCACGGTCGCTCCCGCCCCGTGGTCGGCATGCGGAACACGCCGCAGTCGTGCTTGTCGATGTCGGCGGGCGTGCGCGGCCGGCCCCGGCGCGACAGATAGTCCGGCGCGGCGTACGTGCCCAGCCGCTGCACGTCGAAGGCCCGCGCGACCAGCCGCGAGTCGTCGATCGGGCCGACGCGGATCACCGCGTCGAGCCCCCCGCCGATCACGTCCGCATACGAATCGGACAGGCGAACATCGATGCGCAGGTCCGGATGACGGCGCGCGAGGTCGGCCACCAGCGGCACGATGACCTGCTTGCCGTAGGTCGCCGGGGCGTCGATGCGCAGCGTCCCGGTCGGCCCCCGGCTCGCGCTCGCCGCTGCCGCCTCGATTTCGCCGAGCTCGTCGAGGACGCGGCGGCAGCGCTCGTACAGCACCTCGCCGTCCTGCGTCAGCCCGACCCGTCGCGTCGTCCGATGGAACAGCCGCACCGCCAGGCTCTCTTCCAGCCGGGCCACGTTCTTGGCGACCGCCGACGGCGACAGGCCGAGCTCGCGTGCGGCCCTGGAGAAGCTGCCGAGCTTGGCCGATTCGGCGAAGGCGATGAGGAGGCGGATGCTGGACATGGCGATTGCCGAAGTTATGTCGGCAGTATTGTTACCTTTATTGCTCTTCTCGAACAAGACTCCGGATCCAATAATCCTCGCCATGCGCGCCGCCGCGGGGGCGGAGCGCCAACCCGAGGAGCAACGCGATGTACGCATTCCGGAACGAGCAACGCCAGAAAGCCGCCCTGCCGGGCATCGAGCACGCCACCCTGGCGGGCGCGGATGACGGACTCGCCCGGCTGTCGGTGTGGCGGCAGTCGATGGCGCCTGGCGGCGCGACGCCGCCGCACCGTCACGACTGCGAGGAGGTCGTGGTCGTTCTTGCCGGCAGCGGCGAGCTGCAGATCGACGGGCAGGTGGTCGCGTTCGGACCCGATTCGACGCTGGTCATTCCCCCGGACGCCCCGCACCGGATCGTGAACACCGGCGCGGACCCGCTCGTCACCCTGGCGGTGTTCTCGGTTTCCCCCGTCGAGGTGCGCTTCCCCGACGGGGAGCGGATCGAGCTGCCGTGGCGGACCTGAGCCAGGCAACCGAAGCAACCGGAGACCCCCGGAAGCAGCGACGACGCGCCCGGGGCGATCACCGCGGCAGCGGCGGCAGCGAGCGCAGGTACGCGACGATGGCGTCGAGGTCCTCGTCGCGGATGCCCGCGTACCAGGCGAAGGCCATCGGCAGCTCCAGCTTGCGGCCGTCGCGCCCGACGCCCTGGGTGATGGCGCGCTTGACCTCGGCGTCGGTCCACCGGCCGATACCCTGTTCGGGATGGGGCGTGATGTTGCGCGAGACGGTACCCTTCCAGCTCTCCGGCAGCCCCTTGACGAACGACGGCAGGAACGGCCGGCCGCCGGCGCCGAGCAAGGTCTCGAACTGCAGCACGCCCCGCTCCATCGGCGTGTGGCACTCGAGGCAATGCGCGATCGTCGCGAGATACGCGCCGCGGCGCACCTTGTCGGTCAGGTCGCGCTCGGTGAAGCCGCGGTCCGCCTCGGCAAAGGCCTCGCGCCTCACCGGCATCCGATAGGTCGGCGGCGGCGTGGCGTTGCGCACGGCAGGAACCGAGCGCAGGTAGGCGACGACCGCGTCGAGATCGGCCGGCAGCAGCGCCTTGAAGAAGTTCGCCGCCATCGGGTCGCCGAGCGGCTTGCCCGCGAGCGGGCCGTGGTTCGGACGCGCTCCCTGCGTGATCGCCCGCCTGATCTCGTCGTCGGTCCACAGGCCGATCCCGGTTTCCCGGTCGGGCGTGATGTTCGGCGCGGTGCCGGCAAAGGGCGGGATGTCGAAACTGAAGCCGCCACCGGACAGCTCCTTGCCGGGCACCGGCCGGCCGTCGGCGTCCTTGGGCGTGTGACAGTTGCCGCACGCCATGACCGTGGTGACGAGATACCGGCCGCGCTCCTGCGCCGGTGTCTGCGCGACGGCGGATGCGGCACCGGCGGCAAGGACGGCGGCCAGCACGATCCTTCCGGCAGCGAGGCTCGCCGCGAACGCCGTCCGACCCCGATTCGTCGCGCGGCGGGCCAATGATTCCGCAGATCGCATGGGGCTCCCGAGAGGTTGGTGCCGGCAAGCGTGTTTCTGCCGGCCGTGGTCCGCCGCGGCAAAACGCCGCAGCAAGGATCACACCCGCCGGATGCTGCGGCCCGGGCCCTGGCGCGTCAAGGCGTTTCGACGGCCGTTGCGGCAGCCGCTGTGGCTCAAGGCCGCTGCACGCCCCGCGTCGCCAAGCGGATCCGGTAGAGCGACGTCGACGCCGCGATGTACAGCACGTCGCGTCCCGCGCCGCCGAAGGTGACGTTGCCCACCTTCTCCGGCACGCGGATCCTGCCCAGCAGCGTGCCGTCCGGGTGATAGACCTGCACGCTGTCCTGCGAGCTGGTGTAGACGAAGCCCTGGTGGTCGACGCGGAAGCCGTCGGGCACGCCGGGCGAGACGTCGGCGAACACGCGGCCGTTGGCGAGGCGCCTGCCGTCGACGACGTCGAACACCCACAGGCAGTGGTTGCTGCCCTGCCCCGGCAGCGCGCCCGACGTGTCGGATACATACAGCAGCGACTCGTCCGGCGAGAACGCCAGCCCGTTCGGATGCTCGGGCAGGTCGGTCACCGGATCGAGCGCGCCGCTCGCGGGGTCGAAGCGGAACACGTAGCAATCGCCGATCTCCGACGTGCCGCCGTGCCCCTCCTCGGGGATGATCAGCCCGTACGGCGGGTCGGTGAACCAGATCGTGCCGTCGGACTTCACCACGATGTCGTTCGGCGCGTTGAAGCGCTTGCCCTGCCAGCGGTCGACGACGATCTCATCGGCGCCGTCGGCCCGCGTGCGGAACACCGCGCGCAGGCCGTGCGAGCAGTGCAGCAGCGAGCCGTCCAGGTCGCGCGCGTGGCCGTTGGTGAACTCGACGTTGTCGCGCCACACCGACATGCCCTTCTGCTCCGACCAGCGCAGCATCCGGTTGTTGGGGATGTCGCTCCACAGCACGCTGTCGTCCTCGTGCATCCACACCGGGCCTTCGCTCCAGCGCGCGCCGGTGCACAGGCGCTCGAGCCGGGAATTGCCGGCGACGACCGGGGCGAGGCGGGGGTCGAGGAGGTCGATGGTGGTGGGGACGGGGGTGGGCATGTTCGGATCACGGCGGGGTGAACAACGGCGCGGGCCGCTCTCTGCCCGCGATCGGTTCGGCTCCGCGCCTCCCGGGCTGGATCGTGTTCACAACCGGCCGGCTGCAGAGCTTCAACGGAACCGGCAACAGCCCGTTCGTCCCGACCAGGCCTCGCACCCGATGGCGGCTCAGGCAGCGTTCAACAGGAACTCAACTTTCACCGCATCGTACGGGAACTCTATGCCGCCGCCTTCGACTCGAACAAGAACGCCGGCTGACACCAGGGCGACCACGTCGCCGTGAACCGCCTTCACGTCGCGCTCGACCCGGCGGGCGGCCTCGCGGATGGAGACTGGCCCGGCTCCGCAGAGCGCCTTCAGCAGCTCCCAGCGCTTTGCAGTCAGCACCTTCCAGAGCAGTTCCGGCGACGCAAAGCCGATGCGCGCCGACCGCTGCGCCTTACCGGACTTCCAGGCCTCAGCGAATTCGGCCATGGCCTGCGCAGGGGATCGAACCTCAAGCGTAACGGTTTTCACGGTTCCACCTCTCGATATCGCGCTGGAAGTCGCTCAGCAGCTTGTCCACGGAAGAAAATGTGTAGTTGCGTTCCGAATCGCCGAAGTGCCTGTGGTCGCCCTTCCCGGCCTCGTTGTCGTAGCGCAGAACGCATTCGCCGCCCACGACATAGGCAAGTCGGTACTTGTACGAATGGACCGACCCGCCAGCCGGCGCCGCGAGCCGCCAAAGCACCAGCTCGGCGAAGGCTTCCTCGCCGTAGACGATGCGTCGGCGCAGCAACTCGGTTGCCTTCACGTTGGAGATAATGACAACACTTTGTCCTGTTGTCAATGACTACAACAAGTGCGGCGTCCGGAACCGGGCGAAGCGACGATCGGCCACCCTGCGCGCCGCCCTACGAACTGCACGACAGCATCGAGCACCCCGCCTTCACCCGCGCCCAGTCCGGCCGCTTCGCCGCGAAGGCCTCCCGTCCCGGCTGCTCGTCGTACGGCCGGCGCATCACGTCGAGCAGCTCGGCGATGCCGTCGAAGTCGCCCCGCTCGGCGCGGTCGATGACCTGCTGCGCGAGGTAGTTGCGCAGCACGTACTTCGGGTTGACGGCGTTCATGCCCGCGCGGCGCACGTCCGCCGGCACGCCGTCCTCGACCGCACGCGCCGCGTACTCCGCCAGCCATGCGTCGAACCGGGGCGCGAAAGCGGCGCGCTTGGCCTCGTCGTAGAACGCGTCGGCGAACAGGCCCGACGCGGGCGACCGCGCCTCCGCGCCCGGCGCCGCGACGTCGAAGTCCGCGAGCGCCCTGAAGAAGATCGTCATGTCGACCTCGGCGTCGTGCAGCAGCTGCTGCAGCTCGTGCCAGCGCTCGACGTCGTCGTCGCGGCAATCGCGCAGCCCCAGCTTGGCGGCGATGTTGGCGCGCGCGGCGGCGGTGTAGACGTCGACGAAGGACTGCAGGCCTTGCTGCAGCGTCTCCACGGTGTCGAACGCGGGGGCGAGCGCCTGCGCCAGCCGCATCAGGTTCCACTGGACGATCGCCGGCTGCTGGCCGTAGCGGTAGCGGCGGCCCTCGGCGTCGGTGGTGTTGGGCGTCCAGTCGAGGTCGTAGTTGTCGATCCAGCCGTAGGGGCCGTAGTCGATGGTGAGGCCCAGAATCGACATGTTGTCGGTGTTCATGACGCCGTGGACGAAGCCGACGCGCATCCAGTGCGCGACCATCCGCGCGCTGCGCTCGCAGACCTCGCGGAACCAGCGCGCGCGCAGCGTGTGGCTGGTGGTCGCGACGGGGGTGACCCGCGCGTCGTTGGCGTCCCCGATGTCCGGCGCCCTGCCCCGGCACCAGCGCGCCATCGTCGCCGGCCAGCTCCGGGAAATCGCGCCGGATGGTGAAGTCGATCAGCCGTTCCAGCAGCGGCAGGTCGTCGCGCGCCGAAGGCAGCTCGAAGTTGCCGAAGCGGATGAACGACGGCGCCACGCGGCAGACGATGGCGCCGGGCTCCTGCTTCGGGTTGCCGTCGTAGAACATGTCGCGCAGCACCGGCTCGCCGGTGGCGACGAGGCACAGCGCGCGCGTGGTCGGCACGCCGAGGTGGTGCATCGCCTCGCTGCACAGGAATTCGCGGATCGACGAGCGCAGCACCGCGCGGCCGTCGGCGCGGCGCGAGTACGGCGTCGGCCCCGCGCCCTTCAGCTGCAGCTCCCAGCGCTGGCCGGCAGCGTTGACGCTCTCGCCCAGCGTGATCGCGCGCCCGTCGCCCAGCTGCCCCGCCCAGTGGCCGAACTGGTGGCCTCCGTAGTTGGCGGCGTAGGGCTGCATGCCCTCGGCCAGCGCGTTGCCGCCCATCACCTCGGCGAACGCGGGCGACGCGAGGGTCGCGGCGTCGATGCCCAGCAGCGCCGCCATCTCGGCCGAGTGCGCGACCACGCGCGGCGCGGCCACGGGCGTCGGCTCGACGCGCGACCACGCCGCGTGGTGCACCTGGCGCACGCGCCCGCCTTCCTCGGGGTCGCCGGGGAGGTGGCGGACGAACAGGTTGTCGAAGCGGAGGTTCATCGGGAGGTGGGGGTCGAGGGGGCAATGGTAAGCCGCCGCTCGCGCCGTACCAAATCCCCCGCCCGCACCGCTCGCCGTGGGCAGTTGCGCCGCCCGTGCCCTGCTATCCGCCCGGAAGTCCGCCGTCGCGGTCCAGGATCGAATCGACCTCCGGGGAGAGCCGCCCGGCCGACACGCCGACCAGGAGCCGCAGCGCGGGCAGGTCGAGCAGCGCGATCGACTTGCCCTGCACCTGGACGAGTCCTTCCCGGTGCAGGCGCGACAGCACGCGGCTCACCGTCTCGAGCTGCAGCCCGAGGTAGCTGCCGATGTCGTGCCGCGACATGCGCAGGAGGAAACGCAAGCGGGAGTAGCCGAGGCGGCCATAGCGTTCCGACAGGTCGAGCAAGAAGGCCGCGACCCGCTGCTCGGCGCGCATCACCCCGAGCAGGACCATCTGCTCCTGGCTGCGCGTGATCTCCCGCGCGAAGGCCCGCGTCATCACCCGCTGGCCGTGCGCGGATTCCTTTGCCCATCGCTGGCACTGGTCGAAGGGCAGCACGAAGACTTCGGAGTCCTCCAGCGCGACGACTTCGCTCAGGTGCCGCCCGCTGCCGACGCCGTCGAGGCCGACGACGTCGCGGGGAATCTGGAATCCGGTGACCTGCGTCATCCCGTCGTCGGAGACCGTGAAGCTCTTCAGGACACCTGCGTGAACGACGTACAGCGTGTGGAAGGCATCGCCGGCGCCGAACAGCATCTCGCCGCGGCGAACGCGCTGGCGCGCGCAACGGGAGGCGTCGACGGGCGAGACGTCGAAAGACGTGGAGCGATTTTCGGCGAACGGCGCGTCGCCGGAAACGCCAGCGCGGGTGACAGTCATCGAAGTACTCCGTGGGCCCCGGGGCGCAAGCGCACATGTCAGGGCGTCGTCGAGCACGACACACCCCACACTACTGTCTTCCTGATTCCCGCGCCCGTCTGTTCGCTGGCGCACATAGCCCGACGCGCGGGCCGCCGGGTCACATCTGCGCCCCCGCCTTTGCCTCCAGGCCGCGCGTCGCGGTCGCTAGCGCTTGATCTGGTTGCCGATGACGCCGCCGACGACCGCGCCGCCGACCGTTCCGGCCGCGCTGCCGCCGGTCAGCACCGCACCCGCGACGCCCCCCACGCCGGCACCGACGACGGTGGCCTCGTCGCGTTCCGACATCCCGGAGCAGGCGCCCAGGCCCAGCAGCGCGGACAGCACGACCGCGCGAAAGACAAACCGTCGACTCGTTCTCATGGCATTTCCTTGGCTGACGTATCTTCGATGCCGGGGTTCGCGATCGGGTGCGGCGGAAAGTCTCCCGCCCCGGGTCGACCCCAGTACCGATCATGGTTCGCCTTTCGCGGGTCGCGGTCTGTTCGGTGACGAACGAAGATGGTCGCCCGGCCCCGGCGTGCCCCCCGGCCCCGGCCCGGCTTGACCGCGCCCCGCCATCGCGCTAGCGTCAGCAACCTGCAGAGACGGCGTTTCTGCACTGCCGACGAATCGGGCCGCAGAGCCCCCCCGAGGAGGAGAGATGCAAAAGTCGCTTCACATCAACCCGGACAAGTGCACGGGCTGCCTGCAGTGCGAGATGGCCTGCAGCTACGAGAACTACGGCACCTTCAATCCGGCCAAGTCGCGGATCAAGGTCTTCGACTTCGAGCACAGCGGCCGCAAGGTGCCCTACACCTGCACGCAGTGCGACGAAGCCTGGTGCCTGCACGCCTGCCCGGTCGAGGCGATCAAGGTCGACAAGGCCACCGGCGCCAAGGTGGTCCTGGACGACGTCTGTGTCGGCTGCAAGGTCTGCACCATCGCCTGCCCGTTCGGCACCATCAACTACGTGCAGACCTCCGGCAAGGTGCAGAAGTGCGACCTCTGCGGCGGCGATCCCGCCTGCGCCACCGCGTGCCCGACCGGCGCCATCACCTACGTCGACGCCGACTGGACGGGGCTGGAGCGCATGAAGCAGTGGGCGGACAAGGTCGGCAACCAGCAACCGCGCGCATAGGGAGGACGATCATGGCCTGGGCCGGAAAGATTCTGCGCGTCGACCTCACCAAGGGTACCTGCACGCCGGAGCCGCTGAACATGAAGTGGGCGCGCGAGTACGTCGGTCAACGCGGACTCGCGACCAAGTATTTCACCGAGGAGGTCGACGCCAAGGTCGACCCCCTCTCCCCCGCCAACAAGATCATCTGGGCGACGGGGCCGCTGACCGGGACGATGGCCTCGACTGGCGGACGCTACTCGGTCATCACCAAGGGCCCGCTCACCGGCGCGATCGCCTGCTCGAACTCGGGCGGCTACTGGGGCGCCGAGCTCAAGATGGCCGGCTGGGACATGATCATCTTCGAGGGCAAGTCGCCCAAGCCCGTCTATCTCCACATCGAGGACGACAAGGCGCAGCTGCTCGACGCCGCCTGGCTGTGGGGCAAGACGGTGTGGGAGACCGAGCCCGCCCTCAAGGCCCGGCACCAGGATCCGCAGACCCGCGTCAGCTCCATCGGCCGCGCCGGCGAGACCGGGTGCCTGTACGCGGGGGTGCTCAACGACCTGCACCGCGCCGCCGGGCGCTCGGGCGTGGGCACCGTCATGGGCAGCAAGAACCTGAAGGCGATCGCCGTGCGCGGGACGCTGGGCGTCGGCAACCTCCGCGACCCGGCGGCGTTCATGAAGGCGGCGACGGCGGCGAAGAAGGTGCTCGCCGATAACGCGGTGACGGGGCAGGGCCTGCCGAAGTTCGGCACGCAGGTGCTGATGAACGTCATCAACGAAATCGGCGCCATGCCGACGCGCAACCACCGCGACGTGCAGTTCGAGGGCGCGAAGGACATCTCCGCCGAAGCGATGCACGAACCGCGCAAGACCGACGGCAAGCCGAACCTGGTGACCAACCAGGCGTGCTTCGGCTGCACCATCGCCTGCGGCCGGATCTCCAAGATCGACGAGACGCACTACACGGTGCAGAACCGCCCGCAGTACTGGGGCGCGTCCGGCGGCCTCGAGTACGAGGCGGCGTGGGCGCTGGGCTCCGCCAACGGCGTCAACGACCTCGAGGCGCTCACCTACGCCAACTTCATCTGCAACGAGGACGGCTTCGACCCGATCTCGTTCGGCGCCACGGTCGGCGCGGTGATGGAGCTCTACCAGATGGGCGTGCTCACCAAGGAGCAGCTCGGCATCGAGGCCCCGTTCGGCTCGGCGAAGGCGCTGACGTACTTCGCCGAGATCACCGCCAAGGGCGAGGGCTTCGGCAAGGAAATCGGGCTGGGCTCGAAGCGCCTCACCGCCAAGTACGGCCATCCGGACCTGTCGATGAGCGTCAAGGGCCAGGAGTTCCCGGCCTACGACTCGCGCGGCATCCAGGGCATGGGGCTCGCCTACGCCACGTCCAACCGCGGCGCGTGCCACCTGCGCGGCTACACCGTGGCCTCGGAGGTGCTGGGCATCCCGGTCAAGACCGATCCGCTGGTCACCGAGGGCAAGCCCGCGCTGGTCAAGGCGTTCCAGGACGCCACCGCTGTGTTCGACTCGGCCGGCGTGTGCGTCTTCACCACGTTCGCGTGGACACTGGCCGACCTGCAGCCGCAGCTGGCCGCGGCCTGCACCGACGAGTACACGATGGACGAACTCGGCCTCATCGGCGAGCGCATCTGGAACATGGAGCGCGACTTCAACAACCGCGCGGGCTTCACGAACAAGGACGACTCGCTGCCGAAGCGCCTGCTCACCGAGCCGGCCAAGACCGGGCCCGCCAAGGGGCTGGTCAGCGGTCTCGACAAGATGCTGCCCGAGTACTACGAGCTTCGCGGCTGGGACGACAAGGGACGGCTGACGAAGGAGACGCGGACCCGCCTCGGGCTGTGAGGCGGCGCCCGCAGTCGGCGCCGGCGATCGGCGTGGCATGGGTAGCGCACGGGCGGTTCCTGGCGGACCGCCCGTTTTTCCCGTGGAGGCCCTCTTGAGACACGTCATCCTCGGCAACGGCCCCGCCGGCGTCATCGCGGCGGAGACGATCCGCAAGCACGCGCGGGACGACACCATCGTCCTCGTCGGCGACGAGCCGGAGCCGCCGTATTCGCGGATGGCGATTCCGTACCTGCTGATGGGCCAGATCGGCGAGGCCGGGACTTACCTGCGCAAGGGCAACGACCATTTCGGGCAGCAGCGAATCGAGCTCGTCACCGGACGGGCGAAGTCGGTCGACGCCCCCGGGCGCAAGGTGCTGCTCGACGACGGCCGCACCGTCGAGTTCGACACCCTGCTGCTCGCCACCGGCGCGACGCCGATCCGGCCGCCGATCCCGGGCATCGACATGGCGGGCGTGCATTCGTGCTGGACGCTCGCCGACGCGCGCCAGATCATGACGCTGGCGAAGCCGGGCGCGCGGGTGCTGCAGATCGGCGCCGGCTTCATCGGCTGCATCATCATGGAAGCGCTCGCCGCGCGCGGCGTGCAGCTGACGGTGGTCGAGACGGGCGACCGCATGGTGCCGCGGATGATGAGCCAGGGCGCGGGCGCGATGATCAAGCGCTGGGTCGAACAGAAGGGCGTGACGGTCCACACGTCGACGCGGGTCGAGGCGATCCATCCCGGCGCGCCGCTCGAGGTGCGCCTGTCCAGCGGCGAGAAGCTGGTCGCCGACATGGTGATCCGTGCCGCCGGCGTGCAGCCGAACATCGGCTTCCTCGAGCACTCCGGCATCCAGTGCCTCCAGGGCGTGCTGACCGACGAGCGGATGCAGACCAGCGTCCCGGGCATCTACGCGGCGGGCGACTGCGCCGAGGCCTTCGACGTGCTGTCCGGCAAGACGATCGTCAGCGCCATCCAGCCCAACGCCGCCGATCAGGCGTACTGCGCCGGCATCAACATGGCCGGCGGGCGCGCCGCGCTGCACGGGGTGACGCAGATCAACGTGCTCGACACGCTGGGCCTCGTGTCCACGTCGTTCGGCCAGTGGCAGGGCGTGCCGGGCGGCGAGCACGCCGAACTGACCGACGACGCGAACTTCCGCTACCTGCGGCTGGAATTCGGCGGCGACGTCCTGGTCGGCTCAAACGCGATCGGCCTGACCGAGCACGTCGGCGTGCTGCGCGGGCTGACGCAGTCGCGGGTCAGGCTCGGCCCGTGGAAGGACCGGCTGCTGCGCGACCCGACGCGCTTCGTCGAGGCGTATCTCGCCGGCGCGCAGGCGCAGCATGCCCGGGGTCCGCGAATCTCCTGACCGCGCCCGGATAGTGAACTGAGAGCGAACCGAGGGTGCCGCAGGTGCCCCGAAGATGCCCTGCCTCCCCCCCCGGACGCCGCCCGCCCATGGAAATCACGCTCAAGCTCTTCGCCACGCTGGCCGACTACCTGCCGCAGGAAGTCGACGGCAGACGGCGCGCGCACAACCAGATCGCGCTCGACGTGGCGGAGGGAACGACGGTGCAGTCGCTGATCGACCGGTTCCAGCTGCCGACGAAGATGACGCACCTGGTGCTGGTGAACGGGGTCTACATCACGCCTTCGGCGCGCGCCGCCCACACGCTGGCCCCCGGGGACGCACTGGCGATCTGGCCGCCCATCGCGGGGGGGTAGTCCGGCGTGATGCGCGAGCACGTCCTGCAGCGCGACATGGGCTGCACGCGCGCCGAGTTCTTCCGCACCCTTCCGGGCGCGACCCGCCACGTCCCGCTGGAGATTTCCGGCGACACCATCACGATACCCGTCCGCGGCGGCCGCGTGCAGATCGAGCTCGTCGAGAAGCCCCTGCGCCGGATCGCGTCGATCGCGCTGCCTGTGCTCGGCGTGACCTTCCGCTTCACCGGTCTCGACGATGCGGCACGCGACGAATTCCTCGCCTGGTTCGACCTGTACACGCGGCGCGGCGGCGGGTAGCGGCGGGCGGCGGCACGATCCTCCGTAGGTTCGCGCCGGGCGCGCGCGACGCCGGGCGCGGGGGCCGCCGGTGCGCGACGTGGTCACTTCGCGGGCTGGAACCCCGGCTCGCCCATCTGCCACAGGAAGAACGACCACACGTCGCCCGCCTCGGCGGTCCACTGCGCCTTGGTCGACCCCATGCCGTGACCGGCGTCGAAGTCGACGCGCAGCAGGACGGGTTTGCCGCTGCTGGTGGCTGCCTGCAGCCGCGCCGCGAACTTGCCCGGCAGCCAGGCGTCGACGCGCGGGTCGTTGGCGCCGGTGGTGACGATCACCGCCGGGTAGGCGGTGCCGTCCTTCACGCGGTGGTACGGGCTGATCGCGTGCAGCACCTTGAAGTGGTCGGGGTTGCTGACGGTGCCGAACTCGGCGACGTTGGGCGCGCCGTTGGGCGTGAACTCCATCCGCAGCAGGTCCGACACCCCGACGGCGCTCTGCGCGGCGGCAAAGAGCTCGGGCCGCTGCGTGACCGCGCCGCCGATGGTGATGCCGCCGGCGCTGCCGCCGGAGCCGGCGAGCCGCGCGCGCGAAGTCCAGCCTTCGGCGATCAGGTGCTCGGCGCAGGCGATGAAGTCGGAGATGGTGTTCTGCTTGGTGCCGGCCAGCACGCGACCGCCGTTGTGCCAGTCGGCGCCGAACTCGCCGCCGCCGCGGACGTGGCAGATCGCGAACACGCCGTCGCGCTCGAGCCAGCCCATCCGCCAGGTGCCGAAGCGCGGCTCCAGCGAGATGCCGTAGGCGCCGTAGGCGTCGAGGATGGTCGGGTGCGAGCCGTCGCGCTTCGCGCCCCGGCGCGACAGGATCGACAGCGGCACCTCGACGCCGTCCCGGCTCTTCACCATCACGCGCTGCGCCTCGACGCCGGACATGTCGACGGCGATCGGCTTCTGCAGGCCGGTGTCGGTCGCCTTGCCCCTGGCGTCGATCCGGTAGACCACCGGCGCCTGGGTCCAGCCTTCGAGCCGCAGCAGCACCCCGTCGCGCGCGGAGCTGACCATCAGGTCGCGGACCGTGCCGTCGAACGGCAGCGCCACCCCGGCGATGGCCCCGCCGGCGAGCGGCACCCGGTAGACGCGGCTCAGGCCACCGTCGAGCGCGCGCACGTACGCGGCGTCCTTCGCCGCGGCGACGTCGCGCAGCACCGCGCGACCCTGCGGCATCACCACCGTCGGCGTCGCTCCGGGCCGCCGGAGGTCGTAGCGCAGCAGCTTGCCGCGCGACGCACCCTTGATCGACACCGCGTAGACCGCGTCGCCGGCCAGCGTGACGCGCGTCACCGCGTCGTCGGGGCCGATCAGCCGGCGCCACGGCGTGCCCGGGCCCGTCGCCTCGGCAAGCGGCGCGACGTACACCGAGATTTCCTGCGCGTCGCCGTGCAGCACCTGCGCCAGCGCCCAGCTCGATCCCGCCGCGGTGTGCACGTACGGCAGGTCGGGTACGGCGAAGCGGCGCGAGGGGGCCACTTCCCAGCCAATGACGGCCGGGTCGCGCGCGGGGTCGCGGCCCAGCTCGTGCAGGTGGACGGCGCTCTTGTTGTACGACTCGCCCTTGCCGTCGGGACCCGGCGCGGGCAGCCGGTTGTAGAAGAAGCTCCTGTTGTCGGGCCGCCAGAAGATGTCGCCGTTGAGCCCCGCGCGGTCGATGGTGTCAGGGAGGAAGCGGTTCGCCGCGACGTCGTAGACGCGCAGCACGCTCGCTTCGGAGCCGCCGGCCGAGATGCCGACCGCCACCAGCCTGCCGTCCGGCGACGGCGAGTGGAAGTCGATGGCGTGATGCCCCTTCTCCACGGGCAGCTCGTCGGGATCGATCAGCATGCGCTCGGCGCCGGCGTCGCCCTCGCGGACGAACAGGCGCCGGTTGCTGCGCCCCGGCTCGCTCTTCAGATAGAACAGCCGCCCGCCGGCCTGCTCGACCGCGCCGATGAACTCGCCGGAATCGGCCAGCTCCAGCAGGCGCTTCCTCATCGCGTCGCGACCGGGAATGCGCGCCAGCACGGCGTCGGCGTGCGCCGCCTGCGCCTTGACCCATGCCTGCCACTCCGGCGACGTCATGTCCTCCATCCAGCGGTACGGATCCGGCACCGCGACGCCGTGGTAAGTGTCGGTGACGACCTTCACCGGCGTGGGCGGCGCGGTGGTGTCGGCGGCGCGTGCGGCGGAAACGGGCAGCATGGCCAGCGCGCACGCAACGACGAGAGCGGCACCGCGCGCTGCAATGGCGCGGCCCGACGCGAGGGCGGTGGCGGGGCCGACAACGGATAACGTGATCGTGATCATCGGGAGTCCAGAAGGTGGGGGCCGCGACGCAACACCGTGGTTGCGTGGAAGGCCGCGCGGCGGGCAAGATGCGAATGGTAAGCTTCTGACTTGCCGCCGGCCAGCGGAAGCGGACGGAACGGCGACGGCCGAAGGCCTCGCCCCGGCCTGAACCCGCGGCATCGACGCACCCCGGGTATCCGACCGTGAGACCATCGCGGATCGGATGCGCCCGCAGAGGTTGCGACCGATCCGTCCGAACCGATGAACCCGCCGAACCCCATGCAACGTCATGAATCCCTGTCCGTCGGGATGCACTGGCTCGCGCGCCTGCCGGCCGCGCTGTTCGCCATTCCGGTCGGGCTGTTCGGCCTTGCCGCAGCGTGGCGGCGGGCGGGCGGATACGGATGGTGGTTCGCCGGGCCGGTCGGCACGACGCTGGCGTGGACCGCGGCGGCGATCCTCGCTCCGCTGGTCGTGCTGTACGCGGCGAAGTGCCTGCGCCATCCCGGAGTGATCGCCGCCGAGTTCGCCAACGCGGTCACGGGATCGCTGATGGCGCTGATCCCGCTGGCACTGATGCTCGCGACCATCTGCTTCGGCGTGCCGGGCGACGGCGCGTGGCTGGCGTTGGTGCTGTTCGCGCTGGCGCTGCAGGGCATCGTCGCCATCCGCGTGGTGTCGATCCTGGCCACCGGCACGCTGCCGGCGGCGGCGGTGACGCCGGCGCTGTACCTGCCGCCGGCGGCCGGCGGCTTCGTCGGCGCGATGGCGCTGTCCACGCTGGGCTATCCGGGCTGGGCCGCGCTGCTCTTCGGGATGGGGCTCGCGAGCTGGGCGCTGCTCGAGGTCCGCGTGCTTAACCGCCTGTTCGAAGGACCGATGCCGGAGGCGCTGCGCCCGACCATCGGCGTCGAGCTCGCGCCGCCGTCGGTCGCCACGCTCGCCGCCGGCACGATCTGGCCGATGTTGCCGGGCGAGGTGCTGATCGTCGGGCTCGGCGTCGCCGCCGGGCCGGTCGTCGCGGTGATGGCGCGCTACAAGTGGTGGCACAACGTGCCGTTCTCGATCGGCTTCTGGTCGTTCTCGTTTCCGCTGGCGGCGCTGGCCGGCGCGGTGGTCGAGGTCGTGCGCCGCGGCGGCTGGCCTCCGCTGGTGGGCGGCATCGCACTCGCCGTCGCCTCGACGGTGATCGCGGTCCTCGCCGCCAGGACCCTGGCGCTGCTCGTCCGCGGCAAGCTGGTACCGGTCGCGGTCGTCGTCGGGGTCTCCATCGCGGTGGCCACCGCGTCCATCGTTTCCGCGCCGGGCGTCGCCGTCGCCCAGTCCGCCAGCTGGACGCCGCTGGGACCGTCGGCCGGCGCCGTCCGCGCACTGACGCAGGACCCTGCCAGTGGCGCGCTGTACGCGGGAACCTTCGCCGGCGGCATCTACAGGTCGACCGACGCGGGCGCGTCGTGGACCGCGGTGGCGCCGGAGATCCGTGGGCAGACGGTCAACGCGCTCGCCGTCGACCCGTCCGCGCCGCGGACCGTTTTCGCCGGGACCTTCAGCAGCGGCGTCTGGCGCAGTACCGACGGCGGCACCGCCTGGAAACGGGTGCTGTTCGGCGGCAAGGACCTGCCCGACCGGCATGCGACCATCAACGCCATCGCCGTCGACCCGGTGAATCCCCGCATCGTGTACGCCGCGACCGACGCCGGCTTCAACGCCGGGGTGTGGCGCAGCGCGGACGGCGGCGATACCTGGGCGCTCAGCACCGCCGGACTCCCGCGCAATTTCCGCCTTAACGCGCTGGCAATGGATCCGAAGACGCCGGCGACGCTCTACGTCGGCACCAACGGCGACGGCGCCTACAAGAGCGTGGACTCCGGGCGCACCTGGACCGCGAGCGGCGAGGCATTGCGCAGGGAGATCGTGCTGTCGCTCGCGGTGGATCCCGCGACACCGGAGACGGTCTACGCCGGCACTGCAGGTGCGGGGGCGTTCAAGTCCGTCGACGGCGGCGCGAACTGGACGCCGCCGGCCGCGGGCCCGATCCGGAATGCGCGTGTGTTCGCCTTGACGATCGACCCCTCCAACCCCGCCGTCGTCTGGGGCGGCATCGCGAACGGCCTGCTTCGCAGCGCCGACGGCGGACGGTCGTGGGCCGAAACCATGCCGGGTCTCAACTACGCCAGCGTGCGGGCGCTGGTGCTGGACCGCGCGCAACCGTCGACGGTCCTCGCGGGCACGACCCGCGACGGGGTACTGCGCTCTGCGGATGGCGGCCGGAACTGGGCCGGTCCGGGCGCGGGATTCTGGGCGCTCGACGTCAGCGGCATCGCGACCGATGTGTCGGCGCCGCAGACAGTCTGGCTCTCGACCGGCACCGGGGTCTGGCGCACCACCGACGGCGGCGCGAGCTGGGCGCTGAAGAGCGAAGCGCTTGGCAATCGCAGCACGCAATGCATCGCGCTCGAACCGGCCTCGCGCACGCTCTACGCGTGCACCGGCGACGGCGTGTTCCGCAGCACCGACGGCGGCGAGAAATGGGCGAGACACCAGTCCGGACTTTCGCGCGACACGCGGATCATCGGGCTCGCGATCGATCCGGCAAACCCGAAGACGATCCATGCCCGCGATGCGCACTGGGTCTACCGTAGCGCCGACGGCGGCGTCACGTGGACGAAATCCGCCGCAGACCTGGAGTCCAGCGGCAGCATCAACGGGCTGTTCGCACTGGCCGCGGTTCCGGCAGCGAATTCGGCAGGGCAGACCGAGGTGTTCGCGAGCGTCCATCGCCAACTGTGGCGAAGCACGGACGGCGCAGCGACTTTCGGAAAGAGCGGTACCGGCCTGCCGCTGGCGCGCGTGCAGACGGTCGCCTCGGATGCCGCCGGCAGGACCCTGTGGGTGGGCACCGAGGGCGAGGGCGTCTGGCGCAGCGTCGACGGCGGCGGCACGTGGACCGAGAGTCGCGCCGGCATGGGCGCGGTCAACGTGCAGGCGCTGCTGACCGATCCCGCCACGCCGGAAACGCTGTATGCGGCCGCCTGGAGCAAGGGCGTCTATCGCAGCGGCGACGGCGGCCGCAGCTGGACCCTCGTCGGCGGACCCCCGCCGCATCCGGATGTCATCGCACTCGCCCGCGATCCCTCGGCACCGGGGCGGCGGCTGCTGGTCGGCACCGGCGGCGGCAGCGCCTGGCGGCTGGAAATCCGCTAAAGCGCTGCGCTGCTTGCCCGATCCCCCGTTGTAGAGTGAAATGCACGCCAGCGCCCCGATCGCCGGGGCCGGAGGGAGTTTCGCCGATGTTCGGGTTCCTGCAGGGCCGCAAGGAGACGCCGCGTCTGGAGACGCTGCGGAAGCTCGACCTGTTCTCGACACTGTCGCGCTCCGAGCTGCGCGTCGTCGACGGACTGCTGCACGAGCGCAGCTTCCTCAAGGGCGAGATCGTGTTCGACCAGGGCGAGGAAGGCCAGGCGCTGCACGTCGTCATCGCCGGCCGCGTGGTGGTCTGCCGTCAGGGCGAACCCGACACCGGACGGGTCCGGGTGATCGAAGCTGGCGGCATGTTCGGCGAGCTCGCGCTGCTGGTCGAGAACGCGCCGCGAGCGCTGCAGGCGCGCGCCGAGGAGGACTGCGTGCTCGCCTCGCTCGCGCGCGGCGACCTCGAAAGCCTGCTCGACACGCACGCGGTGATCGCGTCGAAGATCCTGCTCCAGTTCACGCGCCACCTCGGCCGGCTGCTGATCGAGCAGTCCGCCGGGAGCGACCGGCGCTCGTCATGAAGTCGATGCGAATCACGAGTGCCCACACCAGCCGGTATCTGTCGAGCGGACCGCTGGTATGGGCGGCGACGATCATCTGCACGACGCTGCTGCTGGTGCTGCTGAAGCGGGTGCTGTGGCTCGTCGTGCCGTTCCTGTTCGCGATCATCCTCTATTACGCGCTGTTTCCGGCGGTGAAGCGCCTGACGCTGGCGGGCGTCGCCCGCGAGACCGCGGCCGCGCTCGTCGCCGGCGCGTTCTTCGTCGCGGCGCTGGCGGCGATGCTGCCGACGCTGCCCTGGCTCGCGGCGCAAGCCGTCACCGGAGAGGAGGCGGCGCTGCGCTACCTCGCGGGTGGGCGGGCGCTGGTCGACCACACGCTGGTCGCGCTCGAATCGCAGTTCGGATTCCTCCGGCGGATGGAGTTCAGTGCCGAGGTTGGCCGGAAGCTCACGGAATTCAGCGGCAGCTACGTCCAGGAGCACCTGACCGGCGCGCTGCTCGGCGTCGCTGCGTGGCTGCCGGCCATGCTGCTCGCGCCCTTCTTCGCCTTCTTCTTTCTGCGCGACGGCCAGCGATTCCTGAAGTTCCTGTGCGAGTCGGTGCCGAATGCGTACTTCGAGCGCACGCTGTACATGATCGAACGCGTCGACGGCACGGCCCGCGCCTACTTCCAGGGCATGCTCAAGCTCACGGTGATCGACACGGTCTTCCTCGGGCTCGGGCTGTGGGCGATCGGCATGCCCCATGCGTTCGCGCTCGGGCTGATGGCCGCGATGATGGCGTGGGTGCCGTTCATCGGATCGGTCATCGCCTGCGCGATCGTGGTGCTGGTGGCGGCGACGGATTTCCCGGCCGATCCGTGGGCCGTCTACGCGGCCGTCGGCCTGTTCCTCACGGTCCGACTGCTCGACGATTTCGTGTTCATGCCGCTGACCGTCGGCCGCAGCCTGCACATGCACCCGTTGCCGACGGTGCTGCTGATCTTCATCGGCGGCGCCGTGGCGGGGGTCCCCGGGCTGATCCTGGTGCTGCCGCTTGCCGGCGTCGTGATGGTGGTCGCGGGGACGATCGGCGGCATCGTCAACGACCCGCGGCTGCGCGCCCGGCACGCCTTTGCCAAGGCGCTGCTGACCCGGCGCATCACCGCCGACCTGAAGCCCTGAACCGCGCGGGATCCCGCGCGCGCCCGAACCGGAGACGCGAATGAGCACGACCGGCAGGACCGCGGGTGCCGCCGCGGGCGTCGTCCTGGCGGCCACCACCGTCGCGGCCGCCCTCGCCGTCGTGCTCGGGCTGCGGCTCGCCGGCCGGCACGAGGCGGGCGGATTCCTCGGGTACGGAACGCTGCTCGCCGACATCAACCTGGTCGTCGAGATCCTGCTGGTGCTCGGGCTCACCGTCGGCATGCTGCTCGCGCGCACCGGCAACATCGATGCCCACCGCCGCAACCAGACGACCTGGGTGCTGGTCAACCTGGTCTTCGTCGTGTTCCTGATGGCGGGTGCGATCGCGAGCTTCCGGTTCAACGGCATCGCCGACTTCAGGAACCTCGGCAACGCGATCACCTGGCTGCATGCACTGCTCGGCACGCTGACCGTCGTCGCCGGGTCGTGGCTGGTCCTGCAGATGAACGACCTCCTTCCCCGCGCCTGGCACGTGCAGCACTGGAAGCTGCTGATGCGGGCGACGCTGGCGGGCTACTGGCTGGTCGCGCTGGGCGGGATCGTGACCTACTACTACTGGTACGCCGCGTGAGCCGATGGCGGCCTTCCCCGTCGCGATGACTGCGTTGCGCGCCGGCCGGGCGGTCCTGCTCGCCGTGGTGCTCCCCGGTGTCGCGATGGCGCAGGCGCCCGGTGCCGCCCAATGTGCGGCGCGCAGTCCCGCCGCCGCCGCGGCAGTCGCCCGGCGTGCGCCGGTCGCCCTCTACTACGACCTGAAGCTCGCGCTGGTGGGCGGCCGCGTGTACGAGTGGCGCGGCGACGAGCGCCCGCGGCAGCTGCTGTCCGGCGCCGCGCACGTCGCGGTGAACGCGGGTCACGGTCACGCCATCGACGCGGACAATCGCCTGCTGCGGTGGGCGGCGGGCTCGGATCGGACCGAAGTCGTGCTCGACGACGTGGCCTACGTCGCGGCTGGCGAAAGCGGGATGCTGGCGATACGCTGCGACGGCAGCCTGTGGCAACGCAAGGCCGGAGCGCGCGATTGGAACCCCGTCGCGGACGCCGCGATCCACGCCTGGGTCGGCGACGGCGCGGACTATTACGTCGACCCAAAGGGCCGGCTGCACGCCGCGGGCAGGGCGCACCGGGGGCAGTACGGCAACGGTCACCTGGAAGAGTCCGGCGGCTGGATCGCCGTCGCCGAGGACGCCGTCGCGGTTTACGCACACACGGGGCACGCGGTGTACCTGCGCCGCGACGGCGCCGTGCTGGGCACGGGCGGCAACCGCTTCGGCCCGCTGGGCGAGCACGGCTACGGCGACAAGGCGGTGCGCTGGGGCGTGGTCTTCGACGGCGCCCGCGGGCTCGGCACCGGCAGCCGGCACAGCGTCGCGGTCCGCGCCGACGGCAGCCTGTGGTCCTGGGGCTCCGCCGACGGCCTGAAGCCGAAGCGGGTGCTGGGCGACACGTCGGCGGCGACCGGCGGGGACAGCGAGACGCTGGCGATCCTGAACGACGGCACGGTGTGGGCCTGGCCCGTGGGATCTCCGCCGCGGAGAGTCATCCCCCCGCCCTGAAGCTCGCCGCCCGGGAGCGCCGCCATCCGCGCGGACTCGTTTGACCGGGTTCCGACTATGACGCCCCGCCGCAATGGTTCATAATCAAGCTGCGTCGGATCAGGGCGCAAAGCTTGGGGAGAGGTCGTTGGTTTCGTCTTCGGAATCCGGGAACAGGCGGGCGCTGCAGCCGCTCAACCAGCAGTTGCCTTCCACGGCGCGGTGGGCGGCGAGTCTTCCCGACGAGGTTCAGCCGCTGACCCTGCTGCAGATGCTGCCGCGCATCGCGAACACCATCGCGCACCTCTGGCACGACGGCGATGCGCTGCGCCAATGCCTCGACGACCTGCTGGTCGACCGCCGCGGCGGCCGTCGCGGTTTCCCGGCCGAGATCCAGAACGAGCTCCTGATCCTGCGCGAGTATTGCGAAGGCCGGTTCCCCGGGGCCTCGCCCCCCGCCTAGTCGCCGCGCTTGCGCTTCAGCTCGCCGGCTCCAGCCGCAGCAGCGCACCCTCGCCTTCGGACAGCACGTAGAGGCAGCCGTCGGGCCCCGCGCGTACGTCGCGCGTGCGACCGGTGCCCTTGATCCGCTCTTCGCCCACGATGGTGTCGCCGTCGAGGGTCAGCCGCGCCAGCAGCTGGCCGGCAAGTGCGCCGACGAACAGGTTGCCCTTCCATTTCGGAAAGCGGTCGCCGGTGTAGAACGCCAGGCCCGACGGGGCGATCGACGGCACCCACTTCCACAGCGGCTGCTCCATGCCGGGCTTCGCCGTGCCCTCGCCGATCTTCGTGCCCGTGCCGTAGTTGGCGCCCCAGGTGATCACCGGCCAGCCGTAGTTGCGTCCGGCGCGCACGATGTTGACCTCGTCGCCGCCCTGCGGCCCGTGCTCGTGGGCCCACAATTCACCGGTGACCGGGTGCAGCAGCGCGCCCTGCACGTTGCGGTGGCCGAGGCTGAAGATCTCCGGAAGCGCGCCCGCGCGGTCCAGGAAGGGATTGTCCGCGGGAACCTTGCCGTCGTCGGCGATGCGGACGATCTTGCCGAGGTGAGTGGCGAGGTTCTGCGCTTCGTCCATGCGCCCGCGATCGCCCAGCGTGACGAACAGGCTGCCGTCGCGGCCCCACACCAGCCGCGAGCCGAAGTGGTTGCCCGAGCTGCCCTTCGGCTGCTGCCGGAAGATGACCTCGACGTTCTCCAGGCGGTAGCCCGCCGTGGCGTCGCCGGCGAGCCGGCCGCGCGCGACTTCGGTGCCGACGCCGGACGCGCCGCCCTCGGCGTAGCTCCAGTAGACGAGCCCGTTGCGTGCGAACTGCGGATGCGCGGTCACGTCGAGCAGGCCGCCCTGCCCGTGCACGCGCACCCCCGGCAGGCCCGCGACCGGTTTCGGCAGCAGCCTGCCACCCTCGATCACCCGCAGCCGGCCCGGCTTTTCGGTGACCAGGATGCGCCCCCCGTCGATGAACGCCATGCCCCACGGCAGTTCGAGCCCGGTGGCGACCGGGACCACGCGGACGCGGTAATCCTGCGTGGTGAGAATGCGGTCGGCGGCGGCCGGCGGCGCCGTCGCGGCGATCACCGCGACGACGACGATCGCGGCCGCCGCAAGGGCCAGCTGCACGGTGCGGGTGCGGCGGCGAGGCGTCGCGGGTACGTTCATGGCGGGCAGGAGATCGGTGGCAGGAGCACGGTTGGAGCGTCGGCGACGCCGAAGGTTTCACCCGGGCGGCTTCGGGCAATCGCAGGCGTCGTCGCCCCGGTCGAAGACGACGCGCCAGACCCCGGGTGCTTCGAGCCGCCACGTCGAAGTGAACGTCCCGATGTGCTTGCCCGACGGGTCGCGGACCGGGCCCGACGTCAGCGCCAGCGTGCCGGACGCCAGCACGACGACGTCCTGCGGCTCCCACGAGAACGGCGCGACGGGCCGTTCGTAGAAACGCTTCCACGCCGCGGCGACGGCGTCCCGGCCGACCACCGGCCCGGGACCGGAGAAGAAGACCGCTTCCTCGGAGACGAACGCTGCGAACGCCGCATGATCGCGGTCGGCCATCGTCTTCGCGAACGCGCGCTCGGCGGCGGCGACCTGGCGGACGAGTTCGGCGTTGGACGTGGTCGCGATGGCAGTTGGGGCCGAGGCGGCGGGCCCCGGCGCCGGCGCGGTCGTCGCGCAACCCGCGAGCAGGGACACCCACGCGATCAGTACGGGTACGGCGAGCACGCTGCGCATGACGGCACCTCCTTGCGGACGACGGAGCGGGCCGGCGTTCATTCGTGGTCCGGTCGCCGGCGGCCGGCCTTGGTCTCGCCGCGCCGCACCTTCTCGTCGACCCGGCGGCGCTGCGAACTCCGGGTCGGTCGCGTCGGCCGCCTCGGCGCCTGCACCGCCGTCGCCGTGTCGACCAGCGCCTGCAGCCGCGCGAGCGCGTCGTCGCGGTTCTGCTCGAGGCTGCGATAGCGCTGCGCCTTGATGACGATGACGCCGTCCGCGCTGATCCTCCGGTCCGGATGCGCGACCAGGCGCGCCTTGACGTCGTCGGCCAGCGACGATGCGCCGATGTCGAAGCGCAGGTGGACCGCATTGCTGACCTTGTTGACGTTCTGCCCGCCCGCACCCTGCGCGCGGATGGCGGTGATCTCGACTTCGTCGAAGGGGATCGCGATCACGGCGGGCTGGAAGATGGGTCGGCGCGGCACGGGCGACGCCGCCTTGCTCGGCGCCGGAATGGGAACGATGATACCGCGCCCGCGCCGGCCGCCGCCCGGTCGACCCGGGAGGCGTCCCGCAGGCCGGGGGCGCGCCTGCGGCCCCCGGCCGTAAGGTTCCCCGCGCCGCTGCGACTACAATGTCGCCGCCGCCGCACCGCTGCCGATCGGTCCGGGCGGACACTCTTTCCACCTTGCCAAAGGAGTCACCCATGCAACGCCAGCTGCTCGCAGCCACCGCCTTCGCCCTCGCCGCCCTCGCGTCGGGCGCCACGCTCGCCGCCGACGAGAAGAAGGACCCGATGAAGGACCCGATGATGGGCGACAAGGCCGGCCAGGAGAAGTGCTACGGCGTGTCGCTCGCCGGCAAGAACGACTGCGCCGCGGGCCCCGGAACCAGCGTGCGCCGGCACGTCCAAGTCCGACTACCAGGGCAACGCCTGGAAGATGGTCGCCAAGGGCACCTGCACGACGATCAAGACGCCGAAGGGCACCGGCTCGCTGACGCCGGTCAAGGCCTGATCGCACGCCCGACCCGGACCGCGGTACCGCAATGACTCCCTCCGCCGGCCTGTCGCTGAAGCCGCAGCATTTCGACGCGGCGCTCGCTTCGGCCGCGGGGGGCCTGTGGTTCGAGGTGCATCCCGAGAACTACATGGTCGACGGCGGGCCGCGGCTCGCCTGGCTCGAACGCATTCGCGCGCGGCATCCGCTGTCGCTGCACGGTGTCGGCGCGTCGCTGGGCGCGGACGCCGATCCCGACTTGCGCCACCTCGCGCGGCTGGCGGCGCTGTGCGAGCGCTTCGAGCCGGCGCTGGTGTCCGAGCACCTCGCGTGGTCGGCGTGGCGCGGCGTCTACCACGCCGACCTGCTGCCGCTGCCGCGCACCCGGCCGGTGCTCGACCGGCTGGTCCGCAACGTCGGCCGGATGCAGGACGCGCTGGGCCGCAGCATCGCCATCGAGAACCCGTCGCACTACCTGCGCTTCGACGCGCACGAATACGACGAGGTCGACTTCCTCGTCGAGCTCGCGCGCCGCAGCGGCTGCGGCCTGCTGCTCGACGTCAACAACGTCCACGTCGGCGCCAGCAACCTCAGCTACGACGCCGCGGCCGTCATCGACCGCGTGCCCGGCGAGCTGGTGCGCGAGGTCCATCTCGCCGGCCACTCGGCGGACCCCGCGCTGGGGGATGCGCTGCTGATCGATTCGCACGACGCTGCGGTCGCGCCGGTGGTGTGGGCGCTCTACGAGCGGCTGATCGCGCGCATCGGCCCGCGGCCGACGCTGATCGAGCGCGACGACAACATTCCGGAGTTCACCGAGCTGCTCGACGAGCGGCGGCGGGCGCAGGACGTGCTGCGGCTTGCGGAGGGCATCGCGGCATGAGCCCCCTGGCCGCTTCGAGGGCGAACACCGGGGAGCGCATCACGAAGGTGGCGAAGTGAGCACGCCGCTCGCCGACTATCAGGACGCGTTTGCGCAGGCGCTGTTCGCGCCGGTGCCAGACGCAGCATCCCTCGGCCGATGCGGCAACCGCAGCTGACGCGGTCGCCCGACTCGCCGCCCAGCCGGGATTCGCCGTCTACCGCAACACGGTGCTGAAAGGCGCCATCGACGCCATCGAGGCCAACCATCCGGCGGTGACCCGGCTCGTCGGCAGCGAATGGCTGCGCGCGGCGGCGGCCGTGTTCGTCCGCGCCCGGCCGCCGGTCGAGCCGTCGCTGCTGCACTACGGCGCCGGGTTCGCCGATTTCCTCGCCGGCTTCGCGCCGGCGGCCGGGATGCCGTGGCTCGCCGACGTGGCGCGCCTCGATCGTGCGTGGACCGAGGCGCACGTCGCCGCCGACGAACCGCCGGTCGCAGCCGCCGCGGTCGCCGCGCTCACCCCGACGGAGCTTGCGCGGACGGTGCTGCGGCCGCACGCGGCTGCACGCTGGCACGTCGCGGCCGACGCGCCGGTCCGCACGCTGTGGCAGCGCAACCGCGCGAGCGCGGCGGAAGTCCCCGATGCCGACGTCGGACGCGACCTCGACTGGCGCGGCGAAGGCGCGCTGCTGACGCGGCCCGGCAGACGCCGTCGAAGCGGTTGCGCTCGATGCGGCAGGGGCCGCGTTCCTCGACGCCTGTGCCGCGGGCGGCACGCTGGCCGATGCCGCCGCCGCGGCGCTGGCAGTCGACCCTGCGACCGACCTGGCCCGGCTGATGGCGACGCTGCTCGCCGCCGGCGCGTTCGGGCACCTCCAGCTGCTTCCCGAATCGAACGAGGTCGCAGCATGAGCGCCACCACCCCACCCGCCGGCCCGCTGTCGTCGCTGCGCGGCGCCTGGAACCGGGTCGCCGACCGCGTGACCGCGCTCGTCGGCGACGCCGCCGTACTGCTCCTGGCGCGCCTGGGCATCGCCGGCGTGTTCTGGCAGTCCGGCCGCACCAAGGTCGACGGCTGGCTCACCGTCACCGACGGCGCCTACGCGCTGTTCCGCGAGGAATACAAGGTGCCGCTGCTGCCGCCGGAGTTCGCCGCCCACGCTGCCGCGTACGCCGAGCATCTCTTTCCGCTGCTGCTGGTGC
This sequence comes from uncultured beta proteobacterium, assembly GCA_963717705.1. GTDB lineage: Bacteria > Pseudomonadota > Gammaproteobacteria > Burkholderiales > Casimicrobiaceae > CAVQWT01. Next base: position 26,075 of record CAVQWT010000002.1, read on the forward strand.
TGGGTCTCGCGACGCGGCTTTCCGCCGCCGCGCTGCTCGGCATGACGGCGGTCATCCAGATCTTCGTCTACCCGGATGCGTGGCCCACGCACCTGTCCTGGGCGGCGCTCCTGGTGCTGCTGGCGGCGCGCGGCGGCGGCGCGCTGTCGGCGGACCGGGCGCTGGGTCTGCGCTAGCCGGGCGGGAAGGAGCGCTCCGCGGGCGAGGCGTCCTTCGCGACCCGCGTGCACATCGTCGCCGCTCCGCACGCGCCCGCGCCAACTGCGCCTACGATCGCGGCGGCCACGGGAAGAACGCGCTGGTCCTGGCGATGTAGTCGCGGTACGCGGGGCGCCGTTCGCCGATGTCCCGTTCCAGCAGCGCGACCCCGGACACCTTGAGCAGCAGCAGCGTCATCAACGCCGGCCCGAACACCGTCCACGCGCCGCCGGCGGCGACGGCGAACAGCCAGTAGCCCCACCAGAGACAGGCGTCGCCGAAGTAGTTGGGATGCCGCGTCCAGCGCCAAAGCCCGCGATCCATCACCTGCCCCGCGTTGGCGGGGTCCGCCTTGAAGCGCGCGAGTTGCGCGTCGCCGACGGTCTCGAATGCGAATCCCGTCAGCCACAGCGCCGCGGCGAGCGCGTCGAGCGCACCGAGCGGCGCGCGCCCGGCGATGGCCGCGAACAGCGGCGCCGCGATGATCCACGCAAGCACCGCCTGCAGCCCGAACACGATGAACAGGCTCTTCCACGCGAATCCCGGCTCGTGGCGCGCCCGCATCGCCGCATAGCGCCGGTCCTCCGCCTTGCCGCGATTGCGCAGCGTCAGGTGGACGCCGAGGCGCAGCGCCCAGATCGCGACCAGGAGCAGCACCAGCGCGCCGCGTGCGGTGAGCGGCCCGGGTGCGACGACCGCGTAGGCCGCCGCCGCGAGCAGGAAGAACGGCGCCCAGAGGCTGTCGACCAGCGTGACGTTGCGCCGCGACACGCTGACCAGCCACGCGAGGACAGCGGCGACGAGCAGCGCGCCGAGCGCGGCCAGCGCAGCCGGCGCCAACACCACGTCAGCCACGACGGTCGGTGGCGCGGCGCAGGGGCGTCGGCTCGATGTCGGTGGCCATCAGGTGCAGCGTCTCGCCGGTCGGCGGCCAGACGATCGCGCGCTCGAAGTCGAAGCCCGCCCGCTCCAGCAGCCGGATTGACCGGAGGTTGCCCGGCGCGACGATCGCCACCAGACGCGAGATGCCGCAGTCGTCGCGGGCATGATCGAGCACCGCGCGCACCGATTCGAGCGCGTAGCCCTGCGCCCGGTGCGCCGGCAGGAACGCGAAGCCAAGGTCGACGTCGTCGAGCGACTCGCGCTTGACCAGCCCGCAGATGCCGATGGGCTGGCCGGTATCGCGTCGGTCGACGCGGTACAGGCCGAAGCCGAATCGCGAGTAGCTCGCGACCGGTCCGTCCTCGATGTAGCGCACGGCGTCGTCGGGCTTGCGCGCGCCCTTGTCGCCGATGTGGCGGATGAAGTCGGCGTCGTTGAGCAGCTCGAGCATGAACAGCGCGTCGGCGCAGGACAGCCGCTGCAGCAGCAGGCGTTGGGTTTGCACGACGTCCACTATATCCCCAGCAGCCGGGCGATGATCGACTTGGCGATGAAGCCCATCATCCCGAACGACAGCACGAAGAACAGCACGAACGTCCCCAGCTTGCCCGCCTTCGACTTCCGTGCGAGGTCGAAGATGATGAACAGCATGAACAGGATGAACCCGCCGACGCCGAACGTCATGCCGAATTCGGCGACCTGCTCTTCGGTGAGGCCCCACATGGCGCGGCCAGCCGGTCAGGGAACGATGCGCGGCGGCGCGGCGCTGGCGTCGACGAGGTCGAGGTAGGCGTGCCAGCTGGCGTGGCCGACGACCGGGATCACGAACGCGAAGCCGATCATCATCGTCGCCAGCGACAGCGCGGACGCCGCCATGATCATGGTCGCCCACACGGCCAGTGGAACCGGGTTGCGGCCGACGGCGCGGACGCTGGTGAGGAGCGCGCTGCCGAGGTCGACGCGGCGGTCGAGCAGCAGCGGCGCGGACACGACGGTGAGCGCGAACACCGCCGCCGCGCCCAGCCCGCCCAGCAGCGCCCAGAGCGGGAACAGTGCCCCTTCGGCCAGCACCACGTGCCGCAGGAAAGCGTCGATGCCGGTGATGGGCTCGCGCACGAACAGCGCGATCATCACCGACGAGGCCAGCACCCACAGCGTCGCGGCAGTGGCGAGGCCCAGCCCCAGCCACACCAGCGGCCGCGCGTCGCGGGTCCACGCGCCGACGGCGTCGTGCAGCGTCGGCCGCTCGCCCATCGCGATCCGGCGCGACAGCTCGTAGAGTCCCGTGGCGACGATCGGCCCGACCAGGAGGAAGCCCGAGATCGCGCCCGGCAGCAGCCACCAGGCGTGGAGGCCGACGGTGACGATGGCCAGCCCGGCCAGCATCACGACCATCCCGTGCGCGAGGCTCGGGCCGAAGCAGGACAGGAAGTCGCGCCAGCCGGCCCTGAGCCAGCGCCAGGGCGCACCGGGCGCGACTTCCCGCACCGGCAGCGCCTCGATGTCATGCGGCTGGGTCGACGGCGAATCGCGGTTGGTCTGGGTCATGGGGTCCGGTCGCCGGGCGGCGAAGGCGCGGCGACGCGCGCGGGGATCGGCGCGACGGCGGTCGCGAAGGGAGGCATCGCAGGCACGTCAGCGCAACGGCGCCTCGAGCAGGCACTCGAACTCGCGTGCGAAGTCGACCGACACGCGCGCGTGCACGGCACCCTGGACGTCGTGGAAGCGCTGCGTGCCGGCAAGTGTGAACACGCCTTCGTGCCAGACGTTCGGGTGGATGTAGAGCCCGCGCGTGCCGTCGAAGCGGAAGCAGACGAAGTGATCCGGATGCACGTCGTCGCCGGGCAGCGCCAGCGGCACCAGGAACGGCTTGCGGTCGAGCGGAAAGAAGAGCTGGCCGCCGTCGGGGTGGTAGTTGCAGTGCCAAAGCACCATCCGTTCGGGCGTGCGGGCGTGATCCTCGCGCGCTGCGGCCGGGTCGCAGGCCCAGGCGAGTATGTAATGGCCGCCGACCGCCTCGTTGCGGCCGTACAGCACGTCGCCCTTCCATTCGCTGACGAACACGCCCTGCGTCGTGCCGCCCTCGTCGCCCGAATCGAGATCGACCGGCCGCCAGCCCGCCGCCGGCCAGCGGACGATCTCCACCTTGCAGCGCGCGGGATCGTCGACGAGGTGGCCGAAGCCGGCGAGCAATTCGTCGGTCGCGTCGACGACGCGCATCGGCACCCGCGGCAGGCCGGCCGGCACTGCGGGGTCGAGGTAGTCGGGGACGCCGGGGACGAGCACCGGGCGCGGGCGGGAGGCAGTCATTGGGGCGCGATCATCGGTCGGCGGCGAGCCTGCGGTCGTCCTTCAGGCCGGTCATTTCCCGCCGGAATTCGGCGAGGTCACCGGCGGAACGGCCGGCAGCGCCGCGGTCGCGGCGGCGGGCGCCGACGCCGGGCCGGGTGTGCCCGCCGTGCCGAGCCACGCGTCGGCCGCCGGATGCCATGGCAGCGACACGCCGACGCGTGCGGTCGGCCGCGCGATGTGCGCGACCGCCGCGGCGTCGTCGCCGGCGCGAGCGTCGAACAGCAGCTTCAGCATGGCGTCGACCGCCTTGGCCGGGACGTTCTCGCGCGTCACCAGCAGCGCCGTTGCGGCGAGGGTCGGCACCGGCGCAACCTGGCCGTGGTAGGTGCCTGCCGGCAGCGTCAGTGGTGCGAGGCCGACGTCGAGCAGCTCGCGTGACGGACCGATCGGCACCAGCGACACCGGGGTGCGCGCGGCGAGCCGCTGCAGCTCGCGCGCCGGCGCGTGGATGGTCGCGAACAGCGCGTCGACCTTGCCGTCGGCGAGCGCCTGCGCCGCCTCGGCCAGCGGTGCGCGCCCGGCCGCCGCCAGCGTCTCCACCGCGATGCCGTTGACGTTGAGGATGGCGAGCGCGTTGGCGCGGGTGCCCGACCCGTCCGACCCCAGTTCGACGCGCTTGCCCTTGAGGTCGGCGACGCCGGTGATGCCGCTCTTCGCGCCGACGACGAGGTGGACCGCCTCGGGGAACAGGCTGGCGACGACGCGCAGCTCCGGCTGCGGCGCGCCGGCGAACCGGCCGCGGCCGGCGAAGGCGTTCCGGGCCACGTCGTTCTGCACCAGCGCGAACTGCGCGCGCCCATCGTAGAGCTGACGGATGTTGGCGACGCTGCCCTCGGTGACGATCGGATCCAGCGCGATCTTCGCGGCGAACGCGCGCACTTCCAGCGCGCGCAGGGTGTCGGCGTAGGCGCCCCCCGCCGGTCCGCCCGCGATGGTGAGCACCGTCGCGGCGCGCTCGAGCCGCGCGCGTGCCCGCGAATGCGCAGCGTCGATCTCCTCGCGCAGGATGGCGTCGTGCTCGTCCCGGGTCACCGTTCCCGGGATCTTCGCCAGTTCCGCGAGCCGTGCGTAGGCGGCCTCGAGCGGCGTCGGAGGCGGCTCCTCCTTCGGCCGCGGCTGCACGGCGGCGACGGTGGCGGCGGCCGGCAACGGTGTCTCCGGCGCCGCTGCCGAGGGTGTCAGCGCGACCTGCTCGTAACGCCCGTCGCGCCGCGCGAACGCGGCGGTGCCGAACACGTCGATCTCGTCGCCGGCCTTGTTGCCGTCGGCCTTCAATCCGATCAGCCCCTTCGGTCCGGCGCCCAGCAGGGCCCCCAGCGAGGCGACGCTGTGCGCGTTCCATTGCGTGAAGTCGTAGTCGCGGGCGAGCTTCATCCGGGCGTTGAAATAGACGACGCGGCCGTCGCCGCCCTTCAGCGCCGTTCCGCCGGACGGCCTCAGGCTCTCGACCGTCAGCACCCGGCCGCCGAGTGCGGCGTCGAGCTGCTGCTGCACCGATTCCTTGACGAAGCCGGCGTCGGGTCCGCGCGCGCAGCCGGCCAGCGCGAGCGCGCCGAGCACGGCGACGAGCGCCAGCGCGAACCGCGCGGGCGCCCGGAGGCGGGACGTCGTCACAGGCCGAACCATGGCAGCGCCAGGAAGCCCTGGATGATCAGCGCGTTCGCGACGTCGATCAGGAACGCGCCCATCACGGGGATCAGCAGGAACGCGAGCGACGAGTGCCCGTAGCGCTCGGCGACCGCCTGCACGTTGACCATCGCCGTCGCCGTCGAGCCCATCGAGAAGCCGAGGTGCCCCGTCGCCAGCAGCGCGGCGTCGTAATTGCCGCCCATCACGCGGAAGGTCACGAACGCGACGTAGGCCAGCATGACCGCGGTCTGCACCAGCAGGATCGCGATGATCGGCCCCGCCAGGTCGACGAGCTCCCACAGCTTCAGCGTCATGATGATCATCGCGAGGAACAGCGACAGCGACAGCGCGCCGATCGTCTCCACCGCCTTGTCGTTGACGCGGTACAAGCCGGACAACGAAAGCAGGTTGCGGATCACTGCGCCGACCAGCAGCGCCCAGATGAAGGACGGCAGCGTGAACGCCCCCTGTCCCAACAGGCTGTACAGCGCCATGCCGATCGCCATCGACGCGAACACCAGCAGCAGCGTCTCGATCAGCCGGCGCAACGGCAGCGGCTCGTCGGCGGCGCCGGCGCGGCGACGGCCGCGGGCGTGACCGGGTTTGCCGTGGCGGCGGAGGCGGCGCCCGTCCGGGCCGCGGCGGCCGTCGCCGGAGCAGCGACGGAGGACGCAGGCGCCGCGCCATCGGCCGCGGCCGACAGCCCGTGCCGCCGGATCAGCCACCCCGCCAGCGGCCCGCCGAGCAGGCCCCCGGCGACGAGGCCGTAGGTGGCGCAGGCGACGGCCAGTTCCACCGCGCCCTGGAGGTTGCGCTCCTCGATGAACTTTCCTGCCCACGCGGCGCCGGTGCCATGGCCGCCGGACAGCGTGATCGAGCCGGCAAGCAGCCCGTTCATCGGGTGGATGTCGAACAGCCTCGCAAGCCCGACGCCGACGACGTTCTGGAGCACGAGGCCGCCGGCGACGACGGCGAAGAACAGCAGCAGCAGCTTGCCGCCCTTGGCCAGCGACCGCGCGTCGGCGGACAGTCCGACCGTCGTGAAGAACGCGATGTTGAGCGGCGTGATCAGCGCCGGGTCGAACTCGAGGCCGACGCCGCCGCGCACGAAGCGCGGTGACGACAGCCGCGAACAGCATCCCGCCGACGACGGCGTCGGGGATGCTGTAGCGCTTCAGGAACGCGACGCGGTCGACCAGCGCATGGCCGATCACCAGCGCCGCCGCGGCGAGCGCAAGGGTGGAATAGATGTCGACGCTTGAGTTCATGGCGCGGTGGCTGCCATTCTAGCGCGCCGCCGGCGGGCCCTGCCGGCTTCGTCACCGGCGACGGCACAGCCGTCGCAGCCGCCGCGGCCGCGGCCTTCGCGCTCCGCGCTCCCGGTGGCGGGACGCCGGCGCGAGCGCCGCCGTCCCTTCGGCGTTCAGTGGCTGGGCCGGCCTACCCTTGCGCCCGACTTGCCGACGAGGAAATCGAGATCGACGCCTTCGTCGGCCTGCTGCACCGTGTCGCAGTACAGCTTGACCCAGCCGCGGTCGGCGTGCGGCTTCGGCGGCTTCCACTGCGCGCGGCGCGCGGCGAGCTCCGCATCGGATACGTGGAGGTGGAGCTTGCGCTTGCCGACGTCGAGCTCGATGACGTCGCCGCTCTTCACCAGCGCCAGCGGCCCGCCGGCGGCGGCCTCGGGCGCGGTGTGCAGCACGACGGTGCCGTATGCGGTGCCCGACATCCGCGCGTCGGAGATGCGGACCATGTCGGTGACGCCCTTCTTCAGCAGCTTTCGCCGGCAGCGCGAAGTTGCCGACCTCGGGAAAGCCCGGGTAGCCCTTCGGCCCGCAGTTCTTCAGCACCAGGATGTCGTCGGCCTTGACGTCGAGCTTCGGGTCGTCGATGCGCGCGTGCAGGTCCTCGATGTTCTCGAACACGACGGCGCGGCCCTTGTGCTTCATCAGCTTCGGCGTCGCCGCCGAGGGCTTCAGCACCGCGCCGTTGGGCGCGAGGTTCCCCCGCAGCACGCAGATGCCGCCATGCGGCTTGAACGGCTTCGCGATCGGCGTGATCACCTTCTCGTCGTAGTTGACCGCGTCCTTGACGTTGTCCCACAGCGCGCGCCCGTTGACGGTCAGCGCCTTCCTGTGCAGGAACCGGCCGATCTCGCGCATCACCACCGGCAGGCCGCCGGCGTAGTAGAAGTCCTCCATCAGGTACTCGCCGGAGGGCATCAGGTTGACGAGGCAGGGCACGTCGCGGCCGAGGCGGTCCCAGTCGTCGAGGCTGACGTCGACGCCGATCCGCCGCGCGATCGCCAGCAGGTGGACGACGGCATTGGTCGAGCCGCCGATCGCGCCGTTGACCATGATCGCGTTCTCGAACGCGTGGCGGGTGAGGATCTTCGACATGACGAGGTCCTCGTGCACCATCTCGACGATGCGCCGGCCAACCATCCGCGCCAGCACCTTCCGGCGCGAGTCGACGGCGGGAATCGCAGCGTTGGTCGGCAGGCCCATGCCCAGCGACTCGACCATCGACGCCATCGTCGACGCCGTGCCCATCGTCATGCAGTGGCCGGCGGAGCGCGACATGCACGCCTCGGCCTCGGGCAGCTCCGCCATCTTCATCGTGCCCATCTTCAGGGCCTCGGTGAACTTCCAGGTGTGCGTGCCGGAGCCGATGGTCTCGCCGCGGTAGCGCCCGTTGAGCATCGGGCCGCCGGAGAAGCCGATCGTCGGCAGGTCGCACGACGCCGCGCCCATCAGCAGCGCCGGCGTGGTCTTGTCGCAGCCCATCATCAGCACGACGCCGTCGAACGGGTTGGCGCGGATCGACTCCTCGACGTCCATCGCCACCTGGTTGCGGAACAGCATCGTCGTCGGGCGCATCACCGGCTCGCCCAGGCTCATCACCGGGAACTCGAGCGGGAAGCCGCCGGCCTCGAGGACGCCCGCCTTGATGTGCTCGGCCAGCTCGCGGAAGTGCGCGTTGCAGGGCGTGACCTCGGACCAGGTGTTGCAGATGCCGATCACCGGCCGGCCGTCGAAGAGATCGTGCGGAAAGCCCTGGTTCTTCATCCACGACCGGTGGACGAACGCATCGCGGTCGTTGCGGCCGAACCAGGATTGCGAGCGCAGCTTGCGCTTCGTCGGCTTCTTGCCCATGGGTCCCTCAGGAGGTAAGGCGACGACCGGAGGTCCGGTCGAAGAGGTGCAGCCTGGCGGGGTCGAGCGCAAGGCCGATACTGTCACCCGGCCGGACCTCGGGGCGGCCGTGCGTGACCAGCAGCACCTTCTCGCCGCCGACCTGCAGCACCAGCTCGGTCTCGGCGCCGGTCGGCTCGACGACGACGATCTCGGCGGCCACGGCCTCGCCGCCGGGAACGGTCAGGCCGAGGTGCTCGGGGCGGACGCCCAGCGCCACGGCCTCGCCGTCGACGCCGGCGCCCGCGCCCACCGGCCACCGGACGCCGCCCGCCGCCTCGACGTACGCCGCCGGCCCCGCGCGCCGCAGCGTGCCGTTGACGATGTTCATCGCCGGCGAGCCGATGAACTGCGCGACGAACAGGTTGTCGGGATGGTCGTAGAGGTCCAGCGGCGCGCCGATCTGCTCGATGACCCCGTCGTGCATCACGACGATGCGGTCGGCCATCGTCATCGCCTCGATCTGGTCGTGCGTCACGTAGACCGTCGTCGTCTTCAGCCGCTGGTGCAGCGCCTTGATCTCCGCACGCATCGCGACGCGCAGCTTGGCGTCGAGGTTCGACAGCGGCTCGTCGAACAGGAACACCTTGGGATCGCGGACGATCGCCCGGCCCATCGCCACCCGCTGCCGCTGGCCGCCGGAAAGTTCACGCGGGAAACGGTGCAGGTACGGGTCGAGGTCGAGGATCTTCGCCGCGTCGGCGACGCGCCGGTCGATCTCGGACTGCGGCGCCTTGCGCAGGCGCAGGCTGAAGCCCATGTTGTCGCGCACCGTCATGTGCGGGTACAGCGCGTAGCTCTGGAACACCATCGCGATGTCGCGGTCCTTGGACTCGACGTCGTTGACGACACGGGTGTCGATCGCGATCTCGCCGCCGGTGATTTCCTCGAGTCCCGCCAGCATCCGCAGCAGCGTCGACTTGCCGCAGCCCGATGGGCCGACGAGGACCATGAACTCGCCGTCCTTGATGTCGAACGAGATACCGTGGATGACCTTGGTGGTGCCGTAGGCCTTTTCGATGCCGCGGAAGGAGACGGATGCCATGGAACCTGCCGATGCGCCGTCGATCAGGACTTCACCGCGCCGGCGGTGAGCCCCGTGACCATGTAGCGCTTGAATGCGTAGTAGATCGCCGCCGGCGGCAGCGCGTAGATGAATCCGGTCGTCATCAGCAGCTCCCACGGCGAGTCGTCCGCCGACAGGAAGTGTCCCAGCGCCACCGCCAGCGTGATGTCGGTGTCGCGCGACAGCAGCAGGAACGCGTACAGGTACTCGTTCCACGCCAGCAGCAGCGCGTAGGTGCCGACCGCGACCAGCGACGGCGTCATCAGCGGCACGTAGACGAGGCGGAACAGCTGCAGCGGCGAGGCGCCGTCGATACGTGCCGCCTCGTCGAGCTCGACCGGCAGCTTGTCGGACGCCTGCTTCAGCACCCAGATCGCGTACGGCGAAGCGAGCGTGATCATCGCCAGGATCAGTGCCCACTGGTTATTCAGCAGCCCGTAGGTGCCCATCGCCTTGTACATCGGCACCGCCAGGAACGCCGCCGGGATGAAGTAGGTGAACAGCGCGAGGTTCATCACCAGCCGCCCGCCCTTCACCTTCAGCCGGCTGATCGCGAACGCCGCGCCGGTGGCGACGAACAGCGTGATCGCGCCGACCGCGACGGCGATCAGCAGCGAGTTCCACAGCTGCAGCCAGAAGTGGTTGAGCCAGTAGTTCTTCTGCTCGAACACCATCGCGAAGTTCGACAGCGTCGGATGCGCGGGCCACAGCCGGCCGCTGAATGCCTCGTCCTTGGTCGACAGCGCGAACAGAAGCATGTGGTAGATCGGGATCAGCGTCCACAGCGCGACGGGAATGCCGACCAGCAGCAGCTTCGCCTCGCGGGTGACGTCGCGCAGCTTCATTTCGACAGCCGCTTCATCATGAAGTACACCAGCGGCAGCACCAGCGGCAGCGCGCAGACGATGGTGGCCATCGACAGGTCGACCTGGTCGAGCCGCAGGTAGCGGATGCCCAGCGTCGCGAGCACGTGCGTGAGGTCGGCGGGACCGCCGCCGGTCAGCAGGTAGATGCTGTTGAAGTCGCCGAGCGACCAGATGGTCGAGAGGATCAGCGACGTGAGGTACAGGCCCGACACCGAGGGCCAGGTCACGAACTTGAACTTCTGCCAGGTCGACGCGCCGTCGACGCTCGCCGCCTCGTACAGCTCGCCCGGGATCGCGAGGCGCCCCGCGAGCAGGATCAGCGTCCAGAACGGCAGGCTTTTCCAGATGTGGACGACCATCGCCATCGACAGGGCCATCCAGCGCTCGTTCAGCCAGTTGGGGCCGTCGGCGCCGGTCAGCTGGAAGATCAGCGAATTGATGATCCCCCACTCCGGATTCAGCATGAAGCGGAACGACAGGATCGTCGGGATCGACGGAACCGCCCACGGCAGGATGAACAGCACCGACAGCCAGCGGATCCACGGGCGCGTGTTGGCGAAGAAGCCCGACAGGAACAGCGCCAGCCCCATCTTCACGTTGATGGCGACGCCGAGGAAGACCAGCGTGTTGACGACGCTGCCGGCGAACACCGGGTCGTCGAACAGCTTGACGTAGCTCTCGGGGTGCCGCGCGATCCACAGGCCGTAGAGGACCGGGTAGAGCACGAACACCAGGAACACGACGACGTACGGCGCGATCAGCACCATGCCCCAGAACTGCCAGGGCGACATGCGCCGCCGCGCCGGGCCCGGGGGTGCGGCCGGCTCGCTGCCGGGAAGGGCCAGGCTTGTCATGCGACGTGCAAGGGGGGAAGTGCGGCAGGCACGATGGGGATGCGGAAGACGGGGCCGCGGGCGCGGAAGCGTGCCGCCTCCGCGCCGGGCCCCACCGCCGCCGGCTGCCCGGTCAGCCGGCGACCGCCTTGATGCGCGCGATCATCTCGTCGACGGCCTTCTCAACCGTGACTTTCTCGTTCAGCACCCGGTTCATCGCCTTCGCCCAGACGTTCTCGTTGTTCAGCGTCGTGAACTTGAAGTTCTTGGTGAACTCGAACGGCGTCGTGCCGGCGACGAACTGGCGCTGGACCGACGTGCGGTGCGGATCCGCCAGCCAGAACGACAGCCGCGCCGCGCCCGACTTGGTCACCGGGTACCAGCGACCGAGCGAGCCTTCGACGTAGGGGATCAGGTTCTCGTCCTGCATCAGGAACGCGACGAACTCCTTCGCCCGCTTCTTGTTCTTGGCGGCCTCGAACACCACGCCGGTCTTGACCGCGGCCCGGTACGTCATCGGCGAGCCGTCGGGCTTCTTCGGGAAGCCGGCGGTCGCGATCAGTTCCTCGTAGTTCTTCTTGGCGACGGCGCGTTCCTCGGGCTTCAGCGCCGGGTTGTTCGAGTCGTCGTACCACTTGGCGGCGATCGAGATCGTCGCGTTGTGCGTCATCGCGATCGTCTTGTTGTGGAAGGCGACGTTGTTGTCGGGATCCTTCCAGGACGTCGCCGACGGCGGCGTGCAGCCCTTGCGGTAGACCTCGGTGTAGTCGCGCAGCGCGTTGATGAGGCCGGCGCGGACCTTCGGGTCGTCGACCAGCAGCTTGCCGTTGTCGTCGACGAGCTTGACGTTGTACGCGTCGACGAACGTCAGGAACGAGTAGTACGAGTCGCTCGAGTCGACCCCCATCGGGAAGCCGGTCGAGAACGCGCGCTTGCCGGTGTTCTTGCGGTAGCCCGCCTGGACCTTGTCGCACCAGAACGACCAGTACTCCTTCCAGGTCTCGGGAATGTCGGACTCCTGGTAGCCGGAGTCCTTCAGCATGTCCTTCCAGTACTGGATGTGCATCGTCTGCTGCTTCAGCGGGAACGCGTAGTACGCCTTCTTCTTGGTCTTGTCGCTGTACAGGTACGTCGTTTCCAGCGCGCCCGGGAGGAATTGGGACTTCATCGGGCCGAGGACGTCGGAGAGGTCCTCGAGCTTGCCCTCGTAGGCCCACTTGCCGGTGACCTGGAAGTCGAACACGTCGATGTAGGCCACATCCGGCGGATTGCCGGAATCGAGCGCGGCGACGACCTTGGGGATGCCGTCCTGCACCGCGTACTGCGACAGCTCGACCTTGATGCCGCTCTTGGCCTCGAACTTCTTGATCGCCTCGTACAGCGCGTCGTCCTCGCTCTTGTAGAAGCCCTTGACCCACCAGACGACCAGTTTTTCCTGCGCCGCCGCCGGGGCGGCGGAAAGCATGAAGCCGGCCGCGACGCACGCGGCGACGAGCTTGGTGAAGACCTTCATCGAACTCCTCCTTTGGGTGGGCCTCGGCGGGCCCTTCTGCATGTCGGATCAAACCGGTGCAGCGTAAGGTCTGACCCCTGAAGTGTCAACGAAAACTGTCGGGCGGCCGCTACATCACCGCCCCCAGGTACCAGGGCACGAACTCGCTCTGCCCGTAGCCGTGCCGTTCGCTCTTCGACTTGGCTCCCGACGCGGTCTCCAGCATCAGCCGGAACAGCCGCTCGCCGCTGCCCTGCACCGTCGCCGTGCCGTCGACGATGTCGCCGCAGTTGAGGTCGATGTCCTCCTCCTGCCGCACCCACAGCGCCGTGTTGGTCGCGAGCTTCAGCGACGGCGCCGGCGCGCAGCCGTAGGCCGAGCCGCGCCCGGTGGTGAACACGATCATGTTGGCGCCGCCGGCGACCTGGCCGGTGGCCGACACCGGGTCGTAGCCCGGCGTGTCCATGTAGACGAAGCCCCGGGCGGCGACCGGCGCCGCGTACTCGTAGACGTCGACCAGGTTGGTCGTGCCGCCCTTCGCCACGGCGCCCAGCGACTTCTCGAGGATCGTCGTCAGCCCGCCCGCCTTGTTGCCGGGCGACGGATTGTTGTTCATCTCGCCCCGCTCGCGCGCCGTGTACTCCTCCCACCAGCGGATGCGCGCGACCAGCTTCTCGCCGACCTCGCGCGACACCGCGCGTCGCGTGAGCAGGTGCTCGGCGCCGTAGATCTCGGGGGTCTCGGACAGGATCGCCGTGCCGCCGTGGCGGACCAGCAGGTCGACGGCAGCACCCAGCGCGGGATTGGCGGTGATGCCCGAGTAGCCGTCCGAGCCGCCGCACTGCAAGCCGACGACAAGATTCGACGCGGGCACCGGCTCGCGCGCGACGGCGTCGGCGTGCGGGAGCATCGCTTCGATCAGCGCGATGCCGTGGCGGATTGTCTTCGCGGTGCCGCCGGTGTCCTGGATGCTGAACGTGCGCAGCAGCGGCCCCTCGGACAGGTTCTCGGCACCGAACAGCGAGCTGATCTGGTTGGACTCGCAGCCCAGGCCCACGACCAGCACCCCGGCGAAGTTGGGATGCCGCGCGTAGCCTCCGAGCGTGCGGCGCAGGATCTGCATGCCCTCGCCGTGGGTGTCCATGCCGCAGCCCGAGCCGTGCGTCAGCGCGACGACGCCGTCGACGTTGGGGAAGGCGGCGAGCCGCTCGCGGTCGAAGTGGTCGGCGATGCCGCGCGCGACCGTCGCCGAGCAGTTCACCGTCGAAAGGATGCCGATGTAGTTGCGCGTCGCGACCCGGCCGTCCTTGCGGCGGATGCCCATGAACGTCGCCGGCTCGGCGACGAACTGCGTGGGGCGGGCGTCGGCGCCGTACGCGTAGTCGCGGTCGAACGACCCCATCTGCAGGTTGTTGAGGTGGACGTGCTCGCCGGGGGCGATGTCGCGCGACGCGAAGCCGATGATCTGGTTGTAGCGGCGCACCGGCTCGCCGGCTCGCCGCGCCCGCGTGGCGACCTTGTGCCCGGGCGGGATCAGGCCCGACACCGTGACCCCCTCGTCCGCGAGCACGGTGCCGCCGACGAGCTGCGCGCGGGCGATCACGACGTCGTCGTCCGGGTGCAGGCGGATGGTGGGGGAAACGGATGTCGGCATCGGAGGGCTCCGGAACGGACTCGGGTGGCGGCGGGTCGGACGACGATTCGACGGGTCAGGATTTCACCGTGGCGCGGGCGACGGCGAGCCGGTCGATCGCGGCGAAGTCCCAGTCGATGCCGAGGCCCGGCGTCGCCGGCGGGATCGCGTGGCCGCCGGCGATGGCGAGCCGCGACGTCGTGATCGCGTCGAGCTGCGGGATGTACTCGACCCACGCGCCGTTGGGGACGGCGGCCGTCAGGGAGACGTGCAGCTCCATGAGGAAGTGCGGGCAAACGGGCACGTTGAACGTCTCGGCGAGGTGCGCGACCTTGAGCCACGGCGTGATGCCGCCGATGCGCGCGCAGTCGACCTGCACGATCGAGCAGGCCCCGCGCTCGAGGTACTCGCGGAAGTGCGACGGGTGGTAGATCGACTCGCCGACGGCGATCGGCATCGGCGCGCGCGCGGCGAGCTCGACGTGACCGCCCAGGTCCTCGGCGGGCAGCGGCTCCTCCAGCCACGCGAGCTGCAATGCATCGTAGGCCCGAGCGCGGCGCAGCGCCTCGGGGACGGTCCACGCCTGGTTGGCGTCGACCATCAGCTCGAAGTCGCCGCCGACGGCCGCGCGCACGGCGTCGAGCCGGCGCACGTCCTCGCCGATCGCCGGCTTGCCGACCTTGAGCTTCGCGCCCCGGAAGCCCTGTTCCTTCGCCGCCACCGTCTCGTCGACGAGCTGCTGCGCCGGGTGGTGCAGCCAGCCGCCCTCGGTGGTGTACACCGGCACCGCGCGCTGCGCGCCGCCCGCCATCTGCCACAGCGGCAGCCCGGCGCGCCGGCAGCGCAGGTCCCACAGCGCGGTGTCGATCGCCGCGAGCGCGAGGCTGGTGATCGCGCCGACGGCGGTCGCGTGGGTGTGGAAGAACAGGCGCTTCCACAGCCGCTCGACCTCGGCGGCATCCTCGCCGACGAGCAGCGGCGCGAGATGGTCGCGCAGCAGCGCCAGCACCGACGACCCGCCGGTGCCGATGGTGTAGGTGTAGCCGGTGCCCTGCGCCCCGTCGGCGCAGGTGATGCGCACGATCGGCGTCTCCTGGCGGACGAAGGACTGGATCGCGTCGGTGCGAACGACCTTCGGCGGCAGGTCGACCTGCAGGATCTCGACGCGCTCGATCGGGCTCATTTGTCGAACAGGATCGAAGGCAGCCACAGCACCAGCTTCGGCGAATAGGTGATGATGACCAGCGTGACCAGCAGCGGGATGAGCCACGGCAGCACCGCCCGCACCGTCGCCTCGAACGATATCTTCGCGACCTTCTGCAGCACGAACAGCACCATCCCCACCGGCGGCGTCAGCAGCCCGATCATCAGGTTCAGCACCATCACGATGCCGAAGTGGACCGGATCGATGCCCAGCTTGGCGATGATGGGCATGAACACCGGCACCAGGATCGTGATCGCGGCGATCGTCTCCATGAAGCAGCCGACGAACAGCAGGAAGAGGTTCGCCAGTAGCAGGAACACCAGCGGATTGTCGGAAATCGACAGCACCCAGGCGCCCACCGCGTCGGTCACGCGCGTCGTCGTCAGCACCCAGGCGAAGATCGACGCCGACGCGACGATGAAGAGCACGACGGCGGTCGTCTCGATGGTGTCCATCGAGACCTTGACGAACATTCTCCAATTGAGCGTCCGGTACCAGACGAAGCCGAGGAACAGCGCCCACGCCACCGCGGCGACCGCGGCCTCGGTCGGCGTGAACAGGCCCGACGCCATGCCGCCGATCAGGATCACCGGCGTCAGCAGCGCCATGAACGCCTCGAAGCGGAACAGCTTGTCGGCGACGAGAACCAGGACGAGCGGAAGCCCGAAGCGAACCATCCCGGAGAGCTTCTCCGCGTCGGCCGACCACAGGAAGTACAGCATCACCGCGGTCGCCAGCACGAAGCCGAGTTCGAAGAACGCGCGGCCCATCCGGGGCCACGAGAACGCGATGTCGCTGCCGTACTTCCGCACGTGCGCGTAGTAGGCGACCATGATCATCATGAAGATCGCCATCAGCGCGCCCGGCAGGAAGCCGGCGGCGAACAGCTTGCCGATCGACGTGTTCGCCTGCACCCCGTAGATCACCATCGGCAGCGACGGCGGGATGATCGGCCCGAGCGTCGCCGATGCCGCGGTGATGCCCACGGCGAACTCGGTCGGATAGCCGTGGTCCTGCATCGCCTTGATCTCGATCGTGCCGAGCCCCCCCGCGTCGGCGACCGCCGTGCCCGACATTCCCGCGAACACGACGCTGCCGACGACGTTGACGTGCCCGAGCCCGCCCTTCAGCCACCCGACCAGCGCCAGCGCGAAGTTGTAGATGCGGTTGGTGATGCCGGCCGAGTTCATCAGGTTGCCGGCGAGGATGAAGAACGGCACCGCGAGCAGCGGGAAGCTGTCGACGCCGCCGACCATGCGGTGGACGACCGTCAGCGGCGGCGTCGTCCCGGAGAACCAGATGTACAGCAGCGAGCCGATGCACATCGCGATGGCGATGGGCACGCCGCTCATCATGACGGCGAGGAAGCCTCCGAGCAGGAGTCCGTTCATCGTCGCGGCCTCACACCTCGGACTCGCCGGGGCGCTCGAGCACGCTCCACCCCTGCCGCCAGTGCCGGATCGTCACCTGCGCGGCGCGAAAGGTCATCAGGACGAAGCCGGCGGCGACGAACCCGTAGATGACGCTCATCGGGATGTCGACCACGGTCATCTGCAGGTTGTGCATCTTCGGCACGAGCAGGAACGAGAGGTACGACGCGTAGGCGAGGAACGCGAGCCGGACGACGTCGACGAAGGTCGACATCGCGCGCCCCACGCCCGGCGGCAGGTAGCGGTAGAGGAACTCGACGTGGATGTGGTTGTTGCGCCGCACCGCCATCGCTGCACCGACGAAGACGACGATGATCAGCAGGTAGCGGGCGATTTCCTCGGTCCACGCCGCCGAGTCGGCCAGCACGTAGCGGGTGAAGAACTGGTAGAAGACGTCCAGCGCGAGCAGCCAGAACACGCCGAACGTGAACCAGTCCTCGATCGCGTAGTGCGAGATGTCGATCGGCGCGTCGGTGGCGTGAAAATGCCCCTCGGCATCGAGGACCGGCTGGCTGTCTTCGGCTTCGCTCATCGCCCGCTGCCTTCGCCGCGCGCGGAGGATGGACCTCCCCCGCGCGCGGCTGCCGTCACTTGATCGCGACGATCTTGTCGTAGTCGGCGCGCGTGTAGCCGAGCGACTCGGGAGTCGAGTTCTTCAGCACCGCGTCGACGAAGCTCTTGCGGTCGACCTGGACGACCTGCAGGCCCTTCTTCTTGAACTCGTCGACGAGTTCGGCCTCGCGCTTCTTGATCTTGTCGGTCGCGCGCGCGGCGGCCTCGCGGGTGACCTCGGTGAAGATCTTCTGCTCGTCCGGCGTCAGCTTGTTCCAGACGTGCGGCGCGATCTGCGTGGTCAGCCCGTCGACGATGTGCGAGGTCATCATGATCGCCTTCTGCACCTCGTAGAATTTCTTCGCCTCGATCGTCGTCAGCGGGTTCTCCTGCGCCTCGACGGTGCCGTTCTGGAGCGCGAGATAGACTTCGGCGAAGGCGATCGGCGTCGGGTTGGCGCCGCAGGCCTTGGGCGTCGCCATGTACGCGGGCACGTCCGGCACGCGGATCTTCAGGCCCTTCATGCCGGCGCAGTCGGTGAACGGCTTCTGCGCCGTGGTCTGCCGGGCCCCGTAGTAGGTGTACGCGGTGATCTGGATGCCGGTCTTCTTGCGGAACTCCTCGACCATGTCGGCGAACACCGGGCTCTTGGAGTAGGCGATCAGGTGGTCGGCGTCGCGAAAGATGAACGGGTAGTAAGCGATGCCGATGCGCGGGTAGCTGCGCGCCGCGAACGACGGCCCGCTGATGATCATGTCGACGGTGCCGAGCGACAGCCCCTGGTTGATGTCGGTCTCCTTGCCGAGCGAGCTCGCCGGGAAGACCTCGATGTCGAACTTGCCGTTGGTGCGCTTCTTGATCTCGGCGGCGGCCCACACCGATTCGGTGTGGTACGGCTCGCTGGTCTCGTAGACGTGCGCCCACTTGAGCTTCTGCTGGGCGGCCGCCGGGGCGGCGATCAGGGCGGCGGCGACGGCGAACGTCGCGGCGGACAGTGCGAACTTCGACAGCATGCGCATGGTTCCTCCTTCGTTGAGTCGGCGGGGGGCGTCGCCTGGTGCACGGGGGTGCGCGGCGACGGTCCTCCCCGGGGCGAAAATCAGGCGCAGACGACCTGCACCTTGGTGCTGCGATTCTTGTCGGCGGCAATGCGGAAGGCCTCGACCGCGTCGGCGAGCGGGTACTGGCCCGACAGCAGCGGTCGGACGTCGACCCGGCGCGCCGACAGATAGTCGACCGCCCAGTCGAACTCGATGCCCCAGCGGAACGCGCCGCGCAGGTCGATCTCCTTGGCCATCACGTCGTTGACTACGAACGACAGCGGCTCGTGCGGCAGCGTGCCGACCTGGACCACCGCGCCGCCGCGCTTGACCGCCGCCACGCAGGTCTTCAGCGCGGCGAAGCTGCCCGAAACCTCGTAGCAGACGTCGAACTGCGGCGCGGCGAGCTTGTCGCCGTCGCGATCGGCGCGCAGCGTGACGTCGGCGCCGGATTCCTTCGCCTTGGCGAGCGGCCGGTCGAGGATGTCGCTGACGACGACGTGCCGCGCGCCGGCGAGCCGCGCCGCCATGACGGTGAGGCAGCCGATCGTTCCGGCGCCGGTCACCAGCACCGACTTGCCGAGGAGGTCGCCGCCGCGGTTGACGGCGTGCAGCGCCACCGCCAGCGGCTCGGCGAACGCGAGCTCGCCCAGCGAGACGTCGCCGCCGACGGGGTAGCACTGCCGCTCGCCCATCACGAAGTATTCCCGGAACATGCCCTGCACGTGCGGGAACAGGCTGGCGCTGCCGAGGAACTTCATGTTCGAGCACAGCTGCTCGCGTCCCTGCCGGCACCCCTCGCAGCGGCCGCAGGCGTGCGACGGCGACACCGCCACCTTGTCGCCGGGCTTGACGCGCGTGACGCCGGCGCCGACCGACACCACGACACCCGACGCCTCGTGGCCGGGTATCAGCGGCTCGCGCACGATGAAGCTGCCGTTCCTTCCCTCGAAGTAGTAGTGGAGGTCGGAGCCGCAGATGCCGCCGGCGCCGAGCTTCAGCAGCACCTCTCCGGCCCCGGGCGCGGGCATGTCGAAGGCGTCGAGACGCAGGTCTTCCTTGGCGTGGATGCGGGCGGCGAGCATGGGTGTTCTCCTTTCGGGCGGATGCGCTACTGCAGCGTATCCCAGCCCTTGCTGAAGCGCTTGTAGGCCTGGTTGAGATGGCGCTGCATCGCGGCGCGCGCGCCGGCGGCGTCCCTGGCCGCGATCGCCTTCAGCACCGCCTCGTGCTCGGCCATCGCGGACGTCCACAGCGCCGGCGAGTCGTAATGATGCTCCAGCTGCTGGTACAGCTCGCCGGTGCGCTCGTCCCACAGCATCTTGACCACCTGGACCAGCGCCCCGTTGCCGGTGGCCTCGGCGATGCGCAGGTGGAAGAGGCGGTCGCCGGACAGCGGCTGGTGCCCATCGTCGCGCTCGCGTCGCATCTCGTCCAGCGCCGCCTCGATCGCCTGGACCTGCGCCTTCTTCGCCGACTTGGCGGCCAGCGCCGCGCACTCGCTCTCGATGACGTAGCGGGCGCGCAGCAGCTCGAACGGCCCGGCGGTCGCGTCGCCGTCGGACCGCGCCTCGCCAGTCGGCGCCAGCACGTAGATTCCGGAGCCGATGCGCACCTCGACCAGGCCCTCGACCTCGAGCGCGATCAGCGCTTCGCGCACCGACGGCCGCGACACGCCGAGCTGCTTGGCGAGGTCGCGCTCGGGCGGCAGGCGCGCGCCGGCCCCGAACTCCCCGGACTTGATGAGGCCGCGGATCTGGTCGGCGATCTGCCGGTACAGCCGGCGCGGTTCGATGCTGTGGAACGGCATGGGAGGTCGCGGCAAGGGGGCGGTCGCCCATCCGCAGCGGCGGCGGGAGGGCTGTCGTCGGAAACTACCCGCCCCCGGGCAAGTGGTCAAGTGGTATTACCAATTTCCGCCGACGGGCCTAGAATCGCGGGATGGCCGCCTCGACCATCGCCCGGATCCGGGCCACGCCCGTGACCGTCCCGCTGGAAGCGCCGCTGCTGCACAGCAACGGCGCGCACTGGGGGCGCTTCGTGCGCACGATCGTCGAGGTGGAGACCGCGGACGGATTCCTGGGCCTCGGCGAAATGGGCGGCGGCGGCGAGGACGCGACCCGGGCGTTCGCGGCGCTCGAGTCCTACCTCACCGGTCACGACGTCTTCCGCCTGGAGGCCATGCGCTTCGCCATCTGCAACCCGACCGCGAGCCTCTACAACAACCGGACGCAGCTGCACGCGGCGATCGAGTTCGCCTGCCTCGACATCATCGGGCAGAAGCTCGGGGTCCCGGTGCACGCGCTGCTCGGCGGCAAGCTCCGCGACGAGGTCGAGTTCGCGAGCTACCTCTTCTTCCGTTACGCGAACCCCGACACCGGCCGGGGCGAGGTGCGCACGGCGGAGCAGCTGGTCGCGAACGCGCGGGCACTGAAGGCGCGGCACGGGTTCCGCGTGCACAAGCTCAAGGGGGGGGTCTACCCTCCCGCGCACGAGCTCGCGTGCTACCGGGCGCTGGCCGAGGCGCTGCCGGGCGACCGCTTCCGCTACGATCCGAACAGCGCGCTGTCGATGGCCGACGCGATCGACTTCGGGCGCGGCATCGCCGATCTTCGCAACGACTACTTCGAGGACCCGGTCTGGGGCATGCCGCAGCTTGCCCGGCTGCGCGAGCTGGTGCCGATCCCCACCGCGACCAACACCGTCGTCGTCGACTTCCAGGCGCTCGCGGCCAACGTGCTGAACCGCGCCGTCGACGTGATCCTGCTGGACACCACGTTCTGGGGCGGCATCCGGCCCTGCATCAAGGCCGCCGGCGTCTGCGAGACGATGGGCCTCGGCATCGCGGTGCACAGCTCCGGCGAACTCGGCATCCAGCTCGCGACGATGCTGCACCTCGGCGCGGTGCTGCCGAACCTGGGCTACGCGGCCGACGCGCACTACCACCACCTCGTCGACGACGTCATCGCCGGCGGGCCGATGCGCTACGAAAACGGCGCCATTTGCGTGCCCGACACGCCGGGACTCGGCGTCGCCCTCGACCGCGACAAGCTCGCGCGCTACCACCAGCTCTTCGTCGAGCTGGGCGGCTACCCGTACGACCGCGATCCCGGCCGGCCGGGCTGGTACCCGCTCGTCCCCAACCGCGACTGGGCGGACCCCGCGCAGTCGATCACGCCGCAGCTTCGGCGCAAGTAGACGAAACCGGAGGAAACAGGAATGGCAGGACGACTCGCAGGCAAGACCGCGCTGATCACCGCGGCCGGACAGGGCATCGGGCGCGCGACGGCGCTGGCGATGGCGCGCGAAGGCGCGACCGTCCACGCCACCGACGTCAATCCCAAGCTCGTCGAAGCGCTCGCTGGCACGCCCAACGTGATCCCGCGCGTGCTCGACGTGCTCGACGACGCGGCGGTCGTGCGCACCATGGACGAGCTGCCGCCGCTGTCGATCCTGTTCAACTGCGCCGGCTACGTGCACCACGGCACGATCCTCGAATGCGCGCCGAAGGACTGGGAGTTCAGCTTCAACCTGAACGTCCGCGCGCAGTACGTCGCGATCCGTGCCGCGCTGCCGAAGATGCTGGCGCGATGGGAGAAGGAGCAGCACGGCGCTTCGATCGTCAACATGGCGTCGATCGCGTCGTCGATCAAGGGCCTGCCCAACCGCTTCGTCTACGGCGCGTCGAAGGCCGCGGTGATCGGACTGACCAAGGCGGTGGCGGCGGACTTCGTGCAGAAGGGCATCCGCTGCAACGCCATCGCCCCCGGCACGGTCGACACGCCGTCGCTCGGCGACCGCATCAACGCCTTCGCCGACCCGGTCGAGGCGCGCAAGATGTTCATCGCGCGCCAGCCGATGGGCCGGCTCGCCACCGCCGAGGAGATCGCGCCGCTGGTCGTCTTCCTCGCCTCCGACGAAGCCGCGTTCGTCACCGGCAACACCTATTCCTGCGACGGCGGCATGACCATCTGACCCGCACCGCACCATTCACGACAACCCCCACCAGGAGACCCGCATGAAGCTCGTACGCTTTGGCCCTGCCGGCAAGGAAAAGCCCGGCCTCATCGACGCCGACGGCAGGCTGCGCGACCTGTCGCGCAAGGTGAAGGACATCGGCCCCGACACGCTCGCCCCGGCGAAGCTGAAGGAGCTCGCGAAGCTCGACCCCAAGAAGCTGCCGCTGGTGAAGGGCAGGCCGCGCTACGGCGCGTGCGTGACGGGGGTCGGCAAGTTCCTCGCCATCGGCCTCAACTTCGCCGACCACGCCAGGGAGACCGGCTCGCCGATCCCCGAGAACCCGATCGTCTTCTTCAAGTCGACGACCTGCATCCAGGGCCCGAACGACCCGATCATGCTGCCGAAGGACTCGACGCAGACGGATTGGGAAGTCGAGCTCGGCGTGGTGATCGGCCGCCGCGCGCGCTACGTCGACGAGAAGACTGCGCTCAACTACGTCGCCGGCTACTGCCTGATCAACGACGTCTCCGAGCGCGAGTTCCAGCTGAAGCGCGGCGGCGCGCAGTGGGGCAAGGGCAAGGGCTGCGACACCTTCGGCCCGCTGGGACCGTGGCTGGTCACGCGCGACGAGGTCAGGGACCCGCAGAACCTCGCGATGTGGCTTGACGTCAACGGCAAGCGGATGCAGGACGGCAGCACGAAGACGATGATCTTCGGCGTCGCGAAGCTCGTCTCGGACGTCTCGCGCTACATGACGCTGGAGCCGGGCGACGTCATCACCACCGGCACGCCGCCGGGCGTGGGGATGGGCATGAAGCCGACGCCGCAGTACCTGAAGGCCGGCGACAGCATCGAGCTCGGCATCACGGGGCTCGGCACGCAGAAGCAGAAGGTCGTCGCGTTCAAGGCGCGGCGCTGACGGGGACGGCGGGGGGCGGCGCCGGCGCGACCCGCCATTCCAGCAGCTGCATCGACAGCTTGCGCGGGTCGGGACCGGTGCCGAGCTCCACCGGCGAATGGACTTCGCGAAAGCGGAAGTCGATCCGGACGAGGCCGTCGTCGGCGACCAGCGCGCGCGGGATTCGCGCCGTGCGCTCCACCGGCTGGTCGCCGTCGAACCGCCATTCGGCGACCGGCACGCGATTGACCAGGACGTCGACGTGGCGCACCGGCAGCTTGATGCGGTCCACGAACGCGATCACGCGGGCGGTCAGGACGACGTCGCCGGGCGGGCGGCCGGGGAGCTTCAGCGCCAGCGCCGCGACCGGGCCCGCGCTCCAGGTGCCGGCCGGCTCGGGGCGGGACCAGCCGAAGAGCGCGCCGGGCGCCTGCCCCTGCCAGGAGACCGTGCTGTCCAGACGGTACGATCGGCGCCTCGCGCTGCCGGCCTGCCACGACGAAGTCGACGCTCTGGCGCTTGAGATAAAGGTACGAGCCGAGATCGAACGCGCCGATCGCCGCCGCCAGGATGAAGACCCCCGCTCCGAAGCGCCGCGCGCGGACGCTCGCCGTGGTGGCGCCGGAAGAGCCTGCCGGGACGACGCGCGCATCGCGGCCCTCAGATCGAGATGCGCCACTGCTGGGCGAATGCGACCATCAGGAACCCATTCATCGCCGCGAGCCCGCCCGCCAGCGACGCCAGCGCCAGCGGCCGCCCCGCCGTCGCGCGACCCAGCGCGATGAAGATGGGGAACAGCACCAGCGCGTAGCGGACCAGCGAGTTCGGCAGCACGCTGGTCCAGAACAGCAGGAAGCACGCGAGGCAGAAAGCGAACTCCTCGTACAGCCGGAAGCGGAGCAGCAGCAGCGAGGCGCCGAAGTACAGCAGGCTGCCCCAGGCCCAGAAGCGCTCGGTCGAATTGCCGCGCAGGTGGTGCCGCAGATTGTCCACGGCCAGTCCGCCGCCCAGCCCCAGCCGTGCGCGATCGACGTCGCCTGCGCGAACGCGTCGCCGGTCGTCGCGAAGCAGTACCACCAGAACGCGACCAGGCCCAGCGGCGCGAGGACGATGGTCAGCATCGGCCCGGGATCGGTCCACGGTCGTAGCAGCGGCCGCCAGCCGGCGTCGCGCAGCGTCCACGCCAGCGCGAACACGACGAACACGATGCCGTTGGGGCGCACCCCCGACAGCAGCGCCGCCGCGACGCCGGCCCACAGGTAGCGCCGCCGCCGCAGCGCCAGCATGGCGGCGGCGAGCAGGAACAGGAACGTGCTCTCGGTGTAGACCGACGAGAACACGAAGCTCTGCGGCGCGCAGCAGAGCAGCAGGATCGCCGCCAGTCCCGCCTCGCGGGGGAGCCGCAGCTCGCGGACGTACTCGTAGATCAGGAACAGCGCCAGGACGAACAGGACCGTGGAGATCAGGATGCCCGCGGTCGCCGGCTCGAGCCGCGTGATCGCCACCGTCGCGCGGATCAGCAGCGGATAGACCGGGAAGAAGGCGTACGTGGTCGCCCCGGGCTGGTCGGCGGGTGACCACATGTCGTAGCCCGACTCGACGATCCGCAGATACCATCCGGCGTCCCAGCGGACGAAGATCGACAGCAGGTCGCGTCGTCGGCAGCCGGCCTTCGGGATTGGCCCCGAACAGCGCGGCCGGCCCCGATAACGAGGCACAGCGCGCGCGAGCCCAGCGCAAGTCCGGCGATCAGCGCGTAGTCGCGCAGGCGATGGGCGTCCGCCGCCGGCCGCGCGATGGCGCTAGCCGGTGCCACTGCCGTACCAGACGAGCCCGACGCCCGCGACGATGACGATCCAGCCGAGCAGGACGACCCGGTTCACCGTCTCGCCCAGGACGAACACCGCACCCATCCCACGAGCACGAACGTCAGCAGCGTGAACGGGTAAATCAGCGCGAGCTGCGCACGCGATAGCGCGACCACCCACAGCACCGTCGACGCCGCGTAGGCCGCGAGCCCCGCCAGCAGCGCCGGATTGAGGAACTCGGCGATGCCGGTGCGCCCGGCGGCGCCGGTACGGAACAGCAGCTGGCCGATCGCCGCGAGCAGGCAGCTCGCCACCAGCATCGCGATCGTGGCGACGCTCACGGCGTAACCCGGCGGCCGGCAATGCGGCTGTCGTGGGGGAAGAAGGCCACGCCGTTGCCTCCGGCGCGAATCCGATCGCCTGCGCGACCAGGTAGCGCGGACGCGCCTTCGACTCGAGGTAGATCTTGCCCACGTACTCGCCGATGACGCCCAGCGACAGCATCTGCACGCCGCCGAGGAAGTAGATCGGCAGGACCGTCGACGTCCACCCCGGCAGTGCGCGATTCGCGATCAGCGCGGTCCACAGCGCCCAGCCGATGACGACTGCGCTGCCCAAGGACACGATCAGCCCCAGCGCCGTCACCAGCCGCAGCGGGACCACCGAGAACGACGTGACCGCCTCGAGCGCCAGGCCCAGCATCTTCCGCAGCGGGTATTTCGACTCGCCGGCGAGGCGCTCGCTCCGCGCGTACTCGACGACCGCGGTGCGGAAGCCCAGCAGCGGGACGATTCCCCGCAGGTACAGGTTCACCTCGCCGTAGCCGCGCAGCCCGTCGATCGCCCGGCGGCTGAGCAACCGGTAGTCGGCGTGGTCGCGAACGGTCTCGACGCCCATCAGCGCGATGAGCCGGTAGAACGTCGTCGCGGTCGCCCGCTTGAACCAGGTGTCGGCGTCCCGGCGCCTGCGCACGCCGTAGACGACGTCGCAGCCTTCGGCGTGACGGTCCACCATCGCCTCGATCTGCCCGACGTCGTCCTGCAGGTCGGCGTCGATGCTGACCAGCGCGTCGCCCGGCGCGGCGAGCAGCCCGGCGAGGAGCGCGTTCTGATGGCCGCGGTTGCGCGACAGGCGGATGCCGGCGACCGGCTCGCCCGCCGCCACCATGCCCTCGATCAGCGGCCAGGTGCGGTCGCGGCTGCCGTCGTCGACGAAAAGGATCCGGCTGGAAGGCCCGACCTTGCCGGCGGCCTGGAGCTGCCGCAACACGGCGGCGAGCCGGCGGCAGGTCTCCGGGAGCACGGCTTCCTCGTTGAAGCAGGGTACGACGATGCCGAGCGTGATCATCACGGGCCGATTCGGGGCTGGCGCACACGATCGATGGGCGGAAACCGCAGGGCGCGCAAACGCGATCCGCGTTCGCGCCCGCTTGCCGCGACCGGCGCCGGCGCGCCGTCAAGGGTAGCTCGACTCGCCGCCGCGTGGCAACCGCGGCGGCGATGACCGGCTTACTTCGCCGCCGCGAGTTGCTGCAGCGTGAAGGTGTAGCTCGTGCTGTCGAGCGGCTTGTGGCAGGCGAGGCACTCGGCCTGGTTCACGCTGGCACGCGGCTGGCGCTCGGCGGTGAACACCGCGTAGTTCCAGTTGTCGTTGCGCAGCATGTCGGGGATGTCCCTGCCCCAGCCGGCGTCGCGCGCCATCGCCGTGTAGAAGAGCAGCTTGTCGGCGACGAAGTAGCCGTCGCTTCCGGTCACCGGCTTCCTGTCGGCGTCGACCTTCGCCGCGTGGACCTCGGCGAACAGCACCGCGCCGTCCGGCAGCGGCTTGCCTTCCCGCGCCGCCTGCACGGCGGCCCTGTTGGCGTAGTAGTGGCGGACCTGCCCGGTCGCGGGAAAGTTGATCGTGTGGTACTTGGTGAACGATCTCCTTGTAGCCTTCCGGAAAGGTGACGCGGGTCGTCGCCAGCGCCGGCAGGAAGCCGGACTTCGCCCCCGTCGCGGGACCGGGCAGCGACGCGAAGTACGCCGCGACGTCGGCCATGTCCGCGGGGCTCAACTGCGCGGCGATCGCGTTCATCACCTGGCTCTTGCGCGAGCCGTCCTTCAGCGCCTTGAGCTGCGCCTCGAGGTAGCCCGCGCGTTGCGCCGCCAGGTTGGGGATGGTCGTCGCTGACGCTGACGCCGGCGGCGCCATGGCACGCCGCGCAGACGGTGGCGACCTTGGCCTTGCCGGCCTCGAGGTCGGCGGCGCGGGTGCGACCGGCGCGGCGGCGAGGAACGAGGGACAAGGCGAGCAGTCTTTTCAAGCGGCTTCTCCGGTGGGGGTCAGGGAGGCGCGCGGGTGCTCGCCGCGGCCGGGCTGCAGAAGCTAACACGTTCACGGGCGGGAAATTCCAGCACCGGCGGATCAAGGAGCCGCGTGGCGCAGGCGTCGAGGAGGTCGCCGTCAGAATGCGCACTCCGGAAGCCTCATCGGCGAGAGCAATTCTTCCGCCATCCGCTGCCCGACCTTGCCCAGGACGCGCTCGACCTCGACCCTGGCCTGGTCCGGAGCCGCGAACCACTCGTCGACGCCGCGGGACGACTTCTGACTGCATCGGGTCGTGGTTTCGGCAAGCACTCTGTTGCCTGCCGCCGTCGTCACCTTCCAATCCACGGTGATCCAGTACTCCTGCTTTCCGAACAGGCACCCCATCGTCACGTCGACCTTCCGGACCTCGACGATAGTGTCGGGTTCGACCGTCGCCGGAGGATCCAACGCGGGCTTCACGCACCCGGCGCGCGGTACGTTGAGTTCCGCCTCCATCGAGCGCTTCAGGCTGCCCGCCTCGGCAGCCTGGAGAATCCTCTGGAAGTTCGCTTCCGCATCGGGATGGCTGACGCTCGCTGCGCTGCAGGCCGCGCCGTACAGCC
The DNA here is from genome assembly GCA_963717705.1 of uncultured beta proteobacterium. Lineage (GTDB taxonomy): Bacteria > Pseudomonadota > Gammaproteobacteria > Burkholderiales > Casimicrobiaceae > CAVQWT01. Next base: position 54,024 of record CAVQWT010000002.1, read on the forward strand.
CCCCGATTGCCGCTCCCAACGGGATGCCGACGATCGCCCCGTATCCGCCCGCCCAGAGGCCTTGCAAGGCGCCCTCTGCGGCGCCGACCGCCGCTCCCGTCGGAATCGACGCCGGGTTCGGATGGAAGACGGGCGACCCGAACGTCTCGTCGACCCGGACTTCGCAGACCTGTTTGCGGTCGTCGGGGGCGAGCAGCGCAGTCGCACAGGCCGACAGGACGCAAACCGGCAACAATGCTACGGCGAGCTTCGCACCAACGCTCATCGCCCGCTCCACGATGCCTCCCCTACTGCGGCGCGCACATCACCACGAGATCCGGCCCGTCCCCTTCGGCAAGCCACCCCTTCGCCACCATCTGGTCGCGCACCGCCCGGTCGGTCATGTAGCGGTGGTTGGCGTCCGGCCGGTTGCTGAACACCCGGTACACCTGCGTCGTGTTGGCAGGACAGACGCCAGCTGCCGGCAGAAACATCTGCATGAAGCTCGGGTCCTCCAGCACGAAGCTCGGATTCTTCTGTCCCGTTTCGTTGCATTCCACCGTGCCGCGACCAAAGAAGTGTGAATCGCCGAGGCCCGGCGGAATGTAGTAACGGCACACCGGCGACGTCCCGGCCTGCGCCGTCGTGTAGGTCTTGAACGAGTAGCCCGTGCGCGCCCAGCCCCTGATCTCGGTACCGGCGTCGAGCTTCGCGATCTCGCCCGGCATCCAGGTGATGAAGTAGTGGTCGAAACCGGCGTGGTAGTACTCGACGATCGACACAGCAGGTCCTTGCCCATGGCATTCGGTGTGATGAAGTGCCCGAGAGCGAAATTGGCGCACCGCCTACCGTCACGGTGGTCGACTTACGGCATTGGCAGAAGTATCGATTACCGAGACGCTGCTTGAGATGGCGATTTCGCACACAAGTAGACCCGCGTCCCCGTTTGATCGACGTCCACGCCGATGAGGGGAGATCGCCGACCCTGGATAGTGCCGCTAATCGATCGTTTGCTAGTGGTGTCGATCATTGCACCGTTCGACAGGTACGCTCCTGGCAATCCTACGTCCTGGTTCGACGTACGACCCGCGCACCTCGACGAGGTTCCACTGCGACCCACGGTCGCCGCGCCGCCCGTTGCGGTCGTGCGTCGATAACTGTGTTCGTGCCAGTATCGATTACCGAGACCCTATCGAAGTTCCTGTTGGCGACGTAGACGCGCGTTCCTGCCCGGTGTGACATCGACGCCAACAGGCCCGGGGTTGCGGCAGGGACTCGTAACCGCAAGTTCGATTCTGGCAATCACGAATTCGCTCGCCGTATCGATGACAGAGACGTTGTTCGAGAATTGGGTATTTGTGACGTAGATTCGGGCTTTAGCCGGGTTGCATTGCGACTTGGCTTGGACTTCCCCCAGGACTAGGCACCGGAAATCCTCGCAATAACCTCGTTCGTTGTCTGTGTCGAGGACCGGCAATCCCACTTGTCCCCGTCACGTAAAGCACGTTTTCCTTCGGGCGCAATTGCCACTACAGAAGCTGAGTACAGGCGCGTCCCGGTCCCGATGGCGGTCACCGAGACGTTTGTCGTGGTATCGATGACGAAGACCTGAAGGCCATTTGACGGCATAGACACGCTTGCCGTCGGAGCTCACCGCGATACCGGACACGTTAACCGGCAGCGAAATCGTGGCGACGACGCTGTTGGTTGCGGTATCGATCACCGAAATGGCATTGTCGCGCGCATTGCCAATGTAGGCGAACGCAGCCACCGCTGAGGTACTCGACAACAGAAGCGCAAGCGATGCGGCGCAAAATACGGGCGCGAAACGGTATGGAATGCGCATAGCCGCTCCTTGACTCTTGAGCCGGTGCGCCGTCGGCCGACGAAAGGCCCGAACTGAAGGACTAACTTGGAGATTACGCGCGCCAATGCAATTTCAACCATTGACGGAGGTCAAGCTAACATCGACGTCGCCCCCCCCATTCAAACTGACATGCCCGCGCTTCACCCCGGCTACTGCGGCGCGCACATCACCACCAGATCCGGCCCATCACCCTCTGCCAGCCACCCCTTCGCCACCATCTGGTCGCGCACCGTCCGGTCGGTCATGTAGCGGTGGTTGGCGTCCGGACGGTTGCTGAACACCCGGTACACCCGCGTTGTATTGTCCGGGCAATCCCCGATGGCGGGCAGGTACATCTGCATGAAGGCCGAATCCTCCAGCACGAAGCTCGGGTTCTTCCGCCCCGTTTCGCCGCACTCGACCATGCCGCGGCCGAAGAAGTGCGAATCGCCCATCGCAGGCGGAATGTAGAAGCGGCACACCGGCGCTGTCCCTGTTTGGGGGCTGGCGTAGGTCCTGAACAATTGCCCGGTGCGCGCCCAGCCGTTGCTCTCGACGCCGGCGTCGAGCTTGGCAATCTCGTCCGGCTTCCAGGTGATGAAGTAGTGGTCGAGCGACGCGTGGTGGAACTCGACGACCGTCGTTATCGGCGCCACTGCCGTGGGGCGAACGAACTGCCCGAAAGCAATGGGCGACGCGCCAACAGACACCGTGGCGACCACCGCATGGGTCGCGCTTTCGATCACCGACAGGCTGTTCGACCTCGAGTTGGCGGCATAGACATGCGTTCCTGCCGGGTTGACGGCGACCCCGATCGGAGAATCCCCGACCCGCACCGTCGCGATGACATTATTGGTCGCGGCGCGGATCACCGAAACGCTGCGGGCATCCATGTTGGTCACGTAAACCTGCGCGCCACCGGGGTGTACGGCAACGCCGGCTGGCGCCGCCCCTACCGGTACCGTCGCGACGATCCTGTAGTTCGCGGTATCGATGACGGAGACGCTGTTGGTATCTATGTTGGTGACGTAAGCGAGCGTCCCCGCCGGGTTTACCGCGATGCCGACGGGACTGTATCCCGCCGGCACCGTGCTGATGACGGTGTTGGTGGACGCGTCGATCACCGAGACGCTTTGGGAATAGAGGTTGGTGACAAGGACGCGAGCACCCGCCGGGTCGACGGCGATGCCGAACGGCGTTGCTACACCTGGCACCGTCGCGACGACCGCGTTGGTCGACGCGTCGATCACGGACACGGTATCGGACTTGAAGTTGCCGACATAGACCCGAGTACCTGCCGGGTTGATGGCAACGCCAAAGGGCTTCGTCCCGACCGGCACGGTCGCGATGACCGTGTTGGTCGCCGCATCGATCACCGAGACGGTGCCCGATTCGACATTGGTGACGTAGACGCGCGTGCCCGCCGGGTTCACCGTCACGCCTTCCGGATACGTGCCCACCGGTATGGTCGCGACTACTGCATTGACTTCTGTGTCGACGACCGAGACGTTGCCGGAACGCTCGTTCGGAATGTAGGCAAAGGGCGCTGCGGGACAAAGACCGCCCCACAGCGCCAGCGCCACGAAGCCGATCAGGTAGCGGGAAGATCGACGCATCGCCCTCCCTATTGTGGCGCGCACATCACCACGAGATCCGGCCCGTCCCCCTCCGCCAGCCACCCCTTCGCCACCATCTGGTCGCGCACCGCCCGGTCGGTCATGTAGCGGTGGTTGGCGTCCGGCCGGTTGCTGAACACCCGGTACACCTGCACCGTGCCCGCCGGACACACGCCCCCCACCGGCAGGAACGTCTGCATGAAGCCCGGGTCCTCGAGCACGAAGCTCGGGTTCTTCCGACCCGTCTCGTTGCATTCCACCGTGCCGCGGCCGAAGAAGTGCGAGTCGCCCAGCGCCGGCGGGATGTAGTAGCGGCACACCGGCGACGTCCCCGCCTGCGCCGTCGTGTAGGTCTTGAACGAGTAGCCCGTGCGCGCCCAGCCCCTGATCTCGACGCCGGCGTCGAGCTTCGCGATCTCGCCCGGCATCCAGGTGATGAAGTAGTGGTCGAAGCCCGCGTGGTAGTACTCGACCACCATTGCGGATGTCGGCACTACTCCGCTCAGACCAATGACATCGACCGGGGTATAGCGATCTATCGTCGTCCCATCGCCGAGTTGACCACCATGGTTGTGCCCCCAACACTTGACACCGCCGCCTATGGTTACGGCACACACCGATGCCGTTAGATCACTCGCACCTCCAAGCACGGCCTGGACGCCAGAAGTCATACCCGAGACATCGCCTGGGAAGGATCGACTGGTCCGCGTGCCATCGCCCAGTTGGCCCCAGAGCGTTCCATCCCCAGCATTTCACGACCTCCCTGCATGGTGAAAGTGCAAGTGCTCTTACCCGCCGCCGGAGATCGCGACGCCGCTCATGGCTGCCACGTATACGATCGGTACGCGTCCCGCCGACTGTCCATAATAGTTGCCACCCCAGCACCGAATGCGCACCGCTATTGGTCAGCGCGCAGCTGTGTTGATCGCCCTGCAGGAACCGCGTACCGCTCGCCGCGGCTAGGCTGCGATGCCAACGCTGGCCCAAGCTGTTGTCCCCCCAGCACTTCGCGCCACCAGCGGCGGTGACGGCGCACGAGTGCCCGACCGCCGCCTTCGCTGTTTACCGCTATATCTGTTGCACCGGTGCCAAGACTGACAACATCCACTGGCGTGAGCCGATGGATCGTGGTGCCGTCGCCCAACTGGCCGTAGGCGTTGTCGCCCCAGCACTTGACGCCGCCGCCTGTCGGTAATGGCACAGCTGTGGTTGGAGTGCACGGCGATCGCTGTGACCCCACTCGTCAGGCCAACGACGTCTACCGGCCAAAGGATGCTGGTGCCATGCCGCGACGCCATCACCAAGCAATCCAGAGCCCCAGCATTTCACCGCTGCCGCCGGTAAGCGCGCAGGTCATGCTGCCGCCTGCCGCGATGGCCTTGACGCCACCTGTAAGGCTGGGTACATCCCCGGCCACCGGACGAGAGACGGTAGTGCCGTCCCCAAGTTCACCGAAGCTATTGACGCCCCAGCACTTGACGCCACCCGCAGTAGTAAGGGCGCAGGCGTGAGCCGATCCCACTGCCACTTCGACGACGCTCAGCTGGGCTTCGGCGCAACTTGCCACCACCAGAATTCCAAGGCCCACGAAGTAATGCCTGAGATGTTCCATTGAACGGCTCCTTCCCGCACCCGCGCAGAGACACTCGGACTGCACCACTCCCGCTGCAAGAACTCCGCGGTGCTTCCGGCTACTGCGGCGCGCACATCACCACGAGATCCGGCCCGTCCCCCTCCGCCAGCCACCCCTTCGCCACCATCTGGTCGCGCACCGCCCGGTCGGTCATGTAACGGTGGTTGGCGTCGGGACGGTTGCTGAACACCCGGTACACCTGCACCATGCCCGCCGGACACACGCCGGCGACCGGCAGGTGCATCTGCATGAAGCTCGGGTCCTCGAGCATGAAGCTCGGGTTCTTCTGACCCGTCTCGTTGCATTCCACCGTGCCGCGGCCGAAGAAGTGCGAGTCGCCCAGCGCCGGAGGGATGTAGTAGCGGCACACCGGCGACGTCCCCGCCTGCGCCGTCGTGTAGGTCTTGAACGAGTACCCCGTGCGCGCCCAGCCCCTGATCTCGACGCCGGCGTCGAGCTTCGCGATCTCGCCCGGCATCCAGGTGATGAAGTAGTGGTCGAAACCCGCATGGTAGTACTCGATGATCGAGATTGCAGCATCCTTCGGCGCGGCAATCGCAGGGCCGACGAAACTGCCCGAGGGAAATCGGGGATTTGCCGCCACCCACCGTCACGCGATCACGACGCGCATCCTTTCCGGATCGATGACCGATGACGCTGCCCGCGAAGCGAATTCATTGCCCGGCAAATAGACCCGCCTCCCGTCCGGCATTCAACGCGATGCCGTTCATCGACGAACCTGCGGAGGGTTGCGCGGAGTAGCCTGTTCCCGGCCCGCTGTTATCGATCTCCGCAAGCCTTGTCGTACAGGTGCGCGACGTACAGGTACCGTCCCGGTTCACGGCGACGGCATGCTCACGTCGGCGACGCTCGGCTGCGCCACATGGGTCATGAGTTGCATGGTGGGTCGGTCAGTGTCAAAGACCGTGGTGTACCAGTTTCCATCCGGCCCATGCAGTTTGCGAACGTGAATAGACTCGTGTCCGCCGCTCCGGAGTCACCGTGAGGCCGAAGGGAACGGGGTTGGGCCAAGGACTCGATTGTCGCAAGTGCAATTCTGGCAATCACGGAATCGCTTGCCGTGTCGATTACCGATACGATACTTGCTGTTTGCGGTATTGGCCACGTAGGCGCGCAGTTCCGGAGCTGGATTCACGGCAACGCCCGCAGGATAGGCACCGGAAATCCTGTGGCAATAACGTCATTCGATTTCTGTGTCAAGTACTGAAATCCGTACTTGCTGGCGCTATTCGCACGTAGACCCGTTTTCCATCGGGCTGCAATTGACCACTACAGCAAGCTGAGTACAGGAGCGTCCCGGTCCGCGATGGCGGTCACCCAGACGTTTGTCGTGGTATCGATGACCGAAGACCTGAACCGCTTCGATTTGCTGGCATAGACCCAATTGCCCGCGGGAGCTACCGCGATGCCAAGCGGCACGTTCACCGGCAGCGAAATCGTGGCGACGACGGTGTTGGTTGCCTGTATCGATCACCGAAATAGCCTTCGATCCGCGCATTGCCGATGTAGGCCAACGCAGCCACCGCTGCGGTACTCGACAACAGAAGCGCAAGCGATGCGGCGCAAAACAGGCCCGCAGAAACGGTAAGGAATGCGCATTAGCCTCTCCTTGACTCTTGTGATCGCGATTGCCCGAGGTTAGCGCCGTCGGGCGACGAAAGGCCCGAACTGAAGGACTACCTTGGAGATTACACGCGCCAATGCGACTGCAACCATTGACGGAGGTCAAGCTAACATCGACCTCGCCCCCCCCATTCAAACTGACATGCCCGAGCTCACCCCGGCTACTGCGGCGCGCACATCACCACGAGATCCGGCCCGTCCCCCTCCGCCAGCCACCCCTTCGCCACCATCTGCTCGCGCACCGCCCGGTCGGTCATGTAGCGGTGGTTGGCGTCGGGACGGTTGCTGAACACCCGGTACACCTGCACCGTGCCCGCCGGGCACACACCCGCCGCCGGCAGGAACATCTGCATGAAGCTCGGGTCCTCCAGCACGAAGCTAGGATTCTTCTGCCCGGTCTCGTTGCACTCCACCGTGCCGCGGCCGAAGAAGTGCGAGTCGCCCAGCGCCGGCGGGATGTAGTAGCGGCACACCGGCGACGTCCCCGTCTGCGCCGTCGTGTAGGTCTTGAACGAGTACCCCGTCCGTGCCCAGCCCCTGATCTCGACGCCGGCGTCGAGCTTCGCGATCTCGCCCGGCATCCAGGTGATGAAGTAGTGGTCGAAGCCGGCGTGGTAGTACTCGACGACCGGTGACGCGCCCCCCGGCGCCGGCGCAGCCGGGCCGATGAACTGTCCGAGCGCAAAGGGCAGCGATCCCACCGGCACCCTCGCAATGACGGATCGGCTGGCGAGGTCGACGACCGCGACGGTGTCACCAATGATGTTCGCGACGTAGATCCGCGTCCCTGCCCCGTTGATGGCGATGCCACCCAGCACCCCTTCGACACCCAGGGTGTCGATCAACCTGTTGGAGCCCGCGTCGATCACGAACACGCCGCCGAGGACCCCGGCGGCGTAGACGCGCGTTCCGGCGGCGTTGGTCGTGACGCCTGTCGCAGCAACATTCAGGCCCAGCGGCACCACGGCGACGATCGCATTGGACGCGGCGTCGATCACGGTGACGGTGCCGTTCACCGGCTCGGTATCGGGAACATGGGTCACGTAGATGCGGGTGCCCGCCGGATTGACGGCGATGGCGTAGGGAACCGCACCCACCGGCACCCCCGCGATCACGCTGTTGGTGCCGGTGTCGATCACCGACACCCGGCTGGCGTCGGAATTGGCGACGTACACCCGGGTGCCCGCCGGGTTGACCACGACACCGAGCGGGATCGCCCCCACCGGCACCGTCGCGACGACGGAGTTCCGTGTGGCGTCGATCACCGAAACGCTGTCGCTGGCGGCGTTGGTGACGTAGACCCGCGTTCCGGCCGCATTCACGGCCACGCCGCTCGGCTCGATGCCGGTCGCCACCGTCGCCAAGATGGAGTTCCGGGTGGCGTCGATCACCGAAACGCTGTCGCTTCCCGAATTGGCGATGTAGACGCGGGTGCCGTCGGCACTGACCGCGACACCGGTAGGGCTTACCCCGACCGGAATCGTCGCGACGACGGCGTTGGTCGCGGTATCGATCACCGAGACATTGTCGGAACCCGCGTTCGTGATGTAGGCGAACGGCGCCGCAGTGGCGACGGTCGCTGGCAGCAGGAGGAGCGCGAGGCCGATGAAGATGCGGGACAGTGGTCGCATGGACCCTCCCGAGTTGGCTGCGCATTCGTCGCCGGACGGCGACGAAATCGAGAACGGACCTCGACAAGATCAATTGCGCGCCGTCCGCCGTGCGCGTGCCTTGACCCGCGTCAACAGCGTCGCCGAAATCGCTTCCCCCGGCCTGCGGGAAGCGGGGAGGACCGTCAGCCGCCGGGCCTCGCGCCCTGCGACAGAATGACCCGCATCAGTGCTCCCGCGCCGAACGCCCACGGCGCGATCGCGTCGGTGCGCTCGACGCGGTTGACCAGCGCGCCCAGCTTCGGCGTGGCGATGGCGACGACGTCGCCGATGACGTGGGTGAAGCCCTGCCCGGGTCCGTGCCGGTCCTGCACCGGCGCGAACATCGTGCCCAGGAACAGCATGAAGCCGTCGGGATACTGGTGGTGCGCGCCGACCGCCTGCGCGACCAGGTCGAGCGGGTCGCGGCTGATCTTCGCCATCGACGACGCGCCCTGCAGCACGAAGCCGTCGGGGCCGTCGACGCGCAGCGAAAGGTCGCACCGGCGCACGTCGTCGAGGGTGAACGTCGCGTCGAACAGCCGGACGAAGGGCCCGATCGCGCACGAGGCGTTGTTGTCCTTCGCCTTGCCGAGCAGCAGCGCGCTGCGGCCCTCGAAGTCGCGCAGGTTGACGTCGTTGCCCAGCGCGGCGCCGACCACCTCGCCGCGGCTGTTCACCGCCAGCACGATCTCCGGCTCCGGGTTGTTCCACGCCGAGCCCGGGTGGATGCCGACGTCGGCGCCGGTGCCGACCGCCGACATCGGCTGCGCCTTGGTGAAGATCTCGGCATCCGGACCGATCCCCACCTCGAGGTACTGCGACCACGCGCCCTCGCGGATCAGCGCGTCCTTGAGCCGCGCCGCCTCGGGCGATCCGGGGCGCACCGCCGCGAGGTCGTCGCCGATGATCGCGACGATGGTCCGCCGCACGGTCACCGCCTTCGCCGGGTCGCCGCGCGCCTGCTCCTCGATCACGCGCTCGAGCATGCTGGCGACGAAGGTGACGCCGGCGGCCTTGACCGCCTGCAGGTCGCAGGGCGCGACGAGCCACGGCGCGCCGGCGTCGCGCGTGGCGGGGTCGGCGTTCGCCAGCGCGTCGGCGAGTGCCGCCACCCGCGGCAGCGCGCTCGTGGCGTGGATAATCGACGCCACGTCGGGCTGCTCGAACAGCTGCGACACCGTCGGCGCCAGCGGCGAAAGGTCGACGAGCTCGTCGCCGCGCACCGCCACCGGCACCGGGCCGCCGCGGGCAGGCAGCCACGCGCGGCCGACCAGCAGCGCGCGGTCGCGGTCGGCGGGCAGCGTGCCCGCGGGGTCAAGCCGTTTGCGCATCGTGCCCTGCTCCGCCATCGCCCCCTCCGTCGCCGCGATCGCCGCTGTCGTCGCCGCAGTTTACCCGGCGCGCGACGACCCGCGCATCCGGCATAATCCGCCGATGATGACCGGTCCCGACGCCCGCGCGGGCAACGAGCTGCTGTTCCCGGAGATCGCGCCGCACGCGACCGGGTGGCTCGCCGTCGAGCCGCCGCACGTCCTGCACTGGGAGGCCTGCGGCAATCCCGACGGCGTGCCGGTCGTGTTCCTGCACGGCGGCCCCGGCGGCGGCTGCCTGCCGCATCACCGGCGCTACTTCGACCCGGCGTTCTGGCGGATCGTGCTCGTCGACCAGCGCGGCGCGGGTCGCTCGACGCCCGCGGCGGAGCTGGCCGGCAACACCACGCCGGCGCTGGTCGCCGACCTCGAGGCGCTGCGGATGCACCTGCGCATCGAGCAATGGCTGCTGTTCGGCGGATCGTGGGGCTCGACCCTCGCGCTGGCCTACGGCGAGGCGCACCCGGCGCGCTGCCTCGGCATGGTGCTCCGCGGCGTGTTCCTCGCGCGACCGCAGGAGATCGACTGGTTCATGCACGGCATGGGCTCGTTCTTTCCCGAGGCGGCCCGCGCCTTCCGCGAGGCGCTGCCGCCGGACGAGCGCGGCGACCTGCTCGGCAACTACTATCGCCGGCTGACCGACCCGGACCCCGAGGTCCACCTGCCCGCGGCAAAGGCGTGGGATCGCTACGAGGGCGCGTGCTCGACGCTGCTGCCGCAGCCGGACCCGATCGCGCAGTTCGACTCCGACGCCGGCGCGCTGGCGATCGCCCGCATCGAGGCGCACTACTTCGTGCATCGCGCGTTCCTCGACGACGACGCGCTGCTGCGGGGGATCGACCGCGTGCGCCACCTGCCCTGCGCGATCGTCCAGGGCCGCTACGACGTCATCTGCCCCCCGGCCACCGCCGACGCGCTGGCGCGCGCCTGGCCCGAGGCCGAATACCTGGTCGTCGCGGACGCCGGCCACTCGGTGCGCGAGCCCGGCATCACGCGCGAGCTGCTGCTCGCCGTCGAGCGGATGAAGGCGCGCGTCGTGGCGCGCTGAAGGCGCCGGCTCAATCCCGGTAGCCCTCGGCCTGGATGGTCAGCGTCACCTCGTCGCCGACGTCCTTGAGCCACGCCGACATGCCGAAATCGGACCGCCGGACCGTCGCCGTGACCTCGGCGCCGCACAGCGGGCGGCGGGTCAGCGAATGCGTGCCGCAGCGGAAATCGCGGATCGCGAGCCGCACCGGTCGCGTCACTCCAAGCAGCGTCAGCTCGCCGTCGGCGGCCACCGGCACGTCGCCGTCGAAGACGATCCGCTGCGCGCGGTAGGAGACCGTCGGGAAGCGCTCGACGTCGAACCAGCTGTCGCCGCGCAGGATGCGGTCGCGCAGGCGGTCGGCGGTTTCCAGCGACGCCGCGTCGACCGCAACCTCGACCCGCCCGCTCCTTTCGGCGCGGTCGATCACCACGGTGCCCGACGTGCGCGTGAACATCCCGCGCTGCACCGACAGGCCGAGGTGCGACACCGCGAACACCGGCACCGTGTGCGCGGGATCGAGCGTGAACGACTCCGGCGCCGCGTGCGCGGCGGAGGCCGCGGCGAGCGTCGCCGCGACGACGAGCGCCGCGGCCCGGCCGACGCCCGCGAGCCGCCGGGCGACGGTTAGCCGGATCCGGCGGACAGCTCGCCGAGGGCGCGGCGAAGGTCTCACTTCACCGGCGGGAGCACCATCCGCACCCGCACCACGACGTCGTTGGCGACGGTGTCGGTGTCGGCCCACGGGCCGTCGCCGATCCGGAAATCGAGCCGCTGCAGCGTCAGCTGGCCCTCGGCGACGCTCATGCCGCTGGCGTCGCGCTTGAGCTGCACCGGCATCATCACGTCGCGCGTCACGCCCTTCAGCGACAGCCGGCCGGCCACTTCGTAGCGGTCGCCCGGCAGCCCGCGCACCACCGTCGACACGAACTTCGCCGTCGGGAACTGGCGGGTGTCGAACCAGCTCGGCCGGCGGACCTCGGCCTCGGATTCCTCGCTGGCGAGATCGATGCTGGCCAGGTCGATCTCGATTTCCGCGCGAGAGCGGGCCGGGTCCTGCGGCCGGAAGTCGACGTTCGCCTTCCACTTGCGGAAGACGCCCTCGACGTTCGCGCCGAGCTGCTTCGAGACGAAGCGGATGTCGCTGCGCTCGACGGCGACACCCTGCGCCGACGACTCCGGCGAAACCGCCAGCAGCATTGCCGCGAGCGGCGGAACGAACGGTGCGATGAGGCGCATGCGGGCAGCCTTTCCGGTGGCGGGCCTGCGCCGCCCCGGGAAGATCCGGGCGAGCAGGCCGTCGCGGTCGACGAAGTCGTGCTTCAGCGCCGCCGCGACGTGCAGCAGCACCAGCGCGGCCAGCGAAGCGTTGAGCGCGAGATGTACGACCTTCAGCGCGACGGCGAGTTCCTTGTCCTTGGCGACGAGGTCGGGCAGCGGGAGCACGCCCAGCCACACCGTCTGCACGCCGGAGGCCGAGCTGTACAGCCAGCCGGACACCGGCACCGCCAGCATCAGCGCGTACAGCAGGCCATGCGTCGCCGCGGCCGCCCGGCGCTGCCAGCGCGGCATCGCCACCGGCGGCGGCGGCCGGTGCCGGGCCCGCCAGGCAAGCCGCGCCAGCGCCACCAGGAACACAGTGACGCCGATCCACTTGTGGTACGCGTAGACGCGGAACTTGAGCGGACCGAACGGCAGGTCGGTCATCCACAGTCCGACGCAGAACCCCGACAGCACCAGTGCGGCACCGAGCCAGTGCAGCCCGATCGCGGTGCCGGTGTAGCGGGTCGCCGCGGCCTCGTCCATCGGCGCACGCTAGTCGGCGCGCGACCGCGCGTCAAGAACCGCCCGCGGAGCAACCTGCACCAACCGCCTGCGCCGGCCGCCTGCGCCATCCCGCGCCGGCAGCCCGGCGGCGGCCGGCACACCGGGGACCACTCCGGCGTCGCCGCTATAATCGTCTCGTCCGTTCCTGCGGCCCCCTTGCCGCCGCCCCGCGCCGCGCTCCCCCTGTCGTGACGAACCCCACCTCCAACGCCAACTGGCTCGCGCGCAGCCGCGCCGCCGTCTGGCACCCGTGCACCCAGATGAAGGCGCACGAGACGCTGCCGCTGGTCCCGATCGCCCGCGGCGAAGGCGCCTGGCTGGTCGACTTCGAAGGGCGGCGCTACCTCGACGCGGTCAGCTCGTGGTGGACCAACCTGTTCGGCCACGCGCATCCCGCGATCAACGCGGCGCTGAAGGCGCAGCTCGACGAGCTCGAGCACGCGATGCTCGCCGGCTTCACCCACCGACCCGTGGTCGAGCTTTCGGAGCGGCTCGCGGCGCTGGCGCCCGCGGGCCTGGGGCACGCGTTCTACGGCAGCGACGGCGCGTCGGCGGTCGAGATCGCGCTGAAGATGGCGTTCCACGCGTGGCGCAACCGCGGGCGGCCCGAGAAGACCGGCTTCGTCAGCCTGGCGGGCAGCTACCACGGCGAGACGCTGGGCGCGCTGGCGGTCACCGACGTGCCGCTGTTCCGCGACGTCTACGCGCCGCTGCTGCGCCGGAACGCCGTCGTCCCCTGTCCCGACACGCGCACCGCCGGCCCCGGAGAGTCCGCGCGCGACGTCGCCGAGCGCGCGGCGCTGGCACTGGCGGCGCATCTCGACGCCCACGCTCGCACCACCGCCGCGCTGATCCTCGAGCCGCGCGTGCAGGGTGCGGCCGGCATGGTCGAGCACGACGCGCACTACCTCGCCCGCGCCCGCGAACTGTGCACGCGGCACGACGTGCTGCTGATCGCCGACGAGATCATGACCGGCTTCGGTCGCACCGGGACGATGTTCGCGTGGGAGCAGGCGCAGGCGCCGGCACCGGACTTCCTGTGCCTGTCGAAGGGGCTCACCGGCGGCTACCTGCCGCTGTCCTGCGTGCTGACGACCGATGCCGTCTATGGCGCGTTCTACGACGACGACCTCGCGCGCGGGTTCCTGCACTCGCACAGCTACACCGGCAATCCGCTCGCGTGCCGCGCGGCGCTGGCCACGCTCGACCTCTTCCGCGACGGCGACGTGATCGCGCGCAACCGCGAGCGCGCCGCACGCTGGTCGGCGCTGGCGGCGCCGCTCGCCGCGCACCCGCGGGTTCGCCACTTCCGGCAACCCGGTATGATCGTCGCGTTCGAGGTCGAAAGCGACCGTCCCGATTTCGCGCGCTGGTGCTTCGGCCAGGCCCTCGAGCGCGGCCTGCTGCTGCGGCCGATCGGCCGCACCATCTACTTCATGCCACCCTACATCCTCGCCGACGACGAGTTCGCGTTCCTTGTCGAAGGCACGAAGGCCATCGTCGATGCCGCCTGAGCGCATCGGCGCGCTCCAGGCGCGATCCGCGCGGCGCGAGCAGGTACCGCGGCCGGCGCTTGCCGCCGCCTGCTCCGCCGTCGTCGTCGCGCTCGCCGCCGCGGCGCTGGCCCTGCATTCCGCGCCTCTGCCCGCCGCGCAGCCCGGCAGCGCCATCAGCGGCCGCGGCGCGCTGCCGCGTCCGGTCGGACGGGCGTTCCTGGACGCGCGTGTTCCGCTCAACACCATCGCCGTCGTCGTGCAGGAGATCGGGGCGCCGCGCCCGCTGGTGACGCACGACGCCGCGCGCCCGATGAACCCCGCGTCGGTGATGAAGCTGTACACGACGCTGGCGGCGCTCGAGCTGCTGGGGCGCGACTACCGCTGGACCACGGATGCGTACCTCGGCGGGCCGCTGGTCGGCGGCACGCTGCAGGGAGACCTGGTGCTCAAGGGCCGCGGCGACCCGAAGATCACCATCGAGCAGTGGCAGGAGTTCATGGCGACGCTGCGCACCCGCGGCCTCGCCACCGTCGACGGCGACCTCGTGCTCGACCGCACCCAGTTCGCGCTGCCGCCGCACGACCCCATGGCGTTCGACGGGGAGTCGCTGCGCCCGTACAACGTCGGGCCCGACGCGATGCTGGTCAACTTCAAGGCCGTGCGTTTCGCCTTCGCACCCAACGGCGCGGGCGACGCGACCGTCCTGCGCACCGAGCCGCCGCTCGGCGAGGTGGCGGTAAGTCCGCCGCCGCCTACCGCCGCGGGTCCGTGCAACGACTGGCGCGCGAGCATCGGCGCCGCGTTCACCGACCGCGGCAGCGCCGCGAGCGCCACCTTCGGCGGCCGGTTCCCCGCGTCCTGCGGCGAGCGCGACTGGCACGTCGCGCTGCTCGATCATCCGCATTACGTGCGCGGCATGTTCGCCACCTATTTCGGCGAGGCCGGCGGGCGCTTCACCGGCGGTGTGCGCGACGGCCGCCCGCCCGCAGGCGCGGCGCCGTTCGCGACGATGGCATCGGCGCCGCTCTACGACATCGTCCGCGACATCAACAAGCTGTCGAACAACGTGATGGCGCGGCAGGTGTTCCTGACCCTCGCGACGACCGCGGCGCCGCCGCCCGCGACGCCCGCAGGTGCCGCCGACGCGATGCGACGCTGGCTCGACCGGCGCAAGATCGACCGCCGCGGCTTCGTCGTCGAGAACGGTTCGGGGCTCTCGCGCAACGAGCGCAGCACCGCCGCCGGCCTGGCGCAGCTGCTCGCCGCCGCCGACGCGAGCCCGGTGCGCGAGGAGTTCGCGAGCTCGCTGGCCGTCGCCGCGGTCGACGGCACGCTGGCGCGGCGCTTCACCGACCGCCCGGTCGCCGGCCAGGCGCTGCTGAAGACCGGCTCGCTCGAAGGCGTGCGTGCACTCGCCGGCTACGTCATCGACGCCGAGAACCGCCGCTGGATCGTCGTCGCCATCATCAACCACGCCAACGCGCTGCGCGGGCAGCCCGCGCTGGACGCGCTGGTCCAGTGGGTCTACCGCGACGCGGCGGCGTGGTCGCGAGCGTTCGCGCAGTGACCGTGCGGCGGCCGCCGCGTCGCTGACTACATGCCGGGGATCGGCCGGCTGTCCTTGAACAGCAGGTAGCCGCGGATCACCCGGTAGAGCACCCAGATCGACGTGATCGCCCAGATCGCCAGGGCGAAGGGAATGCCCAGCAGCGTGATGAACATCACGAAGCCGATCGCGCTCCACAGGATCGACCACCAGAAGGTGCGGATCAGCCAGCGCAGGTGCGAGGCGACCCACGTGCCCGCCGCGTCGTCGCGTTTCACGTACGCGATGATGACCGCGACGATCCCGACGATGCCGAGCAGCGGCAACGGCGCGGCGACCCCGGACGACGCGAGCTGGGCGATCGCGGCCAGCGCGAACAGCAGGTAGACCAGCAGCGCGGCGGTCACCGGCGGTTCATTGCCGACGGGCGCGGATTGCGGGGACGGATACTCGGCCATCGCGAAGATCTCCTGGAGCAGGACACCGCGAGACTGCGGCGAGACGGAATCTGCGGCCGGCGGCCGCCGCCGTCAATACCTGATGGCGCGAACGGCGCCCGGCCGCGACGGCGCGGGCGCATTTCGCGACGAACGGGACGGTGGTCGGCAACGAAGCGGGGCAAGGGGGTTCACCCCTGCCCCGCGCCCGCGCCGCCGGCGGGAGGCCGCGGACGGGATCGGGCGACGGCGCCCGAGCCCCGCCCGCTACTTCTTCAGGATCTGGACCGACATCCGACCTTGTACGCCGGGGACGTGCCACGGTGCGCCGCCCGTCGTCGCGGTCCCGTTGGAGCTGACGATCATTCCGGCCCCCGTTCCCGCGAAGTAGTTCGTCGTGCTGCCCGGCGCGTAGCTCCGACGGGCACACAGGTAGTACGTATAGCTGCCGGCCGCACCCGTGACCTGCGTGACCGAAGCCATCGCCGTCATGTACGTCTGGCCGGTGTCGTTGACGGCATTGAGGAGCACCGTCCCGCCGACGTTGGTCGTGCAGGCCGCATCGGAGAAGAGCCCGACCTCGGCGCCGGATCCCGCGCTTCCGGAGTTGCTGTTCACGTATCCGCCCACGGTGAACTGCACGAGCGCCGCACCCGAAGCGGGTACGGTGAACGAGAGGGACAAGCCGGGCAGCTGCGCGTAGCTGTTCGTCGCCGGGTTCGCTGCGATCGACAGGTAGTTCGTGCCGGCTGCCGACAACGCGTCCTGTCCGGTCGTCCCGGCCACCCCGGTGGCGCCGGTTGCACCTGCGGAACCGGTTGCGCCCGTCGGCCCCTGTGGACCGATAGCACCCTGCGGGCCGGCCGGACCAGTGGCCCCAGTCGCGCCCGTCGCCCCTGTTGCGCCCGTCGCCCCTGTTGTGCCCACTGCACCGGTTGCACCGGCAGCGCCCGGATTGCCCGCGATATTGATGTTCCAATCGTCGTTTGACAGCCCGGAGCCGTTGAGGGTGTCGACGTCGATTGTCAACGCCGTCCCGCTGTAGGCGGTGACAAGGCCCTCCATGTAATTGGTGGGAGTCCCGTTCAAGCTGGCTCGCGCACGCGCCCCCACCGTGTAGGCGAGACCCGACTGGATCGCAAAGGTTCGCGAGCCGAATCCAAAGGAAAGGGTGGTCGGCGATGTTGCGGCGTACCCAGCGCCGGTAGCACCCGTTGCGCCAGTGGCGCCCGCGAGGCCCTGCGGACCGGCCGCCCCGGTCGCCCCTGGCACACCCTGCGGACCGGTGTCGCCGGTCGGGCCCTGCGGACCGGTCGGACCCTGGATACCTTGAATACCCTGGATACCCTGCGCACCAGTGGCACCGGTGGCGCCGATCGGACCAACCGGACCGGTCGCGCCGGTGGCTCCTGCGATCCCCTGCGGACCGGTCGCACCCACCGCACCGTCGGCACCGGTGGCCCCGGCCGCTCCCGTCGCGCCGGCCGCACCCGTCGGCCCGGTGGCGCCCGCGGCACCGGTCGCGCCGGTCGCGCCGACCGGACCCACCAGCGACACGCCCGCCGGCCACGCCCCGGCCGCCTTCGGCCCATAGATCAGGCTGGTCACCGTGTCGATGTAGAAGTCACCATCCACGCCGGTGCCCGGCACCGGCGCCACCGTCCCGCTCAGTACCGTCCGCCCGTCCGCACCCGCCGCCCCGGTGGGACCCTGCGGACCCGCTGCCCCGGTCGCCCCTGGCACACCCTGCGGACCGGTGTCACCGGTCAGGCCGATCGGACCGGTCGGCCCCGGCGGCGCCGATCGGACCGGTCGCCCCGGTGGCGCCGATCGGACCGGTCGCCCCGGTGGCGCCAATCGGACCGGTCGCCCCGGTGGCTCCGGCGATCCCTTGCGGACCGGTCGCACCCGTCGCGCCGTCCGCACCGGTGGCCCCGTGCGTCGCGCCGGCGGAACCGGTCGCCCCGGCTCACCCCGGTCGCTCCGGCCGGACCCACCAGCGACACCCCCGCCGGCCACGCCCCGGCCGCCTTCGGCCCGTAGATCAGGCTGGCCACCGTGTCGATATAGAAGTCTCCATCCACGCCGGTGCCCGGCACCGGCGCCACAATCCCGCTCAATACCGTCCTGCCGTCCGCACCCGCCGCCCCGGTCGGACCTTGCGCGCCCGGCGCCCCGGCCGCCCCCGCCACACCCTGCGGACCGGCGTCGCCGGTCGGGCCCTGCGGTCCTTGGGGTCCGGTCGCCCCCGCCAACCCGGTCGCGCCCGCGACGCCGGTCGCCCCGGCGGGCCCTGTCGGCCCGGTAGGCCCGGTCGGACCCGTCGGACCCAGCGGGGTCGACGCGCACGGCCCGAGCACCCCGCCCGCCGAAAAGCACAATAGGTTCGCCTGCGCCGCGGCCGACGAAAGACCGGGAATCGTCACCGTTCCGTTCGGCCCGCTAACCAGGAACCGCGCGAGCCCGCTGGTACCGTCCCGCACGACGAAGTTGCTCGCGGGGGCGATTCGAAGGTCGAGGTCGGCCGCGACCACAAGCGTGGACGTCGTGACCAATACCAGCGCGGCCGCCAGCGGCCGAAGACGAAACTGTGGTGTCATGAATTGGATCCCTTTGCGCTCGATTGGTGTTTCGCCGCGCGGAAACGCGGCATGGTTGCAGCGAATGCCTGAGTGCCGGTGCCGGCGCGGGAAGCGATGCCCATTGCGACAACTCGTCCGCCCGGCCTCCTCCCCTGCGCCTGTCCTCGGATCGGCGAATGACGCCCCGCGTCAGGCCCGTCGAATCGACCGGCGCCCAAGGGCACCCGTCGCACGGCCGTTCACGAGCTACCATTCGTCGGTGTGCCGAAGCCAGCTCAATCAGGCCGATTCTAGCAATTGCCGTGCCGCGCCACAGCGTTCGGCGTTGCGCGCGACCCCGCGGACAGGGCGGGAAGCCCTAAAATGTGCGGGCACGCCGCCCGTGACCCGGCACCACCCGCTCCGTTCGAAGCCAACCCTATGCCTCGTCCCGATCCGACGCCGATCTGCCTGAACATGATCGTGAAGAATGAGGCGCACGTCATTCGTCGCTGCCTCGATTCAGTCCGCGCCCACATTGCGCACTGGGTGATCGTTGACACCGGCTCGACGGATGGCACCCAGGACATCGTGCGCGACCACCTGCGCGACCTGCCCGGGGAACTGCATGAGCGGGCCTGGCGCGACTTCGGCAGCAATCGCAGCGAGGCGCTGGCGCTGGCGCGCGGATTTGCGCCCTATGTGCTGGTCATGGACGCCGACAACGTGCTGCACACGCCCGCCGGGTACGCTTTCTGCGACCTGCAGGCTGACGGGTATTGGCTCACCCACCGCTATGCGGGCGTCGAATACGTGCTTCCGCTGCTGCTGGCCGACCGCATCGAATGGCGCTACGAGGGAGTCCTGCACGAGTACGTCACCGCCGCGACGCCGCACAGCTTCGCCCCCCTCGAGGGTCCGTGGATCGAGCAGCTGCACGAAGGCGCGCGCAGCCGCGATCCGGAAACCTATCGCAAGGACGCGGCGATCCTCGAAGCGGCGCTGGTGCGCGAACCCGGCAATACGCGCTATGCGTTCTATTACGCGCAGAGCCTGCGCGACGCGGGCGAGACCCGGCGCGCCCGCGACGCGTTTCGCCGACGGGCCGGGATGGGGGGGTGGGACGAGGAGGCGTGGTACTCCGGGTTCCAGGCCGCGCTGCTCGACGAGCGCCTGGGGGAATCGGCGGCGGCGGTTCAGCACGCGTACCTCGCCGCTTTCCAGGCGCGCCCTACCCGCGCCGAGCCGCTGGTCGAACTCGCGCGGTTCCATCGCGCGCGGCAGCAGCATGCGCTGGCCCTTGTCTATGCCAGGCAGGCGGCGGGCATGCCGCGCCCGCCCGACCGGCTGTTCGTCGACGAAGCCACCTATGCCTGGCGCGCGCTCGACGAGCTCGCGATCGCCGGGTGGTACGCGGGAGCCCGCGCCGAGGGCCGCGCCGCGGCGCAGCGGCTGCTTGCGGAGAACCGGTTCCCCCCGGCCGAGCGGCCGCGGATCGAGGCGAACTGCGCGTTCTACAAGGTGTCACAGTGATTTAGCGGAACGGGGCGCGAAGCCCCGCTCCGTGATAAATTGAGTACCGTGCCGGCAGTTGGGCACGCCGTCGGTCTTCTTCACCTCCAGGAGTTCTTCATGACCGCATCCACCGACCGCACCCGCGACAAGATCGTCGACGAGTTTTCCGCCATCGTCGGCGAAGCCGAAACGCTGCTGAACAAGGCCGCCACCGAAACCGGAGACAAGGCCCGCGACATCAGGTCGCAGGTCGAGTCCAAGCTGCTCAGCGCCAAGCTGCGCCTGCAGGAACTCGAAGGGCAGGCCGTCGACCGCGCGAAGGAAGCCGCGCGCGTCACCGACGACTACGTCCACGACCACCCGTGGCAGGCGATCGGCGCGGCGGCGGCCGTCGGCTTCGTCGTCGGCCTGATGATGAACCGCCGCTGAAACCACGATAAGCGCATGCCGGCCGCGTCGTCGCCATGGTGGCGGCGCCGGGCCGGGGGCGATCGGACGCCGTGAACCAGACTCCATCCCGCGCCGGGGGCATCTCTGGCGCACTGACGCGCCTGTCGGCGACGCTGGTGTCGCTCGTCCACACCCGCGCCGCGCTGGCGTCGGTGGAGTTCGCCGAGGAGCGCGAGCGTGCTGTCGCCCGGCTGGTGCTGCTGGTCGTCGCGGCCGTGGCCTTCGGATTCGCCGCCCTGTTCGCGTCGGCGCTGGTCGCAGTCTGGTTCTGGGACACCTACCGGCTCGCGGCCATCGCGGGCGTCATGCTGTTCTGGGCCGCGGTCGGCGCGATCGCGATGCTGCGCCTGGGCCAGCGCCGCCGCTCCGCGCCGCGCGCTTTCGCGGCGACGCTGGCCGAGCTCGAGCGCGATCGCGCATGGCTGGAGGCGCGGGCGGCGCGCCTGCGCGACGGCGAGGAGTGACGCGATGAGCGACCGTCCCCGCGATCTCGCCGAACGCCGCGCGCTGCTGGTCGCGCGCGCGTCGCTGGACCGCGCGCAGCTGACGCTCGCCGTCCACGACCTCAAGCTCGCGATCTCCCCGCCGCCGTCGCCGGAGGCCGCCGCGCGCGGCCGCGGCATCGCGTCGAAGCTGGTCCGCTTCGCCGTGCCGCTGCTCGGCGCCACCCGCGCCGGGCGCTGGCTGCGGTTCGCGTCGATCGGCCTGGCAGTGCTGCGGATCGCGCGCGGCTGGCGCGGCTGACCCGCGGTACGCGCGCCGCTACAACCCCAGCTCCCGCCACAACGCGTCGACGCGCGATTTCACCGCCGCGTCCATCGCGATCGGCCGGCCCCACTCGCGCTGCGTCTCGCCGGGCCACTTGTTGGTCGCGTCGATGCCCATCTTGCTGCCGAGCCCCGCCACCGGCGACGCGAAGTCGAGGTAGTCGATCGGCGTCTGCTCGACGGTGGTGACGTCGCGTGCCGGGTCGACGCGCGTGGTGAGCGCCCAGACCACGTCCTTCCAGTTGCGGATGTCGACGTCGTCGTCGGTGACGATAATGAACTTGGTGTACATGAACTGGCGCAGGAAGCTCCACACGCCGAACATCACGCGCTTGGCGTGCCCCGGATACTGCTTCTTCAGCGACACCACCGCCAGCCGGTAGCTGCAGCCCTCGGGCGGCAGGTAGAAGTCGGCGATTTCCGGGAACTGCTTCTGCAGCAGCGGCACGAACACCTCGTTCAGCGCGACACCGAGGATCGCCGGCTCGTCGGGCGGCTTGCCGGTGTAGGTCGAGTGGTAGATCGGGTCGCGGCGCAGCGTGATGCGCTCGATGGTCAGCACCGGGAAGCGCTCGACCTCGTTGTAGTAGCCGGTGTGGTCGCCGAACGGGCCCTCGGCCGCGGTCTCGTAGCCGGTGGGGTCGCCGGTGTCGGGCTGCAGGAAGCCCTCGAGCACGATCTCGGCGGAGGCCGGCACCTGCAGGTCGTGCGTGATGCAGTCGACGATCTCGGTGCGCGCGCCGCGCAGCAGGCCGGCGAACTGGTATTCGGACAGCGAGTCGGGCACCGGCGTGACGGCGCCGAGGATGGTCGCGGGATCGGCGCCCAGCGCGACGGCGACCGGGAACGGCGTGCCCGGATGCGCGCGCGCGTGGTCGCGGAAATCGAGCGCGCCGCCGCGGTGGGCGAGCCAGCGCATGATGACCTTGTTGCGCCCGATCACCTGCTGCCGGTAGATGCCGAGGTTCTGCCGCTTCTTGAGCGGGCCGCGCGTCACCGTCAGGCCCCAGGTGATCAGCGGTCCGGCGTCGCCCGGCCAGCAGGTCTGCACCGGCAGTCGGCCGAGGTCGACGTCGGCGCCCTCCCAGCGCACTTCCTGGCACGGCGCCGACGACCGCAGCTTCGGCGCCATGTCCAGCACTTTCATGAACACCGGTCGCGTGTTCTTCCACGCGTCGACCAGCCCCTTCGGCGGCTCCGGCTCCTTCAGGAACGCGAGCAGCCGGCCGACCTCGCGCAGGCTCTCGGCCCAGTTCGCGGGGTCGGCGCCCATCGCGCGGGCCACGCGCTGCGGTGTGCCGAAGAGGTTGCCCAGCACCGGAATCGTGCCGCCGGCGGGCGAGCGGAAGTCGCCCTTCGGCCGCTCGAACAGCAGCGCCGGGCCGCCGGCCTTCAGCACGCGGTCGCAGAGCTCCGTCATCTCCAGCCGCGGATCGACTTCGGCGGCGACTCGCTTCAGCTCGCCGACGGCCTCGAGTTGCGCCAGGAAGTCGCGCAGGTCGGTGTATTTCATCGGGACGATGGTAGCAAACGCGCCGGCGCCCGGCGCCACCCGCGCTAGAACAGGCCGACGATGCGGCCGTCGTCGGTGACGTCGATCTGCGCGGCCGACGGCACCCTGGGCAGGCCCGGCATGGTCATGACGTCGCCGCAGACCATGACGACGAACTGCGCGCCGGCGGCGAGCCGCACCTCGCGGATGTTGAGCACGTGCCCGCTCGGCGCGCCGTGCAGCAGCGGGTCGGTGGAAAACGAGTACTGCGTCTTGGCGATGCACACGGGATAGTGCCCGTAGCCCTCGGCCTGCAGCTCGCGGATCCGCGCGCGGACCTTGCTGTCGGCGGTCACCTCCGACGCGCCGTAGATCGTCGTCGCGATCTTGCTCACCTTGTCCCACAGCGTGTCGGCGTCGTCGTAGACGAAGCGGAAGTCGCCGGGGACGCGGTCGATGGTGTCGACCACGGCGCGCGCGAGGTCCTCGGCGCCGGCGCCGCCGTCGGCCCAGTGCCGCGCGACGACGACCGGCGCGTCGTGGTGCGCGATCTTGCGCCGCAGCAGCGCGATCTCGGCGTCGGTGTCGGTGGCGAAATGGTTGATCGCGACGACGCAGGGCAGGCCGTAGTGGACGCGCACGTTGTTGAGGTGGCGTTCGAGGTTGGCCACGCCCTTCTCCAGCGCCGGCAGGTTCTCGCGGGCGAGGTCCGCCACCGCCACGCCGCCGTGGAACTTGAGCGCGCGCACCGTCGCGACCAGCACCACGACGTCCGGCCGCAGCCCCGACTTGCGGCACTTGATGTCGATGAACTTCTCGGCGCCGAGGTCCGCGCCGAAGCCCGCCTCGGTTACGACGTAGTCGCCGAGCTTCAGGCCGGCCTTGGTCGCGATCACCGAGTTGCAGCCGTGCGCGATGTTGCCGAACGGCCCGCCGTGGATCAGCGCCGGGTTGTTCTCCAGCGTCTGCACCAGGTTCGGCTTGATCGCGTCGCGCAGCAGCGCCGCCATCGCGCCGTGGGCGGCGAGGTCGCGCGCGCGCACCGGCTTGCGGTCGCGGGTGTAGCCGACGACGATGTCGGCGAGGCGCGACTTGAGATCCGCCAGCGAGTCGGCGAGGCAGAAGATCGCCATCACCTCGGACGCGACGACGATGTCGAAGCCGTCCTCGCGCGGATAGCCGTTGGCGGGCCCGCCCAGCGCGACGGTGATCTCGCGCAGCGCGCGGTCGTTCATGTCGACGACGCGCTTCCAGGTGATGCGCCGCACGTCGAGGCCGAGCGCGTTGCCGTGGTGGATGTGGTTGTCGATCAGCGCCGCGAGCAGGTTGTTGGCGACGCCGATGGCGTTGAAGTCGCCGGTGAAGTGGAGGTTGATGTCCTCCATCGGCACCACCTGCGCGTAGCCGCCGCCCGCCGCCCCGCCCTTCATCCCGAACACCGGGCCGAGCGAAGGCTCGCGCAGGCAGATCACCGCCTTCTTCCCGATGCGGTTGAGCGCGTCGCCGAGACCCACGACGGTCGTCGTCTTGCCCTCGCCCGCCGGCGTCGGGCTGATCGCCGACACCAGCACCAGCCGTCCGTCGGGGCGCCCGGCGAGGCCGGCAAGCCAGTCGAGCGAGAGCTTGGCCTTGGTGCGGCCGTAGGGCTCGATCGCGCCGTCGGGAATGCCGAGCCGCGCTGCGATCGCGGCGATCGGCAGCAGCTTCGCCTGCTGCGCAATGTCGATGTCGGTGAGCATGAAGTGTCCTCCCTGCCGGCGCCGCCGTGGCGGGGCCGGTCGTTGTCGAATGGGCGCGGTATCGCGGTTGCGCCGTCGCCCGCTACACCACAGGATTCGCCCCGCCGTCCATCGGCACGATCGCGCCGGTGACGTAGCTCGCCTGGTCCGACGCGAGGAACAGCGCAACGCGCGCGACTTCCTCCGGCGTGCCCAGCCGGCCGAGCGGCAGCTTCGCCTGCGCGCGCGCCAGCAGCTCCTCGGGAGTCAGGCCCGTCATCTTCGCCTCGACCGCGAGCCCCTCCTGCACGCGGCCGGTGAGCGTGCCGCCCGGGTTGATGCCGTTGACGCGCACGCCCTTCGGACCGAATGCGGCAGCGAGCCCGGTCGTCGCCAGCATCAGCGCGGCGTTGGCGGCGCCGCCGGGCAGGTGGACGGGGTTGGCGACCTTGCCGCCGGCGCCGATGATGTTGACGATCGCTCCGCGGCCGCGCGCAGCCATCCGCCTGATCACGATGTCGGTGGGATGGATGTAGCTGAAGAACTTGGCGTCCATCGCCGCGTGCCACGCGGCGGCGTCGAGATCGGCAGGCGCGTAGCGCTTGGCGGCACCCGCCGAGTTGACCAGCACGTCGATCGGGCCCAGGCGTGCTTCGATGCTGTCGATCGCCGCCAGCGCCGACGCCGCGTCGACGAGGTCCGCGACCACGACCAGCGGCGGGCGCGCGGACGCCGGCAGGCTCGCGAGCGCGGCGTCGAGGTTGGCGCGGCTGCGCGAGACCAGCGCCACGCGGGCGCCCTCGGCGAGGAAGGCGGCGGCGCAGGCGAGCCCGATGCCCTTGCTGGCGCCGGTGACCGCGACGACGCGGCCGGCAAGTCCGAGGTCCATGGCAGTTTTCTCCGGGAGGGGGCCCCATCTTATCGAAACCGGGGTCCGGCTGCCCGGGCGGATGGCGCGCCCGGATTTGGTGCGCGCCGCTACAATGCCGGATGGCCACCATCCCGCTGCGCCCGCACGACGGCGCGTTCGTCGCCGCCCGCCGCGCCGTGTTCGGGATCGTCCTGGCGAGCTTCGTGCTGTCGTTCTTCCACCGCACGGCACCCGCGGCGATCGCCGGCGAGCTGACGCGCGCATTCTCGATCAACGCCGCGGTGCTCGGCACCCTGGCGGCAACCTACTTCTACGTCTACACGCTGCTGCAGATCCCCGTCGGCGTGCTCGCCGACACGCTGGGGCCGCGCCGCATCCTGGCCGGCGGCTCGCTCATCGCCGCGGCCGGTTCGCTGCTGTTCGCGCTGGCGCCGGCATGGGAGCTCGCCGCCGCGGGCCGCACGCTCGTCGGCGTCGGCGTCGCCGTCGCGTTCATCGCGATCCTCAAGATCTCGGCGGTGTGGTTTCCCGCCAACCGCTTCGCCACCCTCAACGGCGTGACCATGTTCGCCGGCAACCTGGGCGCGGTGATCGCCGGCGCGCCGCTCGCATGGCTGGTGACGCAGACGTCGTGGCGCGCGGTGTTCGTCGCGCTGGCGCTGCTGTCCGCCGCGCTCGGCGTCGCCACGTGGCTGGTCGTGCGCGACCGGCCCGAGGACCGCGGCTTCGCGCCGGTGACCGCGCCGGCCGCGGCGGGCACGGCCAGGGTGGCGTGGACCGCGGCGCTGGCGCGCGTGCTCGCGAACCCCGCGACCTGGCCCGGCTTCTTCGTCAACGTCGGCATCGGCGGCAGCTACCTCGCGTTCGCGGGACTGTGGGCGGTGCCGTGGCTGGTCGAGACGCGCGGCATGGAACGCGTGACCGCGGCGCAGCACGGCAGCCTGCTGCTGCTCGGCGTCGCGTTCGGCTCGCTGGTCGTCGGCGTCGTGTCCGACCGGCTGGGCAGCCGGCGCGGCGTGATGCGCGCGTACGCGTTCCTCTACGCGCTGTCGTGGCTGCCGTGGCTGCTGCACGTCGAGTGGCCACTCGCGGCGACGATGGGCTGGTTCTTCGTCATGGGGCTGCTGATACCGGGCTTCACGCTGTCGTGGACGGTGGCGAAGGAAGTCAACCGCCCCGAGCACTCGGGCATCGCGACGTCGGTGGTCAACGTCGGCATCTTCCTCGGCACCGGCGTGCTGCAGCCGCTGGTGGGCTGGGTGCTCGATCGCGGCCGCGCCGCGGGCGACGTGCCCGCCGCCTGGGACCGCGGCATGCTGCTGCTGGCGGGTGCGGCGGCGCTGGGCGCTCTGGCGACGCTCACCGTCCGCGAAGCGCGAAGGATGCCGGCGGCATGACGTCGGTCGCGGCATCCGGCGCCGCCGGCCGGTCCGGAGCAAGCGTCGCCGGCGAACTGCGCGGCGGCCTCAACAACGCCGTCGTCGCGCTCGGCGTGCTCCTCCCCCTCGGGCTGCTGTCGTTCGCACCGCTGGGACCGGCGGGCGCCACCGTCGGGCTGCAGGCCGCGTTCGCATCGGCGATCTTCGGCGGCCTCGTCGCCGCCCTCGTCGGCGGCGCGCCGATCCCGGGCAGCATCCCGCGCACCTCGACCTGCCTGATCTTCGCCGGCCTCGTCGCGAAGCTGGCGGCCGACCCGAACCTCGTCGGCGCCGGTGGCGTCGACATCGCCCGCATCGTCGCACTGACGTCGCTCAGCGTCGCGCTCGCCGGCGCGCTGCAGGTCGCACTGGGGCTGCTGAAGCTGGGCACGCTGGTCCGGTACGTGCCGTTGCCCGTGCTGGCCGGCTTCATGGACGGCATCGCCGTGATGATCGCCGTCAGCCAGATCCCGCCGTTGCTCGGGCTCGATGGACCATTCGCGATGACCGGCGACGTGCTCGCCCTCGCGATTCCCGGCAGCATCGCGCTGGGCCTCGCGACCTGGGGTGTCGCGTGGCTGGTGTCGCGCGGCGGGCCGCGCGCGCCGGCGGCGCTGGCCGGCCTCGTGTTCGGCGCGCTGGCGTACGCCGCCGCACGGCACCTGCTGCCGGACGTGCCGCTGGGCCGGCTGCTGGGCTCCGCCGCGGGCGGCATCCCGCACCCGGATGCGCTGGCGCCGCTGCTGGACGACGGATTCGCGTCATTGCTGCGTGCCCACCTCTCGCAACTCGTCGCCACCGGCTTCGTGATCGCGCTGATCGGTTCGATGGACGTGCTGCTGGCGGCGGCGGCGACCGACAACCTCTGCGGCACGCGGCACGCGCCGAACCGTTTCCTGATCGGCCAGGGCCTGGGGAACCTCGCCTCCGCGCTGTTCGGCGGCGTCCCGGTCGCCTTCTCCACCGCGACGAGCCTCGCCAATTTCCGCAGCGGCGGCCGCGGCACGCTGTCGGGTGTCGTCGCGGTCGCCGCGCTGCTCGCGCTGCTGATGCTCGGCGGGCCGGTGCTGGCGCGGATTCCCGTCGCGGCGACCGCGGGCCTGATGCTGTTCATAGGGCTGGGCCTGTTCGACCGCTGGAGCCGCGTGGTGTGGCGGCAGTTCCGCGCCGGACACGGCGACCACGAGACGCTGTGGAACCTGCTCGTCGTCGTCGTCGTCGGCCTGGTCACGGTGTTCTTCGGCTTCGTGGTCGCGATCGCCGTCGGCATCCTGCTGTCGATGGCGCTGTTCATCGTCGCGCTGAACCGCTCGCTGGTGCGCTCGGTCGCCACCGGCGAGACGCGCGCGTCGCGACGAATCTATCCGCCGCCGCAGGCGCAGGCGCTGCGCGCACGCGGCCGGGAAATCGTGCTGGTCCAGCTCGAGGGCGCGGTCTTCTTCGGCACCGCCGAGCGGCTCGCCCGCGAGGTCGAGCCGCTCGGCCCCGGCGCGAAGTTCGTGATCCTCGACTTCAAGCGGGTGACGATGATCGATGCGTCGGGCGCGATGGCGCTCGATCGACTGTCGCAGGAGCTGCACGCGCAGGGGGCGCGGCTGCTGCTTGCCGGCATCGTCCGCGGCGACCGGCACGCCCGCGCGCTGCACGCCTTCGGCGCCTTTCTCGCCGCAACCGAGTCGCGCTGGTTCGACGACGCCGACCAGGCGCTCGAGTTCGCCGAGCGGCACCTGCTCGAAGGCGCGGACGGCCCGCCCCGCGGCGTCGAGCTTCCCTGCACCGCGCTGCCGCTGTTCGCCAACCTGACGGCGGACGAGGTCGCGTCGGTGCGCGCGCGCGTCGACCGGATCGCGCTCGCGTCCGGCGAGGTGCTGTTCCGCGAAGGCGAGCCGGGCAACCGCGTCTACGCGCTGGCGCAGGGATCGGTCAGCATCGTCGCGCGGGGCCTCGACGGCGCGCCGGACCGGCGCTTCGCGAGCTTCTCTCCCGGCGTGATGTTCGGCGAGGCCGCGATGCTCGACGGCGGCGGGCGTTCCGCGTCCGCCATCGCCGACGTCGACTCCGTCGTCTACGCGATGACCCGGGCGTCGCTCGACGAATTGCGCGCCAGCGACCCGGCCCTCGGCGGCAAGGTCCTGTTCAACCTGACGCTGGAGCTTTCGGCGCGGCTGCGCTTCGCGTCGGCGACGATCCAGGCCGTGGACCGTTGACGCGCGCTCGGGGCGGACCGTTCCGCCGGCCGGCTCAGCGCCCGAGCGCGTCGCGCAGGATGCCCCTCACCTTGGCGTAGGCGTCGGCCCGCGCCTGCGGGTCCGGCGCCGTCGTCACGCCCTCGCCCGGCTTCGCGCCCCCGGGCACGTCGCGCCGCGTGCGCAGCCGCCCGTCCGGATTGTCGAAATCGTGAAAGGCGCCCGCGTACGTCGTCACGGCGACGGGTTGCCCTGCCGTGCGCATCGCGGCGCCCAGCGCGATGCACGGCGCCGCGGGCGTCCAGTCGTCCGCCTCGCCGATGAAGATCGCCAGCGGCGCCAGCCACTCGAGGCGCGCCGCCGCGCGCGTGTACGGCGAGCAGCCCGGGTAGAACGCGATCGCCGTCCGGAAGAATGGGGGTCGCGACGCGGGGCCAGCGGTCGCGCCGGGCCTGGGCTTCACCATCGTCGCCAGCACCGTGCTGCCCCCGTGCGACCACCCGAGCAGCGCGACCCGGTCCGCGCGCACCCGTGGTTGCCGCTGCAGCCAGTCGAGCGCCCCCAGCGCGTCGGCGCGACGCTGCGCGACCTTCAGCGTGCGTTCTGACGGCTTCTGCGTGCACAGTTCGGCGAGTCCGCGTGGACGCAGGCTGTCCGGAAAGAGTACCGCGTAACCTTCGTCGACCAGCATCCTCGCCATCGCCAGGTGCCGCGCGTTCAGCGTGTCGGTGCGCCCCCTCGCAGTCGAATGCAGGCCGCCGCAACCGTGCAGCGCGACGACGGCGGGGAACGGCCCGTCGCCCTCCGGCTCGAACCATGCGCCGGCGATCGGGACGGGCTTGCCGTCGGGGCCGGTGTCGCGGCTGTCGAAGGTCACCTGGCGCGGCACCAGCGCGATCGCGGCGGCGGTCGGCATCGCGGCGGATGGCGGCAGGATGGATGGTGGCACGGCGGTTGCCCCCAGCGGCAGACCCAGCGCGAACGCGGTGGCGGCGGCGCGTCGAATGATCGTCGTCACCGCGACCCGCCACGGGGGGCGGCACCGGCAGCGCCGGTGCCGCCCGCGCGCACCGCGTCCAGCCACGGCAGCAGCGCCCGCCACGCCCCGATCTTCTCGGCGAGCGGCCGGGTATACGCCGGCGACGTCGACGGCAGCGCGAGCGTCGCGTAGCCCGCGGCCCGCCAGGACTGCGCCGCGCGCGCCGCCGTCTGGCCGTTGAAGGCGACGGCGACGAGCCCCGGCGCGTCGCGACGCACGCGCGCCACCTCGGCGCGCTCGGCGTTGCGGATCGCGCCGTCGAGGCTGCCGCGGCGCTCGCAGGCGACGATCGTGTCCCACAGACCGATTCCTCGCGACTGCAGCCGCGCGAGTCGCTCGCCGTAGGGCAGGTCGGGCAGCGGTTCGCCGAGCAGCGCGCCGATGACCGGCCAGAAGTGGTTGCGCGGATGGGCGTAGTAGGCGCGCGCGGCGAGCGACGCGTCGCCGGGAAAGCTGCCGAGGATCAGCACCCGCGTGCCGGGAGAGAGCACCGGTGGCAGTCCCTGCAGGCGCGCGCGGCCGGCGGCCGGCGCGCCGCTCGCTGCGGCCGCCGATGCGCGTATCCGGGCCGCCGTCGCGGCGTCGGGTCCGTCGACCCGCGCGCTCCCGCCGCCACGTTTGCGCGCTAGCCCGGCCGCGGCCATGCGTTGAAGCGCAGCGCGAAGTCGAGCGCGGTGCCGGCGAAAACGGCAAGGCCGAGCCAGTGGTTGTGCAGGAACGCGCGGAAGCAGCCCTCGCGGGTGCGCTCGCGGATCATCAGCCAATGCCAGCCCGCGATCAGGCCGGCGGCGGCCAGGCCCGCGAAATACGCGGGCCCCATGCCGCGGTCGACGCCCACCCAGGCCATGCCCGCGAGGTAGACCGCGTAGCAGGTCATGACCGCGACGACGTCGAAGCGGCCGAAGGCGATGGCCGACGTGCGCAGCCCCAGCTTCAGGTCGTCGTTGCGGTCGACCATCGCGTACTCGGTGTCGTAGGCGACGACCCAGAACAGGTTGATCAGGAGCATCCACCACGCCAGCGGCGGCACGTGATTGTGGATGGCGGCGTAGGCCATCGGGATGCCGAACGAGAACGCGACCCCGAGCAGCGCCTGCGGCAGCGAGAGGAAACGCTTGGAGAACGGATACACGCACGCGACCACGATCGCCGGCAGCGAAAGCAGGATCGTCGTCCGGTTGGTGGTCAGCACGAACAGGAACGCGCAGAACGCCAGCACCGCCGCGACGACGAGCGCTTCGTTGGGTCCGATCTCCCCGGTCGCGAGGGGCCGCGACGCGGTGCGCTCGACGTGGGGGTCGAAGCGGCGGTCGGCCCAGTCGTTGAAGGCGCAGCCGGCCGAGCGCATCAGCAGCGTGCCCATGCCGAACACCACCACGAGCGACCACGTCGGGCGCCCGTTCGAGGCGAACCAAAGCGCGGTCAGCGTGGGCCACAGCAGCAGCAGCGTGCCGATCGGCTTGTCGAGCCGGATCAGCCGCTCGTAGGCGTCGAGGCGCGCCATCACCCCGGCGCGGCGGTGGCCGGGGGAGGCGGCGCCGGGCGCGGGCTCGCGGGCCATCTCAGATCGGCAGCGCGAGCTGCTTCCTGAGATCGCGCGGCGCGACCTCTTCGAGCAGCTTGTGCGGTGTCGGGTAGGCGAGGCGCACGCGCAGCTCGCGCTTCATCCGCGCGTTGCCGATGCGCCGCGACTCGCTCATGAACGACAGCAGCATCGGCGCGATCCTCGCTTCCGCCTCCTCCCAGGTCACGCGGGGCGGACGCGGCAGGTGGAACGCGTCGGCGACGAGGTCGAACCAGCCGCCCATCTTCATCTCGGCGTCGTCGCTGACGTTGTAGGCGCGGTTGTGGCGCCCGTGGAACAGCGCGGCCACCGTCGCGCGCGCGAGATCGTCGGCGTGGATGTGGTTGGTGAACACGTCGTCGTCGGGCACCAGCACCGGCGTGCCGTGCTTGATGCGGTCGACCGGCAGCCGCGTTTCGGCGTAGATGCCGGGCGCGCGCAGGATCGACAGCACGACCCCCTGCCGCCGCGCCCAGTCGCGCAGCCGGTCCTCGGCCGCGACGCGACGCTTCGCGCGCGGCGTCTGCGCGCGGCGCGCACGGCCCTCGTCGATGCGCGCGCCGGCGCAGTCGCCGTAGACTCCGGTGGTCGAAACGTAGACGAATCGCTGTGGTATGCTTCGCGCCCTCGCCAGGGCAGCAACCAGTTTCCTGGTGCGCGGGTCGTCGCGGCCTTCGCCCGGAGGCGGCGCGAAATGCAGCACTGCGAACGGCGCCGCGCGCAGGCGGTCGAGGGTCTCGAGCCGGTCGAGGTCGCCGACGATGGGCACGACGCCGGCGGCGCGCAGCCTGGGGACGTCGTCGAGACGCCGGGTCAGGCCGTAGATCCGTGCGCGACCGCGCAGCAGGCGGGCGGTGCGCAGCGCGACGTCACCGCAGCCGATCAGCAATACCCGGATCACCGTCTTCCACTCCGCTTGCGCCCCGTACCCGACGAACGCTCCAAGATGCCGCGCCAGATTACCATAAAGCCCAGCGACCACTCGTTCACCTGCGACGACGGCGACACCATCCTGCAGGCCGCGATCGCCGCCGATCTCCTGATCCCGTACGGCTGCCGCAACGGCGCCTGCGGCACCTGCAAGGGAAAGGTCCTCGCCGGCGAGATCGATTACGGCGCGCACCAGGCGACGACGCTCACCGACCAGGAAAAGGCGAAGGGCTACGCGCTGTTCTGCGTGGGGAAGCCGAAGACCGACCTCGTCATCGAGGTCAGGGAAGTGCGCCGCGCCGGCGACATCCAGGTCCGGCGGCTGCCCTGCCGCATCGAGTCGATCGACAAGGCGGCGCCCGACGTCGCCGTGGTGAAGATCAAGCTCCCGGCCAACGAGCGGCTGCAGTACCTGCCGGGCCAGTACATCGACCTGCTGCTGAAGGACGGCATGCGGCGCAG
Organism: uncultured beta proteobacterium; assembly: GCA_963717705.1. Taxonomy (GTDB): domain Bacteria; phylum Pseudomonadota; class Gammaproteobacteria; order Burkholderiales; family Casimicrobiaceae; genus CAVQWT01. The sequence continues at coordinate 87,070 of CAVQWT010000002.1, forward strand.
CTTCTCGATCGCGACGCCGCCGCACGACGACTCGCTGCTCGAACTGCACATCCGCCACGTGCCGGGCGGCCGCTTCACCGGACAGCTGTTCAACGAATTCAAGGGCCGCGAGATCCTGCGCTTCGAGGGTCCGCTGGGGTCGTTCTACCTGCGCGAGGACTCGGACAAGCCGATCATCTTCGTCGCCGGCGGCACCGGCTTCGCCCCGATCAAGGCGGTCATCGAGCACGCGCTGCATCACCGGATCGACCGGCAGATGGTGTTGTACTGGGGCGCGCGCGCCAAGCGCGATCTCTATCTGCCCGCGCTGCCGGGCGGGTGGCAGCAGCAGCATCCGAACTTCACGTTCATTCCGGTGCTGTCCGAGCCGGCGCCGGACGACGCCTGGCCGGGCCGCACGGGCCTCGTTCACCAGGCGGTGCTCGACGACTTCGCCGACCTCTCCGGCTGGCAGGTCTACGCCTGCGGCGCCCCGGCGATGATCGACGCCGCGCGCACGACCTTCACGCGCGACCGCCGCCTGCCCGACGACCAGTTCTTCGCCGACAGCTTCACCTACGCGGCCGACACCGAAGCGAAGGCCTGACGCTCCCCGCGGCGCCGGACACCGGCGCATCGGATGGGCATTGCAGGCGCCACGCCTCGAAACGACGGCCGGCGGCCGACGCGATGCGTCCTACAGGCTGGCCAGCGCGAGCTTGAGCGCCGCGCTGAAGTGCGCATTGGCCTCGCCGTCGCGGCCGAGGCGCGCCAGCAGCTCGCCCAGCGCGACGTGCGTGCGCGCATCCGCGTCGAGCGACAGCGCGGCCTCGAGGTACGTCTGCGCCTTGCCCCACAGCTGCTGCCGCTGGCACAGCACGCCCAGCGCGTGCAGCAGCGCCGCGTCCTGGCTGTGCTCGGCAAGCCACCGCTCGGCCTGCTCGAGCTGACGCGTGGGCTCCGGCACCCGGCAGTCGGCGTAGATCGCGACCAGCGACGGGTCCCAGCGGCGCGACAGCGCGTGGGCGACGATCTCCGCCGCCTCGCGGTCACCGCCGAGCCGCAGGAAGCTCGTCGCCGCCGCCCCGGCGACGCGCGGCAGCGTGCGCTCCGCGTCGGACAGGCGGCCCCAGTACGCGCGCAGCCCCTGCGGGTCCGACGCCAGCGCCTTCAGCGCGTCGGCGTGCGCGGCGGCGCGGATCAGGTTCCCCTCCTCGGCGCCGTACACCTTGCGCTTGACCAGCTGGTCGACCAGCGCCGGCACCTCGGCGTGCCGGCCGGCGGCGCGCAGCGCCCGCAGCTCGAGCCGCAGCGCCGCCGTGTGCGCGCCGGCCTCCTTGCGCAGCGCCGCGATGTCGGTCAGCGCCTCCGCCGCGAGTCCCTGGTCGAGCTTCATCTCGGCTTCGAGCATCAGCCGTGGCACCGTGAGGCTCGGCACCTGCGCGTCGGGGCGGGCGAGCAGCGCCGACGCGCCGTCGAAGTCGCGGGTTTCCATCGCCGCGCGCGCGCCGATCAGTGCGGCGAGCCCCCCGGACTGCGGAATCGCCAGCGCCTCGCCGGCGAACTGGCGGGCCTTGCCGAAGCGACCCTCGAGCAGCGCCACCGTCGCCGCGTCCTGCTTCGCCCTGGCGCGCTCCTGCTGCTGCCGGCGGCGCGCCACGCGCACCTCCGCCGGCAGCGCGAACGCCCGGCGCACCGCGCGCACGATCGCGTAGCCGGCGGTGAACGCCGCGACCAGCAGCAGCAGCAGCAGATTGAGCGAGAGCTCGACGCGGTACGGCGGCGCGACGAACAGCACGTAGCCGTCGGTGATACGCGCGAGCAGCGCGACGCCGACCGCCGCGGCGGCCAGCAGCAACAGCCAGAACAGGATGCGCACGGTCTAGGACGCCGGGCGCTTGTCGCCGGCGGCGGGCGCGCGCGCCGGCTGCCGCTCCTGCGCTGCGCGCAGCACGCGCACCGCGTCGAGCGTGCGGCCGAGATCGGGCGCCTCGGCGCCGAGCGGCGTCGCCGCGAGCTGCTTCAGCGTCGCCTGCACCGCCTGCACCGGCTTCGCGCGGAGGTCGAAGTACTGCCTGATCCAGCCGTCGGCCGCGGCCAGGTCGGAGCGGAAGCCGGCGTCCTCGCGCGCGAGCAGCGCCAGCCGCGCCGAGAGGAGACGCAGCCGCAGGTTCTCGCGCAGGAAATACTCCTGCGACGGCGCGAGCAGCGGCGCCGCCGGCCGGTCGGCGACCTCGATGCGCATCAGGCCGCGGACGTCGTTCCAGATCTCGCGCCCGACGCGGCGCCACCAGGGCGCCTCGGGCGGCAGCGCCGCATCCGGCTTGGCGATCGGCAGCCGCTCGTCGCGCGCGAGCGGCAGCGTCGCGACGGCCGTCGCGGCCTGGTCGAGCTTGACCGACAACCCGGCGAGGTCGACGAAGGGCATCGCCTTCAGGCGGTCGATGTCGCGCGCCAGCGCGCGTCGCAGTGGCGTGAACTGCGGCCGGTCGAGCCGCTGCAGCTTGCCGTCGGCGAGCTGCAGCGCCGACAGCGCCGAAGGCACGTTGCCGGCGAGCGACAGCTGCTGGCTCGCCAGCAGCAGCAGCTGCTCGATCTCCGTCAGCGCGATCTCGTCGCGCGACGGCGCGAGGTCGCGGTAGAGCGCTTCCAGCGACGCCTGCTGCGCCTGCGATTCGGCCAGCCGCGCCTCGAGCAGCGCGATCTTCGCCTGGGCATCACGCACCTCGGCCGCGAGCTGCGTCGTGCGCTGGCCGGTCGTCTGCGCAACGGCATCGATCTCGCCGATTTTCGCCGCGACCTCGGCGCGCAGCGACTGGGCGGCGCGGCGCGAGTCGACCCAGCCTGCCAGCGCAGCCGCGACGGCGAGCGCCGCCACCGCGGCGATCATCCAGCGCCGCACCGGGGGGGGCGAAGCGTTCGCGGACGGACGCGCCGCGGCGGGCGGCAGCACCGCAGGCGCGGTGCCGGCAGGGGCGGCAGGCGCGGGCGGAGCCGTCGGGGTCGAAGTGGCGGGTGGGTCCTGCATGGCGTCGGGCCGGGTGGGAAGATCATTCTAGCAAGCGGAGGGCCGTCGACGGGCCGAACAACGCTCGCCGGTGCCCCCGCGCTCGACTACAATCGTCACAGAAGCCACAGGCGGGGGCCGGCACGACCGCGCCATCCCCGCCGCCTCCCCTCCCCCACGATGTCCACGCCGCTCGTCCTCGTTGCCCTCGCAGTCGCGCTGATCGCGGGCTTCCTGCTCGGCCGCCTGCGCCGCTCAGGCGGGCGCGCGCACGGCGCCGGCAGCGCAGCCGCTGCCGCCACAGCCACCATCGCGGCGGTGGATACCGCACCCGTCGTTGCCGTCGCGATGCCGGCAGCCGCGCCCGCGACCGGTCCGGCCAGCCCCGATGCGACCGGTCCGGCCAGCCCAGGCGCGAGCGGCACGGCCGGCTCCGATGCGGTCCGCGCCGGCGGCGATGCGGTCCGCGCGGGCGTCGACGCCGAGAAGGCGCGGCTCCTGTGCGCGCTGGAGGCGGAGACCGCGGCACTGCGCCGCACGCTCGCGGCCCGCGACGCGGCGGTCGGGCAGCTCGGCGAGCTCGACGCCGACCGCCGCCGCACCTACGACGACCTTGCCCGCGCCCGCGCCGAGACCGCGCGCTACCGACAGCTCGTCGTCGACCTGGAAAACAACGCGCTGCCGCCGCTCCTCGACGGCCCCGGCGCGCCGGACGACCTCAAGCTCATCGTCGGCGTCGGGCCCGTGCTCGAGCGGATGCTGCATCAGCTCGGGGTGATGACCTACCGCCAGATCGCGCGCTGGAGCGAACGCGACATCGACGAATTCGACGCCCGCCTCCCCGAGTTCCCCGGGCGCATCCGGCGCGACGCCTGGGTGACGCAGGCGCGTGCGCTGCACCAGAGCAAGTTCGGCGAGGTCCTGCCCGCGCGCGAGCGGCACTGACGTGCCTCCGAATTCGCGCGCGCTGCTGCAGATCGCGGTCCTCGCGCTCGTCTGGGGCTGCAACTGGCCGGTGCTGAAGATGGGCGTCGGCGAGCTCGCGCCGCTGACGTTCCGCGCGCTGACGCTGCCGTTCGCCGCCCTCGGCCTGCTCGCCATCGCGCGGGCGTCCGGCGACGTCGTCCGCATCGCGCGCGAGCACTGGGGCAAGGTCGCCGTGCTGGCGCTGCTGAACATCGCCGGCTGGAACGGCCTGGTGCTGTTCGGCGTGCAGCTGCTGCCGGCCGGTCGCAGTGCGATCATCGCCTACACGATGCCGCTGTGGGCGACGATCATCGCCACGCTGGTGCTGAACGAGCCGCTGTCGAAGCGCAAGGCGGCGGGGCTCGGGCTCGGCATGGTCGGGATGGCGCTGCTGGTGGGCGAGGAAGTCCGCGCGATCGAGCGCGCCCCCTTCGGCGCGCTGATGATCCTGGGCGCGGCGGTCGTCTGGGCCTGCGGCACCGTGCTGCTGCGCAAGTGGAAGCCGCCGATCCCGCAGAACACGCTGACCGGTTGGATGATGCTGATTGGGTGGCTGCCGATCGCGCTGACGGCGCCGTTCCTCGACCCGGTGCCGCTCGCGACGACGCTGGCGACGATCTCGCCGCGCGCCTGGTTCGCCATCGCCTACAACATCGCGATGGCGGGCACCCTCGCGCACTGGGCCTGGTTCACGCTGGCGCGGACGCTGCCGGTCGCGGTGTCGTCGATCGCGTCGCTGCCGGTGCCCGTGGTCGGCGTGTTCGCCGGCATGCTGCTGCTCGGCGAGCGGCCCGGGCCGAACGAGTGGCTGGCGCTGGGCTTCGTCGTCGCGGGCCTGGTCGCGGTGCTGTGGACGCCGCCGAGGCCGCACGCTCAGGCGCGCTGAAGCGACGGCGAACCGCCGTCGCCGGTTTCGTGTGTGAGCCGCGAGTCCGGCAGCGCCCGAAGCGCGCGACCTACCGGAGTTCGGGGATCTGCGTCGGCAGCGGCTTGCCGGCGAACCAGGCGTCGAGGTTCGCCTTGCACAGGTCGCCCATCGCCTGCCGCGTCTCGCGCGTCGCGCTGCCGACGTGCGGCAGCAGCACCACGTTCTCCATCGCCAGCAGCGGCGCCGGCACGTTCGGCTCGTCGGCGAACACGTCGAGGCCCGCGCCCTTGATGGTGCCATTCTGCAGCGCGGCAACCAGTGCCGCCTCGTCGACGATCGATCCACGCGCGATGTTGACGATCGTGCCCTTCGGGCCCAGCGCGGCCAGCACCTTTGCGTCGACGAGGTGCCGGGTGCCGGCGCCGCCGGGGCAGGCGACGATCAGGAAGTCGGACTCGGCCGCGAGCCCGGCGAGGTCGGGCACGAAGCGGTACGGCACGCCGGCCTGCGCCTTGCGGCCGGTGTACGCAATCGACATGCCCATCGCGGCCAGCCGCTGCGCGATGGCCTTGCCGATGCGGCCCAGGCCCAGGATGCCGACGCGCTTGCCGGCGAGCCTGGTCGTGAGTTCCGGGCCGCGCTTCGTCCACGCCCCCGCGCGGACGAAGCGCTCGGCGGCGGCGAAACCGCGGCCGGTCATCAGCACGAGGCCGGTGGCGACGTCGGCGACGTCGTCGGTCAGCACGTCGGGCGTGTGGGTCACCCTGATGCCGCGCTGCCGGCAGTAGTCGACGGGGACGCCGTCGTAGCCGACGCCGAACACCGAGATGATCTCGAGCTTCGGCAGCGCGTCGAGCAGTGCGGTCGGGGTCACGGTGCCACCGCCCTGGACGAGGCCCCGGATCCGCGCGCCCTCGGCCGCCAGCAGACCGGGCTTGTCGGCCGCCTGGTGGTAGTCGTGGCAGCGGAAGTCGCGCTGAAGCGGCTCGTAGAGGAACGGCGGCAGCGGCGCGGTGACGATGAGGTCGACGGTCATGGCGGGATCCTGGTGATGGGAGGAGGCAAGGGGGAGCGGGCGCGTCAGCCGCCGGCCGGGGCGGCCGATCGCGTCGCCCATTCCAGCAATCCGGCCAGCAGCCCCGCGTCGCCGCCCGCGGTCTCGACGACCGCGAGACCGGCTTCGCGCGCGTGCTCCGCGATGCGCGGGTGCGGCACGAACGTCGGCACCGCGGCCCAACGGTGGCGCGTCGCCGGCGCGACCTGCGACCACAGGTTGTCGAGGCCCTCGCTGCTGGTCAGCGTCACCGCGTCGATACGGCCTTCGGCGAACGCCTCGTCGAGGCCGCGGGTGCCGGACGGCTTCAGCCGCACATAGCAGGGCACGTGGTCGACCTCGGCGCCGCGCGCGACCAGCGCCGCCGCGAGCTCGTCGCGCCCCGTGTCGCCGCGAAAGATCACGACGCGCTTGCCGCGGACGTCGGCGAGTTCCGGCAGCGCGAGCAATCCGGCCGAATCGAGCGTCGTCGCGGGAATGCGCGCGTCGGCGATGCCCAGCGCGGCCAACGCCTCGGCGGTGCCCGGACCCGGCGCGTAGACCGCCACCTTCGCCGGCCACGTGCCCGGCGGCGGCGCGCCGAACTCCGCCGCGTTGGCCGAGACGAAGAACGCGAGATCGTAATCCGCCAGCGCGGCGTGCGCACGCGCGAGCGGCTGCGGATCGGCCGGCGGCGCGATCGCGATCGCGGGAAAGATCACCGGGACGCCGCCGATCGCGGCGACCTTCCGCGCAAAGGCGCCGGCCTGCCGCGCCGGACGCGTCACCAGGATGCCGGCGCCGCCGAGCGGCCCCTGTGCGGGGGCACCGGGCAGCGGCCGTGGCGAGGGCCGGGGAGGCGGCGAGCCGGTCGTCACGGCGTACGAAACCCGGGTAGCCCGGCCACGCGCGTTCCGCGCGGCCTAGGCCGCAGCGGCGACCAGCCGCGCCGCGCCGCGGGCGAGGAAGTCCGCCGCCAGCGCGAGGCCCAGCGCGTCGGCAGCGCGCGCGTCGGGAACGACGGCGCTGCGCTCGCCGCGCATGACCTCGGCACCGTCGCGGCTCGCGAGCAGCCCGCGCAGCCAGATCTCGCCGTGCCGCTCGACCGCGTGCGCGGCCAGCGGCGTGTGGCAGCTGCCGGAGAGCGCCCGCGAGAATGCGCGCTCGGCCGTCGTCGCGAGGGCGGTCGCGGGATCGGCGAGCGCGGACAGCGCGGCGATGACGTCGCCGCGATCGGCTCGGCATTCGAGCGCCAGCGCACCCTGCCCGACCGCGGGAAGGCTCTCCTCCGGGTCGAGGTATGAAGCGATCCGCGCGCCGAAGCCGAGCCGCATAAGGCCGGCGGCCGCGAGGATGATGCCGTCGTACCGGCCCTCGTCCAGCTTGCGCAGCCGCGTGTTCACGTTGCCGCGCAGCGGCTCGATCACCAGCAGCGGGTCGCGCTCGCGCAGCTGCGCCTCGCGCCGCAGGCTCGAGGTGCCGACGCGGGCGCCGCCGGGCAGTGCCGCGAGGTCGAGGTAGTGGTTCGAGACGAACGCGTCGCGCGGGTCCTCGCGCGCGGTGATCGCGGCGAGCGCGAAGCCCTCCGGCATCACCATCGGCACGTCCTTGAGCGAATGGACGGCGAGATCGGCGCGACCTTCGGCCATCGCGACCTCGAGCTCCTTGATGAACAGCCCCTTGCCGCCGATCGCGGCCAGCGGCTGGTCGAGGATCCGGTCGCCCTGGGTGGTCATGCCCAGGAGCTTCACGTCGCACGCCGGGTACAATTCGCGCAGGCGGTCGCGGATGTGTTCCGCCTGCCACATCGCGAGCGCCGATTCGCGGGTGGCGATGGTGAGCGTGCGCGGAGCGGGGGCAGTGGCCATGGCGGGCGGATCGGGCGGATGGTGGGACGGGGAACGACTGGCGCCGCCGGCGTCGGGGACCGTCGCCGGCGCGCCGGACTTCGCGATCGGGCGCCGCCGGATGGTGCGGCAAATTCTAGCATGCGCGTGCACCGCGGCCGGGTTGGCGGCGGGCCCCGCGTTGGGCCTGCTGGCCGTGCCGGCGGCGGCCCAGCGGATGCGGCGGGCCGCCAACCTGCCGCCGGCGGTCGACCTTTCCGCCGACGCCGTCGTTGCGCAACGGCAGCGCGTGCCGCTGCTGCTCTTCTTCGATCGCGACGACTGCCCTTACTGCGAGCGCGCACTGCGCGAGTACCTGTTGCCGATGACCGCCGACCCGGCGTGGCGCGACCGCGCGCTTTTCCGCCAGATCGAGATCGATCGCGCGCTGCCGCTCGTAGGCTTCGACCGTGCGCCGACGACGCACCGCGACTTCGCCGCGCGCCGCGGTGTCTACCTCACCCCGACCGTCGCCGTCGTCGACGGCACCGGCAGGGACCTGACCGACCCCATCGTCGGCCTCACCACCCTCGACTTCTACGGCGCCTACCTGGAAAACGCCATCACGTCGGGGTCAGGTCGAATTTAGGTCAGCAGGGGACGGCTGGAACCGCGGTTGCATCGCGCCAGCGTCGGCTAAGGTGCCCGCCAGCGGGTACTTTGTCGATCGGCAGGTTGGCCTATATGCATCGCCGTGGAAATCGTCTACTTTGGAAGTCTCTGCGGAGCCCGCTTCCGCAAACGCGCTCGATCGTTCCGCGAGCGTGCGAGTTTCTGCGAGTGAAATTGGACCTGACCCCAGACTCCTGACCCCATACTCCTCACCATGCGAATCGTCATCACCGGCGGCGCCGGCTTCCTCGGGTCACGCCTCGCCCGCGCGCTGCTGGCGCGGGGCACGCTGACCGACGCCCGTGGCCAGGTGCGCACGCTCCGCGAAATCGTCCTCGTCGATGTTGTCGCCGCCATCGACTTCGACGACCCGCGCGTGCGCGTCGTGGCCGGCGACATCGCCGACCGCGCCGTCGTCGACGCGGCGGTCACCCCCGACACCGCCAGCGTGTTCCACCTCGCCGCCGTCGTCAGCGGGCAGGCCGAGGCCGAGTTCGACATCGGGATGCGCGTCAACCTCGACGCGACCCGGCACCTGCTCGAGCGCTGCCGACGGATGAGCGAGCCGCCGAAGTTCGTGTTCACGAGCTCGATCGCGGTGTTCGGCGGCACACTGCCGGACCCGGTCCCCGACGACGCCGCGCTGACGCCACAGTCCTCGTACGGCACGCAGAAGGCGATCGGCGAGCTGCTGGTCCACGACCTGTCGCGCAAGGGCATGATCGACGGCCGCTCGCTGCGCCTGCCGACGATCACCGTGCGCCCCGGCCGGCCGAACAAGGCCGCGTCTTCGTTCGCCAGCGGCATCATCCGCGAGCCCCTCGCGGGCGAGCGCGCCGTGTGTCCGGTGTCGCCGCAGACGAGGATGTGGGTGTCGTCGCCGCGCGCGGCGATCGACAACCTGATCGTCGGGCACGAGGCGCCGGCGGCCGCGTTCGCGACGCGCCGCTCGATCAGCGTTCCGGGCATCAGCGTGGGCGTCGGCGACATGGCGGCGGCGCTGCGCCGCGTGGCCGGCGACGTCGTCGCCGACCGCATCGACTGGCGGCCCGACCCGGCGATCGAGCGCATCGTCTCCACCTGGCCGGCGGCCTTCGCCGCCACGCTGGGACGCTCGCTCGGCATGCGGGCCGACCGCGACTTCGACGCCATCGTCGCGGCCTACGTCGAGAACCAGCGGCCCCGCGCGAAGTGAGCCGGTCCGCGGCGACGCCGCGTCAGTCGACCAGCGTCGATTCCACCGCCGCCATCGCCTCGCGCAGCAGCGACGAATCAGCGTCGCGCAGTCGCCCGCTTTCCGACAGCAGCCGGCGATACTGCCGCCCGCCCCACCGGCCGAGATAGAGCCCCAGCACGTGGCGGGTGACGGCGCGCAGCGGCACGCCCTGCGCCCGCTGCGCGTCGACATAGGGCAGCAGCGCCTCCAGCACCGTGGCGCGCGTCAGCGGCCGCCCTTCGTCGCCGAACAGCCGCCGGTCGACGTCGGCGAGGAACCAGGGGTTGTGGTACGCGGCGCGGCCGACCATCACACCGTCGACCGTCTCCAGCTCGCGCTCGATCGCCGTCCAGTCCGAGAGCCCGCCGTTGGCGACGAACGCCAGCGCCGGGAATTCGCGCTTCAGGCGATGGACGACGTCGTAGCGCAACGGCGGCACCTCGCGATTCTCCTTCGGCGACAGCCCCTTGAGCACGGCGTTGCGCGCGTGGACGATGAACACCTCGCAGCCCGCCGCCGCGACGGTGCCGACGAAGTCGCGGACGAAGCCGTAATCCTCGTTCGCGTCGAGGCCGATGCGATGCTTGACCGTCACCGGCAGGGTCACCGCGTCGCGCATCGCCCTGACCAGGTCGGCCACCAGCGCCGGTTCGGCCATCAGGCAGGCGCCGAAGCTGCCGGTCTGCACCCGTTCGGACGGGCAGCCGCAGTTGAGGTTGATCTCGTCGTAGCCCCAGCGCTCGCCCAGCCGCGCTGCGTGCGCGAGTTGCGCCGGGTCGCTGCCGCCGAGCTGCAGCGCGACCGGATGCTCGAACGGGTCGAAGTCCAGGTGCCGCGGCACGTCGCCATGCATCAGCGCGGGTGCGGTGACCATCTCGGTGTAGAGCCGCGCGCGCCGCGTGATCAGCCGGTGGAAGTACCGGCAGTGCCGGTCGGTCCAGTCCATCATCGGCGCGATGCAGAAGCGGTAGTCGGCGCGGTTCACGGCGCCTCGGCGGTTCGTCCCATCGCGGCGATTATGCCGCAACGCGCCACGGCGCCTTGATGCGCGGCGCGCCCCGGCCGCATAATGGTCCGGATCGACCCCACCCCACGGCGACGCCAGATCGCCCCACCTCCCGGAGGAACCTTCATGTCGAATTGGTCCCGCATCGTCTCCGCAGCGTTCGCGCTGGCGGCCGCCGTCGCCCTCCCCGGCGTCGCGTCCGCGCAGCAGCCGATCATCGTCAAGTTCAGCCACGTCGTCGCCGTCGACACGCCGAAGGGCAAGGGCGCCGAGAGGTTCAAGCAGCTGGCCGAGGAACGCACCAAGGGCCGCGTCAAGGTCGAGGTCTACCCCAACTCGACGCTGTACAAGGACGGCGAGGAGTTGGAGGCGCTGCAGCTCGGCGCCGTGCAGATGCTCGCTCCGTCGCTTGCCAAGTTCGGCCCGCTGGGCGTTCGCGAGTTCGAGGTGTTCGACCTGCCGATGATGTTCGACGACAACACGCAACTGCGCGCGGTCACCGACGGTCCGGTGGGCACCGGGCTCTTCAGGAAGCTCGACGCCAAGGGCATCACGGGCCTCGCGTACTGGGACAACGGCCTCAAGGTGATGAGCGCCAACAAGCCGCTGCGAACACCCGACGACATGAAGGGCCTGAAGATGCGCATCCAGTCGTCCAAGGTGCTGACCGACCAGATGCGCGCGCTGGGCGCGCTGCCGCAGGTGATGGCGTTCTCGGAGGTCTACCAGGCGATGCAGACCGGTGTCGTCGACGGCTCGGAGAACACGCCGTCGAACATGTACACGCAGAAGCATCACGAGGTGCAGAAGTACATCGCGCTGACCAATCACGGCTACATCGGCTACGCGGTGATCACCAACAAGAAGTTCTGGGATGCGCTGCCTGCCGACATCCGCACGATTCTCGAAGGCGCGATGGCCGACGCGACGAAGTACACCAACGAGATCGCGCAGAAGGAGAACGACGACGCGCTGGCGGCGATCCGCAAGTCGGGCCGCAGCGAGGTGATCGAGCTGACCGATGCGCAGAAGGCCGCGTGGAAGAAGGCGCTGGTGCCGGTGCACCGCGAGAACGAGGCCCGCGTCGGCAAGGACACCATCGAAGCCGTGTACAAGACGACCGGCTTCAAGCCCTGACCGGACGCCGCGGACGACGCGCCCGCGGTGACGAGCCGCGCGCCGGCGGCTGCGGCAACGCAACGCGCGCCGTCTCTGCCTCCGCCTCGGCGACCCCGGACCCGCCTCCCATGTCGACCACCCCCGATCCGCATCAGGACCTCCGCGACGCCGTCCGCGACCTCTGCGCGCAGTTTCCCGCCGAGTACTTCCGCCGCATCGACGAAGCTCGCGGGTATCCCGTGGAGTTCGTCGACGCGCTGACGAAGGCCGGCTGGCTCGCCGCGCTGATCCCGCAGGAGTACGGCGGTTCCGGCCTCGGGCTCACCGAGGCGTCGGTCATCATGGAGGAGATCAACCGCTGCGGCGGCAACTCCGGCGCCTGCCACGGCCAGATGTACAACATGGGCACGCTGCTGCGCCACGGGTCGGACGCGCAGAAGCGGCATTACCTGCCGAAGATCGCCAGCGGCGAGCTGCGGCTGCAGTCGATGGCGGTCACCGAGCCGACCACCGGCACCGACACCACGAAGATCCGCACGACCGCCGTGAAGAAAGGCGACCGCTACGTCGTCAACGGCCAGAAGGTGTGGATCTCACGCGTCCAGCACTCGGACCTGATGATCCTGCTCGCGCGGACGACTCCGGTCGACCAGTCGGCGAAGAAGTCCGAGGGCATGTCGATCTTCCTCGTCGACATCCGCGACGCCGTCCGCCAGGGCATGGCGGTGAAGCCGATCGCCAACATGGTCAACCACGAGACCAACGAGCTTTTCTTCGACAACCTCGAGATCCCGGCCGAGAACCTGATCGGCCAGGAAGGCAAGGGCTTCAAGTACATCCTCGACGGCCTCAACGCCGAGCGCACGCTGATCGCCGCCGAGTGCATCGGCGATGGCTACTGGTTCATCGACAAGGTGGTCGCCTACACGAAGGAGCGCGTCGTGTTCGGCCGCCCGATCGGCCAGAACCAGGGCGTGCAGTTCCCGATCGCCCGCGCGCACGTCAACGTCGAGGCGGCCAGCCTGATGCGCTACAGGGCCTGCGCGCTGTTCGACGCGCATCAACCCTGCGGCGCCGAAGCCAACATGGCCAAGCTCCTCGCCGCCGACGCGTCGTGGGAGGCGGCGAACGCCTGCCTGCAGTTCCACGGCGGCTTCGGCTTTGCCGTCGAATACGACGTCGAGCGCAAGTTCCGCGAGACGCGTCTCTACCAGGTGGCGCCGATCTCGACCAACCTCATCCTGTCGTACGTCGCCGAGCACGTGCTGGGCCTGCCGCGCTCGTTCTGAGCGACGCCGCGATGCGCCCGCTCTCCGGCCTCACCGTCGTCACGCTCGAGCACGCGATCGCGGCGCCGTTTTGCACGCGACAGCTGGCCGACCTCGGCGCGCGCGTGATCAAGATCGAGCGCCCGGGCACCGGCGACTTCGCGCGCGGCTACGACGAGCGCGTGCGCGGCCTCGCGTCGCATTTCGTCTGGACCAACCGCGGCAAGGAGAGCCTGACGCTCGACGTCAAGCACCCCGACGCGGCGCCGATCCTGGCGGCGCTGGTCGACCGCGCCGACGTGCTGGTGCAGAACCTGGCACCCGGCGCGGCGGCGCGGCTCGGCCTGTCCTGGGCGTCGCTGGCGCCGACGCATCCGCGCCTCGTCGTCTGCGACATCTCGGGCTACGGCGCCGACGGCCCGTACCGCGACAAGAAGGCCTACGACCTGCTGATCCAGAGCGAATCGGGGTTCCTGTCGATCACCGGCTCGCCCGACGCGCCGGCGAAGGCCGGCTGCTCGATCGCCGACATCGCCGCCGGCATGTACGCATACAGCAACATCCTGGCCGCGCTGCTGCAGCGCGGGCAGACCGGCCGCGGCGTCTCCATCGACGTGTCGATGCTGGAGAGCATGGTCGAGTGGATGAGCTATCCGCTGTACTACGCCTACGACGGCGCGCCGCCGCCGCCGCGCGCGGGCGCCGCGCACGCGACCATCTACCCGTACGGGCCCTTTCCCGCCGGCGACGGCAAGGTGATCATGCTGGGCCTTCAGAACGAGCGCGAGTGGGCGGCCTTCTGCGCCGACGTGCTGCGCCAGCCGGCGCTGGCGACCGACGAGCGCTTCGCGTCGAACTCGCGGCGCACCGCGGCGCGCGAGGCGCTGCACGCCATCGTCGTCGCCGCGTTCGCGCCGCTCACCGCCGACCAGGTCGTCGAACGGCTCGACGCCGCGCAGATCGCCAACGCGCGGCTCAACGACATGCGCGAGGTGTGGGCGCATCCGCAGCTCGCGGCGCGCCGGCGCTGGGCCGACGTCGGGACCTCCGCGGGCCCGGTGCGCGCGCCGCTGCCGCCCGGGCTGCCCACCGAGCCGCCGCCGCGGATGGACCCGGTGCCGGCGCTCGGCGAGCACACCGATTCCATCCTGCGCGAGCTGGGCTGCGACGACGCGCGGATCGCGCGGCTGCGCGCCGCCGGCGTGGTCTGACCCTGCTCAAGCGGGCCATGCGCCCGCCGTCGACGCGCCCCGCCAACCTCCCGCCAACCTCCCGCCAACCTCCCGCCAACCTCCCGCCAACCTCCCGCCAACCTCCCGCCCGCCGAACTCCTTCCGAGCCTGACGATGTCCGCCCCCGACCCCAATCCCTCCGCCACGCTGGCGCGCTTCGCCGCCGGCCTTCGCTTCGACGACCTGCCCGCCGCCGTCGTCCGCCGCGCCGAGGACCTGCTGCTCGACTGGTTCGGCTCGGCGCTCGCCGGCCGGGGCGCGCGCGCCGTCGAGGCCATCGACCGCGTCGCCGTCGCCATGGGTCCCGCGCAGGGGCCGTCGGAGGTGCTGACGTCGCGGCGCTCGACCAGCCCGCTGTTCGCGGCGATGGTCAACGGCGCCGCGTCGCACTTCGCCGAGCAGGACGACGTGCACAACGGCTCGGTGTTCCATCCCGCCGCGGTCGTGTTCCCGCCCGCGCTCGCGGTCGCGCAGGCGACCGGCGCGTCCGGCCGCGAGCTCCTCACCGCCGCCGTCGCCGGCTACGAAGTCGGCATCCGCGTCGGCGAATTCCTCGGCCGCTCGCACTACCGGGTGTTCCACACGACCGGCACCGCGGGCACCGTCGCCGCGGCCGCGGCGACCGGTCGGCTGCTGAACCTCTCGGCGGACGCCATGCTGCACGCGTTCGGCTCCGCCGGCACGCAGGCGGCGGGACTGTGGGAATTCCTGCGCGACGCGGCGGACTCCAAGCAGCTGCACACGGCCAAGGCAGCGGCCGACGGCCTGCTGGCCGCGTACCTCGCGCGCGAAGGGTTCACGGGGGCGAAGCGCATCCTCGAAGGCCCTCAGGGCATGGCCGCCGGCATGTCGAGCGACGCCGATCCCGCGCGGCTCACCGACGGCCTCGGCACGCGCTGGGCGCTGGCCGAGACGTCGTTCAAGTTCCACGCCTCGTGCCGGCACACGCACCCGGCCGCCGACGCACTGCTGCAGCTCGTGACCGCGCACGACCTGGCGCCCGGGCAGATCGCACGGGTGACGGCGCGGGTGCACCAGGCGGCGATCGACGTGCTCGGCCCGGTCGTCGACCCGCAGACCGTCCACCAGGCGAAGTTCTCGATGGGCACGGTGCTCGCGCTGATTGCGGTGCACCGCCGCGCCGGCCTCGCCGAGTTCGAATTGCACTTCCGCGATCCGGCGATCGTCGCGCTGCGGGAGCGCGTGCACATGGTGCACGACGCCGAGGTCGAGGCCGCGTATCCGAAGCGGTGGATCGGCAAGGTCGAGGTCGAGACGACCGACGGCCGCACGCTCGCCGCGCGCGTCGACGAGCCCAAGGGCGACCCGGGCAACACGCTGACCCGCGACGAGCTCGTCGCCAAGGCGCTCTCGTTGGCCGCGCACGCGGACGCCGCCACCGACGCCGAGGTACGCGCGATCGCCGGCCGCGTGTTCGCGCTGGCCGACGCGCCGCGCGTCGTGCGGCTGCTCGAGCCCGCGGGCCGCTGACGCGCCGCCCCTCCCCCGGAATCGCAGCAGCCATCCCGCAGAATTGCCTGAGCCGCCCGAGCCGCCCGATCCCCAGGCTCACTCCGATCCACCGGGACTCCCGACCACTCCAGCCAAGCCGATGACCTCGCCAACCATTCCCGTCCCGCCGTCCACCAACCGCTTCGACGCCAGCGCCGCGACCTGGGACAGCGATCCCGCGAAGGTCGAGCGCGCCCGCGCCGTCGCCGACGCGATCCTGCGCGAAGTGAAGCTCGACCCGTCGATGCGCGCGCTCGAGTTCGGCGCCGGCACCGGGCTCCTCGGCTTCATGCTGCGCCCGCGCATCGGCGAGCTCACGCTGACCGACGTGTCCGACGGCATGCTTGCGGTCGCGACGGCCAAGATCGACGCGTCCGGCGACCCGCGCGTGCGCGCGCTGAAGCTCGACCTCGTCGCCGATCCGCTTCCTGCCGAGCGCTGGGACCTGGCTTTTTCGCTGATGACGCTGCACCACGTCGCCGACACCGACGCCATCCTGCGCCGCCTGCACGCGGTGCTGTCGCCGTCGGGCACGCTGTGCATCGCCGACCTCGACGCCGAGGACGGGTCGTTCCACGGCGCGGGGTTCGACGGCCACCACGGCTTCGACCGCGGACGGCTTTCGGCGCAGGCGCGGGCGGCGGGATTCCGGTCGGTCGCGTTCAGCACCGCGTTCGTGATGAACAAGGCGCGCGACGGCGTCGAGCGCAGCTACCCGATCTTCCTGATGGTCGCGACGGCCTGAAGTTCGCCGCCGATCCGGCCGGCGCGCAACGCCGCGGCCGCGCCGCACGACCGCCGCACGACCGCCGCACGACCGCCGCACACCGCCGCACGAACGCCGCACGATCGCGTCGTCGGCAGCCGCAGCGGCCGCCGGCGTGCGGCCCGCCGCGGGTCAGCCTGCGGCGTAGGTCGACACCTCGATCAGGTTGAGGTCGGGGTCGCGGAAATAAACCGAGCGGATCGGCCCCGTCGCCCCGGTGCGCATCACCGGCCCCTCGATGATCGCCACGCCGCAGGTGGCGAGATGCGCGATCGCCTCGTCGAGCGGCACCGCGGCGATCAGGCAGAGGTCGGCCGAGCCCGGGGTCGGTGCCTGTGCCTTGGGCTCGAACTCGCGCCCGGCGGGGTGCAGGTTGATCTTCTGCGCGCCGAAGGCGAGCGCCTTGCGGCCGCCGGCGAAGGTGACGACGTCCATGCCCAGCACGCGCGCATAGAACGCGCAGCTCGCGTCGACGTCGCGGACGGTGAGCACCAGGTGATCGAGGCGGTCGATTTTCATTCTGCAAGGGTCCTGGGCCGGGAGGAGTGGGGAACGCGGTGGCGCCGCGGAACGCCGTCCACCGGCGCCGGTCTCACCACTGCCTACACCATTTTACCGATGCATCGCCCGGGCGGCGGGAAGGGCCCGCGACGACATTCGTTATCATCGCCCCGGTGCACTACACCCTGAACGAGCCGCCCCGCCGGCACGACGTCGTCACGATCCCGGTCCTCTGGCTGGCGATCGTGCTGTCGCTGCTCGTCCACCTGCTGGCGCTGCTGACGCTCCCGGCGGCGCTCCGCCCGAAGGATCCGCAGATCGGCCAGCGCGACGGCAAGGCGGGCACGCTGGTCGCCACGCTGGCCCCGCGGGCCACCCCGCAGGCGAGCCTGCCTGCGCCCAGCACGCCGGCCCCGCCCCCGCAGGCCCAGCCGGAACCGACGCCCGTGCCTTCGCGCCGGCCGCCGCCCCCGGCGCCGTCGCGCCCGCCTTCGCGCCCTCCGGTGCTCGCCGCGCCGGCTTCGCCCGCTCCGCCGGCGCCGCCGGTGGAACCACCCAAGGCCGCCCCGGCGCCCCCGCGCCCGCCGCAGGAGACCGACCTCGCCGCCTACATCGAATCGAGGCGCCGCGCGCGTGGCGAGACCACGACGTCGTCGGGCGACGGCAGCACCGCCAACGCGCCGCCGGCGGAAACCGAGATCGAGCGGCGCAACCGGATCGTGGCGGCGAATCTTGGGGGCAACGAGCGGCCGACCTTCGGCACCGAGGCGCGCGGCGGCGGCGGCATCTTCCAGATCCGGCGCATCGGCTACCTGGACGCCGAGTTCGTCTTCAACGGCTGGAGCAAGGACATCAAGCGGCAGACCAAGCAGGTGATCGAGGTCCGCCGCGGCGACGCGCCCGACATCCGGGTCGCGATGATCCGCCGGATGATCGCGATCATCCGCGAGACGCAGGACGGCGACTTCGTCTGGCTGTCCAACCGGCGCGGACAGCTGACGATGTCGGCGCGTCCCGCCGACAACGACAAGCTCGAGGCTTTCCTGATGGACGAGTTCTTCGGCGATCCGCAGCGGCCGAACTGAAGCCGGCCGCGGCGCCGGTTCGCCGCGCTGCCGGGCCGCGAAGTGAACGGCGCCGGGCCTCGGCTCAACGCCCCAGCAGCAGCCTGGGCAGGAACGTCGTCACCGCCGGCCAGACGGTGATCAGCGCCAGCACCGCGAACAGCGGCACCAGGTAGGGCAGCACCGCGCGCGCCATCCGCTCGAACGGCACGCCGGCGACCTTGGCGGTGACGAACAGCACCACGCCCACCGGCGGCGTGATGGTGCCGATCATCAGGTTCAGCACGAAGACGAGCCCGAACTGCACCGGGTCGATGCCCAGCGCCAGCGCCGCCGGCACCAGGATGGGAATCAGCACCAGCATCGCCGACAGCGCCTCCATGAAGCAGCCGACGACCAGCAGCAGCACGTTGACGATCAGCAGGTACACCAGCGGATTGTCGGTGAGACCCGTCAGCGTCGCGCCGAACACCTGCGGCAGCCGCGACACCGAGATGCAGTAGCCGAGCAGCGACGCCGTCATCACCAGCGCCATCACCACGCCGGTGGTCTCGACGGTATCGAGGATCAGCTTCGGCAGGTCGCGCACCGAGAAGTCGCGGTAGACGAAAAGGCCCAGCGCCAGCGCGTAGACGACGGCGACCGCCGCCGCCTCGGTCGGCGTGAAGACGCCCGACAGCAGGCCGCCGAACAGCACCAGCGGCGCCATCAGCGCCCAGAACGCGCGGCGGAACGCGCGCCACAGCACCGCGAGACCCGGGAACGGCTCCTGCGGAAAACCTCGTGCGATGGCGAGGTGGCGCACCATGATCATCAGTGCGCCGGCCATCAGGAAGCCCGGGATGATGCCGGCGATGAACAGCGCGCCGATCGACGTCTCGGCGGCGACGCCGTAGACGATCATCGGCAGCGACGGCGGGATGATCGGGCCGATGGTCGCCGACGCGGCGGTGATCGCCCCCGCGGTCTCGGCGTCGTAGCCTTCCTTCTTCATCGCCTCGATCTCGACGGTGCCCAGCCCCGCGGCGTCGGCGACCGCCGAGCCGCTCATGCCGGCGAAAATGACCGAGCCGACGATGTTGGCCTGCGCCAGCCCGCCGCGCATCCAGCCGACCAGCGCCGAGGCGAAGTCGAAGATGCGGTGCGTGATCCCCGCCGAGTTCATGATGTTGCCCATCAGGATGAACAGCGGCGCGGCGAGCAGCGGGAACGAGTTGGCCGCCATCGCCACCTTCTGCGGCAGCACGATCGCGGGTATGCCGGCGACGAGCAGGAACGCGAAGCCGGCGAGGCCCATCGCCGCGTAGATCGCCGGCCCGGCGAACAGCGACACGAACCACGCCCCCAGGATCCAGAGGATCAGCTCGATCATCCGGCCTTCCCGGCGGCGGCGAACGCGCGCACCGCCGCCCGCGCGTCGGCCAGCGCGTGCAGCCCGACCGCGAACGCCGCCAGCGGCACGATCGCGTAGACGACGCCCATGCCGAAGAACAGCGCGACAGTCTCGACGTCGGCGTTGCGCAGCGCGATGCGCGTGCCGTACCAGGCCAGCACCCCGGCGAAGGCGACCGCCGCGACCGCCGCGAACAGCGCCAGCAGTGCGCGCAGCCGCGGCGGCGCGCGCTCGGCGAACATCCCCACGCCGAGGTGGCTGCGCCGCCGCGCGGCGATGATCCAGCCCAGGAACGAGCACCAGACGAGGAGGTAGCGCCCCAGCTCGTCGCTCCAGGTCAGCGGGCTGCCCAGAAAGTAGCGGAAGAACACCTGCGCGATGACGCAGCCGAACATCGCCGTGAACAGCGCGACGGCGAGCGCGTCGATCGCGCGGGCGGCGATGCCCGCGGCGCGGCCGGCGGCGGACACCGGGCCGCCTTCGTGCCGCGCGCTCCGGCGCCCGCCCCCGGGACGGCCCGCCGCACCCATGCCGCTACCTGATCGCCTGGATCTTCTCGAAGGTGCCGACACCCCACTTCGACTCGAACTTCTTCGGCACCGTCGCCAGCACCGGCGCGCGGAAGGCGTTGGCGTCGGGCGTGATCACCGTCATCCCCGCGGCCTTGAAGGTGTCGACCAGCGTACCCTCCTGCCGGATCAGCTCCTCGTCCTGCCAGGCGATGCCGGCCTTGACTGCGTCGGCGATGATCTGCCGGTCGGCGGGGGTCAGGCCCTGCCAGAACGCCTCGTTCACGACGACCAGCCGCGGCGTGATGATGTGCCCGGACAGCACCAGGTACTTCTGCACCTCGTCGAACTTGCCCGACTTGATCGTCGGCAGCGGGTTCTCCTGGCCGTCGACGACGTTCTGCTTCAGCGCCAGGTAGAGCTCGCCGAAGTTCATCGGCGTGGGCTTCGCGCCCCAGGCCTCGGCCATCGCCTTGAACACGTCGTTCTCGGGGACGCGCAGCTTGAAGCCGACCATGTCGGCGGGCCCCTTCACTTCCTTGCTCGTGGTCGTGATGTGGCGCGTGCCGTAGTACGTCGTGCCGAGGATGCGCATGCCGCGCGCCTTCACCAGCGTCTGGTTGAACTCCTCGCCGATCGGGCCGTTCATCGCCTTCTGCAGGTGCGCGGCGTCGCGCCATACGTACGGCGCCTCCACCACCGAGATCGACGGCACCCAGGCGCCGAAGTTCGCCGCGCCCTCGGTGACGACCTGCTGCGCGCCGTTGGCCACCGCGTCGATCATGTCGCGCGAGCCGCCGAGCTGGCCGCCGGGAAACGACTGGATGACGATGCGGCCGTTCGACTTCGCCTTGGCGTCGGCGGCGATGCGGTCGATCATCTGCACCGACGGGTGCGTGCCGCCGACGACGTCGCCCCAGCGGATCGTCACCTGCTGCGCCTGCGCCACGCCGGCGCCGAGCAGTGTCCCCATCGCCGCCGCGGCCGCCAGCGCCGCAGCCGTCCTCGTCCATCGCTTCATCGCTTCTCTCCTCGGGTGGCGCGCGTCGTGGTCGCGCGCGGGTCGTGGCGCCGGAGCACGGGGGCCCCGACGGTGATCGGGGTGGATGCCGCGGCGAGCGCGGCGACCGGCGGCGCCGGCATGCCGCTGCCGAGGCCCAGCGCG
Organism: uncultured beta proteobacterium; assembly: GCA_963717705.1. Lineage (GTDB taxonomy): Bacteria > Pseudomonadota > Gammaproteobacteria > Burkholderiales > Casimicrobiaceae > CAVQWT01. The sequence goes on from CAVQWT010000002.1 coordinate 108,172, forward strand.
CGGTCGCGCGACCCGGCGATGTGCGCTTCCATCGCCGCGGCGGCCCGCTGCGGATCGCGCGAGGCGATCGCGGCGATGACGTCGAGGTGCACGCGCATCACCGGCACGACGAGGTCGGCGTACAGGCGCGTCTCGCTCTGCCGGATCAGCCGGATCTTGATCGAGTTGACGCGGTAGGCGTTGCCGATGATGTCGTTGCCGAGCGCGTCGACGATGGTCGCGTGCATCCGGTCGTCGACCGCCTGCGCCTTCGCCACCAGCGCCGGCGTCACGCCCTTCGCGGCGGCCGCGAGCACGGCCTCGTGCTCGGACCTGATGCGCTCGAGCTCGGCGTCGGGCGCGTTCTGCGCGAAGCGCGCGGCCGCCTCGCGCTCGATCAGGATGCGGAACTGGAAGGCGTTGCGGATGAGCTCCAGGTCGACCTGCGCGACCTGCATGCCGCGCTGCGGCACCGTGCGGATCAGCCCGTCGGCCTCGAGGCGGGGGATCAGCTCGCGGATCGCGCCCAGCGGCATGCCGGTGATCTCGGTCAGCTCGCGCTGCGACACGAACTGGCCGGCGCGGATCTCGCGGTCGATCAGGCCGCGCGTGAAGCGCTGGTAGGCCTGGTCGCGCAGCTTCATCGCGGCGCCGGCAGCGCGTCGAACGCGGCAGCCAGCGTCGCGCGGGCCGCCGCCGGCAGCGCCACCAGCGGCGGCGCGGCGCGGACGTAGCCCTCGTCGCCGGTCACGTGCGCGACCAGCGCCTTGATCGCCGGCGTCACCGGGTAGCCGAGCAGCAGGTCGACCAGCGCGCCGAGGCCGGGGATGTCCTCGCCCCGCTCGACCATCGGCCGCAGGCGCGCGGCGCAGAAATTGGAAAAGCCGTTGATCGCCCCGCTGCCGCCGTGGCGCACCGCGCGTGCGAGCAGGCGCTCGTCGCCGACGAGGATGTGCAGGTCGCGGTGCGCTTCCAGCAGCGCCGCCGTGTGTTCCCAGACGCCGCCGCTGTCCTTGACTCCGACGACGACCCCCGGAAACGCGCGCTTCAGCCGGCCGACGAGGTCGACCGACAGCGGCACGCAGGTGAGCGACGGCAGGTGGTAGAGGATGACCCCGCGCGCATCGCCGGACGCCTCGATGACGCGCGAGAACCAGGCGTAGAGCCCCTCGTCGTCGGGACCCTTGAAGTAGAACGGCGGCGCGAGCAGTATGCCGCGGCCGCCGGCGGCGTAGATGTGCCGGGCCTGCGCCGCCGCGTCCTCGATGGCGCTCGCCGCGACGCCGCCCAGCACCTGCGCGCGCATGTCGAAGCCGGCGGCGACCATCGCGTCGAGCATCCGCGCGCGCTCGCGGAAGCCGAGCGACGCGCCCTCGCCGGTGGTGCCGAACAGCGTGACGCTGGAGCAGCCTTCGGCGAGGCAGCGGCGCGCGTGCGCGACCAGCCGCGGCAGGTCGACGGTACCGTCGGCCGTGAAGGGCGTGATCGCGGCGACCCCGAGGCCGAAGCGGTCGGCGGCAGGACGGATGCCGGTGCCGGGATCGGGGCTGGCGGCGTGGTGCGGGTGCGTCGCGCCGGAGCGGTGATCGGAGTGATAGGCAGCCGCCGCCGCGGCGGCGATGGTGGGGCCGGTTGTCGTGTGCATGCTGACATGTTAGTGTGCACGCAACGGGCGCGCAAGCCCCGCCGCAGGATTCCATCGTGCCGCCAGAACCGCCCGCTCCCGCCGGAGCCGCTCCCGCGATGCCCCTGCGCCCGCTCGGCCGCCGCGGCGGCGCCGGACTCATGGTCACCGCCCTCGGCTTCGGCGGCGCGCCGCTCGGCGACCTCTACGCGCGGCTCGACGACGCCACGGCGATCGCCGCCGTCGGCACCGCGTACGGCGCCGGCGTGCGCCTGTTCGACACCTCGCCCCTGTACGGCCGCGGCCTGTCCGAGCACCGCGTCGGCGCCGCGCTGCGGCGATTGCCGCGCGACGAGTTCGTGCTGTCGACCAAGGTCGGCCGGATCTACGCGCCGGCGCCGGACGGCGTGCGCAACGCCGAGGGCTACGTCGGCGGGCTGCCGTTCGAGGGGCGCTTCGACTACTCGTACGACGGCGCGCTGCGCTCGCTCGAGCAGTCGCTGCTGCGGCTCGGCCTCGCGCGCGTCGACATCGTGCTGATCCACGACATCGACGCCTGGACCCACGGCGCCGATGCCGTCGACGCGCGCTACCGCGAGGCGCTCGACGGCGCCTGGCGCGCGCTGGCCGAGCTGCGCGCGCAGGGCGTGGTCCGCGCCATCGGCGTCGGCGTCAACGACGCGGCGATCTGCGCGCGGATCGCGCGCGACGCCGATCCTGACTGCGTGCTGCTCGCCGGCCGCTATTCGCTGCTCGAGCAGCCCGCCCTGGACGAATTCCTGCCGCTGGCGCAGGCGCAGGGCATCGGCGTGCTGCTCGGCGGGGTGTTCAATTCGGGCATTCTCGCCACCGGCGCGGTCGCCGGCGCGCGCTACAACTACCGGCCGGCGCCGCCGGAGATCCTCGCCCGCGTCGCGCGCATCGAGCGCGTCTGCGCGGCGCACGGCACCGAGCTTCCCCACGCCGCGCTGGCGTTCGCGCTCGGCCATCCGGCCGTCGCATCGGTGGTGCTGGGGGCCGTCAGCCCGGACGAGGTGGCGCGCAACGCCGCGCTGTTCGCCCGCCCGGTGCCGGCGGCGCTGTGGCGCGACCTCGTCGCCGAGGGACTGCTGCGCGCCGACGCGCCGCTGCCGGCCTGAGCGCGCGGTCCGGTCGTCCCGCCCGGGGGCCGCAGGTCCGCGCGGCGATCACGCCGCAGCGGCGCCGCAGCGCCACCGCACGCGGCGGACCGGTCGCGGATCAGAGGATGAGTTCGATCGGGTCGAGCCCGACCAGCGACACCGGCACCGCGGCGGGCTCGGCACCCATCCGCGCGCGGTACGCGTCGGCCGCGGCCTCGGACAGCCACCCGACGGTGTAGCCGTGCAGGTCGACCCGGACGCGGTATTGCGCCGACCGCCGGTCGCGGTCGGGCACCAGCGTCGCGACGAGACCGAGGGCGCCGTGCTTGTCGCGGACGCGCGCAAGCTCACGCTGGTGCGCGCCGGCGCCGACGATGTCGAGGTCGCGCCGGGCGCCGGCGTACCAGCGGTCGGGCCGCGGCGACGCGACGCGGCGCAGCGTCGGCGCCATCGGGTCGTGCAGCGCGGCCCACAGGAAGCCGCCGCCCGCGAGCAGCGCCAGGCCCAGCGCCGGCCGCGCCGGGACCAGCGCCGCGCCGGCCGCCAGCGTCACCGCCGCCGCCGGCCGCGCGAACGCGGCCGCCCGGGGACGCCGGGGCCGCGGGCTCGGCGCCGCCAGCGAGCGTGTCAGCAGGCGCAGCGACGCGGGGTCGATCGCGCGGGGCTCGGGCGGCCCCGGAATGGTCGTCGAGTCGGAGGGCAGCACTACCAGTCCTCCCCCGCGTCGAACTGCGGCCGTGCCGTCGCGGCCGGCTTCCGGGCCGTCGACGCGGCCGCTGCGCCGGGCTTGCGGCCGCGCTTGGCGGGCCGGGCGTCGGCGTCGAAGGGATCGTGGTCGAAGGCGGCGCGCTCGTCGAACTCGTCGAGGCGCACGTAGCACTGCGTGCCGTGGGCATTGCGGATTTCCAGCATGACGTCCTCCCCCTGGTCGTTGGCGCCGCGACGACGCGCCGCGGATGCCTTCGACTATAGGGAGGCCAAGCTATTCACGCCAATTAAGTGTTGATATACCTACAATTCATCAGGTGAATATTAAAGGCGCTCCCGGCGGGAACCTCGGAGACGTCGGCCGACCGGGTCACGCGGGCCGCCGGCCCTTCGCGCCCGCGCGAGGGCGGCGACCCGCCTGCGCGACCACCCGCCGGATGCCGTCGCGCAGCCAGCGCTGCGCGGGATCGGCGTCGTGCGAGCGGTGCCAGATCAGGAACACCGGGACCGGCGCGACGGGCACCGGGAACGGGTGGATGGCGAGCCCCAGCGGGCGCGCGTAGACCTCGGCGACGGTGTCGCTGACCACGGCGATCAGGTCGGTCGCGGCGACCACCGCCGGCAGCGCCAGCGCGGTCGCGACCTCGATCGCGACGTGCGGCGCCAGCCCCGCCAGCACCGCCTCGATCTCGCGCATGCCGCCCCCAGGGTGCCGCTCGAGGTGCGTCGCCAGGCGCTCGCGCGACAGCACCGCGCGCGTGACCTTGCCGCGGACGCGCGGGTGATCGCTGCGGACGATCACGACCGGCCGTGCGTCGCCGACCTGCTCGTGGGCGAGGTCCGGGTCGACCGGCGCGACGTAGTCGATCGCCGCGTCGAGCTGCCCGTCGCGCAGCCGGCGCGGCAGCGTCGCCGGATCGTCGAGCGAGCGTATGCGCAGCCGCGCGCGCGGCGCCTCGCGCTCGATCCAGTGCAGCAGCGGCGGACCCAGGACCGCGCCCCCGCCGTAGCCGATCATGAGGTCGAACGCCGCGGTGGTCGTCCGCGGATCGAACCCGCGCTCGCCAGCGAGCCCTTCGCGCAGGCTCGACAGCGCCTCGCGGACCCGCGGGTACAGCCGCTCGGCGGCTGGCGTCGGGATCACGCCGCGGCTCGCCGGGACGAACAGCGGGTCGCGCACCACGTGCCGCAGCCGGGCGATGGCGTTGGACACCGCCGGCTGCGTCATCGCCAGCCGCTCGGCGGCGCGCGCCTGGTTGCGCTCCTCGTACACCGCCTCGAACACCGTGAGCAGGTTGAGGTCGACGGCACGAAGATTCAGCATGCGAATACCTCCTGGATTGAGCCATTCACATTGTAGCGAGGCGCGGCAACGCTCCGCCGGCGATTCCCGCAGACTGCGGGTCGGGCCGGGACTCCCCTGCGGTCAGAGCCGGTGGGCGCGGTCGGCCAGCGCGAAGCCCGGCCACGCGATGCCGGGTGTGCGCGCCAGCGCCAGCACCTTGAACAGCTCGCCCATCTCGGCGGGGGACAGGAGCCTTTGTACCGCCGCGGTCTCGCGCAGCACCGCCGGCGCGCCCGGCTCGCCCAGCGCCGCCAGCGCGTCGAGGATGCCGCAGCCCAGCAGGAACGCCGCCTGGGCGGTGAAGCCCTCGACCTCGAGCCCGGCGCGCAGGCCCGCGTCCGCGATCGCGCTGAAGTCGACGTGCGCGGTCAGGTCGGACAGCCCCGGCCACAGGAAGGGGTCGGCGTGCGAGCGATGCCGGTAGTGGCCCATCAGCGTGCCCTGGTCGCGCTGCGGGTGGTAGTACTCGGCGGCGGGGAAGCCGTAGTCGACGACGAGCAGCGCGCCGCCCGCGAGCCGGCGGCCGATGGTCTCGACCAGCGCCTCGGCGGCGGGGTTCACTTCGGACAGGTAGTCGATGCCCGCGGGGAAGCGCGCGGCGGCGAGCGCCGGAAAGCGCGCGGCGGCAAGCGCCGGAAAGCGCGCGGCGGCAAGCGCCGCGAGGCGCGGATTCGCCGGACGGTCCTCGAAGGCGAAGGACCGCGCCTCGTCGTCCCAGACCACGCCGCGCTCCAGCAGCGCGCCGCCGCGGCGCGCGACCACGTGCGGCGGGATCGCGTCGAGCACCTCGTTCATCACCACGGCGCCGTCGATCCTGGCCGGCACCCCGGCCAGCCACTCGACGCGCCCGGCCAGCGCGGGCGCGGCGGCGGCGATGGTCGCGCGCTGCCGTTCGGCGAGGTCCGGGCTCACCTCGACGATCGCGTAGCGCGACGGCAGCGCGTCGCGCGCGGCGAGCGCGCGGAGCAGGTCCGCGGCGAGGCGCCCGGTGCCGGCGCCGAACTCGACGATCTCGCGGCCGGCGGTCGCCGCCAGCACGGCGTCGACCTGCACCGCCAGCGCCGCGCCGAAGAGCGGCGTCATCTCGGGCGCGGTGACGAAGTCGCCGGCGGCGCCGAACTTGCGCGCGCCGGCGGCGTAGTAGCCCAGACCCGGCGCGTAGAGCACGTGCTGCAGGTAGTCGGCGAGCGGGATCCACCCGCCCGCGGCGGCAAGCTCCGCGCGCACATGGTCGACGACGCGCGCCGAGTGGGCGCGGGCGTCGGCGTCGGGTACGGGCAGCGCGGGGTCGGGACGGGACATGGCGAGGCGGTGTGGTGGATGCCGGCGACAGGTCCGACCCGACGGCCGCGGCGAGACGGGGCGACGGCAGCGCCCGGTCACCGCGGCGACGGCGCCGGAACCTGCCGCCGGTGTGCTAGATTCCAGCGCAGTCTAGCCGATAGCGTGAGGATCGACGCGTGCAAGGCAAGGTCGTGCTGATCACCGGAGGGGCCAAGCGCGTCGGCGCGGCGATCTGCCGTCGTCTGCACGCCTCCGGCGCGAACCTGATGCTGCACTACCGCACCTCGGCGGGCGAGGCGCGGCTGCTGCAGGCCGAGCTCAACGGCATCCGCGCCGATTCGGTCGCGCTGGTGCAGGCGGACCTGCTCGAGCTGCCGCAGCTGCCGGCGCTGGTCGAGCGCACGCTCGGCACCTACGGCCGCCTCGACGCGCTGGTCAACAACGCGTCGTCGTTCCACCCGACGCCCCTCGGCGAGATCGACGCCGCCGACTGGGACGACCTGATGGGCACCAACCTCAAGGCGCCGCTGTTCCTGTCGCAGGCCGCGGCGCCGGCGCTGCGGAAGGCCCACGGCGCGATCGTCAACATCACCGACATCCACGCCGAGCGTCCGCTGAAGAACTACGTCGTCTACTCGGCGGCGAAGGCCGGGCTCGCCGGCCTCACCCGCTCGCTCGCGCGCGAGCTGGCCCCCGAGGTGCGCGTCAACGCCGTCGCGCCTGGCCCGATCCTGTGGCCCGACGACGAGCAGTTCGACGAGCTGTCGCGGCAGCGCATCGTGTCGCAGACGCCGCTGAAGCGCGAAGGGACGCCCGAGGACATCGCGCGCGCCGTCCACTTCCTGCTGTTCGACGCGCCGTACGTCACCGGCGAGACCATCGCCGTCGACGGCGGCCGGCACATGGCGATCTGACGGCGGGGTCGCCCCGGTCCGTCCTCCCGCCCGGCGCCGCGCCGCCCGTCCGCCCCGGTCCCGCCCCGCGCGCCACCGATGTCCGCGGTCCGCACCCTGCTCACCCGCCTGACCCGCGCCGAGCCCGCCGAGCTGGCGGCATCGCTGTGGTCGTTCGTCTACTTCTTCTCGCTGCTGGCCGGCTACTACGTGCTGCGGCCGATCCGCGACGAAATGGCGATCCAGGTCGGGCAGGCGAAGCTGCACGAGCTCTTCCTCGGCGTGTTCGTCACCATGCTCGTCGTCGCGCCGGTGTTCGGCTGGCTGACGCGGACGTTCCCGCGCCGGCGCCTGCTGCCCTGGCTGTACGCGTTCTTCGTCGCCAACCTGGGCGGGTTCTGGCTGCTGTTCGAAGCCGGCCACGGCGCGCAGGCCGAAGCGGTCGCCCGTGCGTTCTTCGTCTGGGTCAGCGTGTTCAACCTCTTCGCGATCAGCGTGTTCTGGAGCTTCATGGCGGACCTCTTCGACACCGCGCAGGCGAAGCGGCTGTACGGCTTCATCGCCGCCGGCGGCACCGTCGGCGCGCTCGCCGGGCCGGCGCTGACCGCGGGCTTCGTCACGCTGGTCGGCGTGCGCTCGATGCTGCTGGTCTCGGCCGGGTTCCTGGCGGTGGCGATCGTCGCCATCCTCAACCTGCGGGCGTGGGCGGCGCGCGCGGACGCCGCGCGGCAGCACGCCGGCCCGGCCGCGTCCGCCGCCGGCCGCCAGGCCGAGCAGCCGATCGGCGGCAGCATCTGGGCCGGCATCACCGACATCGTCCGCTCGCCGTACCTGCTGGCGATCTGCTTCTTCCTGTTCGCCTACTCGCTGCTGTCGACGCTGCTCTACTTCCAGCAGACCGAGCTGGTGCCGGCGGCGATTTCCGGCAGCGCCGAGCGCACGCGGCTGCTGGCGCTGGTCGACATGGCGGTCAACCTGCTGACGCTGGCGGTGCAGGTGTTCGCGTTCGGCGCGCTGATCCGGCGGCTGGGCACGACGTTCATGCTGTGCGCGATGCCGGTGGTGGCGATCGTCGGCTTCGCCGCGCTGGCGCTGTCGCCGGTGCTGGCGACGCTGGTGGTGTTCGGGGTCGTCCGCCGCGCCGGCGAGTACGCGGTCAGCAAGCCTGCGCGCGAGACGCTGTTCAACGCGCTGCCCGCCGAGCAGAAGTACAAGGCCAAGAACGTCATCGACACGCTGGTCCACCGCACCGGCGACACCGCGTCGAGCTGGATCTTCGCAGGCCTCAAGTCGATCGGCCTGTCGCTGACGACGATGAGCTGGCTCGCGGTGCCGGTGTCGGCGGCGTGGCTGGGCGTCGCGCTGTGGCTGGGTCGGGCGGCGGTGGAGAAGGAGCGGGCTGCCGGCGCCGTGCCCCAGCCCCGGCCAGCGTAGCGTTGAACGCGACGCTGCGGAGGCGCGGGTACGGCCCGAGGCGGGGCTACCGTATGCCGGGTGGTCGGCGAGGGTGACCGCTGCCGACCCACGGCAGACCGAGTGGGCTTCAGAGAGCAGTCGCTCAACGCGCAGTTGCGGCGAAACGCGCCGCCGCACGGTCCACTACACCGGGTTGTCTGCGGGCCAAGATGACGCCTACTTGCCCCCCATGCTCGCCTCGATCTGCTTCTGGATTTTCTCCAGATTGAACGAGCCCGGCGTCGCACTCGGCGGATAGTCCTTCATGCTCAACAGAAAATTCCCGGCCATCAGGTTGAGCGGCGCGAGTATGAACACCCGATCGAGGAACCAATCGTCATAAGTGGTCGCGTTGTGCTGCGCTTTCTCGAACGGGTCGCGGCGCAGATTGAACAGCAGCGGCACGCGCAACTCGGTGAAGGGCTCGCGCCACACGCCAAAGCCCTGGCCGCGGTTCTCCAGAAACACCGACTTCCAGTCCTGGTAGCGCATGGCGACGATCTGGCCGTCGTCGTTGACGTAGAAGAATTCGTTGCGCGGCGAGGTCTTGCTCTTGCCGGTCAGATAGTCGAGCTGGTTGTAGCCGTCGAGGTGAGCGCGATAGCTGCGGCCGTTCACCGTCGTTCCCTTGAGCAGCCGCTCCTTCACGTCGGTGTCACCGGCAATGGCCGCGAAGGTGGTCAGCCAGTCCTCATGCGCGACGATGCCGTTCAGCGTCGTGCCCGCAGGAATCTGCCCCGGCCAGCGCACGAAAGCCGGCACCCGGTAGGCGCCTTCCCAGTTGGAGTTCTTCTCGCTGCGAAACGGCGTGGTGCCGGCATCGGGCCAGGTGTTGTAGTGCGGGCCGTTGTCGGTCGAGTACATCACGACGGTGTTGTTGGCGATGCCCAGTTCGTCCAGCTTCTTCAGCAGGGCGCCGACCATCGCATCGTGTTCCACCATGCCGTCGGAGTATTCGTCCTGTCCCGACTTGCCGCGGTTCTCGGCCCTCACGTGGGTGCGGAAATGCATGCGCGTGGCGTTCCACCACACGAAGAAGGGCTTGCCTGCCTTCTGTTGCCTGTCGATGAAGTCCAGCGCCGCCTTCGAGGTCTCCTCGTCCACGGTTTCCATGCGCTTCTTCGTCAGCGGGCCGGTGTCCTCGATCCTCTGTGTCCCGTCCGCATTCGCCCAGGTGTGCAACACGCCGCGCGGGCCGAACTTCTTCCTGAACGCCGGGTCCTTCGGATAGTCCATATTCTCCGGTTCTTCCTCGGCATTCAGGTGGTAGAGGTTGCCGAAGAACTCGTCGAAGCCGTGCATCGTCGGCAGGTGCTCGTCACGGTCGCCCTGATGGTTCTTGCCGAACTGCCCGGTGGCATAGCCCTGGCCCTTCAGCACGGTGGCCATGGTGATGTCCGACGTCTTCCAGCCCTCCTTCGCGCCGGGGACGCCGACCTTGGTCATGCCGCTGCGCACCGGCACCGAGCCGCCGATGAACGCCGCGCGGCCGGCGGTGCAACTCTGCTGCGCGTAGTAGTCGGTGAAGCCCACGCCTTCGCGGGCGATGCGGTCGATGTTCGGCGTCGTGTAGCCCATCATGCCGCGGTTGTTGTGGCTGATGTTCCACGTGCCGATATCGTCGCCCCAGATGACGAGGATGTTGGGTCGCTTGGCGGTCTGGGCCGAGGCGATGTTGGTGAACATGGCTGCGGCAAGGCAGACACAACCGGCCAGAACCTTCATTGCGTTACGTGGGGACATTGGAAACGCACTCCTTTCGTGGTCATGACGTCAGGACTTCGGTTGAAGCAATCACAATCGGGTTGAGATCCGGATACGCCCGCGTCCGGGCCTCAGAACTGATAAACGATTTTGAGCCAGATGTAATCGCCTTCGAGCCGGTTCTTCACGTTCGTCTCGGGCAGCCACCGCAACTCCGCGACGAAGGTGTTCTTGCCATGCGGCAGGATATAAGTCAGCACGGGGCCGATGCCCATGGTGCGGCCCTTGAAGTCGCCAAGGCGTCCGCCGCCGCCGCTGTCCCCGGTCACCTGTTCGAGATAGAACGCTTCGGCGCCAACGCCGAGGATCCCGGGACCCACCGGCAGCAGTTGCTGCACGCTGCCGTCGAGGTGCAGCATCGAACCGCTCTCGTAGCCCGTCGCGTTGTTTTTCGTATTGAGTCCGATGCCCGCGTACAGCGCCGCGTTGAAGCCATTCTTTTCGTTGTTGTAGGACACGCCGACCGTCGGGTCGAAGGTCCAGTAGTTGAGTCCGGGGTTGGCGAGGCGACCCGCTTCGTATTGGCCCGTCGGCGCGTAGACCGGAAGCAGTGCGTTGTATTGCCAGGACTCCGATTTCCACGCGAGCATCACCGGCAGCAGCGTCATGTCGCCAAGGCCCGAAGCGCTATCCTTGCGCCGGACGGTACCCAAAGTCGTGTTGAGGTCCGCGCTGACCTCCATCCACACGTAAGGCAGAAAGGCGCCCGCGCTGTAGTGGGCGCCCAGCACCTTCTGCTCGAACGTGTAGAGGCCCCCGAGCAGCAAGGCGTTGCTGGTGGCATTGAGCCCGGCGGCGACCGAACCCGCGATCGGGAACTCCCGCGATGCCGCCGTGCTGCCGCCGTAGTACAGGTAGATCGGCTCGACCACCCACCCCGGCTTGGTCGGCGCGAGGTCGATCAGCGTGGCGCTGCTGCCTGGGATGTAATGGCCAGTTCCGCCTTCCACCGCAAGCGCGGCGTGCGGGCATGCGAGCGCGAGCACCGCGACGAACGCCTTCAACACTAGGAAAGTCCTCCTGCTTCCGCCGCTGCGATGGAGTCGAAAAAGGTCGCGCAGCATGTCACCGGTGCTGCGATGAGTCCAATGTCGCAAATGAGCTATTGTGATACGCTTTTCGTATCATGAATGATCTCCGACTCATCCGCCTCGCGATTGCGCTCGGGCGCCACGGCAACTTCGCGCGGGCGGCTGAGGAGATGAATACTTCGCAGCCGAATCTCACTCGGGGGATTGCTGCGCTTGAGCGTTCCCTCGGGGTTCCGCTGTTCGATCGGACGCGCAAGGGCGCGATACCCACGGCATTTGGCCGCGTTCTGCTCGAACGCGGCGAGTCCATGCTCAGAGACGACGCTGATCTGCGCCGGGAGATTCAGCTTCTTGCCGGACTGGAAGAGGGATCGCTTGCGATTGGCGCCGGGGCATTTGCTGGCGAGATTTCCGTCGCCAAGGCCATTGCCCGTGTCGTCCGCGCTCATCCGCGCCTGCGGATCAGGCTCGCCGTTGCCGACCCGGATCAAGTGGTACAGGACGTATTGGCAGGACGCGTCGACGTCGGCGTCGCTTCGACCGTCGGCCTTGAAAGCGACGCGCGGCTCGTCGTTGAAACCCTTCCCCCGTTGCGGGTCTACTTGGCATGCCGCCCCGATCATCCCTTGGCCCGGGAAGCCCGCCCCTCCCTCGCGCGGGCGCTCGAGTTTCCATTGGCGACCACGCAACTCCGTGGCGCGCAAGCGGCACTTGCCTCAAGGGCCGGCGTCACGCAGGTTCGTCAAGGACAGGCCGCGGCTTTCCATCCGCAGATCCTCGTGAACTCACTCTCGCATGCGCGTCTGATCGCGCGGGACAGTGACGCCCTGTTCCCGGCGACTGCGGCGCTCCTGGCCGAGGATGTGGCGGCGGGACGGCTCGTCAGGCTGGACTGCCGTGTGCCGGAAATGCGGACGACTTACGGCGTCCTCTATCTTCGTGGCCGGACCCTGGCGCCAGCGGCAAAGATGTTCATCGAGACCTTGCGAGCCGTCGAGGCAGAAGCGAAGCGAGCCGATGTCGAGCCCGCTCCGGCGCGGAAGGCCTCGGGACGGCGCCATCACAGCGGCGGTACCGGCGGCTAACCCGGCCGGCAACTCGGTGCCCGCGCTCCACGGCCAGCCGCTTTGAAGAAAGAGTTCCTATGGCCGGTCTTGGCCGGAAGCGGTCCACCGCTTGGGTCCAGTTTCGACCCGCTCCAGCCATTGCGCCGCACACAAACCGGACGTTCGACGTACCAGGCAACCAGCAGGTCGTAAGCCGCAGTGCGCACTTGTGAACGTGGGGTCGGATTTCCTGCTTGGTCCTGACCTCAAGCCATCGCACGCCCCGAAACGCGCCGTCAGCGGCCGGTTACCTGAGGCTCGTGGGCGTCACCCTCCAAGAGCGCGCGATGGAGAAATCCCGCGATGAGCGCGCCGATGATGGGCGCCACCCAGAAGACCCACAGCTGGTCGATCGCCCAGCCACCGACGAAAAGCGCCGGGGCGGTGCTACGTGCAGGATTCACGGAGGTGTTGGTGACCGGAATGCTGATGAGGTGGATGAGCGTAAGCGCGAGACCGATCGCGAGGCCGGCGAATCCGACCGGGGCGCGCTTATGGGTCGTGCCGAGGATGACCATGAGGAACATGAAAGTCATCACGATCTCGCAAACCAGCGCGGAGGCAAGGCTGTACTTGCCCGGCGAGTGCTCGCCATAGCCATTCGCCGCGAAGCCTCCAGCGAGATCGAAGCCCGCCTTGCCGCTCGCGATGAGATAGAGCACCGCGGCCCCTGCGATTCCGCCCGCCACCTGCGCGACGATGTAGGGAAATAACTGCCCACCGGGAAACCGGCCACCGGCCCATAGCCCAATGGAAACTGCCGGATTGAAGTGGCCACCCGAGATCGGGCCGAACGCGTATGCGCCGGTGAGAACAGTCAGGCCGAAAGCCAGTGAAACCCCAATGAAGCCAATTCCCAGTTCAGGAAAGCCCGCGGCGAGCACGGCGCTACCGCCCCCCCCGAGGACGAGCCAGAACGTTCCAAGGAACTCTGCCACGATCTTTGAAAACATCGGCCATCTCCTTAGCGTTAAAATTTGGCCTTAATCATGTGGCCTAGCCGGCAACGTGTAAATTTACTTTAAGGTCGCGCCATGCCTAGAATTCGTTTGCTTGGCGCTTTGCGTGCGGCGCTTCCAAAGGATTATATCGGGGCCGGCCAAGTACCGCCGCCGCTACTTCGGCGTGCTGGGTCGGCTGTTTACGGGAGATTTTCGCTGCGACCGTGAGCGGCTGGAGTTGGCCGTCCAGAGACCGTCGCCGTTCAGGCCTCGCGGCCACCGAACTGCCGTTCGCCAACTACGGGACCCGACCCCTTGCGGCCGTTGAGCTTCGCGCTGCCAAAGGCGACAATGTGGCGAGCTGCGTTCGTTGACCGTGGGGCAGCCCACTTGGGAGATGGAGACTTTCATGCATATTGCCAGGACGCGATCGGTCATGATGGCGGCGATCCTGTTGTCGGTCGTATCGGCCAACGCGCAGGAGCCCGCATGGGTCGGCGAGGCGAGGAAGGTGGCTGGCTCGGTCCCGCCCAAGCTGCTCGCGGTGCTAACCGAGGAGATCGGGAAGAACGGCCCCGAGGGTGCGATTCTCGTTTGTCGCGACAAGGCGCCCCAGTTGGCGAAGGCAGCGTCCGACGAGACCGGCTGGTCCGTTCGCCGCGTGAGCCTGCGCAATCGCAACCCGCGCGCCGTGCCGGACGCGTGGGAGCGTGCCGCCCTCGAGGACTTCGATCGTCGCGCGGCATCGGGCGAAAGCGCGACCACGCTCGAGAAAGCCGAGATCGTGACCGAAGGCGGGAAGCAGACCTATCGCTACATGCGGGCACTGCCAACGCAGCCGCTGTGCCTCAACTGCCACGGGTCGCCCGAGCAGCTGACCCCTGCGGTCATGGACAAGCTGAAGGCGCTCTACCCGGACGACAAGGCGGTCGGTTATCGTCCGGGCGACATCCGCGGCGCGATGACCATTCGGAAGCCGGTCTGACCCACCGGGACTGCGACCCGCCAAGGACGGAGGGCCACGACGATTGCGTGCGGCGGCCATCGAAGGCGGCCTGCCGGAACGAAAGTCACGGCGCCGGGTGTCTGCTCTGGCCTGCCCGAGCACTGCCAGTCGAGAGCGGCGAGTCACTCCTTCAGACGTATGGCCTCACCGTCGCACATCCACAATTCATCGCAGCCGCTTGCCCAGTCCATCGACTTCTTGTGCAAACAGTACAGTGACAGGACAACGTTGGCGCCGGATTTGAACGCCTTTATCCTCACCTGCGTTGTCGCCACTTCTCTCGGCGTGCTGCCATCCAGCGCGGAGAGGTCGGGGATCCACCTCGATCCCATCTTGCACGCAAATCCGGTTACCTGGCCTTTCGACGCATAGTCGAGACCTTCGACAGTGTCGTAGAGTTGGACGCTCCGGACCTGCCGCAGCTCGTCCGCGGAAAGCCTGGATGCGTCCTCGATTCTCGTGCGGACCGCGGCGACGTAGGCGGCTTCGACCGCAAGCCCCAAGAGGGGCGCGCATCCGCTCGTCAAGAGGCCTGCGGCACAAGTCGAAACCACGGCAGGAAGCCACCCTCGCATTGAAATCACGTTACTACCCGATTCGACGCGTGGCTTGACCTCGGTCAACGCTGCCCGCGCGGCGGTGCGGGTGGCAGCAGCCGATCCATGGGGGCGACCCGCGGCAGCCAAAGCAGATATGGAGTCTGACCCCCCTTCAGACCCCCTTCATCCGCCGCAGACGCACCTCCCTTGCGATGTCGCTCAGCCGGCATGCCGCTGCTCGCCGAGCCTGGCGCTGAAGAACTCCAGCGAACTCCTGGTTTTCGCGGACTGGTCGGCACCAAGCACGATGCCGCGGCCGGCGAGGTAGGCCTTGAAATCGCCAGCGATCTGGAAGGTCTCTTTCGGCAGGCACTTGGTGGAGACTTCGATGACCATTGATCCATCCGGATAGATCCACACTTCGATGACGATGGGGCGGTCGAAGTCCTTCGCCTTCGGCTGGTGCTTGGCTTTGAGCAGGAAAGTGGGGCCCAGGAGGACCAGCTTGTCCATCGTGAGGCCCGCCGGCGCGTGCGCGTCATAGAAGGCGCGCTGTTCCTTGGAGAACAGCTTGCGCAAGGGCATCGCGCCCGAGGCCACGTCGAGCACCTCCTGGCCTGTGCAGGCGCCCTTGAACGAGGCCGAGCAGACGAATCCGCCCGGCATCGCATCCACCTCGATCTTGAAGGCCGCCGAGCGTCGCAGCTCCGGATCGATGGTGGACGGATCCACCGGGCGCAGCTTGATGACTGTATCGCCATCCCCGCCCTGGATACGCCGCGCCCGGACGACGATGCCGGCCCTGTTCAAGGCCAGATCGGGCGTATCGAAGAAAAATGCCTGCCGCGGCTGTGCCTCGACCGGGTCGAGCCCGATGCTCTTGATCGTCGCGTTGCCGACGCCGACGGGGACAGACAACTTCAGTTCAACGCTGGTCGCCCCCTTCACGAGCTTGAACAATTCGATCATCTGCTCACCCGTAAGGGGCTTCGCCAGCGCGGGTTGAGCAGCCTTCAGCGCCTTGCGGGGCGCCCCCGTCTTCTTCCGGGACGCTGCTGCCTTCGTTGTCTTCAAGGGCTTTGCGCTCGCCGCGGCTTTCGTGGCTTTCCTGGCGGTCTTGGCAATCATGGTCTGCACCCCTCTCGTGGTAACTTGGCAAGTACCGGTCTCTTTCGGCCCGGCCCCGGTAACTCAGTGCAACGTTTCCTTCAGCCGCCGAAGCGCTCGGCCAGCACGCCGTGGCGCAGGCCGCGATCGCTCACGGTGAGACTCTGCTTGCCCAGCTTCTCCATCACCGTGCGGACGATGCATGCCCCGGCGAGGATGACTTCGGCCCGCTTCGGCTGCAGGCCGACGATGCCGCGGCGGGCGTCGGCGTCGAGTGACCGGTAGAGCTCGATCTGGCGATCGATCTCGGCGCGATCGAGCACGCTGCCCTGGACGACTGCCGGGTCGTAGGTGGCGAGGCGATGCATGACCGCGGTGATATTGGTCACCGCCCCGCCCATCGCAGCCAGCGCGTCGGGCACCGGGCGCCCGTCGATGCGCGAGAGGTCGGTGGAAATCGCCGCCATGGCCTCGCGCAGCACCTCGGGCGAGACGGCCCGGTCGAGCCCGAAACGCTCGGTATAGCGCACGGCGCCGACGTCGACGCTGAAGCGCTCGTCGACGACGGCATCGTGCCCAAAGGTGAACTGGGAACTGCCGCCGCCGGTGTCGAAGACGACGAGCGAACCCTTGTTCAATCCAAGACCGGCCTTGGCGGCAAGGTAGGCCAGCCGGCTCTCCTCTTCTCCCGAGATCACCTCGATGCGAACGCCGGTGCGCGCCTGGATCTCTTCGACGACATCGTTGGCGTTCGACGCGATCCGCAGGCCGGCGGTGCCCACGGCGGCGATGGCCCGCACGCCATGCCGCCGGGCCTCGTCGACCATGCCCGCAATCGCAGCGGCCGCTCGCTCCAGCGCGGCATCGACGATCACGCCCTTTTGTTCGAGTCCTTCGCCAAGGCGGGTCACCTCCGCGCGGTCAACGACGGTTCGCCATATGCCGTTGACGTCTTGCTCGCCAACGTGGAACTTGATGGAATTGGTGCCGGCATCGATCACCGCGTAGCGCACCGGCGCGTCATCGATCAGGGCCGCCAGGCCGCGCGGATAGCTGGTGTTGACGTAGTCGCCCAGGCCGAGCTCCCGCACCGCCCGCATGACCCCGGCCGCATCCTCCGACTCCACCGCAAGGGTGCGGGTGGGCTTGCCGTCCGCCACGACCTCGGAGAGCTCGGCCATGCAGCCGCCGACCGTGTACCGGGTGCGCCGCTTGTGGACCTTCACGGCACGGACCGTCGCACCCGGCGCGGCAAACTGCCCGAGGAACTCGTCGAGTGTGTAGCCCGGGCGCAGGGGCTGCGGGATCGGCAAGCCGAGTTCCGCCAGCACTTTCTCCGCCTCGGCTGCCGGAAGCGGAAAGGCCGCCTTCATGACCGGCGTCCACTGCTCGAGGCCATCGGCATTGACCTCGCGAAGCACCTTGATGTCCATCAGCGCATCGCGAATCTTCACGTTGCCGCCAGCGCGGGAAAGCAGGTAGATCTCGTCGCTTTCCTGAACGCCACTCGGCACGAGCCCCGCCAGTCGCCCCTCTGCCTCGCCGAAGCGCCGGCCAAACGAACGCCATTCCCAGCGTGGTGTGATTTCAGCCATGGTCGATCCTGCCCTCCTGAGTTGAGTTATCCGGCTCGGCCCCGGCGGCGGTCTAGAAGACCACGCCGAGCAGGACCTTAAGCAACGCCTCCAGCGGCATCATGGTGAGCAGCAGCGGCACCATTGGAATCAGTGCCGCGGCGGCAACCCGGAGGATAGCCTCCTTCGTTATCGGCGCGAGACGCATGGTCCGCACCAATTCGTAACTGTTGCCAAGATCGGCGAGGGACTGGATGTCGGCGCTGCCGACGAGGGCCTCGTTGGCAGGCGCACCGCCGCGCAGCCATTTGGCATCGAACGCGCGCACGTAATGCTCGGCGAGCGCTCCGTATTCGCGCAAGCCCTTGCGTTTCGCCTGGGCAAGCTGAGGCGTAAACACCAGGAGCGGGCCGAGGATCGCGCAGAGCAGAAAGGCGACCACGACAGCGATCTCGGCCTTGAACTCGGTCAGCGCCGCCCCGGCGAAGAAAATGCGGTTGGCGAGCTGTCCGGCCAGCAGTGCGCCGTGCGCGACAGCGAGCGTTGCGAAGGCATAGACGGTGTTGGAAAGAAAGCCCAGGCCGCCGACGCGATCCGGATGCGTGGGGACCAGGCTCAACTCGATGCGCGACACCTGCCAAAGAAAGCGCGTCCAGACGAACAGGCGAAAATACCAGCGGACCATCAGGAACTGGAAGATCGGCAGGCTCACGTAGCCGTACCAGATCCCGGCGAGCGAGGCCCTCGAGCCCTCGACGGCAGGTGTCGCGTACCACGTCGCCGTGTCGAGGGCCAGGTACTGGCGCCAGACGATCAGGATTCCGACGCCATAGACGAAGGCAATGAGCAGCACCTCGGCGAGTATGGAGTTGCGCAGCCGAAACGCCGACGCGATGGCGGCCTCGAACCGCGTCATGGCGTTCTCGGGGATCAAGTTTCGTTCCAGGAATTGCTGCACCAACGGACGCATGCGCCGATGCACGACCAGTTCGGCAACGATCAAGAGGGGCATCGCCACCAGGAAGCGGATGTGAACTTCCGCGTCCAGCAGAAACGGCACGGACACTCCCCCTCCCAGCAGCTTTCCCTCCATGGCCGAGAGCACGAGGAGCGGCAGCCAGGCAAGCAGCGCGATGACGACGACCCGCTGGCGCACCATCATCAGCGCATCGTCGGCCAGGTGCGCCCGACGCAGGAGCTGGAACAGCGGCCCGCCCAGCACGAGCGAGAATTCCGGCGGATTGCCGTGGAAAACCGGCCCGTCGCCGAACTCTGGCGTGGAAGCTCTCATCTGCGGTCTCGCCGGGCAGGGGCGAAGCTCATTTGCCCAGTGTCCGGCCAATCTGGCGCCGAAACCACGCCCCGACATTGATGAAGGTCAACCGGCGCGCAGGTAGGCTGGCGACACCCCCGTGACCCGGAGCGCAAGCGCCGGCGTTCCGAAGGGATCCATCGAGAGCCAAGGCGTCCGCGCACCGGAAGTTTGGGAGGCAATGCCGATCGACGGCTCGTGGCCGAAGCCGGTCCGTCACCTCGATCGCCGCCGACGCTTTGCTGCCCGTCCCGGTGCGGTAAATCGGCCGTCCGACGATTTCGCCGAACGGCCGGGCGCGCACGCCTGCCCCGCAGGACGGCGTCGCCGGCGGCGCGCAGTAGAATGGCGCGATCCGGCGGTCGAGGACAAGCGAAGCGCCTCCATTCGATCGACCCCTGCATCCCAAAACCTTTTCATTGGGGAGTCTCCCATGCCCGGCCTGCTTCCGAACGTCGATCCCGACGGCCTGCTCGAGTTCTCCGTGGTGTACACCGACCGGGCGCTGAACCACATGTCCCGGAAGTTCCAGGTCGTGATGCGGGACATCGCCGGCGTGCTCAAGGAAGCCTACGGTGCCCGCGCGGCCATCGTCGTGCCCGGCAGCGGCACGTTCGGCATGGAAGCGGTGGCGCGGCAGTTCGCCACCGATCGCCATTGCCTCGTGATTCGAAGCGGCTGGTTCAGCTTCCGCTGGACCCAGATTTTCGAAATGGGGCGCATCCCGTCGTCCTGCACGGTGCTGAAGGCGCGCCGCGCGCGCCCCGGCGCGCAGGAGCCGTTCGCGCCGCCCCCGATCGACGAAGTCGTGTCGGCGATCCGCGCCGAGCGGCCGGCGGTCGTGTTCGCGCCGCACGTCGAGACCGCCGCCGGCATGATGCTGCCGGACGACTACCTGCGCGCAATGGCCGACGCCGTGCACGAAGCGGGAGGCCTGTTCGTGCTCGACTGCATCGCCTCGGGCGCGATCTGGGTCGACATGAAGGCCACCGGCGTCGACGTGCTCGTGAGCGCGCCGCAGAAGGGCTGGAGCGGCTCGCCCTGCTGCGCGTTCGTGATGCTTTCGGATCTCGCCCGCGAGCGGATCGACGGCACCACCAGCACCAGCTACGCCGCCGATCTCAGGAAGTGGCTGCAGGTGATGGAGGCCTACGAGGGCGGCGCGCACCTCTATCACACGACGATGCCCACCGATGCGCTCGCGCGAACGCGGGACGCGATGCTCGAGACCCGAGCACGCGGCTTTGCGACGCTGCGCGCCGAGCAGGAAAGGATCGGCGCGGCGGTGCGGGCGCTGCTCGAGCGGAACGGCTACGCGAGCGTCGCTGCCGCAGGCTTCAGGGCCCCGTCCGTGGTCGTGAGCTATACCGACGACCCCGGCCTGCAGAGCAGCAAGACGTTCCTCGACCTCGGCCTGCAGACGGCGGCGGGCGTGCCGCTCCAGTGCGACGAGGGCGCCGACTTCAGGACCTTCCGCATCGGCCTCTTCGGCCTCGAGAAGCTCGGCAACGTCGAGCGGACCGTCGGCCACCTCGACCAGGCACTGCAGGCGATCGCGCGGGAAGGCAACGCCTCCCGGCCGCGGAAGGATCCCGTTCCTCACCAGTAGCGCATGGCCCCGCAGTAGATGCCCTCCAGGTCCTGCCTGGAAACGCTTCGCGGCGCCATCACCAGCGGCCGCTGCTGGGCGAAGGCCCCTTCCGCCAGGGCCGGCACGTCGGCTTCCCCGTAGCCCAGTGCGGCGATGCCGGACGGCAGGCCGGCCTCGCGCATCAGCGCAATGAAGACCCGGGCGAGGATCTCGCCCGCGTCCTCCGGTGCCGCGCCAGCGTCACCTCCGGCCACCACGGGGGTGATTTCCTCCCTCTGTCGCTGGGCCGATTCGGCCATGGCCGGTGTTTGATGCCGATCAAGGCGCGCGCCGACGCCGAATCTAGTATCAATCAAACAGGCATTCCCGCGGCCCAAATTCGCCGCAACGACGACGGCAACGCGCCGAACGAGAGGCAGCCGATGACCACCCATCCGATGAGCCCCGTGGATGCGGCCTGGTACCACATGGACGGCCCGGCGAACCTGGCCATGGTGACGGGCATCATGCTCACGAAGGAGCGGCTCGATTTCAAGACGGTGAAGGCCGTCTACAAGCGTCGGTGGGCCGGGTTCGATCGATTCCGCCAGCGCGTGGTCGAACGCGGATTTCCGACGCCGATTCCACAATGGGAGGACATGCCGAATTTCGACATCGACCAGCACGTCCACCAGATCGCACTGCCGGCTCCGCATGACAGGGCGGCGCTCACTGCGCTCATCAGCGATATCGCGAGTTCGCCGCTCGACCACGAACAGCCGCTCTGGCAGGTACACGTCATCGACAACGTCGAGGGCGGCAGCGCGCTGATCACGCGCTACCACCACTGCATCGGCGACGGTACCGCGATGATGGCGGCAATCGGGCGGCTCTGCGACACGACGCGGGGCGGGTCCTTGCGCGCCACACCAGCCAGCGCCGCAAGGATCGACCGCAAGCGTGCCGGCCGCACGCTGGCGCTGTCGTTCGATTCCGTCCGGCGCCTGGCCGGGAAAGCGCTGGCGACGGCGGGCTCGGCGATCGATTCCGTCGCGCATCCGCAACACGCCATCGACAAGGCGACGGTGATTCTCGAGGGCGCCGGCATGCTGGCGGCGGAGCTTCTGAAGGCGCCGGATCCGCAATCGCCGCTCAAGGGCGCATTCGGCATGAGAAAGCATGTCGCCTGGTCGGAACCGGTCGCGATCGAGGACGTCAAGGCGATCGGCACTCCGTGGGGCGCGAAGGTGAACGACGTGCTCGTTGCCGGGATGACCGGCGCGTTGCGCGCCTATCTGAAGCGACGCGGCGTCGATGTGGCCCACACGACCGTTCGAGCGATGGTCCCCGTCGACCTGAGGCCGCCGGAGCGCGTCGGTGAATTGGGCAACGAGTTCGGATTGGTGGTCCTCGACCTGGCGGTGGCGAGCTCGGATTCGATGGACCGCCTGGCGACGACGAAGCGGCGCATGGATGCGCTCAAGCGCTCGCCGGAGGCGGTGGCGACCCTGATCCTCTTCGACATCCTCGGCCGCGGGCCGAAGCCGCTCGGCGACTTCGCCAATGAAATCTTCGGAAGCAAGGCCAGCGTCGTCATGACCAACGTCGCCGGGCCGAAGAAGACGCTCTATCTTGCCGGTGTTCCGATCGATCGCATGATGTTCTGGGTGCCGCACCCGGGCAAGCAGCTCGGCATGGGAATCAGCATCCTGAGCTACAAGGGCATGGCTTCGCTCGCAGTCATCGCCGATGCGCACCTGGTGCCGGATCCGTACGCAATCACGACCCGGTTCAACCGCGAGTTCGCGCAGATGCTGCGCCGGGTGAAGGCGGACGCCATGACGGCGCCGGGAAAGAGGCCAGCCGCGCGGAAGGGCATCCGGAAGACGGCACCAGGCCCGAAACTCGCCGCGAAACGGGCGACCCGCCAAGCGACGGCCACCGGAAAGGCTGTGCCCTAGCCCCGACAGGCATCACGCCATCTCATCCAGTCTTTCCGGGTCGAGATGACGCGCGCAGTTTGGTGTTGCCGGCGGCCGGAAGCGATCCGCCGCGAGCGGCCGTTTTCGACCCTGGCCTGCCCGTCAGGGTTCTCGCAAGCAGTCGCTGAATATTGTGGATGCAGCCATTCGCGTGGGCAGATGCCTGGCATCAGTGGGGCCGCGAGCGGCAGCCTCATTGCACTTTCTGCTTGGTCGGGAACCGCCGCGTCCATCCCGCCATGAAAGACTGCTATCGGGAAGCCAAGCTCGTCGACAACGCGCCGCTGCCGGGAGCAAAATCCGGCGGATGAAGTTCGTCAATTGGACTGAAATGTGCTGCCCCTAACAATCTTAGTCAGGCGACCCGAATAATGAAACCGCCATTTCTGATTCTCTTTTAATCCTTCTGTCCGCATCAGCCCATTGTGAAGATCGCATGCCGACCGTATTTCTTACGCACCTGTTCGTAGCGCTCGACCAGGCAAGCTACGACGCGCTGCGGAGCTCACCCCAGGTCGCAGCGCTTGCCGCGGTCGCTGAGAAACACACGGTGGCCGGGACCAGAGAGTGGACCGGCTTTTACATTTCGGGACGTCAGACCTACATGGAGTTTTTTGGACCGGAGGGGCTACCCGAAGGCGTGCATGTGGGTGGCTCCGGGCTTGCCTTGACCGTCGAAGAGTCCGGCGGCGTCGCGGCAATCGCGACCCGCCTGCGCACGGCTTTTGGTGAGAGGGTTGAAGTGGAGGCCATCCCAAGTACATCCGCTTCCGGCACGATCCCTTGGTTCACGGCGACCTACATCAAAGGCGATGGACCCGAAGCAATGCTTACATGGGTAATGGAAATTGATCCGGGATTTCTCGCCGCCACTCATCCCGACTCTCGGGTCGAGCATCCCTTGAGCCGCGAGCAGTATCAGTCATGGAAATTCCTTCCGGATCGGCCTCTGGATGATGTCGTGGGCCTCACGGCGGCACTCAATCCGGCTAACATGTCCCAGCTCGCTGCCGAGCTTGAACTGTTTGGTTGGGCGGTTGATCGCGAAGGCGGCGGATTCGTGGCGGAAGGACCCGATGTGAAACTCACGGTTGTACCTACAAGTTCGCGGGCAGGCATTCAGGAGGTTGAGCTCCGACTTCGCCATTCCGTTCTCAATCAGAAGGTCAAACTCGGGAGTGCGGAGCTCCTTCTCGACGGGAACACGGGCCGTTTTATTTTCTGGACCTAGCGTTAAGCCGGGCGATGGCCCCGGAGGGCCCATCGATGTACGCACGCGCGCAATCATGAGCGAGTTGACATTGACGACGTGGGGGGAGCCCGCTCACGTCGCCGCCCCTCGAGACGGAATTGCACCGCGGCAAGTGACCGCTATCAGGCCACCTTTGCTGCGACGGTGATGGACCGTTCCTGGCCGGTTGCCGGCACCCATGGCGGAGCATCGAACGTCGGCTTCCGCTGCGTTGCCGTCGTCGGCATTGCCAAGCTCAACGGCAGCAGGAGACTCGTTGCTGCCGTTCGGCTTCGGCCATCCGTTGACAGTCGCCGAGCCGAAGGAGCAACACCGATCCAGGCTTTCCGGGGGTCAGACTGCGATGCATGCCCTTCGACACTTCCTCGTCGCCGTGTCGTTGCTGTTGGCAAGTGCGGGCACGTCGTTTGCCGCCACGACGGCACCACCGGCCGCGGAGGCGACGAAGCATCCCGCGCTCGCCGCACTGGTCGCGCCGCGCGCCGCCGACCTGCGCGCAGCAGGCATCCAGCGAATCATCGCGCGCACCGGCAAGCTGCGCCGGCAAGTCGACCGGACATGACTCGAGATCCGAAATAGCGCGGGCTCTTCTTCCGAACGAAGAGCAGGCATCGCGGCCGCCCTGGCACAGCAGGCATCGAACGAATTCCCCGACGCGGCGTTTCGGGGCACGAACGCCCGGGTTCCGCTATCCTTGGGGCGATGGAAGAAGTCGATCCCCGCAACCTCAAACACGTCGTCCTGACGCTGCCTTGGACGATCTTGCGCTTTGTCTGGCGCGTCGTCAGGCGCGTTTTCATCTTCCTCGGCGTGCTCGTGGTGCTGGGCTTCGTGGGCTATTTCGGATTCGAATACATCGTCGAGACCATCGACTCCCGATATTCCCAGCAGGTCGACGCGCGCCTGGGCATCGACAGGACGTCGATCTCGCGCCTGCGCGACCCGACGTACTTTGCCGAACAATCGGTGATGGTTTCCGAGGATCTGAAGACGGTCGCATGCATTTCGACGCCCGAACGTCGAATCCTGATCGCCGACCCCTCCGATATTCCGCCGTTCTTCACCGCCGCGATTCTCGCTTCCGAGGACAAGAACTTCTTCACCCATGAGGGTGTCGACAAGGGCGCGATCGTGCGCGCGCTGACCAAGCGGCTCCTGCAGGAGAGCCACTCGGGCGCGTCGACTCTCACGATGCAGATCGCCAAACATCTTCGCCACGGCACCGGTCGTCCGTCGACGGAGATGGAAAAACTCGGCGACATCGTGATGGCGCTGCGGATCGAGCGCGAGTTTTCGAGGCCACAGTTGCTGCTGCGATATGTCAACCTGCCCTATTTCGGCCGTGGGCAATATGGCATCGAGGCGGCCAGCCGGGCCTATTTCGGAAAGCCCGCGAAGGAACTGGCGCTTCATCAGGCGGCTTTCATCGTGGCCCTGATCAACCGGCCGGCCCTTCCAGACCGCCTGTTTGCGACGGATCCGATGCTCAAGTCGCGCGAAGCGATCCGCGATGCGAATTGGGCCGAAGCCACACGCGGCGCCAACCGGGTGCTCGATCTGATGCTGGAGCAGGAGGTGATCAGCGAGGTGGAGCACGCGCGAGCGGCAATTCTCGTCGATCGATCGCTCCGCGATGAAGTCGTTCCGCCGGGCGCGGGTTGCGGAACGCATGATCACTTCCTCGAGCGGGTGCGCATCCTCTACAAGGATCGCTTCCCGATCAGCAGGGGTGGCCTCACGATCTCGATCACGCGTGACGACGGGCTCCAGGATGTCCTCGCCAAGGCGGTCGATCTGACGCTTCACACCTATATCGCCCGTCACCCGAACGACCCGGACAATGGCGAGCTGCGCGCCGGAGCGTTCGCGGTCGACTTCGCCGGCGATGTGCTCGCCGAGGTGGGGAACGTCAACTTCAGGGAGCTGAAGTACGACGTGATCGCCAGCGGCTGGCGCCAGCCAGGATCGACCTTCAAGATATTCACCTACGGGGGCCTGGTCGAGAAGCTCGCCAACGAGGTGCTCGCCGCCGATTCGCCGCCCGGGACGGTCGACGAGATCTCCGCCGAGGTGCTCAGGCGCTGCACGGTGCTCGATGCGCCGATTTCGGTGTCGCTCGGCCGCGGGCGCGGTGCGAAGAAGATCGAGAATTTCCACTCCCGGTCGGAGCCGCAGTACCGCGGAGAAATCACCTGCCGCGTCGCTTTGGGCGAGTCGCGCAACACGGCCGCGATGCGCGCCGGCGAGCGTGCCGGCATAAAGAACGTGATCGAGCTCACGTATCGACTGGGAATGCCCAGGGATCCGAAGCACCTGCTCCAGCCGTACCCAACCACCGCAATCGGCGCCTCCGAGGTCAATCCGCTGGCGATGGCGTCGGCCGCCGCCTTCCTGAACGGTGGCTTTCGAGTGACGCCCCGATTCGCCAACGATGTCTGCCACGGTGGAAGGTCGCTTCTCTACAAGGACGAGGAAGGTCGCGCAAAGGAATGCGACACCAAGGGCGTCAATCACCCTCCGCAGGAGCGGCTGCTTCATCCGGCAGTGGCTGCGGCGATGACCGAACTCCTGAAAAGCCCGCTCGACCTCGCCGGCACGGGCACCGCATCGGCACTCAGGAGCGGGGTCATTCCCGGCATGGATCCCCTGAGCGACGAGATCTGGAAGTTGAAGGCCGGCGAAAGGAAGCAGCGGATGCTCGCATTCCCGGTCGAGCAGGCCGGCGAGATCGCGGGGAAGACCGGGACTGCGACCAACGCGGACGGGAAGACGTCCGACGTGTGGCTGCTGTTGTTCGTGCCGGGGCCGCCGGAAAAACCGGAGAGCGGCGTCATGCTCGGCTTCTGGATGGGCAAGGATTCGAAGGATCATCCCCTGGGCGAACGCGGATCGACGGGCGGACCCGGCTTCGCCGAGACCGGCGGCCGCAACTGGGTGCATTCGGCGGCCACGGTCCTCGCCTTTCTCCAGGCGGAGCGCGGACTCCTGAAGCCCGGATACAAGTTTCGGCCGATGTTTCGCGACGAGGTGCTTCGCGAACTCGACGCGAAGACGTCCAATCCTCCGGCGCGGGAGATCGTTCCTGACCCGGCGACCGGCGTGATCATCGATCGGCCCGATCGGAATGAACGGCGTGGATCGATTTCGCCATCGAACGCCTGCTGTCGGGCGGGCTGATCCGGCACGGCTTCGGGCGGATTCCGGCCGGCGACTTCGCGGCGGGCGCAGGTTCGATCGCACCGGCGCGCGACCCGAGCGACCCGCTGTTTGCCGACGGACGGCGATTCGTCCTATATTGCGCAAAGCGCGCGGCGGATCGCGGGTGACATTGAAATGCGCCGCCGGAATAGCCCCTTTCAACAGGAGAAATCGATGCTGCGCTCGATTGCTTTGCTGCTGATGCTTCCATTCGTTCTTGGCGTTTCGGGGGCCTTCGCTCAGGCCAAGAAGCCCTCGTCAGCAGGCAAGACGCCCACGGCGAAGGACAATTCCATCGGCGTCATCGTCTACTTGCGGGACCAGACCAAGAACGAGGTCTTGCTCGGCACGCGCATCTGGCCTGGTTACCCCGACTACAACACGGTCGCGTTGCGGAGGTTCTTCGACGTGATGAAGGCCCTCGAGCCGGCCTACAAGCAGGATGACGACGTTGCCTATACCTGGTCCACGAAGGGCCGGGTGACCAAGTGCAGCATCTTCCTCGAGGCAGCGGAAGCGGGCGTCCCGAATGGAACCGGCGCGATAGTGGGGTGCGAAGCGAACGGCGTGAGCGGCGTCGCCGCGACTTCGATCGCCGATCCCAAGCGCGCTGTCAGTTCATCCCAGGATCCCAGGCACCTGAGCGACGTGATGGAACTGTTCAAGAAGCAATCGGAAAGGGCCAGGAACAGTCTTCCCAAGCAATGAAGGCTGGCAGGCGGCGCGCACCTGTACCACACGACCGACGACGCCGGCCTGCAGAGCAGCAAGACGTTCCTCGACCTCGGCCTGCAGACGGCAGCGGAGAGATCCCATTCCTCACCAGTAGCGCAGCGCCCCGCGGTAGATGCCCTCCAGGTCCTGCCTGGAAACGCTTCGCGGCGCCATCACCAGCGGCCGCTGCTGGGCGAAGGCCCCTTCCGCCAGCGCCGGCACGTCGGCTTCCCCGTAGCCCAGCGCGGCGATGCCGGACGGCAGGCCGGCCTCGCGCATCAGCGCAATGAACGCCCGGGCGAGGATCTCGCCCGCGTCCTCCGGCGCCGCGCCGGAAACGTCGGCTCCCAGCGCGGCCGCCGCCTCCAGGTGGCGACCCGGATTGGCCGACGCAGTGAAGCGGAAAGCGGCCGGCGCGTTGATGACGACCGCGATGCCGTGCGGGACCATCGGATCGCGTTCCTCGTAGCCCCGGGCGGTGAACTCGTGCCGGAGGGTGGCGACCGAATAGGACATGGCGTGCGGGATGTGCACGCCGGCGCTGCCGAAGGCAAGCCCCGCGAGCGTCGACGCGAACATCAGCTGGTGGCGCGCCTCCGTGTCGCCCGCGTCGCGCACCGCGCGGACCAGATACTTTCCGCCGAGCCTTATCGCCGCGATGCTGCCGATGTCGTTGTAGGGGGTCGAGCCCTGGTACGGCGGCCGCTGGGACGGATGGGCCGGTCGCGGCCGGCTGGTGTAGGGCCGGGCCGTGTACGACTCGACGGCATGGGTCAGCACGTCGAAGCCGCAGGCCGCGACGACGCCGCCCGGCAGGGTCTCGGTCGTCGTCGGATCGACGATCGCCAGCGACGGCTTGAGCAACGGCGACGCGATGCCCGTCTTCAGTCCGACCGACTTCAGGTCGACGATGGTGATGCCGGTCGTCTCGCTGCCGGTGCCGCAGGTGGTCGGGCAGGCGATGTGCGGCTTCAGCCGGCCCGGAATCGGCTTCGCCCTGCCGATGGGTGCGTTGACGTAGGCGACGAGTTCGTCGGGGTAGGAGGAGAGCAGGTTGGCCGCCTTGGCGGTGTCCATCACGGAGCCGCCGCCCAGCGACACGAAGCCGTCGAAGGCCCCTTCGCGGGCGAACGCGGCCGCCGCCTCGAACGAATCGCTGTTCGGCTCGCAGCGTGCCTGGTCGTAGACCTCGACGTCGAGGCCGGCCGCGCGCAGTGCGCCGAGCGCCGTTTCTCCGGCAAGGCTCGCCAGCACGTGCGAATCGACGAACAGCGCGACCCGCTTCATGCCGAGCGACTGGGCGTCCGCTCCGAGCTCGCTCAAGGCCCCGGCGCCGAACTTGATCGGCGCCGAGCTGACCGTAAAGACCGTCTCCCCCTCGCCGGGAGCCGCAAAGCTTGCATTCGCCGACATTGGTCGATGTCCCCCTGTTGTCGTTGAAACCCGCATTCCCCGGATGAGTCCCGAATCCGGTCGCCGGGCAGCGCGCCCCGTTGTGCGGGTGCTCCGCACTGCGGATTTTGCGCCAATACGCCGCGAACTGCCCGGCTCGACGCGACGATCGACGTCCGCCAATGTCCGGTGCGGCCTGCCGCCCGGGACGGCGGTCGACCCGAAGCCGGAGCTCGACCCGGCAAGGTGTCGTCGTCCGACCCGCCGGGCCTGTCCGCTGCCGCCGCAAGTCGACGCTTGACCCACCCCGGCGGCTCCCCCACACTCGGGCGCGATGCGGCTGGAATGGCCCTCCGCCAGCTGCCCCGGACGGTCCTGATGTCGACGCCGCGCTCTTCGCCTTGCGCCTTGTGTCGCGGTTCGAAATGAGTGCATTGAGGAGCCCGCCTTGAAGACGATCCTGTTCGCCCTGTTCGTCGCCACGTCGCTGCCCGCGTTTGCTGCGGAGCGCGCGATCAACGAATCCGTCGTGGTCAAGGCGCCGATCGCGAAGGTCTGGGAAGCGTGGACGACGTCCGCCGGCATCAGGACCTTCTTCGCGCCCGATGCGAAGATCGAGGCGCGCGTCGACGGGCCGTTCCAGGTCTACATGAACCCGCTCGCCGCGCCCGGCGCGAAGGGGGCGGACGACATGGTGGTCCTCGCGCTGCAGCCGCCGACGATGATCTCGTTCACCTGGAACGCGCCGCCGCACCTTGCCGAGGTGCGCAAGCAGCGGACCTACGTGACCGTGCGGCTGGCTCCGCAAGGCGAAGGCGAGACGCTGGTGACGCTGTTCCACGGCGGCTGGGGCACGGGAGCCGAGTGGGACCAGGCCTACGCGTACTTCACCAAGGCCTGGCCGAACGTGCTGAAGAACCTGCAGAAGAGTTTCGTCGACGGCCCCTACGACTGGACCGCCTGGATGGAGCAGCTGCGCAAGATGCAGGAGAAGAAGTAGCAGGTCCGAAGCCGCGGTCTTCGCCTCAGCCGGCGAGCAGCGTCATCACTTCTGCTCGAACGGAAAGACCGCCTTCCAGTCCTGCTTCATGTCCACGACGGTCCACCCCCTGGCCCGAGCCTCGTCGAGCGCCTTGTCGAGCTTCCCGACGCTCGACTGGCGGTCGTAAGCCCATTCGCGCACCGCGTCCGTATGGTGGACGATGCCCATGAAGCGCGCGCCGGCGCCGGCGGCGGTCCACTGCAGCATCTGCAGGTCGCCGTCGGAGTTCCCGAAGGCGAAGATCGGGCGGCGGCCGATGTGCAGGTTGATGCCGACCGGCTTGCCGGGGCCATCGTCGATGAAGCCCACCTCGGGCAGGCGCGTCAGCACCGGCTTGCCGTCCTTCACCTCGAACCTGACCTTGCCGCTGCTGCCGACGACCTGCTCCGGCGGAATTCCGTAGACCCGCTCGGTCCACGGCCGCATGAATTCGATGCCGCCGCCGGACACGATGAAGGTCTTGAAGCCGTTCGCGCGCAGGTACGCGAGCAGCTCGAGCATCGGCTGGTAGACCATCGCCGTATACGGCTGGTTGAACCTCGGATGCCTGGACGTGGCCATCCATTCGCTTACCGTCGCCTCGAAGTCGGCGGTCGTCATCCCGGTGCTCGTCGCGGCGAACATCTCGAGCAGTGCCTTGTCGCCGCCGGACAGCGCGGCCTTGAGATCCCCCTTCAGCACCGAGGCGAACGGCTCGGTGGTCTTCCATTCGGGATGCTGCGGGGCGAGGACTTTCACCCGGTCGAGGATGAACAGCAGCTGAAAGTACATCGGCTGCTCGGCCCACAGCGTGCCGTCGTTGTCGAACGTGGCGATGCGCTCGGGGACGGGGACGTAATCCGGCGATCCCGGCGTGGTCACCCTGGCCACGAAGCCGACGATGGCCTGCTTGGCCTGGCCTTCGCTCCAGGCCGGAAGGGGATCGGTGCGGACGGTCGCGCAGCCCGCCGTGAGCAGCAGCAGGCACAACGCCAGGAAATACGCGTGCCGGAATCGCGGAAAGGCATCGGCCTGTCGCATGGGTAGTTCTCCTCGCCTGCCCCGAACGCTCGGGGTTCGAAGCGTCATTTTGCACCGGATCCCGGGCGTCGGGAGCGGCGCGCGAACCGGGCCCGAGGGGATGTCCCGGCGGCGGCCCACGGCGCTCCGCGTCGTGAGAAAATGCCGTTCCGGTTCGAAAATTCCAGCCTCCCGCGCCTTCGCCCGCGGCAGCCTCACCCGAGAGATTCAATGAAACTCGACGACCCCAAGTTCCTGCATTCGGCCGCGCGCGCCGCCATGCCTCCGCAATCGATTTCCGAGGAGGTCCTGCTCGAGAAGTACGCCAAGGGGAACGAGCAGAGCATCGACGCGGTGCGCCGGCGCGTCGCGCGCGCGCTGGCCGCCGTCGAGGCGCCCGCGCAGCGCGAACGATGGGAGCAGGCATTCCTGCAGGCCCAGCAGGACGGCTTCATCCTCGGCGGGCGGATCAATTCCGCCGCCGGGACCGACCTCAAGGCCACGCTGATCAATTGCTTCGTCCAGCCGGTCGGCGACAGCATCTCCGGCGACGAGAACGGCATCGGCATCTACGTGGCGCTCAACGAGGCCGCCGAGACGATGCGCCGCGGCGGCGGCGTGGGCTACGATTTCTCGCACATCCGGCCGCAGGGCGCGCACGTCAAGGGCACCAACAGCCGGGCCAGCGGGCCGCTGTCCTACATGCGGGTGTTCGACCAGAGCTGCTCGACGGTGGAGTCCGCGGGCTCGCGCCGCGGCGCCCAGATGGGCATCCTGCGCTGCGATCATCCCGACATCGAGGCGTTCATCCATGCCAAGGACGACGGCCGGCTGACCAACTTCAACCTCTCGGTGGCGGTGACCGACGCCTTCGTCGCGGCGGTGCGCGACAACGCGCCCTGGCAGCTCGTGCACAAGGCGCCGCCGGCGCCCGACCTGATCGCCGCGGGCGCGCACCAGCGCGAGGACGACCTGTGGGTGTATCGCACGGTGCGCGCCGGCGCGCTGTGGGACCAGATGATGCTGTCCACCTACGATCACGCCGAGCCCGGCGTCGTGTTCATCGACGCGATGAACCGCGACAACAACCTCTCGTACTGCGAGACGATCGAGGCCTGCAATCCCTGCGTCACGGCGGACACCTGGGTGACCACCACCGACGGGCCGCGCCTTGTGGCGGACTTGGTCGGCAGGCCGTTCACGGCGGTGGTCGATGGCAAGGGCTATCCCGTCGCAAGCGAGGGATTCTTCCGGACGGGGAGCAAGCCGGTCTTCAGGCTCGCTACGCGCGAAGGGCATGCGTTGCGCCTGACGGCCGATCACCGCGTCCGGCGCGTCGCCCGCAGGACCGCGCATGTGCTGGAGGTCGAATGGGTGGAGGCGTCGCGCCTGCAAGCGGGCGACGAGGTCGTCCTGCACGACCACCGCGCGCTCGGCGGTTGGGAGGGCGCGGGCACCGAGGCCGAGGGATACTTGCTGGGCCTCCTGATCGGTGACGGCACGCTGAAGCAGGACCAGGCCGTACTTTCCGTGTGGGCCCCCGAGTTGAAACTGGTCGGCAATGGGGAGCCGGTGAAGTGGGACGCCACCGGCGCCGCCGGAATCGTGGCCGCCGCTGAAGCCGCCGCGGGGACGCTCGACCACCGCAGCGACTTCCAGGGCTTTCACCGCATCGCCGGCCGCGGCGAAGCGCGCCTCAAGTCGGCGCCCCTGGGCATGCTGGCCCGCTCGTTCGGACTCGCTCCGGGCGCAAAGACGATCACGCCGCAGACCGAGCGAGGCAGCTCCGCGTTCATCCAGGGCCTGCTGCGCGGACTGTTCGATGCCGACGGCTCGGTGCAGGGCTCGCAGGCGAAGGGCGTCAGCGTTCGCCTGAGCCAGAGCGATCCGACGCTGCTCGAAGCCGCGCAGCGCATGCTGCTTCGGTTCGGCATCGCCTCGACGCTCTACCGTGACCGTCGCCCGGCGCAATCGCGCCTGATGCCGGACGGCCGCGGCGGGCTCAAGCACTACCCCACGCGGGCCTCGCACGAACTCGTCGTCAGCGGCGACAACCTCCGGGTCTTCGCCGATCGCGTCGGCTTTTCCGACACCGCAAAATCCACGCGGCTAGATGCCATCCTCGATGGCTACCGGCGCGACCTCAACCGGGAGCGATTCGTCGCCACCGTGGAGAGCCTCGTCGAGGATGGATGCGAGGATGTGTACGACGTCACCGTAGTCGACGTGCACGCGTTCGACGCGAACGGCCTCGTCGTCCACAACTGCGGTGAGCAACCGCTTCCCTCCTACGGCTGCTGCGACCTCGGCAGCGTCGACCTGACGCGATTCGTCGACCAGCCGTTCACGTCCGGCGCGCACTTCGACTTCCGCGGCTTCGCCGCTACGGTGGCCGTGGGCGTGCGGATGCTCGACAACGTTCTCGACGTCACCGCGTGGCCGCTGCCGCAGCAGCAGAAGGAGGCCATGGACAAGCGTCGCATCGGACTGGGCTTCACCGGGCTCGGCGACGCGCTGATCGAGCTGGGGCTGCGCTACGACAGCGCGGAGGGGCGCGCGATGGCCGCACGCATCGCCGAGGAGATGCGCGACGCCGCCTACACGGCCTCGGTGGAAATCGCGAGGGAAAAGGGCGCGTTCCCGCTCCTGGACACCGAGCAGTACCTCGCCGCGCCGCGTTTCGCTTCGCGCCTGCCCGACGCCATCAAGGCCGCGATCCGCACGCACGGCATCCGCAACAGCCACACGCTTTCGATCGCGCCGACCGGAACCATTTCGCTCGCGTTCGCCGACAACGCGTCGAACGGCATCGAGCCCGCGTTCAGCTGGTTCTACCGGCGCAAGAAGCGCATGCCCGACGACACGATGAAGGAGTACCTCGTCGAGGACCATGCCTACCGCCTGTTCAAGCACCTGCACGGCATCGACGACGCCGTCGAGCTGATACCGTTCGATGTCGCGCGGCAGCTGCCGGCGGGATCGGTGCAGGTCGACGCCGACGGCAAGCGCAGCGCGATGCTGCCCCCGGCGTTCGTCAGCGCGCTGCAGATGAGCGCGCAGGACCACATGCTGATGAACACGGCGGTGCAGCCCTTCGTCGACACCGCGATCAGCAAGACGGTGAACGTTCCCGCCGACTATCCGTTCGAGGACTTCAAGAACCTCTACTTCGAAGCGTGGCAGGGCGGCCTCAAGGGCATCGCCACGTACCGCCCCAACAGCGTCCTGGGCGCGGTGCTCGAGGTTGCGTCGTCCGCGGCGCCGGCCGCCGAGCCGCAGGACTTCGACACCGCCGACCCGGACCGCCGCATCCAGCTCGATCGCGCGCACCAGCCGGCGCTGGCCAGCCTGCGGTGGCCCGGCCGCCCGGAGCTGACCAACGGGAATCCGTGCTGGACGTACGTGGTGCGCCATCCGCTGGGCGACTTCGCGGTCTTCATCGGCCACATCGACGACGGCCAGTCGTATCCCTTCGAGGTGTGGATCAACGGCGCCGAGCAGCCGCGCGGCCTGGGCGCCATCGCCAAGACGCTGTCGATGGACATGCGGACCAACGATCGCGCCTGGCTGGACATGAAGCTTTCCGCCTTGCAGAAGGCGAGCGGCGACGACGGGTTCGAGATGGCGATGCCTCCCGACGGGCGCCGGGTTCGCGTCCCGAGCCTCGTCTCGGGCTTCGCGAAGCTGATCCGCTATCGCTGCAACGAGCTCGGCGCCTTCGCCGACGACGGCGCCGGCAGGACCCCGGTGGTCGACGCGCTGATGGGGCCGAAGGAGCCCAAGGCCGGCCCGGACGGCACGTTGAGCTGGACGGTGGACGTGATGAACCACGCCACCGGCGACGACTTCGTGCTGTTCCTGAAGGAGCTGGTGATGCCCGACGGACAGCGCCGCCCCTACTCGATGTGGCTGTCCGGCGAGTATCCGCGGGTGATGGACGGGCTGTGCAAGGCGCTGTCGCTCGACATGCGCGTCTACGATCCGGCGTGGATCGGCATGAAGCTGCGCAAGCTGCTGAACTACGGCGAGCCGAACGGATCCTTCATGACCCGCACGCCGGGCTCGATCAAGGCGCAGACGTATCCGTCGACCATCGCCTACCTCGCCCAGCTGATGATCCACCGCTACGCCATGCTCGGCATCCTGACCGAGCAGGGTTACCCGGTGGAGCACGCGGGCATCCTGGCGGTGCCGCCGGCCGAGCAGGCGCACACCACCGAGCTCAGGACGCTTCCCGGCAAGCGGTGCCCCGAGTGCGGCAACAAGGCGCTGATCCGCAGGGACGGCTGCGATTTCTGCACCGCCTGCGGCTACACCGGCGCTTGCGGCTGAGTCCGCCCCGGGGTGTGACCCGGGGTGCCTGGCGACCCGGGGCGCGACCCGGAGCTGCGACCCGTTGCCGCAGGCAAGGGAACCGGGTGGGCGTACCGGGTGGTGCCGGGAGAGGTGCCGGGCGGCCCGCGGCGGGGAGCCTGGTCCCGCGACGGCAGCCGCAGGACCCTGCTTTGACCTTGCGCTCGGCGCGGTGATACCGTTCCAGCTGCCAGGGACGGTCGATTGAATTTCCGATTCACCCGGCAGGCTCGCGCCCACAGGACGGGGCGCGTCGCACTGTCACCGGAGGCCCCATGTCAACAAGACTCGATTACTCCAAGCTCTCGCTGATGGACGCCCTCGATCTCGCCGCGCTGATCGAGATCGAAGCGTACAAGCGGTACACCCAGTTCGCCGAACGACTCGGCAGCCGCGACTACGGCGACGCTGGCTCGGTGTTCGAATCGATGGCCGTCAACGAGAGCAAGCACGGCGAGCAGCTCGCCGAGCGCCGGGTCGCGCTGTTCGGCGACAAGCCGCCGACCGTCAGGCTCGACGACATCTTCGACGTCGAGGCTCCGGATTTCGGCGCGCCCACGATGAACATGTCGCCGCTGGAGGCGTACCGCGTGGCGCTGTCCTCCGAGCAGAAGGCGTTCGCGTTCTACGACCAGGCGCTGCGCTACGTGAGCCACCCGGAGGTCAAGGCGCTGTTCGAGGAGCTGCGCGACGAAGAGGCCGAGCACGTCCGCATGGTCGAGGAGATCATGGCGAAGCTGCCGCCGTCGGCTGCGAACGACCTCGAGGACGAGGACGCCTATCCGGAAGGCCCGGAAAGCTGGCGCGAGAAAGCCAGGCAGGCGGACAAGTCGTAGCGCTGCTCCGACGGGCCGTCATCCGCCGGGGGTGCCCGGTTTCGGGTATGCGGCGCGGGATCGCTCCGGGCTGAAGGGACGACCATGACCGTTAGCCTGCGCGTCCTCGACGCCGGCGATACCGAAGCGCTCGGCCATGTGCGCCAGTTCTTCCGCAACTACGCGGGCTGGCTTGGCGTCGATCTCTCCTTCCAGCATTTCGACGAGGAAATGGCGTCGCTGCCGGGGGTGTACGCGCCGCCGGATGGCCGGTTGTTCTACGCCGAAAACAACGGCCGGCCGGCCGGCTGCGTGGGCGTGCGCCCCTTCTCCGAGGGCGTGTGCGAGATGAAGCGGCTCTATGTCGAGCCGGAGCAGCGCGGCTTCGGCATCGGCCGGGATCTGGCGCTGGCGGCCATCAAGTCGGCAAAGCAACTCGGCTACCGCAGGATCCTGCTCGACACCTTGCCTGCCATGCGCATCGCGGTGAAGCTCTACCGCGAACTGGGCTTTCACGACACCCCCGCCTACTACCCGACGCCCGTCGAAGGCACGATGTTTCTCGCGCTCGACCTCGACAACTGGTCAGCCGGCGACGTCGCCAACGAGAGCCTCGCCCATCTCTTCGACTTCAATCGCGCCTGGTCGAAGCGCATGCAGGAGATCGACCCGCAGTTCTTCGGCCGTCTTTCGCAACTGCAGTCCCCCGAGTACCTGTGGATCGGCTGTTCGGACTCGCGCGTGCCGGCCAACCAGATCGTCGGCCTGCTGCCCGGCGAGATCTTCGTCCATCGCAACGTCGCCAACGTGGTCGTGCACACCGACCTCAACTGCCTGTCGGTCATCCAGTTCGCCGTCGATGCGCTCAAGGTCAGGCACATCATGGTTGTCGGTCACTACGGCTGCGGCGGCGTCCAGGCGGCGCTGCGCGGCGAGCGCATCGGCCTGGTCGACATCTGGCTGCGCCACGTGCAGGACGTGCGCGACAAGCATCTGGCCGACCTGCGGGCGCTGGCCGGGGAAGCGCAGCAGGATCGCCTGTGCGAACTCAACGTGCTGGAGCAGGCCGCCAACATCTGCCAGACGCATGTGGTGCAGGATGCCTGGCAGCGCGGCCAGCCGCTCACCGTGCATGGCTGGATCTACGGCCTGAAGGACGGCCTGGTGCATGACCTCGGCCTTACCGTGCGCCGATCCGAAGACCTGCTGCCACGCTACGGCGCCGCACTGGCCGCGCTCCGGCGCTGAGTTCCGTCCCGTCCCGGTCCGGTTCGGGCGGTGGTCATTCCCGCGGGCCCGCTTTGCTCATTCTCCCGAGGTAGGCGTCGAGGTCCGCACCGGGATCAGCGCGACGTCTCGCCCCGCTTCGACCCGCGCTCGGCGGCGACGCGCGCCGCCAGCGCCTCCAGGTACGGATCGACGACGCCGTGCGCGATCAGCGCGACGCGCGTGCGCTCGAGGTAGTCGAGCGACGAGCCGAAGGCGCCGCAGGCGCGCGCGATGGTGCGCGCTTCCTCGTCGACGCTCATCCGGCCTGCGAACTGCGGATGGTCGCGCCTGACGACGAACGCCAGCGCGACCAGCTCGCGGTCGCCGGAGCGGATCTTCACCCACTCGGGCCGGTACGAGCCGACGACCATCTCGCGCCGCCAGAGGAGATGCAGCTCGTCCATCGCCAGCGGCCCCGGCAGCCTCAGCGCGACGCCGCGGCACGCGCCGCCGGGCATCAGGCCCAGCACCAGCCCCGGGCAGTCGGGCGTGCCGCGCGAGGCGAGCGACCACAGGCAGAAGCGGCGGTGAAAGCCGCGCACCAGCGCCGGGCGCATCTCGGCCACGGGGAACAGCGGATTCCACAAGAGCGACCCGTAGCCGAACACCCACCAGCCGGCGCCCTTGGGCTTCCGCGCCAGCGTCTCGGTCAGCGATGCCGACAGCTGCTCGTCGTCGAGCGCGTACGTGGCGCCCACCGCCTTGCTGTACGCCTCGCGCATGCGGCCGGATTCGAGATCGCGGCGGGAGAGCGTCATCGGCGACTTCCGGATCCCGGACGCGCCCGCGGCCGTGCGCGCGCGGCCGATCCGGCGCGATCCGCGGCGCCGCTCACCGCGCGAGCCCCGCGAACGGCAGCCTCGCCTCGCACCACGCGGCCACCGCCAGCAGCCGGTCGTCGGCGTCGGCCGTGGCGACGAGCTGCATGCCCAGCGGCAGGCCGCCGCCGGCGAGGCCGATCGGCAGCGACAGCGCGGGAAAGCCGAGCAGCGACGCCATCGTGCAGCACGACGGGTCGCCGGTCGCGCCGAGGCCTTCGGGCGCGGGACCGGTCGCCGGCGGCGCGATCAGCGCGTCGTAGCGCGCGAGCCAGTCCTGCGCCGCGGCGATCATCACCCGCCGCGAGACCAGCGCGCGGCGGTAGGCGTCGGCGGCGATCGCGCGGCCCTCGTCCAGCGCCGCGTTGAGCGCAGGGGTGAGCCGCGCTCGCTCGCGGTCCTGCAGCGAAGCGAGGTGCGTCGCCGCCTCGTACAGCATGATCGTGCGCAGCGTGCGCGCGGTCTCGTGCAGCGCTTCGGGCAGCGAAACGGGCACGACCTCGGCGCCGGCGGCGCGCAGCTTCGTCGCCGCGGCGTCGAGCGTATCGTCGGCGTCGCAGCCGACCTGCGTCCACGGGAAGTCGGACAGGTACGCGAGTCGCGGTGGGCGAGCAGGCGGCGCGACCGCGCCGCCGATACGCCCGGGGTCGGCGAGCACGGCCGCGAGTCGCGCCGCGTCGGTGACGTTGCGCGTGAACGTGCCGACGGTGTCGAGCGTCTCGCTGAACACGTGGACGCCGTCGGCCGGAATGGCGCCCAGCGTCGGCTTGAACCCGACGACGCCGCAGAACGCCGCCGGCCGGATCACCGAGCCGTTGGTCTGCGTGCCGATCGCCGCGCAGACCTGCCGCGCCGCGACCGCCGCCGCCGAGCCCGACGACGAGCCGCCCGGCGTGTGCGCGGGGTTCCACGGGTTCCTGGTCTTGCCGGGGTCGAGGAACGCGAACGCGGTGGTGACCGTCTTGCCGAACACGTAGCCTCCGGCGCGCTCGAGCCGCTCGACGCACGCGGCGTCGGCGTCCGGACGGTGGCCTTCGAAGATCGGCGAGCCGAGCGCGGTGGGCTGGTCCGCCGTCGCGACGATGTCCTTGACGCCGATGCCCACACCGGAAAGGGGCCCCGCGATGGCAGCCGCGGGACGGTCCGGGTCCGGCGCCACGGTCGTGCCCGCCCCGCCTGCGTCCGCCGGGGAAACCGCGCGCGTCGGCAACGACGCGGCCGCGCGGGCGCCATCGAGCCGGTCGGCCGCGCGCCGCACCTGCGCGGGATCGAGATGCGCCCAGGCCTCGATCGCGCCGTCGGTGGCGTCGATGCGTGCGAGCTGCGCCTCGGCCAGCGCGCGGGCGGACAGCGTGCCCGCGGCGAACGCGGCGGCGGCCTCGGCCAGCGTCATGCGGTCGACCGCGCTCATCGCGGTGCTCCTTTCGTTACAGGCAGCGCCACCGGCCGCGCGAGCGGCACCGCGCGGTTGCCTGCGGTCCCGGCGGACGCCACAGGTGCCGACGACGGATCGCCGGCGGCGACGTCGCGCAGGAACAGCCCGGTCAGGTCGTTGAGGAAGCGCCGTCCCTGCGCCGTGGGCCGGATCACCGTCGGGTCGGTCTCCAGCAATCCGCGTGCGGCAGCAGCCTCCAGCTCGCGCGCGACCAGCGCCAGCGGAAACCCGGTGCGCTCGGCGAACAGCGCCGCCGGCACGCCGCCAGTGAGCCGCAGCGCGTTCAGCATGAACTCGAAGCCCATGTCGTCGCGGGTGACCTCGCGCTCCTCCTGCAGCGGCGCGCCGCCGTGCGACGGATTCCAGGTACTGCCGCGGCTGCTTCCAGCGCAGCTGCCGCACGACGCGGTCGGGAAACGACAGCTTGCCGTGCGCGCCGGCGCCGATGCCGAGGTAGTCGCCGAAGCGCCAGTAGTTGACGTTGTGCCGGCACTCGCGTCCGGGCCGCGCGAACGCCGAGGTCTCGTAGCGCCCGTAGCCGGCGGCGGCGAGCGCGCCGTGGACCGCGTCCTCGATGTCGGCCGCAGCGTCGTCGTCGGGCAGCGCCGGCGGGTGACGGTGGAACAGCGTGTTGGGCTCGAGCGTCAACTGGTAGAACGACAGGTGCGGCGGCGCGAACGCGAGCGCCGCCGCGACGTCGCCGCGCGCCTCGTCGACCGTCTGCCCCGGCAGCGCGTACATGAGGTCGAGGTTGACGTTGCCGAAGATCATCATCGCCGCCTCGGCCGCGCGCTTCGCCTCGTCGGCGTCGTGCACGCGGCCCAGCGCGGCGAGCTTGGCGGCATCGAAGCTCTGGACCCCGAGCGACAGCCGGTTGACGCCCGCGGCGAAGAAGCCGGCGAACTTCGCGCGCTCGAAGGTGCCGGGATTGGCCTCCAGCGTGATCTCGGCGTCCGGCAGGAGCGGCACGCGCGCGCGGATGCCGGCGAGCAGCCGGTCGATCGAAGCGGCGGAAAACAGGCTCGGCGTGCCGCCGCCGAAGAACACCGTGCCGACCTTGCGGCCCCACACCGACGGCAGCGAGAACTCGAGGTCGGCGAGCAGCGCGTCGACGTACGCGTCCTCGGGCAAGTCGCCGCGCGCCTCGTGCGAGTTGAAGTCGCAGTACGGGCACTTGCGGATGCACCAGGGCAGGTGCACGTACAGCGACAGCGGCGGCAGCGCGGCGAAGCGCGGCGCCAGTGATGGCCCCGCGGCGCCGACGATCGATGCGGTGGCTGCCGCGGGGGCGCTCACCGCCGCTGCTGCCGCCGCCGGCGCGGCCGAAGCCGCCGCACCCGCGAGCCGGCGATCGTCCGGGTGTGTCATGGCGCCGAACCGCCGGACCCGCCACCCGCCTCGTCGGCGAGCCGCGCGATCAGCGCCCGCATCGCGTGGCCGCGGTGCGAGCGCTCGTTCTTCGTCGCCAACGGCAGCTCGGCGGCGGTCAGCCCCGACGCGGGGTCGAGGAAATGGGCGTCGTAGCCGAAGCCGCCGCTGCCGCGCGGCGCGTCGACGATCGTCCCGTGCCAGCGGCCTTCGGTGATGATCGGCTCGGGGTCGTCGGCGTGCCGCACCAGCACCAGCACGCAGGTGTAGTGCGCGCGCCGGTCGGCCACACCCGCCAGCGCGGCGACCAGCGCCGCGTTGTTGCGTGCGTCGGACTTCGGCTCGCCCGCGTAGCGCGCGCTCT
Source organism: uncultured beta proteobacterium (assembly GCA_963717705.1). Taxonomy (GTDB): domain Bacteria; phylum Pseudomonadota; class Gammaproteobacteria; order Burkholderiales; family Casimicrobiaceae; genus CAVQWT01. Next base: position 149,532 of record CAVQWT010000002.1, read on the forward strand.
GCACGCCCGGCGCGCCGCCCAGCGCCGCCGCGCAGACGCCGGAGTCGTCGGCCAGCGCCGGCAGCCGCGCGTGCGCGCTCGCGTGCCGCGCCTTGGCCAGCGCGTTCTCGACGAAGGTGACGTGCGGCTCGTCGGCCTCGGGGATGCCGAGCTCGCGCTGCGCGATCACCTCGATGGACAGCGGCGCCAGCAGCCGGCGGAACTCGCGCAGCTTGCCCTCGTTGTTCGAGGCCAGCACCAGCCGCCGCAGGGGGCCCGGGGCGATCACGCCGCCAGCGCCGCCTTCTGCGCCGCGTTGAGCCGCGCGATGCCGGCTGCGCCGAGGTCGGTCAGCACGTCGAGCTCGGCGCGCGTGAACGGCGCGCCCTCGGCGGTGCCCTGCACCTCGACGAAGCCGCCCGCTCCGGTCATGACGATGTTCATGTCGGTGTCGCAGCCGGAATCCTCGGCGTAGTCGAGGTCGAGCACCGGCACGCCGCCGACGACGCCCACCGACACCGCGGCGACCAGATCGCGCAGCGGCTCGCCGGCGACGAGGCCGCGCGCCCGGCACCAGGCGACGGCGTCGGCCAGCGCGACCCAGGCGCCGGTGATCGACGCGCAGCGCGTGCCGCCGTCGGCCTGCAGCACGTCGCAGTCGATCCTGATCGTGCGCTCGCCCAGCGCCGCGAGGTCGGTCACGGCGCGCAGCGAGCGCCCGATCAGCCGCTGGATTTCCTGCGTGCGCCCCGACTGCTTGCCCTCGGCGGCCTCGCGGCGCATCCGGGTGTTGGTCGCGCGCGGCAGCATCCCGTACTCGGCGGTCAGCCAGCCCTGCCCCTTGCCCTTGAGGAACGGCGGCACGCCCTCCTCGACGCTGGCGGTGCACAGCACGCGGGTGTCGCCGCAGGTAATCAGCACCGAGCCTTCGGCGTGGCGGGTGTAGCCGCGCGCGATGACGACAGGGCGCAGTTCATCGGCGCGACGACCGCCGGAACGGACCAGGGGAGCGTTTGACATCGGGGCTTTCGCGGGAGGCGGGATGGACGTGGATTATAGCGGCGGAAGGCAAAGCGTCAGGCGGGTCGCCCGCCCGTCCCGGACCCGGAACGGTTCCTGCGGCGCGCGCATGGCCGCACGCAGCGCCGGCGATCGGGACTGCCGTCGCGACCGCGACGTTTGCATGGACACCGACGCGGGCCGACAATGCCGTCATGACGACAGCGACCAAACGACCGCGGAAAGCCCCGACCGCGCAGGGCAAGGCGGAAGGGCTCGCCGGCTTCCACGTCCGCTCCGAGCGGCTCGCGGCCGGCAAGGCCCTGCGCGAACGCGTTCCGCGGGAGAGCCACGGGAACTGGCGCCCACCGCGACAGGGACGGGATCCGGTCGAGATCCTGGAGCAGTCGAATCGAGGGCGACTGCCGGAACTGGTGCCGATCCGCTACGGACGCATGGTCCGAACTCCGTTCACCTTCCTGCGCGGCTCGGCGGGACTGATGGCGTACGACCTCGCCACCCTGCCTTCCACCGGCATCAAGGTGCAGGCGTGCGGCGACTGCCACCTGCTGAACTTCGGTGCGTTCGCCACGCCCGAGCGGAACCTGGTCTTCGACCTCAACGACTTCGACGAGACGCTCCCGGCACCGTGGGAATGGGACCTGAAGCGCCTGGTCGTGAGCTTCCAGGTCGCGGCGCGGGACAATCGCTTGTCCGACGCCGCCGGTCAGCGCGCGGTCCTGGCGTGCGTGCGCGCGTATCGGGAGCACTTGCGCGAGTGCTCGCGGCTGCGGCCGCTGGACGTCTGGTATCAGCGCCTGGACGCGGAGACGCTGATCAAGGCGGCGCCCGACGCCAAGGGGAGAGCATTCCGGCAGCAGATTGCCGACCAGGCGCGCAAACGCGTCCTCGAAAATCTCTTTCCCAAGATCACGACGCTTGTCGACGGGTTCCATCGCATCGTCGATCAGCCGCCGGTCCTGTTCCACGTGGCCGAGCCGGACTTCGTGGATCGCGTCCAGGAGGCCGCGGCGGACTATCGCGACTCCTTGTCCGACGAGCGCCGCGTCCTGCTGGACCGCTACCGCCTGGAAGACGTCGCGCTGAAAGTGGTGGGCATCGGCAGCGTCGGGACACGCTGCTTCATCGGGCTGCTGTTCTCCGAAGACGGCCATCCATTGATCCTCCAGTTCAAGGAAGCCGTCCGCTCCGTCCTCGAACCCTACGCCGGGAAGGGCCCCTACAAGAACCAGGGCCAGCGGGTCGTGGTGGGGCAGCGGCTGATGCAGTCGTCCAGCGACATCTTCCTGGGTTGGGTGCGCGGCCGGCGCGGCCACGACTTCTACGTGCGGCAGTTGCGCGACATGAAGATGTCCATGCCCGTGGAAGGATTCAGCGCCGTGCAACTCAGGCGCTACGCGCAGATGTGCGGGTGGACGCTGGCGCGAGCCCACGCGAAATCGGGGGACGCCGCCACGATCAGCGGCTATCTGGGCAAGAGCGACACCTTCGACCGCGCGCTGGGCGCATTTGCCCTGGGATACGCCGACCAGACGCAGAAGGACCATGCGGCGCTGGCGAAGGCGATCCGTTCCGGTCGGGTCGAGGCTCTGTCGGAAGCGTAGTCAGGCCACCTCCTGCGCCATTCCGGGTCGGTGCCGGATTGCGCCGCCGCCAGTCCGGAGGCCTGGTTGCGCTCGCCGGAGCCAGCGGGATCCGAAGGCCGCCGGATTTTGTCCTGCAGTTCTGACCGCCGGACCGGGATCTGATCACCTGAAACTCTGCGCCCACCAATCATCCTTCGGCCGCGCAGCCGGGGTACACGACGACCATGGCTGATTCGGGCATGCCGATGCACAATATGGGGGCGAAACGTGCCGTCCGCTCAACACCGTCACCCGCCGCGCGCGGGGCAAGTCCGGCCGACGCCTTGTTCACCGGCACTCGGCAGCGCGCGCTCGGGCTGCTGTCTGGTCGGCCGGTCGCAGCTTCTAAACTACGGAAATGATCGGATTCCCCGATGAAAGAAAAGTCTCTTTGGCTAACCTTCGCCCTGAGCACTCTCGCATTGGCCACCATGACGGCCTGCGCGCCGCTCGACAAAGGCGCTGGCGCATCGATTGCGATGGCCGACCCCGCTCACAACAGCCGCAACTCACTCGATTGGGCCGGGACCTACGCAGGGGCCTTGCCCTGCGCCGATTGCCCCGGCATCCAGGTTCGATTGAGACTGAACCGCGATGAGAGCTACGAGCTTTCGATCCAATATCTCGAGCGCGACAAGGCGCCTGGCCAGGTACGCGGACGTTTCACCTGGCAGGCCAGCGGCAATGCCATCACGCTCGACGCCCAGGGCGGCGGCCGCCAGGTGCTGGTCGGCGAGGGCCGGGTCGCGCTGTTCGACGCGGGTGCTACGGCTGCATGGCCGCAGGCCACACAGCGGCAACTGACTCGCCTGAACCCGCTGGCCGCCGCCGAACTGCCGCGCGCGCTCGAGGCCCATCGCTGGACGCTGGTGTGGGCCGCTGACGGGCAGGGCCAGCCGGTCGCCGGCCTGCCGGCCGCGACCGCCCGGGAAATCCACTTCAATTTCGGCGCCGGCCGCTTCAATGTCGATGGCGGTTGCAACCGCATGATGAGTGGCTTCCAGGTCGACGCCGAGGGGACCCTCCGTCTTGGTCGCATGGCCTCGACGATGATGGCTTGCGAGCCGGCCGCGATGAAGGTGGACGCGGCATTGTCGGAATTGCTGGCGCAGCCGCTCAGGAGCGAGGTGTTGGTCGGCGCAGCGACCACGCTGCGGCTGACCAGCCCGGCCAACGCGACGCTGTTCTTCACCGGTCAGATGACGCCCGAGGCGCGTTACGGCCAGCCGACGCGGGTGTTCATCGAGGTCGGCGCGACGACGGTGGCATGCAGGAATTCGCTCGGCGCCAGCGCCGAGTGCCTGCAGGTGCGCGAGCGCCGCTTCGACGAGCAAGGCCTGGCGGTCGGTGTGCCCGGCGCCTGGCTGCCCTTCGCCGAGACCATTGAGGGCTACACGCACAAGCCAGGCGTGCGCAATGTGCTGCGCGTGAACCGCTTTGACCGCGCCGCAGCGGGCGGCGGCGCGAATTACCTTTACGTGCTCGACATGGTGGTCGAGTCGGAGGCGGTGAAGCCTTGAAGCCGCCCTGCCGATCGCCGGACGATCGCGTGATCCTCTGATATTCTTCGCCTTCGTCCGCCAGTCAACTCTCCAGGAAAGAAAGCGATGCATCCGCCGTCCATGCAACATCGTACCGGCTCCACCCTCGCCCGCCTGCTCGCGGCAGCCGTACTCGTCACCGCCGGCATGGCGTCCGCGCAGCCCGGCGGCCCTTTCGAGGCGGCGCCCGTGCTGGCGGGGGCCGAACTCGCGCCGGCGGCGCTGCTCAAGGGGCCGCTGCACACCGTCGCCGAGCCGGTGGCGCTGGACGGCTACTTCGGGCGCTTCGTGATCGAGTCCAGGTTCGGCAAGTTCCCGGTCGTCGGCGCGAACATGCTGGCGGTGCGCGTGAACGAGCTGCAGGCGATCGAAGCGCTGCAGGAGGTGCAGAAGAGCCAGGCGTTCCAGGATTCGCTGGTGCGCGCCGCGTCGGCGCCGGTCCAGCTCGTGCAAAGCGCGGCGACTGATCCGCTCGGTGCCATGGGGAACGTCGGCCAGGGCCTGGGCAACGTGCTGGGGCGCGTCGGCTTCCTCGCCCGGTCGACCGCCCAATCGGTGGCGGACAGCACCGGCAGCGCCGCGCCTGCGGCGTCCGCGCTTCCCGCGGCGCCGGCGGGGGAAGCGATGCCTTCCGCCTTCACCGGCGACCCGTTCGGGTTCAACAAGGCGCGCCGCGATTGGGCCCGCCAGCTCAACATCGACCCCTACACGTCCAACCCGGTGCTGCGACCGCTGCTGGACAACGCATCGGCGGCCAGCTTTGCCGGAAGCTTCGCGGTCAACACGGCCATCGGCGCCGCGTCGATGGGGGCGAGCCTGGTCGTCGGCTTCGACACGGACGTCCGCGATGCCGTGTGGAACCAGCCCGCGGTCGACCTCGCGCGGCAGAACGAAGCTCGCCTGCTCGGCATGGGCGTGGGTGGGCGCACGACGCGCGATTTCCTGCGCAACCGGTGGTTCACGCCCTCGCTGCAGACCGCGCTGGTCATCGCGCTGTCGAAGATGGGCGGCGTGGCCGGCGTCGAATCGGTGATCGAGGTCGCCTCGCGGGTGCAGGGCGAGACCCACGTCCGGTTCCTGGTGGAGTCGGTGCGGATGCTCGGCCAGCACCAGGCGAAGGAGCCGGGGCTGGTCCGAGCTGCGGATGAGCGGAATGGTTCCCCTGGGCGTCGCGGGTGACGGCACGCTGGTGATCGCGGCCGCGATCGACCACGCCTACTGGGACGCGACCGCCGCCGAGTTCGGGCAGCGCGAGGAACTGGCGGGGAAGCGCAGGGTGTTGCTGGTCGCCGGCACGGCGAGCCCCCGGGCGAGGCAGGAACTCGAACGGGCGGGCTGGACGCTGCGCGGCGGCCTGCGACCCTGATCGCGCCGCGGACGTCGGCGCGGTAGTCCCGCCCGGCGGGGGCGGACGCCGGCCCGTCTGCGCCTCAGCCGAGCAGCTTGGTGACGCCTTTCCAGACGAACCACGCGCCGAAGATCGACGAGACCGCAAGCGTGATCACCCGATTGTTGCGTTCCAGCCAGCCGCGCACCGCCTCCAGCCCGGCGGCCGATCGAGCGGGTGCGGCAGCGGACGCAACGATCGGCGCCAGCACCAGCGAGTGCGCCACCACCACGAAGAACAGGTAGGCAAGCACGCTGCCCGTTCTCACCAGCGGCGCCTCGTCGATGACGGCGATGGCCGACAGCGTGAACACCCACTGCTTGACCGCGATCGTCATCATCAGCGCGCCGACGCCGAAGGACTTCAGCGCCGAAAACGCGCCGAGGGTCGACATCCATGCCGGTGGCGGCGCGTCGGGATCGTCCTCCGCGCGCCAGCTCCTTGCGGCGGTGATCAGCAACAGGATCCCGACCACCAGCAGCAGCGTCGAGGCGATGAGCCTGGCCCCGCCTTCGCCGCTCGCATCGGCAGCCGCGCCGAACACGAATCCGAAGAGAACGCCCTGCACCAGGCGGACCGTCATCGCGCCGCCGGCGAAGGCCGCCGCCTTGAGCACGCCGCCTTCTCCGCGCAGCAGCAGCAGCGAGACAATGACCCACACCGGCAGCACTGCGGCGCCTACGATCAGCGGCAGCAGCTCGACGAGCACCGTGGCTGTCGTCATGTCCTACCCGAAGCCGGACGGGCCACGCTCCTGGCCCAGGCGAACGCTACCTGACCGCGATGACGCGCCGCTCCGACAGCTGTCCGATGATGACATCCGCGAACCCGGGGGTCTCCTGCGCCACGGACCGCGGATTGAAGGTGCTTGTCGTGGCCGCCCAGACCAGGTTCCTCGTCGGCACGTCGAACAGCTTGGTTTCCACGGTGGCGAGGTCGTACTGGCTCACCTGCTGCACCGGGACCCGGGTCCCGGTCGGGCTGCCCCACGCGCCGCCCCACGGGCTTCCCCAGGGGCTCCGACCCCACCCCATCCCGCCCGGCACCATCGTCGTCGTGACCCGGGTCCGCGTATCGACGCCCAGCACCCGGACGAGGAGCAGGCCCTGCGCCCCGGTGCCGACGACGGCGGCGACGAACGACGCCTCCGACAGGTTCGGGTCGTCGAGTCGGACGGTGTGGCCGGCAACGGCATCGACTCCCGCGGCCCGCAGCTTCCCGACGAAGATGTCCTCGAACACGCGGGCTTCTGCGGCGCTGCCGGCGGTGCCCGAGACGACGAGCTTGCGCATCGGCGGGCCGGGGAAGTCCGAATCGAACCACGCCGACCGGATCGAGGTGTTCTGGCACCCGGAAACGAGTGCTGCCAGCGCGACGAGCGCCAGCATCGGGCGGAACTTCATGGTTGATCCTCTTGAGTTCATGGTTGATCCTGTTGTCATCGCGAGCGGAAGAAGCCCCCGGGCGGCGCCGGCGGCGGTTTGAACGACGGCGACCCCCAGTCGACCCAGCTCGGGAGGCTCGAGTACCAGGGACGGCGCTGATAGTGGGCGCCCCAATAATCCGCCACCGAGAATTCGATGTCCGGCGTACGTGCGCGGACGACGCCGGCCAGGTAGCTCGAGTGCACCCAGCCGCGGGTGCGGCCCGCGACGACGTCGCACCACGGCGAGCCGCGAAGGCAGCCGACGATGCGAACCGGCTCGCTCTGCGGCAGCCAGGCGACCAGCGGAAAGACCGCATCGGGGCCCGCGCGCACGTTGACCGCTCGCGTGGTCACCACGGCCAACGGCTGCGCCAGCGCCGCCAGCGGCAGCAGCAACAGAAGCCCTACGCACAGGCGGCTCGACAACGTACGCAACACGGGAAACTCCCGAAAAATGAACGCGGCCCGATCCCGACCGCGAGCGGGTGTAATCGAAACGACTCTAGAGGCATTACGGCCCGCGCGCAAGCTGGTCAACACCGTGTCCGGCCGCGGGACCGTGCGACCCGTCCCACCAGCGCGCGGTCGCCGCGAGGCCCTCGGCGAGCGTGTACGGCGGCGCGAAGCCGGTCGCGCGCTCGAACGATGCGGTGTCGACCAGCAGCGGAGAAGCGATCCGCACGAACGTGCTCCGGCGCCCGGCGAGCGTCGCGGCGAAGCGCAGCAGCGGAAGCGGCACCGCCACCACCCGCGCCGGCCGTTCGAGGACCCGGCCCAGCGCCTGCGCGAGTTCCGCCACCGTCGGCGTCGCTTCGTCGGCGACGAAGTGGATTCCCGCCGGAGCCGCGGGGGCGTCGAGCGCGGCGTCGACCGCGTGGACGAGGTTGCCGACGTACAGCAGGCTGCGCCGCGCGGCGACCGCTCCCACGGGCAGGCGGCGGCCGCGGGCGACCGCCTGCATCAGCGCCAGGAAGTTTCCCTTCACCCCCGGTCCGTACATCAGCGGCAGCCGCAGCACGATCGGTGCAGTCGCGCTGCCGGCGACGGCGTCGGACAGCGCCGCCTCGGCCTCGTGCTTGCTGCGCGCGTAGGCATCCTGCGGCGACGGCGGGTCGTCCGGGCGGAAGGGCCGATCGGGCGGCGACTGCTCGCCGTTGACCTTGACGGTGCTGGCGAGGACAAAGCGCGCAATCCCGGCGGCGGCGGCGGCGCGCGCGAGCCGTGCGGTGGCGACGACGTTGGCCTCGCGGTAGGCGCGCAGCGGATCCGGGTCGGTCTCGTGCATCACGTGGGCGCGCCCGGCGAGGTGGACCACCGCGCCGGCGCCTTCCAGCAGCCGTGCCAGCTGCGCGTCGTCGAGGCGCGCGAGGTCGCCGACCGCGACGAACTCGGGACGCGACGACGTCGCTCCGGCATGCGCGCGCACGAGTCCGCGGAAGACGCGGCCGGCCACCTCGTAATGCGCGGTCAGCGCGCGTCCGGCAAAGCCGTGCGCGCCGGTGACGACGACCGCGCCGTTCAGAACCATCGCCAGCCGTGGCGACGGTAGAAGCGCGTGCCGCTCTGGACGAACCAGCGGATGTGCCGCCAGCCCTTGCGCGCCGCGCCGCCGCCGTGGTGGACGATCCGAAACGACGGCAGGTAGACGAGCTGGCCCGTCCTGGCGAGACGCACGCTCCAGTCGAAGTCCTCGAAGTACAGGAAGTACCGCGGATCGAAGCCGCCGGTGATGTCGATCGCCCGGCGCTTGACCAGCATGCACGCGCCCGACACCACCGGCAGGCCCGCGATCGGCTTGTCGCTGTCGGGGTCGATGTAGTCGCGCAGCTCGTAGCGATCCAGCCGGCGGTGGAACATCCGCTGCACGAACGCGGGGGCGAACCCGCGCAGGAAGAGGTCGAACACAGCCGGATACCGCTTGGCGAGGAAATCGGGCGCGCCTTCGGGAGTGCGCACCGCCGGCGCGGCGGCGGACGATGCGTCGTGCTCGGCGAGCCAGCGCACGGCGTTGGCGAGCGCGTCGGTGGCGAGTTCGACGTCCGGGTTGAGCACCAGGTGATAGTCGGCGCCACTGCCGTGCAGCACGAGGTTGTGTGCGGCGCCATAGCCGATGTTGGCGTGCCCGTGCAGGTACGACAGCTGCAGGCCGGCGTCGCGGAAGCAGGTCCGCGCGAGCGTCATCACGTCGTGCGCGACCGCCGGGTCCTCGCTGTTGTCGATGATGGCCAGCGCCACCGTGCGGATCGTCCCGTCCTCGCGCGCCGCCTCGATCGCCAGCACCAGCTTGCGGAAGCAGCGCTCGAGCAGCCGGTAGTCGGGGCGCCAGGTGACGATCGACACCTGCAGCGACGCCGGCAGCAGCGGCCCCTCATGCGGCGGCGGCAGCTCCCACACGCGGGTCGTCAGCGTGACCGCGTCGGTCGGCGCCGTCGCGCCGGTCGCGGTCATCACGGTGAGCAGCTCCGGCGGGGCGGCGGGATCGGGGATCAAGGCGGGGGAGGCGGAGGAGGACGGCGCGTGGGGACGCAACGGGCGCCGCCGCTCGGCTAGAATCGTCGGGGAATCGGCGTGCTGCGTCAACCGCGTAGCGCATTGTACGGACGCATCCCCGTTCGACCAAAGGCATCCACCGTGAACCCCCTCAAGGCCAAGCTCGCCGCCGGGCAAGTCGTCGCCGGCATCTGGTGCGTCATCCCGTCGGCGCCGCTGGTCGGCACGCTCGCCGCCGCCGGCTTCGATTTCGCGATCCTCGACGCCGAGCACGGCGGCTGGGACTTCGGCACACTCGACGCCGGCATCACCGCCTGCGAGGACGGCGGCGCCGCCGCGCTGGTGCGCGCGCCGGGCGCCGACGCGTTCTTCATCCAGCGTGCGCTCGACCTCGGCGCCGACGGCGTGCTGGTGCCGCAGATTCCCGACGCCGCCGCGGCTGCGCGCGCCGTCGCGATGGCGCACTTCCCGCCGCTGGGGACGCGCGGCTACAACCCGTTCACGCGCGGCGGGCACTACGGCATCGCGCCGCAGCCCAAGCTCGCGCGCGGCTATCCGCTGACCGGCGTGCTGGTCGAGTCGCCCTCCGCCGCCGAGCAGTTGCCGGCGATCCTGGCGCTGCCGGCGCTCGACCTCGTCTATCTCGGCGTGTTCGACTATTCGGTCGCGCTGGGGATCCCCGGCGAGGTCAACGACCCGCGCGTGCGCGCGTTCGTCGAGACCGCCGCGCGCGCCGCCCGCGCGGCGGGCAAGGCGGTGGGCACGACGGCGATGTCGCGCGAGCAGGCGGCATGGCTGACCGGCCTCGGCGTCAACGTGCTGCTGTACGGCGCCGACACCTGGCTCGCCGGCAAGGCGGCGCAGGACGGCCTCGCCATGCTGAAGGAGTTCACCCGATGAGCGCCGCGCAGACCCGCGCCGCGCGGTTCGCAGCTGCCGGAGGCTGCACATGACCGCGATCGCCGCCACCGCCGCGACCGCTCCGCGCCACGACGCCGTTGCGCTGGTCGCGTTCGCCGCCGCGCTGCTCGAACGCTCCGGAGTGCGCACCGACATCGCCGCCGACGTCGCCACGATCCTCGTCGACGGCGACCTGATGGGCCACACGACGCACGGCCTTGCGCAGCTGCCGGGCTACCTCGCCGAGCTGCAGAAGGGGACGATGGCGAAGGACGGCGCGCCGACGGTCGTCAACGCGCGGCCCGCGACGGAGACGTGGGACGGCGGCCGGCTGCCCGGCCCCTGGCTCACGCTGCGCGCGCTCGACCGCGCGGCGGCGATGGCGGCGGCCTGCGGCACCGGCACCGTCGTCATCCGCCGCTCGCACCACATCGCCTGCCTCGCCGCGTACGTCAAGCGTGCGACCGACCGCGGGCTGATGCTGATCGTCGCCTGCTCGGATCCGTCGGGGGCGAGCGTGGCGCCCTTCGGCGCGGTGTCGCCGGTGTTCACGCCCAACCCGATCGCCGCGGGCCTGCCGGCGCCGGGCGATCCGATCCTGCTCGACATCTCGGCGAGCTACACGACCAACGGGCTGACCGGGCGCCTGCACAAAGCCGGCGGGAAGCTGCCGCATCCGTGGGTGCAGGACGCGCAGGGGAACGCGACCGACGATCCGGCGGTGCTGTTCGACGAGCCAAAGGGCACGCTGCTGCCGCTGGGCGGCCTCGAAGCCGGCCACAAGGGCTACGCGCTGGCGCTGCTGATCGAGGCGCTGACCGCCGGCCTCGCCGGCTTCGGTCGCGCCGACCCGTCCGAAGGCTGGGGCGCGACCGTCTTCGTGCAGGCGCTGGACCCGGCGGCGTTCGGTGGCGCGGACGACTATTCCCGGCAGACCGGTTGGCTGGCCGACGCCTGCCACGCGGCGACCCCGCGCGAAGGCGTGGCGCGGGTCCGGCTGCCCGGTGAGCGCGGGCTGGCGCTGATGCGGGAGCAGCGCGCTTTCGGCGTCGAGCTGCATCCGTCGATCGTGCCGGCGCTCGCTCCGTGGGCGGACAAGCTCGGCGTGGCGCTGCCTCCGCCGCGCTGACGGGCGGTCCGGGGCCGTCGCCCCGGCAGGACGGGCGCGACCGCCGGTCGGCTCCCGGGTCTCCCGCCCCGGCGATTCGCCGCCGGGTTGATCCGCATCATGGCCGGGCGCCCCGGCGGGTGGCACGCTCCGTAGCGTACAAACACCCACAATTTCGGCCGCGCGATCCCCTGCGTCGGGGATGGTCGTGCCGCAACGCCTCGACATGGTCTCGACCCGCCGCCTGCAGGACCCCCAACGCCACCCGCGCCTCCATCGCGAATACCGCACCATGCGCGCGATGACCGGCATCTACTGCCACGACATTCACGGCGAGGACCAGGGGCCGTGCGAGGAGTGCCGCGAGCTGCTCGAATACGCGACAAGGCGGCTCGACCGCTGCGTCTTCGGCGACGACAAGCCGACCTGCGCCAACTGCAAGGTCCATTGCTACAACGCAGCGATGCGCGCCAGGGTGCGCGAGATGATGCGCTACGCCGGACCGCGGATGCTGTGGCGGCACCCCGTGCTGGCGATCCGGCACCTCCTCGACGGTCGCCGGCCCGCGCCCGACCTCCCCGCGAGGGACACCGCACCCGCCGCCGACTGAGAAGTAGGGAAGTAGGGTCAGACTCGATTTTCGAGTCATTCGCGATGCGCCTTTCGCGGCCGCCCGAGCGGCAGCCGCTCGCCGCGGCGGCTCATTGCCGCGATCTTCTCCCGGAATGCGGCGCTGCCCAGCGCCCACGCGTTTTGCGTCGCGTCGCGGATGATGCACATCTCGTCCTGGGTAATCGACGATCGAAACAAGTCGCGGTAGGCGGCCGTGCGCGCTTCTTCGGATTCGCCCAGGTGGCAGTACACCGGGTGTGGCCGGATCAAGCTGTCGACCCCCGCCCACGCGTTCGCGCGATGGCTCGACCACCGGTACTCGGCCGGACTGGCGACCATGCCAGCGCGCACCGGGTTCAGCTCGATGTAGCGCATGCAGGTCAACAGGTAGCGTTCGTCGTCGACGATCGCGGCCTTGTAGCGACCCTCCCATAGCGTTCCGGTACGGTGATGTCTCGAATTGAAGTACTGGACGTAGACGCGACCGATGCCCTGCATGGTCTTCGGAAGGCTGCTTGCGGTCCCCGGCGTGGCCAACAGGTGAACATGGTTGGTCATGAAGACGTAGGCATGAAGTGCCACGCCGTGCCTGCTCGCCGCGTCTTCGATGCACGCGCGAAAGAAGGACAGGTCGTCCGGACCGCCGAAGATGGGCGTCCGATCATTTCCTCGCTGGATGACGTGCAGCGGAAGACCGGGGACGAAAAAGCGTGGCATGCGGGCCATGCGCCGAAGCGTATGGCGCCGTGCGACGTGCCGGTATCGGCCGAAAGTAGCAGGCTGAAGGTTACAAATTAGGGTCAGACTCGACTTTAGGGGCTGCAGAGCAAAGTCGAGTCTGACCCTAGTTATTTGCTTGCAGCCCCTAAAGTCGAGTCTGACCCCATTTATTAGGCCTTCGCCTCCGCGGCGGCGACCGCCTTCGCCGGGTTCACCAGCACGCGCCGGCCGTCGGCCGTCTTTTCCGCGGTGTCGCGGATGATGGCGATCACCTCGGCGGGCTTGAGCTTGGGGTTGACCGCGAGGATCTTGGCGGCGAGGTTCGCCACCTGCGGCGACGACATCGACGTGCCCGACTCGGCGAGCTTCTCGCCACCGGGGATCACGCTCTCGACCTGGTAGCCGTTGGCGTGCACCGCCACCGTGGGGCCGTAGCTGGTGAACGACGCCTCGTCGCCAGCGCGGTCGACCGCGCCGACCGAGATCATGTTCGGCGCGACCACGCCGGCCGGATACGCCTCGACGAACGTCGAGTCGCTGTTCGAGTTGCCGGCCGAGGTGACGAACAGGATGTCCGGGGCACTGGCGATCGCCTTCCGGAACGCGGCGAGCTCGATGTCGAAGTACTCGCGCGCGATCGCCTTGCGCTCGTCGGCGGTCTTGCCGATGTTGCACAGCTCGAGCGTCTGCTCATAGCCCTTGACGCTGCCGCCCCAGCTCATGTTGGCGACGCGGACGTTGTTCTTCTTCATGAAGTCGACGTACGCCTGGACCGCCCTGGCGCCCTTCTCGGTCAGCTCACGCGACGGGCACGGGTCGGGGATCAGCTTGTGGTCGAACTCGATGCGCGCCGTGACCAGCCGCGCGTAGGGGTTGCCGGCCATGGTGATGCCGGCGACGTGCGTGCCGTGGATGTAGTTGCCGGCGAGTCCGATTTCCTCGATCGTCTTCTTGTACTCGTCGGGCTTCATCGTCGACAGCATCTGCTTGACCGCCGAAGCCTCGGGCGAGTCGATGTTCGACTGCAGGTCGGACAGGCCCTTCAGCGTCGACTTGAGCTGCGGGATGCGACCCTTGAGGTCGGCCGGGATCGGATACAGTTCGCCGGTCGACGGATCGGACTTGAGGTCGAACGCGATCACCGCCGGCTTGCCGCCGTCCATGACGACGCGACCGGGGAAGAGCGCGGTGTCGACGCCGCTGTCCCAGACGGCGACGTTGACCGGCGGGTAGTTGCGGCCCGGCGGCAGCGCCACGTCGCGCGCGGCCCAGATGTCGGGCTTGTCGACCTTGTTGGCGGCGAGGTACGCGCCGTAGGTCGAGATCAGCGTCTGCTTCAGCGGCAGCCGCGTGACCAGCAGGTAGCGCGAGCTGACGATCGCCGGGGCGAGGTCCGACGACAGCGCGCCGGCCTTGTCGACCGTCGGCTGCAGCACCTCGCGGATCTGGCCGAGGACGAGGTTCTCGCCGACCAGCTCGGCGCCCTGGTTCACTTCCTTGATGGTGTTGGCCACCGTCGGGTAGGGCATCGTCTTCAGCTCGGCCGCGAGCAGGCGTCCGGTTTCCTCGACGTAGGCCGGCGACGTCGTGCTGCCGGTCTTGCGCCGCGCGCCGTCCATCGCCCGCAGCAGCATGCCGGAGGTGATCTTGTCGGAGGGCTTCTCCTCCAGCGCCCGAATCTGGGACGAGCGCTTCATCGCATCGTCGTACTTGCCCTCGAGCCAGTCGAGCTGCACCAGCGTCGCGAGGAGCTGGCGCTCGGTCGCCTTGTCGGCGATGTCGTATTCCGCGAGCACCGAGTCGATGTCCTTGCGCAGCTGCGCGGCGAACGGCTTGAACTTCGCCTCGTCGCGGACCAGGTCCTCCAGCTTGCCGTCGATCTTGTAGGTGAAGCGCGGCAGGTCGGCGACCTTGTCGATCCGCTTCTTGGTCTGCGCGAGCGACGGCATGGCCAGCAGGGCGGTCATGGCCGCCGCCGCGGCCAGGGTGGTGAGGCGATGGAGCAGCAAGGGAAACTCCTCGAAAGTGGGTGCGGCCGGCCCGGGAAGGCCCCGGGGCAGCCGCGAAGCGCGCGATGCTACCACCTCCGACCGTCGCTGGACGCCATTGTTCAGGGGGTTGCGACAAGCCGCAGTCATTGGCGACGAGGCGGCGGGTTTGGCGACGAACGGGGGTGCCGGAGCACTGCGAACCCAGCCCAGCCCTGCCAATCGCTGCCCAGCCCTGCCCGCACCGGAATCGGCGGCCCCGCGCGTGGCTCGACCACCCCACTCGCCTCGCGCGGGGCCGCCGACTCCGATGCTCGTCGCCAAGGATGCGGCGGCAATGGAACGGAAGCGCCATGATCCGAGTGGCAATCGGGCCGATGCCAACGCCGCAGCGCGTCCCGCACGGCGCCGCGGCGACCGGGCGAGTGGGGTGGTCGAGCCAGGGCGCCGCGGTGGCGGGCGGGACGCGCGGTCCATGCCCACCCACACAACGACGTCGTGCGCCCAGGCGACTGGGCGCGCCTGCGTCCGCAAGCAACAGGCGCGGAGTTCCGGGCGCGAGGCTGCGGCCTCGCCGGCAAGTGGAATCCGCCCGCGAAACGGGCTTGCCGGCCGAGCCGTTCGCTTCCGCAACGCCTTTCGAAATCAAAGAGCCAGATCGTCGCCGGCCGTCGCGTCGAAGCGTGCGCTCGACACACGCATTTGTCGTGATCTCCGCGTGCCTCACACCTGTCCTGATGCTGCCACACGGTCGTAACGCGATCTGCGGATACTTCGGCGCTCACGAGGTGTTCTTGGTCAACGATACCCCCACGAGGAGCAACGAAATGATGAACCAGCGGACTCTGGTCCTGGCCCTGGCTGCCGCCTTTGCCGCGGCTCCGGTTGTCGTGCACTCCCGCCCCCCATCAGCGGTCATTCCGGCGAGCGTGCAATCGGTCGAATTCATCGGCATGCCGGCGCCCGAGTCGGTGCAGGAGCGGGCGAAGGCGTACACGACGGCCAGCGTCGTGGTGACCTACGAGAACGGCAAACGTCGAGTCTTTCCGCTCAGCTACCAGGCCCTGCACTACAACACCGACACCCTGGGTGGCGTTACGGCGGGAGTTCTCTATGACGCCGCCGGCAAACCGCTGCTCGACGCCAACGGCAATCCCCACATCGCTGAAACCCCCGACGCCAACAGCCTGCTCGAAGTCCCCGGAGCGAAGAGCGCCGATCCCCAGAGCCGACGGCTGTTCATGGTCACTCACTTCGAGTACGACTGGTTCGACACTGCCGGCAAGGACCAGTACGGCCAGCAGCCGATGACCATGAGCCTGGCCACGGTCGATCAGGACAAGAAGACCGGCAAGCTCCGGACTGTCGCGCTCAAGAACATCGACATGTCGAGCGTCGGCGGTCTTTGGATCCCCTGCGCGGGCAGCCTCTCGCCCTGGAACACGCATCTCGGCAGCGAAGAATACGAGCCGGATGCGCGCTGCGCTCTCGAGTCCACCGACCCTGCCCGTTCCTGCGAAAGCGGCGCGATCGGCCTCGCCTCGATGAACCGCTACCTCGACCCGACCGGCGCCACGAAGCGTGCCCGCGTCTACGATTACGGTCTCACCCCCGAGGTGACGGTCGACAAGAACGGAGATGCAAAGGTCGTGAAGCATCGCACCCTGGGCCGCCTCTCGCGGGAGCTGGTCCAGGTGATGCCGGACCTGCGCACGGTTTTCCAGGGTGACGACGGCACCTACAACGTGCTGACCATGTTCGTCGCGGACCGGCCCACCGATCTCTCGTCCGGCACGCTCTATGCCGCCAAATGGAACCAGACGAGCAACCCGAGCGCGCCGGGTGGTGAGGCAACGCTGACCTGGTACCGCCTCGGCCACGCCACCAACAGCGCGCTCCTGGCGATGGTCGACGGCGGCATCAAGTTCAGCGACATCTTCGAGACGGCCGCCGCGCCGACCGCCGGCTTCGTCACCATCAAGGCAGGCCACAACAAGGGACTGGTCGAGCACCTGAGGCTCAAGCCCGGGATGGCGCAGGCCGCCGCCTTCCTCGAGACCCGCCGCTACGCCGCCTACGTGGGCGCTACCACGGAGTTCGAGAAGTTCGAGGGAGTCTCGGTCAACGTCGCCGACAGAAAGGTGTACGTGGCGATGACCCGGATGCGCGATGGGATGGAGGACAAGCCGGGCGACCCGGCGAACCACATCCGCGTGCCCAAGCTGCTCGCCGGCGCGGTCTACGAGATCGACCTCGCCACCGGGCAGTTCGACACCAGTGGCAACCCGATCGACAGCGCCTATGTCGGCACCGCGATGCGCGCGATGGTTCTCGGTGAGGACATCGTCAAGGACGCGGCCGGCAATACCGCGGCCGTGGACAAGATCGCCAATCCCGACAACCTCAAGTACTCGGAAAAGATGCGCACACTTTTCATCGGCGAGGACAGCAGCACCGCCCACATCAACAACTTCCTCTGGGCGTACCACGTCGACACGAAGAAGCTCTCGCGCGTCCTGTCGCTGCCCGCCGGGGCAGAAAGTACGGGGCTGCAGGCGATCGACGACCTGAACGGCCACGCTTACATCATGAGCAACTACCAGCATGCGGGCGACTACTCCTCGAACATCGACCCGGCGCTCAAGGCCGCGCTCGAACCACTCATCGACGAATCAAAGGCGGCGGTCGGATACCTTGGCGGCCTGCCCGGCCTGAAGTAGAACCTCGCGGTCGACATGCGTTCACTGGCGACGCCGGGGCAACCCGGCGTCGCCATCTGGTCGAGGACGATTCATGCACAAGACGCGCGGGGGATCCAGCACCTTATCCGCTCCCGCGCCTTCTTCAGCGCGTCGATTAGGCCATTGGGCCCCGACTTGCTGTCCAGACCCTCGGGCTCGGTCTCGAATTCGAGCAGCAGGCGCTTCTCGTCCGTGGACAGGTGCAGCGTCACGGCGCCGCATCGACCGACGCCCACCTCCTTCTTGTCCGCGCCACCCGTACCAGACTCCCTTGCGCGGAGTATCGAAAGCAATCGGGCCAAACCTGACAGCGCCCCGGCCTGACGTTGGAGCGTTGGCACGTCTTGTGCTTTCAGCTCAGGTCCGGCGCGGACTCTCCGCGTCGCCGTAGCAGGAGGTGTGCTATGTACTGGATGCTGCTGCCCATGGACGCCAGGCAAACGTTGCACGTCGACAGCCGCCAGCCGTCGCAAATGGCCGGTTTGAGCAACGCGCTCCGAGAGCTTCGAAGCCTCGTTCTCCGCTTGCTGGGGTCGGGTCGCCGTTAGCCGGTCAACGGCGCTGCAAGGGTCGCGACACGGCACCGAGCCTCGCAGCAACGGTTTTGTAACATGCATACGCTATGTTCCGCGAGAGGTCGCGGACAGCATCGGCGTGTCCCGCGGCGTGCCACCGATCCTTCGCGAACGAACCGCGCAACCGATGCTATTTCTCGTGAATCTCGATTCGGCGATCGAGCGGCGAGAATTCATGTCGGCGCAGCTGGAGCAGCTCGGCGTCGAATTCAGGCGCGTTGGAATCGACATGCGCCTGCGTCCCGACGAGGAAATCGTCGCCTGGGTCGACGCGCATTTTGCGGGCGTCGCGTTCGACCTGGAGTCCTTGAGTGGCGCCGAGGCAGGATGCTGGCTTTCCCACCTGTCGGCTTGGCGACACCTGCTCGATCAGGACCGCGAGCAAGCGTGCGTCGTGATCGAGGATGACCTGATCCTCGCCGCGGACTTCGCTGACGCCGTGGCCAGCCTGCAATCGCAATCCGCCTTCGACGTCGTCTATCTGGGCACTTCCTCGAGGAATCTTTCCACCCGGCGACGCACGCGGATCGGGCCGCTATGGGCGCATGAACCGGTGGGGGCGGTCTACAACACCTGGGGGTATTCGGTCACGCGGCAGTACGTCCGGCGTTTTTTTGACCGCACGCCGATGCGACTGGACGTTCCCATCGACCATTTTCTGGGCGGCAACTCGGCACGGGGCGGACCCAGAATATCGGTGCTGCAGCCTGCGGTCGTCAGCGAGCATCCGACGCTTGGTGCGGCGTCGCAGATCGGACCGCACACCAGGCGGCTTGACCGCTGGCGCATGGTGGAACGGGCGCGCCGACGTTTGCTCTCCAGTCGTGTCAGCAGTCTCTACTATTCGCTTTACAGGCTTCTCTAGAGGGGCGCCGCGACTCCGCAGCGACAAGCCGCCGGGCGAGCTCGGCGTCCGTATCCGACCATGACGACCGCCAGGCGACGCACCGAACGCGAGGTATCCCGGGGCCTGCGCCTCGACCGAGCCGCGCGCGGCGTCGAGGACCTGCGCCGCGCGGCGCTGGAGGCCGAGCGGGAGTTCGCAACCGAGCTCGATGCCACGGCGCCCTCGATGCGCGAGAGCGCCTTCAACCTCGTCCATTACCTGGCCGTGAGGCGGCACGACCCACGCGGGCTCCAAGACGAACTCACCCGATTGGGCCTGAGTTCACTGGGTCGCATGGAAGCTCACGTCATGGCGTCGCTGCAGGCTGTGCTCGAGGTGCTGTACGCACTGCGCAGCAAGCCGGTACCGGCCGACATTTCGGTTCCGCCCCCGATCCTGTTCGACTCCGGCGACGCACTGCTTGCCGAACACGCAAACGCCATTCTCGGACCGCCCCGGGACGGACGACAGACGCGGATCATGGTGACGATGCCCGGCGACGCGGCCGAGCAGCCGGCACTGATACGCGACCTGGTCGAGGCGGGCATGGACGTCATGCGCATCAACTGTGCCCACGACAGTCCCAAGGTCTGGGCGCGTATGGTGAAGCACCTGCGGCAGGCCGAGCGTGAGACCGGCAAGCATTGCGCCGTGTCGTTCGATCTTGCCGGACCCAAGCTCCGCACCGGCCCGATCGAGCCTGGCCCCGCAGTCGCGAAGTGGCGCCCGGCGCGCGATGCGATCGGACGCGCGACGGACATGGCGCGCGTGCAGTTCGTCGCCCGAGTGCACGAAGCCGATGCCGACCACGCCACGATTCCCGTGCTCGGAGACCTGCTCACGAAGGCGAAGCCGGGCGACTCCGTCGAGCTCGACGACACGCGCGGTCGAAGGCGCGTACTGCGAGTCGTGAATGCCGGCGCCGGGGAATGCCTCTGCGAGACGGACACGACGGCGTACGTCGTGCCTGGCACGCGCCTCGCGCTGAGACGAAAGGGACGCCTCGTCGCGAAAGGCACCGTCGGGACCCTCCCGGCGGTCGAGCAATGGATCGCATTGCGCCCGGGCGACAACCTGGACGTCGTATGCGGCGAGCAGCCGGGCCGCGACGCGCTCCACGACGACGACGGCCGCGTGCTGCAGCCCGCCTTCGTGTCCTGCCCTTTGCCGGCGCTGTTCGTGGGTGTACGTGTCGGCGACCCGATCCTTTTCGACGACGGCAAGATCCGCGGCGTGATCCGGGGTGTCGTCGAGGATCGACTGCGGGTCGAGATCACTGCGGTCGCCGGAGGCGCCGCGAAACTCAAGGCGGAGAAGGGCATCAACCTGCCGGAGACGGACCTCGATCTGCCCGCGCTGACCGCGAAGGACGTCGAGGACCTCGCCTTCGTGGCGAAGCACGCCGACATGGTCGCGCTGTCTTTCGTGCAGCGCCCCGAGGACATCGAAGCGCTGCTGGACGAGATCGCGAAGGTCGGCGCAACGCGGCTTGGAATAGTGCTCAAGATCGAGACACAGGCCGCATTCAATCGCCTCCCGATGCTGCTGCTCGCAGCGATGCGCCATCCGCCTGTGGCCGTGATGGTCGCGCGCGGCGATCTCGGCGTCGAGGTTGGCTTCGAGCGGCTGTCGGAAGTGCAGGAGGAGATTCTCTGGCTTTGTGAAGCGGCGCACGTTCCGGTGATCTGGGCAACCCAGGTGCTCGAGTCGCTCGCCAAGGGCGGCCTGCCGTCGCGCGCGGAGGTCACCGACGCCGCGATGGGCAGCCGCGCCGAGTGCGTGATGTTGAACAAGGGGCCCTACATCCGCGAGACACTGCGGTTCCTGATCGACGTGCTCGCCAGGATGGAGGAGCACCAGCACAAGAAGACGTCACGACTCCGCAAGCTCCGCGTTTCGGACATCATTGGATCAGGGGCACAGCCCGCCGGTGCGGCCCGTCACGGGGACCGTTGAACGTCCGTCTCGGACTCTCCGAAGGAATGCTCCGGGTGCTGCCGGACGTGCGGTCCTTGCCCACCCCCTCGCAGCGCGGCGCGCACGCCGCCGCCGGCGCCCGCCGTCAGGGTGCCCGGCCGGCGACGACCCGCGGGATGCCCGCGAGGTCGCGCGCCACGACGACCCCGCCGAACCCGGCGGCGGCGAACAGCGCCTGCACCGCTTCCGACTGGTCGTGCCCGTGCTCGACCGCCAGCGTGCCTCCGGGGACGAGCCGCTCGCGCGCGCCGCCGACGATGATCCGCAGCGCGCCCAGGCCGTCGCCGCCCGGCGAAAGCGCCCCCGCCGGCTCGAAGCGCAGGTCGCCGTCGGCCAGGTGCGGATCGCCGGCGGCAACGTACGGCGGATTGCTGACGATGGCATCGAACGGGACGGCCGGCACCGCGGCGTACCAGTCGGAGCGCAGGAACGCGACGTTGCCGAGGGCCAGCCGCCGCGCGTTGCCCTCGGCGACGGCCAGCGCGTCGGGCGAGACGTCGGTCGCGGTGACCTGCGCGTGCGGGCGCTCGTGCGCGATCGCCAGCGCCAGCGCGCCCGATCCGGTGCCGAGGTCCAGCACCGCGATCGGCCGGTCCGCCGGGAGCCGGGCGAGCACCAGCTCGACCAGCGTCTCGGTCTCGGGTCGCGGGATCAGCACCGCCGGCGTCACCGCGAGCGCCAGGCCCCAGAACTCGCGCGTGCCGGTGAGATACGCAACCGGCTCGCCGTCGCGCCGGCGCTTCGCCAGCGCCATGAACGCGGCGGCCCCGGTGGCATCCAGTGCGTCCGCCGCGTGCGCGATCAGCCACGCGCGGTTGACGCCCAGCACGTGCGCGAGCAGCACCTGCGCGTCGACGGGCACCAGGCCCGACTGCGCCAGCGCCGCGCGGACGGTGAGCGGCGCGACGGTCACGGGTGCGCCGCGAGCCAGGGCGCGCGGTCCTGCGCGAACAGCCGCAGCCGCTTGCCGTAGTACCGGCCCCACCCTGCGTCGGCGAGGCCGGATTTCAGCAGCACCCGCTGCGATGCGGTGTTGCCGGGATGGGTGACGCCGATGATGCGGTCGAGCGTCAGCGTCCCGAAACCGTAGCGCAAGAGCGCCGTGGCGATCTCGGTCGCATAGCCTTGCCCCCACGCCTCATGCAGCAGCCGGTACCCGACCTCGACGTCGCAGGTCGGCGGCGTGTACTTGAGGCAGCCCCAGCCGATGAACGCGCCGCCGTCCCCGCGGAGGGTGGCTGCGCCGGTGTCCCGCCGCGAGGCGCGGAAGATGCCGAGGCCGTAGTTGACGCGCCCGTAGTTGATGATCCGCTTCAGCGCGGCGGCGACTTCGTCGGGCGACGCCGGCCGGCCGCGCGCGATGTAGCGCATGACGCGCGGATCCGAATCGAGCCGCAGGAGATCGTCGAAATCGCCTGCGGTGAACTCGCGCAGCGCCAGCCGCGGCGTCTCGAGCAACAACCGACCCTGCCCTGCTGCCGCCCCGGCTGCGCGTCCGGTGCCGGCACGCCCACCCCTGCGCCCGGTTGCATCGCCTCTCGTACCCCGGCGCGCGGTCACGCGTCCTCCCCGCCGGCGAGCGCGGCGAGCTGCTCGGCCTGGAACTCCTGCGCCAGCGCGCCGGTGAGCTCGTCGAGGTCGCCGTCCATCACCGAGTCGATCTTGTAGAGCGTCAGGTTGATCCGGTGGTCGGTGACGCGGCCCTGCGGAAAATTGTAGGTGCGGATGCGCTCGCTGCGATCGCCCGAGCCGATCAGGCTCTTGCGCATCGACGCCTCCTTCTGCTGCCGCTCGCGGCGCTCGCGGTCGGCCAGCCGCGACGCCAGCACCGCCATCGCCGACGCGCGGTTGCGGTGCTGCGAGCGGTCGTCCTGGCACTCGACGACGAGTCCCGTCGGCAGGTGGGTGATGCGCACCGCCGAGTCGGTCTTGTTGATGTGCTGGCCGCCGGCGCCCGACGCGCGGAAGGTGTCGATGCGCAGGTCCGAGGGGTTGATGGTGATGTCGGCGACCGGGTCGGCCTCGGGCAGCACCGCGACCGTGCACGCCGAGGTGTGGATGCGCCCCTGCGCCTCGGTCTCCGGCACGCGCTGCACGCGGTGGCCGCCCGACTCGAACTTGAGCTTCGAGTACGCGCCGCTGCCGACGACGCGGACGATCGCCTCCTTGTACCCGCCGAGCTCCGACGGCGACAGCGACACCACCTCCACCTGCCAGCGATGGCGCTCGGCGTAGCGCGTGTACATGCGGAACAGCGCGCCTGCGAACAGCGCCGATTCGTCGCCGCCGGTGCCGGCGCGGATTTCCAGGAACACGTTGCGCTCGTCGTTGGGGTCCTTCGGCAGCAGCATCGCCTGCAGGTCCGTCTCCAGCGCCGCCATCCGCGCCAGCGCGCCGGCGCGCTCCTCGGCGGCGAATTCCTTCATCCCCGGATCGCGCGCGAAGTCGTCGGCGGTGGCGAGGTCGCGCTCGGCGCGCTGCAGCTCGCCGAAGCGGGCGACGACGGGGTCGATCTCGGCGTGCTCGCGGGTGAGCGCGCGGTAGCGGTCCATGTCGCGCGTCGCCTCCTCGGCGGCGAGCATCGCCTCGAGCTCGTCGCGGCGGGCGGCGAGCTGTTCGAGCTTCAGTCGCAGTGATGGCTTCATCGATGGTTCGCTTGGCGGTACTTGCCGGCACGGTGCGCCCGGGCGTCGTGCGGCGGTGCGTGCGGCGTTGCGCGGTATGGCGCAGCTCCGGCGGCGACGGTCGCGCAAGCGGGGGGCGCCGGACGCGCCGGCGCGGTGGCGGACGGCGCCGCTAATGCCCGTCGGCGGCCGGATCGGGCAGCTGGTAGATCTTCTGGAACAGCGCGGTCAG
The DNA here is from genome assembly GCA_963717705.1 of uncultured beta proteobacterium. Taxonomy (GTDB): domain Bacteria; phylum Pseudomonadota; class Gammaproteobacteria; order Burkholderiales; family Casimicrobiaceae; genus CAVQWT01. The sequence goes on from CAVQWT010000002.1 coordinate 173,363, forward strand.
CTCCGCACGCTCGGCGTCGCCCGCGTTGTTGAGCGCGTGCGTCGGCGCGTGCAGGAACTTGTTGGTGAGCCCGCGCGCCAGCGCCTCCATCACCTGCTCCGGCGCGTTGCCGTTCCTCAGCATCCGCAGCGCGCGCTCGAGCTCGGCGGCGCGCAGCTGCTCGTGGTGCCCGTGCAGCGCGGTGATCGTCGGCACCACGGTGCGGCCCTCGAGCCAGCGCAGGAAGCTCTGCGCCTGCGTGGCGATCATCTCCTCCGCCTGCGTCACCGCCTCCTTGCGGATCGACAGGTTGTCCTTGACGATGTTCGAGAGGTCGTCGACGCTGTAGAGGAACACGTCGTCGAGCTCGGCGGCCTCGGGCTCGACGTCGCGCGGCACGGCGAGGTCGACGATGAACACCGGCGAGTGGCGGCGCGCCTTGACCACGCGCTCGAGCAGGCCCTTGCCCAGGATCGGCAGCGTGCTCGCCGTGCAGGTGACGATGATGTCGAACTCCGGCAGCCGCTCCGGCATGTCGGTCAGCGTGATCGCCTCGGCGTTGAAGCGGTCGGCCAGCGCGCGGCCGCGCTCGACGGTGCGGTTGGCGATGGTGATCGACTTCGGCGCCTTGGCGGCGAAGTGCGTCGCGGTCAGCTCGATCATCTCGCCGGCGCCGATCATCAGCACGCGGGTCTCGGCGATCGACGGGAAGATGCGCTCGGCGAGCTTCACCGACGCGGCGGCCATCGAGATCGACGCGCTGCCGATGTCGGTGTGCGTGCGCACGTCCTTGGCGACGGCGAAGGTCCGCTGGAACAGCCGGTTGAGCACCAGGCCCAGCGCGCCCGCCGATTCGGCGTGCCGCACCGCCTGCTTCATCTGGCCCAGGATCTGCGGCTCGCCCAGCACCATCGAATCGAGCCCGCTCGCGACGCGGAATGCGTGCGCGACGGCGCGTTCGCGCGGCAGCGCGTAGATGTACGGCGACAGCGTGTCCGGCGGCACCCGGTGGAAGTCCTCGAGCCAGCGGACGACCGGCTGCGGCTCGGCGCCGTGGACGTAGAGCTCGGTGCGGTTGCAGGTCGACAGGATCGCCGCTTCCTTGACCTGCGGCCGCGCGAGCAGGTCGCGCAGCGCGTGGCCCATCGCCTCGGGCGCGAACGCCACCTGCTCGCGCACGGCGAGCGGCGCGGTCTGGTGGTTCAAGCCGAGGGCGTAGAGGACCATGGGGCGGGAGCGGAATCCGGAGTCTGGCGCGGCATTTTAGCCTACCCCACCCCCGCGGGAAGTCCAAGGGGTTGATTTGGGTCACAAAACCCGGGATTGGAGCCCCGGATCAGGCCTTGATGAACTCCGCGCGCCCCCCGAGCCACCGCTCGAGGTGCGCCGCCGCGGCCGCGGGGTCCTTCTGCAGCAGCTCGACCGCCGCGGCGCGGGCGTCCTCGATCAGCGCCGCGTCGCGCTCCAGGTCGGCGAAGCGCAGCATCGGGACCCCCGACTGCCGCGCGCCCAGGAACTCGCCCGGACCGCGGATGACGAGGTCCTGCCGCGCGATCTCGAAGCCGTCGCTGTGCTCGTAGATCACCTTGAGCCGGGCCTTGGCCAGCTCGGACAGCGGTTCCTCGAACAGCAGGTAGCAGGTGCTTTCGGCGGCGCCGCGGCCGACCCGCCCGCGCAGCTGGTGCAGCTGCGCGAGGCCGAAGCGCTCGGCGTGCTCGATCGCCATCAGCGACGCGTTCGGCACGTCGACGCCGACCTCGACGACCGTCGTCGCGACCAGCACGTGGACCTCGCCGCGGACGAAGCCGTCCATCACCGCCGCCTTGTCCGCCGGCTTCATGCGCCCGTGCAGCAGCCCGACGGAGAGGCCGGCCAGCGTCGCGGTCAGCTCCGCGTGCAGCGCGACGGCGGTCTGCAGCTCGAGCTTCTCCGACTCCTCGATCAGCGGGCACACCCAGTACGCCTGCCGCCCCTCGGCCGCGGCGCGGCGCACGCGCTCGACGACCTCGGCGCGGCGCTTGCTGCTGACCAGCCGCGTCGCCACCGGCGTGCGGCCTGGCGGCATCTCGTCCAGCACCGACACGTCGAGGTCGGCGTAGAACGTCATCGCCAGCGTCCGCGGAATCGGCGTCGCGCTCATCATCAGCTGGTGCGCCTCGCCCACCGCCTTGCCGCGGAGCTTGAGCCGCTGCGCGACGCCGAAGCGGTGCTGCTCGTCGACGATGGCGAGGCCCAGCCGCGGCAGCAGCACGTCGTCCTCGAACAGCGCGTGCGTGCCGATGACGAACGGCGCCTCGCCCGACGCGATCGCCGCCAGCGCCGCCTTGCGCTCCTTCGCGCTCTGGCTGCCCGACACCCACGCGAGGCCGACCCCGGAACCCTCGAGCCACGCGACGAGCTTGCGATAGTGCTGCTCGGCGAGGATCTCGGTCGGCGCCATGAACGCCACCTGCCGGCCGCTCTCGATCGCCTGCAGCGCCGCCAGCGCGGCGACGATGGTCTTGCCCGAGCCGACGTCGCCCTGCAGCAGACGCTGCATCGGCGTCACCTTGGCGAGGTCGAACCTTATCTCGCGCCACACCCGCTCCTGCGCGCGGGTGAGCTTGAACGGCACCCGCGCGAGCAGCGCGCCGGTCAGCGTCCCGGTGCCGGTCAGCACCGGCGCGTGGCGCGCCGCGCGGGCGTTGCGATGCGCCTGCATCGACAGCTGCTGCGCGACCAGCTCGTCGAATTTCAGGCGCGTCCACGCCGGGTGCGTGCGCGCGTCGAGCGCGTGCTGCGTCAGCGGCGACAGCTCCGGCGGCGGCGTGTGCAGGAAGCGCACGGCGTCGCCGAACTTCCACAGCCGGCGGCGCGCGACGAAGTCGGCCGGCAGCGAGTCGGCGGTGCGCGCCGGGTCGGCGGCGATCGCGCGCGCGATCACGCGCCGCAGGGTGTCCTGCCCGAGCCCCGCGGTCGTCGGATAGACGGGCGTGAGGCGGTCGGGCAGCGGCGTGTCCCCGTCGACCACCTGGAACTGCGGATGGACGATCTCGAGGCCGAAGTGCCCAGGCCGCACGTCGCCGAACGCGCGCACCCGCCGGCCCGGCGCGAGTGCCTTCTGCTGGTTCGGGTAGAAGGTGAAGAAGCGCAGCACGAGCTGCGCGCGGTCGCCGTTGCCGTCGGCCCCGTCCTCCAGCAGGCACACGAGCTGCCGCCGCGGCCGGTACTGGATGTCGGTGTGGACGACGGTGCCCTCGGCCTGCTGCGCGAGGCCGGGCTGCAGCCGCGCGAGCGGCACCAGGCGGGTGTGGTCCTCGTAGCGCAGCGGCAGGTGCAGCACGAGGTCTTCCTCGCGCGCGAGGCCGAGCCGCGCGAGCTTGTCGGCGAGGCCGGCAGCCGCCTTCGCGGGCGTCGCCGCCTTCGCCGCCTTCGCGGGCCGGGCCGACTTCGCTGCCGGAGCGGTCACTGCCCCTTGGTCTGGTCGAAGGCTTCGCGCCAGCCGGTCTGCGGCGACACGGCGTCGGCGACCGGCGCGAGGTAGAGCACGCCCTCGATCTCGATGCGCGCCGCCTTGGGCAGTGCGGCGACCTGGTACGTCGCGCGCGCCGGGAACGGCGCGGTGAAATACTCGGTCATGATCGCGTTGACCCTGGCGAAATCGTCGAGGTCGGCGAGCAGCAGCGTGAGCTTGACGATGTCGGCGAGCTCGCCACCCGCGGCCTGCGCGACGGCGCGCAGGTTGCGGAACACCTGGTGCGTCTGCGCCTCGACGCCTTCGGCCAGGTTGCCGGTCGCCGGGTCGAGCCCCAGCTGCCCGGACAGCCACACGGTCTGGCCGGCGCGGATCGCCTGCGAATACGGGCCGAGCGCCGCCGGCGCGTGCTTGGAACTGATCGCTTCCCTGGTCATGGCAACCTCCCGTTCGAGTGTAGCATTGGGGCGGCATTCGCCTTCCCGCCCCGGGCCCTCCCGCCGAGGGGTCATACCGCGCCGTCCGTACGTTGCCCCCTCCGCCACGTTTCTCCCGCCTGCCCGACGCCCGAACCCGCGATGAGAGCCTTCTCCTGCACCTGCGGCCAGCCGCTGTTCTTCGACAACCTGCGATGCCTGTCCTGCGGCGCCGACGTCGCGTACGACCCGACGACGCTGCGGCTGGCCGCGATCGCGCCGGCGGGCGACGGCCTGTGGTCCCTCGCCGACGACCCGCGCGCGCCGGCGCCGCGGTTCCGCCTTTGCTCCCACCGCACCGCCGAGGCGGCGTGCAACTGGATGGTGCCGGCCGAGCGCCCGGAGGGCATCTGCCTCTCCTGCCGACTGACGCGAACCATCCCGGCGCTCGACCGGCCGCGGAACGCCGATCGCCTGCGCGAGCTGGAGGCGTCCAAGCGGCGGGTGCTGTTCGCGCTGCAGGCCCTCGAGCTGCCGCTGGTGCCCCGGTCCGACGACCCCGAGCGCGGCCTCGCCTTCGACTTCCTCGAATCGCTGCCCGACGAGGCCCGGGTGCTGACCGGGCACGCGAGCGGGATCATCACGCTGAACGTCGCCGAGGCCGACGACGACTACCGGGAGCAGAATCGCGAGCACCTGAAGGAGCCGTACCGGACGATCATCGGCCACCTTCGGCACGAGCTCGGCCACTACTACTGGGACGTGCTCATCGACGGCGGCCCCTGGCTGCCGCGCTTCCGCGAGCTCTTCGGCGACGAGCGAGCCGACTACGCCGCGGCGCTGCAGAAGCATTACGCGGACGGCCCGCCCCCCGACTGGGCGACGCGGCACATCAGCACCTACGCGGCGTCGCACCCGTGGGAGGACTGGGCCGAGACCTGGGCGCACTACATGCATGCGCGCGCCACGCTGGAAACGGTCAAGAGCTTCGGCATCGGCACCGACGCGACGACGCTGAAGGTGACACCATTCACCCCCGACGTGCTGTACCGGGTGGACGCGGCGGGCAACGGCGAGCGCTTCCTCGCCTGGATCAACGCCTGGGTGGTGCTGACCGCGGTGCTCAACGAGACCGCGCGCAGCATGGGCCAGCCGGACATCTACCCGTTCGTGCTGAACCGGGCGGTGGTGACCAAGCTGCACTTCATCCAGTGCGTGATCGAGGGCCGGGCGGTCCACGCCGCGCCGGAGGAACCCCCGCCGCAGCTGGCGGTGCCGCAGGGCTGAAGGCCCCCGGTTGCCGGGCGGCCCCGGAATTGGCTATAATCTTCCCCCTCATGGGGACGTAGCTCAGCTGGGAGAGCGCCGCGTTCGCAATGCGGAGGTCGGGAGTTCGATCCTCCTCGTCTCCACCAGAGTCCTTCCGGCGCGCCTTTCCGTGGCGCGCCCTGCAGCAAACTCCAGCCGATCCGGACCGTCGCGCCCGCCTGCGGGGTCCTGCGAGGCATCAGGCACGCCCCCCTCCTCCGCCGGACCGCGTCGCGCAGCCCGCGCCGGCCGATCTACCGCGCGCCCGAGGGCGAAAAGTTGGCCTGGCCCATGATCGACGCCGTGGCCATCAGTTCGTCGAGCAGCGCCATCGAGGCGCCGCCGGAAACGTTGTAGGGATCGAGGGTGGCGCTCTCCGAGTACTTGAGCAGCAGCGACGCGTTGACGCGCTCGAGGTTCACCAGCCCCATCGACCAGTTGGCGAATTTCCTTTCGCCGATTTCCTCGTAGCTCAGGATCACCACGTCGGTGTGGCGGGGATCGGCGGCGATGTGGTTGTACAGCGCGTTGACCTGCATGCGCCCGCCCTCCAGCAGCTGCAGGAACAGCGGCCCGCTCGCGCACAGGACGCCCGTGATGCCGCTCCCCGGGTTGTTGGCCTTGGATTGCGACAGGATCTTCAGCAGCTCCTCCTGCGAAACATCGTCGACCGCCCGGCTTGCGTACAACAGACGTACCAGCATGCAATCCTCCGCTGTTCAGATCAGATGGGTTTCAACCGTTCTTCTTGCTCAGCAGCGACAGGAACTCGCGCCGCAGATCGGGATCCTTGAGGAAGGAGCCGCGCATCACGCTGTTGGTCATGCGGGCATCGGCATCCTTGACGCCGCGCCAGTGCATGCAGAAGTGGTCGGCCTCGATCACGATCGCCAGGCCGTCCGGCTTCACCTTGTCCTGGAGGATGTTGGCCAGCTGTATGACCGCCTCCTCCTGGATCTGCGGCCGGCTCATGACCCAGTCGCAGATGCGCGCGTACTTGGACAGGCCGATCAGGTTCGAGTGCTCGTTGGGCATGATGCCGATCCACACCCTGCCGAGTATCGGGCAGAGGTGGTGCGAACAGGCGCTGCGCGCGGTGATCGGCCCGACGATCAGCAGTTCATTGAGCTGTTCGACATTCGGGAACTCGGTCACCGCGGGCATCGCGTGGTAGCGGCCCTTGAAGACCTCGGTCAGGAACATCTTGGCGACGCGGCGGGCGGTTTCCTGCGTGTTGTGATCGCCTTCGGTGTCGATGACCAGGCTCTTGAGGACTTCGGCCATCTTGGCCTCGACCTCGGCCCGCAGCGCGTCCACCTCGCCGTCCATCACGTAGGCGGAAATGTTGTCGTTGGCGTGATAGCGCTGCCGGGCGCGAATCAGGCGGGAACGGATCCGCTCCGACACCGGGAGATGGCTGTCCTGATCATCGCCGCGCGAGGGGGGGGCGGGACTGGTCGACATGAAGTGTTCCTCGTTCATTTACCCGCGTTGAGCGCCCCGCGGCGGAGACGGGCGCCGGATCGTGCGTTGCCGAACGGCGACCACCGGGCCCGGCCACGCGGACGGCAGCCGGTATCGTACGACATCCGCCCCGGCGTTCCGTTCGCCGGCATGCGTCGACGGGCCGGCGGTTCGCGTCGATGACGGGTCAGGGATGCCCCGACCGCGACCGTGTGCGGTCTTGCGGCCCCGTACCGATGCCCCCAAGCGTATGATCGGACACACTTTATTGCGGGCCTCGACCGGCAAGACCGTGCCCCGTCGTCGCCGCCGCCGCTACCCCCCGTGCTCCTCGACTTCCCCCTGCCCACGTGGCCCGCGCTCTACCTCGCCAGCGAGTGGGTGATCCGCATCGGCGCGCTGATCGTCGTGCCGCAGCGACGCACGCCGAACGCGGCGCGTGCATGGCTGGTGCTGATCCTGTTCCTGCCCTGGCCGGGCCTGCTGCTGTATGCGCTGATCGGCCGCGCCTACCTGCCCAGGCGGCGCCTCGCGCTGCAGCAGTCGGTGCAGCAGGCGATCCGTCGCGTCGGGCCCCGCGCACTCGGCGTCGACGTCGTCGCGCAGCCCGCGCTGCCGCCGGAGCTGCTGCCGGCGTTCCGGCTCGCCGAGACGCTGTCCGAGTTTCCCGTCGTCGGCGGCAACCGGTTCGAGTTGCTGCCCATCTACGACGCCGCGATCGACCGGATCATCGCCGACGTCGGGACGGCGCAGCGCTTCGTCCACCTCTCCTTCTACATTTTCGAGGACGACGCGACGGGACGGCGGATGACCGACGCGCTGGTGCGCGCGGCGCAGCGCGGCGTCACCGTGCGCGTGCAGATGGACGCGGTCGGCTCGCGGCGCGGGCTCAAGGGCCTGACGCCGCGGCTCGCTGCGGCCGGCATCGAAGTCGTCGCGCTGATGCCGCTGCGGCTGTGGGGTCCGAACGCCGCGCGCCTCGACCTGCGCAATCACCGCAAGATCGTCGTCGTCGACGGATCGACCGGGTTCTTCGGCTCGCAGAACGTCGTCGACGCGGGGGCCAACGCCGGAATGATCAACGAGGAGATGCTGGTCCGCGTCACCGGCCCCGTCGTGCGCGAGCTGCTGGCGGTGCTGCTGGGCGACCGCTATCTCGAGCGGCACGACCTGCCGCCCGAGATCGCCGCGCTGCCGCCGCCCGTCCCGGCCGACGCGGCGGACGCGGCGCGAAGCCCCGCGCAGGTGCTCGCAAGCGGACCCGGCTACGGCGAGGGCACGACCGAGGCGGTGATGATCGCGCTGATGTACGGCGCGCGCTCGCGCGTCGCGCTGACGGCCCCGTACGTCATTCCCAGCGCCGCGTTCCTTGCCGCGATGTGCAGCGCTGCACGGCGCGGCGTCGAGGTCGACCTGATCGTCGACCGGACGTCGAACAAGCCGCTGGTGCAGCTTGCGCAGCAGTCGTACTACGATGAGATGCTGGCGGCCGGCGTGCGCATCCACCGCCATGGCGGCAGCTTCCTGCACGCCAAGCACATGAGCATCGACGCGGACATCGCGCTGATCGGGTCGTCCAACCTCGACATCCGCTCGTTCGCGCTCAATGCCGAGGTCAGCGTGCTGATCTACGACACCGGCGTCGTCGCCGATCTCGCCGCGGAGCAGGCGCGCCACCTGCGGCAGGCCGAGCGGGTGACGCGCGAGACTCGCTCGCGCATCGGGTTCGGCAGGCGAACGCTCGAGAACCTGGCGCGGCTGACCGACTCGGTGCTGTGACCGCGCCCGGCGCGGACCGGGCGCCCGGTCAGCCGCGGGGCGGCGGCGTGTTGGGGGGCGGGTACGACGGCGCGGGCGTGCCGGCGGGCGGGTACGGCGGCGCCTGCGTGTTCGACGGCGGCCAGGTCGGCGCGGCCGTGTTCGGCGGCGGGTAAGCGGGCGCCTGCGCATTCGCCGGCGGCCAGGTCGGCGCGGCCGTGTTCGGCGGCGGGACGTTCGGCGCGACCGCCATCGGCGGCGTGAACCGGGAGGCCGTGCGCATCGGCACCTGGTTGCCCTTCGCGTACATGCAGCGGAGGTACACGCTGTCGTACTGGCGCTGCACGTCCGCGTACGAATACGGAGCGACGCTGGAGCCTGCCGCACTGCCGAACAGCAGGCCGGTGCCGGCGCCGATCGCGGCGCCCGGTCCCGCCTGCCCGGTCGCCGCGCCGATGAGCGCGCCCATCGCGGCACCGAACAGCGTGCCCGCCGCGGCGTTGGCCGCGACGGTGTTGTTGTAAGCCTGTCCCGCCGTCATGCCGCCGAGGGCGGCTTCGGCATACTGCTGGCAGCTGGCCACGTCGGCCTGGAACTGTGCCGGCGACTTGGCGGACCCGGGCAGCGCCTGGATGCTGGGCGCGCTGGGGGCGGTCGCGCAGGCCCCCAGCAGGGCGGTCGCGGCGATCGCGGACAGGGTCGATTGCAGTTTCATGGTCGTGGACTCAGTAGGTCGGCGCACCCGAAGCACCGGCACCCGGCGCCACTTGCGGCGGGCTTGACCGGACCGGCGCCACCTGGGGCGGCGTGCCGGCGGCGGACGGCGCCTGCGGGATCACCGGGATCCACGCGCTTCCGCATTGCTGCACGTACGGGAAATACCCGGCCGGGCTGGTGCAGTAGTACCAGTAGCTGGCCGGCGGCGACACCGCGTTCGACGAGGCCGTGGCCGGCGAAGCCCCGCCGCGATCCGCCCCGGAGTCGCCGCTCCCGGCGGCACTGCCGCTGAAGGCACCGCTTCCGGCAGGGGATTCGACCCAGGCAAGCGATTCCGACGTCCCGATGGCCGACCAGCTGTCGGCCGGGACCGCGGTCCACGAGCCCGAGACGGTCGTCGGCCAGCCCGTCACGACGGGCACCCCGACGCTGACTCCCCAGCCGGGACCCCACCATCCGGTGTTCCAGCCCCACCATCCGGTGTTCCATCCCCACCAGCCATTGTTCCAGCCCCACCAGCCAGGATTGCCGCCCACCCAGGCGCCGCCCCAGCCCGGCCGTCCCCAACCGGGGGCACCCCAGCCCGGCCGGCCCCAACCGGGGGCACCCCAGCCCGGCCGGCCCCAGCCGGGAGCGCCCCAGCCCGGGCGGCCCCAGCCGGGAGCACCCCAGCCCGGGCGGACCCAACCACCGGAGCCAGACCAGCGGCTGCCGGACCACGTTCCGCCGGACCAGTTGCCGCCGGAACCACGGTTCCAGCCGGAGCTGTTACCCCAGCCCGGTTGGCCTCCGCGTCCCGCGGACATGCCGCCGCCCGAGCCGTAGCCGCCGCCGCGTCCTGCGCTGGGGCCACCGCCGCCGCCACCGCCGCCGCCGCCACCACCACCGCGACCCTGCGCCCACGCGTCGCCGCCGGCCAACACGGCGACCGTCACGGCAAACACGGAAATCGTGAATTTGTTCATGGCCCCGCCTCCGCAGCCGTCGCTCCGCCTTGCCGCAAGCGGACCCGACTCCAGCTGCAATACCATTAAAACGGGAACGGCGCCCTTCGGGTTGACCCCGCCGCCCGCCAGACCGACGGGGAAAGCCGCCGGATTCGGCGCCGGGCGGCTGGCGGCGGCACGCTAACGGTAGCGCGCCAGCGTCAGCCCGTCGAGCGCGACTTCCGGCTCGCGGCCGGAGATGACGTCGGCGATGACGCGGCCGCTGCCGGCCGCCATCGTCCAGCCCAGCGTGCCGTGGCCGGTGGAAAGGAACAGGTTCGCGAACGGCGTGGGGCCCAGTACCGGCGTGCCGTCCGGGGTCATCGGGCGCAGGCCGGTCCAGAATTCGGCGCGGCCGACATCGCCTCCGCGCGGAAACATGTCGGTGACCACATGCTCCAGCGTCGCGCGCCTCGACGCGTGCAGCGTCAGGTCGTAGCCGGCGAGCTCCGCGGTGCCGCCGACGCGGATCCGGTCGCCCAGCCGCGTGACGGCGACCTTGTGCGTTTCGTCCATGATCGTCGACTCCGGCGCCTGCGCGGGATCGGTGATCGGGACGGTGATCGAGTAGCCCTTGACCGGATACACCGGCAGCGTGAGCCCGAGCGGACGCACCAGCAGCGGCGAGTAGCTGCCCAGCGCGACGAGATACGCGTCGCCCGCGAGCGTGCCGGCGTCGGTGCGCACGCCGGCGATGCGCGCGCCGTCGCGCTCGAGCCCGTCGATGCGCACGCCGAAGCGGAACGTCGCCCCCGCCTGCGTGGCGAGCGCCGCCAGGTTCTGCGTGAACTTGAAGCAGTCGCCGGTCTCGTCGTCGGGCAGGCGCAGCGCACCGACGAACTTCTCCTGCACCGCCGCGAGCGCCGGCTCGACCGCGACGTAGCCGGGGCGATCGAGGATCGCGTAGGGCACGCCGAAGTCCTCGAGGATCGCGACGTCCTTGCCGATGCCGTCCTGCTGCTTCTGCGTGCGGAAGAGCTGCAGCGTGCCGAGGCTGCGCTCGTCGTACGCGATGCCGGTGTCGCGCCGCAGCGCGCGCAGGCAGTCGCGGCTGTACTCGGCCAGCCGCACCATGCGGGTCTTGTTGACGCGGTAGCGCGCGGCCGTGCAATTGCGCAGCATCGAAAGGCCCCAGCGCCACATCGCCGGGTCGAGCCGCGGCCGGATCACCAGCGGGCGATGGTGCATCAACAGCCACTGGATCGCCTTGACCGGCACGCCCGGCCCGGCCCAGGGCGCCGAGTAGCCCGGCGACACCTCGCCCGCGTTGGCGTAGGAAGTCTCCAGCGCCGGCGCGGACTGGCGATCGACGACGACGACCTCGTGGCCGGCGCGCGCGAGGTAGTACGCGGCGCTGGTGCCGATGACGCCGCTGCCGAGGACGATGACTTTCATGCGGCTCCTGCGCTCATCGCAAGGTTCGACCCCCGGCTGGACCGGCGACGTCCGGCCCGCGTCGCGATGCCGGTCCGCAGGCGGCGCCTAGTAGCTGCCCTTCGGGGCGACCGGCAGCGCGAACATCGACGTGCAGCGGCCCGCGAGCACCATGCTGTCCTCGGTCAGCAGCGCGTTCTCGCCGTCGAGGTACAGCGTGATCCGGCCGTTGCCGTACTTCTCCTGCGCCGCGCTGTCGATCCGCGGCAGCACCATCCTCCTGCCCTGGTGGATCGCATCGGCCTGCCGCCCGTCCGGCGAGCGCAGCACGGTGAGCGCCGTGCCCTGCTGGCACGCATAGTCGATCCGCAGGGGCAGCACGGTCTCGGGCAATCCCGGGGCGGCGCACGCGGCAAGCAGCGCCGCGGCGAGAGTGACGGGCAACGTCCATCGAATCGTGTTCATCTGCGGCAAGGTCCCCGTGGTTGGAAGATCGGATGCATGAAGGTGCGGACGGCAATGCGCGATTATCCACGTTCTTCGCACCCGGTCGCGCGCTCCATGAGAGCCGCGACCCATGCGTGAAGCGCCGGACTCGCGCCGGACCACACGGGGCGGGCGTGGCCAAGGACCGCGCGGCCATGTGACCGCACCATTGGCAACGAGCGTCGGAATCGGTGGCCCCGCGCGGGGCGAGTGGGGTGGTCGAGCCATGCGCGGGGCCGCCGATTCCGCCGCGGTGCAGGGCTGGCCACCGCCTCCGCGGCATAGCAGTGGCCACGGACCGCGCGGCACGCGCGGGACCGCCGAGTCCGGCGCGGCGCGGATCGAGGTGGCGGGCGCCACGCGCTCACGTCACCGGCGGGAATGCCCGTCCTGCCGAGGGCGCATAATCCGGATGGTAAGGGTGTGGCGATTCGGCGATCCGCGACGGCCCCGCCCGATCCACGACCGCGAGTGCCCGCATGGCCTCCCATCGATTCAATCCAGGCATCCCCCTGCTCTACGCGCTCGCCGCGCTGTCGGTGTTCGCGCTCACCCGCGTCGGCCTCGCGCTGTGGACCGGACTCGATGCCGTGCCGCTCGCCGACTGGCCCGCGGTGCTGGTGAAAGGGCTGTGGTTCGACCTCGCGGTGCTGGCGGTGCTGCTGGCGCCGGTCTGGCTGTACGAAGCGCTGCTGCCCGCGCGCTGGCGCGCCCATCGCGCCCATCGCGCGCTTCGCCTCGCCTGGTTCGCGCTCAGCGTGTTCGTGCTGCTGTTCGGGGCCGTCGCCGAGACCACGTTCTGGCTCGAGTTCTCGACGCGGTTCAACTTCATCGCCGTCGACTACCTGCTCTATACCCATGAGGTGATCGGCAACATCCGCGAGTCGTATCCGGTCGCCTGGATCCTCGGCGGCCTGGCGGTGGCGGCCCTGGCGGTCACGCTCGCGATCCGGCCATGGCTGCGCCGCGCCGACGCGCAGCCGCTCTCGCGGCGCCGCCGCTTCGCCTACGCCGTCGCGGCGATCGTGGTTCCGCTGGCGGCGATGACCGCCGCGTCGGTCGACCAGATGGGCACGATCGGCAACGCCTACGCCGACGAGCTCGCGGCCAACGGCCTCTTCACCTTCGCCGCGGCGATGCGGCGCAACGAGCTCGACTACGACCGCTTCTACGCCACCATCCCGCAGGAGGAGGCCGACGGCATCCTGCGCGGGCTCGGTGTCGAGCGCAAGCCGCTCGACCGCGGCGCGCAACCCGCGGCCGTGCTCGAGAACGAGGCGACCGAGCCGCATCGTGCCGGGTTTCCCGGCCGGCCGCGCCACGTCGTCCTGATCATGGTCGAGAGCCTGTCCGCGGAATTCCTGGGCGCGTGGGGTTCGACGCAGGGCCTGACGCCCAACCTCGACCGCATGGCCCGCGAAGGGCTCCGCTTCGCCAACGTCTACGCCACCGGCACCCGCACGGTGCGCGGGCTCGAGGCGGTGTCGCTCGGCACGCCGCCGGTGCCCGGGCAGGCCATCGTGCGCCGTCCCGGCAACGACCACCTCGCGACCATCGGCGAGCTGCTCGAGCACCAGGGCTACGCCACCAGCTTCGTGTACGGCGGGTACGGCTACTTCGACAACATGAACGCGTACTTCGACACCAACGACTACCGGGTCGTCGACCGCACCGAATTCCCGAAGCAGTCGATCGTGTTCGAGAACATCTGGGGCGTGGCCGACGAGTCGCTGTTCGCCAACGCGCTCGGCGTCATCGACACGGCCGTCGCCTCGGGCAAGCCGGTGTTCATGCACATCATGACGACGTCGAACCATCGGCCGTTCACCTATCCCGACGGGCGCATCGACATCAAGTCGCCGGGCGGCCGGGAAGGCGGCGTCAAGTACACCGACTGGGCGATCGGCCGCTTCATCGAGGACGCGCGCGGCAAGCCGTGGTTCGACGACACGCTGTTCGTGATCGTCGCCGACCACTGCGCCGCCGTCGCGGGCAAGAGCAAGCTGCCGGTCGGCGGCTACCGCATCCCGCTGATCTTCTACGCGCCGAAGTTCGTCGCCCCGGCCGAATACACGCCGACGATGAGCCAGATCGACATCCCGCCGACGATCCTCGACGTGCTGCGCGCCGACGGGGACGATCACTTCTTCGGGGTCTCGGTGTTCGAGCAGCCGGGCGCGCCGGCGCGCGCGTTCATCAGCAACTACCAGTCGCTGGGCTACCTGCGCGACGGCGTGCTGACGGTGCTGTCGCCGGGACGCAAGGTCGAGTCGTTCCGGGTCGACCCGGCGACGCGCGAGACCACGCCGATGCCGGTCGACCAGCCAAGGCGCGGGAGGCGATCGCGTACTACCAGACGGCGTCGCGGGCGTTCAAGCAGGGCGCGCTGCGGGCGCCCGGGTACGCGCCGCACTGAGTCGCGCCCGGCACGCCGCGGTCGGGTCGCCATCGACCGTGCGGCGCGGGGTGGCCACGGCGCGGCGATGGCCATGGACCGCGCCATTGGCGACGAGCGGCGGAATCGGCGGCCCCGCGCAGGGCGAGTGGGGTGGTCGAGCCATGCGCGGGGCCGGCGAGTCCGACGCGGTGCGGGGCTGGCCACGGGCCGCGCGACGGTGGCATCGGCATCCGGCCGGCGTAAACTGGAACGCGTCCCGACCCCACCCACTCCTCCCATGACCCACGTCTTCCACCGCCACCTGCTGCGCACGCCGCCGGTGGCCGTCTCCGGTCACGGCTGCACGATCGTCGACGCCGCCGGCAAGGAGTATCTCGATGCCTGCGGCGGCGCCGCGGTGTCCTGCCTCGGCCACGGCCATCCGGACGTGCTGGCGGCGATGCACGCGCAGATCGACGCCCTCGCCTACGCGCACACCAGCTTCTTCACCACCGAAGTCGCCGAGACGCTGGCCGACCAGCTGGTGCGCACCGCGCCGGCCGGCATCAGCCACGCCTATTTCGTCAGCGGCGGCTCCGAGGCGATGGAGGCGGCGCTGAAGATGGCGCGCCAGTACTTCGTCGAGATCGGGCAGCCGCAGCGGGGCCTCTTCATCGCCCGGCGGCAGAGCTACCACGGCAACACGCTGGGCGCGCTGGCCGTCGGCGGCAACGAGTGGCGTCGCCGGCAGTTCGCGCCGCTGCTGATCGACGTCACGCACGTCGCGCCGTGCTATCCCTACCGCGAGATGAACGAAGGCGAGACTCCGGAAGCCTACGGCCTGCGGCTGGCCGCCGAGCTCGACGCCGCGATCCGCGCGCTGGGGACCGACAGGGTCATCGCGTTCGTCGCCGAGACGGTCGGCGGTGCCACCGCCGGCGTGCTGACCGCGGTGCCCGGCTACTTCAAGGCGGTGCGCGAGATCTGCGACCGCCACGGCGTGCTGCTGATCCTCGACGAGGTGATGTGCGGCATGGGCCGCACCGGCACCCTGCACGCCTGCGAGCACGAGGGCGTCGTGCCCGACCTGATGGCGATCGCCAAGGGCCTGGGGGGCGGGTTCCAGCCGATCGGCGCGGTGCTGGCGCAGCGGCGGATCGTCGACGCGATGTCGGCAGGCACCGGCTTCTTCCAGCACGGCCACACGTACCTCGGCCACCCGGTCGCCTGCGCCGCCGCGCTGGCGGTGCAGCGGGTGCTCGAGCGGGACGGGCTGGTCGAGCGCGTCCGCACCGAGGGCCCGCGCCTCGAGGCCCGGCTGCGCGACGCCTTCGGCGACCACCCGCACGTCGGCGACATCCGCGGCCGGGGCTTCTTCTGGGGCGTCGAACTGGTCGCGGACCGGGCGTCCAAGGCGCCGTTCGACCCGGCGCTGCAGCTCCACGCCCGGGTCAAGCGCGAGGCCATGGCCCGCGGCCTGATGTGCTACCCGATGGGCGGCACCCTCGACGGCCGCCGGGGCGACCACATCCTGCTTGCCCCGCCGTTCGTCGCGGCGCCGGCCGAGCTGCAGGAAATGACCGCCCGCCTGCGTCTGGCAGTCGACGCGGCGATCGCAACGGTTTAACGTATGCGTCTGGCCGGCCTTTCCGCCCCCCCGTTCCCGAGTCTGTTCGTTTGCCGTTCCCTCGTTCCAACCCGCAGGAGGATTCCCATGAAGTTCCCGCAGTTTTCCGGCGTCGCCACGTTCGTCGCCGCGGCCGCGCTCTCGGCCGGCACGCTGTCGCTGCCCGCCGCGGCGCAGCAGAAGTTCATCACCATCGGCACCGGCGGCGTCACCGGCGTCTACTACGCGGCGGGCGGCGCGATCTGCCGCCTGGTCAACAAGGACCGCGCCAAGCACGGCATCCGCTGTTCGGTGGAATCGACCGGCGGCTCGGTGTTCAACGTCAACACCATCAAGGCCGGCGAGCTCGACATGGGCTTCACCCAGTCCGACGTCCAGTACAACGCCACCAAGGGGCTGGCCCAGTTCAAGGACGCCGGTGCCTGGGGCGACCAGCGTGCCGTGTTCTCGGTGCACCCGGAGCCGTTCACCGTCGTCGCGCGCAAGGAAGCCGGCGTCAAGACGTTCACCGACTTCAAGGGCAAGCGCTTCAACGTCGGCAACCCGGGCTCCGGCACGCGGGCGTCGCTGGAGGAGCTGCTGGTCGCGATGGGCTGGAAGATGAGCGACTTCTCGCTCGCCTCCGAGCTCAAGGCCGACGAGCACGGCCCGGCGCTTTGCGACGGCAAGATCGACGGCTTCTTCTACGGGGTCGGCCACCCGTCGGCGAACATCCAGGACCCGACCACGTCGTGCGGCGCGAAGCTGGTGTCGCTGACCGGACCGGCGGTCGACAAGCTGGTCGCCGAAAGGCCGTACTACGCGAAGGTGACGATTCCCGCAGGGATGTACCCGAACAACCCCGACGCGACGCAGACCTACGGCGTGCTCGCGACCGTTGTTTCGTCGTCGAAGGTGCCGTCGGAAACGGTCTACCAGGTCGTCAAGGCGGTGTTCGACAACTTCGACGAGTTCAAGAAGCTGCACCCGGCGCTGGCGAACCTCAAGCCCGAGAACATGGTCGTCGACGGCAACTCGGCGCCGCTGCACGAAGGCGCGGCGCGCTACTACCGCGAAAAGGGCTGGATCAAGTAATGCCCGGGCGGAACGCGCGGCAGTCCCGCCGCGTTCCGCCGCCAGTCGTGTAACCGACGGGGCGAAGGCGACTTCGCCCCGTCGTCGTTGCAGCGCCGCCGCAGGGGGAAACCGCGCATGGCCACCGAAATCGACAAAGCACCCGAGGCGCTGCAGGAGCTGGTCGCCAAGGCCGACACCGGCGCCCGCAAGCCCGCGGGCGTCACCGCGAAGATCATCTTCGGCGTCGCGCTGGCCTGGGCGCTGTTTCAGTTCTGGTACGCGTCGCCGCTGCCGTTCACCTTCGGCATCGGCATCCTCAACGACACCGAGGCGCGGTCGCTGCACCTCGCGTTCGCGCTGTTCCTCGCGTTCACTGCGTGGCCGGCCTTCTCCAATTCGCCACGGAACCGCGTGCCGTGGCAGGACTGGCTGTTCGCGCTGGCCGGGGCGTTCGCCGGCGCGTACCTGCTGCTGTTCTATCGCGAGCTCGCGCTGCGCCCGGGGCAGCCGTCGACGATCGACATCGCGGTGGCGACGGTCGGGATGCTGCTGCTGCTCGAGGCGACGCGCCGCGCGGTCGGCTGGCCGATGGCGGTGCTGGCGGCGCTGTTCGTTGCGTACGCGATGCTGGGCGCGCACCTGCCCGACCTGATGTCGCACAAGGGCGCGTCGCTCAACCGGCTGCTGTCGCACATGTGGCTGACCACCGAGGGCGTGTTCGGCATCGCGCTGGGCGTGTCGACCGGGACGATCTTCGCCTACGTGCTGTTCGGCACGCTGCTCGATCGCGCGGGCGGCGGCAACTACATGATGCAGGTCTCCTTCGCCGCGCTGGGGCACATGCGCGGCGGGCCGGCCAAGGTCGCCGTGGTGTCGTCGGCGCTGAACGGCCTGATCTCCGGCTCGTCGGTGTCCAATGTCGTGTCCGGCGGCATCTTCACCATCCCGCTGATGAAGAAGTCCGGCTACGGTGGTGTCAAGGCCGGCGCCATCGAGACGATGTCGTCGGTCAACGGCCAGATCATGCCGCCGGTGATGGGCGCGGCGGCGTTCCTGATGGTCGAGTACGTCGGCATCCCGTACTCGGAGATCGTCAAGAACGCGATCCTGCCGGCGACGCTGTCGTACATCGGCCTCTTCTACATCGTCCACCTCGAGGCGCTGAAGCTCGGCATGAAGCCGATCCTCAACCGCCATCCGCGGTCGTGGAAGGAGGCGATGATCCGGATGGGCCTCGGCATCTCCGGCAGCTTCATCGTGATCGCCGTGCTGTACTGGATCCTCGACCTCACCAAGCGGATGCTCGGCGACGCCGCGCCGTGGGTCGTCGGAGGCATCGTGCTGGCGATGTACCTCTTCTCGGTGTGGGCGGCGGCGAAGAGCCCCGACCTGCCCGAGGACATCGACATCGAGAATCCGCAGGCGCTGGACACCTGGCCGGCGGTCAAGGCGGGGCTGCACTTCCTGCTCCCGATCGGCATGCTGATCTGGTGCCTGATGGTCGAGGAGATGTCGCCGTCGCTGTCGGCGTTCTGGGCGATCGTCATGCTGATCGTGCTGATGGTGTCGCAGCGGCCGCTGATCGACTTCTTCCGCGGCACGAAGACTCCGAAGGCCTGGACCAGCGGCATGTCGGACGTGCTGCACGGATTCAACGACGGCTCGCGCAACATGATCGGCATCGGCGTGGCCACCGCCACTGCCGGCATCATCGTCGGGGCGATCACGCTGACCGGCCTCGGCCTGCGGATGACCGAGTTCGTCGAGTTCGTCTCGCAGGGCAACGTGATGGTGATGCTGCTGTTCATCGCCTTCGTCTGCCTGGTGCTGGGGCTCGGCGTGCCGACGACCGCCAACTACGTGCTGGTCGCGACGCTGATGGCGCCGGTGGTCGTCGAGCTGGGCGCGCAGGCCGGCCTCATCATTCCGCTGATCGCCGTGCACCTGTTCGTCTTCTACTACGGGATCATGGGCGACATCACGCCGCCGGTAGGGCTCGCCACGTTCGCGGCGGCGGCGATCTCCGGCGAGGGCGCGATCGCGACCGGCATCCAGGGCTCGGTCTACGCGCTGCGCACGGTGATCCTGCCGTTCATCTGGATCTTCAACCCGCAGCTGCTGCTGATCGACATCGACAGCATCCCGGAACTCGTCAGCGTCGTCGTCGCTTCGACGATCGCAATGCTGATCTTCGCCGCGGTGACGATGAACTGGTTCCGCGTCAAGTGCCGGCTCTGGGAAGTGGCGCTGCTCGCCGTCGCGTGCCTGCTGCTGTTCCGGCCCGACTTCTTCATGGACTACCTGGCGCCCGAGTACACGCACCTGCCGCCGGCGAAGGTGGTCGACGTCGCCAGGGACCTGCCCGACGGCGGCCGCCTGGTGCTGGCGATCAAGGGCACGACCATCGAGGGCGACGACGTGACCAAGACCGTCGCCGTGCGGCTCGGCCCGGCCGGCGACGACGGCCGCAAGCGCCTCGCCGAAGCCGGGCTCACCTTCGCCACGCTCGGCGACAGCGTGCAGATCAGCGGCGTCAAGTTCGGCTCGCGGGCGAAGAAGTCCGGCTTCGAGCAGGGGTGGGACGTATCGCGGATCGAGGTCCCGTCGGGCCGCGCGACGCCGCACTGGTTCTACCTGCCCGCGTATCTGCTGATCGCGCTGGTCTGGTGGTCGCAGGGGCGGCGGATGCGGCCGCACGCGAAGGCCGGCCGCCGCATGACGAGGCGCGATGGCTGCTGACGCGCCGCGCGTGGCGCTGATCCACGCGCTCGCGCATTCGGTCGAGCCGGTCAACGCCGAGTTCGCGCGGGCTTGGCCCGAGTGCACGCGGATGAACCTGCTCGACGACAGCCTGTCGGCGGACCTTGCGCGCGGCGGCGGCGTGCTCGATGCGCGGATGACGGCGCGGTTCATCGCGCTGGCCGCGTACGCGATCGACACCGGCGCGCAGGGAATCCTCTTCACCTGCTCGGCGTTCGGCCCCTGCATCGACGCGGTCAAGGCGCGCTGGCCGCAGGTGCCGGTGCTGAAGCCCAACGAGGCGATGATCGACGACGCGGTGCGCTCGGGCGCGCGCCGCATCGGGCTGGTCGCGTCGTTCGCGCCGACGCTGGCGTCGATGCCGGCCGAGTTCCCGCCGGGGGTCACCGTGCTTCCGGCGCTGGCCGAGGGTGCGCTGGCCGCGCTCGACCGCGGCGACACCGCGGAGCACGACCGCCGGGTCGCGGCGGCTGCGCGGGCGGTGGCGGACCAGGGCTGCGACGTCGTCGTGCTGGCGCAGTTCAGCCTCGCCCGTGCGGCGCCGGCGGTGCGCGAGGCCGTCGGGCTGCCGGTGCTGACGACCCCCGGCAGCGCGGTGCGGGCGCTCGCCGACCGGCTAAAATAGCGGCTTTCGTCCCCACCTGACCCGCCCCGAGGAACGCCCGATGGCCGCCGATCCCCGCACCCCGCCCGCCGAAGCCACGATGGACGCGGCGTCGCTGTACCGCGAAGAAATCTACACCGACCGCCAGATTGGCACCTTGCGCGTGCTGGTCCCGGTGACCGCCGACGGCGCGCCGGACCCCGCGCGGGCCACGGTCTACACCGGCGACGCGCAGATCATGACCAACATGGGCCCGATCCCGATAAGCTTCGACATCGAGGCGACGAACCTGCGCGACGCCATCGCCGGGTACGCCGACGCCGCGCAGGTCGGCATCGAGCGGACGATGAAGCAGCTGCAGGAGCTGCGACGCCAGCAGCAGTCGTCGCTGATCGTCCCGCCCGCCGGCGCGGCGGGCGCGCTGGGCGGGCTCGGGCCGGGCGGGCTCGGCGGCGGCGGGAAGATCCAGCTGCCCTGACCGGCGCGGTCCGCCGCCCCTCGCCGGCTTCCTGCCGAATCGGCGGCGGCCGCCAGGCACGCCGACCCGCGCATCCGATCGGCCCCGGTTCCCCGATGACCAACACTGCCATCCTCGTCGCGTCGGGCCTGCTGCTGTTCGCTTACCTGCTCGACATCGCCGGGCGGCGGTACCGGCTTCCCTCGGTGGTACTGCTGATCGTCACCGGGCTGGTCGGCCGCCAGGTGCTCGACCGGATCGATGTGCACCTCAGGTGGGTCGATCCGATCGTGCCCATCATCGGCACGCTGGGGCTGATCCTGATCGTCCTCGAGGGTGCGCTCGACCTCGCGGTGACGCGCGGGCGGATGCGGCTGATCGCCGTTTCGTCGGCGGCCGCCGTCGGCGGTTTCGTCCTCACCCTGTTTCCCTTCGTGCTGCTGTTCCACTTCGCGCTCGGGCTCGCGCTGCCGATCGCGGCGCTGGTGGCGATCCCGTTCGCGGTGATCTCCAGCGCCGTGGCGATCCCCAGCGCGGCGGGCCTGCCCAACCACCCGCGCGAGTTCATCGTCTACGAAAGCGCGCTGTCGGACATCGTCGGCGTGCTGGTGTTCTACGCCTGGCTTTCTGCCGACGATTCGTTCGGCGAATTCGCGCTCAACCTGATCGGTGGCGGCACCGGCACGCTGGTCGCCGCGGTGTTCGCCGCGCTGGGTCTTTACTATCTGATCAACAAGGTCGAGGGCCACGTGCGGTTCCTGCCGCTGATCGCCGGCCTCGTCTGCCTGTACGCGATCGGCAAGGAATCGCACCTGTCGCCGCTGGTGCTGGTGCTGGTCGTCGGGCTGCTGTTCAACAACCCGCACCTGCTCGAGTGGAACGCGCGGCTGAAGGCGCTGCACACCACCGGTTACGACCAGACGCTGAAGGAATTCAAGGGGCTGGTGGCGGAGCTGACGTTTGCCACCAAGAGCTTCTTCTTCCTGCTGCTGGGCTACTGGACCGACGTGAGCGCGATGGCCGACTGGCGCGCCTGGGCGCTGGCCGCGGTGGTCGTGGCGACGATCTATGCGACCCGCTTCGCGCTGCTGAAGGCGCTGCGGCAGCAGGCGGCCGAACGGCTGGTGTGGATCGCGCCGCGCGGGCTGATCACGGTGCTGCTGTTCCTGACCGCAGCCGAGACCGGCACGCTGGCGCGCTTTCCCTTCGGCACGGTGATGCTGGTCGTGCTGGCGACCGCGACGCTGACCGCGCTCGCGCATCGTGACCGCGAGCGCGCGCCGTCGCCAACGACCCCGCCGACCGCGCCCCGGGCACCCGGCGAAGCGCCCACCGACACCGCGCCCGCACCCGGCGAAGCCCCGACCGACACCGCGCCCGCACCGGACGCGATCGCCCCCGCAAAATCCCCGTCACCAACCGTCGCTTCCGCGCCCCGACCATGACCGAATCGCAAGCCGCCCTCACCGTCGTCCACAACGAGCCCGCCCAACGCTTCGAGGTCGTCGTCGATGGCCTCCTCTGCCGCGCCGACTACGTCCGCGACGGCGACACGCTGCGGTTCCACCATACCGAAGTCCCCCCCGCGCTCGGCGGGCGAGGCATCGCCGCGGCGCTGGTCCGCACCGCCCTCGACTACGCGAAGGCGAACGGACTCCACGTGGTGCCGGCGTGTTCGTACGTGCGCACCTACATGCAGCGCCACGCCGAGACGCAGGCGCTGCTGCCGCCCGGCGTTTCGCTCTAGCGGACTGGCCCCGACCCCGGGCGCGCAGCGCACCGGCTGCGCGTCCGTTTGCCGCGCGGGCGGCGCGCGCCGGCCGCTGCGCTAGGCCCGCCGCGACGCCACCAGCAGCGTCCCGGCGGGCCGGATGAAGCCCAGCGCGCGTGCGAGGGCGAGCGACGCGGCGTTCGACGCGATCGCACCCCACACGGGAGTCTTGCCCCGCGCCGCGAGCTCGTCGACCGCGGCCTGCGCGACCGCGCGGGCGCAGCCTCGGCGACGCCAGGGTTCGAGCGTGTCGACGGAGAGATCGCCGTGCCGCTCGGTCTCCCACGCGACGTAGGCGAAGCTCGCGGGCGTCGCTCCGTCGATCGCGACGAACACCGTCGTCGCCCGGCGCGCGGCGTCGAGTTCGTCGGCGAG
The DNA here is from genome assembly GCA_963717705.1 of uncultured beta proteobacterium. Classification (GTDB taxonomy): domain Bacteria; phylum Pseudomonadota; class Gammaproteobacteria; order Burkholderiales; family Casimicrobiaceae; genus CAVQWT01. The sequence continues at coordinate 196,332 of CAVQWT010000002.1, forward strand.
CGACTGCGGGAGCGGCGGCAACGGTCCCTGCGGCGACAGTCGCGCCACGCGGAGGCCCGCGCGGGCCGCCGGCGCGGCCTGACCCAGCCCTCCCCCGGTGAAGATCGCCGCGCGCTCGATGCGCCAGCCGCCGCCGAGTCGCGCGGCGAGCGCCGCGTGCTCCTCGGTGACGAGCAATTCGCCCTCGAAGCCCAGCGCGCCGATCGTCGCGACGACGGCCGCCGGATCGGCGTCGCCCCAGACGCCCGCGGTCGCGCGCTCCGGCGTGGTCACGAACAGGCCGTCGCCACACGGCCGGACGATCGCGTCCGCCGCGAGGCACAGCGCGCGCATCTCCACGGTGGCGGGCGTGTCGGGAATCGACGCCAGCGCCCACCGGCGCAGGTCTGCGGCGGTGGTACCCGCCTCGCTCATCCGGCGCCCTCGCGACGATGCGGCGGATAGGCGCCGGTCAGTCGGGCGATGAAAATGGCGATGAACAGCGTGCCGACGATCTGCTCCAGCGTGACCAGCACGCGGGCCGCGGGATGCAGCGGATACATGTCGCCGAAGCCGGTGCTCGTCAGCACGGTGAAGCTGAAATAGAGGAGGTCCGCGCCCGCCACCTTCGGACTCGGCGTGCCGCCGACCGCGAACATGCCCGGGTGAAAGGCCTGCACCAGTGCGTAGGCGAAGGCCCACATGACGCCCAGCATCAGGTAGACCGACGCCCCTCCCCAGAGCTTGTCCATCGTCAGCACGTCACGCCGCATCACGTAACCGAGCAGGTAGATCACCGTGGTCAGGTAGAACAGGACCGACAGCCCCCAGGCGCCGACCAGGAAGTCGCTCATCCCGTGGCGCATGCCGAAGAACTGCAGCAGGATGATCGCCAGCGCCATCACCGTGCCGATCACGAACGACGAGAGGTGGCGGCCGACCGCTGCCACGGCGGAGAGCAGCACGAACACGTCGAGCATCGTGAGCACGACCCTCCCGAGTTCGTCCTCGAGGAAGAACGGCGCCACGGTGATCAGCGCGACCAGCGCGATGAAGAGATAGAAGCAGCGCTGCGTGAACACGCGCGCGAGCAGCAGGCGGGCACGGTCGATAGCCATGTTTGTCGTGAGGTCCGAATCGGCGCGACGGGCGGTCGGCGGCGTTGGCGAATTCTACGCCGGCGGCAACCGCGGAAACATCCGGCAACACGCGCAACAAGGCGTTACAAATCCGCCACACGTGCCCCCGGATCGCGTTGACCCAGGTCAAACCGACCGGTCCGCGCGCCGGCGCAGCATACGTTCAAGGGATCAGGGCCGCGATCAGCGCGGCGCCCCGGCCGGAGCCTCCGGCAAGATCAACCGACATCGAGGAGTCGAACATGAAGCGCACAACCCTGACACTCGGCGCCATCGCGCTCGCGATCGCCGCGACGCTTGCCGTCGCCCAGCCGGGCGGCCCGGGCTACGGCCCCGGCGCAGGCTGCGGCAACGGCCCGGGAGCGGGCGGCGGCCAGGCTGCCGCGGACGGCACGTGCCCGATGGGTCCGGGCCGCGGCATGGGCATGGGTCCCGGCGCAGGTCACGGCATGGGTCAGGGCGCCCGCGGACAGGGCGGCGCCGGCGCTGCGCTGCTGACGCCCGAGGAACGCACGGCGTTCCGTGACCAGATGCATGCGACGACGACCGTCGAAGCCTGCAAGGCGACCATGGCCGCGCACCGCGCGGTGATCGAACAGCGCGCCAAGGAGCAGGGCGTGACCTTGCCGGCCGGGCCGCGGGGCGACCCCTGCGAGCGGATGAAGGCGCGCGGCCGCCTGTCCTGAGCGAACACGACCGTTCCACGAATCCGCGCCGGGGCCGCCAGGCGGCCGCCGGCGCGATCGCGTTCTACGCGTCGTCGCCTGCCTGCGCCATCAGTGCGGCATTGCCGCCCGCGGCGGTGGTGTTGATCGTCACCGTGCGCTCGGCGCAAAGGCGCGCGAACGCGTAGCGGCCGGTCGCGTCGGGCGCCACGACGGGCACGATCGCACCATCGGCAGCGGCCAGCGCAGCGCGCACGCGGATCGTCTCCGGACGCCGGAAGATCGACCAGCGCGACGTCGATGACGGGTCCGCGCCAGACGCCGACGTTGAGGTCGAGCCCGGTCGCGCAGTGTTCCGCGCCGAGCGCCGCGGCGATGCGCGCGGCCAGCGCCGAGTCGCGCAGCAGCAGCCGGTTGCCGGCCGCCGTCGCCGCAACCGCCTGCCGCATCAGCACCGCGTCGGTGTCCGCGAGGCAGGCCGCGATTCCGCGCGGCAGCAGCTCCAGCGCGTTCGACTCGCCGGTGGGGCCCGGAAGCTCGACGCGCGACGCGCGACGCGCGAAGGTGCGCGCCTCTGCCAGCGCGGCCGCCAATTCGTGGCGCTCGCCCGCCGACAGCGACGGCGTCTCGGCGATCACGTCGTTGAGCGCCGTCAGCGCGCCCATGATGTCCTCGAGCGCCGAACGCCCCGCGCCGGCGTTGGGCTGCGGCTGCGCGCGCGTCGGCGCGGGCGCCTCGTCCGGCGCCGCCGGCCAGTCGATCCGCGCGTGCCGCGCAAGTCGCGGGACGTACAGCGGCCCGCCTGCTTTCGGCCCGGTGCCTGACATGCCGTGGCCGCCGAACGGCTGCACCCCGACGACGGCGCCGATGACGTTGCGGTTGACGTAGACGTTGCCGGCGTGGATCCGCGCGAGAATCGCCTCCACCTGCTCGTCGATGCGGGTGTGGATTCCGTGCGTCAGCGCGTAGCCGGTTTCGTTGATCGCGTCGATGAGCGCCGGCAGCGTCTCGGGCGTCCACCGCACCACGTGCAGCACCGGCCCGAACACCTCGTGCTTGAGCTGCGCGATGCCGTCGATGTTGACGAGATCGACGATCGCGGGCGCGACGAACGTCCCGCTGCCGCAGCCGTGGGGGAGCGGCGGCTGCACGACGCGGTAGCCCAGTTCGCGCATCCGCTGCACGTGGTCGGCGATGGCGGTGCGCGCCTCCGCGTCGATCACCGGCCCGATGTCGGTTGCGAGGCGGCGCGGGTCGCCGACGACCAGTTCCGCCAGCGCCCCTTCGAGCATGGCCAGCAGCGGCGTGGCGACGTCGGCCTGCACGCACAGCAGGCGCAGCGCCGAGCAGCGCTGGCCGGCGCTGTCGAATGCGGAAGCGAGCGCATCGATGGTGACCTGTTCCAGCAGCGCGGTGCTGTCGACGATCATTGCGTTCTGGCCGCCGGTCTCCGCGATCAGCACCGGGTCGTCGGTGCGCTCGGCGAGCGCGCGATTGAGTTGCCGCGCCACCGCGGTCGAGCCGGTGAACACGACGCCGGCGACGCGGGGATCGGCAGCGAGCGCCGCGCCGACGGTGTCGCCGGGACCGGGCAGCAGCTGCAGCGCGGCGGCCGGCACCCCGGCGCGATGGAACAGGCGCACGGCCTCGAAGGCGATCAGCGGCGTCTGCTCGGCGGGCTTGGCGACGACGGGATTCCCCGCCGCGAGCGCGGCGGCGACTTCGCCGGCGAAGATTGCCAGCGGGAAGTTCCACGGCGCGATCGCGACGACGGGGCCGATCGGCGTCACCGCGGGATCAGCAAAGACGCGGCGCGCCTCGCCGGCGTAGTAGCGGCAGAAATCGACGGCCTCGCGGACTTCGCCGACGGCGTTGGGCACCGTCTTGCCGGCCTCGCGCACCGCGAGCGCCATGAGCCTGGGCATCTCCGCTTCCATCAGGTCCGCGGCACGCTCGAGGATGGCGGCGCGCTCGGCGGCCGGCAGCGACGACCATGCGGCACCGGCCTCGGCGGCGACGCCGACCGCGCGGGTGGCGTCGGCGACGGTCGCATCGACGACGGTACCGACGAGGTGCCGCAGGTCAGCCGGATGGCGGATTTCCCGCGCATCGGCGGAAGCGTAGCGTGCAGCATCGGGGCCTTCGGCTGCGGAACCGCCGAGGAGCGGCGTTGCTCGAAATTGGACCTGACCCCAGGGTTCCATCGCGTTGGCGAGGGCGGCGAGGGAAGCGTCGCCGGAGAGGTCGACGCCGGCGGAGTTGCGGCGGCCGGGGAGGATCGCGGCGGGCAGGGGAACGTGCGGATGCGGCGCGCCGGCGGTGCGTGCGGCCTGCGCGACCGGGTCGGCGACCAGGTCGAAGATGGGCACGCCCAGATCGACGATGCGGTTGACGAACGACGTGTTGGCGCCGTTCTCCAGCAGCCGCCGCACCAGGTACGCGAGCAGCGTCTCGTGCGCGCCCACGGGGGCGTAGATCCGGCACGCCGGCCCCTTGCCGGCCCCGACGAGCTGGTCGTAGACCGTCTCTCCCATGCCGTGCAGGCACTGGAACTCGAAGGGCCGGTCGCCGGCGAGCGAGGTCACCGCGGCGATGGTGAACGCATTGTGCGTGGCGAACTGCGGGTAGACCGCGTCGCCGGCGGCGAGCAGCGCCCTGGCGCAGGCGATGTACGCGACGTCGGTGTGGACCTTGCGAGTGAACACCGGATAGTCGTCGAGGCCGTCGACCTGCGCGCGCTTGATCTCGGTGTCCCAGTACGCGCCCTTCACCAGCCGCACCATCAGCTTCCGGTTCGTCGATCGCGCCAGGGCGACGATCCAGTCGACCAGCGGGCGCGCCCTCTTCTGGTACGCCTGGACGACGAAGCCCAGACCGTCCCAGCCGGCGAGCGACCGCTCTTCCGCGAGCGCCGCGAGCACGTCCAGCGACAGGTCGAGCCGGTCGGCCTCCTCGGTGTCGATGTTGAAGCCGATGTCGTAGCGCCGCGCGAGCTGCGCGAGGTCGACCACGCGCGGCAGCAGCTGCGCCAGCACGCGCTTGCGCTGCGCGCGGACGTAGCGCGGGTGCAGCGCCGAGAGCTTGAGCGAAATGCCGGGGCCGTCGCGCACGCCGCGGCCCGCCGCCACCTTTCCGATCGAGTGGATGCCGGATTCGTAGGCGTCGTGGTACCGCAGCGCGTCGGCGCCGGTGAGCGCCGCCTCGCCGAGCATGTCGTAGGAATACCGGTAGCCGCGCGCCTCCTGCGGCCGCGCCCGCTCCAGGGCCTCCTCGATCGTGCGGCCGGTGACGAACTGCTCGCCGAGGAGCCGCATCGCGAGGTCGGTGCCCTTGCGGATCAGCGGCTCGCCGCCCTTGCGCAGCAGCGAGGCGACCGCGCCCTCGAGCGCGCCCTCGCGATGGGTGTCGACCAGCCGACCCGACACCAGCAGGCCCCAGGCCGCAGCGTTGACGAACAGCGACGGCGAGGAGCCGACGTGCGAGCGCCAGTCGCCGCGGCCGATCTTCTCGCGGATCAGCCGATCGCGCGTCGCCGTGTCGGGGATGCGCAGCAGCGCCTCGGCCAGGCACATCAGCGCGACGCCTTCGTCGCTGTCGAGCGAGAACTCGTGCATCAGCGCGTCGACGCCGCCCGCCTTGATCCGCGACGCGCGCACGCCCTCGGCCAGCTTCGCGGCCATCCCCTGCACCTGCGTCAGCTGCGCCGGGTCCAGCCGGGCCTCGTCGATCAGCGCCTGCACGACCGGGGCTTCCGCGGGGCGATAGGCGGCGCCGACGCGCGCGCGCAGCCGCGCGAGGTCGTCATGGGCCGGCGGCGGCAGGGCGAAATCGAAGGTGGTGGACATGGGTCGCGGATCCGGTGGCGCTACGGGAAGGGGTGCGGCGGGAAGGTGAAGATCGGGGAATTGGCGCCGATTCTAGCGCTCCCGGGCGATTGCCGTGCGCCGGGACCTGCCTGCGGCCGAGGCACCCCGCCGGCGCGAGCACCGTCGGGGCCGCGCCGTGCCCGCGTCGACCCGGGCCGATGGTTCAGCGCGAGACCCCGAGCAGCGGCCCGATGACCCCCCACGTCAGTGCGGTGATGAGCAGGATGCCGCTGACGTTGAGCCAGAATCCCGCCTTGATCATCTGCGGCATCCGCACCAGCCCGGTCCCGAAGACGATGGCGTTCGGCGGCGTGCCCACTGGCATCATGAAGGCGCAGCTCGCCGCGATGGTCGCGGGCAGCAGCAGCAGCGCCGGCGGCACGCCGAGCACCGGCGCCAGCGCGGCGAGGATCGGCAGCATCGTCGCCACCTGCGCGGTGTTGGACGTGAGCTCGGACATGAACACCATCAGCGCGATGACGGTGAACACGACCGCCATCACCGGCCAGCCCGAGAAGCCGGCGGCGAGGCTGCCGATGAAGTCGGCGACGCCGTTGGCTTCGGTCGCCGCGGCGAGTGCCAAGCCTCCGCCGAAGAGGATCAGCACCCCCCACGGCAGCTTGACGGCGGTGTTCCAGTCGCTGACGAACAGCTCCTTGGCGCGGTCGACGGGGATGATGAACAGCGCGATCGCGGCGGCGACGGCGATCACCGGGTCGGAGAGGTTCCGCAGCGGCTCGACGCCGCCGACCTCGATGTCGGCGAGCAGCGGCCGGAAGACCCAAAAGAAGACAGTCACCGCGAACACCGCCATCGTCGCCCGCTCGCCGCGGTTGAGCGGCCCCAGCTTCCCGAGCTCCTGCTTCACCCACGCGCGGCCGCCTTCGATCTCGCGGATACGCGTCGGGAACAGCACGCGCGTGTTGAGGAGCCAGGCGAGCGGCAGGAACAGCAGCATTGCCGGCACGCCGATCAGCATCCACTTCGTGAACGAGATCTCGACGCCGTAGGTCTGCTCGAAGAAGCGGACGAAGATGCCGTTCGGCGGCGAGCCGATGATCGTGCCCAGCCCGCCGATCGACGCCGCGTAGGCGACGCCGAGCAGCAGCGACAGCGCCAGGTTCCGGTTGTCGGTGTCCTCCTGCGGGATGCCGCCGTGCTCGGCCAGCGTCTTGCCGGTCCGACGGAGCAGCGACAGGTCGACGACCGACAGCGCGATCGGCACCATCATCGCCGCCGTCGCCGTGTTGGACACCCACATGCTGATGAACGCGGTCGCACCCATGATGCCGGCGACGATCGCCGCGGGCCGCGTCCCGACCAGCCGCAGCGTCTGGAAGGCGATCCGCCGGTCGAGGCCCCAGCGCTGGATCGCCAGCGCCAGGACGAAGCCGCCGAGGAACAGGTAGATGACGTCGGCGCCGTAGTTGGCCGTCGTCTTCGCCAGCGACATCACGCCGAGCAGGGGGAACGCGACGATCGGCAGCAGCGACGTGACCTCGATCTCGACCGCCTCGGTCATCCACCAGGTCGCCATCCACGCCATCATCGCCAGCGTCGCCCGCGCCGCGTGCGCCAGCGGCACGACCTTGCCCGCGGCGTCGCGGTAGTCTGCGGGCAGCGTCAGGTAGAGCAGCAGCGCCAGCGCGGGGCCGGCGACGAGCCCTGCTCTCTGCACCCGCTGCTGGAGATTCAACTTCCCCTCCTGCGGTCATCCGCGCGCCCCGGGGGCGGCGCGCGCGGAAGTTCATGCCGTGCCTTCGGTCAGCGGATCACCGCCAGCCAGGGCAGCCCGACGACGAGCAGAACGACGATGAACAGCACGCCGAAGATCGCCCCCAGTCGCCAGTAGTCCTTGCCCGGGAGGTAGCCCGAGCCGTAATACACGGGGCTGGGTCCGGTCGCATACGGCGTCAGCACGCCCATGATGCCCAGCGTCAGGCAGAGCAGCAGCGCGAACAGCGGCATGTTGAGCCCGGTGATCGTCGAGCCGACCGCCAGCATCACCGGCAGCAGCGCGGTGACGTGGGCGGTGATGCTCGCAAAGAGGTAGTGCGTGAAGTAGAACACCAGCACCAGCACGACCATCGCGGTGAACGGCGAAAACCCGGTCATGTGCGAGGCGACCGTGTCGGCGAACCACTTGACGAAGCCAACCCGATTGAGGCCGTCGGCCAGCGCGACCAGCGTCGCGAACCAGGCCAGCGTGTTCCACGCCGTCGAGTTCTTCACCATGTCGTCCCAGGTGACGACGCCGGTGACGAGCATCAGCGAGATGACGACCAACGCGGTGGTCGTCGCGTTGATGTAGTCGCCGCCGAAGATCCACAGCACCAGCGCGATGACGACCAGCACGGCGAGGGTGAATTCACGCTCGGTGAAGCCGCCCATCTTGCCCAGCTCGCCGGCGGCCCATTTCGGAACCGCCTCGCCCGACTTGATCTCGGGCGGATAGATCCAGTAGGTGAGCAGCGGGATCAGGATCAGCAGCAGGATGCCGACCGGCGCGAAGGCGGTGAACCATTCGGTCCAGCCGATGGTGATCTTCGACGTCTTGGCCACCAGCTCCGCGGCCAGCAGGTTCGGCGCCAGCGCGGTCAGGAACATCGAGCTCGTCACGCAGGTGCTCGCGATCGCGACCCACATGATGTACGAGCCGATCTTGCGCGCCGACGGGTCGTCCGGCTTCGAGTCGTAGAGCATCGGCAGGTTGCGGATCACCGGGTAGATCGTGCCGCCGCTGCGCGCCGTGTTCGACGGGGTGAACGGCGCCAGGATCGTGTCGGCGACCGTCACCGCGTAGCCGAGCGTCAGCGTCCGCCGCCCCATCTTCTTGACCAGGATCAGCGCGATCCGCCGGCCCAGCCCCGTCTTGTCGTAGCCCAGCGCGAACATGAACGCGCCGAAGATCAGCCACACGGTGCTGTTGGAGAAGCCGGACAGCGCCCAGGTCAGCGCGGCGTTCGCCGGCTTGAACCCCGGTTTCGCCAGTTCGGCCGGCGCGTAGAGCACCCAGGGCGCCAGCACGGTGACCAGCGTGACGCCGATGAGTCCGATCGCCCCGCCGGGCAGCGGCTCGAGCATCAGCCCGACGATGACGCCGGCGAAGATGGCGAAGAAGTACCAGGCGTGAGGCGCAAGGCCCGCCGGGGCAGGCAGCAGCGCGAGGATGACGGCGACCGCGATCGGCGCCAGGGCTTTCCAGGACAGTTTCATCGCAATTTCCCCGCCTTTTGGACAGGGTTCCGCAACGCAGCACCGGCCGGGGAATTCCCGGCGTCCGCCGCTCGTTTCCAGGGACCGCGATCGTCCGCGGCATTCAAGTGCCCATGATCCACCTTCCCGCGGGTAACCCGTTGAGCGCGATCAAGGCGGCAGCGAAAAGCGGCCGGTTGCCGCGGGCAAGGCGCCCGGAAACGGTGCGGCAACAGCCACTTGCAGAGTTTCCAACGCGCCGGACCCCTGATGCCGGCGCGGCTCGCCGCGGCGACGCTGCTGCGTTTGGATGCCGCCGGAGGAGCCGGCGGGGCGATCGCCGCCCCGGTATTCGTGACGTTCCGCGTCGGCAGCGCTAGAATGTTGCAGTGCACCCAAACGTTGCCAGGAGCTTCCATGGAATTCGCAGATAAGGTTGCAGTCATCACCGGCGCCGCGAGCGGCATCGGGCGCGCGGTCGCCCTCACCCTGGCCAGCCGCGGTGTCCGCGCCGTGGCGATGGTGGACATGGGCGACGGGATCGACGGCGTCGCCGCCGACGTCAACGCCAAGGCGGGTCGCGAGGTCGCGTATCCCTACCGCGGCAACACGACCGACGAGGCGTTCCGCGCGTCGGTGTTCGACTCGATCAGCAAGCGGTTCGGCCTGGTCAGCATGTGCGTGCCGGCCGCCGGCATCACCCGCGACGACCTCGCCGTCCGGGTCGACAAGATCACCGGCAAGGCGCGCATCTATCCGGTAGACAAGTTCAAGCTGGTCGTCGACGTGAACCTGATCGCGCCGGTGTACTGGGCGCTGGAAATGATCGGACGCATCGCCGAGGACCGCGCGGCGCGCGGCCTCAAGCGCTGGGTGCCCACCGAGGGGATGCAGGGTGCGATCGTGTTCATCGGCTCGGTGTCCTCGCAGGGCAACCGCGGCCAGATCTCGTACGCCAGCACCAAGGCCGGCCTCGAGGGCGCCGCCGCGACCATCATGCAGGAGGCGATCTTCCACGGCGTGCGCTGCGGGCTGATCCACCCGGGCTACACCGACACGCCGATGGTGCGCGCGCTGGGCGACGACTTCGTAGCCAAGAACATCCTGCCGTACACCCAATTGGGACGCCTGATCCGTCCCGACGAAATCGCCGACGCGATCTGCTTCATGCTCGCCAACTCCGCGGTCAGCGGCGAGCTCTGGGCCGACGCCGGCTGGCACGCGCCGGCGTAGCACCGGCATGCACGGAAGACCGGCGCCGGGGCTTCCTCGCCGGCATCGGTTTCCGGGCGCCGAGCTCCAGTTCCGCGTGACCGCGCGGCATTCAGAGGTCAGTGATCCCGGCCGACCGGCCGTCGCAGTACCGCGACGCGACTGCCTAGAACCCGACCGCGTAGTTGAGGTACGCGCGCAACTGAGTCTGCGTCTGCGGCGAGCCGTCCTGGTGCAGCCAGGAGTACCGGAACGTCGCAACCAGCCCGTCCAGGATGGTTCCCTTGCCGAACGCGTAGTCGACGCGGACGTCGGTCTCGTAGCGGTCGGGAATCGGCGCGCCCGACTGCGCGTTGATCCTGTCGCGACCGCTCGCGTAGACGGCCGCGGCGGTGAGTCCGGGGGCGCCAAGTGTCGTGAAGTTGACGTTGCCGCCGATGCCCCAGGCGCGCTCACCCGCGGTGCTGAACGACACCTGCATCAGGTTGAGGTACGACGCGTGGTCTCCGAACGGGCTCTGCGTGTCGTACCCCCTGCCGGTCTGGGTATAGTAAAGCTGCCCGCCCACCGGCCCGTAGGTCACGGCGGCCTGCAAACCGACGCCATAGGTCGAGAACGAGCCGATCTGCTCGTCGCCGACCGAGGTCTGCGGGTAGTACTGGGCCCCCAGCGTAAACGACGTCTTGTCGTCGACCGCGAACGGGTACTTGGCGTCGACGTAGAAGGTGTTGAAGACGTCGACGCCGTATTGCTCGTCCACCCGGACGTAGCCGTTCTTGGCGAAGTCCCAGGTTCCGCCGGCGTAGATCACGCCGCGCTGGTTGCCGTCGCCACCCGCGACATTCGACATCCAGGCGAAGCTCTTCGCATCGCGGCTCTTTTTCTTCGTGATGTAGCCGCCGGTGTATGAGACCTCGCCGGCCGAGCCGGTCAGCGTGTAGGCCTCGAAGGTGTTGGGGATCATCCGGCTGTCCTGCGGATTGATGAACGGCCGGTTGATCAGCTGCCGGTAGCCGGTGACCGTCTGGCCGAGGATGCGCACAGCGCCGAAGGCCTCGCCCAGCACCGTGATCGGTTCCTGCACCGGCGCGAGGAGCTTGGTCCCGCCCTTGTCGTCGGGGCCGTACAGCTTCTGCGACGTGTAGCCGACGATCCCCACCTGGAACAGGTCGCCCCACCAGGGGCTGCGCAGGCCCGCCCATCCGCCGAGCGCCCACGCGGTGCTCTGCGCCCCGGTGAGACTCTCCTGGTCGAAGTAATAGGTGCGAAGCTGCAGCACCGGCTCGAAGCCGCCGGGAAGCTTGTACCCTTCTTTCGACAGGTCGCCCGGGTAGATGCCCTGGGCCGACGCAAGCGACCCGGTCAGCAGGGCGCACAGCGCGCCCGCGAGACCGACGCGACGTCCGGCGCGGGCGGCCTTGCGTGAAGTCAGGGGATGGAGGTTCATGGTCCGTATCTCCCACTCATGTCTCGACTCGCGCAAGGCAGCGACTTCCCGGGGAAGGGGTCACCGTCCGAGTCCTGCAATCGTTGCCTGTGATTCGCTGCCGCACCTCGCGTCGCGCGCCTTTTGCCGGAGCCGCTCAGAACATGAGCCGGGCGAGGAACAGGCCGGTGATCACAGCCACGGACGTCGCGACCAGACCCGGGATCATGAACGAGTGGTTGATCACGTACTTGCCGATCTTGGTCGTGCCCGACAGGTCGAAGTTGATCGCCGCGATCAGCGAGCCGTAGGTCGGGATGAAGAAGTAGCCGTTGACCGACGGGAACATCGCGATCAGGAACTGCGGCGGGATGCCCAGCGCGATGCCCAGCGGCATCAGCGCGCGGGTCGTCGCCGCCTGGCTGTACAGCAGCACCGAGGCGAAGAAGAGGCCGAACGCGAACGTCCACGGCGCCGCCTTGGCCCAGTCGCCGATGGCCGGCACGATCACGTCCTTGTGCGCGGCGATGAAGCTGTCGCCGAGCCAGGCGAGGCCGAAGATGCCGATGACGGCAACGACGCCGGCGCGCAGCGTGGCGGTCTTAGGCACCTCGTCGACGTCGATCCGCGTGACGAGGAGCATCATCGCGGCCACCGCCATCATGATGATCTCGATCACGATCGGCATCGCCAGCGGGGCCTTGGCGCCCGGCAGCTGCCGGTACTGCGGGAAGAAGCCGAAGAACACGACCAGCGCCACGCCGCAGAGGAACATGTAGGCCGAGATCTTCGCCGACGGCTTCAGCGGCGCGCGGTCGTCGTCCGCCTTCGGCGCCGGGATCTGCCCCGCCTTCAGCCGCGCCTGGTACTCCGGGTCGTCCTTCAGGTCCTTGCCGATGAACATCGACACGATCGCAGCGGCGACGACGCCGGTGAGCGTCGCCGGCACGCAGATCATCAGGATCTCGGGCAGCCCCCACTGCGTCAGTCCCTTCTCGCTGAACAGGCCGATCATCGCCGCGGTGGCCGCGGCGACCGGGCTCGCGGTGATCGCCTGCTGCGACGCGATGGTCGCCACCGCCATCGGCCGCTCGGGCCGGATGCCGCTGCGGTGCGCCGTCTCGTAGATGACCGGCAGCAGCGGATAGACGATGTGGCCGGTGCCCGCGACGAACGTGAACGTCCACGTCGTCAGCGGGGCGACGATGGTGACGTACTTGGGATTCGCCCGGATGATCCGCTCGGCGATCCGCACCAGGAAGTCGATGCCGCCCGCCGCCTCCATCACCGACGCCGCCATGATGACGGCGAGGATGATCAGCATCACGTCCACCGGCGGCGAAGTCGGGCTGACGCCGAACGCGACGACGAGGACAAGGAGGCCAACCGCGCCCCACAGGCCAAGCCCCACGCCGGAGAAGCGCGAGCCCATCCAGATCGCGGCCAGCACGACGACGAACTGCAGGACGATTGCCATTGTCATGTTGCTCTCCCAGCGCGCATGCGCGCCTGATGGATGAGGTTCACTGCTCGAACTTCGGGCTGATCAGGTTCTCGAACGAGAACACCTCGTCCCACTTTTCCTGCGTCAGCAGCTTGCGCTCATTCACCACGATGTCGTGGAGCGACTTGCCGCTCTCGTAGCCCTCGCGCGCGATCTCGGCGCACTGCTTGTAGCCGAGCGAGGGCTTCAGCACGGTGATGATGCCCAGCGAATTCAGCACCATGTCGCGGGTGCGCTCGGCGTTGGCGGTGATGCCGTCGATGCAGTTGACGCGCAGGCTGTTGACGGCGTTCTCCATCGTCGCCAGCGACGTGAACAGCGCGAACGTGATCACCGGCTCCATGACGTTGAGCTGCAGCTGCCCTGCCGAGGCGGCGAGCGTCACCGTCAGGTCGAGGCCGATGACGAGGAAGCCAACCTGGTTCACGACTTCAGGAATCACCGGATTGACCTTGCCCGGCATGATCGACGAGCCCGGCTGCATCTGCGGCAAGCGGATTTCGTTGAAGCCGCAGCGGGGCCCCGATGCGAGCAGCCGGATGTCGTTGCAGATCTTGGTCAGCTTAGACGACGTGCGCTTGAGCACGCCCGACAGCAGCACGTACGCACCGGTGTCCGACGTCGCCTCGATCAGGTCGCCGGCGAGGATGAACTTCCTGCCCGTCAGCTCGGACAGGTACTTCGTCGCCAGCTCCGGGTAGCCCGGCGCCGCGGTCACCGTGGTGCCGATCGCCGTCGCGCCGAGGTTGATCTCGTGCAGGAACTGCCGCACCTCGGCGATGCGCTGGACCTCCTCGCCGATGGTCGTGCCCCAGCCGTGGAACTCCTGGCCCAGCGACATCGGCACCGCGTCCTGCAGGTGCGTGCGGCCCATCTTCAGCACGCGGTCGAACTCCTTGCCCTTGGCGAAGAACGCGCCCTGCAGCCGCCGCAGCGCCTCCATGTAGCTTTCGAGCCGGAGGATCAGCGCCAGCCGGAAAGCCGTCGGGTACATGTCGTTGGTCGACTGCCCGAAGTTCACGTGGTCGTTCGGGTTGACGTACTGGTACTCGCCCTTCTTGTGGCCGAGCGCCTCGAGCGCGAGGTTGGCGATGACCTCGTTGGCGTTCATGTTGGTCGACGTGCCGGCGCCGCCCTGGATGAAGTCGGTGACGAACTGGTCGCGCATCTCGCCGGCGATCAGCCGGTCGCAGGCACCCGCGATCGCGTCGGCGACCTTGGCGTCGAGGACGCCGAGGTCGCGGTTGGCGAGCGCGGCAGCCTTTTTCGCGTAGCCGAACGCCTTGACGAAGTAGGGCTCCGTCGACATCGGGATGCCGGTGATGTGGAAGTTCTCCTTCCCGCGCAGCGTCTGCACGCCGTAGTACGCGGAATCCGGCAGTTCCTTCGTGCCCAGGAAGTCCTTCTCGATGCGGTTGGCCATGGTGACTCTCCTTGGTTCGGTGGGGCGTGCGCCCGAATTCCGGCGGCGGCCGCCTTCGGTACGTGTCGGGGGGGAAAGGGCACGGTCCCGCTGCGCGCCGCGGCGCGGGGATGCGAACACCGCCGCGGCGGCACGCCGCATCCGCTGTTGCTTCTGGAAATTCTCCGCCGGCGCGGGTGGTGCGTGTTGATCCTGCTCAACCGCCGGGCAATGGCGCTGCGGCGAAAGGCCGCGTCAGCGCGCGGATGCCGCCGTGGCCCCCGCGCGAATCCGGATGCCGTCGCGCACCGCGTCGCCGGGATAGACGACGACCTGCTCGGCCGGCTCGAGCCCGCGCAGCACGACGGTCACCGCGCCTCCGCGCGGCCCCGGTTCGATGGCCCGCAGCCGCGCACGGTCACCATCCGCGACGAACACGGCCCACTCCGCGCCGTGGCGGAACACCGCGCCGGTCGGCACCGTGATCGCGTCGGCCAGGCGGGCGACGGTGATCCTCGCATCGATCCGATAGGCGTCGCCCATGTCCTGCCAGTCCTGGAGCGGCGAGGTGAAGTCGACGACGACGTTGACCCGCTGCTCCTCGACGCCGAGCGCCGACACCTTGGTGAAGGCCGCCGGCTCGATCAGGCGCACCCGTCCCGACAGCGCGGGTGTCCCCGCGCCGCGGTCGAGCCGCGCCGGCGCGCCCGGCTGGATCAGCGCCGCGTCGGCGGTCAGCACGTCGACGACGACCTCGAGGTTGTGCGGATCACCCACCTCGACCAGCGCCGCGCCCACCGCCACGACGGTCTCGCTCTCCTGCGCCACCCGCAGCACGCGTCCGGCAACGGGGGAGCGTATGTCCCAGCGCTCGCCACCTGTCCGGTCACCGGAGCGGGCCCGCAGCAGCGCGGCGCGTGCGAGGGCGAGCTGGTGCTCCGCCACGTGGCTGTCGAAGCGCGCGACCGCGAGTTCCTTCGCCTTGAGATCGACCTCGCCCTCCGCGCGCTCGAGCGCCTGCTTCGACGTGAACCCCTGGGCGGCGAGGCTGCGGCCGCGCTCGAGCTCGGATTGCGCGAGCCGGAGCGCCACCTGCGCCCGCTCCACCGTGGCGCCCGTGCGCAAGCCGTCGGCCTCGGCGGCGCCGACCCGCTCGTTGAGTTCCTGCACCGCCCGGGCGTCGAGCAGCGTCGGCGCCGCCGGCACCAGAGTCGCCAGCAAGGCATCGCGCGCCACCGGGTCGCCGGCCTTGAGCCCGATGCGCAACAGGCGTCCCGCGATCGGCGCCGACACGACGTAGCGCTCGCGCACCCGCGTCTTGCCGTCCTCGTCGACGGTTTTCTCGAACGTACCCCGCGCGACCGGGACCAGGTCCACGTCGACGGGCCGCGGCGCGAACGCCCAGACGGCGAGGCCGGCCGCGGCCGCCGCCGCGATGAGCCAGGGCCAGCGCGACTGCCATTTTCCGTTCATCGGCTACTCTCTCGTCTTCAGCGCCGCGACCAGATCGAGACGATCGATGCGGCGGCGCACGATCAGCGCGCTCGCGACGCCCGCGGCGACGATGGCCAGCGCGGCGAACGCGTAAGTGCGCGGGAAGATCACGATCGGTATCGCGATCATGTCGGTGTGGCTCATCCGCACAATCGCCCACGACAGCCAGTATCCGAGGATACCTCCCAAGGGCAGCGCGACGAGGATCTCCAGCGCAAGCTCGCCCAGCAGGAAGGTCGACACCTCGCCGCGGGTGAAGCCGAGCACGCGCAGGCTCGCGAGTTCCCAGGTGCGCTCCTGCAGCGCGACGCGGGCGTTGTTGTAGACGACGCCGATGGCGATCATCGCCGCGAAGCCGGTGAGGATCGCCGTGAAGAACAGCACGTTGCGCGCCGAGGTCTCGCGGAAGTTGGCGAGCATCGCCGTCTTGCTGGCGGCGATCGCGACGCGCGGGAATTCCTTCAGCCGGGCGAACAGCGTGTCGGCCTGCTCCGGATCCAGTCTCGTGGCCACGCTCGATACGGTGCCGGCGTCGCCGGTGAGATGGCCGAGCGCGTCGCGGTCCATGTATGCGAAAAGGCCGATCAGGTCGTGGACGGTGCCGGCGACCGTCGCGTCGCGCTGGT
The DNA here is from genome assembly GCA_963717705.1 of uncultured beta proteobacterium. Lineage (GTDB taxonomy): Bacteria > Pseudomonadota > Gammaproteobacteria > Burkholderiales > Casimicrobiaceae > CAVQWT01. The sequence goes on from CAVQWT010000002.1 coordinate 212,840, forward strand.
TGCGCCTGCCGGTGAGGACCTCGACCCGAAGCGTGTCACCCGGCCGAACGGCCAGCCGCTCGGCGAGCCGGTCGGTGAGCAGCAGGCCCTCCGGCGGAACCGCAACCGCGCGCAACTCGGCATCGAGGGGGCGCCGCAGCTCGCCGTCGCGCGGGATGCCCTGGATCGCGGTGCGGTAGCTGCGGTGGCCCGCGACGAGGCGCACCGGCACGTTCAGCGCCCCCTCGGCGAACATCACGCCCGGAAGCCGGGCGATCTCGCCGATGGCCGCGGGATCCGAAGGCTCCACCAGCGCGATTTCCGCGTCGGCCCGCTGCGCGGCCTCGAACTGCACCGCGATCATGTAGTCGAGCGCGTCGCGCCAGAACATGCCGCAGATGATGATCGCCATCGCCGACGCGATCCCCAGCGTGGTGAGCAGCGCGCGCGCCCAGCGCCGCTCCATGTTGCGCACCGTCATCCGCATCGCCGGCGTGAGCAGGCGCCCCAGGCCGAGCCGCTCCATCAGCGTCGGCCGGTAGACCCCGGGGAACGGCGGCCGCATCGCCTCGGCCGGTGCGATCGCCACGGCGCGCCGGACCGCGCCCAGCGTCCCGGCAACCGCCGCGCCCGCGGTGATCGTCGCGGCGGCGCCGACAACCCACGGCGGCAGCCGAAAGCGGTACGCGGGGAAGTGGAAGAACTCGGCGTAGAGGCCCGTCACCGCCTCGCCGAACCAGACGCCGGCGCCGATCCCGAGTGCTAAGCCCAGCGCGACGATGACGCCGACCTGCAGCAGATAATGCCGCATCAGCGCGCCGTTCGCGTAGCCCAGCGCCTTCAGGGCCGCGATCTGCTCGCGCTGCGTGGCGACCTGGCGGCCGAGGACGACGTTGAGCAGGAAGGCCGCGACGGCGAGGAAAATCGACGGGATCACGGTCCCGGTCACCTTCCACTGGCTGATTTCCTGGGCGAGGATCCGGTGCGAAAGCTGCTCGTCGCGTCCGTGCGCATTGAGGCCGCCCCAGGGCTCGAGCAGCGCGTCGAGCGCGGCGATGACCGCGCGCTCCGATGCCCCCGGCGCCAGCCGCAGCGTCACGTGATTGAACGCACCTTCCATGTCGTACGCCGTCGCCAGCCGCTCGCGGTCGACCCAGAACACGCCGAAGTTGCGGTCGTCGGGGAAGGCGCCGCCCGACGCCGCGAAGATGTACTCGGGGGAGAGGCCGATGCCCACGATCGACAGCGTCTCCCGCCGGCCGTTGAGGAGCACTCCGACGGAGTCGCCCGGGGCGAGCCGGCGCGCCGCCGCGAAGCCCTCGGATACGACCGCCTCGCCGGCCCGACCCGGCTCCGGCGCGCGGCCGCGGCGGATGACCAGCCGGTTGAGCCGCGGCTGGCCGTCGGCCGGCAGGCCGACCATCCTGCCGATCACCGGCTCGGCGACGCCGGCCACGTCGAGCGTCGCGTCGAACGCCACCGTGGCCTCGGCGTCGCTCACGCCGGGGATCTCGGCCAGCCGCCGCTCGATCGCGCGCGGCGCGCGCTTCAGGTCGGCGAACACGTCGGCAAAACGCGCGCTCTCGTAGAACGAATCGCGTGCGTCGACCAGCGTCTCGTAGGTCGCGAGCGACCCGGCAAAGCCGGCGACCGCGCTGCCGACGACGAGGGCGACGGTGACGACCTGGCTCCGCAGGTGCCAGAGGTCGCGCAAGAGCTTGCGATCGAGCGCCTTCACCAGGACAGCTCCGAAGGCGTCAGCCGGTGCTCGTTGACGTCGATCCCGGCGATGCGGCCGTCGGCGAGGCGCAGCACCCGGTCCGCCATGCCGGCGATAGAGGCGTTGTGGGTGATGACGATGGTGGTGGTCCCGAGCTCGACGTTGATCCGGGCGATCGCCTCGAGCACGACCTTGCCGGTCACGTAGTCGAGCGCCCCGGTCGGCTCGTCGCACAGCAGCACGTCGGGCCGCTTGGCGATCGCCCTCGCGATCGCGACCCGCTGCTGCTCCCCTCCGGACAGCTGCGACGGGAAGTGGTCGGCCCGCGGCGCGAGTCCGACCCGCGCGACCGCCTCGTCGGCGCTCATCGGGTTGGCCGCGATGTCGGTGACGAGGGCGACGTTTTCCCGCACGGTGAGGCTCGGAATCAGGTTGTAGAACTGGAAGACGAAGCCGACGTGCTCGCGCCGGTAGCGGGTGAGCTCGGCCTCGCCGGCGGTGGCGAGGTTGTGGTCGCGCCAGAAGGCCTCGCCGGTGGTCGGCGTGTCCAGCCCGCCCAGGATGTTCAGCAGCGTCGACTTGCCGCTGCCGGACGGCCCCAGCAGGACGACGAACTCGCCCTCGCGGATCTCGAGCGACAGGTCGGTGAGCGCGCGGACCTCGACCTCGCCCATCCGGTAGGTCTTGCACAGACCCCGGGCGACAAAGACAGACGGCTTCGGGTCGGTCATCGCGACCTCGGCGGCGCATCGCGCCGCGGTTTCTCGGGCGGCCGGCGAGACACCGGCCCCCTGCTGACCGCCCGCACCGGCGCACCCGCGACCGGGCGGCCGCGCGCGCCCTGGCGCGAGCCCGATGGCGGCGGCGCTACTTCCAGCCGATGGCCACCATCTTGCGGCGCATGAACGCGATCTGCGTGGCCAGCGGCAGCTCCTTCGGGCAGACGTCGTGGCAGGCGAGCAGCGACATGCAGCCGAAGACGCCCTGGTCGTCGCCGATCAGCTCGTAGTAGTCGTCGTCGGTGCGCTTGTCGCGCGGGTCGATCCTGAACCGGGCGACACGATTGAGGCCCACCGCGCCGACGAAGTCCTGCCGCATCCTCGCGGTGCCGCAGGCGGCGACGCAGCAGCCGCACTCGATGCAGCGGTCGAGCTCGTAGATCCTGTCGGCGAGCTCGGGCTCCATCCGCTCTTCCAGCCGGTCGATGCTGCGGTCGGGGTCCTTCGGGTGCAGCCAGCCCTCGAGCCGCTCGCTCATCCCCCGCATCCACTTGCCGGTGTTCACCGACAGGTCGCCGATCAGCTCGAAGAACGGCAGCGGCGCCAGCGTGATCTCGGCGTCGAGGTTCTTGGTCAGCGTGCGGCAGGCCAGCGTCGGCCGGCCGTTGATCAGCATGCCGCAGCTGCCACAGATCCCGGCCCGGCAGACGAAGTCGTACTGCAGCGAAGGGTCCTGCTTTTCCTTGATCTCGTTCAGCGCGATGAACAGCGTCATGCCGTCCGCTTCCTCGAGGTCGTAGGTCTGCAACCGCGGCACGCTGCCCGGCTCCTGCGGGTTGTAGCGCAGGATGTGGAACCTGAGCTGGCGGTGAACCGCGGAATCGCCGGTGGCGGGCTTGGGTGCTTGCACGGCAGCGTCGCTCATTTGGCGGCCTCGTTCGGGAACATCTCGTCAATGCGCTCGTTGCGCCCGCGGAAGCGCGGGGGCAGCTTGTCCTTGTACGGCAGCAGCGCCTCCTGGACGTCGAAACGCGGCGCGTCGGCCATCTTCTGCTTCAGCGCCTCGACCTCGGCCGCACGCTGCGGCGTGTCCGGATGGTCGATGTAGTCCTTGGCGCCGTAGCCGCGCCAGCCGGGCGGCAGCTCCATCTTCGCTCACGTCGAGCGGCTCGTAGTTCAGCGTCGGCATGCTGTCGCCGGGGTTGCGCCACGTCGCCAGCGTGCGCTTAAGCCACTCGGCGTCGTTGCGGCGCGGGAAGTCCTGCCGGAAGTGCGCGCCGCGGCTTTCGGTGCGGGTGTACGCCCCGTACGAAACGGTCAGCGCGAGCTTCAGCATCTTCTGCACGCGGTACGCGGTGACGAGTTCCGGATTGGCGCCGCGCGCCTTGTACTTGAGGCCGATGTTGCGGCTGCGCAGCAGCAGCTGCTCGAGCTCCTCGACGGCCGACTTGAGGTCCTCGCCGCGGCGGAAGATGCCGACCTTCCCGGTCATGATCTCCTGCATCCGCTGCTTCAGCGCGTCGCCGCTCTCGGTGCCCTTGCCGCCGAGCAGCGCGTCGAGCTTGGCCTGCTCGGCGCGCAGCACCTCGTGGACGAGGCCGGTGGGGATGTTGACGTCGTTGGCGGGCTTGTCGCAGAAGTCGGCGATGAACTCGCCGACGATCATCCCGGCGACGACGGTCTCGGCGACCGAGTTGCCGCCCAGCCGGTTGAAGCCGTGCATGTCCCAGCACGCCGCCTCGCCCGCGGCGAACAGCCCCTTGAGCGTCGGGCTCTCGCCGGTGTGGTTGGTGCGCACGCCGCCCATCGTGTAGTGCTGCGCCGGCCGCACCGGGATCCAGTCCTTCACCGGGTCGACGCCCATGAAGTGGTGGCAGATGTCGTAGACCTCGCGCAGGTTGTGCTTGATGTGCTTCTCGCCCAGCAGCGTGATGTCGAGCCAGATGTGCTCGCCGAACCGGCTCTGGACGCCCTTGCCCTTGGCGATGTGCTCCTCCATCCGCCGCGACACGACGTCGCGCGACGCGAGCTCCTTCTTCTCGGGCTCGTAGTCGGGCATGAAGCGGTGGCCGTCGACGTCCTTCAGCAGCCCGCCGTCGCCGCGGCAGCCCTCGGTGACCAGGATGCCGGCGGGGAAGATCCCGGTCGGATGGAACTGGATCGCCTCCATGTTGCCCAGCGTCGCGACGCCGGTCTCGAGCGCGATCGCGGCGCCGATGCCTTCGCAGATGACCGCGTTGGTGGTGACGCGGTACAGGCGGCCTGCGCCGCCCGCGGCGATCGCCGTCGCCTTGGCGACGTACGCCGACAGCTCGCCGGTGACGAGATCGCGGACGATCGCGCCGTAGCAGCGGCCCGCGTCGTGGATCAGCGCAATCGCCTCGGTGCGCTCGTGCACCGGGATCTTCTCGCCGATCGCCTGGTCGCTCATCGTCTGCAGCATTGCGTGGCCGGTGCCGTCGGAAACGTAGCAGGTGCGCCACTTCTTGGTGCCGCCGAAGTCGCGCTGCGCGACCAGGCCCTGCGCCTCGGCGCGCTCGGTGATCGTGACCTTCTGGCTGTTGATGATCACCTGCCGGTCGCCCTGCTGCACGCGGCTCCACGGCAGCCCCCACGACGCCAGCTCGCGGACCGCCTTGGGCGCGGTATTGACGAACATCCGGACCACGTCCTGGTCGGCGCCCCAGTCGCTGCCCCGCACCGTGTCCTCGAAATGGACGTCCTCGTTGTCGCCCTGCCCCTTGATCACGTTGCCCAGCGACGCCTGCATCCCGCCCTGCGCCGCGGCGGAGTGCGAGCGCTTGGGCGGGACCAGCGACAGGATGATGACGTCGTGGCCGCGGCGCCGCGCGCCGATGGCGATGCGCAGGCCGGCGAGGCCGCCGCCGATGACCAGGACGTCGGTGTAGACGATCTTCATTTGGCGACTCCCGGAGCGTTCTGCAGCCACGTCGGCACGTACGGCTGCCCGTGGTTCGGCGCGTGCTCGATGCCGATCTTGATGTAGGCGGCCAGGGTGGCGAAGCCCAGCACCAGGAAGAACACGGTCAGCGCCCACTTCAGCGTCTTCAGCCGCCGCCGCGTGCCAGCGGCATCGGCGCCGGTGAACCAGCCCCACTTCACCGCCAGCCGGTACAGGCCGATGCCGCCGTGCAGCTCGACGGCGAGCAGCAGCAGGATATACAGCGGCCACATGTTCTCGGTCCAGACCCGGTCCGCCGACTCGAACGGGCCGATCAGGTGCGGCCGCGTCAGCATCAGGTACAGGTGCACCGAAGCGAGGAAGAACAGCGCGAAGCCGGTGTAGACCTGCCAGATCCACAGCGTCGTGTCGCCGTGGTCGATCAGCTTCTGGTGGTCGCGGAAGAGCTTGTACTGCCGGTAGCTGATCGGGAACTTGCGCACCGCGAGCAGCGCGTGCCCGACGAAGAGCGCGATCACCGTCGCCACGACGAACGACACGATGATCGGGTACGGCTTGCCGAAGATGAAATACCCTTCGAACATCCGGGTTATGGTCCACATCGCGTCCTTGCTGATCAGGATCGACGAGACGAAGAACATGTGGCCCCACATGAACAGGGCCAGCACGAGTCCGGTCGCGCTCTGCAGCCAGTCGAGGCGCGCCGGCCAGCGGCTCTTCCTGGCCTCGTCGGCCAGTCCGACGCCGGCGACGATATCGGCATGGGTATTCATCGACAGGACTCCTTGGAAGGGGATCCGTCCGCGGTAGGCGGCGAAAACCAATCGAAATTGTCGCCCTAAGTCGCGGGCGTCGATTGACCTGCGTCAAGCCCGTCGGCGTCAGCACCCCGGTCCTGGCGACCGCACTGCAGCAAACGCAAGAGCGGGCCGAACCGGGAGGGGGCGCCGGGCCGCGTCGTGCGCGTCCCTTGACCTGCGTCAATGGGGTCCGGCGCGACTCGCGGAGTATCAGCATCCGGCGCCGTCCGCCACGGGCGGTCGCCACGCATTCCGGAGGATTCGATGTTCCAGGTTCGCATTCACGGCCGCGGGGGCCAGGGCGTCGTGTCCGGCGCCGAGCTGCTCGCCGTCGCCGCGTTCTACGAGGGCCGCTTCGCGCAGGCGTTCCCGAGCTTCGGCTCCGAGCGCATGGGCGCGCCGGTGATGGCGTTCTGCCGGATCGACGACCGCGAGATACGCCTGCGCGAGCCGGTGATGAACCCCGACGCGCTGATCATCCAGGACCCGACGCTGCTGCAGTCGGTCGACCTGTTCAGCGGGCTGGGGCGCGACGGCTACATCATCATCAATTCGGCGCGCGGGTTCGACGACCTCGGCCTCGGCGAGTTCGCCAGGGGCTTCCGGGCGACGCGGCTGGCGACGCTGCCGGCGACGGAGATCGCGATCAAGCACGTCCGCCGTCCGGTGCCCAACGTCCCGCTGCTCGCCGGCTTCGCCGCGATCAGCGGAGAGATCCGGCTGGATTCGGTGGTCGCGGCGATCCGCGCCAAGTTCCCGCCGAACGTGGCCGAACCGAACGTCGCCGCCGCCGCCGAGGCCTACGCGCTGGCGACGAAGGCGAAGGAGGCGCTCCATGCTTAAGCAGATCGAAGGTTCCGCCGCGGTCGCCGAAGGCATCGCGCTCTGTCGCCCGCAGGTGATCTGCGCGTACCCGATCACCCCGCAGACGCACATCGTCGAGGGGCTGGGCGAGCTGGTGAAGGCCGGCGAGCTGCCCGGCTGCGCGTTCATCAACGTCGAGAGCGAATTCGCCGCGCTGTCGGTGGCGATCGGCTCGTCGGCGGCCGGCGCCCGGACCTACACCGCGACGTCGAGCCAGGGCCTGCTGTTCATGGCCGAGGCGGTCTACAACGCCTCCGGTCTGGGCCTGCCCATCGTCATGACCATCGGCAACCGCGCCATCGGGGCGCCGATCAACATCTGGAACGACCACTCGGACTCGATGTCGATGCGCGACGCCGGCTGGATCCAGCTGTTCGCCGAGACCAACCAGGAGGCGCTCGACCTGCACATCCAGGCCTTCCGCCTGGCCGAGGAGCTGTCGTGCCCGGTGATGGTGTGCATGGACGGGTTCATCCTCACCCACGCGGTGGAGCGCGTCGACATGCCGACGCAGGCGCAGGTCGACGCGTACCTGCCGCCGTTCGAGCCGCGGCAGGTGCTCGATCCCGCGGAGCCGGTGACCATCGGCGCGATGGTCGGGCCGGAGGCGTTCACCGAGGTCCGCTACCTCGCGCATCACAAGCAGCTGAAGGCGCTGACGCTGATCCCGCAGCTCGCCGCGCAGTTCGAGGCGCAGTTCGGCCGCAAGTCGGGCGGGCTGATCCGGCCGTACCGCACCGAAGGCGCCGAGACCATCGTCGTCGCGCTGGGCTCGGTCAACGGCACCGTGCAGGAGGTCATCGACGAAATGCGCGCCGACGGCGTCGCGATCGGGTCGGTGGGCATCGGCTCGTTCCGGCCGTTCCCGCTGACGGCGCTGCGCGAGGCGCTGCAGCACGCCAAGCGGGTCGTCGTGCTCGAGAAGTGCCTCGCCGTGGGCCTGGGCGGCATCGTCTCCGACGGCGTGCGCAAGAGCCTGTCGGGGATCCAGCTCAAGGGCTATACGGTAATCGCGGGCCTCGGCGGCCGCGCCATCACCCGCACGTCGCTGCGGCAGCTGTTCGTGGACGCGGGCAACGACGAGCTCGAGCAGGTGACCTTCCTCGATCTCAACGCCGAGGTCGTCGCGAACGAGCTCGAGCGCGAGGCCGAGGCCCGGCGGACCGGCCCGACCGCGGAATCGATCCTGAAACGCATCGGCTCGGTCAGCTCGCGGATCGGCTGACCCACAGGCACGCAAGGGGACCACGGATGGAACGCACCACTGTCAAGTTCTACCAGACCGGGACGTTCACGGTCGGCAACCGGCTGCTCGCGCCGCACGAGCGCAGCGTCCAGGCCGACCGGGCGCGGACGAATTCCCTCAACTCAGGCCACCGCGCCTGCCAGGGCTGCGGCGAGGCGCTGGGGGCGCGCTACGCCATCGACACGGCGATGCGCGCGACCAACAACCAGCTGATCGCCGTCAACGCGACCGGCTGCCTCGAGGTGTTCTCGACGCCGTATCCCGAGACTTCGTGGCAGATCCCGTGGATCCACTCGCTGTTCGGCAACGCCGCGGCCGTGGCGTCCGGCGTCGCCGCCGCGATGCACGTGCAGGGCCGCACCGACGTCCGCGTCGTCGCGCAGGGCGGCGACGGCGGCACCACCGACATCGGCTTCGGCTGCCTGTCGGGGATGTTCGAGCGCAACGACGACGTGCTGTACATCTGCTACGACAACGAGGCGTACATGAACACCGGGATCCAGCGCTCGAGCGCGACGCCGGGGGCGGCGCGCACCGCGACCACCCCGGCGGTGGGCAGCGAGCCGGGGAACCCGTTCGGCACCGGCAAGAACGTGCCCCGCATCGCGATGGCGCACGGCATCCCCTACGTCGCGACCGCCAGCGTGGCCGACCTGCACGACCTCGAGGCCAAGATCACGCGGGCGATGGAGTTCCGCGGCGCGCGCTACGTCCACATCCATGTGCCCTGCCCGCTGGGCTGGGGCAGCGCCCCGGCCGACACCATCAAGGTCGCGCGGCTGGCCGTCGAGAGCGGCCTGTACCCGCTGTTCGAGGCGGTGAACGGCCGGGTCACCGAGGCGACGAAGATCCGCCGCCCCGTGCCCGTCACCGAGTACCTGCGGCTGCAGAAGCGGTTCGCCCACCTGTTCGGCGCCAAGCCCGACGAAGCCCGGCTGGCGCTGATCCAGGCGGCCGCCGACCGCAACATTCTCGAGTTCGGGCTCGTCGATGCGCCCGACCCGGCGCCCGATCAGGCGCCCAATCGGGAAGGCGCGCCCGCCTGACGATCCCAGACGGCGCCGGCGCGGCGCGCGGGGGCGAAACGCCCCGGCGACGCGCACGGTGCCCGCCCAAGGAGGCACGGAAACGATGGACAAGCCGTTCGCAATCACCCTCGATGTCGGCAGCTCGCTGGCCAACAAGACCGGCAGCTGGCGCACGCTGCGCCCGGTCTACGTCGACCGCCTGCCTCCGTGCAACCACGCCTGCCCCGCGGGCGAGAACGTCCAGGCCTGGCTGTACCACGCCGAAGGCGGCGACTACGAAGCCGCATGGCGCTCGCTGACCGAGAACAACCCGCTGCCGGCGATCATGGGCCGCGTCTGCTACCACCCCTGCGAAGGGGCGTGCAATCGCGGCCAGCTCGACGAGGCGGTCGGCATCAACGCCGTCGAGCGGTTCCTGGGCGACGAGGCCCTGCGCCGTGGCTGGAAGTTCCCCGCGCCTCCCGCCGAATCGGGCAAGCGCGTGCTCGTCGTCGGCGCCGGCCCGTCGGGCATCTCCGCCGCCTACCACCTGCGCCGGCTGGGCCACGCGGTGACGATCGTCGAGGCCGGCCCGGTCGCCGGCGGCATGATGCGCTTCGGCATCCCCAAGTACCGGCTGCCGCGCGACGTGCTCGACGCCGAGGTCCAGCGGATCCTCGACATGGGGGTCAAGCTGGAGCTCAACCGCAAGGTCGCCGACATCCGCGCCGACATGGCCGCCGGCGGCTACGACGCGGCGTTCCTCGCCGTCGGCGCGCACATCGCCAAGCGCGCGTACATCCCGGCCGGCGAGGCCGCGCGGATGCTCGACGCCGTTTCGCTGCTGCGCGACATGGAGACCGGCGAGAAGCCGATGCTGGGCCGCCGCGTCGTGGTCTACGGCGGCGGCAACACCGCGTTCGACGTTGCCCGCACCGCCAAGCGCCTCGGCGCGAGCGAGGCGATCATCGTCTATCGCCGCACGCGCGAGAAGATGCCCGCGCACGAGTCGGAGCTCGAGGAGGCGCTGCAGGAAGGCGTGCTCGTCAAGTGGCTGTCGACGATCAAGCGGATGGGCGACGAAGGCACGATCACCGTCGAGAAGATGGCGCTCGACGCCAAGGGTTTCCCGCAGCCGACCGGCGAGTTCGAGACCCTCGAGGCCGATTCGCTGGTGCTGGCGCTGGGGCAGGACGTCGACCTGTCGCTGCTCGACGGCGTGCCCGGGCTCGAGATCGCCGACGGCGTCGTCAAGGTCGGGCCGAACATGATGACGGGGCACCCCGGCATCTTCGCCGGCGGCGACATGGTGCCGTCGGAGCGCACGGTGACGGTCGCGGTCGGCCACGGCAAGAAGGCAGCCCGGCACATCGACGCCTGGCTCTCCGGCGCGACCTACACGGCGCCCGAGAAGCACGAGGCGGCGTCGTTCGACCGGCTCAATCCCTGGTACTACGCCGACGCGCCGAAGACCGTGCGGCCGCTGCTCGACCTCGCGCGCCGGACGTCGACCTTCGACGAGGTGCAGGGCGGACTCGACGAGACCAACGCGCTGTTCGAGGCGCGCCGCTGCCTGTCCTGCGGCAACTGCTTCGAGTGCGACAACTGCTACGGCGTCTGCCCGGACAACGCGGTGAAGAAGCTCGGGCCGGGGCATCGCTACGCGTTCGACTACGACTATTGCAAGGGTTGCGGCATCTGCGTGTCCGAGTGTCCCTGCGGCGCGATCAAGATGGTGCCGGAGAGCATCTGAAGCCGCCGCCGGACTGCCGCGCCGATGGCGGGCAGGATCGCCAACACAGGAGGAAACACCGCATGCCGACCAACAACCCCGCCCGCCCGCAGCCGGACAAGCCGATCCCCGCGTGGTTCCCGCGCGGCGTCACGCTGCTGCGCGAGCCCACGCTGAACAAGGGCACGGCGTTCAGCGCCCGCGAGCGCGACGCGCTGGGGCTGCACGGCCTGCTGCCGCCGCGCGTCCTGACGCAGGAGGGGCAGGTCACGCGGATCCTCGAGAACTTCCGCCGCCTGACGAGCCCGCTCGACAAGTACATCATGCTCGAGGCGCTGCAGGACCGGAACGAGGCGCTGTTCTACCGGGTCGTGACCGAGAACCCGGACGAGATGATGCCGATCATCTACACGCCGACGGTCGGGCTCGCCTGCCAGGAATTCGGCCACATCTTCCGGCGTCCGCGCGGCATCTTCGTCACCGCGGAAGATAGCGGCAAGGTGGCGCAGGTGCTGCGCAACTGGCCGCAGCGCGACGTCAAGATGATCGTCGTCACCGACGGCGAGCGGATCCTCGGGCTGGGCGACCTCGGCGCCAACGGCATGGGCATCCCCATCGGCAAGCTGTCGCTGTACTCGGCCTGCGCCGGCATCGACCCGGCGGCGTGCCTGCCGGTGATGCTGGACGTCGGCACCAACAACACGACGCTGCAGCAGGACCCGCTGTACCTGGGCCTGCCGCGTCCGCGGCTCACCGGGGCGGCGTACGACGAGCTCGTCGACGAGTTCATCGAGGCCACGCAGGAGGTCTTTCCCGGCGTGATCGTCCAGTTCGAGGACTTCGCCAACCACAACGCATTCCGGCTGCTGGCCAAGTACCGCGACCGGATCTGCACGTTCAACGACGACATCCAGGGCACGGCGTCGGTCGCCGTCGCCGGCATCTTCTCGTCGCTGCGCGTCACCGGCAAGCCGATGTCGGCGCAGACCTTCCTCTGCCTGGGCGCCGGCGAAGCCGCGACCGGCATCTCGGACCTGCTCGTCGCCGCGATGGTCGCCGACGGCCTGCCCGAGGCCGAGGCGCGCCGGCGCTGCTGGCTGGTCGACTCGAAGGGGCTGGTCGTGAAGAGCCGCGCCGGGCTGGCCGAGCACAAGATTCCGTACGCGCACGACCACCCGCCGGTCGCCGACTTTCCCTCGGCGGTCAGGGCGCTCAAGCCCACGGCCATCATCGGCGTCTCCGCGACGGCGAAGACCTTCACCGAGGAGGTCGTCCGGACGATGGCGGCGAACAACGAGCGGCCGATCATCTTCGCGCTGTCGAACCCGACGTCGAAGACCGAGTGCCTGCCGACCGAGGCCTACGAGTGGAGCGAGGGCCGCGCGCTGTATGCGTCCGGCAGCCCGTTCGACCCGTTCACCTTCAAGGGCAGGCGCTACGTCACGCGGCAGGGCAACAATTCGTACATCTTCCCCGGCGTGGGCCTGGGCGCCATCGCCGTTCGCGCCACCCGCGTCACCGACGCGATGTTCATGGCGGCGGCGCGCACGCTGGCGTCGACGGTGACCGAGGCCGACCTCGCGCAGGGCAGCCTCTATCCTCCGCTCGCGGATGTCCGCAGGGTTTCCGCGCACATCGGCGTGGCCGTGGCGGAAGTGGCGTTCGCGGAGGGCCTGGCCAGGGTCGAGCGTCCTGCAGACCTGCTCGACTTCGTCCAGGGCCACATGTACGACCCGCGCTACCCGACGTACTCGTAGCGCCCGCCGCGGCAATTCCCTGCCGCCCCCTCTGCCGCCCCCCTGCCGCGACGTCGGCCCGCGGGGGCGTGCCGGCGCGCGGCCGCGAGTCGCGCGCGAAGTTGCCGGCCAACGGCACCAACGTTGACGTGCGTCAAAGGGTCCCGGGGCCCGATGCGGAAGGATGTGCGGACACAAGAGAGGGCTACCTCCCCGGCGCGGCGAAGAAGTGCGCGCCGGCGACCGCCCCCCCCACCGAGGACCGTCGCCCCTCCCGAGAAACGTCGCCGCTGCATCCCGGCACGCGCCACGCAATCCCCTCCGCCGAGCGAGCGTTCCCACCCGCGCCATGAGCCCCTACGTCGTATTCCTCCTGTACATGATGGCGATCCTCGGCTTCGTCGCGACGATGCTGGTGCTCAACGCCGTCCTGGGGCCGAAGCCGGCGATGACCGCCGCCAAGCTCGAGCCGTTCGAGTGCGGCGCGACGCCGGTGGACCGGCGCAACGTCAAGGCGGTCCCGATCAAGTACTACGCGGTCGCGATCGTCTTCATCCTGTTCGACCTCGAGACCGTGTTCCTGTTCATCTGGGCGCTGGGCGCACAGCCGCTGAACGGATTCATGCTCGCGACCTTCGGGCTGTTCGTCTTCCTGCTGGTGCTGATCATGCTCTACGTCTACAAGATGAAGCTGATCGAAGGCGTGGCGGAATGACCGCGGCAGCCAGAACGATTCCCATCGTTCCCGCCGGCGGGTCCAAGTCGGCGGCGTTCGAGTACCTGACGACCAAGAAGGACGAGCTCGTCGGCTGGGCGCGAAAGTTCTCGCTGTTCCCGTACCCGTTCGTCACCGCGTGCTGCGCCATGGAGTTCATGGCGGTGAGCTCCACGCCCTACGACACCGACCGCTTCGGCGCCGCGCTGCCGCGCTTCTCGCCGCGCCAGGCGGACCTGCTGATGGTCGTCGGCACGATCAATCACAAGCAGGCGCCGGTGCTGCTCAAGGTCTACGAGCAGATGTGCGAACCGAAGTGGGTGATGGCCTTCGGCGCCTGCGCCACCAGCGGCGGCTTCTACCAGAACTACGCGGCCGTCGCCGGGATCGACCGCATCCTGCCCGTCGACGTCTACGTGCCCGGCTGCCCGCCGCGGCCGGAGACCGTGATCGACGCGATCATGCAGCTGCAGGACCGGATCGCCCGCGACCGGCACCCGATCATCACGCGTGACTTCTGACGTGGCCGACAGCCTCCAGGACCGGATCGCGGTGCGCCTGGCGGCGCACGGGGCGACGCCTGCCGGCGCACTGCCCGCGGTGGACGGCGTGCTGTCGCTGGCGCTGCCGCCGGAATCGGTGCTGGCAGCCGCGCAGGCGCTCAAGGGCGAGCTCGGCTTCGACCTGCTGCTCGACGTGACCGCGGTCGACTGGCTCGGCCAGGCCCCGCGCTTCGAGGTCGTCTGGCACTTCTGGTCGACGACGCAGCACCTGCGCGTGCGGCTGAAGACGCGCGTCGGCGCCGACGACCCGGCCGTCGACTCGTTCTGCCGGCTCTACGGCTCGGCGGGGCTGATGGAGCGCGAGTGCCACGAGATGTACGGCATCGGCTTCCGCGGCAACGACGACCTGCGGCCGATCCTGCTGTACGAGGGCTTCGTCGGCCACCCGCTGCGCAAGGACTACCCGAAGGACCGCGAGCAGCCGCTGGTGCCGTACCGCGCGTCGCGCGACGCGCCGGCGCCGTCGGCCGAGGGCCTGCCGAACCCGATCCGCCCGGCGTTCACGTCGTCGTCGCGCGAGGACACGGTGATCGTCAACATCGGCCCGTCGCACCCGGCGACGCACGGCACCATCCAGATCGTCGCCGAGCTCGACGGCGAGAAGGTCGTGCGGACCGACGTCCACTGCGGCTACCTGCACCGCGGCTTCGAAAAGGAGTGCGAGGACCACACCTGGCACAACCTGATTCCCTACGTCGACCGCCTCAACTACTGCTCGGCGCTGATCAACGACTTCGCCTGGTGCGACGCGGTCGAGCGGATGATGGGCATCGAGATCACGCCGCGCTGCCGCTACCTGCGCACGCTGCTGTCGGAATACTCGCGCGTCGCCGACCACCTGACCTGCATCGCCGCCTCGCTGATGGAGCTGGGCGCGATGACCGCGTTCCTGTACCTGGTCACGATCCGCGACTACATCTACGAGCATCTCGCCGACCTCACCGGCGCGCGCGTCACCTACTCGTTCGGGCGCATCGGCGGCCTTGCCCGCGACCTGCCCGACGGCTGGCTCGACCGGCTGGCGGTGATCCTCGGCCAGTTCGACACCTTCGTCGACCGCGTGCACGGGCTCGTCGACCGCAACCGCATCTTCATCGACCGCATGCGCGACGTCGGCGTGATGTCGCAGGCCGACGCCATCGACTGGGGCTACACCGGCCCGATCCTGCGCTCGACCGGCGCCCCGCGCGATCTGCGCAAGGACGCGCCGTACCTCGCCTACGCCGAGCTCGACTTCGACGTGCCGGTCGGCATCAAAGGCGACAACTACGACCGCTACTACGTCCGCATGCGCGAGATGGACGAGTCGATCGACATGATCCGCCAGATCGTCGCGATGCTGCCGGCGGGGCCGGTCAACGTCGACGACCGCCGCTGCACCTTCCCCGACAAGGCGCTGGTGTACGGGGAGATCGAGTCGCTGATCAATCACTTCAAGCTGGTGATGGACGGGCCGGTGGTTCCCGCCGGCGACGCCTACACCGCGCACGAGGGCGCCAACGGGGAGCTCGGTTTCTACGCCGTCAGCACCGGCACCGGCATCCCGTACAAGGTGCACGTGCGCGCGCCCAGCTTCGTGCACATGGGCGGCGTGCACCGCCTGCTCGACGGCTATCAGCTCGCCGACATCATTCCCACGTTCGGGTCGATCAACATGATCGGCGGCGAGTGTGACAGATGAGCGATCGTGCGCAATGAGCGATGACCGATCGATGAAGCACCTGATCCCCGAATTCGAGCAGTGGAAGAAGCGCTACCCGGCGGGCTTCGAGTCGTCGCTGGTGCTGCCCTGCCTGCGCCGGATCCAGGAGGACCGCGGGTACGTCGCCGACAGCGACATCGAGGAGCTGATCGCGTACCTCGGCGTCGCCCGGATCCAGGTCGAGGAGGTGCTGTCGTACTACACGCAGCTGCGCCGTCGCCCGATCGGGCGCTGGCACCTGCAGGCCTGCCGCAACGTCACCTGCTCGATGCGCGGCGCCGAGCGCGTCGTCGACCACCTGTCGAAGCGACTGGGTGTCGCCCCCGGCGGCACGACGCCGGACGGCCGCTTCACGCTGACGGTGGTCGAGTGCCTGGGGTCCTGCGGCACCGCGCCGGTCGTCATGGTCAACGACGCGTACCACGAGAACATGAGCACCGATCGGCTCGACGCGCTGATCGAGGGGCTGGACTGACATGCCCGGCACCCAGCTCATCATGAACTTCCCGGTCACGGCCACGTCGCACACGCTGGCCGACTACCGGGCGCGCGGCGGCTACGAGACGCTGCGCCGGGTGCTGACGTCGATGACGCCGACCGAGGTGACCAAGGAAGTGACCGCGTCCGGCCTGCTGGGCCACGGCGGCGCCGCGTTCCCGGTCGGCCGCAAATGGGCGGTGGTGAAGCTCGACGACGGCCAGCCGCACTACCTGTGCGCCAACGCCGACGAGGGCGAGCCCGGCACCTTCAAGGACCGCTGGATCCTCGAGCACGCGCCGCACCTGCTGATCGAGTCGATGTTGATCGCCTCGTTCGCGCTGCAGGTCCGCAACGCGTTCGTCTACATCCGCGGCGAGTTCGACCTGCCGTACCGGCGGCTGGACGCGGCGATCGAGGAAGCCTACGCCGCCGGCCTGCTGGGCGAGCGCATCCTGGGCGAAGACTTCGCCTGCGACCTCGTCATCTACCGCGGCGCGGGCTCGTACGTCTGCGGCGAGGCCTCGGGGCTGATCACGTCGATCGAGGGCCGCAAGCCGTACCCGCGCAACCGCCCGCCGCGGCTCACCGTCCGCGGGCTGTACCAGCGCCCGACCGTCATCAACAACGTCGAGACGCTGTCCAACGTCACCGGCATCATCGCGCACGGCGCCGAGGCGTTCCGCAAGGTCGGCACGGCCAAGAGCCCGGGCACGCAGCTGGTGTCGATCTCCGGTCACCTCGTCCGCCCCGGCGTGTACGAGGTGGAGTACGGCTACCCGCTGGCGAAGTTCATCTACGAGGACTGCGGCGGCGTCCCCGGCGGCCGCGCAGTCAAGTGCATCGTTCCCGGCGGCATCTCGACCAAGGTGCTCACCGGACCCGAGCTCGCCCCGCTCACCTACGACCACGCGTCGTTCGCCGGCGCCGGCTCCTCGCTTGGTTCGGGCGGGATGATCGTGATCGGCGAAGGCACCTGCATGGTGCGGCTGCTGCAGGTCGCGCTGCGCTTCTACCACCACGAATCCTGCGGCCAGTGCACGCCCTGCCGCGAGGGGATGGGCTGGATGCACCGGATCATCGACCGCATCGTCGCCGGCGAAGGACGCCCCGAGGACATCGACCGCCTGGTCGCCATCTCGCGCGCCAACGACGGGACGACGATCTGCGGCATGGGCGACGCCGCCGGCTACGCGACCATCGGCATCATCGACAAGTTCCGCGACGAGTTCGAGTACTGGATCGAGCACAAGCGGTCGAAGTGCGACGGCGTGCTCGAGGTCGGCCATGCCTGAGATCTTCATCAACGGCCGGGCGATCATGGCCGAGGACGGCCAGACCGTGCTGGAGGCGGCGCGGGCGCACGGCATCTTCATCCCGTACTTCTGCTGGCATCCGTCGCTGTCGATCGCCGGCAACTGCCGCATCTGCGTCGTCGAGGTCGAGGACCCGAAGGGCGGCGGCTGGATGGAGATCGCCTGCAACATGCCGGTCACCCCGGGCATGCGGGTCAACACCGACTCCGAGCCGGTGCGCGCGCGGCGCAGGCAGACGATGGAGCTGATCACGCTCAACCACCCGGTGGACTGCGGCGTCTGCGACAAGGCCGGCGAGTGCATGCTGCAGGATCACCACTACGCGTACAACGGCGCGCCGTCGGCGTCGCGCGACCCGAAGGTGACGGCGACCAAGTTCTACCCGCTGTCCGAGCGGATCACGCTCGACAACGAGCGCTGCATCATGTGCTCGCGCTGCGTGCGCTTCACCCGCGAGGTGTCGCGGTCGAACGGACTCGGCATCGAGTCGCGCGGCGATCATTCGCTGATCCGGCCCTCGGGCGACGGCGCTTTCGGGCGCGACGCGTACTCCGACAACGTCGTCGACCTCTGCCCGGTCGGCGCGCTGCTGTCGAAGTCGTTCCAGTACAAGGCCCGGGTCTGGTACCTGAAGCCGACGGCGTCGGTGTGCCCGGGCTGCGAACGCGGCTGCACCGTGCAGCTCTGGCACCGCCGCGCCGAGTGGAAGCTCCACCGCCTCGACGCGAAGGCCAACGCGTCGATCGACCGCGTCACGCCGCTGGAGAATGCCGCGGTGAACGGCCCGTGGATCTGCAACAAGGGCCGCGACCTCGCGCAGACGTTCGGCCGCGCGCGCGCCGAGCGCCCGTTGCTCAAGGGCCGGCCCGCGACCGCGGCCGAGGCGATCGAGAACGCGCGGCGCCTGATCGCAGCCGCGCGCAAGCCAGTCGCGCTGGTGTCGAGCTGGGGCAGCAACGAGGAGCTGGCCGCGTTCAAGGCGGCGCTCGCGGGCCGCGTCACGGCGCTGGTCAAGACCGACTGCCGGCCGGAGCCGGGCGAGATCGTCGCCGACGCCCTGCTGATCCGCGCGGACAAGAACCCGAACACCGCCGGCGCCCGTGCGCTGTTCGGCGCCGCGCCAGCGGTAGTCCCGGCCGACGCCGACCTCGTCCTCGTCTGGGGCGAAGGCGCCGACTTCGGCGCGATCCCCGCCGGAGCGAAGATCGTGTTCCTCAACGCCTGGCTCGCGCCCGAGAACGGCCACGCCGACGTCTTCCTGCCGCTGTCGATCCAGACCGAGCGTGCCGGCCACTACACCAACTTCGAGGGCACGATCAGCGCGTTCGAGCCCTGCTTCGCGCGGCCTGAGCACGCGCTCGACGCGGCGGCCTTGTTCGCCGCGCTGGCCGTGCAGACGGAGGCCGTCGCATGACCCAGGACCTCGTCGTCTACGCGGTCTTCATCGGCTACGCGATCGCCGTGCTGATGGGCTTCGGCACCATCCTCACCTGGGTCGAGCGCAAGCAGGCGGCGGTGATGGCCGACCGCATCGGCGCGAACCGCGCCTACGTGCGCATCCCCTTCACGCAGATCAAGCTCGTCTGGTGGGGCCTGTTCCACGGCATGGCCGACGGCCTCAAGATGCTGCTGAAGGAGGACTTCAAGCCGAAGTCCTACGACTGGTACGCCTACGCCGTGGCGCCGTGGGTCGTGTTCACGCCGGTGCTGCTGGTGTTCGCGGTGATCCCGTTCGGCGGCATCCTCGATCCGGGCCGGCTCTTCCCGTCGCTGGCCGCATGGTTCGACGGGCGCAGCTACCCGATGCAGATCGCCCGCCTCGACGCGGGCCTGCTGATCGTGTTCGCGTTCGGCGGCATGACGATCATCGGCGCGATGCTGGCCGGCTGGTCGTCGGCCAACAAGTTCTCGCTGCTCGGCGCGCTGCGCGCGGGCTCGCAGATGATCTCCTACGAGCTGATCCTGGGCCTGACGGTGCTGGGCCTGATCCTGATCTACGGCACGCTCGACCTGACCGCCATCGTGCGGCAGCAGTCGGGGGTCCTCCTCGGTTTCCTGCCGGCCTGGGGCGTGGTCCACCAGCCGTTCGCCGCGATCCTGTTCCTCACCGCCGCGGTAGCCGAGAACAAGCGGATCCCTTTCGACCTGCCCGAGGCCGAGTCCGAGCTCATCGCCGGCTACTACACCGAGTACAGCGCGATGAAGATGGGCCTCTTCATGTTCGCCGAGTTCATCGAGATCGCGATCATCGGCGCGCTGTTCACGACGCTGTTCCTCGGCGGCTACAACCTGCCGTTCCTCACCGACGCCGGCTTCGTGCTGCCGGGCGGGCGCGAGATACCGCTGTCGCACGGCGCCGTCGTCGTCACTCAGCTGGTCGTGTTCCTCGCCAAGGTGTTCATCGTCTGCAGCTTCCAGATCCTGATTCGCTGGTCGCTGCCGCGGTTCCGCTACGACCAGGTGCTCAAGTTCGCGTGGAAGTTCATGTTCCCGCTGGCGCTCGGCAACCTGATCGTCACCGCCGTCATCGTCTGGATCCGCGGAGGCGGCCTGTGAGTCGGGTGCGCCCCCGCCGCGACTACTGGAACCGCCCGACGATGTCGTGGTGGGAGCGCGCGTACATCTTCGAGATCGTTCGCGGGCTCGCCATCACCGGTGGCGTGTTCACGCGCAACATGATCAAGTGGATGACGGGGCGCAAGGGCGCGCTGACGACGTACTACCCCGAGGAGACGCGCTTCGACTACGCGCGGAACAACCGGGGCAAGCACGTGCTGACGCAGCGCCCGGACGGCAGCCCGCAGTGCATCGCCTGCAACATGTGCGCGACCGTGTGCCCCGCCAAGGTGATCGAGATCGAGGCCGGTTTCGACCCGGACGACCCGAAGCATCCGAAGTACCCCATCCGTTTCGAGATCGACTATTCGCGCTGCATCTTCTGCGGGATGTGCGTCGAGGCCTGCCCCGAGGACGCGATCCGGATGGCCAAGGAAGTGCCGGCGCTGCCGTCGGCCGACCGCGGCGCGATGTGGCTGGGCCGCGAGGAACTCCTCGGCTGGCAGCCCGCCGCCGACCCGGCCAAGGTCTATCCCGTCAAGGCGCCCGCGCCCGCCGCTGCCGGAGCGAAGCGATGATCGAATCCCTGCTCGCCAACCTCGAGACGCTGCTGCTGTACCTGTTCGCCGGCTGCGCGCTCGCCGGCGCGGTGCTGATGCTGGTGCTGCGCCAGCCGATGCGGGTGGCGATGGCGCTGATCTCGACGATGGTCTTCCTCGGCGGGGTCTACGGCCTGCTCGGAGTCCACTTCATCGCCGCGTTCCAGGTGCTGATCTACGTCGGCGCGGTCATGGTCTTCATGGTCTACGTGATCATGCTGCTGGACCCGCGCGACCCGGCGCTCGCGCGCCGCTTCTCGGCCCTGCTGATCCCCGGCGTCCTCGCCTGCGTCGCGCTGTTCGCCGTGTTCGGCTGGGCGCTGTGGCAGACGCCGGCCGCGGTGCCCGGTGCCGTCGCCGGCGCGCCGTTCGGGCTCGCGCAGTTCGCCGCAGCCTTCCTCAGCGAATACTGGCTGCACTTCGAGCTGACCTCGGTGCTGCTGGTCGCGGCCGTCGTCGCCGCGATCGCGATCATCGACATCAACCGGAGGGAGCGTGGATAAGGTCCATCTGCTCCAGTCGCTTGCGATCGCGCTGTTCGCGCTGGGGCTGGCCGGGGTCGTCATCCGCCGCAACGTGCTGGTCATGCTGATGTGCATGGAGCTGATGCTCAATGGCGCCAACCTGAGCCTGGTCACCTACGCGCACCAGATGGGCTCGGCCGTCGGCGCGGTGCTGGTGTTCCTGATCTTCGTCGTGGCCACGGCCGAGATCGCCGTCGCCATCCCGATCGTGCTGCTGCTGGTCCGCCGCAAGCACACGCTCGACATCGACGCCTACACCGACCTCAAGGGATAGTCGGTGAAACACACCCTCCTCCTCGTCGCCCTGCTCCCGCTCGCGGGATTCCTCGTCAACGGCCTCCTCGGCAACCGGCTCGGCCGGCGGTTCGTGTCGGTCGTCGGCTGCGGCCTGCCGCTCGCCGCGTTCGCGCTGACCGTCAAGGCCGCGCTCGATCTCGCCGCCGGCGGCTACGCGCCGATCGTCGAGACCGCGTGGACCTGGGCGGCGATCGGCAAGGACACGTTCGCCGTCGCGTTCTGGTTCGACCGGCTGACGATGGTGATGGCGCTGATCGTCACCGGCGTCGGCACCGCGATCCACGTCTACTCGATGGGTTACATGCACGCGGACAAGAGCTACGCGCGCTTCTTCGCCTACCTCAACCTGTTCCTCTTCTTCATGCTGCTGCTGGTGCTGGGCCGGTCGCTGTTCGTGCTGTTCGTCGGCTGGGAGGGCGTCGGGCTCGCGTCCTACCTGCTGATCGGCTTCTGGTTCGACGACGAGGCCAACGCGAAGGCCGGCAAGAAGGCGTTCATCGTCAACCGGATCGGCGACGCCGGCTTCCTGCTGGGTATGTTCGTCCTGTGGTCGACGCTGGGCACGCTCGACATGGACGCGATCAACGCGGCGTTCATGGCGCCGGTGCTGCCCGCCGTCTCGGCCAGCCTGGTCGGCGTCCTGCTGTTCATCGGCGCGACCGGCAAGTCGGCGCAGATCCCCCTGTACGTCTGGCTGCCCGACGCCATGGCGGGCCCGACCCCGGTCTCCGCCCTCATCCACGCGGCGACGATGGTGACCGCCGGCGTCTACCTGGTCGCGCGGCTGTCGGGCATCTACCTGCACGCACCGGAGGCCTCGGCGCTGGTGGCCGCGATCGGCGCCGCGACGGCGTTCTTCGCCGCGACCATCGCGGTCGCGCAGAACGACATCAAGAAGGTGCTCGCTTACTCCACCATCTCGCAGCTCGGCTTCATGTTCGTCGCCCTCGGCGTCGGCGCCTACGGCGTCGCCGTGTTCCACCTGACGACGCACGCGTTCTTCAAGGCCTGCCTGTTCCTCGGCGCCGGCAGCGTCATCCACGCGCTGTCGGGCGAGCAGGACCTGCGGAAGATGGGCGGCCTGGCGAGGAAGATCCCGGTGACCTTCGTCACCTTCGCCATTGCCACCGCGGCGATCGCCGGGCTGCCGCCGCTGGCCGGGTTCTTCTCCAAGGACGAGATCCTCTGGTTCGCCTTCGCCAGCGAGCGCGGCGGCTCGACGCTGCTGTGGCTCACCGGATCGGCCACCGCGCTGATGACCTCGTTCTACATGTTCCGGCTGCTGTGGCTCGCGTTCCTCGGCCGCTCCCGCGTCGACGCCGAGGTCGCGCACCACGTCCACGAATCGCCGTGGTCGATGACCGGCGTGCTGGTGCTGCTGGCCGCGCTGTCGGCGGTCGGCGGCTTCATCGCGATCCCGCACTTCCTCGAGCCGATGCTGCCGCTGCCCCCCGTCGTGCCGGCGCTGCACCACTACGAGACGCCGCTGGTCGCCGTCGCCGTGGCGATCGGCCTCGCCGGCCTCGCGTTCGCCGCGTACTGCTTTGGCGGCGACGGGGCGCGCGGCGCGCGCATCGCCGACCGCTTCGCCGGCATCCGCCGCGTGCTCGCCGGCAAGTATTTCGTCGACGAGCTCTACGACCGAATCATCTCCCGGCCGCTGCTCTGGATTTCCGACCGCGTCTTCCTCAAGGTGTCCGACCGGGCGCTGATCGACGGCACGCTGCACGGTCTCGCGGGCATGGCGCGGCGCGCCGCCGGCGGCTTCGGCCGCGTACAGACGGGCAACCTGCACCTGTACGCGTTCCTGGTGCTCGCTGGCCTGGTCGGCGCGCTTGCGTGGAGCTGGCGCCATGGCTGAGTCGACGGTCCTGAACGTCGTCCTGCTGTTGCCGCTCGCCGGCATCGCGGGGCTGTGCCTGCTGGCGATGTCGGGTGACGGCGCGGGCCGCGACCGCGCGGTGCGCGGCCTGACGCTCGCGGTGATGCTGGTCCAGTTCGCGCTGACGGCGTGGCTGTACGCCCGCTTCGACGCGACGAACCCGGCGCTGCAGTTCGCGACCGACGTGCCGTGGATCGCCGACTGGGGCGTGGGCTACCGGATCGCGCTCGACGGCTACAACGTGCTGCTGGTGCTGCTGACGGCGTTCCTGGGGCCGCTGGTCGTCGCCGGCGCGTTCACCGCGATCCGCAAGGACGTCCCGCTGTTCTACGCGATGGTGCTGCTGATCCAGTTCGCGATGCTGGGGACGTTCGTCGCGCAGGACCTGTTCCTGTTCTACCTGTTCTGGGAAACGATGCTGATCCCGATGTTCCTGCTGATCGGCATCTGGGGCGGCGAGCGGCGGATCTACGCGACGCTGAAGTTCGTGCTGTACACGGCGTTCGGCAGCATCCTGATGCTGGCCGCGGTGATCTACCTCGTGTGGTCGCTGCAGCACACGACCGGCGTGGCGTCGTTCGCGTTCGCCGACCTCTTCCGCGCGCGCCTCCCCCTGGACACGCAGATGATCCTGCTGGCGGCGTTCGGCCTGTCGTTCGCGATCAAGGTGCCGATGGTGCCGCTGCACACCTGGCTGCCGGACGCGCACGTCGAGGCACCGACCGCCGGCTCGGTGATCCTTGCCGGCGTGCTGCTGAAGATGGGCACGTACGGCTTCATGAAGATCGGCTTCCCGCTGTTCCCGGACGCGACGCTCGCCTGGGCGCCGGCCATCGGTACGCTGGGCGTCGTCAGCATCATCTACGGCGCCTGCCTCGCGCTCGTCCAGACCGACATCAAGAAGATCATCGCGTACTCGTCGATCAGCCACCTGGGCTACGTGATGCTGGGCCTGGTCAGCCTCGACCTGATCGGCGTCCAGGGCGCGATCATCCAGATGGTCAGCCACGGGCTCGTCGCCGCCGGGCTGTTCCTGATGGTCGGGATGATCTACGAGCGCTGCCACACCCGCGATCTCGCTGCGTACGGGGGCCTCGCGCGGATCCTGCCGGTCTACTCGGTGTTCTTCGCCATCCTGACCCTGGCGTCGATCGGCCTGCCGACGACCAGCGGCTTCACCGGCGAGTTCCTGGTGCTGCTGGGCGCGTTCACGTCGGCCTGGCGGCAGCATCTCGCGGGCGACACGTACCCGCTCTTCGTCAGCGGCAGCGCCGTGCTGGGCGTCGTGCTCGGCGCGCTGTACATGCTGTGGTTCGCGCAGCGCTTCCTGTTCGGGACCGCGAAGGCGCCGCACCAGCCGTTCGCCGACCTCGACGGACGCGAGCGCGCGATCCTCGTGACGCTGGTCGCGGCGGTGTTCTGGCTGGGCCTGTTCCCCGACGAACCGATGAAGAAGACCGAACTCGCGTCCAGGCACTACCTGCAGCTCGTGTCGACGCCGCGCACGGGCGCCCCCGTGGCCTCGCTCGGCGGCGCCGCCAGGGCCCCCGACGGCGCGGCGACACGCGCTGCGGCGGCACCGGACCCGGGTCGGCCGGCCGCGGATACCGGGAGCGCGCGATGAACTGGAACGCCGTGCTCGCCTCGATGGCGCCGGAGAACGCGCTGCTCGCCGGCATCGTGCTGCTGATATCGGCCGACATCGTCGCCACGCGCCCGCGGCGCGGATTCGCGCTGGCGCTGATCGCCACCGGCGCCGCCGCACTCGCGGCCGCGGTGCTGGCGGCATCCGGCTACGCCGCCGCCCCGTTCGCGGGCCAGTTCTCGATCGGCCCGGCATCGGCGGCCGCCAAGCTCGTCGTGCTGGGCCTCGCGCTGCCGGTGGTGCTGATCGCGCGCGACGACGATCCCGGCAGCCGGTTCTACATGCTGCTGCTGTCGTCGCTCTACGGCGTTTGCCTGATGCTGTCGGCTGACAGCTTCCTGACGCTGTTCCTCGGGCTCGAGCTGATGTCGATTCCCGTCTACACGCTGGTCGTGGTCGGCATGCGCCGGCCGCAAAGCGCCGAGGCCGCGCTCAAGTACCTGGTGCTGTCGGGCACCGCCAGCGCGATGTTCCTGATGGGCGTGTCGATGATCTACGGCGGCAGCGGCTCGATGGCGCTGGCCGCATTCGCCGGGGCGCTGGTGTCCGGTTCCCCCGCCGCGACCGCCGGGGTCGTGCTGATCCTGGCCGCGTTCTTCCTCAAGGCCGCCGTGGTCCCGTTCCACGCCTGGGCGCCTGACGCCTACGAGGCGGCGTCGGTGCCGGTGACCGCGTACATGGCGACCATCGTCAAGGCCGGCGTGTTGCTCGCCGTCGTGCGGTTGTTCGCCCAGGCGCCGGTCGACCGCCCGATCGCGGACCTGATCGCCATCCTGCCGCTGGTGTCGATCGTCTGGGGCAACCTGGCCGCGATGCGGCAGACGAGCTTCCGCCGGATGATCGCCTATTCGTCGATCGCGCACGCCGGCTACCTGTTCTTCGCGTTCCTCGGCGACGGCCCGACCCGCTTCCAGGCGGTGGCGTTCTACATCGTCGCCTACGGCCTGATGAACCTGCTCGCGTTCGCGTCGCTGCCGCGCAGCGACGACGACGGGGCACGCGACGACCTCGAGCGGCTGAAGGGCCTGTTCCATCGCGACCCGTGGGCCGCGCTGATGATCGGCATCGCGATGCTGTCGCTCGCCGGCATCCCGCCGTTCCCCGGCTTCGTCGCCAAGTTCCTGATCTTCAAGAACGTGATCGCCGCCGGCTGGACGACATACGCGGTGCTCGGCCTGGTCGGCAGCTACCTCGGCATCTATTTCTACCTGCGCGTGATCCAGTACCTGTTCATGAGCCCGGCCGCGGCGGACGCGGGCAGGGGCCAGCGCCGGGCGGCCGTCGCCGCCGGCCTGCTGTGCCTGCTGCCGTCCATGCTGATGGTGGTGTTCCCGGGCTGGCTGATCACGCGCCTCTGACCCTATACTGAACGCCATTCGGCCCGCGGGTGTTCCCGTGACGGCCTCCTTGCGAGCATCGGGTGACATGACGGAAGCGACGGCAAACGGAGAGCATCGCCTGCGGCGCGGCCTCGACCTGCCGCTGGCGGGTGCGCCGGTGCAGCAGGTCGACGCCATTGCGCCGCGCTGCCCGCGCGTGGCGCTGGTCGCCGCCGACTATCCGGGGCTCAAGCCAGCGATGCTGGTGCAGCCCGGCGACGAGGTGCTGCGTGGCACCCCGCTGTTCGAGGACAAGCGCCACCCCGGCGTGCGCTTCACGTCCCCGGCCGCGGGCCGCGTCGCGGCAATCAACCGTGGCGAGCGGCGCGCATTCCTTTCGCTGTCGATCGACGTCGGCGCGCACGACGGGCCCGACGCCCACGTCCGCTTCGCCGCGCATCCCGGCGCGCCCGCGACCCTCGATGCGGCCGCCGTCACGGCGCTGCTCGCGGAATCGGGGCTGTGGACGGCGCTGCGCACCCGGCCATTCGGCGTCATCCCCAAGCCGGGCTCGCGACCCGCTGCGCTGTTCGTCACCGCCATCGACACGCGACCGCACGCGCCGGAGGTCGGCGTCGCGCTGGCCGGACGCGGCGACGACTTCCGTGCAGGGGTGGCGGCGCTCGCCACGCTGACCGACGGACCGGTCTACGTCTGCACGGCACCGGGCGCAAACCTGCCGGTGCCGGCCGATCCCCGGGTGCGGGTCGAGACCTTCGCCGGCCCGCATCCCGCCGGCCTGCCGGGCACGCATATCCACCTGCTCGCGCCGGTCGACCACGGCCACCAGGCCTGGCACGTCGGCTACCAGGACGTCGCCGCGATCGGGCGTCTCGTCACGACCGGCGCGCTCGACGTCGAGCGCCTGGTCTCGCTGGCCGGGCCCGGCGTGCTGCGCCCGCGGCTCGTCCGCTCGCGCGTCGGCGCGTCGCTGGACGCGCTGGTCGCCGGCGAGCTCGCCCCCGGCGACCAGCGCGTCGTCAGCGGCTCGGTGCTCGACGGCCGCGCCGCCGCGGGCGACGTCGACGGCTGGCTGGGCCGCCATCACCTGCAGGTCAGCGCGCTGCCCGAGGGCCACGAGCGGCTGTTCTTCGGCTGGATCACCCCCGGCGGCGAGCGGTTCTCGCTGTGGCGCGTCGTCGCCGGCGCGATGACGCGCCGCGGGCTCGCGCTCAACACCTCGACCAACGGCTCGCTGCGGGCGATGGTGCCGATCGGCGCCTACGAGAAGGTGATGCCCCTCGACATCCTGCCGACGTTCCTGCTGCGCGCGCTGATCATGGGCGACGCCGAGCGCGCCGAGGCGCTGGGCGCGCTCGAGCTCGACGAGGAGGATCTCGCGCTGTGCACACTGGTCTGCCCGGGCAAGATCGAGTACGGCCCGCTGCTGCGCACCGCGCTGGCACGGCTGGAAAAGGAGGCGGCGTGAACCCGGCCGCGAACGCCCCCGTGAACGCGGCGATCGGCGCGGCGGCCGGCGCCTCCGGGGGAGCGCGCTGATGTCCGGCCTGCGCCGGCTGCTCGACCGCCTCGGCAAGCCGTTCGAGCCGGGGCACAAGCTCGAGCGGCTCCACCCGCTGTTCGAGGCGATGGACACGCTGTTCTACACGCCGTCGCGGGTGACGCGGACCGGCGCGCACGTCCGCGACGCGCTGGACCTCAAGCGGATGATGATGCTGGTCGTCATCGCCGCGCTGCCCTGCGTGTTCATGGCGATGTGGAATACGGGGCTGCAGGCGAACCTCGCGCTGGACCCGGCGAAGGTCGCCGCGCTGGACGGCTGGCGGCACGTCGTCATCGGCTGGCTCGGGGTCGGCTACGCGCCGTCGAGCTTCGTCGCCAACCTCGTCCACGGCGCGCTGTACTTCCTGCCGCTGTACATCGTCACGATGGTGGTCGGGCTGTCGTGGGAGATCCTGTTCTCCGTCGTGCGCCGGGAGGAGGTCAACGAGGGCTTCTTCGTCACCGGCCTGCTGTTCCCGCTGATCCTGCCGGCGACGACGCCGCTGTGGCAGGCGGCGCTCGCCATCAGCTTCGGCGTGATCTTCGCCAAGGAGCTCTTCGGCGGCACCGGAATGAACTTCATCAACCCGGCGCTGGCCGCGCGCGCGTTCCTGTTCTTCGCCTACCCGGCGTCGATGTCGGGCGACCAGGTGTGGACCGCGGTGCCGAAGGAGCTGACCGTCGACGGCTTCTCCGGCGCGACGGCGCTGGCGCAGATGCGCCAGATGACCGGCAGCTTCGGCGACCTGCCGCTGTCGTGGTGGACGTCTTTCGTCGGACTCGAGCCGGGCTCGATGGGCGAGACCTCGGCGCTCGCCTGCCTGATCGGCGCCGTCATCCTCATCGCCACCGGCATCGGCTCGTGGCGGACGATGGCCGGCGTCACGCTGGGCACGGTGCTGATGGCGAGCCTGTTCAACGCGATCGGGTCCGCCACCAACCCGTATTTCGCCGTGCCGTTCTGGTGGCACATGGTCGCCGGCGGCTGGGCGTTCGGCATGGTGTTCATGGCCACCGACCCGGTCACCTCGCCGTTCACCGAGGCGGGCCGCTGGATCTACGGCATCCTGATCGGCGCGTTCGTCGTGCTGGTCCGCGTGGTCAACCCCGCGTACCCCGAGTCGATGATGCTGGTGATCCTGTTCATGAACGTGATCGCGCCGATCATCGACTACGGCTTCGTCAAGGCCAACATCCGCCGCCGGGAGCGCCGCCGTGCCGCGCCTTGAGTCGACTTCGTACACGCTCGGCTTCGCCGCCGCGGTCTGCGTCGTCTGCGCGCTGCTGGTCAGCGTGGCCGCCGTCGGCCTGTCCGAGCGGCAGGAGAACAACGCACGGCTGTACCGGCAGAAGAACGTGCTGCTGGCCGCCGGGCTGGTGAAGCCGGGAGAGGACCTGACGGCGGCGGAGCTGCTGAAGATATTTGACGCCAACATCGAGACCCGCCTGATAGACCTGTCGACCGGCGCGCCGGTGCCGCCGGGCAAGCTGGACCCGAAGACGTACGACCAGCGCCGCGCGCGCACCGATCCGACGCTGTCCCGCGCCGCGCCGCCGAACAACGCGGGGATCTCGCGCCTGCCCAATGTCGGCACCGCGTACTATGTGATGGACAAGGGAAAGGTTGCGCAGGTCGTGCTGCCGATCGAGGGCGCGGGCATGTGGGGCACGCTGTACGGCTTCATCTCGATGGACCGTGACGGCAACACCGTGCGCGGCCTCACCTTCTACGACCAGAAGGAGACGCCGGGCCTGGGCGGCGAAATCGGGAATCCCAAGTGGCAGGGGCTGTGGCAGGGACGCCGCGCCTATGACGCCAACTGGGAGCCCAAGCTCACCGTCATCAAGGGCGCGGCGGGTCCGCCGGACCGCGACCCGCACCGGATCGACGGCCTGTCCGGCGCGACCATCACCAGCAACAGCGTCGCCCGTCTGATCGGCTTCTGGCTGTCGGCCGACGGCTACGCCCCCTACCTCAAGCGCCTGCGCGAAGGAGCCGCCACGTGAGCGCATCCACCACCCTGTTCGGCAAGGGCGAGCGCGGCGCGCTCGTCGCGCCGATCATAGCCAACAACCCGATCGGCGTGCAGGTGCTGGGCATCTGCTCGGCGCTGGCGGTGACGACCCGCATCGACAAGGCGCTGGTGATGGGCATCGGCGTCACGCTGGTGACGGCCTTCGCCAACCTCGCCGTCAGCCTCGTCCGCAAGTGGACGCCGGGCAGCATCCGGATCATCGTCCAGCTGACGATCATCGCCTCGCTGGTCATCGTCGTCGACCAGTGCCTCAAGGCTTACCTGTACGAACTGTCGCTCGAGCTGTCGGTGTTCGTCGGGCTGATCATCACCAACTGCATCGTCATGGGCCGCGCCGAGGGCTACGCGATGCAGAACCCGCCGTGGCTCTCGTTCCTCGACGGCGTCGGCAACGGCCTGGGCTACGCGCTGGTGCTGCTGGCCGTCGCGTTCGCGCGCGAGCTCTTCGGTGCCGGCAAGCTGCTCGGCTACACGGTGCTGCCGGTGGTCGCCGACGGCGGCTGGTACGAGCCGAACGGCCTGATGCTGATCGCGCCGTCGGGCCTGTTCATCATCGCGCTGCTGGTCTGGCTGCTGCGCATCGTCAAGCCCGAACTGCAGGAAAAGGACTGACGCCCGCGCGCGCAGCTCGCCGGGTCCACCCACGCCCTCCGCCATGGAACACTACGCTAACCTGCTCATCCGCTCCATGTTCATCGAGAACATGGCGCTCGCGTTCTTCCTCGGCATGTGCTCGTTCCTCGCGTGCTCGAAGAAAGTCGAGACCGCGCTCGGCCTAGGCGTCGCCGTCGTGTTCGTCCAGGTGCTGACGGTCCCCCTGAACCAGCTGATCCTGCACGGGCTGCTGAAGGAGGGGGCGCTCGCCTGGGTTTCGCCGTCGCTGGCGACGGTCGACCTCACGTTCCTGTCGTTCATCCTGTTCATAGGGTCGATCGCGGCGGCGGTCCAGGTCGTCGAGATGGCCATCGAGCGCTTCGCCCCCGCGCTGTACAACACGCTCGGCGTGTTCCTGCCGCTGATCGCGGTCAACTGCGTCATCCTCGCCGGCTCGCTGTTCATGCAGGAACGCGACTACACCTTCGGCGAGTCCGTCGTCTACGGCGTCGGTTCGGGTCTGGGCTGGGCCGTCGCGATCGTGGCGATGGCGGCGATCCGCGAGAAGATGCGCTACTCCAACGTCCCGGCGGGACTGAAGGGGCTCGGCATCACCTTCGTGACGGCGGGGCTGATGTCGATCGCCTTCATGGTCTTCTCCGGAATCCAGGTCTAGGGCGCGGCATGGACACCATCGTCTCCGGCATCGTGATGTTCACCGCCGTCGTGCTGGCGCTGGTCGGCGTGCTGCTCGCCGCGCGGCGGCGGCTGGTCGCGCACGGCGACGTCACCATCACCATCAACGACGACCCGGACAAGGCGCTGAAGGTCGCCGCCGGCGGCACGCTGCTCGGCACGCTGGCGGACAACAAGATCTTCGTGCCGTCGGCCTGCGGCGGCAAGGGCGCCTGCGGCGTCTGCGAGGTCATCGTCAGGGAAGGCGGCGGCGACCTGCTGCCGACCGAGACCGGGTACATCACCCGCGGCGAGGCGAAGCGCGGCATGCGGCTCGCGTGCCAGGTCAAGGTCAAGCGCGACATGAAGGTCGAGCTCGCACCGGAGATCTTCAACGTCCGCAAGTGGAAATGCCGCGTCGTGTCCAACCGCAACGTGGCGACGTTCATCAAGGAGCTGAAGCTCGCGCTGCCGGAGGGCGACGAGGTCCCGTTCCGCGCCGGCGGCTACGTGCAGCTCGAGTGCCCGCCGCACGACATCGCGTTCCGGACCTTCGACATCGAGCCCGAGTACCGCGAGGCCTGGGACCGCTTCGACCTCTGGCGCTTCCGCTCGAAGATCGACGCGCCGATCGAGCGCGCATACTCGATGGCGAATTTCCCGCTCGAGAAGGGCATCCTGCTGTTCACGATCCGGATCGCGTTTCCGCCGGAGTACCGCAACGACATTCCACCCGGCATCATGAGCAGCTGGGTGTTCAACCTGAAGCCCGGCGACGAGGTCACCGTCTCCGGCCCGTACGGCGAGTTCTTCGCCCGCGAGACCGAAGCCGAGATGTGCTTCATCGGCGGCGGCGCGGGCATGGCGCCGATGCGCTCGCACATCTTCGACCAGCTGAAGCGCCTTCACAGCAAGCGCAAGATCACGTTCTGGTACGGCGCGCGCAGCCTGCGCGAGGCGTTCTACGTCGAGGAGTTCGAGGCGCTGGCCGCGGCCAACCCCAACTTCACCTGGCACCTGGCGCTGTCGGAGCCGCTGCCCGAGGACAACTGGACCGGCCCAACCGGCTTCATCCACAACGTGCTGCGCGATTCGTACCTGAACGACCATCCTGCGCCCGAGGACATCGAGTA
The DNA here is from genome assembly GCA_963717705.1 of uncultured beta proteobacterium. Taxonomy (GTDB): domain Bacteria; phylum Pseudomonadota; class Gammaproteobacteria; order Burkholderiales; family Casimicrobiaceae; genus CAVQWT01. Next base: position 245,162 of record CAVQWT010000002.1, read on the forward strand.
CTACATGTGCGGGCCGGGCATGATGAACAAGGCGGTCATCGACATGCTGCTCTCGCTCGGCGTCGACCGCGAGAACATCATGCTGGACGACTTCGGCTGACCCAAGGAGAGCCCGATCATGCTGCAGACGGTGGAAGCGCTGGTGCAGGACCGGCAGGCCGAGACGATCATCACGGTCGCGGCCTCGGCGACGGTCGCCGACGCGGTCGACGTGATGGCTGCACGCGAGGTCGGCGCCGTGCTGGTCAAGGACGAGGAGCAGCTCTTCGCCGGCATCTTCAGCGAGCGCGACCTGCTGGTGCGCGTGGTGCAGGCCGGCCGCGACCCGAAGAAGACGCCGCTGTCGATGGTGATGACCCGCGACATCCGCTTCGTCTCGCCCGGGACGACGATCGAGGCGGCGCTGGCGCTGATGTACGTGCACCGCTTCAGGCACCTGCTGGTGATCGACGGGCCGCGCGTGTTCGGGCTCATCTCGATGCGCGACCTCGTGCATCACCTGATCCGCCGCGGCGAAGGCCGTTTCGAGGCGGCCGTACGCGACACGGCAGGCGCCGTGCCGCCGAACCAGAACGGATGACGATCATGATGGACACCCTGCTCTCCCCGCGTCGCCGCACCGTGCTGCAGGCGATGGCCGCGGCGTCGCTGCTCGCCGCCTGCGGCGACCGCCGCGTCGGCGCCGCCGCGCCGGCGCTGTCGCACCGGGGCCCGGCGATGGGCTCGCAGTACACGCTGAAGATCGCGGGGCCGGCGCTGTCGGCGTCGGAGCAGGACGCCGCGCGCGCCGCCGTCGCCGCCGCGCTGGAACGCGTCGAGGCCGCGATGTCGACGTACCGGCCGGCGTCGGAGCTGTCGCGCTTCAATGCGCACGACTCCGGCGCACCGTTCCCTGTATCCGCCGAGACGCTGGCCGTGTTCGCGGCCGCGCAGGAAGTCGCCGCCGCGTCCGGCGGTGCATTCGACGTCACCGTCGGGCCGGCGGTCGATGCCTGGGGCTTCGGGCCGTCGATCGCGCGCGAGGCGCGGGCGGTGCCGGCGACGGCGGCGCTCGCCGATGCGCGGGCGGCCATCGGCTGGCAGGCGCTCGGGGTCGACGCGGCCGCGGGCACGCTGGTCAAGCATCGCGCGGGACTGCGGGCCGACCTGTCCGGCATCGCCAAGGGCCACGGCGCCGACGCCGCCGCGCGCGCGCTCGACGCGCTGGGACATCGCGACTACATGATCGAGGTGGGCGGCGAGGTCGTCGTCCGCGGCCGCAACGCGGAGGGCATGCCCTGGCGCATCGGCATCGAGGCGCCGGATGCCGTTCCGCAGCGCGCCCACACCGTCGTCCCGCTGATCGACCGCGCGATGGCGACGTCGGGCGACTACCGGATCTTCTTCGAGCAGGACGGCCGCCGGTACACGCACGAGATCGATCCGGCCACCGGCACCCCGGTGAGCCACCGTCTCGCCTCGGTCTGCGTCGTCGCCGCCGACTGCATGCACGCCGACGCGTGGTCGACGGCGCTGTTCGTGGCCGGCCCGGTGCGCGGACCTCTGCTGGCGAACGAACTCGGACTGGCGGCACATTTCCTGACACGGACCGCCGACGGCCGCTTCGACGAGGCCGTCACGCCGGCCTTCGCCGCGCTCGGCGCCACTCCGGTCGGCTGAACCGGACACACGTCACGATGGACCTTTCCGCGCTGCTTCCGGTGTTCGTGATCGTCGCGCTGCTGTTCGGCGCGGCGGTGCTGGCGATGAGCGTCGGCGTCATCTTCAAGCGGCCCTGCCTGCGCGGCTCCTGCGGAGGCACCGCCGTCATCGGCCCGGATGGCGAGAAGCTCTCCTGCGCCGACTGCCCCAACCGAAAGTCCGCATCGGGGTCCGCATCGGGGTCAGGTCGAATTTAGGGCGACGCCACCCCTCGCCAAGGCTCGACGGCTTTCGTCGCGGCCGCGCGATTGGTTGAACATCGCCCACTCATAGTCGTCGACCGGACCATCGACCAGCAATCGTCCGTTCGGTCGATGGACGGGCTCGAAAAATCCCGACATGCTGCAGGTGTCCGCGTCGCCCGACGACGGCCGGTACCGCTTCGTCAAAATTCGACCTGACCCCAATTCACCCCTTTCACCGGGTCAGTGGAGGCGCTGGCGATTCTTGCGGGTCAGGTCAGGGGTGGTGCCGCGACGGGCGGCGGCGCTGCGTTCCTTGGCGGTCTTGCGGCGTTCCTGCCAGAAGCGGTAGATCAGCACCGACGCGACCGCCAGCTCGTCGATCAGGCCCTGGCGCTTCTCGTCGCTGTCGACCCATTCGGTGAAGTCGTCGTCGCGATCGCCGAACGCGAGCGCCTCGATCGGGAAGATCCAGTCGCGGCCGTCCTGGGCATCGTAGAGCGGCTGCCACTCGTCGTCGCGCAGCTTCACCCCCGCCATGAACCCCTCGCACCAGGCGGTGGCTTCGGGCGGCGCGCGATCGCCCTTCTTCGCCGACTCCTCTGGCACGTAGAGCAGCGGCTTGAACCGCGTCGGCGACTCGGCCAGCGTGCGCTCGATCCCGACCATGTGGCGCAGGATCAGCGCCATCACGCGCTGCGCCTGGTCGTTGTCGGCGAACGCGGGGGACGCGCTGCGGCTGCCCTCGCTCCAGACCTGCGGCAGCCATTCCGAAGGCTGCACGGGATCGGGACCGGAAACGATCGCGGTCAGGTAGCCGTCGAGCATCTCGAGGTCCATGCAGTCCTGCGGCACCGTGTCGGACGCGAGGAAAGCCTCGAGTTCGTCGAGTTCCGCGTCGGAAAGGGGCTCGTCGAGGACTCTGGTTTCGGACATGGGGTCTTTCTGGCCGCGGCGAGCCGCGGCAGGAGGATCGGAACCCGCTATGATCGCCTTTCGCGGGAGCGGACGCAACCCGCGTCCGCCGACGACCGCATCCGCCCATACACGCCATGCCTGCACCCAAGATCAAGACCGCGGCCTTCCTCGCCAACCTGCCCCTGTTCCGCGAGCTCGCCGCCGGCGAGATCGAGCGCCTCGCCGCCGGTACCACCGAGGTGCACGTTCCGCGCGGCACGGTGCTGTTCAGCCGCGGCGACCCCTGCACCGGATTCCATCTGGTGGTCTACGGGCGCGTCAAGCTGCTGGTGATGTCGCCGCAGGGCGGCGAAAAGGTCGTCGAGATCATCAACCCGGGCTTCTCGTTCGGCGAGGCGGTGATGTTCATGGAGCGGCCCTACGTCGTGACGGCGGAGACGCTTGCCGATTCGATGCTGCTGCACGTCAGCCGCGACGTCGTGTTCGAAGGGCTCGCACGCGACCCCCGGTTTGCCCGCCGCATGCTCGCCGGCCTGTCGCGCCGCCTGCACGGCCTGGTCAGCGACGTCGAGTCGTACTCGCTGAAGTCGGGCACCGAGCGCGTCATCGGCTATCTGCTGCACACCGAAGGCGAGCCCGCGGGCGAGGGTGCGCACCGCGTCGCGCTGCCGGTGGCGAAAGCGGTGCTCGCGTCGCGCCTCAACCTGACGCCGGAGCACTTCTCGCGGGTCCTGCACGATCTCGCCGAGCAGGGACTGATCGGCATCGACGGCCGCAACATCGAGATCCGGGATCTCGAGCGCCTGCGCTCCTACGGCAACTAGGCGCCGCCGAACGCCAGCACCACGACGACCGCGACGGCGAGGTAGACCGCCCAGCCGATCGCGCATCGCCGGCAGGCGACCCACTGCCGCCACGCGCCCGTCATCGAGCGGCCCGCACGCGCAGCGCGTGCGCGAGGTTCAGCGCCGCCGCCAGCACGACGACCGCGCCGGCCTGGTGCGCGGCGGCCAGCGGCAGCGGCACGACCAGAAGCAGGGTCGCGATGCCGAGCGCGATCTGGCCGACGATCGCCGCCAGCAGCAGGTGCGCCCCGGCACGCGCGACCGCCGGCACCCCGGGCGCGGCGACGACCCGCCACCACAGCATCGGGATCGCCACCGCCAGCGCATAGGCGACCAGCCGGTGCTGGAACTGCACCGTCGCCATGTTCCAGAAGAAGTTCCTCCACCAGGGCTCGAGCATGAAGAGCTCCGGCGGCACCAGCGTGCCGTTCATCAGCGGCCAGGTGTTGTACGCGAATCCGGCGCGGATTCCCGCGACGAGTCCTCCGGTCAGCACCATCGCGAACACCAGCAGCGCCAGCCACAGGGCCCGTCGGCCGAGCGCGCGCATGGCCGGTGAAGCATCCGCGACGGGCGGGCGCATCAGCGACAGCGCCGTCCAGAACATCGCGGCGAAGATGACGAACGCGAGCCCGAGATGCGCGGTCAGCCGGAACTGCGACACCCGCGGGTCGTCGACGAGCCCGCTCTTGACCATGTACCAGCCCAGCGCGCCCTGCAGACCTCCCAGCACGAAGATTCCGGCCAGCCGCACCGCGTATCCCGGCGGGATGCGCCGCCGCACGAGGAACCAGAGATAGGGAACGAGGAACGCGACGCCGATCAGCCGCCCCAGCAGCCGGTGGAAGTACTCCCACCAGAAGATGCCCTTGAACTCGTCGAGGCTCATCCCCTTGTTGACTTCGCGATACTCGGGCGTGAGCTTGTACTTGTCGAAGGTGACCTGCCACTGCGCGTCGTCGAGCGGGGGCAGCGTACCCACCAGCGGCTGCCACTCGACGATCGACAGGCCCGAATGCGTGAGCCGCGTGACGCCGCCGACGACCACCATGCAGAACACCAGCGCACAGCAGCCCAGCAGCCAGAGCGCGACCGGACGATGGGGGGCCGGGGAGACGGCCGCGACGCGATGCGACGCGGCCAGCGAAATGTTCACGGCGGGAATTATCCCACAGCGAGAGTGGCCACCCGGCCCGTCCGCGGTGGACGGCGCCGGGGCCGGCCGGGCCAGGACCCCGCTTCAGCGCACCGTCACGCCCGGGACGAACGCGGCGAGTGTGGCGACCAGCACCCGGTCGATCGGCGCCCCATGCGGCGCCGCAGCCACGACCGCCGGATCGGCGCAGCCCGCCGGCCGGAACGGCTGCAGCACCCATGCCCGGACGTCGCGCGAGGCGAGCTCGTCGGCGAGTTCCAGCAGCGCGCCCGGCGGCGTCAGCGCCGGATGCACCGTCGTGCGCACCTCGAACTCCACGCCGGAGGCGCGAAGCAGGTCGAGGCTCTCGCGTGCCGCTGCGCCGCTGCCTTCGACGCCGGTGACGTCGCCGTAGCGCGCCATCGGCGCCTTCGCGTCGAAGCCGACCCAGTCGACCAGTGGCAGCACCGACGCGAGCCGCCGCGGGTACGCGCCGCCGGTGTGCAGCCCGATCCCGAACCCCAGGGCGCGCACTTCCCGGATCGCGCCGGCCAGCCCGGGCTGCGCCGTCGGCTCGCCGCCGGAGAACACGACCGCGTCCAGCAGCCCGCGCCGCGAGCGCAGGAACGCGAGCACCTCGGGCCATGCGTGCTCGCGCGAATTGACGGCGGGGTCCCGCCGCGCCGGGACGAGGTGCGGGTTGTGGCAGTAGCCGCAGCGCCACGGGCACCCCTGCAGGAACAGCACCGCCGCGAGCCGGCCCGGGATGTCGGACGTCGAGAACGGCGCGATGCCGCCGACGTACACGCCTGACGCGCGCGCCACGGTCGTCCCGCCCTGCGGCGATCGCGACGCGATCGGCGGCGTCCCGTGCGGCGGTCAACGGTCGCATCGAAGTCGCGTGGACGGAGCCCGCCGGCGTCGTGCCCGGCGCGCGCTCAGATCGCGTCGCGAGTGCCGCAGCCCGCGCCGCAGCCGGGCTCGACGAAGAACTGGCGCTCGCGGTGCTCGCCCTTCTTGCCGATGTTGAATGACGCCACCGGCCGGTGGTAGCCCATCACGCGCGTCCATACCTCGCAGCGCTGGCGCTCGGCGTCGGTCAGCGTCATCGCTTCGGCGAGATGCGCGGCATCGGTCATGTTGTTCATCTTCGGGCTCCGGGGGAGGAATGCTTCGGGTCGATGGGTTACGGGCAGGCGTGCGGGCGATCGGGCGACGTCGAGGCTACGCGGCCAGCCGGGCGCGCTTCGCCGCCAGCCGCTCCTCGTCGCATTTCGGGCAGAACTCGTGCTCGCCGGCGAGATAGCCGTGCGTCGGGCAGATCGAAAAAGTCGGGGTGATGGTGATGTACGGCAGCCGGAAGCGCTCGAGCGCGCGGCGCACCAGTGTCTTGCACGCGTCGGCCGACGACACCCGCTCGTTCATGTACAGGTGCAGGACGGTGCCGCCGGTGTACCTGGTCTGCAGCTCCTCCTGCCGCGTCAGCGCCTCGAACGGATCGTCGGTGAAGCCCACCGGCAGCTGCGAGCTGTTGGTGTAGTACGGCGTCTCCGCCGTGCCGGCCTGAAGGATGTCCGGCCAGCGCTTGCGGTCCTCCTTGGCAAAGCGATATGTCGTGCCCTCGGCCGGCGTCGCCTCGAGGTTGTAGAGGTGCCCCGTCTCCTCCTGGAACGCGACGATGCGCGCGCGCAGGTGGTCGAGCAACCGCACGGCGAACGCGTGGCCGTACGGCGTCGTGATGTCCTCGGCGCCGCGGGTGAAGTTCCGGATTGCCTCGTTGACGCCGTTGACGCCGATGGTCGAGAAGTGGTTGCGCAGCGTGCCGAGGTAGCGCCTGGTGTACGGGAACAGCCCCTGGTCGATCAGCCGCTGGATCACCTTGCGCTTGACCTCGAGGCTGTCGCGCGCGTGGCGCAGCAGCTCGTCCAGGCGGCGGAACAGCGAGAGCTCGTCGCCGGCGTGCAGGTAGCCCAGCCGCGCGCAGTTGATCGTCACCACGCCGAGCGAACCGGTCTGCTCGGCGCTGCCGAAGAGACCGTTGCCGCGCTTCAGCAGTTCGCGCAGGTCGAGCTGCAGGCGGCAGCACATCGACCGGATCATGTTCGGCTTCAACTCGGAGTTGAGGAAGTTCTGGAAGTACGGCAGCCCGTACTTCGCGGTCATCGCGAACAGCGGCTCGGTGTTCGGGTGGTCCCAGTCGAAGTCTGGCGTGATGTTGTAGGTCGGGATCGGGAACGTGAACACGCGCCCCTTGGCGTCGCCCTCGGTCATCACCTCGATGTACGCCCGGTTGATGACGTCCATCTCCGGCTGCAGGTCGCCGTACGCGAACGGCATCTCCTCGCCGGCGACGACCGGGATCTGCTCCTTGAGGTCGTCCGGGCAGGTCCAGTCGAAGGTCAGGTTGGTGAACGGCGTCTGCGTGCCCCAGCGCGACGGCACGTTGAGGTTGTAGATGAGCTCCTGGATGCACTGCTTCACCTCGCCGTAGGTCATGTCGTCCTTGCGGACGAACGGCGCCATGTAGGTGTCGAACGAACTGAACGCCTGCGCGCCCGCCCACTCGTTCTGCAGCGTCCCGAGGAAGTTGACGATCTGCCCGACCGCGCTCGACATGTGCTTGGGCGGGCCCGACTCGACCTTGCCCGGGACGCCGTTGAGGCCCTCGTGCAGCAGCTGCCGCAGCGACCAGCCGGCGCAGTAGCCGGCGAGCATGTCGAGGTCGTGGATGTGCACGTCGCCGTCACGGTGCGCGCGCCCGATCTCCGGGGCGTAGACGTGCGACAGCCAGTAGTTGGCGACGACCTTGCCCGAAACGTTGAGGATCAGGCCGCCCAGCGAGTAGCCCTGGTTGGCGTTGGCGTTGACGCGCCAGTCCTTCTGGTCGAGGTACTCGTCGATCGACGCGGCGACGTCGACCAGGGTCTTTCGCTGGTCGCGCAGCCGCGCGTGGCGGTCGCGGTAGACGATGTAGGCGCGCGCGGTGTCGAAGTACCCGGCGGCCGCCAGCGTGTGCTCGACGGTGTCCTGGATCGACTCGATGCCGGGCACGCCGGCGTCGAAGCGGTGCGCGAGCACGCGGCCGACGCTGGCGGCGAGGCGCTGCGCCTCGGCGGCGTCGTACTCGCCGGTGGAAGCGCCGGCACGCGCTATGGCGGCGGCGATCTTGGCGAGATCGAACGGGGCGCGGGCGCCGTCCCGCTTGACGACGTGAGTCGGAAGCGTCGGCGGCAGCTGGGCAGCCGGGGCCGGCGCGATGGACTGGGACGGGACGACGGACACGGGGCTTCCTCCTGGCGGTCGGATGCGGCAAATCGTCCCGCGCCCCGACCACAACATGTAGTAGGTTTTGGCGACGGTAGCCCCAAATCTTGCGTCGCGGCAATCACTTCCGACGCTTTCCTCGACTTTTCTTGACCTCGGTCAAGGGCCGCCGTCGCGTGGTCGCCACGGGTAGAATCGCGCCCATGCTGACCACGCGCCTGCGCACCCGCTGGGCCCGGCTTCTGTTGGGGGCCGTCGCCTTCGCCGCCGCGACCGCGATTCCCGCGACGGGTCGCGGCCTGCCCGCGGCGCCGTGGGAGGCCGCGGAGCCCTGCACGGCAGGCGATCCGGGGCCGGCACCGGCGCGTCCCGGACCCGCGTCCGGCGCGACCCACGCCGGCCACCACTGCGACGGCTGCATCGGAGGCGCGGACCTGGTCGCGCCGCCGGCGTCCCCGCGCGCCGCGTCGCCGCCGGCGCCGGACTGCGCGACCGCGGCGAAGCCCGTCGACGACGCCCGCGTCGCCTCGGCCCGGGCGCACACCGCCCGGCCGCCGCGCGGCCCGCCGCCGGCCTGACCACCGCCTCCCGCCGCCCGCGATCCCGGCGCCTGCCCCCGTGTATCGGGGGCGCCGCCGGCCGGCCGCACCGTTGCTTTGGCGCCCGCCCTGCGCGCGTCCCCCCAACATCCGTCGATTCCAAGGAAGCCATGTCCAAGACCTCGTTCCCCTCCCTCCGCCGCGCCGCCTTCGCGCTGGCCGCCGCCACCCTCGCACTGCCTGCCGCCGCGCAGGTCACCGTCGCCGACGCCTGGGTGCGCGGCACCGTCACCGGCCAGGCGGCCACCGGCGCCTTCATGCAGCTCAAGTCCCCGGCCGACACCGCGCTTGGTCGCGGCCGCTTCGCCGGTGGCGAAGATCGTCGAGATCCACGAAATGAAGATGGACGCCGGCGTGATGAAGATGAGCGCGATCGACGCGCTGGCGGTGCCCGCCGGCAAGACCGTCGAACTGAAGCCCGGCGGCTACCACGTGATGCTGATGGGCCTCGTCGCGCCGCTGAAGGAAGGCGAGACCGTGCCGGTCACGCTGACCTTCAAGGCGAAGGACGGCAAGACGCAGACGGTCGAGGTGAAGGCGCCGGTGCGCGCGCTGACCGGCAGGGGCCAAAGCGCCCGACGCGGCGCACAAGCACTGACACGGTGATGCGGGGACCGGATGCAAGCGCCGCCGACGGAGGGCGGCCGGGGCGCGACTCATGCAGCCCCGCCGGCCCGGCACTCGACCCGAGGGCGTAGAAGCTGTAGCGCAGCGTCGCGCGGAAGCTGCGGCTTTCCGCCGGGTGGAAGTGGACGTCGTTCACGCCGCCCGGCGGCTCTCCCGGCAGCCGGGAGGTGTAGTAGTACGCGATGTCGTCGACCTCGGCGTCGAAGAGGTTGAACGCCTCGAGTCCGACGAGCAGGTCCCTGGTCACCCGGTAGCCGACCTGCGCGTTGACGATCGTCGACGAGGTCGAGCGGACGCTGTTGTCCTCGATCAGCGGCCGTGCGCCGAAGTAGCGGAGGAACACGCTGGCGCTCCACGGCCCCAGCTGCTGGATCGTCGCGCCGGCCGATACCGCGGTCTCGATCGCGCCGGGGATGCGGTTGCCGGCCGGGTCGTCGTCGGTGAAGCGGGCTTTGGTCCACGCCACGTCGAGGTCGAGCAGCAGCCACGGGATCGGCCGCCAGCGGGTGTTCCATTCGACCCCCTGCCGCCGCGACGGCCGCGACGGCTCGGTGGTGCCGGCGTCGCCGACGAACAGCAGCTCCGAGTCGATGTCGAGCTGCCACAGCGCCAGCGACGACTGCACGTTGGGCAGGATCTCGGTGCGCGCGCCGAGTTCGCCGCCCTTGGTGCGCACCAGCGGCGTCACCGGATCGACGGTTTCGCCCGAGCCCGGGTCGACGGTCGTGGTGACGCCGCGCGCATCGTTGCTGTGGAAGCCCCAGCCGTAGTTGGCGAAGAACTCGGACTTCGCCCACGGCCCGAAGATCGCCGAGAGCTTGGGCGAGGCGAGCCCGGCGCTGCCGTTGCCGCCGTTCTCGGGCAGGCTGCTCGCCACGTCGAACCAGTAGCGGTCGTAGCGCAGGCCCGCCAGCGTGCGGAACTTCTCGTCCCACCGCGTCTCCGCCTCGACGTACAGCGCGGCGCTGGATTCCTTCACCCGGTCCTGCCGCGTCGTCGACACGCGCTCGCGACCGACGGTCGAGTACAGCCCGACGTTGCCGATGCGGTCCTGGCGGAGGTCCCAGCCCGCGGTGACGCGATTGGCGAAGCCGCCGAGCTCGCCCGTCCAGGCCCAGCTGCCGGTGGTGCCGTAGATCCTGCGGTCGTCGGCCTGCTCGAACTGGTCGCCCTGGTCGGGGTCGTCGAGCCAGTAGGTGAAGTTCGAGAACAGGTCGAGGTCGTACCGGATCGCGTACGCGTTGGCGACGAGGCGGCCGCCGAGCAGCGGCTGCTGCCAGTCGAGCGACAGGCTGTAGCGGCTGGAGTTGCCGCCGGTGGTGGTGTCGAGCGACCCGAAGCGGTCGAGCGACCCGTCGTCGACGGCGCGCTGCGGGATCTGGTCGGTGGCGTTCCACTTGCCGTGGTAAGCCATCGCGGTGACGCCCCAGCGCGCGTCCCCGGTGTTGCCGAACCAGCGCAGCACGCCGTTGATGCGCCGGTAGTCGTCGGGGTTCGCCCACGGCCCGTCGTTGTGGAAGAGCTCCAGGCCGTAGACCAGCCGCCCGCCGGCGACTTCCGGCGAGCCCAGCAGCAGCGCCCGCGCGTAGCTGAAGTTGCCGAGGGCCAGCTCGGCGGTGGAATTGGGCAGCGACTCGGCGTACCAGATGTCGGCGGCGCCGGCGGAGGCGAAGTCGCCCTTGTCGGCGAAGTAGGGGCCCTTGAAATAGTCGATCCGCGAGACGAGCTCCGGGATCAGGAAGTTGAGGTCGGTGTAGCCCTGGCCGTGGGCGTGGGTGCGCATGTTGACCGGCATTCCCGCGACGCGCGTCAGGAAGTCGGTGCCGTGGTCGAGGTTGAAGCCGCGCAGGTAGTACTGGTTCGCCTTGCCCGCCCCCGAGTGCTGCGTGATGATCAGCCCCGGCACCAGCTCGAGCACCTCGCCGGGGCGCAGGATCGGCCGGTCCTCGATCAGCTGCTGCGTGATCGTGCCGGAGCTCGCCGAGTCGGAGGTGCCGATCGCGTTCTCGTAGTGGCCGCGGACCTCGATCGGGTCGAGCTTCGGCACGTCCTGCGCACGGGCGGCCCCCGCGGCCGACAGCGCCAGCGCCGCGGGCAGCGCCAGCGACAGCGCGCGCAGTGGCAGCGGCGCGGGGCGGCGGGGGAACGGGGGCATCGGTCGTCTCCTTCGGGTCGCAGCGGACCGGGGCCGGCCGGGGCCGCTGGCGAGCGCTGGAGCCGCGTCCGCGACTCCCCGGCCGCTCCGCACCGTAGGCACATTATGCACAAAGTTCCTACTGGCGGACAAGTCGGCGCGTGGGAGGTGCCGAGGTTCCGTACCGGATCGGGTCCGCGCGGCGGGGCGAGTCCCCGGCCGCCCGGGCGGGTCGGGCGCCGTCGGGACCGGGACGTCCTCGCCGCGGGTCAGGGATGCTCGTGGTCGTGCGGGGTCTCGGCGTGCGGCGTGCCGCCGAGGTCGGGATGCGCGTGGTCGTGCGGTGCCTCAGCGGTCCCGTGGGGATGCGCCGCATCGCCGGTCGCGTGCGGCTCGTCGTGCGCGTGCTCGTGCCCGTGCGGATGAACATGCGCGTGGGCGTGCGGATGGCTGTGCACCAGGTCGCCATGCCGGTGCCTGTGGTCGTGGACGTGCTCGTGCTGGTGATCGTGCTCGTGGCTGTGGGGCTTCACGGGGGTGTACCTGGTGGTCATGGCTGCTCCTTCGCGTATCGCCAGCTGTAAGGCGTAAAGAGGATGTTTCCTGAGCGCTTGGGTCGACTGATGGGCGTGCCGGCCGCCTACCGGGGAATGAGGTGCAGGTGGCCGTGATGGTGGTGCGCGCCGGGCAGCCGGTGCGCATCGCCGGTCGCGACGCTGACGACGTTGAGCTGCGAGTGCCGGACGCCGCGCTCGGCTTTGGTGCGGTCGGCCAGCGACCGCAGCGACGCGGCCCTCCCCTTCAGCATCACCGTCTCCAGACAGTGATCGTGGTCGAGATGTACGTGCATCGTCGCGACGACCAGGTCGTGGTGCCGGTGCTGCAGCGCGGTCAGCCGCTCGGCCAGGTCGCGCTCGTGGTGGTTGTAGACGTACGACAGCGCCGCCACCGCGAAGCCCTTGATGTCGCGCGCCTGGCGGTCGGCTTCGATCTCCCGGCGCAGGAGTTCGCGCATCGCCTCCGACCGGCTGGTGTAGCCGCGCGCCTTGATCAGGCGGTCGAAGTCCGCCGCCAGCGTCTCGTCGAGCGACATCGTGATCCGTTCCATCGTGGCTCCCCATCGCGGGTGGTCGCGGCGGTCCGCCGCGGGTCGTCCGCAACGTTAGCATGGTCGCGCGTCGCACGGGCACCGCCCCCCCTGCGCCGAACCTGCCGTTGCGGGCGTGCAGGGCCGCCCGGGGGGCGCGCTTCCGCGCCGGCGGTCCGCCGCGCGCTGGACGCTCAGCGCCGCAGCGCGTCGATCCCCCGCGCGACGCCGGACAGCGTCAGCGGGTACATCCGCGGGCCGATCGTCGACAGCACGATCTGCGTCGAGCGCGTGTATTCCCAGCCGCGCTCGGGCTCGGGGTTGAGCCAGATCGACTTCGGGAACTGCTCGACCAGCCGCGCGAGCCACACGACACCGGGCTCGTCGTTCATGTACTCGACGCTGCCGCCTTCCTGCACCAGCTCGTATGGGCTCATCGCCGCGTCGCCGACGAACACCAGCCGCCAGTCCGGGCCGTAGCGGTGCAGCAGGTCGAACGTGGACATCCGCTCGTTGCGACGCCGGGCGTTGTCGCGCCACAGGTGGTCGTAGGGGCAGTTGTGGAAGTAGAAGTGCTCCAGGTGGCGGAACTCCGCCTTCGCCGCCGAGAAGAGCTGCTCGCAGGCCTCGACGTGCGGATCCATCGAGCCGCCGACGTCGAGGAACAGCAGCACCTTGACCCGGTTGCGGCGCTCGGGCTGCAACTTGAGGTCGAGCCAGCCGGCATTGCGCGCGGTGCCGCGGATGGTGCCGTCGAGGTCGAGCTCCTCGGGCGCGCCCTCGCGCGCGAAGCGGCGGAGCTTGCGCAGCGCCACCTTGAGGTTGCGCGTGTTGAGCTCGACGTCGCCGTCGAGGTTCCTGAAGCTGCGCTCGTCCCAGACCTTGACCGCGCTCCTCGAGCCGCTGCCCTCCTGCCCGACGCGGATGCCCTCGGGGTTGTAGCCGTACGCGCCGAACGGGCTGGTGCCGCCGGTGCCGATCCACTTCGACCCGCCGGCGTGACGCTCCTTCTGCTCGGCGAGCCGCTCGCGGAAGGTCTGCATCAGCTTGTCCCAGCCGCCCAGCGCCTCGACGCGGCGACGGTCCTCGTCGGACAGCAGCCGGTCGAACTCGCGGCGCAGCCACTCCTCGGGAATGCCGGCGCGGACGTCGATGAGCGAGCTCGCATTCCTGAAGTAGCTGGCGAACGCGAGGTCGTAGCGGTCGAACTGCGTCTCGTCCTTGATCAGCGTCGTCCGCGCGAGCACGTAGAAGTCGTCGAGCGACAGCGAAACCACGCGAGCCTGCAGCGCCTCGAGCAGCGTCAGGAACTCGCGCGTGCTCACCGGCAGCCGCGCCGACTTGAGGTGCAGGAAGAAGCCGGTGAGCATCGGTCGCGGACCTCAGGCCGGGAGCGCGCGTTCCAGCAGGTGGTCGAGGTGCCGCTTCACCGCCGGCCACTCGCCGTCGAGGATCGAGAACACGACGGTGTCGCGGCGCGCGCCGTCGGCGCCGAGCTGGTGCTGGCGCAGCACGCCGTCCTGCTTCGCGCCCAGGCGCGCGATCGCTGCGCGGCTCGCCTGGTTGAACCAGTGGGTGCGGAACTCGACGGCGATGCACGAGAGCGTCTCGAACGCGTGCGCCAGCAGCAGCCGCTTGCACTCGGTGTTGATCGCGGTGCGCTGCGCGCGGCGCGCGTACCAGGTGTGGCCGATCTCGAGCCGGCGGTTGGCCGCGTCGACGTTGAAGTAGCGCGTCGACCCGACGATGTCGCCCGACGCGTTGTCGCGGACGACGAACGGCAGCGCGCCCAGGCGCTCGCGCATGTCCAGCGCCACGGCGACGTACTCGCCCATCTTCTCCGGCGGCGCGACCGACGTGTACCAGAGGCGCCACAGCTCGCCGTCGCCGGCGGCGCGGGCCAGCGCGTCCGCGTGCTCCGCGGCCAGCGGCAGCAGCGTCGCGTGGCGGCCGGCAAGCGTCACCGGCGCGACGAAGCGCCCGGCGGCACCCACGTTCACCGCCCCGCGCGCGCCATGAACGCGACGCGCTCGAACAGGTGCACGTCCTGCTCGTTCTTGAGCAGCGCCCCGGCGAGCGGCGGGATCACCGCCCGCTTGTCGCTGCTCTTCAGCGCCTCGGGCGGGATGTCCTCGGCCAGCAGCAGCTTCAGCCAGTCGAGGAGCTCGGAGGTCGACGGCTTCTTCTTCAGCCCCGGCACGTCGCGCAGCGAGAAGAACACCTCCAGCGCCTCGCGCAGCAGCTCCTTCTTCAGCCCCGGGAAGTGGACGTCGACGATCTTGGTCATCGTCTCGCGGTCCGGGAAGCGGATGTAGTGGAAGAAGCACCGGCGCAGGAAGGCGTCGGGCAGCTCCTTCTCGTTGTTCGAGGTGATGACGACCAGCGGCCGGTGCCGCGCGCGCACCGTCTGCTGTGTCTCGTAGACGTGGAACTCCATCCGGTCGAGCTCGCGCAGCAGGTCGTTGGGGAACTCGATGTCCGCCTTGTCGATCTCGTCGATCAGCACGATCGACGGCGCGTCGTTCTCGAACGCCTCCCACATCACGCCGCGCTTGATGTAGTTGGCGATGTCGGCGACCCGCGCTTCGCCGAGCTGCGAGTCGCGCAGCCGCGACACCGCGTCGTATTCGTACAGGCCCTGCTGCGCCTTGGTCGTCGACTTGATGTGCCACTGCAGCAGCGGCCGGCCGAGGCTGCGCGCGATCTCCTCGGCGAGCATCGTCTTGCCGGTGCCCGGCTCGCCCTTGACCAGGAGCGGGCGCTCGAGCGCGAGCGCCGCGTTGACGGCGAGCCTGAGGTCGTCGGTGGCGATGTAGGTGTCGGTGCCTTCGAAGCGCATGGCCGGTGTCCGGTGGGGCGGTGGAACCGGAATGTTAGCCGAGAACCGGCGTCCGCGCGCCCGGGCTCAGCCGAGCAGCGCCTGCCAGCCCCACAGCGCGCCCATCCCGGCCGCCAGCGTCCACGGCATGCTGCGGGTGAAGTACGCGACGGCGCCGGCGACGATCGCCGCGGGCACACGCGGGTTGCCCGCGAGCGCCAGCCCCGCCGGCGTGGCCAGCACCATCGGCAGCACCAGCGCCGTCAGCATCGCCACGGCGACGTAGCGCAGCGCGGTGGCGACCAGCGGAGGCACGCTGCGCCGCGACAGCAGCTCGATGAACGACAGCCGCGTCAGGTAGTTCGCGGCGCCGACCAGCACGATCACCGCCCAGAGCTTCCAGCCGGGGTCGCTCATCGCAGCCCCTTCCGGCGCTCATGCGCGGTCGCCACCAGCGCGCCGACGGCGATCCCCGCCAGCCCGGCGACGATGATGTTCAGCCGCATCGGCAGCGCCGCGAGCAGCACCACGACGGCCGCCGCGGTCAGCGCCGCGGCGATCGCCGCGCGCTCGCGCAACAGCGGCGCCAGCAGCGCGATGAAGCACAGCGGCACCGCGAAATCGAGCGACCACGACGCGGGGATCGCGTTGCCGGCGAAGTAGCCGGCGGTATTGGTCAGCTGCCAGCCGCCCCAGAGCACGACGCCGCCGCCCAGGAAGTGCGACGCCGCGGGCCGCTTGTCGTCGCCGGCCTCGAAGCGCCGGATCGCCGCGGCGAACGCCTGGTCGGTCAGCAGGAACGCGAGCAGCCGCTGCCAGCGGACCGGCAGCGAGGCCACCTGCGGCGCCATCGCGGCGCTGTACATCGCCAGCCGCAGGCCGATGACGAAGCAGCCGAGCACGATGCCGGCGACCGGCGCGCCCGCCGCGTAGAGCTGCGTGGCGAGGATCTGCGCGGCGCCGGAGAACACGATCGCCGACAGGCCCAGCATCTCCAGCGGCGTCGCGCCGACTCCCGCCGCGGCGACGCCGCAGACCAGCCCGAACGGGATCAGCGCGAATGCGGCCGGCAGCATGCCTGCGACCCCCGCGCGGAAGTCCGCCGGCGAGAACACGCGGCCGCGGCTCACGGCATCGGCGGCGCGGCCGGCGACGGCGCGCGCCCGCGGGTCACAGCTTGGTGCCGAAGATCTTGTCGCCGGCGTCGCCAAGCCCCGGAATGATGTAGCCGTGCTCGTTCAGGTGGCTGTCGATCGCCGCGGCGAAGACGTGGACGTCGGGGTGCGCCGAGGTGACCGCGGCGATGCCCTCCGGCGCCGCCACCAGCACCAGCGCGCGGACCTGGCGGCAGCCCGCGGCCTTGAGCAGGTCGATGGTCGCGACCATCGAGCCGCCGGTCGCCAGCATCGGGTCGAGAATGATCGCCATGCGCTCGTCGAGCGCGCCAACGAAGCGCTCGAAGTACTGCACCGGCTTCAGCGTCGCCTCGTCGCGGGCGAGCCCGACGACGCTGACCTTGGCGCTGGGGATGATGTCGAGGACGCCGGGCAGCATGCCCAGCCCCGCGCGCAGGATCGGCACGACGGTGACCTTCTTGCCCTTGATCCGCTGGACCGTCACCGGACCGGCCCAGCCCTGGATCGTCGCCGGCTCGAGCTCGAAGTCGCGGCTGGCCTCGTAGGCGAGCAGCCGCGCGAGCTCCTCGGTGACCTCGCGGAACTTCTTGGTGCTGATGTCGCCCTCGCGCAGCAGCCCGATCTTGTGGCGGACCAGCGGATGGCCGATGTCGTGGACCGGCATGGCTACCTCGTCCGGTCGCCGACCGCACCGTCGGCAACCGCGGCGTCGCCGCTGCCGGGGCGCTCGGGCAGGAGCTGGTAGAGGATGATCGCGCCGAAGGTCGCGGTGCCGATGCCGCCGAGCGTGAAGTCGCCGATCTTCAGCGCCAGGTCGCCCGCGCCGGCGACCAGCGTGAAGGCGACGACGATCAGGTTGCGCGGGCTCGAGAAGTCGACGCGGCTCTGCACCCAGATGCGCCCGCCGGTCGCGGTGATCAGGCCGAAGACGACGATCGACAGCCCGGCGATGACGGGCCCGGGAATCGTCAGGATCAGCGCGCCGAACTTGGGCGAGAAGCCGAGCACGATCGCCGCCGCGGCGGCGACGACGAAGATCAGCGTCGAGTAGATCTTCGTCACCGCCATCACGCCGATGTTCTCGGCGTAGGTCGTCACGCCGGTGCCGCCGCCGGCCCCGGCGATCATGGTCGCGATGCCGTCGCCGAGGAACGCGCGGCCGAGGTAGCGATCGAGCGACACGCCGGTCATCGCGCCGACCGCCTTCACGTGCCCGAGGTTCTCCGCCACCAGGATGATCGCCACCGGCGCGATCAGCGTCATGGCCTCGACGCTCCAGCGCGGCGCGGCGAACGCGGGCAGGCCGAACCACGCCGCGCTCGCCAGCTGCGAGAAGTCGATCGGCTTGCCGAGGCCCATGCCGTTGGTGAGCAGCGCGTAGAGGACGTAGCCCGCGAGGCCGCCCAGCAGGATCGGCAGCCGGCGGACCATGCCCGAGCCGAACACCGCGACCGCGCCGACCGCGAACACGGTGAAGAGGGCCACCCAGGTGTCGAAGGTGTTGCCGGCGATGCCCTTGACGGCGATCGGCGCGAGATTGAGGCCGATGACCGCGACGACCGCGCCGGTCACGACCGGCGGCATCAGCTTCTCGATCCAGGCGTAGCCCACCGCCATCACGACCAGGCCGATCGCCGCGTACAGCGCGCCGGCGGCGATGATCCCGCCCAGCGCCACGCCGATGTTCGGATTCCCGCCCTTGCCGGCGTAGGCGGTCGCCGCGATGACGACGGCGATGAACGAGAAACTCGACCCGAGGTAGCTCGGCACCCGGCCGCCGGTGACCAGGAAGAAGATCAGCGTGCCGATGCCGGAAAAGAAGATCGCGACGTTGGGGTCGAAGCCCATCAGGATCGGCGCCAGCACCGTCGCGCCGAACATCGCGACGACGTGCTGCAGCCCGACGGCGACCGTCTGCCCGGTCGGCAGCCGCTCGTCCGGCGCGATGACACCATCGGTCTTCAGCCGCCAGCGCGGCAGGAATCCCTCAGTCTGGCCCATGCGATCTCCCTGATCTTCGGTTCGGATACCACAATTGGAACAGGAAATCGCCGCCGCGTCAGGTCAGCCCTTCACCCCGCCCGCCGTCAGCCCGCCGACGACGCGTTCCTGGAACGCCGCGATCAGGATGCAGATCGGAACGATCGCGATGATCAGCGCCGCGGAGATCAGCGGCCACGGGAACGCGAACTCGCCCTGGTAGAGCGTGATGCCCACCGACAGCGTCCGCATGTTGACGCGGTTCATCATCGTCAGCGCGAGCAGGAACTCGTCCCAGGCGTTGACGAAAGCGAGGATCGCCGCGGTGAACACCCCCGGCGCCGACAGCGGGACGACGACGCGGAACAGCGCGCCGACGCGCGAGCAGCCGTCGACCATCGCCGCTGCCTCGAGGTCCGGCGGGATGTCCTGGAAGAAGCTCGCCATCACCAGCGTGCACACGGGCATCGACAGCACCGCGTAGGGCAGGATCAGCGCGAAGTAGGTGTTGAGCAGCCCCAGCTCGCGCATCACCTTGAACAGCGGGACCATCAGCGAGATCAGCGGGAACATCGCCACCGCCAGCAGCACCGACATGATCAGGTTGCGGTGCGGCATCCGCAGCCGCGTCAGGGCGTAGGCCGCCAGCGCGCTCACCAGCACGCAGAGCGCGGTCGACGCGGTCGCGACGACGAGGCTGTTCCACATGAAGCGCAGGATCGGCTGCGCGGTGAACGCGGTCTCGTAGTTGGCGAGCGTCGCCGCCTCGGGCAGCCAGGTGATCGGGCTCCTGATCAGCTCGGTCTCGGTCTTGAGCGACGTGAGGAAGATCCAGACGACGGGGAAGAAGCCGTTGACGGCGACCGAGATCGCGGCAAACCAGATGACGGTGCGGCGCTTCAGCGCAAAGAAGTTCATTCGTCGCCCCGCCCGGCGCTGCGCCGCGTGTACTTGAGGTAGCCCGACGTGGCCGCCATCGACAGCACGAACATCAGTGCCGCCAGCGCCGAGCCGTAGCCGAAGTCGAGGAAGTCCAGCGTCGTCTTGTGGATGTACATCGCCAGCGTCTCGGTGGCGTCGCCGGGGCCGCCGCCCGTCATCGCGTACGGGATGTCGAAGGTCTGGATCGCGGTGATGGTGCGGAAGATCAGCGCGACGAAGATCGCCGGCCGCAGCATCGGCAGCGTGATCTCGGTGAACTGCTGCCAGCGCGACGCGCCGTCGACCTCGGCCGCCTCGTACAGCGACTTCGGGATCGTCTGCAGGCCCGCGAGCAGCATCAGCGCCATGAACGACGACGACTTCCAGATGATGGTGATGCAGATCGCGGCGATGGCGAGGTTCGGGTTCGACAGCCACTGCAGCGGCTCGAAGCCGAGCCTGACGATCACGTCGTTGACGACGCCGGTCTGGTACTCGAAGAACCACCGGAAGATGAGCCCGGCGAACACCAGCGGCAGCGCCCAGGGCAGCAGCAGGCCGAGGCGCACCGGCCACTGCCAGCGGAACGGCATGTTGGCGAGCAGCGCGAGCGCGAGCCCGACGACCAGCGACGCCGGCACCGTGACGATGATGTAGAGGACCGTGTGCCACGACGACGCCCAGAACCGGTCGTCCTCGAACGCGCGCAGGTAGTTGCCGAGCCCGACCCACTGCTCGCCGGCGGCGACGTTGGCGTTGTCGACGCCGTGCAGGCTGCTCCAGAACAGCGTCGCGATCGGATAGACGACGATGCCCAGCAGCAGCAGCGCCGCCGGCAGCAGCAGCAGCGCGCCGAGCGCACGCTCGGACAGGTCCTTCTTGCTGCTGATCGCTGAATCCGTCATGTCGCCGCACTCCTCAGGACGGCCGCGCCGCGCCTCGCGACGCGTGGGCCGTCGACGCGGGGCCCCGCCCGATGCGGGTCCCCGCGACCGCCGGTCAGCGGAAGATCGGCTGCAGCTTGCTCTTCATGTCCGCCAGCGCCGTGTCCGTCGTCTTGGTGCCGGCGAGATACGCGTTCATGTTGCTGCGCACCGCGTCGGAAACCTGCGGATACTGATGCGAGACCGGACGCGACCTCGCGGTCTCGACCACCGGCAGCGCCTCGGCGAACCAGGGGTTGGCCTTCAGCACCTCGGGGTCCTTGTACACCTGCGGAAACACCGGCAGGTGCGACGCCATGAGTGCCTGCATCTTCGAGACCTCGGGCGACGACAGGTAGCGCGCGAACTTCACCGCCTCCTGCTTGTTCTTCGAGAACGCCGACACCGCGACCTGCCAGCCGCCGATGCAGGTCGCGCTTTTGCCGCCCTTGTCGTGCGGCAGGATGGTGACGCCGACCTTGCCCTTCACCTTGCTGTCGGCGTCGTTCTCGAGCCGGTTCCAGACGTAGCCCCAGCTCTGCGCGAACAGCACGTTGCCGGCCTGGAAGTCGACGCGGATGCGGTCGGTCGGGATCTCGGCGATGTTCTTCGGCATCACGCCGGCCTGCTTCATCCGGCCGTACAGCTGGAACGGCTGCCTCGCCTCGGGCGTGTCGAGGTTGAGCTTGCCGTTCTTGGTCATGTCGCTGCCCGTGCCCCACAGCGGGACGAGATACGTGCAGACGGTGCCTTCGATCGGCGCGCCCGCGGTCGAGAAGCCCTGCAGCTGCGGGCTCTTCTCGCCTTCCATGACGATCTGCGCGGTCTCGATCATCTCGTCCCAGGTCTTGGGCACCGGCCGCTTGTACTTTTCGAGCAGGTCCTTGCGGTAGTACAGGAACTGCGAGTCGGCGAAGTACGGCAGCGCCATCAGCTTGCCGCCGACCTGGTTCGCGTCGACGTAGGCCTTGAGGTAGGTCGGCAGGATCTTCGCCTTGTCGGCGCCGAGGTAGCCGTCGAGCGGCTCGGCCCAGCCCTGCGCGGCCCACTGCGCCGGACGGATCACGTCGATCAGGATCAGGTCGAGCACCGAGTCCTTCGACGACAGCACCGTCGACAGGTACTGCTGCTGCGCGTCCGACGTGGCGCCGCCGACCTCGACTTCCACCTTCACGTTCGGATTGCGCTTCTGGTACTCGTCGGCGATCTTGCGCATCACGTCCGGTCGCTGCTGGCCGCCGGTGAAGATGCGCAGCGTCGTCTGCGCGGCGGCGTTGGCGGAGACCGTCAGCGCGACGGCCGCGCCGAGCGCGGCGGCGACGAGGGATCGATACAGTTTCATGGTGGCTCCTCTCGGGTCCTGGGGGTCGGCGCTCACCAGCCCGCGGCGCGGATGGCGAAGCCCGTTTCGGGGTCGAACAGATGAAAGTGGTCGAGCGACAGCGCGACCGTCACGTTGCGGCCGACGGCCAGGCCGGCGTCCGGGGGAAAGCGACCGGTCATCTCGCCGGCGTCGTTGCCGGTGCCGAGGCGGATCAGCCCCAGCGTGTCGGAGCCCAGCGGCTCGACCAGCTGCACCGAGCCGGGGACGCGGGCGCCGGCCGGCGCGTCGGGCCCGGCCAGCGCGATGTGCTCGGGGCGCAGGCCGAAGGTGACCGCACGGCCGAGGTGGCGTGCGCACTCGGCGACGCGGGGCTCCGGCACCGGCAGGTCGACGCCGCCGGCGAGATGGACGACGCGCCCGCCGTCGCCGATGCGCGCCGGCAGGAAATTCATCGGCGGCGACCCGGTGAAGCCTGCGACGAACTGCGCGGCCGGCCGGTTGTACACGCCGTCCGGCGTGTCGTACTGGATCAGGTTGCCGCCTTGCAGGACGACGATGCGGTCGGCCAGCGTCATCGCCTCGACCTGGTCGTGCGTCACGTAGATGATGGTGTTGCCGAGCTTCTGGTGCAGCTTCTTGATCTCGACGCGCATCTCGGCGCGCAGCAGCGCGTCGAGGTTGGACAGCGGCTCGTCGAACAGGAAGGCCTTGGGCTGGCGGACGATCGCGCGACCCATCGCGACGCGCTGCCGCTGGCCGCCGGAGAGCTGCCGCGGCTTGCGGTCGAGCAGGTGTTCGATCTGCAGGATCGCCGCGGCCGCGTTGACGCGGGTGTTGATCTCGTGGTCCGGCCGCTTGCGCAGCCGCAGCCCGAAGGCCATGTTCTCGAACACCGTCTTGTGCGGGTACAGCGCGTAGTCCTGGAACACCATCGCGATGTCGCGCGAACGCGGCGGCAGCTCGTTGACGACGGTGCCGCCGATCGCGATCTCGCCGGAGGAGATTTCCTCGAGCCCGGCGATCATCCGCAGCAGCGTGGACTTGCCGCAGCCCGACGGACCGACGAACACGACGAACTCGCCCGAGCGGATCTCGAGGTCGATCCCGTGGATCACCTCGTTGTCGCCGTAGGCCTTGACGACGCGCTTCAGCGTGACTTCGGACATCCGGGTCTTCCTGGGCTCGTGCGGACGGCGCGGTCCGGGTGGGGGAGTGTAATCCGCGTCGGGACGGCCGCACAGCGCCGCGGCGGCAGGTCGACCTGCGGCGCGACGGTGCGCACTCGCCCGCTCATGCGACGACGCTCGTCTGGGCGAGGCCGCCGTCGACCACCAGCGACTGGCCGGTGATCGCGCGCGCGCCGTCGGAAGCCAGGAACAGCGCGGCGCCCGCGACGTCGTCCTCGGACAGGCGGAACCTGAGGCACTGCTGCTCGAGGAACTGGCGCTCCTTCTCCGGCGACACCCACAGCGCCTGCTGCCGCGCCGTCGCGACGGCCCCGGGCACGATCGAGTTGACGCGGATGTTCATCGGGCCGAGCTCGCGCGCGAGCGTCCGGGTGAGGCCCATGATCGCCGCCTTGGCCGTCGTGTAGCCGGCGAGCTCGGGCCGCCCGCGCATCCACGACACCGAGCCCAGGTTGACGATCGAGCCGCCGCCCGCCGCCGCCATGCCGGGCGCGACTGCCTGCGCGGCGAAGAAGTGGTGACGCAGGTTGATCGCCTGGTTCTCGTCCCAGTACTCGGGCGTCACGTCGGCGAGCCGGTGGCGGTCGTCGCGCGCGGCGTTGTTGACCAGCACGCGGACGGGGCCGTGCGTCGTCGCCGCCTCGGCGATCGCCTCGCGCAGCGCCGGGATGTCGCGGACGTCGCAGCGCCGGTACGTGACGGCGGCGCCGAACTCGGCGGCGAGCGCCTGCGACGGCGCATCGGCGATGTCGACGAAAGCCACCCGGCAGCCCTGGCCGGCGAACGCGCGGACGAACGCCGCGCCGATGCCCGATCCGCCGCCGGAGACGAAGACCGTCTTTCCGGCGAGATCGGGATAGCGGGCACGATCGGGCGCTGCCTCGGGCAAGGGCGTCTCCTCCTGCGGTTCCGGCGCGTTGTGCTCCAGCCGTGCCGGCGGTGCCTGCGGCGGGCCCGTCGCGAACTTTCCGCGCGTGCCGCATTCTGGCCGGTCTCGGGCAACCGTGCCGGTCCGCAAGTCCTCCATATCATCTATATCACATAGATGACTTCGATGTCCAGCGCGGGTAGAATTCCCCGACCGCTTTGTCCAACCCCGCGGCGGCGCCGGGAGCCGCCCGAATCCCCGCCGCGGGCCCGGGCACGACCGCGGCGTCGACCGCCGGACCGCCGGCCGCTTTCCCCCAGCCACCTCCTTCCGCCACCGCCCCAGCCACTTCCATCGACCGCTCCCCTCGCCCGCCCCCAGCCGTCCCACCCAGTTCATCCCTTCCGCCCGTGCCCGCCCCCGCCCGCCGCCCGCTCGAATCCCTGCGCAGCCAGCGCTGGTTCGCCGCCGACACCATCCGCGCGTTCGCGCACCGGCAGCGCACGCAGCAGATGGGAATGCGCCGGACCGACTTCATGGGCAAGCCGGTCATCGCCATCGTCAACACCTGGAGCGACCTGTCGCCCTGCCACGCGCACCTGCGCGAGCGTGCCGAGGCGGTGAAGCGCGGCGTCTGGCAGGCCGGGGGCTACCCGGTCGAGCTGCCGGCGCTGTCGGTCGGCGAGGTGATGGTCAAGCCGACGACGATGCTCTACCGCAACTTCCTGGCGATGGAAACGGAGGAGCTGCTCCGCTCGCACCCCGTCGACGGGGCGGTGCTGCTGGGCGGCTGCGACAAGTCGACGCCCGGCCTGCTGATGGGTGCGATCAGCATGGGGCTGCCGGCGATCTTCTGCCCCGCCGGGCCGATGTCGAACGGCTACTGGCGCGGCACCCGGACCGGCGCCGGCACGCACACCAAGAAGTACTGGGACGAGCGGCGGATGGGCCGCATCACCGCCGACGACTGGGTCGAGCTCGAAGGCCGGATGACGCGCAGCCACGGCACCTGCAACACCATGGGCACCGCATCGACGATGACGTCGATCGCCGAGGCGCTTGGCTTCACGCTGCCCGGCGCGTCGTCGATCCCGGCGACCGACTCCGGCCACCCGCGGATGGCCGCCGAGTGCGGCGAGCGCGCGGTGGCCATGGTGTGGGAGGACCTGACGCCGGCGCGCGTGCTGTCGGCGGGCTCGTTCGCCAACGCACTGGTCACCTACATGGCGCTGGGCGGGTCCACCAACGCCGCGGTGCACCTGATCGCGCTGGCGCGCCGCGCGGGCATTGCGCTGACGCTCGCCGACATGGATGCCGCCGGCCGCGCGACGCCGGTGCTCGCCGACCTGTTTCCGTCGGGGGAGTACCTGATGGAGGACTTCTGGTTCGCCGGCGGGCTGCCCGGCCTGCTGACGCGCGTCGCCCACCAGCTCGACCTCGGCGCGCGAACGGTCAACGGCCGGACGCTGGGCGAAAACCTCGCCGGCGCCGCGGTGTGGAACGACGATGTCATCCGCCCGTTCGACCGCCCGGTCACCGGCGACCCCGCGACGCGCGGGGCGCTGGCGGTGCTGCGCGGCAACCTCGCGCCCGGCGGCGCGGTCATCAAGCCGTCGGCCGCCTCGCCGCAGCTGCTGTCGCACCGCGGCCCGGCGCTGGTCTTCGACGACCACGCGGCGCTGTCGCGCGACATCGACGACCCGGCGCTGCCGGTGACCGCCGACACCGTGCTGGTGCTGCGCAACGCCGGCCCCGTCGGCGCGCCCGGCTTCCCCGAATGGGGCAACCTGCCGATCCCGAAAAAGCTGCTGGCGCAGGGCGTCACCGACCTCGTGCGGCTGTCCGACGCGCGGATGAGCGGCACGCACTACGGCACCTGCGTGCTGCACGTCGCGCCGGAAGCCGCGGTCGGCGGGCCGCTCGCGCTGGTCGAGACCGGCGACATCATCGAGCTCGACGTCGCGTCGCGCCGGCTGCACCTGGCCGTCGACGACACCGAGCTCGCGCGGCGGCGCGCCGCGTGGACCCCGCCACCGGCGCGCTACGAGCGCGGGTACACCCGGCTATACCAGCAGCACGTGACGCAGGCCGACGAGGGCTGCGACTTCGATTTCCTGGCGACCGGCAGCGCAGCGCCGACCCCCGAGCCCGACATCTACTGAATGCGGGCGGATCGGCGGGCCCTGCGCCGCCGACGTCGTCCTCGCCCACCCACCTGGACCCATCCGGAGCCGCCATGGACCTGCCGCGCAACGACTTCAAGCACGCCATCGCCGCCCGCGAGCGCCAGTTCGGCACCTGGCTGATGTCCGCCGCGACGTCCACCGCCGAGGCAATGGGTTGCGCCGGCTTCGATTTCGTCGTCGTCGACATGGAGCACGTGCCGATCGACACTCCGCAGATGATCGACATCCTGCGCACCGTCGCCGGCACGCCGGCGTCGGCGGTGACGCGCGTGCCCTGGAACGACATGGTGATGGTCAAGCGCGCGCTCGACGCCGGCGCGCAGACGCTGATGTTCCCGTTCGTCCAGAACGCCAACGAGGCGCGGCGCGCGGTGTCGTACACGCGCTACCCGCCGGACGGCGTCCGCGGCGTCGCCGGCATGCAGCGCGGCAGCCGCTACGGCGCGGTGCCGAACTACCTGAAGGTCGCCGCCACCGAGCTCTGCGTCGTCGTCCAGATCGAGACCGTCGAGGCGCTGAACCAGCTCGACGCCATCGCCGCCGTCGCCGGCGTCGACTCGATCTTCATCGGCCCCGGCGACCTGTCGGCGTCGATGGGATACCTGGGCGACATCGGCAACGCCACTGTGCAGGACAAGCTCGCCGCCGCCGCGAAGCGCTGCGAGATGCTCGGCAAGCCCTGCGGCATCGTCGGCCCGAACCCGGACATGGTCGCGCGCTTTCTCGACTACGGCTTCTCGTGGGTCGCCATCGGCTCGGATCTCAGCCTGATGACGGGGCGCGCGCAGGAGTGGCTGGGCAAGCTGCGCGGCGGCGCGGCCGCGGCGCCGCCGGCGGCGAAGCCCCAGGGCGCGTACTGAGCGCGCGGGAGAGCGGGCGATGACGGCCGCCTCCGGACCCGCGCTAGCCGCCGGCGACGCCCGCGTCGTGCTCGCGCCGGCGACCGGCGGCGCGATCGTCGCGTTCACGCTGGCCGGGCGCGACGTGCTGCGGCCGACGCCGCCCGAGGCGCGCGCGGCGGGTCTCGTGCGGCAGCACGCCTGCTACCCGCTGGTGCCTTACTCGAACCGGATCGCAGGCGCCACGCTGAGCGTCGGCGGCCGCGACCACCGGTTGACGCGGAACTTCGGCGATTCCCCGAATTCGATCCACGGCCTCGGCTGGCAGCGCGCATGGACGGTGGCCAGCGCCGGGGCCGCCGATGCGACGCTGCTGCTGCAGCACGACCCGGCGATCGACGGTGCCGGCGACTGGCCGTTCGCATTCCGGGCGCGGCAGGCGTTTTCGCTCGTCGCCACGGCGCGGGACGCGAGCCTCGTCGCCACGCTGTCGATCGAGAACACCGGCGGCGCAGCCTTTCCCTGCGGGCTTGGCTTCCACCCGTTCTTTCCGCGCACCGCGGACACGACGCTGGCGTTTCGCTCCGGCGGCGTCTACGACAACGACGACGCGCAGCTGCCGGTCGCGCACGCCGCCGTCGATGCAGCCCGCCGGTTCGATCCGCCGCGCCGTGTCGACGACCTCGCGCTCGACCACGTGTTCAGCGGCTGGGACGGCCGCGCGACCATCGCGCAGCCCGGCGCGGGGCTCGTCGCCGAGCTGTCGGCGCCGCCGCCGGCGTCGTTCCTCGTCGTGTTCGTGCCGCGGGGCCAGGACTTCCTCGCCGTCGAGCCGGTGACGCACATGACCGACGCGTTCAACCACGCGGCCCGCGGCGAATCGGGCACCGGGACCCATGCGCTCGAGCCCGGCGCCTCCTTTTCTTGTACGATGCGCATCGCCGCCGCCGTGGCTGGTTGAACGCAGCCATGCCCTGCCGCCGGAGCGAAACCGCATGACCGCCACCGCATCCCCCTTCCGCTGCGTGCTCGACGCCAAGGCGAGCCTCGGCGAATGTCCGGTGTGGTCGGCGGACGAAGCGGTGCTCTACTGGGTCGACATCAACGCCCCGTCGCTCAACCGCTTCGACCCGGCCACCGGCCGCAACGTCGTGATGCCGATGCCGTCGTCGATCGGCTGCTTCGCGCTGCGTCGTGGCGGCGGCTTCGTCGTCGCGCTGCGCGACGGCCTTCGCTTCGCCGACCGCAACGGCACGCCCGGATCGACGATCGTCGGCGCGCCCTACGACCCCGCGTACCACCGGTTCAACGACGGGCGCTGCGATGCGCGCGGCCGCTTCCTGGTCGGCACGATGAACGAGCGGCGCGACGCCGATTCCGCAGGACTGTGGCGACTCGACCCCGACCTGTCCTTCCACCCGGTCCTCGACGGCGTGACGATCAGCAACGGCCTCGCCTTCAGTCCCGACGGGCGGACGATGTACCACGCCGACACGCCCAGGCACGTCGTGCGCGCATACGACTACGATCCCGCGACAGGCACGCCGTCGGGGCGCCGGACGTTCGCGCAGTGGACCGCCGAGACTGACCGCCCGGATGGCGGCGCGGTCGACGCGGACGGCTGCTACTGGACCGCGTTCTATCGCGGCGGCAGGGTGCTGCGCATCGCGCCCAACGGCCACACGCTCGCCGAGTTCCCGCTGCCCGCGATGTGCCCGACGATGTGCGCGTTCGGCGGCCCCGACCTCAGGACCCTCTACGTCACCACGGCGCGGCAGCTGCGCGACGCCGACGAACTGGCCCGGCTGCCGCAGTCCGGCGGCCTCTTCTCGATGACCGTCGACGTGCCGGGCCTGCCCGAGCCCGCATTCGCCGGCTGACCCGGACCGCGAGCCCGCCATGCATTTCGACACCACCGCCTTCCTCCGCCTCGACGCTCCGGGCAGCCTCGGCACCTCGGCCGCCGGCGCGTCGTTCGCGACGTCGACCGGCGACATCCTCGAGGCGAGCTGCTTCGGGCCCGGCGTGTTCCGGCTGCGCGTCGGCCCGAACACGCGACCCGACTACGGCCTGGTCCAGGGCCGCGGCAAGGCCTGCACGGTGACGGTCGCGAACGGCGTCACCACGCTGTCGCTCGGCGACAGCGCACTCGAGATCGCCGGCCGGCCGCTGTCGTTCCGGCTGCTGCACAAGGGCGCGCCGGTGCTGGGTTCGATCACCGACCAGCACTTCCGCGGCTGGACACGGCTGCCGGCATTCGGCCGCTTGCGGCAGGGCGGCCGCTGGACCGCAGCGTTCGCGCTGGCTTCGGGAGAGCCGGTCTACGGCCTCGGCGAGAAGTTCGGCCCGCTCGACAAGCGCGGCCAGCTGATCCATTCGCAGGTCGAGGACGCGCTCGGCGTCAACACCGGGCTCGCGTACAAGAACACGCCGTTCGCGTGGAGCACCGGCACCGGCCGCGGCGCGTGGGGTGTCTTCGTCAACACGCCCGGCTACGTCGCGCACGGCGTCGGCTACCCGGACTGGTCGCACCGCAGCTACGCCACGGTCGTCGACGACGAGGCGCTCGACCTGTTCCTGTTCGCCGCCGACACGCCGGCAGCGCTGCTCGACGCCTACACGCAGCTCACCGGCCGCGCGCCGGACCTGCCGCTGTGGAGCCTCGGGCTGTGGGTGTCGCGGGCGTACTACAAGACCCCCGAGGAGGCGATCGAGGTCGCGGCCACGCTGCGCGAGCGGCGGATTCCCTGCGACGTCATCACCCTCGACGGCCGCGCGGCGTGGAAGGTGGAGACGCGATTCAACTTCCAGTGGGACCCGGACCGGTTCGCCGACGCGCGCTCGTCGCTCGCCGCGCTGAAGGCGCATCACCTCCGGGTCTGCGTCTGGGAGTACCCGTACGTGTCGGTGCACGACCCGCTGTTCGCCGAGCTCGGCGGGCGCGGCTTCCTGCTGAAGAACGCCGCCGGCGACCCGCTCGTATTCGGCTGGGACACGACCCCGGGGACCAGCCCGTTCGGCAACGTGCTGACCCCGCTGCCGCCGTCGGGAATCCTCGACTTCACCAACCCCGCCGCGTTCGCCTGGTGGCGCGACGCGCACCAGACGCTGTTCGCCGACGGCGTCGACGTCATCAAGAGCGACTTCGGCGAGCAGGTTCCCGACGACGCGGTGGCGTTCAACGGCGACCGCGGCAGCCGGCTGCACAACGTCTATCCGCTGCTCTACAACCAGTGCGTGTACGAGGCGACGGCGAAGTTCCAGCAGCGCGGGGACGCCCCGCCGATGGTGTGGAGCCGCGCGGCGTGGTCGTCGCAGCAGCGCTTCCCGATGGGCTGGGGCGGCGATCCTCAGAGCGACTTCGAGGGGCTGGCCGCGTCGATCCGCGGCGGGCTGTCGTGGGGCATGAGCGGCAACCCGTACCACAGCTCCGACATCGGCGGCTTCTACGGCGCCGACCAGCCGTCGGCGGAGCTGTTCGTGCGCTGGCTGCAGGCGACGGTGTTCTGCTCGCACATCCGCGTGCACGGCATCGGCGTGCGCGAGCCGTGGGCGTTCGGCCCCGAGGCCGAGGCGATCGCGCGCAAGTGGCTGGCGTTCCGCTACCGGCTCATCCCCTACCTGCGGCAGGTGATCCGCGCGGCGGGTGCCACCGGCCTGCCCGTGATGCGTGCGATGCCGCTCGCGTTCCCGGGCAACGCGCTGGTCCGCGACTACGACACGCAGTTCATGTGCGGCGACGCGCTGCTCGTCGCGCCGATCGTACAGGAGGGCGGGACCGTCGAGATCGCGCTGCCTCCCGGCGCCTGGTACGACCTCAACTCGCGCCAGCGCATCGTCGGCGGACGGGTGATCCGCTACCAGGCCGCGCTCGACCAGTTCCCGGTGTTCGCGCGCGAAGGCCACGTGCTGCCGCTCGGCCCCGCCGTCCAGCACACCGGCGAGATCGATCCGGCGGCACCGCTCGAGCGGCTGTGGGTGTTCGGCCGCCCGACGACGCCGCTCGACGGCTACACGCAGGCACGCACCGTCGAATCCCACGGCGCCGACGGCGCGCCGTTGCTGGCGATCGCGGCCGGCATCCCGGTCGAGGTGTTCGGCGACGCGGCCGCGGTGACGGTGACCGCGCTGTGAACACGCCGCTGCCCGCCGTCGCCATCACCCTGGGGGAGCCCGCCGGAATCGGCCCGGAACTGTGCGCGATGATCGCCGACCGGCACGGGCGCACGCCGTTTCCCGCCCGCCTCGTGTTCGTCGGCGACGGCGACCTCCTGCTGCAGCGCGGGCGGCGGATCGGCCTCGCGCTGCGTCTCGCCGACTACGATCCCGCGTCGTTCGCGCCGGCCGGAGGCGCGTGCGAAGTCTGGCGTCACCCGCTCGCGGCACCGGCGGTGCCCGGACGCCCGGACACGACCAACGCCTATTCGACCATCGCGATGCTCGGCGCGGCAGCGGACGCCTGCGCGGCGGGCCGGTTCGACGCGCTGGTCACCGCCCCCGTGCAGAAGAGCGCGCTGGCCGGCGCCGGCATCCCGTTCTCGGGCCACACCGAGTTCTTCGCCCGGCGCGCCGGCGTGGCGCGCGTGGTGATGATGCTGGTCGGCGGCGCCGGGCCGCATCCGCTGCGCGTCGCGCTGGTCACCACGCACCTGCCGCTGTCGGCGGTGCCCGCGGCGATCACGCGCGACGCGGTCGCCGAGACCCTCGACATCGTCGCCGCCGGCCTCAAGTCCCGGTTCGGGATCGACGCGCCGCGCATTGCCGTCTGCGGCCTCAACCCGCACGCCGGCGAGGACGGCCACCTCGGCCGCGAGGAGATCGACGTGATCGCCCCGGCGATCGCCGACGCGCGGCAACGGGGTCTGCGCGTCGTCGGTCCGCTGCCTGCCGACACCGCTTTCCTGCCGGACCGGATCGCCGCGTCCGATGCGATCGTCGCGATGTACCACGACCAGGGGCTGCCGGTGCTGAAGGCGCTGTCGTTCGGCGGCGGCGTCAACGTGACCCTCGGCCTGCCGTACGTGCGCACCTCGGTCGACCACGGCACGGCGCTCGACCTCGCCGCCGACGCCCGGCGCGCGAAGACCGCCGACCCGGGCAGCTTCGTCGCCGCGCTCCTGCTCGCGCTGCGGCTCGCCTCGGCGCGCTGACCCGCGCCGGCGGCCCCATGGACGGCCACACCGCCCGCAAGCGTTTCGGCCAGAACTTCCTCGCCGATCCGCACTACATCGCGAAGATCGTCGCCGCCGTCGACCCGAAGCCCGGGGACAACCTGGTCGAGATCGGACCGGGGCTCGCCGCGCTCACCGGACCGCTGATCGAGCGGGCCGGACGGATCAGCGCGATCGAGATCGACCGCGACCTCGCGGCCCGCCTCGCGGAGCGCTTCGCGCCGGACCGGCTGGCGCTGCACGTCGCCGACGCGCTGCTGTTCGATTTCGCGACGCTGGGGCCGGCGCTGCGCGTCGTCGGCAACCTGCCGTACAACATCAGCTCGCCGCTCCTGTTCCGCCTCGCGGGTTACGACACGCAGATCGTCGACCTGCACGTGATGCTGCAGCGGGAGGTCGTCGCGCGGATGACGGCGGAACCGGCGACCGCCGACTACGGGCGCCTGACCGTGATGCTGAGGGCGAAGTTCGCGGTGCGGCGCCTGTTCGTCGTCCCGGCGGGTGCGTTCTCGCCGGCGCCGAAGGTCGAGTCGGCGGTCGCGCGGCTGACGCCGCTCGGCGCCGCCAGGCCGGCCATCGCCGACGAGGCGCTGTTCGCCGACGTGGTCCAGCACGCGTTCGGCCAGCGGCGCAAGACGCTGCGCAACGCGCTGTCGGCGCTCGCGACGGTGGCGCAACTCGACGCCGCCGGCATCGACCCTTCGGCGCGCGGAGAGACGCTGGCCGTCGGTGACTTCGTCAGGCTGGCCAACCTGCTCGCCGGCGCCGTCTGATACGCGTGCCCGCGGCGGTCGGCGCGATCCGGCGTGCGGGCGGCCCGCGCGCGTCGGGTCCGCCGGCGCCTCAGCGGGCGCCGATCGCAGCGTCGATCGCGGCGAGGCCGTCGAGCGCGCCTTCGCGCAGGCCGACGCCGTACCCGCGCTCGACCTCGGGCTCGCGCGGGTTGATGCGGACCAGCTTCCCGCCGTAATGGGTGACGACGCCCTCGGCGAAGTCGCGCACCGACGGGATCGCGACGCCGGCGCCGAGTTCGACCACGACCGGGCGGTGCACGCGCGCGAGCCACGCCTCGAGTCGCGCCTCCTGCGCCTGCGCCCGCGCGGGCAGCCATCCCCAGTCGCCGAACATCAGCACGTTCGGCCGGGCGAGCCCCCCGCAGGCCGGGCACGTCGGCAGATCGTTGAGCAGCCGGCATTCGGCCTCGTCGACTTCCGGCACGAAATCGTCGGCCGGCCAGATCGCGCCGGCACAGTTCCGCACGCACTGCAGATGATGGATCGAGCCGTGGCATTCGACGACCCGGTCCGGCGGCGTTCCCGCTTTCTGGAACTGGCCGTCGACGTTGCTGGTGAAGACGAAGGCGCCGTGCGGGGCGCGTTCGCGCCAGCGACGCAGCGTCGCGAAGCCGGCGTGCGGCACGGTGCGGCGGTACAGCGCGAGCCGGTGCCCGTAGAAGCCCCAGGCGCGGCGCGGATCGCGGGCGAAGGCATCGGGCGACGCGATCGCCGCGAAGTCGATCCGCTCGCGGCCCAGCGCCGGGTACGCCTTCCAGAATCCCTCGTTGCCGCGGAAGTCGGGCAGCCCCGAGTCGACGCCCATGCCGGCGCCGGCGGCGACGATCAGCGCGTCGGCCGACGCGATCGCCGCGGCGGCGGCGCGAACCTGGCGGGCCGGGTCGCTCACCGGGTGCACTCCGGCGCCGGGGCGCGCCGCCGCCCGGTTCCGCGGTCGCCGCCGATCGGACTCGCGCGCCTGCGCGCGCCGCGGCAGGCGGTCACCATTGCGCGTCCGGGCGCCGCGCCGGTCGAACGACGCGAACCGTCTTCTGCCGCGAGGTCTCGCCGCGTAGCAGCGTGACGTCGCGCAGCGCCACGCCGTAGGCGCCGGCCAGGAACGCGAGCAGCGCCGAATTCGCCTTGCCGTCGACCGGCGGCGCGGCCAGGCGGATCTTCAGCCGCGCGTCCGCGCCGTCGCCGTGGACGCCGGCGACCTCGGTGCGCTTCGCGCCGGGCTGCACGTGCAGCGACAGCACCAGCGCTTCGCCGTCGGTCCGGCACCAGGTCGCCGTCGGCGTCATCCGCGGTACAGCCCCAGCACGGCCATCTCCAGCCAGCGCACCGGCAGCATCAGCACGAGCTGCAGCAGCACGATCAGGATCAGCGGCGAGAGATCGAGCGTCCCGCCGAGCGGCGGCACGATGCGGCGGATCGGCCGCAGGAACCGGAACGTCAGCGCATTGAGCAGTCCCGCGAGCGGTCCGTCGGGCGCGACCCACGACAGGATCGCCTGCGCGATCACGACGAAGATCAGCATCCACAGCGCCGCCTTCAGCAGCTCGACCGCGGCGAGCAGCAGCAGCACCGGCACCGTCGACGCGCTGAACGCACCGCGGCCGAGCACGAGATGCAGCGCGAACATCCACGCGACCTGGGCGAGCCACGCCAGCAGCAGCGTCGACCAGTCGATGCCGCGGACACCCGGAATCACGCGGCGCAGTGGCTTCACCGCCCAGTCGGTCGCGGCCATCAGCGCCTGCCCGAACGGATTGCGGAACGACGCGCGCAGCCACTGCATCGCGAAGCGCAGCAGGAACGCGTAGGTGAGCAGGCCGAACAGCGTGTCGAGCAGGAACCGGGCGGCTTGGTCGACCATGGCGGCGCGGTCCCTAGTTCCCGGCGCCGAGTTCGGCCGCCCGCGCGGTCGCCGCGGCGACGGCGGCGACGACGGCGGCCCGGACGCCGGCCGCGTCCAGCGCGGCGACGCCGCGCTCGGTGGTGCCGCCCTTGGACGTCACCTGCGCGCGCAGCGT
The DNA here is from genome assembly GCA_963717705.1 of uncultured beta proteobacterium. Lineage (GTDB taxonomy): Bacteria > Pseudomonadota > Gammaproteobacteria > Burkholderiales > Casimicrobiaceae > CAVQWT01. The sequence goes on from CAVQWT010000002.1 coordinate 279,816, forward strand.
CGCCGGTTCCTCGGCCGAGGCCTTGGCGAGCGCGACGGCGCCGTCGAACGTGGCGTAGGCGAGCCGGCGCGCGTCGGCCGGCGCAAACCCCTGGGCCCGCGCGGCGGTCTCCAGCGCCTCGAGGAAGTAGAAGACGTAGGCCGGTCCGCTGCCGGAGACGCCGGTGACGGCGTCGAGCATCGCCTCGCTGTCCACCCAGACGACCTCGCCTCCGGCTTCGAGCACGGCGGCGGCCGCGTCGCGCTGCGCCGGATCCACCGCCGGCTGCGCGTGGACGCCGGCGATGCCCTTGCCCACCATCGCGGGCGTGTTCGGCATCGCGCGGACGACGCGGTCGAAGCCGCCCAGCCATTGCGCGATGTCGGCGCTGCGCGTCCCGGCGGCGATCGACAGCACGCAACCGACGGTGGTGGCAACCGAGGTAGCTACTCGGGCGGCCGCTGCAGCGCCCGTCGCGCGGGCCGCTGAGGGACCCGGCGGATTGCCCGGAGCGACGAAGGGTGCAAGCGCCATGCAGGCGTCGCGCATCTGCTGCGGCTTCACCGCCAGGACGACCAGCGTCGCGCCCCGCACGGCGTCGGCGCCGACCGCGGCGTGCAGCGCGACGCCGGGGAAGCGCGCGGCGAGGCGGTCGCGCTGCGCCTCGACCGGCTCGACGACCGCCAGCGATCCCGCCGTCCTGCCGCGCGCGAGCAGGCCGCCGATGAGCGCCGAGGCCATGTTGCCGCCACCGATGAAAAGGGTCGTCATGTCATCCGTTCCGGTAAGGGGATTACGCGATGCCTGCGTGCCGCGACGCCGTCACGACCGGGACCCGAAGATCGCGGTGCCGACGCGGACCATCGTCGCGCCCTCGGCGATCGCGACCTCGAGATCGGCCGACATGCCCATCGACAGCGTGTCCACCGCGAGACCCGCGTCGCGGCAGCGCTCGAAGCACCCGGCGAGCGCCCGGAACTGCGCCCGCTCCCGCGCGGGGTCCGTCGTCGGCTCGGGAATGCCCATGATGCCGCGCAGACCGCAGGCCCGGCAGCGCGGCGACCGTCGTCGCCAGCGCCAGCGCATCGTCCGGCCGCACGCCCGACTTGGTCGCCTCGCCGCTGACGTTGACCTGGACGCAGACCGACAGCGGCGGCCGGCCGGCAGGGCGGGCGGCTGATAGCGCACGGGCGATCTTCTCGCGGTCGACCGACTGCACCCAGTCGAAGCGCTCGGCGGCGAGCTTTGCCTTGTTGCCCTGCAGCGGGCCGATCAGGTGCCATTCGATGTCCGCATGACCCGCCAGCGCGTCGATCTTGGCCACCGCCTCCTGCACGTAATTTTCTCCGAATCGCCGCTGCCCGGCCGCCCACGCCGCTGCGACGGCCGCGGCCGGGAAGGTCTTGCTGACCGCCAGCAGCGTCACCGACGTCGGGTCGCGGGCGGCCGCGCGCGCCGCGGCGTCGATGCGCTCGCGGATCGCTTGCAAGCCCTTCTCCAAGTGGCCCATAATCGAATGACGCCGGCATGCGCCGCATTCCGGCACGCGAATTGCATGCCCCCTCTTGTTGCAGCGCGGTATCCGGCTGCGATTCGTGGATTATAAGGGTCAGCCCCATGGACATCACCGAACTGCTCGCCTTCGCCGTCAAGAACAAGGCCTCGGACCTGCATCTGTCGGCCGGCTTGCCGCCGATGATCCGCGTGCACGGCGACATCCGGCGCATCAACCTGCCGCCGATGGAGCATGAGGACGTCCACGCCATGGTGTACGACATCATGAGCGACCACCAGCGGAAGACGTACGAGGAAAGCCTCGAATGCGACTTCAGCTTCGCCGTGCCGAACCTCGCCCGCTTCCGCGTCAACGCCTTCAACCAGTCGCGCGGCGCCGCCGCGGCGTTCCGCACCATTCCGGCCAAGGTGCTGTCGCTGGAGGAGCTGAACGCGCCGAAGATCTTCGCCGAGCTCACCAACCGGCCGCGCGGCCTCATCCTGTGCACCGGCCCGACCGGCTCCGGCAAGTCGACGACGCTGGCGGCGATGACCAACCACGTCAACGAGAACGAGTACGGGCACATCCTCACCATCGAGGACCCGATCGAGTTCCTGCACGAGTCGAAGAAGTGCCTGATCAACCAGCGCGAGCTGGGGCCGCACACGCTGTCGTTCCCGAACGCCCTGCGCGCCGCGCTGCGCGAGGATCCCGACTACATCCTGGTCGGCGAAATGCGCGACCTCGAGACCATCCGGCTCGCGCTCACCGCCGCCGAGACCGGTCACCTCGTGTTCGGGACGCTGCACACGAGCTCGGCCGCGAAGACGATCGACCGCATCATCGACGTGTTCCCCGCGGCCGAGAAGGACATGGTGCGCGCGATGCTGTCGGAGTCGCTGGTGTGCGTGATCGCGCAGACTCTGCTCAAGACCAAGGATGGCCAGGGCCGCGTCGCGGCGCACGAGATCATGGTCGGCACGCCGGCGATCCGGAACCTCATCCGCGAGAACAAGGTCGCGCAGATGTACTCGGCGATCCAGACCAGCCAGGCGGTCGGCATGCAGACCCTCGACCAGTGCCTCGTCGAGCTGGTCCGCCGCAACGTCGTGTCGGTCTCCGAGGCGCGCAACCGCGCGGCCAACAAGGATCTCTTCCTGGGCTGACCGACCCGCCCGAGGCGGAAGGAGCAAGGAAACCATGGAACGCGAACGCGCCACCAAGTTCATCCACGAGCTGCTCGAGCTGCTGGTCAAGCAGAAGGGCTCCGACCTGTTCATCACCGCGGGTTTCCCCCCGGCGGTGAAGGTCGACGGCAAGATCTCGCCAGTGTCGAAGTCGGCGCTGTCGCCGCAGCACACCATCGAGCTGGTGCGCAGCGTGATGAACGACAAGCAGGCCTCCGAGTTCGAGTCGACCAAGGAGTGCAACTTCGCCATCAGCCCGCCGGGCGTCGGCCGCTTCCGCGTCAACGCGTTCGTCCAGCAGTCGCGCGTCGGCATGGTGATGCGCACGATCACCACCGAGATCCCGAAGTTCGAGGAGCTCGGCCTGCCGCCGGTGCTGAAGGACGTGATCATGTCCAAGCGCGGCATCATGCTGTTCGTCGGCGCGACCGGCTCCGGCAAGTCGACGTCGATGGCGTCGCTGCTCGGCTACCGCAACGAGAACAGCTTCGGGCACATCATCACCATCGAGGACCCGATCGAGTTCGTGCACGAGCACCGCAACTGCATCCTGACCCAGCGCGAGATCGGCGTCGACACCGACAGCTGGATGATCGCGCTGAAGAACACGCTGCGGCAGGCGCCCGACGTCATCCTGATCGGCGAGGTGCGCGAGCGCGAGACGATGGACTACGCGATCTCGTTCGCGGAAACCGGCCACCTCTGCCTCGCCACGCTGCACGCGAACAACACCAACCAGGCGCTCGACCGGATCATCAACTTCTTTCCCGAGGAGCGCCGGGCCCAGCTGCTGATGGACCTCTCGCTCAACGTCCGCGCGTTCGTCGCGCAGCGGCTGATCCCGCGCCGCGACGGCCGCGGCCGCGTGCCGGCGGTCGAGGTGCTGCTCAACTCGCCGCTGATCTCAGACCTGATCTTCAAGGGCGACGTCGGCGGCATCAAGGAAATCATGAAGAAGTCGCGCGAGCTCGGCATGCAGACGTTCGACCAGTCGCTGTTCGAGCTCTACGAAGCCGGCCTCATCAGCTACGAGGATGCGCTGCGCAACGCCGACTCGCTCAACGACCTGCGGCTCGAGATCAAGCTGCACGGCAAGGAATCGAAGAACCGCAACATCTTCTCCGGCCTCGGCAACCTCGACATCGTCCCCGAGTCGACGAACAACGCCCCGCCGTCGAACCTGAGCCGGCTCTGACCACCCGCCTGCGGGCTGGCCGCCCCGCACGCCGTCCGCGGTCGGGGCGGGCGGCGGCGCCCGGCTGTGCTAGATTGGCGCGTTACCGTCATTGACCGCGCCCGCCCGCGGCGCCCCCCTTTCCGATGTCCGGCCTCGACGCCTCCACCCCGCTGCCCACCGAGCTCAAGCTGCACCAGGCTTCGCGCGTGCTCGAGATCGCGTTCGCCGACGGCGCGCAGTTCCGGCTGTCGTACGAGTTCCTGCGCGTCCACTCGCCCTCGGCCGAGGTGCGCGGCCACGGGCCGGGGCAGGAGACGCTGCAGACCGGCAAGCGCGACGTCGCGATCAAGGACGTCGAGACGGTCGGGCACTACGCGATCCGCCCGACGTTCTCCGACGGCCACGATTCCGGCATCTATTCGTGGGACTACCTGCACGACCTCGGCACGCGGCACGACGAACTCTGGCAGCGCTACCTCGCGCGGCTGGCCGAGGCCGGTGCCAGCCGCGATCCGGCATGACCCCGCAGGAACGGCGATGAGCGATTCGACGCATTTCGGCTACGAGAACGTCCCGGTCGACGAGAAAGCGAAGCGCGTCCGCGGCGTCTTCGACTCGGTCGCGGGCAAGTACGACCTGATGAACGACCTGATGTCGGTAGGGCTGCACCGGCTGTGGAAGCGCTTCGCCGTCAACGCGACGGGCCTGCGCCCGGGCGCCCGCGTGCTGGACCTCGCCGGCGGCACCGGCGACCTCGCGCGCCTGTTCGCCGACCGCGTCGGCCCGGGGGGCGAGGTCGTCCTCACCGACATCAACCACGCGATGCTCGCGGTCGGCCGCGACCGGATGATCGACGCCGGACGCCCGCTGCCGGCGGTGCAGTGCGACGCCGAGAAGCTGCCGTTCGCGTCGGGACATTTCGACGCCGTGTCGATTGCCTTCGGCCTGCGCAACGTCACCCGCAAGGAGGCGGCGCTCGCGGAAATGAAGCGGGTGCTGAAGCCCGGCGGCGTCGCCGCGGTGCTCGAGTTCTCCCGGGTGTGGGAACCGCTGAAGCCCGCGTACGACTGGTACAGCTTCAACGTGCTGCCGCGCCTCGGCCGGCTGGTCACCAGGGACGACGCCAGCTACCGCTATCTCGCCGAATCGATACGCATGCATCCTGACCAGGCGGCGCTGAAGGCGATGATGGAACAAGCGGGCTTCGATCGGGTCGAAGTCCATAACCTCGCGGCGGGCGTCGTCGCCCTGCACCTCGGCTACGCCTGCTGACGCGAGAACACCGGAGAAAAGCCTTGAAACGAACGTGGATACTCGCTACCGCCGTCGTCGCCGCGCTGACGTTCTCGGCGATCGAAATCGCCGACGCCAAGCGGCTGTCCGGCGGCCGCAGCCTGGGCACGCAGCGCCAGAGCGTGGCGCCGCCCGCCGCCACGCCGCCGGCCGCCCCCGCGACCGTGCCCGGCGGCGCCGCCAATCCCGTGATGCCGGCCCAGCCCGGCGCTGCGATGGCGAAGCAGGCGGCGCCCGCCGCCGCCGCAGGCGCCGCCAAGACCGGCATGTCGCGATGGATGGGACCGCTGGTCGGGCTCGCCGCGGGGCTGGGCATCGCCGCGCTGCTGTCGCACTTCGGCCTGTCCGAGGCGTTCGCCGGATTCCTGATGCTGGCGCTGATCGTCGTCGCAGTCGTCGTCGCGCTGCGGTTCCTGCTCGCGCGCCGCGCCGCGCCGGCCAAGCAGCCCCTCCAGTACGCCGGGCCCGCCGGGCTGGGCAACGCCCCGGGCGGCTACGAAACCCAGGCGCCGCCGACGTGGGGTGGCGCCGCGCCGAAGGCCGAAGCGCCCGTGATGTCCGGCGCGGCCCCCGCGGCCACGGTGGCCGCCGCGACCGCCAGGCCGCTGCCTCCCGACTTCGACGCCGCGGGCTTCGTCAACCAGGCCAAGCTGCAGTTCCGCAAGCTGCAGGCCGCGTATGACTCGGGCGACCGCGCCGCGCTGGCCGACGTCATGACGGCGGAGATGCTCACCGAGATCGGCCGCGACTTCGACTCGCGGGGCAGCCACGTCGCCAGCGAAGTCGTCAGCGTCGACGGCCAGGTGCTGGAAGTGACCACCGAGGGCGACCGCCACTGGGCCAGCGTCCGGCTCTATGGCCTGATGCGCGAGGATGGCGCCGCGCAGCCGGTTCCGTTCGATGAGGTCTGGCACCTGTCGAAGCCGGTCAGCGGGCGCACCGGCTGGCTGCTGTCGGGCATCCAGCAGCTCGAGCAGGCCTGACCGGGCGGCACGGGAGGCCCAAGCCATGCGGCATCCCGTCGGCGCGCTGGCCAACCGCGCGCTCGAGCGCGAGACCTGGGCGCGCGAGCGCCTGGCCGCGCACGCCGGGCGGCGCGTCAGGCTCGCCGTCGGGCCGCTGGCGGTGCCGTTTGCGATCGACGCGTCGGGCCTGATCGATCCGGAGCCTGCGCCCGGCGCGCCGGACCTCACCCTGTCGATCTCGCCGCTGGTGCTGCCGGCGTTCCTGGGCGCCCCGGCGCGCTGGGACGAGTTCGTCGTCGCCGACGGCGACGAGGCGCTCGCGGCGACGTTCAAGGATCTCGCGCTGACGCTGCCGTGGTTCGTCGAGCGGGCGTTCGCCGGCCTGCTCGGTCCGGCCGTCGGCCAGCGCGCCGCCGACGCCGGCCGGCGGCTGCTGGGCGTCCCCGAATACGTGGCGGAGCGCCTGGGCGACAACATCGCCGGCTACGCGCGCGACGAGGCAGGCCTGCTCGCACGCGGCGACGAGGCGCGCGTCTTCGCCGCCGAGGCGGCAAGGATGGCCGAACGCACCGAAGGGCTCGAGCAGCGCCTCGCCGCGCTCGAAGCGCGGCTGCCGCGGCTCGCCGCGGTGCGCTGACGCACCGCCCGGCCGACCGCGGCGGCGGGGCGTCAGGCCCGTTCCCGTAGAATGCGGGGGATGCGCATCCTGCGTCTCGCCCGCATCGTCCAGGTCGCGCTTCGCTACGGCCTCGACGAGTTCCTGCTCGGACACGAACGGTTCCGGGCGGTGCGCCCGCTCGCCCGCTCGCTCACGTTCTGGCGCGACGTCTCGGCGCCGCGCGCCGTGCGGCTGCGCCTCGCGCTCGAAGACCTCGGGCCGATCTTCGTCAAGTTCGGCCAGATGCTGTCGACACGGCGCGACCTGATGCCGCCCGACATCGCCGACGAGCTCGCGAAGCTGCAGGACCGCGTGCCGCCGTTTCCGGTCGAGCAGTTCCTGGCAACGATGGAGAAGAGCTACCGCAAGCCGGTGACCGAGATGTTCCAGTCGTTCGACCGGACGCCGGTGGCGAGCGCGTCGGTGGCGCAGGTCCATTTCGCCGTGCTGCCCGACGGCACCGAGGTCGCGGTCAAGGTGCTGCGGCCGAACATCGGCGCGGTCATCGAAAAGGACCTCGGCCTGATGCAGGCCGCGGCGATGCTGGTCGAGAAGCTGTGGTCCGACGGCAAGCGGCTGAAGCCCCGCGCGGTGGTCTCCGAGTTCGAGCGCACGCTGCGCGACGAGCTCGACCTGTCGCGCGAGGCGGCGAACTGCTCGCAGCTGCGCCGCAACTTCCTGCACTCGCCGCTGCTGCTGGTGCCCGCCGTGCACTGGGACTGGTGCACCGCCGAGGTGATGGTGATGGAGCGGATGGCCGGAATCCCGATCGCCCGCACCGACGAGCTGCGCGCGGCGGGCATCGATCTCAAGCGGCTGGCGCGCGCCGGCGTCGAGCTCTTCTTCACCCAGGTGTTCCGCGACGGCTTCTTCCACGCCGACATGCACCCGGGCAACATCTTCATCGCCGTCGACCCGCCGAACTTCGGCAAGTACATCGCGCTGGACTTCGGCATCGTCGGCACGCTGTCCGAGCGCGACCAGGGCTACCTCGCGCAGAACTTCCTCGCGTTCTTCCGCCGCGACTACCGCCGCGTCGCGACCGCGCACATCGAGTCGGGCTGGGTGCCGCCGGACACGCGCGTCGACGAGCTCGAGACCGAGATCCGCGTCGTCTGCGAGCCGATCTTCGACCGCCCGCTGAAGGAGATCTCGCTCGGCCGCGTGCTGCTGCAGCTCTTCCGCGCGTCGCGGCGCTTCAACGTCGAGATCCAGCCGCAGCTCGTGCTGCTGCAGAAGACGCTGCTGAACATCGAGGGCCTGGGCCGCCAGCTCGATCCCGATCTCGACCTCTGGGTCACCGCCAAGCCATTCCTCGAGCGGTGGATGGAGAACCAGGTCGGGCTGCCCGCGCTGCGGCGGCGGTTCCTGGCCGAGGCGCCCTACCTCGCCGCCGCGCTGCCCGAGCTGCCGCGCCTGCTGCACCTGCGGCTGTCGGCGCCGCCGTCGGCGTCCGACGAGGTGATGAAGGAGCTTGCCGCCGCGCAGCGCGTGCGCAACCGGCTGCTGATGGTGACGGCGGCGCTGCTGGCCGCGGTGCTGGTCGCGGTGCTCTGGCGCTGACGGCGCGTCAGCGCACCCGCGCCGTCTTTTCGATGTAGTACACCGGCGGCTCGGCGACCATCGGCGTCTCGCGCCGGGTGCCGACGCCGGCGAGCGGCGCGCGGCGCAGGAAGGTGTTCGCCTCGCCGAGGATGAAACGGACGAGGTCCTCGAGCACCGCCTCGGTGATGCCCTCGCTGGGGAATTCCATCGTCAGCGTCTCGAAGCGGTCGATGTTGCGCACCGTCGCGACGACGACCTGGCGACGGTAGTCGGGCGCGAAGCGCACCGACGCGGTGATCGCCGGGGTGATGGTGAAGACGCCGGTGCGCACGACGCGCGCCTCGTCGTGCTCGGTCTGGTAGTGATAGGGCACGTGCGAAGCGCGCAGCTTGTCCTCGATGGGACCGGCGGCGGCCGGCTGGCATTTCAGGACCACCGGCGCCTCGCCGACCAGCCGGTAGAAGAGCTCGACGTGCTCGAGGACGTCGAGGCCCGCCAGCGGCTTGCGCCGGTACGACACGAATCCGCGGTCGTACTGCGGGTTGTCGAGCGTCAGCACGCCTTCGAGCCGGTGCCGATGGGCCACCTTGGGCCGGATCACCTCGAGGTGGCCGAGGGCCTCGTCGAGCCACTTGAAGGCACGCCACAGCGACCGGTCGATCGCCTGCAGCGCCTCCTCGACCGGCCGCCGCGCGGCGGACTCGCCGGCGCGCAGCGTCTCGGACTGCACGCGCAGCTGTTCGAGGAGCGTCGGTTTGGCGGAGTCGTCGGGCATGGGCTCGGGGTGCGGGGGCGTCGTGGCAGGACCGGCGGTCCCGGGATTCTATGACATCGGCATTGCCGCTGTCGCGCCTTTGCGCCGACCGCACCCTGGTCAAAGCAACGGTCGTGCCGAAACGACGCACCCGGGGTGTTGTTGCGCCGCACCAACGCAAGGCGGCCAGAGCGTGGCCGGGGTCCCGCCAGGTCGGGGCCCCCATGGATTTGCATTACAATTTGCGGCAATTCCCGCCCCCACGAGCCCGGACCCCGCACCGCATGGCGCTCCTCGAGATCAAGAACGTTTCCCGCCGCTTCGCCGACTTCCTCGCCGTCGACGACGTCAGCTTCGAGGTCAAGGCCGGCGAGTTCTTCACCCTGCTGGGGCCGTCGGGCTGCGGCAAGACCACGCTGCTGCGGATGATCGCCGGCTTCGACCTGCCGGACGCCGGCAGCATCGTCCTGGACGGCGTCGACCTGCGGTCCACCCCGCCGGAGCGGCGCCCGATCCACACCGTGTTCCAGAGCTACGCGCTGTTCCCGCACATGACGGTGGCGCAGAACATCGCGTTCCCGCTGAAGATGGCCGGGCAGAGCGAGGCCGACCTCGCCGCCAAGGTCAAGGCCGCGCTTGACCAGGTCAAGCTCACCGCCAAGGGCGGCAGCTTCCCGCACGAGCTGTCCGGCGGCCAGAAGCAGCGGGTCGCGCTGGCGCGGGGGCTCGTCAACCGGCCGCGCCTGCTGCTGCTCGACGAACCGCTCGGGGCGCTCGACGCCAAGCTGCGCGAGCAGATGCAGCTCGAACTGATCCGGCTGCAGAAGGACTCCGGGGTCACCTTCGTGTTCGTCACGCATGCGCAGGCCGAGGCGCTGGCGCTGTCGCACCGGATCGCGGTGATGAACCACGGCCGGATCGAGCAGCTCGACGAGCCGTCGCGGCTCTACGGCCTCCCGAAGAACCGCTTCGTCGCCGACTTCATCGGCAACGTCAACATGCTCGACGTCACCGTCGCCGAGGCGGGCGCGCCGCTGAAGCTGACGTGTCCGAAGCTCGGCACCATCGCCGCCCCGGCGCGCGAAGGCGCCAAGGCGGGTACCCCCGGCGCGTTCGTCATCCGCCCGGAGCACGTCGCGATCCGCGCGCTCGCCGAGCCGCCGTCGGCCGACCCCAACCAGTTCGAGGGCAAGGTGTACGATTTCCTGTACATCGGCGACGTGACGACCTACATCGTCGACCTCGCCAACGGCGCGCGGATCGAGGCGCTGCTCGCCAACTCGGCCCCGGGCCGCGCCAAGTTCTTCGAGGTCGGCGACGCGGTCCGCGTCTCGTGGAAGGCCGAAGCCGGCGCCTTCCTCGACGCCTGAGGCGACGGGGCCACCGATGCAGGGCGAAACCGCGAGCCGCACCCAGGGCGGCCAGCTGACCAAGTGGCTGGTGAGCGGCCCGCCGCTCGTCTTCCTGCTCGTCTTCTTCCTGCTGCCGGCGCTGATCATGGTCGGCGCGAGCGTCCGCTATCCGGGCGAGTTCGGCGCGCTGGCGCCGCTGTTCGGCGGCAAGCCGGGGGAGGAGTCGGGGCTCACGCTCGAGAACTACCGCGTCTTCTTCAGCGACTTCATCTACGCGCAGATCTTCCTCAAGAGCTTCGGCGTCGCCGCGCTGACGACGCTGATCTGCCTGGTCATGGCGTATCCGGTCGCGCTGCTGATCGCGCGCAGCCCCAAGCGGCACCGCGACCTGATGGTGCTGCTGTGCGTGCTGCCCTTCGCCAGCAACTTCCTCGTCCGCGTCTACGCGTGGATGATCATCCTCGGCCCGTTCGACCTGCTGTTCTCGCGCTTCGCCGTCATCGTCGGCATGGTGTACGTCCACCTGCCGTTCATGATCCTGCCGCTGTACACGAACCTCGAGAAGCACGACCCGACGCTGCTCGACGCCGCGCAGGACCTGGGAGCCAACGCCTGGCAGCGGTTCTGGCGCGTCACCTTCCCGCTGTCGCTGCCGGGCATCTTCTCCGGCTCGGCGCTGGTGTTCATCCCGGTGCTGGGCATGTTCGCCATCCCCGAGATCCTCGGCGGCAAGGACGACTGGCTGGTCGGCAACCTGATCAAGGAGTCCTTCCTCGGCACCCGCGACTGGCCGTTCGGGTCGATGCTGTCGATCATGCTCACGCTCGCGGTGCTGGCGATCGCCGGCGCCGCGGCCTGGCTCGCGCGGCGGGGGGTGAGCCGTGCGTAGGACGCCGCTGCTGTGGGCCAGCGCGATCGCGGTGTACGCGTTCCTCTACATCCCGCTGGTCGTCGTCGTCATCTTCAGCTTCAACGACTCGAAGCTCAACGCCGAATGGGTGGGCTTCACGCTGGACTGGTACCGCAAGCTGATGAGCAACACGGAGATGCTCAAGGCGGCGGTGAACTCGCTGATCATCGCGTTCTCCGCCGCCGGGCTGTCGACGGTGCTGGGGACGATGGCCGGGATCGCGATGCACCGGTACCGGTCGCGCGTGCTGCCGTTCCTGACGCTCACGCCGGTGGCGATGCCCGAGATACTGCTAGGCGTGTCGCTGCTGATCTTCTTCATCTCGACGTTCGGCGAGGAGTCGCTGTCGCTGCTGACGGTGATCGTCGCGCACACGACGTTCTGCATCGGCTTCGTCGCGATCATCGTCCGCGCGCGGCTGTCGGGCATGGACGAGTCGATCTTCGAGGCGGCGCGCGACCTCGGCGCGACGCCCTGGCAGTCGTTCCGGCTGGTGACGCTGCCGCTGATCATGCCCGGCGTCATCGCCGGCGCGCTGATGGCGTTCACGCTGTCGATCGACGACTTCGTCATCACGTTCTTCACCGCGGGCGCCGGCGTGCCGACGCTGCCGCTGACGATCTACACGATGATCAAGATCGCGGTGACGCCGGAAGTCAACGCGCTGTCGACGCTGCTGATGCTGCTGACGCTGACGATGATCGTCGTCGCCGGACGGCTCGCGCCGGACGCGCTGCGGGGCAAGGGCTGAGATGCGCGCCCTCGCCGACCGGCTGCGCTGGCCCGCGTTGGTGCTCGCGCTCGCGACCGCACTTGCGCTGGCGGGCTGCGGTCCGGGCACCGACGCCGAAAAGGCCGACGCGGCGCAGAAGAAGGCGGCGGCGGGCGACGTGCCCGAGCTGCACCTCTACAACTGGAACAACTACCTCGCCGAGGAGACGGCCAAGCGGTTCGAGGAATCGTGCAAGTGCAAGCTGGTGCAGGACTACTACTCGGACAACGAGGAACTGCTGGCCAAGCTCGCCGCCGGCGCGACCGGCTACGACATCCTGGTGCCCACCGGCAACGCCGTCGAGACGCTGATCGCCCAGGGCGCGCTGCGCGAGCTCGACAAGTCGAGGATCCGCGGCCTCGAGAACGTCAAGCCCGAGTTCCTCGACCTCTTCTTCGACAAGGGCAACCGCTACTCGGTGCCCTACGCGTACTCGGTCACGCTGCTCGGCTACAACGAGCAGAAGATGAAGGAGCTGGGCCTGCCGACCGACACGTGGGCGCTGATCTTCGAGCCGCGCTACCTGGAGAAGCTCAAGGGCAAGGTGACGGTGCTCGACAGCCAGCGCGAGCTCTTCGCCGCCGCGTTGATCTACCTCGGGCATTCCGCCAACGAGTCGGACCCGGAAAAGCTGAAGGAGGCGCGCGACCTGATCCTGCGCGCCAAGCCGTACTGGGCGGCGTTCAACGCGTCCTCGTACATCAAGGAACTCACCATCGGCAACATCTGGGTCGCGCACGGCTACTCCAACGACATGTTCCAGGCGGCCGCCGACGCGAAGAAGGCGAACCGCCCGTTCACGATCGCGTCGACGACGCCGAAGGAAGGCGCGGTGCTCGCCGTCGACAGCATGGTGCTGCACCGGAGCGGCCCCGCGCCCGACCTCGCCTACCAGTTCATCAACTTCATGCTCGAGGGGAAGAACTCCGCCGAGCTTTCGAACATGATCGGGTCCGGCAACGCCAACGCCGCGGCGATGCCATTCATCGACGACGACGTCAGGAACAACAAGGCGGTCTTCCCGGGTCCGGAGGGCATGAAGAAGCTGCAGATGCTGAAGGACTACGACCGCAAGGAGCGCCGGCTCCTGAACCGCATGTGGACCGAGATCAAGGTCCGGTGACGCCCGCCCGGCGCGCCGCCCCCGCCGCCACCCGCCACCGATGAAGCATCCCACGGTCCGCGTCGAACGTCTCGCTCCGTCTCGCCGCGACGACTTCCTCGCGTTCTTCGACCACGAACGCGGGCAGGCCTTCGCCGACAACCCCGAGTGGGCGCGCTGCTACTGCCACTACTACCACGTGCCGAAGGCGATGCCGTGGAAGGACTTCACGGCGCAGCGGAACCGGACGGCGATGGCCGCGCGCATCGACGCCGGCGAGGCGGAGGGCTTTCTCGCCTACGCCGGCGACGAGGTCGTCGGCTGGCTCAACGCCCAGCCCCGCCACAAGCTGCCGCACCTCTGCGCGCGGATCGGGATCGAGCCGCCGGCGCTGCCGGTGCCGGCGCACGAGGCCGCGGCGATCGTCTGCTTCGTCATCGCCCCCGCGTGGCGCCGCCGGGGCGTGGCCCGCGCGCTGCTCGACGGCGCGCTGGCGTCGTTCGACGCGCGCGGCATCCGCGTGGTCGACGCGTTCCCGTTCAATGCCGGCGACAGCCAGGACGCGACCGACCACTACCACGGCCCGGCGTCGCTGTTCGAGGCGGCCGGCTTCGTGCCGATCGGCGCGACCAAGGAAGTCTCCATCGTCCGCCGGACCGCCGCGCCGGCGGACTGACCGCGATCGACGCCCCGGTGCGAAGCCACCGCCCGCGCACGCTGCTGCCGCACTTCCTCGCGCTGATCTGCGCGCTGGCGCTGGCGTACGCGAGCCTGCAGCCCTTCGCGCCGTGGATCGCGCCGACCCCGGGCAGCCCGTTCTTCCTGTTCGCGCCGTGGCCGCCGCGATGGACGCGCTTCGACGTCGCGGCCAACGCCCTCGCGTACCTTCCCTTCGGCTTCTTCGTCGCGCTGATGCCGCGGCGGCGGCCCGCGGGCGCTCGGCTGTCGGTGGCGGTCGCGGCGGGCGCCGCGCTGGCGTTCGCCCTGGAGACGCTGCAGATGTTCGTTCCGCCGCGCGACGCGAACCTGATCGACCTCTTCGCCAACACCGCCGGTGCCGGGCTGGGCGGGCTCGCCGCGCTGCCTTTCGTCGGCGACTCGCGGGCGCGCCGGGCGCTGGCGACGTGGCGCGAGCGCACCTTCGTCCACGGCGCGCTCGGCGACGTCGGGCTGGCGCTGATCACGGTGTGGCTGGTCGCGCAGGTGAACCCCGGGATCCCGCTGTTCGCGACCATGTACGACGCCGCCCCGCCGCTCGGGCCGGTGCTGCCGGGATTCACCGCGACCCCCGACGTGGCCGCGACGCTGGTCGAGGCCGCGCACAGCGCGTTCCAGCTGCTCGGCGTCGGCCTCGTCCTCGCCGTGCTGCTGCGCGATCGCCGCTTCGTCGGCGGCGCGGTGTTCGTACTGATCGGCGCGGCGCTGCTGGTGAAGGGCATGGCGGCGACGCTGCTGCTGAAGCCCGCGGCCTGGGAGGGCTGGCTGACGCCCGGCGTGTCGACGGGAGTCGCCCTCGGGGCGCTGGCGCTGACGGCCGCGATCTGGCTGCCGCGCCCGGTGCAGGTTGCGCTGGCCGCGATCGCGCTGCTGTCGTCGCTGCTGGTCACGCTGCTCGCGCCGGAACTGGTGCTCGCGCGCGCGCCGCTGACGCTGTTCAACTGGAATTACGGACACCTGCTCAACTTCAACGGCCTGACGCGCTCGATCCTGCTCGCGTGGCCCGTCGCGGCGTCGATCTGGCTGTTCGCGCTGGCGGGGCGCCCCGCCTGGGGCGATCCCCGCGCTCGGCTATAATCGCTCGCTGCTTCCCCGGCCGCCGCGCGCGATGCGCCGCCGCACCGGGTCCCCTCCGCCACGCCCGCCGGACCCGCCGATGAGCCACTACCAGCGCCACGTCTTCTTCTGCTGCAACCGGCGCGAGCCGCCGGAGGCCTGCTGCGCCGACCACGCCGCCGACGACATGCAGAAGTACGCGAAGGAGCGCGTCAAGGCGCTCGGCCTTTCCGGCAAGGGCAAGGTGCGGATGAACCGCGCCGGCTGCCTCGACCGCTGCGAGGAAGGCCCGGTGCTGGTCGTCTACCCCGAGGCGGTCTGGTACACCTACGTCGACCGGAGCGACATCGACGAGATCATCGACCGGCACATCGTCGGCGGCGAGGTCGTCGAAAGGCTGAAGATTTGACGCCGAAGACCACCGAGCGCTACACGATCCCCGGCCCCGCCGGCGCGCTCGAGGTCGTGCTGAACCTGCCGCCGGTCCCGCCGCGCGGGATCGCGCTGGTCGCGCATCCGCATCCGCTGCAGGGCGGCACGCTCGACAACAAGGTCGCGCAGACGCTGGCCAAGACTTTCTTCGCGCTGGGCTACGCCGCGGTGCGCTTCAACTTCCGCGGCGTCGGCGCATCCGACGGTGCGTTCGACGAGGGGCGCGGGGAGACCGACGACGCGCTGGCGGCGCTCGCCCACGCGCGGGCGCGACTCGGGCACGGCCACGGCCTGCCCGTCGCGCTGGCGGGCTTCTCGTTCGGCTCGTACGTGCAGACGCGAGTGCGCGAGGCCGTGGACGCCGAGCGGCTGGTGCTCGTCGGCCCGGCGGTCAACCGCTTCCCGGTCGCGACGGTTCCCGCCGACACCATCGTCGTCCACGGCGAGGAGGACGACGTCGTGCCGCTGGCCGACGTGCTGTCGTGGGCGCGCCCGCAGGAGCTGCCGGTGGTCGTCCTTCCGGGCTGCGGGCATTTCTTCCACGGCCGGCTCGCGCGCCTGCAGCAGATCGTCGCCGGCATGTGGCACGGCCCGGCGCCGGTGATCCCCGGGGCATGACCGTGAACGCGGATTCCGTCCTGTCCGTCCGCGGCCTCGTCAAGCGCTACGGCGACACCGAGGTCGTCCGCGGTCTGTCGTTCGAGATAAGGCGCGGCGAGTGCTTCGGCCTGCTCGGCCCCAACGGCGCCGGCAAGACGACGACGCTGCGCTGCTGCCTCGGCCTCGTCGACCCCGACGGCGGCGAGATCACGATGGTCGGCGAGCCGGTGCCGCAGGCGGCGCGCGTCGCGCGCATCCGCGTCGGCGTGGTGCCGCAACTGGACAACCTCGACCCCGACTTCACCGTCACCGAGAATCTCGTCGTCTACGGCCGCTACTTCGGCCTCGACCGCGCGACGCTCGCGGCGCGCATCCCGAAGCTGCTGGAGTTCGCGGGCCTCGGGCACCGCGCCGACGCGGCGATCCGCGCGCTGTCCGGCGGCATGAAGCGCAGGCTCACGCTCGCCCGCGCGCTGGTCAACGATCCGGACCTGCTGATCCTCGACGAGCCGACGACGGGCCTCGACCCGCAGGCGCGGCACCTGATCTGGAACGGACTGCGCCAGCTGCTGGGCCAGGGCAAGACGATCCTGCTGACGACGCACTTCATGGACGAGGCCGAGCGGCTGGCGACGCGGCTCGCCGTCATCGACCACGGGCAGCTCATCGCCTGCGACACGCCGCAGGCGCTGATCGAGGCGCACGTCGAGCCGGAGGTCATCGAGGTCTACGGCGACGACGCGCGCGCCTGGGCCGACGGCCAGGGCCGCACGCTGGCCGCGCGGGTCGAGGTCGCCGGCGAGACCGCGTTCTGCTACGCGCAGGACCCGCAGCCGCTGCTCGCCGCGCTGGCGCACGCCGCCAGGGTCCGCTACCTGCACCGGCCGGCAAACCTCGAGGACCTGTTCATCAAGCTCACCGGCCGCGAGCTTCGCGACTGAACCGCGGACCAGAACGCCATGAACGCCCGCCACCTGCGCCCGCCCGAGTTCTCGCTGCGCTTCTTCCCCGTCTGGCGGCGCAACCTGCTGGTGTGGAAGAAGCTCGCGATCGCCAGCGTGCTCGGCAACATCGCCGATCCGCTGCTGTACATGGTCGCGCTGGGCTACGGCATCGGCGCCTTCGTCGGCGAGATCGGCGGCATGCCTTACATCGCGTTCATCGGCACCGGCATGGTCTGCCAGAGCGCGATGTTCACGTCGAGCTTCGAGGCGATGTACTCGGCGTTCTCGCGGATGCAGATGCAGCGCACCTGGGAGGCCATCGTCAACGCGCCGGTCGCGCTGGACGACGTCGTCGTCGCCGAATGGGTGTGGGCGGCGTCGAAGGCGGTCATCTCCACCACGGCGATCCTGCTGGTGCTGATGGCGCTGGGCTACGGCCGCACCCCGCTGGCGCTGTGGGTGCTGCCGGTCGGCTTCCTGGTCGGACTCGCGTTCGGCGCGTTCGGCCTGGTGATGACCGCGCTGGCGCCCGGCTACGATTTCTTCACCTACTTCTTCACCCTGGTGCTGACGCCGATGCTGCTGCTGTCGGGCGTCTTCTTCCCGGTCGAGCAGATGCCCGCCGCGCTGCAGGCCGTGGCCGGCGTGCTGCCGCTGAAGCACGCGATCGACCTCGCCCGCCCGCTGATGACGGGCCGCGTGCCGACCGACATCGCGCTGCACGTCGCGGTGCTGCTGGCGTACGCGGCCGTCGCGTTCCAGATCGCGCTGGTGCTCACGCGCCGGCGGCTCGCGCGATGAGCCGCCCGGCCGGCAGGTCCGCACCGACGGGGGCGGCCGACCTCGCGGCGACGCAGTCGTTCTTCGCGCCGTGCCCGCGCGGGCTCGAGGCGCCGCTCGCCGCCGAGCTGACCGCGCTGGGCGCCACCTACATCGGCCCCGTCGACGGCGGCGTCGCCTTCGCCGGTCCGCTCGAGCTCGCGTACCGCGCGAACCTCGAGTCGCGGCTCGCGAGCCGCGTGCTGTGGCGCGTCGCGCACGGCGGCTACCGCAGCGAGGACGACCTCTACGCGCTGGTGCTGCGCCAGGACTGGCCGCGCCACTTCCGCAACGACCGCACGATCCGCGTCGACGTCGCGGCGACGCGCTCGCCGCTGACCAGCCTCGAGTTCGCGACGCTGAAGATCAAGGACGCCGTCTGCGACCGCTTCCGCGCCGACACCGGCGCGCGGCCGTCGGTCGACAAGGAGCACGCGGACGTCCGCGTCCACGCCTACCTGACGGAACGCGAGGCGACGCTGTACCTCGACACCTCGGGCGAGCCGCTGTTCAAGCGCGGCTGGCGGCGCGACGCCGACGCGGCGCCGCTGCGCGAGAACCTCGCCGCCGGCGTCCTCGCGCTCGCCGGCTGGACGCCGGAAACGCCGCTGCTCGACCCGATGTGCGGCGGCGGCACGATCCCGATCGAGGCGGCGATGATCGCCGCCGACGTAGCACCCGGCCTGCACCGCAGCTTCGGCTTCCAGAAGCTCGCGTGGTTCGACGGGCCCGCCTGGCAGCGGCTGAAGCAGAAGGCGCGCGACCGCGCGCGGCCGGCGCCGTCGAAGGTGCTGATCGCCGCCAGCGACGTCGACCCGCGCGCCGTCGCGAACGCCCGCTCGAACGCGGCGGCGGCCGGCGTCGAAGGCTGGATCGACTTCGGCGTCGCCGACGCGCTGGCGCGGCCGGCGCCGTGGCCGTCGGGCCTGCTCGTCGCCAATCCGCCGTACGGCGTGCGGCTGGAGAACGAGGACGCGCTCGCGGCGCTGTATCCGCAGCTCGGCGATGCGCTGAAGGCGCGCTACGCCGGCTGGACCGCGTGCTTCCTCACCGGCGACCTGCGGCTCGCCAGGCTGATCGGCCTCAAGCCGTCGCGCCGCACGCCGCTGTGGAACGGCGCGATCGAGTGCCGGCTGTTCCGCTTCGACATCGTCGCCGGGACGGCCGGGGCGCGAGCCGCGCGCGTAGCCGGGTCCGGCACGGCAGCGCGGCGTCGCGGCGCCGGCGCGTCGCCCAGGAAAAAGCCCCGCCGAAGCGGGGCTCTTCGTCCTGCGACCGCGGGTCAGGGCTTGACCGTCTCGCCCTTGGCCTGGATCTCGACGCGGCGATGCGGCTGCAGGCAGGCGATCTTCTCCTTCAGATTCTTCTGCTCGCACACCACGCCCGGCACCAGCTGCTTCTCGCCCAGGCCCAGCGCCTCGATCTTGTCCTTCGCCACACCCTTGCTGACCAGGTAGTTGCGCACGGATTCGGCGCGGCGCTCCGACAGCCCCTGGTTGTACTTCTCGGTCCCGATCGGATCGGTGTGACCGGTGACCAGGACGACCTCGAGCTTGTTGATCTGCGCCAGCTTGCCGACCACCTGGCTGTCGATCGCCGCCATCCCTTCGGGCCGCAGCACCGCCTTGTCGAAGTCGAACAGCACCTTCGAGTCCAGCGTGATCTTCTGCACCGTCGGCGCGGGCGCCGGAGCGGGCGCGGGTGCCGGCGGGGGCGGCGGCGGCGCGGGCCGCGCCACCGGAGCCGGGGCCGGAGCCTGCGCCAGCCGCGCAGGGGTCTGCGGCGTGTCGAAGCTGTACTTGGCCGTGATGAAGAAGATGTTGTTGGTGTAGCTGGGGTTGGTGAACGCGCCGCTGTTCCAGGTGTTGTTCGTCCCGCCCAGGTTCTGGTAGTACGGGTAGAAGCTGGCGTACCCGCGCATCTGGTCGTCTTCGTAGTCGTACTTTTCGTACCAGTAGCCGGCCGTGGCGCTCCAGTTCCTGTTGATCCGGTACTCGGCCTTGATCTGGTAGCGATCGGTCCTGGTGTTGTCGGTGATGTAGTTGACCAGCGGGCCGCCATTGAAGCCGCCGGCACCGGCATAGCTGCCCGACCAGAAGTCGACGCCGCCGTTGGTTTCGGACCAGCTGGCCGAGGCGGTCAGCTTCAGCTTGTCGGTCGCCATCCAGTCGGCCAGCAGCGCGAACAGCCAGCTCTCCTGGGTGTTCTTGGTGCCCCAGTCGAACGTCGTCGCCGTCTGCGGTCCGCCCGGGAGCGGGCTCTGGCCGCTGGCGATGTTGCGGTAGGCCTGGTTGAATTCGACCTCGCCCCAGTTGGCGATGCCGGTCAGCAGGAACTTGTTCGCGTTCCCGTAGGTGACGGTCAGGTCGTACTGCTGGCTGGTGTCGTCGTTGCGGCCGTAGTAGAAGTCCTTGTAGTCGGTCTTCCGCCACGTCGCCCCGACGCCGACGGTGAGCAGCGCCATCGGGTTCCAGTCGACATTGAACTTGACCATGTTCTGGTCGAAGTTGCCGACGTCGTAGGCCCGGAAGTAGTACGGAACCGTCGTCGGCTGCACGTTGGAAGCGTTGTTCGTGTAGCTCGGGTTGAGCTCCGAGTCGCGCTGCAGGAACTGGTACTTCAGGCGGCCCGTCAGCGTGTCGCCCATGCTGGCGCGCCATTCGGCCCAGATCCGCATGTCGTCGGTCTTCGGCGCCGGCTCGAGGTTGCGGTCGGTGTAGACGAAGTTGATGCCGCCGAAGAGCTTGCCGTATCGGCCGATGCCGTAGTTGGCGTCGAGGCCGTACTCGTTCTTCGTGTACTCGAAGGGCTCGGGGGCCTCGAATGCCGCCATGCAGAACCGCGTCGCGTTGCTGGTGCACGGCGCGGCCGTCGACGGCAGCGCGCCCGCCGCATAGTTGATCTGCGTCGAGTCGTTCTGCTTGTCGTAGTACTCGTAATAGAGCCGCGTGCTCAGGCCCGCCATCGGCGTCGACTGCAGCGAGAACGTCGCCGTCGTCGTCTTGTGCTCGCCGTAGAACGTCGACGAGCTCGGGGCGGTGACCAGGTAGCCGACGCCGGCGGGGATGCCGGAAGGCGCCTGCGTCGCCGTGCTGGTCGGCTTGAGGCCGGCGCTCTCGACGGCGAAGTCGCTGGTCAGCTTGCTCTGCGTCAGGCGCACCAGCACCGTCGAGTCGAGCCACAGGTCGCGCATCGCGAAATTGAGGCTCCACTTCTGCAGCTCGTTGTCCTGCGGCTGCAGCGACGTGTCGAGCGCGCTGCGCATGTAGAAGTTGCCCCACTGCGCGGTGTCGCCCGAGTTGCTGCTGAACTTGCTGTCGAGGAAGGCGAGCTTGACGTTCCAGTTCTTGCCCTTGTAGCCGCCTTCGAGCACCGAGTTCTTGGTCGTGTAGTCGGTCGGCAGGCCGAACTCGATCAGCCCGTTGCCGGAGCCGGTGCCGAGTTGGCCGCTCGACGGCCGGATGCCCGTCGTCTGCACCTCGTTGTAGTCGACGCGGAAGAAGAACGGCGACTTCGCGTTGACCTCGACGTTGCCGCCGATGGTGTTCCGCTGCAGGCCGTACTCGAAGTTGTTCCACGTCGCCGGGTTCGTCGCCGGCGGATACGCGCCGGCCGGCGCGGGCTGCAGCGAGCTGCCGGGCCAGTTGAGCGGCGTCAGCGCGTTGAACGACAGGTTGTGCGGCATGCGGTCGCTGTAGAACTGGACCTTGAACACGTCGTAGCCGCCGCCGCGCGCAAAG
The DNA here is from genome assembly GCA_963717705.1 of uncultured beta proteobacterium. Lineage (GTDB taxonomy): Bacteria > Pseudomonadota > Gammaproteobacteria > Burkholderiales > Casimicrobiaceae > CAVQWT01. Next base: position 301,313 of record CAVQWT010000002.1, read on the forward strand.
ATGTACTGGTCGTCGCGGCCGAGGTTCTCGCCGAACAGGCTCATGTAGTAGGCGCGGTTGCTGCCGCGGACGTCGATGACGCCGATGACGCCGCTGGACGGATCCTGGTACTCCTGCGCCTTGGCGCTGTCCTCGGGGCCGGTGAACGGCGTCAGCGTCGTCGCGGAGGTGCCGCGGGCGCCGTTGCGGGTCCCGCCGTCGATGTTGGTGCCTCGGCCGCCGAGCTCCAGGTTGCCCGACCAGTTGAAATTGTCGTCAGCCCATGCGGTGCCTTCCGCGAAGAGGCCGGCCACGAGAATGGCAATCAGCTTCTTGTTTCTCATGATGGTTCCCTTATCTCAGCGGAGGAAGAATTGGCCGTAGGCGGACGGCGGCGCGTTGCTGCCGTGGATCTGCCGGTGGCAGGCGACGCAGCCGGTTCCCTCGAAGCGGATGTTCCCCGGAAGCGTGTTGGGCAGCGTGCCGCGACCGTCGTAGATGCCGTGCGTGTGGCCGCCCGGGTGGCAGTCGGCGCACAGCGCCGGCGGCTTCTGCGCGAGCAGGCGATTGTGGGACGAGCCGTGCGGCGTGTGGCAGGTGGCGCAGTTTTCCATCACCGGCGGGTGCTCGTGGATCCACGGGCCGCGCTTGTCGGCGTGGCAGCTGACGCACAGGTCGTGCGCGGATTCGCTCTTCAGCGACGCGACGTTCAGCGAACCGTGCGGGTCGTGGCAGTCCTGGCAGGTCACCTTGCCTTCGATGATCGGGTGATGCGAGGGCTTCAGGATCTCGGCGCGCGTGTCGCGGTGGCAGCCGACGCAGACCTTGTAGGCCAGGCTGCGCTGGGTCGTCGTGTACGGAGCCCCCGCGAACTGCGCGTCGTTGATGTTGCGCGGATTCGAAGCCGACTGCGTGCCGTGAATGTTGTGGCAGCTGACGCAGCCGACGTCGACCTTGCGGTGCTTGCTCGACGTCCAGGTCTCGAGGTGGCGCGACCCGGCGTGGCAGGTGAGGCAGATCGCCGACTTCTGCTCGGCCGTCGCGCCCTTGGTGTTGAGCGCGTTGACCGGCTTGTTCTTGGCGGGGTCCTTGAGGTGCAGCGACGCGTCGCCGTGGCAGGCCTGGCAGGACGAGCCGTCGGCGTCGTTCTGGGCGCCGTGCGCCGTCAGCCTCGTCGTCAGGTGCGCCTGCTCGTGGCAGCCCGCGCAGACGGACGAGGCGTTGTCGGCCTTTTCGTAGACCCGCTTCTCCTGCGCCAGCGCGGGCGATGCGGCGAGCGCCGCCAGAGCGGTCACGAACCCGGCTGCCGCGATGATTGACTTGAGTCGCATGTGAAACCCCCTTTTTTGCTGCTGTGTCGCGACCGCTGGACTGGTCGGAAAGGCCGTTGTGCCGCGAATCCCGGGCACGATGTAACGAATCGTGTCCGCCGCCGCCCCGTCGCGAGTTGACATGGATCAAGCCCGCGCGGATAGCCGCGGAACTTTTCAGGCGGCGTTGCAGCAGTCCAACAACCCTGCCGGCGCCCCCCGGCGCCTTCGTCGGCGGCCGCCTGATAAGATGGCGTCGCCGCCACCTCCGCCCGGAACCCGACGCCATGATGCTGCCCTCCCGCCACTACGTTTCCGACCACACGCGGTTCATGCGCGATCTGCTGGAGCAAAAGCCGCAGCTCGTGCAGGACCAGCGCGAGGGGCGCGCGATCTGGTGGGACAAAACGCCGCAGGCGCTGGCCGAGCGCCGCCGGATGGACGAAGGCAGCGTGCCGCAGCAGCCTTACGTCTACCAGGGCGTCGAGTAGGCCCTCCCGCGGCCCGCCCTGCCGCGGTCGCCCGATGACCGCACCGGTTCCCGCGGACATCCGCTTGCGCCCGGCGCGCGCCGATGACGCCGCGGCGATCCGCGCCGTCCACGCCCGCGCCATCCGCGGCACCGGCAGCCACTACACGTTCGACGAGCGCGAGGCCTGGGTGGGTGGGCGCACGCCGGCGGACTACCTTGCCGCGATCTCCGGGCGCCACGTCGTCGTCGCGGAGTCCGCCGACTCGCCACCGCGCGTGCTCGGCTTCGGCCAGCTGCTTCCCTCCGAAGGCCTGGTCGAAGCGGTCTACGTCGATCCCGATGCCGAGCGCCGCGGCATCGGCGCCGCGCTGTTCGCCGCGCTCGAGCGGGAGGCGCGCAGCCGCGGTGTGCGCACGCTGACGCTCGACGCCTCGCTCAATTCGGTGCCCTTCTACCGGGCGCTGGGATTCGACGTCGAGGTGGCGGCGCAGCATCCGCTCGCGCCGGGCGTCACGCTGCGCTGCATGGTGATGAGCAAGGCGCTGGACGCGCCGGCAATGCCGCCGATGTCGGAGCCACCGTGTCCGTCCCGCTGAAGCCCGACGTCGCCGACTCCGTCGAGGCCGCCCGCCGGGCGCGGGCGCGCCGCGGCAGCCGGCGGCTGTTCGCCGGCGTGCTCGCCGCCGTCGCCGTCGTCGCGGCGATCGAGTTCGTCGCCGTCACGCGATCGCGTCCCGGCGGGCCGCCGCAGTTGCCGGCGGTCCCGGCTTCCGCGCCCGTGCCCAAACCGGTCGCTCCGACCGATTCGTCCGCCGACGCCGTCCCCGCGCCCTCGCCCGCCGCACCGCCCGTCCAGGCAGCCGCGCCGCCCGCCCAGGCGAATGCCGAGCCCGCCGCCGCTCCGGTCGCCGCCGCTGCGGCGGCGGCCCCCTTCGGCTTCGTCGACACCCCCGCCGCCGACACGCTGGTCGCCGGACCGCTGACGTTCACCGGCTGGGCGCTGGCGCGCGACGGCGTGCGTGCGGTCGAGTTGCGGATGCCCGGGGCGACGATCCCGGCGACCACCGGGCTCGCACGCCCCGACGTCGCGCAGGCCAAGCCCGGCTATCCCGGCACCGCGACCGCCGGCTTCGAGGCGCGGATCGACCTCGCCACGCTTGCCGCGACGCCGGCAGCGGACCGGCGCGCGCTGTCGATCGTCGCCATCGCGAACAACGGCGTCGAGACGGTGCTCGCGCGCAAGGACCTGGTCGACCCGGCCGCGTTCACGCGCTGGACCGGCGCCGCCGCCACCGCGACCCGCGGCGAGCCGCCGTTCCGCGTGCTGCCCGCGCTGTCGGGCATCGGCATCGGCGACGCGCGCGGCCTCGACACCCGTTACCAGCCGTACGTGTCGGCGACGGTCGGCGTGGGACTGCGCGTGCCGATCCTCTACCTGCGCACGACGCGCGGCCCGCTCCACGACTACGCGTTCGACCCCGACTGGGACATCGAGCGGCGCTGCGGCGCGCGGCGGATCGCCGACGACTCGCTGTCCGGCACCCTCGCGCATGCGACGGCGAAGCGGCTGCCGCTGCTGGTGACGCTCAACGGCGGCGTCTGGGCCGACGCCGCGTGCGACGTCCCGGCGTGGGACATCAACGATCGCCTCGAGCAGGACCCGGCGAACTGCCAGTGGAACGAGAAGAACGCCGTGATGGCCGACGACGCGCTGTCGCACCTGCCCGGCTCGCAGGCGGCGCCGGAGCTCGGCCGCTCGCTGACCTTCAACGTCTACGCGCGCGACGTCCGCCGCTACAAGCAGCGCAACCTGCAGCAGGCAGGGCGCGCGCTCGCCGCGTTCGCGCGCGCGCACCCCGAACTCTTCGTCGGCGTCAACCTCGACCCGGACAGCTACCTGAATCCGTTCTTCGAGGAGAAGCAGTGGTACGACTACAACCCGGGCACCTTGCGGCAGTTCCGCCACTGGCTCGCCGGCAGCGGCCCGTACGCCGGCCGCCCCGACGCGCCGGGCGTGCCCGACCTGTCCCGCTACCGGCGCGCGCGACCACTGTCGCTGGCCGAGGTGTCCGCGCTGTCCGGCCGGCCGTTCGCGCACTGGAGCGACGTCGATCCGCCGCGCGCGTTCCCGCGCACGTCGCAGGACGGTCGCCCGGCCTTCGTCGACGATCCGTGGACGCGCGAATGGGAGCTCTTCCGCCGCCACCTCGTCCACCTGCACTACGACGAGCTCGCGCGCTGGCTCGTCGACGCCGGCATCCCGCGCGGGCGCATCTGGTCGTCGCAGGGGTTCATGGCGCCGCACGCGACCGCACAGCCGTTCGCCGTGCGCCTGGACAGCCCCAGCAAGAACTACGACACCGGCGGCATGAGCGTCGAGGGCGCGAAGCCGCGCGACGGCCACCTGGGCGCGATCCTTTACGGGCCGGCCGCCGTCAACGACATCCGGATGGAAGGCCCGCTCAGCCTGTTCGGGACCCTGCGCCACGTCGATCCGCGCTGGGCGGCGGTCGAGTACAACCCGGCCGACCTGCGCCAGCCCGACCGGCTGCCGGGTTATGCCGACGCGTACCGCGGCTTCTCGGCACTGTGGAATTACGGCGCCGTCTTCGTCTCGCCGATGGCGTGGAACGGCTCGAACGGCCTCTTCGCCGGGCAGCCGGGCTTTGTGCCCTATACCGCGTGGCTCAACACACCCTTCGAGGAGGCGGCGAAGGACTTCATGCTCGCCCGCGCCGGACTGTCGCCGCGGGCGCGGCTGTGGACGTTCGGTGCGCCGGCCCACGCGGATGCCGACGGGTGGGTGAGCGAAGTCGGCACGCTGGCGGCGACGCCCGGCCGGCTCGTGCTGACGGCGCAGGACGGCCGTGTGGTGCTGCGCTCGCCGCGCGAGCTCGCGCTGACGGCGCGCGGCGCCGACCGCCTGGTGCTGGGATTCGCGCCGACGGCGTCATCCTCGGTCGATGCGGCCGGCGTCGCCGGTGCGACGATGCGCAAGGACTCCGGCACGGGGCCCGCCGCGGCAGCGCGGCAGCCGGACCTGCCGCTGCGGCTGCGCATCGAGGCGCGCGCCGGGGAAGCGGGGCCATGGTTGCGCGTGGCGGACGTCGCGGACGCATCGAAGGTCGCGCGCGCGCCGGCCGGCCTGGTCGTGCCGCTGGCGTTGCCGGATTCGCCGACGGGGACGGTGTTCGATCAGCTCAGGGTCGAGCTCGAATTCGCCCCGGGCACGCCGGCAGCCCTGGCGCGCATCGCGCTGCTGCCGCCGCGGCGCTGACGCCAAAGGCGCCGGCAGCGCGCGGGCACCGCGTCAGCCGCGCTCCTCGGGCTTGATCTCGACGTAGGCGCGGTCGCGCTGCTGCCGGATCCATTCCTGGAACGCCTCGTCCGACTTGCGCTGGCGCAGCGCCTGCCGCGCCTGGTCGCGCTGTTTTTCGGTGGTGATGTCCTGTGTCCGCCGACCCGTCACCTGGATCAGGTGCCACCCGAACGGCGTGCGGACCGGCGGCGAGATGTCGTCGCCGGTCAGCGACTTCATCGCCTTCTCGAACTCGGGCACGGTGTCGCCGGGCGACAGCCAGCCGAGATCGCCGCCCTTGGCGCTGCTGCCGTCCTCGGAATTGAGCTTGGCCAGGTCCTCGAACTTCGCGCCCAGCGTGATCCGTTCGCGGATGCGATCGATCTTCGCCTTGCCGTCGGCTTCCGACGCAGTCTCGCTGACCTTGATCAGGATGTGGCGGGCGCGCAGCTGGTCGACCACCGTCGGCTGGTTGGTGCTGCGCGTCTCGAGCAGCTTCACGATGTGGAATCCCGCCGACGAGCGCAGCAGTCCGGACACCTGGCCGGGCTTGAGTCCGCGCACCGGGTCGGCGAAGACCGTGGGCAGCCGCGCCGCCGTGCGCCAGCCCATGCTGCCGCCCGAAAGCGCGTCGGGCGCGTCGGAGAAACCGGCGGCGACCTGGCCGAAATCGGTCCCCGACTCGATCTGCTTCAGCGCCTCCTCGGCGCGGCGGCGCTTGGCGTCGGTCTGCTCCGGCGTCGCCTGCTCGGGCACCAGCACCAGAACGTGCGAAAGCCGGTACTCGACGTCCCCGCCGACCTGCGCGTTGACGGTGGCGAGGAAGTTCTCGACCTCGGCATCGGTGACGATGATGCGGCTCTCGACTTCGCGGTCGCGCACGCGCTGGACGGTGATCTCGCGCCGGATGTCCTCGCGGTACTTCGGGTACGGGATCCCCTCGCGGTCGAGCACCTTGCGGAACTCCTCCGGCGACAGCTTGTTTTCCTGGGCGATGCGCTGGATCGTGCGCTCGACCGTGACGTCGTCGACGCGGATGCCGGTCTCCTTGGCGAATTGCATCAGCACCCGCTCGGTGATCAGGCGCTCGAGCAGCTGCTTCTGCAGCACGTCGGCGGGCGGCGGCGCCACCTTCTCGCTCTTCATCTGCTGCAGGACGATCCGCTGCTGCTCGTTGATGTCGTGCTGCGTGAGCGCCTCCTCGTTGACGATGGCGACAACGCGGTCGAGCAGGGCCCCGCCGCCCCCGGACGAGGCGGTGGCCGCAGGTGCGCCCGCGGGTCGCGGGCCTGCGGCCGGCGGCGCCAACGCGCCGGGGCGCGGCCCCGGCGCGGGCATCGTCGCTGCCGGGGCACCCGCCGGGCGGGTCGGTTGCGTCGGACCCTGCGCCGCGGAGGACGCGGCGGCGAGCGCCAGCACCGTGCCCAGTGCGAACGTCGCGATGGCTGAAAACGCGATGCGATGATCCATGCAATCCTCGACTTCAGTAATCCGGGAAAGGGTCGCCCCGCTCGCGCGGGTTGATCGTCGGGTCGTTCGACTGCTGGTAACCCGGAACGCTGCGACGCATGAGGTCCAGCGGGCTGGTCCCGAAGCGCGCAAGACCGTTGAGCTCGATCTGGGCGTAGACCGACGTGGCCACCGTCTCGGTGGTGGTCGTGAGCCGTTGCAGGGCGAACCGCAGCGACCAGCAGTCGGCATTGTACTCGACCCCGAGCACCGCCTCCAGGTTCTTGCGGTCGGCGAGCGAGTAGTTCCAGCGGCCGAGCATCGTCCAGCGCGCGGAGATCGGCCACTGCGCGGAGATGTCGAACTGCTTGAGCAGGCCGCCGGTGCCGGGCGCCGCGTTCTCGTTGTTGAGGTCGTAGCGGTAGCTCGCATTGACGACGCGCCCAGGCCCCGGCGTCCAGCGCAGCGCGACGTCGAAGCGCTCGGTCTGCGAGCTGTCGAAGTTGTACTGGACCAGGCCGGCGAGCGCCCAGGCGTCGGTGATCCGCCCCTCCGCCAGCGCCAGCACGTCCGACGTGCCAGCCTCTTGCGGCGTCTCGTTGCCCAGCGTGACCTGCTGCCCCCGGAAATAGAAGCGCTGGCCGATGGCGACGCGGAGCCTCTCGGCGCCGGTCGCCGACTCGAGCAGCCGCGACGTCAGCGCGAGCGTCAGCTGGTTCGCGTCGCCGATGCGGTCGTTGCCGAGATAGCGGTTGACGCTGAACAGCTGCGCGAAGTTGAAGTCGTCCTGGGCGCTGTCGAAATTCGGCAGCGAGTTCTGGTTGCGATACGGGATGTAGACGTAGAACGCGCGCGGCTCCAGGGTCTGGACGAAATCCCTGCCGTAGACGTTCCAGTCGCGCTCGAACACCAGCCCGCCGTCGACGCTCCCGATCGGCACCACCACCGACGGCGTCGAGTCGGAAGTCGCCGCCCCGTCGAGCCAGTACTTCCGCGCGTGGACCGCGGCGCGCGCCGTCACCGACCAGGCGGCGCCCTGCCGGTTCCACGCGACGCCCGGGTAGACGTACATGCGCTCGCCGGTGGGTGTCAGCGACGACTGGCGGTAGTGCACGTACTCGCCGGTGCCGTCGAACGACAAACCGAGCCAGTCCGTCTCCAGCAACCGCCCCGCGAACTGCGGCACCCGGTTGTACGGCGGCGTGATCGGCGCTGCGCCGGGGTCCTGCAGCGTCTGGAAGCTCTGCGCCCGTGCCAGCGCCTGCCACGGCCCGCGCGACCAGGTGAACCCGCCTTCGCGGGGCAGCGAGCTCTGCGACGTCACCGCGATGCGGTCGGCCAGATCGGCGAAATAGGTGTCGTCCGAGACCTTGTTGAGGTTGAGGTAACCCGCGAGCCCCGGCGTGATCGCGTCGAGATTCTGGTTGTGCCGGAACGACACGCCCCAGCGGTCGGTACCGGTCTGCCGGTCGTGCGGCAGGAACTCGGCGTTGAGCTCGCCGGCGAACGTGTCGAAGAGGTAGCGCCCCTGGCCGCCGAGCTGCAACCCGCGCTTGGTCATCACCCGCGGCGTGATCGTGGCGTCGTAGTTCGGCGCGAGGTTGAAGTAGTAGGGAACCGCCGCCTCGAAGCCGCGGATGCCGGTCGCACCGAGGGTCGGCACCAGGAAGCCGCTCTTGCGCTGGTTGTCGAGCGGAAACTCGAACCAGGGCGAGTACGCGATCGGCACGTCGAAGAAGCGCACCGTCGCGTTGCGGCCGCTGCCGACGCGGCGCTTCTGGTCGATCTCGAGCTCGTCCATCCGCACGTACCAGTCCTGGTTCGGCGCGACGCAGGTCGTGTAACGGCCGTCGGTCACTTCGAACCGCTCGGGCCCGTCGAAGGTCAGCGTGGCCGCGGAGCCGCGACCGCCGCTGGTGCCGAGGATGAATCGCGGCTCGGTGAAAAAGCCGGTCGAGGTGTCGCGCTTGAACTTCGCCTCCGGTCCGGAGATCGAGTCGCCACCCCGGCGGAGGAGCACCCCGCCCTTGCCCCAGACCTCGTCGATGTCGAAGTCGTAGCGCAGCCACTCCGCGACGACGGTTTCGTTGCGCGTCCGCAGCTCGACCTTCCCCTGCGCCTCGACGAACTTGCCGGCGACGCCGTCGAGCCGGTCGGCGCGGAGGAAGATCGGCCCGTCGCCGGACGCACCCGAGGCGTCCGGCGTAATCGGCGCAACCCTCGGCGGCGCGGGCGGCGCCTTCGCTCCGGTTCCGGGCAGGACGCCCCCGCTCTGCGACCCCGCGCGCGTCGGCGGCGGCGTGAGTTCGGGGGCGAGCTTCAGGACCGGCGGCGCCGCGCCCGGCGCCTCGACGGCGGACTCCGCCGGCGGCGCCTGTGCCCCCACCTCCGCGAAGGCGGCGGGCAGCGCGACGGCCAGTGCCAGCGCGAGCGGTGTGGGGCGCAGCCTCATGCGGGGGAGTTTCGGTCCGTGCGGCAGAACGTGGGCGGGGGCGGTCGAGGCGAGGGGGGCGGTTCAGCGAATGGCGCGTGTAAAATGCCGCATTCTAGCGTGCCGTCCGCATCGCCTCGGGCGCCGTTGCCTCCCGCGCCCGGATTCCCGATGCCCCTCGCCCCCGACGAACGCCTTGCCGCGCTGACCCGCTGGGTCGCCGACCTCGTCGGCGAGCCGGCGCCCGCGATCGCGCCCGCCTCGGCGGACGCGAGCTTCCGGCGCTATTTCCGGGTGACCCCGGTCGCACCGTGGCGGGGACGCCCGACGCTGATCGCGATGGACGCGCCGCCGCCGATGGAGAACTGCCGGCCTTTCGTCCACATCGCGTCGCTGCTCGCCGCTGCGGGCGTCAACGCGCCGCCGGTGCTGGCGCAGGACCTCGAACGCGGCTTCCTGCTGCTCGGCGACCTCGGCACGGTCACCTACCTCGACGCGCTCGACCTGCGTTCGGCGCACGGGCTCTACCTCGACGCCATCGACGCCCTGATCCGCTTCCAGCGCACCAGCCGCGAAGGCGAACTGCCGCCCTACGACGAGGCGCTGCTCGCGCGCGAACTTGCGCTCTACCCCGACTGGTACGTCGCCCGTCATCGCGGGGTCACGCTGACGCCCGAGCAGCGCGCAGTGCTCGACGACGCATTCGCGCGAATCCTCGCCAACAACCTCGCGCAGCCGCGTGCATTCGTCCACCGCGACTACCACTCGCGGAACCTGATGGTCAGCACACCGAATCCCGGTGTTCTCGATTTCCAGGACGCAGTCCACGGACCGATCACCTACGACCTCGTATCGCTGCTGCGCGACGCCTACATCGCGTGGGACGAGGAGCGGCAGCTCGACTGGGCGGTCCGCTACTGGGAGCGCGCGAAGCAGGCGGGCCTGCCGGTGGACGCCGATTTCGGCGCATTCTGGCGCGACTTCGAATGGATGGGCGTGCAGCGACAGCTCAAGGTGCTGGGGATCTTCGCGCGGCTCGCGCATCGCGACGGCAAGCTGGGGTACGTCGACGACATGCCGCGCGTGGCGGCGTACCTGCGCGGTGCCTGCAGCCGCTACCGCGAACTCGGCCCGCTGCTGGCGCTCGTCGACGCCGTCGACGCGAAGCCGGCACCCGCCACGGGCTACACCTTCTGATGGCGGGCGCCGCCACCGCGATGATCCTCGCCGCCGGACGCGGCGAGAGGATGCGGCCGCTCACCGACACCTGCCCGAAGCCGCTGCTGCCTCTCGGCGGCAAGCCGCTGATCGTCCACCAGATCGAGGCCCTCGCCCGCGCCGGGCACCGCGACATCGCGATCAACGCCGCCCACCTCGCCGACCTGCTGATGGCGGCGCTCGGCGACGGCGCCGCATTCGGCGTCCGCCTCGCCTGGTCGCGCGAGCCCGAGCCGCTGGAGACCGCAGGCGGCATCGCCACCGCGCTGCCGCTGCTGGCCGCCGGGCCGGTCCTGATCGTCTCCGGCGACATCCGGACCGCGTACGACTACACCGCGCTGGCGCCGAAGATTGCCGCGATGCGCGCGTCGCCCGCCGCGCCCCGCGTCCACCTCGTCATGGTGCCGAATCCGCCTTACCACCCGTACGGCGACTTCGCGCTGCTGCCCCCCGAGCGCGCCGAATCGCCGGAAGCGACACCCCCGCGGTCGCCGAATGCCGGGCGAATCGTCGCGGTCCCGGCAGTCACCCTTCCCTCCGCCGCCGCTCCATCCGGCACCCCCGAGGCGGACTCCCCGCGCCCGCGCCGGGCGAGTGGGGTGGTCGAGCCGGGCGCGAGCGCGGGGAGTCCGCCGCCGGTCGACCACCGCCCCGGCCCCGACCCGCTGACCTTCGGCAACATCGGCGTCTACGACACCGCGCTGTTCGCCGAACTTCCACGCCTGACCAAACTCAAATTGCTGCCCCTGTTCCGGCAGTGGATCGCCGCCGGCCTCGTCTCCGGCGAACGATTCGACGGGCCCTGGGCGAACGTCGGCACACCCGACGACCTCGCCCGGCTCGACGCGGCGCAGGCCGACCAGGCCTGACGACCACCGGCGCGACGCACCCTCCCGCGCGCCCATCCACGAGGAAACGACCGATGACCCAAGCCGCACCCGCCGCCAATCCGCTGCTCGACTTCTCGGGCCTGCCGCGCTTCGACGCCATCCGCAGCGAGCACGTGACGCCGGCCGTCGAGACGCTGCTCGCCGCCGCGCGGTCCGCCGTCGACGCCGTCGCGACCGACCCGCGCCCGCCAACCTGGGACAACGTCGTCGAGCCGCTCGAAGACGCGCTCGACCGGCTCGATCGCGCATGGGGCGCGGTCAACCATCTGAACGCGGTCGTCAGCACGCCCGCGTTGCGCGAGGCCTACAACGGCAACCTGCCGAAGGTGACGGCTTTCCACACCGACCTGGGGCAGGACGAGCGGCTGTACGCCCGCTACAAGGCACTCGCGGCAACGCCCGCCCACGCCTCGTTCACGCCGGCGCAGAAGAAGGCCGTCGACAATGCATTGCGTGATTTCCGCCTGTCGGGCGCCGAGCTGCCGCCGCCGCAGAAGGCACGGCTGAAGGAAGTCGAGGAGGAACTCGCCAACCTGGCCGCCAGGTTCGACGACAACGTCCTCGATGCGACCAACGCGTGGTCGCTCCACCTCGACGACGCCGCACGGCTCGCCGGCGTGCCGGCGGAAGTGGTCAGCGCCGCCCGGACCGCGGCGGAGGCCGACGGCAAGCCGGGCTGGAAGCTCACGCTGCGGATGCCCTGCTACCTGCCGGTGATGCAGTACGCCGACGACCGCGAGCTGCGCGCCACGCTGCACCGCGCGTACACCACGCGCGGCTCGGAACTCGGCGCCGATCCCGCGTGGGACAACACGTCGATCATCGACCGCACGCTCGCCCTGCGCCACGAGGCCGCGCGCCTGCTCGGGTTCCCCGACTACGCCGAGGTTTCGCTGGCGCCGAAGATGGCGCGCGACGCAGCCGAGGTGCTCGCCTTCCTGCACGACCTGGCGACGCGATCGAAACCCTGGGCGGAGCGCGACTTCGCCGAGCTCGCCGCGTTCGCCCGCGACGAACTCGGGTTGCCAGAGCTCGCGCCCTGGGATCTCGCGTACGCCTCGGAGAAGCTCAAGGCGGCGCGGTATTCGTTCTCGGACCAGGAGGTGCGCCAGTACTTCCCCGAGGACCGGGTGCTGGCCGGCCTGTTCGGGCTGGTGCAGACGATCTACGGCGTCGGCATCCGTGCGGCGAAGGCCGTCGCGTGGCACGACGACGTCCGCTTCTACGAGGTGGTGGACGGCGCGGGCAGCGTCGTCGGGCGGTTCTTCCTCGACAACTACGCGCGCGAAGGCAAGCAGGGCGGCGCGTGGATGGACGACGCGATCAGCCGCCGGCGCGCAGGCACCCACCTGCAGCTGCCGGTCACCTACCTGACCTGCAACCTGTCCGCGCCGGTCGACGGCAAGCCTGCCACGTTCACGCACGACGAGGTGCTGACGATCTTCCACGAGTTCGGCCACGGCCTGCATCATCTGCTGACGCAGGTCGACGTCGCGGCGGTGTCCGGCCTGTCCGGCGTCGAGTGGGACGCCGTCGAGCTGCCGTCGCAGTTCATGGAGAATTTCTGCTGGGAGTGGGACGTCGTGCGCTCGATGACCGGCCACGTCGACAACGGGGAGCCGATCCCGCGCGCGCTGTTCGACCGGATGCTGGCGGCGAAGAACTTCCAGTCGGGGCTGCAGATGGTCCGCCAGATCGAGATGGCCACCGTCGACATGCGGCTGCATTCCGACTACGACCCCGCGGCGCCGCGCCCGCCGTACGACGTGCTCACCGACGTTCGCCGCGACGTCGCGGTGACGCCGCGCGCGGCCTACGACCGCTATCTCAACGGGTTCGGCCACATCTTCGCCGGCGGCTACGCGGCGGGCTACTACAGCTACAAGTGGGCCGAGGTGCTGTCCGCCGACGCCTACAGCCTGTTCGAGGAGGCCGGGGTGCTGTCGCCCGCCGCCGGGGCGAAGTTCCGCGACGAGGTGCTCTCGCGGGGCGGCAGCCGGACGGCGCTGGAGTCGTTCGTCGCCTTCCGGGGCCGCCCGCCCCAAATCGACGCGCTTCTGCGGCATAATGGAATGACGTTGTCATCGTGACGGAGGAGTCATGGCCCGTACCGCACGTCCGCACGCCCTCGCTTCCGGCGCCCTCGCGATCCTGACCGCGCTGCTCGCGGCCGTGGCCGGGAACGCGCTCGCGCAACAGGGGCAGCAGGTCTACCGCTACGTCGACAAGGACGGCCGCGTCGTCTACAGCGACCGCGCGCCGACCGGCGACGCCAAGGACGTCCAGCCGAAGCGGATGGGCGCCAATTTCATCGAGAACAGCGAGCTGCCGATCGCCGCGCAGCAGGCGATGGAGCGCTACCCGGTGACGCTCTACACCTTTCCCTGCGGCGAGCTCTGCCAGAACGCCGAGGCCCTGCTCAACCGACGCGGCGTGCCGTTCACGACGGTCAACGTCGAGGACCCGAAAGGTGCGGAGCAGCTGAAGAACCTGACCGGCGAGCTCAACGCCCCGGTGCTGCAGGTCGGCGACAAGCTGATCGGCAAGGGCTACAGCGAGCCGCGCTGGACCGCGCTGCTCGACGAGGCGGGCTACCCGAAGGCGCCGGTGACGCGCCGGATCGCGCCGACGCGCCCGCCGGCCGCGGAAGCGCCGGCCGACAGCACCAGCCAGGCCGTCGCGCCCACCCCGGGCGGCGGCTACCCCAAGAACTGATGCCGCCGGCGGCGACGACCGCCGGGCGCGCCGGTGCCGCCCGTCGGCCGGTCCCGGTGCAGGCGGGCGCAGCGGCGTCGCTGCCGCGCCCCGCGGCCGGCACCCGCGGGTCCCGCGCCGCGCCCCTCCGCTGCTCCCGACCCGCGTGAAGCTCGCCACCTGGAACGTCAACTCGCTGAAGATGCGCCTGCCGCGCGTGCTCGACTGGCTCGCGCAGCACGCGCCGGACGTGCTTTGCCTCCAGGAAACCAAGCTCGAGGATCCGGGGTTTCCCGCGCTGGAGCTCGACGCCGCGGGCTACACCGCGCATTTCACCGGGCAGAAGACGTACAACGGCGTGGCGCTGCTCGCGCGCAAGACCCTTCCGGCGGCGACCGACGTCACGCTCAGGCTGCCGGGTCTCGCCGACGACCAGAAGCGCGTGATCGCGGCCTGTTTCGGCAACCTTCGCGTCGTCAATTTCTACGTGCCCAACGGCCAGTCGGTCGAGTCCGACAAGTACCGGTACAAGCTGGAGTGGTGTCGCGCCGCGAGCTCGTTCCTGCGGGCCGAGCTGGCCGTGCACCCGCGCCTCGCGGTGGTCGGCGATTTCAACATCGCGCCGGAGGACCGCGACGTCCACGATCCCGTCGCATGGGCCGGGCAGGTGCTGTGCACCGACGCCGAACGGCAGGTGTTCCGCGACTGGGCGGCGCTGGGGCTGGCCGATTCGTTCCGACTGTTCGACCAGCCGCCCGCCACGTTCAGCTGGTGGGATTACCGGATGCTGGGATTCCCGAAGAACCACGGCCTGCGGATCGACCACATCCTGCTGTCGGCGCCGCTGGCCGCGTCGTGCATCTCGTGCACGATCGACCGCAACGCACGCAAGGGCGAGAAGCCGTCCGACCACGCGCCGGTGATCGCGCAGTTCGAGGTGTGACGACACGGTGATGGCGGGCGGGTCGCGCGGTCCACGTGCCCCGACGCAGCGCGGCGCGCACGGCGCCGACGCGAGCGGGCGAGTGGGGTGGTCGACCCCGAACGCGGCGGTGGCGGGCGGGCCGCGCGGTCCGTGCCCACCCCCGGCCTCGCGTCGGACTCGGCAGCCCCGCGCGCTGCTCGACCACCCCACTCGCTTCGCGCGGGGCTGCCGACCCCGACGCTCTTCGCCAAGGGCGCCGTTGCCGATGTCAGCCGACGCGCTCGCCGCCCTTGCGGAGCTCCGGCTCGAGGCCCAGCTCCTGGATCTTCCGGGTCAGCGTGTTCCGGCCCCAGCCCAGCCATGCCGCGGCTTCCATCCGGTGGCCGCCGGTGTGCGCGAGCGCGCGCAGGATCAGCGTCTTCTCGAACTCCTTTTCCAGCCGGTCGCCGACCCCGCGTTCGCCGCGCGCGAGCGCCTGCCCGAGCTCTCGGTCCAGCGCCTGCCGCCACGAGCCGTCTTCGCCGGTCGCGCCTCCCGCCGGCTCGCGCAGTTCGGGCGGCAGGTCGGCGACCTCGACGCGCTGGCCGGGCGCCATCACCGTCAGCCAGTGGCAGATGTTCTCGAGCTGCCGCACGTTGCCCGGGAAGCGGAACGCCGAGAGCACGCTCAGCGCCGCCTCGGACATCACCTTCGGCTCGACGGCGAGATCGCGCGCGCTCTTCCGCAGGAAGTGGCGCACCAGCGGCGCGATGTCCTCGGCGCGGTCCCGCAGCGGCGGCAGGCGCAGGCGCACGACGTTGAGCCGGTGCATCAGGTCCTCGCGGAACAGGCCCTGCCGGACGCGCTCCTCGAGATTCTGGTGCGTCGCCGCGATCACCCGGACGTTGGCCTTCAGCGGGGCGTGGCCGCCGACGCGGTAATACTCACCGTCGGCGAGCACGCGCAGCAGGCGCACCTGCAGGTCGGAGGGCATGTCGCCGATCTCGTCGAGGAACAGCGTGCCGCCCTCGGCCTGCTCGAAGCGGCCCCGTCGCGCGTTCTGCGCGCCCGTGAACGCGCCGCGCTCGTGGCCGAAGAGCTCGCTTTCGAGCAGGTCCTTCGGGATCGCCGCCGTGTTGATCGCGACGAAAGGACCGGCGGCGCGCGGGCTGTGCCGGTGCAGCGCGCGCGCGACCAGCTCCTTCCCGGTCCCGCTCTCGCCGGTGATCAGCACCGTCGCGCTCGACTGCGACAGGCGGCCGATCGCGCGGAACACTTCCTGCATCGCCGGCGCCTGGCCCAGCATCTCGGGCGTTTCGCCCGGGGCCCCGGCGGCGGGCGACGCGGCGAGCGGCGTCTCGGTCGTCGCCCGCCGGATCAGCGCCAGCGCGTGATCGACGTCGAACGGCTTGGGCAGGTATTCGAATGCGCCGCCCTGGAATGCGGCAACCGCGCTGTCGAGATCCGAATACGCGGTCATGATGATGACCGGGATCTCCGGGTGCTGCTGCTTGATCCTGTCGAGCAGCACGAGCCCCGACTCGCCGGGCATCCGGATATCGGAGACCAGCACCGAAGGCTGCGCCACCGCCAGCGCCTGCAGGACCTCGTAGGCGGAGGCAAAGGTCTTGTGAGGGATGCCTTCGCGGGCGAGCGCCTTCTCCAGCACCCAGCGGATCGACCGGTCGTCGTCGACGATCCAGACGGGCTTCATGGCGAGACCCCGTGGCGGCTCGCAGTCGTACGCATGCAGGTAGGCATCTTTCGCATTTCTCTATGAGGTACGGCCGCCCTCGAGCGGCAGCAGGATCGTGAACGTCGTGCGCCCCGGCGCGCTGTCGCATTCGATCGTGCCGTGGTGCTGCGCGACGAACGTCTGCGCGATGGTGAGCCCGAGCCCGCTGCCGCCTTCGCGCCCCGACACCAGCGGAAAGAAAATGCGCTCCGCGAGTTCCGGCGGCACGCCCGGGCCGTTGTCCTCGATCGCGATCGCGAGCGCCAGGCGGTAGCGCTTGCGCGCCAGCGTGACGTAGCGCGCGACCCGGGTCCGCAGCACGATCCGCGGCTGCGCGGTGGCGCCGGTCACGGCCTGCGCGGCGTTGCGCACAATGTTGAGCACCGCCTGCGTCAGCTGCTCGCCATCGGCCTCGAGCTCCGGCAGGCTGGTGTCGAAGTCGCAGACGATGTCGATGTCGCGGAATTCGGCCTGCACCACGCCCTTGACCCGCACCAGGATCTCGTGGATGTTGGTGCGCCGGTACGTCGGCAGCCGGTGCGGCGTGAGCAGGCGGTTGACCAGCGACTGCAGCCGGTCCGCCTCGCCGATGATCACCTGCGTGTACTCGATCAGCTGCGGCCGGTCGAGCTCCCGCTCCAGCAGTTGCGCCGCGCCGCGGATGCCGCCGAGCGGATTCTTGATCTCGTGCGCGAGGCTGCGGACGAGCTCGCGGTTCGCCTGGTGCTGCTCCAGCAGCCGCTCCTCGCGGGCGATCTTGAGCTGCTGGTCGATGTGGCGGAACTCGATGAGCAGCGCCGCTCCGGACACCTCGATCGGCGATACCGTTGCGTTGAGATGAAGCCTGGTCTTGCCGGGCGCGGCGAGCTCGAGTTCCTGCTCGGTGTAGGCCGCCCCGCTCGCCACCGCCATGCCGATCGCCGCCGTCAGCGCCGGCGAATCGCCGAACACGGTCCGCAGCGTGTGGCCGACGAGCTGGCGCTCGGAGATCTCGAACAGGTTCTCGGCGGCAGGATTCGCGTAGACGATTGCGTGCGCGCCGTCGAGCAGCATCACGGCGGTCGCGAGCAGCTCGAAACCGGCGAAGGCCGAGGGCACCGGAGCGGGATCGACGAAGCGGATCACGGGCCGGCCCGGTGCGCGCGTGGTGCGGGAAAGGGACGGGAAGGACACGCCCGAGGCGTAGCAATATCCACGCCGACGGGACAGGCCGTCGCGTCCGCGCGCGGCAAGGGCGCCGCGGGTTGCCGCGCAGCGCGCGCGGCCGGGTCGTTGCACCACCGGTGAACGTGCGGCGCGCCAAATCGGCGCCGGCGATCGAACCGCGCGACCAGGATCCGGGACCGGGTGGCGCCACGGCCGCGCCGGTCGTCAGCGGGTGTTGCCGATTTCCTTGCGCAGCGCCTCGATGTTGCGCTCGTGGACGCCGATCGCCTGGCGCATCCGGGCGATTCGCGTCCGGTACTTCTCGGCGTCGGCCCGCTCCTCGGGCAGCGGCGCCGGAGCGCCATCGGCGTACGCAATGCGCGCTTCGGCAAGCAGCTTTTCCTCGCTCGCGAGTTCGTCGCCGAGGACCTTGCGCCGGATGTCGTCGCGGCCCTTCTGCGTCGCGCTGTCGACCTTGGGAAAACCGGCCGGCGAAGGCGTGGCCGCGCGCGCGCTTCGCGGCGGGGACGCTCCGGTCGCCGGCGGCGGCGCGGCCAGGCCGGGCACGTTGAAGTACGAGAAGGCGCCGGATTCGGTGACGCAGCGATAGGTGTTGCCGTCGACGACGCTCGGCTTGTTGACACAACCGGACTCGCGCGCCTTCTCGGCGAGCGTGACCGCGCCGGCGACGGGGGCGAGTCCGCCGGCGAGCAGCACGACGAGCGCGCATGCGCGGACCGTCGTCGGCCGGGGCCGGAGTTCTGGAGGTGGCTCACGTCGAAGCATCGCGCTGCAGTGTAACCGTCGAAGCGGTGAAGCAAAAGGGGCGGGCACGCAGCCCGCCCCCCGCTCGCCATTTCAACGCGCACGCGGCGCGGCCGGTTTACAGGCTGAAGTACATGTCGTACTCGACCGGATGGGTCGTCATGCGGAAGCGCGTGACCTCCTCCGACTTCAGCGCGATGTACGCGTCGATCATGTCGTTGGTGAACACGCCGCCGCGGGTGAGGAACTCGCGATCCTTGTCGAGATAGTCGAGCGCCTGGTCGAGCGACGAGCACACGGTCGGGATCTTGGCATCCTCTTCCGGCGGCAGGTCGTACAGGTTCTTGTCGGCCGGGTCGCCCGGATGGATCTTGTTCTGCACGCCGTCGAGACCCGCCATCAGCATCGCCGCGAACGCGAGGTACGGATTGGCGGTGGGGTCGGGGAAGCGGACCTCGATGCGACGGCCCTTCGGGTTGGCGACGTACGGGATGCGGATCGAGGCCGACCGGTTGCGCGCCGAGTACGCGAGCTTGACCGGCGCCTCGAAGCCCGGCACCAGCCGCTTGTACGAGTTGGTGCCGGGGTTGGTGATGGCGTTGAGCGCCCGGGCGTGCTTGATGATGCCGCCGATGTAATGGAGCGCGAATTCGGACAGGCCCGAGTAGCCGTCACCGGCAAAGAGGTTCTTGCCGTCCTTCCACACCGACTGGTGCACGTGCATGCCCGACCCGTTGTCGCCGACGATCGGCTTGGGCATGAACGTCGCCGTCTTGCCGTACGCGTGCGCGGTGTTGTGGATGACGTACTTCATGATCTGCAGCCAGTCGGCGCGCTTGACCAGCGTCTCGAACTTGGTCCCGATCTCGCACTGGCCGGCATTCGCGACCTCGTGGTGGTGCACCTCGACCTCGACGCCCATCTGCTCCATGGCGAGACACATGGCCGAACGGATGTCCTGGAGCTGGTCGACCGGCGGGACCGGGAAGTAGCCGCCCTTGACCGAAGGCCGGTGGCCGAGGTTGCCGCCCTCGAACTTGTCGGCGGTCGACCACGCCGCCTCTTCCGAAAACACCTTGCAATAGCTGCCGGACATGTCGACCGACCATTCGACGGCATCGAAGATGAAGAACTCGGGCTCGGGGCCGAAGTACGCGGTGTCGCCGAGCTTGGTGCTCTTGAGGTACGCCTCGGCGCGCTTCGCCAGCGAGCGCGGATCGCGTTCGTAGCCCTTGCCGTCCGACGGCTCGACCACGTCGCAGGTGATCAGCAGCGTCGTCTCGTCCATGAAGGGGTCGAGGTTGGCCGTGCCCGCATCGGGCATCAGCAGCATGTCCGACGCCTGGATTCCCTTCCAGCCGGCGATCGACGAGCCGTCGAACGCGTGCCCGGACTCGAACTTGTCGGCGCTGAACTGCCTCGCCGGCACCGTCACGTGCTGCTCCTTGCCGCGGGTGTCCGTGAACCGGAGGTCGACGAACTTGACCTCCTTCTCTTTGATCATCTTGAGCACGTCGGCGGGGGTGGTCATGCGAATCTTCTCCTGATGGCGTCAAGCGCCCAGCGGGCGCACATTGCGTTGCAAAAAAGGGCGGATTGCTTTTAGCGAGAAGCGTGCCATGGGATGGCGACGCCGAAGTGCCTGTTTGGCAAGGGTCAATCGACCCGGCCACCGGTGATGAGAGCGGCGGCTCGCACCCAAATAGTGCGCCTCCGGGCGATGCGGCACAAGCATGGTGCGACGTTCTCGCCACAGCCGCCATACCTGCGCCGCACTGCAAAACATCCAACGGCTTCCTGCGCTGTTTCGGGGAATCCTTGGCCTCAGTGCTCGGACGAAGGTGCCACGGATTCCCCAATAACTTGATTAAACAATGTTTTTTCTTTCGCCCCGGTTTGGCGGTGGCGCACCATAATGATGCGTGCCGCTACGGATAGAACAGGTACAAACGATAGCCCGACTGCGTCGTCGCGCTGGCGTCGATGAAGAGCTTGATCGCCAACTCGCCATTTCCCGGCATGCCCGTGGCGACGTCGATGGTGCCGCCCGCGTACTCCGCCGGGGCCAGCACGCGCCGCACCACCGGCTGGTCCTGCGCGTCGGTCAGCGTGAGTTCGAGGTGCGGATAGGCGAGCGGCCAGGCAGCGCGGTTACGCAGCGTCGCCGACAGGATGAGCAGCCCGCGGTGCGCGGGATCGGCCTGAAGGTCCGACGCATCGATGGACAGGCCCGCGACGTCGCGCAGCGGCCGGACCGTGCAGCCGAGCACCGCGCAGGCGCCGGCGAACACCGGTCGCGTCGCGGGAAAGTGCGCGGCCAGCACTTCGCGCCAGTGAATCGCCGCCTGCGCCACCAGCGCGAGCAGCAGCAGCGGCACCGCCGCGACGAGCAGCGCGCTGGCGATCGGCGACTTGCGCCTGTGCTTCACCGGGGCAAAGCGCTCCTCGTAGGAGATCTCGCGCACCGGGTCGAGCTCGTCGTCCGCGACGGTCGCGGCGGGACCTGCACGCTCGCGCGTCACCGACGGCTCGCCGCCGGGCGACTCGAGCGCAAGGCTGCTGCGCAACGTCACCGTCGGAGGGCCGAGCGCGGCCTCGTCGTACGACGCCTCGGCCGGGCGCGGGCGCGGGGCCAGCGAGATGAGATGCGCGTTGCCGTCGAACACGGTCTTGCAGTGGCCGCAGCGGACCTGCCCCGCGCGCATCGCCAGCTGCTGCTGGGTCACGCGGAAGATCGTCTTGCAGCCGGGGCAGCGGGTGTATTGTTCTTGGGCCAAGGCGTCGCGCAGGCGGCGGTGGACGGGGCGATCGGGCCGCGGGTGCGGTCCGTTCAGCCTGCCGGGTCGGTGTTGCGGACGCCGGCGAGCGCGACCCAATCCTCGTCGCGATCCCAGAGGCCGATTCTAAACCACGGAGCGTAGGCTGCGGCCACGTCGTCCGCCTGGCCGGCGAGGACGCCCGACAGCACGATCGCGCCGCCCGGCCGCACCCGCGCCGCAAGCGCCGGCGCCAGCAGCCGCAGCGGGTTGGCAAGGATGTTGGCGACGACGACGTCGTAGCGACCGCCGGCAGCGGCGGGCAGCGCCGCATGCAGCGCGCCACCGCTCGCGTCCGGCAGCGCGAAGGTCGCGACGACGCCGTTGCGTTCGGCATTGGCGCGGCTCGCGGCGATCGCCTGCGGATCGACGTCGGTCCCCGCCACGACACCGGCGCCCAGCCGCGCGGCGGCAATGGCGAGGATCCCGGATCCGCAGCCGTAGTCGAGGACGCTTGCGCCGCGCGGCATCTCGGCGGCCAGCCAGCGCAGGCACAGCCGCGTCGTCGGATGCGAGCCGGTGCCGAACGCGAGGCCCGGATCGAGCAGCAGGTTGGTCGCGTGCGGGTCGACCGGCTCGCACCACGACGGAACGATCCACAGTCCTTCGGCCACGCACAGCGGCGCGAACTGCGCCTGCGTTGCGCGCACCCAGTCCTCGTCGGCGATGGCGAAGCGCTGGTGCGGCGGCGCGGCCGCCCCGACGTCGGCCGCGGCCGCGGACAGCGCCGCTTCCGGGTCGGCATCGCCGGCGAACAGCGCCGTCAGTCGCGACACCGGCCACATCGCGCCGGGGTCCTCCCCGGGCTCGCCGTAGAGGGGCGTCTCGCCGGGGGTGCCGGCACGCGGGTCGGCCGCGTCGACCGAGAGCGCACCGGCGGCCAGCAGCGCGTCGGACCACGCGTCGGCCGTCGCGGCGTCGGTGTCGAAGCGCAGCGCCAGGTAGCTCACGCCGGCGGCGATCAGCCCGCCGCCAGGCGGCGCTTGGCGAGCTTTTCCTCGAGGTAGTGGATCGAGGTGCCGCCGCGGATGAACTTGTCGTCGAGCAGCAGTTCCTGGTGCAGCGGAATGTTCGTCTTGATGCCCTCGACGATCATCTCGGACAGCGCGACCCGCATCCGCGCGATCGCCTGCTCCCGCGTGTCGCCGTATGCGATGACCTTGCCGATCATCGAGTCGTAGTACGGCGGCACGAAGTAGTTCTGGTAGGCGTGCGAATCGACGCGGATGCCGGGCCCGCCCGGGGCGTGCCACGACGTGATGCGCCCCGGCGACGGGACGAAGGTGTACGGGTCCTCGGCGTTGATGCGGCACTCGATCGCGTGGCCGCGCCGCACGATGTCGCGCTGGCGGAAGCGCAGCTTCTGGCCCGCGGCGACACGGATCTGCTCCTGCACGATGTCGACGCCGGTGATCATCTCGGTGACAGGATGCTCGACCTGGACCCGCGTGTTCATCTCGATGAAGAAGAACTCGTCGTTCTCGTACAGGAACTCGAACGTTCCCGCGCCGCGGTAGTTGATCTTGCGGCAGGCGTCGGCGCAGCGCTCGCCGATGCGGGTCAGCGCGCGCGCCGAGATTCCCGGCGCCGGCGCCTCCTCGATGATCTTCTGGTGCCGCCGCTGCATCGAGCAGTCGCGCTCGAACAGGTAGACCGCGTTGCGGTGCTCGTCGGCGAGCACCTGGATCTCGATGTGGCGCGGGTTGGCGAGGAACTTCTCCATGTAGACGGTCGGATTGCCGAACGCCGCCTGCGCCTCGGAGCGCGTCAGCGTCACCGCCGACAGCAGCGCCGCCTCGGTGTGCACGACGCGCATGCCGCGGCCGCCGCCGCCGCCGGCCGCCTTGATGATCACCGGGTAGCCGGTGGCGCGCGCCATCCGGACGACCTCCTTCGGATCCTCCGGGAGCGCGCCCTCGGACCCGGGAACGCAGGGCACGCCGGCCTTGGTCATCGCGGCCTTGGCGCTGACCTTGTCGCCCATCAGGCGGATCGTGTCCGGGCGCGGGCCGATGAACACGAATCCGGACCGCTCGACCTTCTCGGCGAAATCGGCGTTCTCCGACAGGAAGCCGTAGCCGGGATGGATCGCCTGCGCGTCGGTGACCTCGGCCGCGGCGATGATCGCCGGGACGTGGAGGTAGCTCTGGGCCGACGGCGGCGGGCCGATGCAGACCGATTCGTCGGCAAGACGCACGTACTTGGCGTCGCGGTCGGCCTCGGAATGGACGACGACCGTCTTGATGTTGAGCTCGCGGCACGCCCGCTGGATGCGCAGCGCGATCTCGCCGCGATTGGCGATCAGGATCTTGCCGAACAGCTGGTCGGTGTTCTTGGCGGGCACGAGCGCGGGACTCAACCGATGACGACCATCGGCTGGCCGAACTCGACCGGCTGGCCGTTCTCGACCAGGATCTCCTTCACGACCCCCGACTGGTCGGATTCGATCTCGTTCATCAGCTTCATCGCCTCGATGATGCAGAGCGTGTCGCCGGCCTGGACGGTGTCGCCGACCTCGACGAAGGCCTTGCTGCCCGGGGAAGCCGAGCGGTAGAAGGTCCCGACCATCGGGCTCTTGACCAGATGTCCTTCCGGCTCCGCCGGCGGGAGTTCGGCCGGCGCAGGCGTCGCGCCGGCAGGTGGCGCGACCGGCGGCGGAACCGCGGGTGCGGCCGTCGTCGCCTGCAGCATTGCGGCCTGCTGCTTGGGTGACAGGGCTCGCGTGATCCGGACCCGCTCCTCGCCTTCCTGGATTTCGAGCTCGGCGATGCCGGAGTTCTCGACCAGGTCGATCAGGGTCTTCAGCTTGCGCAGGTCCATGGGTCAGCCCCTGACGCGCTGCAGCGAAAACCGGACTGCAAAGCGGTCATCGGTCCAACAACGGGTGTTTCGTGCCGGAACCCAGATCGGGGCGGCGGGCGGTCTGCTGCGGGGGGATGTCATCGCCCGAGCTTCCTTCCTTGTGGGAATCCAGCCTGGAAGTTTGCCGCAGTTAGCCGCACGTTGTCCAGTCGTTGACCGAACTTGCAGCCTTGGGGAGGTGTCCTGCCGGGCGGGAGCGTCTGCCGCGCGACGGTGCGGCGGCCGTAGGCGGCATGACCAGCCGCGGGCGCAGGTCAGGCTGCCCGAGCGACCGCGACCAACCGCCGGGGCGCCCCCCGAAATTCCCTCCGGTCGCCGGTTAACGCCTTGTTGGAAGGAGATCAAAGGAGTTGGCCGACGATCGACCGCAACTGGGCGTCGCGCAGCGGACCCAGTTGGGTATGGACGATCGCGCCCTGCCGGTCCACGACTACGGTGAAGGGCAATGCCATCAGCCGGTTGCCCAGCGTCTTCGACAATTCCATCGCGCCGTAGCCGCCGATAAGCGACGGATAGTTGAGCCCGATTTCCTCGACAAATGGCCGCACCTTGTCGGCGGAATCGATGGCGATGCCGACGAATTGCAGCCCGCGGCCCCCCAGGTCGGCCTGGGCGCGGACGAATTCGGGCATCTCTTCGCGACACGGCGCACACCACGTCGCCCAGAAATTCACGACCAGCACCTTGCCTCGCCACTGCGCCAGCGTCTGCTCCTTACCGGAGGTGTCGGGCAGGGTGACGCCCAGCAGCGCCGCTGCATCGCGGCCGCCGCCGTCGGTGCCACCGACCCCGAAGGTGCTGCGGCCGAAGTAGATCCCGGCGGCGAGCGCCACCGCGGCGGCGACGGCAGCGAGGACCAGAACAGGGCGGCGGGTGGCCATGGGCGCCAGGGCTAGGATTGGTTGGTGAGCAAACGCTCACATCCTCGCGCCGGCCCTTGCGACCGGCGCGGGGCTCAATTGAACCAGCGCTTCTTCTCCGGGGCTGCCTCGACCGGCAGCCCGGGCTTGCCGCCGGCGGCTGGCAGCGCGATGGTGACCTGCTGCACCTGCGGCGGGTAGCAGACGCCGACGTCGGCGCATCCCTGAGATTCGGCCCGGACGGTCAACGAGCGTCCGGGCGCCGCCGCGTCGAGCGGCAGCCGCACCAGCAGCATGCCCCGGTAGGTCTCGACCTTGCCGAAGAACTCGTCCTCCTTGACCTTGCCCGGCGGCAGCGGCGCAACGGCTCCGAGCGCGGCGCCGTCGACGGTGAACCGGAGCTTGTCGCGGTAGAGGTAGTAGCCGTCGGCCACGACGAAGCGCGCCTCTACCGTGCGGTCGTCCAGCCCGCGCGCGGCAAAGGCGAAGGCGCGCTCCGGCTCGAGCAGCTTGACCTGGGCGGCCGCGGGGAGGAGCGGCGCGACGGCGAACGCCAGCACCAGCAGCCGCGGCAGCGCTCCGGTCGACCGGCCAGCGCGCGCGCCCGTCGGCCGCAATCCCGCCGCAGCCACAGCCAGCAGGGGCACATCGACCGGGGAGTGGCTGCGGGCGTCAGCGGCCGGCCGTTTCGGCGGCGATCCAGTCAAGATAGGGGGCGAATCCATCGGTAAGAAGGACAGCGACGATTTCCGGTAGTTCGTAGGGGTGGTGTTCCCGGATCGCGGCCTCCACCTCCGGGTAGCGGTCCGCGACGGTCTTGATCACCACCGGGATTTCCTGCGCAGTTTCGATCGCGCCCCGCCAGTGATAAAGTGATTCGACCGGCGAGCCGACGGTGACGCAGGCGGCAAGCCGCAGTTCGACGAGCCGACGCGCCAGTCGCTGCGCGCCGCCCCGGTCCGGAAATTGCGTCAGCACCAGCAGCGCCGCACTGGCCAAGGAGCCTCCATGCGCTTTCTCGTCCTCGCGATTGTAATGGCTTTCCCGGTCCTGGACCTGTACGTGACGGTGCGGTTCGCGCAATGGACCGGCGTCCCGGTCTGGGCCTGGATCGGCGTCGCGATGGTCGGCGGGTTCCTGCTGCTGCGCAGCGAACGGACGGCCTTCCGCGCACGCACGGTGGCCGCGATGCACGGCGAGCAGTCGCTGCTGCGCGGGCTCGTCGACAGCGGGCGCAAGGTGCTGGCGGCGATGCTGCTGATCCTGCCGGGCATCGTCAGCGACCTGGTCGCGCTGCTGCTGCTCGCGCTGCCGATCAACGTCGGGCGCCGCGTCGAGGCGGCGGCGATGGGTCGGCGCGTGGACGCCATCGAAGGCGACTGGCGGCGGCTCGACTGAGCCCCGTCACTTGAGCCGGTCGTAGACGGTCGGCTCGGACCTGCCCGCCCGCCGGTAGGCCCAGATCATCAGGCCGACGCCGGCGACGATCATCGGCAGCGACAGCCACTGACCCATCGTCAGGCCCAGCGCCAGCGGTCCCAGGAACGCGTCGGGCTCGCGGGCGAATTCGGCGACGAAGCGACACCCGCCGTAGCCCACGAGGAACAGGCCCGACGCGGCGCCGGTAGGCCGCCGTCGCCCCGTGTAGAACCACAGCACGACGAACAGCAGCAGTCCCTCGAGCCCGAACTGGTACAGCTGCGACATGTGCCGCGGCTCGGGACCCGCCTGCGGGAACACCATCCCCCACGGTCCCTGCGTGACGCGGCCCCACAGCTCGCCGTTGATGAAGTTGCCGAGGCGCCCGGCCGCCAGCCCCAGCGGCACCAGCGGAGCGATGAAATCGGTGACGTCGAGCCAGCGCTTGTGGCGCCCGCGCGCGAACAGCCACATCGCGAAAATCACGCCGAGGAAGCCGCCGTGGAAGCTCATGCCGCCCTGCCAGAGCGCGAACACCTCGAGCGGGTGCTGCAGGTAGTAAAGCGGCTTGTAGAACAGGACGTATCCGAGCCGGCCGCCGACGATCACGCCGAACACGCCGTAGTACAGCATGTCGTCGATATCGCGCGGGTGCCACCCGGTCAGCAGGTTCTGCCGGGCCCGGTAGCGCCCGAGCACGACGAACAGCACGAACCCGATCAGGTACATCAAGCCGTACCAGCGCACCGCGAGCGGGCCGATCGAGAACGCGATCGGGTCGAATTGCGGATGGACGAGCATCGGTGGGCGGGATCGGCGAAGGTGGCGTCGGCAGGCGGCGGGACGGAAAACCGGGGCGCCACGCGGCGCGAACGGGCGCCACCGAGGGGCGGCGCACCTACGGCCGTGCGCTAGAATCGGGGCATTATACGAGAGCCGGAGCGCCGCCGCCGGGGCCGTTCCCCGTCGCCGCCCGCCGCCGCCCACTGCCGACTGCCGCCACCGGCGCCGACCCCCGAGGATTGCCGCATGAGCTACAACCGCCGTTCCCGCCTGATCACGCAGGGCGTCGCCCGTTCGCCCAACCGCGCGATGCTGCGCGCCGTCGGCTTCACCGACGACGATTTCGAGAAGCCCATCGTCGGCGTCGCCAACGGCCACTCGACGATGAATCCCTGCAACGCCGGCATCCAGCCGCTGGTGGACCGCGCGATGGCCGCGCTGAAGGCGGCAGGCGCGATGCCGCAGGTGTTCGGCATCCCGACGGTGACCGACGGCATCGGCATGGGCACCGAGGGCATGAAGTACTCGCTGGTGTCGCGCGAAGTCATCGCCGACGCGATCGAAACCTCGGTCAACGGCCAGTGCATGGACGGCGTACTGGTCGCCGGCGGCTGCGACAAGAACATGCCCGCCGGCGTGATGGCGATGGCGCGGATGAACGTGCCGGGCATCTTCGTCTACGCCGGCACGATCAAGCCGGGCGAGTGGAAAGGCAAGGCGCTGACGATCGTCTCGCCGTTCGAGGCGGTCGGCGCGTACACCGCGGGCACGATGTCGAAGGAGGACTACGACGGCATCGAGCGCCACGCCTGCCCGTCGGTCGGCGCCTGTGGCGGCATGTACACCGCCAATACCATGAGCTCGTCGTTCGAGGCGCTGGGCATCAGCCTGCTGGGCAGCTCGCAGATGGCGTCGCCCGACCCCGAAAAGGCCGACTCGGCGGCCGAATCCGCGCGCGTGCTGGTCGAGGCGATCAAGAAGGACCTGAAGCCGCGCGACATCATCACGCGGAAGTCGATCGAGAACGCGATCGCGCTGGTGATGGCGACCGGCGGCTCGACCAACGCCGTGCTGCACTACCTGGCGATCGCCTCGGCGGCCGAGGTCGCGTGGACCATCGACGACTTCGAGCGCGTGCGCCAGCGCGTGCCCGTGCTGTGCGACCTGAAGCCCTCCGGCCGCTTCGTCGCGACCGACTTCCACTCCGCCGGCGGCGTGCCGCAGGTGCTGAAGATGCTGCTCGTCCACGGCCTGCTCCACGGCGACTGCATGACCATCACCGGGCGCACGATGGCCGAGGAGCTCGCCGCGATTCCGGACGAGCCTCGCGCCGACCAGGAAGTGATCCGGCCGTGGGCGAAGCCGATGTACGAGCACGGCCACCTCGCGATTCTCAAGGGCAACCTCGCGCCCGAAGGCTGCGTCGCCAAGATCACCGGCCTCAAGAACCCGTCGATCACCGGGCCCGCGCGCGTGTTCAACTCCGAGCCCGAGGTGATGGAGGCGATCATGGGCCGGAAGATCCGCGCCGGCGACGTCGTCGTCATCCGCTACGAGGGGCCGAAGGGCGGTCCCGGCATGCAGGAGATGCTGGCGCCGACGTCGGCGCTGATCGGCCAGGGCCTCGGCGAGTCGGTCGGTCTCATCACCGACGGCCGCTTCTCCGGCGGAACCTGGGGCATGGTCGTCGGCCATGTCGCGCCCGAGGCCTACGCCGGCGGCAACATCGCGCTGGTCGAGGAGGGCGATTCGATCACCATCGATGCGCACCGGCTGCTGATCCAGCTCAACGTCGGCGACGACGCGCTGGCCGCGCGGCGCGCGCGCTGGCAGCGGCCGGCGCCCCGATACACCCGGGGGCTGCTCGCCAAGTACATGCGGCTGGTGTCGACCGCCAGCCTCGGCGCGATCACCGACGGCGGCGAATAGGCGCCAACGCCGGCGATTGCAGCCGATGAGAGCCTTGACCTTCCTGCGGGCGGCGACCGGCGTCGCCACGCTGCTGGCCGCGGCGCTGGCCGAGTTCGGCCTGCGGCCGGCACACGCATCGCAGTCGCTGCTGCTGCCGCTCGAATTGCCAAACGCGCCGGCGACGGCGGTGGCGGCCCTCAAGCAGCCGGCCGACCCGAGGGAGCGCGCCGCGGTGCCACTCGTCAACCCCGGCTTCGAGGGACCGATCGCGCGGGCCGGGCATCCCGAAGGCTGGGTCACGATCCAGCACGCGGGCGACGTGTCGTACCTGTTCACGCCGGACCACGACGTACCGCACTCGGGCGAGCGCAGCCTGCGCGTCGACAACGTCGGACCCGAGCCCTACGGCGCCGTCTACCAGATCGTCGACGCTGCGCCGTACCGCGGCAGGACGCTCGCGTTCTCCGCCTGGATGAAGACCAGGGAGACCAAGGGCAACCGCTTCGGCAAGGGCGCCGGGCTCAAGCTGCAGGCGATGAAGAACGGCTACCCCGAAGCGGTCAAGCAGATGCGGCGCGACGCGATCGGCGGCACGACCGCATGGACCCGCTACGAGCTCACGCTCGACGTCCCCGCCGACGCGCAGCAGATCGAGGTCGGCATGAACCTGTTCGGGCCGGGCACCGCCTGGTTCGACGACGCCGTGCTCGAGGTGCTGCCCGCACCGCGCTGACCCGCCCAGGCTCGCAGGCCGGCGCCGCAGCGACGCCGAGCCCGTGCGGGCACCACCTCCGCCCGCACCGGACCCGCCGCCCCCGACGCCCGCCACCCTCCCCAGACCGACACCGACAACCATGACGCTCTACTGGTCGGCCCTCGCCGGCGCCATCGCCCTCGAGATCGCCGGCACCGTGTCGATGAAGCTGTCGCAAGGCTTCACCCGCACGCTGCCGTCGGTGCTGCTGTTCGTGTTCTACGCCGCCTCGTTCGCGCTGATGACCGTCGCGGTCAAGCGCATCGACATGAGCGTGTCGTACGCGATCTGGTCGGCGGTCGGCACCGCGGCGATCACGCTGATCGGCGTGTTCGGATTCCGCGAATCGCTGACGCCGATCCAGATCGGCAGCCTCGTGCTCATCATCATCGGCGTCCTCGGCCTGCGCCTCGGCGCGGGCGACGCCTGACCTGCCACGCCACGGAGACCACGCCATGACATCCCCCGATCGCAGCCACGATGCCATCGTCGATCCGCTGCGCCGGCGGCTGCTGCTCGCGGCCGCAGCCGCGCCCGCGCTGCCGCTGCTCTCCGCCTGCGCCACCACCGGCAGCGCCGGCGACGGCCCCGCCGCCAAGGCCCCCGAGTGGCGTCTCGGCGACCGCTGGACTTACGCCGCGTCCGATGGTTTCCGTTTGCCGGTCGTCTGGACCGAGACGCGCGAGATCATCGCCGCCGGCGCCGACGGGTTCCAGCTCCGCGTGACGCAGAAGGGGCCCACCGTCGACAGCACGCGGATCGAGCACTGGCCATCGCCCGGGCAGCTCCGCTCGGGCGCGTTGATGGACAACGAGATGCGCAGCTTCACCCCGGTGCTGCCGCGCTTCGAGTTCCCGCTGGCGGCGGGCCAGCGCTGGAGCCTCTTCGTGAACAGCCTCGACCCGGCCACCAACACGACGGGGCAGATCAACTACTTCGTCCGCGTGACGGGCTGGGACAAGACCACGGTCGGCGGCACGACCTACGACACGCTGGGCCTGCGCCTGCTGATCCGCCTGGACGACGAGACGTTCTGGCGCACGGCGACGGAGTGCAACCAGCTGTTCCGCTACGCGCCGTCGATCGGCGGCACGGTGCTGGAGGAGCGCGACGCCCAGTACTTCGAGAAGGGCGACATGCGGAGCGCGATCGCGATCCGCGCGCAGCACGCCCGGTTCGAGCTCACCGAATTCCGGCGCGGCGGCTGAGCGCGCGCCGGAGCGGCGCCATCGTCAGGCCTGCAGGCCCAGGCGCTGCCAGATCGTCGTCGTCAGTGCCGCCTGGTTCAGCGTGTAGAAGTGCAGGCCCGGCGCGCCGCCGGCCAGCAGCCTGGCGCAGAGGTCGGTGACGACGTCCAGGCCGAACGCGCGGATCGACGCGGCGTCGTCGCCGTAGCCCTCGAGCCTGCGCCGGATCCAGCGCGGAATCTCCGCCCCGCAGGCATCGGAAAAGCGCGCGAGCTTCGACGCGCTGGCGATCGGCATGATGCCCGGCACGATCGGCACCGTCACGCCCGCGCCGGCGGCGCGGTCGACGAAATCGAAGTACGCGTCGGCGTTGTAGAAATACTGGGTGATCGCCGAATCGGCGCCCGCATCGATCTTGCGCCTGAAGTTGGCGAGGTCGGCGTCGGGGCTCTTCGCCTCGGGATGCGCCTCCGGGTACGCGGCGACGTCGATGAGGAACGCGTCGCCGGTCTCGGCGCGGATGAACGCGACCAGCTCGCTCGCGTAGCGAAACTCGCCGGCGTCGGCGTTGCCCGACGGCAGGTCGCCGCGCAGCGCGACCAGGTGGTCGATGCCGTGGCCCCGGTACGCCTGCAGCACCGCGCGCAGCGATTCCCTGGTGCTGCCGATGCAAGACAGGTGCGGCGCCGCGGCGAGGCCCTCGGCGCGGATCGCGAGCACGGTCGCCAGCGTGCCTTCGCGCGTCGATCCGCCGGCGCCGAAGGTAACCGAGCAGAACCCGGGCTTCAGTTGCGCGAGCTGCGCCCGCGTCGCGGCAAGCTTGGCCACGCCCTCCGGCGTGCGCGGCGGGAAGAACTCCAGGCTGAACTGTCCTCGTGCGGTGCTCATCGCGGCGAATGGCTCCTGCCCGAGGGCAGCAGCAGCGACGAAAGCGCCAGGGAGATGAGGCTGTAGACGATGGCGCCGAACACGCCCGACCAGAAGCCGGCGACGCGGAAGCCGTCGAGGTAGGAGCCGACCGCCCAGAACAGCAGGCCGTTGATGACGAAGAGGAACAGCCCCAGCGTGAGGATCGTCACCGGCAGCGTCAGCAGCACCAGCAGCGGCCGGATCAGCGCGTTGACGAGGCCGAGCACCAGCGCCGCGATCGCCGCGGCCTGCCACGAATCGACCTGCACCCACTTGAACACGTAGGGCAGCAGGAACAGCGCGACGGCGTTGATCAGCCAGGCGAGCAGGATGCGCATGAACGTCTCCTTCGATGATGGGATGCGGCCGGCGGCGCCCTCGGGACCGGGGCATCGCTGCGGGCGCGGATCGTCGCGTTCAACCGTGCCGGAGGCCGCCTCCCGGCCGCCCCCGGCGATCCGCGTTCCCCGCGTCAGTAGCGATACGCGTCGGTCTTGTACGGTCCGGCCTTCGCCACGCCGATGTAGCGCGCCTGCTTGTCGGACAGCTCGGTCAGCATCGCGCCCAGCTTCGACAGCTGCAGACGCGCGACCTTCTCGTCGAGATGCTTAGGCAGCACGTAGACGCCCACCGGGTACTTGTTCGTGCCCTCGACCGCGTCGGCCCACAGCTCGATCTGCGCCATCACCTGGTTGGCGAACGACGAGCTCATCACGTACGACGGGTGGCCCGTGCCGCAGCCCAGGTTCACCAGCCGGCCCTCGGCCAGCAGGATGATCCGCTTGCCGTCGGGGAAGATGACGTGGTCGACCTGCGGCTTGATGTTCTCCCAGGTGCACGTCTTGAGGCCGGCGACGTCGATCTCGTTGTCGAAGTGGCCGATGTTGCAGACGATCGCCTGGTTCTTCATCCGCTTCATGTGGTCGAAGGTGATGACGTCGATGTTGCCCGTGGCGGTGACGAAGATGTCGCCGTGCTCGCACGCGTAGTCCATGGTGACGACGCGGTAGCCCTCCATCGCCGCCTGCAGCGCGCAGATCGGGTCGATCTCGGTGATCCAGACCTGCGCCGACAGCGCGCGCAGCGCCTGCGCGCTGCCCTTGCCGACGTCGCCGTAGCCCGCGACGACCGCCACCTTGCCGGCGACCATCACGTCGGTCGCGCGCTTGATGCCGTCGACCAGCGACTCGCGGCAGCCGTAGAGGTTGTCGAACTTGCTCTTGGTGACCGAATCGTTGACGTTGATCGCGGGGAAGCCCAGCCGGCCTTCCTTGTGCATCTGGTACAGCCGCTTGACGCCGGTCGTCGTCTCCTCGGTCACCCCCTTGATCCCGGCCTTGATCCGCGAGTAGAACTTCGGGTCCTTCGCCAGCCGCGCCTTGATCGACGCGAAGAGCTCGACCTCTTCCTCGCAGGTCGCGTGGTTGAGGCACGTGGGATCGGTCTCGGCGCGGGTGCCGAGGTGCACCAGCAGCGTCGCGTCGCCGCCGTCGTCCAGGATCATGTTGGGGCCGGAGGCGCCGTCGGCGCCACCCTTCCACTCGAAGATCCGGTGGGTGAAGTCCCAGTACTCGGCCAGCGACTCGCCCTTGTGCGCGAACACCGGCGTGCCGCGCGCGGCGATCGCGGCGGCGGCGTGGTCCTGCGTCGAATAGATGTTGCACGATGCCCAGCGCACCTCGGCGCCGAGCGCCTGCAGCGTCTCGATCAGCACCGCGGTCTGGATGGTCATGTGCAGCGAGCCCGCGATGCGGGCGCCGCGCAGCGGCTGTCCGGGGGCGAACTCGTCGCGGATCGCCATGAGGCCGGGCATCTCGGTCTCGGCGATGGCGATTTCCTTGCGGCCCCAGCCGGCGAGCTTCAAGTCGGCGACGGCGAAGTCGGTGAAGGGCTTGGTTTCGGTGCGGGCGTTCATCGGTCGAAAACTCCTCGTCATCGACCGCGCACGGGGGCAGCGAAAGCTCGCTCGCCACCCGTGAGCGGTCACGGGTCAACGAGCGCCGTTGGAACATGGACGCCCCGAGCCTGGTCCTGCGGCCTGCCGATGCACAACGTCTACGACTGCGGCATCGCGGCGCGGATTGCAGCGCTCCTCGGGGGAACAGCGGATTATACCAGTGCCCGCCCCGGCTCCCCAGCCTGGACAAACAACGCGTTGGCGAGGCTCGACTCGCGCTTGTAGAAGCCCTCGGTGTGAAAGGTCTCCTCCAGCCGGAAGAACTCGTAGTCGAGGTGGTGGCAGAACTCGTGGATCAGAGTGCGGGTCAGCGA
Source organism: uncultured beta proteobacterium (assembly GCA_963717705.1). Classification (GTDB taxonomy): domain Bacteria; phylum Pseudomonadota; class Gammaproteobacteria; order Burkholderiales; family Casimicrobiaceae; genus CAVQWT01. Next base: position 335,376 of record CAVQWT010000002.1, read on the forward strand.
CCGGAACGCCACCGGCTTGCCATGGACCGCGGTGCGCATCCAGACGGTGATCCGGGCCGTCGCCGGCCCGTCCTCGGGCTCGTACAGGCCGTGCAGCTCGCCCGTTTCGTCCGCGGGCCGGACCGCCAGCGCCCGCACGCGGATCGGCGGCACGCCGAAGCCCGCGACAAGCGCGTCGATCAGGCGCTGTCCGGTGGACTGGACGCCGGCGCGGTCGTCGGCGGCGAGCGCCGTCTTCAGCGCGACCAGGTCGGCACCGCCGTCGACGCCGGCGGGCAGCGCCAGCGTCGCGATGGCGTCGCTCTTGCGGTAGATCGCCTGGCGTTTCGGCGACAGGCGGGCGTAGTAGGCGAAGGGCATCCGGGCGGGGACCCGACGTTCCCGCGCGTCAGCGAACCATCTTCTCGCGGACCTTCTTCAGGGCGTCGATCAGTCCGTTGACCCCCGTCTTGGTCAGGCCTTCCTTGTCGACGTCGAACTCGATCAGCAGTCGTTTGGCATCGGAGGACAAGTGGCAGGTGATGTTGCCGCTCTTGCCCAGATCGAACTTCTTCTTGCTGTCGTCGCCCATGGCGCGCACCCCTGTCCGTAAGACCGCGCCATGTTACGGCAACTTGGGCCGCCGTTTGTTACAGCCTCCGCCGCCGTCCCGGTCGCCCCGCCCAAAGACCGAGGGCCGCCGGATGTCACCATCGGGCGGCCCTCGAACGACGCGGCGACGCGGGGTCGTTACGCCTTCTTGACCTTTTCCAGCATCTTGAAAATGCCCTTCGGCGCGCCGACGAACAGGCGCTTGAATTGCTTGCCGAGACAGCGGCGCTCGAGCGTATTGCGGCGGGTGCGGGTACGTTCAGCCATGGTGATGCGCTCCGGATCGAAGGGTTCGTTGCCGGGCGCCGGGGCGGGAATCGCGCTCCCGCCCATACCCGAAAGGATTGCTATTGTAGCCGATTTCCCCAGATATTTGAAGGCCTTGCAACAGCGTACCCGGCGGGCCGGACGTCAGCCCTTGCGGAAGACCTTGCCCGCCTCGCGCAACGCGGCGCGGTCCCCGCCGACGGTCAGCGGACGACGATGTCGAAGCGGACCGTCTTCGCGCCCGGCGCCGAGGTCTCGAACGGCCGCCGGTATTCGAGCTCGACCGGCTGCGTCCCCGGCGTGATGCCGCGGAAGTGGAACGCGGTCTCGAGCGGGGCGCCGGGCACGGCCAAGCCGGTGCGTGGCGCGACGTCGGCCAGCGGCACGGCGACCGCGACCTTGCCGGTCAGCGGCTTCAGGTCCCAGCGCAGGCCGGTGTCGAGGTTGGTGTCGAGGTAGACGACCAGCGCCTGCCCCTGGCGCAGCTCGACCCGGCTGCCGTCGACGGTCGCGTCGGCGACACGGGTCGGGTCGTTGAGGTTCATCCAGTCCCCGACGCGGTGGTCGGTGGAGCCGCAGCCGGCGAGCGCGAACGCGGCCGCCGCGAGGGCGAGACCGGAACCGGCAGGACGCAGAATTCGTGGCGACATCGGTGACTCCTCGGCAATGATCGTGCGCTTCGCGCCGGCCTGCCCGGCTGCGCCTACAGGCCGGCGGCGGCCTTGAGGGCCTCCGCGCGATCCGGTGGTTGAGCGAGTGCCGCTCGCGTCTGCTCGCTTAGGGTTCGCTGCGCTCACTCTAGCACTCGCAGAAACAAGGATCGTGCGCTTCGCGCCGGCCTGCCCGGCTGCGCCTACAGGCCGGCGGCGGCCTTGAGGGCCTCCGCGCGATCCGTGTTTTCCCACGTGAACTCGGGCTCGTCGCGGCCGAAATGGCCGTACGCCGCGGTCTTGAGGTAGATCGGCCGCAGCAGGTCGAGCATCTGGATGATGCCCTTGGGCCGCAGGTCGAAGTGGGCGTTGACCAGCTCGGCGATCTTCTCGTCGGGAATGCGGCCGGTGCCCTCGGTATAGACGGTGACGTTGATCGGCCGCGCGACGCCGATGGCGTACGACAGCTGCACCTGGCACTGGCGCGCGATGCCCGCCGCGACGATGTTCTTTGCGACGTACCGCGCGGCGTACGCGGCCGAGCGGTCGACCTTCGACGGGTCCTTGCCGGAGAACGCGCCGCCGCCGTGCGGCGACGCGCCGCCGTAGGTGTCGACGATGATCTTGCGCCCCGTGAGCCCGGCGTCGCCGTGCGGGCCGCCGATCTCGAAGCGGCCGGTCGGGTTGACCAGGTACTTGGTGCCTTCGAGCATCCCGGCCGGGAGCACCGGCTTGATGATCTCGTCGATGACGGCTTCCGCCAGCGCCTTCTGCTTCTCGTTCATGCTCGGATGATGCTGCGTGGACAGCACGACGGTGTCGATCGCGACCGGCTTGCCGTCGGCGTAGCGGACGGTGACCTGCGACTTGGCGTCGGGCCGCAGCCACGGCAGGCGGCCGTCCTTGCGCACCTCGCTCTGGCGCTGCACCAGCCGGTGGGCGTAGTAGATCGGCAGCGGCATCAGCGCCGGCGTCTCGTCGCAGGCGTAGCCGAACATCAGGCCCTGGTCGCCGGCGCCCTGGTTCAGGTACTCGTCGCTGGCGTGGTCGACGCCGCGCGCGATGTCGGGCGACTGGCGGCCGTAGCAGACCATGACCGCGCAGCCGTCGGCGTCGAAGCGCAGCTCGGGATCGTTGTAGCCGATCCGGCGGATCGTTTCCCGCGCGACCTGCGCGAAGTCGTGCTTGTGCGACGTAGTGATCTCGCCGCTCATGACCACGAGCCCGGTCGACACCAGCGTCTCCGCGGCGACCCGCGCGGTCGGCTCCGCGGTTAGAATCGTGTCGAGCACCGCGTCGGAAATCTGGTCGGCGACCTTGTCCGGATGGCCTTCGGAGACCGATTCCGACGTGAAAAGAAACTCGCTCATGGGTGTTCGCAGCTCCACTCGAAAGGGCACGCCCCGAACGGTCCCGGCGCGCGGCACAAAGACTTGAATTCTAGCAGAAGCCCCCTGCCCGTCCTGACCCGTCGCCGCATGGGGACGGGAGGCCCCGCGTGAGCGCACGCATCGTCGCGCCGACCCCGGAGGCGGTCGCGGCCGCCGCGGCGCGGCTGGCCGCCGGCGCGCTGGTCGCGTTCCCCACCGAGACGGTGTACGGACTCGGCGCCGACGCGGGCAACGCGGAGGCGGTGCGCGCGATCTTCGCCGCCAAGGGGCGGCCGGTCGACCACCCGGTGATCGTCCACATCGGCAGCGGCGCCGGCCTCGCGCACTGGGCGCGCGAAGTGCCCCCGGGCGCGCGCGCGCTGGCCGCCGCGTTCTGGCCGGGTCCGCTGACGCTGATCCTGCCGCGCGCCGCGCACGTCGACGACGCCGTCACCGGCGGCCAGGACAGCGTCGGCCTGCGCGTTCCTTCGCACCCGGTGGCGCAGGCGCTGCTCGCCGCGTTCGCCTCGCGCGGCGGGGCCGGCATCGCGGCGCCCAGCGCCAACCGCTTCGGCCGCATTTCGCCGACGACGGCGCGCCACGTCGCCGACGACCTTGGCGGGGCCGTCGACACCATCCTCGACGGCGGTCGCTGCGAAGTCGGCATCGAATCGACGATCGTCGCCTTCACGGGCGACACGCCGCTGCTGCTGCGCCCGGGGGGGATCGGCGTCGCGGCGCTGGCGCGCGTGCTGGGGCGGGCGCCGGCGGTGCCGGGGGCGCGCCCCGGCGACCCGTCGGGCGACCCGGCCGGCACTTGGCCCGGAGGCAGCGCGGGCCGCGGCGCCGACCCCGCGGTGCCACGTGCGTCAGGCACGCTGGCGTCGCACTACGCGCCGCATACGCCGGCGCGGCTGGTGCCCGCCGACCGGCTGCGCGCGGAGATCGCGCCGCGGCTCGCGCGCGACCAGCGCGTCGCCGTGCTGGCGCGCACCGTCGCCCGCCCCGCGGATTTCTCGGGCATCTGGATCGCCGCGCCCGCGGACCCGGCGCGCTATGCGCACGACCTCTACGCCAACCTGCGCACGCTCGACGCCGCCGAGGCCGACGACATCCTGATCGAGGCGCCGCCCGACGCGCCCGAATGGCTCGCGGTGACGGATCGCGTCACGCGTGCCGCGCACGGCGACGAGGACGACCGGGACTGACCGGCCAGCGGCGCCGCGACGCACACCCGTGTCAGGGCATGCGCACCTTCGCCTGCAGCCGCCGCCGCTCGATGTCGGCCAGCTGCGAGTTCATGCCGGCGTCGACCGCGGCGAGCTCGTTGGCGCAGGCTTCGGGCCGGCACACCTTCTGCGTGCGCTCCTTGACCACCGCGACTTCGGTGCGCAGCTGTGCCTTCATCCGTTCGAAGAACGCGTCGCGCTGCGCGGCGTCGGCGAATTCCTCCGGGACCAGCGTGATCTTCACCATCGACGGGTACTCGTGCATCGCACCGCTGGCGGCGTCGACCGCGACGCCGATCAGTCCTCCGAGGAGGATGTTGCCGAACGTCATCGCCTGGAACTCGGAAGCGAGCGTCCCCGCGGCGTCCTGGTAGCTCGCCTTCTTGCAGATCACGCTGATCGCGCCGGCGCCTTTGCCGACCGGCACCGACCCGGGGGTCGGATTGACCACCGCCACGACGGCGCCATCGCGCGACATCGTGCAGACCGCGCCGCTCGGGTCGGTGTCCACCGTAACGGTCTGCTGCGTCCCCTTGGTGATCGTGGCGCAGCCGCTCACCAGAACGACGGCGCCGAGCGCCGCCATCGTCGTCCATTGCCGGATCATCGCTCTCCCCTTCGTTGTTGGCGCGGCTCTGCCGTCCGCTGCAGCCAGTATAGGACGCGCGCGCACCCGGCAACACCCGGGCACTCCGGGGTGAGGCGATACGTCGCATCGCCGGGCACGACGCCGGCCAGCGCTGCTACCATCGCGCCATGATTCCCGCCTTCCCGTCCCGGGCCGAGGCAGCCCGCGTCGCGGCGCCGCCCGGATGACCCGCACTCCCCCGCCCGTGATCGTCCTCGCCCCGGACTCGTTCAAGGGCTCGCTGTCCGCGCCCGCGGTCGCGGCGGCACTGGCCCGCGGCCTGCGGCGGGTGTGGCCCGACGCCGACATCCGCGCGCGACCGATGGCCGACGGCGGCGAGGGCACGCTCGACGCGGTGCTCGCCGCCGTCGGCGCCGCGGGCGAGCGGAGCGAACGCATCGTCACGGGCGCGGCCGGTGCGCCGGTGCGCGCGGCCTTCGGGCTGATTGCCTCGCCGGAGGGCCCGACCGCCGTCATCGAGGTCGCGCAGGTCGTCGGCATCACCGACACCGCAGCGATGACGGTCGACGTCGCGCGGCGCGACACGCGCGGCGTCGGCGAGCTCGTTCGCGGGCTGCTCGACGACGGCGTGCGCCGATTCATGATCGGCCTGGGCGGCAGCAGCACCAACGACGGCGGCGCCGGGTTGCTGGCCGCGCTGGGGCTCGCGCTCGTCGACGCGCAGGGCCGCACCACCGCGCCGACGCCGGAGGGACTCGCGGCGCTCGACCGCGTCGACGCGTCGGCGCTGGACCCGCGGCTCGCCGCCGCGACGATCACCGTGATGTCCGACGTCAACAACCCGCTGACCGGTGCGCGCGGCGCGACCGCGATCTTCGGCCCGCAGAAGGGCGTGCGCCCGGGCGACGTCGCGCGCATCGACGCGCTGGTCGGCCGCTTCGCGACGCTGGCCGAAGCGGCGACCGGCGGCGCCGCCGGCAGCAAGCCCGGCGCCGGCGCCGCCGGCGGCCTGGGCTTCGCGCTGCAGCTCGTCGGCGGCGAGTTCCGCTCCGGCGCCGCGGTCGTCGCCGATCTCGTCGGGCTCGACGCCGCGCTCGCCGGCGCCGACTGGGTGCTGACCGGCGAAGGCCGCAGCGACGCGCAGACGCTGCTCGACAAGGCGCCGTTCGTCGTCGCGCAGCGCGCGCGCGCGGCGGGCGTGCCGGCGACGCTGGTCTCGGGGGCGATCGACCCGGCGGCGCTGCCCGAGCTCGCCGGCGCGTTCGCGGGCGCGTTCGCGCTGGCGCCCGGGCCGGCGACACTGGAAGAATGCCTGCGCGACGCCGACGCGTGGCTCGCCGATCGTGCCGAGCAGATCGCGCGCGCGTTCGACGCGGGAAGGAACACCTCGAGGGGGAACTGACCATGGATGCCAATCTCTACACCCGCTTCGAGGAGCACGCGCCGGATGCGTCGGCGGCGTGCCTGCTGCTGCCGGGCCGCGATCCGGTGACCTGGGGCGAGCTGGCGGCACGGTCCGCGCGGATCGCCCACGTGCTGGTCGGGTCCGGCTGCGCGCCGGGCGACCGCGTGATCGCGCAGGTCGACAAGCTGCCCGACACGCTGGCGCTGTACCTCGGCTGCCTGCGCGCCGGGCTCGTTTACGTGCCGCTCAACACCGGCTACCAGCGCCGCGAGCTCGAGCATTTCATCGGCGACGCCGGTCCGCGGGTGATCGTCTGCCGACCGGACGGGCGCGACACGATGGCGGCGCTGGCGCCGGCGGCGACGGTGTTCACGCTGGCCGCGGACGGCGGGACGCTCGGCGCGAGCGCGCTCGCGCAGGATCGCGACTTCGCCACGGTCGCGCGACGGCCCGAGGACCTGGCCGCGATCCTGTACACCTCCGGCACGACCGGGCGCTCCAAGGGCGCGATGCTGACCCACCGCAACCTCGCGACCAACGCCGCCGCGCTGGTCGCCGCGTGGGGCTTCACCCGCGGCGACACGCTGCTGCACGCGCTGCCGGTGTTCCACGTCCACGGACTCTTCGTCGCCTGCCACTGCGCGCTGCTGTCCGGCGCGCGGATGCTGTGGCTGGCGAAGTTCGACGCCGGGGAGGTCGCCGCGCTGCTGCCGCAGGCGACGGTGATGATGGGCGTGCCGACGTTCTACACGCGGCTCCTCGCCGAGCCGTCGTTCACGCGCGAAGCGGCGCGCAAGGTGCGCCTGTTCGTCTCCGGCTCGGCGCCGCTGCTGCCGGAAACGTTCGTCGCGTTCGAGGCGCGCACCGGGCAGCGCATCCTCGAGCGCTACGGGATGACCGAGACGGGGATGAACACGTCGAACCCGCTCGACGGTCCGCGGCTGCCCGGCACCGTCGGCCCGCCGCTGCCCGGCGTGACCGTCCGCATCGTCGACGACGCCGGCGCGGCCTGCGCTCCCGGCGCGATCGGCGGCATCGAGCTCAAGGGCCCGAACGTCTTCCCCGGCTACTGGAACCTGCCGGAGAAGACACGCGAGGAGTTCACCGCCGACGGCTTCTTCCGCACCGGCGACATGGGCACGTGGACGCCCGAGGGCTACGTGCAGATCGTCGGCCGCGCGAAGGACATGATCATCACCGGCGGCCTCAACGTCTACCCGAAGGAAATCGAGGAGCGGATCGACGCGCTGCCCGGCGTCGACGAGTCGGCGGTCATCGGCGTGCCGGACGCCGATTTCGGCGAGGCGGTGGTCGGCGTCATCGTCGGCAAGGCGGGGCACGCGCTGACCGAGGCGTCGGTGATCGCCGCGCTGAAGGGCGACATCGCGTCGTTCAAGGTGCCGAAGCGGGTGTTCTTCGTGACCGAGCTGCCGCGCAACTCGATGGGCAAGGTGCAGAAGACGGTGCTGCGGGGGCAATTCGGCGGGGGCTGAGTCTCCTCGACCTTCGCCGTGCGTGGCGATGGTGGCGTCACGCGGCGATGGGTTGGCAGTCGCGGAACGTCCGCGACGCCAAACTTCCCGTCGCCCCGGCCCGGCCGCCTTCCGCGTGAGGCGCGCGCCACGACGGCCGCGATCCCTGCCGCGCTACCGCCCCGACACGCTCCACGCCTTCCACAGCATGTACGTGGCCAGCACGTAGAGCAGCAGCGCGAAGGCGCGCTTGAGCTTCTTCACCGGCCACTTGTGCGCGGTGCGCGCGCCGAGCGGCGCCGTCAGCATGCTGGCGACGACGATCGAGACCAGCGCCGGCAGGTAGATGTAGCCCAGCGAGTACGGCGGCATCCCGCGCTCGTCGGCGCCGGCGATGATGAAGCCGATGGTGCCGGCGATCGCGATCGGCAGGCCCAGCGCCGCCGACGTGGCGACGGCGTTGTGGATCTTGACGTTGCACCACGACATGAACGGCACCGACAGGAAGCCGCCGCCGGCGCCGACCATGCTGGAGACGAGCCCGATGCCGCCGCCGACGGCGAACAGCCCGGGCTTGCCCGGCAGCTCGCGCGAAGGCTTGGGCTTGCGGTCGATCAGCATCTGCGTCGCGGAGAACGCGACGAACACGCCGAAGAAGCCGGCGAGCAGGCCGGTCGACATGCCGCCGACGATCTGCGGGCCGACCAGCGATCCGGCGATGATCCCGGGCGCGAGGCCCGCGACGACCGCCCACAGCACCGCGCCGTGCCGGTGGTGCTCGCGCGCCGACGACAGCGCGGTGAAGATGATCGTCGCCGTCGACGTCGCGACCGCCATGTGGACGACGTGCGCGAGCGGGAAGTGCTGCTGGGTGAAGATGATCGTCAGCAGCGGCACCATCGTCATGCCGCCGCCGATGCCGAGCAGCCCGGCCAGGAAGCCGACGAAGGCGCCCAGCACGACGAACACGACGATGAGCTGCGGATCGACGGCCACGCGTCAGCCCCTGCGCTTCGCGAGCTTGACGATGAACGCCCACTCGGCGGGCTCGACCGGCGTGATCGACAGCCGGTTCCCGCGCTGCAGGATGCGCATCGACTCGAGTTCCGGATGCGCGCGCAGCTCGGCCAGCGCGACCAGCCGCGTCTTCTCCACCAGCCGCACGTCGACGTTGAACCAGCGCGGCGTCTCCCGTGTCGCCTTGGCGTCGAAGTAATCGCCCTTGCGGTCGAACTGCGTCGCGTCGGGGTACGCGGAGGAGGCGACCTCGACGATGCCCGCGATGCCCGGCTCCGGGCAGCTCGAGTGGTAGAAGAACGCGAGGTCGCCGACCTGCATGTCGTCGCGCATGAAGTTGCGCGCCTGGTAGTTGCGCACGCCGAACCAGGGCGTGGTCCGGTCCGGCAGCGCCGCGAGGTCGTCGATCGACACCTCGTCCGGCTCGGACTTCATCAGCCAGTGGCGGCGGGCCGAACGGGTGCGCATGGAGGGTGCCCCCCGCCTGTGCCGTGTGACCGTCATCTTGAACCTGGGTTCAAGAGTGGTCGCCTGCCAGGGCCATCAGGCGCTTCCGCGTGGGAACGCACACAGGCCCGAAAATGGCGCGGCAACCTCGCTAACGTAGCATTGGTTCAAAGAGTATTTGGCCAACGCGAACACTGCAGGGGGCATTGAACTTGGATGACGACGCCGCGGCAACCGGCGGCGCCGTCAGAACAGCTTTTCCTGCTCCGCCATCAACGCGTCGATCGCGGAGTGCATGGAACCGATTCTACGCCGCGCGGCGTCGGCGTCAATCGCGGAATTCGCGGCGGGAGCGTTGTGTCCAGCCGCCGGCTTCGCCGCGACGGGCGGTGCGCCCGCGGACTTCGCGCGCATCAGCTCGTGCGCGAGGTTGAGCGCCGCCATCACCGCGACGCGCTCGACGCCGGCGATCTTGCCGGTGTCGCGGATCTCGCGCATCCGGCGGTCGAGAAAGGCGACCGCCTCGACGAGTTCGGCGCGCTCGCTCTCCTTGCACGCGACCTTGTAGTCGCGGCCGAGCAGCGCGACGTCGAGCTGCACCGTCTTGTCGGCGGGCGCGGCCGGCTTGGGCGCCGCGGGGGCGGTCATGCGGATTCCTCTCCGAGCGCCGCGGGCAGGCGCGCGAGCAGCGCATCGAGGCGTTGGCGGGCTTCGGCCAGCCGTTCGGCCTGCTGGTGGCTTTGCGTGTTGGCGGCCGCGAGCTCGCGCGCGAGCTCGGCGTTGGCCGCGCGCAGCGCGCGCACGTGCGACGCCAGCGTGGCGAACTTGCGCTCCAGCGACGCGAGCTCGAGGTCGAGCGACGCGTCGGGACCCGGGGCGGCCGGGACGTTCTGCGGGTTCATCGGGCGACTATAGGGTGGCGTCGGGCGAGCCGTCAACTTCGCCCGCGGCGACCCTTGATGTGGCGGACAATGCGTTCACGCCGACGGCTCGCCGGTCGCCAGCGGCTGGTAGCGGACCGCGACCACCTCGAGTTCCTCGACGCCGCCGGGCGTGCGCAGCGTCACCGAGTCGCCCTCGCGCGCCTTGAGCAGCGCGCGGGCGATCGGCGACACCCAGCTCACGTAGCCGCGCCCGGTGTCGATCTCGTCGACGCCGACGATGCTGATCGTGCGCTCCTGCCCGCGCGCGTCGGCGACGGTCACCGTCGCGCCGAAGAACACCTGGTCCGCCGACTCGTCGTCGCGCCGCGCCGCGGGGTCGACCACCTCGGCGGCGTCGAGGCGGCGGATGAGGAAGCGGATCCGCCGGTCGATCTCGCGCAGCCGCTTCTTGCCGTAGATGTAGTCGCCGTTCTCCGAGCGGTCGCCGTTGCCCGCCGCCCACGACACGACGGCGACGAGTTCCGGGCGCTCCCTGCCGACGAGGCGATCGAGCTCGTCCCGCAGCCGCGCGTGTCCGCCCGGGGTCATGTAGTTGCGCGCCCCGGCCGGCAGCGGCGATACGCTTTCGGCGTCTTCGTCGTCGTCGGGCGCGGCGTCGTTCTCGCGGGTGAAGGCCTTGTTCATCGTGGGCTCCCGCGGCGGTCGCAACCGGCGTCCGCGGGGACCCCGATTATAGGCGGCCGGCGCCTATAATCGCCGCGACCGCCCGCCATGACTTCCCGCGTCCTCCACCGACACTTCCGCCACGCCGCCGCCGGGCGCCGCCGCGCCGCGCTCGGCCGCGCGGACCGCGCTGATCGTCGCCGCGCTGGCCGGCCTCGCCGCCGTTCGCGCTGGCGCTGGCGCTGACGCAGGGCAGCGTGCCGGTGGACCTGGCGACCGTCGTGCGCGCGCTCGGCGGTGCCGACCGCGGCGACGGCGGCACCGGCGCGGCGATCGTCCGCGAGCTGCGGCTGCCGCGCGCGCTGGCCGCGTTCGCCGTCGGCGGCCTGCTCGCGCTCGCCGGCGCGCTGCTGCAGGTGCTGCTGCGCAATCCGCTGGCCGACCCCTACATCCTGGGCGTGTCCGGCGGCGCGGCGGTCGGCGCGCTGGGCGCGATGTTCGCCGGCGTCGTCGCGCTGGTGATGCCGGCCGCGTTCGCCGGCGCCGTCGCGACGACGGCGATCGTGTTCGCACTGGCACGCACCGGCGCCGAGCGCGCGCCGTGGAACGCGACGCGGCTGCTGCTGACCGGCGTCGTCGTCGCCGCGGGCTGCGGTGCGCTGGTCACGCTGCTGCTGACGCTCGCCCCCGACGCGCAGGTGAAGGGCATGCTGTTCTGGCTGATCGGCGACCTGTCGGCGGTCGCCGCACCCGGCGCGGCGCTGGCCGTGCTGGCCTTCTGCGTCGTCGTCGCGCTCGCGTTCGCGCGCGACCTCACGCTGCTCGCGCGCGGCGAGGACGTCGCCGCGGCGCTGGGTGTCGACGTCGGCCGGACGACGCTGGTCGCGCACGGCTGCGCGGCGCTCGCCACCGCGGTCGCGGTGACGACGGCGGGCAGCGTCGGCTTCGTCGGCCTGGTGGTGCCGCAGGCGCTGCGGCTGCTGCTCGGCAACGACCAGCGGCTGCTGCTGCCGGCGGCGGCGCTCGCGGGCGGCGCGTTCCTGACGCTCGCCGACACGCTGGCGCGCACCCTCGTCGCGCCGGCGCAGCTGCCGGTCGGCGTGATCACCGCGCTGATCGGCGTGCCGGTGTTCCTGTGGCTGCTGGCAAGGCCGGGGCCGTCGCGATGAGCGCGCCGCCGCGGCTTTCGTGCCGCGACCTCGCCGTCGCCATCGCCGGCCGCACGCTGGCGGCGAAGCTCGACCTCGACGTCCGCGCGGGCGAGATCTGGGCGATCGTCGGGCCCAACGGCGCGGGCAAGACGACGCTGCTGGCCACGCTGGCCGGCCTGCACCCGGCCGCCGCGGGCCGCATCGCCTACGACGGCGACGACATCGGAGCGCTGTCGAGCCGCGAGCGCGCGCTTCGTCGCGGCTACCTGCCGCAGGACAGCGTCGACACGTTTCCGGCGACGGTGCAGGAGATCGTGCTCGCGGGCCGGCACCCGCACCTGCCGCGCTGGCGCTGGGAAGGCCGCGACGACGTCGAGCGGGCGCGCGACGCGCTCGCGGCGCTGGACCTGGCCGGCCTCGAAGCCCGCGACGTGCGCACGCTGTCGGGCGGCGAGCGGCGGCGCGTGGCGCTGGCCGCGCTGCTGGCGCAGGACCCCGGGCTGCTGCTGCTCGACGAGCCGTCGACGCATCTCGACCCCGGCCGCCAGGTCGACGCGATGGACCGGCTCGTCGCGCTGGCACGCGAGCGCGGCAAGGCGATCGTGATGGTCGTCCACGAGCTGCACCTCGCGCTGCGCGCCGCCGACCACGCCATCGCGATGGGCGACGGCGGCGCCTGCGCCGGCACCGCCGACGAGGTGCTGAACGAGCGCGCGCTGTCGGGGCTGTTCAGGCATCCGCTGGTCGCCGTCGGCAGCGGGACGACGCGGACGCTGCTGCCGCGGTAGCGGATTCCACGCAATGCGAACGGACCACTCTGCACCGGCGGCGTAGTAATCTCTTCCAGAACCACACGCCTGACGGGGCAGCCTGCCGAGATCCATGTCCACGATTGCGTTTGAGAAATCAGGCCGACCGGAGTGGCCGGTGTTCGTCGCACTTGCCTGTGCGTTGGCGCTCTTCGGCGGCACCGCCTTCGCGCAGGTGTCCGTGGTCCCCGCGCAACCGAAGGCGCTGCAAACCGTTCGCGTCCAGCTCCCGGACGGGGCGCTCGGCACGGACGCGAACGGCCTGCCCGCCTCGTACTCGCCGAAGGACACCCGCGTCTCCATGGCCGGGAACAGGATCACGGTTTCGATCCTGGTGTTGCCCAACAGCGGGTTCGAACTGCAGCCGTCGCCGCCGCTCGACTTGCCGCTGGGACAGTTCCCCGGGGGCAGCTACGAGGTGGAGGTCCTCAAGCGCTCCGCGACGAACCCGATCGCCGGTTCGTTGGGAAGTGCGGCCTTTGCAGTCACCCCGAGAGCCGCCACGGACCCGCTCTGGGACAATTCCGACGCCTGGTGGAACCCCGCCGAGTCCGGCTGGGGGCTCTACATCCAGCAGCGTTCGACGGGATCGGTCTTCGCGAGCTGGTTCGTCTATGGACCCGACAACAAGCCTGTCTGGTATCTGCTGTCGGGTGGCGCGTGGACGAGCCCGAGCGAGTACCGGGGTCCGGTCTACCGGACGACGGGTCCCTGGTTCGGCGGCGCCTTCGACCCCGCGCTGGTTACCGTCACCTTGGTCGGTTCGGCGATCCTCGGTTTCGACCCGTTTCATTACGACCGCGCCACCGCGGTGGTCACCGTGGACGGGGTCACGATCGTCAAGCAGATTCGCCGGTTCGACTTCTAGCGTCGGTCGCCGTCAGCGCGGCGCCGCGTTCGCGGCCGGCGTCCATCGCCGCGCACAGCGCCTCCGCGCCCGCCACGAAGCGCGGTCCCGCACGGTGCAGCAGGTCGGCGTCGACGGTGACCAGCGCGCCCTTCGCCACCGCCGGCAGCGCCGGCCACTTCTTCCAGTCGTCCAGCCACGCCGGCCGCGCGCCGCCGGCCGCGCCGGCGACGATGACGTCGGGCCTGGCCGCCAGCACCGCCTCGACGCTGACCACCGGCGCCGGCAGCGTCAGCGCGGCGAAGACGTTCTCGCCGCCGCAGGCCGCGATCGCCTGCGACACCAGGTGCCCGCCGCCCAGCGTGAACAGCGGCGCGTCCCAGATCTCGTAGAACACGCGCACAGGTGGCTGCGTGCGCGGACGCGCCTCGAGCTTCGTCCAGCGCTCGCGCAGCGCGCGCGCGGCGGGACCCGAGACGTCGGCGGTGCCCGCCAGCGTCCCCAGCCGCTCCAGCTCGTCGGCGATCGCGGCGGGCGTCGCCGGATCGGACACGAACAGCGCGATGCCGCGCGCCGCCAGCGTGGCCGCCTGCGCGGGCGAGGTGTACGGCCAGCCGACGACGAGGTCGGGCTTCAGCGCGACGATGCGCTCGAGGTCGAGCGCGCGCGCGTCGCCGACGGTGGGCAGCGCGCGCGCCGCCGGCGGATAGTCCGAGGTTGCCACCACGCCGACGACGCGGTCGCCCGCGCCGGCCGCGAACAGCAGCTCGGTCGCGTGCGGGGCGAGGCTGACGATGCGGCGCGCCGGGGCGGCGAGCGTCACCGCGTTGCCGGCGCCGTCGCGGACGGTGATCGGGGCGCCGACGGCGGTCGTCGTGGTCGTCGATGCGATGCTCGACGCGCCTGTCGCAGCGCTCGCCGTCGAGTGCGTCGTCGGGGCCGCCTTCGCGCCCCTGGCCGAACCGGCCGCGGCGCCCGCGTCGTCGCCACCGCCGGCCGCCGCGCGCACCCCCGCCGCCGCCAGCGCGAGCAGGAACAGCACGACGAAGACGCGCCCGGAGTTCACGGCTGCCAGCGCAGTCCGGCGTAGACGCGCGCGCCGCCGGTGGCGTAGCCGGCGGCCAGCTCGTAGTCGCGGTCGAACACGTTGTCGGCGCGCGCGAACAGCGTGATCCCGCGCTGCACCGTCCACTCGGCGGTCAGGTTGACGATGCCGTAGCCGGCGAGCGGAATCCGGTTGGCCGGGTCGTCGTAGCGGCGGCCCGAGGCGATGAACTCCAGCCCGACGCGCACCGGCCCGAACGGATGCGCGACCGTCAGTGCGCCGTGCTCGCGCGCGCGCCGCGGCAGCAGCAGCCCGGTGCGGTCGTCCTCGGGCGAGGCGAGGTCGAGCGACGCGGTGACCGTCGTGCCGGCGGTGAAGGTCGCGTCCAGTCCCAGCGTGACGCCTTCGAGCGTGGCCTGGTCGACGTTCTCCGGCCGGCAGTTGAAGTCGGCGTCGCAGCCGAACACGATCAGCCGCTTGACCTGGTTGCGGTAGCCGATCGCGCGGGCGTCGACGCGCACGCCGTCCCACGCTGGCCGTCGCGTAGACCGCGGCCTCGACGTTGGCCGAGGTCTCGGGCACGAGGTCCGGGTTGGAAAAGCCGGGGTAGTAGAGGTCGTTGAACGTCGGCGCCTTGAACGCGGTGCCGTAGCCGGCGGTGACCCGCCAGTTCGGCGAGACGCGCCAGCCCCAGGCGACGGCGCCGGTGGTCTTGCCGCCGTACTGGCTGGAGTCGTCGCGGCGCAGGTTCGCCTGCAGCGCCTGGTCGCCGATGCGCACGCGCCAGACGCCGAACACCGCGTCGGTGTCGCGCGCGTTGACCGCGAACGCGGCCTCGGTGGCAAGCCGCTCCTCGCGCCGCTCGAGCCCGAGCGTCAGCGCGCCGGCTTCGCCCGGCAGCGTGAAGTCGTTCTGCCAGGTGTACTGCCGCTGCGTGGTGTCGAAGGTGAAGTCGCCGAACGCCGTCTGCGAGCGGCTGTCGTCGACGCCGTCGCCGGCGGACAGCGTGGACGTCCACCACGGCGCGAGCCGGTTGACGCTGGCGACGCGCCAGGTCTCGACGACGGTGATCGTGCGCTCGTCGAAGCCGGGGCCGCCGTCGTACTGCGCGTTCAGCCGGTTGCGCAGGTAGGAAGCCGACAGCGACTGGCCGTCGGCCCACGGCAGGTCGAGGCTCGCCGACACGTTCTGGCTCGTGTAGCCGTCGCGGTCGTCGTTGTAGCCGAAGTTGCGCGGGTCGACGATGGCGTTGAAGCCGTCGCTGCGCGTGCCGCCCGCCTGCACCGCGAAGGCGAGCGGTCCCGCGCTGCCGCGGATGCCCGCCGTGGCGGCCGCGGTGTTGTAGGTGCCGTAGCCGGCGCTGACGCTGCCGCTGAAGTCCTTGCCGCCGCGGCGGGTGAACACCTGGATCACGCCGCCGATGGCGTCGGCGCCGTAGAGGCTCGACGCCGGACCGCGCAGCACCTCGATCCGCTCGATCTGGTCGAGGGGAATCGCCTCCAGCGTCGTCGAGCCGGCCGACGACGAGCCGACGCGCAGGCCGTCGACGAGCACCAGCGTCTGGCCGCGGTTGGCGCCGCGCAGGAACACGCCGGACACCGCGGCGGGCCCGCCGTTCTGCACGATCTCGACGCCGGGCTGCCGCTGCAGCAGCTCGGCGAGGCTCGACACCCCGGCGCGCGCGATCTCGTCGGCGCCGATCACCGTGACGTCGGCGAGCAGCTCGAGCAGCGGCTGCGCGGTCCGGCTGGCGGTGACGACGACCGGGTCGAGCGCCGGCGGCGGCGACGGCCGCGTCGGGGCCTGCGCAGCGACCGCGGCCGGGATTGCCGCGGCAAGCGCGGCGACGACGGCCGCAGCCGCGCGGCGGGGCACGGGCGCCCGCGTGCGGAGGGAACAGGTGAAACGACATCGCAGATCTCCGCGTTGGCCGTGCATCCCCGCACGGCATGGATCGGGATGCGACGCGGAGGAACGCGCGAGGGCGCGGAGGGCAGGCAGGACGACGCGAGCGAACGTGCGCGAAGCCGTGCCGCGAACCGGCAACCTTCGGCGACGCCTCCCCGCGTCGCGCTGGAGCCGGCCGGAGCGCGTGCGTTTCGTCGCGCGCGCCATGGCCGGGTGCAGGCCGGTCTCCGGGCTCGCCATGCGGGCCGTCCAGCCTTCCCACCGCCGGAGCACGAAGCACCGGCGGCAGTGGCGTCGAGGACGGCCCTCGAAGGGCTTACCGTTGCGGGGGCAGCCGCGGCTTTGGCACGGGGGTTCCGTGCGGCACCGCATTCCCGTTTCACCCGCCGCGATGGAACGCGGCGGACACCTGCGATGCCGATTGTAGCGCGCGGCGGGCCGGACCAGGTCGATTCGCGGTGGTGCCGGTCGCGGCAGGGCGGCGACCGGCACCGCCGGCGTCGTTGCTATAATCCGCCCCCCTGCCACCGTCCCGCCTCCCCCGGATCACCACCGGCCCCGAGGCCCCGCGCCGTGCCCAAGAAGCTCTACATCCGCACGTTCGGCTGCCAGATGAACGAGTACGACTCGGACAAGATGGCCGACGTGCTCGGCGCGTCCGACGGCCTCGTCGCCACCGACCGGCCCGAAGACGCCGACGTCATCCTGTTCAACACCTGCTCGGTGCGCGAGAAGGCGCAGGAGCGGGTGTTCCACGACCTCGGCCGCGTGCGCGCGCTGAAGGCCGGGCGCCCCGACCTCATCATCGGCGTCGGCGGCTGCGTGGCGTCGCAGGAAGGCGGTGCCATCGTCCGGCGCGCGCCGTACGTCGACGTCGTGTTCGGCCCGCAGACGCTGCACCGGCTGCCGGCGCTGATCCGCGCGCGGCGCGAGACCGGCGTGCCGCAGGTCGACATCTCGTTCCCCGAGATCGAGAAGTTCGACCACCTGCCGCCGCCGCGCGTCGAGGCCGCCAGCGCGTTCGTGTCGATCATGGAGGGATGCAGCAAGTACTGCACGTTCTGCGTGGTGCCCTACACGCGGGGCGAGGAGGTGAGCCGGCCGTTCGACGACGTGCTGACCGAGATCGCCGACCTCGCCGACCAGGGCGTGCGCGAGGTCACGCTGCTCGGCCAGAACGTGAATGCGTACCGCGGGCGGACGGGCGGCCGGGGCCGACGGCGACGCCGGCATCGCCGACTTCGCGACGCTGATCGAGTACGTCGCCGAGATTCCCGGCATCGAGCGCATCCGCTACACGACGTCGCACCCGCGCGAGATGACGGCGGCGCTGATCGACGTCCACGGCCGCGTCGACAAGCTCGTCCCGCACCTGCACCTGCCGGTCCAGTCCGGGTCGGACCGCGTGCTCGCCGCGATGAAGCGCGGCTACACCGCCCTCGAGTACAAGGCGATCGTCCGGCGGCTGCGCGAGCGCCGTCCCGACCTGTCGCTGACGTCGGACTTCATCGTCGGGTTCCCCGGCGAGACCGACGCCGACCACGCCGCGACGATGAAGCTGATCGACGACGTCGGGTTCGACGGCGCGTTCAGCTTCGCCTACAGCGCGCGGCCCGGCACGCCGGCCGCGGAATTGCCGGACCCGGTGCCCGCCGCGGTCAGCCAGGCGCGGCTGGAGGCGGTGCAGGCGAAGCTCGACGGCCAGTACCGCGCGTACAGCGCCGCGATGGTCGGCACGCGCCAGCGGGTGCTGGTCACCGGCCGCGCGGCCAAGGACGCCACCGAGCTGTCGGCGCGCACGGCGAACAACCGCGTCGTCAACTTCGCGGGCGACGCGGCGCTGGTCGGCCGCTACGTCGACGTCGCCATCACGCTCGCGTACCCGCATTCGCTGCGCGGCGAGCTCGTCGCGGGATGAACGGACCGCTCGCCGCACCCGGCCGCCGTGAACCCAATGCGTCCGCGCTTGTCCGACAGCACGTGCCCGCCGCCGACGGCGCGCCCCGTTACGAGGATGCCATGCCCCGCTCGCCACTCCCGCTGAACCGCACCACTGGCGCCGCTGCCGCAGCCCGGGCGGGCGCGCCGACCGCGGGCTGGGCGGCAGCGGCGATCACCGCGGTGCTGGCGCTGGCGGGCTGCGCGACCTCGCCCGACGGCCCGGAGTCCGCGGCGACGCGCCCGGCCTCCACCGCGGCCACGGCGCCCTCCCGCACCGAAGTCGCCACCGCCGCCGCCGTTGCCGGCGCCGCCGCGGCCGCGACCGCGCAGGCCACCCCGACCCCGTCGCCGGCCAACCAGGCGCCGGGGGCCGCCCGCCCGCCCGGTCCCGCCGTCAACGCCGCGGCCGCGGCGGCCGCCGCCGCGGCGGCCACCGCGCAGGGCATGCGGCCGTTCGCCGACGTCGTCAAGGACGCCACCGAGTCGAAGGGCCTGGTCACGCTGTGGCAGAAGGACGATCGCGTGTGGCTCGAGCTGGCGCCCGACCAGTTCGGCAAGCTCTACTTCCTCACGTCGAACCTCAACCGCGGCATCGGCGAGAACCGGATCTTCGGCGGGATGATGAATTACCCGGCGGGGATCACGCAGGTCGTCGAGTTCCGCAAGGTCGGCGCGCTGGTCCAGCTGATCGCGAAGAACACCAAGTACACGGCCAAGACGGGAACGCCCGAGGCGCGCGCCGTCGCCGCGGGCTTTTCCGACAGCCTGGTCGCGACGGTGCCGGTCGCCTCGCAGCCGCACCCCGAGCGTAAGTCGATCCTGGTCGACGCCAACGCGCTGTTCGTCGCCGACCTGCCCGCGGCGGCGATCACGCTCGAGCGCACCTACCGGCAGCCCTACGCCTTCGACGCCCGCAACTCGTCGCTCGATCGCGCCCGCGTGCGGCCCGACCTCGCGACCTTCGAGGTGACCGCGCATTACGCGCTGTCGCGTCCGCAGGTCGCGCCGGCGTTCATGCCCGGCTCGCCGGTGCCGACGTCGGTGCCGTCGCTGCCCAACACGCTGCCGGACGTCCGCAGCCTGTTCCTCGGGTTCTTCTATTCGCTGGTCGCGCTGCCGGAAACGCCGATGCGGCCGCGCCTGGCCGACGATCGGCTCGGCTACTTCACGGCCGAGACCTTCGACTACACCAGCGACGTCCCCCGCACGCCGGTCCAGCGTCACGTCACGCGCTGGCGGCTGGAGAAGAAGGATCCGGCCGCGCCGCTGTCGGAGCCGAAGCAGCCGATCGTGTTCTGGCTGGACCGCACCATTCCGCTCGCCTACCGTGAGCCCGTGCGCGCCGGCATCCTGGAATGGAACAAGGCGTTCGAGCGCATCGGCTACAAGGATGCGCTGAAGGTCGAGATCCAGCCCGACGACGCCGACTTCGACACCGCCGACCTGCGGCATGCGTCGGTGCGCTGGCAGGCGGTGGCGAAGACGTCCTTCGGCGCCATCGGCATGTCGGTGGTCGACCCGCGCTCGGGCGAGATCCTCGACGCGGACATCGGCGTCGACGCGATGAACGTGCGCGCGGTGCGCAACCTCCGCGCCGAGACGGTGCCCGCCGCGGCCGGCGGCGCGGCGGCGATGCTGTCGCCTGCCGACGGCGCCTACTGCGAGTACGGCGACCGCGCCGCCGGCGAAGCGGTGTTCGGACTTTCGCTGCTCGAGGCGCGCGGCGACCTCGCCCCCGACAGCCCCGACGTCGAGCGCTTCGTCGCCGCCTACATCAAGGACATGGTGATGCACGAGACCGGCCACACGCTGGGCCTGCGCCACAATTTCCGGGCGTCGACCGCGTACACCGACGCGCAGCTCGCCGATCCCGAGTTCACCCGCGTCAACGGCATCTCGGGCTCGGTGATGGAATACAACGCGTGGAACCTCGCGCGGCGCGGCGAGCGGCAGGGCGAGTACGTGATGAACACGCTCGGCCCCTACGACTACTGGGCGATCGAGTACGGCTACCGCGAGTTCGCACCCGAAGAAGAAGCGGCGGCGCTCGCCGCGGTCGCGGCACGCTCGAGCGAGCAGGTGCTGGCGTACGCGTCCGACGAGGACGTCTCGTTCGGCGCGCTCGACCCGGCGGTCAACTCGTTCGACCTCGGTGCCGACCCGCTGGCGTACGCGCAGAAGCGCTTCGCCCTGGTGCGCGAGCTGTGGGAGCGCACCGAGGCGAAGTCGCTGCAGCCGGGCGAGCGCTACTCGGTGCTGCGCCGCAACGTCACGCGCGGGCTCGGCGAGGCGCAGGAAGGGGCGCTGTACGCGACCAAGTACGTCGGCGGCCTGACCACGCTGCGCGACCGCGCCGGCAGCGGCCGCGAGCCGCTGTCGCCGGTCGACATCGACAAGCAGCGCGCGGCGCTGTCGCTGCTGGCGATCGAGGTGTTCTCCGCCGACAGCTTCCGCTTCTCGCCGTCGCTGCAGCGGCGGCTGGCGGTGTCGCCGTTCGACCGCGACGACGCGCGCGAACTCGGGCGCACGCCGCCGTCGACCGACCTCGCCGTCGACCAGCAGGTGCTCGCTCTGCAGCGGGCGGTGCTGGCGCAGCTGATGGGCGACACCATCGCCCAGCGGCTGGTCAACAACGAGGCCAAGGTCGACCGGCCCGACCAGGCGCTGCGGCTGTCCGAGCTGTACGCGACGCTGCACGCGGCCATCTGGAGCGAGCTCAAGTCGGGCGCCGACATCCCGCTCGCGCGCCGCAACCTGCAGCGCGAGTACACGGTGCGGGTCGCCGCGTCGCTGCTGCGCCCCGCCGGCTCGATGCCGGCGGACGCGCGCGCCCTGCTGCGTGCGGATGCGCAGCGCCTGTCCGCCGAGCTCGCGCAGGCGCAGGGCAGGCGCGGTCGCTCGGCCGAGGCCAACGCGCACCTCGCCGAGATGCGGGCGACGATCGACGAGGCGCTGAAGGCGCCGCTGGTGCGGCAGGCGACCTGACCGGCCGCTTGCACCCGCGCAGCCTTTGCCGCAGACTGATCGCCCTCTCGCAATCGACACCCTCGCCTTGCCTACGCATACCGTCGAAGTCGCGCTCGCGCCGCTCGACAACCGGATCCTCGCCAATCTCTGCGGTCCGCTCGACGCCAACCTGCGCCAGATCGAACAGGCGCTCGACGTCACGATCACGCATCGCGGCGGCAGGTTCTCGATCCGCGGCGACACGGCAGCGGCGGCGCACGCGGCCACCGCGCTCGAGCGCTTCTACGCGCAGGCCACCGGCACGCTGTCGGTCGACGACATCCAGCTCGGCCTGATCGAGATCACGCGCCGGCGCGACCTCGGGAGCGTCGCTGCGGGCGAGGGCCCCGGGCTGCGCACGCGGCGCGCCGACCTGCACGGCCGCACCCCGAACCAGGTCGCGTACCTGAAGACGATCGCCGAGCACGACCTCACGTTCGGCATCGGGCCGGCCGGCACCGGCAAGACCTACCTCGCCGTCGCCTGCGCCGTCGACGCGCTCGAGCGGGATTCGGTCAAGCGCCTGGTGCTGGTGCGGCCCGCGGTCGAGGCCGGCGAGCGGCTGGGCTTCCTGCCCGGCGACTTCGCGCAGAAGGTCGACCCGTACCTGCGGCCGCTGTACGACGCGCTGTACGACCTGATGGGGTTCGACAAGACGGCGAAGCTGTTCGAGCGCCAGACCATCGAGATCGCGCCGCTCGCCTACATGCGCGGGCGCACGCTGAACCACAGCTTCATCATCCTCGACGAGGCGCAGAACACGACGCCCGAGCAGATGAAGATGTTCCTCACCCGCGTGGGTTTCGGCACCCGGGCGGTGATCACCGGCGACGTCACGCAGATCGACCTCGCGCGCGGACAGAAGAGCGGGCTCATCGAGGCGCAGCGCATCCTCGACGGCGTCCGCGGCATCGGCTTCACGCGCTTCACCAGCGCCGACGTCGTCCGCCACCCGCTGGTGCAGAAGATCGTCGACGCCTACGAGCGCGACCAGGCCCGGAATCCGGCCCCGAGATGAGCGGCGCCGGCCATCGCGCCGCCGTTCGCACCGCGGTGGTGCGAACGCCGCGACTCCGCCTCGAAGTCCAGTTCGCGGTCGCGGCGGCCACGCTGCCGGCGGCCGCCGCGCTGCGCCGCTGGGCCCGCGGCGCGCTCGACCGGGACGCCCGCGTGACCCTGCGCTTCGTCGGCGAGCGCGAGGGGCGTGCGCTCAACGCCCGCTATCGCGGCCAGGACCACGCGACCAACGTGCTGACGTTCGTGTACGATGAAGTCGAGTCGCTGTCCGGCGACCTCGTGCTTTGCGCGCCCGTGCTGCGGCGCGAGGCAAAGGCGCAGGGCAAGCCCCTTTCCGACCACTGCGCGCACCTCGTCGTCCACGGAATGCTGCACCTGCAGGGCCTCGACCACGATACCGAGCGGAAAGCACGCCGGATGGAAGCGCGCGAGGCCGCGATCCTTGCCGGCTTCGGCATCGCGGATCCCTACGCGTCGGCGCAAGCCGGCGCCGCTCAGACCCGGTCGGCGCAGGCCGCCACCCGTTGATCGACGCCCGCACCAAGTCCATGGCCGACCCCGACGACAAGTCCGACAAGCCCTCGCTGCTCGAGCGGCTGTCCGCGTTCCTGACCCGCGAGCCCGAGGACCGCGAGGAGCTGCTCGACCTGATGCGCGGGGCCTTCGAGCGCAAGCTCCTCGACGCCGACGCGCTGTCGATGATAGAGGGCGTCATGGCCGTCTCCGAGATGACGGTGCGCGACATCATGATCCCGCGCTCGCAGATGGACGTGGTGTCGATCGAGGACGACCCCGCCGAGTTCATCCCGGTCGTCCTCGAGACCAAGCACTCGCGCTTCCCGGTCGTCGGCGAGAGCAAGGACGACGTCGTCGGCATCCTGCTCGCGAAGGAGCTGCTCAACTACTACGCGAATCCCGCCGGCTTCGACCTGCGCGACACGCTCCGCCCGGCGGTGTTCGTGCCCGAGTCGAAACGGCTCAACGTGCTGCTGCGAGACTTCCGCTCGAACCGCAACCACATCGCGATCGTCGTCGACGAGTACGGCGGCGTTTCCGGCCTCGTCACCATCGAGGACGTGCTCGAGCAGATCGTCGGCGACATCGAGGACGAATACGACTTCGACGAGAGCGAAGACAACATCATTCCCGAGCAGAACGGCCGCTACCGCGTGAAGGCGCAGACCGAGATCGGCGACTTCAACGACCATTTCGGCAGCGACTTCGCCGACGACGAGTTCGACACCGTCGGCGGCCTCGTGCTGCAGGCGTTCGGGCGCCTGCCCAAGCGCGGCGAGCTGGTCACCCTCGGCGGCTTCCGCTTCCGCGTCGTCCGTGCCGACAGCCGCCGCCTGCATACGCTGAACGTCGAGCGCGTCCTTCCCGCCGGGACGGACGGTGCCGCGGGCGACGCGGCGAACGCGGCGGACTGAGCATGACGGCAGGGGCGCCCGCGGCGCGCCGCCCCGCCTGGCCCGGCCTCCTGCTGGCGCTCGTCGCCGGCGCGGTGACGGTGTTCGCGTTCGCGCCGTTCGCGCTGCCGCAGCTGCCGGTGCTGACGCTGGGGCTGCTCTTCGCCGGCTGGCACCACGCAACGCCGCGGCAGGCGGCGTGGCTGGGCTTCGCGTTCGGGCTCGGGCTGTTCGGTGCCGGCGTGTCCTGGGTGTCGATCGCCCTGCACACGTTCGGCGGAATGCCCGCGGTCGTGGCCGCCGTCGGCACACTCGGCTTCTGCGCGTACCTCGCGCTGTGGCCCGCGTTCGCCGGCTGGCTCGCCGCCCGGGTCACCGCCCCGGCCGGCGCGGCGCGCCTGGTCGCGGCAGCCGGCGCCTGGGCGCTGGCCGAGTGGCTGCGCGGGTTCGTCCTGTCGGGCTTCGGCTGGCTGTCGGTCGGCTACGCGCAGCTGCCCGGGACCGCGCAGTCGGCGTTCGCCGGCTACGCGCCGGTCGGCGGCGTCTTCCTGGTGTCGCTGGCGATGGCGGCCGCCGCCGCGGCCGCCGCGGCGCTGCTGCCGGTGCTGGCGGCCGACGGCGTCGCGTCCGGGCCGTCGCGCGCGCGGCGCATCGCCGGTCCGCTGGCCCTGTGCGCGGCGCTCGCCGGCGCCGGCATCGCCCTCGCGAAGATCGAATGGACGCACGACGAGGGCGCGCCGCTCGCGGTTTCTCTGCTGCAGGGCAACGTCGAGCAGACGCTCAAGTTCGATCCCGGCTTCCGCGAGCGCACCTACGCGCTGTACCTGTCGCTGGTCGCGCAGAGCCGCGGGCGGCTGGTCGTGCTGCCCGAGAGCGCGTTCCCCGTCTTCGCCGACGAGGTGCCCGAGCCGGTGCTGAAGGCGCTGCTGCGGACGATGACGGCGCGCGACGGCGACGCGATCGTCGGTCTCTTCACCGCCCGGCCGCCGCTGACGCCCGGCGGCGAACTGCAGATCCACAACAGCGTGGTGACGCTGGGCACCGCCGACGTGCAGGACTACCGGAAGCGGCACCTGGTCCCGTTCGGCGAGACCATTCCCCTCGAGGCGCTGACCGGATGGTTCATCCGTCGCGTGCTCGCGATCCCGCTGTCGTCGCAGGCGCCCGGTCCGCCCGACCAGCCGCCGCTGGCGGTCGCCGGCACCCGGGTGGCCGTCAACATCTGCTACGAAGACGCGTTCGGCGCCGATATCCGGTCGCAGGCGCGCGACGCCGCGATCCTCGTCAACGTCACCAACGACGCGTGGTACGGGCGCTCGGTGGCCGCGCCGCAGCACAACCAGATCGCGGCGATGCGCGCGCTGGAGACCGGCAGGCCGCTGCTGCGCGCGACCAACACCGGCATCACCTCGGCGATCGACCACCGCGGGCTCGAGCGCGCCCGGCTGCCGTGGTTCACGCGCGGGATCCTCGAGGTCGACGTCGTCGGCCGGCGCGGCGAGACGCCCTACGTGCGCTTCGGCGACGCGCTGCCCGCAGCACTCGCCGGGGCGATGGTCGCCGCGGCGGCGCTCGCCGGGCGCCGCCGTCGGCCGGATCATCCCTAGCGCGACCGCGATTCGTCGGTGCCGGCAGCGGCCCGTCGCCGCGAATCGCAGCTCGCCCACCCCGCCGTTGCGACCCTCCGTCGCGGCCCCAATAATGGCGCACTTTCGCCTTCTCCCGACCACGCACGCCAAGGATTCCCGATGGCTTTCGAACTGACGATCTCCGGCCTCTCCAAGACGTACCCCAACGGCGTGCAGGCGCTGGCCGGGGTTTCGCTCACCATCCCGGCCGGGATGTTCGGGCTGCTGGGGCCCAACGGCGCCGGCAAGTCGACGCTGATGCGCACGCTGGCCACGCTGCAGGACGCCGACGCCGGCAGCGCGCACCTGGGCGACCTCGACGTGCTGCGCGACAAGGACGCGGTGCGCCGCACGCTGGGCTACCTGCCGCAGGACTTCGGCGTCTACCCGAAGGTCTCCGCCGAGGACCTGCTCGACCACCTCGCCCGCCTCAAGGGCGTCACCGGCCGCGGCGAGCGCCGCGACGTGGTCGCCGGCCTGCTGCGGCAGACCAACCTGTACGACGTGCGCAGGAAGGCGCTCGGCGGCTACTCCGGGGGGATGCGGCAGCGCTTCGGGATCGCCCAGGCGCTGATCGGCAATCCGCGCCTCATCATCGTCGA
Source organism: uncultured beta proteobacterium (assembly GCA_963717705.1). Lineage (GTDB taxonomy): Bacteria > Pseudomonadota > Gammaproteobacteria > Burkholderiales > Casimicrobiaceae > CAVQWT01. The sequence continues at coordinate 361,323 of CAVQWT010000002.1, forward strand.
CGAGCCGACGGCGGGCCTCGATCCCGAGGAGCGCGTGCGGTTCCACAATCTTCTCGCCGGGATCGGCGAGAACGTGATCGTGATCCTGTCGACGCACATCGTCTCGGACGTGTCCGACCTCTGCGGGCGAATGGCGATCATCAACAAGGGCCGCGTGCTGCTGACCGGGCAGCCGCTGGAACTCGTCGCCGCGCTGGACGGCCGCGTGTGGCAGAAGGCCGTCGCGCGCGACGAACTCGAAGCGACGAAGGCGGCCTACCCGGTGATCTCGACGCGGCTGCTCGCGGGACGGACGCTGGTCAGCGTGGTGGCCGACGCGGCGCCGGGCGGCGGCTTCGCACCCGCCGGCGCGACGCTGGAGGACGTCTACTTCGCCGCGATCGCCGGCCGGCTCGCACCCGCGGCGCCGGCGCTCGAGGCCGCCTGATGCGCAACCTGCTGACCATCGCCGCGTTCGAGTTCCGCACGCGGCTGAAGCGGCTCTCGTCCTGGGTCTACTTCGCGATCTTCTTCGCGCTCGCCATGCTGTGGGTGGCCGCCGCGGGCGGCGTGATCTCCGGCGCGATCATCTCGTTCGGCAGCGGCAAGGTCTGGATCAACTCGCCGTTCGCGGTGGCGCAGACGGTGTCGTTCCTCGGCATGGCCGCGCTGACGGTGATCGCGGCGGTGATGGGCCGTGCGGTGCAGCAGGACTTCGAGTACCGGACCGAGGCGTTCTTCTTCACCGCGCCGATCCGGCGTTTCGAGTACCTCGGCGGGCGCTTCGTCGGCGCCGTCGCCGTGCTGATGGTGATCCTGTCCGGCATCGGGCTCGGCGCCGCGGCGGGACTGCTGCTGCCCGGGATCGACCCCGACCGCGTCGGACCGTTCCGCCTCGCGGCGTACGCGACGCCGTACTTCACGATGCTGCTGCCGAACATCGTGGTGCTGGGCGGCATGTTCTTCTGCGCCGCGGCGCTGACGCGGCGGATGCTCCCGGTCTACGTCGGCAGCGTGCTGCTGCTGATCGGCCGCCTCGCGGCGCAGGGGCTCCTGCGCGACATCGACAACAAGCTCGTCGCCTCGCTGGTCGATCCTTTCGGCATGCTCGCCGTTTCGCTGCTGACCGAGTACTGGCCGATCAGCGAGCGGAACGCGCGGCTGATCCCGTTCGAGGGCTACCTGCTGTGGAACCGGCTGCTGTGGCTGGGGATCGGCGGCGCCGTGATCGCGTTCTGCATCGGTCGCTTCACCTACGGCCAGGCAGGGATCGGCGGGAAGAAAGCCGGGCCGGACGAGGCCGCGCCGGCACCGGCACCGGCGCACCTCGCCGCCGGACGGGCGGTCGACGTCGGTCCGGTCAGCCCGTGGCGCCTGCTCCCCCGGATGATCTGGCTCAACTTCCGCGAGACCGTCAAGAACGTCTACTTCGGCGTCATCGCGCTGGCCGGCGTGCTGTTCTTCGTCGCGACCAGCACCACCGCCGGCAGCATCTTCGGCACCACGACCTGGCCGGTCACCTGGCAGATGCTGGAACTCGTGTCCGGCACGTTCAGCGTGTTCATGCTGGTGATCGTCACGTTCTACGCGGGCGAGCTCGTGTGGCGCGAGCGCGAGCACCGGCTGGACCAGATCCACGACGCGCTGCCGATCCCGACCTGGCTGCCGTTCGTCGCCAAGCTCGGCGCGCTGATGCTCGTTCCCGTGGTGCTGCAGGCGGTGCTGATGCTGAGCGGCATCGCGATCCAGACCGCGAAGGGCTATCACCACTACGAACCCGGACTCTACCTGCGCTGGCTGTTCGGACTGGAGCTGGTCGACTACTGGCTCGTCTGCGTGCTCGCGCTGGTCGTCCACTCGATCGTCAACCAGAAGTACCTCGGCCACTTCGTGATGATCGTGTACTTCATCGTCATCTCGTTCGCGCCGTTGCTGGGGCTCGAGCACAACCTGTACCTGTACGGCAGCAACGGCGGCTTCGTCTATTCGGACATGAACGGCTTCGGCCACTTCCTGTTCCGCGTCCGGACGTTCCAGGCGTACTGGGCCGCCGTCGCCGTGCTGCTGGCGCTCGCCGGCTACCTGATGTGGGTGCGCGGGACGACCGTCGACTGGAAGGGCCGGCTCGCGCTGGCGCGGGGGCGCCTGACGCCCGGCGCGATGGCGCTCGGCGCCGTCGCCGGCGCGGCGACGATGGCGCTCGGGGGGTTCATCTTCTGGAACACCAACGTCCTCAACCCCTACGTGACCGTGCATGGACGCGAAGCCCGGCAGGCCGACTACGAGAAGAAGTACAAGGCGCTCGCCGCCGACCCGCAGCCGAAGATCACCGCGGTGAGCCTCAAGGTCGACCTGTATCCGCAGGAGCAGCGCGTCCGGGTGCAGGGCAGCTACGGGCTCGAGAACCGCTCCGGCAAGCCCGTCGACGTCGTCCACCTGCTGTTCTTCCAGGGCGAGCGCCTGCGCATCCACCGGCTCGAACTGGGGGTGCCCGCGAAGCTCGAGACCGACGACCTGCCGATCGGCGTGCGCAGCTACCGCCTCGCGTCGCCGCTCGCGCCAGGTGCGTCGACGACACTCGCATTCGACCTCGAGGTGCCGACGCGGGGATTCGCCAACACCGGGTCGACGACCGACGTCGTCTACAACGGCTCGTTCGTCAACGGCATGTCGATGCTGCCGCTCGTCGGCTACCAGGAGCGCAGCGAGCTCGCGACCGACCGCGACCGCAAGAAATTCGGCCTCGCGCCCAAGGAGCGGATGCGCGACCGCGACGATCCCGCCGGGCTCGCCGAGAACGCCCTCGCCCCCGACGCGGACTTCATCGCGTTCGACGCGGTCGTCGGCACCGACCCCGACCAGATGGCGATCGCGCCCGGCTACCTGCAGCGAGAGTGGACGGAGAACGGCCGCCGCTACTTCGAATACCGGATGGACAGCCCGATCCTCAACTTCTACGCGTTCCAGTCGGCGCGATACGCGGTGAAGAAGGACCGGTGGAACGACGTCGCGATCGAGATCTGGCACCAGCCCGGCCACGAGTACAACGTCGACCGCATGATCGGCGCCACCAAGGCGGGGCTCGACTACTTCACCGCGGCGTTCGGTCCGTACCAGCACCGGCAGTTCCGCATCGTCGAATTCCCCCGCTACCAGACGTTCGCGCAGTCGTTCCCCAACACGATTCCCTACTCGGAAGGGATCGGCTTCATCGCCCGCGTCCGCGACGGCGACCCCGACGACATCGACTATCCGTATTACGTGACCGCCCACGAGCTCGCGCACCAGTGGTGGGGCCACCAGGTTCCCGGCGGGAACGTGCAGGGCGAAACGATGCTGGTCGAGACGCTGGCGCAGTACTCGGCGCTGATGGTGATGAAGCAGAAGTACGGCGAGGCGAAGATGCAGCGCTTCCTCCGCCACGAGCTCGACCGCTACCTGATCGGCCGCGGCACCGAGCAGAAGAAGGAGCTGCCGCTCGGACGCGTGGAGAACCAGGACTACATCCACTACCGCAAGGGCAGCCTCGTCATGTACGCGCTGCAGGACTACATCGGCGAGGAGAACCTGAACCGGGCCATCCGCGCGTACCGCGACGAGTGGGCGTTCAAGGGCCCGCCGTACTCGAGCGCGTCGCACCTGATCGCGCGCATCCGCGCGGTGACGCCGCCGGAGCTGCAGTACATGATCGACGACCTGTTCGAGACGATCACCCTCTACGACAACCGCGCGCTGTCGGCGAAGGCGAAGGCGCTGCCCGACGGCCGGTACGAGGTCGCGCTCAAGGTCCACGCAAAGAAGCGCAAGGCCGACGCGCTCGGCAAGGAGGACGACGTGCCGCTCGCCGACTGGATCGACATCGGCGTCCTCGACGCCGACGACGCCCCGCTGTTCCTGGAGAAGAGGAAGATCACGCAGGAGGAGACCGAGTTCACGCTCGTGGTCGCGAAGAAGCCGGCGAAGGCCGGGATCGACCCGTACAACAAGCTGATCGACCGCCGCCCGAAGGACAATGCGATGGCCGTCGCCATCGACTGATCCGGCGTCGCTGGTGCTGATCGGGCGCGCCGCCGGCATCCTGTCGCATCCGCATTTGGGCTGCCGTTCGAAAACCCGTAAAATCAAGCCTTTGGTCACCATGGCCCGGGCTCGACGCGGGCGCCCCCCCCGATGCCGACGTTTCAACAGACGATTCTCACGCTCCAGGACTACTGGGGCCGCCACGGCTGCGCGCTGCTGCAGCCCTACGACATGGAAGTCGGGGCGGGGACCTCGCACACGGCAACGTTCCTGCGCGCGCTGGGACCCGAGCCGTGGCGCGCCGCGTACGTGCAGCCGTCGCGCCGGCCCAAGGACGGGCGCTACGGCGAGAACCCGAACCGGCTGCACCAGCACCACCAGTTCCAGGTGGTGCTGAAGCCGGCGCCGGCCGACATCCTCGACCTCTACCTCGGCTCGCTCGAGGCGCTGGGATTCGACCTCTCGAAGAACGACGTGCGCTTCGTCGAGGACGACTGGGAGAACCCGACGCTGGGCGCGTGGGGCCTGGGCTGGGAGGTGTGGCTCAACGGCATGGAAATCACCCAGTTCACGTACTTCCAGCAGGTCGGCAGCCTCGACTGCAACCCGATCACCGGCGAGATCACCTACGGCCTCGAGCGGATGTCGATGTACCTGCAGGACGTCGAGTCGGTCTACGACCTCAGGTACACCGAGTCGATCAGCTACGGCGACGTCTTCTTCCAGAACGAGGTCGAGCAGTCGAAGTACGCGTTCGACGCCTCCGACGCCGCGAAGCTGTTCGACCAGTTCGCCTACTTCGAGGGCGAAGCGAAGCGCCTGCTCGACGCGAAGCTGCCGCTGCCGGGCTACGAGATGATCCTCAAGGCCGGCCATACGTTCAACCTGCTCGACGCGCGCGGCGCGATCTCGGTCACCGAGCGCGCCGGCTACATCGGCCGCATCCGCGCGCTGTCGCGGCAGGTGGCGACCGCGTACGTCGAGGCGCGCGAAGCGCTGGGGTTCCCGATGCTGGCGGAGCGCGAGCGGGCGACGCTGCCCGCGCAGTACGTGAAGGCCGCGACCCCGGGGGCCGCCCGGTGAGCGCCGCCACGCTGGTCGTCGAGCTCTACACCGAGGAGCTGCCGCCCAAGGCGCTGCGGCGACTGGGCGAGGCCTTCGCCGGATCGATGGTCGAGGGGCTGCGCGCGCGCGGCTTGCTTGCCGGGACGTCGGTGGCGACGTCGTATGCGACGCCGCGGCGGCTGGCCGTGGCGGTCACGCAGGTCCTCGCGGTGGCGCCGGACAGCGAAGTCATTGACAAGCTGATGCCCGCCAAAGTTGCGCGCGGCGCGGACGGGCAGCCAACCGAAGCGTTGCGCAAGAAGCTTGGAGCGCTCGGGCGCCCGCAACTGGCAACCTCCACGCTCGATGCCACCGATGGTCCGGATCGTATCTACGTCGCATCGGACGGCAAGGCGGAGTATGTCTATCTGCGGAGCCTCGCCAAGGGTCAGGCGCTTGCGAGAGGCCTGCAGGCGGCGCTCGACGACGCGCTGGCGAAGCTGCCGATCCCCAAGGTGATGACCTACGCCAGCCCCGCGGGCTACTGGAACGCCGAGAAGTTCGTCCGCCCGGCGCATCGGCTGGTCGCGCTGCACGGCGCCGACGTCGTCGCGGTGAAGGCACTTGGCCTCGACGCTGGCCGCACCACCGGCGGCCACCGCTTCCTCGGCCGCAGCGACATCGCGATCGCCACCGCCGATGCGTACGGCGAGACGCTCTGGGCCGAGGGCAAGGTCATCGCGTCGTTCGACGATCGCCGCGCGGCGATCGAGCAGGGCCTTGCCGGCGCCGCGCAGGGCGACCGCGTCGTCGCCCCCGACGCGCTGCTCGACGAGGTCGCGTCGCTGGTCGAGTGGCCGGCGGTCTACGCCGGCACCTTCGACCCCGCGTTCCTGTCGGTCCCGCAGGAATGCCTGATCCTGACCATGCAGCAGAACCAGAAGTACTTCGCGCTGACCGACGACGCCGGCCGCATCCGCGCGCGGTTCCTGCTGGTCTCGAACCTCGCCACCGACGACCCGGCGGCCATCGTCGCCGGCAACGAGCGCGTGCTCCGGGCGCGGCTCGCCGACGCCAAGTTCTTCTACGACCAGGACCGCCGGCAGCGCCTCGACGCGCGGCTGCCGAAGCTGCGCTCGGTCGTCTACCACAACAAGCTGGGGACGCAGGCGGAGCGCATCGACCGGCTGCGCTTTCTCGCCGCCGAGATCGCCAAGCTCGTCGGCGCCGACGCCGCGCACGCGGACCGCGCCGCGGGCCTCGCCAAGGCCGATCTCGTCACCGACATGGTCGGCGAGTTCCCGGAGCTGCAGGGGCTGATGGGCCGTTACTACGCGGAGCACGACGGCGAACCGGCCGACGTCGCCGCCGCGGTCGAGCAGCACTACTGGCCGCGCTTCGCCGGCGACGCGCTGCCCGAGGGCCGGATCGCCGCGGCGGTCGCGCTCGCGGACAAGCTCGAGGCGATGGCCGGCATGTTCGGCATCGGCAACGTGCCGACCGGCGACAAGGACCCGTTCGGCCTGCGGCGCGCGGCGCTGGGCGTGCTGCGGATCGTCATCGAGAAGAAGCTGCCGCTGCCGGTGCCGGATCTGCTGGACCTCGCGTTCAAGGCCTTCGACGGGGTCGCTGCGGTGAAGCCGGACGCGCCCGCACTCGCGAGCTTCCTCTACGACCGGCTGCGCGGCTACCTGCGCGACCAGGGCTACACCGCGCTGCAGATCGCGGCGGTGGTCGACCGGCACCCGGCGCGCGTCGACCTCGTCCCGGCACAGCTTGCCGCCGTGCGGGCGTTCGAAGCGCTGCCCGAAGCGCCGGCGCTGGCCGCGGCGAACAAGCGGATCGGCAACATCCTCGCCAAGAGCGCCCCCGGCGCGGACGGCCGCGCGGCCGTGGACCCCGGTCGCTTCGCCGAGCCGGCCGAGCGCGCGCTGTCGGCGGCGCTCGACGCGGCGGCGCCCGCCGTCGACGCGGCGATGGCCCGCGGCGACTACGTGGCGGCGCTTTCGGCGCTGGCGTCGCTGCGCCCGCAGGTCGACGCGTTCTTCGACGGGGTGATGGTGATGGCCGACGACCCCGCGGTGCGCGCCAACCGGCTGGCACTCCTCGCGCGGCTGCACCGGGCAATGAACCAGGTCGCCGATCTTGCCAAGCTCGCGGGCTGACCGGTGACGGGCGAAGGCCGCGCGCGCTTCGCCACCGCCACCGGGCGCCGGCCTCCGGGTTAGAGTAGCGACATGGTCCAGTTCGCCTCCGACGCCCTGACGCCGACGCGGTCGGCCAAGCTGATCGTGCTCGACCGCGACGGCGTCATCAACCACGACAGCGACCAGTTCATCAAGACGCCGGAGGAATGGCGGCCGATTCCCGGCAGCCTCGAGGCGATCGCCCGGCTGCACCACGCCGGCTACCGGGTGGTGGTCGCGACCAACCAGTCCGGCATCGGCCGGGGCCTGTTCGACATCGCCACGCTGAACGCCATCCACGAAAAGATGCACCGGGCGCTGGCGCTCGCCGGCGGGCGCGTCGACGCCGTCTTCTACTGTCCGCACACCGCCGACGCCGACTGCGACTGCCGCAAGCCCAAGGCGGGCATGCTGCGCGAGATCGGCAGCCGCTTCGGCGTCGACATGGCCGGCGTGCCCTGCGTCGGCGACAGCCGCCGCGACCTCGAGGCCGCCGACGCCGTCGGCGCGCAGCCGATGCTGGTGCTGACCGGCAAGGGCGAGAAGACGCTGCACGACGGCAGCTTCCCCAAGAACACCGTCATCTTTCCCGACCTCGCCTTCACCGCCTCGGCGCTCCTCGCCGGCGATTGACCGGCGCCGCGTTCCGCCCCCGATGCCGGCCGTCCGTTCCCTCGCATTCCTGCTGTACCAGCTCGTCGTCACGCCGCTGTACGCGGCGGCGATGCTGGCGACGTTCTGGCTGCCGCCGGTGCCCCGCTACCGGATGGCGCGGTCGTGGTGCCGCGTCAACCTGGCCGGCGCGCGGATGATCTGCGGCATCGACTGGAAGATCGAAGGCGCCGAGAACATCCCGCCGGGCGACGTTCCGCACGTCGTGCTGGCGAAGCACAGCTCGACCTGGGAGACGCTGGCGCTGAACATGCTGTTTCCGCCCCTCGCCTTCGTCGCCAAGAAGGAACTGCTGTCGATCCCGTTCTTCGGCTGGGGGTTCGCGCTGGCGTCGCCGATCACCATCGACCGCAGGGCGGGCATCGACGCGATGCAGCAGATCATCCGGCAGGGTCGCGAGCGGCTGCGGACGGGCTTCTGGATCGTCATCTATCCCGAGGGCACGCGGATCCGCGCGGGCACCCGCTCGCGCTGGAAGACGGGCGGCGCGCGCCTTGCGCTGTCGCTGGACACGCCGGTGCTGCCGGTCGCCCACAACGCCGGCTGGCTGTGGCCGAAGGGGGTGTTCGGCAAGCGCGCGGGAACGGTCACGGTGTCGATCGGCAGGCCGATCCCTCCGGCGGGCCGCGACGTGCAGTCGTTGACAACCGAGGTCGAGACTTGGATCGAGAACGAGGTCGCGCGGCTCGGGCCGCCCTGATCGGCCTGTTCGGCGGCGGGCGGCAGCGGCCGCCCGACGACGGGCAGGCGCGGCGCATCGTGCTCGCGGGCGAGGCCGTCGACTACCGGCTGGTGCGCGCCCGCCGCCGCTCGATCGGCATGCAGATCGGCTTCGCGGGACTCACCGTGCGTGCGCCGCGGTGGGTGTCGATCCGCGAGGTCGAGGACGTGCTGGCAGCGCGCGCCGCCTGGATCCTGCGCTCGCTGGCCGAGTGGCGCGCCCGGCGGCGCGACGTGCTCCCGCGCGAATGGAAGTCGGGGGCGCCGATCGTCTACCGCGGCCGCGAACTGGCGCTGGCGGTGTTTCCGGCGCGGCAGAAGGACATCGGCGCCGACCTCCTCGACCTCACCGTCCGTCATCCGGCCGCACACGACGAGCGCGAGGTCGAGCGCTGTGTCGGCCGCTGGCTCAAGGACGAGGCGCAGCGGCTGGTCCTGTCGCAGGCCGTCCCGCTGGCCGCTGCGCTCGGCGCCGCGCCGAGCGCGGTGAAGCTGTCGAACGCCCGCAGCGAATGGGGCAGCTGCAACGTCCGCGGCGTGGTCCGGCTCAACTGGCGCCTGGTGCAGCTGCCGCCGGAGCTCGCCACCTACGTCGTCGCCCACGAGGTCGCGCACCTGGTCGAGCTCAACCACTCGGCCCGGTTCTGGGCCGTGGTCGAAACACTGCACCCCGGGCACGCGGCGGCGCGCGCCGCACTCGACGACTGGACCGCGCTGCTCGAGGCTTGAAGGCGGCGGCGCAATCCCCGGCGCCGCAAAGGCGGCGGCGGATCAGGTCGCGGGCGCCGGCAGCGGCGGCAACTCGATCGCCAGCCCACCCTGCGCCCGCAGCAGGTCGCCGAGCGCCGCGCCGAGCGCCGCGCCGCTGCGCGTGTCGCGCCACTGCCCGTCGCGCGCGGCGAAGTGGAAGCCGCCGGCGCGGGCGGCCACCCAGATCTCGCGATTCGGCACGTGCCGGTTGACGATCAGCTTGCTGCGGTCCTCGCATTCGATCTCCAGGATGCCGTCGTTCAGGCTCCAGTCGAGGTCGGCGTCGGAGTTCTCGAGCGCCGAGTCGAGCGCCGCGCCGATGGCGGCGAGCGTCGCGTCGGCGGCGGCGATGAAGGCGGATTCGGTGGTCATGGCGAGGCCGGTGCGGGAGGGAAGGACGGGCCCGGAAGCGCGGGCCCGCGTGATACGATCCGCGGCGATGTTACGCGATTCCACCGCGACCATGCGCGCCCTTGCCGCCCTCACGACGCTCGCCGTCGTCGTCCCGCTCGCCGGGTGCGGGATCAAGGGTCCGCTGACGCTGCCGCCCGCGGCGCCCGCCGCAAGCGCACCCGCGGCAGGCGCCGGCGCGCCGCCTCCGGCGTCCGCCGCGGCGGACGCTGCCACCGCCGCGAAACCGGTCACCCCTCCCGCCGCCAAGCCATGACCGCGTTCCGCGCCGTCGACGGCGAGCTGCACGCCGAGGGCGTGCCCCTCGCAGTCATCGCCGAGCGTTTCGGCACGCCGTGCTACGTCTACTCGCGGGCGATGATCGAGGGCGCGTACCGCGACTTCGCCGGCGCGCTGGCGGCGGCGCTGCCGGGCCCGTCGCCGCTCGTCTGCTACGCGATGAAGGCGAACTCCAACCTCGCGGTGCTGAACCTGCTCGCGCGGCTGGGCAGCGGCTTCGACATCGTCTCGGGCGGCGAGCTCGCACGGGTGCAAGCCGCCGGCGGGGACCCGGCCAGGACCGTCTTCTCCGGCGTCGGGAAGACCGAGAGCGAGATGGAGGCGGCGCTCGCCGCCGGCATCCTGTGCTTCAACGTCGAGTCCGCTTCGGAGCTCGACCGGCTGGCCGCGGTCGCCGCCCGCACCGGTCGCACGGCCCCGGTGTCGTTCCGCGTGAACCCCGACGTGGATCCGAAGACCCATCCGTACATCTCGACGGGCCTGAAGGAGAACAAGTTCGGCATCGCGTTCGCCGAGGCGCCGGCGCTGTACCGCCGCGCGGCCGCGACCCCGGGGATCGCGGTCCACGGCATCGACATCCACATCGGCTCGCAGATCACCGAGCTCTCCCCCTATCTCGAGGCCGCGCACAAGGTCCGCGACCTGGTCGACCGGCTGGCCGCGGACGGCATCGCGCTCGCGCACATCGACCTCGGCGGCGGCCTCGGCATCCGCTATCGCGACGAGACCCCGGTACCGCTGGCGGAGTACGCGGCGCTGGTCGCCGGCGTCTTCGGCGGCCGTCGCGAGCGCCTGCTGTTCGAGCCGGGCCGGCGCATCGTCGGCGACGCCGGCGTGCTGCTGACCCGGGTGACGACGCTGAAGCCGGGGTCCGAGCGGTCGTTCGCGATCGTCGACGCGGCGATGAACGACCTGATCCGGCCGGCACTCTACGACGCGTGGCATCCGGTCGCGGCGGTGCGGCCGCGGGCCGGGGCCGCGAGGTGCTGGCAGATCGTCGGCCCCGTCTGCGAAAGCGGCGACTTCCTCGCGCACGACCGCGACCTCGCACTCGCGGAAGGAGACCTGCTCGCGCTGGGCGCCGCAGGCGCCTACGCCTTCGCGATGAGCTCGAACTACAACTCGCGGCCGCGTGCCGCCGAGGTCATCGTCGACGGCGGCGACGTGCATCTGGTGCGGCCGCGGGAGCGTGTCGCCGATCTCTTCGCACAGGAATCGCGACTGCCCTGATCGCGCCGCGCGCCGCATTTCCGGCGCCGCATTTCGACGTGCGCGCGGCGCAAAAAACGGGTGTGCGATTTCGCAACAGTGGCGCGCGCAAGCGTCGGAATCGTCGACGAAATCTTGCAAAATGACGAAACGAAGCTACAATGCCGTCAGCAGGTAGCAGCGGATTTGTCAAGCGTTGACACCGAAATCTGGCAACGTGAAGTCGTCTCCGCAAGCCGCCTGCTCACGGCAGAAGCACGATAACAGTCAAGGCAACTCAGACAGGAGAAACCCGAAATGATGGCTGACATGATGTCGATGATGGCTCCCGCGGCTGCGGCCCCGGCGCCCAAGAAAGCCGCCCCGAAGAAGAAACGGGCGACCAAGAAGAAGGCGACGAAGAAGGCGACGAAGAAGGCCGCCCCGAAGAAGAAGGCGACCAAGAAGGCCACGAAGAAGAAGGCCGCCCCGAAGAAGAAGGCGACCAAGAAGGCGACCAAGAAGAAGGCCGCCAAGAAGGCCACGAAGAAGAAGGCCGCCCCGAAGAAGAAGGCGACCAAGAAGGCGACCAAGAAGAAGGCCGCCAAGAAGGCCACGAAGAAGAAGGCCGCCCCGAAGAAGAAGGCGACCAAGAAGGCCACGAAGAAGAAGGCCGCCCCGAAGAAGAAGGCGACCAAGAAGGCCACGAAGAGGAAGGCGACGAAGAAGGCGAAGAAGCTGTAAGCCGACCGCGCCCTCCCGCCCGATTCACCGGGCGGAAAACGGAACAGGCGACGCATCGAGCGTCGCCTGTTTCATTTCCGGTGGCCGAACGACGGGCGCAGCCTGCCGCCGGGGCCCGGACCGCGCGTCAGCGGGAAGGGGTTGCCGCCGCGGCCGCCGCCGCCGGCGACTTCGCCGTGGATTTCGCCGCCGGTGCGTTCGATGCCCTGGTCGCGGGCTTGGCCGTCCCGCCACCCGGCGCTGCCGATTTCGATGCAGCTGCCGGCACGGCCTTCGCCTTGCCCGCGGGCGCCTTCGATTGCCTCGTCGCGCCGCGTCGAGCCTTGCTCGCCACCGGCGCGACGTCGCTGGTCACGCGCAGCGGCCGACCCGGCGCCAGCGTCGCCGTCGCGCCGAGTCCGTTCCAACCGCGCAGCTGCTCGACGGTGACACCGTAGCGCGCGGCCACGCTGGCGAGGGTGTCGCCGCGCTTCACCCGGTAATAGAAGGTCCGGCCCTGCGGGATCGTCGTGAACACGGCGGCCGTCAGCGACGCATCCGCCTCGGCCGGCCGCTGCGACGGCACCAGTATCGTGTGGCCCGGCAGCGGCTGCCCGCGCGGACCGATGCCGTTGACCGCGCGCAGCGTCTCGACCGACAGCCCGAATTTCACCGACGCCATCGCCAGCGTCTCGCCCGGCTTCAATCGGTACGCCTGCCACGAGACGAGAGGCTGGTCGGTCAGTTCCAGCTTGGCCGCGAACAGCTCCGCCTTGTCGATCGGCAGCAGGATCGACTGCTGGTCGGCGCCCGCGATGACCGGGCGATTGTGATGCGGGTTCAGGTACTGGAACTCCTCGAGCGGCACTTCGGCCAGCTCCGCCGCCTTCTTCACGTCGATCTTGCGGTTGATCGTGACGACGGTGAAGTAGGGCGCGTCCGGGATGTCTTCGAGCAGCAGGCCGTATTTCGCCGGGTCGGCGACGATGTTCTTGACCGCCTGCAGCTTGGGGAGGTAGTTGCGGGTCTCGTCGGGCATCTTGAGGTCGACGTACGCAGCCGGCTGTCCGGCCTTGCGATTGCGCGCGATCGCGCGGCCGACGTTGCCCTCCCCCCAGTTGTAGGCAGCCAGGGCGAGCTGCCAGTCGTTGAAGTCGCCGTGAAGCTTGTCCAGATAAGTCAGCGCACCTTCGGTCGCCGACAGCACGTCCCGGCGGGAATCCATCCAGAAGTCCTGCTTGAGGCCATAGTGCTTGCCCGTCGCCGGCATGAACTGCCAGATGCCGGCCGCGCGCGCAGTCGACAGCGCCACCGGGTTGAACGCGCTCTCGATCATCGGCAGCAGCGCGATCTCGGTGGGCATGCCGCGCGACTCGACCTCGGCGACGATGTGGTACAGGTAGCGCCGGCTGCGCTCGACCATGCGCGCGACGTAGTCCGGGCGCGCCGCGTACCACTGCTCCCACTTCTCCACGTACCGGTCGTCCGCGGGAAGGTCGGGGATCGCAAAGCCCTTGCGGATGCGGACCCACAGGTCGTCGGCCGAGGGCGGCAGCGGCTCGAGATCGGCGCCGGCGGCGGAAGGGAAGGGGTCCTGCACGACGATCGGCGGCGCGACCGGCGCGGGGGGCGGCTCGGCTGCCGCGGCGACGACGATCGGCGCCGGTGCGGGCTCCGCCGGCGGCGGGCCGGGCGTGGCGCATGCGGCGAGCGCGAGCGTCAGGACGAAGGGGGCGAGTCGGGGGGGTAGGCGCAATTGGGAAGCCGGTCCGGCGATGATGCGCGCCGTGGGAGTGCGGCGATGGTAGGCGAGTCGCATCGCCAGCGTCAACCGCGCGCCGCGCGAACCCGGCGTGTGAGACCCCGCGACCAGCGGCGCGGTTCCCGGTTCAGAACGTGTTCTTCCACTCGCGCAGGGCTGCGAATGCCTCCACCGCATCGGCCAGGGGGCGGCCCGCGTGCCGCTGCGCCGCCGCGAAGACCGCCGGCACCGCAGCGCGCAGGAACGGATTGGTGGCGCGCTCGTCCGCGATCGTCGACGGCACCGTCGGGACATCGCGCTCCCGCCGCGATTCCTCGCGCGCGATTCGCGCCGCCAGCGCCTCGCTGCCGGGCTCCACCGCGCGGGCGAAGCGCAGGTTGGCGAGCGTGTACTCGTGCGCGCAGTACACGTGCGTGTCGCCGGGAAGCGACGCAAGCCTGGCAAGCGAAGCGGCCATCTGCGCGGGCGTGCCCTCGAACAGGCGGCCGCAGCCCCCGGCGAACAGCGTGTCGCCGACGAAGGCCACCGGGTAGCGATCGATCTCGCCGACATAGGCTATGTGGCCGGCGGTGTGGCCCGGCACGTTGACCACGTGCAGGCGCAGCGGCGGATGCTCGAGCTCGACGGCGTCGCCCTCGGCCAATGCACGGGTGCGTCCGGGAATGTCCTCCCGCGCCGGCCCGAACACCGGAATGTTGCGGCGGGCGGAGAGCGCCACCACGCCGCCGACGTGATCGCCGTGGTGGTGGGTGACCAGGATGCCGGCGAGCACGACTCCTTCGCGGGCGAGCCAGCGCTCGACCGGCGCGGCGTCGCCGGGATCGACGACGACCGCGTGGCTGCCCTCGCGGATCGCCCAGATGTAGTTGTCGCTGAAGGCCCGGATGGGGATAATCGCCGCCATGGACGCATCTTCGCGACCCGAGCAGGCGGTGTCAACGACGCTCGCGGACTGGTTCGCGACGTCGACCGGTCGCTATCTGCTCGCCCGCGAGCAGGCGTGGTTCGACCGCACGGTCGCCGACATCTTCGGATTTCGCGCGGTGCAGGTCGGCCTGCCGGAGTTCCCGTTCCTCGGCCAGAGCCGGATCGCGTCACGGTGGACCGTCGACTACAACGCGCCGGCCGACGTCCATGCGGATCCGCACTGGCTGCCGTTCGCCGAGAACGCCCTCGACCTCGTCGTGCTGCCGCACGCGCTGGAGTTCACCAGCGACCCACACCGGCTGCTGCGCGAGGTGCACCGCGCGGTGCGCCCCGAAGGCCAGGTCGTGCTGGCCGGCTTCAATCCGTTCTCGCTGTACGGCGCGAAGCGCTACTTCGGTCGCGGCGACACGCCCCCCTGGGACGGCAACTTCATCGCCCTCTACCGGGTCAAGGACTGGCTCGCGCTGCTCGGATTCGAAGTGACCGGCGGCGCGCTCGACGCCTACGCCCCGCCGTTCGCGCAGGACAAGTGGCTGCGCCGCGCGGCGTTCATGGAAAAGGCGGGGGACCGCTGGTGGCCGATCGCCGGCGGCGTCTATTTCCTGCGCGCGACCAAGAAGGTGGTCGGCATGCGCGTGATCACTCCGGCGTGGCAGCAGCGGCGCCGCGGGCTCGCCACCGCGCCGCGGCAGGCGCGCGAATGCATCGAGCGGGTCGAGTGACGCGGCCCCGTCCTCCCGTGGGGGCGCCGCGGCCATGAGCGACATCGTCTCGATCTACAGCGACGGCGCGTGCAAGGGCAATCCCGGACCCGGAGGCTGGGGCGCCCTGCTGGTGTCAGGCGGCCGCGAGCGCGAGCTGTTCGGCGGCGAGGCGCACACCACCAACAACCGGATGGAGCTGCTGGCCGTCATCCGGGCGCTGGAGGCGCTGACACGGCATTGCGAAATCGACCTCTACACCGACTCGCAGTACGTGAAGAACGGCATCGAGACCTGGATCCACGGCTGGAAGCGCAACGGGTGGAAGACCGCGGACAAGAAGCCCGTCAAGAACGCCGACCTGTGGCACGAGCTGGACGCGCTGGCGAAACGGCACACCGTGCGCTGGCACTGGGTGCGCGGACACAACGACCATCCGGGCAACGAGCGCGCCGACGCGCTCGCCAATCGCGGCGTCGACGCGGTCCGCGGCGTCGCGACGCCCCCCGGCTGAAGCGGCGATGGCGCGACGCGCTGCGAATTCGCCCTTGGCGGCCGGCGCCGCCCCCGCGGCGCTGACCAACGCCGACGTCGTGGCGCTGCGGGCGGCGGCCGGTCGCTTCGGCGGCGATGCTGCCGCCGAGAAGACGAGCCTCCTCGCCCGTTGCGCGGCCTGCGCGCTCACCGACGCCGCGGCGCTGGTCGAGTACCACGACGCGCTCCTGTTCCTGCTGGCGTACCCCGAGACGCCCGCGCTGCGCGCCGCCGCCCAGCGCGAACTCGAGCGGGTCGCCGTGGCGGCGCCGACGCTCGCCGCCGCCACCGCAAGAGCGCGACGCGCGCTCGCGGGCAGCGGCCTGCCGGGCAGCGCGACCAGCGCGACGTTCAGCCTCGACATCGCCCGCTGGCTGGTGACGCGGCACCCTGGGCGCGCGCTCCTCGACGGCTTTGCCGCCGACGCCTCGTCGGTGGCCGATCTCCTCACCGTCGCGCTGCCGGCGCTCGAGGCCGAGACCGTGGCCGCCGGCGCCGACGACGCGACGGCGCTCGTCGCGTCGCTGGCCGGACCACGCGCGCGGCCGCTCGACTGGCTGGTGGCGACCGTCGTCCGGATCGACGCAAGCGACGCCGTGCGGGCGCACCTGTTCGACACGCTGCGGCCCTTTGTCGCGCTGTCCGCCAACGCCGGCGCACTGTCGCGCACCTTCGCCCGCGGCCTCGCCCGCCCCGTCTTCCACCACGCCGGGCTCGAGCGCGGCGCCGACACGGCGACGGTGATGGCGACGCCGCTGCCCCCGCCGGGCAAGCTGTCTTCGCGCGACCGCCGCGACCTGGTGGACGTCGCCCGCGCGACGCTGGCGCTGCTCGCGCGCGAGACCGACCCGGTCACCTGGCCCGCCGTCGACGGCGTCCGCTGGTTCGACCTCGGCCGCGGCACGACCATCGCGCTGTACCCGATGCGTCCGGCGCGCCGCTTCGCGCTCGACTCGCACGTCGGCTTCCTGCTGTTCAAGAACGGCCTGCCCGCAGCCTACGGCGGCGGCTGGCCTTTCCTCGGCACCTGCCGCATCGGCGTCAACGTGTTCCCGGCGTACCGCGGCGGCGAGTCGGCGCTGCTGTTCTGCCAGGTCCTGCGCACCTACGCGCAGCGATACGGCGTCGCGCGATTCGTCGTCGAGCCCTACCAGTTCGGCGCCGGCAATCGCGAGGGGCTGCAGTCGGGCGCGCTGTGGTTCTACTGGCGGCTGGGTTTCCGCCCCGTCGACGCCAGGGCGGCCGCGCTGGGCGCCGCCGAGTTCGGGCGGATGGCCGCGGACCGCAGCTACCGGCCGCCGCTGGCGACGATGCGCAAGCTGACCCGCGACGACCTCGCCCTGGTGGTCGACCCCGATCGCGCCGGCGCCGTCGAGCCCGAGCCCGCGCGCCTCGCCCACGCGGTCAGCGCGTGGATCGCGCGCGCGCATCGGGGCGATCGCGCGCGTGCACAGGCCGCGGCGCTCGCCACCGTGACGAAGGCGTTGGGCATCGCTGCCCGCAAGGGATGGCGCGACGACGAGGAGGCGGCGCTGCGGACCCTGGCGCCGCTCTTCGCCGCGCTGCCCGATCTCGACCGCTGGCCGGCGCGCGACAAGGCGGCGACGGTGGCGCTGATCCGCGCCAAGGGTGCACCCGACGACGCGTCGTGGTTCGTGCGGCTGGGACGCCATCGGCGGCTGATCGCCGCGCTGAACGCCCTCGCCGCCACGGCCGACTGAAACTTCGTTTGCGGCAGGGCGCGGTCCGCGGCGAATTCGCTGCCGAAGCAGCGGTCCGGCCGCGGCGGCGTCAGCCTGCGTCGGCGCTGTCCGTCCCCGCCGCCCGTCCCGCGCTCGCGCGCTCGACGCGCCGCGCGAACACCGTCATTTCCTTCTCCGCCTGCCGGTCGCCGTGCGCGCGGGCGACGTCGATGCCCTGCGCCCACGCGGCCAGCGCCTCGGCATCGCGCCCGTCCGCAGCGAGCGCCTTGCCGTAGAGCTTCCAGGCGGCGGTGTAGCGCGGATCCAGCGCGACGGCCCGTGCGAGATGGGTCGCCGCGCGCCCGGCGTCGCCGGCCTTCAGGTATTCGTTGCCGAGCGAAAAGCGCAGCAGCGCCCCGTCGCGGCCGGCGGCCAGCATCCGCTCGAAGCTGGCCAGCGCCGGGGACGCAGTCGCCGTCATCGCATCAGCGGCGGATGAACTCGCCCGTCTCGCAGTCGACCCGGCGCATCGGATAGATGACCTGGCGGTCGGCGCCGTTGACCTTGCCCTCGGCGTGCGCATACAGCCAGCCTTCGGTGCCGCGGCGGTAGACCATCCGCTGCGGAAAGCTCTGCGCCGGGCTGGAGAAGGTGAAGATCGTGTCGTCGCCTTCCTTCGTCTCGCCGGCGAACCGGAACGCCGTCTCCTGCTTCCCCGACGGCGACGTCAGCAGGAACACGCCGTCGGCGCGCGCCTCGAGGCGCATGAACTCCCAGTCCTGGGTGGCGCCGTTGCTCACCGTGTGCCCGGTGCCCAGCATCAGGTTGCCGCGCAGCGGCATCCAGTGCTCGCGGAATTCGCGCTGGTTGACGCTGCCGCGCCAGCACCCGGCGAGCCACGCCAGCGGCGCGAGCGGGCCCTCGGCGGCGCCGGAGCGGGCGCGGCGCCTGCCGCCGGGCCGGACGAAGCCGGCGCAACCGCAGCAGGCGCTGCGCCCGGCTGGGCGACCGGCGGCGCGGGCACCGCCGACGGCCCGGGGGACGCACCCTGGGCGAACACGAACGGGGCGGCCGCGAGGAGCGCCGCCACGGAGGCGGCGCGCGTGGCGCGCATCGCGATGCGGAAGGTCGAGGGCATGGGAATGGTCACTGCTGCCGTGCGAGCGGCAGGTTGAGGAGCAGGTTCTGCGGCTTGAGGCGCAGGCGCTGGTCGGCGTCCATCGCCATCGCGAGGTACACCGGGCGGCCGGCGATCGGCGCGCGCATGTCGGCCGGATTGGCGAAGTCGAGCTGGAACAGGCAGAGCAGGCGGCCCATGCGCTCGTCGGCGACGTCGGCGCCGTTGTAGAGATCGTTCAGCAGCGACGACGCCTCGGCGTCGAGGCCGACGTGCCAGACCCAGCGCTTGTCGTCGATCTCGCGCTGCGGCTTGATCGTGACCGCCACGCCGAGGAAGTGCGCGATCCAGCGCTCGAGGACGCGGCACAGGCCGTCGAGCGCGGGACGACCCCGGTTGAGGCTGACGGCAAGGTCGAACCGCTCGTCGCGTTCCCAGTAGCTGTCCTTGTTGTCGGCGTCGACGACGTCGAGGTCGACGGTGCGCAGCGGCGTCTGGTTCTGGCGCAGGAGCTCGCCCAGGCTGCCGAAGCTGCCCGCCGTCGAGTACAGCTCGACCGCGGTCTGGTCGGCCGCCATCACCGCGCCGTCCTCGAGCACCGCGATCTTCTGCGTCCGGAACAGCATTTCCGCCGCCCTCGCGTGCAACGGATCGGCGTCCGCCCCCAGGATGTGCCGCAGCAGGATCTGCGTCAGCTGGTGGACGAACGTCGGCGGCACGTCGACGCCGTCGTGGAACAGCGCGACGTACGCCGCCTCGAGCGACGGCGCCGCCGTGAGGCGATCGCGGAAGCGCAGCCAGATCGCGTAATTCTCGCGCGCGTCCGGGTCGGCGAGCGCCGCGAGCTCGTCGCCGGCGACCGCCGCGCGCGGCGCGGCGACGAGCTTGTCGTGCAGCGCAAGCTCGGCCGGGCAGGACTCCGGGATCGGGGCGAGCTCGGGCCGCAGCAGCAGCGCCCGCAGGAAATCGTCGGTGACGGTCAGCCGGCCGTCGCTGCCGACGGCCAGCAGGCGATACCCGGACGCGGCCCAGAAATCGGGCATCAGCCGCCCAGCATCGCTTTCTTGAGGTCGTCCTGGACCGGCTTGTCGCCCAGCCAGATGCGCGTGAGCGCCTTGTTGAACGGCTCGCCGCCGATCGATCCCTTCGGCTCGCCGTTGAAGCCGATGCGCGTCGCGCCGTCGATGAAGTCGAGCGTCACGACGTTGCCTTCCTTGACCTCGCCGAAGCCCTTCATGATGCGGACGAGCTCGTCGGTCTGCGGCTTGAGCGTCGCCATTTCCGCCGGCGGGTTGTTGGCCGCGAGCCCGTCGACCAGCGCGTCGACCAGCTGGTCGGCGGACAGATTGCGCAGCAGGTTCATCTGGATCCGGCGCGGTCCCGCCGCCAGCACGCCGGCGGCATCCTTCGCCTTCGCCGGCACGTAGAGGCTGGCGACGTAGACCTTGAAGACCGCGCGGGTGCGGATGCCGGCGCCGTTGAGCACCAGCTCCTTGCCGCCGAGCGTGATCTTGTCTTCGAGCTTGACGCCGCCGACCTCCGCTGCCAGGACCGGCAGGGCGACCAGCGCGAACAGCATGACTGCGAGCTTGCGGATCATCGTGAGTTCCTCCTTTGTCAGACGGCTTCGAAAATGCCCGCGGCACCCATGCCGGTGCCGATGCACATGGTGACCATGCCGTACTTCTGCTGCCGCCGCTTCAGGCCGTGCACGATCGTCGCGGTGCGCACCGCGCCGGTCGCGCCCAGCGGGTGGCCGAGCGCGATGGCCCCGCCCAGCGGGTTCACCTTGGTCGGATCGAGGTCGAGGTCGCGCATCACCGCGATGCTCTGCGCTGCGAACGCCTCGTTCAGCTCGATCCAGTCCAGGTCCTCCTTGCGCACGCCGGTCTGCCGCAGCACCTTCGGGATCGCGGCGATCGGGCCGACGCCCATGATCTCGGGTGCGACGCCGCCGACGGCGAAGCCGGCGAAGCGCGCGAGCGGCGCGAGCCCCAGTTCCTTCAGCACCCGCTCGCTGACCAGGATCGAGGCGCCCGCCCCGTCCGACATCTGCGAGCTGTTGCCGGCGGTCACCGATCCGCGCGCGGCGAACACGGGCCGCAGCTTGCCCAGGCCCTCGAGCGTCGTCTCCGGCCGCGGCCCCTCGTCGCGCGCCACGACCCGGGTCTTCGTCGCGATCTTCGCCGCGGCGAGGTCCGGCACGTTCTCCCGCACCGGGACCGACGCGATCTCGGCGTCGAACTCGCCGGCCTTCTGCGCCGCCAGCGCCTTTTCGTGCGACGCCAGCGCAAACGCGTCCTGCTCGTCGCGGGTCACCTTCCAGCGCTCGGCCACCTTCTCGGCGGTGAGCCCCATGCCGTAGGCGATGCCGAGGTTCTCGTTGCGGGAGAACACGTCGTGGTTGATGGCCAGCCGGCCCAGCATCGGGATCATGCTCATGCTCTCGGTGCCGGCGGCGATCATGATGTCGGCCTCGCCGGTGCGGATGCGGTCCGCGGCGATCGACACCGCGTTGAGCCCCGACGAGCAGAAGCGGTTGATCGTCATCCCGGCGACCGAATTCGGCAGCCCCGCGAGCAGCACGCCGATGCGCGCGACGTTCATCCCCTGCTCGTACTCGGGCATCGCGCAGCCGACGATGACGTCGTCGATGCGCACCGCGTCGATCTGCGGCACGCGCGCCAGCACGCTCTGCAGCACGTGGGCCAGCAGCGTGTCGGGGCGCGTGGACCGGAACGCGCCACGCGGCGCCTTGCCTACCGGCGTGCGCACCGCGGCGACGATGTAGGCGTCCTGC
The DNA here is from genome assembly GCA_963717705.1 of uncultured beta proteobacterium. GTDB lineage: Bacteria > Pseudomonadota > Gammaproteobacteria > Burkholderiales > Casimicrobiaceae > CAVQWT01. The sequence continues at coordinate 382,818 of CAVQWT010000002.1, forward strand.
ATTTGCTTGGTCATGGCTGGGTTTCCCTGGATCAGTTGCGCAGCGGCTTGCCCGTCTTCAGCGTGTGCGCGATGCGTTCCTGCGTCTTCGTGTTGCGCAGAAGCTGCATGAACTCGGCGCGCTCGAGCTCGAGCAGCCAGCGCTCGTCGACGAGGCTGCCGGGCTCGACCTCGCCGCCGCAAAGGACACGGGCGACCGCCAGTCCGATCTCGAAGTCGTACGGCGACACGAAGCCGCCCTCGCGCATGTTGATCAGCATCATCTCGAGCGTCGCGATGCCGGTCCGGCCGGCGGCGGGAACGTTGCGCGCCGGCAGCGGCGGACGGTAGCCGGCCTCGGCCATCGCCTTCGCCTGCGTGCGCGCGACGTAGAGCACTTCGTAGGGATTGAACACGACGACGTCGGCCGGCCGCAGGTAGCCCAGCTCCTTCGCGTGCTTGGCGCTGCGGGCGACGGTCGCCGTGGCGATGGTCTGGAAGTACGAGCGGATGAACGGAAAGTGATCGGCCTGGCTGCCGTTGGCGCCCCGCAGCACTTCCTGCGCCGCGCGCACCGCGAATTCCTTGCAGCCGCCGCCCCCCGGGAGCAGCCCGACGCCGACCTCGACCAGGCCCGGGTAGGACTCGAGCGCCGCGACCGTGCGGTCGCAGTGCATGATGAATTCGCAGGAGCCGCCGAGCGCCATCCCGCGGACCGCGGCCACCGTCGGCACGAGGCCGTACTTGAGCCGCTGCGACGCGTGCTGGAACTTGGCGACCACGGCATCGATCTCGTCCCATCGCCCGGCCTTGATCGCCGGCTCGATGGTGGCGAGGTTGGCGCCGAGCGAGAACGGCTCCTTCGTCTGCCAGATGACGAGCCCCGCCCAGCCGCGCTCCGCCTCGTCGACGGCGCGCAGCACGCCGTCGAGCACGTCGTCGCCGATCACGTGCTGCTTGCTCTTGAACGACAGGATCGCGACGTCGTCGCCGAGATGCCACATCCGGACGGCGTCGGTCTCGAAGATCGTCGTGCCGGTCGCGGCCTTTTCGCCGAGGACCGGGTCGGGGAAGTGCTGCCGGCGATAGACGGGCAGCGACGAGCGCGGGTGGAACGCGTTGTCCTGCGCGCCGTACGCCCCGGCCGGCGTGTGCACGCCGGCGGCCGCCGGGCCCGTGCCGACCCAGGCCGGCAGCGGCACGTTCGCCAGCGCCTTGCCGGCCGCGATGTCCTCCGCCACCCAGCCGGCGACGTCCTTCCAGCCGGCCGCCTGCCACAGCTCGAACGGCCCCATCGACCAGCCGAAGCCCCAGCGCAGCGCGAGGTCGACGTCGCGCGCGTTGCCCGCGATCGCCGCAAGGTGGACCGCGCAGTAGTGGAACAGGTCGCGGAAGATCGCCCACAGGAACTGCGCCTGCGGATGCGCGTGCGCGCGCAGCTTCGCGAGCTTCTCGCCGGGGTGCCTGAGCGCGAGGATCGCGGCGACCTCGGGATCGACCTGGCCTGCGGCCGGGCGGTAGTCCTGCGCCGCCGGGTCGAGCACCTCGATGGTCTTGCCCGACTTGCGGAAGAAGCCGGCCTTCGTCTTCTGTCCGAGCGCGCCCTTGGCCACCAGCGCCGCCAGCACCGGCGGCGTGCGGAAGAGCAGGTGCCACGGGTCGTCGGGCAGCGTGTCGTGCATCGTCTTCACCACGTGCGCCATCGTGTCGAGGCCGACGACGTCGCAGGTGCGGTAGGTCGCGCTCTTCGCGCGGCCGATCGCGGGCCCGGTCAGCGCGTCGACGACGTCGAACGACAGCCCGTAGCGCTCGGTGTGCTCCATCGTCGCCAGCACCGAGAAGATGCCGACGCGGTTGGCGACGAAGTTCGGCGTGTCCTTGGCGCGGATCACGCCCTTGCCCAGCGTGGTGACGACGAAGGTCTCGAGGGTGTCGAGCAGCGCCGGGTCGGTGTCCTTCTGCGCGATCAGCTCGACCAGGTGCATGTAGCGCGGCGGGTTGAAGAAGTGGATGCCGCAGAACCGCCTGCGCACGTCGGCGGGCAGCGCCGCGGCCAGCGCGTTGATCGACAGCCCCGACGTGTTGGACGCCACCATGGCGTGCGGCGCGAGGTGCGGGCCGATCTTCGCGTAGAGGTCGTGCTTCCAGTCCATGCGCTCGGCGATGGCCTCGATGACGAGGTCGCACCCGGCCAGCAGCGCGAGGTCGGTGTCGTAGTTGGCGGCGTCGATGTACGCGGCGCGGTCCCTGGTCGCGAGCGGCGACGGCTCGAGCTTGGCGAGGCCGTCGAGCGCCTTGCGGACGATGCCGTTGGGATCGCCCTCCTTGGCGGGCAGGTCGAACAGCACGACGGGAACGTCGGCGTTGGCGAGGTGCGCGGCGATCTGCGCGCCCATAACGCCGGCGCCGAGGACGGCCACTTTGCGGATCAGCAATGGGGATGGGGACATGGTTTGCGTACCGACGATGCCCTTAGCGGTGCGGGCGGGGGACGGGAAACGGCAGCGGCACTGCGAGAGAACCGGGGCGCACTGCGGCGAACCGCATGGCCCCCGAAAGTCCGCAGCCCCGCACCGCTCATTCTAGCCGACCGGATTGGAGGGAATCGCCTAGAAGCGCGGGCGGCGCGCGGCCGACGGTCGCGCCTGCCGGCGCCGGGGGCCTGCCGACGTCGGGGGTGTTGCCGGCGAAAAAAAGCCCCGCCGAAGCGGGGCTCTTCGTCCTGCGACCGCGGGTCAGGGCTTGACCGTCTCGCCCTTGGCCTGGATCTCGACGCGGCGATGCGGCTGCAGGCAGGCGATCTTCTCCTTCAGATTCTTCTGCTCGCACACCACGCCCGGCACCAGCTGCTTCTCGCCCAGGCCCAGCGCCTCGATCTTGTCCTTCGCCACGCCCTTGCTGACCAGGTAGTTGCGCACGGATTCGGCGCGGCGCTCCGACAGCCCCTGGTTGTACTTCTCGGTCCCGATCGGATCGGTGTGACCGGTGACCAGGACGACCTCGAGCTTGTTGATCTGCGCAAGCTTGCCGACCACCTGGCTGTCGATCGCCGCCATCCCTTCGGGCCGCAGCACCGCCTTGTCGAAGTCGAACAGCACCTTCGAGTCCAGCGTGATCTTCTGCACCGTCGGCGCGGGCTTCGGCGGCGGGGGCGGCGGCGGCGGGGGCGGCGGCGGGGGCGGCGGCGCAACGACCGGCGCCGGCGCCGGGGCAACCTGCGCCACCACCGGCGCGGGCTTCGGCGGCGGGCTGAAGGTGTAGGTCATTTGCATCGACGCGATCACCACGCTGGCGTCGTACGACCCGTTGAGGAGGGCATAGGAGGCGGTGCTGCCCTCGTTGCGGTTGAATTCGGCGCTGTCGCCCTTGATGTAGACCAAGCCGGCGTCGAACTTCCAGTTCGGCGTCCACCGGTACTCGGCGCCGACCGCGTACCACCAGCGGTCGGAGTCGGGCAGCCGCGGCGTCGGCGGCGTTGGTGACCGGCGTCTGGTCGAACGCGATGCCGCCACGGAACTTCCACTGGTCGTTGTACCGGTAGCTGGCGCCGCCGGCGAACTTCCAGGTGTCGTCCCAGTTGAGCGGCACCGCGGGTGAGCGCCGGCGGCGTGCTCGCAGTGAACGCGAGCTGCGGGAATGCTCGACCAGCCGGTGTACTGCGCGTCGGACATCAGTTCCCACTTCGGGTCGATCTGCCAGTGCATCGACACGTTGGCGATCTGCGGCAGCGTGATGTCTGAGGTGACGCCGCGGCCGTACAGCTTGCGCTCTGATTGACGGCGGCGGACAGCGCAGCGACGGTGGCGGCGACCTGCGGCGACGTGCCGGGGGTCAGCGCCAGCTGCGGGTTCTCGAAGTTGATGTTGCCGGTGACGTTGTACTTGATCTCCGAGCGGTACGCGGCGGCGAGTCGCACCGCCGGGGTCACGTCCCAGGCAAGGCCGACGTTCCAGCCCCACGCCCCGTCGGTGCCGTCGATCGTCGCCTTGGAGTCGAGCCCCGGCGAGGCGGCGGCGATGGCGTTGAAGGTCGGCGATCCGGGGGCGATGCCGGCGCAGCCCGCGGCTTGGATAGCAGCGCGCCGGAATAGTTGACGTTCTGCGTCAGCGTCGCCTTGATGTACTGGTAGTTGACGCCCGCGCCGACCGCGAACGTCGGGGTCGCCTGCCAGGACATCGCCGGGTTCACGTTGATCGTCGTGATCGACGACTTCAGCGCCTGGTAGCGGCCGATCCAGCCGTCGTCGTATTCGGTCGTCAGGCCGAACGGCGCGTTGACGCCGAGACCGAACGCGAACTGCTTGTTGAGCGGAATGGCGACGAACATGTTCGGGACGAAATTGAAGCCGCCGGCGTCGCCGCCGTTATTGCCCAGCGGCTGGTTCAGCGCCGGCTTCGAGGCGTTGTTGCTGAACTCGATCTTGGGAACGATCACGTGCATCGCCGCCGCCCCCTGCGTGTGCGGGAACGACGACAGTGCCGCCGGGTTCCACCACATGGCGGAGACGTCGTCGGTGAACGCGGCGCCGCCGGCGAGCGCGTTGCCGATGCTGCTGGCGCTGTTCTCGTTCAGCTGGAAGCCGGTGCCGAACGCCTGCCCCGCGCCGAGCGCGAGCGCAACGCCGCAGACCGCGGCGGCAATCCGGGTGCGATGGAACGGGATCTTCATGATCTGCATCTCCTGGGTGGAAAGCCGTGGCTGGCTTGGCGCCGTGGCGTCGTCGCGCCCGGCTGTTGGATTGGGTGCTGCGTTGGTCCGAATCTGGTGTTTTCGGGCTGCGCCACGGCATTTTGCCGCTCGGCAGCCTCAAAAAAAGACTATACACGCGGTCCGGCGGGGGTGCATCTCCGGGCGTCGACCCGATCGGGTGGACAGGCCGGGTTGTTGCGTTCCTGGCCGTTCCCCGGCGGTTTCCCGGCCGCGATCCCCTCCCGGTCAGGCGGGAGGCAGCTCCCGCGGGCGTCGGTCGGCGCCGACGGCGACGTAGGTCAGGCTGGCCTCGGTCACCTTGACGGTGATTTCCTCGATCGGGTTGCGCTGGGCGTAGACCTCGACCTCGACGGTGATCGACGTCCGCCCGACATGGGTAATCGTCGCATAGAAGCTCACCAGGTCGCCGATCAGCACCGGCTCCTTGAATACAAAGGAATTTACCGCCACCGTGGCGATGCGGCCGCGGGCCCGCCGCGACGCCGGGACCGACCCGGCGATGTCGACCTGGGCCATGATCCAGCCGCCGAAGATGTCGCCGTGGTAGTTGGCGTCCGCCGGCATCGGCACCACGCGGAGCGCGGGCTCGCCGGCGGGCAGCGCCACCGAGGGGGCGGTCATGGCGAGGCGCCTCCGCTCCCTGCGGCGGCCTACGCCGCCGCCTTCTTCAGCTCGTCGCGCAGCTCGCGGCGGAGGATCTTGCCGACGTTGGTCTTGGGCAGGTCGTCGCGGAACTCGACGTCGCGCGGGCACTTGTAGCCCGTCAGGTGCTCGCGGCAGTGCTTCAGCACGTCGGCGGCAGTCAGCGCCGGGTCCTTCTTGACGACGAACAGCTTGACCGCCTCCCCCGACTTCTCGTCCGGCACGCCGACCGCGGCGCACTCGAGCACGCCCGGATGCATCGCCACGACGCCCTCGATTTCGTTCGGATAGACGTTGAAGCCGGACACCAGGATCATGTCCTTCTTGCGGTCGACGATCCGCACGTAGCCGCGCTCGTCCATCACGCCGATGTCGCCGGTGGCGAACCAGCCGTCCCGGTCGATGGCCTTGGCGGTCTCGTCGGGACGCTGCCAGTAGCCCGCCATCACCTGCGGGCCGCGGATGCAGATCTCGCCGGGCTGGCCCAGGCCGACCGTCTTGCCCGCATCATCGCGCAGCGTCAGCTCGGTCGACGAGATCGGCAGGCCGATCGAGCCGTTGTAGGCGGGCAGGTCCAGGGGATTGATCGTCGCCGCGGGCGACGTCTCGGTGAGCCCGTAGGCCTCGATCAGCGCGTTGCCGGTGACCTTCTTCCACTTGATGGCGACCGCCTCCTGCACCGCCATGCCGCCGCCCAGCGTGATCCGCAGCGAAGAGAAGTCGAGCTTCGCGAAATCGGCGTTGTTCACCAGGGCGTTGAACAGCGTATTGACGCCGGTGAAGGCGGTGAACTTGAACTTGCCCATCTCCTTGACGAAGCCGGGGATGTCGCGCGGATTCGGTATCAGCACGTTCTCGCCGCCGAGCGACATGAAGGTGAGGCAGTTCGCCGTCAGCGAGAAGATGTGATAGAGCGGCAGCGGCGTGATGACGATCTCGCGCTGGTTCGCGTCGAGGAACGGCTTCACCCACGCGCGCGCCTGCAGCAGGTTGGCGACGATGTTCCGGTGCAGCAGCATCGCGCCCTTGGCGACGCCGGTCGTGCCGCCCGTGTACTGCAGGAACGCGATGTCGTCGTGGCCGAGCGGCACCGGCTCGAGCTTGCGGCGGCGGCCATCGGCCAGCACGTCGGAAAGCCGCTGCGAGCCGGGCACGCTGTACGCCGGGATCATCTTCTTCACCTTCCGCAGCACGAAGTCGACGACCAGCCCCTTGAATCCGAGCAGCTCCCCGATGGTGGTGACGACCGGGATGCGGATCTTGGTCTTGCCGATCACCTCCTGCAGCGTGTGCGCGAAGTTCTCGACGATGACGATCACTTCGGCGCCCGAGTCGTTGAGCTGGTGCTGGAGCTCGCGCGCCGTGTAGAGCGGATTGACGTTGACGACGGTGCAGCCGGCGCGCAGCGCACCGAACAGGCACACCGGGTACTGGAGGATGTTGGGCATCATCAGCGCGACGCGCGTGCCCTTCTTGCACCCGTTCCCCTGCAGCCACGCACCGAACGCCGTCGACAGCGTGTCGAGCTCGCCGAAGGTGATCGACTTGCCCATGCAGGTGAACGCGGGCCGGGTGGCGTACTTGGCGCACGACTCCTCGAAGAGATCGCGGATCGAACCGTAGGTGTTGACGTCGATCTCCGCGGGCACGCCCGAGGGATAGTGCTTGAGCCAGATCTTTTCCACGATTTCCTCCTCGCCGCCGCAGGTCGCGGGCGGCATTCCGCGCGGGCGGATGCCGGTTGCCGACCGGCGCTGGCGCGACGCGGCGGAACCGCCGATCGCGCTTCTCATAGGCGCCGGAACAGCTTCAAATGCTACACCAGAAACCCCCGTCAGGCGGCCGCCGAATGGTGCAGCGGCCCGCCGCGGAACGGGGCGAAGCCGGTGCCGAAGATCGCGCCCGCGTCGACCAGGTCGGCGTCGGCGACAATCCCTTCGGCCAGCGCGGCCTTCGCCTCTGCGACATATGGTCCCACCAGCCGCTCGGCCAGCCCCGGGGGCACCGCGCCGGGCGCCTGCTTGGCCGGCTTGCCGCCGGCGTAGTCGTAGAAGCCGCGGTGCGTCTTGCGCCCGAGGTGCCCCGCCGCGATCAGCTCGGCCAGCTTTTTCGGCGGCGCAGCATCGGGGGAAAGCATCCGGCCGACGGCGACGCAGATGTCGAGCCCGACGGTGTCGGCGAGCTCGATCGGGCCCATCGGCATCCCGAAGGCCAGCGCGGCCTCGTCGATGGTCTCCGGCGAAATGCCCTCGTCGACGCAGCGCATCGCCGCCATCAGGTAAGGCGCGAGCACGCGGTTGACCAGGAAGCCCGGCGCGCTCTTCACCGGCAGCGGCAGCTTGTCGATCTGGCGGACGAACGCCGCGGCCGGCGGCACCAGATCGGCGCGCGTCTGCCGGCCGACGACGATCTCGACCAGCATCATCTTCGCGACCGGGTTGAAGAAGTGCAGCCCGATCAGGCGCGACGGGTCGCGCATCGCGGTGGCGATGTCCTCCAGCGGGATCGACGACGTGTTGGTGCCCAGGATGGCGGTCGGCTTCGCCTTCGCCTCCAGCGCGGCGAACAGCGCCCGCTTGGCGTCCAGGTTCTCGAAAATGGCCTCGACAATGACGTCGGCACGCGCGACGCCGTCGCCGGCGACGTCGGGGATGAGGCGATCGGTCGCATCCCGGACTCGGCGCGGATCCTTGAGCCGCTGCGCGAACAGCTTGGCGGCCCGCCCCATCGCCGGCGCCAGCCGCTCGGCGTTCTGGTCCTGCAGCGTGACCGTGAGCCCGCGCAGCGCGCACCACGCGGCGATGTCGCCGCCCATGGTGCCGGCGCCGACCACGTGCACGTGCCCCGCCTTGAAGTCGCCGTCCTTGCCCAGCCCCTTCAATCGCTCCTGCAGCCCGAACACGCGGATCAGGTTGGCCGCGGTCGGTGTGCGCACCAGGTTGACGATCGACGCCGGATCCGACGGCGGCGGCAGCAGCGCGTTGCCGTCGTACTTGGCGAAGAGCTCGAGGATCGCGTACGGCGCCGGGTAGTGCTCGGGCCGCGCGCGCCTCGCCACCTGCTTCCTCGCCTGCGCGGCGACGAACCGGCGCGCCAGCGGATTGAGCGTGACGGCCTTGGCGAAGTCGAGCGGACGCCGCGGCGGCAGCGCCGCCAGCACGCCGCGGGCGGTGTTTTCCATGACCCGCGCCGGCACGCATTCGTCGGCGATGCCGAGCTTCTTCGCCCGCCGCGCGTCGATGGTCTTGCCGGTCAGCAGCAGGTCCAGCGCCGCCGGCGCACCGGTCAGCCGCGGCAGCCGCTTGATGCCGCCCCAGCCCGGGACGATGCCCAGCATCACCTCGGGCAGGCCCAGCCGCGTGCCCGGCTCGTCGACGACGACGCGGTAGCGGCAGGCGAGCGCCAGTTCCAACCCGCCACCCAGGCAGAAGCCGCGGACCAGCGCCAGCGTCGGGTAGCTCACCGCGGCGAGCCGCTCGAAGGCGTCCCAGCCGCGCTTGACCAGCGCCACGGCACCCTCCTCCGTCGCGATCTCGCCGAACTCGTCGATGTCCGCTCCCGCGATGAAGCCGTTCGCCTTGCCCGACGCGATGATCAGGCCCTTCGGCGGATCGCGGTCGAGCTCGTCGAGCGCCTGGTTGAACTCGGTGAGCACCGCCGCCGACAGCGTGTTCGTCGTCGCGCCGGCCTTGTCGAAGGTCAGGCGGGCGAGGCCGCCGGCCTCGCGAGTGATCGTCCAGTGTTGCATGGTGTCAGTTCCGATTCGGTGGAACGGGCGCCGGCGAAGTCACCGGCCCCGTGAACGCAATCGCAGGAGAACCCGGAATCAGGCCCGCTCGACCAGCATCGCCCCGCCCAGCCCGCCGCCGATGCAGATCGCCGCCATGCCGCGCCTGCCGCCGGTGCGGCGCAGCACGTTGAGCACGTGCAGCACGATCCGCGCGCCCGACGCGCCGACCGGGTGCCCGAGCGCGACGGCGCCGCCGTCGACGTTGAGCTTGTCGGCATCGATGCGTCCGAGCGCGCCCGGAAGCTCCAGCTCCGTCCGGCAGTACTCGTCGTCGGCCCACGCCCGCTCGCAGGCGATGACCTGCGCGGCGAAGGCCTCGTTGATCTCCCACGCGTCGATGTCGCCGAGGCCGAGTCCGTGGCGCTTGAGGATCGGCGTCGCCGCGTGCACCGGACCCAGGCCCATCTGCGCGGGATCGAGTCCCGCCCACTGCGAGTCGACGATCCTGCCCAGCGGGGTCAGGCCGTGCTTTTCCACCGCCCGCGCCGACGCGAGGACCAGCCACGCGGCGCCGTCGGTCACCTGCGAGCTGTTGCCCGCCGTCACGTTGCCGTACTTGCGGTCGAAGAAGGGCTTGAGCTTGGCGAGGTTGGCCGCGGTGGAATCCTCGCGGACGCCGTCGTCGGCGGCGTAGAGCTTGCCGGTCTTGTCGTACAGCGGCACGACTTCGTCGTAGTGACCGGCCTTCTGCGCCGCCAGCACGCGCTGGTGGCTGCGCGCCGAGAATTCGTCCATCTCGAGCCGCGTGATGCCGAAGCGGTAGGCGAGATTCTCCGCCGTCTGCCCCATCAGCAGCCCGACCATCGGATCGGTCAGGCCCTTCATGAGGCCGATGACGGGCGCGAGGAACGCGGGCCTGAACTTCGTCGCCAGCGCCACCCGCTGGCCGGGCGACTTCGCCGCGTACCAGCTCGACAGGAAATTCACCATCGCGTCGGAGAACAGCAGCGGCGCCCGCGACAGCGCGTCGACGCCGCCGGCCAGGACCAGTTCGGAGCGGCCGGTGCGGATGTTGGCGATCGCCGAGTCCAGCGCCTGCATGCCCGACGCGCAGTTGCGCATCACCGTCCAGCCCGGGACCTTGAGGCCGCAGCCCATCCGCAGCGCGACCACCCGGCCGATGTTGACCTCGTCCGGCGACGGCGCGGCGCAGCCGAGGATCACCTCGTCGAGGTCCGACGGCGCGAAGCGCTGCCGCATCAGCAGCGCGCGGCCGGCGTCGGTGGCGAGGTCGGATGCCGCGAACGGACCCGGCCGGTTGCGCGCCTTCAGGAACGGCGTGCGTGCGCCGTCGACGATGAAGACAGGGTCGCTCATGCAGCGGCCTTGTGCGCGACCTGCGACGACGGCGCGGCGAGCGGCGTCGGGTCGACCCGCGCCACGCGCATCTCGGCCGCCCCGAGGTCCTGCGCGAAGTCGTCGACGCGGATGACCCGGGCGGTGGCGTCGCGGGCGGCCAGCACGATGTCCGCCTCCGCCGCGGTGATCACGCCCGCCTCGCGGGCGCGCGCGACCAGCGCGTCGACGCCCGCTCCCGGCGCAAGCCTGCCGTCGAGCTTCTTGTGCTTCAGCGCCACGCGGATCTTCGCCTCGACCGGTTCCGAGGCCATCGTCGCGGCGAGCGCGACTTCGACCTGTGTCACGGGGTTGTCGGGCGAACGCGAGATGAAGATGCCGGCGGTCAGGCGGTCGCGCGTGGCCGACGGCTCGATCAGCAGCTTGGCGACGTCGTGGCCGAGCGCATCCGACGGCACCACGTACGGCCGACCGAGCGGGAACACGATGCGCCGCAGCACCATCGCCATGAACCGGTTGGGGAAGTTGGAGAGCACGCCCTCGAACGCGTTCTGCGCCTTGAACATCGCGTCCCACATCGCCCAGTGCAGCAGCGGCTCGTCGGCCTTGTGCCGCCCCTGCGACTCGTACTGCTTCAGCGCCGCCGACGAAAGGTAGAGCAGCGACAGGATGTCCCCCAGCCGCGCCGACAGCTTCTCCTTGCGCTTCAGCGCTCCGCCCAGCGTGCCCATCGACACGTCGGCGAGGAACGCCAGCGCGGACGAAAAGCGCGTCAGCTGCTGGTAGTAGCGCCGCGTTTCGGGCGCGACGTTCGCCGGCACTCCGACGAAATGCGAGCCGGTGAGCCCCATGACGAAGGACCGCGCGAAGTTGGTCACCGCAAAGCGGATGTGCCCGGTCAGCGCCGCGTCGAACGCCAGCGACGCCTTCGCGCGATCGGCCTCGCGCGCCGCCTCCATCTCCTTCAGCACGTACGGATGGCAGCGGATCGCACCCTGGCCGAACACGATCAGGCTGCGGGTCAGGATGTTGGCGCCCTCGACGGTGATCGCCACCGGCAGCTGCATGTACGCAGCGCCGATGAAGTTCGACGGGCCCATGCAGATGCCCTTGCCGCCGACGACGTCCATCGCGTCGTTGACGACCTGCCGCGCGCGCTCGGTGATGTGCAGCTTGGCGATGCCCGAAAGCACCGCCGGCTTTTCGCCGAGGTCGACGGCGGTCGCGGTCAGCGTGCGCGCCGCGTCCATCATGTACAGGTTGCCACCCATCCGCGTCAGCGCTTCCTCGATGCCCTCGAACTTGCCGATCGGCGTCTTGAACTGGCTGCGCACCCGGGCGTAGCCGCCGGTCGCGCGCACGGCGAGCTTGGCCATGCCGGTGCCCGACGACGGCAGCGAGATGCCGCGGCCCGCGGCGAGGCACTCCATCAGCATCCGCCAGCCGCGCCCGAGCATCGGCTGGCCGCCGATGACCCAGTCCATCGGGATGAACACCTCCTTGCCCCACGTCGGACCGTTCTGGAACACGGCGTTGAGCGGCATGTGCCGGCGGCCGATGTCGACGCCGGGATGCGACGTCGGGACCAGCGCGCAGGTGATGCCGATGTCGTCCTTGTCGCCGACGAGATGGTCGGGGTCGAACGCGCGGAACGCGAGGCCGAGGAGCGTGGCGACCGGGCCCAGCGTGATGTAGCGCTTGTCCCAGGTGACCTTGAGGCCCAGCACGCGCTTGCCCTCGTGCTCGCCCCAGCAGACGATCCCGAAGTCGGGGATCGACGCGGCGTCCGAGCCCGCCGTCGGGTTGGTCAGCGCGAAGCAGGGCAGCTCGACTCCCTTAGCCAGCCGCGGCAGGTAGTAGCGCTTCTGCTCGTCGGTGCCGTAGTGCGCGAGCAGCTCGCCCGGTCCGAGCGAGTTGGGCACCATCACCGTGACGGCCACGGTGCCGGAATGCGTCGACAGCCGCGTCATCACCTGCGAGTGCGCGTAGGCCGAGAAGCCGAGGCCGCCGTACTCCCTGGCGATGCTCATCCCGAGGAAGCCCTTGTCCTTGATGAACTGCCACACGTGCGGCGGCAGGTCGCGATGGACGTTGGTCGTCTCGAAGTCGGTGACCATCTCGCACAGCTCGACCACCTCGTGGTCGAGGAAGCGCTGCTCCTCGGCGGTCAGGGTCGTGAGAGGCGTCGCCAGCAGCTTCTGCCAGTCCGGCTTGCCCGAGAAGAGCTCGCCGTCCCACCAGACGGTGCCGGCCTCGATGGCCTCGCGTTCGGTCTGCGACATCGGAGGCAGGATCTTGCGGAACACGCCGAGGATGCCGTCGCTGATCAGCTTGCGCCGCAGCGAGGGCACCAGCAGCACCGGCGCGATCAGCACCAACGCCAGCGCCAGCGCGAGGGTCAGCCACGGCGGCAGCAGCGCCGCCACCCATGCCACGCCGATCAGCACGGCGGCCGCGGCCGCCCAGGCGATGCCGGAGGCGTTGACGTACGCGAGCGCGGTGAACAGCGCGAGGGAAACGAGGAGCCAGAGGGCGATCAGCATCATAGTCACCTTGGTTGGATGGCGCCGCGAAGCGCCAGGTTGTTGCGATTCATCGAGCGGGACCGGCCAGCGCCCCGTCGAGCGAGCGGCCGGTGTCCGTGGGGTCGGCGAGCGGCGAGGTCAGCCCGGCGAGCAGGAAAGGGGCGAGCCGCTGCAGCAGCTGCTCGTCGTTGGCGCTGCGGGTGTCCGACGGCGCGATCTCGGCGATCAGCTTCAGCGCGTCGGTGCCCGCCAGCGTGTAGGACAGCGCGCCCATCATGAAGTGCAGGCGCCAGGACAGTTCCCGCTTGGGCAGCTCGGGCAGCGCGCGCCCGAACGCCAGCTTGAAGCGCATGATCATCTGCGCGTACTGCTCGCTCAGGAACCGGCGAATGAACGGCGCCGGGTCGGCGTACGCGCGGCCCAGCAGCCGGAGGAAGTTCTGCCCGCCGCGGGCCGGATCGCGCGCGAGTTCCAGCGCCGGGAGGAACAGCGCCGACAGGATCCGATCGCAGGGCACCGGCCCGGGCGCCGCCGCCTGCTCGAGCTCGGACAGCAGCGCGAGGCGGCGCTGGTTCATCGGATCGAGCCGGCGCGTGAGCACCGCCTGGAACAGCTCTTCCTTGCTGCCGAAGTGGTAGTTCACCGCGGCCAGGTTGACCGCCGCCGCGTTGGTGATCGCGCGCAGGCTCGTCGCCTCGAAGCCGTGCTCCATGAACAGCGCCTCGGCGGCGTCGAGGATGCGCTCCTTCGTCGCCACCGTGCCGCGCGCTTCGCCGATCGGGATGACTGTGCCGTCCACGAACTGTCCTTCCACCGAGGTCGATCCCGCCGTTTCCGATCCGCGGGACGCGTGCAATCGACCCGGCGACCGGGTCGATCCACGCCGCCATAATCAAACGTTCGTTTTAATCGTAGGTTCGTTTTACCGTCGGTGTCAATCTTGCAGTGCAGCATGGGAAGCGGGTCCGGGAACCGCGGTGGCGCGATCGCGGACGTGCAAGCGGCCGGCGAAGCCCGGGCGTCGCAGCCCGGGCGGCGCAGCCAGGGCCGTCGATCAGGCGCGGGAACAGGAGCGGGGCGATTCGCTCGAAGCGAATACTTACTTACTGTGCGGCCCTTGCCGGTCAGGGACGCAGGACCTCGGCGGCGATCGCCATCCGGACCAGATCCGCCAGCGAGCGGGCACCCAGCTTTTCCATCACCTTGGCGCGATGGACCTCGACGGTCCGCGTCGACAGCCCCAGCCGCGTCGCGACGACCTTGTTCGGGCGGCCCTCGGCGACCAGTGCCATCACCTCGCGCTCACGGGGGGTCAGCGTCTCCAGGCGGGCGACGACCGCCGCCCGGTCGGCCGCCGGCGCGGCCGCGTCACCCGCTGCCGCCGCGGTTGAGGCGGCCAGCGCCCGGTGGACGGTGTCGAGCAGCGTCTGGTCGTTGAAGGGCTTTTCCAGGAAATCGGCGGCGCCGTTCTTCATCGCCCGCACCGCCATCGACACGTCGCCGTGGCCGGTGATGATGACGACCGGCAGCGCATCGCCCCGCGCCCGCAGCGCCTCCTGCAGTTCCAGCCCGCTCATCCCCGGCATGCGGACGTCGACGATCAGGCAGGCGGGTCCGCCGGCCGTGTAGCCGGAAAGGAATTCCGGCGCACTCGCCCAGGTGCGCGAAGCGAGCCCCACCGAGCGCAGCAGCATCGCCAGCGAATCGCGGATCGCGGCCTCGTCGTCGACGACGTGGACGATCGGTTCACGCGTGGGCATGGGACTCCTCGTCGATGGGCAGCGTCAGGTGGAAGCTCGCGCCCGGGGCGGCCGCCGTGGCCCAGAGCCGGCCGCCGTGGGCATCGACGATCGACCGCGACAATGCGAGTCCGATCCCGATGCCGTCGGGCTTGGTGGTGAAGAACGGCGCGAAGACCTGCTCGAGCTCGCCCTCCGGCAGCCCCGGCCCGGTGTCGCGGACCCGGAGCTCCACCGTCCCCGGCGGCCCGGGCTGCGCCGACAGCTCGATGCGCCGCAGCGGCGCCCTGGCGGCCGACATCGCCTCGATCGCGTTGCGGACCAGATTGATGAGCACCTGCTGGATCTGGATCGCGTCGGCGCGCACCGGCGGCAGGCCGGTGGTCGTGCCGACGACGAGCTCGACGTCGTGCTGCCTCGCCTCGGGACCGGTGAGCCGCAGCACGTCGGCCACGAGCTCATCGACGGCGATCGCTGCCGGATGGCCCTCCTCGCCGCGGACGAAGCCGCGCATCTTGCGCACGATCTCGCC
Source organism: uncultured beta proteobacterium (assembly GCA_963717705.1). Lineage (GTDB taxonomy): Bacteria > Pseudomonadota > Gammaproteobacteria > Burkholderiales > Casimicrobiaceae > CAVQWT01. The sequence goes on from CAVQWT010000002.1 coordinate 398,030, forward strand.
GGCTCGCTCGGCCTCGGCCGCGAGCCGCGCCAGCGTTTCCAGTGCCTCCGCCTCGGGCAGCCGGCCGGCCTTCATCAGCCGCAGGCTCGCCGACGCGTAGTTCGCGATCGCCGTCAGCGGCTGGTTGATCTCGTGCGCGATCGCGCTCGCCATCTCGCCCATCGACGAGACGCGCGACACGTGCGCCAGCGCCTCGAGGTGCTCGCGCGCGCGGTCCTCGGCGCGCCGCCGCTCGGTGACGTCGAGGACGACGTTGAGGCTGCCGGTGAAGCGCCCCGCGCCGTCGAACTGCGGCCTGGGCGAGATCCAAACGTGGCGCAGCTCGCCGTCCTTGCGGCGCAGCGTCAGCGGGTGCGTGTCGGACTCCCCGGCGCGGCGCCGGCGGTGCGATTCGCGCCACTCCGCGTGGAATTCCGGCAGCGTGATCATCTCGCCGGTGCGGCCGAGCAGCTCCTCGCGCGAGTAGCCGACCATCTCGCAGAACCGGTCCGAGACGAAGGTCATCCGCGCGTCGGCGTCGGTGATGTTGACCCCCTCGTTCATCCGCTCGATCAGCATCCGGTAGCGCTGCTCGCTGTCGCGCACCTCGGCCTGCGCGCGCTCGCCCTCGCGCTGGGCCGCGGCCGCGAGCAGCGACGTGATCGTGAGCACGACGAGGAAGAGGTACAGGCTCGCGAAGTGCGCGAACGCCGAGGCGCCGGTGTCGCCGGGCATGACGAACGGCCCCAGGCCCAGCGAATGGCAGACGATCGCCGTCCCGCCGGCGACCAGCAGCGCGATCGCCGTGTCGCGCACGCCCAGCCGGAACGCCGCCCAGAACGTGATGGGGAACAGCGCGTACGGCAGCGACTGCGCGTTCATCGACGGCGCCAGCAGGCCGCCGAACACCACCACCGAGACCAGCGCATTCGTCGCGTGCAGGGCGAAAGCCTCGCCGCCGCGCGCGCGCCGCAGCGCCGACGCGGTGCCGGCGATCACCGTCAGCACCACCGGCACCAGCAGCAGGATGCCGACCGCCTCGCCGAGCGAAGTCACCTGGACGCGGAGCAGCCGCTCGGGCATCGGCATCGTGCCGCGCCACTCGTCCACCGCCAGCGACCAGACCGCATTGCACAGCGGCGACACCGTGGCGCCGATGAGGATCAGCGCCAGCACGTCGCGCACCCGCTCCAGCGCGGAATCGAACGCGAACACGCGCGTGAGCAGCCAGCCGGACAGCGCGATCTGCCCGGCGATCACCGCCGCCGAAACGACGCCGAACAGCGGTCCGTCGCCTTCGAGCAGCGCGCACACGAACGCGCCCAGCGCCACCGCGGGCAGGATCGCCGTGCCGCGCAGCAGCAGCGCCGCGAGCCCCACCGCCGGCGCGACCCAGACGATCGGCGCGTTGCCGGAAGCGCGCAGCCAGTGGTGCGCCGCCTCGGACGCGGCGATGTAGGCGCCGGCGACGAGGAGCGTGGGCAGCAGGTGCGGGGCGAGAGTGCGCGCGCGGGACATGGCCGCAACCCTAGCAGCAAACGCACGCCGCTTCACTACGCAAGGCCACGTAGCGACCACGCCCCGCGTACGTAGTTTCCACAAGCCCCGGGTCGTAGCGATCCGAATGGGCGGGCGGTGCGGCGGCGGGCAACATCGGCTCCGTCAACCAACCGCACCCCGTCGCCGGAGACCCGCCATGACCAGCCGCCTCGATTCGCACGACCTCGGTGTCCACACCCGCTACCTCACCGCGTACGCGATGCGCGCCGTCGGCGACCGCGACCTCGCGCAGGACCTGGTCCAGGACACGCTGGTCGCCGCGCTGTCCGCCGACGCCGGATTCGAGGGCAGGAGCGCGCTGCGGACCTGGCTCGTCGGCATCCTCAGGCACAAGATCATGGACGCGTACCGCGACCGCGCCCGGGCGCCGGCCAGCCTCGACGAGCTGCACGACGCCGGCATCGAGCCGGAACCCGCCGCCGACGCGACCGCGGCGTCGAGCTTCGGCCTCGACCCTGCCCGGGGGCTCGAGCGCAAGCGCTTCTGGGAAGCCTTCGAACGCGAACTCGGACGGATGCCGGCGCGGATGGCCGAGGCCTTCGTCCGCTCCGAGTTCTCCGACCGCCCGGCGCCGGACCTGTGCAGGGACATGGGCATCACCGCGACGTCATTGTGGGTGATGCGGCACCGCGCGAAGAACGCGCTGCGGACGGCGCTCGCGCCGGCGTACGCGGGCTGACGCGCCGCACCAGGACGTCTCGGGGCGCCCGCTGCGTCGGGAGCCGGAACGGCATCTGCGCGGCCGCCGCGTTCCAGCTTTCAAGCGGTCGGCACCGGCTTTGTCGTCGCTCGGCCTGCGCCGATCAGAAACTTTCAGGAATATTCATGCGCGTTCTCATTGACTTCCGGCGCCCCGGCGCCCACGGTCCATCTTCGGGACGCGCGCGTTTGGCGGCGGCGTCCACCCTTGCCAGATGGAGGTACCGCATGCACGCCGTGTTCAATGGTCAAGAGATCGCCGGGCGCAAACTTCGCCACTCTTCCGTCTCTTCAAGTCGTGCCATCCTCGCCGCGCTGGTCGGCGCGATTGCTCTGGGAGCGGCGACTGTCGCGCCCACCGCCGCGGCGCAGAGCACGATTCCCGTCATCGAGTTTCTGAACTTGAACGACGGCCAGTATTTCATCACTGCGAATCCGGCCGAGATTGCCGCACTCGATGCGGGCGGGCCCGGCGGACGCTGGCGCCGCACGGGCCAAGCCTTCCAAGCGTATCGGGATGCCGCCACCACCCCCGGTGCGGTCGGCGTCTGCCGGTTTTTCGGCACCGATCGCTACCGCGCGGACGGCTTCCGTATCGGCCCGAACGATCACTTCTACACCGCGGACCCGGCCGAGTGCGAGTTCGTCAAGACCGGGTACCCGTCCGTTGCCGCCGACGGCGTCAGCTACCCGGCGTACACCTACGAGGGCATCGCGTTTGCCGTGGCGCCGCCGACCGCGGGCAGCTGCCCGGCCGGCACCAGCCCGGTCTACCGCGCCGTATGGGAGATCTACGAGATCTACGACGAATGGGTTTGGGACGGGGACTTCGGCTGGTCGGATCCTGTTTTCGGCCATCGTTACGGGACGCTGCTCTCCCAGCTGGCCCCGAGTGCCCCCTTTGGCGCGAAGTTCACTGTCGAGGGGCTGGTGATGTGCACGCCGACGCCACGCGCGGGCGGCTTCCCCACGAGCAGCCCGATTCTCGGCTATTGCGCGAATTGCCCGAGCTTCCGCGACGTCCTGTCCCGCATCGCACCACCGCAGATAGTAATTGGCGAAGGAGACCTCTTCGTCTCGGTCGAACTCGCGAACCCGTCGACCGACGTGATCGCCGCAACGCTTCCCGCCGGGACGCGTTTCGTCGCTTCATCGGCCGCCCACACCGACGGATACCTGCGGAGCGACTTGGCCGTCAACCTTGCGCCGGGCAAGACCCGGGTGGGCATCTACCTGATGTCGTCCAGCCCCGCACTTCAGAAGGGATCGCGCCAGGGGGCCGCCTATACGCTTGACGGACCGACCACAAATGCCGAATTGCTCAATCTCCTCGCCATGCAGCCGACGCCGCAGACGTGGCTCGCGTGGCCCGCCGCCCAGCATTGGGCCCTGTGGGAAATCACCTTCGGGCGCGGGTCGCTGACGGCCCGCCAGCTGGAGCTCCTGGAACTGATGCGGACGACCCCGGCCACGACCGGCAACAACGCCAACGCCGGGCTGTTCGCGATGCTCGCGGAATTCCAGGGATTGCTCTCGTACGTCTGGTACGCGTACGGGTACCCGAGCAACGTCCCCTGAGGACACACCCGCCACAACCGTGGTCCGCAGCCCCGCGGATCGCGTCGCGGCGCCTGTTTGGCAAGCCGGCCCGAGCCGCGCCGGCGCCCTCCCCGGACTGAACCCCCGCCCGGCGGCGCCCGGGCGCGCCCCGACCCAGCCGCGGCCGCCCGCGAGGCGTCCGCGGCGGCGGAGCGGCCCCGGGTGGGGCCTTCCCGGTGAAAATCGTGTCAACCGCCGCTCCCGCGGCCCGCGTTAAGTCCCCCTCGGCGCAATTTGCGCCGTTCGAGGGGGAGCCATGTTCGAATCGCTGTCGTCCGTCTTCGCGTCCAACCCGCTGGTCTCGGGGGGGATGACGCTGGCCGTCCTGGGCGTCGCCGCCATGTGGCTGCGGGACCTGCCGGGCAAGTTCGCCGCGTGGGCGAAGCATTTCTTCGTCACCACGATGACCGTCGACAGCCGCGACGAGCTGCTGTTCCCGGCGCTGGTCGAGTACATGGACAGCCGCGACGCGCTGCGCCGGATCAACAACTTCACCGCGCGCGCCGTCCGCACCAACACCAGCAGCTACCAGAGCCTGCACGACGAGCTGCAGCAGGGCGGGCGCCCGGCCACCGTGCTGTCGCCCGGCGAGGGCTTCCACCTGTTCGTCCTGGACGGCCGCGTCATGTGGATGAAGCGCGACGTCACCGTCGCCGCGTCGGTGATCGAGAAGATCAGCCTGTCGACGTTCGGCCGGAACAAGCGGCCGCTGGAGTCGATCGTCGAGGCGGCGATGGACCACCGCATCTCGCGCGAGCTGAATCGCATCGCCATCTACGTCCCCAGCCCGTACAGCAACGAGTGGACGCGCGCGCGGCTGGGCAACAACCGCAAGCTCGACTCGGTCGTGCTCAAGGCCGGCCAGAAGGAAGCCATCCTCGACGACCTGAACCGCTTCTTCGCGTCGCACGACCGCTACGAGACGCTCGGCATCCCGTGGCGCCGCGGCTACCTGCTCTACGGCCCGCCCGGCACCGGCAAGACATCGCTGGTCACCGCGCTCGCGTCGGAGCTGTCGCTCAACGTCTGCGTGCTGTCGCTCGCGTCGCCCAACGTCACCGACGAGAAGATCGGCAACCTGCTGTCGAGCGTGCCGCGCCGTTCGGTGATCCTGATCGAGGACGTCGACGCGTTCTTCCAGCAGCGCACCAAGGCCGACGCGCAGGTGAAGGTGTCGTACTCGGGCTTCATCAACGCGCTGGACGGCGTCGCCTCGCACGAGGGGTCGGTGGTGTTCCTGACCACCAACCACCCGGACCGCATCGACGAGGCGGCGATCCGCTCGGGCCGCGTCGACTTCCGGCTGGAGCTGGGCCTGTGCGACCGCGACCAGCTGCAGCGGATGTTCTGCAAGTTCTTCGACGACGAGGCCGCGGCGGAGCGTTTCGCCGACCGGGTCGCCGCGGGCCGCTGGTCGCCGGCGCAGGTGCAGGAACGGCTGCTCAACGCCGCGAACGTCGACGAGGCGATCGCGCTGTTCGACGCCGACACGGCGGACGGCGCGGTGCCGCTGCGCCGCGCTGCCTGACGGGCTGGTCCCGGGCGGACACGCCCCCACGCGCAGCGGCAAGGGGCGTGTCGCGTCAAGCGCCGCGGGAACGCCGCGCCGTCCGCGCCCGCGGGCGCCCCGGGGCAGGGCGCGGACTCCACGGAGCGCCATCGCCTAGAATCGGGCGATGCCGCCCCCTCCCCTCCACCCCACGCCGGCCGCGCGCCGCGCCGGCCTCCTGTGGGGGCTGGTCGGCGTCGCGAGCTTCAGCCTGACGCTGCCGGCGACGCGCGTCGCCGTCGCCCATCTCGATCCCGTGGTGGTCGGCCTCGGTCGCGCGGTGGTCGCCGGCGTGCTCGCCGCGATCGTGCTGGCCGTCGCACGCGCCCCGTTTCCGGGTCGTGCGCTGCTGCCGCGCCTGGCGCTGGTCGCCGCGGGCGTGATCGTGGGGTTCCCGCTGCTCACCGCGTGGGCGATGCAGCGCGTCCCGGCGGCGCACGGCGCCGTCGTCATCGGCCTGCTGCCGCTCGCCACCGCCGCCGCCGGCGCGTGGCTGGCGCACGAGCGGCCGTCACGCCGGTTCTGGGCCAGCGCGGTGTTCGGCAGCGCGGTCGTCGTCGGTTTCGCGCTGTGGCAGGGCGGCGGCGCGCCGCACCCGGCCGACGCGCTGCTGCTGCTGGCGGTGGCGGCCGCGGCCATCGGCTACGCGGAGGGCGGCCGGCTGGCGCGAACGCTGGGCGGCTGGCAGGTCATCTCCTGGGCGCTGGTGCTCGCGGCGCCGCTGATGGCGATCCCGACCATCGCCAGCCTCGACGCCCGCATGCTCGCCGCGCCGCCCGAGGCCTGGGCGGGCTTCGCGTACGTCAGCGTGGTCAGCATGTTCCTCGGCTTCTTCGCGTGGTACCGGGGCCTGGCGCTGGGCGGCATCGCCGCCGTCGGCCAGGTGCAACTGCTGCAGCCGTTCCTGACGATCTTTGCGTCGGCGCTGCTGCTGCGCGAGCGCATCGACGCCGCGACCCTCGTCTGCGCGGCGCTGGTGATCGCATCGATCGCGATCGGCCGCCGCGGCGGCGCGACGCCGGCGGTCGATCCGCCGTCCGCATCGCCGCTCGGTTCGCCGGCTGGTTCGCCGCTCGGTTCGCCGCTCGGTTCGCAGCCCGAATCGCAGTCCGGCCGGCCGCTCAGTCCGCCGTCGACGCGTAGGCGGCGTCGATCCGGTCCTTGAAGTGCGAGACGACGATGGGACGCTTGAGCTTCATCGTCGGCGTCAGCAGCCCGTTGTCGACGTTCCAGGTGTCGCGCGTCGGGATGACGCGGCGGACGCGGATCCAGCGCGGGAACGACTTCAGCTGATCGTTGGCGCGGCGCAGCAGCGCCTTCTCGTCGGTCTCCTGCGTCACCGCGAGCAGCACGACGAACGGCCGCCCCTCGCCGACCAACATGACCTGCTCGAACACCGGGTCCTGCATGATCGCGTGCTCGACATCCTGCGGCGGCAGCTTCTCGCCGTTGGACAGCACGATGAGGTCCTTGGCGCGGCCGCGCAGGTGGATGTGCCCGTCGCGGATCTCCGCCAGGTCGCCGGTGCGCAGCCAGCCGTCGACCAGCGCCGCCCGCGTCGCGTCCTCGTTGCGCCAGTAGCCCGGCATCACGTTGGCGCCGCGCACCAGCAGTTCGCCGGCGTCCGAGACGCGCACCTCGACGCCCGGCAGCGGCGGGCCCACCGACTCCGGCACGTTGTCGCCCACGCGATTCACCGCAATGACCGGCGACGCCTCGGTCATGCCGTAGCCCTGCAGCATCGTGAGCCCGAGTCCGATGAAGGTGCGCGAGATCGCCGGATCGAGCGCGGCGCCGCCGACGACGGCGAGCCGCAGCCGCCCGCCCAGCCGCGCCAGCACCGGCGCCGCCACCTTCGCGCGCAACAGCGGCGCGAGCACCCGGTCCAGCGGCGTGGCGACACCCTGCGCGACGCGGTAGCCGCGGGCGACACACTGGTCGAAGAGCCAGCTCCTGGCCCGCGAGCCCGCGACCGCCTGCGCGAGGCGTGCGCGGAAGCGCTCGAAGATCCGGGGCACCGCGAACATGATCGTCGGGCGCTGCGACGCGAGGTCGTCGGCGAGCTGCATCACGCCGCGCGCGAACACGACCTTCGCGCCCAGCGACAGCGGCAGGTAGTAGCCCCCGGTGCGTTCGAACATGTGCGACAGCGGCAGCACCGACAGGAAGGTGTCGTCGGGCCGCGCCATCCCGGTCCCCTGGCAGGCGACGACGTCGGCGACGATGTTGCCGTGCGTGAGCATCACGCCCTTGGGCCGTCCCGAGGTGCCCGAGGTGTAGCAGATCGTCGCCAGCGCCGACGAGGGCAGCGCGCGGATTTCGACCGGCGCGGCCTCGTCCGGCAGGAACGCGTCGACCGGCGTGGCGGCGGCGTCGCCGGTGTCGTCGATCCGCAGCAGCACCACCGGCGGCAGCGAGAACCGCTCGGCGGTCGCCAGCCGGGCAAGGCCGGAGGCGAGGCGCCGGTTCTCGACGATCAGCAGCCGCGCCTCGGCGTTGCCGACGCACCAGGCGACGTTTTCCGGGTTGTCGTCGACGTACAGCGGGACGACGACCAGCCCCAGTCCCAGTGCCGCGAGGTCGATCGCCACCCATTCGAGGCCGTTGCGGGCGCACAGTGCGACGCGATCGCCCTCGACCAGCCCCTCGCGGCGAAACGCGGCCTGCCAGCGCGCGATGCGCAGCGCGAGTTCGCCGACGGTGACGTCGCGCCAGTCGTCGTCGACGTGGTGACGGTAGAGCACCCCTTCGGGCCGCGCGAGATGCTGTCCGAACCAGTCGGCGATGTTGCCGGCCATTGGGTCTCCATGACGCGCGGCGGCGTGCCGCCGCGGCCGCGCGCGCCGATTCTGCCGGTTTTGTCCGGGCCGGTCCATCGCGGGGCGGAAACGTCGGTCCGGCCATCGCCCCCGGGCGCGATGTTGCGGCGCGAAAGCGGTCCGCGGCCGGGCTTGGGCGGGCTTGGCCGGGCTTTGTCGACTTTGGCTATACTCGCCGCTCGTCAACGGGAACCGCCATGTCCACGATCTCGATTGCCAAGAAGCACCACCTGTCCCACAAGAAGGCGAAGGAAGCGGCGCAGAAGGTCGCCGAGGACCTGCAGAAGCGCTTTTCGCTCGACTACGAGTGGAACGGCGACTGCGTCACGTTCAAGCGGGCGGGGCTGTCCGGCGAACTGGTCGTGCACAAGACGGAAGTGCGCCTCGACTGCAAGCTCGGCTTCCTGCTGACCGCGATCAAGCCCGCGATCGAGAAGGAAGTGCACAAGGAATTCGACAAGCGCTTCGGCGTCAAGAAGGCCTGACGGCTTCGTCGGCGGTCGCCCCGCGCGGCGGCAGGCCGCGCGCCGGATCCATCGGGTCGGCGAACGGCGCCGTCTCCCCCGCGAACATCGCGTCCATCAGCGCCGTCTCGCGGGTGACGACCGTCGCGAGGAAGTACTCCGCCCCGTCCATCCGGCGGAAGGCATTGAACCCGCGGTCGAGGAAGTCGTGCAGCACGCCGAAGCCCGCCATCCGGGCGGGGGTCCGCATCATCGTCAGCGCCGAGCGGATCAGCGGCTTCTTCACGTAGACGTCGAGTGCCGCGCCGATCTCGCGGATCAGCCGGATCTGGCGCTCGCGCGCCGGCCGGTTGCCCATCCTCCGGTACGCCTTGCAGTACTCGGCGACGGTGCAATTCCCGCCTGCGCGCGGCAGCCGCGCGAGCAGCGCGCGATCGAGCTCCGCCGACAGCACGTTGAGCTCCATCGCCTGCGCGATGGTCGCGATGACCCGCTCCGGCAGCATCCGCACCATGATCGGGATCACGCGGGCGATGTCGCTGTCGCGCTGCGAAAAGTCGGCGCCGCCGTAGAGGTCGGTCTGGAAGAACGACACCGCCTCGGCATGTCGCGGATCCGCCTTGAGGTCCGCGTACGTCAACGCCAGGCGCGCTGCCTGCCAATCGGCAAGTCGCGTCAGCGCGCCGGCGAGAATGGGGTTGGCGCGGCGCTCCTCATGCAGGCGATGGACTTTCGCGAACTCGCGCTCGAGCTCGGTCTGCGCAGCAGGGGCGTCGGATGCAGGCATGGCGGATGCGGTGACGGGGGCCGCGGGCCGGGCGGGCGACTGCCGCGATCGACGGTTGCTGTCGAAGCTGGGAAAGGAACCGGCGCGCAAACTCGAAGTCTAGCGCGAGACGCGGTGGCGCGGCGCAGCGGTCGCAATGCTCGCGGCGATTTAGGTTGTTTGCTCTAACGGCCGCGGCTAGAGTCGCTGTGCGGCGCGAGCCGATCGATGGCCGGTTCAGTCGTCGCGAGACCGTGGATCGAACTTGCGCTGATCGATGCGCAGCTTCGTCGTCGCTCCGACGGCGGCTGCACGTGCAACCCCCCGCCTGCCGTCACTTCGCCCGTCGCCAGCCCTGCCTCCCGCCCCTCCCTCCCCGGAACCGCTCCCGATGCTCACGCGCCGTCGCTTCATCACCGCTGGCATTGCCGGAGGCGCGCTGCTCGGAGTCGCCTGGTGGCTGCGGCGTCGCGGTCCGGTCGTCGGCGACCCCCGCTTTGCCACGCTGGCGGCGCTTGATGCCGAAGCACCGGTCGTGATCGCCGCGATCGCTGCCGTGCTGCTCGACGGCGCGCTGCCGCCCGATGCCGCCGGACGCGCCGCCGCGATCGACGACACGGTGGCCGGGGTCGCACAGGCGATCGCGGGCCTGCCCCCGGCGTCGCAGCGGGAGCTGGGCGAGCTCTTCACGCTGCTCGGGCTGGCGCCCGCCCGCATCGCGCTGGCCCGCGTGACGCCCGCGTGGTCCGACGCGACGCCGGCGGAAGTCGGCGCGTTCCTCGAACGCTGGCGCGGCAGTTCGCTCGCGCTGCTGCGCTCGGCCTACGATGCGCTGCACCAGCTCGTGTTCGCCGCGTGGTACGGCAACCCGAAGAGCTGGCCGGCGATCGGGTATGGCGGTCCGCCCGCCCTGTTCGGATGAACCAGAAACGGACCGCGCGGCCGTCCGACCCTTACCACGGCAGCAATGCCGCGGCGTGGCGGATCGTCGATGCGTCGCGACTGGCGCAGGATCTGACGCTCGAAGCCGATGTCGCGATCGTCGGCACTGGCGCCGGAGGCGGCACCGCGGCGGAGATCCTCGCCCAGGCCGGCCTGTCGGTCGTCATGCTGGAGGAAGGCGCGCTCAAGTCGTCGACCGACTTCAACATGCTCGAGTCCGAGGCCTACCCCGAGCTGTATCAGGAATCGGCAGCGCGCAAGACGAAGGACAAGGCGATCAACATCCTGCAGGGCCGCTGCGTCGGCGGGGGAACGACGGTCAACTGGACCAGCTCGTTCCGGACGCCGGAAGTCACGCTGAAGCACTGGGCCTCGCAATTCGGCATCGAGGGCTTCGGCGTCGCCGACATGGCGCCGTGGTTCGCGCGGATGGAGCGGCGGCTCGAGATCGCGCCGTGGGACGTCGCGCCCAACGCCAACAACGAGGCCCTCGCCCGGGGCGCCGCGAAAATCGGGATTGCTTCGGGGCTGATTCGCCGCAACGTTCGCGGGTGCGCGAACCTGGGCTACTGCGGCATGGGCTGCCCGGTCGACGCCAAGCTCTCGATGCTGGTGACGACGATCCCTGCGGCGCTGCAGCTCGGCGCGACGCTGGTGACTCGCGCGCGGGCGCAGAAGTTCGTGCTGGAGCGCGACCGCGTGGTGCAGCTCGAGGCGGTCGCGATGGACGCCGCCGGCGTGCAGCCGACCGCGCGCCGCATCACCGTTCGCGCCCGGACCTTCGTGTCGGCGGCCGGGGCGATCGGCACGCCGGCGCTGCTGCTGCGGTCGGGCGTGCCGGATCCCCACGGCATCCTCGGCAGGCGCACCTTCCTCCATCCGACGCTGGTCAGCGCCGCACTGATGCCGGAGCGCATCGACCCGTACTACGGCGCGCCGCAGTCCGTCTACTCCGATCACTTCCTCGACACCATGCCGCCCGAGGGCCCCATGGGCTACAAGATCGAGGCGCCGCCGGTGCACCCGATCCTGGGCGCCATCACGCTGCCGGGCTACGGCGCCGCGCATGCGGCGTGGATGCGCGACCTGCCGCACCTGCAGGTGCTGCTGTCGCTGACCCGTGACGGCTTCCATCCGGACAGCCCGGGCGGCACCGTCGCGCTGCGCAGCGACGGCACGCCGGTGCTCGACTACCCGCTGAACGCCTACGTGTTCGACGCCGTGCGGCGGGCATTCCTGACCATGGCCGAGCTGCAGTTCGCCGCCGGCGCGACCCGCGTGATGCCGGTGCACGGCGACGGCGCGGCGTACTCGTCGATGGCGCAGGCGCGCGCCGCCATCGCCGGCTTCGCGCTGGCGCCGCTGGTGACGCCGGTGGTGTCCGCCCACGTGATGGGGGGCGCCCCGCTGGGCCCGGATCCGAAGCGCGCCGTGGTCGACACCACCGGCCGCCACCACCAGCTCGCGAATCTGCACGTGCTGGACGCTTCGCTGTTCCCGACGTCGATCGGCGCCAACCCGCAGCTGTCGATCTACGCGCTCGCGGCCCGGCTCGCCGACGGCCTGGCTGCAGCGCTCGCGCGCAAGGCCTGAACGCCGCCGGCGCCGTTTCCGGACGGCCTCTGCCGCGGGTCCGCGCGGGCCCCCGCGCCGCGGCGCCTTTAGGATGTTTGCTCTAGACAAGCCGCGTAAATTGTCATCAATCGCCCGCATTGAAGCGAGACCTCACCCCGCCTCTCCAGGAGACTCCAAATGCTGAAACAAGCCGTCACCCAACCCGCGCAATTCTCGGAAGCCGCGATCCTCGCATCGCGTCAGGTCTGGCTCGCCGGACTCGGCGCCGCCGTCGTCACCCGCGACTGGGTGCAGCATGAAGCCGGCACCGTGTTCAAGACGCTGGTCAAGGAAGGCACCGCGGTCGAATCGCGCGCCATCCGCCTCTTCGGCGACTCGATCGAGACCTCGGTCAAGCGCGCCAACGGCATGTGGCGGCAAACGCGCCACACCGTCGAGACGACGGTCCGCGCGTACGCCGACACCGCGGTGACGCTGGTCAAGGAAACGCTGCCGAAGTCGCTGCCGAAGATCGAGCTGCCGGCGGCGCTGAAGCCCGCGCGGCGTGCCCCGGTCGCCAAGCGTGCGAAGAAGGCCGCGACGACGGTCAGGACGCGTGCCGCCGGCGCCGCCAAGAAGGCGAAGCGCACGGTCAAGCGCGCGGCGAAGCGCACTGCGCGTTAAGCTGAGGTAACATCCCTCCGCTGCACCAAGACTGCCAAGGAGGCTCATGCCTGGACGGACGGCTGTCGGACGCCGCCGCGTCCGTAGAGCAAGCAACGCGCGTCCGCGCGTGGGCCTCGCCTTGGCCGGCGGAGGGCCCCTCGGGGGAATTTACGAAGTCGGAGCGCTGCTGGCGCTCGCCGACTCCCTCGACGGGCTGGATTTCAACGACCTCGATGCCTACGTCGGGGTCTCTTCCGGCGGGTTCGTCTCCGCCGCGCTGGCGAATGGCATTTCGCCCGCGCAGATGTACCGGATATTCATCGACGACGGCGCCGACGCGGCGCTCAAGCCCGAGATCTTCCTGCGCCCGGCGTTCGGCGAGTTCACCCGCCGCGCCCTGTCGCTGCCGGGCCTGACCGTCCGCGCGCTGAGGGCCTACCTGCGCGATCCGTTCCATCGCGGCGTGATCGAGTCGTTCTCGACGCTGTCGCACGCCATGCCGACGGGTGTGTTCGACAACGGCGCGATCGACGCCTTCCTGCGCAAGCTGTTCGCCGCCCCGGGCCGCACCAACGATTTCCGCAAGCTGTCGCGCAAGCTGTTCCTGGTCGCGACCAACCTCGACACCGGCGGGTCGGTGACCTTCGGCGGACCCGGCTTCGACCACGTGCCGATTTCGCGGGCGATCGAGGCGTCGGCCGCGCTGCCCGGGCTGTTCCCGCCGGTTGCGATCGACGGCGACCACTACGTCGACGGCGCGCTGAACAAGACGCTGCACGCTTCGGTCGCGCTCGACCAGGGCATCGATCTGTTGCTGTGCGTCAATCCGCTGGTGCCGTTCGACGCCAGCCGCGCCAAGCCGCACCACCGCCTGACGGTGAACAAGCTCAACCAGGGCGGGCTGCCGCTGGTGCTGGCGCAGACCTTCCGCGCGATCATCCACTCGCGGATGCAGGTCGGGATGGAGCGCTACGAGCGGCATTACCCCGACGCCGACATCGTGCTGTTCGAGCCCGCCCGCGAGGACGCCGACATGTTCTTCGCGAACATCTTCAGCTACTCGCAGCGCAAGCGCCTGTGCGCGTCGGCCTACGTCAAGACCCGGGCGGCGATCCGCGCCCGCGCGGACATTCTGGCGCCCAAGCTTCTGCGGCACGGCATCGCGCTCAACGCCGAACGGCTTGCCGACGAGCACCGGAAGGTGACCGACGCCGTGTCGGATCCGCGGCCGCTGCGCACCGACCCGGTCAACGCCCGCGACGTCCGCCAGGCGACCCGCGACCTGTCGCACACGCTGGATCAGCTCGAGCGCTGGCTCGCGCGGCCGCACTGATCGCGCCGCGCCCCGGCCATGGCGGAACGCAAGCGGCCCCGCCGCACCCGCGAACGCATCCTCGAGACCAGCCTCGACCTGTTCAATCGCCACGGCGAGCCGCACATCACGACGGCGGACATTGCCGGCGAGATGAACATCAGCCCGGGCAACCTGTACTACCACTTCCGCAACAAGGACGAGATCATCGCCGAGCTGTACGCGGCGTACGAGTCGCGGGTGACGCCGCTGCTCGCGGTGCCCGAGAACCGGGCGCCGGACGTCGAGGACCTGTGGCTGCTGCTGCACCTGCTGTTCGAGCAGATGTGGGCGTTCCGGTTTCTCTACCGCGACCTGGACGAGCTCGCGTCGCGCAACCGGCGCGTCGGTCCGCGCTTCGGTGAGCTGCTGCGTCGCGGCGCAGGCACCGTGATAGAGTTGATGCGGGGCATGGTCGCGGGCGGGACGATGCGCGCATCGGAGCGGGAAATCGCCGCCGTCGCGCAGAATGTCGTGCTGGTGGCGACCTACTGGATTTCGTTCCAGCGGCTGTCGCGGCTGGCCGGCGATCCCGAGCAGGCCGACTTTCCCCGGGCGGCATACCAGGTGATGGCGCTGATCGCGCCGTATCTCGTCGGCGACGCGCGGGCATTGCTCGACCGGCTGGGCAGCGACTATCTTTGACCCCTCCCCGAGGAGTTCGCGATGGCGAAGAAGTGGGTGAAGTTTCCGCACGCCGACAAGGCTTACGTCCACGACGCGGCCGGCCTCAAGAAGCATTGGGCGCGGCTGCACAAGGGCGACTGCGAGCCGTTCCCCAAGGACCCCGGCGTGCTGGAGGCCTGGCAGGCGTTCCACGCCGGTGATTTCGGCCGTGCCGTCGAGGCGGGTCTGGCCGCCGGCGGCGCCGGCATCAACGCCGCGGTGAAGGCGCAGACCGTCTACGGCCACTACCTCGAGAAGAGCGACAAGGCGAAGTCGGCGCTGTTCGAGGAAGCCGGCGGCTGGGCCGACGAGCGCCGCAAGGAGGCGCCCAAGGACGCGAATGCACACTACATGTACGCGTTCGCGCTCGGCCGCTACAGCCAGAGCATCTCGGTCGGCAAGGCGCTCGCGCAGGGGCTCGGCGGCAAGATCAAGGAAGCGCTGCTGACGGCGATGAAGCTCGAGCCGAAGCACGCCGACGCCAACATCGCCTACGGGTCCTACCAGGCCGAGGTGATCGACAAGGTCGGCGGGCTCGTCGGCGGAATGACCTACGGCGCAAAAAAGGACTCGTCCGTCGAGCACTTCCAGAAGGCGGTGAAGCTCTTCCCCGAGGCAGCGATCGCGTACATCGAGTACGCGAACGGACTCATCATGCTGTTCGGCAAGGGCAGGATCGCCGAGGCGACGAAGCTCTACGAGACCGCCGCGGGCTGCAAGCCGGCGGACGCGATGGAACGCCTCGACGTCGAGCTTGCGAAGGCGGAACTCGAGTAGCCTGATTCGTCAGCGGGCACGAAAGGGCACGAAGGCCGGGGTATCCCGGCCTTCGCGTCTCCGGACGGGCGTGGCGTCAGAACGGAGAAGTCGTCCCGTTGGCGTTGAGGAGCGTCGCCGTCAGCTGGCAGCGCGTTGCGGCGAAGTTGCCGGTGGTGCCGGTGAGCACGGTGTCGCGACGGATCCCGATCGCGAACCTGAACGGCACGTTCGGGTCGAGGTAATCGCCCGCGTAGGTCAAGGCGGCGCCGGACCACTGGTTGGCCGCTGACGAGGCTCGCGGGGAATTGATGGCGGCGGGCGGATTGCCCTCCTGAATCCCCTGCCACGTGGCTCCGTTGTCGTCCGAATACAGCCAGAACACACGGTACGCCACCGCGCCGGCATCCGCGAGCCCGGTGAAGCTGGCGTTGAGGAGCACCGCCCGCGGGTACGTGGCCGTCGTCGCTTCGGTGACGCACACGATCAGGGGGTTATCCGGCAACTCGCCGGGAAGGGTGATCGCCCCGAGGGCCCCATGTCGCTTGAGAATCTGGGGTGACAGCGCCTTGCCCAGTCGATTCATGAACACCGCCATCGACAGCCGGTTGACCGGATCCGTCGGGCAGTAAAGCGTGGCCGAGGTGCAACCCGTCGTCACCGCGCGGTTCTTCAGCCACTCGACGTTCGGGCAGAACGGACTCGTACTGTCGACGTCGGTGAAGCCGGCACAGGGCAGCGCGGACGCGTTGCCTGCTACCACGGCGAATGCCGCTGCCATCATGAAGCGGAATGTGCTGGACATGGTCGGAGCTCCTTCCTCGAGATTGCGGTTGTTCCCGAAAACCGCGTGGGCGGGGCCGTTGGCGACGTGCGCCGCGGGGACCTGAACCTTGAATCGACAACGAAGCCGACTCTCGGTGCGATAGGAGAAGGCAGGTCGGCCCTTCTTACCGTGCGGTATACACCCTTTCCCTCGGCTCAGGTTGGCCGGGACGAGCGCGCGCAGAACCCCGTCGATCGCGTGCCCGCGCTTCAATGCATGGTCGCCGCGGCACGCGAGCGGGGCCTCCCGGGGTCGACGACGTGCGCACGACGCCCGCTGCGCTGCGCGATCGACTCGACGAAGCCGGCGCTTCCCAGCACGCACCCCCTGTTCAGCTGCAACCGGATTTCGTCCAGCAGCGGCATGGGGATCGTGCAGTCGAAGAGCGCCCGGTAGGCATGCGCACGCTCCTCGCACGAGGTGCCGAGCCGCAGGTATTCGTCGCGAGGCACGATCAGCCCCGCCGGCTCGAGACCGGCGTTGGCCCGATAACTCGACCACCGATACAGCGCCGGATGGTCGACCATCCCCGCGCGCATCGGATTGAGTTCGATGTAGCGCATGCAGGTCAGCAGGTAGCGCTCCGATTCCACCAGACAGGCGCGATAGCGGCCCTCGAACAGAGTCCCTGTACGCCCGCGATCCTCGTTCACGCGTCGCACGTAGCGGCTGCCGACGCGGTGCATCACGGCCGAGACCGAACCCGGTCGATCGCCCGTCATGAGCAGATGGACGTGATTGGTCATCAGCGCGTAGGCGTGGATCGCGCAGCGAAGACGCGCAGCCGCGTCGGCCAGCAGGCACAGGAACGTGCGGTAGTCGTCGAAGCCGAAGAACAGCGGCTGTCGATCGACGCCGCGGACGACAACGTGCTGCGGAACACCAGGGATTTCGAGACGCGGAAGTCGGGACATGGGGCATCGCCTGGGAGACACCGGAGATGCCGCGAATGATCACCGCGAACGAAGCATCGGCGCCATCGGTCGCATGGCCGATGGGCGCAGCCGGCGTGACGAGCGATCATGCCGGAAGATGGCCGGGCATCCTCCGATTGCCCGTTGAACCCGCTTCGCCTAAATTCGACCTGACCCCAGCCCGACGGACCCCAGCCCGACCGCCGCCTCCGCGACCGCCGGGTCGAGATCGCCGGTCCACGGCGGGGCGAGCAGCGCGGTGAGCACGAGCTTCTCGAACTCACCGGCAAAGCGCGCGACCACCTGCTCGGGATCCGGGCAGAGGCCGCGATCGGTGATGAGCCCGAACTGGACGCGGCCGTCGTACGAGATGATCGACGCGCCCATGCCGACGTCGCCCGACTGCGGCACCCAGAACATCATGCTCTCGATCTTGGCGCCGCCCAGCCACAGCGGCTGCTGCGGACCGGGGACGTTGGTCATCACCGCCGTGGCATTGCGCGACAGGATCGAGATGAGCTGCTCCTGCAGCAGCTTCGGTCCGGCGCCCGCCGCAGCCAGGAGCCCCAGCGTCAGCACCGGCTGCAGCGAGCCCTTGAGCGCGCTCATGTTGGCGCGGACGGCGTACAGCCGCTCGACCGGGTTCTCGATGCCGATCGGCAGGTCGAGGAAGAGGATGCCGAACTGGTTGCCGAGGTCGAAGGCGCGTTCGAGCGGACGCAGGTTGATCGGCACCAGCGAGCGCAGCATCAGGCCGTCGACGTCGTCGCCCTTCGCCGTCAGGTATTCGCGCATCGCGCCGGCGGCGCACGAGAGCAGCACGTCGTTGACGCTCCCCCCGAGCGCCTTGCCCACCGCCTTGACCTCGGTCAGCGACAGCGGCGGCGCCCACGCGACGCGCTTGCCCACGCCGGGCTTGCCCTTGAAGCGCGTCGGCGAGTCCGCCTGCATCAGCGCGAGCCGCGCGATTTCGGCGGTCAACGCGCCCCCCTGCTCGGCCAGCGCCACCGCCTTCGCGGGGTCCTGCCAGAGCGCGACGCCCTTCTCGACCAGCATCGAGCCGACCTTCATCGCCATCTGCGCCGCGTCGGTCAACGGCTGCATCACCTGCCCCAGCGGATCGTCGGCGGCCGCGGTGCGCGCCTTGCGCTCCTTTCGCGGCGCCGGTGCCGGCATCGCCGGCGGCCCGTTCGCCTCCGCGTCGGTCATCGACAGCATGACCTGCACCAGCGCGATGCCGTCGGCGTAGCAATGGTGGATGCGAACGACGACCGCCGACCCGCCGTCGAAGTTGTCGGCGTGGTGGAACTGCCACAGCGGCCGCCCCTGCGGCAGCGGCGTGCTGGCCAGCCGCGAGGCGAGCGTCTGCAGCTCGCGCTTGCCGCCCTTGCCCGGCAGCGCGACGTGAACGACATGGTGCTCGAGCTCGAACTGGGCGTCGTCTTCCCAGAATGCGCCCGCTGCGGTCTGCACGGGGTGCTGCCGGAAGCGCTTGAACTGGAGGAATCGCTCCTCGACGGCGCGCTTCAGACGCGCGTACGAGAGGCGCTCGCGGAAGATCAGCACCCCGCAGATCATCATCAGGTTGGACGGCCGGTCCATCCGCAACCAGGCGGTATCGACGGCCGAGATTTTCTGGCGCGCGGGCATGGCGGGCAGGTCCTCCGGATCGGCTTGGTGGCGGCTTCCGCGCCGCCGGCCCGGAGACCCGGGCGGGGCGCGCGTTGCGCTTTTTCGGCTTCGCGCTAAAGTAGCACAAACCCCGCACCCGGGGACACGCCCAACGAGGAGGAAACGATGGCTGCAGCGCCCAAGAAGGATGATCTCAAGGCGAAGTTCGAGGCCGCCGCCGCGGCGGCCAAGCAGACGAAGAAGAAGCCCGACAACGCGACGCTGCTGAAGCTCTACTCGTACTACAAGCAGGCCACCGACGGCGACGTGAAGGGCGATCGCCCCGGCGGCTTCGATTTCGTCGGCGGCGCCAAGCACGACGCCTGGGCGAAGCTCAAGGGCATGAGCAAGGACGAGGCGATGACGAACTACGTGAAGCAGGTCGACAAGCTCAACCGCGACTAAAGATCGCGGTCTGGCTGCTGCGCGGGTTCAGCAACCCCCTTGACCTGCGTCAGACCGGGCGGCGCCGATGCCGGGTATGCTGAAAGCGGGCGCGTCATGCAAGGGTGTCTGTTCCGTTTGGCGAGCAGGCGCGCATGATTGGCGTGACGCCATCCTCCGACCATCGGAGGAACCCGCAGGGGTACTTTGCCCCACGTGAGGCTGCGTGCGGGGAAGCACGGCGGACGGTAAGGAAGCAGCCGCAGCAGATGAGCCGTCGTGACAGGGCCCCTGCAACATTGCCAGGAGCCAATGATGTTCACACGCGCGGTTTCCACGATCACCCTCGCGCTGGCCATGACGCTCAGCGCTCCGACCGGTGCCGGACCGGTCGGCGCCCCCGCGCACCCTCCGGGCCGTCCGGCGCTCGCGACCCTCACCTACGGCACTCCGACCGCCGTCGAAGCCGCGGACATGACATTCATGCGCGAAGAGGAAAAGCTCGCACGCGATGTCTATCTGACCCTCTTCGACGAATGGGGGCTCGCTCCCTTCGCGAACATCGCGACCTCCGAACAGCGGCACATGGATGCGATGCTGCGCCTGCTGCGCAGCTACGGGCTGCCCGACCCGGCAGCGGGCAATACGGTCGGCGAATTCACCGATCCGCTGCTGCAGGGGCTGTTCGACACCCTGATCGCCAAGGGCATGGTGAACGCGGTAGAGGGGCTGAAGGTTGGCGGCCTCATCGAGGAGGTCGACATGCGGGACATTCAGGCCGCGATCGACCGTTCCGCGCAGGCCGACATCGATGCCGTCTACGCGAACCTGATGTGCGGCTCGCGCAATCATCTGCGTGCATTCGCCGGTGCGCTCGAGGGGCTGACCGGCACGCCGTATGCAGCGCAACTCCTCGACGCCGCGGTGGTAAACGCTATTCTCGCCGCGCCGATGGAGCGCTGCGGCGGGCATTGATCCAGGCGTCTCGACCGGACCCGAATTCGTACGGGGCGTTCGAGTCCGTCGAAGTCCGCCTCGCGGCGACCTCGGCCCGAACGACAAAGGCCCCCGCGTCGCCGCGAGGGCCTCGTCGCATCCGGAGCGCCGCCGCCGGTCAGGACATCGCGGCCTTGGCCACCTTCTTCGCGGTGCGCACGGTGCGCTTCGCCGTCTTGGTCGCCGTGTTGACGGTGCGTTTCGCCGTCTTGACGGTGTTCTTTGCAGTACGCGACGCGCTTCCCAGCGTCGACGCCGCGGTGCGCTGCGCCGAGCGCACGGCGCCCTTGACCATCTTTTCCATCGACGACGCCCGCTTCGGCTGCACGCCGGTGGCCTTGAGCAGCGCGTCGACCTTCTCGGCCAGGTCATCGACCCGGTCGGCGAGGCGCTGCACGTCGTTCTGCGTGTAGACGCCGAGCTTCGACAGCGCCCGCTCCACACGATCCTCGAATACCTGTTCCAGCTTGTCCCACGTCCCGCCGGCCATTTGCTGCATCTCCTTGGCTTTCGCCGCCGCCACGCCGCGCGCCGCCGCCGCCGTATCGGCCGCCGCTGCCCGCGTGCGCGTCTCGAGTTTCTCGCCCTGCTGGACCAGGGCCTCGAACATTTTCATTCCTTCGGCCTGCGCGCGCGCAAAGGCGCCCAGCCCCGCCAGCCAGATCTGATGCGACGAGTTGAGCACGGACTGGGCCGCTTCCTTCGCGCCGCCGTCGTCCCTGGTGCCCAGACCCGCCTTGGCTTTCTTCAGCATCGCACGTTCCCCTCCGGATGGTTTCGGCCGCCACCCACCTCTCCCGGCGGCTTTTCTCGCCCTGCCATTCTAGGCGGCAGGACTAGAGCGATCATACTAAAGCGGCGGTCGCACCGGGGGCGGGCGCCGCGGCGGCGGATCGCCCTGGCGCCCGGGCGCAGGCTCCCGGCGGACGGGTCCCCTGCCCCCACCTTCGCGTCGGTATAATCGGCCGGCAATCGACCGGAGCAGGATCCGGCCATCCCGTCAGCCGGCGCCAGGCCCGGCCGATGGGCGACCCCCGCAGTGCGACGCCGGACCACCGGCGCCACCGCCCCCGTCTTCACCAGGAGGAGTCCATGGCGTATTTCGTCACCGGCGCGACCGGCTTCATCGGCCGTTACCTCGTCGCCAACCTGTTGCGGCGGGGCGAACCCGTCTACGTGCTCGTGCGCAAGGGGTCGCAGAAGAAGCTCGCGGCGCTGCGCGAGCACTGGGGCGCCGACGAGAAGCAGGTGATCGCGATCGCCGGCGATCTGTCGAAGGAGCGCATGGGCGTCGCCGACGCCGACATCCGCAAGCTCAAGGGCAAGGTGAAGCACCTGTTCCACCTGGCGGCGATCTACGACCTCTCCGCCAGCGCCGAGGACCAGCAGCTCGCCAACGTCGAGGGCACGCGCAACGCCGTCCGCTTCGCCGAGGCGATCAACGCCGGCTGCTTCCACCACGTGAGCTCGATCGCCGCCGCCGGCCTCTACGACGGCGTGTTCCGCGAGGACATGTTCGAGGAGGCGGAGGACCTCGACCACCCGTACTTCCGCACCAAGCACGACTCCGAAGGCATCGTCCGGCGCGAGTGCAAGCGGCCGTACCGCATCTACCGGCCGGGCTTCGTCGTCGGCGACTCGAAGACCGGGTTCATCGACAAGATCGACGGGCCGTACTACTTCTTCAAGCTGATCCAGCGGATGCGCAAGGCGCTGCCGCAGTGGATGCCGACGATCGGCATCGAGGGCGGCCGCGTCAACATCGTCCCGGTCGACTACGTCGCCGACGCGATGGACTTCCTCGCGCACAAAAAGGGCCTCGACGGCAAGTGCTTCCACCTGACGGACCCGGAGCCGTACCGGATCGGCGAGGTGCTGAACATCTTTGCCGACGCGGCGCACGCGCCGAAGATGACGATGCGCCTGAACGCGCGGATGTTCGGCTTCATCCCGGCGCCGATCCTCTACGGACTGGGCTCGCTGGCGCCGGTCAAGCGGATGGTGCGCGCGGTGCTCACCGACCTCGGGGTCCCGCGCGACGTGTTCCAGTTCGTCAACTGGCCCACCCGCTACGACAACCGCGAGACGGTCAAGGCGCTGAAGGGCTCCGGCATCGCGGTGCCGGAACTCAAGTCGTACGCGCCGAAGCTGTGGGACTACTGGGAGCGCAACCTCGACCCGGACCTCTTCATCGACCGCACGCTGTCCGGCAAGGTAAAGGACCGCGTCGTCGTCGTCACCGGCGCGTCGTCGGGCATCGGCAAGGCGACGGCGATCAAGCTGGCCGGGGCCGGCGCCAAGGTGATCCTGGTCGCGCGCGGCGAGGAGAAGCTGGTCGAGACCAAGCAGGAGATCGAGGCCGCCGGCGGGCGCTGCTGGATGTACACCGCCGACGTCTCCGACCTCGCCTCCTGCGACGCGCTGGTCGCGCGGGTGCTGAAGGAGCACGGCGTCTGCGACTACCTCGTCAACAACGCGGGGCGCTCGATCCGGCGCGGCGTGATCAACTCGTTCGACCGCTTCCACGACTTCGAGCGGACGATGCAGCTCAACTATTTCGGCGCCCTGCGGCTGATCATGGGCTTCCTGCCGAAGATGATCGAGCAGAAGCGCGGCCACATCATCAACATCAGCTCGATCGGCGTGCTGTCGAACGCGCCGCGATTCTCGGCCTACGTCGCGTCGAAGGCGGCGCTGGACTCGTTCGCGGCGTGCGCGTCGTCGGAGTTCCTCGACAAGGGCATCAACTTCACGACGATCAACATGCCGCTGGTGCGCACGCCGATGATCGCGCCGACGAAGATGTACGAGAACGTCCCGACGCTGTCGCCCGAGCAGGCGGCCGACCTGGTCGTCGAGGCGATCGTCTACAAGTCGGTGCGGATCGCCACCCGGCTCGGCATCTTCGGCGCGATCTCGCACGCGGCGGCGCCGCGCCTCACGCAGATCATGCTCAACACCGCGTTCAACATGTTCCCCGACTCCGCCGCGGCGCAGGGCAAGAAGGGCGAGGCGGCGCAGCAGCAGCCGCTTTCGCCGGAGCAGATGGCGTTCGCCCAGCTCACGCAGGGCATCCACTGGTAGGGACCCGGGCCCGCCCCGGACGAACGCCGGACCCGCGCGGGTCCGGCGTTTTTTCCTTCACGACCGCGCACGCAGTTCCGATGCGCGAGGCCGCGGCAGAGCGGCCACGACGGAGGGTCGCTTGTTCTCCTGGTTCGAAAGGCTGATCGACCCGTACCCGGACGCGGTGCCGCCGACGCCGCCGCGGGGCTTCTTCGCCTTCCTCTGGGCGTGCACGCGCGGCCTGCGCCGCTACCTGCTGGCGATGACATTGCTGACGGCGGGGATCGGCGCCTTCGAGGCGCTGCTCTTCAGCATGCTCGGCAGCATCGTCGACTGGCTGGCGGCGGCCGAGCCGGCGCAGCTGTGGTCGGATCATCGCGGCAAGCTGCTGCTGCTCGCCGCCGTGCTCGCCGGCAGCACGCTCCTGGTCGCGCTGCAGTCGGCCATCAAGCAGCAGACGCTGGTCGGCAACTTTCCGATGCTGCTGCGCTGGAATTTCCACCGCCTGATGCTCGGCCAGAGCATGGACTTCTACCAGGACGAGTTCGCCGGCCGCATCGCGACCAAGGTGATGCAGACCGCGCTGGCCGTACGCGACGTCTGGCTGATCCTCGCCGAGCTGCTGGTGTTCGTCATCATCTATTTCGTGACCATGCTGGCGGTGCTGGGCGGCTTCGACGCCTGGCTGCTCGTGCC
This sequence comes from uncultured beta proteobacterium, assembly GCA_963717705.1. Lineage (GTDB taxonomy): Bacteria > Pseudomonadota > Gammaproteobacteria > Burkholderiales > Casimicrobiaceae > CAVQWT01. The sequence continues at coordinate 421,953 of CAVQWT010000002.1, forward strand.
CTTCGTCGCGTGGGTGGCGATGTACGTGATCGCCCTCGCCTATTTCGTGCCGAGGCTCGGCCGCGTCGCCCGGGTCCAGGCCGACGCGCGGTCGCTGATGACCGGCCGCATCACCGACGCATACACCAACATCGCGACCGTCAAGCTGTTCTCGCACGCGCGCCGCGAAGCCGGCTTCGCGCGGACCGCGATGCAGGAGTTCCTGGCCACCGTGCAGGCGCAGATGCGGCTGGTCACCGGCTTCGAGATCGTCAATCACATGCTGAGCATGGCGCTGATCGCCAGCACCGCCGGCGCGACGCTGTGGCTGTGGACGCACGGGCAGGTCGGCGTCGGCGCGGTCGCCGCCGCCACCGCGATGGCGCTCCGTCTCAACGGCATCTCGCACTGGGTGATGTGGGAGATGGCGGCGCTGTTCGAGCACATCGGCACGGTGCAGGACGGCATCAACACGCTCGCCCGCGTGCACTCGGTCACCGACCGGGCGGACGCCCGGCCGCTGGTGGTGACGCGCGGCGAGGTGCGCTTCGAGCACGTCGATTTCGCCTATGGCGGCAGGCAGACGGTCATCGACGACCTGTCGCTGGTGATCCGGCCGGGGGAGAAAATCGGGCTGGTCGGGCGGTCGGGCGCGGGCAAGTCGACCATCGTGAACCTGCTGCTGCGCTTCTACGACGCCGAGGGCGGACGCATCCTGATCGACGGCCAGGACATCGCGCAGGTGACGCAGGAGACGCTGCGCGCGCAGATCGGCATGGTCACCCAGGACACGTCGCTGCTGCACCGAGCCGTCCGCGACAACCTGCTGTACGGCCGCCCCGACGCGACCGACGCCGACATGGTGGCCGCCGCCCGCCGGGCGGAGGCGCACGACTTCATCGCGAACCTCGCCGACCGCAAGGGCCGCCAGGCCTACGACGCGCACGTCGGCGAGCGCGGCGTGAAGCTTTCCGGCGGCCAGCGCCAGCGGATCGCGATCGCGCGCGTGATGCTGAAGGACGCGCCGATCCTGCTGCTCGACGAGGCGACCAGCGCTCTCGACTCCGAGGTCGAGGCCGCGATCCAGCAGAGCCTCTACCGGCTGATGGAGGGCAAGACCGTCGTCGCGATCGCGCACCGCCTGTCGACGATCGCCGCGATGGATCGGCTGATCGTGCTGGACCGCGGCCGCATCGTCGAGGAGGGCGACCACCGCAGCCTGCTCGCGCTGGGCGGCCTCTACGCGCGGCTGTGGGAACACCAGAGCGGCGGGTTCCTCGGCGAGGAGGACGCATCGACGCCGCAGGGCATCGCGGCGGGCGGCGCGCCGCGGACCCGCGCGGGCGGAAACGGCGACGACGCATCCGACGCTGCGCCCGCCGCGGGTGCGGGCGACCTTGCCAAATCGCCCCGGCTCGAGCCGGCACGGATCGGCCACGACCGGCTGGTCGGCGCCGAGCCTCCGGCGTCGGGCTAGGGCAGCGGAATGAACTCCTGCTCGCCGGGAACCGCACCCATCCGCTGCTGCCGCCAGGCGTCCTTCGCCGCCTCGATGCGTTCGCGGCTCGACGCGACGAAGTTCCACCAGATGACGCGGTGCCCGTCAAGCGGCTCGCCGCCGACGACGACGTAGCGCGCGCCTGCGGGGGCTGCAATGCGCGCCGCCGCCCCCGGCGCCAGCACCGCCAGCGTGTGCGCCGGGACTTCGACGCCGCCGATCCGCAGCGGGCGGTCGACGCTGTAGACCGCGCGCTCCTGCCGCGGGCGATCTTCGGCAGCCGGCAGCGCCAGCTCCGACTGCGCGGCCGCGTCGACGTCGAGATACAGCGTGTCGGCGAACGTCTGCACCGGCGACCGGCGGCCGAACGCTGCGCCGACCAGCACCCTGACCTTCGCACCGGCAACGTCGAACTCGGGAATCGCGGCCGCCGGCGTGTGCGTGAACGCCGGATCGGAATCCTCGCAGTCGCGGGGCAGCGCAGCCCACAGCTGCAGTCCGTGCGCGGTGTACGCGGTCCCGCGCAGGTCCTCCGGCGTGCGCTCGGAATGGACGATGCCGCGCCCGGCGTTCATCCAGTTGATCGCGCCGGGCTCGATCCGCTGCGCCGAGCCCAGGCTGTCGCGGTGCATCACCGCGCCGGCGAAGAGGTACGTGACGGTGGCCAACCCGATGTGCGGGTGCGGCCGCACGTCGTGGTTGTCGCCGGGACGCGTGACGAGCGGGCCGAAGTGGTCGAAGAACACGAATGGGCCGACCGCCTGCCGCGCCGGCGCCGGCAGCAGGCGTCGCACCACCAGCCCGCCCCCCAGGTCCTTCCGGTGCGGCGGCAGCAGGTCGATCACCGGCGTCATCGGTCCTTCGCCGCGCCCGCGCCGGCGCGGGCGAGCCGGATCTGCTCGGCCACGCGCGCGAGCACCTCCGGGTCGCCGAGCAGCGCGTTGTGGCCGACGCCGGACAGCTCGATGTTGTCGCCGTCGGCGAGCCGCGACGACGTCTGCGGCGCGACCATCGAGTCGTGCCACGACCACAGCGACACCATCGGCGGCAGCGAGCCGCCGCCATCCGGCCCCGGCAGCTCCGCAAGCCACGCGTTTCCCGGGCGCAGCTGCGACAGCGACATTCCCGGAAACATCCACGCGTGGACGCTGCCCGCGTGCGGCGTGCCGATGGTGACCACGCGGGCGACCCGATCGCTGCCGTGGCGGCGCAGGTACGCGCGGGCGACGAGCCCGCCCATGCTGTGGCCGACGATGATCACCCGCCGCGCGCCGGTCGCGGCGAGGATCCCGTCGACCTTGGCGGCGACCTGGTCGGCGAAGAGCTCGATCGACGCGAGCGGCGGACCGTAGGACAGCGCGTAGACGGGACCCAGGCCTTCGGCGTCGAGCCGGCGCTTCATCCCGGTCCACACGCCGGCGTTGCACAGCACGCCGTGGAGCAGCAGCACCGGCAGCGCTGCCGGGGCGGGCGCCGGGTCGGGCACCAGCAGCCCGTACAGCATCATCCGCGGCGCCGATCCGGCCATCGTGCGGAACTCGTCCCAGACCATCCGCAGCGTGCGCAGGCCGTCGATCCGCGCATGTTCGGGGCGCTGCGCGCGAAACCACCACGCCAGCGCGAAGAAGATCGTCGTGTTGAACAGGATCAGTGCGACGTAGACCAGCGGCAGCCCGACGACGAACGGCCACGCCGGCGCGCCGCCGCCGACCTGCGCGACCGCCCACGCGACGTACGCAAGCGCGCCTCCGCCGACGACGAACCACAACGAGATCGCGGTCCACATGCCGCGATGTTAGCGCAACGGCGCCGCGGTCAGGCCGGGGCCAGCGACTTGCGGAAGCGGTTCAGCTGCTGCACCGACTCGAAGGTCTGGTCGAACAGGCTCGACAGGTTCTTGAGGATCATGCCGACGACGCGCTTCTCCCACGTCTCGTCGAACGCGATCTGCTGGTCGAGCCAGCGCTCGAGCCAGCCCGGGTCGGGCAGCCGCGACTGCACCGTGTCGTTGGGGAACAGCGTCTTGTTCACGTGCAGGTTGGTCGGGTGCAGCGGCTTGCCCGCGCGGTGCGGGCTCGCCATCAGCACGCCGATCTTGGCGAACGCGCGCTTGGCTTCGGTGCCGACCATCTCGATCGAGCGCTTCATGTAGCGCAGGTACGCGCCGCCGTGCCGCGCCTCGTCGCGGGCGATCAGCTCGTAGATGGCCTTGATCACCGGCTCGGTGTGCCATTCCGCCGCGCGGCGGTACCAGTGGTTGAGCCGGATCTCGCCGCAGAAGTGCAGCATCAGCGTCTCGAGCGGCGGCGCGGGGTCGAACTCGAAGCGCACCGCGTGCAGCTCGTCCTCGGTGGGAACGAGGTCGGGGCGGAAGCGGCGCAGGTATTCCATCAGCGCCAGCGAGTGCTTCTGCTCCTCGTAGAACCAGATCGACATGAACGCCGAGAAGTCGCTGTCGCCGCGGTTGTCGCGCAGGAACATCTCGGTGGCCGGCAGCGCCGCCCACTCGGTGATGGCGTTCATCTTGATCGTGCGCGCCTGCTCGTCGGTGAGCCGCGCCGGATCGAACGCCGTCCAGGGGACGTCGGTGGCGAGGTTCCAGCGCACCTCCTCCAGCGCCCGGAACAAATCGGGATAGAGCATCGGGGGTTTGGCGTCCATGGTGGCTTCCGTTCTGATCGCGGCCGGGCCCGCAGGCGCCGGTCGCCGACAGACTACACCCTAACGACGAATCTGCCGAGCCGGCCGCGGCGTGCCGCGGGGCCGGGCGCCAGGAAGGCGCGGCGCCGCAGGCCGGACCCTTTGGCGCCGGTCCGGCAGGGGACGCCGGTCAGCGCTCGCTGTAGAGGTGCGCCGCCTGCACCTGGTGCGTGCGCCAGCTCTTCAGCGCGCCGATCGTCGACGCGAGATCAGGAATCAGCACGACGCCGGGCATCGTCTTGCGGACGCGCCGCGTCATCTCGCCGCCCGCCCACAGCGTCATCGACGTCGGGAGCTGCCGCCGCAGCGTGGCGAGGCCCTCGGTCGCCTGCCGCAGCGCGAACGCGCCGGAGAACGACAGCGCGACCAGGTGCACCTTGTGCGCCACGGCGGCGCGGCGGATGTCCTCGATCGGGGTCTGCACGCCGAGCGAGATGCACTGCGTGCCCTCGGGCACCAGCAGCGCCTCGACCATCAGCAGGCCGAGCCCGTGCTGCTCGCCGGGGAACGTGGTCAGCAGCACGCGCGGCGTGCCGACCTGCCGGGGAAACGCGTTGATCGCCGTGCGCAGCGCCACCTGCAGCTGCTCGGTGTACAGATGCTCCTCGAACACCTGCAGCTCGCCGCGCATCCACGCCTCGCCCACGGCGCGGTTGAGCGGCGTGATCGCCTCCAGCACGAACCGCTGCAGGCCCATCTTCATCAGCAGGTTGGCGAGCGCGTGCTGCAACCCCGGGGCGTCGTGGCTGCGCAGCATGTCCAGGATGTCGCGCTCGAGCTGGGGGGCGAGGAACTCGCGCCGGTCGGGCTGCCGGGCGTCGGCCATCGCATTGAGCTCGTCGAGCGAGCTGTGGATGATCTTGCCGGGCCGCACGCCGGCGTCCATCAGGCGCCGGATCGCGTGCAGCTTGGCGACCTCGAACACCGTGTACTGGCGCTCGCCGTTCTCGTCACGCGCGGGCTTCGGAAAACCGTAGCGGCGCTCCCACATCCTGAGCACGTCCTTGGACAGGCCGGTCTCGCGCTCGACCCCGCTGATGTTGAGCACGATCCCCTGATTTTCCATTGGCATGTTCATTGTCCAAGACACCCCATCGACGTAAGTGTTGACATTAGCAGCAACGGACCTTATTGTTCCACTCATTCGCCGCTTTGTCCAGGACATTTGCTACAAAATCATGACGACCACGCCCCATCTGTCGAACCTCCACCGCTGGACCCTGCTGCTGTTCGTCGCCGCGTCGATCCTCACGGCGAGCGTCGGGGCTGCACCGAAGCACGACAAGGAACTCGTTGATTTGCATATGATTTTCTCGGCGTCACCACCGCTTTCGCCGGTGGCGCCGACCACCGGGACGCCGGTTTCCGATGCCGACGCCAGGGGCAAGGTCGCGCCCCGCGGCGCCGGCCTGCCTGCCGCGACACCAGCCGCGCTGCTGGCCATGGACAACGGCGCCTGCCCGCAGGTGCTGCGCCACACGTTCAACCGCCTGCAGACGGGTGAGCCGCAGTCGCTCTGCCAGTACCGCGGCAAGGTGCTGCTCGTCGTCAACACCGCGAGCTTCTGCGGCTACACCAGCCAGTACGAGGGCCTCGAAGCCCTGTATCGGAAGTACAAGGAGCGCGGTCTCGTCGTCGTCGGCTTTCCGACCAACGACTTCGGCAGCCAGGAGCCCGGCACCAACAAGGAAATCGCCGAATTCTGCCGCACCACGTACGGCATCCAGTTCCCGATGTTCGAGAAGACGACCGTCGGGCGGCTCGACGCGAACCCCTTCTACGCGACGCTGATCGAGCAGTCGGGACAGCGTCCGCGCTGGAATTTCCACAAGTACGTCATCGACCGCAGCGGCCGCAGCGTCCGCAGTTTCGGCAGCGACACCACGCCGGATCAGAAGGACCTGGTCGGACTGATCGAACGCCTGCTCGCCGAGAAGCCCGGCGCCACGCAGGGTTGAGCCGCGCGCTCCCCGGAACAACTGCAGAGGATCAACGCATGCGCATCGCCGTCGTAGGTTCCGGAATCGCCGGCCTGGGCAGCGCCCTCCTGCTGCACCGGCAGGGACACGCCGTCACGCTGTTCGAGGCGGGCCCCGTCCTCGGCGGCCACACCGCCACCGTCGACGTGACGCTCGACGGCGTCACCGCGCCGGTGGACACCGGCTTCCTGGTGTTCAACGACCGCACCTACCCGCACCTCGTCGCGCTGTTCGACGAGCTGGGCGTGGCGAGCGTCGCCAGCGAGATGTCGTTCTCGGTCCGCGTCGACGAGCGCGGGCTCGAGTGGGCCGGCACCGATCTCGCGTCGCTGTTCGCGCAGCCGTCCAACGCGCTGCGTCCCGACTTCTGGCGGATGCTGGCCGACATCGTGCGCTTCAACCGTGCCACGACCGCGATGATCGCGGCCGGCATGGTGCCGACGCTGTCGCTGGCGGCGTACCTCGACAGCGAAGGTTACGGCGCGCCGTTCCGCGACTGGTACCTGCTGCCGATGGCGGCCGCGATCTGGTCGAGCCCGAAGCAGGACATCCTCGACTTTCCGCTGCCGACCTTCGTGCGCTTCTGCCACAACCACGGGCTGCTCTCGATTTCCAATCGTCCGCAGTGGCGGACCGTCGTCGGCGGCGCCCGCGAATACGTGCGCCGCATCGCCGCCGAGCTGCCCGACGTGCGCGTCGACACGCCGGTGCGGCGCGTGCGCCGCGGGGAACGCGGCGTCGACGTCGAGGCCGGCGGCGTGACGACGCATTTCGACGAGATCGTGCTCGCCTGCCACAGCGACCAGGCGCTCGCCCTGCTCGCCGATCCTTCGCCGCCCGAGGCACGGTTGCTGTCCCGGATCCGCTACCAGCCCAACCGCGTCCTGCTGCACACCGACGCCGCGCTGCTGCCGAAATCCCGCCGCGCCTGGGCGGCCTGGAATTACCTGGCGGCCTCCGACGCCGACGGCACCCGGCCGGTCGCCGTCAGCTACCTCATCAACCGGCTGCAGCCGCTGCCTTTCGAGACGCCTGTCGTGGTGACGCTGAACCCGCCGTTCGACCCCGATCCGGCGAAGCTGCTGCAGGAGTTCGAGTACTGGCATCCGCTGCTCGACAGCGCCGCCGTCAGCGCGCAGCAGGGCATCGCGCGGATCCAGGGCGTGCGGCACACGTGGTACGCCGGCGCGTGGCTGGGCTACGGTTTTCACGAGGACGGCCTGCGGTCCGCCCACGCGGTCGCCGACGGCATCGCCGGCCGCACCCGCTCGCCGGCTGCCGGGGGCCGTGCCGCCCTGGCCGAGCCGGCGCTGGCCGCGGCCTGACCCCGGCACCGACCGCCGGAACGGCGCAGAATCGAACCATGGAAGCGATCGACCTCCGGCGGGAATCGGCGCCAGGCGTGCCTGCCGCGCCGTCCCGCGCGGCACCGGCCGGACCGTCGGCGGTGCCGGCGCGCGCGACTCCGCCCGGCTTCGCCGAAGTCGCACTGGTCGAAGGTTCGATCATGCATCGGCGCACCCGCCCTGCCGCCAACGCGTTCACGTACCAGGCGTTCTGTCTTCGGCTGCCGCTGTCCGCACTGGACACGCTGGAGGCGCACGGCATCGCCCGCAACCGCGCAGCGCTGGTCTCGTTCCACGACCGCGACCACGGCGCCGGCGACGGCGTCCCGCTCGAGCGCTGGATCCGCGACCTGCTCGCCGCCGAGGGAGTCGCCGCCGACGGCGAGATCGTGCTGTACGCGTTTCCCAGGATGCTGGGCTACGTGTTCAACCCGGTCAGCTTCTGGGTCTGCCACGACCGCGGCGGGCGCGTGAGCGCGCTGCTGGCCGCGGTGCGCAACACCTTCGGCGAGCAGCACAACTACCTGCTCGCCCACGACGACGGACGGCCGCTCTCGTCCGGCGAGACGCTGACCGCGCGCAAGGTCTTCCACGTCTCGCCGTTCTGCGAAGTCAAGGGCCGCTATGCGTTCCGCTTCCATTTCTCCGCCGACCGCTGGCTCGCCCGCATCGACTATCACGACGACGACGAGGCGACGCCACTGCTCGAGACCTCGATCTCCGGCCGCACGACGGCCGTCACCCGCGCCGCGGTCCGCCGGCTGCCGCTGCGCTACCGCTGGTTCACCGCGGGCGTGGTGATGCGCATCCACTGGCAGGCGCTGAAGCTCTGGTGCAAGCGCGTGCCGTTCTTCACCAAACCCGAACCGCCGACGATCTCCACCACACGATGAACGGTCACGACACCACCGCCGCCTCCCCGCTCGCGCTGCCCCGGCGCGCGTCCATGCCGCCCGCCGGCGCGCCGGCGTCGGCGCGCCTGCTGTACGCGCTGCTTTCGCGCATGGCCGCCGGCGAGCTCACGCTCACCGATCCGGCCGGCGGCACGCACCTGTTCGGCCCCGGGGCGGACCACGGCGGCCGCAGCGACCTGAAGCTGCACGACTGGCGCGTCGCCCGCGACGTGCTGACCGGCGGCGACGTTGCCTTCGCCGAGGCCTACATGGACGGCCGCTGGGACACTTCCGACCTGACCGGCCTGCTGACCGTGCTCGCCCGCAACCAGGCGGCGCTGGAGCGCGCGTTCTACGGCGGCTTCTGGCAGCGGGCGCTGTTCCGCCTCAAGCACTGGCTCAACGCCAACAGCAAGGCGCAGGCGAAGAAGAACATCGTCGCGCACTACGACCTCGGCAACGCGTTTTACCGGCTGTGGCTCGACCCGTCGATGACGTACTCGTCGGCGCTGTTCGGCGGCGACCCGTCGATCGCGTTCGAGGACGCGCAGAGGGCGAAGTACGAGCGGATGCTGGCCGAGCTGGCGCTGCCCCCCGGATCGCACGTCCTCGAGATCGGCTGCGGCTGGGGCGGCTTCGCCGAGGTCGCGGCGCGCGCTGGTCATCGCGTCACCGGGCTGTCGCTGTCCGACGCGCAGACGGCCTACGCGCGCGAGCGGCTGGCGCGGCTGGGGCTTTCCGACCGCGTGGAGTTCCGGATCCAGGATTACCGCGACGAGCGCGGCGTCTACGACGGCGTCGTGTCGATCGAGATGTTCGAGGCGGTCGGCGAGAAGTGGTGGCCCGCGTATTTCCGCCGCGTCCGCGAGTCGCTGCGGCCGGGCGGGCGCGCGTGCATCCAGACCATCACCATCGCCGACGAGCGCTTCGAGCGCTACCGCACGCAGTCCGACTTCATCCAGCAGTATATATTCCCCGGCGGCATGCTGGCCTCGCCGTCGCGATTCCTCGCCGATGCGGACGCCGCCGGGCTCGCGCTCGAGCGCGGGATCGCCTTCGGCCCCGACTACGCCGAGACCCTGAAGCGCTGGCTGGCCGCGTTCGACACGCACCGCGACGCCGTGCGGGCACAGGGCTTCGACGAGCGCTTCATCCGCTGCTGGCGGTTCTACCTCGCGTACTGCGCCGCCGGCTTCGACTCCGGGAGCACCGATGTCGCGCAATACACGCTGCGGGCGAATTGAGAGCCGCCCCGTGCGCCGCGAAGACTCCGCCGCCGGCAGCGCTGACGCCGTCCACGCCACCGCCGACCCTGCCGCGCCACGCGCGCGAAGCCGCGCCACGCGCCGCTCCGGCTGGCGCGCGGCGATGCTCATCGCGGCCGCGGTGTTCACGACGATGACCGGCGCCGCCGCCAGCGTCGTGGCACCGCCGCTGCCAGCGTCGGTCCGCTCGGTCGCCCCCGAGCTGCGCGCGCAGGGCGGCGGAGAGCTGCGGTTCTTCGGCCTGTCGGTCTACGACGGCTGGTTCTGGAACACCGGCACCGGCTGGTCGCTCGACCAGCCCTTCGCGCTCGACCTGCACTACCACCGCAGTCTCGAAGGCGCGAGCATCGCCGAGCGCAGTTCCGACGAGATCGAGAAGCTGGGCCGCGGCACCACCGAGCAGAGGGCGCGCTGGGGCGAGGCGATGAAGCGCATCTTCCCGAACGTCGCCAAGGGCGATCGCATCACCGGCGTGCACACCCCGCCGGGGCTGGTGCAGTTCTTCGCCAACGGCAAGCTGATCGGCAGCGTCGTCGACCGCGAATTCGCGCAGGCGTTCTTCGGCATCTGGCTCGACCCGAAGACGTCGCGCGCCGATTTCCGCCGCAAGCTGCTCGGCGACGCCGCCCGGTGAGCGACGCGCACCCCGCCGACCCGGCGCCGCGCGCGGCAGCCGGCGCGGCGGCATCGTCGTCTGCCGTTGCGCCGGCGGGCTCCGATCGGTCCGCCGCGAAGCCGGCGTCGGCCCCGCGGCTCGCGGGCATCGCCGCGTACGGCCTGTTCGCGATGCCGCTGGCGATGGCGGCGCTGCCGCTGTACGTGCACCTGCCCAAGTTCTACGGCGACACGCTCGGTGTCGACCTCACGCTGCTCGGCGTGCTGCTGCTGGTGCTGCGGCTCGCCGACGGCGTGCTCGACCCGCTGTTCGGCGTCTGGAGCGACCGCGCGCCGTCGCGCCGCGCGCTGATCGCGTGGAGCGCGCCGGTGCTGGCGCTCGGCATGGTCGCGCTGTTCGCGCCGCTGCCGCGCGAGCAGGGGCCGCTGCTGCTGTGGCTGGGCGTCTCGCTGGCGCTCGTCTACGGCGCGTTCTCGGTGGCGACGATCAACCACAACGCCTGGGGCGCCGAACTGTCGCCCGACCCGGTGCAGCGCACGCGCATCACCGCGATCCGCGAGGGGCTCGCGCTGCTCGGCGTGGTGTTGGCGAGCGTGGCGCCGACGCTGCTCGCCCCCGCCGCCGACCCCGCGACGGGTCTCGCGCGCTTCGCGATCGCGTTCGCGGTGTTCACCGCCATCGCGGCGTACATCACCGTCACCCGCGCGCCCGTCGCGCCCCGTCCGCCGCCCGAAACGACGTCGACGCGCGCCGGGATCGCGCTGCCACTCGCCGATCCGCTGTTCCGGCGGCTGCTGGTCGTGTTCATGGCCAACGGCATCGCCTCGGCCATTCCGGCGACGCTGGTGCTGTTCTTCATCGCCGACGTGCTGCAGGCCGAAGCGCGGCAGGGGCTGTTCCTGGCGCTGTACTTCGTCGCCGGCGCGGCGGGCATGCCGCTGTGGATCCGGCTGTCCGCGCGCTACGGCAAGGTGCACGCGTGGGCGCTGGGCATGGTCGCGGCGATCGTCGCGTTCGTGTGGGCGTGGGGGCTCGGGCCGGGCGACGACGTTGCGTTCGCGATCATATGCGCGCTGTCCGGCGTGGCGCTGGGCGCCGACCTCGCGCTGCCGCCGTCGCTGCTTGCCGACGTGATCGACCGCGACGGCCGCGCGCGGCCGACCGGCGCCTACTTCGGCCTGTGGACGCTCGCCACCAAGCTCAACCTGGCGCTGGCCGCCGGCGTCGCGCTGCCGCTGCTCGGCGCGCTCGGCTACGCGCCGGGAGGGCGCGAGCCCGGCGCGCTGTCGTCGCTCGCGTTCGTCTATGCGGCGGTGCCGTGCGTGCTGAAGCTCGGCGCCGTCGCCGCGCTGTACGCGTTCCATTCGAAGTTCACGCAGGAAAGGACCTCGCGATGATCAAGACCGCTTTCGCCGTCGCGGCGCTGGCCGGCCTCGCCGGCTGCGCCAGCCTCGACGTCGCCACCTACCAGGCCGAGAAACCCGTGCTCGACCTCGCGCAGTACTTCAACGGCACCGTCGACGGCTGGGGCATGTTCCAGGACCGCTCGGGCAAGGTGGTCAAGCGCTTCACCGTCCGCATCGACGCCCGCTGGGAAGGCAACCAGGGCACGCTGGACGAGCACTTCGAGTACTCGGACGGGACGAAGGAAAACCGCGTCTGGAAGATCTCGAAGGACGGCAACCGCTACACCGGCACCGCCGGCGACGTCGTCGGCACCGCCGTCGGCACCGCGGCCGGCAATGCGCTGTCGTGGACCTACGTGCTGGCGCTGCCGGTCGACGGGCGGACCTGGAACATGGACATGGACGACTGGATGTACCTGGTCGACGAGAAGACGATGCTCAACCGCACGACGATGTCCAAGTTCGGCTTCAGGGTCGGCGAAGTGACGCTGTCGTTCCGCAAGCGATGAACACCGCGGACCGGACCTGGCGCCGCGCTCCCGCGACGACCTCCACCTCCGCGCTGCAGGCCGCTTCCCCGCGATGCCGCTCCTGAAGCCGCTCAATCCGCCGCTGCCGCGCTGGGCCGACGCCCGCGTCTGGGTCATCGGCGCGTCGTACGGCATCGGCGCCGAAGTGGCAAAAGCGCTGCTCGCCGCCGGCGCGCGGGTGGCGCTGTCGGCGCGGTCCGCCGACAAGCTCGCCGCCGTCGCGGGCGGGCACCCGCGCGCGCTGCCGGTGCCGCTGGACTTCACCGACGGCGCCGCGGTGCGCGCGGCATGGGCGACGCTGCGCGAAAGCTGGGGCGGCTGCGACCTGGTGCTCGTCGTCGCCGGCACGCACCGCGAGGTCCGCGCGTGGGAACTGGACGAGGCCGACGCCAACGCGCTGCTGCAGACCAACCTCAACGCGCCGATCGCGACCGTTGCCGCGGTGGTGCCGGGGCTGCTGGCGCAGGGGCACGGCGCGATCGGCCTCGTCGCCAGCGTCGCCGGCTACGGCGGGCTGCCCAAGGCGCTGATCTACGGCGCGTCGAAGGCCGCGCTGATCAACTTCACCGAGACGCTCTACCTCGACCTGCAGCCGAAGGGCCTCGGCGTCTACCTGATCAACCCGGGGTTCGTCGAGACGCCGCTGACGGCGAAGAACGACTTCGAGATGCCGCACCTGATCAGCGCCGCCGAAGCCGCGCGCGAGATCGTCGCCGGCCTCGAGCGCGGCGACTTCGAGATCCACTTCCCGCGCGCGTTCTCGCGCCAGCTCAAGCTGCTGCAGTTGCTGCCGTACCGCTGGTACTTCGCCGCGGTGAGGCGGGCGACGGGGCTTTGAGAAAAAAAGAGCCCCGCCGAAGCGGGGCCGGGGGTCGGACCGCAGCGCGGCCCGTCGGGAGCGTGTCGTTCGTCCGTCAGTTGGCCATCGCGCCGGGCACGGCGATGCCGGTCGTCGTCGCGACCTGCAGCCTGCCCTCGTGAAGTTGTCGGTACTCGCGGGCGCGCTCGGCCTTGTCGGCCAGCACCATCTGCCGCTGCGCCAGCGCGTCGGCGTCGCCGCGCTCGAACGACTGCACGAAGAGGTCGAGCCCGCCGAGGGAGACGACGATCGCCATCAGGCCGATCGCCAGCCGTTGCTTCGTCGTCGCGGTGTTCATCGTCGTCATGATCTGCTCCTTGTGTCCCGTTTGATGCGGCGGGCGGCGGTTCCGGATTCACCAGGCCGTCGTCCATGGAGCGAACTGTAGGCAGGCACTGCGCGGCCCTCAACGGCTTCGCGACGAACCCCGCGAAACGCGGGATGAACCGGTGGAGACACCGACGAGCGGGAGGCGCCCGGCGCCGAAAGCCGGCGGCGGGCGACTGGCGGCGGGCGGGCGGAAAACGGGGAGCGTAGGCCGGGCGGGCGGCGGACGGGTCGCAGACCGGCGGCGTGCGAGCGGCGGAGACAGTCCCCGGGACCCGTGGCCCCGGACGCCCTGTGCGCCTTTGACGCAACCCGCGGATTCTGCGAGAATTACCGGCTCTGGCGACTTAGCTCAGCTGGTTAGAGCAGAGGAATCATAATCCTTTGGTCCGGGGTTCGAGTCCCTGAGTCGCCACCAAATTCCAAGGCCCGCCGCGTGCGGGCCTTGTTCATTGGCTCCGTCGACCGTAGGGCTGCGGCGACCGCAACAGCGAAAGTCCGCGGTCCCGCCACCGGCAGCCCCGAAGCGATTCGCGTCAGCCAAGGTCAAAGCGCAGCGCCGGAAAGTGCCGCGTGCGCAACCGAACCGGCATACGTCCCCGCAGACGTCCGCCATTCGCTATCCTCGAGGGGTGCCGGCACCCGATCCGGCCGCTGGAGAACAAAACCATGAAGATCCGCCTTCACCGTGCCCTCGGACCGTTTCTCGTCGTGCTGGCGCTCGCCGGCTGTGCGACCCCGGTGCCGAATCCGTCCGCCGCGCCGACGGCGCAGAGCGGCCCGCCGAAGTCGATGCTGTGGGTCGGCAACAGCTTCTTCTACTACAACAACAGCATGCACGGGCACGTTGCCCTGCTCGTGCGCGGCGACCCGTCGATCACGCACCGGGGCGTGTCGGTGACCATAAGCGGCTCCGGCATCGACTGGCACGACGTCGCCAGCTACCTCGGCCCGGACCGCATCGGCAGGTACTCGTTCGTCGGGGACAACGAGATCAAGTTCAACCCGCCCGGCCCGCAGTTCGACGCCGTCATGATCATGGACTGCAGCCAGTGTCCGATCCACCCGCAGCTCAAGTCCGTCTTCCACGAGTACGCGAAGAAGCATGCCGACACGATCCGGGCCAACGGCGCGCGCCCCATCCTGTTCATGTCCTGGGCCTACAAGGACAAGCCCGAGATGACGGCCCAGCTCGCCGAGCAGTACACGATCGCGGGCAAGGCCAACGGGGCGCAGGTGGTGCCCGCCGGACTCGCGTTCGCGAAGTCGGTGGCGCGCAAGCCGGACCTCGAGCTTTACGTGGCCGACAAGCGGCACCCCAGCCTCGCCGGCACCTACCTCGCCGCGTGCACGGTGTACGCCTCGCTCCTCGGCAAGTCGCCCGTCGGCAACGCGTACACGGCCGGACTGCCTGCCGACGTCGCCGCCCACCTGCAGCAGGTGGCGTGGGATACGGTCCGGGAGTACGGCGTCAAGTAGGAGGCAGGCGGTCGGCCACGACGATCAGCCCAGGCGCGCCCGCAGAAACGCCGCCGCCCGCGTCTCGGCGGATTCCGCTTCCGCCGCGTTCGCGCCGGCGAGGCCGTGCCCTGCGCCTTCCATGATCACCAGTTCGTGCTCGACGCCGGCCGCGGCCAGGCATGCGGCCATGTTCCTCGATTCCTCGCAGGGAACATCGCGGTCCGCGGTGCCGTGCACGAGGATCGTCGGCGGGTAGCTCGCGGTGACGTTGCGGATCGGGCAGTAGGCGTCGAACCACCGCGGATCGTTTCGCGGGTCGTGACCGGCGACTTCGATCGGCCACCGCCCCTGCTGCCGGCAGTAGACGTAGAAGTACCCCCGGTCGACGTCTGCCGGCTGCTCCGAGATCGCGGACGCGCCCACCGATTCGAGCGCTCTCTCCCTCGAGATGGCAGGCCACCCGTCACGATAGTACGGACTGGGCTCGGCCTCCCACGGCGTCGTGATGTCGCCGAATCCCCAGAAAGACGCCAGTGCGCGCGGGCGCGGGTCCACGCAGAACCCGCTCATCAGCGTCAGGTAGCCGCCGGACGACCCACCGGCCATTCCCAGCCGCGCGGGGTCGACGCCGAGCAACGTCGGGCCTCGTTCCCGCAACCACCGCCACGCGTCGCGAACGTCGTCGACGATGTCCGGCAGCCTGGTCTCCGGGGCGAGGCGGTGATCGATCGACACGACCACGCACCCGGCCTGCAGCAACGCTCGCAGAAACGTTGCACGCGGCGCGGTCCTCGATCCGAAGATGAGGCCGCCGCCGTGGATCCAGACCACGCCGGGCTTCGCCTCGCCGGGGGCTGCGCCGAAGACGTCGGCACGAATCGCGCAACCATCGACCACCTTGAAGACGTGGGTCTCGCGGCCGGGCCCCGCGTCGGTCGAAGTCGAGTTCATCGCGTAGCACCCCGATCCGTCACCGCGTCATGGGATCGACCGCCGGCGGTCGTCGCAATCCGACTCACCGCAACGACCGGTCGGCGCGGATTGGACATTGCAAGGTCGACGCGGCAAACGACACTTACCTCCGCCGAATGAAGGCGCGTCGGTTCGTCCGAACGTGCGGGTGAACGCAGAGACAGCCGCGACGGGGCGTGCATGCGGCAGGCAGCCGATCCCGGCGGGACCGGCTGGCTGCCGGCACGCTCAACGCACCCCGACCCGGTTGACGGGACCGCCTCGATTCGCCGGCGCGACGCCGGGTCCCGGCGCGCCCACCCCAACTCCCGGCGCACCGACCCCGGGTGCGACGCCCACCCCGGGCGCACCCACGCCGACGCCCGGCGCAACGCCGACGCCAGGTGCTCCCACGCCGACGCCGGGCGCGACGCCCACGCCAGGCGCCCCGACGCCAACGGTGGAACGTCGGGCCACCCCGGCATAGCTGACCGGCGTCGCAGGCGCCCCGACGACGGCGCTCGCGGTGACGACCGGGCCCCGTTCGCCGTAACCCAGCCAGCCTGCAGCCAGTACGGCCACGAGCAGGATTCTGCGGGCGGCGTTCGTCATTTCCTGTCTCCAGTGGGGGCTTCCGGCGGCAGCTCGTCGAGCCCGATCAGGGCGTCCGGGCGCAGCCGCTGCGCATTGGCGGGGGGCACGAACACGAACGCATCGGGTGGCGGCCTGACGTCCGTGTCCCAGGTCCTGACGCGAAGCGTGTACTGGGGGGCGCTGTTCAGCGTCTTGCTGGTGATCACCATCTTGCGCGGAATCGGGCGCGCGCCGACCTCGATCCACAGTTGCCAGTCGGTGTCGAAATTGCGGAAGGCGAGATGCTCGCATTCCCGACCATCGATGACACCACGGCCGATGTGCTTGGCCTCCATCACGCCAGCGACGAGGGTGTCGTAGGAATTCGTCAGCAGAAGGTCCGCGAACGGCAACGCGACCCCATGGCCCGCCCGCAGCGCCTCGAACAACTGGTCCACGCCGCCCGGTGCGTCGAATTGCGCGTAGCCGTTGAGGTGCTTGCCGACGATGCTCACCGTCTTGCCATCGAAGACCATCGTCACGTCGGCATACCCGCCCACCCGATGCGCGCGCAGCTTGTCCGGCCGGCTCAGCAGCGCCCCGCCGGAGTTGGTGAACTGGATCTTCTCCAATTGCGGCGTAATGACTTCGATGTCGCTGTCGAAAGTGAGCTCGATGGTCTTCTGGCGACCCACGTAGTCCGACATGGCCTTGAGCATCGCCTTGGCGTCGTTTGCCTGCGCCATGGCGCCCGGCGCCGCCAGGAGGAGGGTCGCTGCGAGGAGAATCCCCCTCGCAGCGTTCAAGCAGTTTCGGTTCTCGTTCGGCCTCGTCGGCACCGCTGTCGTCATCTCGATTCCTTGCGCTTCGAAGAGGCGCTTACGGTAGCACTATCCGGCAGCCGCGCCCAGCATCGGACGCACCGTGAGGGAACAGGGCTTCGTGTGGGCCAGGCGCTGTTCAATCCGACCGAATCGGGCGCGCGTGCACCTTGGCGGCAGATGCAGCGCAGAACCGGCGGCCAGTAGCTCGCGGACGGACCGGGAACCGGGTCCGCGGACGCGCCGCGCGCGCCTTGATCGCAAGCCGTCGCATGCGTATTCTGCATTGCGTCCCGCGCGACGCCGCCACTGAAAGGACGTCATCCGGGCCGAGCCGCGACCTGCCGGTGGTTCCGGCATCGATCTTCACCGCAGGATCCGGGCCAATGCCCCCAGGGAGCGCAAGCGATGAACAGCCCGTTCGACCTGCACGGCCGCATCGCCGTCGTCACCGGCGGCAATGGCGGCATCGGCCTGGGCATGGCCCGCGGACTCGCGCGTGCCGGTGCCGGCGTCGTCGTCGCGGCGCGCAATGCGGAGAAGTCGGGCGCGGCGGTCCGCGAGCTCGAGGCACTCGGTGTCGAAGCGATCGCCGTAGGCGTGGACGTGACCGACGAGCAATCCGTCGACGCGATGATCGGCGAGGCGGTCGCGTGGCGCGGCCGGCTCGACATCCTGGTCAACAACGCGGGGATCAACATCCGCAAGCCGGCGCAGGACCTCTCGCTCGACGAGTGGCGGCGCGTGATCGACACCAACCTGACGAGCGCCTTCCTGTGCTCGCGCGGCGCCTACCCCCACATGAAGCACGCGGGCGCCGGCAAGATCATCAACGTCGGATCGATGCTGTCGATCTTCGGCGCGTCGTTCGGCCCCGTGTACGGCGCGAGCAAGGGCGGTGTCGTGCAGCTGACGAAGTCGCTGGCCGTGACCTGGGCGCCGGACAACATCCAGGTCAACGCGGTGCTGCCGGGCTGGGTCGACACCGATCTCACGCGCCGAGGGAGGAAGGAGATCCCGGGCCTCGATGAGCGCGTGCTCGCCGGAACGCCGGCCGGACGCTGGGGCCGCATCGACGACTTCGGGGGAATCGCGGTGTTCCTGGCCAGCGCGGAGTCCGACTTCCTGACCGGAACCGCGATTCCGCTGGACGGCGGCTACTCGACGCTGCTCTGACGGCGCGCGGCGCGGAGGCAGTCGCCGACCGCGCGCCGCACGCTGCATGCGGGTCATTGATTTCCGCACCATCGGCCCTACGTTCCAGACGCGATGCAGCTCCACTCGCCCGACCCCGATGTCGCCGGTTCCGCCCGCGCGCGCGCCAACTTCCGGCTGGCGGCGCTGATTTCGCTGGGCTTCGTCGCGCTGCTCTGGCTGATTCCGCTGCTGGGGTGGGGGCTCGACCTCCAGCGCTTCGGCATCCGGCCGCGGGAGTGGATCGGGCTGCCGGGAATCCTGGCGGCACCGCTGCTGCACGCCGACTTCGATCATCTGCTCGCCAATTCGCTGCCGCTGGTCGTCCTCGGCACCGCAATCTTTCATCTTTATCCGCGGTCGGCGTTTCGCGTGCTGCCGGCCGTCTACCTCGGGCCCGGCGTTCTCGTCTGGCTATTCGCGCGTGACGGCAATCACCTTGGCGCCAGCGGCATCATCTACGGCCTGGTCAGCTTCGTCTTCGTGGCCGGCCTCATCCGCCGCGACCGGCGCGCCGTGGCCGGCTCGATGCTGGTCGCCTTCATGTACGGCGCCATGGCGTGGGGCATCCTGCCCATCAAGCCGGGCATGTCCTGGGAAACGCACCTGGCCGCGGCGCTGATCGGCGTGCTCTTCGCCATCGCGCTGCGGCACTGGGACAACCCGCCGCCGGTGCGCTACTCGTGGGAAGGTGAAGAAGGCGACGAATACCCGGAAGAGAACGCCGAAGACGGCAGCGACGAACAGGACCGGAGCCGGGAGGGGCCGGCACCTGTTCCCCAGGTCGACCCCCGGTTGCTGCATTAGGCCAGCCGCGCGCGCCTCGTCGCGGGTGCAGGTCCCGGACGCGCCGGGGCGCGTCGGGGGCGGGGTGCGCAGCCGCGCGCCGTTCACGACGCGATGTGACTACTGCGTAAATATCGCGGGGCGCCGGACCGGTCCGGGGAGCACATCTTGCGTCCACGTAGTTTCCGCAACGATCGATACTGCACCCACTGCGGTCCTACGCATGCTTGAGAAGCGGGCCAAGGGCCAACGCCGCCGCAGCCGCGAGGGCCAAGCCAAGGGTGAACAGCATCGCATTGGAAAGTGCGGGAATCTCGCTCTGTGCCTGGGCCAGGGGAGGCGCCGCAGGAACGATGAACTGCCCCATGGCACCCAGCTGACCGCCGACACTCACGGTGGCCACCACTGTATTGACGGAAGCATTGATCACGGAAACGTCACCGGAAAACGAATTGGCGACGTAGACCCGCTCTCCAGATGGAGTGACCGCCAGGCCAGAAGGTGCGTTGCCCACCGGAACCCTCGCCACGATCCCATTCGATCCCGTGTCGACTACGGAAACATCCCGCCCGTTCGTGTTCGTCACGTAGAGCCGGGAACCGAGGGGATTCAGTGCGACGCCGACCGGGTTCGACACCTGATTGGTGACTGCGCTCACACCCGCGGGGATCGTCGTCGTGACGGCATTGGTCGCTGCATCGATCACGGAGATGTCGTTTGACCTGAAGTTCGCGACATACACTCGTGTTCCAGGCAGGTTAATGGCGATTCCGAAGGGCTCGAGGCCGACATCGATGAATGCTGCGACCGAGTTGCTCGTGGCATCGACGACGACAACCTTGTTCGCGTTGGCGGCGGCGACGTAGACGCGGGTGCCGGCAGGGCTGACCACGATGCCGCGGACGCCGGCGGCCCCGACCGGAATCGTCGCGGTCACCGCATTCGTGCTCGTGTCGATGACCGACAGCGTCGAGTCGCCCGCATTGCCCACGTAGGCGCGCGTGCCCGCGGGATTCACGGCCACGCCCTGCGGAAAGGCGCCGACGGGAATCGTCGCCGCCACCGCATTGGTCGCAGCGTCGATCACGGAGACGGTGTTCGACAGCGTGTTGGTCACGTAGACCCGGGTTGCGGATGGAGCGACGGCGGCACCCGTGGGGCTTCGTCCCACGCCGACCCGCGCAACGACGGTGTTGGTCGCCGTGTCGATGACGGCAACGACGTCGAACGTCGAGTCCGGTATGTAGGCGAACGGCGCGGTGTACGCGACGCCGCTGGACGCGGCGATGCACGCGAAAGCGATGAGGCGAAGGGTGTTCCAGTTCATGGGATTCCCCATTCTTTGGTCGGTGACGACTCGCTAACCATCTCTGGGGCTGATTGCGGATTTCCGTCACATGCAGCGCCACCCCAACGGACCAAAGGGTGCGGAGGGGCGTCCCGACACGGAAGCGCGCGGATGGGAAAACTTGACGCCGACAGGAGCGCGGGCATCAGAAGCTGGTTCGTCGTGGGTGGCCCGATCGCGGACAGGGTGTCGAAATCAATGTGTGCCGCCTACGCGAGAGCAGCTAATTCGGCGCGCACATGACCACCAGATCCGGCCCGTCCCCCTCCGCGAGCCAGCCCTTGGCCACCATCTGGTCGCGCACTGCCTTGTCGGCCATGTACCGGTGATTGGCGTCCGGCCGGTTGCTGAACACGCGGTACACCTGCACTGTGCCCGCCGGACACACGCCCCCCATCGGCAGGAACATCTGCATGAAGCCCGGCTCCTCGAGCACGAAGCTCGGGTTCTTCCGACCCGTCTCGTTGCATTCCACCGTGCCGCGGCCGAAGAAGTGCGAGTCGCCCAGCGCCGGCGGGATGTAGTAGCGGCACACCGGCGACGTCCCGGCCTGCGCCGTCGTGTAGGTCTTGAACGAGTAGCCCGTGCGAGCCCAGCCTTTGATCTCGACACCGGCGTCGAGCTTCGCGATCTCGCCCGGCATCCAGGTGATGAAGTAGTGGTCAAACGATGCGTGGTAGAACTCGACAACCGGGACCTGGCTCCCGGAACCGCAGACCTGTCGGGACTCAGCGGTGACGTCGATGGGGGTTGCCAGGATGCTTGCCGGAACCGTGCTGGATGCCAGAACGGTCACCGCTCCGTTGACCCGAAGGGCGATGCTCTCCGCTGCGGCGGCATTCGACGTCCCCACGAGGGCGCATCCCCCGACGAACCCATCCGCGTCAAGCTTGAGTAGCCAGGCGTTCACGCCACCGAGTGAATAGGTCGTGCCCGCGACGATGTAACCGCCATCGGCCGTTGGGCGTACGCTGTAGGCACGGTCTTCGGATGCGCCGCCATAGGTCCTTTGCCAGATGACGTTGCCGGTCGCGTCGAGCCTCAAAACCCAGGCGTCGCCACCGGCTGCCCCGAACGAGCTCGTGTATCCCGCGAGGACGTAGCCCCCACCGGCAATCGGAGCGATGGACAGCGCCGCCTCGTTTCCAGCGCCCCCGTAGGTCTTTTGCCAGACGACGTTCCCGCTGCCATCGAGCTTCAGCACCCACGCGTCACTCCCGCCTGCGCCGAAAGTCGAGGTATAGCCCGCCACGATGTAGCCCCCGTCGGCGGTCGATTGCACGGAGTTGGCATACTCATCGCGAGCGCCCCCATACGCGCTCTGCCAGAGGATGCTGCCATTGGCATCCAGTTTCAGCACCCAGGCATCGGCCCCGCCCCAACCGTACGAATTCGTCTCGCCCGCTACGATGTAGCCGCCGTCTGAGGTTGGAGACACCGAGCTGGCCGCGTCTCCTCCCTTTCGCCGATCGTCCGCTGCCAGGCGCCGCGGCCGCTAGCGTCCAGCTTCAGCAACCAGGCGTCAGTGCTTCCGGCGCCAAACGGATTCATTCGACCGACGGCGAGGTAGCCGCCGTCAGGGGTCGGTTGCACGGACAGGAGTGCTTCAAAATCCCGGCCGCCAAAGGTTTCTTGCCAAATGGGGGTGCCGCTGGCGTCGAGTTTCATCAACCACGCTTCCCGCTGTCCGGCGCCGACCGAGTCCGTTTCCCCCGCCACGATGTAGCCGCCATCGACCGTTGGGTGCACAGACCACGCATATTCGTCGCCGGGGCCACCGAAGATCTTCTGCCAGACAATGTTGGCACCCGCGTCCACCTTCACCACCCAGGCGTTGGCAAAGCCTCCCCCGAGGCCCGTCTCGCCTGCGGCAACGTAACCACCGTCGGCGGTTTGCTGAATTGAATAGAAAGAAGAGACGCCTTCGCCACCGTACGCCTGCACCCATTGCGCAGTGGCATCCACGGGGGCAGAAACGAACGCGCAGAACGTGACTATCAGGAAACGGGACAGGGCGCGCATAAGGAATCCTTTCCGCACCGGAACACCCGCGATCGGGCGACGAACGGCCCAACCAGAATCACTCCAAATCTATTTCGCGCGCGGTCGCGTCACGAAGCATTGACGCAGATCAACGCAACCTCGGAGCAGTACACACCGGGTCGAGGCTGTACATGCAGCGGGCGCAGGCAACGACTGCGCCAACTTGCGGTCCTGGGCTCCCGCGGGAGCTGATTGTTGACAGACGTCAAGACATCAGCCAGGCAACCGGCCTAGCGTCAAAAGACGCAGCTGTGGAGAGGGCGATGAGGTGGTTTGCCGTTTGGACCGCGCTTGTCCTGGCGGGTGCGGTCGCGGCCTGTTCAACGCGCGCCCCGGTCAGGGAGTCGGAAATCGGGGATCGCCTGGGTTTCCTGCTACCCCAAGTTGTCAGTCGGTCGGACATCGAGGCACGTCTGGGTCCGCCCGCCAACATCTACGAGAACGGGCGCATCGCGACGTGGCACGTCCACGAACGGGACGGCCGTTTCGAAACGATCGCCCAGGGCAGCAACACCTGGGGTGTCTATTGCGTCGTTCTGGCCTTCGACGCTCAGGGACGTCTCGAGCGACGCGGTTTGGTTCGCATCCGGTGAATCGGCGATGTCCAACCATCGACTCGCGCGCGTTTTCGCACCTGCATTGTGCGCGCTAGCCACCGCCGGCTGCATCGTCGTGCCGACCCCGCCAATGGGCGTAGGCATGATCGAACGCGTTACCATCGACTCGATCAAGCCGGACATGACGCGTTTCGAGGTGCTTCTGCTCGTCGGCGACCCCCACGAGCGCTTAAACAGCGACCGCTACTTCATCTATCGCTGGGACGAAACCCACGCAGCAGTGCTGATCGGCGGCTACACCGTGGGATACGCGATCCCGATCGAGGATCGCAACGCGCTGGCGATCGAATTCACGTTGGACCACAAGGTCGCGAAGGTGCAGCGGTTCAACCGCTGGAAATTCGAGGAGGGTTTGCCGCTCGAAGGCGACCTTGACTCCTTCACCGGGTCGACCCGCGGAACGACTGAGGTGACGCCTGCGGCCGGTCCCAAGCCCGGGACTGACGCGGCAGTGCTGCCGGATCTTGCTGCGCCCGGCGCTGCGCTGGTGCCGCTTTTCGAGGGTCCCGGGCTATGGCACCCGGAGTGGCGATCAGTGCCCAGTGAGCGCCGACCACCGGCGCAAGGTGTCGCCGGCAGGCTCGTCGTGTCTGCCGACGGTGTCGTGTTCCATGAGCGCGTCGGGACCTCAGGGGTCGAGGTTCCCTACCGCATTGGCCGTGATGAGATCGTGCGGGTCGATTGTGCCCCGCCCCGAGTGGTGATCCAACGCGTTCGCGGCGGGAGCGAGTCGTTCACGGTCTTGCGCGGCGAGGGCGCAGGCGGCGACGGCGGCATGACCGACGTCGGTTTGGCCGAGCAGGTGTGCGGGCTCATCCGCAATCAATTCACTCGAGGGGCAGCGTGAGAATTGCCACGGATCGGGTGAAGGCTTGGCGCGGGTTGCGGGTTCTACGCGCGATTGCCATGGCAGTCACAATCATGCCGATCTGCCTGATCGAGTCCTGTTCAGTCGCCGGCGCCCTGAGCGGCAAGCCAGGCCTCGACATTGCGAACCAAGCCGGGCATGGCCCGGTCGACCGTCCAGGCCAGGATCCGTGCGGCTGCGCCAATGAACGACGGCAAGCGACGCACGTGTGCGCTGATCGCTACGACGCCGGCGTCGCATCGAGCGCGGCGGTAGCTGCAGGCCATGTGGTCTTGAACATCGCAACGGCTGGTGTGTGGGAAGGCTTCGTGGCGTATGAAACGAGCCAGGGGCGTAACCTGGAGGCGCCTCGGATGGCCCTACTCGCAGTGGCATACGATCCAGCAGGATATGCACTCGGCGTGTTCGTCGACATCGGCGAGCTCGATCCACTGCCGAACGATGGTCGGTCGTCCGCCAAAGCCCCCTGACTGAACTACATCGGTTGCCGCGCTCGGCGCGTCTTCCATGGTCCCGGTCCGATCCTGTCGATCAGCTGATGCGGGTGGTCCTCGCCTTCGTCAACGAACGGCCGCAATGGAGAATCTGCAACGCGGACGGGGCCTGGCCGCGCGGCGAACGCCGAAACCTGCCGCTTGACCCTCACCCCCCGGCCAACCACAATCGGCCATGAGTGCAAGCGCCAGCCATGCCGACGGCTTCGAGTCCGCGGTCGCGACCGTCGCGTTCGTCGACCTCGCGGGCTTCAGCGCGATAACGGACGTCTACGGCGATGCGTCGGCCATCGCGGTGCTCGGGCGCTTCGAGGCGCTGGTGCGCCAGGCCCTGGGCGGGCTCGGGCCGCCGATCAAGTGGATCGGCGACGAGGCGATGTTCGGGTTCCCCGATCCGGAGACCGCCCTGCAGATGCTGGGACGCCTGCTTCCGGCGTGCCGCGCCGAGCCGTCGATTCCGCTGACCCGGACCGGGCTCAACCACGGCCCGGTGCTGCGCCGGGCGAACGACCTCTTCGGCTCGACCGTCAACGTCGCGGCTCGCGTCGCCGCGCTGGCGTCGGCGGGGCAGGTGCTGGCGACCCGGCCGGTCGCCGACGCCGCCGCGGCGTCGGGAATCGCCGTCCAGGACCTCGGGAAGGTGGCGCTGCGATCGATCGCGGACGACGTGCCGCTGTACGCCGTCGAGCTGGCGCCGGCCTTCGATCCTGCCTGGATCGATCCGGTGTGCAAGATGCACGCGCCCTATGCGGCGTACCGCAGAAGCTCGCCGACGGGACCCTGGTTCTGTTCCGAGCGCTGCGCCGAGGCCTACCGGCGTTCGCCGGAGGCCTACCGGGCCAAAGCGAAGGCCCCGGACCCGCGATAGCTCGAATCGAATTCCCGCGCGGGGCATTCAGGCAAGCGGCTCGTCGATCCACGCGATCGCCAGCGCGATTGCATCATCGGAGGACGACGCGCGTCCGGCAACGACCGCGGCCAAGGTGGCGGCCTCTCCCAAAGCCTGCTGGCAGTGCGCGATGGTCCCGTCATACATCTCCCGCTCGCTGTACGCGCGCGGAGTCGCGATTGCGGTTCGCATCGCGTCCGCAGTCCCGCAGAGTCGGGCTGCGATCTCGTGCGCCTTTGCTTCCACCATCAGCATCGTCAGTGCTTCGAGGCAGAGGGCGATTTCGTGCTGGTTGCCTATGTCCCTGCTGGCCACAAGGGCGTCGCGGAAATGCATGCGCGCAGCCGTCACGTCGCCTTGGGCAAGGACGGTCTCGCCCAGGTGACGCATTTCCTCCAGCTCGAACTCGCGCACGCCGAATGCCCTTGCGGTCGCCAGCGCCTGCTCGTGCAATGCCTGCGCCCGCACAAGGTCGCCGCGTCGCATGGCAAGGTAGCCCAGGTGGCTCATCGCAGTCGCTTCCTCCATTGGATTTTGAAGTTCGCGGCTCAATGCAAGGGCGCGCTCCAACGGGGCTTCGGACTCCGCGAAACGACCGCGGCTGATTGCCAGCGCCGCGACGTTGTTGAGCACGCGCGCTTCCAATGCCGAGTTGCCCGTTGCGCGGTGAATCACTACTGCCTGCTCCATGAACGCTTGCGCTGCGGCTTCGTCCGCCTGGTGGATCGCAACTCCTCCCAGATTGTTGAGTACGCGCCCTTCGCGCGAACGGTCGCCCAGCTCACGGCTCATCGCGAGTGCCTGCTCCAACAACGTCCGGGCACCGGTAATGTCGCCGAGCCGCCAGGCAAGCGTGCCCGAAGCGTGCAGCGCCTTGAGGCGGGCGAGCGTGCATGGCCGTCCGGCGGCGCGCGTGAGCGCAGCCTCGCACCACTGCAGTCCCTCGTGGGCGTGGCCCCGATGCGCCCAGAAACGGTAGAGCGCTCCGGTGAGGCGCAGATCGCCTTCGGCACCTTCAGGCTCTTCGAGGCTCCAGCCGAGCGCGGCGCGCAGGTCGTCGTGTTCGACGTCCAATCGCTCGAGCCACGCGGGCTGATCCGCACCGCCCTCGAGGTGGGGCTCGGCGTCCTCGGCGAACTTGACGAAGTAGTTGCAGTGGCGCACGCGGACCGCGACGCTTTCCCCCCGCTCCTGCAGGCGATCGCGTGCGTAGTCACGGATCGTTTCCAGCATGCGGTACCGCGCGCCGTTGCCGTCAGGCACGACCAGCGACTTGTTGGCGAGACCCGTCAACAGATCGAGCACGTCCTCCGGCGCGAGATCGTCGTCCGTGCAAACGGCCTCCGCGGCTGGCAAAATCCAGCCTCCTGCGAACACCGAAAGCCGGGCGAACAAGGTCTTCTCGGCGGCGCCGAGCAAGTCGTAGCTCCAATCGATCAATGCGCGAAGCGTCTGCTGGCGCGGCAACGCGGTCCGGCTTCCGCCCGTCAGCAGCCGAAACCGGTCGTGCAGGCGCTCGGCGATCGTTTCCACGGTCAGCACGCCAACGCGCGCTGCAGCGAGTTCGAGCGCGAGCGGAATTCCGTCGAGTCGCGCGCAGATCTGCGCGACAACCTTCACATTCCCCTCGCTCAATGCGAACGCGGGCTGTCGCAACCGAGCTCTTTCGATGAAAAGCTGGCCAGCGTCGGAGCGCGCGGCATCAACGGCGGACGACCCCGGATCAGGCAGCGCCAGAGGCGGCAGCGGATAGGTCTGCTCGCCCGACACGTTGAGCGCCTCGCGGCTGCTCGCCAGCACGCGAACATCCGGTGCGGTTCGCAGTAATGCAGCCACGAGGTCTGCGCAGGGCTCCACCAGGTGTTCGCAATTGTCGAGGACCAGGAGCAGTCGGCGCGAGGCGACGTACGCGCACAAGGCTTGAACGACGGGTGTGCTGGCGTCCTCCTGCAGGCCCAACACCTGCGCGATGGCCTTCGGCACCAGCCCGGGATCGACAATCGATGCGAGCTCGATGAACCAGACGCCGTCCGGAAAGGTATCGAGAACGTCGGCGGCGATCTGCAATGACAGCCGGGTCTTGCCAATGCCCCCCGGCCCGACAAGCGTCACGAGACGGGTGCGGCCAAGGAGCGCCCGAGCCTCGGCAAGCTCACGTTCACGGCCAACGAATGACGTCATCTGCTGCGGCAGATTGTTCGGCGTTGCCTCGAGCGAACGCAGGGCGGGAAAGTCCTGTCGCAGATCGGGCTGCAGCAACTGGAAGACGCGGGCGGGGGTGGCCAGATCCCGCAATCGGATCGACCCGAGGTCGCGAAGCGCGAGACCGGCCGGCAGGCGGTCGGCCAGGAGATCGGCGGCACTTTGCGATACGAGCACTTGACCTCCGTGCGCGGCGCCCATGATGCGCGCGGTTTGGTTGACCGCCGTGCCGAAGTAATCGGCGTCGCGGCGCTCGACAACGCCAACATGAAGCGCACAACGTACCCGCAGCGGAATGCCAGCGGTCGCTGCGGGATCGGCCAGCGCACGTTGGATCGACACGGTCGCATACAGCCCATCGAGCGGATCGTCGAAGGTGGCGAAGATGCCATCCCCCGTGGTCTTCACGATCGCCCCATGGTTGGATTCGACTGCCTCGCGCAGAATCGCGTCGTGTCGCGCCAGCGCAGGCTGCATCCGCATGGGCTCCTGCGCCCACAGCCGAGTGCTCCCCTCGATGTCGGTAAAGAGTAAGGTCTTGACTACGGATGGGTCGTGCATGCCAAGGACCCCAGAGACGACTCGCGCAGGATGCCTATGCTACGTCAGTGGCGGGGCCACCACTAGCCGCCGCCCTCGAATGGCAGATCCTTGCCCGCGGGGGACAATCCCGCTCGGCCGCCGCAATCGGCCTTTGGCCGGGACTACACCTCCCTCCGCATTGCGGAGCCCTGCGAGGAGCGGCAGCCGACGGTGATTCACGTTCGGAGCAAGATGCCCGGCCGCCTCGGGCCATCCGGCCGGACTTGCCGAACGAGGTCAGCGGGCGCACGCTTCACTGCTTGTCGGCTTGGGGGCGCAGCTGCCGGGGTGGTCGCGCGACCCCGACCGGGCCGGGCCGACGTCATCGCTCGCGGGGGCCAGAATCTTTGGGTGTACCCGGCGCCGGCACATCGATTGGCTCTCTCGACTGCGACGCTACGTCGGCTAATGTCCGGAATCCGCAACCCTGCATCGTCCGTCCTGAAGCGGCCCGGCGCGTTCGCGATGCGGGTGCTGCGCAGCTTCCGCGCCAACCAGGGCTACCTGCTCGCCGGCGCGGTCGCGTACAACACGCTGCTGTCGATGCTGCCGCTGCTGATCCTGATCCTGATCGTGACGGCCAACTTCGTCGAGGAATCGGCGCTGCGGTCCACGCTCGGCCACTACCTCGAGTGGATCGTGCCCGGGCAGGCGGAGGCGATCATGGGCGAGCTCGCGCTCTTCCTCGAGCATCGCCACGTCGTCGGCTGGGTGCTGGTCGGCACGCTGCTGTTCTTCAGCTCGCTCGCCTTCTCGGTGCTCGAGAACGCGATGTCGGTCATCTTCTACCACCGCGTCGCGATCCGGCGGCGGTCGCTGCTGGTGTCGCTGCTGATCCCGTTCATCTGGATATTCTTCCTCGCGCTGGGCTCGCTGATCGTGACTTTCGTGTCCGGAGCGCTGCAGGCGATGGGCCAGGAGAGCGTCGAGATCCTCGGCCGCACCCGGTCGCTGGGCGGGCTGTCGCGGCTGCTGCTCTATCTCATCGGCGTGGCCGGCGAGATCATCGTGCTGACGTCGATCTACATGGTGATGCCGGTGGGGCGCCCGTCGTGGCGCCACGCGCTCGTCGGCGGCGTCACTGCCGCGCTGCTGTGGGAAGTCACCCGCCACACGCTGGTGTGGTACTTCTCGACGATGTCGCAGGTCAAGATCGTCTACGGGTCGCTCACCACGGCGATCGTGGTGCTGCTCAGCCTGGAGATCGCGGCGATGGTGCTGCTGCTGGGCGCGCAGGTGATCGCAGAATTCGAGCGCACCCGCGCCGGGCGCGTTCGCGGTAAGCCGCAACCGATGCGGACGGATTAGGCAGAGTCGACCGGGGCCAGACGCACCGCGGCGCGACGCGCCGGTGCCGCAGTCTCGGCGTCGCCGCGCGCCGGATGTGAAAACCCCGCCATCGCGGCGGGGTCGGTGCGCGGAAAGTTGCGCCGCGCGGCAAGCGGATCAAGGGACCCGTTACGGAGTGTTGTTCTTGTTGTTCCCAATCGTCCCGACGTTGCTGTCGCAAATGCCGACAGGGAAGTCGGGGTCGCTGAGGTCGGCCGCACCGTTGCAGGAACGGTTGCCGATCACGCTGGGGCTGTTGGTGCCAGAGAAGCCAGCATTCTCACAGGCGTAGCTTCCATTGCACGACTGGTTGCCGATGACGCTGGTGGCGCCGAACGTCCCGGCGAACAAACAACTTCTCAAATCGTTGCAGGATCCGTTGCCGATGCGGCTGATGCTGCCGGCCTCCTGGGCGATGTCGAAGCAGGAAAGCCGACCGTTGCAGGAGTCGTTGCCGACCACGCCAATGCCACCGCTCTGCCCCCCGAAGGTGCAGGCCGCGCGGCCGCTGCACGAATGGTTGCCGACGACGAAGCTGCCCGAAGGCCCGGCAGCGACGAACAAGCAGGCAACCGCCCCGTCGTTGCAGGCGCTGTTGCCGATGCGGGCGCTGCCGCCAAGGGCTCCCACGCCATAGCAGACTCCAAAAGGTTCGCCCAGTTGATCGTCAGCGGGTCCGTTGCAGGAGTCGTTGCCGATGTCGCCGGTACCTGCGGTGGACCCAGCGAAGTTGCAGCCGAAGTCCCCGTTGCAGGATCCGTTGCCGATGACGGCACGGCCACCGAGCTCTCCGGCTCCGGCGCACGCATTGTCCGCGTTACATGAGCCGTTGCCGATGCGGACGCCGTTGCCGAGGAGAAGGCATGCCCCGATGACGTTGCACGAATGATGCCCGATGACGACGCCGCCGCCGTCGCCCTCGAAGCTGCAGAAAGCGTTTCCGGAGGGCGGCACGGCCACGCCGCCGCAGGATGACGGTGCGATGCTCGGTCCTGCCGGCGGCTTGGCGGCG
This sequence comes from uncultured beta proteobacterium, assembly GCA_963717705.1. GTDB lineage: Bacteria > Pseudomonadota > Gammaproteobacteria > Burkholderiales > Casimicrobiaceae > CAVQWT01. The sequence goes on from CAVQWT010000002.1 coordinate 452,521, forward strand.
AGATTGCCTGCTGCGAGCAGCAAAGCGGTCACTGCGGCGATGCATCCCAGGTTGCTCAGACGGACTTTCATGGTTTCCTCCCTGAATTGACAGACCGATTCAGCGGCTGGTGCCGCCGAATGCGTTGAAAGCGCGCGCCGTGCGGCGACGCAAGCCGCCGCGCGGCGAGAGCAACGCGCCTGACAGGCTGGTCCAAAGGGTGGAGGGGTGCGGCCGGATCAGGCCGTCACACGCGCCCAGAGGCTACGGCAGAAGCAATCGCGGGAAGCCGTCGCTCCAGTCAGCGGATCCCGCAATCGAAAACACGATGCGCCAACGGTTGGCAAACAGCGTGGGCAGGTGATCGAAGTCCGTGCACGCCGGGACGGGCGCGTCCACGCCCTTCAGCGTCTCCAGGGCTTCAATCGAGGGCGGCGCAGATGTCGGTCGACTTCCCGTTGAACGACTTGATGGTGCTGACGTTGGTGTCGTTATCGGTCGTGTAGACGAGTCGTCCGACATACAACGTCGTCGACGGCCCGGCCGGCACGTCGGTCGGAAGCAGCCACACCAGGACGTGCCCGGTGATGGTCTGCGTAGTCGTCTTCCCGTCGAAGCCCGTCACCTGGGCTGAAAATCCGTAGGCTTTCAGCGAGATCGCGGCCTCGGTGTCCATGTTCGTCAGGGTCATCAACGACCCCTTGCCGGCAATCAGCAGCCGCACGAGATTGTCGTTCTTGTCGACGAACGCCTTGAGGTGGTAATTGCTCCCGCTGTTTTCCAGCCTGAGCGGAAAGTCACAGGCTTCCCCGGCCGGGATATCCAGCACGGGGTCCGGCTCGATCGGAATGGGCGGAGCCGCGGCCCCCGGGGCTGAGAAACCCATTGCGGCAGCCATCATGCATGCCGACAGAACACGGATTGTTTGGGTGCCTGGATTGTTCATGCCGTTCTCCATGGGAATGGCGGACCAAGCGTGGCCGCTCGATGTCGCCAAGGTGGATGCCTGCCCGTCCGCGCGCGCGTGAACAGTCCCTCGCGACCGGCTGAACCACGGTTGCGGCGGGTTTCGGTGCAGGTGCGACCCGCGTGGCTATCGCATCGCGGTTGAAGCGATGGGCCGGGGGTGTAGGGGTGACACGGCGTTCGTGTCAGGCGCGCCGGCGGCTTGGGGCCTGGAATCCTGCGTGGCCCGGGAAGACGATCGGGCGATCACGCAGATAGGGCCGACGTATATCCCTATCGCAAACAATGTCAAGGCGCGGTGCACCAAATCCCGGTTCCGCACGAACGACCCGCGCCCACGCAGTCGGGGACGCGAGGCGCACGCATCCGTGGCGCGTGGGCGTGCCGCATCGCTGCGGCAACCACGCGCCTTTTTTGTCCAACCGTTGTCCAGGTAAAACGTCGAACCTCCGACGTGCGGCCCGGGTCCATGTTGCACTGGCGAAAAAATTTCGGATCGCCCAGTGCACGTCCCACCACTCACAGGAGAAGCAGATGTTTGCCACGAGGATTCGCACCGCCGCCGTCGCCGCAGCCATCGCCGTGTCCATGGCCGCCCCGCTCGCCTCGGCGTCGCCGACCGCCCAGATCAACAGCGGCTACACGCTGGTCGAACTCGCGCCGTCATTCGTCGGCGCCCTGACCTCTCTGGGTGTCGCGCCTTCCAAGGTTCTTCCCGGCACGCTGCACCAGCGCATCGCGTTGTTCCCGATCACCGGAGGCCGGCTGGACGCGTCCAACGCCAAGGGCGAAGTGCCGCATTCCGGCGGCCTGAAGCTGACCTCGGCGACGACCCAGGTCATCATCTCGGACTTCGTCATCGACACCACGGCGTCGCCGAAACTCACCGGAATCGTCACGGCCAACGGGTCGATCGTCGGCCGCATCCCCCTGTTCAACCTCGCGCTGCCGCCGCTGTCGCTGCCGCTCACCCTGCCGCCCAGCCCCGAGCAACTGCTGATCGAGGGCAACCGCGTCACGCTCACCGCGGAAGCCGCGACGGCGCTCAACGGCGCCTTCGGCGTCACCGCGTTCACGCCCGGCTTCAACATCGGCATCGCCTCGGTATACGCCAACTACTGAGCATAGCCGGCGTGCCGCGGGCTGCGGTCGGCGCCATGGCTCGACTCTCACGGAGTCGCCATGCGCCGGGCCGCGGCCCTACCGCAGCGTCCGCGCGCCGCCGAACAGCGTCGCCGACGACTGCAACGCCTGCGCCGACGCGCCGAACGCGGCCGCGGCCAGCACGGTGTCGGCCGCGCCCGCGCCGATGCCGGTGAAGACGCCGGCGTGGCCGTACTGGTAGGCGAAGTCGCCGCCGAACGCCGCGGTGTCGCTGCCGCCCTGGTGCACCGACGCCAGCGCCGAAGCGACGCTCCAGTGCGACAGCGTCGGCGTGACCGCGCGCGCGGCGTCGTAACGCGACACCAGCCCGGCGAAGTCGAAGCGCTCGAGGCGCCGGTTGCGCAGCGGATCGGTCGAGCCCGCTGAGTAGTCGGTCGACGCGTCGATGACCATCTGCAGCGTCACCACGTGCCGGTTCGCGGTGGTCAGGTACCAGTCCTTCAGCGTCACCTGCTCGCCGACGCCGGTCTCGACGACGAGGTCGTTGCCGGTCCGCGTGAGCGCGACGTCGGCGTAGCGGATGCCCTTGCCCAGCGACAGCGTGTTGTCGGCGCCGGTGCTGGCGTTGACGATGTCGGCACCGTCGCCGCGGTTGAACCCGATGACGTCGGCGCCGGAGCCCACCGTCAGCGTGTCGTTGCCGGCGCCACCGGCGAAGAACTCTGCGCCGCTGCCGCCGGTCAGACCGTCGGCGCCCGCGCCGCCGTGCAGGAAGTTGTTGCCGACGGTGTCGGTCAGCGTGTCGTTGCCGTCGCCTCCCTGCATCAGGTCGCGGCCGTTGCCGCCCTGCAGGAGGTCGTTGCCCAGATCGCCCCACAGCAGGTCCTGGCCGTCGCCGCCGGCGAGCGTGTTGGCCGCGGCGTTGCCCTGCAGCCAGTTGTCGAGCGCGTTGCCGGTGCCGTTGATCGCCCCCGTGCCGGTGAGGGTCAGCAGCTCCACGTTCGCCGCCAGCGTCGCCGTCACCGTAGCCTTCACGAGGTCGGTGCCGGCGCCCGCAGCCTCGGTGACGACGTCGCCGGCGTTGTCGACCGTGTAGGTGTCGTCACCGTTGCCGCCACGCAGCGCGTCCGCCCCGGCGCCGCCGTCGAGCGTGTCGTTGCCGTCGAGGCCGGTCAGCGTGTTGGCGGCCGCGTTGCCCTTGAGCACGTTGGCGCCGGCGTTGCCGGTCCCGGCAATCGCACCGGATCCGGTCAGCGTCAGGTTTTCGAGATCGGCGCCGAGCGTGAATGCGATCGAGCTCGACACGGTGTCGGTGCCCTCGCCCGCGATCTCGGTGACGACGTCGCCGGCGTTGTCGACGACGTAGCTGTCGTTGCCGGCGCCGCCGCGCAGCACGTCCGCGCCTGCCTTGCCGTCGAGCGCGTTGGCGGCGGCGTTGCCGACGATGATGTTGGGCAGCGCGTTGCCGGTGCCGTTGATCGCCGCCGTCCCGGTGAGCGTCAGCGCATCGACGTTCGCGGCAAGGGTCAGCGCGACCGGGCTGTCGACCGCATCCCAGCCTTCGCCTGCCAGCTCGACGACGGCGTCGGCTGCGGTGTCGACGATGTAGCGGTCGTCGCCCGCGCCGCCGCGCAGGGTGTCGACGCCGGTTCCGCCGTCGAGCAGATCGTTGCCGTCGTAGCCGTTCAGCGTGTCGGTGCCCGCGTAGCCGTAGAGCCGGTCGTCGCCCCAGCCGCCTTCGAGCAGGTCGTCGCCGTCGGTGCCGTGGCGCGAGTACAGGCGGTCCTGGATTGCCGCGTGGGTCCACACGGTGCCGTCGCCGAAGCGGATTTCCAGCGGATGCGCGGCGTCGCCGTAGTCGTAGAGGTCGAGGCCGTCGGCGTCGCCGTTGGCGCGCAGCTGCAGCACCGTCGACCCCCATTCGTCGACGACGCGCGCGAGGCCGAGGTCGGCGGGGGCGATGGCTGCGTCGACGGTCACGACCGTGGTCTCGCCGGCAGCCCAGCGGATCGGAGACGACGTCGATGCCGCCGCCGGACTGCAGAACGTACGTGTCGTTGCCGGCACCGCCGTCGAGCGAGTCGTTGCCGCCACCGCCGGTCAGCGTGTCGTTGCCGGCGCCACCTGTAAGGTAGTCGACGCCGTCGCCGGCGCCGATTCCATCGATCCGGTCGCCGAAGAGCTGGTCGGCGCCGTCGCCGCCGTCGAGGTAGTCGAAGTCGCCGTCGCCGCCGGCAAGGCGGTCGGACCCCGCGCCGCCGTCGAGCTGGTCGCCATCGGCGCCGCCGTCGAGCTCGTCGTCGCCGGCATCGCCGTAAAGGTAGTCCAGCGCCGCGCCGCCGGCCAGCCGGTCCGCGCCGTCGTCGCCGTGCAGCACGTCGGCGTCATCTCCGCCGTCGAGCCCATCGTCGCCCGCGCCGCCCCGGAGCTGGTCGCGGCCGGCGCCGCCGTTCAGCGTGTCGGCGCCGTCGTCGCCGAAGACCCGGTCGTCGCCGGCGCCGCCGCGCAGGGTGTCGTTGCCGCCCCTGCCGTAGAGAAAATCGTCGCCCTCGAGCGCATCGAGGGTGTCCGCGGCATCGGTGCCGGTGAGCAGGTCGGCGCCGGACGTCGGGACGCTGGAGCGGCTCGCCGCCAGCTGCGCGTTGAACTCGGTGCGGCTGACCACGGTGCCGTCGGCGAAGCGCAGCTCGGCGCCCTGGGCGAGATGGACGCGATCGCTGCCGCCGGCCACCGACAGCCAGCCATCGCGCAGCGACACGTCGGCCGGGGCGATGGATGCGTCGAAGACCACGCGGTACAGGGAGTCCGCATCGGTCACCTGGTCCTGCCCGAAGCCGCGTGCGAGCAGGACCTCGTCGAGGCCGGCTCCTCCTTCGAGCAGGTCGTCGCCTGCGCCGCCGACCAGCGTGTCGTTGCCGGCGCCCCCGGCGAGCGTGTCGTCGCCCATCCCGCCGGTCAGCCGGTTGGCCGACGCATTGCCGGTGACGATGTCGTCGCGCAGGTCGCCTTCGTAGTCGGACGCACCGAGGTCGTCACCGAACGCGAGGCCCTCGACGTTGGCCGGCAGGTCTTCCGGCGTGTAGGTGCGCGTGCCGGCGCCGTTGAGCTCGAGAGTATCGATGCCTTCTCCGGCACGCTCGACGACGACGTCGTTGGTGCCGGCGCGGTAGCGATCGTTGCCGCGCCCGCCTTCCAGCGTGTTGACCGCAGTGTTGGCCACGCCGTCGAGGGTGTTGGCGAGGTCGTTGCCGGTGCCGTCGATGGCGTCGGCGCCGGTGAGCGTGAGAATCTCGACGTGTTCCGGCAGAACGTAGCTGACGGAGGCCCGGATCTCGTCGGCCGCCGGACTCAATCCGTGCGCGGCGTCGCTGCCGCGATCGACGACGCGGTCGCGCACGTTGTCGACGATGAAGACGTCGATGCCGTCGAAGCCGATCATGGTGTCGGCACCGGCGCCGCCGTCGATGACGTTGTGCGGGCCGGCGCCCATCCAGTCCCGGCGAAAGCCTTCGATGGTGTTGTCGAGCGCGTTGCCGGTGCGGTAGCGCGTCTGTGCCGGGTACGACGTCCCGCCTTCGTCGCTGCGCAGGTTCTCGACGTTTGCCGGCAGCGTGTAGTTGATCCAGCTGGCGCCCGCGAGCACGACAGTATCGCTGCCCGCGTCCGGGGCCTCGACCACCTGGCCGCCGATGTCGGGCCGCAGCCAGTAGGTGTCGTCGCCCGGGCCGCCGGACATCACCGCGTAGCCCGCTTCGCCGCCGCCGGCCGAGGTGACGGACGTTCCGGATGCATTGAGGTACGTGCCCGGACCGTTGAACGTGTTGTTCCCGGCGTTGCCGTCGAGGTAGCTGACCGGATTGCCGGCGTTGGCCCATGCCGACAGGTCGACAAAGCCGGTCAGCGCCAGGCGCTCGACGTTCGGCCGCAGCGCGTAGCTCACCGACGACCGGATGACGTCGCTGCCGCCCCCGGCGGACTCGGTAACGGCGTCGCCGGCGTCGTCGACGGTGAAGGTGTCGTTGGCGGTGGTGCCGGTCATCGCATTCGGCGCGCCCGCCACGGTGCGCGTCGCGATGGCCGTCGCATCCCAGACCGTGCCGTCGGCGAACCGGATCGCCTCGATCCGGCGGTCGGCGTACCAGGTCTCCCACTTGCCGGTGAGCGGGTTGAGCGTCGCCTCGGTGGTGTTGAAGTGGCCCTTCACCCGCAGCTGCGCCTGCGTCTGGCCGATCGCGAGGACGAGGTCGGCGCTGTCGCGGTGCAGCGTCACGTCGGCCGGTGCGGTGCCGGGTGCCAGCGCAACGGTGTCGGCTTCCGACACGGGGGTCGGCGCCGTCACGCTCTCCTCGATGGTGTCACGCCCCGAGGCGCGGGAGAACGCGTAGCTGTCCTGGCCCGGGCCGCCCCTGAGCGCATCGTTGCCGCCGCGGCCGTCGAGCGAGTCGTTGCCGCTGCCGCCGTCGAGCGCATCGTCGCCGGCGCTCCCCGTCAGCGTGTCGTTACCCGCATAGCCATACTGCTGCTCGGCTCCGGTTACCGCGACCAGACGATCGTCGCCTGCGGTGCCGTGGTGGCCGCGCCAGACCGTGGCGGCCGCGACCGAGAGCGACGACGCGGGCGGTTCGGCGTCGTGCTGCGCGCGCAGTTGCGCCAGGCTCAGCGTCGCGCCGCCCTCGAAGGCGAAGCTGAAGCCGGTGGCGCCGTCGGCCAGCGCATCGAGCAGCGTGACCCGCTGCCCGACGCCCAGCTCCAGCACCAGATGGCTGGCGTTGCCGGACTCGTCGATGCCGTCGCGAAGACGCAGGTCGCCGGCCGCGATGCCGGCGCCGAAAGCGACGATGTTGGCGCCACCGTCGTCGGCGATCTGGACCTCGCCCGCCTCTCCGTTGACCAGATACCGGTCGTTGCCGGCGCCGCCCGCGAGCAGGTCGCGGCCGCCGCCGCCGGCCAGCGTGTCGTCGCCGTCGTCACCCCACAGCGCGTCGTCGCCGGAACCCCCGTCGAGGCGATCGTCGCCCGCGCCGCCGGAGAGCACGTCGGAGGAATCGCCGCCTGTGAGCCGGTCGTCGTCGTCCTGGCCCCACAGCTGGTCGCCGCCGTCGCCGCCTTCTATCGCATCCCTGCCGGCGCCACCGACGAGCTGATCGTCGCCGTCGCCACCGGCCAGCGCGTCGTCCCCCGCGGCGCCTAACAGCGTGTCGTTGCCGCCACCCGCGTCGAGCGAATCTCCGCCGTCGCCGCCGTCGAGATAATCGTCGCCGTCGTCGCCCGTGAGCGTGTCGTCGCCGGCATCGCCCCACAACCGGTCGGCCGAGAGTCCGCCGTCGAGCGCATCGGTCCCGGCACCGCCCTGCAGTTCGTCGACGCCGGCGCCACCTTCCAGCGTGTCGTCGTCGGCGCCGCCGGAGAGCCAGTCGTCGCCGGCGCCTCCGTCGATGTCGTCGTCACCTTCGCTGCCGAAGAGCGTGTCGGCGTCGGCGCCGCCCTGGATGCGGTCGTTGCCGCCGTCGCCGTCGATCTGGTCCCTGCCCGCGCCGCCGTCGATGAAGTCGTCGCCGTGATTGGCGAGCGGCGAGGCGTGCCGGATCGTCGTCGCCGGCGATGCTGTCGTTGCCGTCGCTGCCGAGGAGGTGGTCGGCGCCGCCGCCGCCGGTGAGCGTGTCGTTGCCGGCACCGCCGTCCAGCGTGTCGTTGCCGTGCAGCGCGGCCGCCGTGGCGCTGCCGTCGCCGACGAGTTCGTCGACGCCGTCGCCGCCGGACAGCGCGTCGCTGCCGGCGTCGCCCTGAAGGAAATCGTTGCCCTCGTCGCCGTGGACCGCGTCGTCGCCGGCCCCGGCCATGGCGAAGTCGTCGCCGCCGCCGCCGTAGAGCATGTCGCCCGCGCCTGCGGTCGCGTCGACCGGCCCGCCGTTCATGCCAGTGAACGAGCGGACTCGCGTGCCGGTGGCGAAGCTGTCGGCGTAGCTCCAGGTCAGGCCCGCCGGTGCGAAGCCGGCGTCGCCGAGCAGCGTGTCGCCACCCCCGCCCCCGACGAGGACATCGGCCCCGCCGCCGCCGTTGAGCACGTCGGCGGTCGTGGCGCCCACCAGCACGTCGGCACCGTCGCCGCCGTCGAGCCAGTCGCCCTGCGTGCCTAAGCCCGCAACGTGGCCGGCGGCGATCGCCTGCGTGACCGCGGTCAGCGGATCGAGCGACGCCGCGGACTCGGCGTAAAGGCGGTCGTCGCCGGCGTCGCCGAACAGGTTGTCCGCCTCGGTGCCGCCTTCGACGACGTCGGCGCCGTCCTGCCCGCGCAGGATGTCGCGACCCGCGCCGCCCTGCACGCGATCGGCCCCGGTGCCGGCCGACACCGTGTCGCTGTCGAGGCCGGACTGGATCAGGTCGTTGGCCGCGGTGCCGGTGAGGGTGTCCTTCTTGTTCGCCTGGGTGTCACCACCGATGGTGTTGGTCGTCACCTCGTCGACGGCGGCGTTCAGCAGCGTGACGCCGAGGTCGCCGCTGGCGAAATCCGGCAGCACCACCTGCGCGCCATCCGGCGCCGTGATCGTCAGCGGCGAATTGCGCGTCATCACGTACACCGAGCCCGCGCCGTCGACGAGGCGCCAGGTACTGGCGGCGCCTCGATCGGCGATCGCCAGGCCGCGCAACGACACCGACCTGCCGCCGGCGTCGGCGAAGACCAGCTCGCCGCGGCCGTCGGAGTCGACGACCTCGTCGGGCTGGCCATCGTTGCGCACCGTGTAGCGGTCGAAGCCGCTCCCGCCTTCCAGCCGGTCGCGGTCCCGGCCGCCGTCGAGCCAGTCGTCGCCGGCGTCGCCGCGCAGCGTGTCGACGCCGGCCTCGCCTAGGAGCTGGTCGCCACCGACGCCGCCGTCGAGTGTGTCGGCACCGCTGCCGCCCAAGAGCGTGTCGACGCCGTCGCCGCCGGCGAGCTGGTCGTTGCCGCTGCCGCCTTCGATGTGGTCGGCGCCACCGAGGCCAGTGACCACGTCGTCGCCGCCCATGCCGTAGAGCCGGTCGGCAAGGGCGTCCCCGGCCAGCGTGGAGTCGTTGCCCGCAGTGCCGAAGACGACGTTGCTGAACGGTGCCGCCCCGGGCGCTTTCGAGAACACGACGCGCTGCAGGCCGACGTCGTTGAACGCCGTGGCCGGCGCCGGGCTGAACGAGGCCGCGTAGCCGTCGTCGCGGTTGACGATCCGCAGCCTCGCAAGCATGGCCGCCCGATCGGCGAGCCACGACTCGGTGAGCTCGCCCTGGCCGGTGGCCGGGTCGACGACCGACAGCGCCTGTGCGCGGGAGCCGTAGTCGACGCCGCGGACGACGAACGGGTTGAGTTCGGCCAGCGCCACCCTGACGGCGATGTCCGCACGCGCGGTGTTCCGCAGCGACGCCGGGTCCGACGTCAACGGTTGCAGCGAATAGACCTCGCCGCGCGCGTGCCCCGCATCGACGGCCGCGGTGACAGCGTCGATCGCCGCGTAAAGCTCGTCCCTCGACTCCCTGCCGATCGTCGCGCGGGCCGGCAGGAATACGGTCGACAGCGCCGAGACCGCCTCCTCGAGCGTCGTCGACACCCGGCCCGACGACACGGCGAGCAGGTCGCGCATCGACGCCGGGCGTGATCGAGGAATCGACCTTCGCGAACAGATCGTGGACCGCCAGCGCATCGGTCAGCACGCGCTGGCTGTGATTCCTGGCGACGGCCGGCTGGTCGACATCGGGAGAATGCTGGTTTTCGATGCCGATCATGACGGGCGTCGACCACGCGACACCAAGGCCGGCGATCGGCGACAAGCCGTCGGCCGCGCGGACGTTGGTCACCCTGGACAGGTCGAGGCTGAGCTGCCCGGTCCGGCCCGTTGCCTTCTGCAACAGGGCGTTCAACGCCGAGCCGAAGACGCCGCCGCGTCCCGGCGCATTGAAGAGATACGCGTGCTCGACCGCGCGCGGCAGGTCGTAGAGCAGGCTCGCCGCGAGATAGCCGCCCAGCGAATGACCGGTGACCGTGAACGTCGGGGTCAGCGTGCCGTCGGCCTGCCACGCCGCCACCTGCTGTGCGAGGCTGTCGTACTGCGCCTGGAAGAGCGAGGTGCCGAGCAAGCCGATGTCGATGGCGTCGGTGATCGCGTCCTGCACGTCGTCGGTGCCACGGATGGCAAGGTAGCGCCGGTGGGTCTGCGTGTCCTCGAATACCGTCGCCGAAAGCCCGTTGGCCGTGGTGACGGTCTGCGCGTGCCCCAGTTCGTCGGTGAAGGTCCAGGTGGCGGAGTGGTCGTAGCGACCATGCACGATCCATCGCTCAGCAAAGCTTCGTCGCTTGGGGGTCGACAATAGCGTCCGACGCCCTCCAGTAGGTCAATTCGATCCGCGAGATACTCCGACCTGCAAGCGGGAGTAGGCGGCTAGTGCAAGCTGCAGCGTGGAAGGCTAGATGCTCATGGTCTCGGCACCCTCACGATCTAGTCGGGCGAAAGACTCCGCGCATCGAGCAGACTTCGCCAACATCCGTGTCCTGGACGGCTGACAGACGAAGCTTCGTGCCATGGACTGGGAATGTCTCCACCGCCACGTGCATAAGAGATCGTTTCCCCGAGAGATTCGCTGTCAGCTTGCCGCACAATTCGGTAGACGAACGCTTGAGACTTCGGGTTCCCAGACTTGATACTCCGTGATCTCGCTCACAAAGATGTACTCGGGTCCCAGCGCATCTTCGCCCTTGCGTAGCCCGATAGAACTATCAGATCCCCATGTTCGGTGAATCGAATCTTGGGCAACTTGCACCGTCTCATAAACCTTCACCCCCCCATCCTTCGCGCACAGCACCTTCACCTGCTCGTCCAGGCGGTCCTTTTCGCATCCCGCGAGCAGCAGCATGAGCAGCAGCAGTCCGATCCGGCTGGGCGAACAAGCATTCACGACGACACCTCGCGCGTCATTGACGGGGGAATCGAAGGTTCTCGGGCGCGACCGGCGGGGCCACGACGCAGCCCCACCCCTCGCCGACGGTTACGCTACGCCGCTCCGCCGAAAAGCGGAATCATCCGTTCGGTCTAGGCCGCGCCGTTGCAGCGCAGCACGGCGGCAAGCGCGACGTCGCGACACGGGACTCGGGATGGCGGCCCTGCCCACTCCTCAAAACAACGCCGTAACCTTCACCGTCTCGCCGTCGGACTCGACCCGCACGTTCGACGATCCGGCGTTGGCCAGCTTGATCATGTGCGCGTTGACCGACATGATCTCCGCGACGAAGCCCAGCACGCCGCGCCCCTTGGCGTGCTCGGTCATCCGCTGCTGCAGCGCGGCGCCCAGGCCGCAGCCCTGCCACTGCGGGCTGACCATGAACGCGGTCTCGCCCAGGTTGGTCGAGGGGTCGATGAAGTAGCAGCTCTGCGCGACGATCTCCGGGTTCTCGCGCGTGCCGGCCACCGCGACGAACGCGACCTCGTTCTCGAAGTTGAGGTTGCACAGCCGCTGCACGTCGGCGGCCGACAGCCCCCGCACGGTGCGGAAGAAGCGCGTCTTCACGTCCTCGACCGACATGCTGTGGAAGAGGTTGCGGATCTCGGCGCCGTCGGACGACACCGCGGGCCGCAGCAGCACCGTCCGCTTGTCCCGCAGCGTCACCGTCTGCTCCTCCTCCACCGGGTAGGCGTGCAGGTTCTTCAGCGTCTGCCCGGCCGGGATGTAGCCCTTCTCCTGCGCCTGCGCGAACAGCTCGGCGCGGAACTTGGGATGCGCCACGTCGATCAGCGCGACGGCGCGCTCGCGGATCGACTTGCCGAAGAGGTACGCGATGCCGTGCTCGGTGATCACGTAGTGGACGTCGACGCGCGCGACGGTGACGCTCGCCCCCGCGTCCAGCGTCACCTGCACCCGCGACGTGGCGCCGCCGTCGGCGGTGGACGCGAGGCAGATGATCGCCTTGCCGCCGGGCGAGCGCGACGCGCCGCGCAAAAACTCGCCCTGCGCCGCGATGCCGCTGTAGAACTCGCCGTCGAGCTGGTCGGCGCACACCTGCCCGGTCAGGTCGATGGCGAAGGCCTGCGTCACCGACACCATCCGGTGCTGCGCGGCGATGGTGGTGGGGTGGCACACGGCGTCGATGGGCTGGAACGAGAACAGCGGGTTGCGGTCGATCAGGTCGTACAGCCGCCGCGAGCCGACGGCGAAGCTGGCGACGATCTTGTCGCGCTGGCTCGACTTCCGGCGCCCGGTGAGGATGCCCTTCTCCAGCAGCGGGATGATGGCGTCGGTGATGACGTCCGAGTGGATGCCGAGGTCCTTGCGGTCGGCCAGGTACTTCAGCGCCGCGTTGGGCACGCGGCCCAGGCCGATCTGCAGCGTCGAGCCGTCCTCGATGATGCCGCTGATGTAGCGCGCGATGCGCTCGACGGTCTGGTCCTCGGTGGCGGGCTGCACGTACTCGGCGACGGGGGTGGCCACCGGCACCAGGGTGTCGATGCGGTCGACGTGGACCATCGAGTCGCCCATCGTCCGCGGCATGGCCGGGTTGACCTCGGCGATCACCAGCTTCGCCTTGGCGATGGCCGCGGGGATGACGTCGACCGACACGCCCAGGCTCACGTAGCCGAACTCGTCGGGCATCGACACCTGGATCAGCGCGACGTCGACGCGGATGCGCCCGTTGCCGATCAGCTGCGGCACCCGGGAGATCGACATCGGCACGTACTCGGCCAGCCCCTGCTTCACCGCGGCGCGGATGTCGGAGCCGACGAAGAACGTCCGGTGCTGGTACTTGGTGATCGCCTTGCCGTCGGCGTCGTGCGGCACCGCCTGGTTGGTGATGAAGTGCACGAACTCGACGTCGGCCGGCGGATAGCGCATCGCCTCCAGCGCGCCCACCAGCGCCGTCGGCGTCGCGCACGCGGTGCCGATGAACACGTGGCTGCCGCCGGCGATCTGCTCGACCGCGTCGGCGGCGCTCTTCACCTTCGCCGCCCAGGGGGCGAGGCGCGGGTCGAGCGCGGGGGCCTGCGCGGCCGCGCCGGTGTCGGCGGAGGCGAAGCGGTCGCGCAGGCTGCTGGTCAGCCTCGACAGCAGGCCGGGGGCGGAGTCCTCGTTCGATGCGGGCTGGCTGGGGTCGCGGGTCACTGCGGGGTTCCTCCTGGAGCGGCTAATGTAACGCGGCGCGGGACCGTCGGCGACGCAGGGCGCCGCGGGACCGTCAGCCCCCGGCCGGCGCGGCCCGCGCTTCCAGCTCGGCCCAGCGCTCGAACTTCGCGGCGAGAAGATGCTCGACGGCCTCGGCCCGCTGGCGGTCGGCCCGGATCGCGTCGGCGCCGCGCTTGTGATAGTCCGGCGTCGACATCAGCGCGGTCAGCGCGTGCTGCTCGTTCTCCAGCGCCTCGAGTTCCGCCGGCAGGCCGGCGAGCTCGCGCTGCTCCTTGAACGAGAGCCTGGTGCGCGCGGGCTTGGCGGCAGCACCGGCGGCCGTGCCGGTCGACATCGACCCCGCAGCCTTCGCGCCGGACTTCGCCCCCGCCGCCCCACCCGCCTTGCCGCCCCCGCCGGCCGCCGCGGCTGTCTCCGCCCGCCCCCGCTGCGCGACCCAGTCGCTGTAGCCGCCGACGAACTCGCGCCAGCGCCCGTCGCCCTCGGCCACCAGCGTCTGCGTCACGACGTTGTCCAGGAACGCGCGGTCGTGGCTCACCAGCAGCAGCGTGCCGTCGTACGACTGCAGCGTCGACTCCAGCAGCTCCAGCGAGTCGATGTCGAGGTCGTTGGTCGGCTCGTCCATCACCAGCAGGTTGGCCGGCTGCGCAAAGAGGCGCGCGAGCAGCAGCCGGTTGCGCTCGCCGCCCGAGAGCGTCTTCACCGGCGCGTTGGCGCGCTGCGGCGGGAACAGGAAGTCGCCGAGGTACGAAAGGACGTGCTTGCGCCCGCCGGCGAGCTCGACCCACTCGCCGCCGGGGGTGATGGTGTCGATCAGCGTCGCCTCGGGGTCGAGCTGCGCGCGCATCTGGTCGAAGTACGCGGGGACGAGCCTGGTGCCCAGCCGCACGGTGCCGCGGTCCGGCGCCAGCGTGCCCAGGATCAGCTTCAGCAGCGTCGTCTTGCCGGCGCCGTTGGGGCCGATCACGCCCAGCCGGTCGCCGCGCATCACCCGCAGCGACAGGTCGCGCACGATCGCGCGCCCGCCGAACGACTTGCTCACGTCCTCGAGCTCGGCGACCAGCTTGCCGCTGCGCTCGCCGGCATCGAGCGACAGCTTCACCTGCCCCATCCGTGCGCGCCGCTCGGCCCGCTCGACGCGCAGTCGCTCCAGCCGCCGCACGCGGCCCTCGTCGCGGGTGCGTCGCGCCTCGACGCCCTTGCGGATCCACACCTCTTCCTGCTTCCAGAACTGGTCGAACTTGCGGTTGGCGACTTCCTCGGCGGCCAGCTCCCCGGCCTTGCGCGCCGTGTAGGCGGCGAAGTTGCCCGGGTACGAGCGCAGCAGGCCGCGGTCGAGCTCGACGATGCGCGTCGCCACGCGGTCGAGGAACGCGCGGTCGTGGGTGATGACGATCGCCGCGGGGCCCTTCAGCAGCAGCTCCTCGACCAGGTCGATGCCGTCGATGTCGAGGTGGTTGGTCGGCTCGTCGAGCAGCAGCAGGTCGGGCTTCATCGCCAGCGCGAGCGCCAGCGCGGCGCGCTTCCGCTCGCCGCCGGACGCCGACTCGGGCGCGGCGGCCTCGTCCAGGCCGAAGCGATGCATGTACTCGACCAGCCGCGCCTCGGTGCGCCAGCGCTCGCGCTCGTCGTGGATGGTCTCGAGATGCCCGCGCAGCGCGAGGCTCTCGCGCAGGCTCGACGCCGGCGGCAGCACGGGCTCCTGCTCGACCAGCGTCACGCGCAGGCCGTCCTGGCGGCGGATCTCGCCGTCGTCGAGGTCGGCTTCGGCGGCGATCACCTTCAGCAGCGACGACTTGCCGGTGCCGTTGCGGCCGATGAGGCCGATGCGCTCGCCCTCGACCACGGTGAGGTTCGCGCGGTCGAGCAGCGGATGGAGGCCGAACGCGAGTTCGGCGGACAGCAGCGTCAGCAGGGACATGGGGGCGGCGTCGGGCGCCGGAGGTGCGGCGGCGGCGGGCAGCGGATGTGAAGTGAGGGCGCGGTTGGCGCCGAAGCGCGTATTGTCGCAGGCCGGCGCGCGGGCGGGGGCCGGCTGGCGCGTTGCGCCCGCCCGTCGCGGACGCCTTCGGACGGGCTCGGACACCCGGCGCCGTGCTAACATCGTTCCGACAAAAACGACGGCATCGATCCGGGCCAGAAGCGCCGGACAGCAATGCCGGGCGCCGCGCGGGGAGTGAGCCAGGGATGAGAGTGCTGCTGCCGATCGACGGATCGCCGTGCTCGCGGCATGCGGTCGAGCATGTCATCGCCACGCGGTCGCTGCTGCGCGACCCGGACGCCCAGGAAGTCCACCTCGTCAACGTGCAGCCCGCCGTGTCGGGCGACGTCAGCCAGTTCGTCAGTCACGACCAGATTGCCGGCTACCACCACGAGGAAAGCGCGAAGGCCCTCGCGGACGCCTGCGCGCTGCTCGACGCGGTCGGACTGAAGTACACGGTCCACAACAAGGTCGGTCACGCCGCCGAGGAAATCGCCAGGCTCGCCGATGAGCTGAAGTGCGACCAGATCGTCATGGGCACGCACGGGCGCGGCGCGCTCGCCGAGCTGCTGGTGGGCTCGACGACGTTGCGCGTCGTGCACCGATCCAGGGTGCCGGTTCTGCTGGTGAAGTAACCGCCGGTCACCCCGCCGCGCGACGCGGCGGGAGTCGACGCGGCGCCGTTCGGGGGAAATGCGGAATGGAACCGCTGGCCTGGTACGCAATCGCGATCTTCGCGGTCGCGATCGTCGCCATCATCACCAACATCGTCGACGGGACCGCCGCGGCGCTGCTCGGCGTGATCGCGATGGTGTGGATCGGCGTGATGACCGAAGTCGACGCCTTCGGGCTGGTCGACTGGAACGTGATGGCGATCCTGCTGTCGGTCTGGGTCATCGCCGGCTACTTCGGCAAGACCGGCGTGCCGAGCTGGCTGTCGGTGCAGGCGCTGAAGCTCTCGGGTGGGCGGCCAGGCCTGCTGGTGATCATCCTGTCGGTGCTGTCCGGCGTCATCTCGATGTTCGTCGACAACGTCGTCGTCATCCTGATGATGGCGCCGGTGGCGCTGCCGCTTGCCCGCGCGCTCAAGCTGCCGGTGACGCCGCTGGTGCTGATGATCGGCTTCTCCGCCAACTTCATGGGCTCGGCGATGCTGCTGGGCGACCTGCCGCCGCAGATGCTGCACAGCGTCGCCGGCGTCGAGTTCATGGACTTCTTCTGGCAGCACGGGCGCCCTTCGTCGTTCCCGATCCTGATGGTGACCTTCGTCATCACGCTCGGCGCGATGTATGTCTACGGCTTCCGCGGACGGGCACGGCAGGTGCTGGACATCAACGCGCTTGGCATCGAAACGCACATCCCGAACAAGCTCTTCGCCACCATCGTCGTGGGCTGGTTCCTGGCGACGGTGCTGGGCATGGCTTTCCGGGAGTTCTTCGGCGTCAAGCTCGGATTCATCGCGCTGACCGGCGCCATCACGCTGGTGCTGACGCTGGAGATCCTGGGCAAGCGCGTCAATGCGCCGAGCTTCGAGCACATTCTCGGCGAACTGGACTGGCGCGCGATCCTGTTCTACGTCGCGCTGTTCGCCCTGGTCGGCGGGCTGGAGAAGATGAAGCTGCTCGAAGTGCTCGCGCAACAGCTGCGGCCGATCTTCGCCGAGAGCTTCGCGCTCGGCGCGACGCTGCTCTACTGGATCACCGTGCCGATCGTCGGCATCGTCGAGCACGACGCGTACATCCTGACTTTCCTGTACACGATCCGGGACCTCGAGGCCCAGGGGGTGCCGCCGTGGCCGCTGTATTGGATGCTGCTGTGGTCGGGCACGCTGGGCAGCAACCTCACCGTCGCCGGCGCGCCGGCGCTGTTCGCCGCGCTCAACATCTGCGAGCGCGAGGAACAGCGCAAGGTGTCGCTGCGCGAGTTCCTGTCGTGGAGCGTGCCGTTCACGCTGGTCGCTGCCCTGGTCTGCTACGTGCTTGGCATGCTGATCTGGGTGCTGCCGTACGCGAAATGATCACGCCGAATCGGGAGACCGCCATGTTCAAGCACATCCTTCTGCCGACCGATGGCTCGCCGCTGTCCGGCCGCGCCGTCGCCTCCGGCATCGAGCTGGCCAAGGCGCTCGGCGCCCGCGTGACGGGTCTGTTCGTCGCGCCGCCGGCGACGCCGCTGGTGTTCGAGCACTTCCTGCCGGTGCGCTACATGGAACCGGATGACCACGCCGCGTTGATCGAGCGAGAGGCCGCGCATGCGCT
This sequence comes from uncultured beta proteobacterium, assembly GCA_963717705.1. Classification (GTDB taxonomy): domain Bacteria; phylum Pseudomonadota; class Gammaproteobacteria; order Burkholderiales; family Casimicrobiaceae; genus CAVQWT01. The sequence goes on from CAVQWT010000002.1 coordinate 469,942, forward strand.
GGGCCAGGTCGAGAAGGCCGCGAAGGCCGCCGGCGTGACCTGCGAGACGAAGCAGCTGACCAGCGACTACCCCGCCGACGCGATCATGACGACCGCGCACCGGAGCAAGTGCGACCTCATCGTCATGGCCTCGCACGGGCGCACGGGCGTGTCGGCGATGCTGCTGGGCAGCGAGACGCAGAAAGTGCTGACGCATTCCAAGGTGCCGGTGCTGGTGCATCGGTAGGCGGCGCGGGCGCCGGTATCCGTCAAACTGCCGAGCCGGCGCTGACATCCGTCCATGCCGCGCCCCCCGGGCCACCGCAGCACCCGCACCCTCCGCCGCCCCCGCCGCGAGGATCTCGGTCTCGTCCGTTCCGAATTCGCCGCGCTCCAGCGCCTCACCACGCCGGCGAAGATCCAGGCGTTCCTCAATGCGCTGCCGGCCAACCACGAGGTCGGCGGCGAGACGATCCTGTCGGTGCGCGAAGTGCTGCGGCAGCGGCGCGCGCACTGCATCGAGGGCGCGTTCGTCGCCGCCTGCGCGCTGTGGGTGCACGGCGAGGCGCCACTGGTGCTGCACATGGCCTGCGACGCCAGCGACTATCCGCACGTCGTCGCGCTTTTCCGCCGCGGCGGCCACTGGGGCGCGCTGTCCAAGACCAACGGCGCGGTGCTGCGTTTCCGCGATCCCGTCTACCGCAGCCTGCGCGAGCTCTCGCTGTCGTACTTCCACGAGTACGCGAACCGACGCGGCGACAAGACGCTGCGCAGCTACTCCGGCGCGTTCGACCTGCGGCGCCTCGACCCGGCTGACTGGGTGACGGCGGCCGGTGCGTGCCAGTGCGGCGCACGACCGGCTCGAGCGGCTGCGGCACTACCCGCTGCTGTCGCCGGCGCAGGAGAAGCTGCTCACGCGCCGCGACGCTTTCGAGCAGCGTGTGGCGAAGGTGGTCGAGCATCCGAAGCGGGGGACGACGTGACCGCGCTGCATGCATGGCGCCCGCAGCCGGTCGATGAAGCGCTGCGCCCGCGCGGGCGTCCGAAGCGTCGCGCCTGATCACCGCAGCGCCGGGTCCGCGCGCAGCCGCGCGACCAGCAGGTCGACGAAGCTCCTGACCTTGGCCGAGGCCTGCCGGCCCTCGCGGTGCAGCACGTGGATAGGGACCGGCGGCAACTCGTGATCGGCGAGCACGATGGCGAGCCTGCCCGCGGCGACGTGCGCCGCGACCTGGTACGACAGCAGGCGGGTGACGCCGAAGCCCTGCAGCGCCGCGTCGATGGCAGCGTCGTTGCTCGTCACCGTCAGCCGCGGCGAGACCTTCACGGCGAGGCTCCCGCGGCCGGACTGTCGCCTGGCCACCGGCGCCGCCCGCTTTCCCGCCGCGCGACCCTTTCGCAGCGGGGCTGCCCGATCCCGTGCGAACCGCCATTCGACCAACGGCGACACCGGGCTCGCCGAGATGATCGCGTGCCCCGCGAGATCCGACGGCGCGCGCGGCACGCCGTGCGCCTCGAGATACGCGGGCGACGCGCAGACGACACGCCGCACGCGCCCGACGCCGATCGCCTGCATCGTCGAGTCGGGCAACTCGCCGATGCGCACGCCGACATCGAGCCCTTCCTCGACCAGGTTGACCACGCGGTCGAGGAACAGCGCCGACACGGAAACGTCGGGAAAGCGGCCGAGGAAGTCGACCACGCCGGGGATGACGAACAGCCGCCCGAACAGCACCGGCGCGGTGATCGCCAGGTGCCCACGCGGCGCGGCGTTGACGCCCGCGGCCGCATCGTCGGCCTCGTCCGCTTCGGCGATGATCCGGCGCGCGCTTTCGAGGTAGCGCTGTCCCGCGTCGGTGACGCGCACGAGGCGCGTCGTGCGCGTGAGGAGCTTCACCCCCAGCCGCGCTTCGAGCGTGGCGACCGCGCGCGTGACCGCCGGCGGCGACATGGCGAGACGACGCGCGGCCGCGGCGAAGCTCTGCGCTTCGGCGACGGCGACGAACACGGTCATCAGGTGGAGGCGGTCCATGCCCGAGAATAATTCCATCAGTCGGAATAATCAATTGCTGGATTTGGCTATTCTTCACTTCATCGGAATCCGGCAAAGTGCGAACCGTTCGCCGGGCCATCGCACCACACGGCCCGGCGCGAACGCCCAACCACCGAAAGGATCGCCGCCATGAACCGCATCGCCATTCCGACCGCCGACCAGACCCCCGCCGCCTCCCGCCCGCTGCTGGACGCCGTGAATCGACAACTGGGCGTGGTGCCCAACCTGATGAAGGTCGTCGGCAACAGCCCGGCCGCGCTCGAAGGTTATCTCGGACTGAGCGGTGCGCTGGCCAAGGGCACGCTCGGCGCCAAGACCGGCGAGCGCATCGCGCTGGCCATCGCCGAATTCAACGGCTGCAGCTACTGCCTGTCCGCGCACAGCTACCTCGCGAAGAACGTCGCCCGGCTCGACGACGCCGAGATCGCGGCCAACCGCGAAGGCTCGTCCAACGACCCCAAGGCCGACGCCGCGGTACGCTTCGCCGTCGACGTCGCGGAACAGCGCGGCCACGTGTCGGACCTGGCCTTCGCCGCGGTCAAGGCCGCCGGCTACAACGACGCGCAGGTCGTCGAAATCGTGCTGCACGTCGCGCTCAACACGCTGACCAACTACGTCAACGAAGTCGCGAAGACGGAGATCGACTTCCCGGTCGCGACGCTGCGCCACGCCGCGTAACATCCACCCGCCATGACTTCCATCCTCGACACGCCGAGCGACATCGCCTTCACGCCGACGGTGAAGGCCATCCAGCAGCGCAAGGGCTCGCGCAGCGCGTACGAGCGGATGGAGCAGGACGGCGGCTGGGATTCGCGCATTCCGCCGGACCTGGCCGCGTTCATCGCGGCGCAGACCAGCGTCTTCCTCGGCACGGCGAATGCCGAAGGCCAGCCGTACATCCAGCACCGCGGCGGCCCCGCGGGCTTCCTGCGCGTGCTGGACGACAGGACCATCGCCTTCGCCGATTTCCGCGGCAACCGGCAGTTCATCACGCAGGGCAACCTGGCGGAGAACCCGAAGGCGTACCTGTTCCTGATCGACTATGCGCAGCGCAAGCGCATCAAGATCTGGGGCACGGCGAGCGTGATCGAGGACGATGCCGCGCTGGTCGCCAGGCTGATGCCCTCGGGCGCCAAGGCGCGCGGCGAGCAGGCGATCGTGTTCCGCGTCGAGGCGTGGGATGCGAACTGCCCGCAGCACATCCCGCAGCGCTTCGAGGCGGCGGACGTCGAGCGCGTGCTGGCCGAGCGCGACCGGCGCATCGCCGCGCTGGAAGCGGAGATCGCTCGTTTGAAAGGCGCCGGCGGAAGTTAGGCCGGTCCGGGGACTCCGGGACGCATGGGGGCGCGCGCTCGCGCGCGCCCCGCCGCTACCCCGGCCCCACCCCGATCAGCCGCGAGATCCGGATCTCGGCGCCCTCGCGCTGCAGCTCGTTCACGCGCTCCTGCAGCTTGCGGTCGGCCACGGTCATCCGCGTGCGCAGCCGCACGAATTCCGCCCACGACTCGATGATGAAGCGCTCGACGAAGAGCCCGTCCTCGCCCAGGTTGCGGAACACGCGCCAGCTCGATGCGCCGTTGCGGCGGCGCGTCGGCTCGACGGCCTGGATGGCCTTGAGGAAGGCGTCGCGGTTCTCCGGCGCGATGCGGTACTCGACCTGGATCAGCACCGGGCCGTCGTCGGGCTCCGGCTCGAAGGCGATGGCGAGCTCGGGCAGCTGCATGCCCGGCGTCACGTCGGCCTCGGTGCCCATGCGCACCTGCACGCGGCGGTTGAGCAGATGCAGCGTCAGCATCGTCGCCGCCGACGCCGCCAGCGCCACGCGCGTGTCGGTGGCCGACGCCAGCGCGCCCCACAGCACGCTGCCCACGGCCAGGCACGCCTGGATCGACACCAGGTTCATCGCCACGGCGCGCGCGCGCACCCACTGCGGCGCGCTGCTCTGCGTGCCGGCGGATAGGCTCGCCAGCACGCTCACCCAAGCCGTGCCCGCCGCCAGCGTGCCCAGCAGCGCCAGCGCGGTGTAGTGGCTGGCCGCGATCAGCACGGTGGCGCCGGCCCACAGCAGGATGCCGAACGTCACCACCTTGTTGAGCGAGTGCTTCTGCATCTGCCGCGGGATCATCACCGCGCCCGCCACCGCGCCGATGCCGAAGGCGCCGGACAGCATGCCGTAGCCGCCCGCGCCCAGCCCCAGCTGGTCGCGCGCGATCACCGGCAAGAGCGCCCACAGCGCGGCCGCGCAGATGCTGAAGATCAGGTTGCGGATGATCAGCGAGCGCATGGCGATGGAATGCCGCGCGTAGCGCAGCCCGATCAGCACCCCGGAGAACAGCGTCTCCGGCACGCCCGGCAGCGGCGCCTCGCGCCGGGTCCAGCTGCGGATCGCGACGATCATCAGGATGAAGAAGAGCGAGCTCGCGATCAGCGCGCTGCCGCTGCCCAGCCACGCCGCGATCGCTCCCGCCAGCGCCGGCCCCACCGCGCGCGCCACGTTGAACGCCACCGCGCCCAGCGCCACCGCGCGCGGCAGCTCGACGCGGGTGACGAACTCGTTGATGCTGGCCTGCTGCGCCGGCATGTAGACGGTGAAGCCGGCGCCGATCAGGAACGTGAACGCCAGCAGCATCGGCGGCCCCGTGATTCCGGCCAGCGTGGCGAAACCCAGCACCGCGGTCGCCACCAGCAGCACGACCTGCGTGACCAGGATCACGCGCCGCCGGTCGACGATGTCCGCCAGCGATCCCGCGATCAGGCCGAACAGGATCGACGGCGCGGTGCTCGCCGTCTGCACCAGCGCCACCATCAGCGCGGAGGGCGTCAGCGTCGCCATCAGCCACGCCGCCACCGTCGCCTGCATGGTGTAGCCCAGCGCCGCGCCGATCGACCCCAGGTAGAACACGCGAAACGGCGCGTGCCGCAGCGGGGACGATTCGAAGGTGCGGGACAGGAAGGCGGTGAGGCGGGTCGTGGGAAGGAGGCTCACCGGGAAGAATCTGGCGTCGGGCGCGTGGCTTGGTATGGGGGAGGCGGCGCGCCGGGCAGGGTTCCGCTTCGCCTCCGGGACGGGTGCGGCAAGGTCCGGAAAACTATACACGCGCTGGCCAACGCGCATGGAAAAGCCTAGATTGCGATACACGACAGGCGGCCCGTGCATCGCGACTCGCCGCCGTCGCCGATTTCCAGCCGATATCGGAGGTGGCCATGGCAGCACGTCGAGGCTCCCCGTCGCGCAAGCACGCCAGGTTGCGCCCGCTGCAGTTCGAGGGATTGGCCGTCCGGCCCGGCGGCGCGATCGCCGATGCGAACGAGGCCGCCGACGCCGCGCGCCGCATCCTGCGCGCGGAGAAGCTCGACTGGCAGGTCCGCTCGCTGGGCACGCGCGCGACCAGCGTGCTGCTGGTGCCCAGGGCCGGCGCCCGCGCGCCGACGGTGGCGCAGGCGTGGCAGCTCGCCTACCGGCTGCGCGCGCGGCGCGACGTCGCCGCGGCCGAGCCGGCGTTCGTGATGCCGGGCGAAGGTCCGTACCGTCCGCCGTCGCGCAAGGGCGCCGTGGGCGGCGCGCCCGCGCCCAGGGCGTGCAGCGCGTTCTCGCACTGGGCGCTCGATCTCTGCAACGTCGGCGCCGCGTGGGCGCTGGTTCCGGACGCCGGCGGCGCGGCCCAGGGCGAGCACATCGTCGTCGCGCATCCGGACACCGGCATCCTGCCGCACAGGGAACTGGCGGGCGCCGACGTGCGCCTCGCGCTCGGCCACGACTTCGTCGACGACGACCCCGACCCCACCGACCCGCTGCGGCAGCCCAACCCGGGGCACGGCACCAGCACCGCCAGCGTGCTGCTCAGCCCCGAGGGCGACGAGGCCGAGGAGCACGTCTGCGGCGTGGCGCCGCTCGCTTCGCTGATTCCGCTGCGCGTGTCGACCAGCGTCGTGCACTTCTCGTGGACGCGGCTTACGCAGGCGATCCACCTCGCGCTCGACCGCGGCGCGCACGTCATCTCGATGAGTCTCGGCGGTCCGCTGCCGAGCTTCGCGCTGGAAGAGGCGCTCGACCGCGCGCTCGACGCCGGCGTGATCGCGGTGGCGGCGGCGGGCAACCAGTGGCCGTTCGTCGTCTACCCGGCGCGCTACGAGCAGACGGTGGGCTGCGCGGCGTGCAACTGCCTGCCCGCGCCGTGGGCAGGGTCGGCGAGCGGCAGCGACGTCGACATCACCGCGCCGGGCGAGTCGGTGTGGCGCGCGAAGTCGACCGCGACCAGCCTGGCCGGCGTCGATCGCAGCGACGGCACGTCGTACGCGACGGCGCACGTCGCCGGCGTCGCCGCGCTGTGGCTCGCGCATCACGGCCGGGCCAGCCTGGTGATGAAGTACGGCGCCGCCGGCGTGCCCGCGGTGTTCAAGGAACTGCTGGCCACCGTCGCGCACGCGAACACGCCGGCGAACTGGGACCGCTCGAACTACGGCGCCGGCATCGTCGACGCGGCCGCGATGCTGGCGGCGCCGCTGCCGGCGACCGTCCACGCCGCCGGGATGGCGGTGCGGCGCGGCGCGCGGCGACCCGCGCTCGGCGACGTCGATCGCATCGCCGCGTACTTCCCGCGCGCCGACCCGGGCCGCGTGCGGGCGTGGCTGGCGAAGGAGTTCCACACCACCGAACGCGCGCTGCCCGCCCTGCTGGCGGCGCTGGGCGACGAAGTCGCGTTCCACGTCACCGCCGACCCTGCCGTCTACGCCCGGCTCCACGCCGCGGTCGCCGGCAGGCGCGGCGCCGTCGCGCCGTCGACCCGGCAGGTGTTCCGGCGCGCGTCGCCCGCGCTGAAGGCGCGTCTCGCCTGACGCCGGGCGCGAAAGTCCCGGAGCCTGCCGCCCCCCGATCGTCCACGTTGCCGGAGGTTGACCATGCCCATCCTGTTCGTCGCCAACGATCCCGAAGCGAAGAAGACGCCGTCGCCGCGCAAGATCACCGCCGCGCGCAAGCGCAAGGCCGGCAAGACCGATTTCGACTTCGGCCCGCTGCCCAGGCAGCAGGTCTGGCCTGCCGGCAGCGACGAGTTCCTGGTCTGGCAGTGCCGCGAGGCCACGCTGCGCGCGCTCGGCGCATGGGAGAAGATCGCGGGGCCACTCGCGCACTGGCAGGGCAGCGCCAACCGCAGGAAGCTGAAGGTCGTCGTCGACGAGGGCGAGGAGTTGAACGCGTACTACGATCGCGACTCGCTCGGCTACTACCACTTCACCAGCAGCAGGACCGGCAAGCTGCGGCGCTTCGCGGCGAGCGTCGACGTCGTCTCGCACGAGGCGGGGCACGCGCTCCTCGACGCCATCCGGCCCGAGCTGTGGTCCAGCAACTATCCGGAGCCCAACGCCTTCCACGAGGCGTTCGGCGACTGCATCGCGATCCTGACCTCGCTGGCCGACGCGGACCTGCGCAAGTCGCTGCTGAAGCAGGACCCGAAGCTCTCGAAGACCAACTTCGTCGAGACGCTGATCGAGTCGCTCGCCAACGGCATCCGCGACGAGGACCCCAGGCACAACGCCGCCAAGCCGCGCCGGGGGAAGAACTCGTACCAGTGGGCGCTGCCGACGACGCTGCCCGACGACGGCGGTCCCGGCGTGCTGATCAACGAGATCCACAGCTACGGCCAGGTCTTCGTCGGCTGCTTCTACGACACCATCCGCAACGTGTTCGCGATGCAGGCGAAGCGCGACCAGAAGTCGCTGTGGAAGGCGGCCCGGATCGCCGGCACGCTGCTCGCGCGCGCGGCCGAGAAGGCGCCGCACACGCCGCGCTTCTTCCAGTCGGTGGGCCGGGCGATGACGCTCGAGGACAACGTGCTCCATCGCGGCGCGCACCACGACGCGATCAAGGATGCGTTCGGCGCGCACAACATCCTGCTCGGCAGCAACGCGGTGCTCGCACCCCGCACGTCGCTGCAGGGCGGGGCGCCGAAGATCGCGCACGCGGCGAAGCAGCCGCTCGCCAAGGCCACGCTCGACGACCTGAAGTCGCGGCTCGGGCTGTCGCCGCGCACGGCGTTCCGGATGCGCAGCTACGACTTCGGCGGCACGCGCGTCAACGAGGCGATCCACGACCGCGCCGTGCCGTTGAAGGGATTGAGCCCGAAGCTCGCCAACGTCAGCGCCGTGGGCGTCGAGCCATCGATGATCGGCGCCGCCAACCGCCACGCCGCCGTGCTGGGCGCGCTGCCCGACCCGCAGTCGACCACCGACGAGGTGCGCTCGTTCGTTGCGAGCCTCGTGCGCCAGGGCGCGATCGCCTACGACGGGGATAGCAAGCAGGCGGCGAAGGCCAGGGGCGGGAAGCGCGCCGGAGGCCGCGGCGCCGTCGGCGGCCCCGGCGGCGCGAAGACGCACGGCGTGGTGCGCCGAAACGGGCAGATGGTGCTGGAGCGGCTGCGCTTTTCCTGCGGCTGCCGGCGCCACTGACCCGGACGTCGCGGGGGGCGGAACTACAGAGGGCCGGACCGCCGGCGGCTACACCGCCGAATACCGCTTGCGCTTGACGACCTTCTTGCCGTCGGCGCGCTTCTTCAGCGTGTGCGTGGCACCCGCCGGCAGCGGCCCCTTGCCCTCGACCGCCTGGCCGTGCTTTTCCAGGCTGCGGATGAACGCGGCCTTCTCCTGCGCGGGGGTGGGCTCGGGAGCGGGCGGCGGAATCGCGGCGGGCTTGCGGGCGCGGGCGGTCATGGGGAAAGGATACGCCGACCGCGGGAGGGATTCCATCCAGCCGGCCATGCGGCGGGGGCGGCGCGCGGAGCGCAGCACCTGCGTTCCCCGTCCCGAAAGGCGGGGAACACAGGCAAGTCGACGACGTCAGGCGCCGTCGGGCCCATCGCCCTCATCGAGGTCCTCAGCCTGCTCGCGCACGGCCGCCTCGACCAGCCGCCGGCAGGCTTCCGCGTAGTACCGCCGGAGATCCGGATAGAAGTCCGAGTCGACGGTGACGAACGCCTCAAGCTCGCGCGGATCGCTTGCCATGTCGAGATTGCAGGAGAGCAAACCGAGGACCGCCCCGCCTTCGTCGGCGGATTCGTCGATCATGCTGACCAGCTCGCCCATCGTCAGTCGGCGGGTCGACGACCTCGGGTGCGGGACGAACGTCTCCCCGCTTTCCGGGTACTCGTCGACGAAGCGGTACTCGATTTCGCCGCGGCTGCGTCGCGCGCGCACGCTGATCTGGTCGCCGGTGACGGACTGCAGCGAGATGCGCGCGATCTCCACCTCGCCGTCGAACATCGGCGGCAGGTACTCGCCGCCCATGTTCATCGGGTGCATCGCGCCCCAGGCCTCGCGCAGCTCCGGGTCGAGGCGGCCGGCGTCGAGGCCGTCGGGGACCTCCTCGCCGGCAGCGATGAGCCGCTTCACCATCTCGCGGCGTTCGTGTCCCGCGATGTCGGACGGCAGCGCGAGATCATGGTCGCGCGCCCAGAAGTAGTCGCGGGGGCGGAATTCGAGATCGATGCCGAGGGCTTCGGCGACGGAGGGAACACCGGGTTGTTTCGTTTCGGGCCAGCGCATTCGTCAGCTCCTTGCGTGTGACGCCCCGGTTTAGCGGTGTTGTTTAGCGTCGCCCGCAATTGGGGCTAAATCGGCGACGTGATGCGGCAGGAGTGAGGTCAGTGCGGTGCGCGGCCCTCCTTCTTCTCCTGCTCCGCCTCGTCCTCGGCGCGTTTGGCCTCGACGAGACGGCAGGTGTAGTTGCCCAGGCGGCGCAGGACGTCACCCATCACGTACTGGCCGTCGAGACCCACGACGACACGCGCCAGCGTCCAGGCCAGCGAATCGACGAGCGTCTCCAGCGTGCGCTGCTGCCACGCCTCGGCGACGAGCGCGTCGAGGGCCGCGAGGAAGCGGCGCTCGGCCTGCTCTGCCGGCGAGCAGTCGGCGAGCGGGGCGGGATCCGTATCGACCGCGGGATTGGACTGAATGCGGGGCCGGGTTGCGGCTCGGGACATGGCACGACTCCTTCGCACGTTGCGCGATTCGTCGAACCGCGCGAGCGCCCCGTTTAGCATCGTTGTTTAGCGTCGCGGCAAGTGGGGCTAAATTGCGACGTGGTGCAGTAGTTGCAGGTTACCGCGTGGCGGGCTCAGGGGGTGAGCCTGCCGATCGAAGCCGGACATCACCGCATCGCAAGCGCGGGAGGGATCGGCTGGGCAGTTGCGAGCACATCCTGCCGCCCGACCACCATGAGCGCTAGGGCATCAACTCCCGCATCGCCCTCCGCAGCCTCTCCCGATCCTCCGCCCCGAGCCGTCCCAGCTTCCCGCGCACCAACCGGTGATCGAGCGTGAAGAGCTTGAAGCGGACGATCGATGGCGCCGGCAGGCCGGCGCTCGCCAGATCGCCGATCGGCACGTCGAGTGGCCACGGCGCGTGCGCCGCCGACGTGATCATGGCCATCACGCTGTGCCCCGCCGGACGGTTGAAAGCGGCGCCGTCGGAAATGACCACGGCCGGCCGGTTCTTTTCGGCCAGTCGATCGGTGAACGGGAACGGCACGCGGACGACGTCGAATCGTTCAAAGCTTGCCATACGCCTGCTCGTCTTCGGCGGTGTGCCACTCGCTCAACGTGCCCTGGATTGCCTGCAGGTACTCGACATCGGCCGGCTGAATCCGCCGCACGCTAACGCGGCCGTCCGGGTCGACTTCCCAGGCGATCAGGTCGCCGGGCTTGCTGTCGAGCGTCGCGCGGATCTCCTGCGGGACGGTTGTCTGCCCCTTGGCGGTGATCTTGGAAGTGATCAGCATGGCAACGACCCCTTATTCCTTACGTCCTTACCATCTTACCTGAACTCGAAGGAAGACGCACGGATCGAGTTCACGTGGCGGGATATCGCGGCCCGCGGCAGTTGCGATGCTCGCCGCCAAGGGACAGGTCGGCGAGCCATGCCGATGAAGGACCCCCCGCACCCGGGATTGTCGGTGCGCCACGACTGCCTCGAGCCGCTTGCCCTGACCGTCACCGATGGCGCGAGGGTGCTGCGCGTATCGCGACAGGCCCTGAACAGGGTGGTCAATGGAAAGGCCGGGATCTCGCCCGAGATGGCGATCCGTCTCGACAAGGCGTTCGGCGGGAGCACCGACGCCTGGCTGGCGTTGCAGAGCGCCTACGATCTGGCTCAGGCCCGAAAGGCGGCCAGGCACATCGACATCAAGCGGTACGTCGCGTGCCACCGACCGCGAGAACCGCGGTCGGCCCGAGCCTCGACCCTAGGCGCCGGCTCGCCCGGCGACGCTAGTTCGCCGTCCGGTGATCCGGCACCGGAAACGCGAACGCCATGCGGCCGAAGCTGCGGCCCCAGGAGTTCGCCATTTGGATCAGGCTGTCGGCGTTCAGGGCGTGCAGGTGGGCGGCGGTGTCGACGGCATCGCGGACCGGCCCGGCGGGCAGCGCGGCCTGGCTCGTCTCGGCCAGTTTCTTCGACTGGGCGTGGGCGAGCTTGGCGACGAGGTGCGCGACGGTCACCTGGCTCGCCAGCGCCTGGTTGGCCGAAAAGGCCATCATCGCCAGCACGGCGTCGCCGGAAGTGAGCGACAACTCTCGTGTAAAAGCAAGTGTTTGCTCGGGCTTGAGCGGGTTCACGACTTCCATCGGATGCAGGGGCGGGGCGCCGATCGCGCCCGGACCCTTGTGGGGACTCGGTTTCATCGGTGTCTCCTTGGGTGGTTTGTGCAATGCACCATACGCCAGTTTGTTTGGTAGCGCACACTAATCCGGGTTGGACAAGGGCGACAGGCGCCCGCTGGATGCCGTCGGGAGTCGGTCTGCGGCCATGCCGGGCCGGCTCGGTTGTGTCGCCCTGCCCCCCGCATCGGCCGCGGAAGTGGGTTCCTGAGCCGCAGCCGCCGGGCCGCCGTCGCGTTCAGCTTCCGTTCAGGATCGGCGCGGACAATCGCCTCGTGACCTTCAGGGTCAGGGCTTGCTGCCGCAGCGCGGAAGTGCACCGGACCAATGGCCGTGTCACTGCGGCGCCGCAAAGCGGTCGCCGCCGGGCCCTCCGAGGCGCGCTCCAGATGAAAAGAGGCCTGCAATGGAATCGAAAGCCCTGAAGTCGAGAATGCCGGCGCTGGCTGCGGTGGCGATCGCCTCGGTCGTCTGTGTCGCCGCCTGGGCCTTGCCGCCGTACCAGCAGGCGCTGTTTGAGCGCTATCCCAACGCCGCCGCCGCGCTGCCCAACTGCATCGCCTGCCACGACGGTCCCGGTGCGAACGTGCTCAACGACTTCGCCTCGGCGTTCCTCGCCAACGGCTTTGCTCTGGACGCGACGCTGGAAGCGCTCGATTCCGACGGCGACGGCGCGACCAACGGGGAGGAGCTCACCGCGTCCCCGGCCACCGGGCCCGGCGATCCCATGTCGCGGCCGGGTGTCGCCGGCAATCCCCCGTCGCCCCCGTCGCCCCCGGCGCCGGTGACCGACGGCCCGACGCTGTATGCAAACAACTGCGCCGCCTGCCATCAGCCGCTTGCCACGTCGACCAAGAGTGGGGCGACGCTGTCGCGGATGCAGTCGGCGATCGCCGGCAACGTCGGCGGCATGGGCTACCTGTCGGGCTTGTCGCTCGTGCAGCTGCAGGCGATCGAAGCGGCCCTCTCGCCGGTGACGACGTCCACGCCGGTGGGCGCGGCGATCAATTACACCGGAATGTGGTGGAACCCGACCGAATCGGGCTGGAGCATCAGCGTCAACCACCAGGGCAATGTCGCCTTTGCGACGCTCTACACCTACGACGAGGCTGGAGCCCCGATGTGGCTCGTCATGTCATCGGGGCGGCTGCAAGCCGACGGCAAGACCTACACCGGCGATCTCTACCGGACCAACGGCCCGGCCTTCAATGCGCAACCCTTCACGCCCATCACCGCAGCCAATCTCCTGAACGTCGGCAGGATGTCGCTAATGTTCTCGACGGCGACCACGGCGACGTTGTCGTATACCTACCTGGGCACGGCCGTATCCAAGAACATCGTGCCGTTTGTCTTCGGGACGATGGCGGCGAGTTGCACGTCCACGACCGGCAACCGGTCTGCCCTCAGCAATTACCAGGATACCTGGTGGAATCCGGCGGAGTCCGGCTGGGGTCTCAGCATCGTCCACCAGGACAACACGCTGTCTGCAGCGTTGTCGACCTACGACCTCGCGGGCAACAACCTGTGGCTCGTGTCTCCGGCTATCCTGCAGCCCGACGGGTCCTATCTGGGAGCCCTCTATCGGACCAGCGGCCCGGCCTTCAACGCACAGCCCTTCACCCCGATCACCGGTGCCAACATCGCAACGGTCGGCACGATGCGGTTCACCTTTTCGGACGGCATAAGCGGCACGCTCGCCTACACGGTGAATGGCGTGCCGGTATCGAAGTCGATCACGCGACTGGTCTTCGCGGATACGGTTCCCGCCTGCTCGTCACCCTTGGGGTCGGCGTCGCCGGTGGCCGACGGCCCGACGCTCTACGCGAACAATTGCGCCGCCTGCCACAGGTCGCTGGCCACGTCGGCCAAGGCCGGCGCGACGCTGGCGCGGACGCAGGGCGCGATCGCCGGCAACGTCGGCGGCATGGGCTACCTGTCCTCGCTGTCGGCCACGCAACTGCAGGCGATCGTCACGGCGCTCGCGACGGTGACCCCGCCGCCGCCGGCGACCGACGGCCGGACGCTCTACGCGAACAACTGCGCCGCCTGCCACAGGCCGCTGGCCACGTCGACCAAGGCCGGCGCGACGCTGGCGCGGACGCGGGGCGCGATCGCCGGCAACGTCGGCGGCATGGGCTACCTGTCGTCGCTGTCGACCGCGCAACTGCAGGCGATCGTCACGGCGCTCGCGACGGTGACCCCGCCGCCGCCGGCGATCGACGGCCCGACGCTCTACGCGAACAACTGCGCCGCCTGCCACAGGCCGCTGGCCACGTCGGCCAAGGCCGGCGCGACGCTGGCGCGGACGCAGGGCGCGATCGCCGGCAACGTCGGCGGCATGGGCTACCTGTCGTCGCTGTCGACCGCGCAACTGCAGGCGATCGTCACGGCGCTCGCGACGGTGACCCCGCCGCCGCCGGCGATCGACGGCCCGACGCTCTACGCGAACAACTGCGCCGCCTGCCACAGGCCGCTGGCCACGTCGACCAAGGGCGGCGCGACGCTGGCGCGGACGCAGGGCGCGATCGCCGGCAACGTCGGCGGCATGGGCTACCTGTCGTCGCTGTCGGTCACGCAACTGCAGGCGATCGTGGCGGCACTCGCGCCCATACCGCCAACGACCGCGCCGGCCTGTGGCAGTTGTCACGGATTGCCGCCGAGGACCGGCCAGCACGACGAACACAGGTCGCGCTCCTGCAGCACCTGCCACGGAGCCGGCTACAGTTCCACGACGGTGAATGCCGCCACGCACAACAACGGGGTCAGGAACCTGGCGGAGAGCAGCATTGGCTGGAACGCGACCAGCCGCAGCTGCACCAATTCCTGCCACGGGAGGGAGTCCTGGTAGCGCGAGCCGTGATCCCATAGGGCGGGCGACGTTCCAGTTGCCGCCCGGGAGGCGGCGCCGAACCGCGGCTGACGGATCTCGCGCCCGCGTACCCCGCAACCCCGACGCGCAGGCCACCGCGATGTCGAACACCGGAAGGTCGATCGACATCACGCCGTTGCCCCATCAGCCGAGCGTGGCCAAGTCGTTGAAGCCGACGATCGACAGTTCCTCCCGGACGCCGAGGTCCAGGGCGCACACTGCCTCGAGCGCACCGACCGGCAGCACCTGTTTCGGCCGCGCCGCCGACGTTCAGCCAAGCCGTCGCGCCTACTGGCTCACGCCCTGAGCCACCGCCGTGCGCATCATGGTCTCGCGGGTGCTTTCGCCCCGCCGGTGGCGCAATTCCGCGCCGCCAAGCTCGATGAGGCCAGCCATGCCGGACCCGAACCACGCCGCATCCCCCTTCCAACTGCTGCTCACGCCCGAACGCGCCGCGCTGGCGGCGGGCGGCGCCAACACCTTGCGCGTGCTGGTGCGCGTGCGGGCGCCGGCGCACCCGGCGGACGTCGCCAGGCGCGATCCGCTGCACCTGGCGCTGGTGCTCGACCGCTCGGGCTCGATGGCCGGCGCGCCGCTGGACGAAGCCAAACGCTGCGCGCGTCACATCGTCGAGCAGCTGGGTGCCGACGACCGCGCGGCGATCGTCGCCTTCGACAGCGAGGTGGAGGTGATGGCGGCAGCGATGCCGGCATCGGAAAAGGCTGTGTTGCGGGCGGCCATCGACGGCATCGTCGAGGCGGGCTCGACCAACCTGCACGGCGGGTGGCGCGCGGGCGCGGACGAGCTGGCGGGCAAGCTCGCGGCCGAGGGCATCCACCGCGTGGTGCTGCTGTCGGATGGCGGCGCCAACGCCGGCGAGACCGCGCTCGAGGTCATCAGCGGGCAGTGCCGCGACCTGGCGCGCGCCGGAGTGTCGACGTCGACCTACGGGCTCGGCGACCACTTCAACGAGGACCTGATGCTGGCGATGGCTCGCGCCGGGCGCGGCAACGCGTACTACGGCGACACGGCGGCGGACCTGGCGGAGCCCTTCGCCGCGGAGTTCGCGCTGCTGACCAACCTGTGCGCGCGCGGGCTCGTGCTGAAGGTCAACGCGCCGGACGGCGTGGGCGTGCGGCTGCTCAACGACTACGACGTCGTCGACGGGGCGTCGCGCGCGTGGAAGCTGCCGGACCTCGCGTACGCGGCCGAGGCATGGGCGGTGGTCGAGTTCGTCTTGCCGCCGGGGACTGTCGGGGCGCTGGACGCATCCGGCGCCGGCGGTGCGGGGACGGCCGAGGGCGGTGGCGCAGACGCCGGCCCGACCGGGCGGGTGACGCTTGCCGATCACCGTTTCGCTCGAAGCCGCCGGCCGCGACAGCGCGCCGGTGTTCCTGATGGCCACCCTGCCGCCGCTGCCGGTGGTGTCCGCGGCGGCGCTGGCCGCGATGCCGGCGGACCAGGCGGTCGAGCGGCGCGTGGTCGAGCTCGAAGCCGCGGCGATGCTCGACGAGCTGCGTGCCGCCATCGCCGTCGACAACTGGGAGCGGGCGCAGCGGCTGCTGGCCGACGCCCAGGTGCGCTTCGCGGCGCACGAATGGACCAGTGCGATCCTCGCCACGATGCGCAAGCTGGTCGCCGAGCGCGACGCGCAGCGGTCGATGAAGGAGGCGCGCTACGCCGGCAGCCGGATGGCGAACCGGCTGGTGGTCGCGGGCGAGGAGAGCCTGTCCATGGCGCAGGAGGACGCGCTGCCACTGTATCTGCAGCGCAAGGGCGCGCAGGGCAAGGGCCGCAGAACCTAGGTGGGGTCAACAGGTGGCTAGGTGGCAACGCTAGGTGGGGTCAGGTCCAATTTCGGTGGGGTCAGGTCCAATTCGCAGATAATCGAACCTGACCCCAATTCCTCTTTGGTCCGACCATGCCCCCATCCTCATCGCCGCCGCTACCTGCCTCTCCCGAGTCCTCGTCCTCGGTCATCTCCGACGACGACCTCGAGCGGCTCGACGAACTGCTCTCCGAGCCGCCGTACACGGAGCGCGCGCTTCCGCTCGACGCGATGCAGGGCGTGTTCTACGCGCTGGCGATGGGTCCCGACGAGGTGCCCGAGTCGACTTGGATGCCGGCGGTGCTGGGCGCGGACCCCGACGGCGATCCGGAGGAGGTGCCGGAAGAAGTCGCCGACCTGCTGCGGCGCTTTCTCGCGGAGACCGCCAACGACGTGCGCGAGGGCCGCTTCGACCTGCTGCTGTACGAAAACAGGATGCGCAGGCTCGATTACGCGCCGTGGTGCGGCGGCTTCCTCGACGGACTGGACATCGCCGACACCGACTGGTACGAGGCGGCCGACCCCGACGAGATGGCGGAGCTGCTGTTTCCGCTGGTCGTGCTGGCAGGAGACCTGCCGGAGGCTGAGCGCAAGCGCTACAAGCCCGACGAGTGGCGCGACCTGGTCAAGGATTGCGAGGAAGGGCTGGAGACCACGCTGCGCGCGCTGCGCGACTACTGGAATGTCGTGAAGTCGCCGCCGCAGACGCTACGCCGCGACGGGCCCAAGGTGGGGCGCAACGACCCCTGCCCCTGCGGCAGCGGGCGCAAGTTCAAGCAGTGCCACGGGAAGACCGAGTAGACGGGGCGGGCGATGGATCGCACCGAGCGCTTCTACAAGATGGAGCAGCTGCTGCGCGCGCACAAGGTGGTGACGCGGCGGCAGTTCATGGACGAGGTTGGCGTGTCGCTGGCGACGTTCAAGCGCGACCTCGAGTACATGCGCGAACGGCTGCACGCGCCGATCGCCTTCAACTCCGAACGCGGGGGCTACGAGCTGCTGGAGGTGGGCGGCGACGGGCCACGCTTCGCGCTGCCAGGATTGTGGTTCAACCCGTCGGAAATCCAGGCGCTGCTGACGATGGACGCGCTCCTGGGCGACATGCAGCCGGGGCTGCTGGCGCCGCACGTCGAGCCGCTGCGTGCGCGGCTCGAGATGCTGCTGGAAAAGGGCGACGTGCAGCCGGCCGAGGTACGGCGGCGCGTGCGGATGCTGCCGCTGGGCGCGCGGCGGCAGCCGCCGGGCGTGTTCGAGACCATCGCGGCGGCGACGCTGAAGCGACGCAAGCTGTCGCTGCGCTACCAGGCGCGGTCGACCGGAGAGGCGACCGAGCGCGTGGTATCGCCGCAGCGGCTGGTCCACTACCGCGACAACTGGTATGTCGACGGCTGGTGCCATCTGCGCGCCGGGTTGCGCAAGTTCTCGGTCGACGCGGTGGTCGGCGCGCAGATGCTCGACGACAAGGCGAAAGCGGTCGACATGAACGCCGTGGAGCGGGAGTTCAACAGCGGTTACGGCGTGTTCGCCGGCGAGGCGGTGCAGTGGGCGCGGCTGCGCTTCAATCCGCAGCGCGCGCGCTGGGTGGCGCTGGAGGCCTGGCACCCGGAACAGCGCGGGCGAATGGAGAGCGACGGGTCGTTCGTGCTCGAGGTGCCGTACGCCGACACGCGGGAGCTGCTGATGGACATCCTCAAGTTCGGGGCAGACGTCGAGGTGCTGGGGCCGGAATCGCTGCGGCAGGTGGTGGCGAACGAAGTGCGACGGATGGCTGCCGTGCACGGTGGACGGACCACGGCGGACGCCGGGCAGACGTGAGGCAGGTCGAGACCGTGATCCGGTTTTGGGCTATCCTTTCCGGAGGGAAACGGTAGGGGATCTGTCATGAGCCACAAGCACGACGCGTTGCTGCGCACCGTGTTCCACGACCCGGTCAGCGGCAACATCCACTGGCGCGAGATCGAGTCGCTGCTCAATCACCTCGGCGCCGAGATCGAGCCGCTGTCCGGCGCGCGGCTGCGGGTCAAGCTCAACGGCCACGAAGGCATTCTCCATCGGCCCCACCACGGCAATACGCTCGGCCGGCAGGACGTCCAGCACCTGCGCGAATACCTTGCCCATGCGAGGGCCACTCCGTCGCAGGTCGAAAGAGAAAAAACGGGGTCAGGTCGAATTTAGGCGAAACAGCCCCTCCGGCCTGCGCTGAACAGGCCGTCCCATTCCTCCGCACCCCCGATACTGCCTTCCCGCAAGTCGCGCGCCGATCATCCGTTCGGCTGATTCCGGCTTGGCGGCGCCCGCGACATCATCACCCAGCGCGGCACGCCGCGTGGCACCCGGTTCAGTCGATCGGAAGCGGGTCGCGCCCTGCTGTCTATAATTCGACCTGACCCCATCATGAAGACCACCCCCGACCTCATCCGCGATGTCGCGCGCCGCCGCACGTTCGCGATCATCTCCCACCCGGACGCGGGCAAGACGACGCTGACGGAGAAGCTGCTGTTGTTCGGCGGCGCGATCCAGCTCGCGGGCACGGTGAAGGCGCGCAAGAGCGCCCGCCACGCGACGTCCGACTGGATGGAGGTGGAGAAGCAGCGCGGCATCTCGGTGACCAGCTCGGTGATGCAGTTCGACTACGCCGGCCACACCATCAACCTGCTCGACACGCCCGGCCACCAGGACTTCTCCGAGGACACCTACCGCGTGCTCACCGCGGTCGACGCCGCGGTCATGGTCATCGACGCGGCGAAGGGCGTCGAGGAGCAGACGATCAAGCTGCTCGAGGTCTGCCGCCTGCGCGACACGCCGATCATCACCTTCGTCAACAAGATGGACCGCGAGGTCCGCGAGCCGCTGGCGCTGCTCGAGGAAATCGAGTCGGTGCTGAAGATCGACTGCGCGCCCGTCAGCTGGCCGCTGGGCATGGGCAAGAGCTTCCGCGGCGTGTTCCACCTGCTGCACAACCAGCTGCTGCGCTTCACGCCCGGCGAGGAGCGCGTGCGCGACGATACCGAGCTGATCGAGGGCCTCGACAACCCGCGCCTCGCCGCGCTCTTCCCCGACGAGCTGCCGGCGCTGCTGCACGACGTCGACCTCATCCGCAGCGCGAGCTCGCCGTTCGACATCACCGCCTTCCTCGCCGGCCGCCAGACGCCCGTCTTCTTCGGCTCCGGCATCAACAACTTCGGCGTGCGCGAGATCCTGCAGGCGCTGGTCGAATGGGCGCCGCCGCCGCAGCCGCGCGACGGCGGCCCGCGGATGGTCGATCCCTCCGAGGCGGATTTCTCCGGCTTCGTGTTCAAGATCCAGGCGAACATGGACCCGAAGCACCGCGACCGCATAGCGTTCTTCCGCGTCTGCTCCGGCCGCTACAAGCCCGGGATGAAGGTCCACCACGCCCGCGCCGGCCGCGAGATGAAGCTCGGCAACGTGCTCACCTTCATGGCCAACGAGCGCGTCGCCAGCGAGGACGCGGTCGCCGGCGACATCGTCGGCATCCACAACCACGGCCAGCTGCAGATCGGCGACACGCTGACCGAGGGCGAGGCGCTCGGCTACAAGGGCATTCCCTACTTCGCGCCCGAACTTTTTCGCGAAGCGCGCCCGCGCGACCCGTTCAAGGCCAAGCAGCTGCAGAAGGGCCTGCAGGAACTCGGCGAGGAAGGCGCGATCCAGGTCTTCGCCACCGCGCACGGCAATACGCTGCTGCTCGGCGCCGTCGGCCAACTGCAGTTCGAGGTCGTCGCGCAGCGGCTGCAGAGCGAGTACAAGGTCGACGCGATCTACGACGGCTCGAGCGTGGCCACCGCACGCTGGCTCACCTACCCCGACGAGAACATCCGCCGCGAGTTCGAGCGCCAGCAGTACTCGTCATTGGCCACCGACGTCGACGGCAACCCGGTGTTCCTCGCCGCCAACAAGTACAACCTGCAGGTGACGATGGAGCGCTGGCCGAAGGTCGGCTTCCACGCCACGCGCGAGCACGGCGAGCGGCTGGCGCAGGGGTGAGGCGGACGACGCAGCGGCGGCCACGACATCCCGCGCCGCGTCGACGAGGATGCCGGCGCTGCAGTCAGTAAGGCGACGCCGTTCCATCGCGGCTCTGCACCAGCACCCGCAGATTGCAGCGGCCGTCGTCGAGGTCGATCGCCCCCGCCACGCCGGCGCGTCCCACGCGCACGCCGAAGCGCACCACCTGCCCGACGTCGAGGTCGAGCGACGCCAGATTGGCCACCGTCACCCAGCCGCCGCCCGCGGCGACGGTGCCTGGATAGCTCTGCGTGCCGATCGGGGTCCACGTCGTGCCGGCGTCGACCGTGCGCACCAGGTCGGCGGCGAAGGTCACCGGCGCCGTCGCATGGCCCGCGTACGCGAGATCGACCAGCGCCCGGCGCGGATAGCCGGCGACGGTCACGTCCGCGCTCTGGCAGACCACGGCGGGCCCGTCGAGGTCGACCGCCCCGGTGGCGACGTCGACCGCATACTGCGCCGGCGTCAGTGCGGTGCCGAGCCGGTTCATGAACGCGGCCATCGCCAGGCGCGAGACCGCAGCGGTGGGACAGTACAGGTTCGCCGCGCAGCCGAGCGTGACGCCCCGATTGCGCAGCCACTCGACGTTGGGGCAGAACGGGCTGGTGTCATCGACGTCGGTGAAGCCCGCGCAGGGCAGCGCGAGCGCCGGCGCGAGCGGCAGCGCGAGCAGGAAGATCAACAGAGCGAGGCGAGCGGGTCTCATGGGAGCCTCCGGTTGAACGGTCGAAGCGGTGGTGGCGGCCTCGAAGTGTGAATTCATGGATCGGCGTTGCCGATGACGGCGCGCAGGTGGCATCGCGCCAGCGTGAGGTCGTGGCTGTCGGCCCCGCCGCGCCGCACGACGACGCCGAACCGCGCGACCTCGCCCGCGGCGAGATCGCGGCGGCCGAGCAGGCGCACGTTGGCGTAGCCGTTGCCGGCAACGCCGGCGCGCAGCGGCACGCCGGCCAGCGGCTGCCATGTCGCGCCGCCGTCGCTGCTGGCGACGATCATTGCCTCGATGGCGGTGGCGTTCGCGGCGCCGACCGCCAACACCGCGTCGACCCACGCCGCGCGCGGATAGTCAACGGCGGGCTCGTCGGCCGACACGCAGACCGGCGGGGCGGTGTCCGGGTCGAGCGCGCCCACCGCCGCGGTCGCCTCGACGACGCGGGGACCGAGGGCACCTCCCAGACGGTTCATGAACGCAGCCATGGCCAGGCGACCGGTCGACTCGTACGGGCAGTACCACCCGGAAGCGCAGCCGAGCGTGATCGACCGATTCGCAAGCCACGTCGCGTTGGCGCAGAACGGGTCGGTGGCCGCGAGATCGGCGAAGCCGTCGCACAGCGCGCCCGCCACCTGGACGCCGTGGACGATCGTCGCCACGGCGGGGGCGTACGCCGAGTTGCCCGACCAGGTCGCGGTCAGCGCCCACCTTCCCGGCGGGAGGCCGGCGGCGGACGCGTCGCAATACGCAATACCGTTGACCACCGAAGTCATCGCGCAGAGCGGCGTGCCGGTGGGCCCGGTGAACGTCATGGCGCCCGAACGCGACACCGGCACCAGCGAGCCCCACAGCGAGAGCGGCCCCTGGAAGACGCTCGGCTCCGGCGACGCGCTGAGCGCCAGGCTGGCGTACGCCGGGTGCGGATTGTCGATGCGCGTGATCGCCAGTCCCGGCAGCGCGCCGGGATTCTGGACGGTGCCCGCCGCGAGCGCGCCACCCGGCAGTTGCGCAATCGCGCGCAGCGGCGAAGAACTTGCGTTCCAGACGGTCAGCCCGTCGCTGCCGACCAGCTTGGTCACGCCGCCCGATCCCGCCACCAGGGGATTGCCCCAGGGATCGATCGCCACCGCTGCATAGCTCCACGAACTGCCGGCGCCGGCCCACAACAGTGCGCCATTCGTTCCCGCGTACTTCTGCGCATGCGCGACGGGCGCGCCTTCGTACCCGTAGCCGACGACGACAACGTCGCCGGCACCATCTACCGCCACCGCGTTCGCGTAGTCCTCGGTCCCAAAGGGCGCGCTGAGGTAGCGCTGCAGCCAGCGCAGCGTTCCGTCGGCGCCGCCAAGCTTCAGCGTCCAGACGTAGTGGTACAGAAGCGGGCCGTACTGGCCGTTGCCGGTGGCGACGACGTCGCCGGCCGTGTCGAGCGCGATGCCTACATAGCCGTTGTTGTAGGTCAGGAACCCGCCGCCGCCTGCGCTTGCCGACCAGACAAGGTTGCCAGAGGCGCCCGAGAATTTCTGCGTGGTCCAGCCGTCGATGGCACCGGTAACGTAGACGTTGCCGCCGGCGTCGAGCGTCATCGCCCCCGCGCCGGCGAAAGTGCGCGACCAGATCACGTTGCCGGTGGTCCCGGCGTACTTGGCCAGACGGGCCGTCGATGCGACGATGACGTCGCCGAAGGCGTCGCGCGCCAGCAGAACCGCATTGCCGACCGGCGCGTCACCAGCGGTCCACCGCCAGACATCGGCGCCCGTCGCGCCGTTCAGCCGCGCGACCAACACATCGTCGCCCGCGGCGGTGCCGGCGATTCCGGCGACGAAGACGTCCCCTCCCGGCTCGGCGGCGACCGCGCCGATGCGATCGTCCAATCCACCCGGGCCGTCGATCTGGCGCACCCACACCGTCGCGCCCGACGCCGCGTCGATCCTGCCGACGAAGCCGTCCCAGTCGCGGCCGTTCCAGGCGCTGCCGGCCGCGAACGCGCTGCCGCCGGCCCCGGGTGTGAGCGCGCGCGTATTCGGCACTGTGAACGATGCGCCTCCGCAGCCCGACAGGCAGTCGGTGCCGAACGCCGCCGACGTCGGCATCGGCGCGATCGGCGCGCCGACTTTCCACACCTGCACTCCGCTCTCGCCCGAAAGCCGCACGACCAGGAAATCGTGGGTCCCCGGCATTCTTGAATCAACTGCGACATCGGCCACCAGGACCGGATCGCCGAGCGAGGTGCGCAGGATCGCAACCGCTCGATTCTGAGGAACAAGGCCCCCGCCCTGCTCGACGTGCATCCAGGCGCGATCACCGGTCGCTGCCGCGTACTTCACGGCGACGACGCTGGAGTAATCCCGATCGAGCGCGACAAGCACGTTGTCGGCGGCGTCGAGTGCGAGCGCCCGAAGGCCATAGCTGACGACGGGGGGCGACGGCGCCTCCAGCACTTCCCACACTACGTCGCCGTTGGCACCCGCAAGACGAAGCGTGCGCGCTCCCTCCGTCGACCCTGACGTGTACCGCCCCCCCACCACCGGGTCGCCGTTGGTCGCGATCGCGATCGCCGATCCGGTATCGTAGCCGCCCGGCTCGGCCTTGGGCACGACGTGGGTCCACAGCAGATGCCCGTCGTCGCGGGCAAGCTTGAACGTGGTGAAGCGCGGACCGTCGACTTCCGCCGCTCCGACGACGATCACGTTGCCACCGGCATCCGCCGCGACCGCCTTCGCCGTGTCGTCCCCATGCGCGGCGCCGTCGTAGCGGTGGCTCCACAGCAGCGTCCCGCCGGTGCCGGAATACTTCAGCACCTGGATGTCGGTGCCCGCCGATGCCGTCCTCACGTTGCCGACGACGATCGCGTTGCCGCTGCCGTCGACGGCGACGGCGACCGCTTCGTCGTTCAGCCCTGCCGGCCCGTCGAAGGTGCGGCTCCAGACCAGCTGTCCGCTGACCGCGTCCAGCTTGTGCAGCGCAATGTCCAGCGACGCCACCGTCCCAACGCGGTGGCCGCCACGAACACGTTGCCCGAGCCGTCGACGGCGGATGCGACCAGCGTCCCGGTCAGCGCGGTGCTCCAGAGGAACGCGCCGCTGCTCGCCGCGAGCTTGCGCACCATCGGCTGCGAGCGCGCGAGCACGATCGCGTTGCCGCCGGCATCGGTGACGGCGCCGAACCATTCGTCGTACCGGGGACGACCCGATCGGCAGGCCGTTGTCGATCGCCCGCATCCACGCGACCTGCCCATTGGCCGCGTTGAACCGTACCGCGAACGCGTCGGGCGACGTACCGTTCTGCGCGCTCCCGGTGACCACCACATAGCCGTAGGCGTCCGCGGCGGCGGACCGCGCTACCGCATTGACCTTGGTCGCCGTGCCCTGGAGCGTGCGGCTCCACAGCGCGGTCTGGGCTGTCGCGTCGATGTGCGCGAACGCCAGCGCCAGCGCAGCCGCCGCGATGGCAGCCGCATGAAACCCGCGAGTTCGCATCCCGCCCCCGGGGTCGAAGGACTCCAACCGGGGCCCGCGCGCGGCGCAGGATCGACACCCTCAACGAACCACCCGAACGCGGCTCCCGATCAGGTCACGCTAGGCCTGCAACAAGGGTGCTGCATTGATCCAGCGCAAGCGGCGGCGAGTCTGCCGTCAGCCTCGTCGCGACTTCCGCTTCGGCACCTTCCGCGGCGCCTTCGCCGCAGCCCGATTGCGAACCGCCTTGCGCGGCGCCTTCGCCGTCACCTTGCCGGCCGGCTTCCTCGCGGCCAGTCGCGGATTCTTGCTGCCCGCCTTCTTCCCTGCCGCCTTGGCCGCTGCCTTGCCCGCCGCCTTCGCGCCGGCCGCTTTCGCACCCGCCGCCTTCTTCCCCGCCGCCTTCTTCCCCGTCGCCTTCTTCCCCGCCGCGCCCCTGCGCGACGAATCCCGCGCCAGTTTCGCCGCGTAGAAATCGAGCGCCCAGTGCGTCTTCGCCTGCTGCTCGTTGTCGCGCTCGGCGCCCATCTCGGCGAGGAGGGCCATGAAGCCGCCGACGGCGACCGCGGCCTGCACCACCGGCGTCTTGATCGACAGCTCCAGCAGCAGGTCGCCATCGCCACGCTTCCACAACTCGGCGGTGATCGGCCAGGGGCAGGCCGGATCCACGAAGCGCCAGCGCTGGGCGGTCAGCGGGCCGAGCACGGCGAGCGTCGAGAAGTCGATCTTGCGCTTCGCCATCGTGGCGAGAAACGCTTCCTGCTCGTCGGTGAAAATGTCGGCGATCGCCTTTTTGCCGGCGGCGACGCGCTTGATGACACCCCCTGCGACCGGCATCGAGAACGACGCCGACTTGACCAGGCCCTTCTCGCTCGCGTCGGCCTCGATCTTGAAGTCGCGGTACTTGCGCCACTGCTTGCCCACCTTCGCCGGATCGACCGGCCGCAGCTTCACCGTGCAGTCGTGCTCGTCGCCGATCACGCGCCGGGCGCGGGTGATGATGCCGGAAGCGAGCAGGTCGAGCTTGGGGGTGTCGAAGAAGTAGATCAGGCGTTCCTGGTCGTTGTTCCGCGTGAGGCGGAAGCGCGCCAGTGCCGACCGGATCTGGTGGTCCGGGATCGTTGCCTTGATCTCGATGGCCTCGGCGCCGACGACGGCCTTGGCATAAAAGTCCCTGGTTGCTGCTCCACGCTCCATCGTGGGTCTCCTGTCGAATTGCGAATGCGCGGCTGCGGCACCGCTCCGCCGCGCGCGAAAATCAGGTGCTGCGCGTCAGGCCGCCGGCGTCGCGGCGAGTTGCTGCTGCAGACGCTGCAGGTTCCGCTCGATGCGCTGCACGAACGAGTTCGGCCCGCCGGGGTACGGATCGTTCAGGAACAGGTACAGCCGGCGGAAGTCGTCGTTGATCTTCGGCAGGACGAAGTGCTCCCAGAATCCCTGCGTGCTGCGCATCAGCGCGTCGGCGCTGGGGAAGTGGAACGCCGCCGGCAGCGGCGCGCCGGGGAATTTCTCCGCCTCGGCGAATTCGTCGTACAGCACCCGCAGCTTGTCGAGATAGTCGTCCGCCGCCATCTGCCCCAGCAGGTCGGCGGTGCCCAGCGCATAGCCGATCGTGCGCTCGGTCTCGTTGCGGAACTTGAGCGCCGGCAGGTCGACCTGCACGCCGGTGCAGCTGATCATGTTCTGGATGGCGAAGACGTCGCCCGCGGAATAGCCCTTGGCGCCGAGGAACTCCTGGGCGAAGGCCGCGCTGCGCTCGACGTGGATCGCGGTGTACTTGGCACCGGTTCCCTCGGGATCGTCGCTGCGCTTCAGGTACCCGGTGTCGTGGAACAGGATGGCGATGAGTCCGAGCTGGAACGCGCCGGCGTCGACCGCGGGCGCGGCGCCGGCGGCCTGGCGTCCCTGCAGGAGCTGGGCGAGGCCGATCGTCCCCTGCAGCGTGTGCTCGAGGTCGTGGTAGCGCGCGTCGATGGGCAGGTACCCCGGATGGCGGCCCTCGAAGCAGTCCCGGGCCCAGCCGAAGGCGCGCGCGACGAAGCCGTGATCCCCCGCGGGATACATCGCCTGGTAGATCGCGTGCACTTCGCGCTGGACGGCGTCCGGATCGCGCGTGTCAACCCGTCGAAACATGAAGCGTCTCCTGCCGATTGCGGCGGTTCGCGGCGGCCGCCGCCGGGACCGGCGCCTGCGCCGCGGAGTCGGGCCGCTCGGTCACAATGCGCCGCCGCGGCCATCCACCGGGGGTCCACCGTAGCACGGCCGCCGTGCGGGTCGCAATTGGAGAGTGACCGTTTCATGACCACCGCGGATGCAGGCTTTCGTTGCACTGCAGCGAAGCGACCCCGACACGCGATCGGACGCAAAGAAAAACCCCGCGTGATCGCTCACGCGGGGTCGGCCTGCGATGCCCATCGATCGACCGGCTACGGCGTGCCGTAGATCTCCGCGCTGTCGAGCGCGTCGTCGGCGTCGGCGTCGTCGTTCGCGCCGCCGGTGACCAGGATGCCGGTGATGTTGCCCGCCGCGTCCTCGAGCGGCGTCGCCGTATGTCCGGCGCGCTTGACCTTCATCGACGCCATCGACGCGAGCGGTGGCCCGTAGACGTCCGACTCCTCCTCGGCATACCCGCTCCTGCTCCCGCCCGCGGCCAGCGCGCGGCCGTTCGGCAGCTCGGACAGCGTCAGGTCGCGGCGCGCGAGCGAGAGGTTGCCCACGCCCGTGGTGCTCCAGGTGCCCGTCGCGGTGTTGTAGACGTCGGCGGTGGCGAGAGCGGTGCTGCCGTTCGCGCCCCCGGCCACGAGGATCTTGCTGCCGTCCAGGCCCAGCCCGACCGCGGCGTGCGAGTGGCGTGCGGCGATGCCCCCCGTGGACGCCGTGCAGGACGTCGCGTCGCAGATCGTGTAGGTCGCATGCGTCACGTAGCTGCCGCCCGACTTCCGGCGCCCTCCGACCACCAGCACCTTGCCGTTCGGCAGCGCGGTGGCGGTGTGGTGCTCGCGCGGGGTGTCGAGCGTCGGGCCGCTAGCGTAGGTTCCGGTCGTCGGGTTGTACACGATCGTCGAGGCGAGCGTGTTGCCCGAGTTGTCGGCGCCGCCGATGACCAGCACCCTGCCGTCGAGCAGCAACGTCGCCGTATGCCACGAACGGTTCGACGACAGCGAGCCCGCCGACGACCAGGTCTTCGTCGCCGGATCGAACGCCTGGACGCTCGAGTTGCCGCCGCCGAACACGACCACCTTGCCATTGAGCAGCAGCGTCGCGGTGTGGCCAGCGGCCCTGCTCGGCAGGTTGCCCGCCGCGACGAACGTGCGCGTCACCGGGTTGTACAGCTCCGAGCTCCCCTGCGCCCTGTCGGCACGGTCGAGGCCGCCGGCGATCAGCACCTGGCCGGCAAGCGGTCCCGACTCGAAGCGCGTCGCCGTGTGGTACAGGCGCGGCTTCGTCATCTTCGCCGTCAGCAGGGTCCAGACGTTGGCGAGGTCCGACGCAGCGATCGCGATGGTGCGCGCGACCGGCGTGGCGGCGGCGAAGTTGGTGTCGCCCGGCTGGCTCGCGGTGATCGTGCAGCTGCCCGCCGCGGTGAGGGTCAGCGTCGACCCCGAGACCGTGCAGTTGCCGGTCGCGGCGAATGCCACCGTCAGCCCCGACGTGGACGTCGCCGTCAGCGGGATCGGCACCGTCGTGAACGTCCGGTCGCCCGGGCCCGCAAAGGTGATCGTCTGCGCTGCCTTGCCGATGGTGACGGACTGCAGCACCTGCGGCGCGGCGAGGTAATTGTCGCCCCCCGCCTGGTCCGCGGCGATCGTGCAGGTTCCCGCCGACTTCATCGTCACCGCCGTGCCGATGACCGTGCACACCCCGGTCGTCACCGGCACCGAGAACGTGACGGCTCCGCCGGCAGCGCTCGCGGCAACCGAGAACGTCCCGGTGCCGCCGTTAACGAACACCGGCGCCGGCGTTACCGTCGGGAAGCTGATCGTCTGCGCCGCCTTGTTGATGGTGACCGTCTGCTGCGCGGTCGCCGCCACGTAGTTCGGCAGGCCCGGCTGGTCGGCGCGGATGATGCAGTCGCCGGCCTTGACGATGGTCGCGGTGGTGCCGCCGGTGACCACCGTGCAGACGCCGGTGGTCAGCGACGTGAACGTGACGGCGCCTCCCGCCGCCGTAGCGGTCAGGCCGAACGTCCCGCCCTGGGTCCAGGTCTGCGGCGGGACCGGGGTGAACGCGATGGTCTGCGCCGCCTGTCCGATCGCAAACGTCTGGGGCACGCTGGTCGCCGGCTGGTAGTTCCCGTCGCCGGCCTGGCTCGCCGTGATCGTGCAGCTGCCCGCGCCGGTGATCGTCACCGTGCTGCCGCTGACCGAGCAGCTGCCGCCGGACCCGAACGTGACCGCAAGACCGCTCGACGCCGTCGCGCTGACCGCGAACGGCGCTTCGCCGAAGATCTTCGCCCCGAGCGGGCCGAACGTGATCGTCTGCGCGGCCTTGTTGACGGTGAAGCTCCGCGTGACCTGCGGCGCGGCGTTGTAGTTGGTGGCACCGGCCTGGTCCGCGGCGATGGTGCACGTGCCCGCGGCGAGGATCGTCACCAGATCGCCGCTGACCGCGCATACCGACGCGGTCTGCGAGGCGAACGTCACCGGGTTGCCCGAAGCCCCGCCGGTGGCCGCGACCGTGAACGGCGCGTCGCCGTAGGTCTTGTCCGCAAGCACGCCGAAGTTGATGGCCTGGTCGCCCTTGATGATGACCGGCTGCGTCACCGTCACGCTGGCGAAGGTCGGGGTGCCGCCCGCCGAAGCGACGAGCGTGCAGGTTCCCGGCGCCACGGCCGTGAGCGTGTAGGTGGTGACCCCCGCGGACTGCGTGGAGGACAGCGTGCAATACGGGCCCGGCGGGCTCGGCGTCGGTTCCAGCCCGACCGTCACCGGCTGGCCGGCGTTGGTCGTGACCGTGAACGTGGCGGTGCCCGGGACCGTGATCGAGGCCGGCAGACCGCCCCCACCCGCAGCGCCGAAATCGATGGTCTGCGCGCGCGATGGTCAATGCCGGCAGCGATGCCGTGACTCCCGTGTACGTCGCGTTGTCGGCGAAGCTCGCGGAGACGGCGTAGGTGCCCGGCGGAAGTCCCGTCGGCGGCAACGATGCGCGTCCGAGGTAGTCGGTGATCGCGACCAGGGTCTTCGAGCCACCCGCACCGGAAACCGAGAACACCACCGTCTCCTGCAGCAGCGCCTGCGTCTTGCCGCCGATGGTCGCGGTCAGCGTCGCCCCGACCGCCGGCGCCGCCGGCGCCGTCAGTGTCGAAGGCGCCTTGTTGATCGTCAGCGCCGGGCCGGTCGTCGACGAGGCCGCGAGGGTGTCGTCGCCGGCGAAGGACGCGGTGATCGGGTAGCTTCCCGGAACGATGGCGACCGGGACGTTGACGGTGACTGTCCCGTCGGCGCCGGTAGTGCCGGCCCGGGCGGCGCCGCCGATGGCGACGCGCACCGACTTGCCGGCCACCGGCTGGCCGCCGGACGTGAGCGCTGCGGTGACGGCGAGGCTGTCGCCGAACGTGGCGCTGGCCGGCGCGGTGATCAGCGCCACCGCCGAGTCGCTCGGCGGCGCACCGCTGATCGCGTAGTACAGGCCGCGGTTGTCGTCGAGCGTGACGAGGCCGGTGCCGCTCGCGGCCTGGACGACGTAACGCAGGCTGGCGGGCGCCGTCGGCAGCCGCCCCATCCAGATCCGCGAATCCTCCACTGCGCACGCAGTCGGCAGCGGCGCACCGGCTCCCGCACGAACGCACTGGTCGAGGTCGAGCGACTGCCACACCCCGAGCCCGTCCGTATGCGTGACCCACACCTGATGGATCGCCGCCTTGGGATCGCCGACGACCTGCGCGGCAAACGCGATGCCGCCGTTGTCGGGCTGCGCGTCGACGCCGACGACGGTCGGCGCATCGGACAGCGCCACCGTGCCCAGGTTGCCGCTGTAGTAGAGGCGAAGGTCGAGGTTGCCGTAGCTGCGCAGCGTGCTGGTGCCGGCCTCGATGTCGAACGCGCGGTGCTGCGCGGGCGTGACCAGCAGGCTGGTGCCGCCGCCGCCGGACAGCGCGCCGAAGTAATTGACGGTCCACGTCCGCATCGGGAAGAAGACCGGCGAGACGAACGGGACGTGGACGCCGCGAAGCTCGGTCGTCGGCGCGCCGGTGAGCGGGACGATGGTCGAGTCGGTGTAGGTGCCGCCACGGAATCCGACGCCGCGCAGGACGATGGTCCCGTCGGTCGGCGTGACGTTGATCGCCGCCAGCGGCAGCGCCGGTTCGGCCGGATTCGACACGACGCCGTCGGGGCCGCTGAGCCAGGTCGCCAGCGGAGGTCGGCGAGGCGAGCGGGTTGGCCTGGACGTTGGTGAGGCTCACCGTCGTTTCTCGCGACACCCGTGTTGCCGACCGACAGGTCCCTGGTCCGCAACCCGAGCGTCGCCGCCGGGCCCGAGGCCACCGCCTGCGGCGTCACGGCGCCGCCGGTGCCGCTGCCTCCGCCGCGGTTGTTCGGCATGTTCACGCCGAGCATCGGCAGGCCGAACAGCGTCGCTTCGAGCAGCGCCTTTTCGTGGATGCCGCGGATGTCGGGCGTGGCCGCGAGGTACTCGAGCTTGGCCTTGACCAGCGCCTCGCCGATCGGGACCGGGCCGGTCCCGGGCAGCAGCTGCCGGGCGAAGTTCCGGTAAAGCCGCTCGCTGTACTCGATGAAGTCGGTGTCGCCGTACTGGTAGCCCGTGCCGGCGATCAGCGTCGCCTTCTTCTGCGCGAACGCCTGCGTCCAGTCGAGGGTCTGCGTCACGCCCGGAATCGCGTCGGCGTCGACGATGTTGTAGCCGGAGTGGCAGCCGGCGCTGAACACGATCGAGTTGGTCAGGTTCACCGACGAGGCGGCGAGGTCGGTCGTCAGCAGACTGGTCTTGAAGTCGGCCGCGAGCGCGCTGTTGGCGCTGAAGTGCCCGGCCAGGAACATGATGTCGTGGCGGCTGCCGAGCAGCTTGGCGCCGAGGTCGGAGGCCTTCCAGGACAGCGGGTCCTCGGGCGACAGGTTGTTCGGCGCGATCAGCGTGTCGGAAGGCACGCCGGTGCCCCTCTGCAGTTCCGTCTGCACGGCATTCGCCGCGTCGGCCAGGAAGTCGTAGCCCGTCACCAGCGACGAGCTCGGGACGACGACCCCGCCCGTTTCGATGTAGGCGTCGATGAGCCCGGCGATTTCCGTCGGCGACTCGACCAGGCGGCCGACGGCGAGTCCGGGCACCGGGAAGTTGCTCGTGCGCAGCGACACCTGCGTGCCCGCGCCGTATGCGTCCTGGCCCAGCACGAAGTCGCGGCGCAGGCTCGCCTCGGACGCCGAGTTGCTGTCGACCGGCGGCACGTAGCCCGATTCCTGGCCGAGCAGGCTCTGGTCGGGGTAGCGGAAGAACGGAATCGCCGAATCGCCGCCGACGATGACGACGTACTTGAGGTTCGGGTTGTTCGCGCGATACGAATCGACGATGCCCTTGATTTCCTCGGCGAGCAGATTCTTCGCGAACGGACAGGCCGGATTTGCATCAGCCTGGGCCTTCTTGGCCGCCACGCCCGCGGCGGCGGCGACGTCGACGACGACGCCGGCGACATCGGGACGAATCCTCAGCGCTTCGAGCTTGTCGGCGAGGGTGCCACCGCCGGCGACAGCGGCGGAGAGCGGCGTCTTCGTCGAGTCGGTGAGTATTACCGTCTTGATGCCGGCGCCGGGAGCGGCCGTGCGCGCGGTCAGCGCGGTGTTGGTGACGGCGTCGCAGGACGACGCGGTCTTCGCCAGCGTCACCGTGAACTGGCTGGCGGTCGACTGCGCGGTGCCCCGGCCGGCGACGCGGATGTAGAAATCACCCGCGTTGTTCCAGGTGTTGACGACGACCGCCTCGTCGACGGTGCCGGGCGTGGCCGAGACGCCGATGATGCTGCGCGTCTGCGCGCTCGAGAACGCCTGCGCGATTTCCGTCGAGCTGAACACCGACGGCGAGAATACCGACGGCGAGAACACGCTCGGGCTGAACACCGACGGCGAGAATACGCTCGGGCTGAACACCGACGGCGAGAACACGCTCGGGCTGAACACCGACGGCGAGAACACGCTCGGGCTGAACACCGACGGCGAGAACACGCTCGGGCTGAACACCGACGGCGAGAACACCGACGGCGCGTACGCATCGGGGCTGAACACCGACGGCGAGAACACGCTCGGGCTGAACACCGACGGCGAGAACACCGACGGCGCGTACTCGGCCGAGAGCCTGGTCAGCTCCGCCGTGTTCGCCGGCGCGAGCTGGCTCAGGAACGCCGCGCCGATGTCCTTGAACACGGCGAGGTCATAATCGGCCGGCAGCCCGGACAGGTTGATCTGGATCCGCTGGCCCGGCCGGGCGGCGAACTTGTACCAGCGCGCCTTGCCGGGCGCGTCGATGTAGTCCCTGGCGGTGGTCACGCCGCCGAGGTCGAGCGCCTTGGGCCAGAAATCGTTGTCGGCCGAGCTGGCGATGCAGGCGGACATCGCGGTCGTGACCGGCGACGTCACCTTCACGGCGACGAAGTTGCCGGGGGGAACGCCCGAGACGACGACCGGAGCGGCCGCGGTTCCGAAATAGCCTTCCCCGTCGGTCGTAACCGCGACCGGGCTTCCTGCGGACGTCCCGCCGCCGGCGAGCATGCCGTCGGTGCAGGACGTCGCGGTGAATGCCTGCAGCGTGATCGGCAGGCTGGGCGAGCCGTCGACGCGGCCGATCAGGTAGGCGTTGGTGCTGCCGGTCGCCACCACGCGGAGCAGGGCCGGCGTCGCGAGGTCGGGCAGCAGCGTAACGCTGACGTCGTCGAGCGCGACGCCGAACGGGCTGATGAAGATGTCGTCGGACTTGAACTGCAGGTACATCGACGCGCCGGTCGCCTTGACGGTCCGTTCGACGGTGCGCCAGTTCATGTTCGTCTTCGACGACGAACCCGTGAACGTGAACTGTTCCTTCAGCGTGAACGTTCCGCTGGCGCTCGGGCCCCAGCGGACGGTCATCTTCGGCGCGCCGAGGATGCGGTCGGGGTTGCGCGCGTACTTGAAGCGCAGCAGGTAGCTGCGGCCCGGCTCGGTGGGCACCACCTGCGCGACGGAACCGGGTCCGTTGCCGTTGAGGTCGATCGACTGCAGGCCTTCGGCCGGCTGCCAGTAGCCCTTGATGTGGTTGATCGAGTTGCCGCCGATCACCCACGGCGCCAGCGTGGCGGCGCCCGCGAACTTGGTGTCGAAGGTCGAAGCGCGTACGACCGCCGGGGTCTCGAATCCGCCGTTCACCAGGACGTTGGTACCTGGCGCAGCGGCCAACGCACCGCCGGTGGCGATTGCCAAACCGGCAACCGCGACCATGGCGCCGAGGGCATTTCGAACAGCCGACCGATACACGGCACGCACGGTTTGCTGGTTCATGTCGACACTCCCTCGTGGCCTGGCAAGGGAGGCGTTTTAGCACGCGCTGTACGTGCGCGCAATGGTCGCACCAGCCTTGTGCGCCACCTGTGCATCACAAGTCGTCGCGACGGTTATGCCGATGTCATCAAGACGGCATTTTTGCGGCTCGACTCGCGGTCCGGGTGCGGCCGCAGCCCGCCGCGCGCCGAAGGGCGTCACTCGAACGACGACGACCGTTCGCAGAGCTCCAGCGCCAGCGCGACGCCCGCCGCGAGGTCGAGCGAGCGCCCGCGCGCGCGCAGCGCCGACCGTTCGTCCGCCGACAGGTCGGTGGCGGCGGCGTCGAGCTCGCTTTCGAGCTCCTGCTCCAGCGTCGGCGCGCGCGGCGTGCCGATGGCGTCGCGCAGCGCGTCGGCAGCGCCCATCAGCTCGAAGGCGGTCGGCGCGTCGCCGGACAGCGCGGCGAGGACGCCGATGTCCTCGAGCAGGAACGCCATCGCCCAGCGGTCGTCGTAGTCGCGGTAGGCGCGCAGGCTGTCGGCGTAGTGCTCGCGGGCCTCGTCGAACTCGCCGAGTCCGCGGGTGGCGTTGCCGAGGTTGTTGTGGCAGATGGCGACCATCCACGTGTCGCCGACCTCGCGGTTGAGCAGCATCGAGCGCTGGAACCAGTCGCGCGCCTCGTCGAAGCGCTTCTGCAGCACGGCGATCATGCCGAGGTTGGTCATCGACACGGCGATTGCCCAGCGGTCGCCGATGTCGGTGCGCAGCGCCAGCGCGCGCTCGTGGAAGGCGCGCGAGCGGGCGTAGTCGCCCTGGTACTCGGCGATGACGCCGAGGTTGGACAGCAGGCTGCCCATGCTCGCCTTGTCGTCCAGCCGCTCGCGGATGGCGAGGCTCGCCTCGTAGTTGGTCAGTGCCTTGGGGTAATCGCCGCGCTGCGCCGCGACCGTGCCGGTGAGGTGCAGCACCTTGCCGACGCCGGCCTCGTCGCCGAGCCCCTCGAAGCCCTTCGCCGCGCGGTCCAGCAGCAGGAACGCCTCGTCGAAGCGCCCCTGCTTGCGCGCGACCTCGGCCAGCGCCGTCTGGCACGACGCGCGCCAGTAGACGTCGCCCAGGCTCTCGGCGAGCGCGAGCGCCTCGCCCTCGACCTCCTCCGCGCGGCGCCAGTTGCCGACGAGCTCGAACACCTTGCCGAGCTTGAGCAGCACCTCGACGCGCTCGCCCTGCTCGACCAGCGGCGCCAGCCGCTCGAAGTACTCGATCGCGGCGGCGTTGGCGTATGCCGCCTGCGCGGCGTCGCCGGCGCGGCGAAGGTACTCGCGCTTCTTGCGCAGGTTCTCGCTGTGCCAGAAGTGGTGCGCGAGCAGCGCCGGGTTGCGCTCGATCGAGTCCGGCTCGGTCAGCTCGATGAAGCCGCCGACGCGCTCGTGCAGCATCGAGCGGAACGCGAACGGCATGCTCTCGTAGGCGACTTCCTGCGTGACGACGTGCTTGAACAGGTACGTCTGCTCGCCCTCGTGGTCGACGCTGAGCAGGTCCTGCGAGCCCAGCGTCCGCAGGTGGCCCTGGACCGCGTCGTACGCGCCGAGCTCCGGATAGACGCCCGGCAGCATCGGCGCGCTGAACGTGCGCCCGACGACGCTCGCCACCTTGAGCGTTCGCCGCGGCGCCTCGCCGACCGCGTCGATGCGGCTCAGGATCAGGCTGTGCAGGCTCTCGGGCAGCTCGAGGTTGCGGATCGCCGCCTCGTCCTGCGGATGGACGCCCTGGCTGCCGATGAAGTTGAGCAGCTCCTCGATGTAGAAGGCGTTGCCCTGCGCCCGCGCCGTCACCAGCTCGACCAGCGCCGCCGGCGGCTCGGTGTCGACGCCGAGCATCTGCCCCAGCTTCGACCGGATCAGCAGGTGCGCGTCGTGCGGGTCGAGTTCGCCGAGCGGGATCTCCTCGAAATACGGCAGCCGCTCGACGCCCAGCCCGCCCCCGGGCTCCGCGGCCGGCCGGTAGGCGAGCACGATCAGCACACGCAGGTCGGCGATCGCGCGGGCAAGCACCTCGAGCAGGTCGCGCGACAGCGGGTCGATCCGGTGGCAGTCCTCCAGCACGATCACCAGCGGGGCAGCGCGCGCCTGCGCCCGCAGGCAGTCGACGAGCAGGCCCTCGAGCGAGGTCTTGCGCAGCTTGGCGTCGAACTTCGCGGTGAGGTCGTTGTCGGGGATCGGCAGGTCGAGCAGCCCCTGCAGCAGCGGCTCGCGCGCGGCGAGCCCGGGGTCGATCGCCGCCAGCGCGACCTTCACGTCCAGCACCTGCTCCTCCTCGGAGCGGCTGGCGTCGAGGCCGAACAGCGTCGACCAGATCTCGCGCCAGACGAAATAGCTGGTGTTGGTGCCGTACGACTGGCACTCGCCGATGGCGACCAGGACGCCGCGCTGCCGCGCGACCCGCGCGAATTCCGCCACCAGCCGCGACTTGCCGATGCCGGCCTCGGCCGCGATGCCGACGATGCGGCCGTGCCCGTCGAGGGCCTCGTCGAGCTTCGCCCCGAGCCGCCCGAGCTCCACCAGGCGGCCGACGATCGGCCGCTCGTGCGCCGACTGCGAGCGCGACGCGTGCCGCTTCGAGGCCTTGAGCGCGAACACCGGGATCGGCTCCGCCTTGCCCTTGACGGTGATCGGCGCGAGCGGGTCCCAGACGAACGCGTCGCCGGCCGCGCGGCGCACGGGCTCCGGCACGAAGATCTCGCCGGGCGGCGCCTTGCCCATCAGGCGCGCGGACAGGTTGCCCGCGTCGCCGAGGCAGGTGAACGCCTGCCGCTGCGCGTGGCCGTAGGTGCCGCTGCGCAGCCGCCCGTAGGCGATCCCGATCTGGATGTCGGTGGCGGCCGTCATCGAGCCGAGATCGCGAAGCTCGATCGCGGCGGCCGCGGCGCGCGCCGCGTCGTCCTCGTGCGCCACCGGCGAGCCGAACACCGTGTACAGGTACGCACCCTTGTCGCCGAGCGTCAGGTGCAGCAGGTTGCCGCCGTACGACGTGAGGATGCGCTGCGCGTGGCGGATGAACTCGTCGAGCTTGCGGATCGCGTCGGCGTCGTTGTCGTAGTCGATGCCGCCGAAGCGCACGCACAGCGGAAAGGCGGGCCGCAGCTCGGCGAGGAATTCGCCGCGCCCGGTGCGGATGCGCTCGAACACCGCGGGCAGCACCCACTTCTCGACCACCTCGACGGGAAGTGGAAGGTCGAGCGGGTCGACCGGGGCGTCGGGCACCGCCTCGAGCAGCCGGTCGACGACGCCGTAGGGGCGGCCGTCCGCCTGGGCGATCCTGGTCTCGCGAATCGCGACCCGGTCGCCGAGCGCCTCGAGCGCCGAGCGGTCGAGCACCACCTCGCCTTTTTCCGCGTAGAACTCGGCCGCCGCCAGGTCGTTGATGAGCTGCCCGGCGAGGACGTCGATCAGCTGGATCGAGGGGTCGCCGACGACGAACCGATGGGCCGCGCCGACGGCGACGCCGACTTTCAGTGCGAGGCGCACCCGCGTCCCGGCGGGCGTGACCACGTCGTGGAGTTCCGCCATCGCCGCCTGCATCGCCAGCGCGCAGGCCGTCGCGCGCGCGCCGTCGTCGCCGTCGATCCAGCAGGTGATCGCGTCGCCGCTGAAATAGATGACGTGGCCGCCGAAGCGGTCGAGCTCGGAAATGAGCGCGTGGAAAACGCGGTTGAGGTTCGCCGTCAGGACCTCGGCGCCGCGCTGCGAGCCGAGCTCGTTGGCCAGCGCCTCGGTCAGCGGCGTGAAACCGGAGATGTCGGCGAACAGCGCCGCGCCGCGGACGGCGTGGTGGATCTCGCTGCCCATGGCCAGCGCACGCCGGCGGTCACCGGCGATGTGGGCGTCGGCATTGTCGAAGCGGGAGTTTCCCGTTCCCGTCGCCTCCGCCGAATCTCGTTCTGCCCCGTTCATGTCTTTCTCGTCGCGCTGGCGGCGACCGCAACACCGGACGTCATGGTCATCCCGGCGCGCCGGACGCGCGTCGGGCCGGTTGCCTTCCACGCGGACAGCGCCCGGATTCGCGCTGCCGGGAAGGTGCCCCGGAAAGGTTGATGAGAATATGCTGCTTTGCATTGCCGCGCCATACTTCGGCGCAATGCGGTGCGCCGACAGGCGCGGTCGCCGGCGGCCGGGCCGGGCGTTCGCGCGGCCGGCGCACCGGGGGCGCGCCATCGCGGTGCAGCCCCCGAGGCCGCCGGGACCCGCCTGATGGTCGCAGGCAACACCGGCACCGCCATGCGGCGGCGCACGTTACGCTACGATGACGGCAGCCTCCTTCCCGGCGAGATCCGCATGACCGACACGACCCGCGAACCCCTCCATGCCCGCTTCGGCAGCGGCCGGGCCGTGCGCCGCGTCGAGGACGACGCGCTGCTCACCGGCCGCGGCGCCTTCGCCGCGGACTTCTCGCTGCCGGGGCAGGCACACCTCGTGTTCCTGCGCTCGCCGCACGCGCACGCCCGCATCGCGTCGATCGACACGAAGGCCGCCGCCGCGCTGCCCGGCGTCGTGGCCATCGTCACCGGCGAGGACCTTGTCCGTTCCGGCGTCAGGCCGCTGCCGATGTCGCGCGACTTCAGGCGCCCGGACGGCGGCCGCACCGCCGCCCCGCCGCAGCACGTGCTGGCGGTGGGCACCGTCCGCTTCGTCGGCGAGGCGGTCGCCGCCATCGTGGCCGAGACGCTGCACCAGGCGCGCGACGCCGCCGAGGCGATCGACGTGCGCTACGACCCGCTGCCGGCGGTGGCCGACGTCGACGACGCGGTGGCGCCGGGCGCGCCGCCGGTCTGGCCCGACGCGACGGGCAACGTCGCCTGCCAGGCGCGGCACGGCGACGCCGCCGCGACCGCCGCGGCGTTCGCGCGGGCGCAGCACACGGTGCGCCTCGACCTCGTCAACCAGCGGCTGGTGCCGGCGCCGATCGAGCCGCGCACCACGCTGGCGGAGTTCGACGCGGCGACCGGCCGCATCACGCTGCGCGCCAGCTGCCAGACGCCGACGGGACTGCGCGACGAGCTCGCGAAGGACGTGCTGGGCATCGCCCCCGAGCAGATCCGCGTCGTCGTCGGCGACGTCGGCGGCGGCTTCGGCATGAAGACGACGCTCTACGCCGAGGACGTGCTGGCCGCGTACTGCGCGCGGCTGCTCGAGCGGCCGGTGCGGTGGTGCGCCGAGCGGCTGGAGGAGTTCCTGTCCGCCTCGCACGGCCGCGACGTCAACGCCACCATCGAGCTCGCGCTCGACGGCGACGGCAAGGTGCTGGCGCTGCGGCTCGCGTCGCGCGCCAACCTGGGCGCGTACGCGACACCCGCAGGCGTCGCGATCCAGCTGCTGATCGGGCCGTGGGTGACGACCAGCGTCTACGACATCCCGGCGATCGACCTCACCATCCAGGGCGTGCTGACCCACACCACGCCGACCGGCCCCTACCGCGGCGCGGGTCGTCCCGAGGCGATCTACTTCATCGAGCGCGCGATGGACGCCGCCGCGCGCGTCACCGGCATCGACCCGGTCGAGCTGCGCCGGCGCAACCTGATCGCGCCGGAGCGGATGCCGTACCGCAACCCGATGGCCAAGACCTACGACACCGGCCGCTTCGAGCAGGTGCTCGACGCCGCGCTCGCGCACGCCGACTGGGGCGGCTTCGACGCGCGGCTGGCCGAGACACGGTCCCGCGGCCGGCTGCGCGGGCGCGGCCTCGCGACCTTCATCGAGTGGACCGGCGCCGAAGTGTTCACCGAGCGCGTCACCGTCACCGTGTCGCCGGGGACCGACGGCGCCGGCGACATCGAGATCTTCTCGGCCACGCAGGGCATGGGCCAGGGGCTGCTGACGACGTACGCGCAGCTCGCCGTCGACGTGTTCGGCGTGCCGATCGAGCGCATCCGCATCGTCCAGGGCGACACCGACCGCGGCACCGGTTTCGGCAGCGCGGGCTCGCGCTCGCTGTTCGTCGGCGGCTCGGCCGTGCACGTCGCCGCCACCGAGACGGTCGACGCCGCGCGCAGGCTCGCGGCGGACGAGCTCGAGGCGGCGCCCGGCGACATCGAGTATCGCGACGGCATCTTCCGCATCGCCGGCACCGACCGGCGGATCGGCCTGTTCGAGCTGGCGGCGAAACAGGCGTCTCGCCGCATCGTCCTCGACAGCACCAGCTCGGTCGACGACGCGACCTGGCCCAACGGCTGCCACCTCTGCGAAGTCGAGATCGACCCGCTGACCGGCGCCGTCGAGATCGACCGCTACGTGTCGGTCAACGACGTCGGCCGCGTCGTCAACCCGATGATCGTCGTCGGCCAGCTCGAGGGTGGCGCCGCGCAGGGCATCGGCCAGGCGCTGTGCGAGGCGATGGTCTACGACCGCGAGAGCGGGCAGCCGCTGTCGGCGACGTTCATGGACTACGCGCTGCCGCCGGCGGCGATGTTCCGCCACTTCGACATGCGGATGGACGAGACGACTCCCTGCCGCAACAACCTGCTCGGCGTGAAGGGCGTCGGCGAGCTGGGCACGATCGGCGCGACGCCGACCGTCGTCAGCGGCGTGATCGACGCGCTGCTGCGCGCCGGCGTTCCCGCGGCGCGCGTCGACACGCTGCAGATGCCGCTGACCAGCGAGCGCGTGTGGCGCGCGCTGGCCACCCGCGGCTGACCGGGACTGAGCCTGGCTGGACGCAATGGGGCGCAGCGGCGCGTGCCGACGCCGGGCGACGGCACCGCGCGCGACCGGGCGCGACCGAATGCCGCGGAGCATGGCTGACCGGGCGCTGACTATGCGCTGACCAGGCGCTGGCTGGGCGCCGATCGGTCGCCTTTCGGTCACCCTCCGGTCGCTGTTCGGTCGAAGAAGCGGCGGTCCTCAGGGTAAGATTCCCCTGGAGCCCGGGTTTTCGAAACGCCCGCCGGCCACGGGGTTCGCGCGAGGCGAAGCGGCCCGGCGGCAGCCCCCATCGACCACCCGTTCCATGCGTCCCCGGCGACGGCAGACCCCGACCCCAACAGCCCCCATGAACGATCACATTCCTCCGGCGCCCCCGGCGCCTGCCGCCTCCGGAGAAGGCATCCCCGCCGCCCCGGAACACGCTCCGGCGGCGACCGACGTCGCCCCGACCGACGAGGTCGCCGCATTCCGCCGCTCCATCCTGGACAAGCTCACCTACATGGTCGGCAAGGACGCCGCCCATGCGCAGGAGCACGACTGGTACGTCGCCACGGCGCTGGCCGTGCGCGACCAGGTGGTCAACCGCTGGATGGAGGCGACGCGCCGGACGTACCGCGACGGCCGCAAGCGCGTCTACTACTTCTCGCTCGAGTTCCTGATCGGGCGACTGCTGTTCGACGCGCTGTCCAACCTCGGCATGGCGGCGACGGCGCGCGAGGCGCTGCGCGACCTCGGCGTCGACTTCGACCGCCTGCGCAGGATCGAGCCGGACGCGGCGCTCGGCAACGGCGGGCTCGGGCGGCTCGCCGCCTGCTACATGGAGAGCATGGCGTCGCTGGGCATACCCGCCCACGGCTACGGCATCCGCTACGACCACGGGATCTTCCGGCAGGCGGTGAAGGACGGGTGGCAGCTCGAGCTGCCGGAGGACTGGCTGTCCGCGGGCAACCCGTGGGAGTTCGAGCGGCCGGAGGTCACCTACACCATCAGCTTCGGGGGCACCGTCGACACCGTCGACGCGGAGGACGGCACCACGCGCGCCGTGTGGGAGCCGGCCGAAAGCGTCAACGCGGTGGCCTACGACACGCCGCTGACCGGCTGGCGGGGCAGGCACGTCAACACGCTGCGGCTGTGGTCGGCGCGCGCGACCGATCCGCTGCGCCTCGAGGACTTCAACCGCGGCGACCACGTCGGCGCGCTCGCCGACCGGGTGCGGCTGGAAGCGATCTCCCGCGTGCTCTACCCCAGCGACGAGACGGCGGCCGGCCACGAGCTGCGGCTGCGGCAGGAGTATTTCTTCGCGTCGGCGTCGCTGCAGGACCTGCTCCGCCGGCACCTTTCGCAGCACGGCGAGCTCGCCTCGCTCGGCGACCACGTGTCGATCCAGCTCAACGACACGCACCCCGCCATCGCGGTGCCGGAGCTGATGCGGCTGCTGGTCGACGTCCATGGCATGCCGTGGGAGCTGGCGTGGGACATCACGACGACGGTGTTCAACTACACCAACCACACGCTGCTGCCCGAAGCCCTGGAGACCTGGCCGGTGTCGCTGATGGAGAGCCTGCTGCCGCGGCACATGGAGATCGTCTATCTGATCAACGCGCTGCATCTCGACGCGCAGCGCACGGCGGGGCGCGACGGCGACGCGTTCCTGTCGTCGGTCTCGCTGATCGAGGAGGACCACAGCCGCCGCATCCGGATGGGCCACCTCGCGTTCATCGGCTCGCGGCGGGTCAACGGCGTGTCGGCGCTGCACACCGAGCTGATGCGCAAGACGGTGTTCCGCGACCTCAACACCATCCATCCCAACCGCATCGTCAACAAGACCAACGGCATCACCTTCCGGCGCTGGCTGTTCCAGGCCAATCCGGGGCTGACCGAGCTGATCGTCGACGCCGTCGGGCCGGAGGTCCTGGACGACGCCGCCCGGCTGGAGGCGCTGGCGCCGCTGGCCGACGATCCGGCGTTCCGCGAGCGCTACTGGGCAGTCCGGCGCGCCAACAAGGTGGCGCTGACGCGCCTGGTCGCCGAGCGCATGGGCACCGGCCTCGACCCGGACGCGCTGTTCGACGCGCAGATCAAGCGCATCCACGAGTACAAGCGGCAGCTGCTGAACATCCTCGAGACCATCGCGTACTACAACGCCGTCCGCGCGCAGCCGACGCACCCCTGGGTGCCGCGGGTCAAGGTCTTCGCCGGCAAGGCCGCCGCCGGCTACCACCAGGCCAAGCTGATCATCAAGCTCGCCAACGACGTCGCCCGCATCGTCAACCGCGACCCCGTGGTGCGCGGGCGGCTGAAGGTGGTGTTCCTGGCGAATTACAACGTGAGCCTCGCCGAGGCGATCATCCCGGCGGCGGACCTGTCGGAGCAGATCTCGACGGCAGGCATGGAGGCCTCCGGCACCGGCAACATGAAGCTGGCGCTGAACGGCGCGCTGACCATCGGCACGCTCGACGGCGCCAACATCGAGATCCGGGACCGCGTCGGCGCGGACAACATGCTGATCTTCGGCCTCACCGCCGACGAAGTCGCCGAGCGGCGCGCGGGCGGCATCGACGCGACCGCCGCGATCGAGGCTTCGCCCGCCCTCGCGC
Organism: uncultured beta proteobacterium; assembly: GCA_963717705.1. Taxonomy (GTDB): domain Bacteria; phylum Pseudomonadota; class Gammaproteobacteria; order Burkholderiales; family Casimicrobiaceae; genus CAVQWT01. The sequence continues at coordinate 513,267 of CAVQWT010000002.1, forward strand.
AGGTGCTGCGCGCCGTCGAAGCCGGGGTTTTCTCGCCGGACGACAGGAGCCGCTACCGGGTGCTGGTCGACAACCTGCGCCACCACGACTACTTCATGGTCGCCGCCGATTTCGACGCCTACTGGTCGACGCAGCGCGCGGCGGACGCGCTGTGGCGGGACCGCGACGCCTGGTGCCGGAAGGCGATCCTCAACACCGCGCGCATGGGATGGTTCTCCGCCGACCGCGCGGTGACCGACTACGCCCGCAACATCTGGGGCGTGGAGCCGGCCGGGCACTGACGGCATGGCGGCGACCCTGCCCCGCAGCGCGATCGAAGCGATCGTCGCAGGCCGCCACGGCGATCCCTTCGCGGTGCTGGGTCCGCACGAGGTGGACGGCGCGATGGTGGTGCGCGCGTTCGTCCCGGGCGCGGACCGGGTCGACGCGGTGACGCCCGGCGGCGAGCTGCTCGCGCCCCTCGCGCGCCTTCACGCCGCGGGCCTGTTCGAAGGCGCGATCCCGGGCCGGTCCCCGTACCGGCTGCGCGCCGCCAACCGCGACGGCGCGTGGACGATCGACGACCCGTACGCCCACGGGCCGGTGCTGGGGCCGCTCGACGACTGGCTGGTCGGCGAAGGCACGCACGTCAAGCTCTACGATCGCCTCGGCGCGCATCCGCTCGAGCACGAAGGCGCGGCTGGCGTGCACTTCGCGGTCTGGGCGCCGAACGCGCGGCGCGTCTCGGTCGTCGGCGACTTCAACGGCTGGGACGGCCGCTGCCACGTGATGCGCAAGCGCGTCGACACCGGGGTCTGGGAGATCTTCCTGCCGGGACTGCGCGAAGGCGCGATCTACAAGTACGAGATCATCGGCGCCGGCGGCGAGCTGCTGCCGCTGAAGGCCGACCCGGTCGGCTTCCGCGCCGAACTGCGGCCGTCGACCGCGTCGATCGTCTGCGGCACGACCGGCTTCGAATGGTCCGACGGCGAGTGGATGGCGGCGAGGGCGCGGCGCGAGCCGCGGCGCGCGCCGATGTCGATCTACGAGGTGCACCTCGGATCGTGGCGGCGCGGCGAGGGCAATCGCTGGCTGACCTACGACGAGCTCGCCGACACGCTGGTGCCCTACGCCGTCGACATGGGGTTCACCCACCTCGAGCTGATGCCGGTCAACGAGCATCCGCTCGACGCATCCTGGGGGTACCAGCCGATCGGGCTGTTCGCGCCGACCAGCCGCCACGGCGAGCCCGCCGGGTTCGCCCGCTTCGTCGACCGCTGCCACCGGGCGGGTCTGGGCGTGATCCTCGACTGGGTGCCCGCGCACTTTCCGGTCGACCCGCACGGCCTCGCGCAGTTCGACGGCACCGCGCTCTACGAGCACGCCGACCCGCGGCAGGGCTTCCATCCGGACTGGAGCACCGCGGTGTTCAACTTCGGGCGGCCCGAGGTCGTCAACTACCTCGTCGCCAGCGCGCTGTACTGGCTCGACCGCTATCACGTCGACGGCCTGCGCGTCGACGCCGTCGCCTCGATGCTCTACCTCGACTACTCGCGCAAGGCCGGCGAGTGGCTGCCCAACCGCCACGGCGGCAACGAGAACCTCGAGGCCGTCGCCTTCCTGCGCAAGCTGAACGAGGCGGTCTACGGCCGCCACCCCGGCGCGTTCACCATCGCCGAGGAATCGACGGCGTGGCCCGGCGTGTCGATGCCGACGCACGCCGGCGGGCTGGGCTTCGGCTTCAAGTGGAACATGGGGTGGATGAACGACACGCTCGAGTACCTCGCGCTGGAGCCGGTGCACCGGCGCTGGCACCACGACCGGATGACGTTCGGGCTGATGTACGCGTTCACCGAGAACTTCGTGCTGCCGCTGTCGCACGACGAGGTGGTGCACGGCAAGGGCTCGCTGATCGCCCGCATGCCCGGCGACGGCTGGCAGCAGTTCGCCTCGCTGCGCGCGTACTACGCGTTCATGTGGGCGTACCCGGGCAAGAAGCTGCTGTTCATGGGACAGGAGTTCGCGCAGGGCCGCGAGTGGGACTTCGACGCCGGCCTCGAGTGGCCGCTGCTCGACGTCGGCTGGCACCAGGGCGTGCGCACGCTGCTGCGCGACTGCAACCGCGCCTACCGCGGGCAGCGCGCGCTGCACGAGCGCGACTGCGAAGGGGACGGCTTCCGCTGGATCGAGGTCGCCGACCGCGAGAACTCGGTGTTCGCGTGGCTGCGCCAGGGCGGCGACGGCGCGCCTCCCGTCGCGGCCATCACCAACTTCACGCCGGTGCCGCGCGACGGCTACCGCATCGGCCTGCCGCTGCCGGGCCGCTGGCGCGAGGTGCTCAACACCGACGCCACGGCCTACGGCGGATCGGGCCGCGGCAACGCCGGCGCGGTCGAAGCCCGCGACGGCGAGAGCCACGGCTTTCCGTACCACGCGCATCTTTCGCTGCCGCCGCTCGGCACCCTCTGGCTCGTCCACGACGGAGGCGCGTGATGCCACGCACACCCGGCCGCAAGACGGGCCGCCCGGAGACGAAGCAATGGACCAGGTAACGTACTCGACCCCGTTGTCGCGCTCGGCGATGGCCTATGTGCTCGCCGGGGGCCGCGGCAGCCGGCTGCTCGAGTTGACCGAGCGGCGCGCCAAGCCCGCCGTCTACTTCGGCGGCAAGTCGCGGATCATCGACTTCGCGCTGTCGAACGCGCTCAACTCCGGCATCCGGCGCATCGCCGTCGCGACCCAGTACAAGGCGCACAGCCTGATCCGGCACCTGCAGCGCGGCTGGAACTTCCTGCAGCCGGTGCGCAACGAGAGCTTCGACATCCTGCCGGCAAGCCAGCGCGTGGCCGAGGACCAGTGGTACGCCGGCACCGCCGACGCGGTGTTCCAGAACATCGACATCATCGACGGCTACGCACCCGAGTACCTGGTCATCCTCGCCGGCGACCACATCTACAAGATGGACTACGAGCGGATGCTGGTCCAGCACGTCAACGACGGCGCCGACGTCACCGTCGCCTGCATCGAGGTGCCGGTAGCCGAGGCGAAGGGCTTCGGCGTCATGCACGTCGACGACGCCGACCGCATCGTGTCCTTCGTCGAGAAGCCGGAGCATCCGCCTGAAATGCCGGACCGGCCGGGCTGGGCGCTGGCGAGCATGGGCATCTACGTCTTCCGGCGCGAGTTCCTGAACGAGCAGCTGCGGCGCGACGCGGCCGATCCGCACTCGACCCGCGACTTCGGCCGCGACATCATTCCGTTCCTGGTCGCGCACGGCAAGGCCGTCGCCCACCGCTTCACGCGCTCGTGCATCCGGTCGCGCGACGAGACCGAGGTCTACTGGCGCGACGTCGGGACGCTCGACGCGTACTGGGAAGCCAACATCGACCTCACCGACGTCGTCCCGGCGCTCGACCTCTACGACCGCAACTGGCCGATCTGGAGCTACGCCGAGATCACGCCGCCGGCGAAATTCGTCCACGACGTCGAAGGCCGGCGCGGCATCGGCGTCTCGTCGCTGGTGTCCGGCGGCTGCATCGTCTCCGGCTCGACGCTGCGGCACTCGCTGCTGTTCACCGGCGTCCACCTGCACTCCTACGGGCACGTCGAGAACGCCGTGGTGCTGCCCTACGTCGAAATCGGCCGGCACGCGCGGCTCACCAACGTGATCGTCGATGCCGAGGTGAAGATTCCCGAAGGCCTGGTCGTCGGCGAGGACCCGGAGGCCGACGCGGCGCGCTTCCGCCGCACCGCTAACGGCATCTGCCTGATCACGCAGCCGATGATCGACCGCCTCGAACAGTGAAGCGGCTGCGCGTCCTCTCCGTCGCGTCCGAGGTCTACCCGCTGGTCAAGACCGGCGGCCTCGCGGACGTCGTCGGCGCGCTGCCGCCGGCGCTGGCGCGCGAGGGGATCGACACGCGGACGCTGGTCCCCGGCTATCCGGGGGTGATCGACGCGCTGCCGGGCGCCGAGACCCTGCACCGCTTCGCCCCGCTGCACGGCGGACCCGCAAGGCTGCTTGCCGCGCGCGCCGCGGGCCTCGACCTGCTGGTGCTGGATGCGCCGCACCTCTACGCGCGGCCCGGCAACCCCTACACCGGGCCGGACGGTCAGCCGTGGCCGGACAATGCGCTGCGGTTCGCGGCCCTGGGCCAGTGCGCCGCCTCGATCGGCCGCGGCCTGGTGCCGGGAATCACGCCGGACGTCGTCCACGCGCACGACTGGCAGGCCGGCCTCGCCCCGGCGCTGCTCCACTACGGCGGCACGCCGCGGCCGGGCACGGTGATGACGGTGCACAACCTGTCGTTCCAGGGCCAGTTCCCGCGCGAGCTGCTGGCCGAGGTCGGCCTGCCCCCGCACGCCTGGGCGCTGGACGGCGTCGAATACCACGGCACGATCGGCTACCTGAAGGCCGGGCTCGCGCTTGCGGACCGGATCACCACCGTGTCACCGACCTACGCCGCCGAGATTCGCACGCCCGAGGGCGGCATGGGGCTCGACGGACTGCTGCGCCATCGCGCCGACGTGCTGACGGGCATCCTGAACGGCATCGACGACACGGTGTGGAATCCGGCGACCGACGAGCACCTCGCCGCCACCTTCGACGCCCGGAATCTGCCGCGCCGCGCCGCCAACAAGGCGGCGCTGCAGGCGCGCTTCGGCCTCGACGCCGAGCCGAAGACGTTTCTGCTCGGCGTCGTCAGCCGGCTGACGCTGCAGAAGGGCATGGACGTGCTGGCCTCAGCGCTGCCCGCGCTGATCGGCCAGGGGGCGCAGCTCGCGCTGCTGGGCGCCGGCGACCGGGCGCTCGAGGACGCTTTCGTCGCGGCGGCCGCGCGGTACCCCGGGCGCATCGCCGCGGTGATCGGCTACGAGGAGGCGCTCGCGCACCTGCTGCAGGGTGGCGTCGACGCGCTGCTGGTCCCGTCGCGCTTCGAGCCCTGCGGCCTCACCCAGCTCTGCGCGCTGCGCTACGGCGCCATCCCGATCGTGGCGCGGGTCGGCGGCCTGGCCGACACCGTCGTCGACGCCAGCGAGATGGCGCTGGCCGCGCGCGCCGGCACCGGCGTCCAGTTCGCGCCGGTGACCCGCGACAGCCTCGGCTTCGCGATCGCCCGCGCGAAGTCGCTGCGGAGTAACGCCGCGCGCTGGCGCGGCCTGCAGTCGCGCGCGATGGCGACCGACGTCGGCTGGACCCGCCCCGCCAGGCAGTACGCCGAGCTCTTCCGCGCGCTGGCCGCGTCCGGCGCCGCCTGACCCGATGCGCCGCACGGGTCCCGGCAGCCCCGAGCCGCTCGGCGTCACGCCGATGCCCGGCGGCGCGAACGTCGCCGTGTTCTCGGCGCACGCCGCCGCGATCGAGCTGTGCCTGTTCGACCCGGCCAGCGGGACCGAGCGCGAGCGCATCGCCCTGCCCGCGCGCAGCGGCGACGTCTTCCACGGCTTCGTCGCCGGCGTCGCACCGGGCGACCGCTACGGGCTGCGCGCGCATGGTCCGTACGACCCGCGCGCCGGCCATCGTTTCAACGCGGCGAAGCTCCTCGTCGATCCGTACGCGAGAGCGCTCGACCGGTCCTTCGCGCTGCATCCGTCGATGTTCGGCGCGGGCGCGGACGACGCGATCCCCGACGCGACCGACAGCGCGCCGTTCGTGCCACGCGCGATCGTCGCGTCGCCGCCGGGCGCGGCGCCCGCCCTCCGGCCGCGGGTGCCGTGGAGCGAGACTATCCTGTACGAACTCCATGTGCGCGGCTTCACGCGCACGCATCCGGACGTCCCCGACGCGCTGCGCGGCACCTGCGCCGGCCTCGCTCATCCCGCCGCGATCGCGCACCTGACCCGGCTCGGCGTCACGACCGTCGAGCTGATGCCCATCGCGGCGGCGATCGACGAGCGCCACCTCGCGCGGCAGGGCCTGACCAACTACTGGGGCTACAACCCCGTCGCGCTGTTCGTCCCCGATCCGCGGCTCGCCCCCGGCGGCATCGCCGAGCTCGCCGCCTGCGTCGCCGCGCTGCACGCCGCCGGCATCGAGGTCATCCTCGACGTCGTGCTCAACCACAGCGGCGAAGGCGACGCCCTCGGACCGACGCTGTCGCTGCGCGGCCTCGACAACGCGACCTACTACCGGACCTTCGCCGACGACCGCTCGCGCTATCTCGACGACGCCGGCTGCGGCAACACGCTCGCCCTCGACCGGCCGTCGGCGCTGCGCCTCGCGATGGACGTCCTGCGGTACTACGCCGAGGCCGCGGGCGTCGACGGTTTCCGCTTCGACCTCGCGACCACCCTCGGCCGCCGCGCCGACGGGTACGACCTCGGCTTCGACGCCGCCGCGCCGCTGCTGCAGGCGATCGCGCAGGATCCCGTGCTGCGCGACCTCAAGCTCGTCGCCGAGCCGTGGGACATCGGGCCGGGCGGGCATCGCCTCGGCGCGTTCCCGGCGCCCTGGGGCGAATGGAACGACCGCTACCGCGACGCCGCACGGCGATTCTGGCGCGGCGACGGGGGGCTCGCGGGCGAGCTCGCGACGCGCTTCGCCGGCTCGGCCGACGTCTTCGCCGGCCGCTCGCGGGCGCCGTCGCGGTCGGTGAACTTCGTCACCGCGCACGACGGCTTCACGCTCGCCGACCTCGTCGCGTTCACGTCGAAGCACAACGCGGCGAACGGCGAGGACAACCGCGACGGCACCGACGCCAACTTCTCCTGGAATCACGGCGTCGAAGGGGAAACGGCCGACGCCGCGATCCGCGCCCGGCGCGAGCGCGACGTCCGCAACCTGCTCGCGACGCTGCTGCTGTCGCGGGGCACGCCGATGCTGGCGATGGGCGACGAGCTCGGCCGCTCGCAGCGCGGCAACAACAACGCCTACGCGCAGGACAACGCGCTGACGTGGGTCGACTGGGGCGATGCCGATGCCGTGCTCGCCGCCTTCGTCGCCGCGCTCGTCGACCTGCGCAAGCGGCATCCCGCGTTGCGCGCAGACCGCTGGCTCACCGGCGCGCCGGCCGCCGCAACCGGCGTCGCCGACGTCGAGTGGCGGCACCCGGACGGCCGCGCGATGAACCACGGCGACTGGACCGCCGCCGACGGCCGCGTGCTGGTCGCGATCCTCTACGCGGGCGCGTCGGAGTCCGAAGACGCCGATCGCGTCGCCGTCGCGCTCAACGCCGGCGACGGCCCCGTCGCCGTGCGCTGGCCGAAGCCGCGAGAAGGCTTCGCTTGGCGGCATGGCATCGACACCGCGCGGCCGTCGGGAAGTCCGCCCGCCGCGCCGACGGACGCGGACGAAGCCACCACCGTCGCCGCGCGGTCGGTCGTCGTCCTCGTGGAAGAGGCGGATCCTGCGGCACGGCGCCGGCGCGTCCAGCCGGAAACGCTGGACCGGCTGGCGACGGCGGCGGGAATCGCCGGCGAATGGTGGGACCTGGGCGGGGGCCGCCACGTCGTCGGCGCCGACACCAAGCGCGCGCTGCTGGCGGCGATGGGCCTCGCCGCCGAGTCGACCGGAGAAGCCCGCGATCGCCTGGCCGAGCTCGCCGCGGCGCACGCGCGCCTGTCGCCGCTTGCGGCCCTCACGACGCCGCAGCGCTGCTTCCTGCCGACCGAGCTTCGCGACGGCGGACGCCGCTTCGGCCTCGCCGCCCACCTCTACTCGCTGCGCCGGCGAGGCGACCAGGGCATCGGCGACTTTACGACCCTCGCGCAGCTGGGCGAAGCGACGGCCCGCGCGGGCGGCAGCATCGTCGGCATCAATCCGCTGCACGCGCTCTTCCCCGGCGACCGCGACCGCGCGAGTCCGTATCACCCGTCCGACCGGCGCTTCCTCGACCCGATCTACGTCGACGTCGCCGCGCTGCCCGATCTCGCGGCGTCGGGCGACGCGCGCGCGCTGCTCGAGCGAAGCGGCGCGCGCATCGCGAGCCTGTCGGCGCGCCACGACGTCGACTACCCCGGCGTCTGGGACGTCAAGCGGGCGGTGCTCGACGCGTGCTTCACGCAGTTCGAGCGGCGCTCGCGCGACGACCCGCTCGTTGTCGAGTTCGATCGCTTCATGGCCGGCGGCGGCGCGGCGCTGCGGCAGTTCGCGGTGTTCGAGACGATCGCCGCGGCGCACCCGCGCGAGCCCTGGCAGCGCTGGCCCGACGACCTGCGCCGGCCCGACGCGCCGGGGATCGCCGCGTTCGCGCGACGGCACGCGCGCGAGGTCCGGTTCGCGCAGTACCTGCAATGGCTCGCCGATCGCCAGCTGGCCGCCGCCGCCGGCCGCGCCCGGGCAGGCGGCCTCGCGCTGGGGTTCTTCCGCGACCTCGCGATCGGCGCCGCGCCGGACGGCGCCGAGCCCTGGGCAAGTCCGGAAGCATTCGCGCGCGGCGCGTCGATCGGCGCCCCGCCCGATCCGTTCTCCCCCACCGGCCAGAACTGGGGGCTGCCGCCGCCGATTCCCCACGCCATGGCGGCGTCGGCCTGCGCCGGCTTTCGCGAGCTGCTGGCGGCCAACATGCGCCACGCGGGTGCGCTGCGGATCGACCACGTGATGGGGCTCGCGCGCCTGTTCTGGATTCCCGACGGCGCCTCGGCCGTCGACGGCGCCTACGTCGAGTACCCGCTCGAGGCGCTGCTGGCCGCGCTCGCTGCCGAGAGCCTGCGCGCGCGCTGCCTCGTCGTCGGCGAGGACCTCGGCACGGTGCCGGAGGGTTTTCGCGAGCGCCTCGCGGCCGCCGACGTGCTGTCGTACCGCGTGCTGTGGTTCGAGCGCGACGGCGCCGCCTTCGTCGCGCCGTCGCGCTATCCGGCGAAGGCGGCGGCGTGCGTGTCGACGCACGACCTGCCGACGATCGCCGGCTGGTGGAGCGGCGCGGATATCGACGAGAAGGAATCGCTGGCGCTGCTGGACGCCGACGCCGCCGTGGCGGCGCGCGCCGAGCGGGCGGCGTCGAAGGCAGCGCTGGCCGACGCCCTCGACCGCGCCGCTGCTACGGCGACCGCCGCCCCCGGCGCCGCGGCGTCCACCGTGACCGCTGGAACTATCGACGCCATCCTGCCGCACGACGCCGGCGTCACCGCCGCGATCCACCGCTTCGTCGGTTCGTCGCAAGCAGCGCTGGTGCTGGTCCAGGCCGACGACCTCGCCGGCGAGAAAGTCGCCGTCAATCTCCCGGGCGTCGATCGCGAGCGTCCGAACTGGCGCCGCAGGCTCGCCGTCGACGTGGACGCGTTGTGGCGCACGGAAGCGGCGGCGCGGACCGTCGCCGATCTTGCGGCGGACCGGGGCGGCCGCTAGCGCAAGCAGGGCACACCATGCGCAACGGCACCGCGGTCAGCGCAGGTGGTGGACGTGCTGCCCGAGCATCTCGGGAACGACCAGCGTGACGCCGTGCTCGGTCACGCGGAAGCGTTCCCGGTCGGCGGCGGCGTCGACCCCGGCGGTGAATCCCGGCGGCAGCCGGCAGTGCTTGTCGACGACCGCCTTCCGCAACACCGTCCCGCGCCCGACGTCGACGTTGGGCAGAATCACCGAGTCCTCGATCGCACAGTAGTTGTGCACGCGGACGTTCGAGAACAGCAGCGACCGGCGCACGACCGAGCCGCTGACGATGCAGCCGCTGGCGACGATCGAGTCCAGCGCGGTCCCGCGCCGGCCGTCGTCGTCGAACACGAACTTCGCCGGGGGCAGCTGCTCCTGGTACGTCCAGACCGGCCAGTCCTGGTCGTAGAGATTGAGCTCGGGCACGACGCTGGTGAGGGCGATGTTCGCTTCCCAGTACGCGTCGACGGTGCCGACGTCGCGCCAGTACGGCATGCCCTCGCTCATGTTGACGCAGCTCGTCGCGAAGTCGTGCGCATGCAGGCGCGCCGCCTGCGCGACGAGACGCGGAATGACGTCCTGGCCGAAATCGTGGCCCGACTGCGGGTCGTCGGCGTCGCGCAGCAGCACCTCATAAAGGAACGCGGCGTCGAACACGTAGATGCCCATGCTGGCGAGGGCGCGGTCGGTGCGGCCCGGCATCGGCGGCGGCTGCGCCGGCTTCTCCAGGAACGCCACGATCCGCCGCTCACCGTCGATCGCGACGACCCCCAGCGAGCGCGCGTCGGCGAGCGGGACGTCGATGCAGGCGATGGTCATCTGCGCGCGCGCGTCGACGTGGTCCTCGAGCATCCGGCCGTAGTCCATCTTGTAGACGTGGTCGCCGGCCAGGATCAGCACGTACCGCGGGTCGTGTCGCCGCAGGATGTCGAGGTTCTGGTAGACCGCGTCGGCGGTGCCCCGGTACCAGGTCGCCTCGATCCGCTGCTGCGCCGGCAGCAGCTCGACGAACTCGTCGAAGCGGCCGTCGAGAAAACTCCATCCGCGCTGCACGTGCCGGATCAGGCTCTGCGACTTGTACTGCGTGCAGATGCCGACCCGGCGGATGCCCGAATTGACGCAGTTGGACAGCGCGAAGTCGATGATCCGGAACTTGCCGCCGAAAGGTATCGACGGCTTGGCGCGCCACTCGGTCAACTCCTCGAGCCGGCTACCCCGGCCGCCGGCGAGGATCAGCGCCAGCGTGCTCTTGGTCAGCGGGCCGGGCGATTGCCTCGCCCGCCCGCCGTGGGCGAGTGCGTCGAGCAGGTCCCTTTCGACAGGGATGTTCATCCCGGCCCGGGCATCGCCCGTCGGTCGGCTGCACTGCGCGCGGCGCGGGCTGCCGCTACGCGCGGAGACTGGTCTCGATCTGCGCTTCGGCGTCGAGCCAGTCCTGCAACTCTCCGCCAGGAGTGAAGCCTCGCTTCTCGGCGAGGTAATACGCCGCCTCGGCGATCATCATCTGCCGCGCGTCCGGATCGATCGTCCGGGACTTTGCGGAGGCGCTGCGGGTCTGGGGCGAAGCCGGCTTCAGCGTTGCCGGCAGCGGGGGTCGCCGGCACGGGAAGCTTGCGGCTTGGGCGCCGCGATGGTTGCGACATGGGGTGTAGGACATTGGTCGTCTCCTTGCAGAAAAGGAATCCAACCCTGCTTTTTCTTGTTGTTGTCGATTCAGACTACTCGCCGGCGCTCCGGTTCATTGACGCCTGTCAACGACAGGACAATGCGGCAGGAGGACAATTTCATGCTGCGCCGCACAGCCGCGGGACCTCCGCCGGCGCCTCGTCCCGCCGCGGCGCCGCCGGCTCGGGTGCCCACGGGAACCACGCTCCCCGGGCTACCCGGATCGGCATTGACGGGCGTCAATGTGCGCGGCGCGCGGAGCCCTAGAGTGTTCACAGGGGTGTGGCCCGGCCGCGGTGCCAAGTCCCGGCGTCGCGGCGACGGTTGAGGTGGTGCCGTGCGACCTGACGTCATCCGCAAATCGCCCGCAGACCTGCGGGTTGCGCCGAACCTGCTGGACCACGAGTTCGAGCGGCGGCGCTTCTCGTGGGCTCGCGTGCGCGCGGAAATCGCGGGCGCCCCCGGCAGCGGACTGAACATGGCCGTCGCGGCGGTCGACCGGCACCTCGCGACGCCGGTGCGCGATCGCGCGGCCTTTCGTTTCCTCGGCCGCGACGACCGCACCCGCGCGATGAGCTACGCGGAACTGGCGCGTGCGACGAACCGCTTTGCCAACGTCCTGCGCGGACTCGGCGTGGGCAAGGGGGACCGGATGTTCATTCTCGCCGGCCGCGTGCCCGAACTCTACGCATGTGCACTCGGCGCGCTGAAGAACGGCACCGTGGTCTCGCCGCTCTTCTCCGCCTTCGGCCCGGAGCCGATCCGCACGCGACTGGGCCTGGGCGAAGGCAAAGTGCTGGTGACGACCGAGTCGCTGTTCCGGCGCAAGGTTGCCGGCATCGCGGGCTCCCTTCCCCACCTCGAGCACGTGCTGCTGATCGGCGACGACGGCCGCGCCACCGACGTCGCCGGCACGCGCGACCTCGCGGGTCTCATGGCGCGCGCGGCCGACGAGTGCGTGGCGGAACCGACGGCCGAGGACGACCCGGCGCTGCTGCACTTCACCAGCGGCACGACCGGCACGCCGAAGGGGGCGCTGCACGTCCACGGCGCGGCAGTCACGCACTATGCCACGGGCCGCTACGCCCTCGACCTGCACTCCGACGACGTCTTCTGGTGCACCGCCGACCCTGGATGGGTGACTGGGACGTCGTACGGGATCATCGCGCCGCTGCTGCACGGCGTGACCAGCCTCATCGACGAGGCGGAGTTCGACGCCGACCGCTGGTACCGGCTGCTGCAGGAGCAACGGGTCACCGTCTGGTACACGGCGCCGACGGCGATCCGGATGCTGATCAAGAGCGGCGCCGACATCGCGAACCGATATCGGCGGCCGGACCTGCGCTTTGTCGCGAGCGTCGGCGAGCCGCTGAACGCGGAGGCCGTCTGGTGGGGACTGGAAACGCTGGGCCTGCCGATCCACGACAACTGGTGGCAGACCGAGACCGGCGGAATCATGATCGCCAATACCCCGGCCATGGACATCAAGCCCGGATCGATGGGCAAGCCGCTGCCCGGCATCGACGCGTTCGTCGTCCGCCGGCGCGAGGACGGCGGCGTCGAGCTGATCGAGACCCCCGACACGGAAGGCGAGCTCGCCCTGCGCGCCGGTTGGCCGTCGATGTTCCGCGGCTATCTCAACCAGGAAGAGCGCTACCGCAAGTGCTTTGCCGACGGCTACTACCTGACCGGCGATCTCGCCAGGCGCGACGAGGACGGTTACTTCTGGTTCGTCGGCCGCGCCGACGACGTAATCAAGTCCGCCGGCCACCTGATCGGGCCGTTCGAGGTCGAGAGCGCGCTGATGGAGCACCCGGCGGTCGCGGAAGCCGGCGTCATCGGTAAGCCCGACGCCGTGGTCGGCGAGGTCGTGAAGGCGTTCGTCTCGCTGAGGGCCGGGTACGCCGAGAGCGAGGACCTGCGGATGGATCTGCTCGGCCACGCGCGCAAGCGGCTGGGCGCCGCGGTCGCGCCGAAGGAAATCGCCTTTCTGCCGACGTTGCCGCGCACCCGCAGCGGCAAGATCATGCGGCGCCTGCTGAAGGCCCGCGAGCTCGGCTTGCCCGAGGGCGACACGTCCACGCTGGAGGGAGGCGCATGAGCCGGACCAACGAAGCCAGGGCAATGACGATCCCGCGCGAGCTCGCGCTGGCGCTGCTGCGCGACATGGTGCGCATCCGCCGCTTCGAGGAGCGGTGCGCCGACCTCTACGGCAAGCAGAAGATCCGCGGGTTCCTGCACCTGTACATCGGCGAGGAAGCGGTCGCGGCGGGCGCGGTCCGCGCGCTGCAGGCGGACGACGCTATCGTCGCCACCTACCGGGAACACGGGCACGCCCTCGTCCGCGGCATTTCGGCGAACGCGATCATGGCCGAGATGTATGGGAAACAGGAAGGCTGCTCGCGCGGGCGCGGGGGCTCGATGCACCTGTTCGACGCCGCGAGCCGCTTCTACGGAGGCAACGCCATCGTCGGCGGCGGTCTGCCGCTGGCCGTCGGCCTGGCGCTCGCCGACCGGATGCAGAACCGGCAGCGTGTCACGGCCGCGTTCTTCGGCGAAGGCGCGGTGGCCGAAGGCGCGTTCCACGAGTCGATGAACCTGGCCGCGCTGTGGGACCTGCCGGTGGCGTTTTTCTGCGAGAACAATTTCTACGCGATGGGCACGGCGCTGGCGCGCTCCGAATCGCAGACCGACCTGTGCGTCAAGGCCGCCGCCTTCGGGGTGCCGACGCTGAAGGTCGACGGCATGGATGTCATCGCCGTGCACGAGGCCGCGAGCCACGCCGCCGACCGCGTCCGCCGCGGCGAAGGCCCCTTCTTCGTCGAGTTCCAGACCTACCGGTATCGCGCCCATTCGATGTTCGACCCGGAGCTCTACCGCGACAGGGCAGAGGTCGAGGACTGGAAGAAGCGGGGGCCGATCCACCACCTGACCAACCGCCTCAAGTCCGACGGCATGCTGACGGAGGAGGCATTCCTCGCCCTCGACGCCGACGCAATGAACGAGGTCGAGGCGGCGGTCGCCTTCGCCGAGGCCGGCTCGTGGGAGCCCGTCGAGGATCTCGTTCGCGACGTGCTCACGGAGAGCGCGCCATGAAGACCACCTATCGCGAAGCGATGCGGCAGGCGCTGCACGACGCGCTGTCGACCGACCCGCGCGTGTTCCTGATGGGCGAGGACGTCGGCAGGTACGGCGGCAGCTACGCCGTGTCCAAGGGCTTCATCGAGGAGTTCGGGCCGGAGCGGATCCGCGACACGCCGCTGTCGGAGCTCGCCTTCGTCGGCGCGGGCATCGGCGCCGCGCTCGGCGGCATGCGCCCGATCGTCGAGGTGATGACCGTCAATTTCAGCCTGCTGGCACTCGACCAGATCGTGAACACGGCGGCGCTGTACCGGCACATGTCCGGCGGCCAGTTCAGCGTTCCGATCGTGATCCGGATGGCGACCGGCGCCGGCCGCCAGCTCGCGGCCCAGCACTCGCACAGTTTCGAGAACTGGTACGCCAGCGTACCGGGCATCAAGGTCGTCGCGCCGGCGACGATCGACGACGCGCGCGGCATGCTCAAGCCGGCGCTGGCCGACCCGGACCCGGTGATCATGTTCGAGCACGCCCTGCTCTACAACGCCGAGGGAGAACTCGGCGACGGCTGGCCACACGTCGACATCGAATCGGCGAAGATTCTGCGCCCGGGCCGCGACGTGACGATCTGCGCGTACGGCGGCACCGTGGGCAAGGCCCTGGACGCCGCCGCCGCGCTCGCAACGGAGGGAATCGAGGCCGAGGTCGTCGACCTGCGCGTGCTGCGCCCCCTCGACGACGAGACGATCGTCGCGTCGGTGCGGAAGACGCGCCGCGCCGTGCTGGTCGACGAAGGCTGGCGCAGCGGAAGCCTGGCGGCCGAGATCAGCGCCCGCATCATGGAACAGGCCTTCTTCGACCTGGACGCGCCGGTCGCCCGTGTGTGCAGCGAGGAGGTCCCGATGCCCTACGCCAAGCACCTCGAGGACGCGGCGCTTCCGCAACCGCCCAAGATCGTGGCCGCGGTGCGCCGCCTCGTCGTGAAGCGCGAAACGGCTCCGGGGGCCTGACGATGATCGAGTTCAAGCTTCCTTCGCTCGGCGCCGAGATGGACGAGGGCAAGCTCATCCAGTGGAAGGTCAAGCCCGGCGACCCGGTGAAGAAAGGCGATGTCGTCGCGGTCGTCGACACGAGCAAGGCGGCGATCGACGTCGAAATCTGGGAACCGGGCACGATCCACGAGCTCGCCTGGGAGCCCGGTGCCACGGTGCCGGTCGGGACGGTCATCGCCCGGCTGCTCGAGCCCGGCGAGAGTGCCGAGCACGCGGAGGAGGAGAAGCGCAAACGCGAGGCCGCGGTCGCGGGAACCGGGGCCGCGGCCGTGCCCGCGGCGACGGCAGCCCCCGCCGTCGCGCGACCCGGGCCCGCCACCGCGGCAACGCGCGTGCGCGTCTCGCCGGCGGCGCGCATCCGCGCGCAAGACCTCGGGGTCGACATCGCGGCCGTCGCCGGTTCCGGGCCGGACGGCGCGATCCTGCTCGAGGACGTCGAGCGGGCCGCGGCACGGCCCGCGCCGGCGAAGGACCGCGGCATCGAGATGCGCCGCGCCATCGCCGCGGCCATGACGCGCTCGAAGCGCGAGATTCCGCACTACTACCTCGCCACCGACATCCCGCTCGCGCGCGCCAGCCGCTGGCTCACGGCGCGCAACGAGGGCCGCCCCGTCGACCAGCGCGTGCTGCCGGCGGCGCTGCTGCTGAAGGCCGTCGCGCTGGCGCTGCGCAAGCACCCGCAGTTCAACGGCTTCTGCGAGAACGGCGCGTTCCGGCCCGGACCCGGCATCCATGTCGGCGTGGCGATCTCAATCCGCCAGGGCGGCCTCATCGCGCCGGCGATCCGCGATGCCGACGCGCAAAGCATCGACGAGCTGATGAAGCGGCTGGCCGATCTCGTGGCGCGCGCCCGCAACCTCACCCTCCGAAGCTCGGAACTGTCCGATCCCACGATCACCGTGACCAACCTCGGCGATCAGGGAGTCAGGCTGGTGCAGGGGATCATCTATCCGCCCCAGGTCGCGCTGGTCGGATTCGGCAAGGTCGCCGAGCGCCCGTGGGTGGAGGACGGCGCGCTGGTCGTGGCGCCGCTCGTCACGGCGTCCCTGGCGGCGGACCACCGGGTCAGCGACGGGCATGACGGCGCGGTGTTTCTCGACGAGATCGCGCGCCTTCTTCAGGAACCCTCGCTGCTGTAGGCCTCGCCGCCGACGGCAACGGAGCCGATGCCATGGACGAGCAAGCCATTCGCGACAACGTGTTCGCGGCACTGCGCACCGTCGCGCCGGAGGTGACACCCGACGAGATCGCGGCCGACAAGCCGCTGCGTGACCAGGTCGACCTCGACTCGATGGACTTCCTGAATTTTCTGATCCGCCTGCACGAGAAGCTCGGCGTCGACGTGCCCGAGGCGGATTACGCGAAGCTGGTCACGCTGGCCGACTTCGTCGCCTACCTGGGGGCCAGGGTGCGGTGACGACGATGGCGGGCATCGCTCCCCACCGCCCGTGGGACCCGGTGCGCGCGGTCGACCGATGCCTGGGCGTGGCTCGCGCTGACGTCGGAGATCTGGTGGACTCGCAGCGCGGGCCGCGCGGCGATCGACACCGCGCGTCGGGTCCGCCTCGATGCGCTGGTCGAGTTCGCGCGCGCCCGCTCGCCGTTCTATCGCGACGCCTGGCGCCTCCTCCCGGTCCGCCGGCTCCGTCTGGCGGAACTGCCGGTCGTGACCAAGGCGGCGCTGATGGCGCGGTTCGACGACTGGGTCACCGAGCCGGAGATCAGGCTGGCGGCCGTCGAATCGTTCCTCGCCGACCGGGGGCAGATCGGCGAGCGCTTCCTCGATCGCTTCGTCGTCTGGAAGAGCTCGGGCAGCACCGGCGTGCCGGGCATCTTCGTTCAGGACGAGGGCGCGCTGGCGACGTTCGACGCGCTGATGGCACAGTCGCCCGATCCGGCACAGCTCGCCGCCCGGTACGGGTGGCCCGTCGTCGCGCACGGCGGGCGGGCCGCCCTCGTCACCGCGATCGGAGATCACTTCGCCGGCATCGCCTCGTGGCGTCGCCTTTGCCACGGCTCTCCGTGGATCGCCGCGCGCGCGTTCTCGATCCTCGACCCGTTGCCGCGGCTCGTCGCCGCGCTCAACGACTATCAGCCGGCGTTCCTGGCGAGCTACCCGACCATGCTCGCGCTGCTGGCGGAGGAGCGGCGCGCCGGCCGGCTCGGGATCGACCCCGCGGCGATCTGGTCGGGTGGAGAGTGCCTGCCGCCCGGCGCGCGCGCCGACATCGAGGACGCCTTCGGCTGTCGCGTCGCCGACGAATATGGCGCCTCCGAGTGCATGAGCATCGCCTGCGGCTGCCGCGAGGGCTGGCTGCACGTCAACGCCGACTGGGTCGTGCTCGAGCCGGTCGACGACGACTGCCGGCCGACGCCACCCGGAAAACCTTCGCGGACCGTGCTGCTCACCAACCTCGCCAATCGCGTTCAGCCGATCATCCGCTACGATCTGGGCGACAGCGTCGTCGTCAAACCCGGGCCTTGCGAATGCGGCAGCCCCCTTCCGGCGATCCAGGTCGAGGGCCGGCACGACGACGTGGTGTCGATGACCGCGCCGGACGGCCACGTCGTGCGCTTGCTGCCGCTCGCGTTGACGACGATCGTCGAGGAGGCCGCGCGCGTGCACCGGTTCCAGATCGTGCAGACCGCCGCCGACCGGCTGACGCTGCGCCTCGATCGCGGCGACGAAGACGCGCGCGGCAGGGGGCATGGCGGGCGGCCGCCGGCGCCCTGCGCCGCTACCTCGTCCGGCAGTCGCTGCCCAACGTGCGCGTCGGCCTCGACGAGCGCGGCCCGGTTGCGGACCGGCGCAGCGGCAAGCTCAAGGAAGTCGTCGTCGCGAGGATGGCGACGGGCGTTCATTCGCACGGCTCGCGCGGCACGGGGGCGCGCTAGACTGCACGTTTTCGTCGATCTCTTTCAACCGAGGAAACCAGCCATGACCGACATCACCGGACTCCTGGGCGCCGACGGCGCCGCCCTGCTGCAGCACGTCTGCAAGGGAATACCCAAAGCCTCGCTGCATCTGCCGGGGCCCGACTTCGTCGACCGCATCGTGGCGCCGAGCGACCGCTCGCCGGCGGTGATGCGCAGCCTGCAGCAGATGTTCGGCCACGGCCGGCTCGCCGGGACGGGCTACCTGTCGATCCTGCCCGTCGACCAGGGCATCGAGCACAGCGCCGGCGCGTCGTTCGCGAAGAACCCGCTCTACTTCGACCCCGAGAACATCGTCAAGCTGGCGATCGAGGGCGGCTGCAACGCCGTCGCGTCGACGCTGGGCGTGCTCGGCGCGTGCTCGCGCAGGTACGCGCACAAGATCCCGTTCCTGCTCAAGTTCAACCACAACGAGTTCCTGACCTACCCCAACAAGTTCGACCAGATCTTCTTCGCCAGCATCAGGCAGGCGCGGGACCTGGGCGCCGTCGCGGTGGGCGCCACCATCTACTTCGGCTCGCCCGAGTCCGGCCGCCAGATCGTCGAAGTCAGCCAGGCCTTCGAGGCCGCGCACGAAATGGGGATGGCCACGGTGCTGTGGTGCTACCTGCGCAACCCCGAGTTCAAGCGCGACAAGGACTACCACGTGTCGGCCGACCTCACGGGGCAGGCGAACCATCTCGGCGTGACCATCGAGGCCGACATCATCAAGCAGAAGCTGCCCGAGAACAACGGCGGCTACCTCGCGCTCAACACCAAGGACAACCCGTACGGCAAGAACGACAAGCGGATGTACAGCGAGCTCGCGAGCGACCACCCGATCGACCTCGCGCGCTATCAGGTCGCCAACTGCTACATGGGCCGCGCCGGGCTCATCAACTCCGGCGGCGCGTCGGGCGAGAACGACCTGCACGACGCCGTGCGCACCGCGGTGATCAACAAGCGCGCCGGCGGCATGGGCCTCATTTCCGGGCGCAAGGCGTTCCAGAAGCCGATGCAGGACGGCGTCGCGCTGCTCAACGCGATCCAGGACGTGTACCTGGCGAAGGACATCACCGTCGCGTGACCGGCATGCCGGCGCCGCGCACGGTCCCGGCTCGGTAACTGACCGGCGTCGGCCCGGTGTCAGTCCGGCGCCGGCAGGAACCGGATGTCGCCGTACCAAGCCTCGGCGCTGGTCCCGGTGTTGTCGGTGTCGGTCAGCACGCCCACGGCCGTCAGCCTTCCTGGGCGCTCGCCGAACGCGCGCTGGAAGTCCTGCAGCAGGTTGCGCTTCAGCGTCTGCCACTTGCCGACTTCGGCGGCACCACTGGATGCGACGATCATCTCGATGCGGCGCGTGCGCGGATTCGGAATCACCATGCCGACCGGATGCACGCCGGACCAGACGTACATCAGCGTGGCGTAGGGGAGCTCGCGGCCCGACGCCGCGCGGCTGACCAGGAACACCGCGCGCTCGGTCAGCGAGAGCGCCGACTTGTTGCCGTCGAACTCGAAGATCAGCCGCACCGGCGAGTCCTCGCGCGCGGCGACGGCGTTGTCCGCGCCTTCGATCGCGGTGCCGACCTTCCAGCGCCATTCGACGATCGGCGCGGCGCGGATGTCGAACGCCGTGTGATGGCCGAGCGCGCTCGCCGCGGCGTCGGCGCGCGCGTGCAGCACGATCACGCCGTGGTCGGCGACGAGGTCGTACGCGGTGAGTTTCTTGTTGTCGGTCAGCCGGACGATCTCCCAACCGGCCGGATGGGCAGCGCCTGCGGGGCCCGCGGAAAACGGCATTACCAGCGGAGCGGACTCGAGCGTCGTCTGCGCGCTCGACGGCGCCATCGGCGCAAGCAGCGCCAGGGGAAGCAGCAGCAGCGGAATCATGGCCCCTCCACCCGGACTCCGGCGGCCGGACTCCCGGCCGTGCGCCAAGCCGGAATCCGCAACTGCGCACCTTCATGCTGCGCCGGCTCGGACCCGGCATTCATTGACGCAGGTCACGGCCCGAGCGGCATCCCGGCGGGGCGGCACATGCTTGCGACATCGCGTCGCAGGCGCTCGCCCGCCAACCGCCATATTCCGGAAAGCCTTGCGTCAGTCGGGAATCGGCCGCATCTTGGAATATGAAATCGACCGCGCTTCCAGGAGCCGACGACATGAGCCGCCACAGCGACGCGACGACCGCGCACCACCCCACCGGCGGACCCGCCGGACGCGTCCGGCCGGCCGCGGTCGCGGGGATGTTCTACCCGGGCGGCGCGCGCGAGCTCGCCGACGCCGTCGATCGCGCGCTCGCGACCGTCCGCGCCCCCGCCGGCGCGGATCCCGCACCCAAGGCCGTGATCGTCCCGCACGCGGGCTACGTCTACTCCGGCGACGTGGCCGCCAGCGCCTACGCGCGGCTGGCCCCCGCCCGCGGCAAGGTGACCCGCGTCGTCCTCCTCGGCCCGTGCCACCGCGTGCCGGTGCGCGGGCTGGCGCTTCCCGCCGCGACGGCATTCGAGACCCCGCTCGGCACGATGCGCGTCGACCAGGCCGCGGTGAACGCCATCGCCGGCATGCCCGGCGTGAGCGTCAGCGACGCCGCCCACGCCGACGAACACGCGCTCGAGGTGCAGCTGCCGTTCCTGCAGCGCGCGCTGGGCGACGTCGCGATCGTGCCGCTGGTCGTCGGCGCCGCCACCGCGGTGCAGGTCGCCGACGTGCTCGAGCGCCTGTGGGGCGGCCCGGAGACGTTGATCGTGATTTCGTCGGACCTGTCGCACTACCACCGATACGAGGACGCACAGGCGATCGACGCCGCCACCGTGCAGGCGATCCTCGGGCTGGACCCCGCGCTGGACCACGAGCAGGCCTGTGGCGCGACGCCGATCATGGGCCTCGTCGAAGTCGCGCGCCGGCGCAGGCTCGTGCCCGAGCTTCTCGACCTGCGCAACTCGGGCGACACCGCGGGCGACAAGCGGCGCGTCGTCGGCTACGCGAGTTTCGCGTTCCGCGAGCGCGCCGCGACCGGCGGCGGCGAAGATGACGGCGGCGACGACTACACCCAAGCCCACGGCCGCACGCTGCTGCGGGTGGCGCGCGGCGCGATCCGCCACGCGCTGGGCGCGGGCGACCCGTTCACGGCGCGCGATGCGTGGCTCGACGTGCACCGCGCGACGTTCGTCACGCTGAAGCAGCAGGGCGACCTGCGCGGCTGCATCGGCTCGCTGGAGCCGCGGCGGCCGCTCGGCCGCGACGTCGAGGCCAACGCCGTCGCGGCCGCTCTCGCCGACCCGCGCTTCGCGCCGCTCGAGCGCCACGAGCTCGAGCGCACCGACATCGAAGTCTCGCTGCTGTCGCTGCCGGCCGCGCTGGCCTTCGACGATGCGGAGGATCTCTTCACCCGCGTCCGGCCGGGGCGCGACGGCATCGTCCTGTCCGCCGCAGGACGGCGCGCGACGTTCCTGCCGCAGGTGTGGGAAGACCTGCCGACGCCGGAACTCTTCTTCGGCCACCTCAAGCGCAAGGCGGGCCTCGCCGACGACTTCCCGCTCGCCCGCTGCACCGTGCAGCGCTACACGGTGCGCAAGTGGGCGGAACAGGACCCGGGACCGACGCCATGACCACCACTGCCGAACCGCAGGTCGCCCCCGAGGGGCTGCACGACGCGCGCTGGTGGCACCTGCTGCCCGACGGGCGGATGCAGTGCGACCTCTGCCCGCGCGACTGCAAGCTGCACGAGGGACAGCGCGGACTGTGCTTCGTGCGCCAGCGCGTCGGCGACCGGATGTTCCTGACCACGTACGGCCGCTCGTCCGGTTTCTGCGTCGACCCGATCGAGAAGAAGCCGCTCAACCACTTCTACCCCGGAAGCTCGGTGCTGTCGTTCGGCACCGCCGGCTGCAACCTCGCCTGCAAGTTCTGCCAGAACTGGGACATCAGCAAGTCGCGCGAGATGGACACGCTGATGGACGCCGCCGACCCGGCGACGATCGCCCGCGCCGCGAAGGAACTCGACTGCAAGTCGGTGGCGTTCACCTACAACGACCCGGTGATCTTCGCCGAGTACGCGCTGGACGTCGCCGACGCGTGCCGCGCCGCCGGCGTGAAGACGGTGGCGGTCACCGCCGGCTACATCCACGACGCGCCGCGGCGCGAGTTCTTCGCGAAGATGGACGCCGCCAACGTCGACCTGAAGGCGTTCACCGACGACTTCTATGTCAAGCTCACCGGCGCGCACCTGCAGCCGGTGCTGGACACGCTCGTCTACCTCAAGCGCGAGACCGACGTCTGGCTCGAGATCACGACATTGCTGATCCCCGGCAAGAACGATTCGCCCGAGGAAATTGACGCGCTGACCAAGTGGGTGGCGCAGGAGCTGGGGCCGGACGTGCCGCTGCACTTCTCCGCGTTCCATCCGGACTGGAAGATGAGCGACATCGAGGCCACGCCCCCGGCGACGCTGAAGCGCTCGCGCGAGATCGCGCTCGCGAACGGCCTGCACTACGTCTATACCGGCAACGTGCACGACCTGACCGGAGGCACGACGTTTTGCCCCGGCTGCGGCACGCCGGCGCTGGTGCGCGACTGGTACCGGATCATGAGCCACGGCATCGCCGCGGACGGGCGCTGCAAGGCGTGCGGCGAGGCGATCGCCGGCCGGTTCGACGGGGAGGCCCGTGCGTTCGGGCCGCGGCGGATTCCGGTGCGGCTGGCGAACTACCGCGAGTGACCTGGTGCTGCACAATCGGGGAACATGCACTACGCACGCAGGAGATTCGGCTCGCCGGGATCAGGCCGCTGCGGCGTCGGCACCTCGGCTGCTGCTTCGCCGGCCCCGTCGGCTGCCGTTCGCCGTCACTATAAGGGGAACCCCGCGGTGCGCGGGGTTCCCCGGAACTGCCAGGTCGTGGTATTGCCGCTACGCGATCAATATGGCCAATGCAATCCCATCGCGCGGGCCAGGAACGCGGCCATCTGCAGGCGAGTCAACGTCGCGGTCGGGCAGTACTGAGTGGCCGTACAACCCGCGGTGATGCCGGCGGCGGCGAGGGCCTCGACCTCGGCGAAGAACTGCGAACCCACGGGAACATCGGTGAAACTTGCCGTCGCCGGGGCCGGGGAGATCTGCCGGTTCCAGAAGAATCTGCAGGCGCGGAAGCTGACCGTACTGGTTGCGCCTGGTGTGTTGAGGATCAGCGTGTAGATATTGCGAAGGTTACCCTCGCGATAGCGAATCGTAACGCTGGGGCTGGTGAACGGCTTCTGATAGCCCGCACTGCCCGATGACGACACGGTGGTGATGTTGGAAACCGACGGAGTGTCCGTATTGTAGTCGTACGAATGCTTCCAAAAACCGATGTCGGCATTCAGGCTGGCATTCGAGTCGTTGAAAAAGCACTCGAGGAACGTCACAAGCCCGCCTGCGGGAAGATTGACCTGCGCTTCGAACTGCTGCGTTCCCGCGCCAGTTGCGGCGTACCAGTAATAGAGCCCGCCGTAATTGAAGTTGGCACCTGACCGCGGCTGGAACTGGGAGGCTCCCAGCCAGTAGTCCTGCGTCCCGAGCCCGAATGCGTCCGCGGGTGCCCCCGTGGATGATGCCTGCTCCGCGGTCGTACCCATCGGCGCTGCCGCCGAGGCACTTGGCGGGAGAAGCGATGCATCGCCGAAAGCGTAGCCGCTCGCGGTCAATGCGAGCACCAAGACAAGTTTGCGACCAAATCTTGCGTTCATATCGGCTCCAACGCGCGTCAGTCGAAAGTCGGGACGGCTTCGCGCAAACTACGCGCAGCGTTGCGCGATCCGGGCCCATTACGACCGCCTTCCCGCGGGGTCTAGAACGTCAGCCTCACCGCGGAATGGCCCGATCCAGCCCATTTCAGCTCCCCCGCGTTCATCTTTCCAAGAATCAAACCTTGTTCAGATGCGTCTGATGCCTGCGGGAAGATGCCGGTCTATCAAGGATGGCACAGCGGATTCAGCTTGGCAACGGGGAATGCGGGGTGAATATTCGACGGCCACCGCCTCGCTTGGCAGGCTTGTCCGCCGGCGGCGCGGTCCATTTGTCAGATTACCGCGGGGGTTGTGGCTGGCTTTCCCTCGGGGCAGAGATCGGCGCCGGAAACAGCTCCGGATCGAGCCTTTCGTTCACCCGCAATTGCGTGACCCTCGCCTCTGATTGGACCTTGCCGTCGACCTCCGCACGCGATGCGAATGGGTACACCAAGCCCGACTCGACCTTCGTGTAATCGGAGAATGTGATCACGATGTTGCCCCGAACGTCATCGCCCGGGACGGAAGAATACGACTGCCGCAGGATCTGCCCACTCGTCCTGTCGATGGCCAACATGGTCAAGTGGGGTCCGACCTTCATTTCCAGCAGGTCCACCACGCTGTCGCCTATGCGATCGGCCCCGCGGAAGTCGAAAGAGACCTGTGCCGCACGGCGCGCCTTCAGCAGCGCTACCGGATTCCGCATCGCCGGGCTTTCAATCGAAGTGCGCGCGCCCGGAGGCAAGTCGATATTGCCTTCCTGAGTCACCATCACCGCCCCACTGGTCGTCGACACCAGCGCAATGCTCTTGCCGTTGAGCCGCGCCTCGTGACGCACGTCAAGCGGAAACTGAAAGTACGTCGTCGTCGGGACTTTGATGGTTCCACCGGGACCGAAACGCGTGGTGTCGGAAGAGACGACCAGGGTTTGCACACCGTCGATCGCGGATTTTCCCCCCATGGCTTCCAACGCACGATCGAGTATTTCGTCGGCGGTGACGGGCTTCGTCTGGGCAAATGCGACGCCGGGGGACAGAAAGAGGGCGAGCGTCAGCGTAATTGCGAATCGACGCCGAGAACATCGGCGCAGCCCGGTGTTTCCACTAGCGGCAATCATGATTCGACCTTAGGAAAAGAGATGCCAATGCGCGGGAGCCTCGACCGCAGTTCTCCGGACCGCCCCCTGCCATGCGAACTATATTCGCATGGCAGGGGGCCGCCGAGGCGCGCCTTTGCGCACCCGCGACCAGCCTGCCAAAATGCACTCACTCGCGACGCCCCGGCGACGGAGCGGTATTCTTGCGACATGGCACGCTTAAGGCCGGCGTTGTAGGGCATGGAACTTGCATGCCCACTGTGGCGCCCTTCACTCCTGACCGGCGCGTTCCACCCGCGGGGCACCCATGAGCACTCTGAGACACCTTGCTGTGGCCGCGGTCCTTGCGGCCCTTTCCCTGTCCGCCACCGCCGCCGACCGCCCCCGCCTGTTCGGTGCCGCGGTCCCGGCCAGGTCCGCAACCACGGCGATGGTCAACCCCGCCGCCGTCCGCGAACGCCTGGCCGCGCCTGATTTCACGCTGATTCCAGACCTGGCCGCGAAGACCAACGACCTGTCCGACGGCCCGTGGTTCACGCTGGACCTGTTCGACAACCTGGCGCTGGACGCGCAGGTGATGCGGGTCGAGCGCACCGAGAGCGGCGGCATCGCGATCATCGCGCGGCTGGCGGACGCGGAGCTCGGCTCGGCCGTGCTGGTCCAGAACGGCAGGGTCCTGACCGGCAGCGTCACTTTCCCCGGCGGCTCGTATTCGATCCTGCCGCAGGCCGACGGCACCGTCGCCATCGCCAGGGTGGCGCCGCACCTGCTGCCGCCCGACGGCGAGCCGCGGATGGTCAAGGGGGCGGCGCCGATGGCGGCCGACCTCGCCGCCGGCGACGCACCCGCGGACACCGGCAAGCTGATCGACGTGATCGTGTTCTGGACGCCGGCGGCGCAGACCGCCGCGGGCGGACTCGCGCAGATCCAGAACAACATCGACACCGCGATCACGCTGACCAACAACGCGTACCGCAACGGCGGCATCGCGCAGCGCATACGGCTGGTGAGCAAACAGGCAGTGACCTACACCGAGACCGGGCCGGACGCGTTCGGCAACGCGCTCGACGCGATCACCAACGGCACCATCCCCGGCACCGCCGCGGCCCGCAACACCTTCGGCGCCGACGAGGTCGTGCTGGTCATCAACGACCCTGCCTACTGCGGCATCGCGTGGCTGCCGAGCACCATCTCGTCCGCCAACGCCGGCCAGGGCTTTGCCATCGTGGGCGGCGGCAGCTGCCTGACGTCCAACTTCTCGTTCGGTCACGAGCTGGGGCACAACATGGGGGCGCACCACGATCCGTACGTCGCGCCCGGTCCCGGCGCGTTCGCGTATTCGCACGGCATGTCGAAGATCGGCGCCAGCTCGGCCACGAGCTGGCGGACGATCATGGCGTACAACAACGAGTGCGCCGCCACCGTCGGCGGCTGCATCCGGCTGCAGTACTTTTCCAACCCGATGGTCAACTTCACCGACGGCTTCGCCATGGGTGACGGCCCGGCGCGCAACAACGCGCTCACGCTCAACAAGAGCGCCAACGCCGTCTCGAACTACCGCGCGCGGACGGTGCCGATCGCCGCGTCTTTTTCCGATGTGCCGCTGACCGACCCGTCCTTCGGCTACGTCGAGTTCATGTACCAGGGCGGCTACACCGGCGGCTGCGCCTCCGGTCCGCTGCGCTTCTGCCCGGCCGATCCGATCACCCGCGGCCAGATGGCGGTGTTCCTCGAGCGGACCAAGCGGGGCGCGAACTTCGCGCGTACCGCCACGGGCACCGTGTTCACCGACGTGTCCGTCAGCACCCCCTTCGCCGGCTTCATCGAGCAGCTTT
This sequence comes from uncultured beta proteobacterium, assembly GCA_963717705.1. Lineage (GTDB taxonomy): Bacteria > Pseudomonadota > Gammaproteobacteria > Burkholderiales > Casimicrobiaceae > CAVQWT01. Next base: position 539,958 of record CAVQWT010000002.1, read on the forward strand.
CCGCCGACGGCATCACCAGCGGCTGTGCGGCGGGACCGATGTTCTGTCCGGCCGCGAACGTCAGCCGCGCGGCGATGGCCAAGTTCCTGCTCAAGGCGAAGTGCGGCGCGGCGTACGTGCCGAACACGCCTCCGTCGAGCCCGTTCAGCGACGTCCCCGCGAGCGACCCGTTCCTGCCGTGGATCAACAAGCTCTACAGCCTCGGCATCACCGGCGGCTGCGCGACGGGACCGCTGCGGTATTGCCCCGCCGACAGCGTCACGCGCCTGCAGATGGCGACGTTCATCTACCGGACCTTCCCGTACGGCACGCCGTCGGACGTCTGCACGCCCTGAGTTCGGGCGGATGCCCGGCGCTCAGCTGCGCAGGCCCGGCGGATCGAGGAACGCGCGGACGACCTTGCGTTTCCCGCGGCACTCTGGAATGATCCGTTGTCCCCCTCACTCCCACGGAGATCGTGATGAAGACCTGGAAAGCAGCAGCAGGATTTGCTTTGTTGATGGGTGCGAGCGGCACTGCGTCCGCTTTATGCGCCGGATTCACGGATGTCGACGGCGCGAGCCCGTTCTGCCCGAACGTCGAGTGGCTCAAGAATCGCGGGGTGACGACGGGCTGCACGTCGGCTACGCTCTATTGCCCCACGGATGTGGTGACGCGGCTGTCGATGGCGGCGTTCATGAATCGCCTTGGCAATGCGCTCGAGCCGGCGTTCCTGAACACCTCCAATTCAGCCACGACCCCATTAACGCTTCCGGCGTCTCGTGCCCGACCAATGCCTATGTGGTGTGCCAACTACCCGCGGATCGCGACCGCACGTGGCAATGTTGTACCACTCGGCAGCGACGTCGCAGCTTGTGACTGCAAGGCTGGTCTACAGCCTGAATGGCGGCACCACGTGGACCAATTTCTCGGATTTCTACACGCTCGCAACCAACGTCCCCAACGGCTTCATCACGCAAAACCCCGTCGCGAAGGGGGTGGTGCTGAACGTGGGTGCGTCGGTGATTTTCGGGATCCGTTCCGGTGAATTTGGCGGCCCACCTACGGTCGGCGATTCCGGTTGCTCGATTACGGTGCGCCTCGACAGCCACACGGGCGCGAGCTCGCCGTTCGACGAGGACCCGGCGCCAGTGCAAACACACTGACGGCCGGCGCGCCGGCGGCAACGTATCGTCACCGGCGCAATTTCATGGCTCCTGGCACGGGGCCCGTCTCTTGACGGCGCAGCACGGGCCCGACATCACGTCGCCCGCGCAGTCCCCGCCTTCGGCCATGCCGCCCGCTCGATTCAGGCGCTGGCGAGTTCTCCGCCGGCGCTCGCAGCCACGCAGGCAACCGCCCGGATCGCGGGCCGCGCGGCGAAGCAGCAAATTATCGGCGCTCAGCTCCGCAGGCCCGGCGGGTCGAGGAACGCGCGGACGACCGCCGGGTCGTCCCATGGCACGTCGTTCGGCAGGCTGTTGAGCAGCGGGCTCGTCGGGTCGCGCATCCACTCCTGCGGAAACAGCGCGATGGTCGGCCCCTCGTCCTCGGCGAGGTCGGTCGCACCGGTCCACGGCAGGCCCTGCGCGCACGCCGCGAACGCCGCCGCGAGATCGACGCCCACCAGCGCGCCCGAATGCGTCGCCGGCGTCATGCGGCGGTTGATCTCGATCAGGAACGCGCGTCCGGTGGATTCCTCGACGATGAACTGCGTGCCGGTGAAGCCGGTGATGCCCAGCGCCTCGAGCAGGCGCCGGTTGGCCTCGGCGATCGCCGGCACGCGCCGGTAGCGCGACACCGAACCCGGGCCGGACGGCTCCGGGTAGTGGCGGACGCTTAGCCGGGTGAACCCCGCGACCTCGCGCCCCTCCCACGCCAGCGCGGGCCGGTTGTGGTTCTGTCCGGTGACGAAGCGCTGAACCAGCGCCGGGTGCCCGCTCGACGGCGCCCAGCCCATCGGCGGCCGGATCGCGCGCATCGCGTCGCGCACGTCCGCTTCGTCGACGCAGCGCGCGACGCCGCGACCCGCGTTGCCGTAGGCCGGCCGCACGATCACCGGATAGCCCAGCGCCTTCGCCACGCGCACCGCGTCGTCCTCGCCGGCGACGGCCTCGCCGTCGGGGACGTCGACGCCGAGGCTGCGCGCGATCGGCATCAGCAGCGCCTTGTCGACGCTGTCGAGGTAGTGCGCCGGATCGCCGAGCGAACGCCGTATCAGCGCGGCGAGCTCCTGCTGCACCGCGGGGACCAGGTTGGCGGGCGGCGCCACCACCAGCTGCATCAGCAGACGCAGCGACACGTCGTCGCCGGGCAGGATCCACGCGGGCCGGACCGCGCGCACCGACGTGGCGACGTGCTGGATCCAGTCGTAGACGTTCGGGCGGTCGGGGAAGAAGCCTTTGCGCGCGGGAAAGCGCGACTGCATCGCGACGGCATTGCGTGGCGCGAGCAGCGAGACCTCGACGCCGGCGCGCTGCAGCTCGCGCGGCATCCGCGCCGCGGCGATCCCCTCGATGTTCAATGTGACCAGCAGCACCGAGCGCGGGTCGGGCGCGACGGCTTCGTCCCGGGGAGGGGCGGCAGAGATCGGGTTTGCCATGGGTTCCTAGTGGGGGGCGATGCGCATGCGGCCGAGGAACGCTCCCCAGCGTTGCCGGTCGCGCTCGAGCGTCCGGGCAAAATCGGCGCGCGAACCGGCGGCGATTTCCATGCCCTGCCGGTCGGCCCATTCGACGGTCTCGGGCTCGCGCAGGATACGCGTGATCGCCGCATTGAGTCGCTCGACGACGTCCAGCGGCGTGCCCGCGGGCGCCATCAGCCCGATCCACGCGGCGAGATCGACCGCGCCCATGCCCTGCTCGGCGGCCGTGGGCACCCCGGGCAGCAGCGCCGCGCGACGATCGCCGAAGACCGCCAGCGGCCGCACGCGGCCGCCCTGCGCGAGGGGGAGCCCAGTGGTGATCGACACCACCATCATCTGGGCGTCGCCGCCGGCGACCGCGGCGATCCCCGCGGCCGGGCCGTTGTAGGGGACGTGCACCAGGTCGAGGCCGGCGGCCTGCACGAACCACGCCGCGTCGACGTGGTTCGACGAGCCGACGCCGCCGGTCGCGTAGTTGAGCTGGCCGGGCCGCGCCGCCGCGTAGTCGACGAACTCGCGCAGGTTGCGCGGCGGCAGCGCCGCGTTCACCCACAGCGCCTTGATGGTGCGGAACAGGTTGGACACCGGGACGAAATCGCCGACGGGGTCGTAGGGAACCCTTGCCGAGACCAGCGGCACCAGCACGTGCGTGCTCATGGTCGCGATCAGCAGCGTGTGGCCGTCGGGTGCGCTGCGCGCGACCTGTTCGACGCCGATGATGCCGCTCGCGCCAGGCCGGTTGTCGACGACGACCGGCGAACCCAGCGCGCGCGCGAGGCGCTCGGCCACGAACCTCCCGATCAGGTCGGGCGGACCCCCGGGGGCCTGCGCGACGACGATGCGGATGGGATGCGACGGCCACGCCGCATCGGTGCCGTGCGCGCCAGCCGCGAACGCGGCGACCGCGGCGGCCAGCATGCCGGCGATCAGCCGAAGTGCCGGTCGCGTCGTCCGCGCACGTTGCGTGCTTGCGCGCCTCACTTCGCCACCATCGCGGCTTCGCGCAATCCAAGTTCGCGCACGACGGCGCCCCATTTGGCGTAGTCGGCGCGCAGTGTCGAAGCGAACTGGGCGGGCGTGCCGCCGGCGGCCTCAAGGCCCTGGACCACGAGCCATTCGCGCATCAGCGTCGTCCCCAGCAGGGCGACGATCTCGCGATTGAGCCGGTCGACGATCGCGGCAGGCGTTCCCGCCGGCACGACGAACCCGACCCAGGTCCGCACGTCGAGGCCGGGGTAGCCGCACTCGGCCATCGTCGGCACCGCAGGCAGCTGTGGTGCGCGCTGTTCGCCGAAGACGGCGAGTCCGCGTACGCGGCCGGCACGCACCAGCGATTGGCCCGAAGTCACGCTCACCAGCATCATCTGGACCTCGCCGGTGGTCACGGCATTCAGCGCCTGGGCCGACCCGCGGTAAGGCACGTGCACCAACCGGATACCAGTGGCGCGCGCGAACACCTCGGCGTCCAGGTGGTTGGACGATCCGATGCCGGATGTCCCGTAGTTCAGCAGGCCGGGTCGCTCCCGGGCCAGGCTCACCAGTTCGGACAGCGTCGTCGCCTCGACCGCGTTGCTGACCACGATCATCTTCGTGGTGTAGGCGAAATTAACGACGGGCGCGAAATCGCGGATCGGATCGTACGGCAGCGCGCCCATCAGGTGCGGCAGCATCGCGTGCGTATTCGACGACGCCGCAAGCAGCGTGTACCCGTCAGGTGCCGCACGCTTGACGGCCTCGACACCAATCAGCCCGGACGCTCCCGGCTTGTTCTCGACGACGACCGCCACGCCCAGCGCCGGCTCCAGCCGCTCGGCCACCACGCGCGACACCAGGTCGACCGCCCCGCCCGGGGCCTGCGGCACCATCAGCCGCAGCGGTCGCGCGGGCCACGCCGGTTGTGAGCGCGCCGGAGCGGCGGCGAGCGCGACCGCCGCGGGAACCATGCGCAGGCAGCCGCGGACGAACGCGCGGCGGGAACGGGATCTCAAGGGTCTGTTGCAGGCATCGAACGGAGGCAGCGCATTCTGCCACGTCCGCGGCCCCCCGGCGAAGCCCGCTGCTGCCGCGTCGGCGAACCGTCGCCCGCGAGTTGGCGGCCAGGGACACTCCAGACGGCGAAACGGACGCCGCGGTCACGCTGCGCGCGACGCCCCCGCCTTCGGCCGCGCCGCCAGCACGACGAAATCGCTGGCAAGCTCGCCGCCGTCGATCAGCGCGTCCTCGATCGCGAACAGCATCTCCAGGTAGCGCATCGCCTCGGCATCGTCCGCGCGGAAGTTGCCGGCGATGCCCGCGAGCAGGAAGTGCAGCAGCGTGCCGCCGCAGTCGTTGCGCTCGACGACGTCGAAGCGCGCCTCGATTGCGCGCAGGATGTCCTCCGACCGCACGGCTTCCGAAGGATCGACGCGCCGCACCTCGTCCGGATCGGGCAGCGGCGCCGCCTCCATCAGCCGGCCCTCGTCGCCGGCGATGCACGAGCGGCGCAGCCGCGCCGGCAGCAGCCGGAACGCGGCAGCGATGCACTCGCGCTGACGCGGTCCGAACCCGAATGCGTTCGCGCCGACGTACTCGTTGACGAACAGCCAGCCGTCCGGCGCGAGCGAGTCGCGAACCTCGTCGAGCACGTATTCGAGCCGCTCGATGTGGTGCAGCGAGCCGTTGAACCAGGCGGCATCGTAGGATCGGCGCGGCACCCCTTCCGCCTGCAGATCGCGCACCTGGTAGTCGATGTTCGTCATGCCCGCGGGCGCCGCGTCGCGACGCGCGCCGTCGATGGCGCCCGGCGCGACATCGAACGCGTCGAAGTGCGCGAACGCGCCCAGCGCGTGGAGCTTGCGTTCGAGCCCTCCGGTGCCGCAGCCCAGGCTCACCATTCGCGCGCGTGCCGCGGCCGGCCCGAGGTGCGTATCGACGAGGTGGGCGAACCAGCGGCGCGTGGTGTCTCCGGCGCAGGCCCGGCGCTGGTAGCGCGCGTCGACCTCGGGGATCGCCAGCCAGTAGACGGCGCGCGAGAACGCGCCGGCGCCGGGCTGCTGCGCCGACCAGCGCGCGGCAATGGTGGCGGCGTCTGCCGGCGAGGGTCCCGCGGGGCCGGCCGGAAGCGTCACGGCCGATTCCGCGGCATCACGCTGCCGTCCGCCCGCACTCGCGACCGGGCCGGGGGGCGCCGTCCGTGCGGTCGCACGCGCCGCCTTCGGTCTTGCTGATTGCCATCGGGATTCCGCTCGGGTCTGGTCAGTTGCCCACGGCATCGTACCAAAGCCGTGGGTTGCCCCGGTCGACCGCTCCTGCGCGCGACGGTCGTTCCGGCCGCGCGTCCACCCGCCTTTTCCTTGAACCCATCGGTGCCGCCAAGCTACAGTGGCCGGCCACATGGAGGGGCGCGATGACAAGACAGAAAGCGCCCGGCGCGGCTGAGGACCCGAGGCTCGGCGGGGGTCAGAGCGGCCGCATTCGGTCCAGCCGGGGGTTCGTCAGCCATTCCATCGCCGCGTCGGCGAAGCCCCCGCACTGCGCGATCGCGCGCTCCCAGTCGCGAATGCGTCCGGCGTGGTCGGTGCCGTAGCGGTAGAAATCGTTGCGGTCAGGCAGCTTGCGGTTCGGCAGCGTGTCGAGGAACGCGCGCGACGGCGCGATCAGCAGTACGTTGTCGAGCCAGGGGTGACCGCGGCGCGACTTGCGCCACGGCAGGAACTTGTCGAGCCAGCCCGGCGTGACGTGCGGGACGAAATGCGGATACAGGGTGATCCCTTCCTGCCGGGCGTAGGGCAGGCACAGGTGGTAGTCGATGACGCCGCCGTCCCAGTAGTCGCCGGGCGGCGCGCCGCCGACGTCGCGCACCGGCGCGCAGACCAGCGGGATCGAGCCCGACGCCAGCAGTGCGTCCTCGGTGTTGGCGGCGTCGAGCGCGACGCGGGTCAGGCCGAAGGGGTCGAAGGGCTGTGCGAACGGCGAGGCGGCGCCGGCGTGGAACGCGACCCGGTCGAGGTGGCGGGCGAGGCGGGCGCGGCCGATGGCGTTGGCGCCGGCGGCGCGGGCGAACGCGGCGCGGTCGTTGCGGCCGGCGAGAAGTCCGCGGGCGCGCGCCGCGAGCACGTCGAGCGAGACGCCGGGACGGGGTGCGAGCGGCCGGCCGTCGAGCACCGCCCGGGCGAGGCCCCGGATGACCGCACTGACGTCGGCGGGGGTGGGCCCGGGACGGTAGTTCTGCTCGTGCACGTACGCGTGCTGAAGGCGGTCGAGGGCCGCGTTCGCGTCGGCTTGCGCGAGCGCCGCCATCCGCCAGGCCCCGATCGACGCGCCGACCAGGGACAACGTGGGCGCGTTGTGCAGCCAGTGCGCATGCAGCAGCCGGTCGAGCGGCAGCAGCGCCAGGCCCTTCGGCCCGCCCGCAGCCGCGGGAACGCAGCGAACGTCCGTCGGCGCGAGCCCGCGCTCACGCAGATGCGTGCGGGCCCGCGCTCCGGCGCGGATCTGCAGCCAGGCGTCCGTCTTGTTCAAGTGGGGTCAGGTCGAATTTTGATCAAGCAGGTGCAAAGAACTGCGCGCCGCGCAGGTCCAAGAATACCCTGCAGTTTGTCCAATCCGGCAGCATCGCGCCATCGGCCATCGGGACGATCGCGCGATTCGAGGCTCGCGGGCAGGATTGCAGCGCACACCGCGCCGGGACCCGGGCGGAACGTCCGCCGGCCTTGGCCCGTCGACCGACGGTCGCGTCGGTCACTGCCATCGTCGCCTCGACTTGTCGCGCGCGACCGACCGCGATTCACCAAAATTCGACCTGACCCCAAGTGACGCGGCACAATGGGGGTCCCGCCTGTTCACGCCGCTGCCATGACCAACGCCACCCATCGATTGCTCGACGCCGTTCGCACCTTCGAACACGGCAAGATCGTCAGCGCCCGCGAGGCCGTGGCGCTGATCCGCGACGGCGACACGCTCGCCACCACAGGCTTCGTCGGCATCGGCTTCGCCGAGAACATCGCGGTTGCGCTCGAGCAACGGTTCCTCGACACCGCCCGCGACGCGCCGGACGGCGTGGGTCACCCGCGCAACCTGACGCTGGTCTACGCCGCGGGCCAGGGCGACGGCAAGGAGCGCGGCCTCAACCACCTCGGCCACGACGGCCTGGTCAGGCGCGTCGTCGGCGGCCACTGGGGCCTGGTGCCGAAGCTGCAGGCCCTCGCCGTGGGCAACCAGATCGAGGCCTACAACCTGCCGCAGGGCGTGATCGCGCACCTCTTCCGCGACATCGCTGCCGGCAAGCCGGGCCACCTGTCGAAAATCGGCCTCGGCACCTTCGTCGATCCGCGGCATGGCGGCGGCAAGATCAACCGGATCACCACCGAGGAACTGGTCACGCTGATGCCGCTGGGCGACGAGGAATACCTCTTCTACCGGGCGTTCCCGATCCACGTCGGCATCGTCCGCGGCACCACCGCCGACCCCGACGGCAACATCACGATGGAGCGCGAGGCGCTCACCCTCGAGGGCCTGGCCATCGCGATGGCCGCGCACAACTCCGGCGGCATCGTGATCGCGCAGGTCGAGCGCATCGCCGAACGGCATACCCTGAACCCGCGGCAGGTGAAGATCCCCGGCATCCTGGTCGACTGCGTGGTCGTGGCAGAAAAGCCCGAGTACCACATGCAGACGTTCATCGAGCCGTACAGCGCGGCGTTCTCCGGCGAGATCCGGGTGCCGGCGTCGACCATCGCCGCGATGCCGATGTCCGAGCGCAAGATCATCGCCCGCCGCGCCGCGCTCGAGCTCAAGCCCAACAGCATCGTCAATCTCGGCATCGGCATGCCCGAGGGCGTAGCCGACGTCGCCGCCGAGGAAAAGGTCATCGATCTCCTCACCCTCACCGCCGAGCCCGGCGTCGTCGGCGGCATTCCCGCGGGCGGCCTCAACTTCGGCGCCGCGACCAACACGCAGGCGATCATCGACCAGCCGTACCAGTTCGACTTCTACGACGGCGGCGGCCTCGACCTCGCGTTCCTCGGCCTGGCGCAGGCCGACCGCGAGGGCAACCTCAACGTATCGAAGTTCGGCCCGCGGCTCGCCGGCGCCGGCGGCTTCATCAACATCAGCCAGTGCGCGAAGTCGGTCGTCTTCGTCGGCACGTTCACCGCCGGCAACCTGGTCGTGCGGATCGACGGCGGGCTGCTCGCCATCGACAGCGAAGGCGGCGCGCGCAAGTTCGTGCGCGAGGTCGAGCACCGCACCTACTCCGGTGCGCAGGCCTGGAAGCGCCGGCAGCCGGCGCTCTACATCACCGAGCGCTGCGTGTTCGTGCTGGGCCCGGACGGGCTCGAACTCACCGAGGTCGCACCCGGCGTCGATGTCGAGCGCGACATCCTCGCGCAGATGGATTTCCGCCCGGTGATCCGCGGCACCCCGCGCCCGATGGACGCGGCGATCTTCCGCGACGTGCCGATGGGCCTGCGCGAGCGGATGCTCGCGATCCCGCTCGCCGATCGCTTCACCTACGCGCCGGAGCAGAACATCTTCTTCATCAACTTCGAGCGCCTCTCGATCCGCTCGGCGCAGGACATCGAGGACGTGCGCGCCGAGATCGAGCGCCAGCTCACCCCGCTGGGCCGCAAGATCTACGCCATCGTCAACTACGACAACTTCTCGCTGCCGCCGGAGCTGGTCGACGCGTGGACCGACATGGTCAAGCGCCTGGTCGAGCGCTTCTACTGGGGCGTGACGCGTTACACCACCTCCGGATTCCTGCGCGTGAAGCTCGGCGATGCGCTGGCCCGGCGCGGCGTCGTCCCGCACATCTACGAGTCCGCCGAGGAAGCGCATCAGCACCTGCGCGACTTCGGGCCGGCGCGACGCGACTGACGCGCCGTCGGCGCGCGGCGCGGACCCGCCCGGCTCGCGCCCGCCGCGCGAGGCGATGCCTGCTCATCCGTCCGGCCGATGGCGCGCGCCCGCGCGCCGCCTCAACATGGCTTGCCGCTGCGCTTCGCCGCGGCTCGCGCCACTGCCCCGAGGAGACGATCGCCATGAGCCATTGCTGGACCCGCACGCGCTGCAATCCGACGCCGAGTACCGCGCTGCGCTGGCGGAACTCGAGCAACTGCTGCTCTGCGACCCGGGCACGCCGGCGGGTCATCGCTTCGACGAACTCGTCCGCCTGATCGATGCCTACGAGTCCCGCAGCCGGCAGGCGGAACAGGCGGCCGACGCCGAGTTGCGACGCGTGTGGGCGCAGGCGTGGGCGACGTTCGGGTTGCCGCACGACGTGCCCGACGCCGCGGCCGCCACGACGCCGTCCGACGCGACGACGCGCGGCGCCGCCGAGGACAGCGGCATCGCGGCACGCCTCACCGCGCCGGACGGCGCCTTGGCGGCGCCGCCCCGCGCGCGTTGAGCGACCACTCCGGCGTCGCGAATCGCGCGGCGAGGAAGTCGATGAAGGCGCGCACCTTGGCGGACAGGTGCCGCCGGCTCGGATACACCGCGTTGATCGACCCCGCCATCACCCGGTAGCCGGGCAGCAGCGACACCAGCCGCCCGGCGGCAACTTCCGGCGCGACGATGAAGTCGGGCTCGAGCGACACGCCGAAGCCCGCCGCTGCCAGCGCAGTCAGCATCTGGCCGTTGTTCGAGCGCGCGGGGCCGCGCACGCGCACCGCGCGTTCGGCACCGGCCGCATCGACGAAGCGCCACTGGTCGCGCGTGGGCAGAAATTCGTAGATCAGGCACGCGTGCGCCGACAGCTCTTCGGGCGTGCGCGGCGTGCCGTGCCGCGCCAGGTACGATGGCGCCGCGACGCAGACCAGCTCGGTGGTGCCGATGCGCCGCGCGACCAGCGCCTGGCTGCCGATGCCGCCGATGCGGATCGCGAGGTCGAAACCTTCGTCGACGATGTCCACCGCCCGGTCGGACAGCTCGATCTCGAACGACACCTCCGGATAGGCGGCGCCGAATGCGGCGATCGCAGGCGCGAGGTGACGAATGCCGAAGGTGATCGCGCAGGTCAGCCGCAGCGTGCCGCGCGGGACCACCGTTGCCGCCCGGATCGAGCCTTCGGCCTCGTCGAGATCCGCGAGCAGCTGCACGCAGCGCTCGTGGAACGCCTGGCCCGACTCGGTCAGCGACAGGCGCCGCGTCGTGCGGTTGAGCAGCCGCACCGAGAGATGCGCTTCGAGCTCGGCGACGTGCCGCGACACCGCCGACGTCGACAGCGACAGCTTGTCGGCGGCGCGCGCGAAGCTGCCCTGCTCGACGACCTTGGCGAACGCGGTCAACGCGGTGAAGCGGTCCATGCCGAAGTTTATTGCATAAATCGCAACAATCAATCCCATTGCGACCCATTTATCTTCCATCTCGGCACGACCATCATTCGAGTCGTCGCAGGGCCACCGCCCATCCCCACCTCCAACCGGGAGTCCATCATGTCGCAAGACCGCCAAGTCGCCACCGCCGCCCTGCTGCTCCGCCTGGGCCTTGGTGCGATGTTCATCGCCCACGCGCTGCTCAAGTATTTCGTCTTCACGCTCGAAGGTACGGGGCAGTTCTTCGGCTCCCTCGGGCTGCCGCCGGCGCTGGGTTACGTCACCTTCGCCGCCGAACTCGCCGGCGGCGTATTGCTGCTCCTCGGCGTCTACACGCGCCAGGTCGCGCTGGCGCTGGTGCCGATCCTCCTGGGCGCCACCTGGGCGCATCTCGGCAACGGCTGGCTGTTCACCGCCAAGGGCGGCGGCTGGGAGTACCCCGCCTTCCTGACACTCGCGTCGGTCGTCCTGGCCCTGCTGCCGGAGCACGCCTGGGCGCTGAAGCCGATGTCGCGCCGCAGTGCGTTGAACGCCGCATAACCGGCCCCACGAAGACGCCGAACCGGTCCCCACGCCGCTGCACGGGCGGCCCGCCTTCGGGCGGTCGCCCATGCCCGCGCCTCCGCCGTTCAACCGCCCCCCCCCCGCCCCTCGATCCCGATTCCCGGAGCCCCACGATGAAGCTCTACTACTCTCCCGCCGCCTGCTCGCTTTCCCCGCACATCGTCGCCCGCGAGGCCGGCATCGCCGTCGAGCTGGTCAAGGTCGACCTCAAGACGCACACGCTCGCCGACGGCACCCACTACACCGCAATCAACCCCAAGGGTTCGGTCCCGCTGCTCGAGCTCGACGACGGCGACCGGCTGTCCGAGGGTCCCGCCATCGTCCAGTACCTCGCCGATCGCAACCCGGCGTCGGGGCTCGCCCCCGCAGCCGGCACGATGCCGCGCTATCGCCTGCAGGAGTGGCTGAACTTCGTCACCTCCGAGCTCCACAAGCAGTACTCGCCGCTGTTCGCCGCGTCGACGCCGGCCGAGTACAAGGAGGCGGTCAAGGCCCGGCTGGCGCACCGCTTCGACTGGCTGTCGACGAAGCTGGCGGCGCAGGACTACCTGACCGGCGCACAATTCACCGTGGCCGACGCGTACCTCTTCACCGTGCTGAGCTGGAACAAGTGGGTCGGCATCGACACCGCCCGGTGGCCGGTGCTCGAGGCCTACGTTGCGCGCGTCGCCGCACGGCCGAAGGTGCAGGAAGCGATGCAGGCCGAAGGTCTCATCAAGTAACCCGTCGAGGGAATCCCGCGATGAAGCGCCTGCCCACGCTGTTCCTGTCCCACGGTTCGCCGATGACGGCGGTCGAGCCCGGGGCCGCGGGGCCGGCGTGGGCGGCGCTCGCGCGGGCGCTGCCCGTTCCGCGCGCCGTGCTGATGGTGTCGGCGCACTGGGACACGTCGCTGCCGATGCTGACCGGCAACGCGAAGCCGGAGACGATCCACGACTTCGGCGGCTTCCCGGACGCACTGTATGCGCTCCGCTATCCGGCGCCCGGATCGCCTGTGGTCGCGCAGGAAACGGCAGCGCTGCTGAAGGACGCGGGCTTCACCGCCGGCATCGACGGCTGCCGCGGCCTCGACCACGGCGCATGGGTGCCGCTGCTGCACATGTATCCGCATGCCGACGTGCCGGTGGTGCAGCTGTCGGTGCAGACCGGCCGCGGCGTTGCGCATCACGTGCATCTGGGCACCGCGCTGGCGCCGCTGGCGGAGCGCGGCGTGCTCATCGTCGGGTCCGGCCACGCGACGCACAACCTGCGCGACTGGATGACCGCGACGCGCAGCGGAAGCACGACGCCGATGCCCTACGTCGAGTCGTTCACGTCGTGGCTCGACGAGCGGCTCGCGGCACACGACGGCGATGCGCTGATCGAATACCGCGAGCGGCGGCCGGAAGCCGCGCGCGCCCACCCGACCGAGGAGCACTACGTGCCGCTGCCGGTCGCGTGGGCCGCCGCCGGCCCGGGTGCCGTCGCCACCCGCGTCCACCGCGAGACCCTCGCCGGCGCCCTGGCCATGGACGCCTGGCGCTTCGACCCCCCGTTGGGGTCAGGTCGAATTTAGGTCAACGTCCGGGCTCGGACCCCGGCACCACCATCCGCACAGCCCCCATCCTGCGCCTGCCGCGGCCACACCGCCATCGTCCGGATGGACGAGGCGGCGGCGGCAGTGCCGCCACGGTGTCGGGCATGCGTCACGGCTGAAATCCCTTGACCCCCGCCTGCCAGAGCAGGAAAGCGAAGGTGTCGGCGCGCTCCTCGTAGCCCTGCTTCTTGGTCGAGCCGACGCCATGGCCGGCGTCGAACTCGATGCGCAGCAGCACCGGCTTGCCGCTTGCCGACGCGGCCTGCAGACGCGCCGCCATCTTCGCCGGATCCCAGACGTCGACGCGCGGATCGTTGACGCCGGCCGTCAGCAGCACCGCGGGATACTTCACGCCGTCCTTCACCGCGTGGTACGGGCTCATCGCATACAGGCCCCTGAACCCCGCCTCGGTCTTCACCGAGCCGAACTCCGGCACGTTGGGCGGCCCCATCGCGGCGAACTCGGAGCGCACGGCGTCCGACATCGGCACCTGCCCGACCGCCGCGCCGAAGAGATCGGGGCGTTCGGTGATCGCACGGCCGACCAGTACGCCGCCGGCACTGCCGCCCATCACCGACAGCTTCGCGGGCGACGTGTACCTGTTCGCGACCAGCCACTCCGCGCAGGCGATCGCGTCGCGCCAGGTGTTCGGCTTGGTGGCCTGGAAGCCCGCCTTGTGCCAGTCCTCGCCGTACTCGCCGCCGCCACGGACGTGCGCGACCGCGAGCACGCCGCCGCGGTCGAACCACGACAGCCAGGTCGGCCGGAAGAAGGGCGTCGTCGCGATGCCGTAGGCGCCGTAGCCGTAGACAATCGTCGGATTGCCGCCGTCGAGCTTCATCCCCTTGCGGTGGACGATCGACAGAGGTACCAGCGTGCCGTCCGGCGCCGGCACCTTGACCTCGGTGGCCACGAGCTCACCCGGATTGTCGAAACGGCCCTGCGGCTGCAGTCCCGTGTCGCGCACGCGCCCCGCGGCGGAATCGAACGCGAACAGCGCGCCGAAGCGCGTCCAGCCGCCGAGGTCGAACACGATGCCCGGCCGGCGCACGTCGGCGGCGAGGCTCTCGATGTCGCCGGCGTAGGGCAGCCGCACCGGCACCGGCGTCGCGGCGCTCCACGGCAGGCGGAAGAGCTCGCTCACGCCGCCGTTGCGCTTGCGCACGTACAGCGCGTCGCCCGCCGCCGCGATGCCGGTGACCACCGAGTCGCCTGCCGGCACGACCGTCGCGGCGCCGGCGACGTCGGGTTTCGCGAGCGACGTCCGCAGCACCTTGAAGCGCGACGCGCCCTTGTGCGTCACCAGGTACAGCGCGTCGCCGCGGACGGCGTAGTCGGTGACCGCGTCGGCGGTGTCGACGACGCGGACCCAGGGCGTGCGCTCGCCGTCCAGCGACGCCAGCGGCGCGGTCCACAGCCGGAACTCGCGCTGCACGCCGTTGACGGCCAGCGCCACCACGTGCGCCGAGCCCGGCGTGTGCGCGACGACGACGTTCTCGTCGGGGTCGATCGCGGCGAGCGGCGTCACGCCGGCACCGAACAGCGGGACGTCGCGGTCCGGATCGTCGCCGAGCGCGTGGACGAACACGCGCGAATTGCGGTAGCGGTCGGTCGGCGGCGCGTCGGCGGCGGGCTTCTGCAGCCGCGTGTAGACCAGCCGCCCGTCCGGCAGCCACGACGGCGCGGCAAACTGCGCGCGATCGATCTCGTCCGGCAGCACCCGGCCCGTCGCGACCTCGATCACGCGCAGCACCGCATCCTCCGAGCCCGCCGGCGAGATGCCGTACGCGACGTGGCGGTTGTCGGGCGACGGCACGTAATAGTCGAGGGAGCTGTGCTTGCCGTCCGCGGTCCTGATCGCCTCCGGGTCGACCAGCAGGCGCTCGCGCCCGCCGAAGCCTTCGCGCACGTACAGCCGCGGCAGGTTCTCGCTGGCCAGCCGCTTCTGGTAGTAGACGCGGTTGCCGACGACCTTGACGTCAGTCACCCGCGCCGCGACGGCGTCGCCGTGCGTTTCCACTTCGCGGTAGATCGCGGCGCGGCCCGGGATGCGCGACAGCACCGCCTGCGCGTAGCCCGCTTCCGCCTTGAGCCAGGCGGCGAATTCCGGGTTCTTCACGTCCTCGAAATAGCGGTACGGATCGGGCACCGCGGTGCCGAAGTACGTGTCGGTGACGTCGCGGACCGGAGGGGCCGCCGGGCGGGTCTGCCCGAACGCGGCGGAGGTCGCGGCGGCGACGGCGAGAAGCAGGGCGGCGGCATGCAGCCGCGAAGCCGGGCGGATCGACACGGATAAACTCCCTGGAGGGGTGCGACCGCGCATTATCGCCCCGGTCGGCCCGTCGTCGCGACGTCCGCCCCGCCGTACAGCACCCACGGCGCCCAGTGGAACGGCGCGGCGTACTCGGGGTCGCGGATGAACTCGCGCTTGGTCTCGGCCAGCGCGCTCGCCGGCGCGGCGCCGCGCGCGAGCCTGGCGTAGAAGCGCCCCATGAACGCGGCCGCGCTGGCGTCGGACACGGGCCAGAGCGAGAGCAGCGTGCCGCGCGCGCCGGCGACGGCAAGCGCGTACGGCAGGCCGAAAACGCCCTCGCCCACGACGTTCTTGCCCAACGCGGTCTCGCAGGCGGAGAGGACGACGAGGTCGGCGCCGATGTCGTAAGTGGCAAGTTCCGCGGCGGTGACGTAGCCCGGCGAGCCGCCTTCGCCGGCCAGCACCAGCGACGACCACTGGGGTGCGCCGGGCGACAGGTATCCGTGCGCCGCGACGTGCAGGAATCGCGTCGACGCCAGGGTGCCGTCGCGACCTGCGCCAGCGAACGCCGCCCTGGTTGCCGCAGCGCCGGTCAGCACCTTCGTGCGGGCTTCCGGAAACCGCCCGGCGATCGCGGCAACTTCGGCGTCGGCGGCGGGCAGTGGCGGCCACCGCAAGCGCGCCATCGGCGATGGCACGCCGTCGGCACGGGTCAGGCTGGCGTAATCCGGGGCGCCGAAGGCCACCAGTTCGCGCTGGCGCGGCGCGCGCGGCAGGCCCCCCGTCGCCACCCAGGCGGCCAGCGACGGCGCGTAGGAAATCTCGAAGCGCTCGACCAGCGCCGCCCCGCGCCACGGCAACGACTCGAACGGCAGCGTCGCCAGCGGCCCGTCGGACGAAATGACCACACGCCTCGTGCCGGCCAGATGCGGCGCCAGCGGCACCAGCACCGCCGTGGCGACGTCGGCGGCAAGTGCGTCGGTCGCAATGCGCACCGCGCCCGCCCCAGGTGACGAGAGAGCAATCTCGATGCCGCCGTCCTCGCGCCGCCAGAGGGGTGCGCGTTCGTTGCCGGGCGTGGCCCACGCTGTCGCCAGCGCCGGGGCTGCGGCCAGGGCAGCGGCGCTGCCCAGCATCACCACCGCCGGCTTGCGGTCGCGACGAAGCACGTAGGCCCACGCCGCGCCGTGCACCACCTGCAAGCCGACGAAGACCGTACCGGCCGGGATCGCCGCGCCCCACGCGCCGCGTGCTGCGGGCGGCGGCACCGGAGGAGTCGCCAATCGCAGCGCCGCCCGCGCCTCCGCCAAATCCCGGTCGAGCGCGGCGCGACGCTCATCCAGCGGGAGACGCATCGCCGACGCGGGTGGCAACAACGCCGCCTCCGCATCGAGTTCGCGCATCGCGACGGCCGCCGCGACGAGGCGCACCCGTTCCCGCGTGGGCAATCCGTTCGCCTCGGTCACGAGGCCGAGCGCGTCGGCGATGCCGCGCGAACGACTGGCCTCCGCCACGCGAATGGCCTCGTCGACACGGCCGGCTCGCGCGTGCAGCCAGGCGAGATCGCGATAGCCGGCCTGTCGTTCGTCGGAGGTCAGCCATTGCGCGAAGTAGGTGCGCCCGGAGCCCGGCTCGGGCGCTTCGCGCTCGCGCACTCCCTCCGACAACTCTGCGAGCCGCGTCAGCTCGAGGCGCGCCGCGTCGTACTCGCCGGCGTCGATCAACACTCGCGCGATGGTCGCCCGCGCGCTCAGGGCATCGTAGCCGTCCTCGCCATACGCGGCGACGCGCTCGGCGAGCACCGCGCGCAACCGGGTGACCGCCTCAGCCCGCCGCCCGGCACGCGCGACGCAGATGGCGTCGACCAGTTCGACGTTGAGGCGCGTGTCGTCGTCGATGCCCGGTGCCGCGACGACGATGCGTCGCGCCTGGTCCACGCGCACGCACGCCACGGCCGCGCCGTCCCGCATCCAGGTCCGCAGCGCCAGGTCGAGCCGCAGGTTGGCCGCCGTGCCCGCGGCGGCAGCACCGCGAGCGTCGGCTTCGCGAATCAGCGCGGTGAAGAGCAGCGTCGCTTCGTCGTCGGCGCCGACCTCAAACAGCCAGCGGCCCAGGTTGTAGCGCGCCGTGACCGTGCGCGGGTCGGTCGGCCCGAAGCGCTCGACGTAAGCGGCGACGAGCGTGCGCTGCACCGGCAGAGCGTCGTCGAACCGGCCCAACGCGGCCTGCGCGTAGGCGAGCGTCTCGCGGGCCGTGCCGACGTAGGGATTGCGCGGGCCCAGCACGGCATCCAGCCAGAGTGTCGCGCGGCGCAATGCGGGTACCGCGTCCATCGGACGGGTGCCGGCGAGCAGCCCGCCAAGGCGCAGCAAGTAGCGAGCGTGCGCGAAACTGTTCTCGCCGCCGGCGCGCACCGTCTCGTCCAGCACGTCGCGCAGCCGCCGCTCCGCCTGCGCGGAGGCCCCGCGACCGTCGTCGATCGACGCATTGGTGCTCTCCGCAGCGACGCGCAGTGGATTGGTCGGCGACAGCGCGCGCCACGACGCCTCGACGGAGGAAATCCGCGTGGCCGCCGCGTCACCCTCCCCGATGCCCGCCTCCACGCTGGCGCGGTAGATCTCGACCGCAAGCGCATCCTCGTGGCCCGGCCCAAGCGCACGCCGGACCCGCGGCGCAAGTGCGGCAAACCGCTCCAGCGCAACCGCCGGGCCGGTCAGACCGAATGCATGGCGCGCCGCCAATTGATCGACGAAAAGCGCCAGCGGATCGTCCCCGCCGGTCGGCGCAAGCGCCGGCAACGACGCCAGTTCCATCCGTGCCGCACCCAGATTCCGCTCGACCGCGTCGTCGTCACGCAATTCGAGCGCAAGCCGGGCGCGATGCAGCCTCGCGAGCACGCGGGCGCGGCTGGCCGGAAGCGTCTCGTCGACGGCGCGTTCGAATGCGGCCCGGGCGCCCCCGACGTCGCCACGCGATCGCGCGCGCAGCGCCTCGTCCAGACCGGCGGCGGCCGCGATCTCGCGTTCCGCCTGCAATGCCTCCTGCGCGGGAAGCGCGGCCGGCGCGCCCGGTTCCAGGACGACGCCGCGCAGCGTGCAGTCCGGATCGTCGCGGTCGGGCACGGGGAGCCGGACCAGGGGTGCGCCCGTCGTCGCCTCGACGGCTGTCGCTGGCCCCGCACCGCCGTCGGGACTCGCCGGCAGCTGCAGCAGCACGGCATCGCCGAGCCGCAGATACGCGGGGCCGGCTGGCGCACGCGACACCGCCGGGTCGCCCGGTCGCAGGCGCAGCAGCATCGCCGGCCTCGAGAGAGCGTAGGCACAGGCGCGTCCGCCGGCGGTCCCGGCGACGGCCGTTGCAGGCTGCGCCTCCCACCCGGCACCGACGGCGGCGCCCGCGGCAGCGAGGCCGCCCAGGACCGCGAGCCTCCGTGCCATGCGCATCGACTTTACGACGCGGCCCCGGCCGGCGTTCCCGGACGTGCGGCTTCCCCATGCCTCGCGGCCACGCGCCCTATTGTCGTCGTGCGCAGGTCGTGCACAATAGTTGCCGCCGGCGATGATCGGCCGGCGCCAGTCCAAGCCAAGGAGCGCAGCCATGCCCGCACCTAAACCGAGGTCCAAGGCCACACCGATCACCGTCACCGTCAAGTCGGGACTCGCTTCGCTCGGGATCAAGGGGCCACCCCCGCCTCCCCCGCCGTTCAAGCAGCCGGCCACGATCACGCTCACCGTGGCCGGCCTGAAGCTGGTCGTCACCGTGCCCGGCGATTCCGCATTGCCGGTGGAGATCGTGCCCAGCGGGCGTAGGCGGGTCGCGTTCAAGGGTGCCGGCATCAAGGGGCCGCCGCCCCCGCCGCCGCCGTTCAGGAAGAAGGTGGCGAAGAAGGCGGTGAAGAAAGGCGGGGGGAGGAGCGCCCCCAAGCTGATCAAGGGTCCGGTGCCCGTTCAGACCGATCACTGAAGAACGCGCGCGAGCCCGAGCGGACATCATCGTGACGTTCCATTGCGCCGTCAACGGCACCCCGCGTGCCTTCGACCCCCCGCCGGCCGACTTGGCCGCGCTGGTTCGCGCACTCGACCTCGAAGGCAAGCGCATCGCGGTCGAGCGCAACGGCGAGGTCGTGCCGCGCAGCCGCTGGGCCGACACCCCCGTCCTGCCAACCGACCGCCTCGAGATCATCGGGGCCGTCGGCGGGGGATAGGCGCCCCGGGGAGGGGTAAAATCCTCCCCATGAACGCCCCGCACCCCATTTTTCCCGCCGCCGGCACCGCCACCGGCGACCCGCTGGCCATCGGCCGCCGCTCGTTTGGTTCGCGGCTCCTCGTCGGCACCGGCAAGTACCGGGACTTCGCGCAGACCCGCCTGGCGCTCGACGCCAGCGGCGCCGAGATCGTCACCGTCGCAATCCGGCGCACCAACATCGGCCAGGACGCCGGCGCGCCGTCGCTGCTCGACGCGGTGCCGCCGACGGCATTCACGTACCTGCCCAACACCGCCGGCTGCTACAGCGCCGACGACGCGGTCCGCACGCTGCGCCTGGCGCGCGAGCTGCTCGACGGCCACACGCTGGTCAAGCTCGAGGTGCTGGGCGATCCGCACACGCTCTTCCCCAACGTGCGCGAAACGCTGAAGGCGGCGGAAACGCTGGTCGGCGACGGCTTCGAGGTGATGGTCTACACGTCGGACGACCCGATCGTCGCGCGCGATCTCGAGTCGATCGGCTGCGTCGCGATCATGCCGCTCGCGTCGCTGATCGGCTCGGGGATGGGCATCCTGAATCCGTGGAACCTGAAGCTCATCCTCGACCAGGCGAAGGTGCCGGTCATCGTCGACGCGGGGGTGGGCACCGCGTCCGACGCGGCGATCGCGATGGAGCTCGGCTGCGCCGGCGTGCTGATGAACACGGCGATCGCGCTGGCGCAGGATCCGGTGCGGATGGCGCGCGCGATGAAGCTCGGCGTCGAGGCCGGCCGGGAGGCGTTTCTCGCGGGCCGGATGCCGAGGAAACTCTACAGCGCGAGTCCCAGCTCGCCGACGTCCGGACTCATTTCGTGACGCGGGCGTCGATACCACGCGGCCCCCGTGCCGGATCCTCCTCAACGTCCTTTCCCATGAATCTGCCCATCTCCCTGCCCATGCCCCTCTCAACGTCCCTGCCCATGTCCTTCCGCGCGTCGCTCGGCGCCTCGCTCCTTGTCGCGCTGACGGCGTGGTGCGCGCCGTCGTGGGCGGCCCCGCCCACACCGGAGGACGTCACGAGGCTCTGCGGCGACGCCGACGGCCCGGCCGAATGCGGGCGGCGCATCGAGGCGATGCAGCTGCCGAGGCTGCCGGGAATCGCGGTCCGCGAAGGCGCCACGCTCAAGGTCAGCCTGTATCCGACGGGGAACGCGACGCTCACCGACGTCGACGCCGCCTCCGGCGTGCGCACGTACGCACTGTGGGACTCGTTGAGCGAGATCAACGCCGTCGTCCTCTACGTCACCGACGGCGACAACGGCCGCTTCGTGCTGCTGCAGCGCGCGACCGGACGGCAGACCGAGCTGCCGGCCGAGCCTCGGGTGGCGCCCGATCGCCAGCGCATCGCCACCGCCGATTTCTGCCCGAAGCGGTGCGTCAACGAACTCGCCATCTGGCGCGTCACCCGCGACGGCGTGTTCAAGGACCAGTTCTGGGCGCCGAAGGACGCGTGGGACGACGCGGCGGTGTCGTGGAAAAGCCCCGAGACGCTTGGTCATCGAATACTCGCCGAAGGGCGGCCCGGCGGGGCAGAAGATGGAGCGTCGGCTCACGGATCCGGGCTGGAACCGCCCGTGACCGGCGGCGAGCTGCGCCGGCCGGTGCGCAGCTTCGTCCTCCGGCAGGGCCGGATGTCGCCGGCGCAGCACCGGGCCTACGACGAGCTGCTGCCGCGGTGGGGCCTCGCGTACGCGCCGGCACCGCCCGATCTCGACGCGGTCTTCGGCCGCCGTGCGCCGCGGGTGCTGGAGATCGGCTGCGGCATGGGCGAGACGACCGCGGCGATCGCGGCGGCACGGCCCGACGTCGACTTCATCGGCGTCGAGGTGCATGCCCCGGGCGTCGGCAGCCTGCTGAAGCAGGTCGACGCGCTCGGACTGTCGAACCTCCGGGTCGTCCGCCACGACGCGGTCGAGGTGGTCGCCCACATGATTCCGGAAGCGTCGCTCGCCGGCATCCACGTGTTCTTTCCCGATCCGTGGCCGAAGAAGCGGCACCACAAGCGCCGGCTGCTGCAGCCGGCGTTCGTCGCGGCGCTCGCGGCGCGACTCGCTCCCGGCGGCTACCTGCACGCGGCGACCGACTGGGAGGAGTACGCGCTCGAGATGCTCGCGACCTTCGCCGCCGAGCCGCGGCTGGTCAACACCGTCGAAGGCTTCGCGCCGCGCCCCGACTACCGCCCGCAGACCAAGTTCGAGACCCGCGGCCTCAAGCTCGGACACGGCGTGTTCGACCTCGTGTTCCGGCGCCGCTGAACGGCGCGTCTCACCCAAGCCGGCGGGCGATCGACGGCGCCCCGGTACGCGCCCGCGGCGCCGCCCTCGATCGCCCGAGCGCTGGCTCGGTTGCTCAGTCGAGCTCGAGCAGCCCCGCGAGTGCGCGCTTCGCCACCGCGCGGGAGAAGTGGCGCTCGATGTTGGCGCGGCCGCCGGCGGCGAGCTTCCGCCACAGCGCCTCGTCGTCGTAGAGCCGCACGATCGCGTCGGCGAACGCGGCGGCGTCGTCGGCGACCAGCACGTCCTCGCCCGGCGCGAGGAACATGCCCTCGACCGACGGCGCGGTCGCCACCACCGGCAGTCCGTAGCTCATCGCGAGGTTGACCTTGCCCTTGACGCCGGCGCCGTAGCGAAGCGGCGCGATCGACACACGGCAGCCCTCGAAGTACGGCGCGACGTCGGGCACCCAGCCGACGACGGCGAGGTCGTCCGCGGCGAGCGCGCGGATCGTCTCCGGCACCTTGCTGCCGACGATGGTCGTCACCACGCCGGGCAGGCGCTTGCGCACAAGCGGCAGGATCTCCTTCGCGTACCACAGCACCGCGTCGGTGTTGGGCGGATGTTGAAAGCCGCCGATGAACACGATGCCGTGACGCTCGGCGAAGGGCTTGCCGTCGCCGCAGTACTCGTGGATGTTCGTCAGCACGTCGACGCGCGCGTCGGGGGCGAGCCCCGCGAGCAGCTCCTTCTCCACCGGGCTGACGACCAGCGTCGCGTCGGCCTTGCGGATCAGCGCGAGCTCGGCATCGCGCCTCGCCCTCGCCGTGGCCTTGCCCATCGCGCTGTCGGTGAGCTCGGCCAGCCTCTCCTCGCGCAGGAAATGCAGGTCGACGGTGTCGAACACGAACCGGGCCTGCGGCGCGAACGTGCGGATCGCCTCGATATGCGGCGCGGCGATGTAGTGCCGCGACACGACGATGACGTCGAACTCGGCGCCGCGCTCGGCAAGCAGGTCGGTGACCGAGGCGATGTACGGGTGGAACAGCACCTCGACGCCGCGCCGCTGCAGGTCGGACACGTAGGGCTCGCGGTGCTCGAGGTTGTCGGCGACGAAGCTCACCTTGCAGCGGAGCTCGATCATCAGCTCCAGCATCGCCTGCATCCGCACCGAGCCCGAATCCTGGTCGGGGGTGAGCATGCAGGCGTCGATCACCAGCACGCGCCGGAGCGCTCCCCGGTCGCGCTCGAGCTCCGGCCGGTCGCCGTTGGCGCGGTGCGCGGCGAGCTCGTGCACCCACTTCCGCGCGAACGTGGCCTGGTTGGCGACCTGGTGCCGCTTGACTCCGGCGGCGACGTCGGTCCCGGAGGTCTGGCCTTCGAAATGGACGACGGTCGCGCGCGGCTGGTAGATGACCTTGCGTCCCGCGGCGCGCACCGCGAAGGCGAGGTCGGTGTCCTCGTAGTAGGCGGGGACGTAGCGCGCGTCGAAGCCGCCGAGCGACGCGAACAGCGCCGCCGGGACCGCGAGACAGGCGCCGGAGCAGTAATCGGCCTCGCGCAGGTAGTTGTATTCGGGTCGGGCCGGGTCGTCGCCGCGGCCGACGTTCCACGCGCTGCCGTCGCGCCAGACGATGCCGCCGGCTTCCTGCAGCCGGCCGTCCGGATAGACGAGCCGGGCGCCGACGAGTCCCGCGTCGGGCCGCAGGCGGAAGGCTTCGAGCAGCGCGTCGAGCCAGCCGGCGGTGACGATGGTGTCGTTGTTGAGGAAGACGAGCATTTCGCCGCGCGCCAGCGCCGCGGCGCGGTTGCAGGTCTGCAGGAAGCCCAGGTTCTCCGGGTTGCGCTCGATGCGCACGCCGGTGACCTCGGCGAGCGCCGGGGCCAGCGGCTCGGGCGACGCGTCGTCGGCGACGATGACCTCGTACAGCCCCGGCGGGGTGTGCGCGTGGATGCTCTTGAGACAGGTGTAGGACAGCAGCGGCTGGCCGAACGCCGGCACGATGATCGACACCTGCGGCCGCGCGGGCGGGGCCGGCGGCGTGAACACGAGCGGTGCGATCGCCGTTTCCTGCGCGTACGTCGTCGCCGCGACCGGATGGAAACCGCGGCCGCGCGCGAGCTTGCCGCGGATCCGGCGCGCCAGCGCGGCGGGGCCGTCGTTGCGCAGGATCGTCAGCGCCACCGATGCCTGGCGCGGCAGGTGGCGCGCCGAGCGCGCGCCGGCGCGCAGGCGCGTCGTCGTCACCTTGGCGCGATGCAGCGCGTGGCGCAGCGGCGCGGTCAGCCGCCACGTCGTCGACGACTCGAGTTCCGCGACCCGCGCCCGCGCCGCGTCGACGTCGTCGCCCTGCCTGCGCGCCCAGGCCTGCGCGGCGGCAATCTCGCGCTGCGCGGCGGCGAGCCGGCGCGAGAATTCGGCGCGGGTCTCCTTCAGCGACTCGAGTTGCCGCGAGGCCTCCGGCAGGCGCCGCTGCAGCTCCGCGCGCGCCTCGCCTTCACCGCACTCGACGCCGGCGGTGTAGAGCGCGTGCAGCGACATGGGTGCCGCAGCAACGGCGCCGTGGCCGGCGGGCGGCGGCGACAGGTGCCGCGACGGCAGCGCGATCGGCGCGGCGGCGGCGACCTCCCTGCGGGGTCCCGCGGCCGGCAGCGGCGCAAGGTAGCGCGCGCGATAAGCCGCCGGATCGGTGGCGCCGGTGGCGGCCGCCGGCAGCGGCGCCGACGCGCGCCGCGCGGCGGAGAAGGCCGCGCCGGCCGCCGTCGCGAGCGCGTCGTTCCACGCAGGCACCGGCGCGTCCCACGGCAGCAGCGTCGCCTGCGCGCGTCCGGCGAGGCGCTCGTCCAGCGCCCCCAGCGCCGACGCGACGATCGGCAACCCCGCCGCCAGCGCCGCCGACAGCGTGTACGACCAGCTCTCCGGCACCTGCGCGGGGAAGAACAGCACGTCGGCGGCCTCGCGCGCCAGCGCCTCCGGCAGCACGCGCTCGTCGTACTCGCCGAGCACCGCGATGCCGGTGTCGTGCGGCAGCGGGCGCGATACGGCCCCGAGGACGCGGAACTCGAGCGGCAGGCCGCGCGCGCGCGCGTCGCGGGCACAGGCCGCGATGACGTCGAGTCCCTTTTCCGGCGTGATGCGGCCCACCGCCAGCACCCGCGCCGGCCGCGGCGGCACCGCGACGGGCCCCTCCGGCGGCGGCCAGATCTCGACCGCC
Organism: uncultured beta proteobacterium; assembly: GCA_963717705.1. Taxonomy (GTDB): domain Bacteria; phylum Pseudomonadota; class Gammaproteobacteria; order Burkholderiales; family Casimicrobiaceae; genus CAVQWT01. Next base: position 564,939 of record CAVQWT010000002.1, read on the forward strand.
AGGTCGGGGAAATGGCGCGCCAGCCGCGTGGCGACGTCGCGCGTGGGAACGATGCGGCGCTGCGCCCCGGACAGCAGCCCCCGCATCGCCGCGCGCCAGCCGCGGATGTCGAGGCCCCAGGCTGCGGGTCTCGCCTCCAGGCACCGCGCGCAGCCGGCCTCGTCGGGCTCGCCGCAGTAGCGGCCGTCGGCGGCGTTGAGGTGGAACTGCGGGCAGATCGCGAGGTGATCGTGCAGCGTCACGTCGTACGGCAGCGCGGCCGCCGCCGGCAGGTCCAGCACCGCCTGCGGCAGCCGGTGCAGGTGGTGGTAGTGCAGCCTCGCGACGCCCAGCTCGCGCAGGAACCCCGCCAGCGCCGGCAGGTCCGCGGGCAGCGGGAACCAAGCCGCCGCAGCGTCGTCGCCGGCGGCGAGGCAGACGACGCCTTCGCCGGCGGGGGTGAGCGTCAGCACCTGGACGCGCGGCGCCAGCAGCGCCGCGAGGTCGCCGATGTGGCGCGAGACTCCGCCACGCCAGTCGTGGCTGATCATCACGACGAGTTCGCGGCCGTCGTCGCGGACGCGCTCCCAGCCGCCCTGTCGCCGGGCGTCCGCGGCAACGGCCGCGGGTCGGACGAAGGAAGGGGAGTCGTTGGCCACGGCTGAAAGGTGTTCCGGCCGGGCCGATCGCGTGCGCGGGCCGTCGCCGAACCGCGATTGTAGCCCGCGCGCCGTGCGCGGGCGGTCGCCTATACTTGACCCGCCAGCGCCGCCGCGCCGGGCGATGGGGCGAGCGCGATCCCGGCCGCAATGCCCGTTCCCTTCCCGGCGCTCCCACGATGCCGACCGCCCTCCCGCCCGCCGTGCTGCACCTGTCGTCCGCCGCCGGCGGCGGCGCCGACCGCTACGTCCGCGACCTCGCGCGCGGCAGCGACCGCCATCACTACCTGTGGCACGCCGGCGCCGGACTCGACGTCGTCGAGGACCTCGCCGGGCATCGTTTCTTTCCGCTGGCGGAGACGTCGAGCCACGCCGCCGGCGACGCGCTGGTCCGCTTCGTCAACGGTGCGGGAATCGGCGTCATCCACCTGCACGCGGTCGACGCCAACTGTCGCGCGCTGGTCCGGCGGCTGGTCGCGCTCACCGGCCTGCCGTTCGTCGCGACGCTGCACGATCTCGGGTTCCTCGCCGAACACGTCTTCGACGCCGACGGCATGCCGGCCGCCGAGGGTGAATGGACGCGTTCGGTGGCGGCGGTGCTCGGGTCCGCCGGGTCGGTGATCGCGCCGTCGGAGTTCATCGCGACGATGGTGCGGGCGCACCTTCCGGGCGTGCACGCGCAGGTCGTCGCGCCGGGGGTCGGTCCGGCAGCGCCGGTCCCCCACGGCGCCGCCAGCGCCGCCGCCGGAGTACGCGGCGGATGCGCCAAAGCACGCGATCGCGGTCATCGGCGCGATCGGACCGCACAAGGGCAGCGCCCTGCTCGTCCCGCTGGCCGAGGCGCTGTCGGGGTCGAACCTCGGCCTCGTCGTGATCGGCTACACCGACGCGCAGCGCACGCCGGGCTGGGTCGTGCCCGCCCGGCTCTGGATCCACGGTGCGTACGAACAGGACGCGCTGCCGGGCTTGCTGGCGGCGTACCGGATCGAGGCGGTGCTGTTCCCGAACCGGCTGCCGGAAAGCTTCAGCTACACGCTGTCCGAGACCTGGGCCGCGGGGCTGCCGGCGATCGTCCCCGACGACGGCGCCCTCGGCGAGCGCGTCGCGCGGCACGGCGGCGGCTTCGCGCTGCCCGCGGGTTTTGCGGCGGCCGACGCCGCCCGGCTGCTGCGGCACCTCTTCGGCCCGACCGGGGACGCCGAGCGCCTCCGCGTACAATCGCGGCTGCACGACCCCGACCCCGATCGCGTCCCCTCGCTCGAAGCCATGAACCGCGCCGTCGACCTGCTCTACGCGCGCCTCGCTCCGCCCGCGCCCGCTCCAGCGGCCGGGGCAACCGGCACGGCGAACGCGGGGCACGGCGCGGATCCCGCCGCGGCCCTCGGGCCGCTGCTGGCCGCGAATCTCGACGGCTTCGCGTTCCGGCCCGAGCTGATGCGGCTGGCCGGCGAGCTTGCCGCGACGCGCGAGTCGCTCGCGGCGAAGGAGGTCGAGGTCGCGAACGCGCGCACCGACCTGGCCGCGGCGAAGCTGTGGGCGGAAAAGACCGCCGGCGACATCGCCGAGGTCCGCGCCTGGGCGACCAAGCTCGAGGCCGACGTCGTCACCCTCAACGCAGCGCTCGCACGCGAGCAGGACGCGAAGGCGCTGTTCCTGCGACTGCCGCTGCCGTTGCGCAATTTCCTGCTGAAGCTCGCGCGCCGTGCCCGCGGTTGACCTTTCGGTCGTCACCTTCCGGCCCGACCTCGACCTGCTTGCGCAGCTCTTCGCCAGCATCGCCGAGCAGGCGGCCGGCGTCGACGTCGGCGTCCTGATCCAGGACAACAGCCCCGAGGTCGGCACGGTCGAGCGGATTCGCGCGCTGCCCCCGCTCGCCGGTGGCGCGTTCACCCGCGTCGACGTCGTGGCGTCGCCGGAGAACGTCGGCTTCGGCCGCGGCCACAACGGCAACGCGGCGCGCAGCGACGCGCCGTTCCTGTTCGTGCTGAACCAGGACTGCATCCTGGAGCCCGTGGCTTTCGCGCAGCTGGTGGCGCTGGCGCGCGGCGACGACGCGCGGGTGGCGGCGTGGGAGCTGCGGCAGATCCCCTACGAGCACCCGAAGGCCTACGACCCCGCGACGCTCGACGCGCCGTGGGTCAGCGGCGCGGCCACGCTGTTCCGGCGCACCGCGTTCGACGAGGTCGGAGGGTTCGAGTCGCGCATCTTCATGTACGGCGAGGACGTCGACCTGTCGTGGCGGCTGCGGGCGCGCGGCTGGCGGCTGCGCTACGTGCCGCGGCTCGCGGTCGTCCACCGCACGTATCGCGAGGCGGCGGAGGTGAAGCCGCTGCAGGTGCTGGGCGGCATGGCGACCAACCTCGCGCTGCGGGCGCGCTTCGGCGGGGTCGCGCGCACGCTGCAGGGGCTGGCGATGGCCGGCGGCGAAATGCTCGCGCCGCAGGATTTCCCGGGCCGCCGCGCGGGAATCGCGAAGGCGATCGGGTCGTTCCTCGTCAAGTGGCCTTATTTCCTGCGCACCCGCGTGCGACCGGGCGGCGCATTCAGGCCGATCTTCTCGGGCTGGGACTACGAGCTGCGCCGCGACGGGGCGTTCGTCCCTTACCGCAGCCTGCGCGAGGCGCCGCGCGCGGCGACGCCCCGCGTGTCGATCCTGATCCGCACGGTCGACCGGCCCGCGTGGCTGGCGCAGGCGCTCTCGTCGGTCGCCGAGCAGACCTGGCCGAACGTCGAGGCGGTCGTCATCGAGGACGGCCCCGAACGCTCGCGCGAAGTGATCGAGCGCTTCCGCGGCCGCCTGCCCATCGTCTACCGCGCGACCGGCGACAAGGTCGGGCGCGCCCGCGCCGGCAATCTCGCCATGGCGAGCGCGACCGGCGAGTGGATGAACTTCCTCGACGACGACGACCTGCTGTTCGCCGACCACGTCGAGACGCTGGTCGAGGCGGTGACCGCCGCCGGCGCCGCGGGCGGATACGCGCTGTCGTGGGAGACGGCCACCGAGATGATCGACCGCGACCGTGCGCAGTACCGCGAGATCGCGCACGTCACGCGCCATCGGCAGCCGTTCGACCGGCTCACGCTGTGGCACCACAACTACCTGCCGATCCAGGCGGTGCTGTTCCATCGGCGGCTGTACGAGCGCCACGGCGGCTTCGCCGAGGACATGGACCAGCTCGAGGACTGGAACCTGTGGACGCGCTACACGCTCGACGAGTCGTTCGTCGAGGTCGCGAAGACGACGTCGATCTACCGCGTGCCCGCCGGCACGCGCGAGGCCGCGGGGCGGCAGGAGCTGCTCGACCAGGCGTACCGCGACGCCGTCGAGCGGCAGCGCTCGATGCAGCTGACGCTCTCGCCCCTGGAGATCTCGCAGATGGCCGACGCCTACGTGCGCTCGCAGGCGCTGCTGATGGTCGCGCGGCCCGACCTGCGGCGCTTCATCGGCGCGCGGCCCTGGCTGTCGCGGCTGGCATCGTTCCGGCAGCCCGTCATGCGCCGGCTGCGGCGGCCGCGATCGACCCAGCGCGGCTGACCGGCCGCGTCGCCGCGGCGCGCGCCCCGCGCGATCGGTGCCGGGGGGCGCAAGCGCGCCGGCCGCGACGTGAGCCCGCCCGGCTCAGCGAAACGTGACCACCACCGGCTGGTGATCGCTGGCCTGCGTCGCGGTGTCGACCTCGACCCCGGCCAGCCGGTCGCGCATGTCGGGCGAGAGCCAGACGAAGTCGCAGTGCAGCTCGGGGTCGCCCGGGTTGAACTTCTGGTAGATGCAGAACGTCGGCGGGTGCGGCGTCGCGGGGTGCGCGTGCCGCCACGCGTCCGTGAGCGCCGGCGTGCCGTCGGCGAAGGGCTTCGCGCATCCGCGCATGCTCGGGCGCGTCGGGCTCGAAGTTGAAGTCGCCGGTGATCACCGTCGCCGTCGGCCGGACGAAGGTCTGGAACGGCCCGCCGTCGCTCATCGTCACGCGGCCGTCGCGCGCGTGCGCGTGGCCGTCGGCGTAGATCGTCCGCAGCGCATCGACCTGTGCCATCCGCTGCCGCGCGGAGTAGTACTCGAGGTGCGTCGTCAGCACGCGGACGTCGCCGAAAGGCGCGGCCACGACGGCCTCGACGGCGATCCGCGGCATCCCCGGCACGCCGGGGTCGCAGGGAAACGGCAGCAGGTGACGGTAGATCTGGCGCACCGGCAGCCGCGAGAAGATGAGGTTGCCGAAACGCCGGCGCGGCGGCGCCGGCGGCACGGCGGCGACCCCGCGACCGGCGCGCGTATCGACCGCCGGATCGGCCGGCTGGTCGACCGCCACGCCCGGCACCGCCGCGTAGCCCGGCAGCAGCGCCGCGAGTTGCGCGAACTGGTCCTCGCCGGCACTGCCCGCGAGCCGCGGCGCCGGAAAATTGTCGGCGATCTCCTGCAGGCACAGCACGTCGAAGTCGGCCAGTCGCCTCGCCTCGGCGACGATGCGGGCGGGGTCGACGACGCCGTCGATGCCGCGGCACCACTGGACGTTCCAGGTGACGAGCTTCACTTGAGTCCCGCGCGCATGAACGACTGGACGAACTGCTTCTGGAACAGCAGGAACGCGATCAGCAGCGGCGCGGTCGTCAGCAGCGTCGCGGCGGTGATGATCGACCAGTCGATCCCCTGGTCGGTCGCCGAGAACACCTGCAGGCCGACCGTCAGCGGGCGCGTCTCGACCGAATTGGAGACGATCAGCGGCCACAGGAAGTTGTTCCAGTGGAAGCTGACGCTGACCAGCGCGTAGGCGAGGTAGACCGGCCGCGCCAGCGGCACGTAGACCTTCCACAGCACCTGCAACGGCCCGCAGCCCTCGACGCGCGCTGCGTCGTCGAGCTCGCGCGGCACCGTCTTGAACGTCTGCCGCAGCAGGAAGATCCCGAAGGCGCTGGCCATGTACGGCAGGCCGATGGCGAGGATGGTGTCGCGAAGCCCCAGCGCGCTCATCGTCCGGTAGTTCTCGACGATCAGCACGTCGGGCATCACCATCAGCTGGACCAGCACCAGCGCGAACAGCAGGTTGCGCCCCGGGAACTCGAAGCGCGCGAACGCGTATGCGGCCAGCGTCACCAGCACCAGCTGCGCGGCCAGCACCATCGTCACCAGCATCACCGTGTTGACGAAGTAGCGGGCGAAGGGCGCCGCGTCCCAGGCCCGGCGGAAGTTCTCCAGCGTCAGCGGGGCGAGGAGGTCGAAGCGCGTCGAGAACTCGGCGGGATGGAACGCCGTCCAGAACGCGTAGACGAGCGGCAGCATCCACAGCAGGCCGAGCACCCAGGCGCCGGCCGTCTCCAGCGCGTGGGTGGCGCCGCGCGAGGCGTAGACCTGCGTGCCGTTGCTCATTGGTAGTGCGTCCGCTTCTCGAGGAACGCGAACTGCGCCAGCGCGACGAGCCCGAGGATCGCCAGCAGCACCATCGTCAGCGCCGCGGCGTAGGCGGAGTCCCAGAACCTGAAGCCGATCTCGTAGATGTAGTACAGCAGCAGCGACGTCGCGTTGTCGGGCCCGCCGCGGGTCATGACGACGACGTGGTCGACCAGCCGGAACGCGTTGATCACCGCGTTGACCAGCACGAACAGAGTCGTCGGCATCAGCAGCGGGAAGGTCACCCGGCGGAAGAAGTGCCAGCGCGACGCGCCCTCGATCGCCGCGGCCTCGGCGAGGTGCGGCGACATCGACTGCAGCGCGGCGAGGTAGAAGATCATGAAGAAGCCGGCCTCCTTCCACACCGTCACCACCATCAGGCAGGCGAGCGCGGTGCTCTGGCTGCCCAGCCAGTTGTGGGTGCCGAAGCCGAGCGACCGCGTGACCTGCTCGAGCAGGCCGTACTCGGGCGTATAGAAGAACAGCCAGATGTTGGCCACGGCGATCATCGGTAGGATCGTCGGCGTGAAGTAGGCGAGCCGCAGCAGGCCGCGTCCGCGGATGCGGCCGTTCACCCAGACCGCCATCAGCAGGGCCAGCGCGATCGACGCGGGAATCGTGCCGGCGGCGAACCAGAGGTTGTTCGAGAACGCCTGCCAGAACACAGGGTCCTCGACCAGGTTCCGGTAGTTGTCGAGGCCGACGAACACCGCCGGCCGCGCGCCTTTCGGCGTCGAGAAGAAGCTGTGCCACAGCGTCGCGACCGCCGGGTAGTGCGTGAACAGCGCCAGCAGCGCCATCGCCGGCAGCAGCAGCAGCCAGCCGTACAGCCATTGGGCGGAACGAGTCATGCGGCAACCCCCGGGCGCCGCCCGGGGGTCCGGCCGGTCACTTGCGGAACGGCCGCAGCAGGCGGTCGGCCTCGCGCTGCGCGTCCTTCATCGCCTGCTCCGACGTCTTGGTGCCCGTCAGCGCCGCCTGCAGGCCGTCGTTGAGCGCCTTGGTCACGCGCTGGTTGTCGTGCGTCGACAGCTCGGCCTTGGCGTAGGGCAGCTGGTCCCGCGCGACGAGCGCCGGCGGGAAGCCGGCCGCGTACTGCTTCATCGCCGGCGTGTCGAACGCGGCCTGCGAGATCGCGACGTAGCCCGTGTCGATCCCCCACTGCGCGGCGCGCGCGGGCTGCGTGATCCACTTGATGAACTTGAACGCCGCATCGCGCTGCGCCGGCGTCGACTTCTTGAACAGGTAGAAGTTGCCGCCGCCGGTGGGGCTGCCGCGCTGCTTGCCCGCGGGCAGCATCGCGACACCGAAGTCGAACTTGGCGTTGTTCTTGACGTTGGTGAGGTTGCCCGTCGTCGTCCACATCATCGCCATCTTCTTCTCGAAGAAGTCCTTCGGCGTCGTGCCCCACTCGACGATGCCCTCGGGGTGCACCTTGTGCGTGCGCGCGAGTTCGACCCAGTACTGCAGCGCCGCGATCACCTCCGGCCGGTCGTAGTAGGTCTCGGTGCCGGCGGCGTTCATCAGGTTGACGCCGTTCTGGATCGCGAGCCCCTGGAACAGCCAGTACGGGAAGCCCGACGACGGGATCTGGACGCCCCACTGCGTCACCTTGCCCGAGGCGTCGCGCTTCGTCAGCTTCTGCGCATACTCGAGCTGCTCCTTCCAGTTCGCCGGCGGCCGGTTCGGGTCGAGGCCCGCCTCCTTGAACATCTCCTTGTTCCAGTACAGCACAACCGTCGAGCGCTGGAACGGGATGCCCCACGTCTTGCCGCCGGTCTGGCTGTTCTCCATGAACGCCGGGTAGAAGCCCTTGAGCCACGCCTGGTCTTCCGGCGTCTTGACCAGCTCGTCGAAGGGGATGATCGCGTCCTCGTCGATCAGCGTGAACATGTCGGTCGACAGCAGGATCGACGTCACCGGCGGCTCGCCGCTCTTCACCGCGGTCAGCGCCTTGGTGATCGACTCCTGGTAGCTGCCCGAGTAGATCGGCCTGACCTTGACGCCAGGATTCTCCTTCTCGAAGTCGGCGGCGTACTGGTCGATGATCTTGGTGATCGGCCCGCCGACGGCCACGGGGTAGTAGAACGGCACTTCGACGGCCTGCTGCGCGCGCGCGGCCGGCACGGCGAGAACGAGCGACGCGGCGGCGAGCGCGACGATGACGCGGATAGAGCGATCGAGATTCATGCGGTTTCCCCTCCAGAAGAACGGACGATGCTACGCGAATTGTGTTGCGGGTTGCTGACGCTCTGGCGCGCCGACACGCGCGCCGTCGATGCCGAACAGATGCTGCGCCGACGCCGCCCAGACGAGCCACGCCGCGTCGCCGCGGGACAGCCCGACGCTGCCCGGGGTGCGCACCGCGATCGCGGCGGTCCCCAGCCGGCACGAGACCAGCGAATCGGCGCCCAGGTACTCCACGCTCTCGACGATCGCGCGCACGCCGCGCTCGAACGCGAGCTCGATGTGCTCGGGCCGCAGCCCCAGCGTCATCCCGGCGCAGGCGGCCGGCATCACCGCCGGGCCGTCGGTGCCGGCCACCACCGCGCCGTCGCGGCCCGCCGCGAGGGGCAGCAGGTTCATCGGCGGCGTGCCGATGAAGCGCGCGACGAAGGTGTTGGCCGGCGCCTCGTACAGTCCGACCGGCGTCGCGTTCTGCTCGATGCTGCCGCCGTTGAGCAGCACCACCCGGTCGGCCATCGACATCGCCTCGACCTGGTCGTGCGTGACGTAGACCATGGTGATGCCGAGTTCCCGCTGCAGCGCGCGGATCTCGCCGCGCATGTCCTGGCGCAGCTGCGCATCGAGGTTCGACAGCGGCTCGTCCATCAGGCACACCGGCGCCTCGGCGATGATCGCGCGGCCCAGCGCGACGCGCTGCTGCTGGCCGCCCGACAGCTGGCCCGGGCGGCGGTCGAGCAGCTTCGACAGGCCCAGCAGCTTCGCGGTGCGGGCGAGACGCGCATCGACGTCGGCCGGCGCGACCTTGCGCACCTTGAGCCCGAACACGATGTTCTCGGCGACGGAGAGGTGCGGGAACAGCGCGTAGCTCTGGAACACCATCGCGATGTTCCTCTGCGCCGGCGGCAGGTCGGTGACGTCGCGCCCGCCGATCAGCACGCGTCCGCGGTCGGCGCGCTCGAGCCCGGCGATGAGGCGCAGCGTCGTCGACTTGCCGCAGCCCGACGGACCGAGCAGCACGTTGAGCGTGCCCGCGTCGAACGCGAAGGTGATGCCGTCGACGGCGTGGACCTTGCCCTCGGGCGTGGTCCAGTGCTTGCTGACGTCCTCGGCAGCGATCGCCGACACGGATTTCCCCCGCCGCGGTTGAGTTGCTCTTATTCGGAGTGCGGATGCAACGGAACGCCGCCGCGAAAGACGGCAGCGAATCATAGCACCGGCGTCCGTGTACTGCGACGGTCGGCCACCGCCGCCGGAACGTCCGTGGCCGGCGGATGCGGGATCCGCGGCCGGCGATCGGCGGCGCGTCAGTCGAACAGCGAGCGCAGCGCGGCGCCGGGGTCCGGTGCGCGCATGAACGCCTCGCCGACCAGGAACGCATTGACGTCGTGCCGGCGCATCTGCGCGACGTCGCGCTGCGCGAGGATGCCGCTTTCGGTGACGACCAGCCGTCCAGGCGGGACGCGGGGCTTCAGCGCCAGCGTGGTGTGCAGCGAGACCGAGAACGACTTGAGGTTGCGGTTGTTGATCCCGATCAGCGGGGTCTTGAGCTTGAGCGCCCGCTCGAGCTCGGCGCCGTCGTGGACCTCGACCAGCACGTCCATGCCCCACCGCTCCGCGGCCGCCTCCAGCGCCGCCAGCCGCGCGTCGTCGAGCGCCGCCACGATCAGCAGGATCGCGTCGGCGCCCAGGGCCCGCGACTCGGCGACCTGGTACTCGTCGATGATGAATTCCTTGCGCAGCACCGGCAGGCTGCAGGCCGCGCGGGCCGACACCAGGTAATCGGGCGCGCCCTGGAAGAACGTCCGGTCGGTCAGCACCGACAGGCAGGCCGCGCCCGCAGCCTCGTAGCTCGCGGCGATCGCCGGCGGGTCGAACGCCTCGCGCAGCACGCCCTTGCTCGGACTCGCCTTCTTGATCTCGGCGATCACCGCGGGACGGCCGTCGGCGATCTTCGCGCGCAGCGCCGCGAGGAAGTCGCGCGCCGGCGCCTGCGCGCGGGCCGCGGCCTCGACCTCGGCGAACGGGCGCGCGAGCTGCGCGGCGATCACCTCCTCGGATTTCTTCGCCAGGATCTGGCTCAGCACGTCGCCGCTCATCGCGCCCTCCTCGCATCCGTAGTCGTCGCATCGACGCGGCGTGGCGTCGCCGTGCCGGGCAGTACCGCCGCAGGATACCGGAGCTTCATGCCGCCGGCGCGAGCTTTTTCGTCAGCGCGACGAAGGCGTCGAGCCTGGCGCGCGCCTTGCCGCTGGCGACGGCCTCGCGGGCCAGGTCGATGCCTTCCTTGATCGACGCCGCGACGTTCGCCGCGTAGAGCGCGGTGCCCGCGTTGAGCACGACGATCTCGCGCGGCGTGCCGTCGATGTCGCCGAGCGCCTCCAGCACCATCTCCTTCGACTCCGCGGCGCCGGTCACCTTGAGGCCGCGGTTCGACTTCATCGACAGCCCGAAGTCCTCGGGGTGGATCTCGTACTCGCGCACCTCGCCGTCCTTCAGCTCGCCGACCATCGTCGCCGCGCCCAGCGACACCTCGTCCATGCCGTCCTTGCCGTAGACGACCAGCACGTGCTTGCTGCCGAGCTTCTGCAGCACCCGGACCTGGATGCCGACGAGGTCGGGGTGGAACACGCCGAGCAGCTGGTTGGCCGCCCCCGCGGGATTGGTCAGCGGGCCCAGGATGTTGAAGATCGTCCGCACGCCGATCTCCTTGCGCACCGGCGCCGCGTGCTTCATCGCGCCGTGGTGCATCGGCGCGAACATGAAGCCGACTCCGGTCTCCGCGATGCAGGTAGCGACGTCGGCGGGCTTCAGCATGATGTTCGCGCCCAGCGCCTCGAGCACGTCGGCGCTGCCGGACTTCGACGACACGCTGCGGTTGCCGTGCTTGGCCACGCGCGCGCCGGCGGCGGCGGCGACGAACATCGACGCCGTCGAGATGTTGAAGGTGTGCGACGAGTCCCCGCCGGTGCCGACGATGTCGAGCAGGTTGTCGGTGTCCGGCACGTCGACCCGCGTCGCGAACTCGCGCATCACCTGCGCCGCGGCGGCGATCTCGCCGACGGTTTCCTTCTTCACCCGCAGGCCGATCGTCAGCGCGGCGATCATCACCGGCGACGCCTCGCCGCTCATGATCTGGCGCATCACCGACAGCATCTCGTCGTGGAAGATCTCGCGGTGCTCGACGGTGCGCTGCACCGCTTCCTGGATGGTGATCGACATGATGGAGGTCCTTGGCTGGCGGAGGGAAGGGAGGAAGGTGGGGTCGCGGGCCCGGGAGGCGTCGTGCGGAAGCTGCCGGCCCCGTCAGCCCTTCAGGAAATTGGCGAGCAGCGCGTGGCCGTGCTCGGTGAGGATCGCCTCGGGGTGGAACTGCACCCCCTCGACGGCGAGCTCGCGGTGGCGCACGCCCATGATCTCGCCGTCGTCGGCGGTCGCGCTGATCTCGAGGCACGGCGGGCAGGTCGCGCGCTCGATCGCCAGCGAATGGTAGCGCGTGACGCTGAACGGCGACGGCAGGCCCGCGAACACGCCGCGGCCGTCGTGCGTGACCGGCGACAGCTTGCCGTGCATCACCCGCTGCGCGCGGACGATGCGGCCGCCGAATGCCTGCCCGATCGCCTGGTGGCCGAGGCAGACCCCGAGGATGGGGATCGTCCCGGCGAAGCGCCGGATCGCCGGCACCGAGATGCCGGCCTCGGCAGGCGTGCACGGACCCGGCGAAATGACGATCTTCTCCGGCGCCCACGCCGCGATCTGGTCCAGCGTGATGGCGTCGTTGCGGTGGACGTGGACGTCGGCGCCGAGCTCGCCCAGGTACTGCGCGAGGTTGAAGGTGAAGCTGTCGTAGTTGTCGATGAGGAGCAGCACGGATCAGCCCTCCCCGTCGAGGCCGGACTGCACCATGTCGGCCGCGCGCAGGATGGCGCGCGCCTTGTTCAGCGTCTCCTGCCACTCGGCCGCAGGCACCGAGTCGTGGACGATGCCGGCGCCGGCCTGGACGTACAGCATGCCGTCCTTGACCACCGCGGTGCGGATGGCGATCGCCGTGTCCATGTCGTCCTGGAAGCTCACGTAGCCCGCCGCGCCCGCGTACACGCCGCGGCGCGTCGGCTCGAGCTCGTCGATGATCTCCATCGCACGGACCTTCGGCGCGCCGCTCACCGTGCCCGCCGGGAACGCGGCGCGCAGCACGTCGATGCTGCCCAGCCCCGGCTGCAGCGTGCCCTCGACGTTGGACACGATGTGCATCACGTGCGAGTAGCGCTCGATGACCATCTTCTCGGTGAGCTTCACCGTGCCGGTCGCGGCGACGCGGCCGACGTCGTTGCGCCCGAGGTCGACCAGCATCACGTGCTCGGCGATCTCCTTCGGGTCGGCGAGGAGTTCCCGCGCCAGCGCGTCGTCGGCCTCGGGCGTGGCGCCGCGCGGCCGCGTGCCGGCGATCGGGCGCAGCGTCACCGCGCGGCCCTCCTTGCGCACCAGGATCTCCGGCGACGCGCCGACGACGTGGTGGTCGCCGAAATCGTAGTAGAACATGTACGGCGACGGATTCACGCTGCGCAGCGCGCGGTACAGCGACAGCGGCGACTGCGTGAACGGACGCGCGAGCCGCTGCGACAGCACCACCTGCATCACGTCGCCGGCGGCGATGTATTCGCGGGCGCGGGCCACCGCGGCCTGGAACGCCTCGGGGCCGGTCTCGCTGACCGCCTCGGTGCGCGCGCCGCCGGTCTCGAACGGAATCGCCACCGGCGCTCGCAGCCTGCCCCGCAGCTCGGCGAGTCGCGCCTGCCCGCGGGCGAACGCACCGGGCAGCGCCGGGTCGACGTAGACGATGAGGAAGATGCGGCCGGCGAGGTTGTCGACGACGGCGAGCTCCTCGGTCAGCAGCAGCGTAAGGTCGGGCACGTCGGCGAGCCCGGGCGCCGGCGGCGGCGCGCTCGCCGCGAGCCGCGGCTCGATGTGGCGGACGACGTCGTACCCGAAGCAGCCGGCGAGCCCGCCGCAGAACCGCGGCAGTCCCGGTCGCGGCGCCGCGCGGTAGCGGCGCAGGAACTCGCGGACGAACGCGAGCGGATCGCCGTCGTGCCGCTCGACCACCGTGCCGGCGTCGTCGACCTCGATCGCCGTGCCGCGGGCGCGGATGCGGATCCTCGCCGGCAGCCCGATGAACGAGTAGCGGCCGAAGCGCTCGCCGCCGACGACCGACTCGAGCAGGAACGAGTTCGGCTGCGCGGCGAGCTTGAGGTAGAGCGACAGCGGCGTGTCGAGATCCGCGAACGTCTCGAGGACGAGCGGGATCCGGTTATGTCCAAGCGCGGCGAGCGCGCGGAATTCGGCTTCGGTCATGGTGCCTCGGAACTGCGTTCGGGGACTGGGCAAACGGTACGGCTGGGGGGCGTCGTCGAGTGAGGCGCGGACGCCGCGCGCACGGGTGCTAGCGGCGCCAGCGGCGCCAGTCCGTGCGTTGCCGCCACGCCGGTGCGGCGTGGCCGTTGCGAAGGAACGAGTCGAAGCTCATCGGTTGGCGGAGAGGGGTTGCAGGCGATCGGCGACCGCGAGCAGCGAATCGACTATACCATCGGCGTCCAGATTTTGCACCGGCGTGCCCTCGTTGTAGCCGTAGGGAACGATCAGCACCGGGCAGCCGGCGGCGCGCGCCGCCTGTGCGTCGTTGCCGGAGTCGCCGACCATCAGCATCCGCGCCGGCTCGACCCCCAGCGCGCGCGCCGCATGCAGCAGCGCGGCGGGATGCGGCTTCTTCAGCGGCAGGTCGTCGCCGCCGATCACCACGCGAAAGAACGGCTCGATGCCCGCCAGCGCCAGGTGCGGCCGAACGAACCGCGTCGCCTTGTTGGTGATCACGGCGAGCGGCAGCCCCATCGCCGCCATCCGCTCGAGGCCCGCGACGACCCCGGGATAGGGGACGGTCTCGCGCCCGAGGATCGCCGCATAGTGCGTCTGGTAGCGGGGCAGCACGTCGGCCAGTTCGGCGTCGCCCACGGCCACCGGAGCGACGCCGCGCGTCGCCGCCAGCGCGCGGCGGATCAGGTTGGGCATGCCCTTGCCGACGAGGTCGCGGATCGTCGCCACGGGCAGCGGCGCGTGGCCGAGGTCGGCCAGCAGCAGGTTCACCGCGGCGGCGAGGTCGTGGATGGTGTCGAGCAGCGTGCCGTCGAGATCGAAAGCGACGGCGCCGACGGCGAAGCTTCGCGGCGCACTCACGCCCGCGCCAGCTCCGCGCGCATCTTCGCGACCGTCGCCGCGTAGTCCGGCGTGCCGAAGATCGCGCTGCCGGCGACGAAGGTGTCGGCCCCCGCCCTGGCGATGGCGCCGATGTTGTCGACCTTCACCCCGCCGTCGACTTCCAGAAGCACGCTGCGGCCGGTGCGCGCCGTGACGGCGTCGATCCTTGCGCGCACGGCCGCGAGCTTGGCCAGCGCGTGCGGGATGAACGACTGCCCGCCGAAGCCCGGGTTCACCGACATGATCAGCACGAGGTCGAGCTTGTCGAGCGTGTGGTCGAGCCAGTCGAGCGGGGTCGCCGGGTTGAACACCAGCCCGGCCTTGCAGCCGGAGTCGTGGATCAGGCCGATGGTGCGGTCGACGTGCTCGGAGGCCTCGGGATGGAAGCTGATGATCGACGCGCCGGCCCTGGCGAAGTCGGGGATGATGCGATCGACCGGCTTCACCATCAGGTGCACGTCGATGGGCACCGTCGCGTGCGGCTTCAGCGCCTCGCACACCAGCGGGCCGATCGTCAGGTTGGGAACGTAATGGTTGTCCATCACGTCGAAGTGGATCAGGTCGGCGCCGGCGGCGATGACCGCGCGCACTTCCTCGCCCAGGCGGGCGAAATCGGCCGACAGGATGGAAGGTGCAAGGCGATAGTCGGGCATCGTTCTATAATCCGTTCAAGTTCACGACAGGAACGCGGCGGCACCCATGGCCGGCACGAAGAAATACGACATCACCGTGGTTCCACGGTCGTTCTACCTCGAGGACCGCTCCGATCCCTCCGGGGGCCAGTTCGTGTTCGCGTACACGATCACGATCACCAACAGCGGGACCGTCGCGGCCAGGCTGGTGAGCCGGCACTGGTACATCACCGACGCCGAGCACCGCGTGCAGGAGGTCCGGGGCGAGGGCGTGATCGGGCAGCAGCCGCTGCTCGCCCCAGGCGAAAGCTTCGAATACACCAGCGGCGCGACGATCCCGACCGCCGTGGGCACGATGCACGGCAGCTACCGGATGGCCGCCGCCGACGGCGAGGCGTTCGACGCGCCGATTCCGTCGTTCACGCTGTCGGTTCCACGCATCCTGCATTGACGTCCGGGTTCGCGTCGAAGGGTCCATCGGCGGTTCAGTCCCGGCCGCGCGGCTCGTCCGGCGGGCGCGCGGCGTCGGGCCGGCTTCGCCGTCGCGTCGACGCCATCGTCCACCAGACGATCGCCACGAGCAGCAGCAGCGCCACCCCGGCCTCAAACAGAATCCAGCCCATCGTGCCCGTCCCGTTCCTGCCGCCCTCGCCGTCCGCCCGGCGCGTCTGCCGTTCGAACGCAGGCGCTCCACGCGCAGCGCATTCCGTCGCACGCTCCGCGTTGCTGCTCGCGACCGCGGCGCTGGTGCTCGCCGGCTGCGTCACTGCGCCACCGGTCGCCCCGCCCGCACCGCCGCCGGTCGCCGCCGCCGCGGCGCCGTCGCTGCCCGCACGCTACGAGCCGACCGCCTGGACGGCGCTGCCCGGGTGGAGTGCCGACCGCGTCGCCGACGCCTGGCCCGCCTTTCGCGCCGGCTGCGGGCCGCTGGTCGACAATCCGGCGACCCGGCCGGTGTGGCAGGCACCCTGCGCCGCCGCCGCAACGATCGACGGCCGCGATGCCGCTGCCGTGCGCGGGTTTTTCGAGGTCCAGTTTAACCCATACCGCGTGCTCGCCGCCGACGGCGCCGACACCGGGACGATCACCGGCTACTACGAGCCGAAGCTCGTCGGCAGTCGGGTGAAGACGGCGCGCTTCGGCGTGCCGCTGTACGCCGCCCCCGACGACCTGCTGACCATCGACCTCGCGTCGCTCCACCCCGACCTCAAGGACCGGCGACTGCGCGGGCGCCTCGACGGCAAGCGCGTGGTGCCGTACTGGACGCGCGCCGACATCGAGCGCGGCGCGGCGCCGGTCGGCGACAACGCGCTGGTCTTCGTGGCCGACCCGGTCGAGGCGTTCTTCCTGCAGATCCAGGGCTCGGGCCGCGTCGAATTGCCGGACGGCAGCGTGATGCGCGTCGGTTACGCCGACCAGAACGGTCATCCGTTCCGCTCGATCGGCCGCGTGCTCATCGACCGCGGCGAACTCACGCTCGCGCAGGCGTCGATGCAGGGAATCAAGGCGTGGGGCGCGCGCAACCCGGACCAGCTGCCGGCGCTGCTGGACGAGAACCCGAGCTACGTCTTCTTCCGCGAGGTGGCGGCGCCGGCGCCGGGCACGCTCGAGGCAGCGATCGACGGCCCGATCGGCACGCTCGGCGTGCCGCTGCTGCGCGAGCGCACGATGGCGGTGGACGTGCGCAGCATCCCGCTCGGCGCGCCGGTGTACCTGGCGACGACGCTCCCGCTGTCGAGCCAGCCGCTCGAGCGCCTGGTCCTGGCACAGGACACCGGCGGCGCGATTCGCGGCGCCGTCCGCGGCGACTTCTTCTGGGGCTTCGGCGACGAGGCCGGACGGCAGGCCGGGCGGATGAAGCAGGACGGACGGTTGTTCCTGCTGTGGCCGAAGGGCGTGCCGCTGCCCGCGCCCCCGAATTGACGCGGCCAGAGCGCGCGGGCGCGCCGGCTCAGCCGACGCGCGGGTCGGCCAGCACGTCCTCGGCCTGCCTGTCCGCGTGGTACGACGAGCGCACCAGCGCGCCGACCGCGGCGTGCCGGAACCCCATCGCGTACGCCTCGCGCTCGAACCGCGAAAACGTGTCCGGGTGCACATACCGCAGCACCGGCAGGTGCCCCGCCGTCGGCTGCAGGTACTGGCCGATGGTCAGCATGTCGATGCCGTGGGCGCGCATGTCGCGCATCGTGGCGAGGATCTCGTCGTCGGTCTCGCCCAGCCCGACCATCAGGCCGGACTTGGTCGGCACGTCGGGGAAGCGGGCCTTGAAGTCGCGCAGCAGCGCGAGCGAATGCGCGTAGTCGGACCCGGGGCGCGCCTGCCGATACAGGCGCGGCACCGTCTCGAGGTTGTGGTTCATCACGTCCGGCGGCGCCACCGTCAGGATGTCGAGCGCACGGTCGAGCCGGCCGCGGAAGTCGGGGACCAGCACCTCGATCTGCGTCGCCGGCGAGTGTTCGCGCACGGCGCGGATGCAGTCGACGAAGTGCCGTGCGCCACCGTCGCGGAGGTCGTCGCGGTCGACGCTGGTAATGACCACGTAACGAAGGCGCAGCGCGGCGATCGTCCGGGCGAGGTTGCGCGGCTCGTCGGCGTCGAGCGGCAGCGGCCGCCCGTGGCCGACGTCGCAGAACGGGCAGCGCCGGGTGCAGATGTCGCCCATGATCATGAACGTCGCCGTGCCCTTGCTGAAGCACTCGCCGATGTTCGGGCACGACGCTTCCTCGCAGACCGTGTGCAGCTTGTGGTCGCGCAGGATCTGCTTGATCTCGGCGTAGCGAGGCGACGACGCGGCCCTGACGCGGATCCAGTCGGGCTTCTTCAGCCGGGGCGCCTCGACCACCTTGATCGGGATGCGGGCGGTCTTCGCGTCGCCCTTGTGCTTGACGCCGGCGGCGTTGGCCGGCGGCGTGGGCGGGACGGGCGGGGTGGCGGGGGAGTCCATGGTCAGCAGGCGCGGGCAAGGTGGGCGGCGAGGATCGGGGCCAGTTCGTCACCGGCGCGTTCGACCGTGCATTCGCCTCCGGGAGGCGCGGCGTCGGCGAGCTGCGTCACGGCGAGTCCCGGAAAGCCGCAGGGGTCGATGTCGGCAAACGGCGCCAGGTCCATCGCGACGTTGACGGCGAGGCCATGGTACGTGCAGCCGTTGCGCACCTTGAGCCCCAATGCGGCGATCTTCGCCTCGACCCCGTCGCGCCGCAAGTAGACACCGGGCGCGTCGTTCTTTCCGTAGGCAGAAATGCCATATGAATCAAGCCATTGTATCACACCGGCCTCGATGGCGCGGACGAACGCGCGCACCCCCCAGCGTGCGCGCCGCAGGTCGAACAGCAGGTACGCGACCAGCTGTCCCGGACCGTGGTAGGTGATCTGGCCGCCGCGGTCGACCTTCAGGGCCGGAATTCCGTTGTCGCGCAGCAGGTGCGCGCTGCGCCCCGCCAGCCCCAGCGTGTAGATCGGCGGGTGTTCGGTGAGCCAGATCGCGTCGCGCGTGTCCGCGTCGCGGGCGTCGGTGAACGCCTGCATCGCCCGCCACGTCGGCTCGTAGCCGGTGCGTCCCAGGCGGCGGATGGCGATGTCCGCGCCGGGCTCGGGCGGCACGCTCACAGCACCATCGCGACCATCGGGTGCGACGTGAGCTCGCGATAGAGACTGTCGAGCTGCTCGCGCGAGGTCGCGTTGATCGTCGCGGTGACCGACAGGTAGTTGCCCTGCGACGACGCGCGCATCTCCAGCGTTGCCGCGTCGAAGTCCGGCGCGTGGGTGCGCACGACGGCGGCAATCGCCTGCGCGAAACCGTCCTGCGTCCGGCCCATCACCTTGATGGGGAACTCGCAGGGAAAGGTCAGCAGCGATTCGGCGGCGGCGGGCATCGAGGACTCCGGACTCTTCACTATGGGGGCGTCCCGCCGCCGACGCAACCGGATGCCACGGGGCACTCAGCCCGCGGCATCCGGATACATGTAGTCCCGCGTCATCGGATGGACGAGCCGGCCGTCGGCCTGTGGCTTGCCGGCGAGGATCTGGAACAGCGACAGCCAGCCCCGGTCGAACGCGTGGGCCGCGCCGGCGAGGTAGATCCGCCAGACGCGGAACTTCTCCTCGCCGACTTCGGCGCGCGCGGCATCGGCCTGCGCCTCCAGCCGGTCCGCCCAGCACCAGAGCGTGCGCGCGTAGTGCGGTCGCAATGCCTCGGCGTCGAGGATCTCGAGCCCCTGCGCGCCCAGCGCCTCGATCACCTTCGAGACGTGCGTCAGCTCGCCGCCGGGGAACACGTAGTCCTCGACGAAGTCGCCGAGACCGCTGCCCAGGCTGTGATCGCCGACGAAGTTGTGCGTGATGCCGTGGTTGAGCACCAGCCCGCCCGGGACCAGCGCGCGGCGGATCGCGCCGAAGTAGCGCCCGAAGCGGGCGAGGCCGACGTGCTCGAACATGCCGATGCTGGCGATCTTGTCGTAGCTCGCGTCGGCGGGCAGGTCGGCGTAGTCCAGCAGGTCGACGCGCACCCGGCCGTCGAGTCCCCGGCAGGCGATTTCCTGCCGCGCGTGATCGAGCTGGTTGCGCGACAGCGTGATGCCGTGGGCCGCGACGCCGTAGTGCGTCGCCGCGTGGAACAGCAGCGCGCCCCAGCCGCAGCCGATGTCGAGGAAGCGCTCCCCCGGCGCCAGCCGCAGCTTGCGGCAGATGTGGTCGAGCTTCGCCAGCTGCGCCGCGTCCAGCGTGTCGTCGTCGTCGCGGAAATAGGCGCAGGAGTAGACCATGCGGGTGTCGAGCCACAGCCGGTAGAAGGCGTCGCTGACGTCGTAGTGATGGGCGATGTTGTCGCGATTCGGGCGCCGCTGGTTCTTCCACAGTCGCCAGCGCGTGGCGACCGCATCCCGCGGATGGGTGACTTCGCCGACCAGCGACTGCGCGACGGCCAGGACGTCGCGCGCACTGCCGGTGAAGTCGAGGTCGTTGCGGACATACGCGCGGGCGAGGTCGCCGAGCTGCGGCGACGCCAGGGCCCGGAGCCCGGCCAGGTTGCGCGCCACCAGGTCGAGGCGGGGGGCGCGTGAAAGCGGCAGCCGTTCGCCCGATGGCAGCACCACCGCCACCTGCAGGTCCCTTCCCGCGTACCTGTGGGCAATGAGCGAAGCAAGCGGATCGGTCATGACCAAACCCCCGCAATGGCACCCGATTCCATTCTACCCAATTCGGGGTCAGGTCACATTTTGGCGAAGGCGGTGCCTGCGGCCTGCAAGCACCCCATGCGGGCAGGATGGGCTGCGATCGATCGCCGCGCCATCCGCCGGAAGGCCGAGACGACCGCCGCGTCCAGTCCCGCCCCGCCCCGGCTCCACCGGCCGACTGCTAACATCGCCCCTTCCCAGCCTCCGCCACGCCCCCCTTGCCTCCCCCCACCCGAGCCGCTGCCCGCGCCGCCGTCCCGGCCGAGCGCGCCTATCGCGACGCCCTTGCACAGTTCGCCACCGGCGTCACGGTGATCTGCGCGCGCGCGCCCGACGGCACGCTGGCGGGCTTCACCGCAAATTCGTTCAACTCGGTGTCGCTCGACCCTCCGCTGATCGTCTGGAGCCTGGCCCGCAGCGCGTCGAACCTCGCTGCATTCGAGCAGGCGGAAGGCTATGTGATCAACGTGCTGGCCGACGATCAGACCGAGCTCGCCGCTCGCTTCGCCCGCCCGCATGCCGACCGTTTCGCCGGCGTCGACTACACGCTCGGTCCGGCCGGCGCCCCCCGCATCGCCGGCTGCGTCGCGTGGTTCGAGTGCCGCCACCATTCGCAGCAGCGCGCCGGCGACCACGTGCTGTTCATCGGCCGCGTCGAAGCCTTCGCGCGCCACCCCGGCGCCGGCCTCGTCTTCCATCACGGCCGCTACGGCACCACACGCCCGCTGGAATGAATCGGGGAGCCTGGCGTCGCCGCCGGCCCCCCGCCACCCCGCGGTCCCCGCGGCGCGCGTCAGCCCGGACGCGCCTTGCGGTCCTGGTAGATCTGCCAGACCTTGCGGAAGACGGGCCCCGGCTTGCCATCGCCGACCGGCTTGCCGTCGACGCTGGTGATCGCCAGCACCTCCTTGGTCGACGACGAAAGCCACAGCTCGTCGGCCGCCAGCGCCTCGGCGCGGGGCACGGGACGAATCTCCATCGGCAGGCCCGCGTCGCGCGCGAACTCGAGCGCCGCGTCGTAGGTGATGCCCGGCAGGATCAGGTTGTCCTTCGGCGGCGCGACAATCGTGCCGCCGATGACGCACAGCACGTTCGACGCCGACGCTTCGGTGAGGAACCCGTCGCGGAACATGATCGTCTCGACCGCCCCGACGTCCGCGGCCAGCTGGCGCATCAGCACGTTGCCGAGCAGCGAGATCGTCTTCAGGTCGCAGCGCTGCCAGCGGTTGTCCTCGGCGGTGACGACGGCCACGCCGCGCTCGACCTGGTCGCGCGACGGCGTCGGCAGCGGATTGCTCATCATGAAGATCGTGGGCGGCACCCCCTGCGGAAACGCGTGGTCGCGCTTGGCCACGCCGCGCGTGACCTGGAAGTAGACGCCCTGGTCGTCGTATGGCTGCAGCGAGACGAGTTTGCGGATGATCGCCTCCCACTCGGCCGTCGTGTGCGGATTGGCAAGGCGGATGCCGTCGAGGCTGCGCTGCAGCCGGGCGAGGTGATGCGCCATTCGGAACGGCTCGCGGCCGTAGACGGGGACGAGCTCGTAGACGCCGTCGCCGTAGATGAACCCGCGGTCGAGCACGGGAATCTTCGCCTCGTCGAGCGGCAGGTATTCGCCGTTGAGGTAGACGATCTGGGGAGTGGCGTTCATCGTGATCCTCCGGTCGGGAACCGTTGCGGCGAAAGGGGCCGGCGCGACCCGGTCAGCGGAACCACAGCCGCACCGTGTCCCAGGCGCGCCCGAAGAAGCTGGCGGCCGGCACGTCGGCCAGCGCCACCAGCGGAAAATCGGCGACCGGCGCACCGTCGAGCGCGACCTTCACGGCGCCGACGCGCTGGCCCTTCGCAACCGGCGCCACCAGCGGTTCGGTGGCCGTCATCGCGAGCTGCAGCTTCTCGGCCTTGCCCTTGGGCAGCGTCAGGTAGCGGTTGGCGATGAAGCCGGCGGCGACGTCCTTCGTCGCGCCCTTCCAGACCCGAAGCGTCGACACCGGCTGGCCCGGGGCGTAGAGCTGCACCGTGTCGAACGCCTGGAAGCCGTAGTTGAGCAGCTTCTGGCTCTCCGCCGTCCGCGCGTTGTCCGACGCGGCCCCCAGCACCACCGACACCAGCCGCCGGTCGCCGCGCTTCGCCGACGAGATGAGGCACCAGCCCGCCGCGTCGGTATGCCCCGTCTTCACGCCGTCGACGTACGGGTCCGACCACAGCAGGCGGTTGCGGTTCGGCTGCGTGATGTTGTTGTAGCGGTATTCCTTGATCGCGTAGAGCGGGTAATGCTCGGGAAAGTCGCGGATCAGCGCGGACGCGAGCTTCGCCATGTCGGCGGCGGTCGAGTAGTGCTGCGGATGCGACAAGCCCGTGGCGTTGACGAAGGCCGTGTTCGCAAGCCCGAGCTTCCTCGCCTCCTCGTTCATCCGCTGCGCGAACGCGTCCTCGCTGCCGGCGACGAGTTCCGCCAGCGCGATCGAGGCGTCGTTTCCCGACTGGACGATCATGCCGCGGAGCAGTTCGTCGACCGAGACCGCGCGGCGCGGCTCGATGAACATACGCGAGCCTTCGGCGCGCCAGGCGCGCTCCGACACCGGAACCGGCTGTGACGGCGTGATCGTGCCGGCCTTCAGCGCGGCGAACGTGAGGTAAGCCGTCATCAGTTTGGTCAGCGACGCCGGGTCGCGGCGCTCGTCGGCGTTCTGGGCAACGATCGTCTGCCCGCTCGTCCAGTCGACCAGGACATAGGACGACGCGGCGATCGCCGGGGCCGCGGCTGCGCCCGGCATGGCGGCGACGAGCGCTACTGCCGCGGCCGGGGCGGCGGGCGCGGCCGTGCCTGCGGGCGCGGAGCCGGTCTGCGCGTGGGTGACGGCTGCCACCGCGGCGAGTGCCGCGGCAACGAGGAAACGGCGAAACGACATGGCGGTCCCGCGGGGAAAGGCCCCGATTATACCGCCGGGGACGGACACCCCCCGCGCGTTACCAGGGCGCGAGCGGTACGACGCGGACGACGGCGCCGCTGGACGCATCGATCAGCACCGACATGTCGCGCACCGGCGCGCGCAGCGGGAGCCAGCGCAGCGTCCCGGGAGCATGCGCCGCCGCCAGCTGCCGGAGCTCCGGCGCCGCCTGCGGATGCCGCTTCATCAGTTCGTCGAGCGGACGGGCCCGTGCGGCGGCTGCGGAGGCCAGCGTGTCGTAGGCAACGAAGTACTCGGGCAACTGGGGCACGTCGAGGCCCGCGAGCACGTAGTCCATCAACTTGCTCTTCCCCTGCGGATCGGTCGGCAACCGTGCGGCCACGGTGCGCGGACCGCCGAGCGTCAGGGTGTCGTAGGGCGGCGGGGACCGGGCCAGCGCGCCTTCCGGGATCTGCCCGCTCGTCGTCAGCGTGAAGCGGTCGACGTTGAAGACCATGAACACCGGCCGCGCCTCGAACATGACGCTGGCGCCGTACGCAAGGGCGCTGAACTGGATGGCGGCGATCAGGGCAAGATCGAATTTGAGGCCCGGCTTGCCCGGCTTGAACAGGATCAGCGTCAGCAGCGGGCCCAGCACCACGTCGACGCCGATCAGCAACAGCACGAGTTCGCTGCCTCCCGCGGCTTCGAACAGCGGCCACGGGTACCACACCAGCAGCATCAGGGCGACCACCGCGACGCCGATGGTCGCGCTCAGGGCCAGGTGGAGCCCGGAAGCCTTCCAGCGATTAAGGGCGGCGAGCGTGATCATCATCGGGCGACGCGGCGTGGTCGTCCTGGCCCGCAGCGACGGTCACGCCGCGTCCGCGCGCACATGCACGCTGGCCCCCGGTACGGGCCGGGTTCGACAGCCAGGATTGTATTCAGGCCGGCGCCGCCTCGTCATCCCCGTAAGCGCCGATCGGGATGCAGCTGCAGAAGAGATTGCGGTCGCCGTACACGTTGTCGACGCGGCCCACCGGCGGCCAGTACTTGCCGTCGCGCAGGCCCGCAACCGGGAAGGCCGCCTGCTCGCGCGGATACGCGTGCGTCCATGCGTCGGCGGTCACCGCCGACGCGGTGTGCGGCGCGTGCTTCAACGGATTGTCGGCGCGGTCGGAGCGTCCCTCCTCCACCGCGCGGATCTCGTCCCGGATGGCGATCATCGCGTCGACGAAGCGATCGAGCTCGGCCTTCGATTCGCTCTCCGTCGGCTCGACCATCAGCGTGCCGGCGACCGGGAAGCTCATCGTCGGCGCATGGAAGCCGTAGTCCATCAGACGCTTGGCGACGTCGTCCACCGCCACGTCGCTGCCCTCCTTGAGCGGCCGCAGATCGAGGATGCACTCGTGCGCGACCAGCCCGCCCGCGCCGGAGTAGAGCACCGGATAGTGCGGCGCCAGCCGGCGCGCGACGTAGTTGGCGGCGAGGATCGCGCTCTCGGTGGCCGCCGTGAGTCCGCGCCCGCCCATCATCGTGATGTACATCCACGAAATCGGGAGGATCGACGCGCTGCCCAGCGGCGCGGCGCTGACCGGCCCGACCGGCGACGCGCCGCCGTCGCGCGCACGATGGCCGGGCAGGAACGACGCAAGATGCGCGGCGACCCCGATGGGCCCGACCCCGGGGCCACCGCCGCCGTGGGGGATGCAGAACGTCTTGTGCAAATTGAGGTGCGAGACGTCGGCGCCGAACTCGCCGGGCGCCGCGAGCCCGACCAGCGCGTTGAGGTTCGCCCCGTCGACGTACACCTGCCCGCCGTGCCGGTGGACGATCGCGCAGATCTCCTTGATCCCGGCCTCGAACACGCCGTGCGTCGACGGATAGGTGACCATGATCGCGGCGAGCCGCGCCGCGTGCTGCGCGGCCTTCGCGGCGAGTTCGGCGAGATCGACGTTGCCGTCCCTGTCGCAGCCGACGACGACGACCGTCATGCCGACCATCTGCGCGGAGGCGGGATTCGTGCCGTGCGCGGAGGCCGGGATCAGGCAGACGTCGCGATGCGCCTCGCCCCGGCTCGCGTGGTACGCCTGGATGGCCAGCAGGCCGGCGTATTCTCCCTGCGAGCCGGCGTTGGGCTGCAGCGAGACCGCCGCATACCCCGTCGCGGCGCACAGCATCCGCTCGAGGTCCGCGGCAAGCTCGGCGTACCCCTGCGCCTGGTCGGCCGGCGCGAACGGATGCAGCGCGCCGAACGCGGGCCAGGTCACCGGAATCATCTCCGACGTCGCGTTGAGCTTCATCGTGCACGACCCGAGCGGGATCATCGCGCGGTCGAGCGCGATGTCCTTGTCGGCGAGCCGGCGCAGGTAGCGCAGCATCTCGGTCTCGGACCGGTAGCGGTGGAACGTCGGGTGCGTCAAATACGGCGAGGTGCGCGCAAGCGACGCGGGCAGCGCGTCGGGCGTGCCCGCGTCGAGCTCGGCGACGGTGAATGCGGGAACGCCGTCGGCGAATGCGGACAGCGCCAGCAGGATGTCCTCGCGGGTCGTCGTCTCGTCGACCGACAGCGCAAGCGTCGTGTCGTCGACGCGGCGGAAGTTGGCGCCGCGCGCCACGGCCCGGGCGAGGATGGCGTCGGTCTGCGCGCCGGCATGCACGGTGAAGGTGTCGAAGTACGGCGTCGACGGCACGCCGAAACCCAGTCGCGCCAGCCCGGCGTGCAGCACCACCGCCATCCGGTGGACCCGGCGCGCGATCGCAGCCAGGCCTTCGGGCCCGTGCCACACCGCGTACATGCCTGCGATCACCGCCAGCAGCACCTGCGCGGTGCAGATGTTGGACGTCGCCTTCTCGCGTCGGATGTGCTGCTCGCGGGTCTGCAGCGCCAGCCGGTACGCGGGATTGCCGTGCGCATCGACGGTGACGCCGACCAGCCGCCCCGGCATCGACCGCTTGAACTCGTCGCGGGTCGCGAGATACGCGGCGTGCGGACCGCCGTAGCCCATCGGCACGCCGAAGCGCTGCGTCGAACCGACGACCACGTCGGCGCCCCACTCGCCGGGCGGCGACAGCAGCGTCAGTGCGAGCACGTCGGCGGCGACGATCACGTAGCCGCCGGCAGCGTGGATCGTCCCGGTCAGCGTGCGGTAGTCGCGCACCTCGCCGCGATCGCCCGGGTACTGCAGCAGCACCGCGAACGCGCCGGCGTCGGCGGCGCCGGCGGCCGGACCGACGACGACCTCGATGCCCAGCGGCCGCGCGCGGGTGCGCACGACCTCCAGCGTCTGCGGAAACACGTCGTCGGCCACGTAGAACCGCGCGCTGTCGCCGCGGCTCATGCGCCGGCACAGGGTCATCGACTCGGCGGCGGCGGTGGCCTCGTCGAGCATCGACGCGTTGGCGATGGCCATGCCGGTCAGGTCGCACACCATCGTCTGGAAGTTCACCAGCGCCTCGAGCCGCCCCTGCGAGATCTCGGGCTGGTAGGGCGTGTACGCGGTGTACCAGGCCGGGCTCTCGAGCACGTTGCGCAGGATGACCCCCGGGGTCACCGTGCCGTAGTAACCCTGTCCCAGGAACGACTTCAGCACGCGGTTCTTCGCGGCGATCGCGCCGAGCCGCGCCAGCGCCTCGGTCTCCCCGACGGGTTCCGGCAGCTCGAGGGGCGTCGCGCGACGGATCGCCTCCGGCACGATCGCGGCCATCAGCGCCGTGCGCGAAGGGAAGCCCAGCGCTTCCAGCATCCCGCGCTGGTCGGCGTCGGACGTGCCGATATGGCGCGCCAGGAAGGCGTCGGGCTGCTCCAGCGCCGGCAGCGAGCCGGCGCCGCCGCGGGCCAGGGGTTCGTTCATGTGCATGGATTCACCTCGGGGCGCGCGAGGCCGCGCGCGGTCTTGAAGGAGCCCTGATTCAGGCGTCGCCGATGACGGCTTCGTACGCCTTCGCGTCGAGCAGCCTGCCGGCGGCGCCGGCGTCGGCGGGCCTGAGCTTGAACAGCCAGGAAGCGTAGGCGTCCTGGTTCACGTCTTCCGGCGCGTTGGTGACGGGCTCGTTGATCGCGATCACCTCGCCGGCCACCGGCGAGTAGACGTCGGAGGCGGCCTTCACCGACTCGACGACTGCGCAGGCCTCGTTGGCGGCGAGCACGCGGCCGACGTCGGGCAGCTCGAGATAGACGAGATCGCCAAGCGCCGCCTGCGCGTGGTCGGTGATGCCGATGGTCAGGGTGCCGTCGGGTTCGACGCGAACCCACTCGTGTTCGGCCGTGTACTTGAGATCTGCGGGTACGTTCATGCTGCCTCCGTGTCGATGCGTTGCCGTTCGGATACGTGCGCGATGGGTTCAGGGCCGCGCCAGCGCGCGGGTCATGTGGATCTTGTCGTGCGCGGCGCCGTCGACGATCACCGCGTCGGGCTCGATGCCCCAGGCGACGAAACCGGCCGCCTCGTAGAGACGCCGCGCCGCCGCATTTCCGGCGGTGACGGTCAGGCCCAGCTGGCGCAGCGCGGGGATCGCCTGCGCGCGTCGAATCACCGCGGCGACGAGCGCCTTGCCGATGCCCCGGCCCGCGTGCTCGACCGGCACGTACATGCCGAACACGTGGCCCTTGTGGCGGACGTGCGCGCGCATGTCGACTTCGAGTCCGACCATCCCGACGAGCGTGCCACCGGCGAACGCGCCGAGCACGCCGTCGTGGGGCCTTGCCACCGGCGGCTCGATCCGGTGCCGCAGCGCGTCGACCGGACGCGCCGACTCCTCGGCATGGCTCGACGTGAACGCCGCCGGATGCTCGGCGAAGCCGCGCAGCCGCAGTGCGCAGTACGCCGCGAGGTCGCCCGCCCCCAGCGCCCGGATGGCGGTCGTGTCCGGCGCCATGGTCACGCCACCAGTGCCTTGCCGTTGCGCGCGAACGGCGGCCTGACCACGCGCGCGGCGAGTTCCCGGTCGCGGACGACGACGCGGACGGCGTCGCCGACCTCCACCGCAGCCGGCAGCCGCGCGAGCGCGATCGACGCCGCGAGCGTCGGACTGAACGTGCCGCTGGTGATCTCGCCGTCGCCGTGCGCGGTGCGGACGCGCTGGTGCGCGCGCAGCACGCCGCCCTTGTCCAGCAGCAGCAGGCCGCGCAGCTCGTTCGCCGCCGGCTTCGCGACGAGCGCGCCCTTGCCGACGAAGTCGCGCGGGCTCGCGAGATCGACGGTCCAGCCGAGGCCGGATTCGAGCGGCGTCACCGACTCGTCCATGTCCTGGCCGTAGAGGTTCATGCCGGCCTCGAGCCTGAGCGTGTCGCGCGCGCCGAGGCCGCACGGTCGCACGCCGGCCGCCGCGAGCTTCTCCCAGACCGGCGCGGCCCAGCCCGCGGGCAGGACGACCTCGAAGCCGTCCTCGCCGGTGTAGCCGGTGCGTGCGATGAACATGTCGCCGAACGCGACCGCCGAGAACGGCTTCAGCGCCGCAGTCGCGGCTTCGCTGCCGGGCAGCACCTGCCACAGTTTCGCCCGCGCGTTCGGCCCCTGCACGGCGATCATCGCCAGATCGGCGCGCGGCTTCAGCGCGAGCTGCGGCGCCCGCCCGGCGACGAGCCGGCCCAGCCACGCTATGTCCTTGTCGGCGGTGCCGGCGTTGACGACCAGCCGGAAGAAATCCTCGCGCAGGAAGTACACGATGAGGTCGTCGAGCACGCCGCCGTCGTCGCGCAGCAGGCACGAATACAGCGCCTTGCCGGGGACGGTCAGCTTGTCGACGTTGTTGGCCAGCGCGTAGCGCAGGAAATCGCGCGCGCCGGCGCCCTCGAGGTCGACGACCCGCATGTGCGAGACGTCGAACATGCCGGCGTCGCGGCGCACCGCGTGGTGCTCCTCGATCTGCGAGCCGTAGTTGACCGGCATGTCCCAGCCGCCGAAGTCGACCATGCGGGCGCCCGCGGCGCGATGCACGGCGTTCAGGATGGTCGCTTTGGGCACGGATTCTCCAGGTCGGAACGACAACGGACGCAGCGGTTGGCCCGCCTTGCCCCGTCTGTCCTTTTACCTGAGAGATTACCGGGATCGCCGGCCGAAGCCGCGACGTCCGGGTGCCCCTTCGGTGGGCCGCTCGCGGCATGATGCCGCGCGGCCGCTCTCCAGATGCGAATTGCGCTCGCGCAGTCCGTTTTGCCTGAGCGGTTTCGGGATTACGCCTTCGGCGGCGCCGCGACGACGGGCGCGCTCTCCTGCACGAGCGAATGAAGGTTACCGGGGGGGCGGCCGCGTGTCAAAGCCGGGGCGAACGTTCCCGCGCCGATGTCGCGCCTTCCCCGATGCATCAAGAAAAACCGGCCGCGGTTGCCCGTCGGCCGGTCGTCTTCAAGCGAGCAACCGCTTACTTCGAAATCGTCAGGATATACGCGACCATCGTCTTGATGTCGGCGTCGCTGACTTGCGGGTGCGGCGGCATCGGCACCGCGCCCCAAGTCCCGGAGCCGCCCTTCTTCACCTTCTCGGCGAGCAGCGCGGGGGCCTTGGCGTCGCCCTTGTACTTCTTCGCCACCTCGCTGTACGCGGGACCGACGACCTTCTTGTCGTTCGCGTGGCAGGCAACGCAACCGGACTTCTTGATCAGGTCCTCGCCCGGACTGGCTTGGGCGACGGAAGCGCCGGCGGCGAGCGCGGCGACGGCGAGACAAGCGGCAATTTTCATCATTTCTCCATCGGTAGAGTGAAAAAAACGGCGAATGGTAACCGATCGTGCGGGCGGTGGCCACCGGTCGGGCGCCCTGTCGAGGCGGGCCGCCCCGTTCGTCCCACCGCCGGACGCAGCACCGGCGCGGAGCGGCTCGGTTCAGCTCGTTTCCTCGAACGCGACCCGCTCGAAGTCGGCGCCGCGCTGCAGCAGCCGGGTGAGGCGGAACTTGCGCTCGGGGCCTGCGTCGAGGGAACGCAGGCCGCGGCTGGGGCTGAACGTCCGCGGCGGCAGGATCAGCGCCGCCTTGTCCTCGGGCGTTTCCAGCAGGAGCAGCGCGGGCAGCGGCGGATCCTCGGCGAACGCGGAGGACTGCGGCCGCAGCGCGATGGTCTTCGGCGCGCCCGGCCACAGGCGCAACGACACGGCGAGCTCGCCCTCGGCACCCTGCGCGACCCGCGTCACGCAGCCCAGGCGCGTACGCTCGTCGTCGCGGAGGACGACGAGCTGCTCGAGATGCCAGCGGTGATGCGGCGCCGACTGCCGCGTGAGCTGCGCCTCGCGCCACTCGTAGATGCCCTGCCAGCGTTCCCAGGCCCAGGTCCGCTCGGAGTCTTCGCGGCCCCGGTCGTAGTCGGTCAGCGCCCCGAGCGTCTGCAGGTGCTGCGCGCCCTGGAACGTCAGGCGGCCGAGCGGGTCGCGCCGCTCGAAGGTGCGCCCGCCGACGCGGAAATACGCGCCCGGCAGTCCGCCCGCGCACAGCTCGACCGTGCCGCGCGGCAGGTCCTCGCTGCGGCGCGGCGCCTGGTACCAGCGCAGGTCGAGGTAGCCGAGCAGCGTCGTGCACTGCTCGACGCTGCAATCGTGCCCAAGCTGGAGTTCCGCCGGGTTCGCGCCCGTCTGCAGGCGCTTCAGCCGTCCGCGGACGCTGGTGGCGAGCTTGCCCGGATACCCGAAGCGCATCGACGCCGGCGCATGGCGCGGCGGCGTGCCGGTCAGCGTCGCGCCCGCCGAGCCGTCGAGGTCGACGACGATCACCGGCCCCTCGGTCTCGCGCTGCTGCGCGTAGGGAAACACCTTGCGCGACCACATCTGCAGCCAGCGGTCCGCGAGCTCGACCTGCTTCACCGACATCGCGCAGGGATCGGCCAGGCCGAGCAGCAGCGCATGGCTGTAGGTCGAATAGCAGGAGATGCCGACGCCGTTGGGCATCAGCTCGTCGGAGACCGCGGTCACCGCGCATTCGAGCATCTCGGCGAGCCGGTAGTAGGCGTGCAGCTCCTGCCACAGCGACGGCGGTGCGACTCGGCGCGCGAGGCCGTGGACCAGCAGCAGCTGCTTGCCGACGAAAAGCCCCCGCTGCAGCAGCTTGGGCTTGACGCCCGCGAGGTCGGCGTCACCTTCGAGCAGCGGCTTCAGGCACGCGGAGTAGGGCTCCCACATCGCGTTCCACAGCGCGATCGCCTGCTCGGTAGCCTCGAGCTCGCGCTCGCCGGCCGGCTGCGACTTGCCGGCATAGCGGCGCGCCAGTTCGGTATGGAGGAACGCCGCCGGCTCGCGCAGCACCTCGGCGATCGTCGCGCGCTCGCGCGGCGGGAAATCGGCGGCGGACAGCGCCTTCAGCTGGCCCATCACCGCCGCGTACATGGCGCCCACCCCGGTCATCGGCAGCGCGTTGGCCCAGCGCCTGGCGCTGTCGGTGTCCGTGAAGGCGAGCGCGACCGTGCCGCGCGCGGCGGGGTCCGGCGCGGAGCCGGGGTCCAGAACGGGGGCGGAGGTGTCCGTCATCGGGCGAGCGGTCGCGGTGGGTTCATGATGCGGGCGCGCCGAGTGCAAGCGCAAGCTCGCCGGCCACCTGCGCGGCGAAACCTGCCGGCAACGCCCCCGGCGAAGCGTCGCGCTGACGCGCGCCCCACACCGGCTGCGGAAAATGCGAATCGCCGGCAAACCGCGGGATCACGTGCCAGTGGACGTGCGGCACGAGATTGCCGAGGCTGGCGAGGTTGACCTTGTCCGGCGTCAGGTGCCGGCGCAGCGCCGTCTCGACGGCAAACACCGCCTCCATGCAGCGGGCGCGGTCGGCGGGGACGAGGTCGGTCATCTCGCGGACGTGCTCGTTCCAGATCACCCGGCAAAAACCGGCGAAAGGCTCGCCGGTGAGCACGACCCGGCAGCGGGCGTCGCGCCACAGCACGGTGCCGCCGTCCCCTTCGCAAAAGATGCACGCGGTCGTCATCGGGTTCCGGGTCCGGCCACCCCGCCCCACAGCGGCGGCGAGCGAGCCGTCAGCCTTCGTTTATAGCACAGCGCGGCCCCCCCGGAGGCGCCTCGGGCACGGGCGGTCCGGGGCGCCGGACGGGCGGCGCCTGCCGCCGCCGGCGACGTGAATTTTCGGCAGCCCCGATGCCGAATCTGCCGACGACGGCGGCAGCTGCGGTCGGCCAACATCACCGTTCGGCTTTGCGAAAAACCCCCGGGCGCGCAGGTACGCCCGCAGGCGCCACGGTTACCTCCGCCCGTGCGGCCGATCAGGCGGGCCGGACTTCGGTTTGTCGGATCGGCCGCACGGGGTCTTTTTCGCTGGATTTCACCAGCGCAACCCGGCGGACGGTCTCCGCCCCGGCTCTCGCCGGCCAGCCCCCAGGCCGGCCGTCAGACCAGCACGCGCTCGATCCCGCCCCGGTTGGCGCGCTCGACGTACCGGGCCATCCAGTCCGGCCCCAGCAGCTTGCGGGCAAGCTCGACCACGATGTAGTCGGCGGTGGTGCCGGCGTCGTCGTCGAAGCGGGACAGCCCCTGCAGGCAGGACGGGCAGGACGTGAGGATCTTCACGTCGCCGGAAAAACCGTCGGCGCGCAGCCTGGCCGCGCCCGCCTCCATCTGCTCCTGCTTGCGAAAGCGCACCTGCGTCGAGACGTCGGGGCGCGAGACCGCCAGCGTGCCGGACTCGCCGCAGCATCGCTCGTTGAGGTCGACTTTCGTCCCCATCAACTCGTTGACGACCTTCACCGGCTGGTAGGTCTTCATCGGCGTATGGCACGGGTCGTGGTACATGTAGCGGATGCCGTCGACGCCTTCGAGCTTCACGCCCTTCTCGAGCAGGTACTCGTGGATGTCGAGCAGCCGGCACCCCGGGAAGATCTTCTCGAACTCGTATTTCTGCAGCTGGTCCATGCAGGTGCCGCAGGAGACGATCACGGTCCTGATGTCGAGATAGTTGAGCGTGTTGGCGACGCGGTGGAACAGCACGCGGTTGTCGGTGACGATCTCCCGCCCCTTCTCGCCCTGGCCCGAGGCCGTCTGCGGATAGCCGCAGCAAAGGTAGCCGGGGGGCAGCACCGTCTGCGCGCCGACGTGCCAGAGCATCGCCTGGGTGGCGAGGCCCACCTGCGAGAACAGCCGCTCGGAGCCGCAGCCCGGGAAGTAGAACACCGCCTCCGAATCCTCGCTGGTGCGCTGCGGATCGCGGATGATCGGGACGACGGTGTCGTCCTCGATGTCGAGCAGCGCGCGCGCCGTGCGCTTCGGCAGCCCGCCCGGCATCGGCTTGTTGATGAAATGCACGACCTGCGCCTTCAGCGGCGCGCGACCGAGCGTGGCCGGCGGGCGCTTCGTCTGCGCCGCGACGAGCCCGGTGCGCTTCGCGATTCCGTGCGCCAGCCGCTGCGCGCGGTAGCCCCAGTCGACCATCAGCTTCTTCACCACCTTGACCGTCGCCGGATCGGTGGCGTTGAGCATGAACATCGCCGCCGCGGTGCCGGGATTCCACTTCTTCTTTCCCGACCGCGTGAGCAGTTCGCGCATCGCGATCGAGACGTCGCCGAAGTCGATGTCGACCGGACAGGGGTTCACGCACTTGTGGCAGACGGTGCAGTGATCGGCGACGTCGGCGAACTCGTCGAAATGGCGCAGCGACACCCCGCGGCGCGTCTGCTCCTCGTACAGGAACGCCTCGATCAGCAGCGACGTCGCGAGGATCTTGTTGCGCGGGCTGTACAGCAGGTTCGCGCGCGGCACGTGGGTCGAGCACACCGGCTTGCACTTGCCGCAGCGCAGGCAGTCCTTGACCGAATCGGCGATGCCGCCGATCGCGCTCTGCTCGAGGATCAGGCTCTCCGCACCCAGCAGGCTGAAGCTCGGCGTGTACGCGTTGGTGAGGTCGGCGGGCAGCGCCGCCGCGCGCAGCAGCTTGCCCGCGTTGAACCGGCCCTGCGGATCGATCCGCCGCTTGTAGTCCGCGAACGGGGCGAGCTCGTCGTCGGTCAGGTATTCGAGCTTGGTGATGCCGATCCCGTGCTCTCCGGACACCACGCCGCCGAGTGCCCGAGCCAGCGCCATGATCCTCGCGACCGCGGTGTTGGCGGTGTGGAGCATCGCGTAGTCGTCGGAATTGACGGGGATGTTGGTGTGCACGTTGCCGTCGCCCGCGTGCATGTGCAGGGCCACGAAAACGCGGCCGCGCAGCACCCGTCGATGGATGCCGGTGACGGCCGCGACGACCGGCGCGTACGCCAGGCCGGCGAACACCTCGTCCAGAGGCGCCTTCAGCTCGCGCTTCCACGACACCACCAGCGAGTGGTCCTGCAGCGCCGGGAACACGGCGTCGAGCCGGGCGGCGAAATCCTGCCAGCGCGCGCGCACTTCGGCCACCACCGTCCGCGCCTCGTCGATCTTCGCCTCGAGCAGGTCCTGCGGCGGCCGGACCTCGCTGTCCGGGCCCCAGAGGTGCGCGAGGGTCGGCGCGGACAGGAACGACTCGATCTCGTCGCACAGCAGGATCTTGTTGGCCAGCGAGAGCTCGATGTTGATGTGTTCGACGCCGTCGGTGTAGTCGCCCAGGCGGTCGAGCGGGATGACGACGTCCTCGTTGATCTTGAACGCGTTGGTGTGCTTGGCGATCGCCGCGGTACGCGCGCGGTCGAGCCAGAACTTCTTGCGCGCGTCCGCCGACACGGCGACGAAGCCCTCTCCGCCCCGGGTGTTGGCGAGGCGCA
The DNA here is from genome assembly GCA_963717705.1 of uncultured beta proteobacterium. Lineage (GTDB taxonomy): Bacteria > Pseudomonadota > Gammaproteobacteria > Burkholderiales > Casimicrobiaceae > CAVQWT01. The sequence goes on from CAVQWT010000002.1 coordinate 599,741, forward strand.
CGACCTCGGAGGCCGCCCTGGCGACGCCGTCGTCGTCCTCGCCGACGATGTCGCCGAGCAGCACCATCCGCGGCCGGCCGTGGCGCTTCGCCTTGGTCGCGTAGCCGACCGCCTTGACGTAGCGCTCGTCGAGGTGCTCGAGCCCGGCGAGGATCGCGCCGTGCGGGCGGCCGTCGAGGAAGCGCTTGATCTCGACGATCGCCGGCGTCGAGTCGCGCACCGGGCCGAAGAACTCGAGGCAGACGGTGCGGATCGCGGGCGGCATCCGGTGCAGCACGAACCGCGCGCTGGTGATGATGCCGTCGCAGCCCTCCTTCTGCACGCCCGGCAGGCCGCCCAGGAACTTGTCGGTGACGTCCTTGCCGAGGCCCGCCTTGCGGAACCGCGCGCCCGGGATCACCAGGCGCTCGGTGCGCACCTCGCGGCCGTCGGCTGCGGTCCGCTTGAGCTCGAAGGTCGCGACCTCGGCGTCGTGGATCTTGCCGAGGTTGTGGTCGACGCGCGTGACTTCGAGCCACTCGGCGTCGGGCGTGACCATCCGCCACGACACGAGGTTGTCGAGGGCCGTGCCCCAAAGCACCGCCTTCTTGCCGCCTGCATTGACGGCGACGTTGCCTCCGATGCACGACGCGTCGGCCGAGGTGGGATCGACGGCGAAGACGAGGCCCGCGGCTTCGGCGGCGTCCATCACGCGGCGGGTGACGACGCCGGCGCCGGCGTCGATCGTCGCCACCGGCCCCTCCCGGCCCGGCAGCACGATGCGCTCGACCGCGGACAGCCGCTCGAGCTTCTCGGTGTTGATGATCGCGGAGCGGGCGGATAGCGGGATCGCGCCGCCGGTGTAGCCGGTGCCGCCGCCGCGCGGGATGATGGTGAGGCCGAGCTCGATGCAGCCCTCGACCAGGCCGCGGACTTCATCCTCGGTGTCCGGGTACAGCACGACGAACGGATACTCGACCCGCCAGTCGGTGGCGTCGGTGACGTGCGACACGCGCGCGAGACCGTCGAAGGCGATGTTGTCCCGATGGGTGTGCCGCGCCAGGACCCGCAACGTGCGCCGGCGCAGCGCGGCGGCGTCGGGAAACCACGCGGCGAAGGTGTCGATCGCCGCGGTCGTGGCGGCAACCAGGCGCGCGACCTTGGCGTCGCGCGTTGCGTCGGCGCCAGCGCTGGCCAGGCGCCGTTTTTCGATCTCGCCCAGCCGGTGCCGCAGCGCGTCGACGAGCAGCCGCTGCCGCCTGGGGTTGTCGAGGAGGTCATCCTGCAGGTACGGGTTGCGGTCGACGACCCAGATGTCGCCCAGCACCTCGAACAGCATCCGCGCCGAGCGCCCGGTGCGGCGCTCGGCCCGCAGCTCGTCGAGCAGCGTCCACATCTGCGCCCCGATGAGGCGGATGACGATCTCGCGGTCCGAGAACGACGTGTAGTTGTACGGGATCTCGCGCAGGCGCGGGGTGTCGATCCGCGGATCCGCAATGTCGACGAAGGCGTCGGTGACGGCGTTCATTGACCCTCGATCTTACCGCAGCGCAGCATGAGCAGGCGCTGGACGCCGATCAGGCCGCGAACGCGCGCACCCCTTCGGCCAGCGCCAGATAGCGGGCGAACTTGCCGGCGGCGATGCACGCCGCCGCGACGAGCGCGTTCTGCCGCAACCATCCCGACGCCACGCACAGCGCATCGCCGATGAGCGGGACCCAGGACAGCAGCAGCGCCGGCGCGCCGAAGCGCTGCGCGAGGCCGAGCGCCCGGGGCTGCGTCTTCGGGCGGGGAAGGAAGCGTCCGAATGCGTAGGACGACAGGCCGCCGAGCGTGTTGCCCGCGGTGGCGACCCCGATCGCCGCCCAGTGCTGCGACGGGTCGTGCGCAAGCAGCGCCGCCAGCGCGATTTCGGAATTCCCGGGCAGCAGCGTCGCCGACAGGAAGGCGGACGCGAAGAGGCCGGCGAGGTTGAGCGATGCGGCGTCCATGGCAGGCATCCATCGTACACAGCGTGCGCACGGTCCGCTCAGGGCGACGCTCAGGGTCCCTTAGCGGACCCTGCTCACGGTCTGCTCAACTGCCGCCCCGATCGAAGCGACGGTACGCGAGAGCCTCGGCGATGTCGGTCGCGCGCACCGTCGCCGCGCCCGCGAGGTCGGCGATGGTGCGGGCCACCTTCAGCACGCGATGACAGGCGCGAGCCGACAGCGACAGCCTTGCCATCGCCTGCGCCAGCAGCGTGCGCGCGGAATCGTCGGGGGCGCAGTGGCGGTCGACGTCGCGCGGGGTCAGCGCGGCGTTCGGGCATCCCTGCCGGCGCGTCGCTCGCGCACGGGCCGCGTTGACCGCGGCGCGCGCCTGCGCGCTGGTCGGCGAGGACGTGGCGGCGGCCGCCTCGCCCGCCGTTCCGACGAGGAGCGCCGAAGCCTCGACCGCGGGCACGTCGATCGCGAGGTCGATGCGATCGATGAGCGGGCCGGAGACCCGCGCCCGGTACCGCGCCACCTGGTCCGGCGAGCAGCGGCAGCGGCCCGACCCATGGCCGAGCCAACCGCAGGGGCAGGGATTCATTGCCGCGACGAACTGGAAACGCGCGGGGAAGCTGCTCTGGCGCGACGCGCGCGAGATGTGGATCACGCCGGTCTCCAGTGGCTCGCGCAACACCTCGAGTACCCGCCGGCTCCACTCGGGCAACTCGTCGAGGAAGAGCACCCCGTGGTGCGCGAGCGAGATCTCGCCGGGGCGCGGATGGCTGCCGCCGCCAACGAGGGCCACGCCGCTCGCCGTATGGTGCGGCGCCCGGAAGGGGCGCACGCCCCAGACGTCGGGTCGAAACCGTCCGGCGAGCGAGGCGATCGCCGCCGCCTCCAGCGCCTCGTCCTCGTCGAGGTGTGGCAGCAGACCCGGCAGCCGCTGCGCGAGCATCGACTTCCCCGCCCCGGGCGGCCCGACGAGCAGCAGACTGTGCGCGCCAGCCGCTGCAACAGTAAGCACTCGCTTTGCCGGCGCCTGGCCGCGTACGTCGGAAAGATCCCCTGCCGCCGCGAAAGTCGCGTCCCGGGGGCCGACCGCCGGCGTTTCCAGCGCAGGCAGCGGTTGTCGGCCCGCCAGGTGTGCGCAGACGGCCAGGAGCGACGCGGCCGGCAGCACGCGCGCGCCACGAACGAGTGCCGCTTCGTCGGCGCTCGTCGCCGGCAGCACGAACGCGCGGCCGTCGCGCCGCGCCGACAGCGCCATCGGCAGCGCGCCGCGGATCGGCCGCAGGGCCCCCGTCAGCGCGAGCTCGCCGGCGAATTCGGTCTCGGCCAGTGGGGGCGATGGCACCTGACCCGTCGCCGCGAGCACGCCCAGCGCGATCGGCAGGTCGTAGCGCCCGGACTCCTTGGGGAGATCCGCCGGCGCGAGGTTGACCGTGACCTTGCGCGCGGGGAACTCGAATCCTGAAGTGGCGAGCGCCGCGCGGACACGGTCACGCGCCTCCCGCACCTCGGTATCGGGCAAACCGACCAGATTGAATGCCGGGAGGCCTCCGGCCAGATGCACCTCGACCGTCACCGGCGGGGCCTCGAGGCCCACGAGTCCCCGCGACAGGACGATGGCGATCGACATGGGCCGGACCGGCCGGCCGGTTCGCGGCGACACGACTCCGCCGCTCCGCGGCGATCACGGGGCGCGGGGACCGCAGAGCGGGAAACCGGCGGGCGCCGTCAGGAGGCTCAGGCGCCGCCGGCCGGCGGCGGGAACCGCGCCTCGAGTTCGGCCAGGCGGCGCTCTAGCGCCTCGAGCTTCTCGCGCGTCTTCAGCAGCACCTGCGCCTGGACGTCGAACTCGCCGCGGGGAACGACGTCGAGCCGCGCGAGGCCGCTCGAGAGCATCGCTTTAACGTTCTTCTCGACGTCCTTTGCGGGGCTGTTGGCGATGGCCTGGCCAATCTTCGCGGCCAGGTCGTCGAATGGCTTGGTGTTGAGCATCGGTGCCTCCGTCGCGGACGAAGTGCCCGCGCCTCGAATGGATGCGATCGAGTCTAGCAAAGATGCCGGGCCTCCCGCTCTCGGCCGGATGGATGAAGCCGCCCCATTCGCGTGCGGCGCCGACCCAACGCGCACCCGAACGGTGCGTCATCTGGGAGGACAAGCCCGCCGAAACCATCGAATCCGTCGCAAGCCATTGAAATTAATGATTTTGCTGCACTGGCACACGACGTGCTGAAGAGTACCCGAGGTTCCGTTCAGGCACGTCGTTCCCGTCCACTCAGCCAGAGGTCACACCATGCCAAACCTTCGCCATCCGCGTTCGATTGCCGCGGCCGTTGCCGCGTCCGCACTGATGTCCGGTGTCGCCTTCGCCCAGACGCCGCCCGCCGCCACCCCGGCCCCTGCGGCCCCTGCGGCCACCCCGGCTGCGGCCCCGGAGCCGGACTTCACCTGGACCGGCAACGTCGGCATCTTCAGCCAGTACATCTATCGCGGCGTCTCGCAGACCAACGAGAAGCCGGCGCTGCAGGGCGGCTTCGACCTCGGCCACAAGTCCGGGCTGTACGCCGGCGTATGGGGCTCCAACGTCTCCTGGATCTCCGATGGCGTGCCCGACGCGTCGGCCAGCCTCGAGCTCGATATCTACGGCGGCTGGAAGTTCGAGCTGCCTGCCGATTTCACCGGCGACGTCGGCGTCCTCTACTACTGGTACCCCGGCAGCTATCCGTCCGGAATGGTCAAGCCGAACACGACGGAACTCTACGGGGCGCTTACGTGGAAGTTCCTCACGGCCAAGTACAGCTACAGCCTCGGCGACACGTTCGGCTTCGACACCTCGCGCGGCAGCGACTACATCGAGCTCAACGCCTCGTACGACGTGATCGACAAGGTCAACGACACGTTCGGCAAGGTCACGCTGGAGGGCCACGTCGGTCACCAGCGGTTCAAGGGCTTCGGCGACTACAACTACACCGACTGGAAGGTCGGCGTGTCGACCGACGTGCTCGGCACCACCGTCGGCATCTTCGTGACCGGCACCGACGCCGAAGAAGCGCTTTACACGAACCGCTACGGCAAGCAGATCGCGGACACGCAGTTCGTCGCCTACGTCAAGAAGACGTTCTGACGCCGCGCCGCCCACGCCAACCCGCGAGGACTCCATGAAATTCGTCACCGCCATCATCAAGCCGTTCAAGCTCGACGAGGTCCGCGAGGCCCTGTCGTCGATCGGCGTCCAGGGAATCACCGTCACCGAAGTCAAGGGTTTCGGCCGCCAGAAGGGCCACACCGAGCTCTATCGCGGCGCCGAGTACGTCGTCGACTTCCTGCCGAAGGTCAAGATCGAGGCCGCCATCCGCTCGGACCTCCTCGATCGCGTGATCGAGGCGATCGAAAAAGCCGCCAACACCGGCAAGATCGGCGACGGAAAGATTTTCGTCTTCGATCTCGAGCAGGTCGTTCGCATCCGCACCGGCGAAACCGGCGCGGAAGCGCTGTAAGGGGACCCGTCATGAAAAAACTTCTCGTCATTCTCGCCGCAATGGGCCTGGTCGGCCTGGCCGCGCCGGTGTTCGCGCAGGACAAGGCGGCGACGCCGGCGGCCGCGACCGCGCCTGCGGCGGCCGCTCCCTCCGCCGCGCCGGCAACCGCCGCGCCGGCGCCGGCTGAACCGGCCGCTGCGGCCGCAGCCGCGCCGGCTCCGACGCCGAACAAGGGCGACATCGCCTGGATGCTGACCTGCACCGCGCTGGTCCTGCTGATGAGCCTGCCCGGACTGGCGCTGTTCTACGGCGGCATGGTGCGCTCGAAGAACATGCTGTCGGTGCTGATGCAGGTGTTCGTCGTGTTCTCGCTGATCACCGTGCTTTGGTGCGTCTACGGCTACAGCGTCGCGTTCACCGAGGGCAACGCCTACTTCGGCAGCCTCGACCGGCTGTTCCTCAAGGGCACGTTCGACTCGGCCAAGGGCGAGTTCGCGATGGCCGCGACGTTCTCGAAGAACACGCCGATCCCGGAGCTGCTCTTCGTGGCGTTCCAGGCGACCTTCGCCGCGATCACCGTCTGCCTGATCCTCGGCGCGTTCGCCGAGCGCATCAAGTTCTCGGCGGTGCTGCTGTTCGCGGTGCTGTGGTTCACGTTCTCGTACCTGCCGATCGCGCACATGGTCTGGTTCTGGCCTGGCCCCGACGCGTACACGGCGGCCAACGTCGTCGACGCGCAGAACGCGAAGGCCGGGCTGCTCTGGCAGTGGGGCGCGCTGGACTTCGCGGGCGGCACGGTCGTCCACATCAACGCCGGCGTCGCCGGCCTGGTGGGTGCCTACGTGCTCGGCAAGCGCATCGGCTTCGGCAAGGAAGCGATGGCGCCGCACAACCTGCCGATGACGATGATCGGCGCGTCGCTGCTGTGGTTCGGCTGGTTCGGCTTCAACGCCGGCTCCGCGCTCGAAGCCAACAACGCGGCGGTGCTGGCGTTCATCAACACGTTCCTCGCGACGGCGTGCGCCGTGATGACGTGGACCATCGGCGAATGGCTGCTCAAGGGCAAGCCGTCGATGCTGGGTGCCGCCTCGGGTGCGGTCGCGGGACTGGTGGCGATCACTCCGGCTGCCGGCAACGTCGGCATCCCGGGAGCGTTCGTGATCGGGGCGCTCGCCGGCATCGTCTGTCTGTGGGGCGTCAATGGCCTCAAGCGGATGCTGAAGGTCGACGACTCGCTCGACGTCTTCGGCGTGCACGCGGTCGGCGGCATCCTCGGCGCCCTGCTCACGGGCATCTTCGTGTCGCCGGACCTGGGCGGCCCGGGGCTCGTCACCGACTGGGTCACCGGCAAGACCGGCTTCCCCGGCTACGCGGACCAGCTGCTGATCCAGGCGAAGGCCGTCGGCCTGACCGTCGTCTGGACCGCCGTGGTGGCGTACGTGAGCTTCAAGATCGTCGACCTGGTCGTCGGACTGCGCGTCTCCGAAGAGGAAGAGCGCGAGGGTCTCGACATCAGCGGGCACGGCGAGTCGGCCTACCGGATCTGATCGCCGGCTGGTCACGGTTTGTGCCGTCCGGGTGCAACGCCCGGACGGCGCGAAGCGAGGATCCTCCCCCTCGCGCAGTACTGCAGTTTCTCCTCAGTGGCTATTCGGGGCGCGACCAAATCGCGCCCCGTTTTTTTGCACGCGGCGCGGGCTCCCGGTGCGCTCAGCGCACGGAAGACGCCGGAGTCCCGGCGCCGGCAGGGCCGACGACGCCGATCTTGTATCATTGATCCTTTCGCTTGAGGCCCCGGCCCGCGCCGGCCTCTGCCCCGGGAGCCATTCGATGAGTCACCCCCTGCGCCACCTGATCCCGCAAAGCGTGCGCGACACGCTGAACGAGAAGATCGCTAACGCGACCCGCGATGCGGCGCGCGATGCGGTCACGCAGCAGACCCGGCCCCTGGTCGACGCCCAGCGCGTCCTGAAAGCGCAGATCGACGAAATCGCCCGCCACGCTCCGGGCGTGGCCGCTGCGGTGCCGCCGGCGCCCGAGGCGATCGCCGGCATGCAGGCCCAGCTTGCGGCGCTCTCCAGCCAGTTCGTGCAGCTGCGCGCCGAACACTCGGACCTGGCGACGCTGGTCGCGCAGATCCAGTACGTGATGCGCGAGAACGATCTGCCGCCGCCGCCGCCGAAGCACCTGCAGGTGCGGGTGTGCGGGGGCTACGTCGCCGGCTTCCTCGACAGCGGGTTCAATGCCATCGCCGACATCAACGCGGCGATAGCCCCTTCGGGCAGGACCATGTCGGATTTCCGCCGGATCCTCGACTTCGGCTGCGGCTGCGGCCGGGTCCTCCGTACGCTGAAGTCGGTGGCACCCGGGTCGGCGCTGTACGGGACCGACATCGATGGCGAGGCCATCGGCTGGCTGCAGAAGCACTACGGCCGCTTCGGCGAGTTCGCCGTGGCGCCGCATCGCCCCCCCACCGCCTACGCCGATGGAATGTTCGATTTCGTCTACGGCATCAGCGTGTTCACCCACCTGCCGGAGGACATGCAGTACCAGTGGCTCGAGGAGCTGCGCCGCATCACGGCGCCGGGGGCGTTCCTGATGATGTCGACGCACGGCGCGAAGCACTACGAGACGCTGCCGCCGGAGCTGCGCGCGAAGCTCGAGGAGCGCGGGTTCTATTACGGCGACCTCGGCACCAATTACGGCGCGAGCATCCAGCTGCCCGACTTCTACCAGACCAGCTTCCACAAGCACGACTACATCCGGCGCGAGTGGGGCAAGTACTTCGACGTCGTGGACATCCAGACGCTGCGGATGGACCAGCACCAGGACACGGTGCTGCTGCGCCGTCGCTAGTCGTCGCCCGCTCTCGGCGCCCGGCCCGAAAGAGAAAACCCCCGGACCGGCCGGGGGTTTCCTCGCGATGCGCGAACCTGCGCGGATTCAGCCCATGAACGCGAGGTAGGGCGCCGGGAACTTGCTGAGGTTGGGGAACACCTGCGGCAGGTCGACGTCCGGCACGCCGAACCAGCGGCCGAGCGTGGCGCCGTACTGGTCGAGGGCGGTGGTGGGAATCCAGCGGCCCGCGCTGTCGGTGTCGCTTGCGCCGCCGAGAGTGAGGTCCGGGAACTGGCCGTAGAAATTGCCGCCGACGACGCCGCCGCCCATGACGAATTGGTGTCCGCCCCATGCGTGGTCGGTCCCCGCACCGTTGGGCTTGAAGGTCCGGTTGAAGTCGGAGAGCGTGAAGGTGGTGACGTTGCTCGCGACCCCCATGAGTTCGGTCGAGCGGTAGAACGCCCCCAGCGCCTGGCCGATCTGCTGGTACAGCGCAGGCAGCCCGGCGCCGACGTTGGTCGTGCCCTGGCCCGAGTGCGTGTCGAAGCCGCCGATCGAGACGAAGAAGATCTGGCGGTTGTGCTGCAGCGTCGACCGCGCCTCGATGACCTTGGCGACGGCGCGAAGCTGGTTCGCGAGGCTCGAATTCATCCCGGCGAACGGCCCGGTGATGGCCGCCGAGCCCGCGCCGGTCAGGACCGGGTTGATCTTGGCGCTCGCGTTCTGCGCGACGACGGCGTTCACCTGCGACGCGCCGACCATCGCGCTGGCGTCGCCGGCGGCGAGCAATGCGGCGCGCGCGGCTGCGCGTTCGTACTGGACGCTGCCCGGGAGCGCCGCGAGATTGTCCCCGGTGAACCCGAAGTTGCCGCCGGTTGGCAGCGCCAGCGTGCGCACCTGGACGCCGGTGCCGAACGTCTGCGTGCCGGAGAACGACATCGACATCGGCGTCGCGGTTGCGGGGTTCATGCTCGCCACCTTGTCGCCAACGCGGCCGCCCCAACCGTTGATCCCGGTGAGGGTGGAGGCGAGCAGGATCGACGACATCCCCTGCTGCTGCTGGTCGCTGTGCGAGAACAGGTTCGCCGGCTTCGGCACCGTGCTCGACCGATATTGGGTCCTCGTCATCGGCTGCGTGAGGCTGCCGGCATTGACGACGACTGCGAGCTTCCCGGCGCCGAACAGCCCCTGCAGCGTCGGGTTGCCGTTGATCGAGGTGAACGCCGGATTGAGGCCGAACACGAGGCCGCCGCCGTTGGCCGGGGTGATCTGCTGCAACGTCGCCAGCGGCACGTTGACGTTCGACGCCGCGGGTCGCACGGCGTCGTACTGGGCGTAGTTGGTGACCGGGATCACCATGCTGTTCGAGTCGTTTCCGCCGAACAGGAACACGCACACCAGCGCCTTGTATCCGGGCGCCTGGGCAGCCGCGCTGGCGAGGCCGAGCTGCTCGAGGCTGCCCGCCATGGACAGCGCGCCGAGGGCAGCCGTCTGCTGCAGGAATCGGCGACGGGTGAAGATCATCGGTCCGCTCATGTCAGAACTCCACTTGGAACTTCGGCGAGATCGCCGTGAGGTAAACCGCCATCCGCGCGCGGTCGAGTCGCTGCTGCTGCGTCGACGGGGTCGACACCGTCACCGCCGATGACCGCCTTGACGATGCTGTTGCGCATCCCGACCGGCATCGTCCCGAAGAGCAGGACGTTGTCGACGTAGGACACCAGCGCCGTCGGGTTGTCGGCGTAGGCCTTCGCCATCGTCCAGTCGATCTTCGTTCCCGTCGAGCCGGAAACCGTCGTGTCGGGCGCCGGTCCGCAGAGCACCGGCGACCACGGCGCGCCGGTGTCGCAGGTGCCGCTGTACAGGAGGTTGTATGCCCAGTTGACGCGCTGGAAGTACAGCGTCGCGTCGAAGATCTCGAACGCCGGCCCGGCCAGGTTGGTGCCGGGCACGACGTATTCGGCGTTGTAGTAGTTGAACACCGTCGGCGAATTGAAGACGTTCTGCGCCATGTTCGACAGCGGCGTGCGAAGCGCGACGCCGTCGCTCGAGATCCCGAGCTGCCGGAGCAGGCTGGTGACGTACAGCACCGGCTCCTTCAGCTTGCCGAACTTGGTGCGGACCGGATTGCGCGGCGCGCGCGCCTCGGGGTCGGTCAGGATCGCCTTGACGACGGACTTCAGGTCGCCGCGGATACCGGAGCCGTTGTTGTTCCAAACGGCCGAGACGCGCTGGACGTACGCCGGCGTCGGGTTGCTGGTCACCAGCTGCTGGATCAGCTGCTTGCTCATGAAAGGTGCCGTGTTCGGGTGCTGCGCGACGAGCGCGACGGCCATGTTGATCTCGGTCTCGGCCCGCCCACCCGCCGGGAACGTGTAGCCCATCAGCGCCTTGGCCGTGACGTCGTGGTAGTTGACGGTGCCGGTGCCGTTGAGCGGACCCTCGATCGGGATCATGTTGACGAGGTAATTCACCGGCGCGTTCCAGCGCACGGTCTGGCCGAGGTTCGTCAGCGGGTAGTAGGTCCACCCGGTGAGCGCACGCGCCAGCTCCATGATCTCGTCCTGGTCGTAGGTCGGGATCGGCTTGCCCTGGGCATCGAGCAGCTGCGTGCCGTCATCCCTGAGTTCCCACAGGCCGATGCTGAAGAGCTGCAGCAGCTCGCGGGCGTAGTTCTCGTTCGGCAGCCGTCCGGCGGCCAACTGCGCCGGCGAGCCGTTGTTGTTGACCATGTCGAGGTAGTTGCCCATCCAGGGGCTGGCGGTCACGCGCAGCAGCAGCTCCTGGAAGTTGCCGAACGCGTTGTCCGTCAGCATCTGGAAGTAGTCGCGCATCGGGTACGCGAGCGGGTCCTGCATGTTCGACGTCACGATGATCTGCGACAGCGCCCATGCCGTCCGCAGGCGCAGCTGGTCCGGGGCCGTCAGCGCCTTGGTCAGGAACTCGTTCTGCACCCTGTAGTTCGTGTAGACGTCGCGCTGGCAGCGGTTGAAGCCCGTGGCGTCGGAGCAGTTGCACGGGCGCCGTGGGGCTGTAGCTCGCGGTCAGGTAATTCGGAAATGCGCAAAGCGGATCCGTGCTGTTGGAGGGGCGCCCGGTCGGCCACCAGGGCATCGCGGTGAACGTCGACTTCGGCGCTGCGAGCTGCGCGTCGACCCAGCCGGCGACGCCGAGCGTCTGCACCCTCGTGATTTCCGCGTCGGTCGGGCCGAACGTCCCCTGGTAGAGCAGGCGCGCCGCATCGAGGCGCGGCGTGCTCGCCACGCCCTTGCCGAAATAGCAGCGGCTTGTCGCCCGCGATGCCCAGCTGGAACGAGGCGTTGACGACGCCGTTGCGCGCGGTCGAAACGTACCAGACCCCGTCCCGGAAGATCACGAGGTCGGCGATGCCGTCGCCGTTGTAGTCGAATGCCATGGGAATGTCGTTGGGGCCGCCGCCGAAGGCGAAGACCCTGTCGGCGACACCGTCGCGCCTCGTCGACGCGAACCAGACGCCGGCGCGATAGATGATCAGGTCGAGCATGCCGTCGCCGTCGATGTCGGCGAGCAGCGGGATGTCCGTTGCGCCGCCGCCGAAGCCGTAGGCGTAGGTCGCCGTGCCGGTGCCGCCGGAACTGATGTACCAGACGCCATTCCGGTACAGCACGAGATCGTCGATCCCGTCCTTGTCGAAATCGGCGATCAGCGGCTTGTCGCCCGCGGCGCCGAAGGTCACCGTGAGCTCCGATGTGCCGTCGCGGTTGCGGTCGACCAGCCACTGGCCGTTGCGGAACACCACCGGATGCCTGGCGCCATCGCCACGGATGTCGCCGAGGAGAGCGACGTCACCGGACTGCCCGAACGCCACGCTGAGGTCGGCGACGAGGTCGTAGTTGCCATCGACGAAGAAGCGGCTGATGCCGGGACGATAGACGCCGACCGCCGCCTGTAGCGATTGCGCCAGCGCGTCGACCGCGGAGGTCGCGCATCCGAGGGCCAACACGGCCAGCGCGAATGCGCGGGCGATTGGCGATGCAGTGGTCCGACGGTCCGCCTGAACGGAAGGTTGCGACATGGATACCCTCGTCTCTCTCTGTTGCTCCGGTCCGTCGCGCAAGGCCGCGACGGGCATTTTTTGCGGCGCCTCCCTGCGAGGCCCTGTGCGTGTCATGTCTGCCTGCGTCGGCGATTACCGCCCCCGACCCTGGAGGATCAAATTCCACCAACAACCTGGGGCTTATGACAAGCGCATACGGAGGCTGCATGACGACCGCATAATTTGCAATCCCCGGCCGACCCTGCTTATGCTGTGGTCATACGGGCACGCCACCTTCGTCCACATGCGGTCCTCCCCTGGGACTGCCGTGCTGCGTCACCTCGACACCGGGGATGAATTGCGGTCCGGAAGAATAATGTAAGCGCTCGCTATCAACCAATTTGTTTCAAATAAAGGAAGCTTGTTTGCCAGCGCCGGGGCCCGACTCGTGACCAGCGCCGCCGGCCGGGTGAATGCAAGTCGCGTGCCGCCCGGGTCGAACGGTGCGCTTCCCCGTTGCCGCGGCGGCGACGCGATCCGACGAACGGTCAGGCTTTGGACTGCTTCCGCTTCGCGCGCGGGTGCGCCTGGTCGTAGGCCTTGGCCAGGTACTGGAAGTCGAGGTGGGTGTAGACCTGCGTGCTGGCGATGCTGGCATGCCCCAGCAGCTCCTGGACCGCGCGCAGGTCCCCGGATGACTGCAGCACGTGCGAGGCAAACGAGTGCCGCAGCATGTGCGGGTGGACGTGCTGGGGAAGGCCCTGCTTCACCGCCCACTCGGCGAAGCGCCGCTGGATCGCCCGCCGGGTGATGCGCCTGCCCGCCCGGCCGACGAACACGGCGCCGGCATCGACACCGGCAATCGCGGCGCGCGCGGACAGCCACGACTCGAGGGCGTCGCGCGCGGGGCCGCCGACGGGAACGATCCGCTCCTTCGCCCCCTTGCCAAGTACGCGGACCTCGCCGCGGGACAGGTCGAGCCGGTCGAGATCCAGGCCCGCGAGCTCCGCGAGGCGCAGCCCGGACGAGTACGCGAGCTCGAGCAGCGCGCGGTCGCGCAGGGCAAGGAGTTCGTCGCCTTCGATCGTCACCAGCCGGACGGCCTCGTCGGGCGACAGCGCCGAAGGCAGCCGCTTCGCCGACCTGGGTGGCCGCAGGCCGGCGCACGGGTTCTCGACCAGGCCGGCATCGCGTTCAATGGCGAACCGGTAGAACGCGCGCCACGACGACAGCATCCGGGCGAGGCTCCGGCCGCTCAGGCCGCCCCCGTGGAGCGTCGCGAGGTGTCGGCGCAGGTCCCGCGCGGTGAGCGCCAGCAGGTCGACCTCCCCCGCGGCCCGTGCCAGCGCGCCGAGGTCGGCGACGTACGCCGTCCGCGTCGTCGCGGGCCGCGTGGCGAGGTGCCGCTCGAACGCGGCGACGTGGGTGGCGTTGGCCGGAAGCAGCGAAGCCGGCGCCGCGGCGGGAGCGGCCGCGCGCGCGCTGCGTCGGGGTGCGGCGGCCATCGCGCCGGCGTCGCCGCGGCGGCCTCAGGCCGGCGGCAGGTAGCGCGAGGTGGCGACGCTCGCGAGCTCCGCGAGGCGCGTGAGGTAGACGGTGCCCATCCCGGCGTAGAACCGCTGCGGGTCCTCGCTGGCGAGACCAAGCAGGCCGAAGGTGTGCGCGGTGCGCAGCGGCAGGAACGCGAACGACGACGCTGCCTCGCCACCCTCGAACCAGTCGCGCGACTCGAACGGCGCATCGGGTCCGCAGTACGGCGCGCCGAGCGAATCGGCGTACTCGCGCAGCTCGTGCGACGTCGCGGCCAGCTCGGGCAGGTACGACTGCTCGGGCACCTTGCCCCACAGCCGGCACGCCACCAGCGGCACCTCGAAGTCTTCCTTCAGGCTGTGGTAGAGCACCGCGAGCGATGTCTCGAGGTCGGGCGCCGCGAACAGCGCCAGCGTCGAGCGGTGCACCTTCTCGCTGATCGAGTCGTTCTCGCCGCCGAAGCGGATGAGCTCGCGCAGCCTCGTCTCGATCTCGTGGTTCTTCTCGCGCAGCGTGACGATCTGGCGCTCGGCGATGGGGATAGCGTGGCCGCCGTGAGGATGGGGCACGAAAATCTCGGCGACGACGTCAGCGTAGTCCTCGAAGAACCCCGGATTCGCCTTGAGCCACTCCGCGACCGTCGCTGCATCCATGCGCATTTCCTGTGATTTGGTTGTCACGGCACCGCGGGCGCCGGCGGCTCCCACTCGCCCTCGTACACCGTCGTCGCCGGCCCGGTCATGAGCACTGCAGCCCCGGGTCCCGCCCAGGCGATCGTCAGCACCCCGCCGCGCGTTTCGACCCGCACCGGCGAATCGGCGAGGCCGCGCGCGATCGCCGTCACCGCCGCCGCGCAGGCCCCCGAACCGCAGGCGAGGGTCTCGCCCGCGCCGCGCTCCCAGACCCGCAGCCGAATGGTAGCGCGATCGACGACCTGCATGTAACCCGCGTTGACCCGCAGCGGGAAACGCGGGTGGCGCTCGATTGCGGGCCCTTGCTCGGCGACCGGCGCCGCGTCGACGTCGGCGACGACCTGGACCGCGTGCGGATTGCCCATCGACAGCGCGGTGACGTCGACCGCGACCCCGCCGACGTCGATCGACTGCACGAGGTCGGTCCGGTCGGACACGAACGGCACATCGGCCGGCGCGAAGCGCGGCACGCCCATGTCGACGGTCACCTCGCCGTCGTCGTGCAGCACCGGCTCGATCAGCCCGCCGGCCGTCTCGACGCGGATCGCGCGCCGGGTCGTCAGGCCGCGGTCGCGGACGAACTTGACGAAGCAGCGCGCGCCGTTGCCGCACTGCTCGACCTCGCCGCCGTCGGCGTTGTAGATCCGGTAGCGGAAGTCGGCGTCCGGACGCGTCGGCCGCTCGACGACGAGCACCTGGTCGCAGCCGACGCCGAAGTGGCGGTCGGCCAGCGCGCGCAGCTCCGCGGGTGTCAGCGCGACCGTCTGCGCGATGCCGTCGAACACGACGAAATCGTTGCCGAGCCCGTGCATCTTGGTGAACTTCAGCCTTGCCATCACCCGCTCCGCCGTGCCGTTGCGAGGGACCGCCGCGACGCCGGGGTCCCGGATCCGCTCAGACGTTGAACCTGAAATGCACGACGTCCCCGTCGTGCATCACGTACTCCTTGCCCTCCAGCCGCATCTTGCCCGCCTCCTTCGCGCCGTGCTCGCCCTTGCAGGCGATGAAGTCCGCGTACGCCGTCACCTCGGCGCGGATGAAGCCCTTTTCGAAGTCGGTGTGGATGACGCCGGCCGCCTGCGGCGCCGTGTCCCCGACGTGAATGGTCCACGCGCGGACCTCCTTCGGCCCGACGGTGAAGTACGTCTGCAGGCCCAGCAGCCGGTAGCCGGCGTGGATGACGCGGTCGAGGCCCGGCTCGTCCAGGCCCAGGTCGGCGAGGAACACCGCCTTGTCGTCGCCGTCGAGATCGCCGATCTCGGATTCCAGCGCCGCGCTGACCGCGACCACCGGGGCGCCCTCGGCCGCCGCGTGCTTCTCGACCGCCGCCAGCATCGGATTGTCGTGGAATCCGTGCTCGGCGACGTTGGCGACGTACATCGTTGGCTTCATCGTGAGCAGGAAGAACGGCTTCAGCACGTCCTTCTCCTCGGCGTAGAGGTCCGCGGTGCGGGCGGGCCGCCCCTGGTCGAGCACGACCTGCACCTTCTCCAGCGCGGCGACGATCCGCTGCGCCTCCTTGTCGCCGCCGGAACGCGCGACCTTCTGGTACTTCGACAGCTGCTTGTCGACGGCCGCGAGGTCGGCCAGCGCGAGCTCGGTGTTGATGGTCTCGATGTCGGACACCGGATCGACCTTGCCCGCGACGTGCACGACGTTCTCGTCGACGAAGCAGCGGACGACGTGCGCGATCGCGTCGGTCTCGCGGATGTTGGCGAGGAACTGGTTGCCCAGGCCCTCGCCCTTCGACGCGCCGGCGACGAGGCCCGCGATGTCGACGAACTCGACCGTCGCCGGCATCACCCGCTCGGGCTTCGCGATCGCGGCGAGCGCTGCGAGCCGCGGATCGGGCACCTCGACGATGCCGACGTTGGGCTCGATCGTGCAGAACGGGTAATTCTCGGCGGCGATGCCCGCCTTGGTCAGCGCGTTGAAGAGGGTCGACTTGCCGACGTTGGGCAGGCCGACGATGCCGCATTTGAGACTCATGGTTTCGCTTTCGTGTGGAGTGCCAGCATCGCCCGCTCGTACTCGCCCGCGGCGAGGTCGGGCCAGGCGTCGAGCGCCCGGTCCAGCGCGCCCTCGAGCGAGCTCCGCTCGTCGGAGCGCGGCGGCTGCAGCACGTAATCGGCGACGTCCTGCTGCGGAACCGCCGAATCGCGCGGGTGGCCGATGCCCAGGCGCAGCCGCCAGAAATCGGCGGTCCCCGTCTGCGCGCGGACGTCGCGAAGGCCGTTGTGCCCGGCGACGCCGCCGCCGAACTTGAGCTTGACCTCGCCGGGCTGCAGGTCGAGCTCGTCGTGGACGACCAGGATCGCGGCCGGCTCGATCGAGTAGAACCGCACCAGCGCGGCGACGGTACGGCCCGACAGGTTCATGAACGTCGCCGGCTTGACCAGCCGCAGATCGGCGCCGGCCTTGGCGATATCGCCGTGGAACTTCGCCTCGCGCGCAAAGCCGACACCGAGCCGCCCCGCGAGCGCGTCGACGTACCACCAGCCGGCGTTGTGCCGGGTGGCGGAATACTCGCGCCCCGGATTGCCGAGGCCGACGACGAGTCGCGGTGGGGTCGGCATGTTCGTCTGCCGCCGCGTCGCCCGGCGCAACAAAAAGGCCCGCCGGAAAAGGGGCGGGCCTTCGCGCCGGGAGACGCCGGCGAAGGCTTACTTCTTCTTGTCGTCCTTGCCGCCTTCCTTCTTGTCGGCGGCCTTGGCTTCGGCGGGCTTGGCTTCCGCCGCCGGGGCGGCCTCGGCGGTGGCCGCGGTTTCCTCGACCTCGGCGTGCGCCTTCGGGATCATGCCCAGCGCGACTACCGGATCCTTGCCGTGGGTCAGCGGCGTCACGCCGGCCGGCAGCTTGACCTGCGAGACGTGGATCGACTTGCCGGCCTCGAGCGTCGACAGGTCGACTTCGATGAACTCCGGCAGGTCCTTCGGCAGGCAGCTGATCGCGAGTTCGGTGGCGATGTGGCTGACGATGGCGCCGGAGAGCTTGACCGCCGGCGACTCCTCGGCGTTGACGAAGTGGAGCGGCACCTTCATCTGGATCTTCTTGTTCTCGTCGATGCGCTGGAAGTCGACGTGCAGGATCTCGTTCTTGAACGGATGCATCTGGACGTCGCGCAGCAGCACCTTGGTCGCAGCGCCGTCGAGCTTCATCGTCAGGATCGACGCGTGGAACGCCTCGTTGCGCAGCGCGTGGAACAGCGCGTTGTGGTCGAGCTCGATCGGCTGCGGCGCGACGGCGCCGCCGTAGACGATGCCGGGGGCCTTGCCCGTGCGACGCATCCGGCGGCTGGCGCCCCGGCCTTCGGTCGTTCGGGGGAATGCGGTGAATTCAAAGTGCATGGTGCGACTCCTCGTGTCTGCGGCCTTCCCTTCGCGGGCCCCGCACCGATGCGGGCATCGGGGCGGGCCGGACAGGTCGTCCGCGGTTGGCGACAGCCCGACCGCAGGGGGCGGCCGGGGAAAGCCTTGAATTATAACCCGAAACCTGGATCGCCCGCCAACCCCCGGAGGGCACCCGCGCGGGAACCGGCGCGGGCCGCGGGCGCCTGCGGGCGAACCGGCGCTCCGCCGCGGGACCGGCCGCGCCGGTTCCAGGGCCGCCCGCAGGCGGCGCTAGGTTCCGGGGCCGCCCGCAGGCGGCGCTACTCGGTGAACAGCGAGGAGACCGACTCCTCGTTGGAGACGCGCGTCATCGTCTCGGCGAGGAGCTGCGCGCAGGACAGCTGACGGATCCGGTCGCAGGCCTTGGCCTCGGGCGTCAGCGGGATGGTGTCGGTGACGACGATCTCGTCGAGTTCGCTCTCGGCGATCCGCGCGACGGCGCCGCCGGAGAGCACCGGGTGCGTGCAGTACGCGATGACCTTCACCGCACCGTGTTCCTTGAGTGCGGACGCCGCCTTGCACAGCGTGTTCGCGGTGTCGACGATGTCGTCCATGATCACGCAGGTGCGCCCCGACACGTCGCCGATGATGTTCATCACCTCGGAGACGTTCGCGCGCGGGCGGCGCTTGTCGATGATCGCGAGCTCGGAGTCGAGGCGCTTGGCGATCGCCCGGGCCCGCACGACCCCGCCGACGTCCGGGGAGACCACGAGCAGGTTGTCGTAGTTCTGCTTCCACAGGTCGCCGAGGAGGATCGGCGTCGCGTAGATGTTGTCGACCGGGATGTTGAAGAAGCCCTGGATCTGGTCGGCGTGCAGGTCCATCACCATCACGCGCTGGACACCCACCGACGTCAGCATGTCGGCGATGACCTTCGCGGTGATCGGCACCCGCGCCGAGCGCGGCCGGCGGTCCTGCCGGGCGTAGCCGAAGTACGGGATGCAGGCGGTGATGCGGGCCGCCGACGCGCGCTTCAGGGCGTCGACCATCACCATGATTTCCATCAGGTTGTCATTGGTCGGCGCGCACGTCGACTGCAGGACGAACACGTCGCGGCCGCGCACGTTCTCGAGCAGTTCGACCATCACCTCGCCGTCGGAAAAGCGACCGACGACGGCGCGACCGAGGCTGATGTTGAGGTGACGGCACACCGACTCTGCCAGCTTGGGATTGGCGTTGCCGGTGAAGATGCGCATCCGTTCGAAGGCCATGGCGGGGGAGGCTAGCTCGCAAACGGTGCGGACGGGCGGGCGGCGCCGATGCGAGCAACCGCCTGTTCGTGCAGCGAATGGCTGGGGAGGAAGGATTCGAACCTTCGAATGCCGGAATCAAAATCCGGTGCCTTAACCAACTTGGCGACTCCCCAGCGGAAAAACTGGACCGTCTCCGCGCTCGACTGCGTGCGGCGACGCGTTGGATTCCACACGGTGATGCTGCTCAGAACCTGGTGCTGCGTGGTGGTGCCGATCCCACGTTCCCGAAACGACGACGCGCGTCACGCGAAGCCGGCGAGCGGATGCCGCGCCAGCGTCCTGCCGACGAAGCCCCGCGTGCCCGCGGGCAACGCCGACAGCGCGGCGCGGGCGGCTTCGCCCGTGTCGAACAGCGCGTAAACGCAACCCCCGGAACCGGTCATCCGCGCCCCGACCGGCCCGACGGCGACACGGGAAAGGGCGCGCAACGCCTCGGCCACGGCCGGAAAGCGCGCCACGGCGACCGCGGCGAGGTCATTCCGGCCATAAGCCTCGGAAAAGACTTCCATTTTCGCCGACCGCGCATTTCGTGTCAATTCAGGCGCGGCGAAGACAGCCGCGGTCGGCACCGCAACCGGCGGCACGGCCACCGCCACGAACCGCTGCGGAACCGTCATCGCGGTCAGTCGGTCGCCGACGCCGCGCGCGAGCGCCGGCGCGCCGAAGACGAAGAACGGGACGTCGGCGCCCAGCGTCGCGCCGATCGCCTGCAGCCGCTCGCGCGGCAGGTCGAGCCCCCACATCCGGTTGAGCGCCAGCAGCACCGACGCCGCGTCGGAACTGCCGCCCCCCAGGCCGCCGCCCTGCGGGATCCGCTTGACGAGGTCGAGGTCGACCCCGAACGGCGTCCCCGTCGCCTCCTTCAGGGCGCGCGCGGCCCGCACCGCGAGATCCGTCTCGGCCGGGATGCCCGGAAGCTCGCGGGCGCGCGCGATCCTGCCGTCGTCGCGACGAACGAGTGACACGGTGTCGCCGTGATCGAGCAGCACCATCAGCGATTCGAGCGTGTGATAGCCGTCCGCGCGCCGGCCGGTGACGTGCAGGAACAGATTGATCTTGGCCGGCGCCGGCACCGTCAACGTTGCGGGCGCGCGCGACGCCGCGTTCATCGCCATGCGTCGACGACGATGCGCACGTCGAATCCCGGGTACGCGAGCGTCACGCGCGACGGGCGCACGTCCTCGCCGGCGGCGGCGCCGTAGCCGTAGACGACCTCCCAGCCGTCCTGCCGCAGCACCGTCGCGCGGCCCGCCGCGTCGCGCTCGACTGTATGCGCCCGGTCCGGCCGGGGCCAGCCGCGAATCCACCACGCCATCCCGGCAACCGGCAGCGGGACGCCGAGCGCGCGCTCGGTCAACGTCGGCCAGTCAGAGGCGACGGCGACCGTGCCGTCGGCCTTCGTCAGCCGCACCGAACCCTCCTCGCCGTCGAGCTCCGCCAGCGCCTGGCCGAACGGCGACGAGATCGTCAGCTGGTCGCGTGGCGGCGCATGCCTCCACGCGACGCTGGCCGCCACGGAGTCGTCGCCGCGCCGCGCGGCGACCCGCGCCGAGAGATCGAACGGTGCATCGGCCGCCGGCGGGGCGGCGAGGGGGAGGGGGGAGGGCGCCGGGGTGGCGCAGGCCGCGAGCAGCACGGTCGAGAGGGTCGCGACGACCGTGACTGCCCGACGGTTGCGCGAACCCGGCCGGCGCAGGGGATGCCGCGCGGCGGCCGCGACCGCGGTCACGGCTTGTGGCGGCGCACGGTCTCGAGCAACACCGGATGGTCGGGCGTGGCCTTGAGCTGCGATTGCCAGATTTCGGTCGCGCGGTCGCGCTCGCCTTTCGCCCACAGCACTTCGCCCAGGTGCGCGGCGATTTCGGGGTCGGGCCGGATTTCCATCGCCTGCCGCAGGTGCTTCTCGGCGTCGTCGAGCTTGCCCAGCCGGAAGTAGGCCCAGCCCAGGCTGTCGAGGATGAACGGGTCCTGCGGCGACAGCGCGTGCGCGCGCTCGACCAGCTTGAAGCCCTCCTCGACCCGCGGCGTGCGATCGACCAGCGTGTAGCCGAGCGCGTTCATCGCCTGCGCATTCTCCGGCTGCAGCTCGAGCAGCCGCGTCAGGCCCTTGATCGCCTCGTCGACGCGATCGATCTTCTCGGCGACCATCGCGGCGTCGTAGAGCAGATCGGGATCGTCCGGCTGCGCGGCAAGCGCGCGCGTCAGCACGGCGTACGCAGCCGCGTTGTCGTTGGCGTCGCGCAGCAGCTGAGCCTCGGCCTGCCGGACCTGGACGCGCTGCTCGACGGTGACCGCAGGCAGGTCGTCGAGATACCGGCGCGCTTCCGCGACACGGCCCTGCTTGCCCATCATCGCGGCAACGCGCAGCCGCGCGAGCCAGCCGCGTTCGCCCTCGGGAACGGCCTTGTAGCGCTCGATGGCGACGTCGTACCGGCCGGTCTCCTCGGCGATCTGGGCGAGATAGAGCTCGACCGACCCGTTCTCGCCATAGCCGTCGCGTTTCAGCGCCTCGAACTGCGCTTCGGCCGACGCCCAGTCCTTCATCTGCACGGCGAGCACCGCCGCGCCGAAGCGGAAGTCCTCGTTCGTCGGTTCTGCGGTGACGAGCCGGTCGAACAGGGCGCGCGCCTCGGCGTAGCGCTTCTGCTCGACGTAGAGCTGCGCCAGCGCGCCGGTGGCCGGCCTCGAGCCGGGGTTGGCCTTGAGGAAGTCGCCGAGCCATGCAATCGCCTCGGCCGGCGAGCGCTTGTTCAGGATCTCGGCCTTCAGCAGCACCGCGCGCTCCCAGCCGGGCTTGAGCTCGAGGGCGCGATTGACCGACGCGGCCGCGCTCGCGGCGACGGAGATTTCGTTGAGCCCGGTGTTGTAGGCGGCGAGCGCGACGGCGAAATGCGCCTCCGGCAGGTTGGGGTAGGGCTCGGCCAGCGCCCGGATCAGCCGCCAGGTCTGCATGCGGTCCGGCTCCGGCGCGAGCAGCCGGTTGAGCTGCAGGAAAGCGTCGCCGATCGAGGCCCCCGACGTCGCGGCCTCGGCCAGCGCGCGTTCGAGCCGCGAACGCAGTTCCGCCGTGTCGTCCGCCATCTCGGCGCGGCCTGCGGTGCCGGACGCCAGCGACGTCACCAGCTGGTTCGCGCGCTCGGACCCGGGTTCGAGCTCGGCCCACAGGCGCGCAGCCTGCAGCGCCGTCGCGCGCTGGCGCGTCGACAGCGCTATCTCGGTCGCGCGACGGGCAAGCGCCGGATCGCGGGTGTCGCGCGCCGCTTCGAGGTAGGCACGCGCGGCGATATTGCCGTCGCCGCGCTGGAGCGCGATGTCGCCGACGAGCAGGCGGTACATGAGCTCGGCGGACAGTCCGCGGTCGGCCGCGGTGCCGGCCGACTGGCCCACCCCCGCCGGGGACTGCTGCGCGGCCGCCGTCATCGGACCGAGCGCCCACGCGGCGGCGATCGCCGCAGGGATGACGCGGCAGGCGAGTCGGAACAGCGGGTACGCGGCCATGGTGGATTTCCTGCGCCTTGCGGGCCCGCGAGACGGGCGACCGGGTGATGTTAGGGTATATTCGGCGGCGCAACAAACCGCCTGCTCGGCGCACCGAATGAACGGGCCCGGAACGCTTCCTTCGCGATGCCCGAACTCCCCGAAGTCGAAACCACGCGCCGAGGCGTGCTGCCGCACGTCGCGAACCGCCGCGTCAAGGCACTGCACATCTACGACCACCGATTGCGGTGGCCGGTTCCCCGCCAGCTGCCGGCGCTCATCGCCGGACGCACCATCGACACCGTCGACCGGCGCAGCAAGTACCTGCTGTTTCGCCTGGGCGGCGACACGCTGCTCGTCCATCTCGGCATGACGGGCAGCCTGCGCGTGTTCACCGCGCCGCCGCCGCGCCGGCGGCACGACCACGTCGACCTCGTGCTCGACGACGGCACGACGCTGCGCTACCACGACCCGCGCCGGTTCGGTGCGATGCTGTGGCTGCCTGCGGGCGCGGGAGTTCACCCGCTGCTCGCGGCGCTCGGACCGGAGCCCTTCGACCCCGCGTTCGACGCGACCTACCTGCACCGCGAGACCCGGCGGCGGAGCGCCGCGATCAAGCTTGCGCTGATGGACAACCATCTCGTCGTCGGGGTCGGGAACATCTACGCGAACGAAGCGCTGTTCCGCGCGGGAATCCGGCCGACGATTGCCGCGCGCCGGATGACCCGGCCGCGACTCGCGCGCCTCGTCGACGTCGTCCGGCAGACGCTGAGCGAAGCGATCGCCAAGGGCGGGTCGACGCTGCGGGACTACGTGGACAGCCGCGGCGAGCCGGGCTACTTCCAGCTCGACTATTACGTCTACGGCAGGGAAGGGCTGCCGTGCCGCGTCTGCGGCACGGCGCTCAAGTCGCGGCAACTCGGGGGCCGGGCGACGACCTGGTGCCCGACCTGCCAGCGCTGACGTCCACGCCAATTCCCGGGGGCTTCCTGCGCCGACGCCCCTGCGGCCCGGCGGCGGACGGACGGGGCGGAAGGCCTGCGGCTGCGGTGGCTCGAGCGCGGGGCCGGGCCCGGGGTCGGGGTCGGGGTCGCGGCGGGGTCGGGGTCGGGGTCGGGGTCGGCACGAGTTGTGCTTCACAATGCTGTGATAGATTCTCCAACCCAGTCCGAAGCCGGAACAACGACGCCCCGTCAGGGAGAGCCCATGGTCCAATCGCGCGAACTCGCGGCCCGCTTCGAGGCCTACAGCGACTGGCGGCGCCGCCTGTCGGCCGCCATATCGGCGCTGCACGAATGGCTGGCCCAGCAGGACCTGGCCGACGCCCAGACCGACCTCAAGGTTCAGCAGCTGCTGGAACGGCTGCACCAGGACAAGCTCGTCGTCGCGTTCGTCGCCGAGTTCTCGCGCGGCAAGTCGGAACTCATCAACGCCATCTTCTTCGCCGACTTCGGCGCCCGCCTGCTGCCCTCGTCGGCCGGACGGACGACGATGTGCCCGACCGAGCTGCTCTACGACGGCACGCGCGCGCCTTCGATCCGGCTGCTTCCGATCGAGACGCGGCTCAAGGACGCGACGGTCGCGGAATTCAAGAATTACGCCGACGAGTGGCTGACGCTGCCGCTCGACCTGTCGTCGGCCGAGCGGATGAGCGAGGCGCTTTCCCGCGTGTCGCAGGTCAAGCGGGTGCCGGTGACGCTGGCGCGGAAGTACGGACTCTACGACGACGAGGACATCCTCGCGTCGCTGGAGACCGCCGACGAAGGCGCCGTCGACATTCCATGCTGGCGCCACGCGATCATCAACTTCCCGCACCCGCTGCTGCAGCAGGGGCTGGTGATCCTCGACACGCCGGGTCTCAACGCCATCGGCACCGAACCGGAGCTGACTCTCAACCTGCTGCCGAACGCGCACGCGGTGCTGTTCATCCTGGCCGCCGATGCGGGGGTGACCAAGACGGACCTCGAGGTCTGGAACCAGCACCTTGCCGGCGCCGACCCGGCACAGAAGGCCGGGCGCATCGTCATCCTCAACAAGATCGACGGCCTGTGGGACGATCTCAAGACCCAGCGTGACATCGACGCCGAGATCGAGCGCCAGGTGCGCAGCAGCGCGCAGCTGCTGGACGTCCCGCCGTCGCAGGTCTTCGCCGTATCCGCCCAGAAGGGGCTGACGGCGAAGGTGAACGGCGACGACGCGCTGCTGGCCAAGAGCCGCGTCCCCACGCTCGAGGACGCACTGTCGCGCAAGCTGATCCCCGCCAAGCGCGACATCGTCGGCTCCGCGACGCAGTCCGAGATCCGCTCGATGGTCGGTGGCGTGAAGAGCCTGCTGGATGCGCGGCGCGGCGGCATCGCCGAGCAGCTCGCCGAGCTGCGCGCGCTGCGCGGCAAGAACCAGGACGTCGTCGAGCACATGATGGATCGCATCCGCGACGAGAAGGATCTCTTCGAGCGCGGGATGCAGCGATACACCGCGCTGCGGACGGTGTTCACGCAGCATACCAACGAGCTGTTCGACGTCATCGGGCTGGAGGCGCTGCGCGCCAACGCCAGCCGCACGCGCAAGGCGATCGAGGCGTCGCCGTTCACCCGCGGCGTCCGCGGCGCGATGGGCGACTTCTTCGGCTCGATCCGCGGCGATTTCGAGCATGCCGCGCGCACTTCCGCCGAGATCCACGACATGATGCAGGCGATGTACACGCGCTTTGCCATGGAACAGAACATCGAGCGCTACGTGCCGCCGCAGTTCTCGATGCTGAAGTACCAGAAGGAGATCGACCGCCTCGAGCGCGCCTACAACCAGCACTTCAACACGCTGTGGAACATGGTCAGCAAGGCCAAGTTCGCGCTGATGCACCGGTTCTTCGAGACGATCGCGTCGCGGGTCAAGCACCTCTACGACATCGCCAACCGCGACGTCGACAGCTGGCTGAAGGCGGTGATGAGCCCGCTCGAGACGCAGGTGCGCGAGCACCACATCCAGCTGCGCCGCCGCCTGGACAGCGTCAAGCGCATCCACCGCGCGAGCGGCGAGCTCGAGGACCGCGTCGGCGAGCTCGAGCAGGCCGAGGAAGCGCTGGTGGCGACCGTGAGGGCGCTCGAGCTCGAGGTCGCCGCGATCGACGCGGTCGTCGACGCACCCGACGGGCTGCCCGCTGCCGCGAACGGCTGACGCCGGCCGTCAGGCCTTGGCGGCGGCCATCAGGCCGTCGTACTTCCGCCGGAGGGCGTCCTTCGATTCGACGTGGTCCGGGTTGACCGGAATGCAGTCGACGGGGCAGACCTCGATGCACTG
This sequence comes from uncultured beta proteobacterium, assembly GCA_963717705.1. Taxonomy (GTDB): domain Bacteria; phylum Pseudomonadota; class Gammaproteobacteria; order Burkholderiales; family Casimicrobiaceae; genus CAVQWT01. Next base: position 625,669 of record CAVQWT010000002.1, read on the forward strand.
CGGCGTGTCGAAGTGGCCGACGCACTCGGTGCATTTGGCCGGATCGATCACGTAGATCTCGGGTCCCTGCGAGATCGCTCCGTTCGGGCACTCCGGCTCGCAGACATCGCAGTTGATGCACTCGTCGGTGATCATCAGCGCCATCGTCGTCCCCTAGTGGTCCGCCGGTCCGCCGGGGCCAAGCGCGGCGACGCGCGCCTTGAGCCGCGCGTTGACGATCGGGTGGACGAACTGGGAGACGTCGCCACCGAAGCGCGCGATCTCGCGGACGATGGTCGCCGAGACGAACATGTACTGCTCCGAAGGGGTGAGGAACAGCGTTTCGACCTCCGGATACAGGTTGCGGTTCATCCCGGCCATCTGGAACTCGTACTCGAAGTCCGAGACCGCGCGCAATCCGCGCAGGATCACCCGGGCGTCGTGCGCGTGGACGAAGTCCATCAGCAGCGAGGAGAAGCGCACGACCTCGACGTTGGGCAGGTCGGCGAGCACCTCCTGCGCCATTTCCACCCGCTCCGCCGCGGTGAAGAACGGCCGCTTGGTCTCGCTGTCGGCCACGCCGACGATGACACGCGCGAACAGCCGCGCGGCACGACGCACGAGATCCTCGTGGCCCCGCGTGAACGGATCGAAGGTGCCGGGATAGACGACCTTGAGCATGGGTGGGGCGCCAAGGAGGCGACGGGAGTTGGAGGCAGGTGGAGGGACGGCCGGCGGTTCAGGGCACCGACCCGGCCGGGCGGAAAAGATGATAGTGCACCTGCCCGGCCTTGTCCTGACGCCATGCGATCAGGGACGGCGGCGGGACCAGCCGGCGCCCGGCCTCGGCATAGACGAATCCATCCGGGGCGAGCCGCGCCGCGCACAGCGGCAGCAGCCACGGCCAGAGGTCCTCGGCAAACGGCGGATCCGCGAACACGACGTCGAACTGCCGCGTTTCCCGGTCGAGCCATGCCCTGGCGTCGCCGGCATGGACCTCGAGCGCCGCGGCGCCGAGCGTCTCTCCGCTGGCCGCGAGCGCACGGGCGAGGGCCGGCTGGCGCTCGATCGCGACGGCGAGCGCGGCGCCGCGCGACACCGCTTCGAGCGACAGCGCCCCGGTTCCCGCGTACAGGTCGAGGCAGCGCCTGCCCGCGAGGTCCTGGCCGAGCCAGTTGAACAACGTCTCGCGAACGCGGTCGGGCGTCGGCCGCAGCCCCGGTGCCGCCGGGAATCGGATGACGCGCCCGCGCATCGAGCCGCCGATGATCCGGACGCGGTTGGCGGTGGGGGCGGCGGGCATCGGGCAGGCGGGGTGGCGGGAAAGGGCGGGTGGCGGGCCGGGACGTGGGCCAGGCGGCGGGGCCGCCTCGGCACGACGGCGGGACCTGTCCGAATGGTCACATGTCGGCGGTGGCGCCGGGTCGGGTCGGTCCCGGTCGATCGGCAGGGTAAAATTATAGGCGCAGCATGGCCGGGTCTCGCCGTTGAACGCGGGATGAGGCGATGCGCGCTTCAAGCGGCCTCCTCAACCCCTCCCGGTCTGGTTCGGTTCCCATGTTCGATCTGTTCAAGCCCAAGTCCGACGCCGACGAGCGCAAGTCGTGGCGCGAACGGCTCGCCGACGGCCTGGGCCGCTCGCGCGAGAAGCTCTCGGGAGCCCTGACGTCGGCGTTCTCGCGACGAACGCTCGACGACGAGACGCTGGAGGCGCTGGAGACGGCGCTGCTGACCGCCGACGTCGGCGTGCCCGCAACCCAGCACCTGCTCGACGACCTGAGGCAGCGCTGGAAGAAGGCCGGCGACGACGCGGATCCGCGGACCCTGCTCAAGGCGGCGCTGGCCGACCTGCTCGCGCCGCTGGAATGGCCGCTGGCCGTTTCCGATGCCCGCCCGTTCGTGATCATGCTCGCCGGCGTCAACGGTGCGGGCAAGACGACGTCGATCGGCAAGCTCGCCAAGCACTTCCAGGCGCAGGGCCTTTCGGTCCTGCTCGCCGCCGGCGACACCTTTCGCGCCGCGGCACGCGAGCAGCTCGCCGTGTGGGGCGAGCGCAACGGGGTCGCGGTCATTTCGCAGCAGGGCGGCGACCCGGCGGCGGTGATGTTCGACGCGATCGCGGCGGCCAAGGCGCGCGGCATCGACGTCGTGCTCGCCGACACCGCGGGGCGGCTTCCGACGCAGCTGCACCTGATGGACGAGATCCGCAAGGTTCGCCGCGTGATCGAGAAAGCCGCGCCGGGGGCGCCGCACGAGACGCTGCTGGTGCTCGACGCGAACACCGGCCAGAACGCGCTGGCGCAGGTGAAGGCCTTCGACGACGCGCTGCGGTTGACCGGGCTGGTGCTGACCAAGCTCGACGGCAGTGCCAAGGGCGGCGTGGTCGCCGCCATCGCCAAGCAGCATCCGGTGCCGCTGAAATTCATCGGCGTGGGCGAACAGGTCGACGACCTCAAGCCCTTCGTCGCGGCCGAATTCGTCGACGCGCTGGTCGGCTGAGTCCGGCCCCCCCCCGCTTTCCTGCGCGCCGCGTGGCCGCCTCGATCCGGTTCCAGTCCGTCATCAAACGCTATCCCGGCACGGCGGCGGGGACGCCACCCGCGCTCGACGGCGCCAGCTTCGACGTCGAGCCGGGCGAGTTCGTCTACCTGACGGGGGCGTCCGGCGCCGGCAAGAGCACGGTGTTCCGGCTGATCGCGGCGATCGAGCGGCCGAGCGGCGGCGTCGTCCTGGTGAACAAGCAGAGCGTCGGCGGGCTCCCGCGGGCCTCGGTCCCGTTCCTGCGCCGGAACATCGGGCTCGTGCTGCAGGACGCGAGGCTGCTCGCCGACCGCGGCGTCTTCGACAACGTGCTGCTGCCGCTGGCCGTGGCCGGCGTCGAGCCGCGCGAGGCGGCGCGGCGGGTCCGGGCCGCGCTGGACAAGGTCGGCATGGCGGACCGCGAACGGGCACTGCCCGCGTCGCTGTCGGGGGGCGAGCAGCAGCGCGTCTGCATCGCGCGGGCGGTCGTCGCGCGGCCTTCGCTGCTGCTTGCCGACGAGCCGACGGCGAACCTCGACGCCGCCAACGCCGACCGCGTGCTCGGACTGTTCGACTCATTCCACGCGGTGGGGGTGACCGTTCTGCTCGCCACGCACGACGAGGCGCTGATGGCGCGGCATCCGGGCCGTCGGCTCGCCCTCGACCGCGGGCGCGTCGTGCCAACGGGAGCCGCCGCGTGACCCGGTGGCTGCGCGACCATCTGCGGGCCGGTCGCGCCGCCGCGGCGACTGCCCGCGCCGCGCCGCTGTCCACGGTGCTCTCGGTGCTGGCGCTCGCGGCGGCACTGGTGCTGCCGGTCACCGGGTACGCCGTGGTCGACGGGCTGGCGCGGATCGCCGCCCGGTTCGACACCGACTCCCAGATCGCGCTCTACCTCCTTCCCGGCGTCGACGCCAAGTCCCGGGAAGCCCTCGAACGCAGCCTGCGCGCGCGGCCGGGCATCAAGTCCGTCCGCACGATCACCCGCGAGCAGGCGCTCGCCGAACTCGAAGCGACCGAGGGGGTGCGCGATCTCCTCGCCGGACTGGCCGGCAATCCGCTGCCCGACGCGATTGTCGTGCGGCCCGCAGTGCGCAGCCGCGATGCGCTCGGGGCGCTCAAGGCGGAGCTCGCCCGGTTGCCGGGCGTCGCCTCGGCGCAGGGCGACGCGGCCTGGGTCGAGCGACTGGACGCGATCGCGCGAACCGGCACGCTGCTGATCGGCGCGCTGGCGGCGCTGCTGGGCATCGCCGTCGTCGCGGTCACGTTCAACACCATCAGGCTGCAGGTCCTCACCCGGCGCGACGAGATCGAGATCGCCTCGCTGGTCGGCGCGACCCCCGGATGGCTGCGCCGGCCGTTTCTCTATTTCGGGATGCTGCAGGGTGCCGCCGCCGGCGTGGTCGCGACCGGCACCGGCGCCGTCCTGCTGTGGGTCGCCAACGCGCGGCTGGGTGAAACCCTGAGCGGTCTCGGCGCCGGCGCCACGATTCCGGTCATGACGCCACAGTTAGCGCTCACTGTCGTCCTGACATCCGCATTTCTTGGATGGCTCGGCGCCTGGCTATCTTTGGGGTCAGGTCGAATTTAGGCGAACGCCGGTCCTCCGATGCCGTAACCTCGGCTCAGTCCATATCACCCCATTTGACCCGGCGCCTGGCCGGTCGGCGATCGGCCGGACGGCCGACCCCGGGACGGTCGCCCGACCGTGGATGGCGCCGCCCACGGGAGCCGACGCGCGGCCCGCCGAGTCCGGACAGGGCACGCAGACCTTCCACCGGCGCAAGGTCGCGCGGGCTTACCCGACCAATCCACTCGGGAACTTTTGCCGGCTCTTAGCACTCTCAACGCCCGAGTGCTAAAATGGCTCTCGGAGCGGCGGGGTGACCGCCGTGCCAACGATCAGGAGATTTCGATGACCGGAACCGCACTGGCTTTCCCGACGCCCGCTTCACTGGGGAGTCTGGATCACTACATCCAGGCGGTGAACCGTTTCCCGCTGCTCACCGCCGAACAGGAAACCGCCCTCGGGCGACGGCTGAAGGCAAACGACGACCTCGAGGCCGCGCGGGGGCTCGTCCTTTCGCACCTGCGGCTCGTGGTCGCCGTCAGCCGCAACTACCTGGGCTACGGACTGCCGCAGGCGGACCTCATCCAGGAAGGCAACATCGGGCTCATGAAGGCGGTGCGCCGCTTCGACCCCGAGCGCGGCGTCCGGCTCGTGTCGTTCGCGCTGCACTGGATCCGCGCCGAGATCCACGAGTACATCCTGCGCAACTGGCGGCTGGTCAAGGTCGCGACGACCAAGGCGCAGCGCAAGCTGTTCTTCAACTTGCGGAGCATGAAGACGCGGTCGGCGGCGCTGACCCCGACGGAAGCCGGCGCGATCGCCAAGGAACTCGGGGTCAAGCCGGAAGAGGTCCTGGAGATGGAGACCCGACTCACCGGCGGGGACATCGTGCTGGACCCGGCCCCGTCCGACGAGGGCGAGAGTTTCGGCCCGATCGCGTATCTGACCAACGCCGAGGACGAGCCCGCGCAGATCTACGAGCGCGAGGAGTCGGCGGCCAACCAAACCGAAGGCCTGAAGCAGGCCCTCGCGAAGCTCGACGCGCGCAGCCGCCGCATCATCGAGGCCCGCTGGCTGCGCGAGGAGAAACCTGCGACGCTGCAGGAGCTTGCCGACGAGTACGGCATCTCCGCGGAGCGGATTCGCCAGCTTGAAAGCAAGGCCATGAAGACCATGAAGGCGGCGATCGGCACGTTCTGAGTCTCGAAGGCGGAAGCACGGATGACGCCGGCCGCAGCGCCGGCGTCGTCGTTTCCGGAAGCGCGCGGGGGGCGCCCGACCGCGTCAGAGCTCGACCTGCGTACCGAGCTCGACGACGCGGTTGGTCGGAATGCGGAAGAAGTCCGTCGCCTTGACGGCGTTCCTGGACATCGACACGAACAGGCGCTCGCGCCAAAGCGCCATGCCCGGGGTGACGGTCGCGATCAGCGTCTCGCGCGAGACGAAGAACGACGTGTCCATCATGTCGAAGCTGAAGCCGCGGCGACCGCAGGCGTCGAGCAGCGACGGCACGTCGGGGTCTTCCTTGAACCCGAAGTTCGCGTGGATCTGCCAGAACGTGGTCCCGATCTCGGCGATCTCGACCCGTTCCGCCAGCGGCACGATGGGGATGTCGCGCGTGTGCACCGTCAGGAACACCACACGCTCGTGCAGCACCTTGTTGTGCTTGAGGTTGTGCAGCAGCGCGTGCGGCACGCGCCCCGGCGTCGACGCCATGAACACCGCCGTGCCCGCGACCCGCGGCGGCGGGCTCGCCTCGATGCTCTCGATGAAGAGGTCGAGCGGCATCGAATCCTCGGCCAGCCGCTTCATCAGCACCTGCCGCCCGCGCTTCCACGTCGTCAGCAGCGTGAACACGACGCCGCCGATCAGCAGCGGGAACCAGCCGCCTTCGGGAATCTTCAGCGAGTTCGACGCCAGGAAAGCGAAATCGATCAGCGCGAGCGGAACCGCTATGCCCAGCGACACCGCCCGCGACCAGTGCCAGATGCGGCGCATCACGAAGTAGATCAGCACCGAGTCGATCAGCATCGCCAGCGTGACCGCGATTCCGTAGGCGCCGGCCAGGTTGCTCGAGCTGCGGAATCCGAGCACGAGCAGGATCACGGCGACCAGCAGCGTCCAGTTGATGAACGGGACGTAGATCTGGCCGATCTCCTGGTGCGACGTGTGCATGATCTTGATGCGCGGGCAGTAGCCCATCTGGATCGCCTGCCGGGTGAGCGAGAAGGCGCCGGATATGACCGCCTGCGACGCGATCACCGTCGCGCAGGTCGCCAGGATCACCAGCGGCAGCAGCCCCCACTGCGGAGCGAGCAGGTAAAACGGGTTCTTGATCGCGGCGGGGTTGGCCAGCAGCAGCGCGCCCTGCCCGAAGTAGTTCATCACCAATGCCGGCATCACGAACACCAGCCACGCGCGGCGGATCGGCGACGCGCCGAAGTGCCCCATGTCGGCGTACAGCGCCTCGGTCCCGGTCACCGCGAGCACGACCGCGCCGAGCGCCAGGAATGCCGCCGTCGGGTTGTCCCCGACGAAGACCACGGCGTAGTGCGGCGAGAGCGCCAGCAGCACCGCGGGGTTCTGGACGATCTGCGTCAACCCCAGCACCGCCAGCACGACGAACCACAGAGCGCAGATCGGGCCGAAGAGCGCGCCCACCGACCCGGTGCCCCGCTTCTGTATCCAGAACAGGCCGACCAGGATCACCAGCGTCAGCGGCACGATGAACGGGTGCAGCAGCGGGGTGATCACCTCGATCCCCTCGACCGCGGAGAGCACGGAGATCGCGGGCGTGATCATCGCGTCGCCGAAGAACATCGCCGATCCGAAGATGCCGAGGCCGACGAGCCACCAGCGCAGCTTCGCCTGGCCCTCGGTGCCGCGCGACACCAGCGCCGTCAGGGCCAGGATGCCGCCCTCGCCGCGGTTGTCGGCGCGCATGATGAGCACGACGTACTTGAGCGTGACCACGACGACCAGCGCCCAGAAGATGACCGACAGGAGGCCGTAGACGTTCTCCGGCGTGAACGCGAGCGCGTGGTGGCCGCCGAAGACCTCGCGCATCGTGTACAGCGGACTCGTGCCGATGTCGCCGTAGACGACGCCGACGGCGCCCAGCATCAGCACCGCGCTGCGGCCGCGCCCGCCGGCCGCGCCCTCAGCCATTCCCGGTCCCGCTGCCGTTGCCGCCCGCGGGGTCCTCTCCGCGGCGCGCGAAGCGGATGTTGAGCTGCTTCAGCTTGCGATAGAGGTGGGTTCGCTCGAGGCCGGCCTTGTCGGCGACGCGACTCATGTTGTTCTGTTCGCGGCCGAGCAGCTGTTCGAAGTAGATCCGCTCGAACGCCTCGCGCGCCTCGCGCAGCGGCAGCTCGAAGAACCGGGCGGTGATCTCGGGCGCGACCGCCGGGTTCATCGCCGCCGCCTCGCCCAGCAGCCGCCGGACGTGGTCCGGAGTCAGCTCGAACTGCCCGGCGGTCAGCGCGAGATTGGCGACGACGTTGTACAGGTGATCGAGGTTGCCCGGCCAGTAGGCATTGGTCAGCGCCGTGAGCGCCGCGGGCGAGAGGGTGCCCATCGAACGGGCGCCCTCCTGCTGCGCGTTCTTCTGCGTCGCGGCGATGTCCTGCCAGCACCGCTCGACCAGCGAAGGGATGTCCTCGCGACGGGAGCGCAGCGGCGGCAGCACGACCGCCCCCGCGGACAGCGCCGCGAGCAGCGCCGCGTCGAACTTGCCCTCGGCCGCGAGGTTGCCCAGCGGCTCGGCGCTGGTGGCGATGAGCGTGACGGTTGCGCGCTCGAGCTTCGGCAGCAGGAAGGCGAGCCCCTTCTGCTCGGTCCTCGAGTACTGGCCGATCTCGGAGCAATGAAGCGTGCCCTCGCGCGCCTCGTCGAGCAGCGCCATCGGGTTTCCCGCGAGCCGGGCGCCCGACGCCAGCGTCAGGAACGGGGTGCCCGGGACCGCCAGAGCGCGCGCGGTGATGTCGTGGCCCGTGCCCGGCTCGCCCAGCAGCAGCACCGGACGGCGCGCCTCGAGGATCTGCTCAAGGCGCCGCTCGGCGTCGCGGACGACGTTGCTGGAGCCGAGGCCGGTCAGCGAGACGCGCCGGGGCTCCTTCGCGGCCGCCGTCTTGAGGGCGCGCGACACCGTGGCCAGCAGCTTCTGCAGCCCGACCGGCTTCTCGAGGAAGTCGAAGGCGCCGATCCGGGTCGCCTCGACGGCGGTCTCGATGGTGCCGTGTCCGGACATCATCACCACCGGCATCGTCAGCGTGCCCGCCGCCGCCCATTCGCGCAGCAGCGTCACGCCGTCGGTGTCGGGCATCCAGATGTCGAGCAGGACCAGCGCCGGCTGCCGCAGGGCGCGGTACGCGCGCGCGGCCGTCGCGTTCTCCGCGAGCGCGACGCGATAGCCCTCGTCCTGCAGGATCTCCGACAGGAGCTCGCGTATGCCGACTTCGTCGTCGACGACCAGGATCTCGCGGATCGGGGCGCTCATCGGGGAGTCACGCCGGTGCCTGCGAGACCGGGAGCACGAGCGTCACGCGGGCGCCGCAGGGGTCGCGGTGCCCGATCTCGACGCGCCCGCCATGCTCGTCGATGATCTTCTTGACGATGGCGAGACCGAGCCCGGTGCCCTTGGCCTTGGTGGTGATGTAGGGCTCAAACGCCCGCTGGGCGACTTCGTCGGCGAAGCCCGGCCCGCCGTCGGCGAACGACAGGCGGACGTCGCCGTCCTGGCGCTCCAGCGAGATCTCGAAGCGCGGTTCGGCGACGTCGGCCTGCGCGTCGATCGCGTTCTGCAGCAGGTTGTGGAACACCTGGCGCAGGCGGGTGGGCTCGGCCAGGACGGTGACCGGGGCGGCGGGGAGTGACAGATTCATGTTGGGGCGCAGATTGTCGTATAGAGCGAGTACGTCGAGCAAGAGCGCGGCCAGATCCACGGTCTGCATCGTCCCTGGCCGCGGCTGCCGCGCGTAGACGGCGAAGTCGTCGACCATGTGCTTCATTGCCGCGACCTGCGCAATGATCGTCTGGGAGCCGCGCTTGAGCGTCTCCTGGTCCGCGGCATCGAGCTTGGGCGCGAGCTTGAGTTCCAGTCGTTCGGCGGACAACTGGATCGGGGTCAGCGGGTTCTTGATTTCATGCGCGAGGCGGCGCGCCACTTCCGCCCACGCCGCATCGCGCTGCGCCTGCGCAAGGTCGGTGACGTCGTCAAAAACGACGACGTAACCGGCGACCGGGGTCACCGGCAACCGCGAACCACGCAGCATCAGGATGCGCGTCAGGTTCGCCACCGTCAACTCCACCTGTTTCTGCCACTGACCCTCGCGGCTCGCCCGAAACCCCTCGGCGGCGAGCTCGGCGAACGGAGCGAGCCCGGGCAGCCTGCCGCCCCAGTCGGACAGCGGCAGGCCGGTCAGCTCGGCGAGCGGCTGCTGCAGGATCACCGCCGCGCTCGCGTTGGCGGTGCGCAGGCGCAGGCGATCGTCGAACGCAAGCACGCCGGCCGACAGGTTGCCGAGGATGCTCTCGAGATAGGCGCGTGTCGTTTCCGTCGCCCGCCGCGACTCCTCGGTCTTCTGCTGCGCCTCGGCGAGCTGCGCAGTCATCGTGTTGAACGATTCGGTGAGCACCCCGAGCTCGTCGCGCGACGTGACCTGCATGCGGCGCGTAAAGTCGCCCTGCGCCACCGCCCGGGTGCCGGCCGCGAGCTCCCCCAGGGGCTCGGCGAAACGCTCGGACAACAGCACCGCGAGGCCCAGCGCCGAGGTCAGCGCGAGCAGCAGCGTCAGCGTCAGCGTCAGCCGGTAGAGGCGCTTGAGCGCGCCGCGCGTGAACGAGATCTCCTGATAGTCGCGCGCGCCCGTCTGCACCTTTTCCATCTCCAGCGCGAGCGCCTTCGGCACGGGCTCGACGACCTGCAGCAGCTTGAGCGGCTCGAGCCGGTCGTCGCTGTTGACAGGGACGACGACGCGCAGCACCAGGCCGCCGCCGGCGGGTTGCTCGATCGCCGTGTACGTCTGCTGCAGCCGCGCCCGCCGCAGCGCCTGCGCCGGGGGCGGCTCCGGCGTGCCGGTCGAGCCGCCGACGCCCGCGACTGCGAGCACCGCGCCGGTGGTCGAGAACAGCGCCGCTTCGTACACGCCGGCCTGCTCGGCGGCGCGATTCAGCCGCGACACGACGCTTCCCGCGCCCGGTTCGCCGAGCGTGGCGGCGATCTGCCCGGCCTTGTTGCCGGCTTCGCGCTGCAGGTAGTCGAGGGCATTGCGCCCGAGGTTCAGGCCGCCGTCGAGCGCACGGTCGACGCGCACGTCGAACCAGCTTTCGATGCTCTTGCCCAGGAACTGGACCGACACGGCGTACACCAGCGCGCCCGGCAGCACTGCGACCAGAGCGAACAGCAGCACCAGCCGCAGCGCAAGCCGCGACCCGAACACGCCCCGGCGCAGGCTGCGCACCAGCCGCAGCAGCTGGTAGCCGACCAGCAGCATCAGCAGCGTGACGAGCACGCCGTTGCCGATCAGCAGCAGGTCGTAGCGCCCCGCGAACAGGTCGGTGTTGGCCGTGGCGGTGGCCAGCAGGAAGAGCAGGATCGCCCCCAGCCCGACCAGGGTGACCAGCAGCCAGCGCAGGCCGCGTCCGCCGAGGAGCCTGCTCACGGCGTGAAGTTCCAGCGGTGCCAGCCCGAGTCGAGCGTCCATTCGCGCGAGGCGATGGCGTTGACCTGGAAGGGCTTGGGCAACTGGTTGGTGTCGAGGCGCAGGCGAACCGAGGCGACGTAGCGGTCGCCGCGAACGACCTGGTCGCGCCGCCCGACCTCGCGGGCGGTGACGCGGGACAGGAAGCGCTCGACCTCGGCCGCCGTGGTCAGCGACTGGGCCAGCAGCCCGCTCGAGATCCGGTACGTTTGGGTCAGCGCCTGCCACGCCACGCGATTCTGGCTGGTCGCCGTCAGCACCTTCTCGTCCACCCAGTACCAGCGCGGCCGCGTCAGCTCGAATTCGAGGACGAAATACAGCGGGATGCCCTTCTGCAGCGCCTCGTCGAGTGTGGCGTTGAGCGCGAGATCGAATTCGGCGTTGAGGACGAGCGCGTCCTCCTCGACGCGCAGTTCCGCGTTCGTGACGCCGATGACGTCGGCGCGCGCGGGCACCGCGACGCAGCCGAGCGCCACCAGCAGGACGACGCAGGCGCGCAGGGCGGCAATCACGATCGGGCGGAAGGACGGCGAGGGAAGCATGCCGGGCGGTGCGCTGGCTCGGAAGGGTCGGGGCGCGCTCCGACGGAGTGAACGAACGAGGGAGTTACGGTATCGCCGATGGTCGGGCACGATCGATCCGCGCCGAACCTGGCCGCGCCGGGGGCGCCGGGGCGATACGGTCACGCCTTGCGCAGTCGGGCGTAGAAAAACCCATCCTGATTGTGGGCCGCACCTCCTTGCGAAGGCAAGCATTGCCCCCCCCGATGCGGCACGTCGGGCGGCAGGGTGAGGGTTTCGCGCAACGCTCCGGGCGTTCGCGCCAGGAAGGCCTCGATCTGCGCGTCGTTCTCGTCGCGGAACACCGAGCAGGTCACGTAGAGGAGCTTGCCCCCCGGGGCGAGGCAGTTCCAGAGCGAGTCGAGCAGCCGCGCCTGCTGCGCGCCGAAGCCGGCGACGTCCCGGGCGCGCCGCAGCCACTTGCCGTCCGGATGGCGGCGAACCACGCCCGACGCCGTGCACGGAACGTCGGCCAGGATCCGGTCGAACGGCCGCCCGTCCCACCAGCCGCGCGGCGCGCCGGCGTCGCCTTCCTGCACCGTCACCCGGGGCGTGTCGAGCCGCAGCCGGGTCAGGTTCTCGCGAACGCGATTGAGCCGGGTCGCATCGCTGTCGAGGGCGACGAGCTCGACGTCGGCCCGCTCCAGCACCTGGGTCGCCTTGCCACCCGGCGCGGCGCAGGCGTCGAGCACGCGCTGGCCGTCGGCGAGATCCAGCAGCGGGGCCGCAAGCTGCGCGGCGGCGTCCTGGACGGAGAACGCACCCTCGGCGTAGCCGGGCAGTTCGGGCACCGGGCGCGGCGGATCGACGATGGCCCCCGCCTCGCCGACCGCGGTGGCGACGACGCCCGCGGCGGCGCACGCGGCAAGCCACGTGCCGCGGTCCGTCACCCGGGAGTTCACCCGCACCGTCAGCGGCGGCCGTGCGTTCCCGGCGTCGAGAATGGCCTCCCAGTCGTCCGGCCAGTCCCGCCGGACGCGCTCGATCCACCAGAGCGGATAAGAGTACCGGGCCACCGGGTCGGCGCGGACGTCGGCATCGAGCGCTTCGCGCTCGCGCAGATAGCGCCGCAGCAGCGCGTTTACCAGCGCCTTGGCCGCCGGACGGGTGAGCTCGCCCGCGGCGGCGACCGCGCGATCGACGACGGCGAACGGCGGGGCGCGCGTGTGCCCCAGCTGGTAGAGCGCGACCGCGGTCAGCGCCGCCAGCGGGGGATCGGTGAACGGCTTCGCCGCGAGTCGCCGGGTCAGCGCGTCCAGCGTCCCCCAATGCCGCAGAGTGCCGTAGGCCAGCTCCTGCACCAGCGACCGGCGGCGGCCGGCGTCGTCCCCGCCGGCGGTGACCGCCGCCAGCGCGACCGGCAGCGTGGCGCCGTCGAGAACTCGACGGACGGCGAGGGCGGCCTGCTTCTGCGCTTCCTGCATCGATTCCTCCGGCGGGCACTGAACCCGCCCCCGTTTGGCCCGGCGCGGACCGTGAACCTGCGGTCAGCCTGCCGCTGCGGTGGGCACGACCGAAACATCGAAGTGTTGTCCCGGCGCAACACGCCGGCCGGCCACGAAGGCGGCGGCGTCCATGCGGCGCCCCCCCGCCGGCTGCAACTCGTTGATGCGCAACAGCCCTTCCCCGCACGCGACGACCAGGCCCTCGGGTCCGGCCGCGACAATGGTGCCGGCGGCGCCCCCCCGGCCGACGGCCGCGTCGGCACGCCAGAGCTTGACCAGGTCGCCGGCGAAGGCGGTGAACGCCCCCGGCGCGGGATCGAAAGCGCGGATCCGGCGGTCGATTGCCGCGGCGCCGGCGCGCCAGTCGATCGCCGCTTCGGCGCGCTCGATCTTCGCGGCATACGTCGAGCCGTCGTCCGGCTGCGGCGTGACGGCCAGCGGCAGTCCTGCCGCGAGCGTCGCCAGCGTGTCGACGATGGCCCTGGCGCCGGCCGCAGCGAGCTTGTCGTGCAGCGTCGCGGCGGTCTCCCGTGCGTCGATCGGCATCGGCACCGTCGCGAGCATCGGGCCGGTGTCCAGCCCTGCGTCCATCTGCATGATCGTCACGCCGGTCCGGGCGTCGCCGGCGAGCAGCGCGCGCTGGATCGGCGCGGCACCGCGCCAGCGCGGCAGCAGCGATGCGTGGATGTTGAGGCAGCCGTGCCGCGGCCACGCCAGGACCTCCGGCGGCAGCAGGAGGCCATACGCGGCGACCACCAGCACGTCGAGCGGGACCGCGAGCACCGGCGCGCGCGCCTCTTCGGTCCGCAGCGTCAACGGCTGCTGCAGCGGCAGGCCGTGCGCGAGCGCAAACGCCTTGACGGCCGAGGACTCGAGCTTCAGGCCGCGGCCCTTCGGCTTGTCGGGGCGGGTCAGCACGAGGGGCACCGAATGCCCCGCCGCGACGATCGCCGCCAGCGCCGTGGCGGCGAATTCCGGCGTGCCGGCGAACCCGACGCGCATGGGGAGCGACGCGGCCCGGCGCGTCAGCCGGCGAGCCGCTGCTTCTTGCGCAGCCGCGCGGACAGCCGGGCGCGCTTCAGCGGCGACAGGTGATCGACGAAGACCCTGCCGTCGAGGTGGTCCATTTCGTGCTGGAGACAGACGGCGAGCAGTTCGTCGGCCTCGACCACGAAGGATTCGCCGTGCTCGTTCTGCGCCTCGACCCGCACCGAGGCGGCGCGGACCACCTTGTCGTAGTAGCCCGGGACGGACAGGCAGCCTTCCTCGCATTCGGCTTCCCCCTCGGCCGCGACGATCCGGGGGTTGATGAAGACCCGCAGCTCGTTTCGGGATTCGGAGAGATCCATGACGATCACCCGCTTGTGGACGTCGACCTGGGTGGCGGCGAGGCCGATGCCGGGGGCGGCGTACATGGTCTCCGCCATGTCGCGGACGAGTTTCTGGATGTCCGCGGTGAACGCGGTCACCGGGGCGGCGACCTTGCGCAGCCGGGGGTCGGGATACTCGAGAATCGGCAACAGCGCCATGGTGTCGGACGGGCTAGCTTGCAAAATGCAGACTCGGGATGCAGAATCCCTGCTAACCCCTTATTTTGCGGCGGTTTAGGACGATAGCAAGGCCCGCCCCTTCCGGAAGAGGCTTTATGCGTCAAAAGTTTAGCACACCGATACGCCTCGTCGCGGCCGCCGCCGCGGCGCTCGTTCTTTGCGCGACCGCCGCGGCCGCCGACGCTCCCGTCCTCCAGGACGGGGTGCCCGACCGGTACGAGGTGCAAAAAGGGGACACCCTCTGGGGCATTGCCGGGAAGTTCCTGAAGGACCCGTGGCGCTGGCCCGACGTCTGGCGGATGAACCGCGACGAGATCAGGAATCCGCACCGGATCTACCCCGGCGACGTGATCGTCCTCGACCGCAGCAGCGGCGAGCCGCGGCTCGCGCTCGAGCGCCCGGCGGTGCGGCTGTCGCCGACGGTCCGCTCGTCGGCGCTGGACGCCGAGGCCATCCCGAGCATCCCGCCGGGTGACATCGAGGCCTACCTGTCGCGGCCGCTGATCACCGACCTCGGCGCCCTGGCCAACGCTCCGCGGATCATCGCCGGCAAGGACGCCCGCGTACTCCGCGGCGAGAACGACTCCGTCTACGTCGCGGGCCTCACCGAGGCGAACGGCGTCCTCTGGTACGTCTACCGCGAAGGCCGTCGCTTCTTCGCGGCGGACAGCGGCGACTTCCTCGGCCAGGAGCAGCGCTTCCTCGGCATCGCGCGAGTCGAGCGCTTCGGCGAAGTCTCGACCGTGCGGCTGCAGGGAGCGACGGAGGAGATCATGGTCGGCGACCGCCTGGTGCCGGCGCCGCCGGAGGCGCTGGTCAACTACGCGCCGCACGCGCCGACGGCGAAGATCAACGGCCGCATCATCGCCACCAGCCGCGATTCGATCGAGGTCGGCCGCGGCTGGATCGTCACGATCGACAAGGGTTCCGCCGACGGCCTCGACGTCGGCTCGGTGCTCGCGATCTACCGCACCGTGCCGCCGCTGCGCGATCCGCGCCCGTCCACCGAGCCGGAGCAGATGTTCCGGATGCTCGACCAGACCCGATTCTTCCAGCGCGACACCTACCTGCAGATCCCCGACGAGCGTTCGGGCCTGATGTTCGTGTTCCGCGTATTCGATCGCGTCTCCTATGCCCTGGTCCTCAACACCACGGACCCGGTGCACATCGGCGACTTCGCCCGCAATCCCTGACCCCGTTGCCGGACGCGCCGCGGGTCGCGCGGCGCGTCCGGCGGCCGCCGCCCGACGGCACGGGTCCCGCCCCCCCCCCCCCACTTTCCGCCGATGCTCGTCGACGCCCGCGCGCAAAGCTGGGCAGCGCTGGCGCTATCCGGCGTCGGGCCGCGACCGCTGGTGGAGCTGCTGCGCGCGTTCGGCGGGCCCGGGGAGATCCTCGCGGCAACCCCCGCCCAGCGGCGGGCCACCGTCGCGGCGACGGCGGCCGCGGCGCTCGAAACCGGGCCGGACCCCGACCGCCTCGCCGCGACGCTGGCGTGGCTGGGCGAGGACGGCCACGGCTTCCTGGCCTGGGACGACGCCGACTATCCGTCGCAATTGCTCGAGACCGGCGATCCGCCGCCGATCCTGTTCTGCCTCGGTCGCCGCGAGCTGCTCGGGCGGCCCGCGCTGGCCGTCGTCGGCAGCCGCAACGCGACACCGCAGGGGTGCGAGGACGCCGAGGCGTTCGCGCTGGCCCTGTCGTCGGCAGGACTCACCATCGTCAGCGGCCTCGCCGCGGGCATCGACGCCGCGGCGCACCGGGGCGGGCTCGCCGGCGCGGCGAAGAGCATCGCGGTCGTCGGCACCGGCCCCGACCGCGTCTACCCGGCGTCCAATCGGGCGCTGGCGCATGCGCTGGCGAAGGACGGCCTGATCCTGTCCGAGTTCGCGCCGGGCACCCCCGCGCGCCAGCACCACTTCCCGCGTCGCAATCGCCTGATCAGCGGCCTCGCGCGCGGGGTGCTCGTCGTCGAAGCCGCGCTGGGCTCCGGCTCGCTGATCACCGCGCGACTGGCGGCGGAGCAGGGGCGCGAAGTGTTCGCGATCCCGGGTTCGATCCACTCGCCGTTCTCCAAGGGCTGCCACAAGCTGATCCGTGACGGCGCCAAGCTGGTCGAGACGGCGCAGGACGTGCTGGAGGAACTCAAGCTCGCCCCGGCGGGCGCGGCCGCCTCCGCGGCTCCCGCCGCGCCTGTCGACCCGACCGCGCGGACCGTGCTCGCCGCACTGGGCTACGACCCTGTGGACGTCGACACGCTGTCGTCGCGAACGGGCCTCGACGCGTCGACGCTGGTGGCGACGCTGTCGGCGCTCGAGCTCGACGACCGTGTCGCGGCGCTCCCCGGCGGCCGCTGGCAGCGCATCGGCCCGTAACCTCGCCGGCAACCCGCAGCCCCGGGCGCGTCGGCGCCGTGCGAAGCGCGGGGCGCATCGAGGACCGTGCCGGCGGCCCCGGCGGGTGCCACGGCGACCGCCGCGCCTCGCGTGCGAGCGCGCGCGAGGGCACGCATGCGCGGGCGCGCGCGGCCGCACATGCGCAACTCTAGGCCGAACGTCGGGTTGCGGCGCGCGCGGCGCAGCGGTTAGTATCTGCCGCTCTTCGCATCGCCCACCCCCATGGCCAAAGCCCTGATCATCGCCGAGAAGCCCTCCGTCGCCTCCGACATCGCGAAGGCGCTGACCGGCTTCAAGAAGCACGACGACCATTACGAGAGCGACGACTACGTCCTGTCGTCGGCGGTCGGGCACCTGCTCGAGATCGCCATGCCGGAGGAGGAGGAGGTCAAGCGCGGCAAGTGGACCTTCGCGCACCTGCCCGCGATCCCGACGCGCTTCGCGCTGCGTCCGATCGAGAAGAACGAGAACCGGCTGAAGACGCTGGTCAAGCTCCTGAAGCGCAAGGACGTCGACGCGCTGATCAACGCCTGCGACGCGGGCCGCGAGGGCGAGCTGATCTTCCGCTACATCGTCCAGTACGCGAAGAGCACCAAGCCGATCCGCCGGCTGTGGCTGCAGTCGATGACGTCGTCGGCGATCCGCGACGGCTTCGCCTCGCTGCGCAGCGACAAGCAGATGCTGCCGCTCGCCGACGCGGCCGTCTGCCGGTCCGAGTCCGACTGGCTCGTCGGCATCAACGGCACGCGGGCGATGACCGCGTTCAACTCCAAGTCGGGCGGCTTCCAGCTGACCACCGTCGGGCGCGTCCAGACGCCGACGCTGGCGATCCTGGTCGAGCGCGAGCAGAAGATCCGCGCGTTCGTCGTCCGCGACTACTGGGAGGTGCTGGGCACCTTTCGCGGCAGCGGCGGCGAGTACCCGGGCCGCTGGTTCGACGAGCAGTGGAAGAAGCGCGACGACGACGACCCCGACGCCCGCGCCGAACGGCTGTGGGAGGAGGCGAGGGCGCAGGCGATCGCCGCGAAATGCGCGGGCCAGCCGGGCATCGTCACCGAGGAGTCGAAGCCGACGACGCAGGGCGCGCCGCTGCTGTACGACCTCACCAGCCTCCAGCGCGAGGCCAACGGCCGCTTCGGGCTCTCGGCGCGTACGACGCTGTCGCTCGCGCAGTCGCTCTACGAGAAGCACAAGGCGCTGACCTACCCGCGGACCGACTCGCGCGCGCTGCCCGAGGACTACCTCGGCACGGTGAAGGCGACGATGGAATCGCTGGCCGAGTCCAATGCCTACGGCGGATTCGCGCGCACCGTGCTGAAGGAAAAGTGGGTGCGCCCGAACAAGCGCATCTTCGACAACGCCAAGGTGTCCGACCACTTCGCGATCATCCCGACGCTGGTGCGGCCGAAGAACCTGAACGAGCTCGAGGCCAAGCTCTACGATTTCGTCGTCAAGCGCTTCCTCGCCGCGTTCTTCCCGCCGGCCGAGTTCACCGTCACGACGCGGATCACGCGCGTGTCCGGCGAGCCGTTCAAGTCGGAGGGCAAGGTGCTCGTCGCGCCGGGCTGGCTCGCCGTCTACGGCAAGGAAGCCGCCGGCGACGAGCCGACGCTCGCGCGGGTCAAGGCGGGAGAGACGGTGGCGACCGAGAAGGTCGAGGTCGCGGCCAGCCGCACGCGGCCGCCGCCGCGCCTCAACGAAGCGACGCTGCTGTCGGCGATGGAAGGCGCGGGCAAGCTCATCGACGACGAGGAGCTGCGCGAGGCGATGCGCGAGAAGGGCCTCGGCACGCCGGCGACGCGGGCGCAGATCATCGAGGGCCTGATCGCCGAAAAATACGTGCTGCGCGAGGGCAAGGAACTGATACCGACCGCCAAGGCGTTCTCGCTGATGGTGCTGCTGCACGGCCTCGGGGTGCCCGAGCTGTTCTCGCCCGAGCTCACCGCCGAGTGGGAGTTCAAGCTCGCGCAGATGGAGCACGGCAAGCTCGGCCGCGAGGAGTTCATGCGCGAGATCGTCGCGATGACCCAGCACATCGTCGGCCAGGCCAAGGGCTACGAAAGCGACACCATTCCCGGCGACTTCGGCGCGCTGGCCACGCCGTGCCCCAGCTGCGGCGGGGAGGTGCACGAGAACTACAAGAAGTTCCAGTGCCAGTCCTGCGACTTCGGCATGTGGAAGATCCTCGGCGGCCGCCAGCTCGAGCTCGCCGAGGCCGACCTGCTGCTGCGCGACCGGACCATCGGCCCCCTCGAGGGCTTCCGCAGCAAGATGGGGCGCCCGTTCACCGCGTCGCTGAAGCTCAACGACGCCAACGAGATCGCCTTCGACTTCGGCAACGACGACGCCGACGGCGACGAGGCGCCCGACTTCTCGGCGCAGGAGCCGCTGGGCCCGTGCCCGAAATGCGCGTCGCGCGTGTTCGAGACCGCGCAGGCCTACGTCTGCGAAAAGGCCGTCGGCCCCGAGAAGTCCTGCGACTTCCGCTCCGGCCGCACGATCCTGCAGCGTCCCGTCGAGCGCGCCCAGATGCAGAAGCTGCTGGCGACGGGCAAGACCGATCTCCTCCAGTTCGTGTCGGCGCGCACGCGGCGGCCGTTCTCGGCGTTCCTCGCGCGCCAGCCCGACGGTAAGATCGGGTTCGAGTTCGCGCCGCGACCCGAAGGCGCGAAAGGCCGCGGACGACCGGCGGCCGCCGGCGCGCTGCGCGTGCTCGGCAAGCACCCGCGCGACGGCAAGCCGGTCGAGCTGTACTCGGGGCGCTACGGCCCGTACGTGAAGCACGGCGAGGTCAACGCAACGCTGCCGGACAAGGATCAGCAGGACGCGCTGACGCTCGAGGACGCGGTCGCGATCGTCGACGCGAAGGCGGGGCGCGGCGCGCCGGCGAAGAAGGCGCCGAGGAAAGCGCCGAAGAAGGCGGCCAAGGTCACCAAGGCCGCCGCGAAGAAGGCGGCGGCGAAGGCGCCGGCCGCGGAAACCCCGGCCCCGAAGACGGCCAGGACGGCGAAGAAGGCGGCGGTCAAACGGCCCGCGGCCACCGCCGCGGGCCCGAAGGCGCCCGCCGCAAAGACGGCCGCCACTAAGACGGCCGCCACGACCACCGCGAAGACGGCCGCCCCGACGGCTGCGAAGAAGACCGGGCCCACCGCGCGCAAGCCGGCAGCGAAGGCCGCGAACAAGACGACGACGAAGTAGCGGGCCATGCTGCGCACGGTCGTGATCTTCGTCGTCGTGATCGTGATCTCGAGCCTGGCCTGGCCCTGGCTCAGCCGGCTGGGCTTCGGCCGCCTGCCCGGCGACTTCCACGTCGTCCGCAACGGTCGCCGCTACGCGGTGCCCCTGATGTCGACGCTGATACTCTCCGCCGTGCTCACGCTGGCGCTGCGCGTGTTCGGTCGCTGACCGACGACCGTTTCCCGCGGGGCGCCGATCGCGCTGCCCTGCGCCCGGCCGCGTCGCCCACCGGGCGTGCGCTCAGCCGAAGGGCCGCACGCCGATCAGCCAGCCGTGAAGCGCGAATGCGAACGCCGCCCAGGCGACGACGCCGATCGCCACCGCCAGCAAGTCCCGCGAAACGGGCCCGACGGGATAGCGCGTGCCGGCGGCGCGGTCGCGCCGACGCGACGCGATGAAGTCGGCGATCGCCCACGCGAGGAACGCGCCGAACAGCACGACGTCGCCGAGGCGCCCGTTTGACAGCAGGTGCGCAAACGCCCACAGCTTGACCCCGGCGACCATCGGATGGCCGACGGCGGCCTTGATCCGCGTGCCTGGCACGTACGCGGCCGCAAGCAGCACGAACGCGGGCAGCGTCAGCAGCGCCGCGGCGTGCCGGCTCCATGCGGGCGGGAACCACAGGTCGACCGGTGCGAGGCGCGTCTGCCCGTACCCCCAGACGATCATCGCGAAGCCGGCGAGCGAAACGATCGAGTAGATCGCCTTCCATGCGCCGGCGCCGGCGCGGGCGATCTGCGCGCTGCGCCACGGGTCGGCGAAGATGCGCACCGAGTGCGCGCCCAGGAACAGGACGAGACCTGCGATCAGCGTGGTCATGCGTGGACTCCTCGAAAGGCGGCCAGTCTAGCGCGTTCCGGCCGCCACGCGCGACGCGCCGCCGGTACGCGTCGCGCCGCGTCCCCGCCCGTGATCTCCGCCCGTGATCTCCGCCCGTGATCTCCGCCGCCGTGATCTCCGCCCGTGATCTCCGCCCGTGATCTCCGCCCCGCGTCACAGCCGCAGCGGCGCGCCGTAGCCGGTGAGCTCGAGGTACCCCCGCCCCGCCGGACGGTCGCCGCCGGTCAGGCGGACCGCGCCTTCCCAGTAGACGGTCCCCGTCGACGCGCGCGAGTCGAGTTCCTGGTCGTCGAACAGCGGCGTGATCGCGTAGTCGGTGCCGCCCGCGCGCAGCGTGAACTCGACGGGGTACGCGACACCGGTGCGCGGCGAGGTCCAGCGCCGGCCCGGCTCGAAACGCACTGCGTCCGGGCCGAGGATGTCGGTCGTGCCGTCGGTGCGGCGCCATGCCCCGCCGGCCCAGACGGTGCCGCCGGCGCGATCGCGCATCCGGAACGCCATCAGCGCGCCGCCGTCGTCGAGGTTGGCGCCGACCCAGTCCCAGCCGACGGCATCCGGCGCCATCACCTCACTCGACCACTCGTGATCGAGCCATGCGCGCCCGGTGACCGCGCGCGCCTTGCCGCCGACCTCGACCGACCCGGTGACGGCAAGCTGCGGCCGGCTGTAGTACCAACTCGCGTGTTGCGGCAGCGGTCCCTTGCGCGAATAGCCCCGGTCCCCCTGGATCAGCAGCGGCTGCGTCGCGCGAAACGCCAGGTCCAGCGCGAAGTCGCGGGCGGCGATCTTCGCGCGGTAGGTTTCGCCGTCCAGCGCGAGCGACCAGTCGCCGATCCACGCCCGCGTCGTCCCGGTTGCCGCCCCCGCCAGGTCGAACACCGCGCGCGCCGCGCGCTGGTCGTGGGTCAGCCGTCCGCGTGCCGGGTCGGCGATCGCGGCGTGCGCGAACACGAGCTGGCGCGCCGCGAAGGCGCTGGGGTTGTCCTCGGCGACGTTCGGCCGGTTGCGGAAGAACGTCACCTGGACGCCGAGGTCGGCGCCGGTCTCGTCGCGCACCCAGCCGGTGACGTACCACCACTCGGTCCGATACTCGGGATGGCTGCCGTGGTCGCGCGGGAACGACAGCAGGCGCCCCGGCGTCACCGCGGGCCAGCCCGCCTGCCCGCGCGCCGGCGCGACGGCGAGCAGCAGCGGCCACGCGAGGAACGCACGGCGCTTCACCAGTCCTCCTTGACGGCGCGGACGACGTCCTCGCCCATCGCCCGTCGCCCGCTCGCCACCGCCGTCAGCGTCGCCAGCGCCACCACGGCCAGCGCAAAGAGCGCAAGCCCGCCCCATGGCAGCGCCAGCTCCATCCCCCAGTGGAACGACTGCCGGTTCACCACGTGGATGAGGACGAGGCTGATCGCGGCGCCGAGCGCCAGCCCGACGCCGACGCCCAGGCCCGCCGTCGCCAGGCCCTCGGTGGCGAGCATCGATCCGACCTGCCGGCGCGTCATGCCGAGGTGCCGCAGCACGCCGAACTCGCGCCGCCGCGCGAGCACCAGCGCGCCGAACGCGGAGGACAGCCCCATCAGCCCGATCGCGACGGCGGCGATCTCCAGCGCATAAGTGACCGCGAACGTCCGGTCGAAGGCCTTGAGCGACAGCGCGCGGATCTCGCCCGGCAGCGCGATCTCGAGTCGCGCGCCGCCGGGGAGCTCGCGCTCGATGGTCTTGCGCAGCGTTTCCGGCGACACCCCGGGCTCGACGCGGATCGCCGCATTGGTCGCCGCGCGGTCGCCGGTCAGCGCGATGAACGTTTCGCGGTCGATCTGCACCGCGCCCTGCGGCCGGCTGTAGTCGCGATAGACGCCGGCGACGAAGAAGGCAACCTCGCGGCCCGCGATCGGCAGCACGATGGTGCGGCCGGACGTGAAGTCGTAGAGATCGGCGGCCGCCTCGTTGGCCCACGCGGGAGGCGGCGCCCCGCGCGGCCGGATCGCCGGCGCGTCGACGAGCGCCAGCATCGACGGCGCGTCCGCCTCGGCGATCGGGCGCGCGAGCAGCACCAGCCGCGGCCGCGCCGGGTCGACCAGCAGCTGCTCCTCGCGGCTGAACTCGACCTGTGCGATCCCCGGCAACGCGGCGACGCGCGCCTGGTCCGCCGGGGTCAGCCGCGCGACGTCGGACACCGGCGTGCGGAAGTACAGGTCCGCCGGCAGGACGTGCCCCAGCCAGGCGTCGAGCGAGCTGCGGAACGACGTCACCATGATCGCCATCGACACCACCAGGCTGACGCTCGCGACGACGGTCGCGAGGCTCACCGTCACCTGCCCCGGCGCGCCCCTGAGCTGGGCGAGCGCCAGCGCCGCCGGCGCGCGCTGCGGCACCGGCAGCCGCGCGAGCAGCGCGATCGCGAGCCAGGGCATCAGCAGCAGCGTCCCGACGAGCAGGCACGCGATCGCCGCATAGCCGGCCAGCGGCAGGCCGCCGACCGGAGGCAGCGCGACCAGGCCTGCGCCGAGGGCGAGGATCGCGAGCCCGCGCCACGGCGGGCGCAGTCCCGCGAGCGCGCTTTCCTCGTCGCCCGCCTTCAGTGCACGCGCCGGCGGCGCGCGCCCCGCTTCGCGCGCCGCCGCGGTGCCGCCCAGCATCGCGGCGGCCACGCCGAGCAAAAAAAAGACCGCCGGCGTCAGCGGATCGACGTCGATCGTCGGCTCGACGCCGCGGAAGAATCCCGCGCCGAGGTCGCCGCCGGCAAAGCGCAGCGCGGCCCGGGCGATCGCGTAGCCCAATGCGACCCCGAGCGCGCCGCCGGCGACGCCGATCAGCGCCGCTTCGAGCGCGACCAGCGCCGTCAGCCGTCGCCGCGTCACCCCCAGCACGCGCAGCAGCGCGAACTGCGAGCGCCGGCGGACGACGGCCAGCGCCTGCGTCGAGAACACCAGCAGGCCGCCGGTGAACAGCGCCACCAGCGCCAGCACGTTGAGGTTGACCCGATACGAGCGCGAGATGCTCTCGCTCGCCGCCAGCGCGGCGGCGGGACGCTCGATCGCCACTCCCGGCGGCAGGCCGGCCGCGATCCGCTGCCGAAACGCATCGACGGACACCCCCGGCCGCACCCGCAGGTCGATCCGCGTGAGTCGGCCGAGCCGGTCGAACGACGCCTGCGCGCCGGCGATGTCCATCACCGCGAGGCGCTGCTGTCCGGCGCCGGCGATCGTCCCCGCGACGCGCAGCGGGACGTCGGCCAGGCCGGCCGCCACGACCAGCGTTGCCCCGACGTCCAGTCCCAGCCAGCGCGCCGCCGCCTGCGACAGGAAGACGACGTCGGGGCGCAGCGTGTCGAGGCCGTCGCGCACGTCGGGAAAGAGGGCGGGCTGGATCGTCGCGGCGCGAAGCAAATCGAGCCCCAGCACGCGCAGCGTCTCCGTGCGCCCGGCGACGACGACATCGGCCTCGACCACCGGGCTCGCCACCGCGACGTCGGCGTCGCGGGCGAGCCGCGGGAACAGCGCCTCGTCGAAGCCGCTGCGCGGCCCGCGCACCGACAGGTCGGCGTCGCCGGCGATAGTGCGCACCCCCTGGGTCAGCTCGTTGACCGCCGACTGGTTGATCAACTGGACCGCGAAGCCGAGTGCCACGCCCAGCGCGATCGCCAGGACGGCGACCAGCACCCGCGCCCGGTTCTGCGCCAGCGAGCCGCGCAGCACCGCGCCGGCGTCCGAGACCGACCGCCGCGCCATCGGCGGCTCAGTCCGCGCGCTCGCGCAGGCCCTCGCGGCCGAGCACGAGGATGCGGTCCGCGGTGCGCGCGGCCGCGAGCGAGTGGGTGACGAGGATCGCCGCCGCGCCGCGGTCCTTCACCTGCGCCCGCAACAGCGCCAGGATCGACGCGGCGCTCTCGGGATCGAGGTTGCCGGTGGGCTCGTCGGCCAGCACCAGCAGCGGCCGATGCACCAGCGCCCGCGCGATCGCCACCCGCTGCAGCTCGCCGCCGGAGAGCTCGCGCGGCAGCGCATCGGCGCGATCGTCGAGGCCGACGGCAGCGAGCATCTCGCCGACGCGCCGCTCGCGCTCGCCGGCCGGCACGCCCAGGAGCGCGAGCGGCAGCGCGACGTTCTGCGCGACGCCCAGGTACGGCAGCACGTGGAACGCCTGGAACACGAAGCCCAGCCGCTCGCGACGCAGGACGGTCAGCGCGTCGTCGTCGAGCGCCGTCAGGTCGGTGCCGCCCAGCCGCACCGAACCGGCGTCGGCTCGATCGAGGCCGGCGATCAGGTTGAGCAGCGTGGACTTGCCGACCCCCGACTCGCCCATGATCGCGACGTAGTCGCCCGCGGCGAGCTCGAGGTCGACACCGGCGAGGACGACGCGCTCGCGCGGGCCGGGGTAGCGTTTCTCGAGCGCGCGCAGCGACAGCATCCACCGAGACTAACCGGCGCAGCAGGGCGGGACAAGGTGGACGTCCCCCGTTTGACCGGCTTTACCGAATGATGGACACTGGCCCCGCCCCGAATTCCCCGCGCCCACGCACACCTTCGCCCGTACCCCGCGACCCACGTCTCCCGGCGGCCCCCGGACCGGCGTTCTGCGGCTTCGACCCGATCATCGGCCGCGACAATTACTTCGGGTCCAGCGTGACCCGCGCCGCGCGCATCGAGCCGATCACGCCGCCGGGTTCGGTCTACGCCAGCGAGGCGTTCGCCGCCACGCTCGCCGCCTCCGGCCGGCAGGACTGCGCGCTCGAGTACGTCGGCGAGGTGTCGCTCGCCAAGGGCTACGGGGAGTCGCGCGTCTACCGGCTGGCGGCGCGCTGAGTCCGCCGCCCGGGCACCCGGCTCGGTTGCGGGGCGGCGCCAGGCGGCGTCGCGAACAGTACAATCCGCCGTTGCCGCCTTGCATTCCCCTCCGCGACATCACCGCCCCCGATGAGCGCCAGCGAAGACCCCGCATCGACACCACTCCCGCTCGCGGTTGATCTCGACGGGACGCTGCTGCGCGGCGATCTGTTGATGGAAGCGGCGGTTTCTTTCATCCGCAGACGCCCGTTGAACGTGCTGCGCCTGCTGCGGTGGTTCCTGTCGGGCCGCGCGGCGCTGAAGGCCGAGGTCGCAAAGGCCGTCTCTCTCGAACTGGCGTTTTCGCCCGTCAATCCCGGGTTGATGAAGATGCTGCAGCGTCGGCGATCCCTGGGTCTGCCCACCGTCCTGGTGACCGCCTCCGACCGCGCCTACGCCGAGCTGGTCGCCGCACGCTTCGGACTGTTCGACGCGGTCCTCGCCAGCGACGGGCAGACGAACCTGCGCGGGAAGGAGAAGGCGCGCGCACTTTCCGCCCGGTTTCCGGATGGATTCGCCTACGCGGGCAACGCGATCGCGGACCTGCCGGTCTGGCGTTCGTCGGCGCAGGTCATTGCCGTGAACGCCTCCCCGCGCGTCGTGGCCAAGGCGCGCGCGATGGGAAAGCCCGTGACGGTGCTCGATCCGGCGCAATCCGTCGCGCGCGCCGTGTGGCGCTCGATGCGCCCGCACCACTGGGCGAAGAATGCGCTCGTCTTCGTCCCCGCGCTGACCGCGCACCGCTATCTGGAAGGCGGGACGCTGCTCGCGTGCCTGGTCATGGCGATCGCGCTCTCGCTGGTCGCCTCGGGTGCCTACCTGGTGAACGACGTGCTCGACATCGAGCACGATCGCCGGCACGCGTCGAAACGCCTCCGCCCCATCGCCGCCGGCGACCTGTCCGTGACCCTTGCCCTGGCATTCGCGGCGATGCTGGTCGTCGCGGGACTTGGGCTCGGACTTCGCCCTGAGGGGGCACGCCGGCACGCTGGTGCTGCTGGCCTACCTCGCGACGACGCTTGCCTACGGATTGGCGTTCAAGGCGATTCCGATCGTCGACGTCGTCGTGCTCGCCGGGCTGTACGTGCTGCGGATCGTCATCGGCATCGTCACCATCGGCAGCGCCTACTCGACCTGGCTGCTCGGCTTCGCCGCGACGCTGTTCCTTTCGCTCGCCATCGCCAAGCGGTACACGGAGGTCGCGCGGTACGGCGTGGATCAGGCGCCGCTTGCCGGCCGCGGCTATGCGGCACGGGACGCACGCCGCTCCTGGCGCTCGGAGTGGGCGCAATGTTCGCCGCGTTGACGCTGTTCGTGCTCTACCTGGTCGAGGACGCCGTGCCCGCCGCACGGTACGCGCGGCCCGAATGGCTGTGGACGATTCCTCCGTTGCTGCTCCTGTGGCTGGGGCGAATCTGGCTCCTCGCCGTGCGGGGCAAGCTGCACGACGATCCGGTGGATTTCGCGCTCCGCGACAAGGCTAGCCTGCTGCTCGGGGTCGGGGTCGGCCTGGCCTTCCTCGCGGCGGCCTGACGCGTGCGCGTGCTCCCGCAAAGCCTGACCCGATAGCCATGGAGTTGCGCCCGTTCCTGCTGCTTGCGGTGTACGAAGCTGCGTTGTTCACACTTGCCTGGCGGCTTGTCCTGTTCGCATGGCCTTCCGATCATCCGCTCCGACCTTCGTCGCTGGCACTCTGGGTCCTCGCGGCCAAGCTCTATCTCGGCGGCGTAGTCGCCGTCGCGATCCTCCTGTTCGTCCCCGATCGCTTACTCGGATTCCGCGCCGCCGCGGGCGTGCTGGGGATCGCGGCCGTCGGCGCCGCGCTTGTCGGCAAGACCAGGCCGACATCGGCTTCGCCGCCGTGGCGACTCGGCGAATGGGTGCTCGTCGTGATACTCGCCACCGGGGCCGGCGTGATGATGGCCCGGGCCCCTCGCCTCCTGGGCGAGATCGATTCGCTGCACAACTTCAACTGGATGATCCGATGGCTGACCGACGGTCAGTCCCCGTATGCCTTTGCCTACAACTACGTAAGCTTCTGGGAAGCTGGTTTCGTTCCCGGACTGCTGCTCGGCGAGTCGCGCCACCTGCACATCTGGCTGTCCGCACAGTCGCTCCTGCTGTATCTGCTCGCGCTGTACGTGCTCGCGGTTCGCGTCCACCTGCCCCGTGCCGTCGCCCTCTCGATCCTGATGGCCGCCGCCTTTCCGCCCTGGCACTGGGGTTTCGGGTCGGGCATTCCGACGCTCAAGAACGACATCATCGCAAACGCCGGCTTCCTGATCGCGGTCGGTGTGCTGGTCGGGCAGTTGAAGGCCGGGACGACCGGCTGGAGGACCGGCGTCGCCCTGGGGTTGGCCGTCACGTTCATGACGGTCAAGTTCGCCGGTCCTGCGCTAGCCGTATTCACGCTCGCCGTCGCGGTGGCGATTCCCGTCTTGCGCAGCCGCACCGAGCTGCGCGCCTCGGCCGTGATGGTGATCGTGGCCGTCGCCCTGGCGACGGTCGGCACGGGACATTACTACCTCAGGCTCCTCCTGTTGCACGGCAACCCGGTCTACCCTTTCGCCGTGTCGCTGGGCCCGATCGCCCTGCCGGGCACCGCGAACGTCGTGGGCACGTCGATCCTGAACAACCTGGGCGATGTTCGCACCTGGATGCTGCTGTCTGGGCTCGACGCCGCCGGACAGCCGAACATGTTGCTGTTGCGCGCGGCGATGGTTGCGCCGGCGGCCACGCTGTTCGCCGCCCTGGCGTGGCGGCGTCGCCACGATTCCGCCATCGTGCTGGTCGCGCTGCTGGCCTTCGGGGGCTGGCTCGCGTGGGTCGCTTCGGTGTGGTCGGCCGGCATCGCACCCGGAAACCTCACCTATCTCGAGGAACTGCGCAGCGTGCGCTACGCGACCGGTGCGGTCGGCGCCAGCCTGGTCGTTCTGGCAGCGCTGCTGCTTCGATCGCTGTCGTTGCCGGTGGCGGCCGTCTGCGTGCTGTTCATCGCCGACGGCATCGTGCAGATCATCTTTCAGCTCACCAAGTATCAGCCAATCTACGCGTCGCCCTCCATACTGATGCTTGCCGCATTCGCGGCGACCACGGTCGTAGCCGCCGCCTGCTGCCTGCCGCGACCACCCGCGGCGGTCGTCGCGTCCGGCGTCGCGGCAGCGCTTGCCGCGCTCGCGCTGCTGGGGAAAATCGATCCTGTCGCGCGGCTGCGACACGACTTCCATGGAGCCTCCCAGGCCTTCATCGCCGGACAGGGACCCGGGCAGATTATCCTTTACCAGCCGCTCGCCATGAACCAGGCGCCGCACATCGCCGGGTACGCGTATCACCTGCTGGGGGACGACGTGCTCGCAAGACTGCAGCGGCTGAAGGTGTACGACGAAGTCGCTTCCCGCCTTCCGGATGGCCGCGACGGAGACCTGCTGGTGATGCACGCTCTCACGCCGGCTGCCGCGCAGATCGACAGCCACCGGACGCAGTTCGACCGGCGCGCTGCTGAGTCGAACTGGAGATTCGCCTATTCCGATCCGGTGGCGATGGCGTACGTCTGGAAGGAAGCTCCGCAATGAAACACAGTCCGCGTCGCCTGACCAACCCGATCCCGCCGCGATGCTCGCGTGGGCAGGGGAATACTCGCGCGCCTTCCGCGGCCTTCCGCGCTTCCTGACCGCGCATCGACCGCGGATCTGCCCGTTCGAGCGGCTGGTCGACGCCATCCCCGCGCAATCCAGCGTGCTCGACATCGGCTGCGGCAACGGGCTGTTGCTGTACCTGCTTGCACGTGCCGGACGTCTTCGCGAGGGCATCGGCGTCGACATCCGCCGGGATGCGATCGACGCCGGCAACGCCGCACTCCGCGCCTTCGGCGTCGACCAGGCTTCGCTGCGCGTTGCCGGCGAGCCGGCCAGCTGGCCGCGACAGGCCTTCGACGCCGTGGCGATGATCGACGTGATGCATCACGTGCCGCCGGAGCGGCAGCGCGAAACTCTGGAGGCGGCGTGCGCGATGGTGCGTCCGTCAGGGCTCTTGGTCTACAAGGACATGGCGCGTTCTCCCGCCTGGGCGGCATGGGCAAACCGCGCCCACGACCTGCTGCTTGCCCGCCAGTGGATCCACTATCTGCCGATCGCCGAAGTCGAGTCGGGAGCGGCCGGATCGAAGATGCGGCTCGTCCGCAGCGATTCGGCGCGGCTCGGCTGGTACGCGCACGAGCTGCGGGTCTTTCGTCGCGAACCCTCGTGAGCAGGCGCGCGCCGTCCGCGTTCACGACGGCGCGACGACCCGCAGGACGCGCCGGCGCCTTGGCGAGCGCCGATAGAACCAATGCTTGGTAAACTCCGCGGCGACGATGTACGCCAGCGCGATGCCGGTCAGTGTCAGCAGCAGCGCCGGCGAGAGCGGCGCGAAGCCCAGGGCCGACGCGAAGGGTAGCGCGGGCAACGCGACGGCGACCGCGATGACCGCCGCGGTGCTCAGCACCAGCGCGCGGCTCGGTCGGCTCTTCCACAGCGTGCGCCGCGTGCGCACGACGAACACGATCAGCAGCTCGGTGAGCAGCGACTCGAAGAACCACCCCGTCCGGAACGTGGCGGCGTCCGCGCCGAACAGCCACAGCAGCGCGCCGAAGGTCGCGAAGTCGAACAGCGAGCTCAGCAACCCGAATTCGAGCATGAAGCGGCCGATGAAGCGCACGTCCCATCGCTCTGGCCTCGCCACGGTCTCCGGGTCGACCGCATCGCCGGCCAGCGCCATCGCCGGCACGTCCGAAAGCAGGTTGTTCAGCAGCACCTGGCTCGGCAGCAGCGGCAGGAAGGGCAGCAACAGCGACGCGACCGCCATGCTGATCATGTTGCCCAGGTTGGCGCTGGTGGTGGTGAGCACGTACTTCAGCGTGTTGGCGAACGTCGTTCGCCCCTCGGCGACGCCGCGGCGAAGCACGTGCAGGTCCTTGTCCAGCAGCACGAAGTCGGCCGACTCGCGCGCGACATCGGCCGCGCCCTCGACCGAGATGGCGACGTCCGCGCTGCGCATCGACGGTCCGTCGTTGATGCCGTCGCCCATGTAGCCGACGACGTGGCCGCGCCGCTTGAACGCGCGGATGATCCGGTCCTTCTGGTGCGGGTCGACCTCGGCGAACACGTCGGTCTTGTCGACTGCGTGCCACAGTGCTTCGTCGCTCAGATGCTCGAGATCGGCGCCGGTCAGCGCGCGCTCGTGCCTCAACCCGACCGCGCGGGCGATGTGCCGGGCCACGCCCACGGTGTCGCCGGTCACCATCTTCACCGCCACGCCCATGGCCTTGAGCGCGGCAACGGCGTCGGCGACGTCGGCCTTGGGCGGATCCGAGAACAGCAGCGCGCCCAGGTAGCGCAACCCCTGCTCGTCCTGCCAGCGACCGTCGCCGGCTAGCGGCTTGTCCGCGACCGCAATGACCCGCAGACCCTCGTCCGCGTACGCGGCGAGCGTCGCCGCCAGCCGCTCGCGCTCCACGGGCGCGAGTGCGCAGGCCGCCAGCACCTGCGGCACCGCGCCCTTGGTGATGAGCCGCTGTTCGCCGTGAAGCCGGACCGCGACCGACAGGCGCTTGCGCACGAAATCGTAAGGCAGCTCGCCGAGCTTCTCCGTGCCTTCGGGCAACGGGGACGCGGCGCCCAGGCAGTCGTCGAGTGGCGACGGCAGGCCGGTCTGCAGGTGCGCGTTGACCGCGCCCGCCTCCAGCACTGCCGCCGAAGGCTTGCCATCGGGGCCCACCGCCGCTTGCAGCTGCGGCGCCCCGACGGTGAGCGTCCCCGTCTTGTCGGTGCACAGCAGGTCCATGCTGCCCAGGTTCTCGATCGCGTCCAGCCGCCGCACCAGCACGCCGCGGTCGGCCATCGCCCCCGCGGCATGGGCGAGGTTGATCGACAGGATCGTGGGCAGCAGCTCGGGGGCGAGCCCCACCGCGAGTGCCAGCGAAAAGAGCAGCGAATCGGCCGGCCCGCGACCGAACAGCACGTTGGCCGCGAACAGGCACAGCGTGATCGCCAGCATCGCGATGGTGAGCAGGTACCCGAAGCGCTTCAGCCCGTGCTCGAATTCCGTCTCGGGACGGACATCCGCAAGCTGGTGGGCAATCGCGCCGAACGCGGTATCGCGGCCGGTGCGCACGACCAGCGCGGTGGCCGTGCCGCTGCGCACGCTGGTGCCCATGAACGTGCAGCCGGTGCGCTGGCTGAGCGGGGACCCGGCGGGCACCGGACCCACGCGCTTGGCCACCGGGAAGCTCTCGCCGGTAAGCGTGGCCTCGCTGGCGTAGAAGTCGTTGGCCTCGAGCAGCACCGCGTCGGCGGGGACAATGCTGCCCGCGTTCAGCAGCACCACGTCGCCGGGCACCACGTCGCTCGCCGCCACCGCCTGCTCGACGCCGTCGCGCAACACCCGGGTCTTGAGCACCAGGCGGTTGGCGAGCCGCTCGAGCGCACCGCGCGCACCACGCTCGCGCCAGAAGCCAATGGCCACGCTGGTAGCCACGATGAAGCCCACCAGGGCCGCCTCGGTCCAGCCTCCGGCAAAGAGCGAGACGCCGGTCGCGAACACGAGCAGCAGCACCAGCGGCGACGCGAGTTGTCGCGCCAGCAGCCGCCAGTCGCTGTCGGGCTGGCGTCGTTCGACGAGGTTGGGCCCGTGCTCGACGAGTCGCCGTTGCGCCTCGGCGCCGGTCAGTCCCGACGGCGAGCCCGCCAGCGCATCCAGAAGAGCAGACGGGGGTGCCGTCCAATAGTCGTCAGGAACGTTCGGCATGGCGAGGGGTCACCGCCAGCGGCGGGCCGTTCCCGCGTCGCGCGCGCGACCGGGTGGCGACGGTGCCACGAGGAACTGTCGTTCGCCCCGCACGGGCGGGACCCCGTTGGATCGCGCGCCCGACGGCCGGGTCGGGCGCGCCGCTAGAGCGTCGGCCGGTTCGCGTGAGCGTAGGTCCGCTCGTGCTGAGCCTGGCACTCGGTGCAGCGCGTGGCCGTCGGCGATGCCTGCAGCCGCGCGTAGACGATGTCTTCGCCGCAATCGCAGCACACCCCGAACTTGTGTTCCCGGATCTGGGCGAGCGCCGCGTCGATCGCGCGAATCTCGTCGACATGACGTTTCGCCATCGTCTCGTTCATGTCGCTGATCACCATCGCGACCGACTCGTCACCGGTGTCCGGCACATCGCCCCCGACGTCGGCCAGCGTCTCCTCGTGAACGAGCTTCAGGTCCGCCTCGGCCTGCGACAGGAAGCCTTGCCGCTGTGTCTGCAGCAGTTGCTCGAGATGCTTGGTCTGGCTGCGCGTAAGCCCGTTCATGCCAACCTCCAGGTTGCCCGCCGCGGGCCGCCGGTGTCCCGG
This sequence comes from uncultured beta proteobacterium, assembly GCA_963717705.1. GTDB lineage: Bacteria > Pseudomonadota > Gammaproteobacteria > Burkholderiales > Casimicrobiaceae > CAVQWT01. Next base: position 658,654 of record CAVQWT010000002.1, read on the forward strand.
CGAAGATGAAGCCCGGATAGGCAGCCTAACCCCGGCCGCGCCGGCCGGCTTGACGCAGGTCAACGGCGACGTTTGGTCGCGGCAACGCGCGTCCGCCGGCGGGCACCGCGTTCGCCGCCGCCCATGTCCGCAGCGACAGACCGTCGCACCTCAGCGATGCCAGCGCACGCGAACCGCGTACTCGTCCTCGCCGAACCTGACGTCGAGGTCGCCGTCGTAGGCGCGCTTCAACGCCGTGCCGATGCGCCTCGGCAGGTGGATGTCGGTCGTCGTGATGTGCACGGTTTCCGCCACCTCCCGGACCTCCATCAGGCGGTTCAGCGGGTGCTCCCGGCCTTCCTGCTCGGCCTCGTGGCGAATCAGGTCCAGCAGATCCTTCCGGTGCAGCGCCACGAACGGACCCTCGAGCGAGACGGTGCCGGCCGGAAGCTTGTCGCGGACGCGGTGGCACGCGGGACACGTGGCCTCATGGGCCTCGGCCGGCGCAGTTCCCCGGGTCCAGCGGCCGTGAAGAAACACGAGGCCGCAATCGACGCACCGGGTCGGCTGCCGGTACTTGCCTGCCGCGTGATACGGATCGTCGCGACCGGCGTCGAAACCGCGGTCGCCATGGTATTCACCGCCGGGGGAGACGTGCGGCGGCGGCTGCATTCTGCTGTTCATTGCGGACTCCTTCAAATCCCCTCCAAACGACCCCATCCCTTGATCCATCCTGCGCCGCGCCCGTCGGAGGGTTCTTGATTGCCGTCAACGTCGCGGTCGCGTCCGGATGCCGCACCGCCGCCGTGGATCTGCGAGTACGACGGGCCGGGGAGGCCGCCGGCCCTCACGCCGGCGCTGCATGCTCGTAATGCGTGCGGCACTCGGCCTCGCGGCCGCGGACGACGCGCCGGCCGGCCAGCGCCCCGTGGTGCTCGGTGACGACGGTGCGCTGACTTTCCGCGCGGTGGTCGTCGTAGAAATAGAGCACGACCCAGTCGTGCGTGCGCTCGAGCTCGTGCGCCTTCGCCGTGTTCGAGAACAGCGCGGTGAAGTGCCAGGTCCCGCGCGCCGTGTGCAGCACCGGCAGCCAAGACTCGTGCGCGGGGTTGAAGCGCCGCGGCGCGATCGTCGGCAGCCGGCCCGCGCGCGCGCGCTCGAGGTATTCGCGATCGACGTCGAGCAGCACGTCGACCGGCGGCTCGTGAGCCGATTCAGCGGGGGGCCGACGGCGCAGCCGCGAGCGGTCGAGGATGTCGGCGAGCGCGGCCCGGATGGTCGCGGTACGGCGCGCGCCGACGCCGGGCACGGCTTCGAGCCTGCCGTCGTGCGCCGCGGCTTCCAGCGCTTCGAGCGTGTCGACGCCGAGCGCGTCGTGGATGCGCCGCGCCAGCTCCGGGCCGATGCCGGGGACGGTGCGGAACAGCAGCGCGGGGTCGAGGCTGCCGCGCAGCCGCTCCAGCTGGACCCAGCGCCCGGTCTGCACCATCTCGGCGATGGCCGCCGCGATGCCGGGACCGACACCGGGCAGCTCATCGAGTCCCGGCAGGCCCCTGGCCGCGAACAGCTCGCGCAGGCTGGCGGGATATTGCTCGACGCTGTCGGCCGCCTTCCGGTACGCGCCGACGCGGAACGGATTGGCGCCCTGCGCGTGGAGAAGCTCCGCGACCTGGCGGAGCCATGCGGCGACCTGCTCGTTATCCGGCCGCGGCGGCGCAGTGTTCTCGGGCATCGGTGATAGCCTCGTCGACGCGCAGCCGGGCGCCGCCACCCCCGCAGTCGCCCCATCGCTGCTCGAATCCATTCTGCTCCCGCCGTCGAGCCGCCGCTTGACCCGCGTCAAACGGCGGGGCGCCGCGTGCGCCTACGATCGACAGTCCGGCAATCCAAGCAGTTCACATGGCGCACGCGCGGGAGCGGTGCGAGACCCCCATGGCAGCAACGGCCGCAGGACGCCTGCCGCTCCGCCGACCGAGCCGCGGGATCCCGCCATGATCACCGCCACGACCGGTGACCCCTCCCGGGATGCGCGCGGCCCCGGCCTCGCGGCCACGGTGGCCTTCCTGTCGCGGCCCGGCGCGTACCCGGAGCCGACCGAAGGGGTCCTCCGCGTCCAGACGCACATGTCGTGGGTGTTCCTGCTCGACGCCAGCGCCTACAAGCTCAAGAAGCCGGTGCGCCTGTCGTACCTCGACTTCAGCACTCCGGCGCTGCGGAAATTCTTCTGCGACGAGGAGCTGCGGCTGAACCGCCGGCTGTCCGAGGGGGTCTACCTGGACGTGGTTCCGCTGATGCTGGATGCGAGCGGATTCCTGCGTGTCGGGGCCGCCGCCGACGCAGGCGACGGCGATCGCGTTGTCGACTGGCTCGTTCACATGCGCCGGCTGCCGGCGGAGAGGATGCTCGACCGGATGATCGTCGACAACCGGCTGGGCGAGGACGACGTGCGCCGCGTCGTCGAGCGGCTGGCGCGCTTCTATCGGGCGGGGCCGGCGGTGCCGCTGACGCCGGACGATTACCGCGCGCGGTTTGCCGCGGCGATCCGCCAGAACCGCAGCGAGCTGGTGCAGCCGCGCTACGGACTCGACGCCGGCGCGGTGGGGGAAACCTGCCGCCAGCAGCTGGCGACACTGGAGCGCCTCGCCCCGCTCCTGGCCGAGCGCGCGACGGCGGGGCGCCTGGTCGAGGGGCACGGCGACCTGCGCCCGGAGCACGTCTGTCTGATGGATGCGCACCCCCAGTTCATCGATTGCCTCGAGTTCTCGCGCGATCTGCGGGTGCTCGATCCGGTCGACGAGCTGGCCTTTCTCGCACTCGAATGCGAACGCCTGGGCGCGCCGTGGACGCGCGAGTGCATCTTCCGGACGTACGCCGAAGCGACCGGAGACGCGCCGCCGACGGCGCTGGTGGCGTTCTACCAGAGCTACCGCGCGGCCATTCGCGCCCGGATCGCCGCGTGGCACCTCGACGACGAGAGCGTGCAGGCGCCGGCAAGATGGATCGCCCGCGCCGGCGAATACCTGCGCTTGGCGCGCGCCCGGATCGACGCCTGCGGGCCGTGCTAGCTTTCGGCGAAATCCGCAAGCGACGTCCCGGCGTGCAGCCGGCGGATCGCCTCGGCGACAAAAGGCGCGGTGCCGACGGTCCGGATCATCGCGGCGACGCGCGCGTCGGTGATGCGCCAGGGCGGGATGCTGTCGGTGACCAGGATCTCGTCGACGCCCGCGCCGGCGAGCACCGCGTTGGCCTCGGTCGCGAACACGCCGTGCGACGCGCAGGCAACGACGCGCGTCGCGCCGCCGTCACGACAGGCGCGGGCGGCGCGGGCGATCGTGTTGCCCGCGCTGATGAGGTCGTCGACGATGACCGCAATCCTGCCGTTGACGTCGCCGATCAGCGCCTCGCCGCGCAGCTCGCCGCCGCTCCGGTACTTTTCGGCGAAAGCCATGCCGATCGGCCGGTCCAGTGCGCGGGCAAGGCGCTGGCGGAACGCGTCGGCACGCTTGATCCCGCCCGCATCCGGCGACACCACGGCGACGTCGGCAGCAGCGAGCTGCGGCGCCAGATGCCGGACGAACAGCGGCGCGGCCTCGAGGTGCTCGGTGCGGCACCGATAGGCGTTCTGGAACGCCGCGAGGTTGTGCACGTCCATCGTGACCATGCAGTCCGCGCCGGCCGCCTCGAAGAAAGTCGCGACGTAGCGCGTGGTCACCGGATCGCGCACCTTGCTCTTCTGGTCCTTGCGCGAGTACGCGAGATAGGGGGCGACCACCGTCACCCGCGCCGCCGACGCGTCGCGCAGCGCGCCGACGAACAGCAGCAGGCGCACCAGCTTGTCGTCGACGCTGTGTTCCGCGTCGCCGTACAGCGACTGGACGACGTAGACGTCGCGGCCCCGCACGGTCTCGAGCGCCCGGCACTTGTGCTCGCCGTCCTCGAATTCCCTTTCCTCGTGCGCCGCCAGCGGGATCCCGAGTTCCCGGCACGCCGCCTCGCCGTAGGCACGCCCCGAGTTCAGCGCAAAGACCTTCAGGTTGCTCTCGCTCATCGCTTTCGCTCTCCGGGGTCCGCCGCGCGCGGGCGCCCGCAGGCGCCGGCCGGCGGAAGGTGATCATGACCCATTTCGACATTTTCAACGGCGACGCGGACGGCATCGGTGCGCTGCTGCAGCTTCGCCTTGCCGCGCCGATCGACGCCGTTCTCGTCACCGGCGCCAAGCGGGACTTCGCTCTGCTCGATCGCGTCGCCGGGGAGCCCGGCGACACCGCAACGGTGCTCGACATTTCGCTCGCGGTCAACCGGGCCGCGCTGCTGCGACTGCTCGACCGCGGCGTCGCGATCCAGTATTTCGATCACCACTACGCCGGCGAGATCCCCGTCCACCCGGCGCTCGAGGCGCACATCGATCCCGACGCGTCGGTGTGCACGGGCATCCTGGTCGATCGCCACCTCGGGGGCCGGCATCGCGTATGGGCGGTCGTGGCTGCGTTCGGCGACAACCTTCTCGCCGCCGCGGAACGTCTCGCGGCGTCAATGGCGCTCGCCGCGCCACAGGTGACGGCGCTGCGCGATCTCGGCGATTGCCTGACGTACAACGCCTACGGTGTCGACGTCGACGACGCGATCGTCCACCCCGCCGAGCTGTTTCGCACACTGCTGCGTCACGCCGACCCGTTCCGCTTCATGGCGACGGACACCGCCTTCGCGGCCATCGACGACGCGCGGTGCCGCGACCTCGCCCTGGCACGACAGACGCGGCCCGCGCTCGCGCTGGCCCGTGCACGCGTGTACGTGCTGCCGGATGCGGCGTGGTCGCGGCGCGTGCGCGGCATCTTCGGCAACGAGCTGGCCAATGCCGGGCCGGGGCTCGCCCACGCGGTGTTGACCGCGAACGCCGCTGGCGGCTATGCCGTCAGCGTCCGCGCGCCGGTCGCGGACGCGACGGGCGCCGACGTGCTGTGCCGGCGCTTCCCCGGCGGCGGCGGGCGGGCCGCCGCGGCGGGGATCGACGATCTTCCGCAGGAGCGGCTCGACGAGTTCGTGCAGGCGCTGGGGGCGGCTTTCGGATGACACGCATGCGGCGCGGTGCCGCGCGCGCCGATGGTGCCGGTTGAGCAGGGTCAAACACGGGCTTGCGCGTTGCGCTATGGTTGATATGAGCAGTGTCCATTCCGTTGCGGAGGATTCGGCAATGACCGCATCGCTGCAAGTTCCCCTCCAGATCACGTTCCGCGACATGCCCCGCTCCGATGCGCTGGATGCGCACATCCGGCAGAAGGCGGCCAAGCTCGAGGAGTTCCATCCGCGCATCACGAGCTGCCGCGTCACCGTTGAGGAAATCGCCAGGCACCAGCATCAGGGCCGCGAATTCCAGGTTCGCGTCGACGTGCGCGCGCCTGGCCACCAGGAGTTCGTGGTGAATCGCGACCACGCCGAGGATCCCTACGTCGCGGTGCGCGACGCCTTCGACGCGATGGCGCGACAGCTTCACGAGGTGGTTGCCGCGGACGTCCAGGCGAAGCGCACGGGCGCAGGCAAGCAGCCCGTGTAGGCGGTTGCCGGGGAGGCGGGCGCGCCGTTCCCGTGGCGACTTGGTGCGCCCCCCCCGCCACGCAGAGCGGAGTCGTCATGCCCGATGCCCGCCCGATGGACGTCGATGTCCGCGCCGGAAATGCGCGGCTGGAAGGCACGTTGACGGTGCCGGCGGCACCGCGCGGTATCGTGCTGTTCGCCCATGGCAGCGGAAGCTCGCGGCACAGCCCCCGCAACGCCTTCGTCGCGCGGGCATTGCACGAATCCGGAGTCGGTACGCTGCTGTTCGACCTGCTGACCGTCGACGAGGACCGCGTGTACGAGACCCGGTTCGACATCGGCCTCCTTGCCAATCGCCTCGCCGCCGCGACGGCGTGGCTGCGGCAACGCCCTGAAGCCGCCAGCCTCCCCGTCGGCTATTTCGGCGCCAGCACCGGCGCCGGCGCCGCACTGCTGGCCGCCGCCGCCCGGGATGCGCCGGTGCGCGCCGTCGTCTCGCGCGGCGGCCGACCCGATCTCGCCGGTGCGCACGCGCTGGCCCGGGTCGCCGCGCCGACGCTGCTCATCGTCGGCGGCGACGATCCCCAGGTGATCGCGCTCAACCGCCAGGCCTACGCGGAACTGCAGTGCACGAAGGCGCTGGAGATCGTGCCGGGCGCGACGCACCTGTTCGAGGAACCCGGAACCCTCGAGCAGGTGGCGGCGCTGGCCGCCGCCTGGTTCCGCCGCTGGCTCGGAAGTGCCGAGGAACTTCGCACCCCCGGCTAGTCTTCGCGAACCCGCGCGCCCGACAGGTCGCGCTCCGCCGCCAAGGCTCGCGCCCGGGTCGTTGACAGGGGTCAACACGACGCCTCCCCCGTCGGCGTAGCGTGGAACGACAGGCGCCGGAATTGGGGTGCCGGCGCCGGCTTGATGAGGGGTTCGGCCATGTTCTTTCGCGATCGCATCGATGCGGCGACAAGACTCGCCGACGCGCTGTCCGGTCTGCGCGGCACGCATCCGCTGGTCGTCGCGATCCCGCGCGGCGCGGTGCCCATGGGGCAACTGATCGCAAAGCGCCTCGGTGGCGAGCTCGACGTCGTGCTCGTGCGCAAGCTGGGGGCGCCGGGCGGCCCCGAATTCGGGATCGGCGTCGTCGACGAGAGCGGCTGGACCTACATCTCCGACTTCGCCGAGGCCGCCGGCGCGACGGCAGCGTACCTCGAGCGGGAAATCGCCGAACAGATGGCGACGATCCGGCAGCGCCGCGCGCAGTACACGCCGGCGCGACCGCCCGTCGATCCCGTGGGGCGCACGGTGATCGTCGTCGACGACGGCCTCGCGACCGGCGCCACGATGATCGGCGCGCTGCACGCGCTCAGGGCACGCCGGCCGGCGAGGCTGATCTGCGCGGTGCCGGTCGCGTCGCCGGACGCGTTCGCCAAGGTCGAGGCGCTGGCCGACGAAGTCGTGTGCCTGCACATCGCGCCGGACTTCTACGCCGTCGGCCAGTTCTATGCGCACTTCCCCCAGGTCGACGACCGCGAGGTGATCGAAATACTTGCTTCCGCGTCGGCGGACGCCCGGTCTGCCGCGCGATAACCCCGCCGGCACCGCACGCGGACACCACGGCGCACGGCGCCCCGCCGTTGCCCGAGATCGCCCGTCACATCTGGGAGACGCGCTATCGGAAGAGCGGCGGGCGCGGTCCCGCGCTGAAGCCGCCGCGCCATCCGGTCGGGGCGGCGCTCCGGGTCAGCCGGAGGGTCCGCGCGCCGAGGGCTTCAGGAACGTCACCACCTGCGAGTCGGGGGCGTTCTTGGTCGAGCAGCTGCCTTCGCCGACGCCCGCGTCGCGCTCCGCCTCGTGCAGCAGATTGATGGTGTCGACGTAGAACTTCTCCTTGACCATCATCAGCGCGGTCAGCCCGCCGTCGTTGCGCGCCAGCACGTCGGCGCCGGCCTCGAGCAGCACCGCGACGACCGCCGTTTCGCCGTAGCCGGCGGCCAGCATCAGCGGGCGGATGCCGTAGGTGATCGGCGCCTCCACGTTGGCGCCCGCGGCGATGAGCGCCCGCACCACGTCCGGGAATCCGCGGTCGAGATCGGGGTTGTAGACCGCCTTCATCAGCGGCCCCCAGCCCTGCTCGTCCGTGGCGTTGACGTCGGCGCCGGCCGCCAACAGCTCGCGCACGCGAGCAAGATCGCCGGCGGCAGCGGCCTGCAGCAGTGATTGCGACATTGCCTTCTCCTTCGCGATGATGCCGTCAGTCTCCGCCGACAGATTCCCAGCGCCCGGAGCGCTCGGATCGGAACAGTGCATCGAGCACCCGCATGTTGGCGATCGCGTCGTCGACGCCGTACGGCAGCGCGATCTCGCCGCGCACCGCGCGCGAGAAGGCCTCGCCCTGCAGCTGGTACTGGTCGCTTTCCGGCAGCGTCTCGGTGTCGATGCCCGCACCGTCCAGCGACGAGCAGTCGTCGATGAGGATCCGGGTCGTCGCTCCCTGCGGCGCGTTGACCGGGATCGGCAGTTCGATCCGGCCCTTGCTGCCGCAAAGCTGCAGGCGCTGGTGCGGGGCGATCTGCGTCGACACGGTGAAGTCGAGGCGCCGGCCATCGCCGAAATCCACCAGCGCGCTGGTCAGGCGGTCGGTCCCGAACACCGGGTCGCGGTCGACCAGCGCGATGCCGCGGGTCGGTTCGGCGCCGAGGAAGAAGCGTCCGGCGACGACGGCGTAGCAGCCGATGTCGTAGAGGCCGCCTCCGCCGATGTCGGCCTTGTTGCGCACGTTGGCGGGGTCGACGTTGCTGTAGCCGAAGAACATCTGCACCGCGCGCAGCGTTCCGATGCGCCCGGAACTCACCAGCTCGCGCGCGCGCAGCCACTGCGGATGAAAGCGCACCATGAACGCCTCGGCGATCAGCACCTTGCCGGCCGCCGCCCGCAGCTGCAGCGCCTCGGCCGCGGTCAGCGCAATCGGCTTTTCGCACAGCACGTGCTTGCCCGCGGCGGCGGCCTGCAGCGTCAGCGGCACGTGCAGGTGGTTGGGCAGCGGGTTGTAGACCGCCTCGATCTCGGGATCGGCGAGCAGGGCTTCGTAGGAGCCGTACGCCTTCGGGATGCCCAGCGCATCGGCGGTGGCGCGCGCCCGGGCTGCGTCGCGGGAGGCGATGCCGCGGATCTCGACCAGCGGGCTCTTCCTCATGCCCGGCAGCACCCGCTCCCGGCCGATTTTCGCGGTGCTCAGCACCCCCCAGATCACCCGTTTCATCCGCCGTTTCCCGGTCTGCCGCCGATGCGGCCAAGTGGTTTCGGACCCAGCGGTCGATGATACCCCGGCACCTGCGGGTCGCCGGCGCCGGACCCGCCGGCATGAAGCTGGTATGAAGTTTGCGTATGCCCGGGCATGCAAAAGAACGCCCCCTCGAGCGACACCTGGACGCTCGAACTCGTCGACGACACGCCGCCCTCCGGTGGCGCGGGCCTGTCGCTCGTCCCGGGCCCCGCCGCCCCCGGCGCGGGTGGCCCGGCGCCGATCGACCCCGCGCCGCGGCTCGAATTGCCGGCGCTGACGCCCTCCGAAGCCCCGCGTGCCGTCCCGGCGCCGGCGCCCGCCGATGCCCCGCAGCGTCACGAATCCCCCGCCCACGTGCCCGTCGGCAACACGGTGCCCGCGCATCCCGGCGGCATCGGCACGGCAACCGCCGACGGCGACCGGTTCCTGGCCGAGGCGGCCCGCGAAATGGCGGACGGCCACATCGACCGGGCGCTGTGGACCCGCGCACTGGCGCTTGCCGGCGACGACAAGGACGCGGCGACGGCCGGTTACCTGAAGGCGCGCGCGACCGCGCTCAAGCTCAAGCGCCGCGAGCAGGTCGCTGAAATGACGGCTCGCCGGGCCCGTGCCGCGCAGGCGCAGGCCGACGACGACGGCGCGGGCGACGAAGGCGATGGCGGGGAATCCGCGGAAGCGCCCAAGCGGCCGAGCTGGATGCCCGCGTCGAATGCCAAGCTGGTGCCGCTGCTGCTGGCCGCAGCGGCCGTCGCGGTCGTCGCCCTGCTCGTCTGGGTGTTCGCCTTTCCGAAAGCGCCGGCGGAAACCGCCGCGGCGGCAGCCACGCGGCCCGCCGCACCGGCACGTCGCGACGCCGCGCCGGCCGTGGCGACCCCGGAGCAGCTCGCCGCCAGGGCGCGCGAAATCGACGAGGAGTTCGCCGCCCGCATGCAGGCGCTCAAGGACGCCGGCAACTGGAACGTGCTGGTGCTGCAGGCGTCCGAGTGGACGCGGCGGCGACCGGACAACGCCAACGCGTGGGGCAATCTCAGCATGGGGTACGCGCGACTCAAGCAGCGCGACGACGCCTACGAATCCGGCCGGAAGGCCGTGCAGCTGGCGCCGGAAGACGCGGCGCTCTGGCGCAACCTCGGCCAGGTCACGCAGTCGCTCAACCTGCCCGACGAGTCGATCGGCGCCTACCAGCAGGCCATCGCGCTGAACGACCGCGACGTCGACAGCCTCACCCAGGTCGGCCTGCTGCACGCGCAGCAGGGACGGCTGCCGCAGGCCAAGGACGCGCTCGACCGCGTGCTGGCGCTGATCCCCGACGACACCGAAGCGCTGTGCGGGCAGGCGATGATCGCGCAGAAGCAGGGTCACGCAAAGGACGCCGACGCGATCCTGCAGAAGCTGAAGGCGGGCGACCGCAGCTGCGTCGACCGCAACGCCCCCGCGGCCCCGCCGCCGGCAAGCGCGAGCGTCGCGCAGGGCAAGGCCGCACCGGCCAAGGCCGCACCTCCGGTCCGGCGCTAGGGCTCACCGCGGCGGCCGCCGCCGCGAAGGCAGCGACGCGACGGCGAGGCGGGCAGCGCCGGATGGCGCCTCCGCGCGACCGGTCAGCGCGGCTGCGGCACGGTCACCGAGAAGACGTCCACGGCGACGAGCTTGCCCCGGATCGGAACGGTGCCGAGCGCCTCGACCGCGAGCGTGTCGCCGAGCGCCGCGCGCGTGACGCCGTCGATCAGGATCGGGCGCTGCGCGACCTTGGTGTGCGCCTCGAGCCTCGACGCGAGGTTCACCGTGTCGCCGATGCAGGTGTAGGTCGCGCGCTCGTTGGTGCCGGCGTAGCCCGCGACCATCTCGCCCGAGGCGATGCCGATTCCGATCCTGATCCGCGGCTTGCCCGCGGCGTCCCGCTCGAGATTGAACAGCTCGATGGTCTCGATCATCTCCAGCGCCGAGCGGACCGCGCACTCGCAATGGTTGGCCAGCGGCAGCGGGGCGCCGAAGATCACCATCAGGCCGTCGCCGATGATCAGGCTGACGATGCCGCCGTGGCTGCTGACCGCGTCGAACATCAGCGTGTAGTAGGTGTTGAGGAGCTCGATGGTCTCCTCGGGCGGCAGCGTTTCCGCCAGCGTGGTGAAGCCGCGGATGTCGGTGAACATCACCGTCGCGTTGACCCGCTTGCCGCCCAGCGCGAAGCCGGAGTCCTGCAGGTCCTGCGCCACCTCCGACGTCGCGAACCGCCGGACGAATTCCTTCTGCTGGTCGCGCAGCCGCTTCTTCTCGAGGCTGGCGCCGATCCGCGCCTTCAGCAGCCCCGGATTGACCGGCTTGTTGAGGTAGTCCTCGGCGCCGAGCTCGATGCAGCGGACGACGTTCTCGACGCCCTCCAGCGTGGACGTGACGATGACGGGAAGATCGCGCAGCTGCAGGTCCCGGCCCAGCTGCTCGAGCACCTGGAAGCCGTCCATCTCCGGCATCTCGATGTCGAGCAGCAGCAGGTCGAACGGCTCGCGCCGCAGCATCTCCAGCGCGACGCGGCCGTTCTCCGCCGTCGCCACGCGGTGCCCCTGCAGCTCGAGGCTGCGGGTCAGCAGCAGCCGGTTGACCTTGTTGTCGTCGACGACCAGGAGGCGGGCCGGCCCGCTGCGCAGGTCAGCCATGGCGCAGGACGGCCAGCGCGGCCGCCACCCGTGCGTATTCCGCCTCCAGCGCGGCGAGCGGCTCGCCGCCGCGCGCGCCCACCTTCGCCGCGCCGGTGAGCTCGAGGTCGCGGGCGAGCTCGCCCAGCGCCAGCGCGCCGAAGGTGTTGCCGTTCGACTTCAGCGAATGCGCGGTGCGGCGGAAGTTGTCGGTGTCCTGCGCCGCGAGCGAGCGCCGGAGCTCGGCGAGCATCGCCGGCGCCTCCTGCAGGAAGGTGTCCACCAGCTCGAGCGCGAACTCGGCGCCGGTGGCGTCCTTCAGCGCATCGAAGGTGGCGGAGTCGATCGTCGGTGCGGGCATCAGCGGTCCTTCCGGGGGGGCGTGTTGTTCAGCGCCTCGACCAGCGTCTCGACGCGGATCGGCTTGGTCAGGTAATCGTCCATGCCGGCCGCGAGGCACATCTCGCGGTCGCCCTGCATGGCGTTGGCGGTCATCGCGACGATGCGCGGGCGCGCTTCGGGCGGCCACTTCGCGGTGATGCGGCGCGCCGCCTCGAGTCCGTCCATCTCGGGCATCTGCACGTCCATCAGCACCACGTCGTACGCCTGCCGCTCGACCGATTCGACCGCCTCGATGCCGTTGGACGCGAGGTCGGCACGATAGCCCATCTGCTGCAGCAGCCGCAGCGCGAGCTTCTGGTTCACCACGTTGTCCTCCGCCAGCAGGATCCGCAGCGGATGGCGCGCGGCCAGGCCGTGGTCGAGCTGCGGCTTGCCCGGCGCCGTCGCCACCTTCGGCGCCGGCTCGTGCGCGAGCAGGCTCACCAGCGTGTCGAACAGCTGCGACTGGCGCATGGGCTTGGCGAGGTAGGCGCTGAACAGGCCCTCGGTGTCCCCCGCCTCGCGCCGGCCCAGCGAACTGAACAGCACCAGCGGCAGCCCCGCCCGACGCCGACGAACCTCGCGCGCCAGCTCGAGGCCGTCCATCTCGGGCATGTGCATGTCGAGGATGGCGAGATCGAAGTCGTCGCCCGCGTCCAGCCATCGCAGCGCCTCGGCGGGGGACCCCGTGGGCCGGCACTGCATTCCCCATTTGCCGGTCTGCAGCAGCAACACGCGGCGGTTGGTCGCGTTGTCGTCGACGGCGAGGACGCGCCGGCCCTTGAGCTCGGGCTGGACGCCGACGAAGTCGCGCTGCCGCGCCGCCGGCAGCTCGGCGGTCGGCACCGCGATGGTGAACAGGAACGTCGAGCCTTTGCCCGGGCCTTCGCTCTCGGCCCACATGCGCCCGCCCATCAGCTCGGCCAGGCGGCGGCTGATGGCGAGGCCGAGCCCCGTGCCGCCGTACTTGCGCGTGGTCGACGAGTCGGCCTGCGAGAACGACTGGAACAGGCGGCCCATGCCCTCGGGCGACAGGCCGATGCCGGTGTCGCGCACGGCGAAGGTCAGCTCGACCCGGCCGTCGGCCGCAGGGGCGGCGCCCACCGTCATCACGACCTCGCCGGCGTCGGTGAACTTGACCGCGTTGGCGAGCAGGTTGAGCAGGATCTGGCGCAGCCGCGTCACGTCGCCCAGCACCGCGCGCGGGATGTCGCCCTCGAACAGGTACGCCGTCTCGAGGTGCTTCTCGACCGCGCGCGTCGACACCAGGTCGAGCGCCGACTCGACGCAGTCGCGCAGGTCGAACGGGTGCGCCTCGATGTCCATGCGGCCGGCCTCGATCTTGGAGAAGTCGAGGATGTCGTTGATGATCGTCAGCAGCGCGTCGCCGGAATCGCGGATGGTGGCGGCGTAGTCGTGCTGCTCGTCGTCGAGCGGCGTGTCGAGCAGCAGCCCGCTCATGCCGATGACGGCGTTCATCGGGGTGCGGATCTCGTGGCTCATGGTGGCGAGGAACGAGCTCTTCGCCTCGTTGGCGGCCTCGGCGGCGGCGCGCGCTTCCTGGGCGTCCTTGAACAGCCGGGCATTCTGGATCGCGATCACCGCCTGGTCGGCAAAGGTCTTGAGCAGGTCGAGTTCCGCTTCGGAGAACGGTCGCGGCGGGATGCGCGCGATGTCGATCGTGCCGATGCCCTGTCCCTCCCACATCATGGGCGCAGTGGCCAGGGAAAAGTCGCCGATCGTTGCCGCCATGCTCCGCAGGTACTCGGGCACGTCGGGCGACGTTGCCGTGCTGGGTCGATGCAGGACCCGCCCCTGGCGAATGGCCATGTCGCTGAACGTTCCTTCGAGCGGCCGCGGAAACGCCTGCCTCATGTCTTCCGGGTAGTCGCCTCGATACGCGCCGGCGCGAAGCTGCCCTTCCTCCGCAAGAAACAGCGAGACGTCGTTCGCCCCGAACAGCTGCTCGCAGCTGTCGAGGATCTTCTCGAACACCGGCGCGGTGTCCGAAACCGAGTTACTTATCGCATTGAGCACTTCGGCTGTCGCCGTCTGCCGTTCCAGCGCTTCCTTCGTCTCGTTGAACAGCCGCGAGTTCTGGATCGCGATCACCGCCTGGTCGGCGAAGGTTTCCAGCAGGGCGATCTCCTGCGGCGTGAACGTCGACCACTGGCGTTCCGCGAACGTGCGGACGACGAAGAAGGCGCCGACACCACTGTCCTGCCACATCATCGGCGCGACCAGGCAGGAAAAATTGCCGATCTTGGCCGCCATGCGGCGAATCGCCTCGGGAACCCCGTCACCCGACAACGCGTCGGGATAGTGCATCACGCGGCGCTTCAGCACCGCCTCCGCGATGATCGTCCGGGCGATGGGAGTCGGCTTGAAGTTCTGCGCGGCCTGCCGGCCGCCCGGTCCGCGCGTCAGACCCAGGTGCACCATGGAGTCCTCGTCGACGGTCAGGACTGCCAGGTCGCTGCATGCGATCAGGCGCTGGCAGCTGTCGAGGATCTTCTCAAACACCGGGTGGGTGTCGGCCACCGAGCTGCTGATGACCTGCAGCACCTCGGCCGTGGCGGTCTGCCGCTCCAGCGCTTCCTTCGTCTCGTTGAACAGCCGGACGTTCTCGATGGCGATGACCGCCTGGTCGGCAAACGTCTCGAGCAGCTTGACCTCGCTCGGAGCGAAGGCGCGCGGCTCGCTGCGCAGCAGGGAAATCACGCCCAGCGCCTCGCCTTCGCGCAGCAGCGGCATCGTCAGGATGGCGCGCACGTTGTACTTCTGCTGCAGCGCCCGGGTGTCCGGGTACTCGCTGTCGACCAGCGGCAGCACGTCGGTCTCGTGGATCGACCGGCGCTCGAGCACCGAGCGTCCCGCGACCGAGCCGGCGCGCAGCGGCAGCAGCTCCGCGGACGACGGGTCGTCGTAGCCGGGCCCGTAGCCGGTCATCCCGCGCAGCTGTCCGCCCTCGACCAGCCAGACCCGACCGCCGTCGGCGCGGCACAGCAGGCGCGCCCGCTCGGCCACGGCATCGAGCACCGGCTGCACGTCGTTGGGCGATTCGCTGATGACGCGCAGGATCTCGCTGGTGGCGGTCTGCCGCTCCAGCGCCTCCTTCGTCTCGTTGAAGAGCCGCACGTTCTCGATCGCGAGCACCGCCTGGTCGCCGAAGGTCTCGCACCAGCGGCACCTTGCGCTGGGGTCGGGCCCGGCGGCTCCCAGACGACGATCGCGCCGATGGGCTCGCCGTCGCGGAGCAGCGGCACGCTGTAGATGCGCTGTATGCCTGACGTAGAAGAGGGGTCGTAGTCCGGCGCTCGTGCTCGAGCAGCTCGATGCCGATAGCGCGGCCGCTCCACCATCGACGCGCCGGCGATGGTGCCGACGGGAAATTGTGGCTCCGGGTCGACAGGCCGCCATGGTGCTGACCACTCGATCGGGCCGCCGCCGTGGCACTGCCGACGTAGCGCGCGCCGGCGTCGTAGCGGAAGGCACGCCGGCCAGGAGGCATTGCAGCAGCGCACCGGGCCAGCCCACGATCGCGTCGAACACCGGCTGCACGTCGGTCGGCGAACTCGCTGATCACGCGCAGCACGCTGGCCGTGGCGGTCTGCTGCTCCAGCGCCTCCCGGGTCTCGTTGAACAGGCGGACGTTCTCGATGGCGATGACTGCCTGGTCGGCAAACGTGCCCAGCAGCGCCTTCTGCTGTCGCGAAATTGCCGCCCGGCAATTCGGAGATACATCGCAATGGCGCCGATGGCCACCCCGTCACGCAAGAGCGGTGCAGAAGCGGCCGCGCGAAACGCGAGTCGGGCGGCGTTCTTCCGGGCTCGGGGGTCGTCATCGGGAGTATAGGTGCCCGCAGACGGGTTCAGTGACCCGGCACTCCCGCGAATGGCCCGGCCGACGAGGGTGGCCCGGTCGACCGGCAGCAGGTCCGCGCCGTGGAACTCGGCGCCCGGCGCGTAACTCGTCGCCTTCCGGCGAAGCCCGTCGCCGTCGACCGTGCGAAACGCCGCCTTGCGGCCGAACAGCTGCGCTGCCGCTCTGCACGATGGTGTCGAACACCGGCTGCATGTCGGTCGGCGAGCCGCTGATGACGCTGCAACACCTCGGCCGTCGCCGTCTGCCGCTCCAGCGCCTCGCGCGTCTCGTTGAACAGCCGCACGTTCTCGATCGCGATCACCGCCTGGTCGGCGAAGGTCTGCAGCAGCTCGATCTGGTGGGGCGTGAACTCGCCGGCCTCGACGCGGGTGACGCTGATCATGCCGATGGCCAAGCCCTCGCGCACCAGCGGCACGTTGGTCACCGCATGGAAGCCGCGAACCCGGGCCAGCTCCCTGTGTTCCTCGGTCGCACGCGGGTCGGTCAGGACGTCTGCCATCTGGATGGGCAGCCCGGTGCGGAGAGGGTCCATCGCGAACGCGTCGCCTACGACCAGGCCGTCGCTGAAGCGCTGCAGGGCCCGTGCCGCCTGTTCGCCGGTCTGCGTGAACGCCGTGAGCCGCAGCAGCTCGCCATCGAGCTGCCAGACCGTGGCCGAATAGCCGTCCACCAGGCGTTTGGCGCTGGCCACGATGGCGTCGAGCACCGGCTGCACGTCACCGGGTGACTGGGCGATGACCTTCAGGATCTCCGCGGTGGCGGTCTGCCGCTCGAGCGCTTCCCGGGTCTCGTTGAACAGCCGCACGTTCTCGATCGCGATCACGGCCTGGTCGGCGAAGGACTGCGCCAGCGCGATGTCGGGCTCGCTGAAGGCCGTGGGCGTGTCGCGTTGAAAGACGAGCACGCCCAACGGCTCCTGATCCGCGCCGCGCAGCAGCGGCAGCATCAGCGAGGAGAGGCAGCCCGAGTTGCGTTGGACCTCGCGCTCGTGTTCGTTCAGCTCCAGCTTGGACCAGTCGGGCAGGTGCAGGGGCAACCTCGACGCAAAGGCGCGCGAAGGGAAATTGTGCGCCGGGTCGAGCGGGATTCGTCCGAAGAACCCCGGCAAGACACCTTCTGCCGTGGCGTGACGCAACGCAATCAGCACGTCACCCTCGCGGCGCAGGAAGGCCGTGCGGTAGCAGCCAAGCAGCCGCCGCGCCGTGGCGACGATGACATCGGCCACCGGCATCACGTCGGTCGGCGATTGGCTGATGACGCGCAGGATGTCGGCGCTGGCGGTCTGGCGTTGCAGCGCAGCCTGGGTCTGGTCGAACAGGCGTGCGTTGTTCAGCGCGATCACCGCCTGCTGCGACAAGCCTTCGAGGAAGCCAAGTTCGCGCGCCTCGAACGGGCTGCCGCCGCTGCGCCACACGGCCATCGCGCCCTGCACTTGCTCGCCGGACTTCAGCGGCACGACCATCAGGCGCTCGTCGTGCTGCAGCGGCGTGCCCGGGATCGGGATCGCACGCGCATCGGCCGCGCTGTCGTTGACGAACTCGGGCTGGCCGCTGGCGATCAGGCTGCCGATGATGCCACGCCCCGGATCGACGGCCGTGGCCTTGAGCGTGTCGGCCAGGTCGCCCAGCGCCACGATCGCGCGGAAGCGCTGGCCGTCCGCGTCGGGCAGGAAGATGGCGCTGTTCTGCGCCGCCAGCAGCTCCTTGGCGTGCGCGGCGATGCGGTCCATCACCGTCGCCAGGTCGAGCGTCGATGACAGGTCGCGGCCGACCTCGGACAGCGCCGTCGATTCGCGCTCGCGGCGCCCGGTCTCCTGCAACAGCCGCTGCGTCTCGTCGAACAGGCGCGCGTTCTCCAGCGCCGTGCCCATGCTCGCGACCACCGTGCCGAGGAGCCGCACCGCGTCCGGCCCGAAGGCGTTCTCGCGCTCGTAGTCTTCGAGCACCACGCTGCCGAGCACCCGGTCGCCGCCGATGATCGGCATGCACAGCGCCGACAGGCACTCTGGTCGGTGCCCTCCAGCGCATGCATCCCGATCGCGATCGACTCGGCGCGGTTGTGGACGAGCAGCGTCTCGCGCCCGTCGAACAGCCGCTCCCATACTTCGCCAGGCTTGACCGTGTAGGGCTCGTGGTGGTGGCGCACGCCGTGCTCGAACACGTAGCTCCAGTGCCCCTGCCGGCGCTCGGCGTCCCACCACCAGATGCCGATGTCGCCGGTGGCGAAGACTTCGCGCAGCTTGTCGCCGACGAGGTCGATGATCGCCTGCAGGTCGAGCTCGGCGGCGATGCCCTGCTGGACGCTCGCGATCACCGCGAGTTCGGCGTTGCGCTGCTCGGTCTCCTTGAGAAGCCGCTGCGTCTCGTCGAACAGGCGGGCGTTCTCCAGGGCGGTGCCCATGGTGGCGCCGATGGTGGTCAGCACCCGCAGGTCGGCCTCGCCGTAAGCGTGCTCGCGCTGGTGATTCTCGATCACGATCATGCCCAGCACGCGCTGCGTGCCGCGGATCGGCGCCCCGATGATCGACAGGCACCAGTCGGTGCCCGGTTGCGGACCCGCGATGCCAGCGGCCACCTGCTCCTCGTGCGAGCCGAAGTACGCGCCGACGCCTTCGTGCAGCAGCCGCCTCGTGGACGCGTTGGTGGCGCCGACCGGGCGCGGCGGGCCCTTCGGAAGATGCTCGCCGTGCTCGACGACGTACACCACGTCGATCGTGTCGGCGTCCGGGTCCCACCAGCGGATGCTCAGGTCCTCGCTGCCGAACACCTCGCGCAGCTTGTCGCCGACCAGGTCGACGATGCCCTGGAAGTCCAGCTTGGCCGCCATGCCCTGCTGGATGCTGTTGATCAGCGCCAGCTCGCGCGCGCGCTGCTCGCTTTGCTCGAACAGGTGCTGCGTCTGGTCGAACAGGCGGGCGTTCTCCAGCGCGACACCGATGCTGGCCGCCGCGGTCTGGAGCAGCCGGACCTCGGCTTCGCCGAAAGCATGCTCGTGCTCGTAGTTCTCCACCAGGATCGAGCCCCGCAGGCGGTCGCTGACGAAAATCGGGACGAGCGCGCACGCCAGGCTGCAATCGTTGCCGGGAATCGTGGCGACGCCCATCGCCTCGGCGTCGGTTCTGGTATTGAAGACGACGGGCTCACGCGTCTTCAGTTTCGCGATCAGCGGGCCGTCATCGCGCAGGGGCAACGGCGCCGGGCGGATCCGCACTCCGTGCTCGTACTCGTACGGAAATTGGACCACGCCGGCCTTCTCGTCCACCCAGCGGATGCCCATGTCGCCGGTCGCAAACACCTCGCGCAGCTTGTCGCCGACCAGGTCGTAGATCGCCTGCATCCCCAACCGGGAGGCCAGCGCGTCCTGCACGCTGCTGACGATGGCGAGCTCGATCGCCGGGTCATGGCCGCCGGCCGTGGCGTGCCTGGCGACGCGCCCGTCGACTCCGGCGGGGGCCGCCGCGGCGGCCGGCGCGGCGGCCCGCGCGGTACGCCCGGCCCGCGGCTTCCTCTTGTTCGTTGCTTCGGGCATCGGCTGCTCGAAATCTCCATGCGGCTGCGAGCCTCCGCGACGACCGGCGTCGTCCGGGGCCGATCGACCGCGCGCCGGAACGGGGCGGCGCAGGGCCGGGCGGAGGAAGAGGCGGTAGTCTACCGGCAGCTTTCGGCCCATGGCGAGTTCCCGGCGGCGGCGCCCGCGGGATTCGCGCGTATCATCGCTCGCCTCGTCGATGCGGCGCGCGGCCGGGGCCGGGCGCGGAGGAGAGAACCGTGAAACGATACGCCGACCTGCTTGCCGACGCGCTGCGGCGCGTGCCGGAAATCCAGCCCTGGGATCTGCGCGAGCAGCTCGCGCGCGACCGGCCGCCGCTGGTGCTCGATGTGCGCGAACCCGGGGAATTCGCGCGGGCGCGGATTCCCGGCTCGATCAACGTGCCGCGCGGCGTGCTGGAGCAGGCCTGCGAGTGGGACTACGAGGAAACCGTCCCCGACCTGGCGGGGCGGCGCGTGCAGTCCGTCGTCGTGGTGTGCCGCTCGGGCAACCGCTCGGTCCTCGCCGCCGACGTGCTGCAGCAGATGGGCATTGCCGATGCGGTGTCGCTGAAGACCGGCGTGCGCGGCTGGAACGACTTCGAGCAGCCGCTGGTCGACGGCGCGGGGCGCGCGATCGACCCGGACGAGGCGGAGCGCCTGCTGGCGCCGAGGGTGCGCCCGGAGCAGCGGCGCCCGGCCTGAGACTGGCGGCGCAGCCAGTTCACGCGCCGCCGCGCCCGCCGTCCACGTCGTCGATCCGGCCGTCGGCGTGGCGGGCGAAGCGCCCGCGGTCCCGGGCGTGGACGGGACCGTTGCTCGGCCACGGCCAGCCGCCGAACTGGGTGCGCTGGTAGTCGAGCAGCGCCTGCTGGATCTCGGCGCGGGTGTTCATCACGAACGGCCCGTACTGGACCACGGGCTCGGCGATGGGCCGGCCCTGCAGCAGCAGCAGCTCCGCGCCGTCCGGACCCGCTTCCAGTGCAACGTCCGCCGCCGCGTCGAGCACGACGCGGGCGTGCGCCTGCAGCCTGCGCCCGGCGACCTGGAGTTCGGCGCCCCGGAAGAAATAGACCGAGCGGTTCACGCCGGCGGCGGCGCGCGGCAGCGTGAAGCGCGCATGCGGCGCCATGCGCAGCGTCCAGATCGCGACCCCGGTGTCGTCGCGCGACGCCCACGACTTCGGCGGCGGCGCGGGTGCGCGCGCATCGGCGATCCGGCCCGCGGCGATCGTCACCTCGGTCTCGCGCCCGTCGGCGTCGCGCCACGAGTGCCTGGGCACCGCGTCACGCCAGAGCATCGTGAAATGCGGGTCGGCGAACTTGTCGGCGGCGGGCAGGTTGAGCCAGATCTGGAACAGCTCGACGGGGTTCGCGGCAGTGCGATCGCGCAGCGGGAACATCTCCGAGTGGACGATGCCGCGGCCGGCGGTCAGCCACTGCACGTCGCCGGCGCCGAAGCGCGCGGTCGCGCCCAGCGAATCGGAATGGTCGATGAAGCCCTGCCGGACGATGGTGACCGTCTCGAAGCCGCGGTGCGGGTGCTGCGGGAAGCCCGGCACGACGTCGCCGTGGTACATCCGCCAGCCGTCCCTGCCCTCGAAGTCCTGGCCGATGCTGCGGCCCGCGAGCGACGCGTCCGGGCCCATCGCTTCGTTGCCCCGCGGATACGCGTCGTCGTGGTGGACGCAGAACAGGAACGGGTCGTCGGTGGCCCAGGGAAAGCCCAGCGGCGTCACGGCGAGCACGGCGGCCGATCCGGGCGGTTTCTGTGGGGTGGCATCCATGGCGGCCAAGCTTAGCACCCGGCCGCCGCGCCTTCGACGGGCGCGCGCCGCGGCGCGCCGCGACGATCAGGCCGGCGTCGCGTCGACGCGGATCAGCGCCTGCAGGCGATGCTCGCCGCCCGGCGGCAGCGTCAGCGCGTCGTCGAGGACGTTCGCGGTCTCGACGCAGATCATCGACGGCCATTCGTCGTCGCCGAAGTCCGGCATGGCCCTGGCCTTCGCGATCCACGGATTCCACACCACGGTCGATCGCGAGCCCGTCTTCGCGATCTCGATCCGGCGTCGCAGCGCCGCGTCGACGATCGTGGTCGCGGCCGCGGTGTCGAGGTAGACGCGGTCCGTCTCGCCGGCGAAGCGGATCGGCGCCGCGTCCTGGACGAAGCGCTCGCCGCCGCGCATCTTGTCGACGAAGGTCGCGCCGGCGAGCCCCTCGACGGCGACCTGCCGGATGTCGCCCACCGCGAAGTACGTGTGCAGCGCTTCCTGGACGACGCAGGGCGTGTCGCCGACGTTGCGGATCGCGAGCTCCAGCGCGAGCTGCCGGCCGAACGTCGCCGTGAACGTCAGCAGGCAGCGATGCGGCCACCGGTGCGGCTGGCCGGCGTCGGTGCGCAGCGACAGCGTCACCGCCACGGCGCCGCCCTGCGGGCCGTCGTCGCGCTCGACGCGGTCGAGCGTCCACGCCGACAGCCGCGCGAAGCCGTGCGGCGGCTGCGCCGGATCCGACGGATGCGGCCCGAACCACGGAAAGCAGATGGGAACCCCGCCCCGGATCGGCTTGCCCGGTTCGAACGCGCTGCGCCCGCTCATCCACACGACGGGCGCGCTGCCGCGGGGCTGCCAGCCGGTGACGTGCGCGCCGTGGAGGTGGATCTCGCCGGTGCACGCCTCGGTGTCGACGAACAGGCAGTCCAGTCCGCCGCGGCCGGGCCGCAGGGTGGCGCCGGGAGGGAGCGGATTCGGAAGGTTGGTCATGGTCATGGTGTGTGGCCCGATTATCTCAGAGGGTCGACGACGCGCTTGCGCATCGCGAACTCGATTGTCATGCGATTTCGAAAGCTGCACACTCCCGCGATGCATCCGACAGGCAGCATGGGCGCTCGCGCCGAGCTGTCGACGACCGAGTCTCTTCGCCCGCCGGTCAGATCCCCATCTCCTTGAACATCTCGCGCGCGCTGCGGAAGCTGTCGATCGCCGCCGGCACGCCGCAGTAGACCGCGGTCTGCAGGAAGACCTCCCGGATCTCGTCCTTGGTCACGCCGTTGTTGATCGCGCCGCGCACGTGGAGCTTGAGTTCGTGCGGGCGGTTGAGCGCGGTTATCATCGCCAGGTTGAGCAGGCTGCGCGTGCGGCGGTCGAGCCCCGGGCGGTTCCAGACGTCCCCCCAGCAGTACTGGGTGACGAGTTCCTGCATCGGCATGCCGAAGTCGTCGGCGTTGCGGATCGAGGCGTCGACGTACTCGGCGCCGAGCACTTCGCGACGCGTTTCGAGTCCCTTGTCGAAGAGTTCCCTGTTCATGCGAAGTCCTTGGTGGCGGTCGGGGGGTGCGAATGCCGCAGCCGCGGCCATCGCCTTGTGGCTCGTCGCAGCGGCAGCGGCAGCCAACGTGTTCGTCGAGGATCGCCGCGAGCAGCGCGACGGCCGCCTCCCGATCTTCCGGTCCGTCGGCATGCTTGTCCACCCCCGGACCGGCGGCGGAGGGACGGCGTTCCTGGTCAGCCGTTGCCACGTCGTGACCGCGTACCACGTCGCCTTCATGAAGCGGCGCGATCCCGTCACCGGTCGCGTCGAGACGTTCCCCGGCAAGGTCGGCCACGCCGCCGAGTTCGTCGTCGGTCCGCTGCCGGAGGCGCCGGGAACGTTCGGCGCCCGCGCGCGCGCCACGGTCGTCGGGTTCGGCCGCTTTTCCGACGGCAGCTTCGAGGGCATGGCCGGGGACTGGGCGATCCTGCGGCTGGACCCATGCCTGGGCCGGGAATTCGGCTTCCTGAAGTACGCCCGGCCCGCCGTCGACCGTCCGCTGCCGACCGGCGCTTTGATGACGATCGGTTTCCCCCGGTCGCGGATCGGGCAGCGCGGGGTTACCGTCGAAACCGGCTGCAGCGCCCGGGATCACGGGCCGGTGGACGGACTTCTGGGCGTGGACTGCGCGTTCGAAGTCGGCATGTCGGGCGGGCCGGTCCTCGAGCGGCAGGCCGACGGCAGCTGGCTGGTGGTCGGGCTGATCCAGCAATCGATGGGGGCCGCCGACCGCGTGCTGCCGACGTATTCGATGGCGCACCGCAACCAGGTGGTCCGGGTTTCCGCCTTCCGCGAGGCGCTCGAGCGGGCGCTCCGGGCGGAAGGCCGGCGGGCCCTGGCCGGGCCGCGATAACCCGCGCACGCGGTGCCGCGGGAGTGCGTTCGGTCCGCCGCCGCCGGCTGTGGCATCATTCCATCAACATGCGCCAGCTCAACAGGAACGACGCGCTCTTCCTCGCCACGGAGAGCGCCCACGCGAACTCGAACGTCAGCCTCATCCAGATCTACGACCCGTCGACGGCGCCCGGCGGCCGGCTCCGGTTCAAGAGCGTCCTCGCGCTGGTGGAAAGCCGGCTGCATCGCTCGCCGATCTTCCGGCAGAAGCTGCGCCAGGTGCCGTTCGGGTTCGACGACCCGTACTGGATCGAGGACGAGAACTTCGACCTCGAGTACCACGTCCGCAACATCGCCCTGCCGAAGCCCGGCGACTGGCGCCAGTTCTGCATCCAGGCGTCGCGCATCCACGCGCGCCCGCTCGACCTCAACCGGCCACTGTGGGAGATCTACGTCATCGAGGGCCTCGACAGCCTCCTCGACCTGCCGAAGGACAGCTTCGCGCTGCTGACCAAGCTCCACCACGCCGCGATCGACGTCGAGCAGGGCACCGAGATCATCACGCTGCTGCACGACACGACGCCGCATCCGCCCAGGGCCGAGCCGCCGGCGCCGTGGTTTCCCGAATCGCCGCCGAACAACCTCGAGCTCGTCTGCCGCGGCGCCCTCCACACGGCGACGTCGCCGACACGGCTCGCGCGCCCGGTCCTCAAGGCCTTCGCTCGCGTCGTGCCGACGGCCCGCGCGTTCGCGACCGAGCTGCTGCAGCGGCAGGACGCGGTCCCGATGACGCGCTTCAACACCGTCGTGTCGCCTTACCGGGTGTTCGAGACGCGACGATTCCTGCTCGACGAGTTCCGCGAGATCCGCCGGCTCGTCCCCGGCGCGACGGTCAACGACGCCGTGCTCGCGGTGTGCGCCGGGGGGCTGCGCCGCTACCTCGAGGCGAACGACGAGCTGCCCGACCGCGACCTCACGGCGATGACCCCCGTCTACGTGCGGGATGGCGACGGCAAGCCGCAGGTCGAGTGGCTCAACGTCCACCTCGGCGCCACCACCGCGGACCCGGTCCGGCGGCTCGCCCTGATCAAGGCGCAGACGGCGGCGTCCGAGCTCGTGTCGCGCGCGATCGGCGCGCGCGAGCTCACCGACATCGGCACGCACGCCCCGGCCTCCACGCTGGCGCTCACCGGCAAGATGCTCGGCCGCGCGCTGCTCGGCGCGGGTCGCCGCGCGCCGCCCGCGAACTGCGCGATCACCAACGTGCCCGGCCCGACGGTCGCCGCTGTACCTCGACGGCGCGCGGATGACCTACTTTTCCGCGATCATGCCGATCAACGACGGCCTCGGCCTGGTGTTCGCGATCACGAGCTACGACGGCAAGATCATCGTGTCGCCGACGTCGTGCCGCGAGCAGATGCCCGACCCGGAAGTCTTTGCGCAGTGCCTGCGCGACTGCTTCCAGGAGTACGTGGCCATCGCGCGGGCACGGACCAAGGCCCGGGCGAAGGCGCCGGCCCGGCCCAAGGTCAGGGCGGCGCGAACCCCGAGGTCATCAGCCGGTACAGCCGCCCGGTGACGCCCGCCGGCTGTGCGCGAGGCCGCCGCGCTGGCAGCGCGCTCGAACATCGAGGCCGTCGGCAGCCTCGCATGGTTGACACCCCTCACGCAGGTACCCGGCACTGACGCGCCTCTCCGGGTGGCCCCGGCGCCAGCGCCGGTTAGCCGGGACCGATCACTGGACGATCTGGTTGAGGAGCTGTGAAGATGCCTTCTGATACTGCGCCTGGGTGATGAGGCCCTCGTTCTCCAGCGACTTCAGTTGCTCGAGCTTCTGCGCAGTCGACGACGCGGGCGGCGACGCAGCCGGCTTCTCCGTGATCTGCACGTTCACCGTCGGCGGTGGCGCGGGCTTAGCCGCCGCGGCCTTCGCTGCCGCCTCCTGGCTCGCCGCGGCGCTCTGTGGCCACTGCGGCGGTGGTCACTGCCGCCGCCGTCCCGATGACCGCGACGCGCCGGATGTTTCGCCGCCAGAACCCGAGGATGTCGATGAACAGAACCGCGTCGCCTGCCACCTGCGGCACCGTGCCTTCGATGATCGCGATGTCGTAGATCAGATCCTTGCCCTGCATGCGCGGATTCCGGAGGTTCACGACCGCGTTCTGCAGGTCCGCCTTGCCGACCTCCAGCAACGAGAGCGTCGCATTCGGAGGATTCTTGGCGAAGCTGTCCGGCCCCTCGCTCCACAGGGGCAGGAACTCGTCACGCGTGTTGTAGTGGCCAGCCATCCGCACCGGCCGGTCGGTGAAGAAGAGCGTCGACTGGGCGATGTTTTTCATGCGCAGCGTGTTCTTGGCCTTGTCGTACTCGATGCCGGTCGAGTTCTGCACGAACAGCAGTTCCACCTTCTGCTGCGATACCGCCACCGGCGCCGATTTGACCGGCGCCTGCGCGAAGCCAGCCTGCGGAAGTGCGACCAGTGCGGCGAGCGCGAGTGCGAGCAGCCGTTTGGTGCGAAGCGTAAGTCGATTCATGATGATCTCCAGTTGGATGGACGATATGTAGTTGCGTCACACCTGCCGGTCGGCCTGCGCAGGCCTGCGAGGTTGTGGGCCGTCAACGCCAGCCGACGCCGCGGCGCCCCACGCCGACGCCGTGAAACCCCGGGCCGACTCCGCCTCCGACCCCGTACCAGTCGATGAACAGGCTTGTCGCGCCTCCGTTCGCCGGCATCGTCCCCTCGACGATCTTGTACGTGTACAGGAGGTCCGCGCCGCTCACGACCGGCTTCATGATCGTGACCACCACAAGCGTCGGGTCCGCGCGCCCCGGCTCGTACACCGAGAGCGTCGCGTTCGGCGGATCGGCCCCGAAATTGTCCCGCCCCTCCTTCCACGTCTTCAGGTAGTCGGCCATCTTGAGGTTGCCGGCGATCCGCTGCGGCCGATCCGAGAAGTACACGGTCTGCGGATTGACCTTGACCAGCCGAAAGGTGCTCGCGGCCGCATCGACCTGGAAATCCTCCGCACTTTGCACGTACATGAGCTGCGCCTGCGACCCACCGGCACTCGCGCCGGGTGCCTGCACGCCCGCGCAGCCGGCGAGGACGACTGCCGCCCCAAACAGCGCGTACAGTTTCATCTTCATTTCTTCTCCGCAGACACGAGTGGTACTCGTTGCGTGCCGCCGACGTATGCCTTGCTTCGGTCTTTGCCTCTATGCCTTCGCCGCCTTGCCTCGCGCAACTGACCGAGTCAGAAGTGCCGTCAGGATCGCGTGCACGACGACCGCCGGCCACAGCAGGATGCCGTTCGAACTGCCCGCGATGCCAAGGTAGGCGAGATACAGCGTGACGGCCGCGCTGTAGATCAGCATGCCGAGCAATGGCGTGCCAGGCCAGCACGCGACACCCAGTCCGACCAGGGCGATACCGGCCACGCGTGCCACGGTCACGGCATCGCCAGTCAGTTCGGCGCCCAGCAGCAACTGCCCGACAAGGGACGGGACAAGCAGCAACGCCACTCCGGTCGCGACTTCACCGACAGCGGCAAGAACGAGCGCTTTGCTCATTGCGCCAATTTCCAGTCGTTGCGGGCCGAGTGCGGGATTGCGCAATCGCCGCTAGTCGCGCGCATTGGCGACGGTCTTCTGCATCTGCTCGCGTTCCGCTGCCGACACCTGCTCCGGCCCGAGGTTGAAGGTGAGCTTGTTGATCGTGCCGGTGAACTTGAACGGAACGTCGTAGCGGTACTCGACCATTGCGACGCCGGTGCGCGTGTCGCTGCCGATGTCGAAGGTCTCGTCCTCCGGAAACGTGATCGGGGTGCTGTGTTCCATCGAATTCCTGGCCACTTCCTTGCCGTCCACCGAGAGAACGCCCGTCCCGCCCTTGCCCAAGCCTGGCTCATTTGGCTTGTAGTCGAAGACGATGGTGTGCTTGCCGACGCCCAACTCGGGACCTGCCCACACGGTGCGCTTGAGGTTGAGCAGGTTATAGAGGAACACCGGCTTGCCCTTGCGTATGCCCCCCACACCCTTGCTCAGGAAGAGCGCATAGCCGCCGAAGCGCCCGCCGTCGGTGACGATCATGCCTTCCGCGCCCCCTTTGGGGATCGTGACCTCCGCGGTGATCGTGTACGCCTTGTTCAGGATGCTCGGCGCGCCACTGTTGGGTATGCCGGTCAGCGGTCCCGTGTAGGTGAAGACTTTGCGTCCCCCCGTGAGGTTCGGCTTCGGCGCGTTCCACCGTGTCAATGATGAATTGTCGAGCGGCAGCACGTCATGTTTCGCCGCCTCGGCGTAGAACAGATCCTGCATCTGCTTCAGCTTGTCCGGCATGGCTGCCGCCAGGTCGTTGGACTCGGTGGGATCCACTGACTGCAGATTGCCGACGTTGTAGAGCTCCCACTGATACCCGGTGATCACGTCGGGTGCAGGCTTGGTGCTGAGTTCCCAAGGAAGCGTCGCCGGGCTCGTCGCCGCGATCCATCCGTCGTGGTAGATCGCGCGATTGCCGAGCATCTCGAAATACTGCGTGGTATGCCGCGACGCAACGCTGGCGTTCGACTTGTCCCAGGTGTAGGCCATGCTCACGCCGTCCATCGGGCGCTGCCTGATGCCGTCGACCATGTCCGGCAGTGGGATGCCGGTGGCTTCGAGGATGGTCGGAGCGATGTCGATGAGGTGATGGAACTGGCGGCGGATGCCACCCGGCTCGTCGATGTGCCCAGGCCACGACACCGCCATACCCTGGGCCGTGCCGCCGTAGTGCGACGCCACCTGCTTCGTCCACTTGAACGGCGTGTCCATCGCCCATGCCCAGGGTGCGGCGAAATGCGGGAAGGTCTTGTCGGACCCCCAGAATTCGTACCAGAGGAACTGGGCGTCGACCGGCACGGGAACGCCATTGAACGTGGTGAACTCGTTCGGCGTGCCGTTGAGCATCCCTTCGGGGCTCGCGCCGTTGTCGCCTGCGATGTAGATGATCAGCGTGTTTTCGAGCTGGCCCATGTCCTCGACCGCCTGGATGACGCGACCGATTTCGTGGTCGGTGTAGGCAAGGTAGGCCCCGAAGACATCGGCCTGCTTGATGAACAGCTTCTTTTCGAAGAAGCCGAGCGAATCCCAGTTCGGCAGTTCCTTCGGCCACGGGGTCAGCTGGGCGTTCTCGGGCATGATGCCCAGCCGCTTCTGATTGGCGAAGATGGTCTCGCGGATCTTGTTCCAGCCCTGGTCGAACAGGTGCATGTCGCTGATCTTCTTGATCCACTCCGGCGTCGGATGATGCGGCGAGTGCGTGCCGCCGGGGACGTAGTAGACCAGGAACGGCTTCTCGGGCGCGACCGCCTTGATCTCCTTCATGTACTGGATTGCCTCGTCGGCCATGGCCGTGGTGAGATTCCAGCCCGGCTTGCCCTCGAAGGGGTAGATGGCCGTCGTATTGCGGAACAGGTTTGGCTGCCACTGGCTGGCGTCACCGCCGACAAAGCCGTAGAAGTACTCGAAGCCCATGCCGTTCGGCCACTGGTCGAAGGGCCCGGCCTGCGTCGCTTGATAGAAGGGCGTGTTGTGATTCTTGCCGAACCACGAGGTCGCGTAGCCGTTGTCCCGCAGGATTGCGCCGATGGTGGCGTTCTCCTTCCGGATGACCGAGTTGTAGCCCGGGAACCCCGTCGCGATTTCGCCCACCACGCCGAACCCGGCGACGTGGTGGTTGCGCCCGGTGATCAGCGCCGCACGCGAAGGCGAGCACAGCGAGGTGGAGTGGAAGTTGGTGTAGCGCAGCCCGCTTTTCGCGATGCGGTCCATCGCCGGGGTCGGAACGACGCCGCCGAAGGTGCCCGGCGCGCCGAACCCGCTGTCGTCGGTCATGATCAGCAGCACGTTGGGCGCGCCCTTCGGCGGCACGACGCGGGGCGCCCACCAGGCCTTCGACTCCGAGGCCCTTTCCTTGATCACCCCGCCGAACTTCGGATCGGGTGGGGGAAGCTGCTTGCCGTCGAGGGTCGTGGTGGCGCTCGACGAACCCAACACCCCGGTAACCTGCTGGGCCGATGCCGACCCCAGGCACGAGGCGATCGCGACCGCCGAGGTCAGCAACTTGAATATGTGTCGTGCATCCATCGTGTCTCTCCCAAATTGTCCGTCCCCGATGCGCGCGACGGTTGACCGACCATCCCCCTGCCGGTTCGGCCTCAGAGCGTCCAGGTCGACACGCTTCCGGTGGCGTCGCCGATCGCCGCAAGCAGCGCTTCGTCGTTGACGGGCTTGCGAAGATAGACCTTGGCGCCCAGCTTAACGGCCCGCGCTCGCGATTCGGGCGTGTCGTGTCCTGTCATGACCACGACCGGTACAGCCGGATGAGCTCTGGCGAGCGCGCTTTGAACATCGAACCCGCTCATCTCCGGCATGTGAAGGTCGAGCACGACGCAGTCCGGTTCGTGGTCCTGCACCGAGCGCAGGAGCTCCGCGCCCGACGCAAACGTCTCGACAGCGAAACCCGCGGACGCAAAAAGTCGCGTCAATGCGACGCGCACGTCTGCGTCGTCGTCCACCACGGCCAGCAGCGGCGCTCGTGTTGCCATCCTGATCCCACCGTATCAGGCGTTGGCCCCCGACCCAACTGGACCTTGGTCCAGGTATCGAGCGCGGCGCAGGCGCACGAACGGCGCAGGGCCGCGCCAGGGCGATCGTCCCCCGGCGCGTGGCGCGCAGCACCGTTCGGCGGCACCTGCAAGCCCTGCTTCAGGTCGTCGGCGCCGAGCCAACCTCAGGGCGTTCCGCCAGTTTCACCAGATCGGCAACGACGCGCACACCCATCTTGCGCATCAGATTGCCGCGATGGAACTTGATCGTCTTCTCGGTCGTGCCAAGCTCGGCGGCGATCTGCTTGTTCAGCCTTCCGGCGACAACCAAATCGAAAACCTGGCGTTCCCGCACGGTAAGCATCGCAAGGCACTTCGCGATGCGCTCTCGCTCCAGGCGAGCGGGGCGCAGCACCCGATCCCTGGCCAGTGCCGCCTGGATGGCGGCAATCAGCGCAGCGTCGTCTATCGGCTTGGTGAGGAAGTCCGCCGCGCCATGCTTCATCGCCTGAACGCTCGCCGCGATGTCGCCACGGCCGGTAAGAAAGACGATCGGCAGCTCGCTCGCCTGTTGTTCGAGCTCCCGCTGCACTTCGAGACCGCTCAAGCCCGGCAGCGCGAGGTCGAGCACGAGGCAGCCCGGAGCGTTCCGGTCGTAGCTTTCGAGAAACTGGTGCGGCGACGAGAAAGCTGCAACGTTCAGTCCGGCCGACTGGAGGAGCCGCCCGATCGCGGTCAGCACGTCGGGGTCGTCGTCGACCACGTATACCGTCTGCAGCGGTTCCGGCATCGTTGCTAGCCTCTCTTGGCCGGAAATTCGCAATGCAGCGTCGCGCCGCGGTCCGCGTTGTTGGTTGCCCACAGGCGGCCCCCATGTGCCTCGACGATCGATTTGCAGATTGCCAGGCCCAAACCCATGCCCGTCGCCTTGGTGGTCACGAATGGCTCGAAAATGCGTTCGAGACTTGCCGCAGGTATTCCCGCGCCCCGGTCCACGACGCAGACCTCCACATTGCCGTCAACGGTCGCTTGTGTTCGGACCATGAGCCGCCGGTCCGTTTCCTGGCCGTCCATGGCATCGCAACCGTTGATCACCAGATTGAGCAACACCTGCTGCAGTTGGTTACGGTCGCCGCTCACGGCAGGCAACTCCTCGTCGAGATCGGTGCTGACCGTTACGTGCCGATACAGGAAATCGCTTCGCATCAGGCGCAGCGATTCCTCGA
Source organism: uncultured beta proteobacterium (assembly GCA_963717705.1). Lineage (GTDB taxonomy): Bacteria > Pseudomonadota > Gammaproteobacteria > Burkholderiales > Casimicrobiaceae > CAVQWT01. The sequence continues at coordinate 689,818 of CAVQWT010000002.1, forward strand.
CCACCTCGTTGGTGTCGAGCGGAAGACGCTGCGCGTCCTCCTTCCTCAGCAACGAGCGAAGCCGCTGAATCACTGCTCCCGCACGATGATCGCTCTTCACGATGTCGGTGAGGATCTCCGCCAGCTTGTCGACGCGCGGCGGGCTTTGCGCGAGAAACCGCTGCGCCGCCTGCGCATTGCTCAGAATGGCCGTCAGCGGTTGGTTGAGCTCGTGCGCCAGCGATCCGGACAACTCGCCCAGCATCGCGACCCGCGACAGGTGCGCAAGTTCGTCGCGCTGGCGGGCTGTCATCCGCTCTACGCGTCTGCGCTCGGTGATGTCGACGACCGACGCCAACACGAACATCCCCTGCCCGGTCGGCATCGGACTGAGCGCAACCTCCACCGGGATCTCGGCGCCGTCCTTGCGGCGCGCAAACAACTCGCCGCCAGCCCCCATCGCCCGCGCCCGCGCGTCCTTGGCGTAGGCGCTCCGCTGTTCGGCGTGCGGCTCGCGAAGGTGCTCCGGAATCAGCATTTCGACCGGCTTCGCGATGAGTTCCTCGCGCCGGTACCCGAACAGGGTCTCGGCCTGCGCGTTCGCGAGCGCGATCATGCCCCTGTCGTCGACCAGAAGAATCGCGCTCGGGGCTGCTTCGATTACCGCACGGAAGCGCTCTTCGCTCGCGCGGAGCTGCGCCGCAAGCTGCGCCGCAGCGGTCAGGTCCCAGACCAGCTCGTAACCCATCGCCAGCACGACGATGAAAAAACCGGGCATGAGGACGGTGGGCGCGTGCACCACCCCGGTGACCACCAGGGCAGCGACGCTGGCAGCCGTCACGATGCAAAGGGCAAGACTGCCCCCGACGAGGGCCGCGCGGCGGCGGGCGACGGCTCCGCCCCTGCGCCACAGGCTGATCGAGGCGTCGACGATGAACACGACGAGCAGCAGGTTGCTGAGCTGGGGGACGATCGCCCACGGATTCGGGATTCCGACGGGCCCCGCAACGACGGCGCCGCCCCAGAACTGCAGGTGATCCAGCGCCGTGATCTCCCGAAAATTCACGTTGACGCCGGTCAGGAAATTGAGCGCAAGGGCAGCCAGGCGGACCCCGATCACCGTGTAAGCGAGCCAGAGCCTGCCCGCATCGAAGTAAAGCCGGACAAAGCCCACGACCGAGATCACGAACACCGCGAGCGGCACGTGGGACCAGCGTGCGTTGGCCGCGAAGTCAGCCGGTGTCTCGGCCTGCATTCTCGCGAGTTCGTACGCGCCGTAGGCCGCGGCCGAGACGGCAAGCACGAAGAACAACAGGTTGGCGTACTGCGATCGTTGCTTCTGCCAGACGAACAGGTGGACGACGCCGAGCATGAGACTCGCGGCGATCATCATGACCCAGGCAACCTGGATCCAGCTCATCTCGTCACTGGCCTTCGCGGTGAGGTCGCCAGGGTGAGGAGCACCCGCCACGACTCGCCCGGCAGGAAAACGGGGCTCGACGGCACGTCGCCAGAGATAGTCGCTGAGTTCATGCGCGTTGAACCGCCCAGGCTGGAACGCGCGCGGCGATCGTGTGGACGTCGCAGGGCTGCTCCATGGAGCATCCGCATTGTCCCGCTCAGGCACGACCTTTCCGGGTGACCAGGCATGCCGGAATACTAACCGTTCGAGTCCCGGCCGGTTCCGGCCGTCGCCGCGGACCGGCCAAGGGTCAGGGCGCCGCGAACCCCGAGGTCATCAGCCGGTACAGCCGCCCGGTGACGCCCGCCGGCTCGAACGGCCGCCACTGGCCTTCGGGCTGCGCCAGCCGGTCCGCGACGATCCACAGCACCAGCGAGTTGAATCCCAGCCCGAGATGGCTGCCGGGCACGCGGATGTTCTCGTGCATCGCCGGGTCGCCGTCGATCGTCGCCTCCTGCGGCGGCACGACGCCGTCGGTCAGCGAGTAGAGGCACGAGATCGGCAGCGGGAGCACCTTCGGCCGGCGGAGGTTCTTCGCGCGCAGGTGGGTCACGTGCGCCGCCGTTCCCATCGGGTGGGCGATCAGCCGGTACAGCGCCTTGATGAGCGGCGGCGACTGGCTGCCGGCGCGGTCGAACGTCACCGGGCTGCCGAGCGTGATCACCGAACGGATGCACTCCGGCGCTTCGTGTGCCCCGTACATGGCGAACATGCCGCCGAGGCTCCACCCCACGAGGCTCACCTTCCGGCCGCTCTTGTGGTGCATGTGGCGGATCTTCTGCTGCAGCGCCTTCGCGTGCCTGTCGCTGAAGCCGACGTTGCGCCCGAAGCCCCAGGTCTGCACTTCGTAGCCGCGGTTCTCCAGGAACAGCTTGAGCACGACCAGCGTTCCCTCGTCCGCCATGAATCCCGGCAGCAGCAGCACCGGGTGGCCGTCGCCGCGCGGAGCGTAGGCGAGCACCGGCAGCGACCACGGCAGCGCGGCCATCTCGAGGAGGGCGCGCGGCTCGATCAACTGGTGCAGCAGCAGCGGCTTGCCGACGTGCGTTTGTCGCGTGGCCATCGGGTGTCTGGTTGCCTTTCGTTCGGCGGCGCAACGAACCCTCCGCCGCGCGCCCGGTACTCCACCTGCAGGATGCCACAGGCACCGCGAGCGTCGCCGCCACCCGGGGTGCGACATTGATCGCCGTCAACCCGCGCGCTACGATTCCAGTGGTTGGGCGCCCGGGAGGTGTCACGTTGGCATCGACCGTTGGGCGTCGACATCCGCCGAACGCAGGAACATCGTGATGCCCACAGGCGGCACCGGTTCACCGTCGACCGTGCTGGTCACCGGCGCTTCGTCGGGAATCGGCGAGGCGCTGGCGCGGTGCTTCGCGCGCGACGGCCACCGCCTGGTGCTGGTCGCGCGCCGCGAAGCCAAGCTGCACGCGCTGGCGAAGACCCTGCGCGACGAGCACGGGACGCGCGTCGACGTGCTGCCTGCCGACCTCGCGCGACCGGGCGCGGCGGCGGCGCTGGCCGCGTCGCTTCGACGCAGGCGCTGCGCGATCGACGTGCTCGTCAACAACGCCGGCGTGCTGGAGCAGGGGAAGTTCATCGGGCTGGGCGCTCGGCGCGCCCAGCAGGTGATCGACCTCAACGTCTCCGGCCTGACCGCCATGATCGCCGCCTTCGTGCCCGCGATGGTCCGGCGCGGCCGTGGCCGCGTGCTCAACGTCGCGTCGATCTCGGCCTTCGCGCCCGTGCCGGGCCTGGCGACCTACGCCGCCAGCAAGGCCTACGTGCTGTCGCTGACCGAGTCGCTGGCCGAGGAACTGCGCGGCACCGGCGTCACCGTCACCGCGCTGTGCCCGGGCATCACCGCGACCGCGATGCTCGACCGCGCGGCGCAGGGCAACGCGCGCGTCGCGCAGCTGCCGGGACTGCTGGTCGGCGACGTGCAGGCGGTCGCGGCCGAGGGTTACCGCGCCTGCATGGCCGGCGAGGTCGTCACCGTGCCCGGCCTCCTCAACCGGGCGGCCACCATGGCCGGGCGCGCCGCGCCGAAGTGGCTGCTGCGGCGCATCGCCGGAGCGATGGGGCGGCGCATGCTCTGAGCATCGCGTACGCTTGGGGGGCCTCCACCCGCCGCACGTGGGTGCACCCGCAACCGACGCGCCGCGCGAGCACGAGGAATCACGCATGAAGCCCCTGTCCGGGCTCGACGCCCTGTTCCTGCACCTGGAGACGCCCGAGACGCCGATGCACGTCGGGGCGCTGCACCTGCTCGCGTCGCCGCCGGGGGATGCGCGCGCGTACGCCGCCGCGGTGCGCCGCCACGTGGCGGCACGCCTGCATCTGTCGCCGGTGTTCACGCGCCGGCTGGCGCCGATGCCCTTCGCGGTCGCCAATCCGGTCTGGGTCCACGCCGACGCGGTCGACCTCCGCGCGCACGTCCGTCACGTCAAGCTGCCGGCGCCGGGCACCTTCGCGCAGCTGGAAGCGACGGTCGCGCGGCTGCATGCGCGGCTTCTCGAGCGCGACCGCCCGCTCTGGCGCATGGTCGTGATCGAGGGTCTCGCCTCGGGCGAGCTCGCGCTCTACACCAAGGTCCATCACGCGACGCTGGACGGGGCGGCTAGCGTGGCCTTCGCGCACGCGCTGCTCGACGTCACGCCGGTGCCGCGTGCGGTGCCGCGTACCGTGCCGGCAAGCGAGCGCACGGCGCAAGGCGAGCACCCGGGGCCCGGACGGCTGCTGGGCACCGCGGTCAGGACCACGGCCGCGCAGGTGCTGCGCGCGTTCGGGCAGCTGCCCGAGCTCGCCCGCGTGATGTCCTCGCTCGTCGGCCGCGCCGGCAGTGCGCCCGCGAGCGTCCCGGGTCGCGCATCGTTCCGGTTCGCCCCGAGGACGTCGCTCAACGGCTCGATCGGGAACGCGCGCGCGATCGCGACGCTGTCGATCCCGCTGGCGGCAGTCGCCCGCGTCGCCGATCGCCACCACGTGACGGTCAACGACGTCGTGCTCGCGATGGTGAGCGGCGCGCTGCGGCGCCATCTCGCGGCCCGCGGCGAGTTGCCCGCGGAGTCGCTGGTCGCAGCGGTGCCGGTGTCGCTGCGCGCGGCCGGCAACACCGACGCGACGACGCTCGCGACGATGAGCCGGATGAGCCTCGCCACCGACATCGAGGACCCGCTCGCCCGCCTGCACGCGATTCACGCCGGCTCGGGCAGAACCAAGGCGCTGACCCGCGAACTGCGCTCCGTCATCCCGACCGACTTTCCCTCGCTCGGCATGCCGTGGCTGTTCGGCGCCGCGGCCGCGCTGTACGGCCGCGCACGGCTCGCCGACCGGATTCCTCCGCTCGCCAACCTGGTGGTCTCGAACTTTCCCGGCGCGGGCGCGCCGCTGTACTTGGCGGGGGCGCGGCTCCTGACCTGGTGGCCGCTGTCGATCGTCGAGCACGGCCTCGGCCTGAACGTCACCGTGCAGAGCTACGCGGGCTCGCTCGACTTCGGGGTCGTCGCCGCCCGCGACGCGCTGCCCGACCCGGCCGCGTTCGCCGTCGCGATGCGCGAGGCGTTCACCGAGCTGCAGGCGCTGCGCGCACGCGCCGGGAGCGCGCGATGACGAGCGCGACGGTGCGCGGCCTCGAGCTCGACTACGAGAGCTTCGGCGACGCCGGCGCGCCGGCGATCCTGCTGATCATGGGCCTCGGGATGCCGGGCGTCGCGTGGCCCGACCCGGTCGTCGACGGGCTCGTCGCCGCCGGTTTCCGGGTGGTCCGCTTCGACAATCGCGACTGCGGCCGCTCGGGCAAGCTTGCCGGCGCTCGCCTGCCCGACCTGCGGATGGCCATCGCGCGCGCGCTGCTGCGACGCCCGGTGACCGCTTCGTACACGCTCGACGACATGGCCGCGGACGCCGTCGGCCTGCTCGACGCGCTCGGTATCGGGCGCGCCCACGTGGTCGGCGTGTCGATGGGCGGGATGATCGCCCAGAACGTCGCCGCGCGGTATCCGCAGCGCACGGCGAGCCTCGTGTCCATCATGGCGTCGACGGGCAACCCGAGCCTGCGCGTCAGCATGGGCAAGCCGCGCGCGCTGCGCGCGATCCTCTCGCGCCCCGCGAGCATCAGCGACACCGAGGTGCTGATCGAGCACTACGTGCGCGTGTTTGGCGTGATCGGCAGCCCCGGGTTCGCCGTGGACGGCGAGCTGCTGCGGCAAAACCTGCGGCGGATCGTCAGCCGCGGCATCCATCCGGCGGGCACCGCGCGGCAGCTGCTGGCGATACTCGCGTCCGGGGACCGGCGTCCGCTGCTGCATCGGATCGTGGCGCCGACGCTGGTCGTCCACGGCAGCGACGACCCCCTGCTTCCCGTCGCCGCGGGGCGCGACACGGCGCGCAACATTCCGGGCAGCCGCCTCGAGATCGTCCGCGGCATGGGGCACGACCTGCCGCCGGGTGTGCTGCCGCTGCTGGTGGAGAGGATCGTCGGGCACTGCCGCGACGCCATGCGCGCCGCGGGATCGTGATCCGGCGCGGCGCCGCGGGCGAGGGTTCGCCGCGGGATCTTGCCGATGGCGCGACCGCGCGGAGCCGGCCCCGGCCGCCCCGGATGACGAGGACCCCGCACGGCGGTGTGCAACAGCCCTGCCGACACCCTACACGTCGAGGTTGCGCACGCCCAGCGCGTTGGTCTCGATGAACGCGCGCCGCGGCTCGACCTGCTCGCCCATCAGCGTGGTGAAGATCTCGTCCGAGGTGATCGCGTCCTCGATCTGCACGCGCAGCAGCCGGCGGACCTTCGGGTCCATCGTCGTTTCCCACAGCTGCGACGGGTTCATCTCGCCCAGGCCCTTGTAGCGCTGGATGCCGACGCTGCCGCGCGCTTCGGCGAGCAGCCAGTCGAGCGCCGCGCCGAAGGTCTTGACCGGTTGCTGCTTGTCGCCGCGCTTGACCGCGGCGCCCGGCCTGACCAGCCCCAGCAGCAGCGTCGACGCCGCGCGGATCTGCTCGAAGTCGCCGCTGGCCAGGAGGTCGGCGTCGATGCCGGTGGCGTGCGGCGTGCCGTGGTGCGTGCGGATCACGACCAGGCGCCGCGCGCCGGTCAGCGAATCGGCGCGGGACTCGACGCGGACCTCGTCGTCGGCGATGCCGGCCTGCAGCCGCAGCGCGCTCGCCTCGGCCGACGCCTCGCTGTCGAGGTCGATGGCGACGCCGTCCAGCACCGCGCGCAGCGCCGCTGGATCGACCAGCCGCGACAGCCGCTCGATCACCGCGTCGGCGAGCAGGTACTCGCGCGCGATGTTGGCGAAGGTCTCGGCGGCGAGCGGCATCTCGCCGGTGCCCGGCACCAACTCGGCGCCCTTCAGCGCGACCTTGAGCAGGTGCTGCTTCAGCTCGTGGTCGTCCTTGAGGTAGACCTCTTCCTTGCCCTGCTTGGCCTTGTACAGCGGCGGCTGCGCGATGTAGATGTGGCCGCGCTCGACCAGCTCCGGCATCTGGCGGTAGAAGAACGTCAGCAGCAGCGTGCGGATGTGCGAGCCGTCGACGTCCGCGTCGGTCATGATGATGATGCGGTGGTAGCGCAGCTTGTCGGCGTTGAAGGCGTCCTTGTCCTCCTTGCCGTCGTTCGCCGGCTTGCCGAAGCCGGTGCCGAGCGCGGTGATCAGCGTGATGATCTCCTGCGACGACACGAGCTTGTCGAAGCGCGCGCGCTCGACGTTGAGGATCTTGCCGCGCAGCGGGAGGATCGCCTGGAACTTGCGGTCGCGTCCCTGCTTGGCCGAGCCGCCGGCGGAATCGCCCTCGACCAGGTAGATCTCGCACAGCGCGGGATCGCGCTCCTGGCAGTCGGCCAGCTTGCCCGGCAGCCCCATGCCGTCGAGCACGCCCTTGCGGCGCGTCAGCTCGCGCGCCTTGCGCGCGGCCTCGCGGGCGCGCGCGGCGTCGACGATCTTGCCGCAGATGATCTTGGCGTCGGCCGGGTGCTCGAGCAGGAATTCGGACAGCTTGGCCGACACCAGCTCCTGCACCACCGGCATGACTTCGGACGAGACCAGCTTGTCCTTGGTCTGCGAGCTGAACTTGGGCTCGGGCACCTTGACCGACAGCACGCAGGTGAGGCCCTCGCGCATGTCGTCGCCGGTGGTCTCGACCTTCGCCTTCTTCGCGACTTCTTCCTTCTCGATGTAGTTGTTCAGCGTCCGCGTCATGGCCTGGCGCAACCCGGTCAGGTGGGTGCCGCCGTCGCGCTGCGGGATGTTGTTGGTGAAGCACTGGACGTTCTCGGCGTACGAGTCGTTCCACTGCATCGCCACCTCGACGGTGATGCCGTCGCGCTCGGCGATGCCGTAGAAGATCTTCGGATGCAGCACGCTCTTGCTGCGGCTCATGTACTCGACGAAGCCCTTGATCCCGCCCGAGTACGCGAAGTTCTCGCTCTTGCCGTCGCGCTGGTCGGTGAGCTCGATCTTGACGCCGTTGTTGAGGAACGACAGCTCGCGGATGCGCTTGGCGAGGATCTCGTAGTGGAACTCGACGCGGCCGAAGGTCTCGGTCGCCGCCATGAAATGCACTTCGGTGCCGCGCCGGTCGGTGGTGCCGGTCGTGGCCAGCGCCGACACCGGCTCGCCGCGGCGGAATTCCATCTGGTGGATCTTGCCGTTGCGCCAGATCCGCAGCTTCAGCCAGTCCGACAGCGCGTTGACGACCGACACGCCGACGCCGTGCAGGCCGCCGGACACCTTGTAGCTGTTCTGGTCGAACTTGCCGCCCGCGTGCAGCTCGGTCATCACGATCTCGGCAGCGGAGCGCTTGAACTCGTCGTCGTCCTTGACGTCGGTCGGGATGCCGCGGCCGTTGTCGACCACCGACACCGAGTTGTCGGCGTGGATGATGACCTTGATCTCGTTGCAGTGCCCGGCCAGCGATTCGTCGATCGCGTTGTCGAGCACTTCGAACACCATGTGGTGCAGGCCGGTGCCGTCGGACGTGTCGCCGATGTACATGCCGGGGCGCTTGCGCACCGCGTCGAGGCCCTTGAGGATCTTGATGCTGTCCGAGTTGTAGTCGCTGCTGGTGTCGGCAGCGGGCTTGAGATTGCTCTTGCTCATCGTGGCTTTCGTTGGCGGAGCATTGCCCCGAAACGACGGCGCCGACCCTGGGTTGTCGGCGCCGTCACGGCTCGTCGGTGGCGGCAGGGATCGGGCCCCGCCTCCGTCAGATGCGCATCGGCATCACGACGTACTTGTAGTCGTCGCGCTCCGGCACCGTGACGAGCGCGCTGGAATTGGCGTCGCCGAAGGCCAGCTGCACGCGTTCGGTCGACAGGTTCTGCAGCACGTCGAGCAGGTAGGTGATGTTGAAGCCGATGTCGAGCGGGTCGCCGGCGTAGCCGACCTCGAGCTCTTCCTCGGCTTCTTCCTGTTCGGTGTTGGTGCAGATGATCTTGAGCTGGTCGCGGCCCAGCACGAGGCGCACGCCGCGGAACTTCTCGTTCGACAGGATCGCCGCGCGCTGCAGCGCCGCGAGCAGCGTGACGCGGTCGAGGTCGAGCTTCTTGCCGTGGCCCGACGGGATGACACGGTTGTAGTCGGGAAACTTGCCGTCGACCACCTTGCTCACCAGCTCGACGCTGCCGAAGCGGAAGCGCACCTGGTTGGCCAGCACGTCGAGCGTGACCGGCTCGTCGCTGTCGGCCAGCAGCTTGGCGAGCTCGAGCACCGTCTTGCGCGGCAGGATGACTTCCTGGCGGTTGTAGTCGCCGGGCACGCCGAGCTCCGCCCACGCCAGCCGGTGGCCGTCGGTGGCGACCGCCTGCAGCGAGCCGTTGTCGATCACCAGCAGCATGCCGTTGAGGTAGTAGCGGATGTCCTGCTGCGCCATCGCGAACTCGACCGACTTGATGAGCCCGCGCAGCGCGCCCTGCGACAGCGTCAGCGACTGCAGCTTCTCGTCGACGATGCCGATGCGCGGATAGTCGGCCGCCGGCAGCGTCTGCAGGTTGAAGCGCGACCGGCCGGCGCGGACGATCATCTTGCTGCCCGAGGCCTCGACGTTGAGCACGGCGTCGTCCGGCAGCGCGCGCAGCAGGTCCTGCAGCTTGCGCGCGCCGACCGTCACCGCCTCGCCTTCCTTGCCGGCGAGCTCGGCGTGCGCGGTGATCTGCATCTCGAGGTCGGTCGCCGTCACGAACAGGCCGCCGTCCTTGTGCTCGAGCAGCACATTCGCGAGGATCGGCAACGTGTGGCGGCGTTCGACGATGCCGGACACGGCCTGGAGCGGCTTCAGCAGCGCGTCACGAGGTGTTTGCTTGAGTTGCATTGATTAAACCGAAGAACAGCTAATAGGAGCGGCGCGAAAACCGGTAGAACCCTGAAAACCGCTTTTCCGCCAATGATTTGGAGAGCCTTCGATGCTGTGGATAACCGGTGTCGGAACCGGGGATCGTTTGGGGACTTTTTGGCCGATGGCGCTCCGGGCCGCTTAATCCACAAATTATAGACGATAAACCCGCTTATTTCCAGCCCGGAAAGCCCCTTCCGGGCACCCATGTCGCGGGGGTCAGTTGCGCAGGACCTGGAGCAGGAAATTCACGTCGTGGTTCATTTCCGGGACCGTATCGCGCAATTTGGCGATCTGCCGGCAAGCGTGCAGCACCGTCGTGTGGTCGCGGCCGCCGAAGTTGCTGCCGATCTCCGGCAGCGACATCTGGGTCAGTTCCTTGGCCAGCGCCATCGCCACCTGCCGCGGCCGGGCGACCGCGCGCGAACGCTTCTTGCTGTGCATGTCCGAGGTGCGGATCTTGTAGTAGTCGGCGACGGTCTTCTGGATGTTCTCGATCGAGATCTGGCGGTTCTGCACCGCCAGCAGGTCGCGCAGGCTCTCCTTGGCCACCGCGAGCGTCACGTCCTGGCCGTGGAAACTCGAGTAGGCCAGCACCCGCTTCAGCGCCCCCTCGAGCTCGCGGACGTTGCTGCGGATGTGCTTGGCGATGAAGAACGCGACCTGCTCGTCGAGCTTCACCCGGACCGACGCCGCCTTGGCGAGCAGGATCGCCACGCGCATCTCAAGTTCCGGCGGCTCGAGCGCCACGGTGAGCCCCCAGCCGAAGCGGGAGATCAGCCGCTCCTCGATGCCCTCGATTTCCTTCGGATACGTGTCGCAGGTGATGACGACCTGCTTGTGGGCCTCGATCAGCGTGTTGAACAGGTAGAAGAACTCCTCCTGCGTCCGGCTCTTGCCGTTGAAGAACTGGATGTCGTCGATCAGCAGCAGGTCGAGCGAGCGGTAGTAGCGCTTGAACTCGTCGAACGACTTGTGCTGGTAGGCGCGCACGACGTCCGACACGTAGGTCTCGGCGTGGGTGTAGCGGATCTTGGCCGCCGGGTTGCCGGCGAGGATGTGGTTGCCGATCGCCTGCACCAGGTGCGTCTTGCCCAGCCCGACGCCGCCGTAGACGAACAGCGGGTTGTACGAGGTCGGGTGGTCGGCCACCTGCAACCCGGCGGCGCGCGCCAGCTGGTTGGCCTTGCCGGAGACGAAGGCCTCGAAGGTGAAGGCCGGGTTGATGCTGGTGGCGTCGTTGCGCCGCGACGGCAGGGCGGTGGCCCCGGAGCCCGCGCCGAACACCGGGGCGGCCGGGCTGGCGACCGGGGCCGCAGGGGCGACCGTCGCGCCGGCGGCCGCGCTGCCGCGGGCAGGGTCCGGCGCGGGCGCCGGCGGCACGTCGATGCCGGCGGGCGGCGGCGCGGCCTCGGATCGCGCGGCGCCGGCGGCGGCCTTGGCGGCCTCGGCGATCGCGTACTGGATGGTCACCGGCCGGCCCTCGGCGGCGTCGGCCAGCTCCCCGATCCGGGCCGCGAAGCGGTCCTTGATCCACTGCAGCACGAACCGGTTGGGCACCCGCACCGTGTAGCCGTCGCCGGCGGGCTCGACCGACAGCGGCCGGATCCAGGTGCCGTACTGCTGCGGCGTCAGCTCGTCGTGGAACACGTCGAGGCAGCGCTGCCAGAAAGGCGGAACGGCGGTCATGCGGCGAACGAGTCCTTCGATTGCTGGGGGCAGCGCGAGGCGGGGCGACCGGCGGATGCGGGGTGTACGGGACCGGCACGGGACCGGCGGAAACGGGAGCGGCGGTAACGGGAGCGGCGGGTACGCGAACGGCACGGCGTTGGCGGCGGTGGCCGGGGTTCTGCGCCCCGGGCGCTGGCCGCGTCGTGCGTCCGATGGCTGTGGATTATACGCGCCGCCGGACGAGTTATCCACAGGCGGGCGGGCCCGCGCCGAGGCGGCCGGGCGGCGTCGACCGGGCCGGGCCGACGGGCGCGGCGGTGCCGCGGGTGCCTGCGGATGGCGCCGATAGTGGTTGACAGCCAACCCCTTAACGCGCTCTAATATAAGGCTTTTTCAACCAAGGCCCGACATCATGAAACGCACGTTCCAGCCCTCCAAGATCAAACGCGCGCGGACGCATGGCTTCCGTGCACGCATGAGCACTGTCGGCGGCCGCAAGGTGCTCTCGGCGCGCCGCGCCAAGGGCCGCGTCCGCCTCGCCCCCTGATCGTCCCCGGCGTCCCGACCGCGCCCGTCGTCGCCGGCGTTCTCCGCGATGGCGGGATGCCGCGCCACGAACGCCTCCGCGGTTCCCGCCGCTTCCGGCTCACGGGGGTCGGCGCCTTCGAGACGGTCTTTCGCGACGGGCGCCGGCGTGAGGGCGATCTGCTGCAGCTGATCGCCGCCCCCGCGGGCACCCCGCCCGGAAGGGTCGGTTTCGTGGTGGGACGCAAAGCCTTTCCCCGCGCCGTCGATCGCAACCGGGTCCGCCGCCTGCTGCGCGAAGCCGTCCGGCGCGCGCGGCCCGGCATCGAGGCCTTCGACATGATCCTTCGCGCCAAGCGCGGCTGCCCGCGCCAAGACACCCGCCGCTTCGCCGTCGAGGCCGACCGGCTGCTGGCCGCGCTGGTGGCGGGACGCCTCCCGCCCGCGACCGCGCCCGCGCCATGAGAGCGCTGCTCGTCGCCGCGCTGCGCGGCTACCAATACCTTTTCCGGCCGCTGCTGGGCTCGAACTGCCGGTTCTACCCGAGCTGTTCCGACTACGCGATGGAAGCGATCACCAAGCACGGCGCGATCAAGGGCAGCTGGCTCGCCGCCAGGCGCATCGCCCGCTGCCACCCGTATCATCCGGGCGGATTCGACCCGGTTCCCTGAGTTCCCGCCACCCGATTCCTCTCCCCGCGCCGCGACGGCGCAGGAATGCCGCCCATGCGCATGGACACGCAACGCCTGATCCTCTTCGTCATCTTCTCGATGTCGCTGCTGTTCCTGTGGCAGGCGTGGGAGCGCGACCGCAATCCGCCGCCGCCGGCGCCGACGGCGCCCGCGCCGGGCGCGCCGGCCAAGCCGGCCGACGTGCCGGCCACGCCCACCGCCGCCGCCGTGCCCGGGAGCGTCCCACCGGCGCCGCCGGGCGCCGCTGCGGCCCCCGCGACCGCCTCGGCAGCCGCGCCGGTGACGGTGAAGACCGACATGTTCGCCGTCGACATCGACCCGACCGGCGGCATGATCACGCGCGTCGCGCTCGAGCAGCATCGCGACTCCGACGACCGCAGCAAGCCGTACCTGGTGATGCTGAGGAACGGCGAGCGCACGCACATCGCGCAGTCGGGGCTGCTGGGCGAGGGCCTGCCCAACCACCGCTCGACCTGGCAGGTCCTGCCCGGCCCCCGCGAGCTCGCGCCGGGGGCCGACACGCTCGACGTCAAGCTCAAGGCCACCGCGGCCAACGGCGACACGGTCGTGCAGACGCTGACGTTCCGCCGCGGCAGCTACGTCATCGACATCAGCTACGACATCACCAACAACACCGCCGCGCCGCAGTCGCCGTACGCGTACTTCCAGCTCGCGCGCGACGGCAAGGCGGTCGGGCTGCAGAGCTCGTTCGCGCCGGTCGCCTACACCGGTCCGGTCGTCTACAACGAGACCGACAAGTACAAGAAGGTCGAATTCGGCGAGCTCGACAAGCTCGCGACCGACCCCGCGCGCAAGCCGCCGTTCACCGCGAAGAACGACAACGGCTGGATCGGCATGGTCGAGCACTACTTCGTCAGCGCCTGGCTGCCGGGCGAGCAGAAGTCGCCGCGCGAGTTCTACGCGCGCAAGCTCGACGGCGGACTGTACGCCGCCGGCGTCATCGCGCAGGCGGCGCCGATCGCGCCCGGCCAGACCGGGCGCATCACGATGCCGCTGTACGTGGGGCCGCAGGACCAGGACGAGATCGCCAAGCTCGCCAAGGGCCTCGACCTCACCGTCGACTACGGCATCTTCACCGTGATCTCGGCGCCGCTGTTCTGGCTGCTGCGGTGGCTGTACGGCATCCTCGGCAACTGGGGCTGGGCGATCGTCGCGATGACCATCATCATCAAGAGCGTCTTCTATCCGCTCAACCACGCCAGCGCGCGGTCGATGGCCAAGATGAAGGTCATCGGGCCGAAGCTGAAGGCGCTGCAGGAGCAGTACGCGAACGACAAGCAGCAGCTGCAGATGAAGATGATGGAGATGTACAAGACGGAGAAGATCAACCCGCTCGGCGGCTGCCTGCCGATCCTGGTCCAGATCCCCGTCTTCATCGCGCTGTACTGGGTGCTGCTGTCCGCGGTCGAGCTGCGGCACGCGCCCTGGATCCTGTGGATCAAGGACCTGTCCGCGCCGGACCCGTACTTCGTGCTGCCGGTGATCTACGCGATCACCGCATTCCTGCAGGTCAAGCTGTCGCCGACGCCGATCTCCGATCCGGTGCAGGCGAAGGTGATGCAGATCATGCCGATCGCGTTCTCGGTGATGTTCGTGTTCTTCCCCGCCGGCCTGGTGCTGTACTGGCTCATCAACAACTGCATCCAGATCTTCCAGCAGTGGCACATGAACCGCGTGCTGGAGAAGGAAGCGGCCACCGCCGCGGCCAAGCGGCGCTGACGGCCGGGCGTCCGCGGCGGCGGCCGCAGGCAGCGCCCCGCGTGCGCCGCGCCGGCCGCCGGCGGGTCGCGACCGCGCGACCGGCCCCCGGCGTCGCGCTATCCTCGCGCCATGGCGTCTCCCGCCCCGCCCGTCATCGCCGCCATCGCCACGCCGCCCGGCCGCGGCGGCGTCGGCGTCGTCCGCGTTTCCGGCGCCGACCTCTCGGCGCTCGTCGCCGGCGTCGTCGGCAAGCCGCTGGTGCCGCGGGAGGCCACGCTCGCGACGTTTCGCGACGCCGCCGGCGCGCCGCTCGACCGGGGCCTCGCCGTCCACTTTCCGGCGCCGCATTCCTACACCGGCGAAGCGGTGCTCGAGCTGCAGGGGCACGGCGGCCCGTCGGTGCTGCGGCTGCTGCTCGCCCGCTGCGTCGAGCTCGGCGCGCGCCTCGCCGAGCCCGGCGAGTTCACCCGGCGCGCGTTCCTGAACGGCAAGCTCGACCTCGCGCAGGCGGAAAGCGTCGCCGACCTCATCGACGCGTCGACGGCAACCGCCGCGCGCGCGGCGGCGCGCAGCCTGACCGGCGAGTTCTCGCGCGAGGTGAACGCGCTGGTCGCCGCGCTGACCGAGCTGCGGATGTACACCGAGGCGACGCTCGACTTCCCCGAGGAGGATGTCGAATTCCTCGCCGCCGGCGACGTGCGGGGCCGGCTGGGGGTCATCCGCGGCCGCGTCGACCGCGCGCTGGGCCGCGCCCGGACCGGGGCGCTGCTGCGCGAAGGGCTGACCGTGGTGCTGATCGGGCGGCCGAACGTCGGCAAGTCGAGCCTGCTCAACAGCCTCGCCCGCGAGGAGGCGGCGATCGTGACGCCGATCCCGGGCACCACGCGCGACACCGTCGAGCGCGTCGTCGAGGTCGCCGGCATCCCGCTGACCGTCGTCGACACAGCGGGACTGCGCGCGACCGACGACGCGGTCGAGCGCCTCGGCATCGAGCGGACCTGGGCCGCCGTCAAGCGCGCCGACCTCGCGCTGCTGCTGGTCGACGCGCGCGCGGCGCCGGCGCCGCTGCACGACGAGGACCAGGCGATCCTCGCCCGGCTGCCCGGCGCGCTGCCGCGGGTGGTCGTCCACAACAAGTGCGACCTCGCCGCCGTGCCCGCGCGCGTCGCGGCGGCGGACGACGCCGGTGTCGCGGGTCGCCACGTCTGGCTGTCGGCGAAGACCGGCGAGGGGCTCGCGCTGCTCGAGGCGGAGGTGCTCGCGGCCGTCGGCGCCGAGGGGGTCACCGAGGACACCTGGCTTGCGCGCGAGCGGCACGTCGCCGCGCTGCGCGCCGCCGCGACGCACCTCGACGCCGCCGCGGTCCATGCGGCGGGGGTGCCGCCGCCGATCGAGCTGTTCGCCGAGGAGCTGCGGGAGGCGCAGGCGGCGCTGTCGGCAATCACCGGGGAGTTCACCGCCGACGACCTGCTCGGCGTGATCTTCGGGCGCTTCTGCATCGGCAAGTGACCGGGCGCCGCCATGACTGCCACCGCTTCGTCCCGACCGGCCGCGCCCGCGATCCGCCCGCTCGAGGGCATCACCGTGCTCGACCTCACCAACGTGCTGGCCGGGCCGTTCGCCGGCTACCAGCTCGCCTGCCTGGGCGCGCGGGTGATCAAGGTCGAGAGCCCCGACGGCGACCTCGCGCGCCGGCTCGGCGCCGATCCCGCGTACGCGCAGGCCGGGATGGGCGTGTCGTTCCTCGCGGTCAACGCCGGCAAGGAGTCGATCGCGCTCGATCTCAAGCATCCCGCGGCGGCGCCGGTGCTGATGGCGCTGGTCGCGCGCGCCGACGCGCTGCTCGAGAATTTCCGGCCCGGCGTGATGGACCGGCTCGGCTTCGGTGCCGCGCGCCTCACCGCGCACAATCCGCGGCTGGTCTACTGCGGCATCAGCGGCTTCGGGGCCACCGGGCCGCTCGCGCAGCGGCCCGCGTACGACCAGATCATCCAGGGGCTGTCCGGCGTGATGAGCGTGACCGGCGACGAGCGCTCGGCGCCACTGCGCGTCGGCTACCCGGTGTGCGACACCATCGGCGGCCTCACCGCTGCGTTCGCCGTCACCGCCGCGCTGCTGCACGCCCGTGCGACCGGCCGGGGCGCGACGCTGGACGTGTCGATGCTCGACTCGACGATAGCGACCATGGGCTGGGTCGTGTCGAACTACCTCAACACCGGCGTCCCGCCGCGGCCGCTGGGCAACGACAACTTCACCGCCGCGCCGTCCGGCACGTTCCGCACCGGCGAGGGGCTGCTCAACATCGCGGCCAACGAGGAGCGGCAGTTCGCGGCGCTCGCACGCGAGGTCGGCGCCCCCGGCTGGCTCGACGACCCCCGCTTCGCCCGGCGCGACGCGCGCAAGCGGCATCGCGCCGACATCAACGCGGCGCTCGAGGCGAAGCTCGCGGCGCGCACGGCCGCCGACTGGGAGGCGCGGCTGACCGCCGCCGGCGTGCCGGCCGGCCGGGTGCTGTCGGTGCCCGAGATCCTCGGCAGCGACCACGTTCGCCAGGCGGACCTCGTCGCCGAATGGCACGACGTGCCGGGGACCGCGCGCCCCGTGGCGGTGGCGCGGCCCGGGTTTCGCATCGACGGCCAGCGGCCGGGCGCGGCGACGGCGCCGCCGGCGTTCGCCGCGCAGAGCGACGCCCTGCTCGAGGAGCTCGGGTTCGACGCCGCCGCGCGCGCCGCGCTGGTGGCGGCCGGCGCGGTGATCGGGCGGGCGCCGTGACCACGTCACGCGAACCGGGGCGCGGGTGCGCAGCGCGGTTCGCTGCGGAGCGCGTCGCCTCGGCCGCGCAACCCCGGGCGCCGGGCCGGCGACCCGACGGGTCGGCGCGAACCGAATTCATGTATCGTTGACGCGGCCTCGCGCCCCGACCGGTAGCGGACGAGGGCGCTGCAACGGACCGATCCCGAGATTCGACAACGACGGCCGCCCGCACGGCGCGGCGGCCGCATCGCAACCAGGAGGAAGCAATGAAGGTGAATCGCATGTTCCGCGCGGCCGTGGCCGCGCTCGCGCTCGGTGTCGCGGGTGGCGCGCTCGCCATCGACCAGCTGAAGGTGATGATCCCCGCCGGCCCCGGCGGCGGATTCGACCAGACCGGCCGCAACCTCGCCGCGGCGATGCAGGCCGCCGGCAGCATCAAGAGCGCGCAGTTCGACAACAAGGGCGGCGCCGGCGGCGCGATCGGCCTGGCGCAGTTCGTCACCACCAGCAAGGGCGACCCCAACGCGCTGTTCGTCTCGGGGCTCGTCACCGTGGGCTCGACGGCGATGAACAAGTCGCCGGTCACGCTCGCCAACGTCACGCCGATCGCGCGCCTCACCGCCGAGGCCGAGGCGATCATCGTCCCCGCCAACTCGCCGTTCAAGTCGATGAAGGACGTGGTGGCGGCGCTCAAGGCCAATCCGGGCGCGGTCAGCTTCTCCGGCGGCTCGGCGGGCGGCACCGACCACATCCTCGCCGGAATGATCGCGAAGGACGCCGGCGTCGATCCGGCCAAGGTCAACTACGTCCCGTTCACCAGCGGCGCCGAGGCCGTCGCCGCGGTGCTGGGCGGACAGGTCAGCGCGGGAATTTCCGGCTACGGCGAGTT
Source organism: uncultured beta proteobacterium (assembly GCA_963717705.1). GTDB lineage: Bacteria > Pseudomonadota > Gammaproteobacteria > Burkholderiales > Casimicrobiaceae > CAVQWT01. The sequence goes on from CAVQWT010000002.1 coordinate 707,846, forward strand.
CGCGCAGCACATCAAGTCGGGCCGCGTGCGCGCGCTGGCGGTCTCGGGCGCCGACAAGCTCGAGGGCGTCCCGTCGCTGAAGGAGCAGGGCATCAACGTCGAGCTCGTCAACTGGCGCGGCGTCTTCGGCGCGCCGGGAATCACGCCCGAGCAGGCGAAGGAACTCACCGCGGCGGTCGAGGCCGGCACCAAGAACGCGAAGTGGCAGGACACGCTGCAGAAGCTCGACTGGAACCCGTACTGGCTCGCCGGCGACGCGTTCAAGGCGTTCGTCGACAGCGAGCAGAAGCGGATTGCCGCGGTGCTCGACAGCCTCAATCTCACGAAGAAATAAGCCGCGAGCGGGCGGCGCCGCGCGCGAGAACGCGGCCCGCCTCCAGCAGGGGGAAGCGATGACGGGGCCTCACGGGCGCGACCGCGCCGAAATCGGCATTGCCGCGGGGCTCATCGCCATCGCGGTGTTCATTTTCTGGCAGACCGGGCAGATCGACGCCGCCAGCGGCTATTCGGCGGTCGGTCCGCGCTTCACGCCGCTGGTCGTCGCCGCCGGCCTGCTGCTCGTCGGCGGGCTGCTGCTCAAGGACGCGCTGACCGGCGGCTGGAAGGGCATGGAGGGCGTCCACCCGCCCGAGCCGTTCTGCGCGCCGGCGTTCCTGTGGATCACCGGCGGCCTCGCGGTGCACATGGCGATCATCGGCACCGTCGGCTTCACATTGGCGTCGACGCTGCTGTTCGTCGCCGTCGCGCGCGGCTTCGGCAGCCGCACGCCGGTGCGCGACGCGCTGATCGGCGCGGTGCTGGCCACCGCGGTGTTCCTGTTCTTCACCCGCGTGCTGAACCTCGCGCTGCCGGCGCTGCTGCCGGGCTGGATCTGACGGAGACCGGCCCATGGAAGCTCTCGCCGGTCTCGCGCACGGGTTCACCATCGCGCTCACCTGGACCAACCTCCTGTGGGCGCTGGTCGGCTGCGGGCTCGGCACCGCGGTCGGCGTGCTGCCGGGCGTCGGTCCGGCGGTCACCATCGCGCTGCTGCTGCCGCTGACCACGCAGATCGAGCCGACCTCGGCGCTGATCATGTTCTGCGGCGTCTACTACGGCGCGATGTACGGCGGCTCGACGACGTCGATCCTGCTCAACTCGCCCGGCGAGTCGGCGTCGATCGCGACCACGCTCGAAGGCAACATGATGGCCAAGAACGGCCGGGCCGGCCCGGCGCTGGCGACGGCGGCGATCGGCTCGTTCGTCGCCGGCACCATCGCCACCGTCATCGTGTCGCTGTTCGCCCCCTCGGTGGCGGAGTGGGGGCTGACCTTCGGCCCGGCCGACAAGTTCGCGCTGATGCTGCTGGCGTTCACGACGGTGTCGGCGGTGCTCGGCCAGTCGGCGCTGCGCGGCTTCGCGTCGCTGTTCCTGGGGCTGTTCATCGGCCTCATCGGCACCGACGCCTTGTCGGGGCAGATCCGCTTCGGCCTCGGCATCCCCGAGCTCTACGACGGCATCGACGTCGTCGTCGTCGCCGTGGGCCTGTTCGCCGTCGGCGAGACGCTGTACGTCGCCAGCCACCAGCAGCACGTGATCGAGACCGTCGAGAAGATCAAGGGCAACGTCTGGATGACGGTCGCGGACTGGAGGCGCTCGTGGCCGGCGTGGCTGCGCGGCACCGCGTTCGGCATCCCCTTCGGCGCGATGCCCGCCGGCGGCGCCGAGATCCCGACGTTCCTCTCCTATGCGACCGAACGCCGGCTGTCGAAGCACCCGGAGGAGTTCGGCAACGGCGCGATCGAGGGCGTCGCCGGACCCGAGTCGGCGAACAACGCGTCGGTGACGACGGCGCTGATTCCGCTGCTGACGCTCGGCCTCCCGACGTCGGCGACGGCGGCGATCATCCTGACCGGCTTCCAGCAGTACGGCATCCAGCCGGGCCCGCTGCTGTTCACGACGCAGAGCGATCTCGTCTGGGGCCTGATCGCGAGCCTGTACATCGGCAACGTCATGCTGCTGGTGCTGAACCTGCCGCTGGTCGGCATCTGGGTGCGCCTGCTGTCGATCCCGCGGCAGTACCTGTACGCCGGCATCGTCATCTTCGCGACCATCGGCGCGTACGGGATGCGCAACTCGTGGTTCGACCTCTTCCTGCTGTGGGTGTTCGGCATCCTCGGCTACGGCATGCGGCGGTGGGACATCCCGGTTGCGCCGGTGCTGATCGGCATGATCCTCGGGCCCCGCGCCGACACCGAACTGCGGCGCGCGCTGCAGATCAGCCAGAGCGACTTCTCGGTGTTCTTCACGCGGCCGATCTCCGGCACGCTGCTGGTGCTGTCGGTGCTGCTGGTGGTCGTGCCGGTGGCGTGGCGCTGGCGGCAGGCGCAGCGGCGGCGCCGGCCCGCCGGCTGATGGCGCCGCCGCGCGCGTCCGGCGCGCACGCGGCGCGCGACCGGGCCGCGGCGGCCGCCCGCAACGCCGGCCCCTGGCTCAAGGGCCTCGCCGTCGCCGTGGCGGCAGGCTACGCGTGCCGTCTCGCCGGCACCCCGATTCCCTGGATGCTGGGGCCGCTGTTCGCGCTGGCGCTGCTGCGCGTCGGCGGCGCGCGCGTCGACGCGCCGCCCGGCGCGCGCTACGCCGGGCAGTGGATCATCGGCACGTCGCTTGCCCTTTACTTCACGCCGGCGGTGGTCCGGCAGGTGGCCGGGTTGTGGCCGCTGCTCGTCGCCGGCGCCGCGTTCGCGGTCGCGCTGGGCTACGTCGCGGGACTGGTGCTGGCGCGGCTTGCCGGCATCGACCGCAGCACCGGCATCTTTGCCAGCGTCCCCGGCGGCGCCGCCGAGATGGCGACGCTGGGCGAGCGGCACGGCGCGCGGACCGACCAGGTGGCCGCGGCGCACAGCCTGCGGATCCTGCTGGTCGTCGCGATCGTGCCGTTCGCGTTCCAGGCGCTGGATGTCCACGGCGCCGACGCCTACGCCCCGGCGACGACGCTGTTCGACCCGCGCGGTTTCGCGCTGCTGATGGCGGCGACGCTCGCCGGCTGCGCGGCGCTGCAGTGGTTCGGCGCGCCGAACGCGTTCGTGCTCGGCTCGCTGGCGGTCGCCATTCCGCTGACCGCCGCCGGGGTCGAGCTTTCCAGCCTGCCCGCCCTTGTGTCGAACGCCGGCCAGTGCCTGCTCGGGTGTGCGCTCGGCGCCCGCTTCCGGCGCGACTTCCTCGAGGGTGCGCCGCGATTCGTGGGGGCAGTGGTGGTGACGACGCTGCTGTCGATCGTGCTGTCGGCGGCGTTCGGCGCCACGCTGGCGCGGCTCGGCGGACAGCCGGTGCCGACGCTGGTGCTCGGCACCGCGCCGGGCGGCATCGCCGAGATGTGCATCACCGCCAAGGTGCTGCAGCTCGGCGTCCCCCTGGTGACCGCGCTCCACGTGACGCGGGTCGTCGTGCTGCTGCTGGTGACCGGGCCGCTGTTCGCGGCGCTGAAGTCGCGCCGCCGGCGCTAGCGCATCGGGCTGTCGCCGCGGCGCCGTTCACGGCAAGATGGCGGCATGAACATCGGGGTGCGCAACACGGAGGCAGGCCCATGAGCTGGGATCCGGTCCAGTACCTGCGCTTCGAGGGCGAACGGCTGCGGCCGGCGCAGGACCTCCTGGCGCGCGTGCCGGTCGCCGACGCAACCGCGGTGGCGGACCTGGGTTGCGGCGCCGGCAACGTCGCCCGCGTGCTCGCCGACCGCTGGCCGTCGGCGCGCATCGTCGGCGTCGACAGCTCGCGCGAGATGCTGGCTGCGGCGCGGACCGCGACGGCCGGTTCCCCGCGCTTCGAGTTTCGCGAGGCCGACCTCGCCGCCTGGGCCGCGCCGGCGAACGAACGCTTCGACGTCGTGTTCAGCAACGCGCTGCTGCACTGGCTCGACGATCACGGCACGGTGCTCGCGCGCTGGTGCGCGGCACTCGCACCGGGCGGGGCACTGGCGGTGCAGGCGCCCGACAACTTCGCCGCGCCTTCGCACATGGAGCTGTTCGCGCTCGCCCGCTCGCCGCACTGGCGCGAGCGGCTCGAGGTGCGCGTGCGCGCGGCGCCGATGGCGGCACTCGACGCGTACCAGGAGTGGCTGGCGCCGCATGCCGCGCGCGTCGACGTCTGGTCGACGACCTACCTGCATGTGCTTGGCCCCGCCGCCGGCGGCGAGCATCCGGTCGTCGCGTGGACGAAGGGCACGACGCTGACGCCCTTTCTCGCCGCGCTTGACGCCTCCGCGCGCGCGGAATTCCTGGCCGATTACGGCGCCGCGATGCGCCGCGCCTACCCGCCGCGGGGCGACGGCAGCGTGTGCTTTCCTTTCAAGCGGGTGTTCATGGTCGCCGTGCGGGGCGGCTAGCCGTTCGTCGCCTCGCGCCCCGCGCGCGCGGGACGTGCCGTTGCGAGATTCGGTTACGGAATGCGGTTGCGTCGGGTCGTTGCGTCAGGCCATTGCGACAGACTCTAACGGCAGGGAGCTGCCGCGCGGGCCTGCGATGGCCTGCAGCAGCACCGCGGACGCGACATACCGTCGCACCAGGGGGTTCGCACGCGGTCGCCGCACGATTGGTCAGGCCACCTGTCCACACATTCCGGCCTTACGACGGGGTCGCGCTGCATGGTAGATTGTGAAGCTCACGCCGCGTCAGACGGCACACCCTGCCACTGCCCACTTCCCATCATGAACCAGCCAGAAACGCTTGCCACGCTCGCCGCGTCCGTCGCCGCGCCGTCGTATGTCCGCCATCCCAAGCTGCTGGCGTGGGTCCGCGAGATCGCGGCGCTCACGCAGCCCGAGCGCATCGTCTGGTGCGACGGCAGCGATGCCGAGTACGAGCGCCTGTGCGCGGAGATGGTCGCCGCGGGCACGATGAAGAAGCTCAACCCGGAGTTGCGCCCCAACAGCTACCTCGCCTGCTCGGATCCGACCGACGTCGCTCGCGTCGAGGACCGCACCTTCATCTGCAGCGAGCGTCTCGCCGACGCCGGTCCGACCAACAACTGGGTCGAGCCGCGCGACATGCGCCGCACGCTGAACGGGTTGTTCGAAGGCGCGATGCGCGGGCGGACGATGTACGTGGTGCCGTTCTCCATGGGGCCGCTGGGCAGCCCGATCGCGCACATCGGCATCGAGGTCTCCGACAGCCCGTACGTCGTCGTCAACATGAAGCTGATGACGAGGATGGGCCGCGGCGTGTTCGACGTGCTCGGCGACGACGGCCCGTTCGTGCCCTGCGTGCATTCGGTCGGCATGCCGCTGCTCGCCGGCCAGCGCGACGTGCCGTGGCCGTGCAACCGCGAGCACAAGTACATCGTCCATTTTCCCGAGACGCGCGAGATCTGGTCGTTCGGTTCGGGGTACGGCGGCAACGCGCTGCTGGGCAAGAAGTGCTTCGCGCTGCGCATCGCGTCGGTGATGGGACACGAGCAGGGCTGGCTCGCCGAGCACATGCTGATCCTCGGCGTGACCGCGCCGAACGGCGAGAAGTCGTACGTCGCCGCTGCGTTCCCCAGCGCCTGCGGCAAGACCAACTTCGCGATGCTGATCCCGCCGGCCGGCCTCGAAGGCTGGAAGATCACGACCGTCGGCGACGACATCGCCTGGATCAAGCCCGGACCCGACAACCGGTTCCGCGCGATCAACCCCGAAGCCGGCTTCTTCGGCGTCGCCCCCGGGACGTCGTACGAGTCCAATCCGAACGCAATGGACACGCTGAAGGCCAACGTGATTTTCACCAACGTTGCGCTGACCGACGACGGCGACGTGTGGTGGGAAGGCATGACCAAGTCGGCGCCCGCTCACCTGATCGACTGGCAGGGCAAGGACTGGACGCCCGAGGACGGCAAGGCGGGCCGCAAGGCGGCGCATCCGAACTCCCGCTTCACGGTGTCGGCCTCGCAGTGCCCGTCGCTGGACCCCGCGTGGGACGATCCGGCGGGCGTGCCGATCTCGGCGTTCATCTTCGGCGCGCGCCGCTCCGACACCGTGCCGCTGGTCTGCGAGGCGCGGTCGTGGGAGGAGGGCGTCTACAAGGCGGCGACGATGGGATCGGAGACGACGGCGGCTGCCGCCGGCGCCGTGGGCGAAGTGCGGCGCGACCCGTTCGCGATGCTCCCGTTCTGCGGCTACCACGTCGGCGACTACTTCCGGCACTGGCTCGCGATGTCCGACGCCGTGCTGCACGATCCCAAGATCTTCAGCGTCAACTGGTTCCGCAAGGACGCCGAGGGCCGCTTCGTCTGGCCGGGCTTCGGCCAGAACATGCGCGTGCTGAAGTGGATCGTCGAGCGCTGCCAGGGCCGCGCGGGCGCGGTCGAGACCCCGCTGGGACTGGTGCCTTCGTATGCCGACCTCACCTGGACCGGCGTCGACTTTTCCGCCGAGCGCTTCGCGTCGGTCATGCAGATGGACCCGACGCAATGGCGCCGGGAACTCGCCGAGCACGACGCACTGTTCAGCAAAGTCGGTGACACGCTGCCAGATGCGCTGGCGGAAGAGCGGGCGAAGCTGGTGCAGCGCCTCGGCGTGTAAGCGCCCACACCGGTGGGTGCCGGGACCTCGAGGGCTGTGATCAGTTGATCACAGCCCTTTGTTTTATAGGGCTGTTTTGTAACTGAGAATCTGGAATTGCTCAGCCGGCATCCGCCAGCTGCGCCTCGACTTCGGCACGGCTCGGTGCGCCCGCCCGGCCGCCGAAGCGTGTGCACTTCAGCGCTGCTGCGGTGTTGGCGAACCGGGCGGCGGCCGCGACCGGGCGGCCTTCCCCCAGCATCAAGGTGAAGGCCCCGTGCCACACGTCCCCGGCCGCGAGGGTATCGACGGCGTGCACTTCCGGGGCCGGCTCGCGACGCTCACGCCCTGCCTCGAGCCAAAGGAAGCCGTCCGGGCCGAGCGTCACGCCAACCGATGCCGTGGTCCCGGCGGCGACATGGCGCAGCGCCATGCCGACGGACCCTTCGCCGGCCAAGCGGGCGAGGCCCGGTTCCGAGAACGCCGCAAAGCTCGCGCGCCGGGTCAGGTCGGCAAGGGCTTCGACCGGGCCGACGTCACCATCGAGCACCGCCGGTCGGCCGGCCGCGCGCGCGGCGTCGAGCACCGCGGCCGCACCTTGCGGCCAGCGGACGTCGGCGAGCACCGCGGCGAATCCGGCGATCTGCGCGAGCGGCAACCATCCCGGATCGGGGTCGAGCCGCGGATCGTTGTACGCGCAGACCAGCCGCTCCCCGGCCGTATCGATCAGGATGGCGGCGGAGGGCGACACGCAATTCGGCAGCCGCCGTACGCCGGAGACGTCGACGCCCTCCCTGGCGAGGTCGGCGACGATCCGGTCGCCCAGCGAGTCATCGCCAACCCGCCCCCAGTAGTGCGCGCGACCGCCAAGCCGGGCGACGCCCACGCTGGCGTTGGCCGCCATGCCCCCCCCGGATTCCAGGAAGTCGGTCGCGAGCACTTTGGTCGGGGTGGGGGGAATGGCGGGCACGCGATAGATGGCGTCGAGGGCTGACATGCCGAGGCAGAGGATGCGGGTCATGGCGCGGGTCGGGGGCGGGCGGGCGGGTTGGGGGGGCGAGGTGGCGGCCATTGCGGGCGCGGAACGAGTGGCGGCCGCGGCGACTGGCGGGAGCACCGCCGGTCCGGGGCGGCGCCCGTCACGGACATTCTACGCGGCACCGGCCCGGGCGACGTTCCACGTGGAACCCGGACGCCTGCTTGTTCCACGTGAAACCTGCCCGCCGCCGCTTGCCGTAAAATGCGGTCCTGCGCCGGCCATGCTGCCGGCGCATTTCATTTTCGGGCCCATGGACCTCCTGCTCCTCGCCGCATTCGCTTTCGTCGCCGGCTTCGTCGATGCCGTCGTCGGTGGCGGTGGCCTGATCCAGGTGCCCGCGTTGTTCGCCATGTACCCACAAGCGGCGCCGGGGATGCTTCTGGGCACCAACAAGCTATCGTCGATCGCCGGGACGGCGGTGTCGGCGCTTCGCTACGCCCGCCGGGTGAGACTCGATCCGCGGGTGCTCGGGCCGGCGGTCCTGGGCGCGGCGCTGTTCTCGCCGGCCGGCGCCCGCGTCGTGACATGGCTGCCGCGGGAGGCCGTGCGGCCACTGGTGCTGGCGTTGCTGATCGTCGTCGCCATCCACACGTTCCGGCGCAAGGACTTCGGCAATGTGCACGCGCCACGCCTTGCCCCCCGCTGGGAGCCGTGGGCCGGCTTTGCGGCCGGTGCGGTCCTCGGCTTCTACGACGGCCTCTTTGGTCCCGGTACAGGCGCCTTCCTGATATTCGTGTTCGTCCGGGTGTTCGGGTGGGAGATGCTGACCGCGTCCGCGTCGGCCAAGGTGGTCAACGTCGGCACCAACGCCACGGCCCTGGTGTATTTCGCGGCGACCGGCCAGGTGCTGTGGCTGGCAGGGGCGCTGATGGCTGCCGCCAATATCGCCGGCGGGGTGCTGGGGACGGGGGTCGCGCTGGCGCGTGGCGCGGGATTCGTCCGGGTCGTTTTTCTGGTCCTGGTCACGGCGTTGATCGGCAAGCTCGGGTGGGATGTCGTCGTGGCCGCGCTCTGACACCGGCGGAAACGCGGCGGCCGTTCCACGTGGAACGTCGCTGCCGGCATGGTCACCCGGGATCGGCCGCATGGCGGAGATGACTCGCACGGCCGCGTACATTAGAATGCGCCCTCTGCCGGGCCGGAAACACAGCCCGGGCTAACGAGAAAACACGTTAAAAATCATGCAGTTTCCGTCGCTCTTTGATGTCATCGTCGTCGGTGGCGGCCACGCCGGCACCGAGGCGGCGCTCGCCAGCGCGCGGATGGGTCGGCGCACGCTGCTGCTCACGCACAACATCGAGACGCTCGGGCAGATGTCGTGCAATCCCTCGATCGGGGGCATCGGCAAGGGCCACCTGGTGAAGGAGGTCGACGCGCTGGGCGGCGCAATGGCGCTCGCCACCGACGAATCGGGGATCCAGTTCCGGGTCCTCAATTCCAGCAAGGGGCCGGCGGTGCGGGCGACGCGCGCGCAGGCTGACCGCATACTGTACAAGGCGGCGATTCGCCATCGCCTCGAGAACCAGCCGAACCTCACGCTGTTCCAGCAGGCCGTCGACGACCTGACCCTCGACGGCGATGGCGCTGGGGCGCGCGTGACCGGCGTGGTCACGCAGATCGGGCTGCGCTTCGATGCCGCCGCGGTGGTGCTGACGACCGGTACGTTCCTGTCGGGCCTGATCCACATCGGGCTGAAGAATTACGAGGCGGGGCGGGCCGGCGATCCGCCGGCGAAGACGCTGGGCGCGCGGCTGCGCGAGCTCGCGCTGCCCGCCGGCCGGCTCAAGACCGGCACGCCGCCGCGACTCGACGGCCGCACGATCGACTTCTCGGTGCTCGACGTCCAGCCGGGCGACGAACCGGCGCCGGTGTTCTCGTTCATGGGCTCCCGCGACCGGCACCCGGAGCAGCGCCCGTGCTGGGTCACGCATACGAATGCACGGACGCACGAAATCATTCGCGGCGGCCTCGACCGCTCGCCGCTGTTCACCGGCGTCATCGAGGGCGTCGGGCCGCGTTACTGCCCGTCGATCGAGGACAAGGTCGTCCGCTTTGCCGACCGCGATGCGCACCAGATCTATCTCGAACCCGAGGGACTCGCCACCAACGAGATCTACCCGAACGGCATCTCGACGTCGCTGCCCTTCGACGTGCAGCTCGCCCTGGTGCGATCGATGCGGGGATGCGCGAACGCGCACATCCTGCGGCCGGGCTACTCGATCGAGTACGACTACTTCGACCCGCGCGCGCTCAAGCCGACGCTGGAAACCAAGGCGATCGCGGGGCTGTTCTTCGCCGGCCAGATCAACGGCACGACGGGCTACGAGGAAGCCGCGGCGCAGGGGCTGCTGGCGGGGCTCAACGCCGCGCGTCACACCGCCGGCGACGAAGGCTGGAGCCCGCGCCGCGACGAGGCCTACCTCGGCGTGCTGGTCGACGATCTCGTCACGCGCGGCGTCAGCGAGCCGTACCGGATGTTCACCTCCCGCGCCGAGTACCGGCTGCAGCTGCGCGAGGACAACGCCGACCTGCGGCTGACCGAGCACGGCCGGCGCCTGGGCCTCGTCGACGATGCGCGTTGGAACGCCTTCTGCATCAAGCGCGACGCCGTCGCGCGCGAGCTCGAACGGCTGAAGTCGACGTACGTCAATCCTGCGGTCGTCGCCGCGCACGACGCGCTGCGCGTGCTCGGGCAGCCGATCGAGCGCGAGTATCCGCTGGTCGATCTGCTGCGCCGGCCGAACGTCGGCTACGCGAGCCTGATGTCGCTGCCGGCGGCGGGGCCCGGCGTCGCTGACGCGATCGTCGCCGAGCAGGTCGAGACCGCGACCAAGTACGAGGGCTACATCGATCGCCAGCGCGACGAGATCGCGCGGCATCGCGGCCAGGAGGAACAGCGTCTGCCCCTCGACTTCGACTACCGTGCCGTGCGGGGCCTGTCGAACGAGGTCCAGCAGAAGCTCAACCAGCACAAGCCGGCGACGCTGGGCCAGGCCGGACGCATTTCCGGCGTGACGCCGGCGGCGGTCGCGCTGCTGCTCGTCCACCTGAAGCGCGGATTCGCGCCGGGCGCGCCGACATCCGCAGCCGCCGCCGAGGCGGCGGGGCGGGGGCGCACGACGCGGACGGCTCGCCGCCCCGTGCCGCGGATTCCATTCCGCGCAAGTCGGCATGAGCCCGACGGGCCGTCCCGAGGGCGAATACCGGAGTGCGCAGCACGAAGGTAGCCCCGTGAGCCCGCCGGGCCGTCCCGAGGGCGAATACCGGAGTGCGCAGCACGAAGGTAGCCCCGTGAGCCCGCCGGGCCGTCCCGAGGGCGAATACCGGAGTGCGCCGCACGAAGGTAGCCCAGTGAACGCGCTCACCGATCTCGAAGACGGGCTCGCACGCCTGCAGTCCGCGGGCGCCGGACTGCCGGAGGGGCTGGCGCCGAAACTCGATGCGTATCTCGCGCTGCTGGCGAAGTGGAACCGCACGTACAACCTGACCGCGATCCGCGAACCGGAGCGCATGGTCACGCACCACGCGCTCGACTCCCTCGCGGTGCTGCCACACCTGCCGGCGCGCGCGGCGCTGCGCCTGCTCGACGTGGGAACCGGCGGCGGCGTGCCGGGCATCCCGCTGGCGCTCGCGCGGCCGGGCTGGCGCGTGGTGCTGCTCGACAGCAATCACAAGAAAGGCGCGTTCCTCGCGCAGGCTGCGATCGAGCTCGGGCTCGCCAACGTCGAGGTCGCGACGGCGCGCGTCGAGGACTACGTGCCGGCGGCGCCGTTCGACGTCGTCATCTCGCGCGCGTTCTCCGATCTCGCCTCGTTCGCGGCCGCTGCGCTGCCGCTACTCGCCCCCGGCGGCGCGCTGGTAGCGATGAAGGGCGTCCTGCCGCACGAGGAGCTCGCGCAGCTGCCCCCCGACGTGCGCGTCGTCGCCACGCCTGCGCTGTCGGTGCCGGGCCTCGCCGCCGAGCGGCACCTCGTCATCATGGAGCGCGCATGACCACCGACCGCAGGGAGCCCGCATGACCACCGACCGCAGGGAGCCCGCGTGACCACCGACCGCAGGGAGCCCGCGTGACCACCGACCGCAGGGACGCCACATGACGAGGATCATCGCCGTCGCCAACCAGAAGGGCGGCGTCGGCAAGACGACGACCGCGGTCAATCTCGCGGCGAGCCTCGTCGCGATGAAGCGGCGGGTCCTGCTGGTCGACCTCGACCCGCAGGGCAACGCCACGACCGGCGCGGGGCTCGACAAGCGCGCGCTCACGGCGACCGTCTACCACGTGCTGCTCGGCGAGCAGAAGATCGCCGACGTCCGCGTCGCGTCGCCATCGGGCGGCTTCGACGTCGTGCCGTCGAACCGCGAGCTCGCCGGCGCCGAGGTCGAGCTCGTCGACCTGCCCGAACGCGAAATGCGGTTGAAGGACGCGCTCGCCGAAGCGCTGCAACAGATGCGCGCCGCGATCACCGAGATTGCGCCGGACTACGACTTCATCCTGCTCGACTGCCCGCCGTCGCTGTCGCTGCTGACGCTGAACGGACTGTGCGCCGCCGACTCGGTGCTGATCCCGATGCAGTGCGAGTACTACGCGCTGGAAGGGCTGTCCGACCTCGTGCAGACGATCAAGAAGGTGCGCGCGCACCTCAATCCGCGGCTTGAGATCGAGGGCCTGCTGCGCACGATGTACGACCCTCGCAACACGCTGGCGCAGAACGTCGCCGCGGAGCTCGAGCGGCATTTCGGCGACAAGCTGTACCGGACCGTCGTTCCGCGCAACGTCCGGCTGGCCGAGGCGCCGTCGCACGGCATCCCGGCGCTGCACCTCGACAAGTCGTCGAAGGGCGCGATCGCCTATCTCGCGCTCGCCGGCGAGATGCTGCGCAGGATGGAGGCGGACGGCACGATGGCGCCGGTGGCCGCCGCGGAGGTATCGACATGATCCGACCCAAGGGGCTGGGCCGCGGCCTCGACGCGCTGCTCGCCGGCGCCGACGAGACCGCGCGCACCGAGTCGCTGCAGACGCTCCGCATCGACCGGCTGAAACCCGGCAAGTACCAGCCGCGGACGCGGATGGACGACGCCGCGCTCGACGAGCTGGCCGCGTCGATCCGCGAGCAGGGGATCCTGCAGCCGATCCTCGTGCGGCCGGTCGAGGGCGGCCGCTTCGAGATCATCGCCGGCGAGCGCCGCTGGCGGGCGGCGCAGCGCGCGGGCCTGAAGGAAGTGCCGGCGCTGATCAAGGCGGTGCCCGATGCGACGGCGCTGCCGCTGGCGCTGATCGAGAACATCCAGCGCGAGGACCTGAACCCGCTGGAAGAGGCGTACGGCATCGCGCGGCTGGTCGACGAGTTCGGGCTCACGCACGAGGCGGCGGCCAGGGCGGTCGGCCGCTCGCGCAGCGCGGTGTCGAACCTGCTGCGCCTGCGCGAGCTCGCGAAGCCGGTGCAGGAAGCGATGATGCGTGGCGACATCGACATGGGCCACGCGCGCGCGCTGCTGGGGCTGCCGGCGGCGCAGCAGGCGGCGGCGGCGGCGCGGGTCGTCGCGCAGGGCCTGTCGGTGCGCGATACCGAGCGGCTGGTCCACCACTACGCGCATCCCGGCAAGCACCGGGCGAAGCGCGGTGCGCGCCCCGTCGACCCCGACCTCGCGCGGCTCACCGACGAACTCGCCGAGACGCTGGGCGCGAAGGTCGCGATCGAGCCCAAGACGGCGGGCAGCGGGCGCCTGGTGATCACGTACTCGAGCCTCGACGAGCTCGACGGCATCCTGCGGCGCCTGCGCGCCTGAACGGACGCGCGTCCGCACGCGCGACGCCGTCCGCGTCGCCGTTCATGACGCCGGCATATGACGGCGTAATAATCGCGACGCCGGTGCGATCGGCACCATTGCGCCGGGCGCAAACGCGGGTCTATGGTCTGCCGTTGTCGCAGCAACCAGTGCGCGTTCGACCAGGGCCGACGTGCGGCGTCGTGGTCGATTCCATCCGCGTTTGCTTGTCCATCACGCAGGAGAAGACCATGCGCTCGTACATCCGATCGATGATGCTCGGCGTTGCCGCCCTGCTCGTCGTCGCCCCGGCCACCGCCGCGGTCGTCAGCTACACGAACAACATCCTCACCGTCCTCACCGAAAACGCGGGGTCGAGTGCCGGCATGTTCTGGGTGAAGACCGGCTCCGCGCATCCGAACCCGAACCAGAACGTCATCTACGACAGCGAGACGTCGTACATCACGCTGCGCGACGTCACCGCCAGCGAAATCTGGACCAACGCGGGCGGCACCCCGAACACCAACATCCCGGGCTTCGTCTCGCGCTCGATGCAGGTGGCGCCGGCAACCGCCGCCGTCACCGCCCTGCCGACCGGGTTCCGCATGACCTACACGCTGCCCAACTGGGTGGTCGTGCAGGATGTCGTCGTCAGCGGCACGACGCTGGCCGACACCAACGTGCGCCAGTCGGTCACGGTGACCAACACGTCGGCGGTCTCGCGGTCGTACGGCGTCCGCTACATGTGGGACTGGGAGATCGCCGGCAACGACAGCTCGGTGTTCCGGACGCGCAATCCCGACGGCGCGTTCACCAACGTCTTCATCGGCTTCAACAGCCCGGCGTTCCAGGCGTTCGAGGAGCAGGACCGGCTGGTCGGTCCGACGTTCAGCGTGTTCGGCACCGTCGGTGGAGGCTCGCTCGTTCCTGCGCCGACGCAGCCCGACCGCGTCGGCTACGTGTCGTGGAGCGATTTCGAGAGCGCGCCGTGGGATTTCGCGATCTCCGGTTCAAACGACGACAGCGCGACCGTCCATTACTGGGGCTACGCGGCTCCGCTGGTGCTCGCCCCCGCGGCGTCGCGGACCTTCATCGAGTACATCTCGACCAATCCGACCTCGGTCGGGGTCGGCCCCGCGGGTCCGGCCGCGACGCAGGTCCCGACGCTGTCGCAATGGGCGCTCTTCGGGCTGGTCGGGCTGGTCGTCCTGCTGGGCATGCGGTTCGCGCGGCCCCGCCGCATCTAGGCTTCGGGCGCGGGAAAGCCCTGCGCCGGCACATAAAACAGGACGGCGGCCCGCGGGCCGCCGTCTTCCTTTGCCGACCGGCCTGGGTCGTCAGCCGAGCTGCTTCAGCATCGTGTCGCCGTCGGAAACTTCGTACTTTCCGGGGCCTTCGATGTTCAGCACCTTGACGACGCCGTCGTCGACCAGCATCGAGAAGCGCTGGCAGCGCACCCCCATGCCCTTCGCCGTGAGGTCGAGCTCGAGGCCGAGCGCCCGCGTGAAGTCGGCGCTGCCGTCGCCCAGCATCCGGACCTTGTCGCCGACCTTCTGGTCGCGCGCCCAGGCGCCCATCACGAACGCGTCGTTGACCGACACGCAGGCGATGGTGTCGACGCCCTTGGCCTTCAGCGCGGCGTGCTGCGCGACGTACGAGGGCACGTGCTTGGCCGAGCACGTCGGCGTGAACGCGCCGGGCAGGCCGAAGATCACGACCTTCCGGCCCTTGGTCAGGTCCTCGACCTTGACGGCGTTGGGGCCGATCGAGCAGCCTTCCTTCTCGACATCGAAGTATTCCATCAGCGTGCCGGCGGGCAGCCGGTCTCCGACCTTGATTGTCATCTGCATCTCCTGGGGGTGCGGGGGATTCCGCGGGAATGAGCGGTGTGGACCCCCCAGAATTGCAGGCATTGGCCGCGATTTCAAGTGCGGCGGGAAATTGCCGGTGATTGCCACCCATCCGCGCCGGGGGTAGGGTTACCGGTCGTTCCGCACCAGGAGGCCACGGTGACCGTACCCCGCACGGCAGGACTCCGCACCACGCGATCCGCGGCGACCGCGGGCGTTACGCTGCACGTCGCCACCCGCAAGGGCCTGTGGCGACTCCGGAGCGATCCGTCGCGCCGCACCTGGACGCTGGCCGGGCCGCAGTTCCTCGGCCATGTCGTCCATCACGCGGTGGCCGATCCGCGCGACGGGCGCACCGTGCTGGCCGCCGCGCGCACCGGGCACCTCGGTCCGACGGTGTTCCGCTCGACCGATAGGGGGCGCAGTTGGGTCGAGGCGGCCAGGCCGCCGGCGTTCGCCGCGGGCAGCGGCCGCGTGGTCGACCACACGTTCTGGCTGACCCCCGGGCACGCGTCGGAGCCGGGCGTCTGGTATGCGGGGACCTCGCCGCAGGGGCTGTTCCGTTCTGACGACAGCGGCGCCACCTGGTCGGGCGTCGCGGGTTTCAACGAGCACCCGCGCCGGCGCGACTGGTGCGGCGGCGACCAGGACGGCACGCCCGACGGCGGCAAGCTGCACTCCGTCATCGTCGACCCGGTCGACCCGCGGCACCTGTACATCGGCATGTCCAGCGGCGGCATCTTCGAATCCACCGACACCGGCGGCACCTGGTCGCCGCTCAACCACGGCGTGCGCGCCGATTTCCTGCCGCAACCGACCCCCGAGTTCGGCCACGACCCGCACTGCGTGCGCCAGCACCCGCTGGCGCCGGACCGGCTGTATCACCAGAACCATTGCGGCCTGTACCGGCTGGACCGCCCGGCGCGAACCTGGCACGACATCGGCGCAACGATGCCGAAGTCAGTCGGCGCGATCGGCTTTCCGCTGGTGCTGCATCCGCGCGATCCGGAAACGCTCTGGGTGTTCCCGATGGACGGCACCGACGTCTGGCCGCGAACCGCGCCCAAGGGCCGCCCCGCCGTGTACCGCTCGGTCAACGGCGGCGCCTCGTGGCAGCGCCAGGCGCAGGGCCTTCCTCCGTCGCAGGCCTGGTGGACGGTCAAGCGGCAGGCAATGGCCGCGGACAAAATGTCGACAGTGGGTATTTACTTCGGGACCACGGCCGGCGAAATCTGGGGCAGCCGGGACGAGGGCCGGACCTGGAAATGCCTGGCACGGCACCTCCCGCACATCTATGCCGTCGAATGCGCCTGACCCCAGGGCGGCCGCGCCGGCGCACGCCTCGGCGGCGGCGGCGACGCTACGCGTGCTGATCCCGGGATTGCTCCGCTCGTACACCGGCGGCGAGGCCGTGGTCGAGCTGACCCTCCCCCCGCCGCACCCGCCGCCGGGGGGGCTCGCCGCCCCGTCCGTCGAGACGGCGTTGCGCGAACTCGACCGCCGGCATCCCGGCCTGCGCTTCCGGGTGGTCGACGAACAGGGATCGATCCGGCGCCACATCAGGATCTTCCTCGATGGCGACCAGGTCCACGGGCTCGACACGGCACTGCCGGTCGCGGGCGAGATGATGATCGTCGGCGCCCTGTCCGGCGGGTGAGCCCGGCGGGCGCCGCGGGCGGCGAACGGCACGGTGCGCCGCCGCATCTTGCGCAGCTCGGAACGCTCGTTCTCCACGCCTGCGACCGGCGTTTGCAGCGCAACATTCTGTTGCCGGAAAGGGCCGGAAGCGGCTAAAATCGAACGGTTTGATTCGTACCCTTGTTCTGCACCCTTGTGGTTCGAACCGATCGCCAGCGCGGCTGACCCGCGGGAAGGAATTGCGGGCGTGACGCCGCCGCTTTCGACCAGGCCCTTCAAAGTCGCCCTCGGGGCGCAGGCCGCCACCACCATCGTCATCGCGATCGTGGCCGGTGCCTGGGCCGGTCGGGACGCGGCGCTGTCGGCCGTCCTGGGCGGAATGATCAACCTCGTCGCCGAGGTGCTCTACGGACTCACCATCGGAATCGTGAATCCGTCGACGCCGTCCGGCACCGTGTTCGCGCTGCTGCGGGCCGAGGCGAGCAAGGTCGCGCTGATCGTGTTCCAGCTGTGGCTGGTGCTGACGATGTACCAGGAGCTGGCAGCGCTCCCGTTCATCGTCGCGTTCGTGCTCACCGTACTGGTGTTTCGACTGGCATTCATCGTCCGCGACTGACCCCTCCCTCCGCCCCATGGCCGAACAGCTCAACTCCCCCACCGACTACATCCAGGGCCACCTCACGCACTTCGCCCGCCCATTCGGCGGGCTGGAGGAGCGCGTCGGGACGTTCTGGACCATCCACTGGGACACGCTGATCACCTCGATCGTGCTGGGCGTGGTCACCTTCGGGCTGATGTGGCTGGTCACCCGCAAGGCCACCGCCGGCGTGCCGGGAAAGCGGCAGGCGTTCGTCGAGCTGGTCGTCGGCTTCGTCAACGACCAGGTCAAGTCGATCTACGGCGGCAAGAGCGCGTGGGTCGCGCCGATCGCGCTGACCACCTTCGTGTTCGTGCTGGTGCTGAACTCGATGGACTTCCTGCCCGTCGACCTCACCGCCAAGATCACGCACCTGTTCGCACCGCACTGGCGCATCGTGCCTACCGCCGACGTCAACACGACGTTCGCGCTGGCGCTGTCGGTGTTCTTCCTGATGATCGCCTGGGCGATCAAGTCGAAGGGCTTCGGCGGCTGGATCCACGAGCTGTTCTGCTCGCCGTTCGGCGGCAACCCGCTGCTGTGGATCTTCAATTTCCTGTTCAACATGATCGAGTACATCTCGAAGCCGCTGTCGCACTCGCTGCGGCTGTTCGGCAACATCTACGCCGGCGAGATCATCTTCCTGCTCATCGGCCTGCTCGCCTCGGTCGGGCTGGCCGGGGCGTTCGCCGCCGCGTTCCTGAATCTCGGCTGGGCGATCTTCCACATCCTGATCGTCGTCCTGCAGGCCTTCATCTTCATGATGCTCACCGTCGTCTACCTGTCGATGGCCGAGGAGCACCACTGACCGACGTCAAGATTCCGCAAGCAACACCGTTCAACCGTTCCACTTATCTCCCGCACGAAAGGAAGCACGATGGACAAGATCCAACTGCTGGCGATGGTCCAGGCGTACACGGCTATCGGTATCGGCCTCATCATCGGCCTGGGCGCCCTGGGCGCGTGCGTCGGCGTCGCGCTGATGTGCTCGAAGTTCCTCGAGAGCGCCGCGCGCCAGCCCGAGCTGATGCCGCAGCTGCAGGCGAAGGTGTTCCTGCTGCTCGGCCTGATCGACGCGTCGTTCATCATCGGCGTCGGCCTCGCGATGCTGTTCGCGTTCGGCAACCCGCTGCTCGCGGTCATTCGCTGAAGGCAGCCTTTCGCCACAACGCGTAACTGCCGGGGGCAGCAATGAACATCAACCTGACGCTGGTGATGCAGGCGGTGGCGTTCACCGCGTTCATCTGGTTCACCGCGAAATTCGTGTGGCCGCCGCTGATGCGCGCGATCGACGCGCGGCAGAAGCAGATCGCAGACGGCCTCGCGGCCGCCGAGCAGGGGCGCAACAGCCTCGCGACCGCCGAGAAGCGGATCGCCGATCTCATGACCGACGCGAAGGCGCAGGCGGCCGAGATCGTCCTGCAGGGCGAGAAGTTCAAGACCGAGACCGTCGCGGCCGCGAAGGCGGAGGCGAAGGTCGAGGCCGATCGCGTGATCGTCGCGGCCAAGGCCGAGATCCAGCAGGAAGTTGCCCGCGCGAAGGAGCAGCTGCGCAACCAGGTCGCGGATCTCGCGGTCGCCGGCGCGCGGCAGATCCTGCAGCGCGAGGTCGACGGCAAGGCCCACGCCGACCTGCTCGCCGCGATCCAGAAGCAGCTCTAGAAAGCGGACGCGCCATGGCCGAACTCTCCACCATCGCCCGGCCCTACGCCGAAGCCGCGTTCACGCTCGCGCGCGACCGCGGCGAGCTTCCGGTGTGGTCCGGGATGCTGCGCCTGCTGACCGATGTCGTCGCCGACGGGCGGGTCGCCGGCGCGCTCGACAACCCGAAGCTCACCGCCGGCGACAAGGAGTCGCTGCTGCTGTCGATCGCCGGCGACAAGCTGACGCGCGAGGGCCGCAATTTCGTGCGCGTGCTGATCGGGGCGGACCGGGTGGGCGTGCTGCCGCAGATCCGGGCGCACTTCGAGGCGCGCAAGGACGAGGCGGAAGGCGTGGCCAAGGCGACCATCGAGTCCGCGCAGCCGCTGTCCGAAGCGCAGCTCGCCGGACTCAAGGCGTCGCTGGAAAAGCACTTCGGCCGCACGATCGAGGCCACGGTGTCGGTGAATCCGGAACTCATCGGGGGCGCGCGGATCGTCGTGGGCGACAAGGTGATCGACGGTTCGGTGCGATCGAAGCTGGCCGCGATGGCGCGGGACCTGCGGGCCTGACCAACAACAGCGCGGCGTCGCCCCTGAAACGGGCGCCGGCGCGACGCGAGGACATCATGCAGTTGAACCCTTCCGAAATCAGCGAACTGATCAAGGGCAAGATCGCCAGCCTGGACGCCGCACCCGAGGTGCGGACCCAGGGCACGGTCGTGTCGGTCACCGACGGCATCGTCCGCATCCACGGACTGTCGGATGCGATGCAGGGCGAGATGCTCGAATTCCCGGGCAATACCTTCGGCCTCGCGTTGAACCTCGAGCGCGACTCGGTCGGCGCGGTGGTGATGGGCGCCTACGAGCACATCACCGAAGGCGACACGGTGAAGTGCACGGGCCGCATCCTCTCGGTGCCGGTCGGCCCCGAGCTCATCGGCCGCGTCGTCAACTCGCTGGGCGAGCCGATCGACGGCAAGGGCCCGGTGACGACGAAGGAAACCGACGTCATCGAGAAGGTCGCGCCCGGCGTGATCTGGCGCAAATCGGTGTCGCAGCCGGTGCAGACCGGATTGAAGTCAATCGACGCCATGGTGCCGATCGGCCGCGGCCAGCGCGAGCTGATCATCGGCGACCGCCAGACCGGCAAGACCGCGGTGGCGATCGACACGATCATCAACCAGAAGGGCAAGGACCTCATCTGCATCTACGTCGCGATCGGCCAGAAGGCGGCGTCGATCAAGAACGTGGTCCGCAAGCTCGAGGAGCATGGCGCGATGGCGTACACCATCGTCGTCGCCTCCAGCGCCTCGGAGTCGGCGGCACTGCAGTACATCGCCCCCTACTCGGGCTGCACGATGGGCGAGTACTTCCGCGACCGCGGGCAGGACGCGCTGATCGTCTACGACGACCTCACCAAGCAGGCGTGGGCGTACCGGCAGGTGTCGCTGCTGCTGCGCCGGCCGCCGGGCCGCGAGGCGTATCCCGGCGACGTGTTCTACCTGCATTCGCGTCTGCTCGAGCGCGCGGCGCGCGTCAACGAGGACTACGTCGAGCAGTTCACCAAGGGCGCGGTCAAGGGCAAGACCGGATCGCTCACCGCGCTGCCGATCATCGAGACGCAGGCCGGCGACGTGACCGCGTTCGTGCCGACCAACGTGATCTCCATCACCGACGGCCAGATCTTCCTCGAGAGCGACCTCTTCAACGCCGGCATCCGGCCCGCCATCAACGCCGGCATCTCGGTGTCGCGCGTCGGCGGCTCGGCGCAGACCAAGGTCATCAAGAAGCTCGGCGGCGGCGTGCGCCTGGCGCTCGCGCAGTACCGCGAGCTGGCAGCCTTCGCGCAGTTCGCCTCCGACCTCGACGAGGCCACGCGCAAGCAGCTCGACCGCGGCCGCCTCGTCACCGAGCTGATGAAGCAGCCGCAGTACGCGCCGCTGTCGGTGGCAGAGCAGGCGATCACGCTGTTCGCGGTCACCAAGGGCTACCTCGACGACGTGCCGGTGGACAAGGCGCTCGCGTTCGAGGGCGGCCTGCGCAATTTCCTCAAGAGCAAGTACGCGGTCATCGTGGACAAGCTCACCAAGACGAACGAGCTGACCGGCGACGACGAGAAGGCGCTGTCGGCGGCGATCGAGGACTTCCGGAAGACGGGCACGTACTGATCGCTGCCGCGTCCGGGCGCCGTCACGGCGCCACGGGGCGCGCCGGCAGGGAATGAGCGATGGCGGGATCCAAGGAAATCCGCAACAAGATCAAGAGCGTGCAGAGCACGAGCAAGATCACCAAGGCCATGGAAATGGTCGCGGCCTCGAAGATGAAGAAGGCCCAGGACCGGATGCGCCAGTCGCGGCCGTACCTGCGCGGGATGCTGAACATCGCCATCCACGCGTCGAAGGCCTCGACCGAGTACCGCCACCCGTTCCTGGTCAAGCGCGAGACGATCAAGCGTGTCGGCGCCGTGGTGATCACCACCGACAAGGGGCTCTGCGGCGGCCTCAACACCAACATCCTCCGGCTGGTGCTGCAGGCGCACAAGGAATGGCGCGGCAAGGGCATCGAGGTCGAGTATTGCGCGATCGGCAGCAAGGGCCTGGGCTTCCTGCAGCGGCTCGGGGGCACCATCGCGTCGAGCTTCACGCACATCGGCGACCGGCCGCACCTCGACAAGCTGGTCGGCCCGGTGAAGCTGCTGCTCGACAAGTACGTCGCCGGCGACCTCGACGAAGTGCACATCTTCTCGACGCTGTTCATCAACACGATGAAGCAGGAGCCGCGGCACGGCCGGCTGGTCCCGATCCCCGAGCAGTACCGACTGCCGGACGGCACGGTGCAGACGCCGGAAACGCAGGGCGGATCGTGGGACTACATCTACGAGCCCGACGCGCAGACGCTGCTCGACGGCGTGCTGCGGCGCTACGTCGAGGCGGCCGTCTACCAGATGGTCAACGAGAACATGGCGTCGGAGCAGTCGGCGCGGATGGTCGCGATGAAGGCGGCGTCGGACAACGCCGGCAAGATCATCCAGGAACTGCAGCTCATCTACAACAAGACGCGGCAGGCCGCGATCACCAAGGAACTCTCGGAGATCGTCGGCGGGGCGGCGGCGGTCTGACCCGGATCAAGATGCGCCGACGGCCCGCCGGCGGCGCGACGAAGCGAATCAACGGAACACGCGGCAACGAACCTCGAAGGATTGCGACATGAGCCAGGGAACCATTGTTCAGTGCATCGGCGCGGTGGTCGACGTGGAATTTCCGCGCGACGCGATGCCCAACATCTACGACGCGCTCAAGATGGACGAGATCGGCCTGACGCTCGAGGTCCAGCAGCAGCTCGGCGACGGCGTCGTCCGCACGATCGCGCTGGGCAGCTCGGACGGATTGCGCCGCGGGATGCAGGTGGTGAACACCGGCGAGCCGATCATGGTCCCCGTGGGCAAGGAGACGCTGGGCCGGATCATGGACGTGCTGGGCCGCCCGATCGACGAGGCGGGTCCGGTGAACGCCGCGAAGCAGATGTCGATCCACCGCGAGGCGCCGGTGTTCGAGGACCTGTCGCCGTCGCAGGAACTTCTGGAGACCGGCATCAAGGTCATCGACCTCGTCTGCCCGTTCGCCAAGGGCGGCAAGGTCGGCCTGTTCGGCGGCGCCGGCGTCGGCAAGACCGTGAACATGATGGAGCTGATCAACAACATCGCCAAGCAGCACGGCGGGTACTCGGTGTTCGCCGGCGTCGGCGAGCGCACTCGTGAGGGCAACGATTTCTATCACGAGATGAAGGACTCCAACGTGCTGGACAAGGTCGCGCTGGTGTACGGCCAGATGAACGAGCCGCCGGGCAACCGCCTTCGCGTCGCGCTGACCGGCCTGACCATCGCCGAGAACTTCCGCGACGAGGGCCGCGACGTGCTGCTGTTCGTCGACAACATCTACCGCTTCACGCTGGCGGGCACGGAAGTTTCGGCGCTGCTGGGCCGGATGCCGTCCGCCGTCGGCTACCAGCCGACGCTGGCCGAGGAGATGGGCCGGCTGCAGGAACGCATCACGTCGACCAAGACCGGCTCGATCACGTCGGTGCAGGCCGTGTACGTGCCCGCGGACGACCTGACCGACCCGTCGCCGGCGACCACGTTCGGCCACCTCGACGCCACCGTCGTGCTGTCGCGCGACATCGCCTCGCTGGGCATCTACCCCGCCGTCGATCCGCTCGACTCGACGTCGCGCCAGGTGGACCCGCACGTGATCGGCGAGGAGCACTACAACTGCACGCGCAACGTCCAGCAGACGCTGCAGCGCTACAAGGAGCTGCGCGACATCATCGCGATCCTCGGCATGGACGAGCTTTCGCCCGAGGACAAGCTCGTCGTGTCACGCGCGCGGAAGATCCAGCGCTTCCTGTCGCAGCCGTTCACCGTGGCCGAGGCCTTCACCGGCTCGCCCGGCAAGTACGTTTCGCTGAAGGACACGATCAAGGGCTTCAACATGATCGTCAACGGCGAATGCGACCACCTGCCCGAGCAGGCGTTCTACATGGTCGGCGGCATCGAGGAAGCGTTCGAGAAGGCGAAGACGCTGCAGTAAGCCGTCCCCTCAAGCGCACCACCGGAGCGAGCAGCCATGGCCAACACCATCCACGTCGACGTCATCAGCGCCGAAGAGCAGATCTATTCGGGGCCGGCGGAGTTCGTCGTGCTGCCCGGCCTCATGGGCGAGCTCGGCATCCTGCCGCGGCACACGCCGCTGCTGACCGAAATCCGGCCCGGCGCGGTGCGCATCAAGGTGCCCGGCCAGGAGCAGGAGGAGTTCGTGTTCGTGCAGGGCGGGTTCCTCGAAGTGCAGCCTTCGTCGGTCACGGTGCTGGCCGACACGGCCATTCGCGCCAAGGACCTCGACGAAGCGAAGGCGCTCGACGCCAAGAAGGCGGCCGAGGAAGCGATGGCGAACAAGACCTCGAGCGAGGAAATCGCCACCGCCGAGGCCGAACTCGCGCTGGCGATGGCGCAGATCGAGGCGATCCGGAAGCTGCGCAACCGCGCCTAGATCCGACCGACGGCGAATGGCAGGCGGGGGCGGCTCGGTGCCGCCCCTGTTGCTTGGTGCGTCAGCCCGGGGGGCGCGGTCGCGGCAGGGCGCCCGGATAGAGCGCATCGAGCAGCCCCTGCGCCGCGTCGGCGAGCACGTCGCCGAGATCGGCGGCGAGCGCGTCCGCCGGGTCGTCGCGCCGCGCCCACAGCGCCGCGAGCAGCGGTGCGCGCGCCGCGACCGCGGCCGCCACCTCGTCCTGCCAGAACGGCGGGTACTCGCTCTCGGCCCAGTCGCCGCGGCCGCGCCCGTAGTGCGCGACGGCGAGGTAGCGCAGCAGCGCCGCGCCGACGAGGCCGGACAGAAAAGCGTCGTCCCAGCGCAGCACGGCGCCGAGCCGTCCGCGCGCCACGTTCATTCCGCGCGCGAGGCCCGCGCCGCCCAGCGCGCCGAGCGCGGCGCCGGCGAGCATCCCCGCGCCGAAGGTGAGGCCACCGGCCGCGAGGTCGGCCGCCAGGCCGGTGAGCGCGCCGGAAAGCACGCCGCCCATGATCGCCGCCTTGCCTTCGCTGACGGGTGCTTCGAGCGAGACCCCCGCGGCGAGCCGCGCGATCACCTCGTCCTTGGCGTGCCCGGAGAGGCCGTGGAGCGCGATCAGCCGGTCGGTGCTCATCCGCAGTGCGGCGTCGAGGCGCGTGGCGAGCGCTCGCGCCGCCGGCGCGCTCGCCTTTTCGGCGTCGTCGCGGCCAAGGCCGAGGCTGCGCCCGAATTCGCGCAGCTTCCCCGTCACGCCCGCGTCGGGGACCGCCTCGCGGTCGCAGGCCGCCTCGGCGATCGGCGCCGCGAGCACCGCCATCGCCGCTTCGAACTGCGACAGGCGCCTTGCCTGCCAGGCTTCGGCGAGGCGCGCGAACGGCGCGCGCTTCTCCGCCGCCAGCGCATCGCCGACCAGGTCGAGCAGCGTGATCTCCTGCACCCAGCAGCGGGCGAACGCGTCCAGCGTGGTCACCGCGCGGATCAGCGGGCGCGTTCCCAGGGCCGCGCGCCAGCGCGCCTCGTCGGCCTGCTCGTCGTCGCGCGGACGCGGCGGGCCGGTCTGGTTGAGCAGGACGATCATCGGCTTGCCGATCCACTCGAGCACCGCGAGCTCGGGCCCAAGGTAACCCGCATCCTGCGGCGCTTCCGACGCGTTGACCAGGTAGAGCACGACGTCGGCCTGGTCACGGACGTTGCGCACCGCCTGCTGCGAGTGCCAGAACGCGCGGTCGCGGAAGCGATCCCACACCTGGGACAGGAACCAGCCGACCGGATTGCCCTGCTGGCCGAGACGCCGGGCGAGCCGGGCGCTGTCGCCGAAACCCGGGGTGTCCCACAGAATCAGCTCGTCGCCCCCTGGGGTGGCGAGCAGCAGATACGGCGTCGCTTCCAGCGTCACGTGCGCCGCGTCGCGAACCTCGCCGACGTCGCGGCCGAGCAGCGTGCGGGCGAGCGTGGTCTTGCCCGCATTGGTGTGCGAGATCAGCGACAGCGCGATCGTGGTCGCGGCGCCCGGCTCGCTCATGATGTGGGCGCCCCCAGCGCCGCGTCGAGCGCGACGTCGGCGGCGGCGAGATCGGGCGTCGCCAGGTCGACGAAGACCGCGGGCACCCGGGCGTCGTCACAGATCCGCTGCCACAGGGCGCGCCGGTCGGCGACGCGCGCGGGCTCGCCGCTCCAGCGTGCGGCGAGCGCGCCGTCGTCGATCAGCGCGAGCACCGCTTCGCCGCCGCTGCGACCGTGCGCCAGCGCTGCCAGAAACGCACCGTGCGTCTCGCGCTCGGGGGTCGCGCTGGCGTTGAACACCGCCACCAGCGCGGTGCAGCCGGTGCCCGCCTCTGGAACCGCGGGCGGGTCATCGACGCCGTAGGCGACCGGGGGTGCCAGCAGCACCGCCGCGCTGCCGCCGAACGCGCGCCCGATGATCGCCTCGAGGCCCGCGATCGCGGCAGGCTGGAGCGTATAGCTGTAGGGCAGGACCCGCACGCGGGCCGGACCGCCGCGGTAGCCTCGCAGCAGGCGCTGGAAGTACGGCTCGGACAGCGGCACGGGCAGCCGGCGCGCGCGCGCGCGCTCGACGATGCCGGCGACGAGCGCGAGGGCGAGGCGCGGCAGGATCACGACGACGGCCACCGTCGCCGCCATCAGATGCAGCCAGCGCGCGGCGTTCTCGCCCGCGGGGGCACGAATGGCGGCGACCTCCGCCACGGCGGGCACCGCGAGCCCCGTCAGCAGCGCGCCGGGGGCGTAGGCGACGGCGACGATCGCGCGCACCGCCGGGGCATCGAGGAACGTGCTCTCCCAGTTCGCGCGATACTCGAATGCGATGCCACGCAGGTACAGCCCCGCGACGACGCCTGCGGCGAGCGCTGCCGCCGCGACGTGGAGGATCCGCGCGGCCCGGATGCTGTAAAGCGGGCCGGAACACCGGGTCCACTCGTCGGCGAAGGCGACGATCGACTCGCGAATCGCGCCGCCGCCCCGCGGACGCGCGGCGCCGCAGGCGATGCGCGCCGTTGCCCGGCGCAAGGGCCCGGGGGTTCCGGCGTCGCCGAACCGGAGGACGAATCCGGCGACGACGACGGCATAGACGCCGAGGTTCCAGGCCAGCAGCGCAAGCACCGGCGGCGCCAGCACGTTGATCCTCTGCGCGCCGCCGATGCGGTCGACGAGGACGCCCAGCGCGAACGCGAGCACGACGATCGCGACGCCCACCCAGGGTCGCCACTGCAGCGCGCGGATGGCGCGCGGCAGCGCGGGGAACCGCGCGCCGAGGCGGTCGATCGCGAGGGCCGCGCGGTGGGTAAGGAAAGTCTCGGCCCCACCCGCTTCGCCGACCACCTCGGCCGCGGCGCGGGTCGCCCACGCCCGGTCGGCGTCGCTCCAGAGCGTGCGTGCGCCGTCGGCCGTTTCGATCGCCCGGATGGCAAGAACCCTGAGGGCGGCGGTTTCGTCCATGACGGCGTGATTCTACTTGGGCGTCGGAATCCGGCGGCCCGGGCGACGCCGGGGGCCACCCCCGGAGCCGCTGTGCGGCGTGCGCCGCGGTGCCCGGCCGGCGGCGCGGGTTGCCCGGCGCCATGGCGGAACCACCCGTCGTTGCGGTATCATTGTTGCGCCGCAGCATTTCGGCAGGGCGTCCGTGGCGCGACCCCGATCCACCACCGACCGCGCATCATGCCTGTTGCGCAGCGTCGCCACCGCGGTCGATCGCCGATCTCGCACGGACTCCACGGCACGCGGACAGGGAGCCTCGTCATGCATGACTTCACCAACCTCACGTTCGACGAAATCGCGGTCGGCGCCACCGAATCGGTGACGCGGATGCTGACCGCCACCGACGTCGAGGCGCTGGCACTCGCCGCCGGCGACGTCGAAGGATTCCACCTCGAAGGCGGCGCCGAGTCGGACCGGCTGTCGGCGCAGGGCGCGTCGGCGATCGCGCTGGTCGCCGGGCTCCTGAACCGCAGGCTGCCCGGGCCGGGCAGTCACATCGTCGGCACGCAGATGCATTACGCAGGAGCCGCCTACGTCGGCGACCGGCTGACCGCCACGGTGACGGCGAAAGCCAAGCACCCGAAGCTGCACCGGATCGAATTCGACTGCCGCTGTGTCAACCAGGACGGCGACGTGCTGGTCGAAGGCGTGGCCACCGTCGAAGCGCCGGTGTCGCGCATCGCCTACGCCAACGTCGCGACGCCCGAGTTCATCCTGCGGCGCAACGACGGCTTCGCCAAGCTGCTGTCCCGGTGCAAGGCGCTGCCGCCGACCACCTGCGCGGTCGTGCATCCCTGCGATGCGGCGTCGCTGGGGGGCGCCATCGAGGCCGGCAAGCGCGGGCTGATCGTTCCCATCCTCGTCGGGCCCGAGGCGAAGATCCGCGCGGTCGCCGAGGAAGAGGGCATCGACCTCTCGGCGTACCAGATCGTGTCGGTCGAGCACAGTCACGCCGCCGCGGCGAAGTCCGTCGAGCTCGCGCGCTCGGGCAACGTCGAGGGCCTGATGAAGGGCAGCCTGCACACCGACGAGCTGATGGCGGCGATCGTGCCCTCGGCCACGGGCCTGCGCACCGCGCGCCGCATTTCGCACGTGTTCGTGATGGATGTGCCGACCTATCCGCGGTTGCTGATGGTGACCGACGCGGCGGTGAACATCTTCCCCGACCTCGAGTGCAAGGTCGACATCTGCCAGAACGCGATCGACCTCGCGCACATCCTCGGCATCGATTCGCCGAAGGTCGCGATCCTCTCGGCCGTGGAGACGGTCAATCCGCGCATTCCCAGCACGCTCGACGCCGCGGCGCTGTGCAAGATGGCCGACCGCGGGCAGATCACCGGCGGCGTGCTCGACGGGCCGCTCGCCTTCGACAACGCGATCTCGCTCGAGGCGGCGCGCACCAAGCGCATCGTGTCTCCGGTGGCCGGGCAGGCCGACATCCTGCTGGTGCCGGACCTCGAGGCCGGCAACATGATGGCGAAGCAGCTGCAGTATCTCGCCGGGGCCGACTCGGCGGGCATCGTGCTGGGCGCCCGCGTGCCGATCGTGCTGACGTCGCGCGCCGACAGCGTGCGCACCCGGCTCGCGTCGACGGCGGTGCTGAAGCTGCTCGCGCACGCGCGGCGCGAGAAACTGCTGGCGAAGTCCTGACCGGGCGGGCGCCGCGCCGTCGCGCTAGCCGCCTTCGGCGGGAGGCTGCACGGAGGGTGCGGCCGTGTCCTGCTCGTTCACCCACGACGCGAGCAGCGTGTAGCTGACCGCCAGCAGCACCGGGCCGACGAACAGCCCGACGATGCCGAACGCGAACAGGCCCCCGATGACGCCGGCCATGATCAGCAGCAGCGGCAGGTTGGCGCCGCGCCGGATCAGCATCGGCCGCAGGACGTTGTCGATCGACCCCACCAGCAAGGTCCACACCAGCAGCAGCGTCGCCGTCACGTTCTGATCGCTGTAGTAGAACCAGCCGACGGCGGCCAGCATCGCCGGCATCGGTCCGAGCTGGGCGATGCAAAGCACGAACATCGCCGCGACGAACAGCGCGACGTACGGCGTGCCGGCGACGAGCAGTCCCAGCCCCCCCAGCACCGTCTGCACCAGCGCGGTGACGACGATGCCGAGCGCGACGGCGCGGATCGAGGCGCCGGCGAGGACGACGGCAGCATCGCCCTGTTCCCCGTGCAGCCGGTGGAAGAAGCGGCGGATGCCCCTGGCGGCGGTCTCGCCGGTTGCATACAGGATTGCGCAGATCGTCACCGTGAACACGAGGTGCAGCACCAGCCCGCCGACGGTCCCGACCTGCCCGACCAGCCACGTCCCCGCCCTGCCCGCATACGGCGCGACGCGGGTCAGCACGCCCTCGGCGCCGCCGCTGGCGAGGTCGTTCCAGTACTCGACGATGCGCTCGCCGGCGAACGGCAAGCCCGCGACCCAGGCCGGCGGCGGCGGCAGCCTGAACTCGGCGACGGAAATCCGCTTGAACGCATCGGCGTGGTCGATGACGGTGACGATCGCGGCCGCCAGCGGCGCGAACACGACCAGCAGCAGGAGCAGCGTGCAGATCGTGGTCGCAAGCCCGCGCCGGCCGCCGACCGCCGCCTCCACCTTCAGCATCAGCGGCCACGTCGCGACGACGATCATCGTCGCCCACAGCAGCGCCGGCAGGAACGGCGCCAGCACGTACAGGCTGCCGCCCAGCAGCGCCGCGATGAGCAGCACGCCGAGGACGATGCGCGGAAGGTCGCGGTATCCGGGAGGAAGGGCCATGGGATCGTTGGAAGCGCAGGTGGGGTTGCGGGGGCAGGCGCGCGGCGACGGTTCGCGGAAGCCTTGGGGTGGCCGGTGCGCCGGTCCTACGCGGGCGCCAGCTGCTGCTCGGCCAGCGTCATCCAGTAGCTCGCGCCGATCGGCAGCGCGGCGTCCTCGAAGTCGTAGCGCGGGTTGTGCACGTTGGGCGTGTCCGGCCCGCGGCCCGCGCCCAGCCAGACGTAGCAGCCGCGCTTGGCGTCGAGCATGAACGAGAAGTCCTCGCTGCCCATGTTCGGCACCGGGTCGGTCTCGACGTTGTCGGCGCCGACGATCGCGCCGGCGGCGGTCACCGCGTGCCGCGTCTCGGCTTCGGTGTTCACCAGCGCGGGGTAGCGCCGCTCGTAGCGCACCGTCGCCGTCATCTCGAAGGTCGCGGCCAGCCCGGCGACGATGCCGCGGATGCGCGCCTCGATCAGGTCCTGGACCTCCTTGCGGAACGTGCGCACGGTACCCCGCAGCACGACCTGCTCGGGAATCACGTTCCAGGTGTCGCCGCCGTGCACCTGCGTGACGCTGACGACGCCCGCGTCCTGCGGGTGCAGGTTGCGCGATACGATGGTCTGCAGCGCGCTGATCGCGTGCGCGGCGAACAGCATCGGGTCCTTGCCCGTGTAGGCCATCGCCGCGTGCGCGCCCTTGCCGGTGACGACGATCTCGAAGATGTCGTAGGCGCCCATCAGCGGGCCGACGCGCGTGGCGATGCGCCCCAGCGGCTTCTGCGGCCAGTTGTGCATGCCGTAGACCGCGCGCATCGGGAACCGCCGGAAGAGCCCCTGCTCGACCATCACCCGACCGCCGCCCTCGTTCTCCTCGGCCGGCTGGAAGATGAAGTAGACGGTGCCCGCGACGCTTTTCTTCCGCGCCAGCGCCTTGGCGGCGCCGAGCAGCATCGCCGTGTGGCCGTCGTGGCCGCAGGCGTGCATCTTGCCGGGAGTGCGCGACGCGTGCGGGACGCCGGTCGCCTCGTGGATGTGCAGCGCGTCGAGGTCCGCCCGCAGGCCGATCGCACGCGCTTCGCCGCCGTCGTCGCCGACCCGCAGCGCGGCGACGACGCCGGTTCCCGCCAGGCCCTCGTGGACCTCGAGCCCGAAGCCGCGCAGCTTGTCGGCGACGAACGCCGCGGTCGCCGTCTCCTCGAAGGCGGTTTCCGGGTGGGCGTGGAGGTGGTGGCGCCAGGCCTGCATCTCGGGCACCAGCGCGGCGATTTCGGGACGGATGTTCATGACGGGCCGGGGAACGTTGACGTGCGTCATCGTAGCGCAATTCGGCCACGCCGCCGCGGGCGGCGCCGACGGGCGGCACGGTAGAATGCGCGCGGAGGATTCGACCGTCATGACCCCCCCCCGCGACAACTTCGACCTTGCCGTCATCGGCGCCGGCATCAACGGCGCCGGCATCGCCCGCGACGCCGCCGGCCGCGGCCTTTCCGTGCTGCTGGTCGAGCAGGGGGACATCGCCAGCGCGACGTCGCAGTGGAGCACCAAGCTCATCCACGGCGGGCTGCGCTACCTCGAGTACTACGAGTTCCGGCTGGTGCGCGAATCGCTGGAGGAGCGCGAAGTGGTGCTGCGCTCGGCGCCGCACCTCGTGGCGCCGCTGGCGTTCGTGCTGCCGCACGAGCCGCACCTGCGGCCCGCGTGGATGATCCGCGCGGGGCTCTTCATGTACGACCACCTCGGCAAGCGCGAGCAGCTGCCCGGGTCCTTCGGCGTCAGCCTGGCCAACACCAAGTGGGGCGCGGGGCTGAAGTCGCGCTTCGACAAGGGCTTCGTATACGCCGACGCGCGCGTGGACGACGCGCGCATCGTGGTGGCCATCGTGCAGTCGGCGCACGAGGCGGGCGCCGAGGTGCGCGTGCGCACGAAGCTGGTCGACGCCAAGCGCGTACCCGACGGCTGGACGCTGACGCTCGAGGGCGCGGGCGGCAAACGCTCCACGGTGCGTGCACGCGCGGTCGTCAACGCGACCGGTCCGTGGGTGAAGCGCGTCCGCGATCTCCTCGGCGCTCCGTCGGCGAAGGAGAACGTGCGGCACGTGAAGGGCAGCCACATCGTGGTGCCGCGCGTGCACGCCGAGGACCACGCGTACATCCTGCAGAACGCCGACAAGCGCATCGTGTTCGTCATCCCCTACCAGGACGCGTACACGCTCATCGGCACCACCGACGTGCCGGTGCAGGATTTCGAGCATCCGGAGATCGACGATGCCGAAATCGACTACCTGCTGAAGCTCGCCAACGCGTATCTCGCCAAGCCGCTGTCGCGGGCGGACATCTGCTGGACCTTCGCCGGCATCCGGCCGCTGTACGACGACGGCGCGTCGGATCCGTCGGCAATCACGCGCGACTACGTGTTCAAGCTCGACACCGGGGGCGATCCGGCCGGCGCGCCGTCGCTGTCGGTGTTCGGCGGCAAGCTGACGACGTACCGCAAGCTGGCCGAGCACGCGCTGGCGGACCTCGCGCGCTGGTTCCCGCAGATGAAGCCCGCGTGGACGCGCGATGCGCCGCTGCCCGGCGGCGACCTGCCCGCCGGCGGCCTGCCCGCGTGGATCGACGCGCTGGCGAGGAAGTATCCCGCAGTGCCCACGGAAGTCCGCCGCGGCCTCGCGCGCCGCTACGGCTCGCGCGCCACGCGCATCCTGGACCGCGCCGACGCGGCCGGCGGCCTGGGCGAGCGCTTCGGCGCCGAACTGACCGCAGCCGAGATCGACTACCTCGTTCGCGAGGAGTGGGCGCGCACCGCCGAGGACGTGCTGTGGCGGCGGACCAAGTGCGGGCTGGCGCTGGACGCCGCCGCGAGAGCGCGCGTCGCGGACGCGGTCGCGAAGGCGGTGGCGGCCGCGGGTCCGGCGGCCGCCGCGGCCGGTTGATGCGGCCCGCCGCGGCGACGACGGCCGCCCGATGCGCGAGCCCCGCTGCGTGATGCAGCCGCTCTCGGCAATGCCCGACGCCGTCCGCGCGGACCTGCGCGGCGTGCTGTTCGACATCGACGACACGCTGACCACGCACGGCACGCTGACCGCCGCCGCGTACGCTGCGCTCGAGCGGCTGCGCGAGGCGGGGCTGCTCGCCGTGGCCATCACCGGCCGTCCCGCGGGCTGGTGCGACCACATCGCGCGGATGTGGCCGGTGGACGCCGTGGTCGGCGAGAACGGCGCGCTGTGGATGCACTACGACCGCCCGGCGCGCCGGCTGCACCGGCATTTCGTCGCCGACGACGACACGCGCCGCGCGAACCGCGCGCAGCTCGAGGCCGTCGGCGAAGCGATCCTCGCCGCGGTGCCGGGAACGGCGCTGGCGAGCGACCAGCGGTACCGCGAAGCCGATCTCGCCATCGATTTCTGCGAGGACGTGCCGGCGCTGCCGCGCGCCGAGGTCGACCGCATCGTCGCGCTGATGGAAAGCCGCGGCATGACGGTGAAAGTAAGCTCGATCCACGTCAACGGCTGGTTCGGCCGCTACGACAAGCTGACGGCGACGCGGGCGCTGTTCGCCGAAGTCTTCCGCACGGACCTCGACGCCGAGCGCGGGCGTTACGTGTTCGTCGGCGATTCGCCCAACGACGCGCCGATGTTCGCGTACTTTCCCAACGCGGTCGGCGTGGCCAACGTGCGCGCCTTCGCCGACCGCATCGCCACGCTGCCGGCGTACGTCACCGAGCGCGAGGCCGGCGCGGGCTTCGTCGAGCTGGTCGCGGCGCTCACCGCGGCGCGCTGAGCTTCGCCGCCGCTCAACCCGGCGGCCACGGCACCGCCAGCGCGGACGCCCCGGCGAAGCGCGCGTCGTCGCCCAGCACCTCCTCGATGCGCAGCACCTCGTTCCACTTGGCCATCCGCTCGCTGCGGGCGAAGCTGCCCACCTTGAGCTGGCCGGCGTTCCAGCCGACGGCCAGGTGGGCGATCGACACGTCCTCGGTCTCGCCGGAACGCGCGGACACGATGGTGGCCATGCCCGCGCGGCGCGCCGCGTCCATCGCGGCCCGCGTCTCGGTCAGCGTGCCGGCCTGGTTCGGCTTCAGCAGCACCGCGTTGCAGGCGCGGTCCACCGCCGCGGCGTCGACGCGCGCGGCCGACGTGGTGAGGTAGTCGTCGCCGATGATCTGCACGCGCCTGCCGAACGCATGCGTGAAGGCGACCCAGCCGACCCGGTCGTCCTCGCCGAAGGGATCCTCGATCGACGCGATCGGGTAGCGGTCGAGCCAGCGCGAATACATCTCGGCGAGCTGGTCGCGGTCGAGCGTGCGCCGGTCCAGGCCCAGCGTGTAGACGCCGTCGCGGCCGAGCTCGCTGGCGGCGATGTCCAGCGAAATGGCGACGTCGGTGCCGGGGCGCGCGCCCGCGCGCTCGATGGCGTACAGCAGCGTGTCCAGCGCCTGCTCGTTGCTGTCGAACAGCGGCCACCAGCCGCCTTCGTCGGCGACGCCGGCGAGCCGTCCCGCCTCGGCCATCACCTCGCCGGCGGCGCGATAGACCTCGGCCACCATCGAGAGCGCGTCGGCGAAGTTCCACGCGCCGACGGGCATCACCATGAAGTCCTGCACGTCCACGCGCCGGCCGGCGTGCGCGCCGCCGCCGAAGATCTGGATCTCCGGCAGCGGCAGCTCCACGGCATGCTGGCCGGCGAGGTGTCGCCACAGCGGCAGCCCCTGCGCCGCCGCCGCCGCGTGCGCCACCGCCAGCGACACCGCGACGATGGCGTTGCCGCCCAGCGCGGACTTGTCCGGCGTGCCGTCGGCCTCGACCATCAGCGCGTCGACGGTCGCCTGGTCCAGCGCGTCGCGGCCGGCCAGCGACCACGCGAGCGGGCCCTTGACGTTCTCGACCGCGCGGCCGACGTCGTAACCGCCGAGGCGCGAGCCGCCGTCGCGCAGGTCGACGGCCTCGCGCGAGCCGCGCGAGGCTCCCGCCGGCGCGATCGCCCGCCCCACCGCTCCGCTCGCGAGCGTGACCTCGGCCTCCACCGTCGGCCGGCCGCGGGAATCGAAGACGCGGCGCGCGTGGACGGCGGAAATGCTGGTGCTGGTCGACATCGGGGAACCTCGATTCGCGGGTTGGCAGGGTTCGGGGCCGGGGCCAGGTCGCGGCGGGATTCGGCCGATTCGGAAGGGGGCGCGGGGCGCTGCCGGCGGGGGTCAGGCGGGTCCGGCAACCGGCGCGGCCAGCCAGTCGGCGGCCAGCTCCGCCAAGGTATGGACCGGCGTGGCGACATGCGCCCGGGCATACGCCCGCACCGCCTCGCGGTCGCCTGCGTCCGTCAGATACTCCACCGGCGACTTGCCGTCGACGCGCGCCAGCATCAGCCCGGGCAGCAGTGCCGCCACCCTCCCCTCCAGCACGGGCCAGGATTCCCAGTGGACATGGACGCAGTAAGCGTTCACCAACACACGGAATGCGTCGAGGTAGCGCTGCCGCCAAGCCGGGTGCCATGCGCCCTTGAGCACGAGGTGGTTCAGCACGAACGCCAGGTCGAACGCCGGGTCGCCGAACCATGCGCACTCGGCGTCCAGCACCACCGGTCCCTGCGGCCCGACGAGCAGGTTCTTCGGGGAGAAGTCGCCGTGCACCAGCACCCGGCGCGTGGCCGCGGTCGTCCGCGACAATCCCGTCAGCGCGTCGGCCAGGTCGGCGTGCACCCGCGCCGTGGCCTCGAGGTAGGGCTCCAGCCGGATGGCATGAAAGATGGAATCCGTTGCAAATCGCGCCGCGATGTCGGGCCGGTCCGCGGTGGCCGCGTGGATGCGCCCGAGCACCTCGCCCACCCGCGCGGCCGTCGCCAGGTCCACCGCCCCGGACGCCAGCAGGCCCTTCCACACCGGGAACCGCTCCGGCGGCAGGTAAGCCATCGCGAACGCCCCGGCGGCGCGGTCCTCGCCCAGGATTTCCGGCACCGCACCCGGCACCACGCCCCCGGCCACGCGCATCCAGTCCACTTCCCAGCGATTGCGCTCGACCGGCGCGCGCCAGTCCGCCGCCACCTTGAGCTTGGGCAGAGCACGCTTGACGGCGCACGTCAGACTGCCGCAATCCGCACGATAGATGTCCGACGACACGCCGCCGGCGAGCGGGGTCAACCGCACAGGAATGTGAGCGCTCGCTTTCGCCGCAACCCTAACCAATGCCTCGAGGGGTGCCAGGCCGGCGGATTCGATCGCGCCGGTTTCCCCGGGCGCGCCGCTTTCCGGCGCGAAGTTTGCTTCTTGTGTCATCCCGCGAAAGGTCTTTGGCAATAGGGGCTTGCAGCAACCCGTTGAGAAAGTGCCGGAACCGTTGGCCACGGGCGGCTGACGCGAACGCGCCGCGGGGCGCGGGACGGCGAAACGCGGCAAACGAAGGGAGAATTCCAATGGTTCGCTTCGGCTTCAACATCAAGACCCGGTCCGGCCAGAAGGTCGACCACATCTCGATCATGGCCGGCTCGCAGGACGACGCCGAGCGCCGGCTGCGCCAGATGTACATGCAGTGCGAGATCCTGGAGTGCACCACGCAGTCCGTCCCGCGTCGGGTCGACACGCTCGACATCGAAGGCATCATCGGCCTGATCAGCGCCAGCGAGCCCGCGGTGCGCGGCCTGGCCGCCGCCAACGACGCGCCGATCTACGCGTTCTCCTCCGGCACGCAGTAAGCGCGCGGTACCCGCGGTCCCCGGCCTCGGCCCCGTTGCCGTCGGCCCCCGCCCTCGCGCCCGGCCGGCCACCCCGGCGGCCACCGCTCCGGCCGCCTCGCGCCTCAATCCACGAACCCCGCCGCCACCAGCTCGTCCATTAGCGCCTGGTAGTCGAGCGCGCCCTTGCTGCCGGGCGCGTGGCGAAAGACGTCGAGCTCCACCGACGGGCTCTCCGCCAGCTTCACGCTTTCCCGGATCTTGGTCGCGCAGATTTCCTCGGGCCGGAATGCCGCCGCCATCCGCGCCACGATGTCCGCGCTCATCCGCCGCCGCGAGTCGTACCGCGTGAGCACGTAGCGTCGCGGCAGCCGCCGCTTGAACACCGGCTCCAGCGCGTTCAGCGCCCGCTCCACCTCGCGCGCGCCGTTGAGCGCCAGGAAATCGCAGGACACGGGGATGACGACCACGTCCGCCGCGAATACGGCATTGAGCGACAGCACGTTGAGCAGCGGGCAGGTGTCGATGACCACCGGCCCCGGCAGCATGTCCGGCGCGCGCAGCGCATGGCGCAGCCGCGTGATGACGTTGACGCCCTTGCCCAGCAGCGAGTCGATCTTGGCCAGGTCGAGGTGCGCCGGGCACATCATGACGCCCGAGCGGGTGATCCGCGCGATGTCGGCCAGCGGCGTCTGCCGGACGAAGAAGTTGACCATCGAGTCGTCGGCAAGCCGGGGCTGCGCACCGAACACGTGCGACAGGTGCGCCTGCGGATCGAGGTCGATGCCCAGCGGCCGCTGCCCCCGCTGTGCGATGGCCGCGAGCAGGTTGAGCGCCGTGGTGGTCTTGCCGACCCCGCCCTTCTGATTGAAGACGGCGATGATGGCCACGAAAGGGAGGATACCGCAGGCGAAGGCGGGCTGGCCCGCAGTCCCGGACCTTGCGCCATAATTCGTGCATGACCCGACCCGTCCTCGACGAGCAGCACATCCATCCCGCCATCCGCGACCAGGTCGCCGGCCACCACGCCGACATCGTCCGCGAGGTCCAGGCCGCCATCGCCGCCAACGCCGTCGTGGTGGTGGGCATGGCCCAGAACCCCTTTCCAAAAAAGGCGCGCAAGGCCCTCGATGCCGCCGGCGTGCCGTACACGTACCTGCAGTACGGCGGATACTTCGGCGAGTGGCGCCGCCGCAACGCGCTGAAGATGTGGACCGGCTGGCCGACGTTCCCCATGGTGTTCGTCAGGGGCGTGCTGGTGGGCGGGGCCGGGGACCTGGACAGGCTCATCGCCAGCGGGGAGTTGAAGAAGATGCTGGCCGGCTGAGCCGCTTCGCGCCGCCGCCGTCGGCGGGGCAGGACCCCGGGACATTCCCTTCCGCGCAGCCGGGCGGTTATAGTTACGCGGGACCCGTGCACCGCGCACAAGAACAGCGACTTGCGGGCACGGAAACATCCGCGGGACGGCGCGACAGATGCGCAGGCTCGCGGTCCACCACCGGGAGGAGTCCGATGATTTCGAAACTGCACCGCGCGCTTGCGGGCGCGTTGGTCGTCGCCTGCGCGCTCGGCTTCACGTCGACGACGCGCGCCCAGGCCCCCAAGGTCCTCAAGATCTCGCACCAGTTTCCCGCCTCGAGCGGAAGCGACGGCGACTTCCGCGACCAGCTGGCGAGGAAGTTCGCCGCCGAGGTCGAGAAGCGCACCAACGGGCAGCTCAAGCTCGAGGTGTACCCGAACGGATCGCTGGTGAAGACCTTCAGCCAGTTCGGGGCGATCCGCAAGGGCACGCTCGACATGTCGGTGCTGCCGCTCGCGTACGGCGGCGGCGAGGTGCCGGAGATGAACCTCGGCCTGATGCCGGCGCTGGTGACGAGCTACGACCAGGGCCTGCGCTGGAAGTCGTCGCCGATCGGCAAGGAGTTCGAGCGCATCCTGGACGAGAAGGGCATCAGGATCCTGACCTGGGTCTGGCAGGCCGGCGGCATCGCCAGCAAGACCGATCCGATCGTGTCGCCCGACGACGCCAAGGGCAAGAAGGTCCGCGGCGGCAGCAAGGAAATGGACCTGATGATCAAGGGGGCCGGCGGCGCGGTGACCAACGTTCCGTCCAACGAGATCTACAACGCGATGTCGAGCGGCGTGCTCGACGCCGCGCTGACCTCGAGCACGTCGCTGATCAGCTTCCGGCTGGCCGAGAACGCGAAGTCGGTCACCACCGCCCGCAACAAGGCGATCTGGTTCATGCTGGAGCCGCTGGTGATCTCGAAGGAGACGTGGTCGAAGCTCACCCCCGAGCAGCAGAAGATCATGACCGAGGTCGGCGCGTCGCTGGAGCCGTTCGCGAAGGAGGCCGCGCAGGCCGACGACAAGGAAATGGCGAACGTGTTCGCCAAGGCCGGCGCCAGGGTCGTCGACATGGACGAGGCGGCGTTCCTCAAGTGGCAGGCGATTGCCAGGGACACGGCCTACAAGGACTTCGCGGCGAACGTGAAGAACGGGCAGCAGCTCCTCGACATGGCGCTGGCGGTCAAGTAGTCGTGACCGGCATCCCCACGCGCAGCGGCGGGGGGCCGGCTCCGGCGCCCCGGCCCGGCATCTGGCGCCGGTTCGTCCGCGGCGTCGAGGGGTTCAACACGGCGGCCGGCTACGCGTCGGGCGTCGTCATCGTGCTGACCAGCCTCGTCATCGTGTTCGAGGTGATCGTCCGCTACGTGTTCAGGTGGGCGACCGACTGGGAGATCGAGATGTCGGTGATCCTCCTGATCGTCGCCACGTTCATGAGCGCCGCCTACACGCAGCTGCAGCGCGGCCACGTCTCGATCGAGGTGCTCGAGCACGTGCTGTCGCCGCGGCTCAACCGGCTGCGCTTCCTCGTCGGCGACGTGCTTTCGCTGCTCTTCTGCGCGTTCGTCGCGGCCAACGCCTGGTACTTCTTCCACGAGGCCTGGGGCGACGGGCGGGTGTCGAACAGCTCGTGGGCGCCGAAGCTGTGGATCCCCTACCTCTTCATGGCGATCGGCATGTCGACGCTCGCGCTGCAGCAGCTGATCCAGATCGTCGAGAGCCGGCGCAGCCACAGCGCCGAGCACGAGGCGAAGCTCGAGGCGCAGAACGCGCCCTGGACCGAGTGATGGGCACCGCGCAGATCGGCCTGCTGTACGGCGGGGTCACCTTCGCGCTGCTGTTCTCCGGCATGCCCATCGCGTTCGCGCTGGGCCTTTCGGCGCTGGGCTTCATGGCGGTCTTCATGCCCACGGCGAACCTGTGGTCGGTCGCGGAGACGATGTACGCCGAGCTCGACAACTTCACGCTGCTGACCATCCCCCTGTTCGTGCTGATGGGCGCGGCGATCGGCAAGACGCGTGCGGGGTCGGACGTCTACGGATCGCTCAACGCGTGGCTGCACAAGGTGCCCGGCGGCCTCGGCCTCGCCAACGTCTTCGCGTGCTCGGTGTTCGCGGCGATGTGCGGCTCGAGCCCCGCCACGTGCTCGGCGATCGGCTCGTCCGGGATCCCGCAGCTCCTGAAGCGCGGCTATTCGGAAGGGCTCGCGGCGGGCCTGATCGCCGCCGGCGGCACGCTCGGCATCCTGATCCCGCCGTCGCTCACGCTGATCCTCTACGGCCTCGCCTCCGAGCAGTCGATCGGGCGGCTGTTCATGGCCGGCTTCGGCCCGGGCCTGATGCTGACGCTGATGTTCGCCGCGTGGGTCGTGTTCAAGTACCGGCTCGAACGCAACGCGGCGCTCGAGCGCGTGCGCGCGACCGGCGTGGGCTCGGCGATCCTCGAGGAGGAGCACTTCACCTGGAAGGACCGGTTCGAGTCGCTGCCGCGGTTCCTGCCGTTCCTGCTGCTGATCGGCGTCATCATGGTCGCGATGTACGACGGCTGGGCCACGCCGTCCGAGGTCGCCGGCATCGGCGCCGCCGGCTCGATGATCCTGGTGGTCGTGCTGTACCGCTGCTACCGGATCAGCGACCTGAAGGCGATCCTGTCCGGGACCGTGCGCGAGAGCACGATGATCATGATGATCATCGCGACGTCGTTCCTGTTCACCTACGTGATGAGCTACCTCGGCATCACTCAGGCGGCGGCGCAGTGGCTGGTGGCGATGAACTTCGGCAAGTGGGAGTTCTTCGTCTGGATCAACGTGTTCCTGGTGGTGCTGGGGTTCTTCCTGCCGCCGGTGGCGATCATCCTGATGGTGACGCCGATCATCCTGCCGTCGCTGAAGGCGCTCGGCATCGATCTCGTCTGGTTCGGCATCATCATGACGATCCTGATGGAGATGGGGCTCATCCATCCGCCGGTCGGGCTCAACCTCTTCGTGATCCAGGGCATCGCGCCGGACATCAAGCTGCGCAACATCATCTGGGGCACGCTGCCGTTCATAGGCCTCATGGTGCTCGGCATAGTGCTGCTGTGCTTCTTCCCCGAGATCGCGCTGTGGCTGCCCGACCACGTCTACAAGGGCCGGTAGACTGCGCGCGCCGATAGCCCGGACGCCGCTCCGCGTGTCCCGGCGCGCGGGTGCGCGTCAGATCACCCGCTTGCGCAGCTGGGTCACCACGACCTCGGCGACGATCACCACCGCGAAGATCGACGCGAGCACGACGGCGACCCGGTCCCACTGGAAGAGGTTGAGCGCGGAGTCGAGCGCCATGCCGATGCCGCCGGCGCCGACCAGCCCCAGCACCGCCGATTCGCGCACGTTGATGTCCCAGCGGAACAGCGCGATCGACCAGAACGCCGGCCGCACCTGCGGCCAGTAGCCGAAGGTCAGGCGCGACGCCCACGGCGCCCCGGCCGCGGTCAGCGCCTCGATCGGCCCCTGCTGCGCCTCCTCCAGCGCCTCGCCGAACAGCTTGCCGACGAAGCCGATCGAGCGGAACGCGATCGCCAGCGTGCCGGCGAGCGCGCCGGGGCCGAAGATGCCGACGAAAAGCAGCGCCCACACCAGCGAGTTCACGCTGCGCGACGACACCAGGATCAGCTTGGCGAAGAGGTTGAGCGGCGTCGACGGTACCAGGTTGTTCGCCGCCAGCACGCCCACCGGCAGCGCCAGCACCAGCGCCAGCAGCGTGCCGAGCGACGCGATGTGGATCGTCTCCATCAGCGCCGCGTGGATGGTCTCGGGGTAGTGCGCCCAGTCGGGCGGCCACATCCGCTGCAGCAGGTCCGCCATCTGCTCCGGGGCGTCGAGCAGGAATTCCGGGATAATCTCGATGGTCTTCACCGACATCACGATGGCGGCGACGATGACGAGGTAGACGGCGAAGCGCGCAAGCCGCTGGCCCGGCGTGAAGCGCCGCCATACGCGGTCGGCGACGCCGCCGTTCGCGGCCGGGGCGAGGTGGGCGGCGCTGGCGGGCACCGGCGTTCGGCTCGGCCCGGCGGCCATCAGTCGTCCTCCAGGTGCCGCACGCGGACGGCGCCGTCGCTGCGCCGGAACAGGTCGGCGAGCGTCGCGTTCTGCAGGAAGATCTTGCGGACGCCGGTGGCGAGGATCTCGCCCAGCATGATGAGCGCGATGATCGACAGCAGGATCGCGCAGACGAAGTCGTAGTCGAAGCGCTGGAACGCGGCGAACAGCGTGCCGCCGATGCCGCCGGCG
Organism: uncultured beta proteobacterium; assembly: GCA_963717705.1. Lineage (GTDB taxonomy): Bacteria > Pseudomonadota > Gammaproteobacteria > Burkholderiales > Casimicrobiaceae > CAVQWT01. Next base: position 750,016 of record CAVQWT010000002.1, read on the forward strand.
CCGACGATGCCGACCATCGTCGAGTTGCGCAGGTTCGAATCGAGCTGGTAGGTGGCGAAGCCGATGAAGCGCGAGAAGACCTGCGGCACGACGCCGAACGCCAGCACCGACGAGAACGACGCGCCGGTCGCGCGCACCGCCTCGACCTGCTTCAGCGAGATCTCCTCGACCGCCTCGGTGAAGAGCTTGCCGATGAAGCCGATCGACGCGACGGTCAGCGCCAGGATGCCGGCGAGCGCGCCGAAGCCCACGGCCTTGACGAACAGGATGGCGACGATCACCGGGTGGAACGATCGGCAGGCGACGACGATCAGCCGCGCCGGCCACGTCGCCCATGGTGGCATCAGGTTGCGCGCCGCGCACAGGCCCACCGGCAGCGCCAGCACGATGCCCAGGACGGACGCCAGGACGGCGATCTGCAGGCTCTCCAGCAGCCCCTTAATCAAGAGGTCCCAGCGCGAGAAGTTGGGCGGGAACAGCCGGTCGAAGAAGCGGGCGGCGTTGGCGAGCCCGGTCTCGACGCGCGCCCAGGACACCTCGAGCTGCGCGCAGGCGTAGATCACGTAGACGACGAGCGCGACCGCCGCCACGGTCGGCCACAGCCGGCGGGGAAACGGGTCGGCGATCGCCGCGGCGGACGGCTCGACGCTCAATGCAGCCAGCCTTCGCCGCCGTAGATTTTCTTCAGCACCTCGTCGGTCAGCCCTGCGGGCGGGCCGTCGTAGACCACCGTCCCGCCGGACATGCCGACGACGCGGTCGGCGAAGCGCTTGGCGAGCTCGACGTCGTGCATGTTGATCAGCACCGGGATGTCGCGCGAGCGCGCGACGTCGGCGAGCAGCTGCATGATCTCGACCGACGTCTTGGGGTCGAGCGACGAGGTGGGCTCGTCGGCGAGCAGCAGCTTGGGCTGCTGCATCACCGCGCGGGCGATGCCGACGCGCTGCCGCTGGCCGCCGGAGAGCGCGTCGGCACGCTGGTGCGCGAACCCGGAGAGACCGACCGTCTCGAGGAGCTCGTACGCCATCCGGATGTCCGACGGCGGGAACTTGCGCCGCCATGCGCGCCACGCGGAGACGTAGCCCAGCCGCCCCGACAGCAGGTTCTCCATCACCGTCAGGCGCTCGACCAGGTTGTACTCCTGGAACACCATGCCGATCGAGCGCCGCGCGCGGCGCAGCGCCGCGCCCGAGAGCCTGGCGAGGTCCTCGCCCTCGAACAGCATCTCGCCCGCGGACGGGTCGATGAGCCGGTTGACGCAGCGGATCAGCGTCGACTTGCCCGTTCCCGACGGCCCGATGATCGCGGTGATGCCGCGCGCGGCGATGTCGAGGTCGATGTCGACGAGGACCGGCTTGCCGGCGACGTACGACTTCGACAGCCGCTTCAGCGTCAGCATTACTTCTTCTTCGCGGCCGCCGCCGCGGCGGCAGCCTCGGCCTCGCGCTTGGTTTCCTTGTCGTACGAGGCCTTGTCGAAGCCCTGGCCGGAGCCCTTGGCCACGTCGCGCACCACCGCCCAGCTCGTCTGGTAGTTGATGGGGAAGAAGCGGTCGGCGCCGTCGAAGGCCTTCTGCATCTCGGCGGGGAAGCGGTAGTCGTAGAAGCAGCCGAGCATCCTGTCGACCAGCTTCGGGTCGAGGTCGTGCGCATAGGCGAACGACGACGTCGGGAACTTCTGGCTGCGGTAGATCACGCGGAAATCGCTCTCCTTGATCTGGCCGCGGGTCGCCATCCGGTGGAACACGTCGGACGCGACGGCGCCCGCGTCGTAGTCGCCCGACTGCACCCCCATCACCGACTGGTCGTGCTTGCCGGAGAAGATGATCTTGTAGTCCTTGTCCGGCGTCAGGCCTTCCTTCGGGAACAGCGCGAGCGGCGCCAGGTGCCCGGAGTTGGACGAAGGCGACGTGTGCGCGACCTTCTTGCCCTTGAGGTCGGCGAGCTTGGTGTACGGCGAGCTCGCCTTGACCACGACGATGAGGTTGTAGCCCTGGAAATCCTTCGCCGTGCCCTTGACCGCGAACGGCACCGCGCCGGCGAGGTTGACCGCGAACGCGGTCGGGCCGGTCGAGAAGCCGCCGACGTGCAACCGGCCCGATCGCATCGCCTCGATCTCGGCCGCGTTCGACTGCACCTGGTAGAACACGACCTTCTTGTCGAGGCAGGCCGCGAGGTGCGTGGTGAACGGCTTGAACACGTTCTCGTAGACGGCGGGGTCCTCGACCGGCGTGTAGGTGAACACGATCGTCGACGGGTTCTTCCACCGCTTGGCGTCGGTCGGGGTGTCGGCGACAAGGTCGTTGTTGGCGTCGCAGTACATGTTGTCGAGCTCGCCGCGGTTCTTGCAGGCGTCGGCGGCGGCCGCGGGCAGCGCCAGCGCGCAGGCGGCGAGGAAGACGAGGGTGCGTACGACGTTCATCGGGGCTCCTTCGGTGGCGCCGCGGTCGGCAGGCCGCGGGTCGGTTGCAAAGACGGTTGTGGCAATCGGGCGCGGCGGTCGGATGCGGGATCCGGCGGTCGTGGCGGCGGGCGCGCGGGCTTCCCGCGGCCGGTGCGGCGAAGGCGCCTACTTCTTCCCCTTCGCTTCGGCCGCGACCTCGCGGTCGTAGGCGGCCTTGTTGAACGGCGTCCCGGAATCCTCGGCCACCTTGCGCACCAGGCCCCAGTCGTCCTTGTAGCTGACGGGCCGGAAGCGGTCGTCGCCGAGGAACTCCTTCGTCATCTCGGGACTGAAGCGGTAGTCGAGGAAGCACTGGCGGATCTTCGCCGCGAGCGCCGGGTCGAGATCGTGTGCGTAGGCGAACGCGGACGTCGGGAAGGCGCCGCTGCGGAACAGGATCCGGGTGTCCTCGGCCTTCATCATCCCGCGGTTGACGAAGCGGTCGTAGATGTCCGAGGTGATCGTCGCCGCGTCGTAGTCGCCCGACAGCACGCCCATCAGCGACTGGTCGTGCTTGCCGGAGTAGACGACCTTGTAGTCCTTGTCCGGCGTAAGGCCCTCGGCCGGTAGCAGCGCGCGCGGCGCCATGTTGCCGGAGTTCGACGACGGCGAGGTGTGGGCGACCTTTTTGCCCTTGAGGTCGGCGAGCTTCATGTACGGCGAGCTCGCCTTGACCACGACGATCTGGGTGTAGGTGCGCGAGCCCTTGTCGTCGCCCTTGATCGCGAACGGGACCGCGCCGGCCAGGTTGACGGCGAAGCCCGTCTGCCCGCTGGCGTAGCCGGCGATGTGCAGCCGGCCGGCGCGCATCGCCTCGATCTGCGCGGCGTTCGACTGCACGGTGAAGTACGCGACCCGTTTGCCGGTGCACGCGGCGAGGTGCTCGGTGAACGGCTTGAACAGGTTCTGGTAGACCGCGGGGTCCTCGATCGGCGTGTAGGCGAACACCAGCGTCCCGGGATTCTTCAGCTTTTTCGGGTCCTTCGGCGGATCCGCCACCAGGTCGCGGTTTTCGTCGCAGTAGGCGTCGTCGAGCTCGCCGCGGTAGGCGCAGTCGTCGGCGGCACGCGCCGCGGTCGACAGGGCGCAGCAGACGGCAAGGACCAGGGTGGAGAGGACGCGGGCGCGTCCGGCGGCGAAGGGCATCGGGTTCTCCTCGCACGGCCTGTGCCGGCTGTTGCAGAAATCGCATCTTAGCGCACTGGTTGGCGTGTCGGCATGCCCTTCGGTCGCCGCGGGCGGGGCACGGTGCGCGCGATGCCGTAAAATGCCAAATTAGGGACGAATCGGCGCCAGCTCGCGAAATCCGGCCGGGTCCCGTGATCGACCCGTCTGCGCCGAACCCCCATGCCCTCGTCCGCCACCCACATCGTCGTTCTCGCCGCCGGCCAGGGCAAGCGGATGCATTCGGCGCTGCCCAAGGTGCTGCATCCGCTCGCCGGGCGGCCGCTGCTGGCGCACGTGCTCGCCGCGGCGCGGACGCTCGGGCCGGATCGCATCGCCGTCGTCGTCGGCCACGGCGCCGACGCGGTGCGCGATGCCATTGCGGCCCCCGACGTCGTGTTCGTCACGCAGGACCCGCCGCGCGGCACCGGCGACGCCGTCCGCGTCGCGCTGACCGCGCTGCCCGGCGGCGGCGTCACCGTGGTCACCTTCGGCGACGTGCCCCTGGTTCCGGCGGCGTCGATGCAGGAACTCGACGCGCAGGCGCGCGGCGGCCGGCTGGCGCTGCTCACCGCCGTGGTGCCGGACCCGGCGGGACTCGGTCGCATCGTGCGCGACGCCGACGGCGCCGTGCGGGCCATCGTCGAGGAGAAGGACGCGACGCCCGGGCAGCGCGCAATCCGCGAGATCAACACCGGCGTGCTGGCCGCGCCGACGGCGCTCCTCGCAGGCTGGGTGGCGGCGCTGAGGGCGGACAACGCGCAGCGCGAGTTCTACCTGACCGACATCGTCGCGATGGCGGTGGCCGACGGCGTGCCGGTCACCGCACTCACCGCCGCCGACGAGCGCGACGTCCGCGGGGTCAACGACCGCGCGCAGCTCGTCGCGCTGGAGCGCGTCGTCCAGCGCCGCGCCGCCGAAGCGCTGCTGGTTGCGGGCACGTGGATCGCCGATCCCGACCGCTTCGACCTGCGCGGCACGCTCGATTGCGGCCGCGACGTGCGCATCGACGTCGGCTGCGTGTTCGAAGGCGCGGTGCAGCTGGCCGACGGGGTCGAGATCGGCGCCCACTGCGTGCTGCGCGACGTGACCGTCGGCGCCGGGACGGTGATCGCGCCGTTTTCGCACCTGACCAGCGCCACCATCGGCGCCCGCTGCCAGATCGGGCCCTACGCGCGGCTGCGGCCGGGGGCCGTGCTCGGCGAAGAGGTGCACATCGGCAACTTCGTCGAGGTGAAGGCGTCGGAAATCGCCGCGCGCAGCAAGGCGAACCACCTCGCCTACATCGGCGACGCGACCATAGGCAGCGACGTCAACGTCGGCGCCGGCACCATCTTCTGCAACTACGACGGCGCGCACAAGCACCGGACGGTGATCGAGGACGACGTCTTCATCGGCTCCGACTCGCAGCTGGTTGCGCCGGTCACCGTGGGGCGGGGCGCGACGCTGGGCGCCGGGACCACGCTGACCCGCGACGCTCCGGCCGGCAAGCTCACCGTCTCGCGCGCGAAGCAGACCACGGTGGACGGCTGGCAGCGGCCGCGCAAGAAATGACCCGCATCCTCCGCAACGACACGGACTGAACAGGGAACCTACACGCCATGTGCGGCATCGTCGGCGCGGCCTCGTCGCGCAACATCGTCCCGGTGCTGATCGACGGCGTCCGGCGACTCGAGTACCGCGGGTACGACTCGACCGGCCTGGTCGTGATCGCGGGCGGCGACGGCGCATCGCCGGCGCGGCTGCAGCGCGTGGTCAGCACCGCGCGCGTCGCGAACCTGGAGGCGGCGGTCGCCGCCGGCGGCATCACCGGCACCACGGGCATCTCGCACACGCGCTGGGCGACGCACGGCGCACCGACGCAGGTCAACGCCCATCCGCACACCTCGGGCGGCGAGGTCGCCGTCGTGCACAACGGCATCATCGAGAACTGGGAGGCGCTGCGCGACAAGCTCGTCGCGCAGGGCTACGTGTTCGCCACGCAGACCGACACCGAGGTCATCGCGCACCTCGTGCACGCGCACTGGCACGCCCCCGGGGGCGGCGACCTGCTGCGCGCGGTGCAGGGCGCGACCGCCGAATTCCACGGCGCCTACGCGATCGCCGTCGTCTCGACGCGCGAGCCCGGCCGCGTCGTCGGCGCGCGCAACGGCAGCCCGCTGGTCGTCGGCCTCGGCGACGGCGATCACTTCCTCGCCTCCGACGCCGCGGCGCTGCTGTCGGTGACGCGGCGGGTCGCCTACCTGGAAGAGGGCGACGTCGCCGACGTCCGCCGCGAGGGCTACGCGATCGTCGACGCCCGCGGCGAGCGCGTCGAGCGGCCCGTCATCACCGTCGAGGCTTCGAACGCCGCGGTCGAGCTGGGGCCGTACCGGCACTTCATGCAGAAGGAGATCTTCGAGCAGCCGCGCGCGGTCGCCGACACGCTGGACAGCGTCGAGTCCATCGGCCCGGGGCTGTTCGGCTCGAAGGCCGCCGAGGTGCTGCCGCAGGTCGACCGGGTGCTGCTGCTCGCCTGCGGCACCAGCTACTACGCCGGCATGGTCGCGCGGCAGTGGATCGAGTCGCTGGCGCAGATTCCCTGTAGCCGTCGAGATCGCCAGCGAGTACCGCTACCGCGACAGCGTGCCCCATCCGTCGACGCTGGTCGTCGTGGTGTCGCAGTCCGGCGAGACGGCCGACACGCTGGCGGCGCTGAAGCACGCGCAGTCGCTGGGGCACCGGCACACGCTCGCGATCTGCAACGTGCCGACGAGCTCGATGGTGCGGCAGACCGAGCTGACCTACCTGACCCGCGCCGGCACCGAGGTCGGCGTCGCGTCGACCAAGGCGTTCACCACGCAGCTGGTCGCGCTGTTCCTGCTCGCGCTCACGCTGGCCAAGGGCCGCGCGCGCCTCACGCCGGAGGAAGAGGCGTTCTGGCTGCGCGGCCTCCGGCACCTGCCGTCGGCGCTGCAGGCGGCGCTGGCGCTGGAGCCCCAGGTCATCGCCTGGGCCGAGCGCTTCGCGAAAAAGGAGCACGCGCTGTTCCTCGGCCGCGGCGTCCACTACCCGATCGCGCTCGAAGGCGCGCTCAAGCTCAAGGAAATCTCGTATATCCACGCCGAGGCGTACCCCGCCGGCGAGCTCAAGCACGGCCCGCTGGCGCTGGTCGATTCCGGCATGCCGGTGGTGGCGATCGCGCCCAACGACGCGCTGCTCGAGAAGCTGAAGAGCAACCTGCAGGAAGTCCGCGCGCGCGGCGGCGAGCTCTACGTCGTCGCCGACCTCGACAGTCGCCTCACCCCCGGCGACGGCATCCACGTCATCCGGCTGCCCGAGCACGCCGGGCTTCTCTCCCCCATCGTGCACACGATCCCGCTGCAGCTCCTCGCGTACCACGCCGCCGTGCTGCGGGGCACCGACGTCGACAAGCCGAGGAACCTGGCCAAGAGCGTGACGGTGGAGTGACGGCGCGCATCCGGGTCCGGCAGGCCGACCCGCTCCGGGCTGTCGAATAATCGGTATGGATTTCCCCTCCCCGTTGGGCTAACCTCGTCGTCTCGCTGGCGTGCAAGGCTGGCCTGGCCCCGACCGTGACGACGATTCGCCCGCTTCTCGCACTCGCAGCGCTGGCGCTGCCGGCGCTGCTCGCGAGCGCGCCGCTGGGCGCGCAGCAGGGGTTCAGCTTCTCGCAGCCCGACGATTCCGCCCGTCAGCAGGAACAGGCGCGCCAGGAGCGCATCGCCGGGCAGCTGTCGACGCCCTGCCGGGCCGAGCTGCGGAACAAGAAGATCATGGTGCTGATCGGCGAGGTGCTGTCGGACGGGACCTACGCCACGCAGCAGCAGAACTACGGGCCCCATTTCGACGCCATCAACTCGCGCCTGCGCGCGCTCGGGCTGCGCACGTACACGCCCGAGGAGATCCGCCGGCAGATCGCGCAGGCGGAAATCGACGCCTACTTCCGCAACGACCCGGACGCGGCGCTCGCCGCGTCGAAGCGGCTCGGAGCCAGCTTCGTGCTGCGCGGGCTGATCTCGCTGCAGGCGACGCGAAACCCGATGATGGCGGTCAACCAGGTGTCGGTGAACATGTCGTTCACGCTGTCCGGCAGCAACGGCAAGCTGATTTCCGAGACCGCGGCGGAAACGGCGTCCTACGCCGGCGCCGACGTCCGGCGGATGGCGCTGACGCTGGTCAACGAGAAGGCCGACGAGGTGGTGGCCACCCTTTATTCCGACTACTGCCGCAACGCGGGCCCGCCCGCGCGCACCGGCCCGGCGCCGAAGTAGCAGCCCGGTCCTGCAACGCCGTCGAATCCGACAGGAGAATTCGCGATGCGCAACCCAATCCCGCTTCGGCTCACCCGTGTTGCGATCGGCGCGGCGCTGCTCGCGTGTGCCCCGCTGGCGCTGGCGCAGCCCACCTGGGGCAACCCGTCGCCGACGGCGGGCAGCGAGACGTCGCAGAAGGCGAATGCCGCCGCCGACCAGACGATCTATCGGCCGGTCCAGTACGTCAACGCGAAAAAGCAGGGTCCGGCGCTGGTGGTGATCCCCGGCGAGATCAAGAGCAACAACGCGAGCTTCCTGCAGAAGTTCACCGCCAACAACATCGCCGACTTCGGCGAGATCGAGCTGTCGAGCGCCAATTTCCAGGTGCTGGAGCGCTCGAACCTCGGGCCTCTGCTCAAGGAGTTCGAGCTCGCGTACAACCTTGGCGATCCGGCGCAGGCGCGCAAGTTCCTGGGGATGGGCAAGCTCAAGGCGACCAAGTACGTCGTCAAGTTCGACATCCTGAAGACCGAGCAGGTCGCCTCGGCGCAGTCCGGCTTCGACGGCAGGACGCTGGGGCAGATGGCGGGCCTGCTCGGCGTGTTCAGCGGCTCGCGCGGCGGCGCCGCGGCGGGCACCGTCGGCGGCACCGCGGTCGGCTCGGTGCATTCGGGCGAGTCGACCAGCGTCTGGGTCATCGGCATGCGCTACAAGATCATCAACGCCGAGACTACCGAGCAGGTCGCGCAGGGCTACACCGAGGAAAAGATGGAAATCGGCGCGACGTCGTCGGGGGCGCTCGGCGTCAACCAGGCGCAGCAGGGCGGCGTCTCGCTCGACACCATGGTCCAGCGGCTGGTGCAGAAGAGCGTGTGGGAAATCGACAGCAAGTACAAGTAGCGACAGCCGACCCGCCGGTGGCGGGCATCCGCGACGCCGGCCCGCGGCCGGCGTCGTCGCTTCCGGCGCGATGAGGAACGTCAATTGGCAGAGATCGGCACCCTCGGCAAGTACGAAGTCCGGCGCGAGATCGGCCGCGGCGCGATGGGCGTGGTCTACGAAGGCTACGACCCGCAGATCAAGCGCGTGATCGCGCTCAAGACCATCCGGCCGGACCAGCTCAAGGGCGAGGACTCGGCGACCGTGATCGCGCGGTTCCGCCGCGAGGCGCAGGCCGCGGGGCGCCTGTCCCACCCCAACATCGTGGCGATCCACGATTTCGGCGAGGACGCGGGCATCTGGTACATCGCGATGGAGCTGGTCAAGGGCCGCGAGCTCAAGGAGTGCTTCGAGGCCAACGAGCGCTTCAAGTCGACCGACATCGTGCGCATCATGACGCAGATCCTCGGCGCGCTCGACTACGCGCACCGCCAGGGAGTGATCCACCGCGACATCAAGCCTGCGAACGTCTTCCTGCTCGACGACGGCAGCGTCAAGGTCGCCGACTTCGGCATCGCCCACATCGACTCGTCGAGCCTCACCCAGGTGGGCACGGTGCTGGGCACGCCGAGCTACATGTCGCCCGAGCAGATCCAGGGGCTTCCCGTCGACGGCCGCTCCGATCTCTTTTCCGCCGGCGTCATCCTCTACCAGTTCCTCACCGGCGAGCGGCCCTTCGCCGGATCCGCGACGACGACGATGCAGAAGGTGCTGAAGGAGGAGCCGCTGGCGCCGTCGACGCTCAACGTCCAGGTGCTGCCGGTGATGGACGCCGTGGTGCGCCGGGCACTGGCCAAGCGCGCCGACGACCGGTTCCAGACCGCGCAGGAATTCGCCGACGCGATCCGCGCCGCGGCGCCCGCCGCCGCGCCGGCCCCGGCGGGGGCAGCCCGACCGGTCTCCGCTGCGGACCCGACGATCATCGCGGCGCCGGCCCCGACGGTCGCCCCGGCGGCCGTTGCGGCGGCGGCAGCGAAGGACGCCACCGTGGCCGCCGCGCCTGCCGCTGCGCCGTCGTCCGCGCCCGCGGCGTCGAAATCGTCGTCGTCCGCGCTGGCGATGGTCGTCGGCGTGGCCGCCTTGGCCGTCGCCGTCGGCGCGTGGTTCATGCTGCAGCGGCCCCCGGCCGACACGGCGAAGACCGCGCAGTCCGCGGCGCCGCCCGCCGCCGTGACGGCCGCGGCTCCCGGCGCGCCGCCGGCGGCCCCTTCCGCCATGCCGGCCACGCCGGCCGCCGCGCCCGCGCCGGTCGCGGCGCCGCCGGCACCGAGTCCCGAGCCGGGAACGATGACCATCGCCGCGGTCGGTCTCGTCGACCCGTCCGATCCGCGCTACCAGGCCGACCAGGGGCTGCTGCAGGCCGACCTGCGCGCGGATTCGCGCAGCCAGCTGGTCGAGAAGGCGGTCGGGCTGCTGGTCGACCAGAAGTCGATCGCGGCGAACTACGACCTGCTGAAGAGCCGGCTGCTGGCGAACAGCGGCAACTACGTCAGGACCGTCGTCAGCCAGGGCGAGCCGCGGCTCGGCAAGGACGGGCTGATGTCGATCACCACCGAGGCGGTCGTCAACGTCAAGGCGGTCCAGAAGTCGCTCAACCAGATGACGCGGGACGAGCGGGTCGAGCTCATCCGCGCGAGCGGCGACCCCAGGGTGTCGGTGCAGATCGACGTGCGCGACGCCGATCGCGCCGAGGCCCCGCCGCTGCCGTCGCCGGTGGCGGAGAACATGCTGAAGGAGCGCATCAAGTCGTTCGGCTTCCGCGTCTGGGCCGAGGGCGGCGCGCAGGGCAGCCCGCCCCCCGACTTCTCGGTGATCGGCGAGGCGCGGATCCGGAAGCTCTCGGCGCGGCTCGAGGCGTCCGGCGTGACGATCACCAAGTACGCGCTGACGTCGTGGACCGTGAAGTGCATCGATCGGGCGACCGGCGAGGAGATCTACTTCAACACCACGCTGCCGAAAGGCGTCGGCAGCTGGGCCAGCGAGGAAGAGGCGCTGAAGGCGATCGGGACCAGGATCGCCGACGAGTTCTCGCGCGACTTCTTCCTGCAGCACGCCAGCGTGACGGCGCGCAAGGTCACGCTCAGCGTCGACGGCCTGCCCGATCCGGCGACGGAGGACCTGCTGGCACGCGAGCTCGTCGGCCTGCCGGAGGTCATCGCCGCCACGGCGCGGGCACCGGCGAAGCCCCGCGCCTACGACCTCGTGCTCGCGGGCGGCGGAGCGGCCGGCGATCTCGTCACCAGCGCCGTACTGAAGCCCCTCAACGCCAAGCTCGGCCAGGCATGCTTCACGCTCGGCAGCGTCAGCGCCGAGCAGGTCGCCGTCAGATTCGACGCTCGCTGTGCGGAGCCGTCGGTGCTGTCGCGCCTGGAAACCAACCCGCCCGCGGGGCTCTACGGCTCGTCGCCGGGCCGGCAGAAGACGGTGGTGAAGAACCCCGAATTGCTGCGCAAGCTGACGACGATCTAGCGGACGGGACCCGGCACCCTCGCTTCGCCGCCGGAACGACCGCCGCCGCGGCGCGTCCCTTCGCGGCGCGCCTCACGGCCCGGGGTCGAGGCAGGCGAAGGCCAGGGTCTCGCCGGGACCGGCTTCGTGGCGGTGGCCGAAGCTGATGCTGCCGTGGCGGCGCAGGATCATCTCCTCGCGCCGGAGGTGGATTTCGTGCTCGCCGTCGACGGTCACGAACGTGCCGTTCGAGCTCTGGTCGACCAGCACGAACTTGTCGCGGCGCCGTTCGATCCGGGCATGCAGCCGCGAGGCCAGCGGGTCGCCGATGACCACGTCGTTCTGGGCATCCCGCCCCAGGGTGACCGCCGGGGAGGTCGCGTCGAGCTCGAACGTGCGTGCGCCGTGCCGCAGCTCGAGGCGCGCCGCGCGCGCCGCCGACCTCGGCGCCATCGCCGTCAGGTCGGCGGAGGAATCCTGCCACAGCAGTTCGCAGATGCCGATGTCCTTTTCCTTGCCCTTCACCGTCAGCACGTCGAGCTCGCGCACGCGCTCCCGCAGCTGGGGGGAGAGCAGATCGGCGGTCGGCGTGGAGAGGATGACCTGCCCGCGCTTGGCCAGGCCGACCATCCGCGAGGCGACGTTCACCGAGTCGCCGAAGACGTCGCCCGGCACCTCGATCGCGGGTCCGTGATGGAGGCCCATGCGAAAAGCCAGCCGCAGGTTGTCGCCGAAGACGACCTCGGCCATCCGGCGCTGGATCTCGGCGGCGGCTTCGACGGCGTGGTCGGCGTGTCCGAACACCAGCAGTGCCTCGTCGCCGATGGTCTTGATCAGGCGGCCGCCGTAGCCGTGTGCAGTGGTCTCGGCCAGCGCGAGGCACCGGCTGATCGCGGCCAGCGCCTCGACGTCGCCGACCTGCTCGTACAGGCGCGTGCTGCCCGAGACGTCGGCGAACAGCACGGCGAGATGGCGGGAGGGTTGGTCGGGGGCGGTCATCGCAGTCCGGGGCTGGCGGGGAGTCGCCGCAGTATAAGCAACCGCCGGGACATTGTGGCAGCGTCCGCGGCTGCGTGCGTGCCCATCCCGCCCGCCTCGCGCGGGTCGCCGTGCTGCAGCGGTTAAACTGCCGCCCCATGACCCGATCGAATGTCCGCACGAGCCCGGGCCGGCGCCATGCGCCCGGATGGCCGCGCGCCCTGGCGCGCGCGCGATGGTGGATGACGTCGGCATGGCTGATGCTGGCCGCCGCGCTGCCGACGCACGCCGCGCCCCCCGCGGTCGCGGCCGCCTCCGACCTGCAATTCGCGCTGCCCGAGCTTGCCGCCGACTTCGAAAAGGCCACCGGCCGCAAGGTCAGGCTCGCGTTCGGCTCGTCGGGCAACTTCCGCCGGCAGATCGCCGAGGGCGCGCCGTTCGAGGCCTTCCTGTCCGCGGACGAGTCGTTCGTGCAGGCGCTCGCCGCCGAGGGGCGCACCGTCGACGGCGGCACGCCGTACGCGATCGGCCGGCTGGTGCTGTTCGCCCCGTCCGGCTCGCCGCTCGTTCCCGACGCCGCGCTCGTCGATCTCAAGGCCGCGCTGGCCGATGGCCGCGTGAGGAAGCTCGCCATTGCGAATCCGGAGCACGCGCCCTACGGCCGCGCGGCGCGCGAGGCATTGCAGCAGACGGGGCTGTGGGAGGCGGCGCAGCCGAAGCTGGTGCTGGGCGAGAACGTCTCGCAGGCGGCGCAGTTCGCCGTCGGCGGCGCTGCGCAGGGCGGCATCTTCGCGTATTCGCTCGCGCTCTCGCCGGCGATCGCGGCGCGCGGCCGCTACGTGTTGCTGCCGGCCGGGTTGCACGCGCCGCTGGCGCAGCGGATGGTGCTGCTCAAGGGCGCCGGCGACGATGCGCGCGCGTTCTACGCGTACCTGCAGTCGCCGGCCGCGCGCGCGATCTTTCGCCGCTACGGCTTCGCGCTTCCGGGCGAGGCGGTCGCCCCATGATGGACTGGCAGGCGCTGCTGCTGTCGCTGCGGCTCGCGTGCTTCACCGTCGCGCTGCTGCTGCCGCTGGGACTCGTCGTCGCGCGCATTCTCGCCTGGACGCCGTTCCCGGGTCGGCGCCTCGCGGAGGCTGCGCTGGCGCTGCCGCTGGTGCTGCCGCCGACGGTGCTGGGACTCTACCTGCTGCTGGCGTTCGGCCAGGGCTCGCCGCTCGGCCGCGCGTTCGAGGCGCTGACCGGCCACACGCTGGCGTTCAGCTTCAGCGGCCTGCTGCTGGCGTCGATCGTGTTCAACCTGCCGTTCGCGATCCAGCCGATGCAGCGCGCGTTCGAGGCGATTCCCGCGGACGTGCGCGACGCAGCCGCGTGCTGCGGCATGAGCCGCTGGAAGATCTTCACCCGCATCGAACTGCCGCTGGCCTGGCCCGGCGTGCTGTCGGCGGCGGTGCTCACCTTCGCGCATACGCTGGGGGAGTTCGGCGTCGTGCTGATGGTCGGCGGCAGCATTCCCGGCGAGACGCGGACCATCGCCATCGCCATCTACGACCGCGTGCAGGCGTTCGACCTCACCGGCGCCAACGTGATGGCGGCGGTGCTGCTGGCGCTGTCGCTGGCCGCGATCGCGATCGCGTACACGACGGCGCGGCGGGAGGACCGGCGATGAGCGCCGCCGGGCTGTCGGTGCGCCTGGCGCAGCACGCGCCGATCCCGCTCGCGGTCGAACTCGACTGCGCGCCGGGCGAGCTGCTGGCGCTCACCGGCCCGTCCGGCAGCGGCAAGTCGACGGTGCTGCGGGCGATCGCGGGCCTGGTGCGGCCGCGCGAGGGCCGCGTCACGTGCGGCGACGACGTCTGGTTCGACCCGGCGGCCGGGGTGCAGCGCACGCCGCAGCAGCGCTCGGTCGGCCTCGTGTTCCAGCACTACGCGCTGTTCCCGCACCTGTCCGCACTGCACAACGTCACCGCTGCGCTCGGGCACCTCGCCCCGGCGGCGCGCGCCGCGCGGGCGCGCGAACTGCTGGCGCTGGTGCACCTCGACGGCCTCGAGTCGCGGCGGCCGGCCGCGCTGTCCGGCGGCCAGCAGCAGCGCGTCGCCGTCGCCCGCGCGCTGGCGCGGGATCCGAAGGTGCTGCTGCTCGACGAGCCCTTCTCCGCGGTCGACCGCGTGACGCGGCACAAGCTGTACCGCGAGCTGGCCACGCTGCGCCGCTCGCTCGCCATGCCGATCGTGCTGGTGACCCACGATCTCGACGAGGCGGCGGCGCTGGCCGACCGCATGACGATCCTGCACCGCGGCCGCACGCTGCAGTCGGGCCCGCCGCTCGACGTGATGGCGCGGCCGCGCGACGCCACGGTCGCGCGCCTGCTCGACATGCGCAACGTGTTCGAGGGCGCGATCGACGGCCACGACGCCGAGCGCTCGTGGCTCGCCTGGGGCGGCCTGCGGTTCGAGATCCCGCCGGCGGCGCAGCTGCCGCCGCGCACGCGCGTGGCCTGGACGATCCCGGCCGCCGACGTCATCCTGCATCGGCGCGACCGCCCCTCGCGCGGCGAGCGCGAGAATCCGGTCGAGGGCGCGGTCGTCGAATGCGTGGCGCTGGGCGAGACCACGTCGGTCGTCATCGCGCCCGCGCGCGGTCCCGGCCCGCTGCTGCACCTGTCGGTGCCGACCCACGTGGCCCGCCGCAACCACCTCGCGCCGGGGGTGCCGGTCGCCGTGTCGCTGCTGGCGACGGCGATCCACCTGATGCCCCGGGATACGGCGTCCCCGGCCGAGGCCGCCGACCCGGCGACCGACGCGGCGGACCGCTGAACCGGCAGGGCAGCGGATCGCGCGGCGGGACCGGGCTCCGCCCGCGCCGCCGCGGCCGGTGACGGGCGATTGGCGGCGGCGCGCGCGAATCGGTTACGATGCCGGTCCGCCCGTCACGCCGGCCCGCCATGGATTTCCTGTTCATTCTCGACCCGCTGCCCGCGCTCAAGGCCTACAAGGACTCGAGCGTCGCGATGATGCGCGCGCTCGCCCGGCGCGGCCACGCGCTGTACGCCTGCGAACCCGGCGACCTCTGGTGGGATGCCGCCGGCACGCAGGCGCGCGCCGTCCCGCTGACGCTCGCCGACGACGACCACCACTGGTACGCGGCCGGCGCGCCGGTCGAGCGGCCGCTGGCCGCCTTTGCCGCGAGCGTGATGCGCAAGGACCCGCCGTTCGACATGGAGTACGTCTACGCGACGTACCTGCTCGAGCTGGCCGAGCGCGCCGGCGCCAGGGTGTTCAACCGGCCGCGGGCGGTCCGCGATCACAACGAGAAGCTGGCGATCGCGAAGTTCGCCGGGTTCATCGCGCCGACGCTGGTGGCGCGCGACCCGGCCCGCATCGGCGCGTTCATCGACGCCCACGGCGACGCCATCGTGAAGCCGCTCGACGGCATGGGCGGCGCGTCGGTGTTCCGCGTGCGCGCCGACGACCCCAACCGCAACGTCATCGTCGAGACCGTGGGCCAGCACGGCACGCGGACGGTGATGGTCCAGCGCTTCATCCCCGCGATCAGCGAAGGCGACAAGCGCGTGCTGCTGATCGGCGGGGTGCCGGTGCCGTTCGCGCTCGCGCGCATCCCCAAGGCGGGCGAAACGCGCGGCAACCTCGCGGCCGGCGGACGCGGCGAGGCACGTCCGCTCACCGACCGCGAGCGCGCGATCGCCGAGGCGCTCGCGCCGGCGCTGTGGGCCGAGGGCCTGCTGGTGGTCGGCCTCGACGTCATCGGCGGCTTCCTCACCGAGGTCAACGTCACCAGCCCGACCTGCTTCGTCGAGATCGCGCAGCAGACCGGCTTCGACGTCGCCGGCCTGTTCGCCGATGCGCTGGTCGGCGCCTGCACCGGCGCCGGCGCGACCAGGTAGGGCCGGGCGCCACGCGCGGGCGCCGGCCGCGTCATCGGCTCGACCGGGCGCACCGCCCGGGCACCGGCGGACGGACGCGCAGTGACCGCGTGCTAACATTTCCGAAGGCACCCGCACCCATGATCGGCATCCTGCTCATCGCCCACGATTCCCTGCCGGACAGCCTGGTCCAGGCGGTCACGCACGTGCTCGGCACGCCGCCGGCGCAGCTCGAGTCGCTGTCGGTCGCGGCGACCGACGACCCGCTGCGGCTGCTGCCGATGGCGCGCGAGCGGGTCGCGCGGCTCGACACCGGCGAGGGCGTGCTGATCTTCTCCGACATCTTCGGCGCGTCGCCCTGCAACCTCGCGTGCAAGCTGATCGTGCCGGGGCGGGTCGAGGTCGTCGCCGGCGTCAACCTGCCGATGCTGGTGCGGGCCTTCACGTACCGCAGCAAGGGCCTGGACACGATGATCAAGAAGGCCGTGTCCGGCGGTTGCGACGGCGTCCACCATGTCGAAGTCGATCCCGTCTATGCTGCGCCGCGAAATTGAGATCATCAACAAGCTGGGGCTGCACGCCCGCGCGTCGGCCAAGCTGACCCAGCTCGCCGCGAAGTACCAGTGCGACGTCTCGCTCGAGCGCAACGGCCGCCGCGTCAACGCCAAGAGCATCATGGGCGTGATGATGCTGGCCGCCGGCAAGGGCTCGAAGGTGACGTTCGAGACCGACGGCCCCGACGAGGCCGACGCGATGGACGCGCTGGCGGCGCTGATCAACGACTACTTCGGCGAAGGCGGCTGACCGCCGCCCGCCGTCCGCCATGGCGAGCTTCGCACTGCACGGCATCGGCGTCTCGGGCGGCATCGCGATCGGCCGCGCGCAGCTCGTCTCGCACGCGACGCTCGAGGTCGCGCACTACGCGATTCCCGCGGGCAAGGTCGACGCCGAGGTCGACCGCTTCGAGATGGCGCTGCGCGAGGTGCAGTCGGAGCTCGAGGACCTGCACGCGGCGATGACGGGCGAGGACGCGCCGGCCGAGTTCGGCGCCTTCCTCGACGTCCACTGGATGATCCTCAACGACCCGACGCTGTCCGAGGCGCCGAAGCGGATCATCGCCGAGCAGCGGTGCAACGCCGAGTGGGCGCTGACGCAACAGATGGAGGTGCTGGTCGAGCAGTTCGAGCAGATCGAGGACCCGTACCTGCGCGAGCGCAAGTCCGACGTCGTGCAGGTGGTCGAGCGGGTGCTGAAGCGACTGCTGGGCAAGCCGGGCGCGATCGCGGCGGGCAGCGAGCCGCACACGATCCTGGTCGCGCACGACCTCTCGCCTGCCGACGTCATCCAGTTCAAGCGGCACCGCTTCGCCGCGTTCCTGACCGACCTCGGCGGCGTGACCTCGCACACGGCGATCGTCGCCCGCAGCCTCAACGTCCCCGCGGTGGTCGCGACCCACAACGCGCGGCAGCTGATCCGCGAGAACGAGCTGCTGATCGTCGACGGCACCCACCACGTCGTCATCGTCAACCCGGACAAGTCGGTGCTCACCGAGTACCGGCTGAAGCAGGGCGAGCTCGAGATCGAGCGCGCAAAGCTGAAGCGCCTCACCACCAAGCCCGCCGACACCATCGACGGCGTGCGCATCGAGCTGCACGCCAACATCGAGCTGCCCGACGATCTCGAGCACGCGCTGGAGAACGGTGCCAGCGGCATCGGCCTCTTCCGGTCGGAGTTCCTGTTCCTGAATCGCGACGGCCTGCCCACCGAGGACGAGCAGTTCGAGGCGTATCGCCATGTCGCCGCCGGGATGAAGGGCCGGCCGGTGACAATCCGCACCTTCGATCTCGGCGCCGACAAGACCAAGGAGGGCCTGGGCGGACTGGTGCGTGTCGCGCCCAATCCGGCGCTCGGGCTGCGCGCGGTGCGCTTCTGCCTCGCCGAGCCGCGACTGTTCCTGACCCAGCTGCGCGCGATCCTGCGAGCCTCGCACTACGGCCGCGTGCGCATCCTGATCCCGATGATCGCCTCGGTCGGCGAGGTCGACCAGACGCTGCTGCTGATCGCGCAGGCGAAGGACACGCTGCGCGAGCAGGGTGTGCCGTTCGACGCCGGCGTCGAGGTCGGCGGCATGATCGAGATCCCCGCCGCCGCGCTCGCCATCGGCGCCCTGCTGTCGCGGCTGGACTTCGCCTCCATCGGCACCAACGACCTCATCCAGTACACGCTTGCCGTCGACCGCTCCGACGACGCGGTGTCGCACCTGTACGACCCGCTGCATCCCGCGGTGCTGAAGCTGATCGGCGGCTCGATCGCCGCCGCCAACAAGGCGGGCAAGCCCATCGCGGTCTGCGGCGAAATGGCCGGGGAGCTGCTGCTGACGCGGCTGCTGCTGGGCATGGGGCTGCGGAATTTCTCGATGCACCCCGCGCACCTGCTCGGCATCAAGCAGCGGGTGCTGACCACCGAGCTCGCCGCAGTCGTGCCGATCGTCGACCGGATGCGGCGCAGCGACGATCCGGCCCGGATCAACGCGCAGCTCGACAAGCTCAACGCGCTCTGACGCCCGCGTTTGCGCCGCGCGCAGGGTGCGCAGCCCGCCGCGCGGGCGGAGCGCCGCAGCGGTGCTTGCGCGCGACGCGGGTTGGCGTATGATTATGCTGATGTCATAGTGGCGCCCGGTTGCGTGATTGCCGGCCCGGGCCTTCGCGCGGCCCGGGTTCGCTGTGCCGCCAACCCGGGGTTCGCCCGCCGGACCCTCGGACCCAATCCATCCCGCCGCCCATGTCCCTCGCCCCCTGGTCACGACTTCTCCCGCTTGCGCTCGTCGCCCTCGGCAGCGCGCTGCCGCTGCCGGCGCTCGCCGTCGACGCGGGGCAGCCGGCGCCGGCGTTCGCGCTGCCGCGCGCGGCCGGTGACACGCTCACGCTGGAGTCGCTGAAGGGCCGGGTCGTGTTCGTCGATTTCTGGGCCTCGTGGTGCGCGCCGTGCAAGCGCTCGTTTCCGTGGATGAGCGAGCTGCAGAAAAAGTACGGCGACAAGGGCTTCACCGTCGTCGCGATCAACGTCGACAAGCGGCGCGCCGACGCCGACCGCTTCCTGGCGCAGGTGCCGGCCGGCTTCGCCGTCGTGTACGATCCGGAGGGCAGGACGCCGGCCGCGTACGGAGTCAAGGGCATGCCGAGCTCGTACCTGATCGATGCGCGCGGCAACGTGGTGCAGGTCGAGTCCGGCTTCAACGACGAGCACGCCGCGGCGATCGACGAGCGGATCCGCGCCCTGGTTGCGGCCCGCTGACCCCGCCGCACGGCAACGGAGACCCGTTCGATGCACCGCCTTCGCCTGATGGCCCTCGCCGCCGTCCTCGCCGCTCTCGGCGGCTGCGCGGGATTCGCGCCGCCGCAGCCGTGGGAGAAGGGCGACCTCGCCAGGCCGTCGATGCAGTTCGACCCGGACGTCCTCGCCGCGAAGACGACGCAGCACATCTACACGAGCAAGGAAGGCGCGAACGGCGGCTACGGCGTCGGCGGAGGCGGCTGTGGCTGCAACTGAACGCACGCTGCTGGCCGCCGCGCTGGCACTGCCCGGCATGCTGCCCGCAGGCGCCGCGGCGCAGGCGATGCCCGAGGGCGGCCTCTTCTCGGCCAAGTACCTCTACTACCGCGACTGGCAGCCGGGTGCCGACCGGATGACGGTCGAGGCGCCGTCGTTCTACGTGCTGGCCCCGTTCGCGCAGAGCTGGACCGTCGAGGGCTCGCTGACTTTCGACGCGGTCAGCGGCGCCTCGCCGCTGTACTTCAACGTGCTGTCGGGGGCGTCGGGCGAGGGCATCCACGACTTCCGCAAGGCCGGCGATCTCAAGATCAGCAAGTACTTCGACCGCTGGATCGTCGGCGCCGGCGCCGTGATCTCGAGCGAAGACGACTACCTGTCGCGCGGCGGCGTGCTCGACCTGCGCTGGTTCACCGAGGACCGCAACACGACGCTCGCCTTCTCGTTCGGCGGCGCGGCGGACATCATCAACAGCACCAACGGCATCGCCGAGAACGAGCACCGCAACACCGTCGAGTTCCTCGTCGGCATCACGCAGGCGCTGTCGCCCACGGCGATCATCCAGTCGAACCTCACCCATTCGTACGGGCACGGCTATTTCAACGATCCGTACAAGTCGTTCGACACCCGCCCCGACTACCGGCGGATCACCGCGTGGCTGACGCGGTACAACCAGTTCTTCCCCGCGCTCGACGCGACGCTGAAGGTCGGCTACCGCTACCTCGACGATTCGTTCGGCGCCAACTCCAACATGGTCGAGGCGGCGTGGGTGCAGCCGCTGCCGTCGGGCTTCACCGTGACGCCGAACCTGCGCTACCTGTCGCAGGACGCGGCGTGGTTCTACTTCGATCCGCCGCTGCTGAACGGCTTCGTCGAGGGCCAGCCGTACACCGCGGACACCCGGCTGTCGGCCTTCGGCGCCATCACCGCGGGCCTGCTGGTCGCCAAGACGCTGCCGGACGGCTGGACCGTCGACCTCAAGTACGAGTTCTACCGGCAGAAGAGCGCGTGGAAGCTCGGCGGCGACGGCAGCCCGGGCCTGCTGCCGTTCTCGGCCAACTGGATCCAGGCCGGCGTCGCCAAGGCGTTCTGAAGCCCGGGCGCGGGTGGCAGCAGGTGCTCGGGCTCGGGGCACCGCTCGCCGCCGCGCTAAGATCCGCGGATGCCGCTGCATCGCTTCCCGTTCCGCGCGATGGCGTCGCCCTGCGCGCTGGCGATCGTCGCGCCCGATGCGGACACCGCCCGCGACGCCGCCGATGCCGCGATCGCCGAGATCGCCCGCATCGAAGCCAAGTATTCGCGCTACCGCGACGACAGCGTCACGACGGCGATCAATCGCGCGGCGGGCGGAGAGGCGGTGGCGATCGACGCCGAGACGGACGCGCTGCTCGATTATGCGCACCGCTGCCATGAGCTCTCGGCGGGGGCGTTCGACCTCACCTCGGGGGCGCTGCGCCATGCATGGGACTTCAGGCGCGTGCCGCCGCGACTGCCGCAGAGCGACGCGCTCGCGGCGGCGCTCGACCTGATCGGTTGGGGTCGCGTCGAGCGCAGCCCGCCCAGCGTCCCGGCGCCCCCATCGCCTCCCGCGGCGAGCGGAGTCGCCGCGACCGCCCCGCCCGCGTCCGGCGCGGCGATCGGGGCCGGATCCGGCTGGGTGCGCCTTCCGCGGTCCGGCATGGAAATCGACTTCGGCGGCATCGGCAAGGAGTACGCGGCCGATCGCGCCGCCACGGTGCTCGCGGACCGGGGCATCGCCCGCGCCCTCGTCGACCTCGGCGGTGACGTGCGCGCGCTGGGCGCGCAGGAAGGCGGCGCACCGTGGCGAGTCGGCATCCGGCATCCGCGCGGCGCGCGCCCCGACGAGGCGATCGCCGCCATCGAGGTCGTCGACGCGGCCGTGGCGACCAGCGGCGACTACGAGCGCTTCATCGAAGTCGACGGCCGGCGCTACTGCCACATCATCGACCCGCGCAGCGGCTGGCCGGTGACGCACTGGCAGTCGGTGAGCGTCGTCGCGCCGCTGGCGATCGTCGCCGGCAGCTGCGCGACGATCGCGATGCTGCTTGGTGCGCAGGCGCCCGACTTCCTGGACGCGCAGGGGGTTCGCTGGCTGGGGGTTGCCGCCGACGGTCGGCGCTGCGGCGAGGCCTGATCGGTCCCGGCGGATGTCCCGCCTGAATCGCAGCGCCACCGGAACTGCCCGGTACCGCACGCCGCAAAAAGAAGACGCCCGCCGCGGCACGCGGCCGGGGCGGGCGATCCGAGGAGAGACGATTCCTTGACGCAGGGACCTACAGCGGGGCGCAGAACCCGACGCCTTCGGGGCCCTTGCCTTCGGGAATGAAGTTCTGGGCGAGCATCTGGCTGCGCACCGCCGGGTCGTTGGTATAGCGATGATTCGGTGCGCCCGTCTGGCCCATGTTGTACAGACGGTAGATCGGCTGCGTGCCGGCCGGGCAGGTGCCCGCGTCGGAGGCTGCGGCGACGTAGAACACGTCGCCCTCGTACTGCCAGTCCTTGTTATTGAAAACCTCCTCGCAGCCGACTCCGCGCGGCGCATAGAAATGCGAGCTCTTGGGCGCGAACGCCTCGGTGAAGAAGCGGCAGACGGCGACCGTTCCGGCGCCTTGGTTCTGGTACGCCTTGAACGAGCGGCCGGTCGACGACCAGCCGTCGAACTTGCCGGCGTCGAGCAATCCGATCTCGGCGGCGCTGGCGGTGATGAAGTAATGGCCGAACGCGGCGTGGAAGTACTCCTTGATCGTCACCGTCGCGCCGGTCGACGGCGGCGCAGTGGCGGTACCGTCGCCCGACACGGCGATGCCTTGCGGGCTGCCGGTGCCGTTGGACACGACGCTGACGGTGCCGCCGCGGGGGCCGACGTCGGTGGGTCGGAACGTGACGTCGATGGTGCAGTTGCCGCCGATCGCGATGCTGCCGGCGCAGGTGGTCGCCGCTACGCGGAACTCGGTGTTGGTCGACGTGACGCTGGTGACACTCACGGCGGCGGTGCCGGTGTTGGTCGCGGTGACCCGCTTGGCATCGCTGGTGGTGCCGATCGCCTGGGCGCCGAACGACAACGACGACGGCGAGAGCGAGAGCCTGCCGCCGGTCGCCGGCGGGGGTGTGCCGACGAAAGTGGCCAGGTAGGCGGCGATGGCCACCAGCTGTGACTCATTGCCGGGGTCCCGCAGCGGGTTGAGCGACGCATTGCCCCCCATCGTCGACGAATTGCCGTCGAGCGCACCCTTGATTACATCGACGTTGCGGCCTGCCAGGACGTTGTCCTTGTTGTTGGCTGGGGCCCCGTGGCACCCCCTGCAGTATCCTGTGTAGAGGGTCGAGCCGGACTGCGCGGAAACGGGGCTGGCGGCAATCGCGCCCGCGGCGAGAGCCATGGCCAGGATGAATCGCGATGCGGACCAGCGGCCCGGTTGCGCGGTTTTCCGAAAGATCCCGACCATCACCGACTCCTTTGCGAACGTCACCGGCCCCGTGCCGCCGCCGGCGGTTCCGGAACCACAAGGCCGCAGAGCATACCGCCAATTATCCCAATGTCATACCCCGGCGTCATGGACGCCGACGAACGGCAGCCGGTGCGCGACGAAACCCGGCGGGTGCCGGCCCCAGGCGACTCCCGCGACCGGGCGCAGAATCGGCGCGTCGGCTCGCCAACGGCGGCTCGATCGGTAACGGGGCCATGGCACCGCCAACAGGCCCGGGCGCCGTTCGATTCCCCCGTCGCGGGCCGGACACTCCAGGGGACTTGGTCGTCGCGCCCGGTTTGGGCTAGACTTGCCGAGACGCGCCGATTTGAACCAGCTTGCGGGCGCGGGGGTCGACAGGTCGGCCCCGAACAAATGCGGCTAAAGCGGAGTGGTGACTCACCAACCCGACTCGCGCCGCGCCGGTCGGGTTTTTTGTTGCCCCGGCCCCTGCCAACCGTTAGAGGAACCGACCAGCCCTCCAGGCGCCCGTTGCCGCGAGGGCCCTGACACCCGATGCCTTCGTTTTCCGCTACCACCGGCGGCGCCGGCCCCGGCGTCGGTACCGACCCTTCCTTCGACCCCGGTTCCGGCGGGTCGGTCGGCACGGTCACGCCGCAACGCGCCGCGTTCCTCGATCCGCTTCCGCTCGCCTGCGGGGTGACGCTGCCGGCGTACGAGCTCGCCTACGAGACCTACGGCTCGCTCGCCGCCGACGGCGGCAATGCGGTGCTGGTCTGCCACGCCCTCAATGCGTCGCACCACGTCGCGGGCGTCTACGCCGGCGAGCCGGACAACGTCGGCTGGTGGGACAAGCATGGTGGGGCCCGGCAAGCCGGTCGACACCGACCGGTTCTTCGTCGTCGGGGTCAACAACCTCGGCAGCTGCTTCGGCTCGTCGGGCCCGACGACGATCAACCCGGCGACCGGCCTGCCGTGGGGCGCGGATTTCCCGCTGGTGACGGTCGAGGACTGGGTCGACGCGCAGGCGCGGCTCGCCGACCGGCTGGGCATCCGGCGCTGGGCGGCGGTGATGGGCGGCTCGCTGGGCGGCATGCAGGCGCTGTGCTGGTCGACCCGCTACCCGCAGCGGCTCGCCAGTGCGCTGGTGATCGCGGCGGCGCCGAACCTGTCGGCCGAGAACATCGCGTTCAACGAGGTCGCGCGCCAGGCGATCATGACCGACCCCGATTTTCACGACGGACACTTCGACGCGCACGGGACCAAGCCGCGGCGCGGGCTGCGGGTCGCGCGGATGATCGGCCACATCACGTACCTCTCCGACGAGCAGATGGAGGCCAAGTTCGGCCGGCAGCTGCGCGACGGCCTCAAGTTCAGTTTCGCGCCCGAGTTCCAGATCGAGTCGTACCTGCGCTATCAGGGCGAGAAGTTCGCCGACTATTACGACGCCAACACCTACCTGCGGATCACCAAGGCGCTCGACTACTTCGACCCGGCGCTCGCCACCGGCGGCGACCTCGCCCGCGCGCTGGCGCCTGCAACGTGCCGGTTCCTGGTCGTCTCGTTCACCACCGACTGGCGGTTCCCGTCGGCGCGGTCGCGAGAGATCGTCAAGGCGCTGGTCGACAACAACCGCGAGATTTCCTACGCCGAGATCGTCGCACCGCACGGGCACGATGCGTTCCTGCTCGACGACCCGCAGTACTTCAGCGTCGTCCGCGCATTCCTGGACCGCCTCGCGACGGCGACGACCACGGGGTCGACCACGGGGTCAGGTCCAAATTCGACGCCGGGGCCATCGACGACGGGGCCGCGGCCGTCTTCGGCGACGGGACTGCCCGCAACCGCGGCCACGAGCAGCGATGCCCGAGGGCTCGGCCGACCGATTCCGGCCCCCGATCACGAAATCGAACCTGACCCCAATGCGCGAGCGGACTATGCGGCGATGGCGGCATGGATTCCGCGCGGGGCAAGGGTGCTGGACCTGGGCTGCGCCGACGGCGGACTGCTCGCCTACCTGCGCGACGCGCGCGGCGTGACCGGCTACGGCGTCGAGATCGGCGACGCCGGCGTGCTCGCCAGCGTGAAGAACGGCATCAGCGTCATCCAGCGCGACCTCGAGAGCGGGCTCGCCGGCTTCGACGACGGCTCGTTCGACGTCGTGATCCTGTCGCAGACGCTGCAGGCGATGCGGCACATCGAGGAAATCGTCGCCGAGATGCTTCGCGTCGGCCGCGAAGCGATCGTCTCGTTTCCCAACTTCGGGCACTGGACGCACCGGCTGCAGATCCTCCGGGGCCGCATGCCAGTGTCCGACGCGCTGCCGTACCAGTGGTACGACACGCCCAACATCCACCTGTGCACAGTCGCCGACTTCGATGCCTTTCTCGCCAAGCGCGAATACGCCGTCGCCTCGCGCACCATCCTCGCCGGCGGCGCGGCGGTGAGCTTCCTCCCCAACCTTCGCGGCGAACTCGCCCTCTACCGCTTCGGGGTCAGGTCGAATTTAGGTCGCAGGACCCCCTCGGTCGCCAAGGCTTCCGATCGATAGCATCACCAAAGCCGTATCCGGCCCGATTCCACCCGCTTTCCGCCGCCCGCGCCATCGGCCGAACGGATAGAATCGCCGTGCCTTGAACACACCTTCACCGCTGCTGCGCAGCAAGCTCTTCTGGGTCGGGATCCTCTACTTCGCCGAGGGCTTTCCACTCGGCGTCTTCTACGAGATCTTCCCCGTCTACTTCCGCCAGCAGGGCGTCGAGTTGCGCCAGATCGGGGTGCTGTCGCTGCTGGGGCTCGCGTGGACGCTCAAGTTCCTGTGGGCGCCGGCGATCGACCATTGGCGTCACCACCGCCGGTGGATGGCCACAGTCGACGTCGCGATGGGCGCGGTGATGCTGTTCTTCGCCGTGCAGGCGGGCTTCGGTCCGCTGGTCTGGCTTGCCATCGGCATCTTCACCGCGATGTCCGCGACCAACGACGTCGCGATCGACGGCTACACGATCGAGTTCCTGTCGAAGGAGGAGCTCGGCCTCGCCAACGGCATCCGCATCGGGCTCTACCGGGTCGGCATGCTGGCGTCGGGATTCGTGCTGATGGCGTCCGACTGGCTGGGATGGCGGGGGGCGTTCGCGGTGGCCGCGGTCGTCTTCTTCGGACTCGCCGCGCTTTGCCTCGCCGCGCCGCGCGAGAAGGTGGTCGTCGTGCACTCCACCGGGGTGGGCGCCGAGTTCGCCGCGCTCGTGCGCTCGCCGTTCGCACTCGCCACGGTGGCGGGCTTCGCGCTGGGCACGTTGTGGCTGGTCGACAACGTCACCCGCTGGTCGGCGCGCGTGCCGGGCTTCTGGCCCGCCGCGCTGGCCATCGCGGCCGGGGTGGCGACGGCGGCCTGGGTGCTGGCGGGGCGCAAGCGCGGGGTGCAGCCCGGCATCGACCCCGACGCGCTCACCCGCGGGCCGGTGTTCGGCGCGCTGATGGAGCTCCTGCGCCGCCCGGGGATCGTCCCGGTGCTGCTGTTCATCCTCGTGTTCAAGCTCGGCGACGCGGCGATGGGCTTCATGGTGAAGCCGTTCTGGGTCGACGCCGGCTTCACCGCCGCCCAGATCGGCCTCGTGTCGGTCAACATCGGACTCGTGCTGTCGATCGCCGGCGGCATCGCCGGCGGCTGGTACACCGATCGGGTCGGGATCTTCCGCGCGCTGTGGGTGCTCGGCCTGGCGCAGGCGGTGTCGAACCTCGGCTACTGGGCCGCGGCGCTGGTGCTGCCGACCGCGGCGCCCGGCGCCGCCATTCCGCTCGGGCACCAGGCGATCCTCTATGCCGCCAGCGCCACCGAGTCGTTCACCGGGGGCCTGGGGACCGCGGCCTTCCTCGCTTTCCTGATGGCGATCGTGCGCAAGGAGCGCGCCGCGACCGAGTACGCGCTGCTGTCGTCGGTGTTCGCGCTGTCGCGCTCGGTCGCGGGCTGGGTCGGGGGGCTGGGTGCGCAGTCGATGGGCTACCCCAACTGGTTCCTGCTGACGTTCTTCCTCTCCTTTCCGGCCTACCTGCTGCTGCCGTGGGTCCGGCGGATGCTCGATCGCGAGCGGGGCTGACCCCCCCGCCCGTCCTCGTGGCAGCCCGCCCCCGGCCCCCTGCCCTGGGCCGGCGGCATCACTCTTGCTTGTGGATAACTCGTTCGTCACCCGAAGACCGCGAGAGCCGTCATGAACCGCCAGAAATTCAGCGCGATCGCCCACCGCGACCACGATTACTGCAACCCGATCTCCGCCGCCAAGATCGAGCGCCTGCTCGACCTCCTGCCGCTCGACGCCACCAGCCGCGTGCTCGATCTTGGCTGCGGGCGGGCGGAGCTGTCGCTGCGGATCATCGAGCGCTTCGGCTCGACCGTCGTCGCCGTCGACAATTCGTCGCCGATGCTCGATGCCGCGCGCGAGCGCGCCGAATGGACCGGCGCGCTGGGCAAGCTGCACCTCGACGACATCGACATCCGCCAGTTCGAGGCCGATCCCGAGACCTTTCACCTGTCGGTGATGCTGGGCGCCGGCGGCGTCGACGGCGGCATCGCCGGCGTCTGCCAGAAGCTGAAGGGCTGGACGCGTTCCGGCGGCTACATCCTGATCGGCGAGGGTTACTGGAAGCAGAAGCCAGCCGGCGACTACCTCGCGTTCCTCGAGGCGAGGGAGGGCGACTATCGCGACCACCGCGGCAACGTGCAGGCCGGCGTCGACGCCGGGCTCATCCCGATGCACGCGGCGACCGCCAACGACGACGAGTGGGACGAGTACGAATGGAAGTACGCCCGGTCGATCGAGCGCTATGCGCGCGAGCAGCCCGAAGACCCCGACGTGCCCGCGATGCTCGAGCGGATCCGCCGCTGGCGCGACGGCTACATGCGCTGGGGCCGCGACACCCTCGGCTTCGCCGTCTACCTCTTCTATCGTCCGGGCCCGCGCGTCGGCTGATCGCGACGCCTCCGCCGACGGCACCTCGGCCGCGCCGGGTCAGGCCTCGCCCAGCTTCTCGATCGCCTCGCTCAGCTCGAGCCACTCGGTTTCCAGACGGGCGAGCCGCCACGTGAGCTCGGCCTGCGCGGTGACGCGCTCCTTCAAGCAGCTCGCGCTGGTCGTCGGCGTACGCGGCGGGCGAGGCGAGCCATTCGTCCTGTGCCACCTTGTCCGCGGTGAGCGCCGCCAGCTCGCGCTCGACCTTCGCCAGCCGGTCGGTCAGCGGCTTCCTGCGCGCATAGAGCTGCTGCCTCGCGGCCGCTTCCTCGCGCTTCTTCGCCTTGCGGTCGCCGGCACCGCCTTCCGGCGACGCCCCGTCGGCGCCGCCGACGTCGGCGACCGCGGTCGCCTCCCCGCGCCGCGCCCGCGCGAGCACCCAGTCGCGGTAGTCGTCGAGGTCGCCGTCGAACGGCGCCACGCGGCCGTCGGCGACCAGCCACAGCTCGTCGGTGGTCGCGCGAAGCAGGTGCCGGTCGTGCGCGACGACGACCAGCGCGCCGCCGTAGTCCTGCAGCGCCTCGGCCAGCGCTTCGCGCATCTCGATGTCGAGATGGTTGGTCGGCTCGTCGAGCAGCAGCAGGTTGGGCTTCTGCCGCACCAGCAGGGCGAGGGTCAGCCGCGCCTTCTCGCCGCCGGAAAAGCGACCGACCGGCGCGCTCGCCATGTCGCCGCGGAAGTCGAAACCGCCGAGGAAGTCGCGCAGCTCCTGCTCGCGCGCCGCCGGGTCGATCTTGTCGAGGTGCCACAGCGGCGACTCGTCGGCGCGCAGCTGGTCGACCTGGTGCTGCGCGAAATACCCGATGGCGAGGTTCTGCGCGGTGTGGCGCTGCCCGCCGAGCAGCGGCAGCGTGCCGCCGATCGCCTTCATCAGCGTCGACTTGCCGGCGCCATTCGGTCCCAGCAGCCCGATGCGCGCATCGGACAGCACGCTCCACTCGAGGCCCGCGAGCACCGGCGGCCGCCCGCCGTAGCCGAGCGTCGCGTGCTCGAGGCGAACCAGCTGCCGCGCGCCGCCGGCGACCGGAGGAAAGGTGAATTCGAACGGGCTGTCGACGTGCGCGGCGGCGATGCGCTCCATCCGCTCCAGCGCCTTGACGCGGCTCTGCGCCTGCTTGGCCTTGGTGGCCTTGGCGCGGAAGCGGTCGACGAACGCCTGCAGATGGGCGACCTGGCGCTGCTGCTTTGCGTACAGCGCCTGCTGCAGCGCGAGCTGCGCCGCGCGCTCGCGCTCGAACTGCGAATAGTTGCCGGTGTACGCCTTGAGCTTGCGGTCGTCGACATGGACGATGGTCGTCGCCACGCCGTCGAGGAAGTCGCGGTCGTGCGTGATCAGCAGCAGCGTGCCGGGATAGCGGCCGAGCCAGTCCTCGAGCCACAGCACGGCGTCGAGGTCGAGGTGATTGGTAGGCTCGTCGAGCAGCAGCAGGTCCGAGCGGCACATCAGCGCCTGCGCGAGGTTGAGGCGCATCCGCCAGCCGCCGGAAAAGCTCGCGACCGGATCGGCCTGCCGCGCGGACGTCACGCCCAGCCCGGCAAGCAGCGTCGAGGCGCGCGCGCGGGCGGCGTAACCGCCGATCGCCTCGAATTTCGCGTGCAGTTCGGCCAGCGCCGCGCCGTCGTGGGCCGGGTCCGCTTCCGAAGCGGCGAGAGCGGTCTCGACTGCGCGCAGCTCCTGGTCGCCGTCCATCACGAACTCGAGCGCGACGCGGTCGACGGCGGGGGTCTCCTGCGCAACGTGCGCGATCGTCCACGCGGCGGGCAGGTCGATCGATCCGGCGTCGGGCAGCAGTTCGCCGCGGATCGCCGCGAACAGGCTCGACTTGCCGCTGCCGTTCGGCCCGACGAGGCCGACCTTGTGCCCGTCGTGGACGGTCAGGCTGGCTTCTTCGAGCAGGCGGCGCGCGCCGCGGGCGAGCGTCAGGCGGGTGGCGCGGAGCATGGGCGACGGCGCCTACAGCGCGTAGTCGTAGTCGACGATCAGCGGCGCGTGATCGGAGAAGCGGCGCAGCTTGTAGATCGAAGCCGCGGAAGCCTTCGCCGCGATGCCCGGTGTCGCGATCTGGTAGTCGATGCGCCAGCCGACGTTCTTCGCCCAGGCCTGGCCGCGGTTCGACCACCACGTGTACTGGTCGGGGCGCGGGTCGACGCGGCGGAACACGTCGACGAAGCCCAGGTCGTCGATGACCCGGGTCAGCCAGGCGCGCTCCTCGGGCAGGAAGCCGGAGTTCTTCTGGTTGCTGCGCCAGTTCCGAAGGTCGATCGGCTGGTGGGCGATGTTCCAGTCGCCGCAGAGCACCACCTCCTTGCGGCGGCGCTTCAGCGCGGCCAGGTGCGGCAGGAACGCCTCGAGGAAACGGAACTTGGACGCCTGCCGGTGCGGGCCCGCCGATCCCGAGGGAAGGTACAGGCTGATGACGACGAGCTCGCCGAAATCGGCCTCGAGGTAACGGCCCTCGGCGTCGAACTCGGGGTGGCCGAAGCCGGTGCGCACGCGCGCCGGATGCCGGGCGTAGAGGGCGACGCCGGCATAGCCTTTCTTCTGCGCCGGGTGGAATGCCGCATGCGCGCCGCGGGGCGCGCGCAGCGCACGTGGCACGTCGCCGACGTCGGCCTTGATTTCCTGCAGGCAGACGACGTCCCAGGGCTTGCCGCGGGCAAGCCAGTGCGACAGCCCCTTGCGGTCGGCGGAACGGATGCCGTTCACGTTGAGGGAGATGATGCGCACGGAAATGGGGGGCGGAGAGGTGGAAACGGCTGCGGGAAAGCGCGCGAGTTTACACGCGGGCGTGGCTCCGGGCCGCAAGCGGCGGGATTGCGTCGGGCCCTGCTCGCGCGGCGGAACCCCCGCGCGTGCCGGAGCCCGCGGCGGCGGCGCGTATAATTTCGGCTCCCCGCCCATGCCTCCCGTCGGACCCCGCGATGACCGATTTTCGCCAGGATTTCCTTGCCTTCGCACTGGCACGCGACGTGCTTCGATTCGGGGAATTCGTCACCAAGGCGGGGCGCCACAGTCCCTATTTTTTCAACACAGGGTTGTTCAGCGACGGCGACAGCCTGCGCCGTCTCGGCCAGTTCTACGCCGAGGCGTTGCGGGCTTCCGGAATCGGCTGCACGCAGCTCTTCGGTCCGGCCTACAAGGGCATCACCCTTGCGGCGGCGACCGCGATCGCGCTTGCCGAAAAAGGGCAGAATCTGCCGTTCAGCTACAACCGGAAGGAAGCGAAGGATCATGGCGAAGGCGGTGTCGTCGTCGGGGCGCCGCTCCGGGGCCGGGTCGTCATCGTCGACGACGTCATCAGTGCCGGCACCTCGGTCCGGGAGTCGGTGGAGCTGATCGTGGCGCAGGGAGGCACGCCGGCCGGGGTGCTGATCGCGATGGACCGGATGGAACGCGGCGTCGGCGAGCGCTCGGCGGTGCAGGAAGTGCGGGAGCAGCTGGGAATACCGGTCGTCGCGATCGCGACCCTCGACGACCTGATGCGATTCATCGCGGGCCACGCCGGGCTCGCGGCCTACGGTCCGCAGGTGGCGGCGTACCGGGAGCGATACGGCGTAAGCTGATGTCCATTGGAATGGGGTGATCGGTCGATGACGTTGGAGCAGGCAGCGAAGCGCAGCGGTACCCGGGCGACGGAACGGTTCTCGCCGTCCGCCTTGGCGGCGTTCGCTCGCCTCGCGCTGCCGCTCGCGGGCGCGGCGCTCGTCGCCGTCGCGCTGCTGCATGGCCTGCCGGCCCGCGCCGCGACCTACAAGTGGGTCGACGAGCACGGCGTGATCCACTACACCGACAAGGTGCCGCCAGAGGCCGTCAACAAGGGCAACGTCGAGCTCAACAAGCAGGGCATTCCGATCAAGAAGACCGATCCCGCGCTGACGGCCGAGCAGCGCAGGCAGCAGGAGCTCCAGGCCGAGCAGCAGCGGCAGATCGCCAGGCAGGCCGAGGAAGTGGCCCGGCGCGATCGCGCGCTGCTGTCGTCGTTCACCAGCGAGGCCGAGATCGACCTGTCCCGGAAGCGCGGCCTGCAGACGATCGAGAGCATCGTGATGTCGGCGCAGGCCTACAGCGAGCAGCTGACCAAGCGCAAGGCGACGCTGATGGCCCAGCGCGAAGCATCCGGCGACAAGCCGGTGTCGCCGGCGGTCGAGCGCGAGCTCACCTCGATCGACGTCGAACTGGGGCGGCAGAACGACCTGCTCGCGCAAAAGCGGCGCGAGGCGGTGGTGCTCGAGGCGCGCTACGAAGCCGACAAGAAGCGCTGGCGCGAGCTGACCGCGACCCGCGACGCGCCGTTGCCGGCACCGGCCGCACCGAACGGCGGCTCGCCGGCCGCGGCGACGGCCGTCGGCGGCGCAACGGGCGGAGGCGCGGGCACGCGCTGAACGGGCAGCGGCTGGCAGGACTGCTGCGGGCGGCCACGGGTCGCCCGCGGTCGTTTCCGCGTGCCGTCGCGCGCGCCCGGAGCCCCGGGGACGGGCGCCGGGGCGCGACCTGCGATAATGGCGGTTTTCGCTGCTTCGGCAAGGCACCCCATGGCGCAGTACGTTTTCACGATGAACCGGGTGGGCAAGATCGTCCCGCCCAAGCGGCAGATCCTCAAGGACATCTCGCTGTCCTTCTTCCCCGGCGCGAAGATCGGCGTGCTCGGCGTCAACGGCTCGGGCAAGTCGACGCTGCTCAAGATCATGGCCGGCGTCGATCACGAGATCGAGGGCGAGGCCACGCCGATGCCGAACCTCAAGATCGGCTACCTGCCGCAGGAGCCGCAGCTCGACCCCGGCCAGACGGTGCGCGACGCGGTCGCGCAGGGAATGAGCGACGTGCTCGACGCGCAGAAGCGCCTCGACGAGGTCTACGCCGCATACGCGGAGGACGGGGCGGATTTCGACGCACTTGCCGCCGAGCAGCACCGGCTCGAGGCGATCATCGCCACGTCCGGCGCGGGCTCCGACGTGCAGATGGAGGTCGCCGCCGACGCGCTGCGCCTGCCGCCATGGGACGCGAAGATCGGCACGCTGTCCGGCGGCGAGAAGCGCCGCGTCGCGCTGTGCCGCCTGCTGCTGTCGCGGCCCGACATGCTGCTGCTCGACGAGCCGACCAACCACCTCGACGCCGAGAGCGTCGAATGGCTGGAGCTGTTCCTGGCCAAGTTCCCGGGCACCGTCGTCGCCGTCACCCACGACCGCTACTTCCTCGACAACGCCGCCGAGTGGATCCTCGAGCTCGACCGCGGCTACGGCATCCCGTGGAAAGGCAACTACAGCTCGTGGCTCGAGCAGAAGGAGCAGCGGCTCGAGATCGAGCAGAAGCAGGAAGACGCCCGGATGAAGGCGATGAAGCAGGAGCTCGAGTGGGTGCGGCAGAACCCCAAGGGTCGCCAGGCGAAGAGCAAGGCGCGGATCTCGCGCTTCGAGGAGCTGTCGTCGTACGAGCACCAGAAGCGCAACGAGACGTCGGAGATCTTCATCCCGGTCGCCGAGCGGCTCGGCGACTCGGTCATCGAGTTCAAGGGCGTGTCGAAAGGCTACGGCGACCGGCTGCTGATCGACGACCTGTCGTTCCGGATTCCCGCGGGCGCGATCGTCGGCGTCATCGGCCCCAACGGCGCCGGCAAGTCGACGCTGTTCAAGCTGATCACCGGGGCGGAGAAGCCCGACCGCGGCGAGGTCGCGATCGGCTCGACGGTGCGGCTGGCGGTGGTGGACCAGACGCGCGAATCGCTGCCCAACGACAAGACGGCGTGGGACGCGATCGCCAACGGCCAGGACATCCTGACCATCGGCAAGTTCGAGATGCCCTCCCGCGCGTACCTCGGCCGCTTCAACTTCAAGGGCGGCGACCAGCAGAAGCTCGTCGGCACGCTGTCCGGCGGCGAGCGCGGCCGGCTGCACCTGGCGGCGACGCTGCTCAAGGGCGGCAACGTCCTGCTGCTCGACGAGCCTTCGAACGACCTCGACGTCGAGACGCTGCGCGCGCTCGAGGAAGCACTGCTCGAGTTCGCCGGCAGCGCGCTGGTGATCTCGCACGACCGCTGGTTCCTGGACCGCATCGCCACGCACATCCTCGCGGCGGAGGGCGACTCGCAGTGGTCGTTCTTCGAGGGCAACTTCCGCGAGTACGAGGACGACAAGAAGAAGCGGCTGGGTGAGGAGGGCGCCCGCCCGCACCGGCTGCGCTACAAGCCGCTGATGCAATGACCCCCGCCGACCATGGAGCAACGATGATCCCGAGCTTCGCGCGACGGCTCGCCGCGGCCCCGGCGCTGCTGGCCGCCGTCCTTGCGCTGGCATGCGCGGTGGCGCTGCGCGCCGCGCCGGCGTCCGCGCAGGGGGCGCGCCCCGATCCCGTGGTGATCCTCGCCGAAGTGAAGGCGGCCACCGGCGGCAAGGCGTGGGACGCGCTGGCGTCGCAGCACTCGCGCGTGGCGATGAAGCTCGGCGACGCGACCGGCAGCGCGGAGCGGTGGGCGTCGCTCGCCACCGGCCGCTCGCTGCTGCGCTACGAGATCGGGCCGCTCCGCGGCGCGCAGGGCTTCGACGGCTTCGTCGCGTGGTCGCAGGACGCGTCGGGCCAGGTGCGGATCGAGGGCGACGACGACGCGCGCGAGCTCGCGGCCAACGCCGCCTACCGCGACCGCCTCGCGTTCTGGTATCCGGAGCGGCACCCCGCGGTGATCGAGTACGCGCGGCGCGACGCGGCCGACGGCGCCGAGTTCGAGGTGCTGCGCATCGCGCCCGAAGGCGGCCGCGCCTACGAGGTCTGGGTCAACCTGCTGACCCGCCGCATCGAGCGGCTGGCCGAGAACGAGGGGCCGCAGACGCGAACCGAGGTGTATTCGGATTTCCGCGCCGTGCAGGGCGTGTCGATTCCCTGGAAGGTCCGTGCGACGCGCGGGGATCCGCGCCAGAGCGACGAATTCACGATCACCGCGATCGACTACAACACGCCGCTCGACGGCATCGAGTTCGGCGTGCCTGCGCCGCCGCCCGACGACTTCCGCTTTCCGCTGGGCAAGGACCGCGTCGAGGTCCCGTTCGTCGAACGCAGCGGCCACCTGTTCGTCGACGTCAGGCTCAACGGCAAGGGGCCGTTCCGCATGCTCTTCGATGCCGGCGGCCTCAACGTGATCCTGCCGGGCGCGATGAAGACGCTCAATCTCAAGGCCGAGGCCGCACCCGCCGCCGGCGAGGCGAAGGAAGTGGCCGGCCTGGTCAAGGTCGACCGCCTGGAGATCGGCGGCGTCACCGTCGACCGGCAGGTGTTCGCCGCGGTCGATCTCGCAGAGCTGATGCGTCGCGTCGAGGGCGTCGATGACGTCGCCGGGATCGTCGGCTTCGAGCTGCTGCGGCGCTTTCCCGCCCGCATCGACTACGCGAACTCGAAGCTTGTGTTCTACCGTCCGGAGACCTTCCGGTACGCCGGCCGCGGCACGCGGGTGCCCTTCGTCTTTGGCGACCATGTCCCGCAGGTGCGCGGCCGCGTCGACGGCATCGAAGGCGCGTTCCAGATCGACACCGGCGCGCGCACCTCGCTGGCGCTGACCGCGCCCTTCGTCGAGCGCAACGGCCTCGCGGCGAAGTACGGCGCGAAGCGCGAGGTGATTTCCGGCGCCGGCGTGGGGGGGCGACGCGCGCGCTGCTCGCGCGCGCCGCCGTCCTCGAGCTGGGCGACGCCCAGGTCAAGGCGCCGGTGACGTTCCTGTCCCGCCAGACGGGCGGCGTGCTGGCGAACCCGGCGCTGGCCGGCATCGTTGGCTACGGCGTGCTGCGCCAGTTCGACATCACCTTCGACTACGCCGCGCGGCAGCTCTTCCTCGAGCCGAACGCCAATCACGGCAAGGCCGACGCGCACGACCGCGCCGGACTGTGGCTGGAGCGCGGCGAGCGCGGGATCGAGGTGATCGAGGTCGTTCCCGACAGCCCGGCCTCGGCGGCGGGTCTGCGCGCGGGCGACGTCGTCGTCGCCGTCGACGGCAAGGCGGTGTCGCTGCCGGACCTGCGCGCCTTGCTGCGCGGCGCCCCCGGCACCAAGGTCCGGCTGCGCGTCGCCGCGGGCGGCGCCGGCAAGGCCGCGAAGGACGTCGTCGTGACGCTGAAGGACCTGGTCTGATGCGGGCCCGGGGCGCCGGCGGACGCGAGAGCAGCCCGCCCACGGCAGCCCCGCGCGACTGCGGACGCGGGCGGCGGCGATGACCACGCTGCTGTGGGTCGTCGCCGTCGCGCTGATCGCCGTCGGCGTCGTCGGCACGGTGCTGCCGGCGCTGCCGGGCGCGATCCTGGTGTTCGCGGGCATCGCGCTCGCCGCGTGGATCGACGATTTCGCGCGCATTTCCGGGTGGACACTGGCGCTGCTCGGGGTGATGACCGCGTTGGCCTGGGCCACCGATTTCGCCGCGGCCGCGATGGGGGCGCGCAAGGTCGGCGCGAGCCGCTACGCGATCATCGGTGCGGCGCTGGGAACGATCGCCGGAGTGTTCACCGGCTTCGTCGGGCTGCTGTTCATGCCGCTCGTCGGCGCGGCGATCGGCGAGTTCGTCGCGCAGCGCGACGTCGCGCGCGCAGGCAAGGTCGGCGTCGCGACGTGGATCGGGTTGCTCGTCGGCACCGCGCTCAAGGTCGCCATCGTGTTCGCGATGGTCGGCGTGTTCGTCGTCGCGCTGCTGCTCTGACGGCGCCGGGGTCCGTCGCCGGCCGGCAGCCGGTGCCGCGGGTCACGCGCCTGCGGACAGCTTCCGCTTCAGCGCCGCGTTCACCTGCGCCGGGTTGGCCTTGCCCTTCGAGGCGGCCATCGCCTTGCCGACCAGCGAGTTGAACGCCTTGTCCTTGCCGGCGCGGAACTCGGCGACGATCGCCGGATTCGCGGCCAGCACCTCGTCGACGATGCCGTCGATCGCGCCCTCGTCGGAGATCTGGCGCAGGCCCTTCGCCGCGATGATGGCGTCGGCGGCATCGGCATTCCCCGCGCCGCCGTCCCACATCGTGTCGAACACCTCCTTGGCGATCTTGCCGGAGATCGTGCCGTCGTCGATCCGCTTCAGCAATCCGGCAAGCGCCGCCGCCGATACCGGCACGCGGCCGATGTCGAGGTCCGCCTTGTTGAGCGCCGCCGATACCTCGCCCAGCACCCAGTTCGACGCCACCCTGGCGTGCGGCGCGCCGCCGAGCGCGGCGACGGTGTCTTCGAAATAGCGGGCGAGCTCGCGGCTCGACGTGAGCGTGATCGCGTCGCGCGCGGGCAGCGCGTACTCGCGCTCGAAGCGCGCCTTCATCGCGCCGGGCAGCTCGGGCAGCGCGCGGCGCACCTCGTCGATCCACGCCGGCGCGATGACCAGCGGCGGCAGGTCGGGATCGGGGAAGTAGCGGTAGTCCTGCGCGTCTTCCTTGCTGCGCATCGAGCGCGTCTCGCGCCGGTCGGGGTCGTACAGCCGGGTTTCCTGGACGACCCTGCCGCCGTCCTCGATCAGCGCGACCTGGCGGCGCACCTCGAACTCGATCGCCTCCTGCATGAAGCGGAAGCTGTTGAGGTTCTTGATCTCGCAGCGCGTGCCCAGCGGCTCGCCCGGCCGCCGCACCGACACGTTGGCGTCGCAGCGGAAGCTGCCTTCCTGCATGTTGCCGTCGCAGATGCCGATCCACTGCACCAGCGCGTGCAGCGCCTTGGCGTACGCGACCGCCTCGTCGGAGCTCGTGAGATCCGGCTCGGAGACGATCTCCAGCAGCGGCGTGCCGGCGCGGTTCAGGTCGATGCCGGTCATGCCGTGGAAATCCTCGTGCAGGCTCTTGCCGGCGTCCTCCTCGAGGTGCGCGCGGGTCAGCCGCACGCTGATCTCTCCGCGCGTCGGCGACACGATGTCGACGTGGCCGCCGGCCACCACCGGAATCTCGTACTGCGAGATCTGGTAGCCCTTCGGCAGGTCGGGATAGAAGTAGTTCTTGCGTGCGAACACGCTGCGCGAGTTGATCGTCGCCCCCACCGCGAGGCCGAAGCGGATCGCGCGCTCGACGGCGCCGCGGTTGAGCACCGGCAGCACCCCGGGGAGCGCGATGTCGACCGCGGAGGCCTGCGTGTTGGGCGCCGCGCCGAACGCGGTCGACGCGCCGGAAAAGATCTTGGAGGCCGTCGACAGCTGCGCGTGCGTCTCGAGGCCGATGACGACTTCCCAGCCCGCCATGGTCACGCCCTCCCCGCGTCGGCCGGCGCCCTGGCGTGCCAGTCGGTCGCCTGCTGGAAGCGGTGCGCGATCTCCAGCAGGCGCGCCTCGGAAAAGTGGTTGCCCTGGAGCTGCAGCCCGATCGGCCGGCCGTCGCGGGTGAAGCCGCAGGGAATCGACAGCGCCGGCGTGCCGGTCAGGTTGGCGGCGACGGTGAAGATGTCGTTGAGATACATCGCGACGGGGTCGTCGGACTTCGCGCCGATGGGGAACGCCGCGGAAGGCGCCGTCGGCCCGACGATCACGTCGGCCTGCCCGAACGCCTGCCGGAAGCCGTCGGCGATCAGCCGGCGCACCTGCTGCGCCTTGAGGTAGTACGCGTCGTAGTAGCCGTGCGACAGCACGTAGGTGCCGACGAGGATGCGGCGCCTGACCTCGGCGCCGAAGCCCTCGGCCCGCGTCTTCCGGTACATGTCCATGAGGTCGGTGTACTCGGCGGCGCGGTGGCCGTAGCGCACGCCGTCGAAGCGCGACAGGTTCGACGACGCCTCCGCCGGCGCGATGACGTAGTAGACGGGAACCGCGAGTTCGATGTCGGGCAGCGTCACCTCGACGGTGGTCGCGCCGAGCGCGCGGAACTCTGCCAGCGCCGCGTCCATCGCCGTGGCGACCTCGCTGTCGATGCCGGATCCCGAGTATTCGCGCGGCAGGCCGATCCTGAGCCCCGCCAGCGGCTTGCCGGCGGCGGGCGGAGCCGCGGCCAGCAGGCGCGTGTAGTCCTCGCGCGGGCGGTCGAGCGACGTCGAGTCGCGAGGGTCGTGGCCGGCCATCGCGTTGAGCAGCAGCGCGCAGTCCTGCGCGGTCCGCGCGAACGGGCCGGGCGTGTCGAGGCTCGACGCGAAGGCGACGAGGCCGTAGCGCGAGCAGGTGCCGTAGGTGGGCTTCAGTCCGCAGATGCCGGTCAGCGACGCGGGCTGGCGGATCGACCCGCCGGTATCGGTGCCCGTGGCGCCCGGCACCAGGCGCGCGGCGACCGCTGCCGCCGATCCGCCGGAACTGCCGCCGGGCACGCAGTCGGTCCTCCACGGGTTGCGCACCGGCCCGAACCAGCTCGTCTCGTTCGACGAGCCCATCGCGAACTCGTCCATGTTGGTCTTGCCGACCAGCACCGTGCCCGCGTCCCTCAGCCCGGCGACGACGTGCGCGTCGTACGGCGCGACGAAGTTCGCCAGCATCCGCGAGCCGCAGGTCGTCGCCAGGCCGGCCGTCATCAGCACGTCCTTGTGCGCGATCGGAATGCCGGTCAGCGGCCCGGCGCGACCCGCGGCGCGGGCGGCATCGGCGGCCGCGGCCTGCGCCAGCGCGCCGGCGCGGTCGACGGTGATGAACGCGTTGAGCGCGCCCTGCGCATGCTCGATGCGGTCGAGCAGCGAGGTCGTGAGCTCGACCGACGACAGCGCCTTCGCGGCGAGCGCGGCGGAGAGTTCGGCGATGGATCGGCTGGGCATGCGCGGGACGGCGAGGCGGCGGGGGTCGTGGGTGGGCCGTGATCGGGGCCGGGCGCCTTCGGCGTTGGCCCGACCCTGCGGTCCGGTGAATGAAGTGCGGGTCGGTCAGTCCACCACGCGGGGCACGAGGTAGAGGCCGTCCTCGACCGCCGGCGCGATGCCCTGGTAGAGCGTGCGCCGATCGGTCTCGGTCACCGCGTCCGGTCGCAGCGGCAGCATCACGTCCTGCGCATGCGCCATCGGCACGACGCCGGTGGTGTCGACGGCGTTGAGCTGTCCGATCATGTCCAGGATCGCGTCGAGCTTGGCGCGGACGGCCTCGCCCTGCGCGGCGTCGATTTCGATGCGGGCCAGGAGGGCGAGGCGCTGGACGTCGGCGAGCGAGAGTGACATGTGGACGGGGGATGCTTTGCGGCGATCCGGGGCGCGGGGGCGCCCGCTCCGGCGCGGTCCGGGCGGGGGTATCCCGGGTCCGGGGCCGGTGGACCGCGGACCCTCCCCGGAGTTCCCGAATCGCACCGAAAATGCCGTCCGGGCCCGCGTTGCCGCCGCTGCGCCGGAAGGCGCCGTTTTCCGCGCAGAATCGACGCGGGGACGTAGCCGGTTAGGGTATCATAATGTCATATTTTGCGCGTTGGGCGCCCCGCGGCTTCGCTTCGAGCGGCCGGTGGCGCCCCTGACCCGTGCCGCGGCGCCTGCGCGTTCCGCCGCACCGTTTTCCGCAGGAATCCATGTTCGATTTCTTCAAAGGTTACTTCGGGAGCGATCTTGCCATCGATCTCGGCACCGCGAACACGCTGATCTACGTTCGCGGCAAGGGCATCGTGCTGAACGAGCCGTCGGTCGTCGCCATCCGCCAGGAAGGCGGGCCCAACGGCAAGAAGGTGATCCAGGAAGTCGGCCTCGCGGCGAAGCAGATGCTCGGCCGCACGCCCGGCAACATCACCGCGATCCGGCCGATGAAGGACGGCGTCATCGCCGACTTCACGGTGACCGAGCAGATGCTGAAGCAGTTCATCAAGAAGGTGCTCGACTCGCGCCTGTTCTCGCCCAGCCCGCGGATCATCATCTGCGTCCCGTGCGGCTCGACGCAGGTCGAGCGGCGCGCGATCCGCGAATCGGCGCTCGGCGCCGGCGCGTCCAAGGTCTACCTGATCGAGGAGCCGATGGCCGCCGCGATCGGTGCCGACCTGCCGATTTCCGACGCGACCGGCTCGATGGTCGTCGACATCGGCGGCGGCACCACGGAAGTCGGCGTGATCTCGCTGGGCGGCATGGTCTACTCCGGCAGCGTCCGCGTCGGCGGCGACAAGTTCGACGAGGCGATCGTCAACTACATCCGCCGCAACTACGGGATGCTGATCGGCGAGACCACCGCCGAGATGATCAAGAAGACCATCGGGTCCGCGTTTCCCGGCTCCGAGGTCAAGGAAATGGAAGTCAAGGGCCGCAACCTCGCCGAGGGCATTCCGCGCAGCTTCACGGTGTCGTCGAACGAGATCCTCGAGGCGCTGACCGACCCGCTGAACAGCATCGTGTCGGCGGTGAAGAGCGCGCTGGAGCGCACGCCGCCGGAACTCGGCGCCGACATCGCCGAGCGCGGCATGGTGCTGACGGGCGGCGGCGCGCTGCTGCGCGACCTCGATCGCCTGCTGATGGAAGAGACCGGCCTCCCGGTCATCGTTGCCGACGACCCGCTGACCTGCGTGGTGCGCGGGTGCGGGCGCGCGCTCGAGAACATGGACAAGCTGCAGACGATCTTCACGTCGGATTGATCGCCGCCGCGTTGTCGCTCTCCCGACGCTTCCGTTCCCGCGTTTCCGACACGCCGCCGGCGCGCTGACCCGGCGTCCCGCCGATGCACCATCTTCCCGCCGAGCCGCCCGCGTTCTTCAACCGCGGTCCGTCGCCGCTCGCGCGGCTGGCGTTCTTCGGCCTGCTGTCGATCGGACTGCTCGTCGCCGACGCGCGCTTCGGCTACCTCGAGGGCATCCGCCACGTCGCCGCGATCGTGCTCGCGCCGCTGCAGCGCGCCGCGCGCGTCCCCGGCGAGGCGCTCGCCGCGGTCGGCACGTTCTTCGCGTCGCAGCGCGCACTCGCGACCGAAAACGACGAACTGCGCCGGCGGCTGCTGACGCAGGGCCCGGCGGCGCAGGGCTATGTGGCGGCGCAGGCCGAGAGCGCGCGGCTGCGCGCGCTGCTCGACGTCCGCAGCCGCTACGAGAACGCGGCGACGGCGGTGCGCGTGCTCTACGCCGGCCGCGACCCGTTTTCCCAGAAGCTCTTCGTCGACCGCGGCGCGGACTCGAAGCTCGCGCCCGGCGAGGCGGTGATCGACGCCGACGGCGTCGTCGGGCAGGTGACGCGCGTGCTGCCGACGATGGCCGAGGTGACGCTCATCACCGACAAGGACCATGCGGTGCCCGTCAAGGTGGAGCGCAGCGGCGTGCGCAGCGTGCTGTTCGGCGTCGGCGCCGGGCGGCCGCCCGAGCTGCGCTTCATGCCGCCGCAGGCGGACATCCAGGTCGGCGACGTGCTGATAACGTCGGGCCTCGACGGGACCTATCCCGCGGGGCTCGCCGTGGCGAAAGTGACCTCGCTCGAGCGCGATACCGGACAGATGTTCGCGCGCATCCAGGCCGTGCCGCTCGCCGGGGTCGATCGCAGCGAGCACCTGCTGGTGCTGGCGCGCAGCGCAGCGCTGCCGCCGCGGCCGGAGCCGGCCGACGACGACCCGGCGGTCCGCAAGTCCGGCAAGGGCAGGGGGAAGCGGTAGATGGCGCTGCCGAACGCATCGTCGTTCTCTCCCGCGGGACCCGAGGAGATCCTGCGGCCGGTCAAGCCGTGGTTCATCGTGCTGACGCTGGTGCTCGCGCTCGTCGCCAACCTGGTGCCGCTCGACGGGATGGCGCTCGCCCTGCGGCCCGATTT
This sequence comes from uncultured beta proteobacterium, assembly GCA_963717705.1. Lineage (GTDB taxonomy): Bacteria > Pseudomonadota > Gammaproteobacteria > Burkholderiales > Casimicrobiaceae > CAVQWT01. Next base: position 792,718 of record CAVQWT010000002.1, read on the forward strand.
CCTCGCGCTCGTGCTGCTCTACTGGTGCATCCAGGAACCGCGGTTCGTCGGCGTCGGCGTCGCGTGGACTATGGGCCTGGCGATGGACGTCGGCGACGCGACGCTGCTGGGGCAGCACGCACTCGCCTACGCGGTGCTGGCCTACGCCGCCGAGTACTTCCGCCGGCGGGTGCTGCGCTTTCCGCTGTGGCAGCAGGCGGCGCAGGTGGCGGTGCTGCTGGTGCTGACCGCGCTGATCGTGCTGCTGGTCCGCTTCGTCGGCGGCGCCGCGATGCCGCGCTGGACCTACGCGGCGCCGCCGCTCGTCGGCGCGCTGCTGTGGCCGCTGGTGTCGGTGCTGCTGCAGTGGCCACAGCGACCCTCCCGGTCGGCGGCCTCGCGCTGACGCCTGCCTGCGGAATCGCCCACCATGGCCCGCCGCCTCCTGTTCACCTCGCGCCGCCGCGGCAGCGCCGGTTCGGCGCTCGGGTCGTCCGAGTTGCGCAGCTCCGAGCGGGACCTCGCGCACTATCGCCGCCGGCTGCTGCTGGCGGGCGTGCTCGTCGCCGCGGCGTTTGCCGGGCTGTTCGTGCGCTTCGTGTACCTGCAGGTCGTCCGCCACGGCCACTACGAGACGCTGGCCGAGTCGAACCGGATCGCGATCGTGCCCATCGCGCCGAATCGCGGCGTCATCACCGATCGCAACGGCGTCGTGCTCGCGCAGAGCTACTCGGCGTACACGCTCGAGATCCAGCCTTCGCGGGTGCGCGACCTCGACGCGATGATCGATGCGATCGCCGAGGTCATCGACGTGCAGCCGCGCGACCGCCGCCGGTTCAAGCGGCTGCTCGAGGAGTCGAAGAATTTCGAAAGCCTGCCGATCCGCACCAAGCTGACCGACGAGGAGGTCGCCCGCTTCGCCGTGAACCGCTATCGCTTTCCCGGCGTCGAGATCAAGGCGCGGCTGTTCCGGCAGTACCCCTACGGCGAGGTAGCGTCGCACGTGATCGGCTACATCGGCCGGATCAACGAGCACGACGTCAGGCGCATCGCCGAGTGGGAGGAGACGCCCAACTACAAAGGCTCCGACTACATCGGCAAGGTCGGCCTCGAGTTCTCGTACGAACGCGAGCTGCACGGCACCGCCGGCTGGGAGGAAGTCGAGGTCGACGCGGGGGGGCGCGCGGTGCGCACGCTGTCGCGCACGGCGCCCGTCGGCGGCAACAACCTGCGGCTCTCGCTCGACATCAGGCTGCAGGAAGCCGCGGAGGCCGCGTTCGGCGACCGGCGCGGGGCGCTGGTCGCGATCGAACCGGCCACCGGTGACGTGCTGGCATTCGTCTCCAGGCCTGGCTACGACCCCAACCTGTTCGTCGACGGCATCGACGCCGCCAACTGGCAGCTGCTGAACGAGTCGCCGGACAAGCCGCTGCTCAACCGCCCGCTGCGCGGCGCCTATCCGCCGGGCTCGACGATCAAGCCGTTCATCGCGCTCGGCGCGCTCACGTCCGGCAAGCGCACGGCGACGCAGGCGATCGCCGATCCGGGCTTCTTCCAGCTGCCGGGGTCGTCGTACCGTTTCCGCGACGACAAGCCCGGGGGGCACGGCATGGTCGACATGTACAGGTCGATCGTCGTGTCCTGCGACACCTACTACTACCAGGTTGCCTCGGAGACCGACATCGACGACACCGCGCGCTTCCTGGGCCAGCTCGGCTTCGGACGACCCACCGGCATCGACATCGATGGCGAGGTCAGCGGCGTGCTGCCGTCGCGCGAGTGGAAGCGGCGGCGCTTCGCCGGCGCGCAGTACCGCGAGGAACACCGGAAGTGGTACCTCGGCGACTCGATCTCCGCCGGCATCGGCCAGGGCTACACGGCGTTCACTCCGCTGCAGCTCGCGCACGCGATCGCCACGGTCGCCAACGACGGCGTCGCCTTCCGGCCGCACCTCGTGCGCACCGTCGAGAACCTGGGCACCGGGGAGAAGCGCAAGGTCGCGCCCGAGCCGTCGCACCAGATCCCGCTGAATCCCGAACACCTCGCAGTCATCCGCAATGCGCTGGTCGGCGTCAACAAGGAGGGCACCAGCGCGCGCGCGTTCGCCGGCGCAGGCTACGTGTCGGGCGGCAAGACCGGCACCGCGCAGGTGTATTCGCTCAAGGGCGAGAAATACGAGGCGCACAAGGTCGACGAGCGCCTGCGCGACCACGCCTGGTTCATCGCCTACGCCCCCGCCGACAAGCCGACGATCGCGCTCGCGGTGCTGGTCGAGAACGGCGGCTTCGGGGCGCAGGCCGCGGCGCCGATTGCCCGCCGGGTGCTCGACTACTACCTCACCGGCGTCACCGCCGCGCCGCCGGCCCCGGCCCCGGCGGCGGCCGTCTCCGACGCCGAGGACCGCAGCGACTGATGGCCGACTTTCTCGCCCGGCTGTGGGAGGCGCTGACGCGGCGGATCGACAGCGTGCTGTTCGCGACCGCGATGGCGATCGTCGGCATCGGGCTCGTCACGCTGTACTCCGCGGCCGACCAGAGCATGGCGCGGCTGTCCGGCCAGCTCGCGAACCTCGCCGTCGCCCTGGTGCTGATGTGGCTGGTGGCGAACGTGCCGCCGCAGACCCTCGCGCGCGCGGCGGTGCCGCTGTACGTGCTCGCGGTGGTCCTGCTCGTCGGCGTTGCGCTGTTCGGCGTCGTTGTCAACGGCTCGCGGCGCTGGCTGAACCTCGGTTTCATGCGCTTCCAGCCATCGGAGCTGATGAAGGTCGCGATGCCGCTGATGCTCGCGTGGTATTTCCAGAAGTTCGAGGGCCGGATCGGCTGGAAGGATTTCGTGCTCGCCGCGATCCTGATCGCCATCCCGACCTACCTGATCAAGCGCCAGCCCGACCTCGGGACGGCGCTGCTGATCGCGGCATCGGGCTTCTACGTGCTGTTTCTCGCCGGCCTGTCGTGGAAGATCATCATCGGGCTGGGGGCGCTCGGCGCCGGCGTGGCGCCGCTGCTGTGGCCGCACCTGCACGACTACCAGCGCGAGCGCATCCTGACCTTCATCGACCCGACGCGCGACCCGCTGGGCGCCGGCTACCACTCGACGCAGGCGTCGATCGCGATCGGTTCGGGCGGGGTCACCGGCAAGGGCTGGCTCAACGGGACGCAGACCCACCTCGATTTCCTGCCCGAGCGGCACACCGACTTCATCTTCGCCGTCTTCGGCGAGGAGTTCGGCCTCATCGGCAACGCGTTCCTGCTGCTGCTCTACCTGCTGCTGATCGGGCGCGGGATGATGATCGCGGCCAAGGCGTCGACGCTGTTCGGCCGCCTGATGGCGGGGTCGGTGACGCTGATGTTCTTCACCTACGCGCTGGTCAACATGGGCATGGTCAGCGGCGTGCTGCCGGTCGTCGGTGTGCCGCTGCCGTTCGTGTCGTACGGCGGTACGGCGCTGGTGTCGCTGTTCATCGGGCTGGGCATCCTGATGAGCGTGCAGGCGCACCGCAAGCTGGTGCCGGCGTGACGTTGGGTCCGCGGCCCGTGGCGCGGCTCGGGTCGCGTCTCAGGGCGCGGCGCCGGCCGCGGGCGGCTCCGGGAACACCGGCGAGTTGAGTCCCGCGCGCGACCGCTCCTTGGCGACCTTCGCCGCGCGCAGCGCGTTGACCATCTCGAGCGCGGTCCGTTCGCACGGCGGCAGGTCGACGTCGGTGCCGTCGCGCGGAGTGACGCGCTCGCCCCAGCGGATGACGTGCGAGCACCAGGTGAGGCCCGCGCCGAAGGCCGGTGTGAGCAGCAGCGCGTTCGCCTTGACCCGTCCCTCCTCGACGGCGGCGACCAGCGCGACCGGCACCGTTGCCGCCGACATGTTGCCGTACTTGTGCACGGTGACGAACACGCGGTCCATCCCGATTCCCGCGCGCTTGGCCACGAACTCGATGATCCGCAGGTTCGCCTGGTGCGGGACCATCAGGTCGATGTCGGCCGGCGTCCTGCCGGCGCGCGCGAGCGCCTCGGCGGCCGACTCGCTCATGCCGTGCACCGCGCGCTTGAAGATCTCCTGGCCGTCGAAGTCCCACAGCGTGTCGCCGTAGGTGACGCCGCGGTTGCCGTAGGTCGTGCCGTGGCCCCGCACGCGCAGGATCTGGCGAGCGTCGGCGTAGCAGCCCAGCTTGTCGGCGAGCACGCCCTCCTCGCGGTCGGTGGCCTCGAGCACCACCGCGGCACAGCCGTCGCCGAACAGGACCGCGACGTTCCGGTTGTCCCAGTCCATGAACGGCGAGATCGTCTCGACGCCGACGACCAGCGCGCGGCGGACGGTGCCGGCGCGGATCATGCCGCTCGCCGCCGACAGCCCGTAGAGAAAGCTGGTGCAGGCGGTGTTGACGTCCATCGCCGCGGCGTCGGTCGCGCCGAGCCGGTACTGGAGCCCGGACGCGGTGTTCGGAACCGCCTCCTCCGCCGAGCAGCTGCCGAAGACGATGAGGTCGATGTCGGTCGGCGCGAGGCCGGCGCAGGCCAGCGCGCGCAGCGCCGCGACGTGGGCGAGCTCGGTGCCGAGCACGTGGGTGATCCGGCGCTCCCGGATGCCCGTGCGCTGCGTGATCCACGCGTCGTCGGTCTCGAGGAACGTGGCGAGATCGTCGTTGGTCAGAACGGCCGGCGGCATGCACTTGCCCCAGCCGGTGATTGCTGCGAAGGTCATGATGACGATCCCCCGGTGGCTTGACGGTCGGCGGGGTCCGCGATGGTGCCGCGGCCGCGCGCTCTTGCCCCGATTCTACGGGAACCGCGCGACGACGGAGCGTGCTACTCCGCCTCCCGCAGCACGGCGATCGTCATCCGCAGCAGCTTTGCCAGCGCCTCGGCGTCGGGCAGCGAGTCCTCGGTCACGCCGATCGCGCGCAGGTACGTGGCGCCGGCGCGCAGCGCGCGGGCGCGCAGCTCGAGGGGCACGCCGGCGTGGCGCGGGCCGCAGGCGACGCGCAGGGCGTCGGCGAGCGCCAGCGCGATCTTTTCCTGCAGCAGCGAGCCGTCGGCGTCGTCCAGCCGCATGCTGCCGTGGCCGGTCAGCAGCCAGTGCAGGTTGATGCGTCGCACCTCGGCGATGCGCAGCAGGTAATCCTGCGTCGCGGATCCGCGGCGCTCGGCGTTGGCGACCGAATTCTCGTGGACCCCGAGCGCCGCCGCGAACGCCTTCTGCGTGTCGCCGCCGCGCACGAGCCGCAGCCGCTCGCCCAGCGTCATCGGGCGCCCGCCGGGCGGTCAATTCCTGTGTGTTGCATTTTTGTCAGGTCCGATGGCGCGATCCGGCGGAAAACACTTGCGTCGGATTACCGGCCGATTCTATCATCGGGCCATTCGTTTCCTCGTGGACCCAGTGTCTCGGCCGAACCCATGCTGACCCTCATTCGAAACCTCGACGGCTTCCTCCCCGCGCTCAACGCGCAGGGCGGCGCCATTGGTTTCGCCATGACGGCCATGCATGCGTTCGATGGCTCGCCGGTCAAAGCCGGCTCGCTCTCGACGCTGTAGCGCCACCCGACCGGAAGACTTTCCGCCGGGTGGACGGGCGGAACAGTCGGAAGGTCGCTTCACTCCCCTCCGATTCGTTGCGCCGGCCCCTGCGAGGACCGGACATCCGCTTCGCGCGCGCATCGTGCACGCGCACCGCGGAGGAACAGGAGCGTGGACCCATGCAAGCCCATCGTCGAATGAACAGCAGCGCCCGAACCGGCCGGTCGCGCCCGGGGCGGCCCGCGGCTCGCGGCCCGCTCCGTGCGCTCCGGCGCGACGCCCGCCTCGCGCCCCGCGCGCAGTCGGACTCGTGCGATTCCGCCGGCGCTTTCGGGCGAGACAGCGGCGGACGGGTTTCCGCCCCGGGGCACGGCATGTAGTCGCGCCCCGTGCCGAGGAGACCCGGGCGTCGATCGCGGCCCCGGGTCATGTTGTCGCCCGTGGCCACAATAACTGAAGCATGTGAGGCACACGAAATGACAAGGCTATTGGAAGAACTCCAGCGGCCCTACGGACGGGAACACGGCGAACTCGTGCGCGCAGGGCGCGAAGGTACATACAGGCAGGCGGCGGACGGACTCATTTTCCGTCTCTCGGCGGCGGAAGAGCCCGCCGACGCCGAAGCCGCGGCGCGGACGCTGTTCGCGCTGGCGTGCAGGGAGGCGAGCGGCGGATGAGGTCCCCGCTGGCCGACGACGGACCCGCTGGCGACAGCGGGGCAGGGCCGGCGCGCCATGTGGCCGCCGGGGCAGCAGCAGCGAAACGGGCGCAGGAGGCGGTGCGGCATCGGCCGCCCGCGCCCGCCGCCGCGAGGCGGGGAGGTGCAACCATGAGCACGACGAGTGACCGGTGGTGACACCGACAGGCAGTACCGGCGATTTCGAAGGCTGTGCGCGGCCTTCCCAACCGAAGATCGGGATCGCCGCCGCGTCAGCGGATCTACGTTGACGCGGTCAGCAGTCGCGGCCGACCCGGCGGGGCAACCCGCCGGGGCCGTGGCGAAACCCCGGGAGCGGCGACGGCTGCGGCAGCCCGGCCGTGGCGCCGGTGCGATGCCGGCTCATCCATCGCGCAAGCTGGCGCAAAAAAAGCGCTTGTTTGCCAGCGCTTACTTCCGCTTTTTAGCGCCGCCCGACGACTTCGGCGTGGCCGGCTTCTCGTCGGCCGCGGGCTGATCGCCGATGACCCGCGTCAGCGGGCACACCTTGAACACCGGGCATTTCTGGCAGCCGACGGCAATGGCGATGGGGCACAGGGTCATGGTGTTCTCCGGCAAGGGTGGCGAAGGTTCATTGTCGCACCTCGACCGTCCCGGCGGGGATCAGCCGGCGATCGCGGCCGCCAGGATCGCGGCCGCCGCCTCGCATTGCGTCGTCGTCACGTCGAGATGGGTGACGAAGCGCAACGTCCGCGGTGCGAAGGGAAAGATCAGGACGCCGCGCTCGCGCGCCCGCGCCACCACGGTCGCGGCGTCCGGCGCGTCGGCCGCAAGCCGGAACACGACGATGTTGGTGGCGACGGTCGCGAGATCGAGCAGGACGCCGGGGCATTGCGCCAACCGGACGGCGATCAGCCGCGCATTGGCGTGATCGTCGGCGAGCCGCGCCATGTGGTGGTCGAGGCCGTACAACCCTGCCGCCGCGACGATTCCGGCCTGGCGCAGCGCGCCGCCGAACATCCGGCGATAGCGTGTCGCCCGGTCGATGTGCGCGCGCGTGCCCGCGAGCACCGAGCCCATCGGCGCGCCGAGGCCCTTCGACAGCGCGACGCCGACGAGGTCGAACGGCGCCGCCAGCGCCGACGGAGTCGCGCCGCCGGCGACCGCCGCGTTCCACAGCCGCGCGCCGTCGCAGTACGACGCGATGCCGCGTTCGCGGGCGGCCGCGCAGATCCGCGCGACGTCCGGCTGCGGCACGACGAGGCCGCCGCCGCGGTTGTGCGTGTTCTCGATCTCCACCAGCGTGGTCGGCGGATAGATCGCGTGGCCCCGCGGCTTGACCGCGGCCAGGAAGTCGTCGCAGGTGAACAGGCCGCCGTGGCCGACTTCGGTGAACTGGACGCCGGCGTTCGCCGCCGACGCTCCGGTCTCGTGCCACACCGCGTGGCATTCGCGGCTGACGACGACGTCGTCGCCCGGCTGCGTGAGCACCTTCAGCGCCACCTGGTTGGCCATCGTGCCCGACGGCACGAACAGCGCGGCTTCCTTGCCCAGCAGCGCCGCGACGCGCGCCTGCAGCTCGTTGACGGTCGGGTCCTCGCCGTACTGGTCGTCGCCCACCGGCGCGGCGGCCATCGCGGCGCGCATCGCGCCCGTCGGCCGGGTCACGGTGTCGGAGCGCAGGTCGATGGCGGGGTGTGTCGTGGTCATGGCGAGGGGCGCGCGGGTGGCGCGGTGGAGCGGGAAGGGACGGCGATGGTAGCGCGTCGCCGGTGCGCGCGCACGAGCACCGCCGCGTAGACGATCGCATTGACGACGACGACGACTCCGCCCAGCCAGACCTGATGCTGCGGCGTGAGTCCCGCGGGGTACAGCACGGGCATCAGGTATCGCTCAATGAAGCCGCCGTCGTAGCTGCCGAGGCTCGCCCGCTGCCGGAAGTGGTTCTCCAGCGGCGTCAGCGGGCAGATCGTCGCCGAGAATTCGGCGTACGCACCCCAGGCGACCGCCGGCAGGTGCAGCCAGGCGAGCCGAGGCCAGTGCAGCACCAGGATCCCGCCGGCGACGACGAACGCCACGAACAGCAGGTGGACGATGACGATGAGGTCGGCGATCACGCGGTCGGGCATCGTCTGCGGGTCCGGTCGCGCGGCGGTGCGGTTGCAGGGAAGGCGCCGCTCAGCGCCGGCGCGCGCCGGTCTTCGCGGGCGCTGCGGCGGCCAGCGCGGCCCGCACGCGCTCTTCCCACCGCGGCTCGAGCGCGTCGGCCAGCGTCCACGGCAGGCGCGTGCCCGAGGCGCGGACGCCCCAGCGGAAGCGTCCGAACGGCGGCTGCGCGAGCTCGTCGAAGGTGACGAGAGGGGTGTCGAACAGCGCGTCCAGCCGCAGCTTGACGTAGAGCGCCGGAATGCCCGCGGCGGCCTTGGCGGCGATCCAGTGCGTCCCGGGCACCGGCGCCGACAGCGTGAATCCGCTGCCGATGATGCCCTTCGGCGGCACGCCCAGCCGCACCATGAAGGCGCGGCTGCCGGGCTCGATGTTCCGATGCCGACCGCAGGACCACGTCGTGTCGAAGTGTCCGCGCCGCCGCAGCGTGCGGATGTCCCTGCCCAGCTCGGGCCAACTCCAGATCGACGGATTGAACGCGAACAGGTAGGTGGTCATCGTCCGGCCCGCAGCACGGCGAGCGTCGCGAGGCCGGCGACCAGGCCCCAGAACGCCGATCCGACCCCGGCGAAGGCGACGCCCGACGCGGTCACCAGGAACGTCACCAGCGCCGGCTCGCGCTCGTCGTCGCTCGCGAGCGCGGCGGCGAGCCCGTTGCCGATGGTGCCGAGCAGGGCGAGCCCCGCGATCGCCAGCACCAGCGGCTGCGGCAACGCCGCGAACAGCGCCGCCACCGTCGCGCCGAACACCCCCAGCAGCAGGTAGAAGCCGCCGGCGCAGACGGCGGCGACGTAGCGCCGCTGCGGGTCCTCGTGCGCCTCGCGCCCCATGCAGATGGCCGCGGTGATCGCGGCCAGGTTCAGTGCGAACGCGCCGAACGGCGCCAGCACCACCGTCGCCGCGCCGGTCCAGCCGACGAGCGGCGATACCGGCGCATGGAACCCCGAGGCCCGCATCACCGCGACGCCGGGAATGTTCTGCGACGCCATCGTCACCACGAACAGCGGCAGCGCGATGCCGAAGAGCGCGGCGATCGAGACGCGGGGGGTCGTCCACAGCGGCGTTGCCAGCGCGAGCTCGACGGCGTCGAGCCGCAGCGCTCCGCGTGCGCCGGCGATCGCCACCCCCAGCGCCAGCGCGCCGACCACCGCATAGCGCGGCCGCAACCGCCGGAGGACGAGATACGCGACGAACATCGGCAGCACCAGCGCGAGTTCGGTCTGCATCGCGCCGAACACGTCGAGGCCGAAGCGCAGCAGCACGCCGGCCAGCATGCCCGACGCCAGCGAAAGCGGGAGGCGGCTCATCACGCGCTCGAACGCACCGGTGAAGCCGGCCAGCGTCAGCAGCACGGCGCAGACGACGAACCCGCCGATCGCCTCCGCCATCGGCACGCCGGCGGCGCTGGTGATGAGCATCGCGGCCCCGGGCGTCGACCACGCGGTCACCACCGGCTCGCGGTAGCGCAGCGACAGCGCGATGCAGGTGAGTCCCATGCCCAGGCCCAGGGCCCACATCCACGACGCGACCTGCGCCGCGGACGCGCCCAGCGCCTGCGTCGCCTGGAACACGATGGCGGCCGAGCTGGTGTAGCCGACCAGCACCGTGACGAACCCCGCCACCAGCGCGGGCAGCGAGAAGTCGGCGACCAGCGAGCGCCGGGCGGCAACCCGCGGTGCCGGCGTGCCGGGACCGCTCATCCGCGCCGCGCCAGCAGCAGCGGCAGCGCCGCGAAGAACGCCAGCGTCAGGTAGTAGGCGGTGCCGGCGACCGGGTCGCGGCCGGCGAAATAGTCGCCCAGCGTCATGCCGCGCAGCCACAGCACCAGCGAGAACTCGGCCGCCAGCACCAGCGCGAGCGCGAGCACGCCCATGCCGAGTCGCGCGGGCACCGTCGGCGGCACTGCGAGGCGGCGCACGACGAACCGCGCCGCCAGCACGATCACCACGATCATCAGGGACAGCTCGATCAGCTCCGCCCAGCGCTCGCCCACGCGAGGGGCCAGCCACAGCACGCGGACCGGTCCCAGGACGAACCCGGTGCCGAAGACCAGGCCGAAGTAGAGGACGCCGGGAAGAAAGCTCACTGGATGACCTTCGTGCTGCGCACTCCGGTATTCGCCCTTGGGGCGGCCCGGCGAGCTCATGCCCCGGGGTCCTTCCCGCGCTTCAGCAACGACTCCAGCGCGGCGAACGGACGGTGGGTGGCGGCTTCGCCGGGCGCGTCCGGCGTCGCCGGGCCGCGGCCCGCCTGCTCGAGCTGGCGCGAGTGCTCGTTGTCGTGGCAGTACAGGCAGAGCAGCTCCCAGTTGCTCCCATCCGGCGGATTGTTGTCGTGGTTGTGGTCTCGATGGTGGACCGTCAGCTGGCTGACGTTCTCGCGCGTGAACTCGCGCGCGCAGCGCCCGCAGATCCATGGGTAGATCTTCAGCGCCCGCTCGCGGTAGCCGGACTCGCGCTGCTCGCGGTTGCGGCGCGCATCGGCCACCAGCTTGTCGAGACGCGCGTTGTCGGGCTTGTCGCGGTTGGTCGGCATCGAGGGGCTCTTGCGCGCAGTCGCGAGGATGGCGTCCGAGGATGACGCTCGCACGGATGGAGGCGGGCGACTCGGCTCGGACAAATTGTACGTGCACGCGTCCCGCATTGGTGAGCATGTCGCCTTGTCCCGGAGCTTTCCGCAGGGCACCGTGCGGCTGCGCTTTTCACCTCCCCGATGATGCCGTATCCTGCCACCTCGATTGCCTGCGGCCCCGGCGCCGCGGACCTTGGAACGACCACTCGACGGCATCCCGGCAGGGAATCGGCGTCCGCGACGGGTGGTCGAACCGGGCCCGCCGCGACGACGCCGAAGGCGGCCTGCCCGGGGGACGGAAGCGTTGATTGATCAGGTACCTGACGTCGCGGCGCGAACTCCGCGCGCTCGCCGCACCGGGCGCCGTGGACCGGCGCGCCGCCGACCGGGGGGCCCGCGAGGCCGCGGGACCGCGACTGCCGGAACGGCGTCGCGATGACTGCAGCGGAGGTCGGGCCGGAGCGTTTCGGGGCGCTGTGGCGCCGTTGCGTTGCTTCGCCGTCCGCGACACCGGCGGCGGAGGTCTACGAGCGGTTGCGCGGCCTGCTGGGCGATCCGCGCCGGCATTTCCACAACCTCGGTCACATCCGCCACTGTCTGCGCCGCGTCGACGAGGTCGCGGCGCGGCTCGCCGACCGTGATGCCGTCGAGATGGCGCTCTGGTTCCACGACGCGATCTACGAGCCCGGCGACCCCGCCAACGAGCGCCGCAGCGCCGAGCTCTTCCTCGCGCTGTCTGTGGGCGCCCCGCCCGCGCTTCGCTGTCGGGTGTCCCGGTTGATCCTGACGACACGACACAACGCCCCCCCGCGCGGCGGCGACCGTTGCTTCATCGACGACATCGACCTCGTCGGCTTCGGCGCGCCCTGGGACGAGTTCATGCGCCAGGGCGCGTTGCTGCGCGAGGAGTTTTCGATGCAGACCGACGCCGAATACCACCACGGCCAGGAGGCCTTCCTGCGCATGCTGGCGCGGCGCCCCGTCTTCTTCGCCACCGACTATTTCCGCAGCCGTTACGAAGCCGCCGCGCAGGACAATCTGCGCCGCCTGCTCGATCTGCTGGCGGTCGAGGGCGCGTCCGCCCCCGGCGCCGCCTGACACGGCACCCTCGTGCGCCACGACATCTTCCCGCGATGACCCCGACTTCGACCATTGACAGCATGGAGGCACTGCTCGGCCGGGACCTCCTCAGCGACCCGCTGCCGGAAGCCGACCTGGCGGAGTTGCTCGCCGCGTTGCGGCCGGTGGACGTCGCGCCGCGCGACGTGGTCATGCGCCAGGGCGACCGGGGTGACGACCTGTACGTGGTGCTGTCCGGCCGGCTGGCGGTCAGCGTTGAGCACGCGGACGGATCATCGACGCCGCTGGACGACGTCGGTCCCGGCGCCATCGTCGGCGAAATGGCGCTGCTCACCGGACAGGCGCGCACGGCGACCGTGGTCGCCGTCGAGCCGTCGCGCCTGGCCCGCCTCGGTCGCGCCGATTTCGAGCGGCTCGCCGCCAGGCATCCCGCGGCGCTGCGCGGACTGCTGCGCCGGCTGCTGCCGCGGATGCGCGGCAACCAGCTGGCGGCCCTGCTCGCCGAGCTGTTCGGGCCGCTCGACGCGGTCGCGCTGCGCGAGATCGAGGCCAGGCTCGAGTGGATGCACCTCGCCAGCGGAAAGACGCTGTTCCGGCAGGGCGACGCCGGCGAGCACGTGTACGTGGTCGTCAACGGCCGCCTGCGGGTGGCCGGCGTCGACGGCGACGGCCGCGAACGCACGCTCGAGGAAGTCGGTCGCGGCGGGGCGGTCGGCGAGGTGGCGCTGCTGACCGGCGAGCCGCGTTCGGCGTCGGTCTACGCGGTCCGCGACAGCTACCTGCTGCGGCTGTCCCGGGCCGCGTTCGACGAATTGCTGCTGCTGCAGCCGCGCGCGATGATGCAGATCGCGCGGGCCGGCGTCTGGCGGCTGCGGCGCGCCGCGCAACGGCAGGCATCGCGCGGCTCGTCGCCGGCAGTGTACGCGGTCGTGGCCGCCGGCGCGGACGTCGAGCTGGCGGGCTTCGCGCGGCGGCTGGCGGAATTCCTCGGCGCGCTCGGCGGCGTTGCGCGGCTGTCGTCGGCCGACGTCGATCGGCAGCTCGCGCGGCCGGGGATTGCCGGCAGCGGCGAGGACTCGGTCGCCCACGAATCGCTCGCCGCGTGGCTGGGCGCGCAGGAGCGCGACCACGGCGCGCTGGTGCTGGAGGCCGACCCGGAGTGGACCGCATGGACGCGCCGCTGCGTCAGGCTGGCCGACCGCGTGCTGATCGTCGCGCGAGCCGGCGCCGACCCGACGCCCGGCGCGGTCGAGCGAAGCCTCGGCGAGCTGGGGCTCAAGACCCGGACCGAGCTCGTGCTGCTGCACCCGGACTCGACCGAGCGCCCGACCGGGACGCTCGCGTGGCTGACCCCGCGCGACGTCGCCGCCCACCATCACGTGCGTCTCGGCAACGACGGCGACCTGCGGCGGCTGGCTCGGCGGGTGAGCGGCCGCGCGACCGGACTCGTGCTCGGCGGCGGCGGCGCGCGTGGCTTTGCGCACATCGGGACGCTGCGCGCGCTCGACGAGGCCGGCATCGAGGTCGACCTGATCGGGGGTACGAGCATCGGATCGGTGATCGCGGCGGGGCGTGCGGCCGGCATTCCGCTGGCCGAGATGCTGCGCCTTGCCGAAACGTTCGCGTCGCCCAAAAAGCTGCTCGACCGGACGCTGCCGGTGGTCGCAATGATGGCCGGCGGCAAGGTGACGGCGCTCTATCGCCGGGTGTTCGGCGAGCTCCTGATCGAGGACCTGTGGCTGCCCTGCTTCGTCGTCTCCAGCGGCCTGTCGCGCGCCGCCGCCGTCGTCCACCAGCGCGGGCCGGTCTGGCGGGCGGTGCGCGCCAGCACGGCGATTCCCGCGATCTTCCCGCCGCTGCTGGGTGACGACGGCGAGGTCCTGATCGACGGCGGCGTGATGAACAACATGCCGCTCGATGTCATGCGCGAACTGTGCGCGGAGGGCACGGTCATCGGCGTCAATCCGATGCCGGCGCAGGACAGGATGAAGCCCTACCACTTCGGGCCCAGCCTGTCGGGCTGGCGGGCGCTGCTCGGGCGGCTGCGGCTGTTCGGGGTGCGGACCCGCGCGCCGTCCATCCTCGGCAGCGTCATGCGCGCGACCGAGATCAACAGCGCGAACCGGATGCGCCAGCCTTCGTTCCGGGCCCTCGCCGACCTGCTGCTCGAGCCGCCGGTCCAGGGCTTTCCGATCCTCGCCTTCGACCAGTACGCGCCGATCATCGACATCGGCTACCGGACCGCCAGCGCGGAGATCTCGGCGTGGCAGTCGGCGCGCGCCGGCGCCGCGGCACCCCGGCCGCCCGACCCCATGCAGCGCCAGGACGCAATCAGAGTGGAGGGATGATGGACCACAGCCTGGTGACGGACATCGCCACCTGCGTCATCGCGGCATGGGTGGTCGCGGTCGCCAGCCAGGTGGTGCGGCAGCCACTGCTGCTCGCCTACCTGGTCGCCGGGTTCGCCGTCGGACCGCACGGCTTCAAGTGGGTCACCGACGCCAAGTCGATCCAGGTGATCTCCGAGATCGGCCTTTCGCTGCTGCTGTTCATGATCGGCCTCGAAATCGACCTCAAGCGGATGGCCAGCGCCGGCAAGGTCATCACCGTCACCGCGGCCGCGCAGATCATCGGCTGCGTGGGGCTGGGGTGGCTGTTCTTCGGGCTGTTCAGCTTCGCCACCGGCTGGCTCGAGGCGCTCTACCTCGGCGTGGCGGTCGCGCTGTCCAGCACCGTCATCATCGTCAAGATCCTCTACGACAAGCGGGAGCTCGACACGCTGGTCGGTCGCGTGACGCTCGGCGTGCTGGTGCTGCAGGATCTGTTCGTCATCCTGTTCCTCGCGATCCAGCCCGACCTCAAGAACCCGGCGCTGCTCGGGTTCGGCCTCGCGACGCTGAAGGTCGCGCTGCTGGTCGGCGTGGGTTACGTCTTCAGCCGCTTCGTGCTGCCGCCGATCTTCAAGTTCGTCGCGCGGCAGCCGGAGCTGGTGCTGGTCGGCGCGCTCGCCTGGTGCTTCGCGCTGGCCGGCTTCGCGCGCTATCTCGGCCTGTCGCCGGAGATGGGCGCGCTGATCGCGGGGGTGATGGTGTCGACGTTTCCCTACACGCTCGACGTCATCGCCAAGGTCACCAGCCTGCGCGACTTCTTCGTCACGCTGTTCTTCGTCGGCCTGGGCATGACGATTCCGGTGCCGACGTGGAGCATCGCGCTGTGGACGCTGGCGGTCAGCGCCTTCGTCGTCCTGAGCCGGATGGTGACGGTCGTGCCGGCGCTGCATTCGATGCGGCTCGGCCACCGGGTCAGCTTCCTGCCTGCGCTGAACCTGTGCCAGATCAGCGAGCTCTCGCTGGTGCTGCTGGCCCTGGGGAAGGCGTCCGGGGACGTCTCGGATCAGACCATGGGCATCGTCGCGTTCGCATTTGCCTTCCTGGCGATCGGGTCGACCTACGCGATCGGGCGCAGCGAGGCGATCCTGCCGAAGGCGTCCCGGGTGCTGACCGGGCTTGGGCTGCGCGACCTCAAGGCGACGAAGGAAGACGCCGAGGCGCCCGGCAGGCACGGGCGGATCTTCCTGCTCGGCTTCTCCTGGACCGCGAGCTCGCTGCTCGAGGAAATCCGGCGGCGCAGCCCGCACCTGCTCGACGACCTGTGGGTGATCGACTTCAACCCCGTCGTCATCGAGCGGCTGCGCGAGCGTGGCGTGCACGTCATCTACGGCGACATCAGCCAGCGCGACACGCTGCTGCACGCCGGCCTCGCGAAGGCGGAGATCATCATCTGCTCGCTGCCCGACATGCTGCTCAAGGGCGCCAGCAACCGGCGGCTGCTGCAGCAGCTGCACGAACTCAACCCGGACGCCAAGATCATCGTCCACGCCGAGAATCTTTCCGACGTCGAGACGCTGTATGCGGCGGGGGCGAGCTACATCAGCGCGCCCCGGCTGCTCGAGGCGGCGGAGCTGCTGCACGCCATCGAGGCCGCCGACATCAGCCTGCTGCACGAGAAGCGCGCCGGCCAGCTGAAGCACCTCGCCGGGCGCGAGGAAGTGATTCCCTGACGCCGGCGCGCAACGGCATGCGGCCGCGCCGTCACCGCGCGCCCCGATGCGCTAGCGCTTGCGGGTCTCGCCGCCGAATTCGTCGATGTGCGTGAGGCAGGGCCGCCCGTCGTACCAGTCGAAGTGCACGCGCAGCGAGCGCTGCCCGGCGGCGGGGTCCGCCTCCGACGCGAGAAAGGTGACCCCTTCGCTGCCGACGTCGGTCACCTTGACGAGCTCGACCTTGCGCTTGGCGTAGCTGGCACCCTGCGTCCGGGTCATGTCCGCGAGGCCGCGCTGGAACTGCTGCTTCACCCGCGGGCACAGCATGTCCCGCCAGGCGTACATGTTGCCGGCCACCATCGCGCCGAACGCCTCGCGGGCCAGCGGAACCATCTCGTTCTTGGCGATGGCCGCCCGGCGCTGGTTCTCCTCCCGCGACACGACGGTCGTGCCGGACAGCGTCTGGTTGTTCGTCGATTGCACCCCGCTCGACGTCATCTTCCCCTTGTCCCTGTTGTCGGGATCGCACGGCCGGTCCTGGTACGTGGTCTTGCCGTCGATCAGGCACTTGTACGGGGCCGCGAGGGCCGGGAGCGGGGCGAGCGCGAAGGCTAAGGCGGCGACGAGGAGGCGGGCGCTCATGATCGGCACGGGGGGACGATCGCCCATTCTAGCCCGCTGGCGGGGGCGCGAGACTGCCTGCCGGCGACCGTGGCGACCCGTCCGTCGGACTCGGACCCCGCACCATCACGTACTTGACGATGCCGTGCGGGAAGCCGCGGAACTCGGTCGCGCGACGGTAGCCCAGCGATTCGTAGAACGCCGGGGCCTGGAAGCTGAACGTTTCGAGAAAGTACGTGCGGCAGCCGCGCGAGGCTGCGCGCTCCTCGAACATCCGGACCAGCCGCGCGCCGACGCCGCGCCTGCGGTGAGCCGGGTCGACCCACAGCTGCTGCAGTTCGCAGCACTCGCCCCAGGTGCGGCCGACCGCGCCGCCGACCACCGCGCCCGAAGGCAGGCGGGCGAAGCACGACAACCGCCGCACTTCGTGGAGCGGCGCCGCGGCGTCGTTCGCCTCGCCCAGGCCGTGGTCGACGAGGCGGCCCTCGAGCTCCGGGACGTCGTCGCGGACGTCCCAGTCCAGCGCGGTGCCGGGCGCGTCCGTGCCGGCGGGCGTCATTCCAGCGGAATGCGGCCCTTGTTGGCGTCGAGCCACGCGGCGAAGGTCTGCAGCGACGGAT
The DNA here is from genome assembly GCA_963717705.1 of uncultured beta proteobacterium. Lineage (GTDB taxonomy): Bacteria > Pseudomonadota > Gammaproteobacteria > Burkholderiales > Casimicrobiaceae > CAVQWT01. The sequence goes on from CAVQWT010000002.1 coordinate 809,962, forward strand.
TGAGCGCGCGCGATTCGTCAAGATTCCGCGCGGCGCAGAAGTCGGCCTCGAAATCGCGGTAGAACTGGAACATGTTGCCGAGGTCGTCGGCACCGGGGAAGCCGAAGCCGCGGTAGACGTCGGGCGAAACGGCGTTGTACGCGACCGGCTGGCCCAGCGCGCGACCCAGCGCGGCGGCCATCTGGGCTCCGGTCAGGTGCTCGCCGGCGATGCCCACGGTCTTGCCGATGTATTTCGTCCCGGCCTTGAACACGCCGTACGCGCAGCGGCCGATGTCCTCAGCGGACATCCCCGGCATCTTCGCGTCGCCCGTCGGCAGGGTGAACGCGAGCCGGCCGTCCGGGCCTTTCTTCGGTCCCATGCCGAAATGGATGAGGTTGTCCCAGTAGAACGACGTGAGCAGGAAGGTCGTCGGCACGCCGTGCTCGGTGAACAGCTTGTCCGACTCGCCCTTGGCGTCGAAGTGCGGGACCTTGTACTTCTCCATCAGCGTCGGCATCCGGGTGTCCGCCAGCGGAATCCAGCGGCGCGTGTCCTCGAGCGTCGACCAGATCGCGTGCCTGATGCCCGCCGCCTTCGCGGCACGCGCCATGTTGGCCACCTCGGCCTTCTCCTTGTCCGGCGAGAAGTGGGCCCAGAAGAACGTGACGAAGTACGCGCCGTACGCGCCCTGCAGCGCCCGGGTGAGGCTCGCCTCGTCGTCGACGTCGGCGGCGACGACTTCGGCGCCGAGACGCGCGAGCTCGCGCGCCTTGTCGGAATCGACGTCGCGGGTGATTGCGCGGACCGCGAAACCGCCGGCGGGATCGGCAAGGATCGCGCGGACCAGCCCGCCGCCCTGCGCCCCGGTCGCGCCGACGACCGCGATGATCTTCCTGTCAGCCATGGCCACTCTCCGAATTCGTTGGCGGCGGGACGCCGCCGGGCCCCGACGATACTCCGGCCGACTCGCCGAGGAAAGAGGACGGGGAGAGCGGGCCGGGAAGGCGCCCGGCGGGTGCCGATCGCGCCGCAGCGCACGGCGCGCAGGGCGACGGCGCGGCGCCGCGCGGCGCGCGATCCCCGGTCAGGGGGACATCCGCTTGAAGTGGATCGCGGTGGCGTGCAGCTCGCCGCGAGGACTCGCCGCGTAGTCGGGCACTTCGCCGACGCGCTGCCAGCCGAGCGCGCGGTAGAACCCTTCCGCGCCCGAGCCGGCCTCGGTGTCCAGCACCAGCAGCGTGCGGCCGTCGGCGCGCGCGCAGGCCTCCAGCGCGTCCATCAGCCGCGTCGCGATCCCCTGCCCGCGGTGCCCGGGGAGCACGAACAGCTTCTGCACCTCGGCGCGATGGCGGCCATTCTCCTTGCCGCACGGCGCGAGCTGCACCGATCCGACGACGCGACCGCGGTCTTCCGCGACCCACAGCGCGAGCTCCGGGCCGAGCGCGCCGACGGTGCGCGTCCAGTACGCAAGCGCCGTCGCCCGGCTCAGCGGCGCGAGGAAGCCCACCGAGGCCCCCTGGTCGACGCTCTGGCGCAGCAGCGTGCACAGGCCGTCGAGCACGCCGACGTCGCCGGCCTCGACGCGGCGGATGCCGATCGCGACCGCGCTTTGCTCCGGTTCAGGCCGATTCCGGGGCATCGAGTCGCTTCTCCTCGTAGGCGGTGCACAGGAGGACCCGCCAGCCCTCTGCCGTCCGCACCAGGTTGTACGTCGTATGGAATCGCCATGGCGGCTGTCCGCCGGTGCGCCGGACGGTCCAGGCGAGATCCGCCACCGCGCGGTCCGGGCCCTGGTCGATGAACGCCGCCGGCACGAAGCTGGTCGAGGCGAAGCCGTGGTCGCGGTACAGGTCGCACAGCGCGGCCATGTTGTCGCGGATCGGCTCGAAGGCAGTCCAGTGCGTGTACCCGCGATCCGAGACGATGCCCGACGGCACGCAGTAGAGGCGCGCGACGGCGTCGCCGTCGAGGCGGTCGAACGCCTCGCGATAGCGCTCGAAGAAGACGAGGATGTCGTCGGGCATCCGCATGTCACTCCAGCGCGATCCGGTAGCGCAGCCCTTCGGCGTTCCCGTATTGCGGCGGCTTGACGAACCGCTCGACCAGCACGCCGCCGTTCTTCTCGATCACGCGCTGCGAGGGGATGTTGGCCGGGTCCGTCGTCAGCTCGACGAAGGCGAGACCTTCGGCGCGCGCGGCGGGCAGGGTGTCGCGCAGCGCCAGCGTTGCGTAGCCGCGCCCCTGCTTCCACGGCACGACGGCGTACCCGATGTGGCCGAGGCAGTGCGGCGGCAGGTCCGTCGTGCCGCGCTGCCAGCGCAGGCCGATGCTGCCGCAGAACTCGCCGTCCCACAGCCAGCGCCGGAAGCCCGGGATGCGCTGCGCGTACGAGCCGTCCGGCAGCTCGACCGGAGCGCCTTTCGCTTCCCGGTCCACGCAACTCGCGAGAAAGCCGGCGGCGTCGATCGCGATCCGCTCCAGTTCCTCGCGCGCGGCGGCCTCGCCGCGGACGTTGTCGGCGGACCAGCCGCGGGTCAGTGCATCGACGTAGCTGCCGAGGTGCGCCGCGGCGGGCCAGACCAGTTGCATCGGCGATGGGTTTCGCGCCACGGCGGCGTCAGTCCGCGAGCGCGGACAGGTCGGGCTCGCACCACGTCCGGTCTTCCGGCGGGACGTTCCGGTGCCATTCGAGCGCGTCGTGCCGGGCCGTCAGGAAGCCGTTCCGGTCGCCGGCGGCGCGCTGCGCGAGCGCGAGTGCCGCGTGCCCGAAGAAGCGCTCGAACGCGGGGGCATCGTTGCGCGCACAGACATCGACGCACGCCTGCGCAGCGGCGACGGCCCGGACGGGCTCTCCGGCGGCAAGCAGGCTGCGCGCCAGCCGGTGCTGCGCGCGCTCCTCCTCCAGCCAGGTGCCGGCGAGGGTCCAGTAGCGGAGTCCGCCCTCGGCGGCCTGCACCATGCCGGCGGCCTCCGCGGCGGTGCGGTCGCGCTTTTCCTCGAGCGCGGCGGCGAGGTTGTTGCCGGCCACCGCCAGGGCCCTGATCGCCGGCGAGCCTGGCGGCAGCGCGGCGCCGTCGACGCGCCGGCAGGCCTCGGCGTACGCGGCCAGCGCGCGGTCGAACTCGTTGCGACCGGCCAGCGCGGCCGCGGCCAGCGCCAGCACCGCGGCGCGGTCGTCGTCGGCCAGCCCGGCGAGCGCCGATGCGTCGCCGCCGGCGTAGCGCAGCGCGGCCACGTTGCGCGCGATGGCGCCCGAGGCATCGCTGCCGCCGTCGAACGCCGGCACCCGCCGCAGCGATTCGATCAGCTCGACGCCGCGCTGCCATTGCCCGAGGTGCTCGCCCCAGACGTGCCCGAGCAGGCGCGCATACGGCACGATCTGCGCGGGTGCGGTGACGAGGTCGAACGACGCCGCCAGCCGGTCCGCCACCGCCTGCGGATGGTCGCCGTGGTCGTTCCAGGCCGTGGCGATGAATTCGTCGAAGGTCATGTCCTGTCCTCCCGCGCGTGGCGGCCGCATGCCGCCTCGTCGTTCGCGATCGTCATTCCGGCGCGAGCGACCAGACGCGGCGGATCGACGGCCCGAGCACCTCGTAGGCGACGACGATCTCGAACGGTTCCGCGCGGACGCCGCGGATGCGCTCGTGGTCGATCACCTTGTTGCCGAGGACGATCCTGTTGACGATCTCGGCGTGCAGGCCGGGGCGATTGAATCGTTCCGTCCGGTAGAACTCCGTGAATGCGGCCTTGCCCGTCAGTCCCGGCGTCGTCGACGGCAGCCGGAATACCTCGACGTCGTCGCTGTACAACGCGACGAAGGCGGCGAGATCGCGCCGGTTGTAGGCGTCGACCTGGGCTTCGACGATCTGCAGAGGCGCCATCGTGGATCTCCAGGGCAGTGCTGCCGTCAGGGGTGAGGGCGGGAGCGGGCCGGCCCGCATCGAGTCGACCTCAGCCCTTCGGCCAAGGCGTTCCGTCCTTGTGTACGGCGACCGTGCCCGCCTCGGTGCGGAACCACGCGAGGTCGTCGTCGGGGTAGTGGGCATGGTCGCCGGGCACGCGCGTGCCGACGACCAGGAACCGGGCCGCGCGGTCGCTGCGATTGACGAGATGGTGCGCATTGCGGTCGCCGGCCTTGAACCCCACGCACATGCCGGGGCGAAGCGTGTGCTCGCCGTCGTCGGCGCGCAGCACGAGCTCGCCTTCGAGCATGTAAACGAACTCGTCCGCCAGCGTGTGCCAGTGCCGCACCGACGACTGCGCGCCGGGTTCGAGCGCCTCGAGATTGAACCCGAACTGCGTCAGGCCGAAGTGGTCCCCGAGCGCGCGCCAGTCCCCGGCGCCCATGCGGCTCCTGAATGGCTCGGGATACGACGAGCCGGACTTGGCCGGGACCTGGTCGGCCTGGATGGGGGCGAAAGGCTTCATGGCGTTTCCTGTCGTCGGCGCCGCCCTGAACGCGGCATCCCGCGATGCTAGGGCGAGCTTGGCCGGTCGGCAAGCGCTTCGCGGCGACACGCGCGCCGGCAGTTCCGGCGGCAATTCGCCGCAGCCTCCGGCATCGACATTCCATTTGTCCCTTGATCGCGGTCAACGGGGCGCATGCGGCCCGCGCGGACAATGAAATCGAGGCGGGGGCGCGCGAAGGCGCGCCGACCACGCCGTCCAAGGTCGGGCGTCCTTCCTTGCCCTCGTCAGTTCACCGATGAGCAAGGAGGCATCATGCGCAACCGATTCCTGTATGTCGCGACGCTGCTGGCGCTCGGCCTGTCCGCCGGACCGGCCGTAGCTCTGCCCTGCGCCGGCTTCACCGACGTCGAGGACACCAGCGCTTTCTGTCCGAACGTCGAGTGGCTGAAGAACCGTGCGATAACGCTCGGGTGCACCTCCACGACGATGTACTGCCCGGCCGATCCGGTCACGCGCCTGTCGATGGCGGTGTTCATGAACCGCCTCGGCAAGGTACTGACGCCGGTGTCGCTGCACAAGGGCTCCTGGCTCACCACAACTGTCTCGGTCTCCCCGACAGGGGCGATGTACTGCGTCACCGACGACCTTCCTCCTGCGACCTTTCCGCGCACCGCTCGATTCATCGGCTCGGTCTGGGCGACCCCGAGCAGTGGGCCGTCATGGCTCGCGGGCTGGTGGAAGTATTCGACCGATGCGGGCGCGACCTGGAATTTCGTCGGCACTCCCTATGTGACCCAGTTCTTCGGGCGCGACTGGGCTGATTCCGGCCAGGTGGTCGGCTTCCCGGTGCTGGCACCGGCAATGGATGTCGCGGCCGGCTCGACCTATCGGTTCGGTGTGCATGTCAGCGCCATGGGCGGACCGTACAACTTCTCTTCGTTCGGGTGCGAAGTAGACGTGACGATCAACAGCAGCAACCCGGCGATTTCCCCGTTCGACGCTGATTGATGCCGCGATGTCGATTCTTCGCCCCCGTGCCACTGAAGGCCCGAATCGACTTCGAGTGGAAGCGTCCGCGCAGCTTTCGTCGCCCCGGCGACGAAGCATTCATGGGCGGCGACCGGACGTTCAAGCTGCCGTCGAAAGCGAACCAAGAAAGTGAAGGGAGAGAATCATGCGAAACCGACTCCTGCATGTCGCCACGCTGCTGGCACTCGGCCTGTCCGCCGGACCGGCGATCGCATTGCCCTGCGTCGGCTTCACCGACGTGGAAGACACCAGCAGCTTCTGTCCGAACGTCGAGTGGCTGAAGAATCGCGGGATCACGCTCGGCTGCACGTCCACGACGACGTACTGCCCGGCCGATCCGGTGACGCGGCTGTCGATGGCGGTCTTCATGAACCGCCTGGGCAAGGCGCTGACGCCGGTGACGCTGCATAAGGAAGCCCGCGCCACCAATGTCACGATCGGGGCCGGAGGAGGCGCGATGTTCTGCGTGACCGACGACCTTCCTGCCGCAACCTGGCCGCGCACCGCGCACTTCGACGGCAAAGCGTGGGGAACTCCGGCAACTTCCGGCGGCTCGTGGCTCCAGGGTTGGTGGAGATACTCGACCGACGCGGGCGCGACCTGGAATTTCGTCGGTGAGTGGCAGGTGACCCAGTTCTCGGGCATCGCCTGGGCTGACCAGGGCACGGTGGCCGGATTTTCGGTGTCCGCGCCGCCGCTCGCTCTCGCGGCCGGCTCGACCTACCGGTTCGGCCTGTTCCTTCAGGGCAACAGCGGGCAGTACCTGTTCTCGCAGGTGGTCTGTCAGACGGACGTGACGATCACCAACAGCAACCCCGCGACCTCGCCGTTCGACGCGGACTAGGCAGGTCTCGTCGGTCAACCGGGGACCGGAGCGGTCCCCGGGATCGGTCGCGCCGCCAGCCAGTGCACGATCTGGCGCGACACCGCGGGGCTGCTCAGGAGGCCCAGGTGGCTCGTCCGGTAGACGATCCACCGGGATGTCTTCGGAAACGCCAGCGTCCGCCGCGGGTCGTCGTGGTGGCCCAGCGCGCTCGCCAGCGGCACCAGCCCGTCGCCCAGCAGGCGATCCGCCAGGTGCCCTCGTCGCGCCGCCAGCGTTGCGGCCACCGCGTAGCATGCGACACCTTCGGGAAGGGGCACGATCCGGCGATCATCGGGCTTGCGATGGAACCGGTGGTGGCCCTGCCAGTCCTCGTCGACGATGTGCCCGTACCGAAGGTCGGTGATGCCGGCACTGCGCAGGTGTCCTAGCCTGGCGAAGGGCGCGGTCCACGGCGTGCTCCCCAGGAGGACGTCGACGCGGTTGCCGGCCCGTTCGAGCGGCGCGCCGTGATGCGGCGTGCCGAGGAACACGATGTTCTTCAGGCGGCTCGGCCAGCGCAGGGCGTCCTGCTTCGCGCAATGGCACGCGCTGCGGATCACCAATCCGCCCATGCTGTGGACGACGACCGTCAGATCCTCGATCGGCACCGGCCAGTGCGCGACCAGCTCTTCGAGCAGGGCCGAAAGCGCCCGCCCGTTCAGCGAAGTGTGCAGGCCCGTGTTGTAGCGCAGGTAGAGCGGCGTGTAGCCCAGCGCCGACGCCAGCGCTTCGCCGTGGTCGACCACCTGCCCCTCATGTTCCGCGTGCCAGACGAGGTCGTTCATGCACAGGCCGTGGATCAGCAGCAGCACCTTCCCCGTGGCGTCGGGCATCGGCGGCAGCGCCTGCCAGTCGAGCGGCTCGCCGCGGTAGCGCACGCTCATCCGGATCGCGAGCGGATTGTGGGTGGCGGCCAGATGGTGCCCGACGACGCCATTCAGCGCGGCGAGGATGGCTTCGCGCTGCGGCGTTCCGGGGAGGTGGGACTCGGCCGCGTCGAGCAGGGGGTGCAGCCTGGTCAGCGTCGCGTCGATGCCTTTGCCGAGCAAGTGCGCGACCCCGCGGACGCTGCGGTAGACGAGGCCGGTGATGCCGCCGGCCCGCCCCGGCGCATTGCCGCCCGGAAAGCCGAGCGTGCTCCATACCGACTGGTGCACGCCCTCGGCGATGTGCGTGACGCCCACGGTGGCGTGCGTTGCAAGTTGCGCCGCGCCGCGGAGGTCCGAGGTGCGCGGTCGCTTGCGGGGCTTGGTCTTGGCTGGCGGGGGCGTCATGGATATCCGTACGCGACCGGGACTCCCGGCGCGCATGGCCCATTGTGGGGCCAACGGTCTAGACGTGTTCCACTAATCCCGGCTAGGGCAACCGGGGCACCCCGGCGTCGGCGATCGACGCGCCGTGGTACATCCGGGCGATGCGCGCCCAGTAGGCGCCCGCCTCGCACATCGGGCAGGCGCGCGCCGTTCCGTACATCTCGCAGCCGGAGAGGTCGCGCGTGCCGAGCCGTTGCGCGGCGTCCCGGATCGCCTGCATCTCCGCGTGGGCGGTCGGATCGTTGGCGGTCACGACCGCGCTCACGCCCTCGCCGACGATCCGGCCCTGCCGGACGATGACGGCGCCGTAGGGCTGGTCGCCGCTCTCGACCGCGCGGCGGCGCATTTCGAACGCGCGCTCCATGAAGGCCTCGCGGCCCGGCGAGCTTGGCTGGGCGATTTCAGCGGCCGGCGCCCGTGCCGCGACGGGAGTCGCGAGCGCGACGATCGCCAGGCCGGCGACGCGGCGGAGGGCCGCGCGGCGGGCGGCTGTCGCGCCGCAGCAGGGGCATCCGGCGTCCATCGTCGAAGCGATCTTTTCGCGGGCGGGCGGGGGCAAAGGGGTTGCCGGCCGGGCGGCCGGACTCAGCTGCTTGCGAAGATGCGCAACGACTCGAGGCGCAGCGCCAGCATCTGCTCGAGCTGGGAGAGCTCGAGCTGGAGCCTCTTGCGCTCGTCGGGGTCGGCGGCTGCGTCGACCGCCGCGCGCAGGCGCGCCCGCTGCTGGAACAGCGCAATCTCGGGCGGAGGCACCCCTGCGTCCTTGAGGATCTTCATCGGCATCCGCAGCGCGTCGGGCGTCGAATTCCAGCCCGGGTCGTCGGACAGCGGCTTGCCGTAGCCCTTGGCCCGACCGAGTTCGCCGGACTCGGCCGCCTCCTGCAGACGGCGCTCGATTTCCTGGTCCCATGTGCGCATCCGATGCCTCCACGCTGGAATCACCGGCCGTTCGCCACCGGCGGGTCCCGCCGACGCCGCGCGGCGCCGGGATCAGCCGCCATCATGCCTCGACCGGGCGGGTTTGTGTTCGGCACCCGGGAGCGCCCTGCCCGGCGGCCGCTATCGCATCTTCGACTTCAGCTTGATCCGCTCGCCGGCGATCATGAAGTTGCCCTGGCCGAGATGATGAATCGTCCGCGGGTTCCTGATCGCGGGGTTGATCCATGCCTTGACCACCTCGACGACGAACAGGCAATACCTGGCCACCATCCTGGTGTCGGCCACCCGGCACTCGAGATTCGCATGGCACTCCTCGATCAACGGCGCGCCGACCAGCGAAGCTGGCTTGGGCGTGAGACCGAATTCCCGGAACTTGTCCACCTTGGCCCCCGACGTGTTGCCGCATGCCACGACCTTCCCGGCGATCTCCACCGTTGGAATGCCGATCACGCATTCCCTGGTGGCCTTCAACAGCCCGAAGCTGTAGTTGCGGTTGCTGATCACGATCCCCACGAGCGGAGGCTCGAACTCGAGCATCGTGTGCCACGACATGGGCATGACGTTCGGCCGCCCGCCACGGGCGGTCGTGACCATGACCACCGGTCCCGGCTCGAGCAAGCCGTAGACCTTCGCCAGGGGAAACGATTTCCTGGCCACGTCACGCGTCCCGGCCCGGCTTCACCGGGTAGCCCGCTTCGCGCCAGGCCTTCATCCCGCCGTCCAGCGCCACGGTGTAGGGAAACCCCATCTGGCGCAACGTGAATGCCGCCAGCGTCGAGACCTGTCCGAGTTCGCAGCAGGCGAGGATGCGGCGGGTGGGGTCGGGCAGTTCCTCGTTGACGCGCAGCTCGAGCTGGCCGCGCGGCAGCAGTCGGGCGCCGGGGACGTGGCCGGCCTCGTACGCATCGCGCTCGCGCACGTCCAGCACGATCAGGTCGGCGTCTGCCGAATCGACGCGCGCCTTGAGTTCCGCGAGCGACATGAAGGGAACCGCAGCGGCGGCCTCGGCGAGCAGCTGCGCGACGGCCTTGCCTCCGCTCATGTTGGTGCGCAAGGCCTCGGTGATGTGCGTCGGCATCGAGAGGTTGAGGCTGTTCATCATCGCCACGAACGCGGCACGCTCCCGCTTCTGCAGGCGCGGATTGTTCGCGAGTTCGTGCCCGATCGTCGAAGCCTGGCGGCCCTTGTAGTCGTGCGCCGGGAAGATCCACAGCCCCGGATCGAGCTTCAGCACGCGATCGAACAGGCTGTCGAACAGCGCGTTCGGATCGCCGGTCGGCAGGTCGGTGCGCCCGGCCGCGCCGAAGAGCAGCGTGTCGCCGGTGAACAGCCGGTCCTCGACCAGAAGGCACATCGAGTCGGCGGTGTGGCCCGGCGTGTGGAGCACCTGCAGCCGCAGCTTTCCCACCGCGATCATCTCGCCGTCGCCGACCCGCATGTCGACGAACGGCGCCGGACTGGCCCGATGCATGACCACCGGGACGCCGAGCTGCCGCGCGAGCTGCCGGGTCGCGGAAAAGTGATCGGCATGGGTGTGCGTGTCGATCACGTAGTGGATGCGCAGCCCGTCGCGGGCGGCGAGCGCGAGGTAGTGGTCGATCTGGCTGAGTTCGGGGTCGATCAGCGCCGCCACGCACGTGTCCGCGCAGCCGACGAGGTACGACTGGCAGCCGCCGGTGGCTATCTGCTCGAAGATCATCCCGCGGCTCCCGATGGTCGAGTTCAATTTGACTTGCGCAAGGCCGGGAGCGCCAGAAGCGCGACATCCTCGCTGACCGGCGCAATGGAGAACGGCCCGCCACATGCTGTTCTCGCAGCTTCCGAGGACTGCCCGACGAGCGTCGTGATGACCCCAACGATGAATCCGACGGGGCCGAACGCGCTGATGACCAGCCCCGGCATGCTGGCGACGTAGTGTTCGACCCTGGGAGATATCTCGTAGTAGTAACGGTTGCCCCCGCTGACGTCGATGGTGATCTCGCACTTTCCGATCGTGCTCGCGGCGTCGATTCCGAGGACGTGGATTCCCGCAGGCACGTCGAACGTCGCAAAGCCTTCGTAGTCGCAACTGCCGAGCGCGGTTCCCTCGAGCTTCACCTCGGCAGCGGCTCCTGCGTACTGACGGTGTGCCGCCGACCGGTACACGACAAGGCGCGAAGCCTCGTCCGGGACGCTGGTGGAGCTGGCCGCGGTCTCTGCGTATCGCGGGCCGGTTGCCGCGCAGCCGGCAAGCATCGCTGCCAGAACCAGGACCGGAACCAGTTTCGCGCTCATCTGATCCTCCACCAACGCGGAACCCGCCGCCCTCGGTCATGCGCTTGACCGAAAACGGCGGAGCCCTTTCGAGGCCCGCCCGCCATGCCCGTCGACGAACCGGCGCCTCGCCTCAGCCCTTCTCCATGGCCCTCGTCTCGGCCCCGGCGGCCCAGATCCGGTAGCGCACCTGGGCGCCTTCGGGCGCATAGACGACGACCGGCAGGCGGCTGTTGTACCGGATGAGGTACGGGTCGCCGCCCAGCGTGACGAACCGCGACACCTTCGGCGCGTTCGGGTCGACGGCCATCAGCGTGCCCGCCATCGGCCCGAGCTTGCGCACGATGTAGCGCGGGAAGCCCCATCCCTTGATCGTTTCCGTTTCGATCCTGCCGCCGAAGAAATGGCGGTTCTGGTCGTCTGTCTGCACCGTCTTGCCGACGATCAGCTCGACCTTCAGCGCGGACTCGTCATCCTGCTTCGGCACTTCCAGGACGAATCGAGCCATTCCGGGCTCGGCGGCCGGGAATGCCTTCATGTTGTCGGCGGCGTGAGCGGCCGGCACCGCGAGTGCGAACAGCAGGACCGATGGCACCCATGACTTCCACATGTTCAATCTCCGTGACGAACATTCGACGCGTGCGGCGACCCGAAGCGTCGATGAAACGATAGCCCCATGGATCGGCGTTCGCAACCGAGGTGGTCGCGCAGCCGGCCGCTCATCGGGGCAACGAGCTTCGCGCCTGCGCGGCGCGCGCGGCATCAAGCGCGACGCATTTCGCCCGCGCCTGCACTTCGAAGCGGTTGTGCAGGTACGGATGGTTGCCCCTCGCCCACTGCACGAGGCTCGAGAGAGGATACGCGACGAAGAAGAACGGCCCCCACAGCTCGTATTGCCGCACGTGTTGGTGCTCGTGGTCGCGCAGGCGGTCGAGCTCGGTGGTGCAGGTGCCGATGACGACGTGACCGAAGGTGATGGCGCGAAACGGCAGCGCGCGCAGCAGCGCGGGAAGCCGCGCTTGCGGCGACGCGGCTGCGACCTCGATCACGCCGCGCACCCGCCGGGGCCGGGCACCGAGAAGGACCGCGGGAAACGCCAGCAGCAGGCCCGACCAGCGAGCACGGCGAAGCCCAGACGTATCCCGTCATCCGTGAGAGCGTCGTGCTTCGCGTCATGTCGAGGTCCGGGCCGCGGCGGCCCGCATCCGTCCGAACGCGCCCGGCCGCATTCGCGACCGCCATGCCGAACGCACCGCGGTCACGTTGTCGTCGAGAGGTTGCGTCGAGTCGAGCTCCAGGTCGTAGATCCCGAAAGTGTGGACCACCGCGTGGTCCTGGCGGGCCTCGCCGGCGCGGCGGTCCCCGCGCTGCCGTTCGCGTCGCTCGAGCTCCACGAGCGGGCAGTGCAGGCCGACATGGAACACGTCGAACGGCTCGAGCAGCTGCAGCAGGCGGGACATCCACTCCGCGGTCTCGACGATGTGCTCGACCAGCAGGTTGTTGCCGGCCCCGGCGAGGGCGGGCAGGCAACGATGGAAGCCCTCGAAGAAAGCGGGCCGCAGGTCCGGCCAGGAGAACTCCCCACGGTCGATGCGCTCCGCGGGAAGCACGCCGGCGGCGCGCAGGTGATCGATCGAGACGTGCCAGAACGGCGCTTCGAGGCGTGCCTGGAGCGCCCGGCAAAGCGTCGACTTCCCGGAACTCGACGCGCCGTTGACGAGGATGATCGTTCCGCTCATTCGGCGATTTCGGTGGCGGGCGGCCTGCTCCGTCTACCCTTTGGACAACGGGCGCCGGATTTGCCGAAACCTCCGACCGGCGAGGTCACGGCGCCTCCATGCCCTTGTCCTTCAGCACCGCCTGCGCGCCGGCACTCCCGAGCAGCGCCAGGAATGCCTGCGCGGCGTCCGCGTCGCGCGTTGCCGTCGCCACGCCGCCGGCGTACACCGTGTAGTTCTGGATCTCCGCCGGAATCGGGCCCACGAGGGTCGCGCCGGGCACGGCGAGGATCTCGCTGATCTGGTGGATGGCGAGGTCGGCTTCGCCGTTGACGACACGCTGCGCGACGAGGCCGCCCGGGACGAGCACCGCCTTCGGCTTGATCCGGGCCGCGATGCCCATCTTCTCGAACAGCTGCGAGAGGTAGATGCCGCTCGAGCCGCCGGCCGCGGGATCGATGTACGCCACCGCGCGGGCGTCCAGCAGCGCCTGCTGGAATGCGGCCACGGTGCCGATGTCGGGCGCCGGGGCGCCGCGCTTGACGGCGACCCCGATGCCGACGCGCGCCAGGCGCCTCGACGAACCGGCGACCACCTTGCCGTCGGTCGTCAGCTGCTCGACGCCGGCCGGCGTCAGCACCACGAGGTCGAAGGCCTCGCCGCCGGCGATGCGCCGGGCCAGCGCCCCCGCGGTGTCGTTGTCGACGGTGACCTTGTGGCCCGTCTGCCGCTCGAATTCCGGCACCAGCGCCATCACGACCGGCTTGAACGCCCCCGCCGTCAACACCTTGATCTCGGCCGCCGCGGCGGCGAAGGCCACGGACCACGCCGCCAGGGCAACACCCAGCGCCCGAATGCATCGCATCGTCGAACCCTCCCGATGCCCGGATTCTACGGCTTCCCGCCCGAGCGCTGCCGCTCGTAATCGTCGTAGGTCATCGCATTGACGCGAGACAGGCACGATTCGCTTTCGCCGGACGGCTGGCGCCGGCATTCGTTCTGGGCGTGGACTCTGGTTGCCTCGTACCAGGCCCTGGTGGTGCAGCCGGCGCTCGCCAGCGCAACCAGGACCAGCGAGAGGGCGAGGGATCGTTGACGTGTGCTCATGCGATGCCGTTCCTCGATCGGGTCTGCGGTGTCGCCGCCGGGCGCCATCCTCTCGAAGCCGCCCGGCAGGCAACCGCCGACACTGCAGGCCAGGTCGACTTCGGTTCCGGTGCGGACGGGCGTGAACCACCGCAGCATGCTGCCGGCATTGGAGCGCACTTTCATGGCAGCGTCGAGTCCGGCCGGTCGCGCCCGACCAGACGCAGGTACTCGTCCTGCGTCGCGCCGCCCAGCGGCTTCACGAACACCCGAACGACGCAGGTCCGCTCGCCGATGGGCACGCCCGGCCGCCGGCGGACCTCGACGTACCCGGCCTTTTCCCAGAAGCGCTCGGCCTTGCCGTTGCCGAGCACGGCGCCCAGGCGAATCCAGCGCGCGCCCCCGGCCGTCATCCAGTCCTCGAGTCGCCGGTAGAGCACCCCCGACGCGCCGGTCCCGTGCAGCGGCGTCGCCACGATGAACAGGCCGACATGCCAGACGCCGGCGGCGAGGAAGTCGGACAGGATCGACGCCATGGCGGCCAGGTGCCCGGCCTCGTCGACGAAACCGATCATCCAGCGCCGGGCGAAGGGCATGCCGGGCGGAGGCATGTCCGCGAACTCCCGCTGCGCCTCGTCGTCGCGCGGAGGCGCTCCGTTCACGGCCACGAAGTATTCGGGGTTGGCGGCAAAGAAGCGCTGCAGTGCCGGGAGGTCGCTCTCGCCGAGTTCGCGCGCTTGCAGGTCCCCGGCGGTGAACAGCGTGGGCGGCGTGGTCGACGGCAGGTCCGTGCGCCCGGGCACCGCGGTCCGGTCGGGGCGACCCTTCATGGTCGACGGGCAGCGTCGCGGCGGGCCCGCAGCCGCGCCACGCCGATCGCAACGAAACCGGTAAGGACGCCGGGGGTCGCGAACAACGCGGCGGCGCTGGCGCGGGGCCAGGCCCGCAGCGTCGACGACGGCAGGAGGAGCGCCAGCGGCAGCGACGCGATGCCGGTGACGTACAGCAACATCGCGACGACGCTGGCCGCGGCGCCGATGACCATCGCTTGCACGATTCGCTGCCGACGCCAGGCCGGCGAGGCCGCGGTGACGAGCAGGAAGCCGGCGGTGCCCGCGGTCCCCGCCAGAAACACGAAGTACGCGGCCATGAAGAAGTTGTCGAGCCGGTTGGCCCCGCCCGCCGCATGCTGATAGATGCCCAGGCCGGCAAGCGCCAGGCTCGTCCCGAAGAAGGTCAGCGCGTACGCGATGGTGCCGAAGACGACGGTTCGCATGACGTTGCCTCGACGGTATGCCTTCCATGGCCCCCGGGCGCTAGCCGCGGACGATCCCCGTCGACGCGAGCAGCAGGTAGGCCGCAGACACCAGCAGCGTCGTGAAGGTCATGGCCATGCCCGCGACCCGAAACCGGAAGTTCTCGCGAGCCTGGCTGACGCCCCACGCGTGCGCGGCACGGCCCACCAGCAGGCACAAGCCAAGTCCGTGCACGAGCAGCGCGTGCGCGCCGCGCACCTCCACCAGGTAGACCAGGAGCAGGCAGAACGGGTACGTATTCCGCGAAATTCGAATGCACGCGCATCGCGCGCAGCATCCGTTCGTTTCCGGCGTCGCCAATGGCGATGCGCAGGCTGTGACGCAGGCGCAAGGTGCGCACGCTCAGCAGCACGAACAGCAGCGCGAGGAGGGATGCGTAGACGGGAAGAATATGCATGCGCGGTGGCGCCCTATGGTTCGGTTCGGCGGCCGCCGGAGCCGGCTGGCGGGGATCGGGAGTCGGGCGTCCCGGTCCCCTGCGCCGGCAGCGGCTTGCGCGCGATCACCGTGGAAAACCGCTTGATCGTGGAAGCGGGGGCCTCGTGACTGCTGAGCTCCGAGTGCACGATGTCCCATCCTGCGAAGCGCTCGTCCATCGCGGTCGGCGAAAACAGGCAGTGGTCCTGCGGGTCGAACATGTCGAGGTACGTCGTGCCTTCGACCAGGACGTTGACGATCGCAAGGCCGCCGGGGCGAACGTGCGCCTGCAGGTCCAGCAGCGATCTCGAGGCGGTGGCGCAATCGAAGAACATCAGGAGCCCGATCGCGACGATGCAGTCGTAGTCACTCTCGATGCGGTGGTGGCGCAGATCCGCCAATGCGGCCGCGACCGGAACCGCCTCCCGCGCCGCGCGCGCTCGAACGTGGTCGATGGCCGCGGGGCTGCCATCGAGTGCGGTGACCCGGCAGCCACTGGCGGCGGCGGCGAACGCGAGGTTCCCGAAGCCGCAGCCGAGATCGAGCACGTCGCCGTGAAGGTACGGCAGCGCCTGCGCCTCGAACGGGTTGAGCTGAAGCGCAGCGTCCGTCGGCGGGCGACGAAACTGGCGGTCGAAGAACTCGATGCTCCCGGTCATGTGCGTGCACCCCGGCGGCAGGGCTCACGTCGGCAGGCGGCAGACATCCTCGGTCACCTGCCGAAACCGGAACTTCAGCGTCGGCCACTGCCTGCCGTTGATCAGGAGATCGGGGGGCTGCAGGGTGAAATCGGCCGACGAGAACGCCGGCGGCTCCACCTGCACGACCTCGTGTTTCCAGCTCTCGAAATAGATGATGCCGCCGGTGACCGCCGCCGCCGTCGCGTCGGGCCCGCCGGGAAACCTGAGCGCGGTGTCGTTCAGCACGCTTTCGCCGAGCAGATCGCCGTTCGGCGCCTGGAAACGGAAGCGCGGGGCGACCCACGCGACGGTTACGCCCTCGTCCGCCCACACGTCGATGCAGACCAATGACGGAGACATGTCCGTCGCCCGCCGTGCGGCGCCGCACCCGGCGACGCGCAGCACGACGTCGGTGCCGGCGAACACGTACAGGTATCGGTCGTTGCCGGTCGCTCGGGTTCCTGCGGGCGCCACCATGGTCGGCTTGAAGAACGTCTCCGGGCCGCAGGTCGTTGCGCACCCGGTCAAGATGGACACGGCAAGCGCGAGCAGGGGGATCAGGCGATTCATGGCGGGGGGACGAAGAAGGTTGACCGGCGGGGCGTTCGTGGCGGGCGGACGGCGTCCGGCCAACCCGCCCGGCGCGACCCGGCAACCTCGGCAGCACCAGCACCGCCCCTGACGTTAGCCTACCACCAACTGGCAGCCGGTCCTCCGAGTCCAGCCCGCGATGAAACCCGACCGGCTGGAGACCTTCCGGAATCGCGGCGGCCTTTCGGTTCGCATCGAGGAATGGATGGGCGCCCGGCGTCTAGGGCTCATGGCCCCGGCGTCAGTGGCATGCTGTGCCACCAGATGCTGCATTCCGCGCACCGGTCGCCGTCGAACCGGGCCTGCAGGATCCCGTCCAGCGCCATGCGCGGCAGCGGATCGCCCGGCGTTCGCGCGACGACGTTCGTTCCCGTGGATCGGGCCCAGACCTGGAACAGCTCCTCGGAGGCGACCTGGTACGTCACATGCCAGTGCGCGATTCCCCCGTCCTGCGATGACGCCAGGATCTCGTAGCCGACGTGGATGTCGGATTGGAGCTTGACGCGTTGCCAGTACTGCGCCAGCTGCTCGTGTCCCCGCTGCTCGGCGAACGGGGTATTGCGGTAGATGCCGTCGCGCGTGAACAGCGCGCAAAAGCGCGCCTCGTCGCGCGCTTCCCACGCCGCCTTGTAGCCGCGCATGAACTGCTCGATGTCCATCTGCAGGGGTCCCTCGAATCCGTCCGCCATCGGCGCCGCTTCGATCGGCGGGTGGCGCCGGGTCACTTGTGCGCGATGGCCTTGTCGGTGAACAGGTAGTCCTTCAGTTCCTTGGAGAACGAGGGGTCCTTGCGCCGGATCCACTCCAGCACCATGGCGGCGTGCTCCTTTTCCTCGTCGCGATTGTGCTGGAGGATCGCCTTGAGCTCGCTGTCCCTGCACGCGTCGGCGCGCTGGTTGTACCAGTCGACCGCTTCCAGCTCCTCCATCAACGAAACGATGGCCCGGTGCATGTCGCGCGTTTCGTCCGACAGCTCCTCGACGGGTTCGTGGTAACCGACACTCGACATTGCCTATCTCCTCGGCTTGGATGGTTGGGGGCGACGACGGCAGCCTGCGCGTCCGCCCGGATGGCGACGATGATCCGCTCAAGGATGCCACGCTTCTCCGGCCGTGGAAATGCATCGGAATCCGCAGCGGCGGACGGGTGGCGTTCTTCGGCAGGGCTGGTGCGGGCGGAGCTGCAGCCGGAGGGGTCGGACGAGCCGGCCTACGGACCGACGCACAGGTTCGGCACCGTCAGGCGAGTGAAGAGATGGGGCGATGCCACGGCGGTCGAGGGGTAGCGGTCCAGCGCGCTCCTGAACTCGGGATGGCTGAACGCCGCGCTGAAGTGAGCCACCGACTCCCACACTGCGTAGTTCAGGAACACCGTGCTGCCCGCGATGCCGCGATGCAGCTGCGTCGAGATATAGCCGGGCTGCCGCTTCATCCAGTTCGCGTCCGCTTCCCATGCCTGGAGCAGGGCGGGAATGTCGCTTTCCGCGACCTGGAAGACGTTCACCAGGATCGCCGGCGAGACGTCGGCGCCGAGTTGCTGAAAGATCGGTACGTTCGGATCGAGCGGCTGGAGCTTGAGCATCTGGCAGGTCCTTTCGTTGGTTGCTGCGGACGATCCGCGGAACCGCCTACCGGATTCGCGGGAGTGCGATCGACAACGGCGCGGCGGCAGCGCGCGCCGGCTATTCCGTTCGAACCTCATCGCGATCAGGACGGCAGCCGTGATCATGCCGCGAAATGGCGTAGGTGTGCTCGAGGCAGGTCTCGGCATTGAATACGACGTGCCGGGTCGCATCGCGTCGCATGCCCACTCGCTCGAGCAACCGGATCGACGCCGAGTTGCGCGAGTCGGTGACGCCGACGATCCGGGCTGCTGCCGTGCATTCAAACAGAAGCCGGATGGCCTGCCCAACCGCGTCCGTGCCGAGCCCGCGACCTTGCGACGGCGGGCAGATCGTGAAGCCGATCTCGGCGGACTGCCCGTCGGCGGCGACCAGCATCCCGATGTCCCCGATGAGCGCGTCGTTGCGGGCGTCGGCTATGCCGATCTGAACCCATTGGCCGCGCTGGAAAAGCGGGGCGATCGCCATTTCCTCGATGAACGCCAAGGCGTCGGAATCCTGCTGGGGCTGCCAACCCTGATAGCGCTGGACCTCGGCATCGTGCCGGTAGGCCTGGAACGCGTCCAGGTCGCCGGCTGCGAGCCGGCGAAGGACGGTCCGGCTCCCCTTTCGGGGCAACGGCTCAGGCCCCGGCGTGGCTGCCGTCGGCATGGAAGACGTCGAGCGTCGGGAACCGCGCTTCCGCGCGCAGGCAATCCCACAGGTAGACGGCGAATCCGAGGTCGCCTGTCCACAGCGAGTACCGCATCTGCCCATGGCGCCGCGCATCCTCGTCGGTCTGGGCGATGCCGTGCATGGCGAACGACCGCGCGCGTTCCAGCCACCGTGCGTCGCCGGTTCGCCCGTACAGCTTCAGCAGCGCGTAGCCGTTGCCTCCGGTGCCGTGGCAGAGGTTGGAACCCTTGAGCAGCGGGCCGGCCGACCAGACGGTCTCCCCGGCGGCAAGCAGCAGGTCGTCGAGCGCCGCGTCCGGCAGGCCGGCAAGGCAGACGACGAAGCCCGGCGCTCCGTGGCACAACTGGACCAGCTTCTTCTGCGCGCCGGAAGTGTCATCGAGTTCGGGGCGCCAGTTGGCGTGCGGGCCGAGCACGTCCGCCGTGCGCCGGACCGTATTGACGATGCAGCCCTCCCACGCATCCCATGCTTCGGCATCCAGCAGGTGCCGACCCCGGATCAGCGGCAACGCCGTGGCGACGAAGCCATGCACGCCGTCGAGATAGGTCGACCGCCGGCCGTACAGGTCCTGCGTCCAGTAGTGGCACCGGTGTCGGGGTGACCACTCGAGCTCCCTCCACAGCGTGCCGGCGGTCGACCGGAACAGCTCTGCCCACCGCGGCTTCGCGGTACGTTCGTGCAGGAACAGCGCGGCAAGCAGGGTCCCCGGCGAACCCCACATCAGTTCACGTGCAGGGTGCTCGATGTTGCCGGCGATCAGGGCGTCGAGGGCGCGCTCGAGCGCCTCGGTCGGCTGTTCGCCGAAGGACATCATCAGGAACGGCGTGTCGCCGATCAGGTACGAAGCCCGCTTTTGCTCCAAAGGTTCGCCGAGCCGGGAGCGGTTGTGCGCCAGCAGCCGTTCCAGCTCCGACGAATAGCGTCGCGACAGCGTGACCGCGCCGACGGCCTGAAGGTAGTGCAGCGCCCAGATGACGCCGCAGGCGCCGTCGTACAGGGGCGTCTCGAACTGCTCCGCCGCGTTCTCGCGCCGGCGGTCGAGGGGATGCAGCGGCCAGTACAGCTCGCCGGCAAAGTGCGATTCGGTGTCGGCGACGATGCGCTCGATCGCCGCACGAACCTGGTGCTCGTCCCATCGGAGCGGGCGGAGCGGCTCGTGCCTTGCGGGGTCGTGCAGCATGGTTACCGATATCGGGAGTCGACCGGCAGCCCCCGCGCGACGACCGCGGCGGGCACCGGGCCGGCCGGCGTCAGCGCCGCTCGAGCGCGAGCCTTGCACCCAACGCGACCAGGATGGCCCCCGACGAACGGAACACCCACGTCAGCACGTCCGGTCGCGATCGCAGCCAGGTCGAGAGCCTGCCGGCGAAGACTCCGACCGGCGCCTTGACGAGGAACGTCAGGCCCGCGAACGCGAGGCCGAGGACCAGCACCGTCAGCGTCGGATATTGCGCCGACGGCGAGACGAACTGCGGCAGGAAGGCAAAGTAGAAGATGGCGATCTTGGGATTGGACAGGTTGGAAACCGCGCCGTCGACGAACAGCCGGCCGAGGGAGCGCGCCGACTGCGCCCCGATCGGCAGGCCGCTTTGCTTCGTGCGCAGCAGGCCGATTCCAAGGTAGATCAGGTAAGCGGCGCCGATGAGCTTCAGCGCGATGAACAAGCCACTCGGACGTTCGCAGGATGGCGCCGAGACCCAGCGTGGCCAGGACCGTATGGCCGACAAGCCCGACGCTGACGCCGGCAGCGGTGACCACGCCGGCGGCGACACCCTGGGCAACGGACCGCGACATGACGAGGATCATGTCCTGGCCGGGCGTGGCGATGAGCACCAGCGACGCGATGACGAACACGAGCCAGGCGGCTTCGATCATGGGGACGTCCTTGGTACGATCATACGAACCGCACTGCGCGCCGCGGCCGTGCGCCGGCGCATCCGGCGGGGCGCGCCGCAGGGCGTCTGGCTTGCGTGCGGCGGGACCCGAGACTCATTGTCCCACCGGCGGCTGCCAGAGCTCGACCTTGTTGCCCTCCGGGTCGATCACCCATCCGAACTTGCCGTACTCCGAGTCCTCGGTCTTCTCCAGCACGCTGCAGCCCTCGCTGCGCAGCGCCTGCAGCAGGCCGTCCAGGTCGGCGACCCGGTAGTTGATCATGAACGGCGACCCGCTCGGCGCGAAGTGCTCGCCGCCCGCACTGCCGATCGACCAGATGGTCGTGCCCGTCGCGGGCTGGCCGGCGTCGTCGGTCCAGCGGAACGCAGTGCCGCCCCACTCCTGCACGTCGATGCCCAGGTGCGCCTTGTACCAGGCCCGCAGCGCGACCGGATCCACGGCATTGAAGAATATCCCGCCGATGCCCGTGACTCTCTTCATCTGCGCCTCCCGGGGGTGACCAAAGGCGAAGCGTAGCGGACCGGGGCCGGTCGAATCAAGCCGACCGCCATCCCGGTGAACACTGTGCGCCTCCCACCGGCATCGCCCCGCGCGTGCTTCGCCGGCGCGCGTTCCCCGGCGCTCAGACCATCTTCAGCTGCCTGAAGCGCAGGTACAGCTCGCGGCACGCCCAGGCGTCGGTGGCTGCGTAGGTGATCTGCTGCGACGTCAGGTGGCGTGCCGCCCAGTTCGTCGTCTTCGCGCCTTTCGGAATGCGCGTGCCGAGGAACATCCCGGCGAGGTTGCGCACGCCGGTCTGCTTCAAGCCGTGGCGCTTCGCCACCTTGCCGAGATCCAGCACCGATCTTTCCTCGAACTCGACCAGCTTCTTCAGGTTGCGAATGTCGTCGGCCACCGAAACGCCCACCTTGATCACCTGTGCCGACGACAGGATCTCCCGCATCGCGCCGGAGAAGTCCTGCTGCTGGACCTGCAGCAAGTACACGGCGCTCGCCGTGGCGAACTGCACGAGGGACGGCAGGTAGCTCTCGCCGGGCCTGAATGCGGGTCGCGTCTCGGTGTCGAAGCCGACGACGCTTTCCCCGCCGATGTCCTGCAGCGCGCGCTCGAGGTCCGCAGGTCCCGCGACGACGCACACCGGTCCCTCGTAGCGCCGGATCGGCAGCTCGCTCATTTCCTCGCGCGAGATGCTTCCCGTCGCGGCGTCCGGATGCGGGCCGTCGGGGTCGCGGTTCATGAGCCGCCCCCGGTGCCTGCCCGGCACATCGCAGCCTCCCGTCGCGCTCGCGCGGCCCGCGAACGGCTACGCGCCATCCGGAATCTCCGGCTCGACGAGATGCGCAAGCAGCGACAGCGATTCCTGCCACCCGAGGTAGCAGAACTCCACCGGGATCGCCGGCGGAATCCCTTCCTGGACGATCTGCAGGTCGGTTCCGCAGGCAACCTTGCTCAGCGAGATCGTGACCTGCATCTCGCCCGGCAAGTTGGGGTCGTCGAACTGGTCGGTGTAACGGATCCGCTCGTGCGGCACGAGCTCGACGTACTTGCCGCCGAACGCGTGGCTCTTGCCGGTGCCGAAATTGGTGAACGACATCCGATAGCTGCCACCGGCGCGGGCGTCCATGTGATGGACCTTGCCGACGAACCCGTGCGGGGGAATCCATTTGGTCATCGCGTCGGGATCGAGGAATGCCCGATAGACGCGTTCGGGTGGCGCACGCAGCACGCGGTGAAGGCGGACGGTGTTGGCGGGGTCGGGCACGATCGGGTCCTCCGGTGAAGATGTTCGGGTGCAGTGTCACGCATCGCCCGAGCCGTGGTCGGGTTGCCGGTCGGCGACGCGCTCGTTTCCGCGCTTGTAGTTTCCGGTGGCGCGGGCCATCAACTGTTGCTGCGCAGCGAACGAAGCGCCGGCGATTTTGGCAAGAAATCGTCGTGCAGAATGGCCGCCGAGTACGGTCACCACGCGGCCGCCGCGCGAGATTGCGACCGCCTCGCCCTTGGTCGCGTGGAAGGAGAAGGACAGATTCCCGCCGGCTTCCGGTTCCATGGCTCCACCATCAACGCTGGTTCTGCGGCAGGCCGTCCGCGATGTCGTAGTAGTCGCCCTTCTCGGCGACGAAGATGTGCTTTCCCAGCCGGGTGCCCGTGGGCTGATCGAAGGCGCCCATGGCGACGCCGATCCAGTCCCTCCGGATCGGGTCCCAGAACAGTGACGAGCCGCATCGGGAGCAGAAGCCCCGTCGCACCTTTTCGGACGAGCGGAACCAGGTGAGGTTGTCGGCGCCGTGGATCGTCAGGGCAGTGCGGGCGACGTCGGTGGACGCGAAGAAATGGCCCGATTGCTTGCGGCATTGCGAGCAGTGGCAGGCATCGGGCGGGGGCAGCGCACCCGCAACCTCGAAACTCACCGCTCCGCAAAGGCAGGATCCCTTGTGCATGGCGCGCTCCTACGGCAGGGTTCTCTCCATCAGCCGCTCGATCATGGCCACCCGCCGGTGAAATGGATCACCTGACCGGTGACGAAGCCCGATCGCCCCGAGGCGAGGAACGCAATCAGCTCGCCCACCTCTTCCGGGGTGCCGAGGCGGCCCATCGGCACGACGGCGGCGATCTGCTCGCGGCCCTGCGGGTCGTCGATGAAGCGGGCGCGAGGGTAGTACATCTCGCTGTACAGGTAGTTGGGCGCGACCACGTTGACCTGGATGCCGAAGCTCGCCACCTCGCGCGACAGCGCCAGCGCAAACGCCGTCGCGCCGGCACGGATGGACGTCGGCACGGCGAAGCCGGGCTCGGGTCGCAGCGGTCGCGCCGAGGTCACGAAGACGAAGCTGCCGCTGCGTCGCTCCTTCATCCCCGGCAGCAGCAGCTGGGTGAGCTGCACGGGGAACATGAACACCGATTCGAACGTGCTTCGAAGGTCGTCCGGCGCGATCTCGCCGATGGGTGCGCGAGTGAGCGGATAGACGTCGTTCGACACCACGGCATCGACGTGGAACGCGCGATCGGCGAGCTCCTGGACCAGCGCGCCCGGGTCGGTGCCCTGCAGGCATTCGGCTCCGGGATGACTGCCGCGGAAACCGTCGCGCACGGCCGGATCGCGGAACGTG
Source organism: uncultured beta proteobacterium (assembly GCA_963717705.1). GTDB lineage: Bacteria > Pseudomonadota > Gammaproteobacteria > Burkholderiales > Casimicrobiaceae > CAVQWT01. The sequence continues at coordinate 833,863 of CAVQWT010000002.1, forward strand.
GGATCGTGGCAGATCGGGCGCATCTGCTGCGCGAGCAGCACGTCGACTGCGCCGGGGCCGGCGTACTGGGTGACGTTGGTGACGAGGACCGTGCGCATGATCTTGTTTCCGGCGGTCAGTTGAAGCTCAGCTTGCCCTTCGGCTCGTCGCAGGCCGCCGTCCGCTCCCGCACGCCCGTGGCCTCGTTCATCAAAAGCCGCTTTTCATTGTAAGGCAGTGGGGCGTCGGGGACCTCGCCGGGACGCTTGCCGTGCGTCCACTCCGGAGGACAGATGGCGGTGCAGCTCGCGAAGCCGACGGTGCCGCCCTTGAGGCGCGGAAGTCCGATGGCGACCAGCGCGGGCGTGGAATCGGCGTCCAGCGGCTCGTGGCCGTGCAGTAGGATCCTGCACTCGAGATGCGGCAGCTTGAGCGCTTCGGGAAGGGGAACTGCAGCCTGCGGGACTGAATCGGCATGGCAGGGCTGCGGCTAGACGGCGAGGTACAGCGCGAGTACGAGGCCAAGGAGCCCGAGCGCCGCCGCCACGACCAGGGGAAAAGCGCGATTGATCGAGGCAGGGAGATCGGAAACCGGGAGCGACAGGACGAAATGCCGATGCTGGCGGGCGGCGAAGAGGATGGCGACCGCGCCCAGGACGACCAGCGCGATGCCGACGAATCCGGACAGGTGGGGTGTGGCGTCGACGGCGGCGGTCGGCAGGCCCCGCTGCGCCGCGAGAAGGCCGAGGAACAGCCCGAACCGTGCGACGACGAAGCCAAAGCCCATGACGGTGAGCCCCGTCCGGATCCACGCGAGAAGCGTGCGCTCGGCGGCGAAGTAGACGCGGGGATCCGACATGACGTGTCCTTGGGGTGGGTGCGACGGCGGTTCGACTTCGAGGCCGAAAGGGTGTCGGAGCTGCGGCGCCTCATTGCGCCCGGAAGACGCCCCGGACCAGCCGGACCTGGCCCTCCCGGAGGCTGCGCTGCGCGTTCGCGGCCTTTTGCGCAAGATTCTCGACGTACACCCCCAGGGTCAGCGGACTCGGCGCCGCGTCCGCGGTGGTCCTGCTAAGGTGCGCGTCGCTGGTGTCCTCGAGCAGCTCGGCGACGAATCCGTGCTCCCCGAGAACCGAGCGCATCGCCTCGACGGAGAACAGGAAGCTGTCGGCAGGGTCGGTGGCCCACGGCAGCGGAAAGTACGACGTGGCCGTTTCTCCTGCGGCCAGCTCCTGAAACGCGTACCGGCCGCCCGGCTTGAGGACCCGGTGGATCTCCCCGTAGAGCTTCCCCTTGTCCGCGATGTTCATGCCGACATTCTGCATCCAGACCACGTCGAACGCAGCGTCGGGAAACGGCAGGTCGAGGGCGCTCCCCTGCAGCACCGCGATCCGGTCGTCGAGCCCCGTCAGCCGATTCAGCAGCATCGCGCCGGCGCAGAAATCGCTCGAGAGCTCGATGCAGTCGACGCGGCAGCCCGCCGTTGAAGCGAGCAGCCGCGCGGGTCCGGCCAGCCCGGCGCCGATGTCGAGGACGCGGTCTTCGGCCCGGATCCGCGCGAGCCCGAGCAGCTCGCGTGAAGCGCGGACTCCGCCGGTGTGGAAATGGTCGAGCGCCCCCAGCTCGTCCGCCGACAGTCGCCGCTCGGGAACCAGTCCGGCCGCACGGAGGGCTGCCAGGATCCGTGCCTCGATGTCGCGGGCCGAATAGTGTGCTTCCAGACCGGCCATGAACGGCCCCTCCTCGCGAGCCGAAACGTTCGGCGCATGATACGGCGTTTGCGGCCGCGGCGAGTTCGATCTTGGGGGTTGCGCTCGTCGCGCCGCTCGACCAGGGGTCAGCCGCGCTCGTCGCGGGCCGCCTTGGCCGCCGGCTGCTTGAGCCTGCGCTCGTATGACTGCAGGGCGCGGTACGACACGATCCGCCGCTGGCGGTACTGCGCATAGAGATCGATGAACTCCTCGATGGTGCCGTGCGGTCCCGCGATATGACCGGGGCGCTTCGAGTCCGCAAAGAAGTACAGCTGACCATCGTGCTCGAACATGACGAGCCAGTGGCGGCGCAGCGTGTTCCCGGAAACCACCACCGGATCGAATTCGATCATGAGGTATGTCGCGTTGGCTGCCGGTGCCACGGCGCGCAAGGTCTCCACCGCAAAGCGCGCCAGGTCCACGCACACGCCGGCCGGTCGGTCGAAGAACGCCTCGGGTTGGTAAATCCGGACGCTCGGGCCGAGTGCGCGCTGGCTCTCCGAGAGCTTCATGGCGCGGTCGTGGTCGTACTCGAAGCGCGCACCGATCCAAGCGTTGACTTCCGTGGGGCTGCGCCACTTCCCGATTGCCTCCGCATACGAGGCCGGCAGGTCCACCGCGCCCTGGTGCGGCGGTCGCGAATCAGGAGCGTCGGACGCGGGATCTCCGGCGGGAGGGACCATCGCGCATGCGATCAGTGCGAATGCCGCGAGAGACGACAGGAGTGGCCGCATGGCGCCGCGAAGGCTTCAGGTTCCCGGTCCGCGCCGCACGGCTGCCTTGGTGCGCCTGGCCGCCGCCTTTGCGAGGTTCTGCTTCAGGCGAAGCGCGGTGATGCGGGCGATGAGGTCGTACGGGATCGGCTGGTCGAGCGGAAACCGAAGATTCCCCTTCTCTCCCGCATAGGGCGCAATGGCCCTCTCGATGTCGGTATCGCCGGTGATGGGTGGATAGAGGCCGATGTGGTTCCTGAATGCCGCGAAGTACACCAGGACGCCGTCCTGCTTGAGCGCGGGCATGCGGTAGCTGATGACTTCCTCCGCCTCCGGCGCCACCTTGCGCACGACGTGGCGCACCCGCTGGAGGATTGCCTGCACTTCCGGCGGGAAGGCGGCGATGTACTCGTCTACCGCCGTCAACGCAGCTGGACTGGTTTCCATGAAGGCCCCGGCGGTATCCTTTCGTGGGAGTCGGGCCGCACTGCGCGTTGCGAACCGCTCAGAACCACAGGTCTCGTACGCAGCGCCCGTCCCGCGGCAGGTCTTCCCACTTGTCGAGTCCGTCGAAGTGATCGATCGGCAGATGGGCGATGGGTCCCGGCTCGGTCAGGCGCAGGTTGACCGCGATTCGGCGGCGACCTTCCTGGTTCGGTTCCAGTGATCGCCAGTAGGCGACGCAGCCGCACTCCGGGCAGAAATGAAATCCGATCGAGTCACCCCGGACATAAGCCTTGGTCGGGCCCGAGACATGGATGCCCTCCCCTTCGTAGTCGTACGCCCACAGCGCGCCGTATCGGCGACAGATCGTGCAGTTGCATGCTGTCGCGGACTCCGGAAGTGCCCGAAACGTCCACTGAACCGATTTGCAGTGACATGAACCCTGGATCATCTTCGGCGCTCGCTTCAGGGAGTCGGACAGATCTTCGCTCGCGGAATCGCTGCCGGGCCAGGCGCGGCGTGCGAGCGTTCTGTCAGGCTCAGCGGGACGATAACTCGATAGGCTTCCCGTGCCAAGCGGGCGGCGCTCCGCTCAAACGATCAGCCGGGCCGCGCTCTTCACTCGCAACTCCTTGCGGACGACGAGTTTGAGACCGGACCACACTTCACTGACCGCGCAGACCTTGACGTCGACGAAGCCCAGCGGCAGCGCGACCTCCCGAATGGTGTCTTCGGTGACCGTGGTGGGTACCCTGGACGCCTTCTTCGGCCAGGATATCCAGACCGCGGCCTCGGGGCCAAGCCCGGATCGAAGACCCTTCAACTGTGCGGAAAGCGCCTCGCGCTCCGTGACGAAGACATGAACGAGCGATGCTGTCTTCGTGGGCGAGGCAAGCCGCACCGCGCCGGGCGGAAGTGGGCCGAGCAGCGTCGCGTAGTCGTGTGGTTCGCCAAGTACGACCAACCGTGTGGAGTGGGTGATCCCGAGCTTCTTCGACAGTGGTGTTCCGGAGTAGCCAGCTGGCACGACGCCTCCTGTGCGGCCCGGAAGGCCTAGGGGACTGGTTGAGACACCTCGGTGGCCTGTGACCAGACGGCCTGCCACCCGCTGGCGCGACGCTCGTAGATGTCCGTGTGCCAGCACACGACCACCCGGCCGGAGGGAAACTGCAGTCGTGCGAGATAGCGAACGACCGCCATCTGCTCCGACAGGCGAACGGACATGGAGTCGATTCCCCAGGCGACATAGAACGGCGCGGCTCTGATGGCGTCGAGATAGTCCTGCCGCGAGAAGACCTTGCCGGCGGGCGTGACGAGCTCGTACTCGGGGGCGTGCAGCGCCTCGAAGGCCACGAGATCGCGGTCGACCAGGGCGCGCGTCCGCGCTTCCTCGAGTTCGCGGAAGAACTGCTCGGTTGGCGCCCGGTCCTGGTTTGGAATCGGCATGTGCATGGATAGGCGTGGCGCCGGCGGCCTGGCGTTCGACCGGAATTCAGTAAAGCTCCGCTTCGGAGTTGCCATCGGGCTGCGAAGGTTCGGGACCGGCGCGGAGCGCCCGGCGTCGCGCGGAGAACGATGAACCGCGCGCGGCGGCCGCAGGCGCGAAGGCCTGAAAGCCGACCGCCTTCGGCACGTCGTCGTAGATCGCCTCCATGCCCCCGCCCATGAAGTAGGTCTCGTGCCAGAAGCCCGTGCCGCCGGAGTCCTTGATGAACGCCCGCCACCAGTCGCGATGTGGCGGCGACCGGGTCCAGCGTTCCATGGACTCGAAGTCCCTCCAATACCAGCGCATGCCGACGTGGAAGGGGAACACGCCGTAGATGATGTTGTTCTCGAAGTGAAGAAGTCCCTCCGGCTTTCGGTCACCGGCCTTCTGAATCTGCGGACCGAGACCGAGGACGGTCCGGATCCCGGCGAGCGCATTGACGCGCATGCCCAGATAGATGACCACGAGCCCGGGAAAGGCGGACAGATCGACGGTCTGCCGGTTGACGGATGTCTTCATGACCCCGCTCCTTCCGCGTTGACCGGCGAACCAGCCGCAGTATGCCTCGGGTAGCTTTGCCGCCTGACCCCTCGATCGAGCGGAGCGTCGACCCGGCTGCGGGCACGCAGTGTCGGCGATGAGACGTCCGGTGGAACGGCTGGTCGGGCGCCATCGTCTTCACTGACCGGACTGAAGCATTGCCGCCATCTTCTGGTGGATGAGGTTGATCGCCTTCAGCGGTCTCAGCATGACCTTGAAGTCGACGATCTGCCCGGCGTCGTTCCATCGAATGACGTCGACGCCGTTGACCAGGATTCCGTCGATCTCGGTCTCGAACTCCAGCATGGCGTCCGACGCGCCGACGATTTCGCGCACGTACCGGAACGTAGGGTTGAAGAAGACGTGGAACGCTGCGGTCAGGTACGTGGCGGTCAGCTTCCTGCCTCTTTGCGGCGCGTGAACGACGGGCGAATGGAAGACCACATCATCCGCGAGCAAGGCGTTCAGGCCACTGGAGTCTTGCGTGCGCACGAGGCGATGCCAGGTTTCAAGAGTTGAATTGCCCACTGAGTACCTGCGAAAGTTGGTTTGACGCCTGACGTTTGGCGAGAGCCTGGAACGGTACCAACCAGGGACGTTGTACTGGAGCGGGAAGGGAAGAGGAAGCGAGGACGACGGTCAGGCTTTGCGACCGGTCACGGGGTGACGTGGAGCCAGCGCAACAGGAGAAACAGCACGGCAAAGACGTAAAGAGCACCGAATATCCGCTGGTTGTTCCGGGCAAGCCACTCCGGCAGGTAGATGTCGAAATTTGCCCGCCGATCATCGGTGTAACGCGCGGCGATGACCGTCAGAGGGCACCGCATGCCGTTCAACGCGAGGACACCGATTTCACAGGCGACGATGGCCGCGAACAGTGCGGCGACACGGAAGTCGGACCTCGCCGTGAACAATGGGATGGCGACGATACAGGCGACGAAAAAGGCCCAAACGACGGTGTGGCCGAGCCTTATCGCAGTCAGGGTGTTCACGACGGCGCCAAGCGTGCCCGGGCAGGGCCTGCTCAGCCCTTCATCGCATGCAGCATGTGGTCCATGGCCAGGGCGTGCTCGCGCTGCGGGCTGAACAGAATGACCTCGGAGTCCTTGACCGCCCGCACGCTGTGGCCGGGCGGCCAGTAAAAGAGGTCGTTCTCCTTGCAGGTGTCGACCTTGCCGTCGGTGTAAGTCACCACGAGTTCCCCGGAGAGCATGTAGCCCCAGTGCGGCGCGTGGCAGGCGTCGTCCTCGAGGCCCTTCAGGAGCGGCGCGATGTCGGTACCGGCGCCCAGCGAGAAGTACTCGCCCCCCATCTTGCCGAAGCCGGTCGCGTCACCGAAGTCGGTGGCGACACGCGCGACGGCGCCGGGGACGTCGATCTTGGCGGGAATCTGATCCTTGGATATGCGCATGACGGGCCCCTCTTTCACTGGTTCGACGGGTTTCAATCCGCTCCGGCGCCTCAACGCCCCCAATGAGCGCCATGCAGCATCGAATGCCTGAATCAGGGTACCTCATGAACTCCGTTCGCGGGGCCTGACGAATGGGTAACCGGTGTGCCGGTCGGCGCTGACAGGAACGAAGGCCTCGGCGGCGCGTCCGAGTCGCCCGCCCGCTTCAGCGCCGGGTCAGGGCGGTGCCGGGGCTGGTTTGGAGACGATGGCATAGCCCATGGCCATCAGGCCGAAGTTCCGCATCGCGCTGCCGACCGTCTGGAGGATGTCGGGCGCAGACAGGACGGCGAGCACCAGGTTCACGACGATGCCCGCCAGAAACAGCAGCACCGAAGACCGCGGGAGCCAGCCGACGCGCAAAGCCGACCAGCCGAAGAGCAATCCGCCGCCCACCATCAGCCCCCCGCAGAAGGTGTAGACAGGGCCGAGGCGCGCCCACAATTCCTCGTAGTCCGGAACGCGCTCCGCCAGCGCGTAGAGCGTCGTGTACAGGAAGTACGCGAATGCCGCGCCATAAAGCAGCGCGCCGAGCAGGCCGGCAACTCCCGGCCTTGGCCGCTGGACGGCATGGATGCCCACCAGGAGCAACGGCATCGGAAGGAAAGCCACGAAGTTCAGCCAAAGCTGGGCATCGGTGAATCCCCGGTTGTGCCACTCCATGAGGTCGGTGACGGTATGAAGCGCGGGCGCCACCAATGCGGCAAGTCCGATGGCCAGATGGAGTTGACGGGAGGGCTTCACTGACGCGCGCCTGACGGTGGATGGCATGAGCGCGCATGCCTAGCGCTCGAGCCGACCAGCGCCCGAGCGGAGCCGCGTTCAAAGTGATCCAGTGCCAGCAGGAGGCTCGTGCGGTGCCCGTTGGCGACCGGCATCGCCGGCGACTTTGGGCGCGGATCGGGCGGATCTTCGAGGTTCGCGCTCATTGGTGGCCACTCAGCCGGAGCGGGATCCGAACCTCGCTTGCGATCGCTCACCAGCTTTCGCGGCCTCCACTTCGCGATTGCGCGGGCGGGATGAGGTGACCAGGGAGGCGATCAGGGTTCTGGCCGAAGCGGCGATCTCTTCGACCGCGCGATCGAACGCAGCCTGATTGGCTTGAGACGGGGCATTGAAGCCGCTGAGCTTTCGAACAAACTGGAGCGAGGCGTCCCGGATCTCCAGTTCGGTCGCGGGCGGCTCGAAGTTGAACAGGGTCCTGATGTTGCGGCACATGAGCACCTCGCCGAGGGTTGCGGCGCCTGACGTTTGAATTCACCGGCCTGCGCGAAAAGCAGTGCAGGCCGGTGGAAGGATGGGTCACACGGGAATCCCGGCCGTGGCAGGTGCCCGGCATTTTCGCGTCAATTCCACAGCGTCTGGGTCATGAGTGCATGCGAGATCATGGACCCGGCAAAGACTATCCAGGAGAGGACTACCAGGAAAGCGGCTGCACCAGGACGATCGCGGGAGGTCGCCAAGCGGTAGGACCAGACGAGCATCGCAATGACTGCTGCCGAGGCCAGCAGCGAAAGCCAATCGGGCGTGGCGGAACTCAGGCGCTTTCCGGTAATTGTGAGCCCCAGGACCGCGACGGCCAACGCGCCAGTGGGGGCCGCCAGCAACCAGTAGAGATAGATCATCTGCGATTCTCGATGAGTGCTTCGGAAGGGGATTCGGGAGGCGGCTTCCGATGAACGCCATGCCCACTCAGGCCGGGAAGGGTGCACTAACGTGCGCTCACCGATCGCGGTCGCGCCCGCGTTCGCGAGACCCGACGCACCCATTAGGCGCCGGCCCAACGCCGTCAGCTGCAACCTGCTGTCAGGCCGTTACTGCATTGAATGCAGCCCAATGAGATTGCCCTCGGTATCGGACACCAGGGCGATGAACCCGTACTCCCCGATCGACATCTTCTCCTTGAACACCGAGCCGCCGTTGGACGCGGCACGGGCTGCCTCGATCGCACAGTCATCGCACGTGAAGTACACAAGGGTGCTGCCACCGGAAGGGCACCCGGCCATTCTCACAAGGGCTCCAGAGGCACCGATAGCCATCCATCGACATGGGGAATGCCCACATCTCCATGTCAGGGAAGCCTTTCGGGTCAGGATTCGCAGCGGCGTGAGCACCCCTTGAAAGACGGCTTCGTAGAAAGCTTTTGCGCGCGACATGTCCTGGACGTAGATCTCGAACCAGCCAACAGGATTGCTTTTCATGAATTCTCCTTTCAGATCGATCGCTTGAATGGCCAATCGTTCAGCATCGGTGGGCGGAAGCAGGCGGGCGAAGTGCGCTTGTCGGGACGCGCGACTCCCGGCGTTTGAATTCAGCGGCCGCCAGGGGCAGCCCGCTGGAATGAATGGCTGGGCCCCGGCTTCGGGGCGCGGCCAGGGAGCGGGCGGCTCATGGCATTGCCGCCCCGACAGCCAGCCTCACCGGAATGCCCTCGGGCTGGAATCCTTCCAGGCAGAACACGTTGATTCCGAGGTTGTCCGGCGTGACGCGTTTTCTGTGAAAGGGGTAGATGCCGCAGACCTTGCAGAAGAAGTGCCTGGCCGTGTTCGTGTGGAACTGGTACTCGGTCAGGAACTCCTCGCCCTGGAGCAGCTTGAACTTGCTCTCGTGCACCTTGACCATCAGCGCGTTTTTCTTCCTGCAGATGGAGCAGTCGCACATGGTGAGTTCAGGGAAATCCGTCTCGATCTCGAAGCGAACCGAGCCGCAATGACAGCTCCCGCGGTACGTTTGAAGCTGCCGGGTACCCATGCTGAGTGGTTCCTGTGACACCTAACGTTTGAGCCAAGCCGACCACGGGGGCATGGCCGCCCAGCCGCCCGATGCGAGATGATAAACCGCACCGGGCGGCAGGCCTGCATCGCCGGATCGGGCCTGCTCGAGCGAAGGGTCAGGCGGCACTCTTCCCCCGGAGAACTTCGGCGGCGAGGTGCTCGACCTCGAAGAGCTGGTCCCGCACGATGCGCGTGAAGCGGCTCTCGTTCGGGTAATTCCTGCCGTCAGGACCGTGCATCGTCAGAAGCCAAGTTCCGCCCTCGACGAACTCGTACTGGTGAATCGTGTTCGTGAAGCCTGCGGGCCCCCACCATCGCGCAACGCGTTCGGGATCGCTCATCGCGGCGAAGACCTGGGACGGGCTTGCGGCAACGCGCTTGCGCCTTACGTCCGAGCGGCTCTCAACTGGTTCCATGGCATCCCGAGTGAGCAACGGCATCCGCTTGTGCCGCCTGACGTGTTAGCCAGCCGGCGAGGCGCCTCGACACCGACCAAGACAAATCCGCATACCAGCCCGTCCGGGTGAGCGCAGGGCTAGACGCCCGAACGCCAACTTCGAACGTCGCAGCACAAGATCCAGTCATGTTGGGGATCACTGCCAAGTTGAAAGACATGATCCCCGACCTCCTTGAAGCCCAGCTTCCGGTAGAAGGCCAGTGCGCGGGGATTGTTCTCCCAGACGCCAAGCCACACTTGATCAGCGTTGCCCAGCCCCGCGGCAGAGAAGGCCTGGGACATGAGCGCTTGAGCAACACCTCTGCCGTGCCACTGCTGGTCTACATATATGCGCTGGATCTCGGCTGGCCTCGATGCCAGTACGCAGGGCGGCGCGCTTCCCCATCGCAGTTGCACGTAACCAACGAGTTCGGCGCCGTCGTCGCATACGAAAGTCTCGATCTCCGGATTGGCGATTTCGGATGCTTGGATGATCTCGCCGTAGGTGCTCGCACAGTGAGCATCCATGTTCTCGCGCGAATTGGTGGAGCCGAAGGCTGCGCGAAAAGTGCGCTCGGCAAGGGCCGCCAACGGTGCGGCGTCTTTCGGTTCGGCTCGTCGAGTGGCAGGCATGGTTCGCGGCTGATGGGCGCGTGACGTGGCAGTTGCGGCGGGCCGCGCGCGGGACGTCCGGTTCAACATCCCGTCAGGCGGCGGGCACTCATGCAGGCGGCGTGGAAAGCATCCGGCGTAATGCGCGCACGATAGCCACCGCGAACCATATCACCAGGAGCCACAAAAGGGCATTGGCGATGGCAGCGAACGCAATCCCGGTTGCGGAGTGCGGCGCGGAGCGAAACGGTCCGCCCAGGACAAGCCACCAGACAGCAACTCCGGGTTGCACAAAGTCGGACAGCGGATCACGCGCCACGGATGGCATGACGTCGGAAGAGGCGAGCAACTCAAGACTGCTGCTCCGGAGCCGGTTGTGGCCTGACGTTTGAGTTCACCTGCCCGCGACAGGAGCAGCCTGGCGCACGTCAGGCGGAGCGGAAGGTCAGGCCCCACTGCGGTTGCCCGGCGGGTGCCAATGGTAGCGACTGACCAGCTGCTCGTGGCCCTGGAACATCATGACTGCCTCGTGTACGCGGACGAAGGTCGCGCGGTCAAGCAGACGGCGCGAGATGACGTTCGCGGACTCCGTGAGAGCCAAGACCCGCGACACGCCGAACGCGTCAGCGACCCAGTTGCACGCGTGGACAAGGGCCTCGGTGCCATAGCCGCGGCCACGGGATGACTCGGCGATGGCATAGGAGACTTCGACTTCGTCGTCGAAAGGGCTGAAGCCGACATGCCCAAGCAACTTGGCCTCGTCCTTGTGTTCGACTGCCAGGACGTACGGGCCGCGCTGCGGGTGGCCGGGCGCCGAGTAGCAGGAGATGAGGAACCCTAGCCTGGACGAGGCGTCTTCGAGGGTCGGATAGACGTGCGACGGGAGCCAGTGTCGTGTGGACGATTCTGCGTTCAGTGCCATGATTGGCGCCGCATCTTCCGGTACGAAGTAGCGCAGGCGAAGCGAGCGGGTTTCGAGGGGAAGACCTTGCATAGCGGTGGCGGCAGCTTTGTGGGGCCCGACGTCCCGGCTTGAGCGAGGGGTTAGGCCTCACGGTACTCAATAGCGAAGGACGTGCTTCGAGGCCCGTGGCTCAGGTTCGTATGAGCTTGGCCAATAGTCGGTGACTTTCGCAATCAGCCCAGCCTGCATTTCGAAGAACGTAATCCCCGTCATCGGCGGTTCATCGCTCTGAAACTCAATGAGAGTCATGGCGCTCACATCATCAGCAAGGCACTTTTGAACAATGGCCTTCCAGTTTCCTGGCCATGTCGAGAAAAAGTCTCTGTAGCCCTCGCTGCCGATGATTCGTTCCCTGGTCTGTGGCGCTTCATAGACCATGTCGGCAGCCAGCAGCGACTCGAATCGAGACCAGTCTCGAGAGTTTGCGAGGTTCCAGTGATCCATGGCTAACAGTTGATTGCGCATTCTGAGGTCATTGTTGCGTTTCTCGTCAGAACCCATGGCTTTGGGGAGCATCGTCATTGATCTCGTAGTAGCTCCCTTTGTCTCCGACGAAAGTGTGCTTGGACACTTTCAGGTTTAACGGCGTGTCGATGCACCCCATTGCCACGGCTGTCCACTTGTATCCCTCGATGGTCGGGTTCCAGAACAGCGTAGAGCCGCAGATCGCGCAGGAGCCGCGCTGAACCTTGTCAGACGACTGGTACCACTTGACCAACTCTGCGCCATGGATCTTGAGGGAGGTCCGGCGCACGTTGATGCCCGTCCAGTAATTTCCGGTGTGCTTCCTGCACTGCGAACAGTGACAGGCTTCTGGCGCATGCTCAAGTGGCTCTCGGATTTCGAGCTTCACTGCACCGCAGAGGCAGCTTCCATGTATCACCGCTGGGCCCCTTTCAGTTGCTGGTAGTCGCGCACCACCGTGCTCGCACCGTGCGGCCTAACGTCCAGCTTGAGGGGTCGACGGTCCCCTCGAAGCGCGGGTTGGGCGTCATAACAGGCAGTTGCGTCGCTGCCCGTCGAACACGGGGTTGTCCGTCATCGCCGGACATCCTGCCGTGCGGCTACGGCGCCGCTGTTACCGTAACCATGAGGTCTCGCATTCGTCCCTCGCCTTCGAAGGAAGCCTCGCCAGCTTTGCGCTTGAGCGCCCACCGGGTTGGTTCCCCGGGACAGTCACCATTCATTCGTTGCGTGTTGACGTTGGCCTTAAGGACGGCCTCGAACTTCAATTCGTTGCCATCCCATGAAGCCTTGAGTGGCTCATCTTTGGCGCCACAGCTGCGGCCTCGCCAAGTTAAGCGCCCAGGTACCATTCCGGGCGCCCCGTCACCGTCGAAGACAATCGTAAACGTGTCAATCAGGACGCCCGACGGTCCCATGAACATCCATCGGCCGGACAACGACTTCGGCAACGAGGTGCCTCCGGTTTGGGCCAACGCGCCCGTCACGATCAACATCAGCAGTGCTGCGAGGCCATTGATTGCGCTAATCATCGGGATCTCCCTTCGATTCAAGTCAACCCGGGCAACTCCTTGAGGCCACTTAGACTTGGCTGGTCGGGGACCGCGTCTCGCCCAGGTGCCGCCTAACGTGTCGCTAACCGGCGCGCGTCGCCGTTGCGCGCGTCCGGCTCAGCGGATTGTTGGGCCGAGGTCGTCCAGGTTTCTCCCTTCGTGCCCCGGAAGCGGCGGCACTCATCAGGCGGCGGAAAGTAGGGCATTCCATATGACTCGGCGCGGGGCACGCCGCGGCGTGGCGTAGGCCATCACGCATGGCGCTGAGTTTGCGGATGGTACGGTCCAGCTCATCGGCTTTGCCCGCGAGCAGCTGCCGGTCGATTCTTGGACGGCCGTCGGACCCGAAGATGCGCGCGATCTCGTCCAGCGAGAATCCGGCGGCGCGCCCCAGCGCGATCAGCGCCAGCCGCTCCACCACGTGCGGCTCGAACGTGCGGCGCAGACCACGTCTTCCGACCGACGTGATCAGCCCCTTCTCCTCGTAGTAGCGCAGCGTCGACGCCGGCACGCCGGAGGCGCGCGCCACCTCGTTGATGTCCATGGCCTGGGACCCCTTGACTTCAAGTTGACTTGAAGTGGCACTGTGCCGTCTCCGCCTCCTGAAGGCAAGCGAAGGGAGACTCACATGGACTACGCAGGCAGCACTCTTTTCATCGGCGCTGGCGCGACGCTGGCGACCGACCTCTGGGCGATCGCGCGCAGGCGCCTGTTCGGAGTGCCGGCGCCGGACTGGGGCCTCGTCGGCCGCTGGTTCGGGCACATGGCGCGCGGGCGCTTTCGCCACGAGCGCATCGCCAGCGCGGAGCCCGTGCGCGGCGAGCGCGTGATCGGCTGGACCGCCCACTATCTGATCGGCATCGCGTTCGCAGGAGCGCTGCTCGCGATCTGTGGGCTTGAGTGGACGCGTCAGCCGACCCTTGCCCCGGCACTGGTGCTCGGCATAGCCACGGTCACGGCGCCGTTCCTGCTGATGCAGCCCGGCATGGGCGCCGGCATCGCCGCCAGCCGCACGCCACGGCCCAACTCCGCGCGGCTGCAGAGCCTCGTCACGCACGCCGTCTTCGGCCTGGGCGTCTACGCCGCCGGCCTCGTCCTCAAACTACTCTCAGGAGAATGAAGTGCGCATCCCTGCCCGCTTTGCCCCGATCCTCTTCGGCGCCCTGCTCTCTGCGATCATGGTCGCGCTGGTGTCCGGCTTCGTCATCGCAATCACGCAGGGACTCCACCAGGGGTTTGCCGCGCAGTGGCTCAGGAGCTGCGCGACCACTTGGCCGGTGGCGTTTCCGACCGTGACCTTGGTCGCTCCTTGGGTTCGCCGCGTCGTCAGTCGTTTGACGGCCTGACGTTCGAGCTTACCAGCCTTCCGCGGAGGGTCCGGTTGAGCGAGGGGTTGGGTGTCACCGCGCAGGTGGCTGCAGCCCGGCCTCCAGTGCTGCTTGCATGTCTTGCGGTAGTGTGGCGACGCCTTTGAGAGTGCCTGGGCCGCCGCTTCTCCAGCGAACAGTGAAAGTCCTCGGCTCCGGCTTGTTGGGTTCGTACTCGGAGAGGTCAAGAACAACCTCTGTGCCGCCTTCGACAAGCGCAATGGAGGCACCAATCTTGACCGTGGGACCCAACTCCCGGACGACTATGAGTACGACCTTCTCGTTGCGAGTCCGTGCTTCGGCCACTGCGCCTTGAACGACTTCCTTCGAGTTCCCTGGCAAGCGACGAAGCAGAACGGTTCGGAAGCAGCCTGACTTCTCGAAGAACTGGGCGAGGCCATCTTCTGCCGCCGCTTCTCTGGCGACGACATCCTTCTGATCGGGCCTCCACTTTGGCAGCCACAAGATTAGCGCTTTGCCTGTACTCTGGCAGATAGGGCTTTGAGGAGAAGGAGCGAGCTGCGACGTTGTCGTGGAAGCGCACCCAGCGACGGCGAGGAGTGCGGTAGCAAGCGGCAGGAGCAGGTGGCGCGGCATGGTGATGAGTTACGGCGCCTGACATTCGAACTGAGCGACTGCCAGCGGCGGAGCGGCTTGGCCCCGGTCGGGACAATGACATGGCTGGCCCGGGAAGGGCCAAGCCGCTCCGCCGCTGGCAGTCCGCTCGAGCGAGGGGTCAGGCATCATTGCGGCGCCGGCACGCTATGAGGCAACGCCTTTGACGGCCCATGCCAAGGCTGCGTATGACCGAGGTCCATCCGGCTCCCCGTCCAGATACGCTGCCCGAACGGCGTGCTCCAGCCGACTGCGTTCATCTGCGCCCAGGGTGGCCACATACTCGGCGCCTGGGCCGTCCTTCCCGAGATAGGGCGCCCAGTAGTCGGCGAACGACGCGTACTCCATGCGTATGTGGAGCATGGTTTCGGAGACATCGAGGAAGCCGGCGTAGCG
The DNA here is from genome assembly GCA_963717705.1 of uncultured beta proteobacterium. Taxonomy (GTDB): domain Bacteria; phylum Pseudomonadota; class Gammaproteobacteria; order Burkholderiales; family Casimicrobiaceae; genus CAVQWT01. The sequence goes on from CAVQWT010000002.1 coordinate 848,907, forward strand.
CCAAGCCGCCGCAAGCTCGCCAGGTCGAGTCAGAGGTCTGGTGTAGTTCTTGGCCCTTCGCTCTCCGGCCTTCGGGTCGAGTGCCGCTGCGGTGTCAAAGAACATGCGGTTGGCCACGAATCCACCGCGTGCATCCCATACTGCAGCAGCCACCACGGCTCCTGGCTTGGCGACGCGGCGCATCTCCGCAATCGCATCGCGTGGGCGGGGCACGAAATGCAGGGCAAGAAGCGAGAGAACACGATCGAACGTGCTGTCCGGATACGCAAGGGCACAGGCATCGCCTACGCGGAACTCGAGTCGTGGATTCGGGTTTCGGGATCTGGCGTAGTCGATGTAGACAGGTGCAAGATCGATGCCGTGGACGATGGCTGAAGCGGAGCGCTCCAGCACCGCGACGGCCAGGTGCCCCGTTCCGCAGCCTACGTCCAGGACGTGCTCAGCGTCACTTGTTCCAGCGAAGTCGAGGAATGGACGAGCCAAGCGGCGACTCCACCGTCCCATGTTCAGCTCGTAGCCATCGCCGTCTGCTGCTACAAACGTGGAGGAGGAGCTCATGCGGTGCCCGCGGATGGTGGTTGTGACGCTCAACGTTCCAGCAAACCGGCGGGCCGCGCCGATGCTCGCCAGGTCGAAGCCGCGTGCCGGCCCGTCCGGGTGACCGCCGGGTTGGGCCGCGCGCGGTTCACCCGTCCGTCCTTACGCCATTACGTCCCATTAGCGTGATTGCGGGAGCACAAGATACACAAACATCACTAGTACGAGGCCGCCACCGAGCAAAGTGACGGAGCGCGCTGACAGCTGCCGCTGGGGCCGATTCGCAGGATCAGAGCGAGGAAACAGTGCATACATGACGCGCCTCAATACCGGCTCGTCCCCACCGCGCCTGTGCACGCGAAACGCCACCAATCCGCCAACCGCGGCCAGCGCCCAGACAAGCCACCAATAATTCATGAGCCACTGACTCATCGCGGCCTAACGAGAGAAGCTAACCGCACCAGCCGCAGCTGAGACGATTGACGGAGAAGGGAAGACTGAGGTGCCAGAGAGCAAGGGCGCAGCCGCGGGCGGCTGGGTCCGATTTGAGCGACGGGTTAGGCCGCAGATTACCCATGCATGGTTGATGCAAAGTACTGTGGTGCAGGCTGGGAGACCATGTGGAGCAGCCCCCACCCATGACCATCCGGATCGACGAAGCTGTGTGTGTACATGAACCCGAAATCCTCGGGCTTATCGTAGGTTGAACCACCAGCCGCAAGGGCCTTGGCGACCAATTCATCTACCTGTTCGCGGCTCTCACAGCTGAGAGATATCAAGACTTCGACGGCCTGACTGGTGTCGCAGACAGCTTTGGGCGTGAACTCACGGAACTTGGCGTGGGTACCCAACATGACAGAAATTGCATCACTGATGACGATGCACGCGGCCGTGTCGTCGCTGAACTGTGGGTTGTGAACAAATCCAAGCGCCTTGAAGAAGCTAATCGACCTCTGGAGATCAGCGACCGGGAGGTTGAGGAAAATCTGGTTGATCATTCCTATCTCCTTTGGCCTGGTAATTGCGACGATGGGGTTGCGGCCTAACGCAGAGTTAACCGGGCGCCGACGGGTGGACGCCTTGCCCGCGCGGTGCAGCATAGACAGCGGGCGCCGCGCGGGCAAGGTGGCCAGCCGTTGGTGCTCCGGTTGAACGACCTGTTAGGCCGCACCGGCTGTTGCACGCTGCTCGCATCGAGCCAACATCACAGGGCGCGCTTCATGGCTCAGAGCGGGCGGCACTCGTTCGATTGTGTTCATAGCGTGTCGTGGTGGGGAACGCGGGCAACCAGGACTCCCGGCGAACGGTCCACAGTTCGTAGGTGGGCTTGAACTGATCGGGAGCGTCCATCGATCCTAGGTTCAGTTCGATCTCGTCGCCGCTGCTTCCAAACACAGTCGAACCGCAGTGCGGGCAGAAGTGGCGACCCGCGTAGACGCGGGTCTCACCGTGAATGGCTACGGCATCAGCTGGGAAGATGGCCGACGCATGGAGCAGGGCTCCATGGTGCTTCCGGCAGTCTAAGCAGTGACAGATGCCAACGCGGTAGGGCTGGCCTGTCGCTTCGAATCGGACTCTTCCGCATAAGCAGCCGCCAGCAACCATTGTCATGAGCGATCCTCCTCGGCGTCTGTTGAATGTGCGGCCTAACGTTGCAAGCTAACCGGCGGGCCGCGCCGACGGTGACCAGAACGCAGCCCCGTACCGGCCCGTCCGGTCGAGCGATGGGCTAGGCCGCACCGCTCGGCGTTGGCGCTGGCTATGTGTTGACTGCTCGCAGGCGCCTATGACTCTGGGTCATACATGAACTGCCGAAGTTCCTGCGCGCACCAACATCCAGCAGCGATCTTTGCTGCCCACTGTTCGGCCTCTTCGCGTGTCTGTACTTTGAGCACGCAGAAGCCCCCGTTGAACTTGCTCGTCTCAGGGTATGTTCCTGGAGACACCTTGCCATCTCCGTTAACCATGACAGGCGGGACAGTCTCGTCGATGCCACCGCCAAACACATAGACACCTGCAGCTTTTGCCTCGCGGATCACGGCGTGGGATGACACTCCTACTGAGGGAAAGTCCTCATCGGAGATGTGACTCATGGCCGAGCTGGGAAACGAGATGAGGTAGTGGTTCATTCGTGGACTGGTGTGTTCACTCTGCGCTGTCAGCAACCTCGATGAGTGGCCCTGTGCGGCCTAACGTTCGAGCTAACCGGCGCGCAGCGGCAGGACGCGCTTGGGCCAGAATGAAATGAGGCCCAAGCGTGGCATGCCGTTGCGTGTCCGGTTGAGCGAGGGGTTAGGCGGCACTGCGAGTGACCACGTGGTGCTGTACTGCAGCGCCGAGCCTACGCGACCGGTGGACTTGACGTATGCAGTAGTTTGAGCCCAAGGATGCCGCCAACAATTGCGATGATGCAGGCTATTCGCGCGAAGGTTGCAGGCTCCTTGAAGAAGAGCATGCCCAAGATCGCGGCTCCTACTGCACCGATTCCCGTCCAGGCAGCGTATGCGGTACCAAGAGGAAGTGACTTCATGGCCATCCCAAGCAGCCAGAAGCTGAGCCAGGCTGCGATGAACGTGGCCCCGGTGTACAGGGGTCTAGTGAAACCCTCCGACGCCTTCATGCTTGCCGACCAGGCGACTTCGAGTAAGCCTGCAAGCAGCAGCAGGGACCAAGCTGTACCAATATTCGACAGTGTAGGCATGGGCGTCTTGTCTCTTTGGCGGGTGGATCGTTAACGGTTCCTGTTCGTGACGCCTAACGTTCGAGCTAAGCGGGCGACGACGGCAGGACGCCAGGCCCGGGCCTGTGAAAATGTACGGGGTACCACAGGCCCGGGCCTGGTGGCCTGCCGTTGGCGCTCCGCTTGAGCGAGGGGTTAGGCCTCACCGCGTTGCGCATGAAACGCTGGCCAACCCAGGATAGTTCTGGCCAGTTCTTCAACGTTGTTGTAGAGGTGGTCGTTGCCTGCAACAGCCGCAATCGTCGCGGTATTTGCCCGTACGACTTCTAAAAGCAAGGCTGCTCCGCCGCCAGGATCGAACTCTTGTTGAATGAATAGTGTGGGTTGCCTGCCAGCGAAAGACCTGAGTCGAGTCAGCTCTTGCTCGTTCATCGGAGAGAACGGGGTGCCAATCAGTACCGCGGCGTTGGGTGCGAAAGCTCCGTTCTCGTGCGCCAGTGCCGCGACGTTGGTACCAAATGACTTCGCGATGACAAGTGCTGGCGCGAGTCCGCAAAGCAAGCTAGCTTCATGCTCGAGGCTTGCTTCCTGATGGTTGGACCAGTGCCGATACTGGACAAGACGATCGTCGGGTAGTCCTACCAAACGCAGGACGGACAGCATCCAAGGAGCGGTATTCGGGCTCCGACCGGAGAGCGCGACTGCTGGCATAGGAAAGAGTGCTTTGTGTGAGGCCTAACGATCAAGCTCAGGGGCGCGCCGCTTTTGGCGCGTCCCCTGCAGCGCCCGGTTGGGCGTTCTGGCGTAACCAGGCCAGAACATCAGCCGCGTTCTGATCGGGAGGAAAGACTGGATAGAACACCTTCTTGATTTGTCCATTCTCGACAATGAGCGCTAATCGTTTGTACAACTCCATGTCCGCCACATTGAAGGTAGGTAAACGTAGCAGCTGCTTTAGACGATGTCCGCTGTCGCTTAGCAATTCGAAAGGGAGATGCAGACGATCCCGGGCCTCCCTCTGGTAGTCCGTGGTCTGTGCGCTCAATCCAAAGACTGATGCATTGAGTGATTTCAGCTCGGCGTAGTGGTCCCGAAAGGAGCAGGACTGAGGCGTGCAACCGCGAGCGCCCGGTATGCCGTCCCAACCGTCGGGCAACGGCACACCTGGACGCCCGGTCATCGGATACACATAGAGGACAAAGCGTCCGGGTATGGCACTGAGGTCGACGGTCGCGCCGTTGGTGGCGGCGAGCACAACCTTCGGCAGCGTCATGCCCGGTAAATGGGACGCCGCACCATCGTCAACGGGGCGCGGCAGATCCTTCGGCAGCTCAGAGAGATTCGTACTCATGTGCCTCCCACGGTTATTGACGCCCAACGAAACAAGCTAACCGGCGGCCCGCTTGCGAGGGCGAAGCCCCGCATGCGGGACGTCCGCGTTGGGCGACGGGTTAGGCCTCAGTTCGCGCCGTTCCATAGGAAAGCGGTGGGAGCATGGCGCAAGGAATGGCGGTGGGCTTGCAGGAGATCACCCAGCATTTGGCTAAAGACTCCTCGGCGCTGTTGCGAAGTAGTTCCCGATGGTCTCGAAGTTGATCGCAGCTCCCGAACTTAGGAGTTGAGCTAGCGCCGTGAATTGGGTAGGCGTGAGGAAGATTTGATATGCCGTTCCCGAGCCCTCTAGCGTGTAATAGACCCAAAACTTCTTGTCCGATTGTCCGAATCCAAAGCTGTAGCTCGTTACTTTCTTCCAGGCCATGATAAAGCTCCCAAGTTATGAAGAGAGACTTGTGGCCCTATAACGCCTTGCGGCGCATGAAGGGTATGTGCAGTGTAGCTTTAGTTGCCAGCTTGGACTGTGTAGGGTCGTGTAGGGCGGCTCCTGAGGCCTAACGTGCAAGCTAACCGGCGGGCCGCGCCGATGCGCGCCAGAAACGAGCCGCGTGCCGGCGGCCCGTCCGGTTGAGCGCTGGGTTGGGCGTCCCCACCGCATGTCCAAGGCCGGCCACGACACGACGTGGGCACTAGCCAGGAGCGGAAATCCCATTTTCTAGGCTTCCGACAGTCCGCATTGTTCGATATCAATGTCCAATCCCGAGAGCAGCGTATGCTGAAGACCGCGTTCCAAGACGCTAACCAAAAGGACGATCCTATGCAACATCTACGCGTGCTCGCTATCGTCGCCCTATGCCTGCTTTCGGTTTCCGCCGTCGCACAGGACCTTACGTGGCGCAAGGACATTCAAGGCCTGATCAAGGATAACTGTGGTGCCTGCCACGGTGCCAACGCGCCGAGTTACGAGGAATGGAACTTAGACCGCAAGAACTTCGAGGCCAAGAAGATTGGTCCGCGGATGGACAACTACACGGACTTCATGCGGCACGTGGTCTGGCCCGCGACAGGCTCCATGGCCCGACGCCTCGACGACGGCAAGAACGCCGAGGGGAAGCCCGGCAACATGTATGCTTTTCTGGGCGCGACCGACCAGGACCGCGCCAAGAACCTGGCGACGTTAAAGAACTGGCTGGGCGAGGGCGCATGGAACCTCAATCGTTGGGAACCGCGCGGCAACGTGCCGGCGATCACCAAGGAACAGCTTGACAAGATCAAGGCCAAGTATTGAGTCGTGGCTGATCGCGAATTGATTGGAATGGAGCGCTGCACTGTCTTGACGCCCAACGACGCGGTTGAGCGGCGCGTGTAGGCGGGCGAAGCCCGCCGGAACGCGTCCGCTCGAACCGCTGGTTAGGCGGCATTCGCGGCCTCGCGCGTTGAGGTCACGTTTCGCAACAACCAGAACACACAGGCGAACGTGGCAACGCACAGCGGGGCCCACATGGGTAGCTCTCCTGGCCACTGCGCCAGCCCTCGGCGGATCGCGAGCACCGAGTTGACGGAGAGGACGAAGAGGTAGAGAGCTGCCTGTATCCCAGCAAGAGCGCTGAGCGAGTAGCCCAATGGTTGGCGTCGCCAAAGAAGTACACCGCCGATTGCGAGCGCTGGAACCATGAAACCTAGATCGAGCGCTGCGACGAGGCGGAAGACCTCTGGTGAACCGGGCGCAGGCCGATTGGCGAACACATGTAGTCCCCACATGACCAACCACACCGCCGAGAGGCACAGGGCAACCCCGGCAAGGTACCCCCCCAGGAGTCGCACAGGCGTGCCAGGAGAGTAGGTGTTCGCAAGGCGCGTGATCCGATCCGACGTGAACTCGGAGATGAGTGCCACAAAGGCCGCTACGAAGAGCGCGATGTACAACGGGAACATCGCGTTCAAGGCAGCGCCGAGCATGTAGAAGGCGTAGTTGTAGATGCCGTAGCCGAGCAGCCCGAGGCGCGCGAGCTGCCAGCGCGGTTGGCTCGGTCTTGTGCCGGTGAGTGCGGCCGCCAATAAGGGGCAGACCAACAATAGCGTGACGGCGTCGTTACCAAGCCAGCTGAGGGCGATCCAAGCGATGTCGCGATATGGGTTCAGCAGCACGCCAAAGGCTGACTGCAAGGACATGCCCACGAGGAGTACAAGCGTCGGGAGGGATGCGCGCGTTCGAGTGGCTCGGGGAGTGATTGATGCCGCCTAACGTTGTGGCTGAGCGGCAGCCGGAACGCGTAGCGCGGAGGGTACCGGCCAGCACCCCTGGCCGGCTGTCCGCTCGAGGCACCTGTTCGGCGTCACTTCGCTCATTTGGCGCGCATTCTGTTGTTCTTGGCGTTGTGCTCAAGCTCACATAGCCCGAGTTCCTCCATGAGCGGAGGCACGTAGACCCCGAAGCGGCCACGTAGCCCCTTCTTCAGACCGTACCAGCCACCGACGGGGTTTGCTTCTGAACGCCCCCAGGCCTCTACCGTTCCTTCTTTGGCTGGTTTCTGCTCATCAGCTCCACCAAGTTCCACCCAGTCGCCTGCCTTCTTGAGCATGGCGTGCAGGTCTTTAATGCACCGCGCGTCGTAGTGCAGCACCGTACTGCCGACCGTGCAGACAAGGATCCTCTTCCCGTCCTTCTCGTCAGTGTGCATCGTGTACGCGGAGGTGCCCGGTGGCGTCTTCAGCTTCCACGGATTGTCTTTGGAACGACTTGGTAGCGTGACCAGGAAAATCCCCTTAGTGATAGGTGAACCGTCTCTGCTGTGACGCCTAACGTATCAAGCTAACCGGCGGGCCGCTGCGCGGGCGAAGCCCCGCATGCGGGACGTCCGCGTTGAGCGACGGGTTAGGCGGCATTTGATTTGGCCAGTTGTGAAGCGATGAATTGGGACCACACCTCATCAGGCTGCCAAATCTCCCGAAGGAGAGCGAATGCGCGTTCTTCGGGCCAGCCCTCGCGCATGCGGCGATAGAGCCCGAGAAACGCCGTGACCCGCATGTTAGCGGCGCAATGTAGCCACACCCGGAGGTGCTTGTGGCGGTCCATGGCATCGAAGAATTTGGCCAAATCACTTTCTGTCGGGGCGGCGAACTGCACCGGAATGTGGATGTACTCAAGCCCGAGCTTCTGAACCGAAGCTGCCTCGTCTTTCAACGAGTAGCGTGGATCGTCGTGTAATGCCAGGTTAATTACGACGTCGTAACCCGCCTCTGCGATAGCAGCGAGCTGATCCTCGCGAGGCTGTCCTGACGTAGCGAGATCGGGTGCCACTTCGCGGTAGTTGTAGATCTCGCCGACGGAGGTGGCCATGGAGATGCCGCCTAACGTTCGAGCTAACCGGGCGCCCTGCCGTTGGTGCTCCGGTTGAGCGAGGGGTTAGGCCGCAGCGGGTTGCTGGACAATTTGAAGCTCGTTTCCAGAAGGGTCTCGGAGCGTTGCGAGAGTGCCGCCCCAAGACTGCTTCTCCGGTAGCCCAGTGAACGTCACTCCCATGGCCACGAGTTCCTCGTGCTTCCTCTCAACGTCTTGAACTGTGAACGACAAACCAGTGAAGCGCCCGACTAAAACTCTATCTTCCTCCGGTGCGTCGTCGGCTACCGCTTCCACCACCAATTCGGTGCTACCGGCCTTGAATACGCAGTAGCCATACTGGCTTCCATCTGCCTTGATCGCCAGCCCCAGTTTCTTTGAGTAGAACTGCTTCGCTGAATCTATGTCCTTGACAAAAACCCGCGCAGTATTCAGTTCCATGGTGTTCCTCAAGGGCTGAGAAGTACGACAGGATCTTGACGGCTGCGGGCGGCCACGGAAGGTGGGTTCTGCGGCCTAACGACCCGGTTCACCGGGCGGCGACGGGCGCCGAAGGCGGCTGTTGACGCTCCGGTGGAACTGGAGGTTAGGCGGCATCACTTCTTTGCGCCCACCGTGTCCAGCATCGCTCCGGAGATTACATGCTCACCGCGCTTGCGTAGTTCCTCAGCCGCATTAATGCGATCTCGTTCTTCCTTGTTTTGGCTCAGTTTCCACTTGCCGACCATCTTGGTTACCTGAATCTCAATACCGACGATGGCCGACAGCATTTGGTCGATGTATTCAGGGGAAGAATCCGTCATCTTCCAAGGCCTGGGCGAGCCGGTCTGTCCTTCATGGGTTCGTGTAAGTCGCGCCACGAGGCCACGGACGAACCGGTCGTCGTCCTTGATATGCAGGTTCCCGTGCACGTGGACAACGCGGTAGTTCCAAGTCGGGACCTGCTTGTGGAAATCGCGCTTGCTGGGGTACCAGTTCGGCGAGATATACGCATCGTCGGCGCGGAAGATCACCAATGCCCCGTCACCGTCCTTGGCTTCCTTCCACAACGGGTTCGCGCGGGCAACGTGCGCGGGGATCTTTCTCGGACTTTTGCTTGCCTCGTCGATCAAGAACGGAACGTGATTGGCATCGAGGCCGTTTGGACCATTCACAACCAAAGCACCAAGTGGGTACGCGGCGATCGTCCGCAGGAGTTCCTCCTCGCGTGCTTCGTCAAAGTGCTCTGGCAAGTACATGTGCTACCTCTTTGTACCGAAGAAACTCAATTGTGCCCACCATCCGCGCACGGTCTCTGCCGCCTTACGTTGGAGGTGAGGCGACCCGCAACGGCATGGGCCGCTCCAGCCAGCGGTGGTCATTCTGGCCTCCGCTGCCCATGCCATTGCGGGTCGCCTCGACCGACGGGTTAGGCCCCATTGCAAGTGTCACGGACTACTTGGCGGACTTGGCCAGGTTGTGCAGCTCACGTTGCATTGCCTGCTGTTCCTTGATTGATGTCACGAGGCGCTTGTCCGCCTCCTTGACGATCTGGAGCAGGAGGCTCGAATCGGGATCCTTCCAGTTGCCACCGGACCCTCGCGCCATGTACGCAACCGCGCGTGCGAACTCAGCCAATGTGAGTTCAGCGCTACCGCCCCGAGCGGGCATGGCGCGCACACCGACCCAGGCGTGGCCTGTCAGAACGTGCTGGCCCTCGGCGATCAAGGGTGCCCAGGCAGCACGATCGCCGAACTTCGGCGCATGAGCGACGCCGGTCTCGTGGCAAGCGACACACACCGTCTTGTAGACCTGCTCGCCAGACTTGTTGCCTTGCAGGATAGGCGACTGCGCGTACGCGGCGTGAACAAGAACGAGGGCAAGCGGGAGCAAGAAAACACGAGTGTGAAACGACATGGCGATGTTCTCCAGGTTGACGAAGTTGGAGGTTTATGGGGCCTAACGAAACCAGGTAACCGGCGCGCCGGTCGATGCCGACAAGAAAGAAGCCCTAAACGGCGCGTCCGAGTTGACCGCCGGGTTAGGCGTAGCGCCGCCGGCACCGACCTTCGGATTTGAGCGATGGCTTAGAGCCATACGAATGTGACAAACGCATCGAGTACGGATGCGCGCAAGGAGCGGGGGGCGAAAATGCCAAAGGCAACGGCAGCGATGCCAACGACCGCCAGTAGCCACACGAAAAGCGGTGTATCCGGCGCGTAGGTAGAACGGATGGCGCCGGCGAAGAGCAAGATGAACGCGCCGAACGCTAAGAAGAACCACCCGGCCATGCGGTTCGCGAGATCGGAGGTGTTGTGGCCCGCGTTCATGGTCTACGCCTAACGAAACGAGGTAACCGGCGCGCCGATTAACGCTGACAAGAACGATTCCCTAAACGGCGCGTCCGAGTTGACCGCCGGGTTAGGCCACGGTGCCGCACTCATTGCTTCGGCTCGGGAATGTCGTTGCAAATGGCGCAGTGTTGGCCTTTGCGCGAGCGATAAATTCGTGTGGCCGTGAACACGGCGCTGGCGAGAACCCCCCAGCCGAGAGCAAATGACAATGCCTGGGCGAGCTCGTGACCCTTGAGCAGTTCGACCGTCGTCAAGACCGCAAACGCGACGAAGGCAACGAAGAGGAAGCGTTTGATCCAGAACGGACGGCCCATATTGGTACTGCCTTTCTGCGAGAGTTAAAAGTGGCCTAACGGCTAAGCTAGCCGGCCCGCGGCCACCGACGCGCGCGAGCAAGAAGCCGCGTACCCGCGGGTCCGGTTGAGCGCGATGTTAGGCATCATGCGAGCGCGGGCAGGATGCTTTATTTGAGCTGAAATAGTCCAATTTCTGAACCAGCGATTGACTACCCGTCAAGCATTGACACCGGACACGCACCGTGCATGGCGGGCCTACGATAGCAATTGCATTTGCGTGCTTCTGCACGGTCTCCAGTAGCAACTGGGTAGCCTTTCGAATGCCTCTTCAACGGGTGGATTCCCGCATGGACATAGGAATTAAGCGCGCCCCATGAGCTTTCCTTGAAGCTGCTGAGCACTTGATATGCCACCGCCGGTGCCGTCTTAGCCAAGGCGCGGATCATTTCATTTGTAGCAGGGAGAGTCTTCGCGGACTGCTCGGCCTCGAGAGTCAAGTCGGCTGTCAGTTTTTCAATGTGCTCAGCGGTTGCGGCATAAAAGGCCCAAACCGCGCGAACGGCAGCTTCATACTGAGCTCGATGCGCCACTAACGCCGACGCGACAAGCGTGTTGGCGAGGAGCAGCCGAACAGCAGAAGCGTGCTCAAGTGAAAGGGAACTGGCCCAATGACTTACGCGCTTGCGGTCCGAGGGCTCGTAGAGCGGCAACGAGAAGGCAACGCTTAACTCATCACCCATTTGTTTGGACGCGTCCATGAGTTCTGTTCCGGGCATATGGATGACGCCTAACGCTCCGGTTCAGCGGCGGACCGCGCAGCGGACTGTCCGCTGGAACCGGTTGTTGGGCATCGAGCCACTCCTACCGTTTCCTGGATTTTCGGAGGGCCGCAACTGGATCGGCATCTGCGGCGAGACCCTCCACTACGGCACGAACGATAAGTTTGTCCTTTGCAATCGCAAATGCTTGCGCCGAAAGGTAGTTCCCGGTACCTACGGAACGCGCAATGACGACTATCTCTTGCTGTTGGTCTCCATCGACATCGGCAAGGATGACCTTCTCGATAACACCGTCGCGAGCGCGAACAAGCCCGGAAGTGAAGAATGCAGTCTCGTCCGGAGCCGCCGCGGCCTCATAGAGCCGCACGCTGAAGCTGCCAATGGACCGCGCCTCAAAGTCTCCCTCCGCCACGACTATCGTCCTGCCGGTTGGGTGCGTGAGCTTCGAAACGAAGCGGTCTTGCGCCGCCGCATGAACTGAAGCTGCAAGGAGCAACACCATTGCAGTCACCCAGACTCTCATCACCACTTCTCCTCTCGGCCAATGTCCATAACCTCAAACGATGCCCAACGATGGAGTTCAGCCGCGGCGCACGAGGAGCGAAGCGACGAGAGCGACGTCGGCTGCAACGAGTGGTTAGGCTTCACTTGCGCTCGGCCCAGGCTAGCTCTTGGCTGCCACAGCAGTAAGCGTGACCAAGTACGTTTCGCCATTTGCTCGAAGTAGTCGCAGGATCAAAGTCTCTCCAGGCTTCTTCTTCATGCGTTCGGCCATTGTGGAAGCGCTGGCTCCCGCTACTTTGATGCCTTCTACTTCAACGATGCTATCGCCTGCAACGACGCCAGCAATCGCTGCAGGCATTCCTGGCTGAACGCTCTGAACGAATACAGATTTCAGCGTCGGGTTGAAGATTCCGTCTGCGTCAACCTTGGCTACAAAGCCAAAGGTGCCTCTTGATTCTATTGCGAAGACGGCACCGGCTGCGAAAGCGGCGATCAGTGCTAAAGCTGAGCGGCGGGATGTGCGGTGGGGCATCTTGTGAAGCCTAACGAAAGAAGTTAAGCGGCGCCGCGCCGACGCCCGCGCAGCAGCCGGTCCGCCGGCCGGCGTCCGCTTGAACGGCGGGTTAGGCCCGACGCGATAGCACGGCCACGTCGCTTCACCGAAGCACCCATCGGCATAACCTTCCAACGCAGGCGCGATTGCAACGAGCCAAGCTGGCACCACCGGACACGCGACCGCTGCCTGGGCGCGGGGCCCCTGCCCACATTACGCCGTGGGCGGGAGAGACGCGACTGCCAGAGCAATTGGGCGCGGGGCACACGGGATCTCGACGTGAGGCCTAACGAAAGAAGTTAAGCGGCGCCGCGCCGCCGCCCGCACGGAGCCGGTCCGCCGGCCGGCGTCCGCTTGAACGGCGGGTTAGGCCCGACGCGATAGCACGGCCACACCGCTTCACCGAAGCACCCATTGGCACGACCTCCCAACGCAGGCACGATTGCAACGAGCCAAGTTGGCACCACCGGACACGCGACCGTTGCCTAGGCGCGGGGCCCCTGCCCACATTGCGCCGTGTGCGGGCGAGACGCGACTGCCAGAGCAATTGGGCGTGCGGGACACGTGATCTCGACGTGAGGCCTAACGAAAGAAGTTAAGCGGCGCCGCGCCGCCGCCCGCGCGGAGCCGGTCCGCCGGCCGGCGTCCGCTTGAACGGCGGGTTAGGCCCGACGCGATAGCACGGCCACACCGCTTCATCGAAGCACCCATCGGCACGACCTCCCAACGCAGGCACGATTGCAACCAGCCAAGCTGGCACCACCGGACACGCAACCGATGCCTGGGCGCGGGGCCCCTGCCCACATTACGACATGGGCGCGCGAGACGCGACTGCCAGAGCAATTGGGCGCGGAGCACACGGGATCTCGACGTGAGGCCTAACGAAACGAGGTAACCGGCGCGCCGATTAACGCTGACAAGAACGATTCCCTAAACGGCGCGTCCGAGTTGACCGCCGGGTTAGGCCACGGTGCCGCACTCATTGCTTCGGCTCGGGAATGTCGTTGCAAATGGCGCAGTGTTGGCCTTTGCGCGAGCGATAAATTCGTGTGGCCGTGAACACGGCGCTGGCGAGAACCCCCCAGCCGAGAGCAAATGACAATGCCTGGGCGAGCTCGTGACCCTTGAGCAGTTCGACCGTCGTCAAGACCGCAAACGCGACGAAGGCAACGAAGAGGAAGCGTTTGATCCAGAACGCACGGCCCATATTGGTACTGCCTTTCTGCGAGAGTTAAAAGTGGCCTAACGAAAGAAGTTAAGCGGCGCCGCGCCGCCGCCCGCGCGGAGACGGTCCGCCGGCCGGCGTCCGCTTGAACGGCGGGTTAGGCCCGACGCGATAGCACGGCCACACCGCTTCACCGAAGCACCCATCGGCACGACCTCCCACCGCAGGCGCGATTGCAACGAGCCAAGCTGGCACCACCGGGCACGCGACCGGTGCCTGGGCGCGGGGCCCCTGCCCAGATTACGGCATGGGCGGGCGAGACGCGACTGCCAGAGCAATTGGGCGCGGAGCACACGGGATCTCGACGTGAGGCCTAACGAAAGAAGTTAAGCGGCGCCGCGCCGACGCCCGTGCGCAGACGGTCCGCTGGCCGGCGTCCGCTTGAACGGCGGGTTAGGCCCAACGCGATAGCACGGCCACGTCGCTTCACCGAAGCACCCATCGGCATAACCCTTCAACGCAGGCGCGATTGCAACGAGCCAAGCTGGCACCACCGGACACGCGACCGCTGCTTGGGCGCGGGGCCCCTGCCCACATTACGCCGTGGGCGGGAGAGACGCGACTGCCAGAGCAATTGGGCGTGGGGCACACGGGATCTCGACGTGAGGCCTAACGAAAGAAGTTAAGCGGCGCCGCGCCGCCGCCCGCGCGGAGACGGTCCGCCGGCCGGCGTCCGCTTGAACGGCGGGTTAGGCCCGACGCGAAAGCACGGCCACACCGCTTCACCGAAGCACCCATCGGGACGACCTCCCAACGCAGGCACGATTGCAACCAGCCAAGTTGGCACCACCGGACACGCAACCGGTGCCTGGGCGCGTGGCCCCTGCCCAGATTACGGCATGGGCGGGCGAGACGCGACTGCCAGAGCAAATGGGCGCGGAGCACACGGGATCTCGACGTGAGGCCTAACGAAAGAAGTTAAGCGGCGCCGCGCCGCCGCCCGCACGGAGCCGGTCCGCCGGCCGGCGTCCGCTTGAACGGCGGGTTAGGCCCGACGCGATAGCACGGCCACACCGCTTCACCGAAGCACCCATCGGCACGACCTCCCAACGCAGGCACGATTGCAACGAGCCAAGTTGGCACCACCGGACACGCGACCGTTGCCTAGGCGCGGGGCCCCTGCCCACATTGCGCCGTGTGCGGGCGAGACGCGACTGCCAGAGCAATTGGGCGTGCGGGCACACGTGATCTCGACGTGAGGCCTAACGAAAGAAGTTAAGCGGCGCCGCGCCGCCGCCCGCGCGGAGACGGTCCGCCGGCCGGCGTCCGCTTGAACGGCGGGTTAGGCCCGACGCGAAAGCACGGCCACACCGCTTCACCGAAGCACCCATCGGGACGACCTCCCAACGCAGGCACGATTGCAACCAGCCAAGTTGGCACCACCGGACACGCAACCGGTGCCTGGGCGCGTGGCCCCTGCCCAGATTACGGCATGGGCGGGCGAGACGCGACTGCCAGAGCAAATGGGCGCGGAGCACACGGGATCTCGACGTGAGGCCTAACGAAAGAAGTTAAGCGGCGCCGCGCCGGCATCCGCGCTGAGCCGGTCCGCCGGCCGGCGTCCGCTTGAACGGCGGGTTAGGCCCGACGCGATAGCGCGGCCACACCGCTTCACCGAAGTCCCCATCGGCACGACCTCCCACCGCAGGCGCGATTGCAGCCAGCCAAGTTGGCGCCACCGGACACGCGACCGGTGCCTAGGCGCGGGGCCCCTGCCCACATTGCGCCGTGTGCGGGCGAGACGCGACTGCCAGAGCAATTGGGCGCGGAGCACACGGGATCTCGACGTGAGGCCTAACGAAAGAAGTTAAGCGGCGCCGCGCCGACACCCGCACGGAGCTGGTCCGCCGGCCGGCGTCCGCTTGAACGGCGGGTTAGGCCCGACGCGATAGCACGGCCACACCGCTTCACCGAAGCACCCATCGGCACGACCTCCCACCGCAGGCGCGATTGCAACGAGCCAAGCTGGCACCACCGGGCACGCGACCGGTGCCTGGGCGCGGGGCCCCTGCCCAGATTACGGCATGGGCGGGCGAGACGCGACTGCCAGAGCAATTGGGCGCGGAGCACACGGGATCTCGACGTGAGGCCTAACGAAAGAAGTTAAGCGGCGCCGCGCCGCCGCCCGCGCGGAGGCGGTCCGCCGGCCGGCGTCCGCTTGAACGGCGGGTTAGGCCCGACGCGAAAGCACGGCCACGCCGCTTCACCGAAGGACCCATCGGCACGACCTCCCAACGCAGGCGCGATTGCAACCAGCCAAGCTGGCACCACCGGACACGCAACCGGTGCCTGGGCGCGGGGCCCCTGCCCACATTACGATATGGACGCGCGAGACGCGACTGCCAGAGCAATTGGGCGCGGAGCACACGGGATCTCGACGTGAGGCCTAACGAAAGAAGTTAAGCGGCGCCGCGCCGCCGCCCGCGCGCAGACGGTGCGCCGGCCGGCGTCCGCTTGAACGGCGGGTTAGGCCCGACGCGATCGCACGGCCGCACCGCTTCACCGAAGCACCCATCGGCACGACCTCCCAACGCAGCCGCGATTGCGACGTGCCAAGCTGGCACCACCGGACACGCGACCGCTGCCTGGGCGTGGGGCCCCTGCCCACACTACGCGGTGTGCGGGCGAGACGCGACTGCCAGAGCAATTGGGCGCGGAGCACACGGGATCTCGACGTGGGGCCTAACGAACTAGGTGAGAGGCGCGCCGCCACCGCGGCACGGAAGAAGAACGCACACACCGGCGCGTCCGCTCGACCACCCGGTTAGGGCACCGTACTGTCACGACCTGACCCATCCGCTGCCGATCGCAAGAATGTTGTAGAAGAGTGCGCAAATCGCGGCAAGAGTGACAACGAAGCCGATCAGGTTGAGATTGAAATGGGCGCTACGGAACCATCCGCTTAGCGCGACAAAGTAGCCAGTAATCCAGCGATCATCGCTTGTGGACAAGCCCGCATCTTCAAGCATTTGGCCCCAGTCGCGAAAGAAATAGCGGAAGAGAGGGCGCACAAAGGCAATGGTTACCAAAGCCGCGACGGCGAAAAGTACAGGGTGGCCGATCTCCACCTGAGGTGCCCTAACGAAAGAAGTTAAGCGGCGCCGCGCCGCCGCCCGCGCAGAGCCGGTCCGCCGGCCGGCGTCCGCTTGAACGGCGGGTTAGGCCCGACGCGATAGCACGGTCACACCGCTTCATCGAAGCACCCATCGGCACGACCTCCCAACGCAGGCACGATTGCAACCAGCCAAGTTGGCACCACCGGACACGCGACCGATACCTGGGCGCGGGGCCCCTGCCCACATTACGACATTGGCGCGCGAGACGCGACTGCCAGAGCGATTGGGCGCGGAGCACACGGGATCTCGACGTGAGGCCTAACGAAAGAAGTTAAGCGGCGCCGCGCCGCCGCCCGCGCAGAGCCGGTCCGCCGGCCGGCGTCCGCTTGAACGGCGGGTTAGGCCCGACGCGATAGCACGGTCACACCGCTTCATCGAAGCACCCATCGGCACGACCTCCCAACGCAGGCACGATTGCAACCAGCCAAGTTGGCACCACCGGACACGCGACCGATACCTGGGCGCGGGGCCCCTGCCCACATTACGACATTGGCGCGCGAGACGCGACTGCCAGAGCGATTGGGCGCGGAGCACACGGGATCTCGACGTGAGGCCTAACGAAACGAGGTAACCGGCGCGCCGATTAACGCTGACAAGAACGATTCCCTAAACGGCGCGTCCGAGTTGACCGCCGGGTTAGGCCACGGTGCCGCACTCATTGCTTCGGCTCGGGAATGTCGTTGCAAATGGCGCAGTGTTGGCCTTTGCGCGAGCGATAAATTCGTGTGGCCGTGAACACGGCGCTGGCGAGAAGGCCCCAACCAAGAGCAAATGACAATGCCTGGGCGAGCTCGTGACCCTTGAGCAGTTCGACCGTCGTCAAGACCGCAAACGCGACGAAGGCAACGAAGAGAAAGCGTTTGATCCAGAACGTACGGCCCATATTGGTACTGCCTTTCTGCGTACAGAGTTAAAAGTGGCCTAACGAACTAGTTAACCGGCGACCCGACTGCGGACACGAAGTGCCGCAGGCGGGGCGTCCGCGTTGAACGACGGGTTAGGCGCCACGATCTCGATTGGGGCCGAGCCCCCAACCCAAGCCCGCGCCTACACCGCCGGCGATTGCTCCATAGATGCTGCCGAAGAATAGTGCGATTGGCCACATAGATGCACCGCCACCTTGATACGGCAACACGAACTCGGCAAACAGTACAAATGCCGGTACGACTGCGCAGGACGCGAGCCACGCTAGAAACGGATGCCCGATCCGCCAGGCAAATACAAACCCTACAACTCCTGCGAGAGCGATTGCGACGAAGGCCAAGGGCGCCTAACGATCAAGCTCAGGGGCGCGCCGCTTTTGGCGCGTCCCCTGCAGCGCCCGGTTGGGCGTTCTGGCGTAACCAGGCCAGAACATCAGCCGCGTTCTGATCGGGAGGAAAGACTGGATAGAACACCTTCTTGATTTGTCCATTCTCGACAATGAGCGCTAATCGTTTGTACAACTCCATGTCCGCCACATTGAAGGTAGGTAAACGTAGCAGCTGCTTTAGACGATGTCCGCTGTCGCTTAGCAATTCGAAAGGGAGATGCAGACGATCCCGGGCCTCCCTCTGGTAGTCCGTGGTCTGTGCGCTCAATCCAAAGACTGATGCATTGAGTGATTTCAGCTCGGCGTAGTGGTCCCGAAAGGAGCAGGACTGAGGCGTGCAACCGCGAGCGCCCGGTATGCCGTCCCAACCGTCGGGCAACGGCACACCTGGACGCCCGGTCATCGGATACACATAGAGGACAAAGCGTCCGGGTATGGCACTGAGGTCGACGGTCGCGCCGTTGGTGGCGGCGAGCACAACCTTCGGCAGCGTCATGCCCGGTAAATGGGACGCCGCACCATCGTCAACGGGGCGCGGCAGATCCTTCGGCAGCTCAGAGAGATTCGTACTCATGTGCCTCCCACGGTTATTGACGCCCAACGAAAAGTCGGGATGGACGCCGAAGCCGCGCACGGCGTCGCTCGTCCGTTTGGATGATGGCGGGGGGCGGGAAACGCCCCCAGGATCAACGGTGAGGAGTTCATTGGTGGTGCCCAAGTCGTGGCGTCATCGTTTCGCCCGGTTCCGTTGCCGTGATCCTGCCCGATCGCCCGCCTGCGTCCGATGCGCCGCCGGAGGTTTCGCCATCCTCCGACACCCCCGTGGGTTCGCCCGCGGGCGCCCGTCCGCGCCTGCTCGAGCGCGTGCGCGACCGCATCCGCGTCAAGCACTACAGCCTGCGCACCGAGCAGGCGTACGTCGACTGGATTAAACGCTTCATACGATTTCACGGCAAGCGACACCCGCTCACGATGGGGGCGGCGGAGGTCGAGGCGTTCCTGTCGCATCTGGCGGTCGAGCGGCAGGTGGCGGCGCCCACGCAGAACCAGGCGAAGGCGGCGCTGCTGTTCCTCTACGGCGAGGTGCTCGGCGTCGAACTGCCGTGGCTCGACGGCGTGGTGCAGGCGAAGGCGTCGCAGCGGTTGCCGGTGGTGCTGACGCGTGACGAGGTGTCGCAGCTGTTGCGGCGGCTGGACGGCGTGCACCGGCTCGTGGGCTGCCTGCTGTACGGCGCGGGCCTGCGGGTGATGGAGGCGCTGCGGCTGCGGGTGAAGGACGTCGACTTCGTGCGCCGCGAAATCGTCGTGCGCGACGGCAAGGGCGGCAAGGACCGGGTGACGATGCTGCCGCGCGGGACGT
>CAVQWT010000003.1:0-265162 GCA_963717705.1 uncultured beta proteobacterium
CGTGGATCTGCGGCGACTTCGAGTGCGCCACCGGGTTGCCGACGACGGCGTAGCGATCGGTCATGTAAATGCGGTCACTGGGAGACGAGCTCGTCGCCCTTGGTGAAGCTCCAGGTGCGGGTGATGTGAAGGATGTCGGTGTCGCGCTTGATGTCCGGCGGGAACGCGGAGAACGGCGCCGACATCTCGACGATCTTCACCGCGGCGGCGTCGAGGACGCGCTGGCCCGACGAGCGGTTGATCTCGACCGCCTCCAGGCTGCCGTCGGACTTGATCGACACGGTGATCAGCAGGTTGCCGTAGAGCTTCAGCTGCCGCGCGGCCTCGGGGTAGTTGAGATTGCCGATGCGCTCGATCTTGAGCCGCCAGTCCTCGACGTAGCGCGCGAAGCGGTACTCCTCGGCGCGCGCGCCGACGAAGCGCCGCTTCGGCCGCTTCTGGTACGCGTCCATGTCCTTGGCGATCTGCGCCTCGAGCTTCATCGCCTCCAGCGTCCGCTGCATCAGCTCGGTCGAGGACGGCAGCGGCGACGGCTCCGCCGCCTCGGTCGGCTTCGGCTGCGCCGGCGCCGTCGGCGTGCTCTTGAGCTGCGTCATCAGCTCCTTCGCCGCCTGCTCGAGCTCTCGCACCTTCTGCGTCGCGACGCTGATCTCGTTGTTCGGGCTGTCCTTGGGCAGCACCGGCAGCGGCGACTTCGCGCGCCGGTCGGCGTCGGTATTGCCGCCGCCGTCGAGGTTCGCCTGCGCCAGGATGTCGGCCTTGGTCGGCTTGGCCTTGGTCTTGGCGTTGACCAGCGCCACCTCCAGCGGCGGGCCGCGGTCGAGCATCTTCTTGAGGTCGAACGGCTGGAACTTGACCGCCAGCACGACGGCGTGGAGGACGATCGACACCGCCAGCGCGTAATAGAGCATCCGCTCGGCGCGGTCGTCGCGCACCGCGGGACGCAGCCAGACGGGGTTCGCGGAAGCGGCGGCGGCGCTGGCGCCGGCCCCGGACCGGGTCGGGGCAGCCGGAGGGGGAGCGGAAACGGCGGCCTCGGGAGCGGGCGCGCTGCGCGTCGCCCCGGCGGCTCCGGTTCGTCGCGCCGGAGCGGCGGCCTTGGGGGCAGCCTTGGGCGCGGCCTTGGCGCGGCCCTGGGCAGATTCGGCGGCCGGCGCGGGAGTGGCGGCCCTGGCGGCGGGTGGCGGCGCCGGGACCGCCGTCGAGGCAGGCGCACCATCGCCGGAGGGCGCGGCCTGCGCCTTCGGCACCCGTCGCACCGGCGCCTTCTTCGCGACGGGGACCGACACCGCTCCTTCGCCTTCGGTCGGCGGCAGCGGCGGCGTGTTCGGCGGGGCGGGGCGGCGCGGCAAGTGGGTTCGGGTCGCGGGTCGACGTGATGCCAACGTCATTGTATCCGCCCGCGCCGGCGCCGCGGGGACCGGCTCGAATCGGACCTCGCGGCCCCGGGTCGCTCATCGCGGCGATCGCGGCGCTACGTCACGGGCCGGCGTCGGGGTCGCGCGACGGGTCGAGCGACCGCGCTCGGGTCACGCCGGACCGGCGTAGCGGCAGTCCAGCGTCGCGGCGAGCAGGTCGACGCGGCCGATGCCGACGCGCACGCCGCTGTCGGGCGCCAGCGCCGGCAGGTCGGCGAGGCGCAGCACCAGCGGCAGCCGGTCGAAGCGGACGAGGTTGTCGCGGATGACGCTGGCGACGGTCTCGGTCACGCCTTCCTGCAGCAGCCAGCGCAGGCACCAGTAGTGCTCCATCCGGTCCTGGAATTCGGCGTACTGCGCGTAGGTCGCCTCGAAGTCGGCCAGCGCGGCGAAGAGGCCGGCGTCGTTGTCGGCGTACGGCGGCTTCGCGCCGTCGACGACGGCGACGAGCTGCCGCTGGTTGACGAGGTCGCTGTAGCGCCGCAGCGGCGAGCTCGCCCACAGGTAGTGCGCGACGCCCAGTCCCTGGTGCTCCGCCGGCCGCGTGCTCATCTTGACCTTGCCCGCCGACTGCGTCCGGTACAGGCCCGCGACCTGCGCGTCGGCGAGGCGGCGACCCCAGGTGCTGTTGACGAAGATCATCAGCTCGGCGACGAGCTTGTCGAGCGGGCTGCCGCGCGGCCGCGGCACGATCGCCACGCGACCGGACTCGCCGCCCCAGCCCGGCGCGGTCCAGTCGACGTGGAAGCTGTAGTCGACCCGCTGGATGTCGCTCTTGCCGCGCGCTGCGGACAGCCGCTGCGCGAGGCGCCACAGCACGCGCAGCTCGGCCGTCCACGGCGGATCGGACGGCGACGGCAGGTCGTTGGCGAAGTCCTCGCCGATGGCGTCGAGGCGCAGGTTCGCCGCCACCGGCACCCGCTGCACGCGCGTGTCGTGCCGCAGCACCTCGCCGTCGGGCGAGACTTCGGCGACCAGCGACAGCACCGGCGGCGTCGTGCCGGCGGCCAGCGTGAACGTCGCCACGACGTCGTCGGGCAGCATCGTGATCTTTCGACCGGGCATGTAGACCGTCGACAGCCGCTCTCGCGCGATGGCGTCGAGCGCGCTGCCGGGCGCGACCGCGAGCGCGGGGCAGGCGATGTGGATGCCGACCTCCCAGTTGCCGCCCGGCAGCTCGCGCACCGAGAACGCGTCGTCGATCTCGGTGGTGCTGGCGTCGTCGATCGAGAACGCGCGCACGTCGTGCAGCGGCAGCTCGGGCGGCGGCGGCGGCGTAGTCCACGCGGGGAACGCCGTGCCGCGCGGAAACGCCTGCGTCAGGAACGCGTCGAAGTGGTACTCGTGCGTCGAAGGGATCGCGCCGCAGGCGGCGAGCAGCGCCAGCGGGTTCGTCTGCTGCGCGTCGCACGCGGCGGCCAGCGCCTTCCACTCGAGCGACTGCTTGTCGGGCCGGTGCAGCAGCGACACGGCCGTCGCCTGCAGCGCGTCGGGCAGGCGGCCCTGCGCGAGCTCGGCGGCCCAGGCGTCGATCTGCTGCGCCTCGCGCCGCTTGCGCTCGATCGACGCCAGCGCCGCCTTCAGCGCGTCGGGCGGCGCCTTGCGGTACCGACCCTTGCCGCGCTTGTAGAAGTACATCGGCACCGCGGCGAGCGCCTGCGCGACCGCGGCGGCCTCGACCGCCGTCGGCGCGTGGCCGTAGTACTCGCGGGCGAGCTCGTCGAAGCCGAACTCGCCGTCCCCGGAGACCTCCCACAGGAAGTCCGGGTCGAGCCCCGCCGCGAGCTGCTGCGCCTCGGCGAGAAGCGCCGACGGCGACGGCGCGGTGAAGCGCAGCAGCACCGCGGCCGCCTTGATCTTCAGGCGCTTGCCGGACGCGGCCTCGACCTGCAGCGAGGTGTCGTTGTCGGCAAGGACGGTGCCGGCCTTGAGCTGGCCGTCGTCCTCGAAAAAGACGTGCATGGGGAGGGAACCGGGGCGGGCGCGGCTGCCTGCACGCCGCTTGGGAGCGAATTATAGCCGGTGCCACCCGCGCCGGCGCTTCGTGCCGGGCGAATCCGCGCGGCGGCCGCCGCGCTTCGCCTCCCCGGCGGCCCTCGCCGCGGCGCGCCGCAGCGGAATCCGCGGGCGGTCAGCGTCCGCCGCGCGTGCGGGCGAGAATTTCGTAGACGGCGGCGAGGTCGGCGATCGGCAGCTGCCCCGGCGCCGAGCTGCCGGCGCCGACGGCGAAGCTCAGCGACGAGCCGAACACGCCGCCGATCATCCGCGTCACCGCACCCAGCGGCCCCATCGACATGCTGATCAGCGGGATGCGTGCCTTCGCTTCCGCCTGCGACGTCGCCGCGAGCAGCGCCAGCACGTCGCCGCGGTCGCGCGGCATCACGGCGACCTTGGCGACGTCGCCGCCGAGGCGCTCCGCTTCGAGGAAGCGCTGGACGAGGAAATCGACGCCCGGCGTGTAGCCGAAGTTGTGGTACGACAGGATCAGCCGGGTGCCGTGCCTGCGCGCGCTCTCGCGGACGCGGCGGATGTGGTCGGCGTCGTTGCCCATCTCGAAGTCGACGAAATCGACCAGTCCGCTCGCGCCGACCGCGTCGTACAGGCGGACTACGTCCTCGTCCCCGATCGCGATCGGCTCGCCGCCCTCCTTCGTCGAGCGCCGGGTGAAGATGACCGGCGCGTCGCCGACCGCGGCCCGCAGCGCGCGGCCGGCGTCGAGCACCGCCGCGGTGTCGGCGATGTCCACGAAGTAGTCGACGCGCCATTCGATGACCTCGGGCTGCTTCGCGACGACCGTCGCCGCTTCCGCCAGGATCGCGTCGCGCGTGCGGCCGACCAGCGGCGAGCAGATGAGCGGCGTCGCGCCGCCCAGCTGCCGCCCCCTGATGTCGATGATCTTGCCGTTGCTCATGGCCTGCTCCCGTCGGTTTCTCCGATTATCCCATCGCCGCGGCCGAGGCGCCCTGCTGGCCCGCGCCGCCGAGGAACAGCCGGTTGAGGTCGGGGTCGCCGAGCAGTTCCGCGGCCGGGCGATCGAGCGCCAGCCGCCCCATCTCGAGCACCAGCGCCCGATCCGAGTACTTGAGCGCGGTGCGCACGTTCTGCTCGACCATCAGCACCGTCGTGCCGCCGTCGGCGAGCTCGCGAAGCAGCGACATCACCTCCTGCACCAGCTTCGGCGACAGCCCGATCGACGGCTCGTCGATCAGCAGCACGCGGGGATGCAGCAGCAGCGCGCGCCCCACCTCGAGCTGCTTCTGCTCGCCACCGGACATCGTCGACGCCTGGTTGTCGATCCGCTCCCTGATGCGCGGGAACCGCTGCAGCACCTCGTCGATCCGCGCGCCGAGTTCGCCTCGCGGCAGGGTGATGCCGCCGAGCTCGAGGTTGTGGCGCACCGACAGCGATCCGAACAGGTTGCGGCCCTGCGGCACGAAGGCGATGCCGTCGGCGAGCAGCGCGCGCGGCGGCTTGCCGTTGATGCGCTTGCCCTCGAAGCGGACTTCGCCGGAACGCGGGACGAGCATGCCGAACAGCGTCTTCAGCACCGTGGACTTGCCGGCGCCGTTGGGGCCGATCAGCAGCGTGATCTCGCCCCGGCGCGCGTCCAACGTCGTCTCGTTCAGGATCGTGAGGCTCGGCGAATACCCGGCTACAACCTGGTCGAACTCGATGATCCTGTCCGCCTTCTCGGTTGCCACCTCAGTTGCCACCTCGGTCGCCAACTCAGTTGCCAAGATATGCCTCCAGCACCTGCCGGTTCGCCTGCACGTCCTTCGGCGGGCCCTCGGCCAGAACCTTGCCCTCGACCATGCAGACGACGTGCGGACACAGCTTCATGATGAAGTCCATGTTGTGCTCGATGACGACGAAGCTGCCGCCCTGCGTGCGGTTGAGCTCGAGCAGCAGCTCGCGCAGCTGGTCGACGAGGCTCGGATTGACGCCCGCGCAGGGTTCGTCCAGCAGCACCAGCCGCGGCGCCGGCATGAACGCCATCGCGATGTCGATCAGCTTCTGCTGGCCGTACGACAGCGTGCCCGCCGGCAGGTGCGCGACGTGCCGCAGGCGGAAGAGCTCGATCATCTCGTCCGCGTGGTGGCCGAGGCCCGCGTCGGGCGCGGCGAACAGCCGCCCCGTCAGCGTGCCCTTGAACTCCTGCGCGGCGACGATGAGGTTGTCGCGCACCGACAGCTTGCCGAACACCTGCAGCGTCTGGAACGTGCGGCCGACTCCCCGGCGCGCGAGCTCCAGCGGCGACATGCCGGTGATGTTCTCGCCGCAGAACTCCACCTGCCCGGCGGTCGGCCGGATCTGGCCGAGGATGCTGTTGAACAGCGTCGTCTTGCCCGAGCCGTTGGGGCCGATGACGCCGACGATCTCGCCCGGCCCGACCGACAGCGACACGCCGTCGACCGCCTTGATCGCGCCGTAGTGCTTGCGGACTTCCCTGACCTCGAGGAACGACGGGCGCGCGCTCACCTGGCCCCCTCCTTCCGCCGGAAGCGCTCGGGCAGCGACAGCAGGCCGCCCGGCAGCCAGACCATCAGCACGACCACGGCGGCGCCGAACACCGCGAGGTACCAGGTCTGCATGAACTTGAGCCAGGGTGCGGCGGAGCCGCGCAGGAACTCCGGCAGCAGGACGATGATCGCCGTCCCGAGCACCGGGCCGAAGAACCGGCCGGAGCCGCCGATGATGACGGCGAGCAGCATCGTCAGCGACGTCGAGACGTGGAACGGTCCCGGCTCGATGAACTCGACCAGCGATGCGAAGTAGACGCCACCGACCCCCGCGCAGGCGGCGCCGATCGCGAACGCCAGCAGCGTGTAGGCGGTGATGTTGACGCCGAGGCTCTCGGCCCGGATCGGGTTGTCGCGCAGCGCGGCGAACGCGCGCCCCCACGGGGAGCGCAGCAGCCACCACAGCAGCAGCGCCAGCACCACCAGCGACGCCAGCGTGAACCAGAAGTACGCGAGGTGCCCGCCGAGGTCGACACCGAGGATGGTCGGCCGCGGGATCGCCGATATGCCGTAGGTGCCGCCGGTGATCTTCTCCTCGTTGCGCATCACCAGGAACACCAGCGCGTTGAAGCCCAGCGTCGCGAACGCGAGGTAATGGTGCTGGACGCGCAGCGCCGGGAATCCCAGCGCCAGGCCCAGCACGAAGCACGCGACGGCGGCGACCGGCAGTACCAGCAGGAACGGCCAGCCGAGCTTGAGCAGGATCGCCGCGTGGTAAGCGCCGATGCCGAAGAACGCCGCGTGGCCGAGCGACATCTGCCCCGCGTAGCCGATGGTCAGGTTGAGGCCCATCGTGGCCATCAGGTATACGCAGTAGAGCGTCAGCAGGTAGACCTCGCTGCGCTTGAGCCAGGCGGCGGCGACCGCGACGACGGCGAGCATCACGGCCAGGGCGACAGCCTTCACCGGGGCGCTCATACCTTGCGCTCCTCGGCCTTGCCCAGCAGTCCTTCGGGGCGGACCAGGATGACGACGAGGAACAGCATCAGCGCGACGCCCTCCTTGTAGGCAGGCGACACGTAGAACCCGACGAGGTTCTCGAGCACGCCGATCAGCACGCCGCCGAGCAGCGCGCCGCGCGTCTGGTTGAAGCCGCCGATGATCGCCGCGAAGAACGCCTTCTGGCCGATCGAGTCGCCCATGTCGAACTTGGCGAGGTAGGTCGGCGTGATCAGCAGCGCCGCGACCACCGCGAGCACCGCGTTGATCAGGAACGTGTAGAGCACCATCCGCTTGACGTCGATGCCCAGCACGCGGGCCGCGTCGGTGTTCTGCGCGACGGCCTGCATCGCGCGGCCTGTCACCGTCCGGTTGACGAACATCTGCAGCGCGATGACGATCGCCCCGGCGATCAGCAGCGTCCCGACGTCGGCGTACGACACGTTGACCCCGGCGACGGCGAACTGCCCGTCGGGGAACGGGCTGCCGAACTGGTGTGCCTCGGCGCTGTAGCCCGCGCGCACCGTCGTCTTGAGCATGATCGACAGGCCCAGCGTCGCGATGACCAGCGGGATCACGCCGTGGCGGATCAGCGGGTCGACGATCACACGCTTGAAGCCCCAGCCGAGCACGAGCATCGCGGCGGCGCAGGTCAGCAGGAACGCGAGCCACAGAGGCGCCCCGGCGGCGACGCAGAACAGCATCGCGAACGCGGGCAGCATCACGAACTCGCCCTGCGCGAAGTTGATCGTGCCCGACGCCTGCCAGAGCAGCGTGAAGCCGAGCGCGGCGAGCGCGTAGATCGCGCCGACCGCCACGCCCGAGACCAGCAGCTGTATCAGTTCACCCATTCCGCTTTCTCCCGACCGCGCCCGTCGGCGGCTCGGCGAACCGCGGTGCGCGATGCGCTTCGCACCGCCCTGCACCGCCGGCCGCGTGGCCGCCCGTGTTGTTCTGTATTAGACTCCGACAGCCTTGGCTATCGCCCCGCGGTTCGATCGGCGCGGCGACCCCGACGGAGCCGAAGATGCGCACAGAGCCGACCCTGGGACACCACGAAGTCATCGCCGCGGTCGACGCCATTCGCGCCGAGCTCGAGCGGCGCGGCCGCACCGGGGTGATCGCCGTCGCCGACGCCCACGGCGAGCTGATCGCGCTGCTCCGGCTCGACGGCGCGCCGCTCAGTTCGATCGCGGTGGCGGGCAACAAGGCGTTCACCGCCGCGCGCCTGCGCCGCCCGACGCGCGAAGTCGGCACCCAGTTGCGCGAGCGCGGGACGGACATCGCGTTCTACGGCGATCCCCGGTACCTGGGCTTCGGCGGGGGCCTGCCGATCCAGGTCGACGGCGTCGTCGTCGGCGGCATCGCGGTGAGCGGCCTCTCCGACGCAGACGACGAAGCGCTGGCGGCGATGGGCGCGTCGATCATCACCGGGGCGCCGCGCGCCGGGTGAGCGCGGCGGGCGACCGCAGCCGGTTTGGTTCGCGCTACAGCGCAATTCCCATCCCTCCGTCGACGACGATCTGCTGCCCGGTGACGTACGCCGCCGCCGGCGACGCGAGGAACACCGCCACCCCGGCGAGGTCGCGCGGCTTGCCCCACCGCCGCAGCGGCACCCGGCTGTTGATGCGCTCCACGGCCGCGGGATCGCTGCGCATCTTCGCGCTCATGTCGGTCTCGAAATAGCCCGGCGCGATCGCGTTGCAGGTGATGCCGTGGTCGCCCAGTTCGGCGGCGAGCGAGCGGGTCAGTCCGGCGAGACCGGCCTTCGACGCGCAGTACGCATGGATTGTCGCCCTGCCCATCAGGCCGGTCAGCGACGATGTGAAGATGATGCGGCCCTGGCGCCGCGGAATCATCGTCATCGCCGCGTGCTGCGCCAGAACGAAGCACGCGTCGAGGTTCGAGGCCATGACGCGCCGCCAGTCGTCAATCTTCCACTCGCCGAGCGGGCGGGCGTGATGGATGCCAGCGTTGGCGATCAGGATGTCCAGGGCGCCGTGCGTGCGCACCACACCGTCGATCGCGGCGCGCGCCGCGGCCTCGTCGGTGACGTCGAACGGCGCGATGCCCACGGACAGCCCATGCGCGCGCAGCTCGGCCGCGCGCGCCTCGAGCGAAGCCGGGTCGCGGCCGTTCAGCACCACCGTGGCACCCGCCTCGGCGAGGCCTTCGGCCATGGCGAAGCCGAGCCCGCGCGAGGCTCCGGTGACCAGCGCAACGCGCCCGGCCAGCGAGAAAAGCGGATGCGTCGTCATTCGTTGTGTCCGATCAAAAGGTCGCCTCGACGGCCCGCACCAGCTCGGGCGTGATCTCCGGCATCGTTCCGAACCAGGCGTTGAACGCCGGCCGCGCCTGGTTCAGCAGCAGCCCGAGGCCGTTGACGGTCAGGTTGCCGCGGGCCCTCGCGGCGGCCAGCAGCGGCGTCTCCGGAGGGGTGTAGATCAGGTCGCCGACGATCGCGCCGGCCGGCAGCCTGGCGAGGTCGAGGTCGAGCGCCGGCTTGCCATTCATGCCCCGGTCCGTCGTGTTGGCGAGCAGCATCGCCCCTGCCAGCAACTCGGCGCGGTCGTCCCACGGATAGGCGCGCACCGGCGGCCCGTATTCGTCGGCGAGCGCGCGCGCCCGCTCGAACGTCCGGTTGACGAGCCGGATCTCCCGCGCGCCCTGGTCGGCGAGGCTCGCCACCACCGCGCGCGCCGCCCCGCCCGCGCCGACGACGACGATCGGGCCGGCATCGGGACGCCAGCCGGGCCGGGCATCGCGCAGGCTCTGCACGAAGCCGTTGCCGTCGTTGTTGAAACCGGTCAGCGAGCCGTCCTGCCCGACGACGATGGTGTTGACCGCGCCGATCCTGCGCGCGAGCGGATCGACGTGCTGGATGAACGGCATCACCGCCTGCTTGTGCGGAGTCGTCACGTTGCAGCCGCGCAGCGACAGCGCGGCCATGCCGTGCAGCGCGGCCGCGAGGTTTTCCGGCGGCACCGGGAACAACACGTAGCGACCCGGGATGCCGTACTTCTGCAGCCAGTGGTTGTGGATCACCGGCGAGCGCGAATGCGCGACCGGCCATCCCAGCAGACCGGCGATGCCGAATGCGTGCGGAGATGACATCGCCGGTCGCGTCCCGGAGCCCGGGCTACTTCGCCGAATTGGGCGGCAGGACGGCGAACACCACCTGCTTGCCGTTCTCGACCCGGGTCATGAAGCTCTCGCGGTCGAGGTCGCCGTTCTGGTCGAACGAGACGTCCATCAGCACGCCGGGGTGATCCTTCGCCGAGATCTTCGCCCCGTGCATCGCCGCGGCGAACGCCTTGCGGTCGAACTTGCCGACTTTCTCGGTGATCGCCTTGACGATGTAGACCGCGGTGTAGCCCTTGAGGCCGTTGTGGTCGGCCTTGTGCTTCCACTCCTTCTGGAATTTCTCGTCGAACGCCTTGACCGACGGCAGCGGCGCATCCGCGGACAGGCCGACGTGCGCGATCGCACCGTTGGCGGCGTCGCCGGCGAGCTCGATCACCTTCTGCCCGGTGATCGTCGTTTCGCCGACGATCGGCTTGTCGTAGCCCTGCTTGCGGAGCTCGCGCAGCAGGCGCGCCGACTCGTCCTCGTTCAGGTACGCGAACAGCGCGTCGGCGTTCGCCTGCTTCGCCTTCAGCACCGGGCCGGAGAAGTCGACCTGGCTGGGGTCGGTCGGGATGTCGGCGGCGACCTTGATGCCCTGCGCCTCGAGCGCCTTCAGCATGACGTCGCGCCCGCCCTTGCCGAAGTCGTTGTTGACCCACATCACCGCGACCGTCTTCGCCTTTACGGTGTCCTTCAGGTAGCGCGCGACCTTGGGCATCGCCGAGGCCTGGGTGAACGACGTGCGGAAGATGTATGGGTTGCCCTGTTGCGTGATGGCCGCCGCCTCGCCGCCGGTGAAGTTGGGAATCTCGGCGCGCTTGGTCTCGGCCATGCTGACGAGGATCGAGCCCGAGAACACGGGGCCGAGCACAACGTAGGCGTCCTTGTCGACCGCCTGCTGCGCCAGCGCCTTCGCGATCTGCGGCTGCGACTGCGTGTCGCCGCTGGTGTAGTCGATCTTGCGGCCGAGGATGCCCCCCGCGGCGTTGATTTCCTTGACCGCCAGCTTCGCGCCCTCGTCGAAATTCGTCCCCGAAGTCGCGCCGCCTCCCGACAGCTCGACCAGCCCGACGATCTTGACCGGCTCCGTCTGCGCCACCACCGACAGCGGGGTGCAGAGCGCCGCACCCGCCAACACCAGACCTGCATAGAACCTGTTCATGAATCTTCCTCCGTCGTGTTATGGAACTGCGCCTGCAACCCGTGTTTCAACTCGCCCTGCATGATCCACCTGTCCCGCGCCTGCATCAAGGCCGCGGAGCGATGCCGCCTGCTCGCTCCACGCAATCGATGTCCCCGGACCCGCGGCATCGCGGCGGATCCGTCCGATCTCGCGGAGCTTCAGCCCAGCGGCACCGCCAGGCAATCGATGACCGCCCGCGTCGACGGCCGGACGCCGCGCCACCACTCGAATCCCTCCGCCGCCTGCTCCACCAGCATGCCGAGGCCGTCGGCGATTCCGCTGGTCACGATCGGGCGCTCAGTACGCGACTTTCGCGACGGCCCGCAGCTCGTCCGGGGTCGCGGTGCCGAACCCGAAGAACTCGAGATACGCCGGGATCATCTCGAACAGCATGTCGGTGCCGACCTGGGTGCGGCAGCCGCGCGCGCGCGCCGCCTGCAGCAGCGGGGTGACCTCGACCTTCATCACGACCTCGCCGACAAAGGTCGCCGGTGCGAGCCGCGCGACGTCGACGGGCAGCGGGTCGCCGGGCTGCATGCCCAGCGGCGTCCCGTTGACCACCAGGTCGTAGCCCGCGGGGTCGTTCGACGCGACGCGGACCTCGAGCGCCGGGTAGTGCCGACGCAGCCGGCCCGCGAGGCCCTCGGCCGACCCGCCGTTGACGTCGAACAGCGCGATCGACCGGACGCCTTCCGCCGCGAGCGACGCTGCGATCGCGGAGCCGACGCCACCGGTCCCGACGACGAGGCACGAAGCGCCCTCGAGCCGCAACCCCTTGTGCTTGACGCCGCGCGTGAAGCCGACGCCGTCGAACATGTCGCCCAGCAGCGTGCCGTCGGGACGCTTGAGGATCGCGTTGCACGAGCCGGCGATCCGGACCCCGGTGCTCGCCTCGTCGAGCAATTCGACCGTGGTCACCTTGTGCGGCATGGTGATCAGCGCGCCGCGCACGTTGGTCAGCCGGAAGAACGCCCGCATGAACGCCGGATAGTCCTCGGCCCTGCAGCCCAGCGGCATCACGACCGCGTCGACGCCGTGCCGCTCGAACCACGGGTTGTAGATCAGCGGCGCCTTGAACGCCTCCGTCGGGTAGCCGATGTGGCCGATGAGGGTGGTCTTGCCGCTGATCATTGCTTCCCCTGGGCGTGGCGTTGAATCGAACCGGCCGACGCGGTCGCGCGCAACGACGTCTCGACCACCCGGCCGGTGCGGGCGGCCTCGGCGATGGCGTCGGTGACGCGCAGGTTGGCAAGGCCGTCGCGAACGGTGACCAGCGGCTCGGCATCGCCGCGGATCACCGCAGCGAAGTGCTCGATCTGCAGCGCGAGCGGGTCCCTGCGCTCGAGCGGCACGGTCCGGGTCTCGAACGGCTTGAACCAGGACCGGTCCTCGTTCCTTGCGTAGCGACGCAGCCGCATCGTCGGCACGCCGAGCGAGCCGTTGGTGCCGATGATCGTGTACGCGTCCTCGTCGTCGCAGGTCGCGTAGGCCCCGTTCTCCCGGGACGTCTGCTCCCAGCTTTTCGGGGATGCCCCCGTGTCGGAGAGCAGGAAGGTGCCCAGCGCGCCGTTGTCGAAGCGCAGGTTGATCGCGACGGAGTCCTCCACTTCGAAGCCGCGGGTCGAGTTGGACGAGAACGCCTGCACGGCGGCGATCTCGCCGACCATCGCGCGCAGGTTGCCGATCTCGTGGATCATGTTGATCAGGATCGGTCCGCCACCCGGCTGGCGGCGCCAGGCGTTCGCCCCTTCGTAATAGCCCTCCGCGTCGGGCTTGTAGAACACCGCGCTGCCGATCACGCCGACGAGCGGCCCGAGCACGCCGGATCTCACGATCTCGACCGCCTTGTGCAGGATCGGACTGTGCCGCCGGTGATGACCGACCAGCATCCTCGCGCCGGCGCGCTCGGCCGCCTCGCACAGGCGTATGCCTTCCTGTAGCGAGTGCGCCACCGGCTTCTCGATCAGCGCCGGGACCCCGGCCGCGATGCACTCGAGCCCCTGCTCGACGTGCAGCCGGTTGGGCGTGGCGACGATGACGCCGTCGGGCTTCGCGCTGGCGAACAGCTCGGCCAGCGACGCGAACAGCGGCACGCCGGCCCCGCGCGCGACGGCGGCGGCCTTCGGCGAGACGTCGACGATCGCGGCAAGCACGGCCGACCGGCTGTTGCCGATTTCCTCGATGTGGCGCAGGCCGATCAGGCCCGCGCCGGCGACGGCGATGCGAACGGTGCTCACTGTATTGCCGTTGGGCTCATGGACGGGCATGGCGCCGCGCCGCCCGTTGATTCGGCGTCGCCATCAGCCGGTGTAGCCCATCAGCCGCGGCAGCCAGAGCACCGTGCCGGGGACCAGAGTGATCAGCGCGAGCGCGGCGAACATCACGTACAGGAAGGGCATCGCCTCGCGCACGATGTCGCGCAGCGGCACGTCGGTGATCTTGGTCATCATGAACAGCAGCAGCCCGTAGGGCGGCGTGACCAGGCCGAGCATGATGTTCGTCACCGCCATCACGCCGAAGTGCACCGGGTCGATGCCCAGCGCGTTCGCCGTCGGCAGCAGCACGGGGAGGATCACCAGGATGATCGTCGTGCCCTCGAGGAAGCAGCCGAGGATCAGCAGCAAGATGTTGACCAGCAGCAGGAACACCAGCGGGGACAGCTCGTAGGCCTTCAGCATCGCGCTGAGGGTCTTCGGGATGTTCTCGGAGGTGATGACGAAGTTGAAAACCATCGCACCGGCGATCAGCATGCCGATCGACACCGTGACGCGCGCGCTGGTGGCCAGCGAGTGGTAGACGTCCTTCGGGCGGACGCTGCGGTACAGCAATGCGGACACCAGCAGCGCGTAAGCGGCGGCGACGGCGGCGGCCTCGGTCGGCGTGGTGATGCCGCCGTAGAGACAGCCCAGGAGGATCACCGGCATCATCAGCGCCGGGAAGGCCTGCCCGGTGATGCGCGGCATGTCGCGCAGCGGGACGGCGTCCTCTACCGGGAAGTTGCGGCGCTTCGCCGTGAACGCGATCAGCCCGCTCTGGACGATGCCGAGCAGCAGGCCGGGCAGCACGCCGCCGAGGAACAGGTAGCCGACCGACGTGTCCGACACCAGCGCGTAGAGCACCAGCGGGATCGACGGCGGCATGATCGGCCCGATGACCGACGACACCGTGGTGAGCGCAGCGGCATATGCGGGCGTGTACTTGCCGTCGCGCGTCATCAGCGACTGCATCAGCTTGCCCGAGGCCGCGGCGTCGGCGAGCGCCGAGCCCGACATGCTCGCGAAGATGATGCTCTGCACGACGTTGACGTGCGCGAGCCCGCCGCGGAAGCGCCCGACGATGGCGTTGCAGAAGCGCAGCAGCCTGTCCATGATGCTGCCGGTATTCATGAATTCCGCGGCGAGCACGAACAGCGGGATGGCGAGCAGCAGCTGGCTCGCCATCATGCCGTTCAGCAGCTGCTCGGCCGCCGTCCCCATGTCGAGACCGGACAGGAACAGCCAGAGGATCGACCCGCCGATCATCGCGTAGGCGACGGGCAGCCCGGAGAGGCTCAGCCCGATGATGGCGATCAGCGCCAGGGCGAATGGACTCGTGAAATTCATAGCCCGGAGCTCGCTTTCGTGACGTCGACCGCTTCCGGCGCCTCGCCGCGCAGCAGGCTCACGATCGCCCACAGGTAGCGGACGACGACGGCCACCGCGAACACGACGTAGACCGAGTACAGCAGGTCGAGGCGAATCTTCAGGTACGAGGTGCTCTCGACCTTCATGAAGGCGACGTACTTGACGGTGGCCGGGAGCGCCATGCCGAAGAGCACGACCGCCGCGACCGCGACGACGAGGCCGACCACGCGCCGGCCCAGCGGCCCCAGCTTGTCCGAGATGAGGTCGAACCGGACTTCCTCGCTCTCCTTCAGCCAGAACGCGGAGCCCAGCAGCGTCATGTACAGCCAGGTGATGACCGACAGCTCGGAGCTCCAGCCGATCGGAAAATTGAAGAAGTACCGGAAGACGATCTGGACGATGAACGCGACGAACATGACGCCGAGCAGGCCGGCGACAACGTTCTCCGCGCGGCGCCGGACCCAGCCGACGACGTCCCGTATGGTTGTGCTCATGATCGACTACCCCCCTCCCCTCCCGGCGCCTCGCGCGCCCCGCCTCGACCCGTGCGCTGGGTGTTCGGCCTGCTTCCGCTGCCGCGGGCCGGGATCCGGCCCGCGGTGTCGTGTCGCTACTTGACCGCGGCGATCTTGTCGAGGATCCCCGGCGCCCAGGCCTTCGCCTCGTCGGACTCCAGGTAGACCTTCTGCGCGTAGGTGCGGAACGCGGGGATGTCCGGGGTGTAGATCTCGAGCCCCAGCTTCTTGAAGCCGTCTGCGAGCTCCGCCTCCTTCTTCAGGTGCTCGGCGACGCTCCACGCCAGCGCCTTGTCGACCGCCGCCTGGAACCGCTTCTGCTTGTCGGGTCCCATGGCGTTCCAGGTCTTCTGGTTCATGCACAGCACGTCGAAGGCGATCAGGTGCGAGGTCAGCACGATCTGCGACATGACTTCGTAGAACTTCACCGCCTGGACGTTGGGCAGCGGGTTGTCCTGGCCGTCGACGGCACCGGTCTGCAGCGCCGTGTAGGTCTCGGCAAAGGCGAGCGGCGTCGGGTTGGCGCCGAGCGAGCGGCCGAGGAGCTGCCACGCGTCGCCTGCCGGCATGCGGAGCTTGATGCCGGCCATGTCGGCGGGCGTGCTGATCTTCTTCTTGGGCTTCAGGCCGACCTGGCGCGTGCCGAAGAAGGTCGGGCCGAGGATCTTGATCTTCAGCTGGTCCTCGGCCTGCTTCTTCATCTGCATGCCGACGTCGCTGTTGAAGAAGGCGAGCACGTGGTTCGCGTCGCGGAACACGTACGCCGCGGTCAGCACCGACCACGACGGAACCTGCTTCGAGATGTCCTGCGGCGCGATGTTGCCGACCTCGAGGTTGTCGCGCTGCAGGGCGACGAGCTCGGTGCCCTGCTTGAACAGGGTCCCCATGAAGTACTGCTCGACCTTGAAGTCGGGTTCGACGTCCTTCGCGATCATGCGGAACATGTCGGCGCGGATGTCCTTGTCCGAGAAAACAGCGGTCATGCGCAGCTGCGGCTTGTCCTGCGCCCAGGCGGGAATGACCTGCGAAGCCGCGAGCGCGGCGCCGGCCTTCAGAACGGAACGACGGTCGATCTTGAAATCCATGACTTTCTCCTCGATGAAGACACCAACTACGGGACCAGCAAACGGACTCGGGCTGCGACCTGGCCGCTGGCGACGACGGCGCCCGGCCGGCCGACGACCGGGCCGTCGATCGTGCGGGGGCGCCGCCCCCGGGAAACGGCGGGCATCAGGTCCATGCGTGCGCCGCCAGGTATGCCTTGGCGGATTCGAGGCAGCGGAACGCGTGCTCCGCATAGCCCATCTCGTGCACCCGGTCGAGGTGCGGCAGCTCGATCGAGTAGGGCACGCGCGGAATCTGCCGCAGGATGCCGGCGACGTCGATGCCGCCCTCGCCCAGGTAGAGCCGCGCCTCGCGCAGCACGTGGATCATCTCGTCGCGGTCGGTCGGGATTTCCGCCGACGCGTCGCAGATCTGCGCGAAGTGGAACCACTCGCGCGGCAGCGTGGCCAGGTCGGCGGCCTTGTCGCGCGCCCGGTGGAAGTGATGCGTGTCGATCATCAGGCCGGCGTTGTCGCGCTTGACCGCGCGCAGCACATCGACCGCGCCCGCCAGGTCGCGGACCGCGGCGATCGGCACCGATTCCAGGTCGACCGTGAGGCCGAAGGGCCTGGCGAGGTCGCAGATTACGCCGAACATCTCGAGCTGGAACGGGCGGTCCGCCGACCAGATGCTGGACAGCACGGCGCGGGCGCCGAGTTCCGCCGCCACCTCGAACTCGGGCACGTAGGTCCGCGGGTCGACGCCGTCCTTGACCCGCGCGAGCTCGATGTCGTGCAGCCGCACGCCGGTCGCATCGAGCGCGCGTCGCGTCTGCCTCAGGAGCTCGGGGTTGGCGGCGAGGCCGTAGTTGGGCTCGCCGGGCAGGCCCATGAATATCGTCCGCAGGCTCACGTAGTCGTAGCCCGCGCGTGCGGCTACGTAGATCATTTCCGGCGGCGGACACCCCATCACCGTGAGGTGCGCCAGCGAGAACTCGTGCTTCACCTTGACCTCCTCCGGGGCACGGCGAGTCCCGTTCGCGGCGGGCGGCGCGCCGGCGTGACGGCCCGACGGCGCTGCGCCGACCGGGCGGGTGTCGTTGCGTACCTTCTGGTCCATGACTGCCTCCATGGTTCGCCGGCGCGCTACTCGCCGCCGGTGCTCACGTGGTGAACTTTCCTGCCCGGCGAGTAGATGTCCATGATGTTCCAGTGGCCCGCGGTGGGCACCGGCTCGTTCTTCATGTACACGTCGATGACGACGGGCCGCTTCGACCTGATCGCCTTCTGCAGCGCCGGCTTGAACTCGGCGGCGGAGCCGACCTTGATTCCGTCGACACCGTACGCGCGGGCGATGGCCGCGTAGTCCGGCGACCAGGTCTTGCCGTCCTTCTCGAACACGGTGGCGAACGTCGTCCCGTAGTGCGCCGCCTCGAGGCCGGCGATGGTGCCGAAGGCGTGGTTGTTCATGATCACCCAGACGACGGCGATGTCCTCCTCGAACGCGGTGGCCAGCGCCGCCGGGTTCTGGCCGAAGCCCCCGTCGCCGATCAGCGCAACGACGACGCGGTCGGGCAACGCGATCTTCGCGCCCAGCGCCGCCGGCGAGCCGAAGCCCATCGTCGCGAACCCGCCCGGCGTGAAGATCGTGCCGGGCTCGTAGATCGGGAACTGCTGGCCGACGCCGTTCTTGTTCCAGCCGACGTCGGTGCAGAGGATGCCGTCGCGCGGCAGCACGTCGCGCAGGTCGGCGAGGATGCGCTCGGGACGCATCGGCCACGCGTCGCTTGCCATGGCCTTCCGGTTGCCGGCGACGAACTTCTTCCGGTTGGCCGCCATCTCGGCCAGCAGCTTCGGCCGCGCGACGCCCTTGGGCGCCAGCTTGCGGGCGGCGCGGTTGAGCACGCGCAGCGCTTCCTTGAGGTCGGCCACCGCGCCGATCGCCACCGGATAGTTGCGGCCGATCTCGGCCGGGTCGATGTCGATGTGGATCAGCTTCGTCGGCCCGAAGTTGAACGTGTACTTGTTCTCCCACGAGCTGCAGTCGGCTTCGGAGAAGCGCGTCCCGAGGCCGAGGATCCAGTCCGCGCCCCTGCACTTGTCGTTGATGAACTTCGTCCCCCAGAACCCGGTCATCCCCAGGATCAGCGGGTGGTCGTCCGGCAGCGCGCCCTTGCCCATCAGCGTGTGCGCGACCGGCAGCGACAGGCGCTCGGCGAATTCGCGCATCCCGTCCGCCGCGTCGGCAAGCAGGATGCCGCCGCCGACGTAGAGCAGCGGCGACTTCGCGGCGAGCAGCTGGCGGACGATCGTTTCCGCGGTCTCGTCGTCGAGCGAGGGCTTGTGCAGCGCCTTGGTGTTGGCGAGCGCGCGCTTCCACAGCGCGACGTCGGTTTCCTTGGAAAAGATGTCCATCGGCACGTCGACCAGCACCGGGCCCGGGCGGCCGCTCTCGGCGAGCGCGAACGCCTTCTCGAGGATTTCCGGGAACAGGTGCGCCGAATCCACGCGCCACGCGCGCTTGACGAACGGCCGGTAGATCTCGTATTGCGACGCGTCCGCGTGCAGGTTCACTTCCTGGTGGGGATGCTTGCCGAAGTAGTGCGTCGGCACGTCGCCGGCGATCACGACCATCGGGATCGAGTCGAGCGCGGCGTTGGCCACGCCGGTCGCGGCGTTGGTGAGACCGGGGGAGAGGTGCGACAGCAGCACCGAGGCCTTCTTCGTCGCCCGGGCGTAGCCGTCGGCCGCGTGCGCGGCGATCTGCTCGTGCCGCGTGTTGATGAACTTGATCTTCCTGCTCTTCGACAGCGCGGCCAGCACGGCGATGTTGGTGTGGCCGCACAGGCCGAAGATGTGCTCGACGCCTCGCGCCTCGAGATACTTGACCAGCTGGTTCGCGATCAGGTCCTTCATCACTTGCTCCTTCGGGTGGCGGGGCGGCGGCGTCGCCACCCGCGGCCGGCGTGGATCGGTTCGGATCAGTCGTCGCCGGGGGCCGGCTGCGCGCCGGAGGCGGCGGTGGCGCCGGGCACGGCGCGGCGCGCCGGCCCGGAATAGCGGAACGGGATCTCCCTCGGCATCGGCCCCTTGATCCGCACGCCCTTCTGCTTCTGTTCCCAGGCGTGCGCGAGGATGCCGACGGCGCGCGACAGGATGAACAGCCCCCGGCCCAGCTCCGGCTCGAAGCCCAGCTCGCAGAAGATGACGGCGGTGATGCCGTCGATGTTCATCGGGATGTGGCGCCCCTTGATCGCCCCCAGCGCGGCCTCGACCGCGTGGCCGATCGCGGCCCAGCGTCCGCTGACGGCGCCCGCTGCCTGCGCTTTCGCCACCAGCGCGAACAGCGGCGCCGTGCGCGGGTCGATGGGGTGGAAGCGGTGGCCGAAGCCCGGCACGATCTTGTCGCCGACGGCGATCCGGCCGCGGATGATCTTCTCGGCCGCCGCGACGAGGTCGCCGTCGGGTCCGGCCATCGCGTCGATCTCGCGGTAGAGCTCCATGCACTGCTCGCCGGCGCCGCCGTGAACGTCGTCGAGCACGTTGATCGCCGAGGCCATCGCGCCGTTGACCGGCAGGCCGCAGGACACCGCCATCTGCGCGATGGCGATCGACGGCGCGTGCGGGCCGTGGTCGACGCCGGGGACCATCGCCGCCTCGAGCAGGTCGCCCTGCGCGCGCGTCGGCAGCTCGCCCCGCAGCATCAGCCAGATCATGTCGGGAAAGCGGACATTGCCGATCAGCTGCTCGATCGGGTAGCCGCGGATGGCGATCTCGCCGGGGTGGATGTCGATGATCGACGTGTCCCACCACGCGCTGCAGTCGGCAATCAGTTGTTCCGGTGTTTTCGTCGGCATTGGTGACTCTCGGCTGGCGGAGCTTGGCGGTTGCGGCGGCGGCACGCCGTTCAGGTCGTGATCGTCTCGACCTCGGCCTCGAGCGCCGGGTCGTAGAACGAGCCGAACAGCTCCTCGTCCGAGGGCTTGTCCTCCTTGATCGGCACCGATACCCAGGTCGTGTTGAGGTAGTGCTTGAGATGCACGTTCTCGGAGATGATGTTGCCGCCCCAGGTGCCGCAGCCGAGGCTGGAGGTCATCGGCATGCCGTTGTTGAACGCGCCGGCGTTGGCCTTCGACTGCGGCTGCCGCACCATGATCCGCGACACGGGCGCCGCCATCGCGAGTCGATGGATGTGGTCCTGGTCGAACGAGTAGATGCCGCAGGAGTGGCCCTTGCCGCCGACCTCGTAGACGGCGCGCATCATGTCGAGCGCCTGGTCGAAGCCCTGGTACTTGTAGACGGCGAGCAGCGTGGTCAGCTTCTCGCCCGAGAAGTGGTGCTCCCTGCCGATCCCGTCGCCGTGGACGATGATGAACTTGCGGTCGGCGGGAATCTCGAAGCCGGCGATCTTCGCGAGCTGCTGCGGGGCGATCGCCACGGTCTCGACGGTGCGGTGGCGCTCGTCGTCCCACATGGCCTTGCGCAGCATTTCCTTTTCCTGCGGCGAGGCCAGGTACCCGCCCTCGGCCTGCAGTTGTGCGAGCATCTTGTCGAAGATCGACGCCTCGATGATCAGGTTGCCGTCGGCCGAGCAGCCCGACCCGAAGTCGGAGGTCTTCGAGAGCCGCGTATTGTGCGCCGCCTCCTCGATGTCGGCCGTCTCGTCGATGATCATCGTCGAGTTGCCGGCGCCGACGCCGTACGCCGGCGTTCCGGAGCTGTAGGCGGCGCGCACCATCGGCTGGCCGCCGGTGGCCACGATCAGGTCGGCGCGCGCCATCAGCGCCTGCGACATCGGGATGTTGACCCGGGTCAGGCACTGCAGGATGTCGGCGGGCGCGCCCTCGCGCTCGAGCGCCTCGCGCATCAGCCGCACCGTCTCGAACGACGTCTTCTTGGAGCGCGGGTGCGGGGAGAAGATGACGACGTCGCGCGCCTTGATGGCGTAGATCGCGTTTCCGGCCGGGGTCAGGTCCGGATTGGTCGTCGGCACGATGCAGGCGACGATGCCGGCCGGCTTGCCGTACTTGACGATGCCCTTCTCCGGAAGCTCCTCGATGATGCCGACGCTCTTCTGGCGCAGCGCGTCGCGCAGCACGCCGCGGATCTTCATCCGCTTGCCCATCCGCGAGACGGGATCGCCCAATCCGCTTTCGGCGATGCCTTCGTCGACCAGACGGGTGAAGGTCCGCTTGTTGGCGACCGCCCAGGCCACCGCCTGGCAGAGCCGGTCGACGCGCGCCTGGTC
This sequence comes from uncultured beta proteobacterium, assembly GCA_963717705.1. Classification (GTDB taxonomy): domain Bacteria; phylum Pseudomonadota; class Gammaproteobacteria; order Burkholderiales; family Casimicrobiaceae; genus CAVQWT01. The sequence continues at coordinate 21,616 of CAVQWT010000003.1, forward strand.
GTAGGTCTCGATGATCGCCAGCGCCTTCCTGGCGCGGGCGAACGCCTCGTCGAGTTCCTGCTGCTGTTCCTCGGTGATGCCTTTCTTGATTTCGGGGGCGGCCATGGCAGCGTCCGTTTCGTTGGCGTTGGTCGTGGGCAGCGGCAACGGATGGCGCCGCCGCGGAGCGATCAGCTTCGGGGCAGCGGGGTGCCGACGGCGAGCGCCGTCATGCGTCGCGTGGCGTCCGGTCGACTCATCATTTCTGGGCCCCTCTCCTCAGCCCCGGCTGGGGCCGTCCTTGCCGACCGATTTCCGCCGCCGGCGGCGGGCGCCCCTTGTTGTTGAATCCGGGTGCGCCCGATGTTGCCCGCCGCGGGAAACACTCCGCAGCCGACAACCCGAAGATACGGCTTGCGCAACGCGGCTTGCAAGGGCGCATCGCGACATTCTGTGCGCCAATCGCCCACATTGCGCCAATCTGGATCGCCTGATCGTCGCCTGTTGGCGTTTTCTCGACGATAGTCGTATCGTTTGGGCGACTATCGCCCTCAATTGTCGTATATCGGTCAGCGGTTTTCGCCACTGGCTGCCGACCGAAGGAGAGTGCCGCATGCCGACCCCTGCCACGCCGCAGCCGGCTCCGCCGCCCGGGCACGCGGCGCAACCCGCGGGCACGGCGCCGACGAGTCCCGCCGACCCGGACGCGCTGCTCGCCGAACTCATCGCCCGCCACGACGACGACCCCGACTTCGTGACCGCCCTGGCCCGGGGCCTGGCGGTGTTGCTGACGCTGTCGGACAAGAAACGGCGGATGTCGATCGCGCAGGTGAGCCACCGCACCGGCATTCCGCGTGCGGCGGCCCGGCGCAGCCTGCACACCCTGGCCAAGCTCGGGTTCGTCGCGGAGGACGACGCGCGCCGCTTCCACCTGCGCCCGCGGGTGTTGTCGTTCTCGCACGGCTACCTGTCGGCGTCGCCGCTGGCGGTGCTGGCGCAGCCGATCATCGACCGCCTGGGCGAATCGCTGCACGAGGCGTGCTCGCTCGCGACCCTCGACGGCGACGAGATCGTCTACCTCGCCCGCTCCGCGTCGTCGCGCATCATGTCGCCGACGCTCAACGTCGGCCGCCGCCTTCCCGCCTACTGCACGTCGATCGGCCACGTGCTGCTCGCGCATCTGCCGCAGCAGGAGCTGGACGCGTATCTGGCCCGCGCCAGGCTCCACCCGTTCACCGACTACACGCCGAACTCGACGGAGAAGCTGCTGCCGCTGCTCGCCGCGGTGCGCGAGTCGGGCTTCGCGTTCGCGAGCCAGCTGATGGAACCGCGCCTCTGCACGCTGGCGGTGCCGGTCCGGGACAGTGCCGGCCACCACGTCGCGGGCATCAACGTCATCCTGCAGGGCCGGCTCGTCACCCGCGCCGAAATGGCCGAGCGCTTCTACCAGCCGCTGTCGCATGCGGCGATGGAGCTCGGCTCGCTGCTGCTGCCCTGATCCGCCGGGGCGCCACGGCGCCCGGCGCAGCGCTGCGCCGCGACCGGCCGAGGGCGGCGCCTCGCGCGGGCGGTCGCGCGCCGCGGCGCGGTGCCGTGCGTTATGATCCCGCTGGTGCGATGGCGACGCGCGGATGCTTCGATGCGCCGCCGCCGCCCGCTCACTTCGAGGATTGGCGATGACGAACGAAATGGGACGGGAGTCCGTCCCCGAACCCCCGAACCCGCTCGGATTCGACGGCATCGAGTTCATCGAATTCGCGACGTCCAAGCCGCAGGCGCTCGGCGGCGTGCTGGAGGCGATGGGGTTCCGGCCGATCGCGCGCCACCGCTCGCGCGAGGTCGAGCTCTACCGGCAGGGCACGATGAACATCATCGTCAACTCGCAGCCGGCGGACGTCCCCCGCACCGTGCAGCCGGACGAGCGGCCGGTGCTCAGCGCCTTCGCCGTTCGCGTCCGCGACGCCGACTACGCCTTCCACCGTGCGCTCGACCTCGGCGCCTGGGAGATCCCCGTTCGCGCACGGGCGATGGAGCTCAACATTCCCGCGATCCACGGCGTCGGCGACAGCCTGATCTACTTCGTCGACCGCCACGACGAGTTCTCGATCTACGACGTCGACTTCCGCGCGATCCCTGCCGCCGACCAGCATCCGCCGGCGATCGGCGGGATGAGCTTCTTCGGCATCGTCCAGTACATCGGCACCGACCGCACCGCCGACTGGGTCGAGTTCTACCGCCAGATCTTCGGCTTCAAGCCGCTGCCGGACCGCGTGCGCTTCGGCATCCTGCCCAAGGGCCTGCTGCTGCAGAGCCCGTGCCGCAATTTCTACCTGCAGCTGATCGAGCCCGACGACGTGGCGCGCTTCGCGCCGGGACAGGAGCACCTGCAGCGCATCGGGCTCGGCACGCCCGACGTCACCGCCGCCGTCGCCGAACTCGGGAAGCGCGGCGTCGAGTTCATGTCGTCGGAAAAGGTCCACGTCAGCGACCGCGGCGCGCTGACCAAGCCCGTGCTCGGCGGCGTGATGTTCGAGCTCGTCCACGCGGATCCCGCCGCGGACGCGGCCGGCGCATGAACTACAGCGACATCGGCATCGACACCGCCTCGCTGGCGGGCTCGCTGGAGAGCCGGCTCGCCGCCGCGCGCGCGGCCGGCTTTGCGCAGGTGATGATCTCGGCCCGGGACGTCGTCGGCCATCCGGGCGGCACCGAGGCCGGCGTGCGCGCGGTGCGCGACAGCGGACTGCGCGTGACCGGCCTCGAGGCCCTGCGCGACTACGAGGGGCTCACCGGCCAGCTCCACGCGTACAAGCTCGACGCCGCGAAATCGATGCTGGCCCTGTGCGCCCGGATCGGCGGGCGGCTGCTGGTGGTCGAGGCGTCGACGTCGACGCACGCCGATCCCGACGCCGATGCGGTCGTGCGCGACCTGCGCAAGCTCGCGCTGCTCGCGATCCCGCTCGGCATCCGCATCGCGTTCAAGGGCGTTTCGTGGAGCCGCACCGTGCGCGACTTCGCCGCCGCCGGCGACATCGTGTTCCGCGCCAACTGCCCGAACCTCGGGCTCGCCATCGACGCGTTCGACGTCATCGCCGCCGGCGTGCCGATGGACGACCTCGACGGCGTCGATCCCGCGCAGATCTTCCTCGTCCAGCTGTCCGACTACATGTGGCAGGAGATCCGCTCGACCGAGGAGCAGGCGGCGACGGCGACGCACTTCCGCGTGTTCCCGGGCGAGGGCGCGCACAGCGACCTGATCGCCGACTTCGTTCGCCGGCTGGACGACCTCGGCTACTACGGCAACTACAGCTTCGACGTCTACAACGACGACTACCTGCAGATGCCTCCCGAGACCGTCGCCCTGCGCGCGCAGCGTGCGGCCGACTGGCTCGGCGAGACCGTGTTGCGGCGCGCCCTCCCGGTGCCCAACATGGAGCGCCTGCGACCCTCGGCGGAAGGCTGACCCATGCCCATGGAACACCAACGCCTCGGGGCGAGCGGCGTGCTCGTCTCGCCGCTGTGCCTCGGCACCATGACCTTCGGCGACCTGACCGACGCGGCGGCCGCGCGGCGGATCGTCGACGCGGCATTCGACGCGGGCGTCAACTTCATCGACACCGCCGACGCCTACGTCAAGGGCGAATCGGAGCGCATCGTCGGCGCCGCGATCAAGGCGCGCCGGCGCGAATGGATCCTCGCGACCAAGGTCGCCAACGTGTTGTCCTACCAGCCCGCAAGCGGCGGGCTGTCGCGACGCTGGATCGTGCAGGCCTGCGACGACAGCCTCGGGCGGCTCGGCACCGACTACATCGACATCTACTACCTGCATCGCGACGACCCGGACACGCCGCTGGCCGAGACCGTCGCCGCGATCGGCGACCTGATCCGCGGCGGCAAGGTCCGCTATTTCGGCCTGTCGAACTTCCTCGGCTGGCGCATTGCCGAGGTCGTGAGCGAGTGCGAGGCGCAGGGTGTCCCCGCGCCCATCGTCTGCGAGCCGTACTACAACCTGCTGAACCGCCAGCCCGAGGTCGAGGTCCTGCCCGCGTGCGACTACTACGGACTCGGCGTGGCACCCTATTCGCCGCTCGCGCGCGGGGTGCTGACGGCCAAGTACGCGCCGGGAGGCGTCGCCCCGCCGGACTCGCGCGGCGGGCGCAGGGACGAGCGGATCATGGAAACCGAGTTCCGCGAGGAGTCGTTCGTCATCGCGCAGAAGCTCAAGGCGCACGCGCAGAAGACGGGCCGCACGCTGGCGCAGTTCGCGCTGGCGTGGCTGTGGGCCAACGAGATCGTGACGTCGATCATCGCCGGGCCGCGGACGATGGAGCAGTGGCAGGGCTACGTCGACGCGGTCGGCACCGCCTGGTCCGACGACGACGAGGCGATCGTCGACGCGCTGGTCAGGCCGGGCCATCCGTCGACGCCAGGCTACACCGACCCGCGCTACCCGTTCTTCGGGCGGATCACCGGCTGACGGCGGCGCGCGGCCGATGCCGCGCGTCGGCGGTCAGCGGCCGGCGCCGCGGCGGCGGATCGACCCGCCGGCTTCGGCCGCGAACGACTCGACGGCGGCGACCGTGCCCGGCGCGTCGCGCCGGTAGCCGGGCAGCGGCGCCACCACCTTGCGCGTCGCCGCGCCGGCGAGCAGCGCCCTGAACGCGCGCAGCTCCGCACCGTCGACGTCGCGCCGGCGGCAGGCGAAGCCGTAGCGCTCCTCGACCAGCGGCACGAACGCGAGCGAGAGCTGCGCCGCGGCAGCGCGCAGGCCGAAGCCGCAGTCGGCATTGCCGGCGGCGACCGTCGCCGCGACCGCGGCGTGCGTGAACTCCTCGCGGGTGAAGCCGCGGATGTCCGCCGGCGCGAGCCGCGCGCGCTGCAGCAGCCGCTCGACGATGATCCGCGTGCCCGAGCCGGGCTGGCGGTTGACGAACGACAGCCGCTGCGCGGCGAGGTCGGCGAAGCCGCGGACGCCGCGCGGGTTGCCGCGCGGCAGGATCAGCCCCTGCTCGCGCACGACGAAGCGCAGCACGACGTCGCGCGCCGGGTCGAGCGCGGCGAGCAGCGGATCGTGCGCGCCGCGCGGCCCGGCGAGCACATGGAAGCCGGCCACGTCGACCCGCCCCTGCGCATACAGCGCGATCGCCTCGGCGCTGCCGTGGAACTCGACGGCGACGCGGTGGCGCGCGCGCCAGAGGTCGCGCAGCTCCGCCAGCGCCAGGTCGTGGCTGCCGGCGACGCGCAGCACGCGGCCGGGGCGCGGTCCCGGCGCGGTGCGCAGGGCGACCGCCAGGTCCGGCGCGCGGGCGGCGAGCAGGTCGCGGGCCGCGCGGTCGGCCGCGAGCAGCCGCTCGCCCAGCGCCGTCGGCTTCGCGCCGCGCCCGCGTGCGAGCGACAGCAGCGGCCGGCCGAGGTCGGTCTCCGCCTCGCGCAGCAGCGCCCACGCCGTGCGGTACGGCAGGCGCAGCGCCAGCGCCGCCGCGGCCAGCGATCCGCGTGCGGCGGCGCCGGCGACCAGCGCGACGACGCGCGGGTCGAGGGGATGCGACACGGGGGCCGTCCGGTCCGCCTCCCCCGCCCCGCCCGCCTCGCCCGCTGCCACCGCCACCGACACCGTCGCTGCGCCGCCGCTGCCACGGCGGGACCTTTGCGGCGGGTTCCGCGCGCCGGCTTCGCGTCGTCGGTCGCGGTCCACGCGATCGTCGGGTGCAGGGTCTTCATTATGCAGAGTTTTGCATATTTTGCCCCGGCGCGCGCGGCACCCTAGACTCGCGGTCCCGCCGCCTGCCCGCATGAACACCGTCCCCCTCGCCTTTGCCGAAGCCGCCTCGATGATCGCCCGCGGCGATCCGAGGCTGCTCGAGATCATCTGGCTGTCGATCCGCGTCAGCCTGACCTCGGTGACCGTCTGCCGCGCTGCTGGCACTTCCGACCGGGGCCGCGCTGGCGGTCGCGAGCTTTCCCGGCCGCCGCGCGACCATCGTCGTGCTGAACGCGCTGCTCGGGCTGCCCGCGGTCGTCGTCGGCCTCGCCGTCTACCTGCTGCTGTCGCGGGCCGGGCCGCTGGGCGCGTTCGGCATCCTGTTCACGCCGGCGGCGATGGTCGTCGCGCAGGCGATCCTGGTGTTCCCGCTGCTCGCGGCGCTGACGCGGCAGCTGGTCGCCGACGCCTGGGGCGTGTCGCGCGAGCAGTTGCTCTCGCTGGGAGCCGGCACCGGCGCGTCGGCGCTGGCGCTGCTGTTCGACCTGCGCTTCACGCTGGTGACCGTCGTGCTCGCCGGCTTCGGGCGCGCGATCGCCGAGGTCGGCGCGGTGATGATCGTCGGCGGCAACATCGACGGCGTCACCCGCGTGATGACGACGGCGATCGCGCTGGAGACCTCGAAGGGCGACCTGCCGCTGGCGCTGGGGCTGGGCATCGTGCTGCTGGCGCTGGTGCTGGCGCTCAACATCGTCGCGCACCTGGTCAAGGAAGGCGCGCAGCGACGCCATGGCTGACGCCCCCCTGCTGCCGCTGCAGCTCGACGACGTGTCGTTCGTCGCCGGCGGACGCGCGATCCTCGACCGCATCGACCTCACGCTGGAGCCCGGCGTGCGCAGCGTGATCCTCGGCGCCAACGGCGCGGGCAAGAGCGTGCTGCTGCGCATCTGCCACGGCCTGATCGCGCCGACGTCGGGCCGCGTGCGCTGGAACACGCCGGAGACCCCCGGCGCCCCGCGCCGGCAGGCGATGGTGTTCCAGCGGCCGGTGCTGTTCCGCCGCTCGGTGCTGGGCAACCTGCGCTTCGCGCTCAAGCTCGCCAACGTGCCGCGGCACGAGCGCGACGCGCGCGCCCACGTGGCGCTGGCACGCGTCGGACTGGAAGGACTCGCCGAGCGGCCGGCGCGGGTGCTGTCCGGCGGCGAGCAGCAGCGGCTGGCGCTGGCCCGCGCGTGGATGCTGGCGCCCGAGGTGCTGTTCCTCGACGAGCCGACGGCGAGCCTCGACCCGTCGGCGGCGCGCGAGGTCGAGTCGGTGATCGCGGCCATCCACGCCGCCGGCACCAAGATCGTGCTGGTCACGCACAACCTCGGCCAGGCCAAGCGCCTCGGCGACGAGATCCTGTTCATCAACGACGGCCGGCTCGCCGAGCGCGCGCCGGTCGACACCTTTTTTCGCCAACCCGCGACGGCCGAGGCCGCCGCCTTCCTGAACGGAGAACTGCCATGGCACTGAAACGAATCCTGGGCGCAGTTGCGCTCGTCACCCTGGCCGCCATCGCCGTCGCGCCGTCGGCGCACGCGCAGGACAAGTCGATCGTCGTCGCGTCGACGACGTCGACCGAGCAGTCGGGCCTTTTCGGCCACATCCTGCCCGAGTTCACGAAAAAGACCGGCATCGCGGTCAAGGTCGTCGCGCTGGGGACCGGGCAGGCGCTCGACACCGGCCGCCGCGGCGACGCCGACGTGGTCTTCGTCCACGATCGCGCCGCCGAGGACAAGTTCGTCGCCGAAGGCTTCGGCATCGACCGCCGCGACGTGATGTACAACGACTTCGTGCTGGTCGGGCCGAAGACGGACCCGGCGAAGGTCGCCGGCGGCAAGGACATCGCCGTCGCACTGAAGAAGATCGCCGACACGCAGGCACCGTTCGTCTCGCGCGGTGACAAGAGCGGCACGCACGCGGCCGAGCTGCGCTACTTCAAGGATGCCGGCGTCGACCCGACCATCGGCAAGGGCGCCTGGTACCGCGAGACCGGGTCGGGCATGGGCCCGGCGCTCAACACCGCGTCGTCGATGAACGCGTACATCCTCGCCGACCGCGGCACCTGGCTCGCCTTCAAGAACCGCGGCGATCTCGACATCGTCGTCCAGGGCGACCAGAAGCTCTTCAACCCCTACGGCGTGATGCTGGTCAATCCGGCGAAGCACCCGCACGTGAAGAAGGCCGAGGGCATGGCGTTCATCGACTGGATCGTGTCGCCCGAGGGCCAGGCGGCGATCGCTTCGTACAAGGTCGGCGGCGAGCAGCTCTTCTTCCCGAGCGCGAAGAAATGATCCGGCGCCAAGCCTGCGCGTTGACGCTGATGCTGTCGCTGGCCATGGGCTCCGGACTTGCCGCCGCTGCCGCCGAAGTTCGCCTGTACGCCGCAGGAAGCCTGCGCGGGAGTCATGACCGAGCTGGCCGAGGCCTGGGCGCGCACCGGCGAGGGGACGATCACGGCGACGTTCGGCGCGTCGGGCCTGCTGCGCGAACGCATCGTGAAAGGCGAGCCCGCCGACGTGTTCGCATCGGCCAACATGGAGCATCCGCTGTCGCTCGCCACCGCCGGCAAGGCGGGGCCGGTGGCGCTGTTCGCGCGCAACACGCTGTGTGCGCTGGCCGCGCCGGCCGCCGCGGTGACCAGCGACAACCTGCTGGACCGGATGCTCGATCCGAAGCTGAAGCTCGGCACGTCGACGCCGAAGGCCGATCCCTCGGGCGACTATGCCTGGGCGCTGTTCGCACGCGCCGACGCGGTGAAGCCGGGCGCGCGCGCGGCGCTGGAGGCAAAGGCCCTGGCGCTGACCGGCGGGCCGACGTCGCCGCCGCCGCCGAAGGAAGGCAGCGTCTACGGCCTGCTGGTCGCGCAGGGCCAGGCCGACATCTTCCTGACCTACTGCACCAACGCCGTCGCCGCGCGGAAGGAGTACCCGCAGCTGCAGGTGGTGACGGTGCCCGCGGCGTTCTCGGTCGGCGCCGATTACGGATTGACGGTGCTGAACGGCGCGCCACCCGCGGCGGCGAACTTCGCCCGCTTCGTCCTGTCGACACAAGGGCAGCGGATCCTCGCCGCCCATGGCTTCGCGCTGCCGACAATAGCGCCTGTCACCCCGGCACATCCAGCTGCCACAACCCCGCAACCTCCGAGGAAACCCGATGAAGCTCTCCGCCCGCAACGTCCTGACCGGCAAGGTCACCGAAGTCATCCGGGGCGCCACCACGTCGCACGTCAAGATCAACGTCGGCGGTGCCGTCGTCACCGCGTCGATCACCAACGAAGCCGTCGACGATCTCGCGCTCAAGGCGGGCGACAGCGCGTCCGCGATCATCAAGGCCTCGGACGTCATCGTCGGCAAGGCCTGAGTCGATGGATCGCCGCCGGTGGCTGGCGTCGGCGGGGTTGCTGGCGGCCGCCGCGTCCATGCCGCGCGCGGCACGGACGCAGGTCCGGCGCGACATCGTCGACGCCGCCGGCCGCAAGGTCGCGCTGCCGGCGCGCGTCGAGCGCATCTACGCCGCCGGCCCGCCGGCATCGATACTGGTCTACGCGGTCGCGCCCGACGCGCTGCTCGGATGGACCACGCCGTTCCGCGCGGCCGAGCGTCCTTTCATCCCGGCGAAGTACGCCGACTTGCCGGTGCTGGGGCGCCTCACCGGCCGCGGCAACACCGCCAACGTCGAGGTCGTGCTGGCGGCGAAGCCCGATGTCATCGTCGACTACGGTGCCGTAAACGACACCTACGCTTCGCTCGCCGACCGCGTCTCCCAGCAGACCGGCATCCCGTACCTGCTGCTCGACGGCACTTTCGACCGCATGCCCGACGCGATGCGACTCGTCGGCGAGCTCGCCGGCGAGTCCGCGCGCGGCGAGGCGCTGGCCCGCTACGCGCGTGAAACGGTCGACGGCGTGAGCCGTCGCGTCGCCGCGATTCCGCCGGCGAAGCGCACGCGCGTCTACTACGGTCGCGGACCCCGCGGACTCGATACCGGGCTCGCCGGCTCGATCAACATGGAGGTCATCGATCGCGCCGGCGGGCTCAACGTCGCGGCGGAGGCCGGCCGCGGCGGGCTGGTCCAGGTGTCGCTGGAACAGGTGCTGCGCTGGAACCCCGAGGTCATCGTCACCACCGATCCGACGTTCTTCGCGGCGGTGCGCGGCGACCGGCTGTGGAGCGCGATCGCAGCGGTCCGGTCGGGGCGCATCCACCTGGCGCCGGCAGAGCCGTTCGGCTGGATCGATTTCCCGCCTTCGCTCAACCGCCTGGTCGGCCTGCCGTGGCTCGGCCACGTGCTGTATCCCGACCTCTTCACCGACGACCTGCGCGCCTTCGTCGCCGATTTCTACCTGCGCTGCTACCACCGCAAGCCGACCCCCGCGCAGCTCGACGCCCTGCTCGCAACCGCGGCGCCGCGACCGTCCGGATGAGCCGGCGCACGACGCTCGTCATCGTGGCGACCGTCGCGCTGCTCGCGGTGGCGGTGCTCGCCGGCATGTCGGTCGGTCGCTTTCCCGTCGCTCCGGGCGATCTCGCCGCGCTGCTCTGGGCGCGCGTCACCGGTGCGCCCTCGGGCGTCGCGCCAGCCATCGAGACGATCGTCTTCGGTGTCCGCGGGCCGCGCATCGTCGCCGCGCTGGCCATCGGCGCGGCGCTGGCCGCGGCCGGCGCCGCGTACCAGAACCTGTTCCGCAACCCGCTGGTGTCGCCGGACATCCTCGGCGTCTCCGGCGGCGCGGCGCTGGGCGCCGTGCTGGGCATCATGCTGGCACTGCCCGTGGTCGCGATCCAGGGGCTGGCGTTCTGCGGCGGGCTCGTCGCGGTGGGCCTGGTCTACGCCGTCGCGTCGGCGGTGCGCGGGCACGATCCGCTGCTGGTGCTCGTGCTCGCCGGCATCCTGGTGGGCGCACTGCTCGGCGCGTGCATCGCGCTGTCCAAGTACCTTGCCGATCCGTACAACCAGCTGCCGGCGATCACGTTCTGGCTGCTCGGCAGTCTCGCCGCCGCGGCGCCTGCCGATCTCGCCGCCGCGCTGCCCGCGGTGCTGATCGGTCTCGTCCCGTTGTGGCTGCTGCGGTGGCGGATCAACCTCCTGGCGCTGGGCGACGAGGAAGCGCGCGCGCTGGGGGTGTCGACGGTGCGCGTGCGGGTGGCGGTGATCGCGAGCGCGACGCTGATGACCGCAGCCGCGGTGTCGATCGCCGGCATCGTCGGCTGGATCGGGCTGGTGATACCACACCTCGCCCGCACGCTCGTCGGCCCCGACTTCGCGCGGCTGCTGCCGACATCGATCGCGCTCGGCGCCGCGTTCCTGCTGCTCGTCGACACGCTGGCGCGGACGTTGGCCCGCATCGAGATTCCGCTCGGCGTGCTGACGGCGTTCATCGGCACGCCGCTGTTCCTCTGGCAGCTGGTCCGCTCGCGGCGGAGCTGGCAATGAACGCGCGGCTCGAGGCGATCGCCCTCGATTTCGGCTACCGTGGCCACCCGGTGGGGCGAGGCGTGACGCTTTCGCTGCGCGACGGCGAGATCGTCTGCCTGCTCGGACCCAACGGCGGCGGCAAGTCGACATTCTTCAGGACGCTGCTGGGCTTGCTGCCCGCGCAGGGTGGAGGGGTGCGCCTCGACGGCGAGGATTTGGCGAAGATGGCGCGTGCCGCCATTGCGCGGCGCGTCAGCTACGTGCCGCAGGCGCACGCCGGCTTTTTCCCCTACACGGTCCGCGACGTCGTGCTGATGGGGCGCACCGCGCACCTCGGTCCGTTCGCGGTGCCGTCGCGGCGCGACCGCGAGCTCGCCGCCGGGGCGCTCGCGCGGCTGCGACTCGAGCACCTCGCCGAAGCCGACTACACGCGCATTTCCGGAGGCGAGCGGCAACTCACGCTGATCGCCCGCGCGATCGCCCAGGCCGCGCCGCTGGTCGTGATGGACGAGCCGACGGCCAGCCTCGACTTTGGCAACCAGGTGCGCGTGCTGGACGAAGTGCGCGCGCTCGCCCGCGGCGGCTGCGGCGTGCTGATGGCGACCCACGATCCCGACCAGGCGTTCCTCTGCGCCGACCGCGTCGCGCTGATCGGCAGCGGCAGGCTGCTCGCCGACGCCCCGCCCGACGAGGCGGTGACGCCCGCGGCGATGCGCGTGCTCTACGGGGTCAACGTGGTGCTGCGCGACGTGGAGAGTCGACGCCGGAATCCGGCCGCACGCGGCGCATCTGCGTTCCGGTCGGGCCCTGAACCTCAGCGCAGCCGCGGCGCGATCATCAGGTCGAGGATCGGCGGCGACTCACGCTGGACCGGCAGCGCGCGACCGATCCGGCGGTGAGGGCGGAGTTGCTGGCGAAGGGCTACGTCGCCGAAGGCTACGGCCCCGACGCGACGATCATGTGCGCGCCGGGTTGAGCGCCATCGCTACTCGTTGGCGACGCCGTGCGGGACGTGGCCCGACGGCACGTGCTTCGAGGCGCTCTCGACGTGCCGCGTCTGGTCGTCGAAGTAGAAGTCGGGCTCGAACTCGCGCAGGAAAGGGCCCTTCTCGAGTCCGCCGAGGAACATCGCCTCGTCGATGGCGATGTTCCAGTCCATCAGCGTGCGGATGGCGCGCTCGTGCGCGGGCGCGCTGCGCGCCGTGACCAGCGCCGTGCGCAGCTTCATCGGGCCGGCGCGCGACTCGACCTGCAGCCGGTGCAGCGCCTCGAGCAGCGGCTTGAACGGGCCTGACGGCAGCGGCCGCAGGGCGTTCTTCGCCTCGTGCGTCTGGAACGCGGTGAGGCCCTCGGCCTGGTAGACGCGCTCGGCCTCGTCGGCGAACAGCACGGCGTCGCCGTCGAACGCGATGCGCACCTCGTCGGGGTGCGAGTCGGTCGACTGCGACTGCGTGTAGACCATCGCCGCTGGGAAGCCCGCCTCGAGCGCGCGCCGCACGTCGTCGTCGTTGGCCGACAGGAAGAGGTTGGCCTTCAGCGGCGCGAGATAGCTGAACGGGGCGCGGCCGCGGGTGAACACGCCGCGCTCGATCGGCAGCCCCGAGCCCTTGACCGAGCGGAACACCCGCAGCCCCGACACCGGATCGTTGCGCGACAGGATCACCACCTCGACCCGCTTGGCCGCGTCGTCGTTGAAGCGCAGCAGCTTGCGCACGAGGCGGTAGGCGACGCCGGGCTTCGCCGGCAGCATCAGCCGCTCGAGCTGCAGCGTCATGTACGCGCGGTCGTCCGCGGTCTCGAAGACCTGGTTCTCCTCCTCGAAGTCGAACAGCGCGCGCGAGCTGATCGCGACGACGAGTTGGTCGGTGAGGTCCGGCGCGGCCATCGCGAAAGTATACGCCGCGGTCCGCGTCGCCACCGCTCGCCCGGGTGGTCGAGGCGCGCGCGATCAGGCAGCGTGCCTCAGCCCGTCCGGCAGCTCGGCGAAGACCGCGCGCACTTCGTTCGCGGCCCAGTCGAGGTCCGCACGCGCGATCACCAGCGGCGGCGCGAAGCGCACGACGGTGCCATGCGTGTCCTTCGACAGGATGCCGCGCGCCAGCAGCCGTTCCACCACCTGCCGGGCGGTGACCCACGTGGTGTCGACTTCGAGCCCGATGAACAGGCCGCGGCCGCGGACGTCGCGGATCAGCGGACTGCGGATGTCCCGGAGCGCCGCGAGCAGATGCGCGCCCAGCTCGGCCGAGCGCTCGATCAGTCCTTCGTCGAACAGCACCGCCAGCGCTTCGAGGCCGACCGCCGCCGCCAGCGGATTGCCGCCGAAGGTGCTGCCGTGGTCGCCGGGCGTGAACACCCTCATCACGTCGTCGGTGGCGACGAACGCCGACACCGGCAGCAGCCCGCCGCCGAGCGCCTTGCCCAGGATCACGCCGTCCGGCCGCACGCCCTCGTGCTCGCAGGCCAGAAAGCGCCCGGTGCGGCCCATGCCGGTCTGGATCTCGTCGCAGATGAGCAGGACGTTTCGCTCGCGACAGATGCGCGCGCACGCGGCCAGCCAGCCCGCCGGCGGGACGACGATGCCGCCCTCGCCCTGGATCGGCTCGACCAGGAACGCCGCGGTGTTCGGGCCGATCGCGCGCGCGAGCGCCGCCGCGTCGCCGAAGGGGACCGACACGAAACCGGGCGGGAACGGGCCGAACCCGTCGCGATACTGCGGTTCGGACGAGAAGCCGACGATGGTGATGGAACGGCCGTGGAAATTGCCGTCGCAGACGATGATCTCGGCCTTCCCGTCGGGGATGCCCTTGATCCTGTGGCCCCACTTGCGCGCGGCCTTCAGCGCGGTCTCGACGGCCTCGGCGCCCCCGCTCGCGGGCAGCGCGCGATCGAGGCCGGTCACTTCGGTCAGCCGCCGCAGGAACTCCGGCAGCTGGGGATTGTGAAACGCGCGCGAGGTGACCGCCAGCCGCTGCGCCTGTCCGGCGAGCGCGCGGACCAGCCGCGGATGCGCGTGCCCGTGCGATACCGCCGAGTACGCGCTCATCATGTCGAGGTAGCGGCGGCCGTGCTCGTCGCGGACCCACGCGCCTTCGCCGTCGGTCAGCACCACCGGCAGCGGGTCGTAGTTGCGCGCGCCATACGCGCGCTCGGTGCGGATGGCCGGCGCCGGCGGCGCGGCAGTCGACGAGGTGGCGGCGGGGCCGCGGGGGGGAAGGCGACGGGGCATGGCGATTCTCCGACCGGCGGGCGGCTCGTGGCCGGCGCCGGTCCTGGTCGAAACCTCCGCGCGGCGCGATCGGCGCCTTGCGGTGCGTGCCGATGGCGCCGGGCAGGGCCGCACGTCATCGAGGGCGCGACTTTACGCGCCGCGGATGACAATGCCTATGCGCAGTGCAGCATCGCGTGACCGTCGCCTGGCGGCGGTCAGTGCGTGCCGGTGACGCGCACCACCGCGGCCAGCGCGTCGGGCGTCGTCGGCAGCGCGCCAAGCTCGTCGAGCGTCACCGGCTTGACCGGGAAGCGGGCGTGCAGATGGCCGACGGCGGCCGGCGACAGCCGCCGTGCGCGGGCGATCATCTCGCTCACCGCCAGCCCGCAGAACCGGCCCTGGCAGGGTCCCATGCCGCAGCGCAGGTAGGCCTTGAGCTGGTTGGGGCCGGTGGCGCCCTGCGCGATCGCATCGGCGATGGCGCCGGCGGTGACCTCCTCGCAGCGGCAGACGACGGCGCCCGGGTCCGTCGCGGGATCCGGCGCGCGAAACGCATCGGCGGGGCGGTACATCCGGTCGAGCAGCGCGCGGCCCGCGACGGCACGCGCCAGCGCCTTGCGGTGCGGCCCCGCCGCGCGGCCGCGGGTCGTCGCATCGATGCGGCCCAGCGCGTTGGCCGCGGCCAGCGCCGCGAGGTGGCCGCGCGCCTGCGCCGCGTCGGCGCCGAGGATGCCGCCGCCGTCGCCGGCGACGAACACGTCGGCGACGGTCGTGCCGCCCCAGTCGTCGATGACGGGCTCGAAGCACGCCTGCGCGTCGTTCCAGCGCAGCGCGCAGCCCAGCGCGCTGGCGAAGTTGACGTTCGGCACGACGCCCTGGTGCAGCAGCAGCAGGTCGGCCGGCTGGGTCACCGCGGCGCCGCGCCGGGTCCAGCGCACGGCCTCGACCCGGTCGTCGCCCTCGGCTGACAGCGCGTCGACGTGGTCGACGACCCGCACCTTCCGGCGCACCGTCGCGAGCAGCGACAGCCCCTTGCGGGCGTACCCCGACCGCAGGAACGACGGCGCCACCGCGAGCGCCGCGCGGATGCGTCCGCGCGGCGTGGTGTCGAGCAGCGCATCGACGACGAGCCCGGCGTTGAGGTACTGCCACGCGAGCAGCCACAGCAGCGGCCCGCTGCCGGCAAGGACGGTGCGGCCGCGGGGTATCACGCCGGAGCCCTTCAGCAGGCGTTGCGCCGCGCCCGCGAGCAGGACGCCGGGCAGCGTGCCGCCGGGAATCGGCACCGGCCGCTCCTGCGCGCCGGTCGCCAGGATCAGCGCCGCCGCCTCGACCGTCTCGGTGTGGCGCGCCGCCGGGCCGCCCACGGTGACCGCCAGCGTGATGGCGCCGTCGGCGCGCGTCGCCGCCGCCCACACGGTCGCCCGCGGCACGTGCAGCGCGAGCGAGCGGTGGAACGCGGCGACGAGCGCCGCGCCGTCGGCATACTCGCGGCCGAACAGCGCCTCGCCGCGCGCGATCGAGAACGGCCCTGCGCCGGCCCCGGCGCCGGCGAAGATCTGCCCGCCGGGATGGTCGTGCTCGTCGAACACGATGGTGTCGAGCCCGTAGCCGGAGGCGGTGATCGCCGCGGCGAGCCCCGCCGGACCCGCGCCGACGATCGCGACGTCGTAGCGACGGTGGGCGAAGCTCATCGCCGGCCCGCCGGGTGCGCCGGCCCCGGCCCCCCGTCGTCGAGTGAACGCGCGCCGCGCTGCGTCTCGACGTGCATGCCGGGCGCGACGACCACCATGCAGGCCTGCCGGTTCGGCACCCCGTCGATGGTCACGAGACAGTCGAAGCACACGCCCATCAGGCACAGCGGGCCGCGCGGCGCGCCAGCGACCGGCGTGGTGCGGAACGCGAGCCGGCCTGCGACCAGCAGCGCCGCCGCGACGGTGTCGCCGCTGCGGGCGACCGCCGGCGCGCCGTCGACGACGATGTCGACGGCGCCGCCGCCGGCTTCAGGCAGCCGCGCGAACATCGAAGCGCTCCGTGCCGAAGGGCGCCAGCCGCGACGCCAAGGTGCCCGCGCCGATCGCCGGCGCGACGACGTAGGCGTGCGCGGCCGCCAGCGTGACGCCGCTGTGGCAGCTGACGACGAACGCGCCCGGATGCGTGCGGCTCTGCGCGTAGATGGGGAAGCCGTCGGGGCTCATCACCCGCAGCGCCGCCCAGGCGCGATTGACGCGCACGCCGCCGAGCGCAGGGAACACGCGGACGGCGCGGCGCGCCATCTCGCCCAGCACGGCGAGGTCGAGATCGTCGTCGAGGCCCCGCTCCTCCTGCGAATCGCCGATCAGCACCGTCCCTTCGTCGGTCTGCCGCAGCGTCTCGACCGGAAACGGCAGGAACGGCTGCACCCGCTCGAGGGCGATGATCTGGCCCTTGTTCGGCTTGAGCGGCGCCGCCAGCCCGACCATCGGGGCGAGCCGCGCGTTGGCGAGACCCGCCGCGAGCACGACGCGCTCGGTGCGCACGTCGCCCGCCGGCGTGGACAGCGTGAAGCCGCCGGTGCGCGGCGCGATCGCGGTGACCGGTCGCGCCGGCAGGTAGTCGACGCCGGCTTGCGTCAGCGCCGCGTGCAGCGCCGACAGCAGCTTCAGCGGGTTGCAGTGACCGTCGAGCGGGGTCCAGGTCCCGCCGACGACGTCGGGCCCCAGCGTCGCCGCGGGCAGCCGCCGCGCGATGCCGGTGCGGTCGAGCACGTCGATGTGGTAGCGCTCGAAGCCGGTTTGCGCGACGACCGCCTCGAGCCGCGCGACGCGCCGTGCGAGTTCGTCGGCCGACAGGCAGATCGAAAGTCCGCCCGGCTGGACGAGCGCGACGTCGACGCCGGTGTCACCGGCGAGCGCGGCCGCGAGGCGCGGCCACAGGCGCGCCGACGCCTGCGTCAGCGCACCGTAGGCGGGCAGTCCGGCGCCTTTGCCCTGCACCCAGATCAGCCCGAAATTGCCGCGCGACGCGCGCACGGCGACGTCGCCTTCGTCGAACACGGCCAGCCGCGAGCCGAGCGCGCGCAGCCCGTACGCGATCGACGCGCCGGCGAGACCGCCGCCGACGATGGCGAAGTCGTAGCTGCTGCGCTCCATGCTCCGATGCTACGCCCCGGCGGCGGGGCTGCGACGCATTGCTGCGTCGACAACCGCTGCCGGGGCGCCGCGATGCGGCACGCGCGCCACACCCGCCGCGGGGTCCGCAGCGGGGTTCCCGCCACAACGCCGCCCCCTGCGGCCGCCGGATCAGGCCGGTACGCCGGCGAACCGGAGCAGCGCAGGCAGGTCGGGGGCGATGTCCTCGTAGCCGTGGCTGCCGCCGCCGCGCACCTGTTGCCAGGCCCCGCCGTAGAACTCGACCATCGTCCGCCAGTCGAGCACTTCGTCGCCCGACCGCGCGAGGAGGAGGTACCGCCCGGGCCGGGTGATCCGCGCCACTGCCAGCGCGCGCAGTTCGTAGAAATGCCGCGGCAGCACCTCGAACGTCTCGCCGGTGTGGAAGTTGGTCTGCGGCCCCGAATAGGGCGCCAGGTCCTCGTACGGCCGGACCGCAGGGTTGATCAGCACTGCGCGCGCGCCGATCGCCTCGGCCAGGTGCGTCGCGTAGTAGCCGCCCAGCGAGCTGCCGACGAAGGTCAGCGGCTCGCCGGCCGGGACGTTGGCCCGCACCCAGTCCGCGACCGCGGCCACCGCCCGCGCCGGCTCGTGCGCGAGCGCGGGGACCTCGAGCCGCGGGCGGTGCGCCGCGGGCAGCCCCGCCACGGCTTCCGCCAGCAGCCGCGCCTTGAGACTCTGCGGCGAGCTGCGGAAGCCGTGCAGGTAGACGATCGTGGTCATCCGCGGGCCACGGGCGCGGACCGCGCGCCGAGCGCGGCGAGCAGCTTGTCGTGGACGCCGCCGAAGCCGCCGTTGCTCATCACCAGCACATGATCGCCAGGGCGCGCGGCGGCGGCGACGGCGGCGACCAGCGCGGCCAGGTCGGTGTGCGCGGAGGCGCGCGGTCCCAGCGGCGCCAGCGCGGCCGCGGCGTCCCAGCCCAGGTTCGCGGCGTAGCAGTACACGCGGTCGGCGCCGGCGAGGCTGCCGGGCAGCGCGTCCTTCATCGCGCCGAGCTTCATCGTGTTCGACCGCGGCTCGAGCACGGCGAGGATGCGCGGCGCGCCGTCGCGCGCGGGACCGCCCGCGGCGCCGCGGCCGAGTTGCCGCGCGAGGCCATCGACCGTGGTCGCGATCGCCGTCGGATGATGCGCGAAGTCATCCCAGACGGTGACGCCGTCGGCGCTGCCGCGCCGCTCGAGGCGGCGCTTCACGCCCTGGAACGCCGCCAGCGCGTCGAGGCTCGCGCGCACCGGCACGCCGGCGTGTCGCGCGGCGGCGACCGCGGCCAGCGCGTTCAGCTGGTTGTGCCGCCCCGCCTGCCCGAACGCGAGCGTTCCCTGCGGCGCGCCGCCGAGCAGGATCGTGCCGTCGACGCCGATCGTCCAGTCCGGGCCGGTGCCCGGCACCTCGGCCAGGCCGAAACGCTCGACCTCGCTCCAGCAGCCGCGCGCGAGCACGCGGGCGAGGCTCGCCTCGCCGCCGTTGACGACGAGCCGTCCGCTCCTCGGCACCGTGCGGACCAGGTGGTGGAACTGGGTCTCGATCGCGGCGAGGTCGGGGAAGATGTCCGCGTGGTCGAATTCGAGATTGTTGAGGATCGCGGTGCGCGGCCGGTAGTGGACGAACTTCGAGCGCTTGTCGAAGAACGCCGTGTCGTACTCGTCGGCCTCGATGGCGAAGAACGGGCTGTCGGTGAGCCGGGCCGACACGCCGAAATCGAGCGGCACGCCGCCGATGAGGAATCCCGGCCGCAGGTTGGCGTGCTCGAGGATCCACGCCAGCATCGCCGTCGTCGTCGTCTTGCCGTGGGTGCCGGCGACCGCCAGCACCCACTTTCCCGCCAGCACGTTCTCGGCGAGCCACTGCGGCCCCGACACGTACGGCAGGCCGCGGTCGAGCACGGCCTCGATCAGCGGATTGCCGCGCGACACCACGTTGCCGACGACGAACACGTCGGCGCCGCGCGCCGGGCCGTCGAGCTGCGCCGGGTCGAAGCCCTCGACCAGGTCGATGCCCAGCGCGGCGAGCTGCGTCGACATCGGCGGATAGACGTTGGCGTCGCAGCCGGTCACGGTGTGGCCCGCGGCCTTGGCGATCGCGGCGATGCCGCCCATGAACGTGCCGCAGATGCCGAGGATGTGCAGGTGCATGGCGAACTTCCTACGCGGGCGCCGGCGCAGGGGTGTGGACCCGCGCGTGCCGGCGCCAGCCGGAGGCGAACCAGGCGTAGGTCAGCGCGGTGCAGGCGAGCACCAGCGCGAACGCGAGCCGCAGCCCCGCCGCCGTGTCCAGCCCCAGTCCCGCGCGCGCCCAGTCGACGACGAGGCCGATGCCCCACTGGGTGACGAAGCTGCCGGTGAACATCATCAGGTTGAGCGCGGTGTTGGCGCGGCCGGCCAGCTCCTTGCCGAAGCCCTCGTTGAGCACGGTGAACGCGAGCACGTTGACCGACGCGCCCAGCCCGTACAGGCCCCACCACAGCCACGTCCCGGGCAGGCGCAGCACGATGGCGGCGAGCGCGAGCGCGCTCAGTGCGAAGCCGGCGCCGAACAGGTGGCGCGCGTGGATGCCCCGCCGCGCGAGCTGCGTCGCGAACATGCCCAGCAGCAGGTAGCCCGCGAGGATGACGGCGCCCATCACCAGCAGGTGGCGGGCGGCGACCGCGCGGCTCAGCCCCTCGACCTCGATCAGCCACGGCACCGACCACAGCCCCTGCACCGCCATGAACGACCCCATGCCGAAGCCGCCGAGCGGCGCGATCCACCAGAACCGCGGATTGGCGAACACCCGCCGCACGCCGTCCCACTGCGCGCGAAACCCCGGCGCGGTCGCCGGACGCGGCGTGTCCGGGATCGCGAACCAGATCCACACCGCCACCAGCAGCGTCGCGACGGCGAGGACGACGAAGATCGTCCGCCAGCTCGCGAAGCGCAGCGCGATCTCCAGCGGCGCCGTCGCGACCAGCGCGCCCAGCCCGCCGGCGGCCATGATCCACCCAGCCAGCGACGGCTGCCGCTCCGGCGGGTACCAGGCGGCGATCGCCTTCATCGGCGCCATCAGGCACACCGCGACGCCCAGCCCGATGAGCGCGCGCGCGCCGAGCAGCGCAGCCTCGCCGCCGGCGAGCGCGAACGCCAGCGCGCCGGCGGCGGCGATCAGCAGCAGCACCGGCTCGACGCGACGCGGCCCGTAGCGGTCGAGCAGCATGCCCGCGGGGATCTGCATCGCCGCGAACGCGAGGAAGTACGCGCTCGTCAGCAGCCCCAGCGCGCCGGGCGACAGCGCGAGCTCGCGCGAGAGCTCGGGCGAGATCACCGCGTTGACGGTGCGGTAGAGGTACGACAGCAGGTACCCCGACGCGAAGGCGAAGTACAGCGAGGAAAACCGGGGCGGGGTCACGAAGGGGCGGGCTCGGAGGGCGCGGGCGATGAGGCGGTGAGGCGTCGAGGCGGCGGGCGGGCGCGCAGGGGACGGTCCGTTTCCCGCCGTCGTCGCGCCGTTTGTCGCAGCCTCGCATTATCGCCGACAAGGTAAGCTGTGGCGAAGGCCTTTCCGCGCGCCGCTGCGCGGACCCGAACGATGCCCGCCGCCCCCACTGCCGAACCCCGATGCCGCCGAGCGCCAGGGCAGCCGACCCGCGCTTCGGCGCCGCTCGCCGCGCTGGCGCTGGTCGCGCTGGGGGTGGCGGCAGGCTGCGCCGCCGCCCTGCTGGCGGCGCCGGCGCGCGCGCAGCCGGCGCAGCCCGCCGTGCGGATCGCCGTCACCCGGGACGGCGCGAACTACTACATCGACGCTTCGCTGCGCACGGCGGCGCCGCCGCAGGTCGCCTGGGACGTGCTGACCGATTTCGACCGGATGGCGACGTTCGCGCCCAATGTCGAGACGAGCCGCGCCACCGCTCGATCAGGCAACCGCGTCAAGCTGGAGCAGCGCGGCGTCGCGCGCTTCGGTCCGCTCGCCTTTCCGTTCGAGTCGCAACGCGAGATCGAGCTGGTTCCGATCGAGATCATCCGGTCGCGGCAGACGGCCGGCAGCTTGCGGCACCTGGTGTCGCTGACCACGCTCAACGCCGCGGGGACGGGCACCCGGATCGACTACCACGTCGAGGTGGACCCGGGGGCGCTCTATCCGTCGTTCGTGATGCTGCCCTTCCTCAAGCGCGAGGTCGCAGCGCAGTTCGCGGCGATCGACCGCGAAATGCGGCGGCGGGCGGGAGTGCAGTAGCGCCACCGCACCGGGCCCCGGCCGGCGCTGCGGCGTGATTCGCGGCGCCGGCGGACCACCGCGGCCCGTTCAGGCGGTCGGCAGCGCGACGCGGACGACCACGCCGCGCCCGTCGTCGCGATTGCGCACGTCGATGCGCCCGCGGTGGAATTCGGCCACCAGTCGCGCGATGTAGAGCCCCAGGCCGAGGTGCGGGGTGGACGGCGCGAGGTCGGCGTCGGCGGCAACCGCGGCGGTCGGCGACGCGGCGTCGGCACCGCCCGCTGCCGGCTGGACGCTCCCGCCAGCGGGTCCGGCCATTCCGCGGGTGCGCGACTCGGGCCGCACCGACACCATCGAGTCGAGCAGCCGCCCTTCCATCGCCGCCGGCAGCGCCGGCCCCTCGTTGGCCACCACGAGGATCGCCTCGTCGCCCTCGCGCGCGAGCCGCAGCTCGATCGCGCCGCCGGTCGAGAACTCGACCGCGTTGGCGACCAGCTTGTCGAGCATCTGCGCGACCAGGTCCGGCGCGCCGTCGATGGCGAGCGGCTCTGGCGGCAGCGCGAGCTCGAACGTCGCTCGCGGATACGCCTGCCGGTAGCCGTCGACGCAGCCGGCGACGACGCCGGCGAGGTCGAAGCGCTCGCGCTCGACGTCGGACAGCGACTGCTCGAGCCGCGCGGCCTCGCTCATCCGCGCGAGGATCGCCGCCAGCCGCGCGATGCCGCCCTGCGCGCGCCCGATGTAGACGCGGGCGGCGGCCGGCAGCGGCTGCGCGTCGAGGTTGTCGAGCGAACTCCTCACCACCGCGACCGGCGTGCGCAGCTCGTGCGACAGCCGCGCCGCCATCTGCTCCTGGTACCCCGCGTACTCCGACAACCGCTCGAGCACGGCGGAAAAGCTGCGCGACAGGTCGCCGACCTCGTCGCCGGCGTCCGATCGCGCCAGCCGGCCGACGACGCGGCCCTGCGGGTCGATCGCCCGCTCGGCGTCGTCGCGCAGCCGGCGGATGCGCGTGGCGAGGCGCGAGGCGAACCACGTCAACGCCAGCGTGCCGACGAGCAGCACGGCGAGCACGATGTCGAACAGGCGCTCGAACGCGCGATTGCGCTCGGCGACCACGCGGTTGGTCGTCTCCTCGACGACGACGGCGCCGCGCACCTGGTCGCCGACCCAGACCGGGTGCGCCGCCGACACGATCACCGCGCGGCCGTCGGAGGTCGGCCGTCGCAGCGTGGTCAGGATGCCGGTCAGCGCGCCCTCGACGTCCTTGCCCTGCGCCGGGCCGCGCGCCGCGGCGTCGTCGGCGAAATCCTCCGACGGCTGCGTCAGCACCATCGCGTACAGCCGGCCCAGCGTCGCCCGCGACACGCGCCGCCACCACGACGCCGGCGGCTCCTCCGGCAGCGGCTGCTTGAGCGAGCCCGACCGCGCCAGCACGACCCCTTCGCGGTCGATCACCCAGACGCGGGCCGTGGTCCGCGACAGCCCCTGCACGATGCGCGCGATCTCCGGCGACGCCGACGGCGGCAGGCCGTCGCGCGGCTCCTCGTCGGCGCGCTCCTGCGCGAACGACGCGATCGGGTCGGCGGGGCCCGCGAACAGCCGCGGCCGGTCGTTCAGGGCGATCGACACCGCCTGCGCCGTCGACGCGAGAGCGCGCTCCTGCGCGTCGCGCAGGAACCGCTCGAGCTCGCGCACGTACTCGTAGCCCAGCCACGGCAGCGCGAGGAACACCGTCAGCACCAGCAGGAGCTGCGCGCGGATGCCGAGCGCGACGCGCATGGTCAGGTCCCGCCGTCGGCGCGCCAGCGGTAGCCCATGCCGTAGACGGTGTCGATGCGGTCGAACCCGGGGTCGACCGCCAGGAACTTGCGGCGGATGCGCTTGACGTGCGTCGTGATCGTGCTGTCGTCGACGACGATGCTGGCGTCGCGCATCAGCGACTCGCGGTCCTTGACGTGGCCGGGAAATCGCGCGAGCGCGTGCACCATCCAGAATTCGGTCAGCGTGAGGTCGACGCGACGGTCGCGCCAGCGCGCGGTGAGCCGCTTCACGTCGAGCGCAAGCTCGCCGCGGACGAGCGCGTCGTCGGTGGCGGGGGGCGCCGCCAGCAGGTCGCTGCGCCGGAACAGCGCGGCGATGCGCGCGACGAGGTGCGGCAGGCTGACGTCCTTGGTCAGATAGTCGTCGGCGCCGAGCCGCAGCCCCGCGACGATGTCGTAGTCGCTGTCCCGCGCCGACAGGAACAGGATCGGCAGCGTCGCCGACATCGCGCGCAGCTCGCGCGCGAGCTCGAAGCCGCCGTCGACGTCGTCGGCGAGGCCGATGTCGACCAGGGCCAGGTCCGGCAGCCGGGTGCGGAACGCCGCCAGCGCGCCGGCGCGCGTCGCGTGCGTCGCCACCTCGTAGCCGTGGCGGGTCAGCGCCTCGGCGAGGTTGGCGGCGAGCGCGGGCTCGTCCTCGACCAGCGCGATCCGGCGGCTCATCGGAGCGGTGTGACAGACGGCGACATGACGGCGCCGACTATACCGCAGCGCGGCGCGCGCGCCCGGCCCGCGGGCCACGCTGTCAGCGGTTTGCCACGATCTGTCGCCACCCTGCCCCTTTCGCTTCCGCGCGCTGCCGCGATCGCGGCGCGCAATGCGTCCCATGGGCGGCGTTTCGCCGGCGGCCGCCGCCCCCGGGACTCCAAGCCCCTCGTCTCGCCGCCGGCATCCGACACGGCCGGCGCCCCGGGTGCGGCGCCGGCCGGCTTCACCAGGGGAACGGGCATGGGCGGCGCGCGGCAGGCTACGGTGCGGATCAGTGCGGAGGGATGGTGGCGCGAGTTCGTCAAGCTCGCGCTGGAAGGACTCGGCGTGGGCCTGCTCGTGAGCTTCGTGCTCGCGCTGGCGGTGTTCATCGCGGCCACCCACGCCGAAGCCGCGACGACGCCGGCGGTCGCGGCGAGTCCCGGCGGGCAGCTCTCGTTCGACGACGGCGCCAACGGGCGCGTCGAGGCGCCCCGCGTCGCCACCGACGTGCACATGGACGTCGGCGGCCTGGTGGCGCGCGTGATCGTCGTCCAGCGCTTCGTCAATCCGTCGACGCAGTGGCGCGAGGGCATCTACAGCTTCCCGCTGCCCGAGAACGCCGCCGTCGACCGGATGCGCATCGAGACCGCGGGCCGCGTGATCGAGGGCGTCGTGCGCGAGCGCGGCGAGGCGAAGCGCGCCTACGAGCAGGCGAAGGCGGAAGGAAAGAAGGCGGCGCTGGTCGACCAGGAGCGGCCGAATCTCTTCACCACGCGCGTCGCGCACGTCGGCCCCGGCGAGGAAGTTGCCGTCACCGTCGAGTACCAGCAGACGCTGCGCTACGACGACGGCGTGTTCCGGCTGCGCTTTCCGCTGGCGGTGACGCCCCGCTACGTGCCGGGCGCGCCGCTGGCGGCGGTCGACGCCGGGGGTTCGATGCTGCTGCCGGTGGCCGGCGACCACACACCCCGCGCGCCGCCGGGCCCGACTCCGCGGGCACCGGAACCCGACCTGCCGTCGCTCGCGCTGCCGACCGGCTCGGTGCCGGACGCCGACCGCATCACGCCGCCCGTCGCGGCCCCGGGGACCCGCCTCGACGCGACGCTCACCGTCGACCTGCACGCCGGCTTTGCGCTGGCGCAGCTGGAAAGCCGGTACCACCGCGCGCACATCGAGTCGCTGCCGGGTCATGTCTACCGGGTCGAGCTCGCCGACGAGGCGCCGGCCGCCCGCGACTTCGAGCTGGTCTGGACCCCTGACGTCGGCGCGGCGCCGGGCGCGGCGGTGTTCGCCGAGACGCGCGACGGCGTCACCCACGCGCTGCTGATGCTGGTGCCCCCCGCCGTCGCCAGCGCCGACCGCGCCCCGCGCGCGCCGCGCGAGATCACCTACGTCGTCGACACCTCGGGCTCGATGGAAGGCGTGTCGATCGCGCAGGCGCGGGAGGCGCTGGGCTGGGCGCTCGACCGGTTGGCGCCGGGCGACCGGTTCAACGTGATCGAGTTCAACTCGGCGACCCGCTCGCTGTTCGGGGCGCCGATGCCGGTCGACCCGGCGACGGTCGCGCAGGCGAAGCGCTTCGTCGCCGGGCTGCGCGCGCGCGGCGGCACCGAGATGCTGCCCGCGCTGACCGCCGCGCTCGCCGGCGAGGCCGGTACCGGCGGGCTGCGGCAGGTCGTGTTCCTGACCGACGGCGCGGTCGGCAACGAGGACGCGCTATTCGCGCTGATCCGCGCGCGGCTGGGCGACCGCCGGCTGTACACGATCGGCATCGGCCCGGCGCCCAATGCGTGGTTCATGCAGAAGGCGGCGCAGGAAGGCCGCGGCACCTACACCTACATCGGCGACGTGCGCGAGACCGCGGCGAAGATGACGGCGCTGTTCCGCAAGCTCGAAAGCCCGGTCCTCACCGACCTCGCCGTCGAATGGCCGGCGGCTGGCGGAAGCCTGGCCGGCGCGGCTGCCCGACCTGTTCGCGGGCGAGCCGCTGTCGATGACGGTGGCGCTGCCGGCGGCCGCGCGCTCGGGCGAAGTCGTCGTCCGCGGGCGTCTCGACGGCGCGCCGTGGAGCGCGCGGCTGCCGCTCGCCGGCGCGGTGCCGCAGGCGGGCGTCGGCGCGCTCTGGGGCCGTGCGAAGATCGATTCGCTGATGGACGCGATGCGCCACGGCGCCCCCGAAGACGCGACGCGCGCCGAGGTCGTCCGCGTCGCGCTCGCGCACCGGCTGGTCAGCCGCTACACGAGCCTCGTCGCCGTCGACGTGACGCCGTCGGCTCCTCCCGGCAGCACGGCCGTGGCGAGCCGCGTCGCGCTGCCGCTGCCGGAGGGGCTTTCGCACGAAGCCATCCTGGGCGTGCCGCAGACCGCGACGCCGATGCCGGCGCTGCTCGCGGGCGGCGCGGCGGCGCTGATCGCTTCGCTCGCGCTGCTGTGGCCGCTGCGGCGCGGCGGACGCGGCGCGACCGTCGGCGGCGGCAGCGGACACGCGGTGGCCATCGCGGCGCTCGCGCTGGGCGGCGCGCTGGTCGCCACGCCGACGCACGCCGGCCCGGTCGGTGCGCTGCTGCTCCCCGGCCACTACGACGACGACGTCGGCTCGCTGGGCGCCGACGTCCCCGCGCTGCCCGGCGACCAGTGGTGGCAGCTCGATCGCGGTCCGGCGGCGTGGACTCTCGCACGCGTGCCGGTGCCGGAGGGCGGGCGTCCCGCGTTCCTGCAGCAACTGGCCGTCGCGACGCTGGAGCGGCCCCCCGCGGCGGCCGGCGCCTGGGGCGAGCGCTACTGGCTGCGCGTGCCGGGCGCGGCCTTCGTCCCGGGACCGGTGATCGAGGTGCCGCTGAAGCGGCGCGCGCTGACGCCGATGCTCGACCACCGGTACGAGCTGTCGCTGGCCGGCGCGCCGTTCGCGCTGACCGTGCGCAACGGCGAGCGCAGCGCCAAGGGCGTCAGCGACGGCGCGCTGTACGCGATCGAGGCCGGCGGCGTGCAGTGGGATTACCTGCTGCCCGGATACGGCTGGGACAGCACCATCGAGTTCGCCGGCGACCTGGACGGCGACGGGCGCCCGGACTTCCTCGTGACCGTTCGGGGCAGCAACAGCGCGACCTCGTACCTGCTGCTGTCGGGGATGGCGCAGCCCGGCCGCAACGAGCCGGTCGCGGCGCTGACCCAGATCGGGTGCTGACCGTGCTGCGCCGCCTCGCCGGCTCCACCGCGACCGGGCGGGGAGGACCTTTCGACCCGGACCACGGAGCGGACCGCAACTGGATGCACGCGGCCGCGCCGGGGATCGCATGCCGCATGGCCCGGGTCGAGTCTTCCCCGGCCGGCCGCGGCGCTCGCGCCGTCACGGCCACGAGCCGCGGCCGCCACCTGTCGCCGGAGCGCAGCCGGCGGACGAAGCTCGTCGCGGCCGCGCTGCTGCTCGCCATCGCCGGCGTCGCGCTGCTCGCTCAGGGCGGGTGGCTCTGGGCCAAGGCCGAAGCCGGCCAGTGGCTGCTCGAGCGCGCCTGGACGCGGGCGCAGCAGGGCGAGACGAGCGTCGCGCCGTGGCCCTGGGCGGACACGCAGCCGGTCGCGCGCCTGGCGGCGCCCGCGCAGGGCGTCGACCTGATCGTCCTCGCCGGGGCCAGCGCCCGGACGCTGGCGTGGGGACCGGGGCATCTCGCGGGCTCGGCGGCGCCCGGGGGCGCCGGCCACGTGGTGCTGACCGCGCATCGCGACACGCACTTCCGGTTCCTGCGCACGCTGGCCGCCGGCGACACCCTGGTGGTCGAGGCGGCCGGCGGGGCGCGAAGGCACTACCGGGTGCGCTCGCTCGCCACGCGCCACGTCGACGAACTCGCTCTGCCGCGCGACACCGCCGCACCGACGCTGACGCTGATCACGTGCTGGCCGTTCGACGCGCTGGTGCCCGGCGGGCCGTGGCGCTACGTGGTGACGGCGGTCGCCGCCGACGCGGCCTGATGCGGCCGCGAAGCGCGAGCGTTCGCGTCAGTTGCCGCCGGTGCGCGGCGCCCGTTGCGGCAGGACGACCGCCTCGGGATTGACCGTCGTGGTCCGGGCGGCAGCGTCCCCGCGCGCCGGCAGGTTGCTGCCGGTGCGGTAGACCTTTTCGGAGGCCGGCTCGGCCACGGGCGCATCGGTCGAGGCGCAGCCGGAATTTCCGATCAGGAAGAGGGCGGCGAGGCCCGTGGCGGCAAGCAGTCGAGACATCGGGACCTCTGGAATGGGACGGCGCGGATGCGGGCACCGGACGACGACGCCCGCACCCGCGGGCCACGAACCTGGTGACCAACAGCCGTGGACCGCGAATTTGTCGACCCGCGGCCGCGCGTGAAAGGCCGAATTCTAGCGCGGGTCCGCAGCGCCGTCCGCCCCTGCGACGGCGCGACGGGCGCCGACGCTACGCCGGGCCCGGACCCGCGACGAACTCGAGCGCGATCGGCCGCAGCCCCAGCTCGCCGTAGTCGGCGGTCCAGGTCGCGCCGGGCGCGACCGGCCAGGCGTCGGTGACGGTGCCGGTGGTGACGATCTCGCCGGCGGCGACCGGCGGCGCGGCCGGCTGGTCGGCGACGAGACGCGCGAGGTGGGCGAGCGCCCGGGCCGGGCTGTCGAGCACGTTGGCCCCGACGCCCCGGTCGACGACGGTGCCGTCGCGCATGAGCGTCAGTGCGAACGTCGACAGCCGCGCCGCCAGCACGTCGCGGTTCGCCGCGGTGACCGGCAGCGGCTCGCCGACGACGAGCGCACCGTGCAGCCCGCATGCCGCGGTGCAGTCGGCGGCGGTGAATTTCCAGTCGGCGAAGAGGCTCTGCACGATCTCGAAGCCGGCAGCGACCCATTCCACCGCGTCGAGCATCGCCAGCGGGTCGTCGGTAAGGGGAAGCGGCGACTTGAGGCGGAACACCACCTCCGGCTCGATCCGCGGCTGGACGAAGCGGTCGAGCGCGAGCGTCGCCCGGCCCGCCGTCGCCATCGTCACCGTATGCGCCCACATCGACGCCCACATCGGGCGATAGACGCCGTAGCGGGGCCAGATCGTGCGATTGGTGAAGCCGATCTTGCGCCCGACGCGCCGCCAGCCCTCGGCCTCGCGGCGCCGCTCGATCTCGCGCAGGACGGCGTACGCCGCGTCGACGTCGAACGAGGGGTCGCTGGCGGTGATCGGCGCGACGGTGGTGGCACGATCGAGCCCGGCGATCAGGCGATCGGCGATTGCCGCGACCGCCGCCGGCGTCACGGCGTCGCCTTCATCGCATCATCCCCAGCGTGCGCAGCACCGACGTCACCGCGACCCACAGCGCGGTGGCGATGACCATGCCGCAGATCGCCGCGACGATCGCCGCGACGACGCCCGTCAGGCCCAGCGCCGTCACCAGCGCCCACCCGGCAAAGCCGCCGACGCCGCCGCAGAACGCGATGGCCACGATGGTGATGAAGAGTTGCATCGGAAGGTTCCCGCGACACGGCGCCGGTGCGGACGGCCGTTGCCGCCGATGATACCGTGCCGCGCGCAATCAGGCGAAGCGCGCGGCGTAGTCGGCGGCGGCGAAGCCGACGGCCACCGCGCCGTCGTGCTCCAGCACCGGCCGCCTGATCAGCGACGGCGCCGCCAGCATCGCGGCGATGGCGCCGGGCTCATCGGCGGCAGCGGCCTGCGTCGCCGCGGGCAGGGCGCGCCACGTCGTCCCGCGCCGGTTGACCAGCGCGTCGTGACCCGCCGCCGCGCACCAGCGCGCGAGCAGCGCCGGCGTCGGCGGCTCGCGCTTGAAGTCGACGAAGCGGTACGCGACCCCGTTGGCGTCGAGCCAGGCGCGCGCCTTCTTCACGGTGTCGCAGTTGCTGATGCCGTAGAGCGTGGTCATCGCCGATCGGTCCCGGTCATGCGGTGGCGTGCCGGGGCAGTATAAGATGCGCCGCATTGCCGCGCCTTCGCGCCGCACCGATTCCGATCCGGATTCCCGAGCCCGTGCCGCCGCCATTCGTCCGACCGTCCGCAGGCCGCGCCGCGACCGCACATGCGCATGCGCACGCGCGCGCACCGACCCGCGCAACCGCCGCCGGCTTCGACCTCGCGCGCGAGTTCGCGCCCGCCTGGCCGCGCGGGCTGGCCGTCGTCCTCGCCTTCGCGCTCGCCTTCCGCCTTCGGCAGCGCCGGCGCGCAGCCCTCGCCGAACGCCCGCCGGGCCAGCGGTGCTGCGCGTCGTGTTCCCCGTCGCCGAGTCCGGCTTCGATCCGCAGGCGGTCAACGACGAGTACTCGGCCAGCCTGTGCCGCGCGATCTTCGATCCGCTCTACAGCTACGACTACTTCGCGCGGCCGGTGAAGCTGGTTCCGAACACCGCCGCCGCGCTGCCGCAGATCACCGACGGCGGCCGCACCTACACCATCCGCGTGCGGCCCGGCATCTTCTTTCCGCCGCATCCGGCGTTCGGCGGCAAGCCGCGCGAGCTCACCGCCGCCGACTACGCCTACAGCATCCGGCGCGTCGCCGACCCCAAGGTTCGCTCGTACTGGCTCTACCTGCTCGAAGGGCGGCTCGCCGGCCTCGACGAGCCGCTGGCGCGGGCGCGCCGGACCGGGGCCTTCGACTACGACGCGCCGATCGAGGGCCTGCAGGTGGTCGACCGCTTCACGCTGCGCCTGCGCTTCCGCGACCCCGACTACGCGTTCCAGCACTGGCTGACGACGAACTACTTCGCCGCGGTCGCGCGCGAGGTCGTCGAGGCGAAGAAGGACGAGTCCAACCGCGTGATGGAGGACCCCGTCGGCACGGGACCCTACCGCCTCGCCGAATGGCGGCGCAGCCAGCGCATCGTGCTGGAGGCGAACCCGCACTTCCGCGACGTCCGCTATCCCGCGCCCGGTGCCGATGCCGCCGACGCGGCGGTCGCGCGCGGGCTGACCGGCCGCCGGCTGCCGCTGACGCCGCGGGTCGAGGTGACCATCGTCGAGGAGGCGCAGCCGCGGCTGCTGTCGTTCCGGCGCGGCGACCTCGACCTGGTCGAGGTGCCGACGTCGATCTCCAACACCGTGCTCGACGGCGACCGGCTGCTCGCCGACCTCGCGCAGCGCGGCGTGCGGCTGCACCGCACCGTCGAGCCGGCGCTGGGCTTCGTGTTCTTCAACATGGACGACCCGCTCGTCGGCGGCTTCGCGCCCGAGCGCGTCGCGCTGCGTCGCGCGATCACCATGGCGCGCGACCGCAAGTCCGCGAGCGCGATCCTGAGCCACGGCCAGGCGACGCCGGCGAACCAGCTGGTGCCGCCGCCGGTGCCGGGCCACGAGCCGGCGTTCGCGTTCAGGGACCCCTACGACCCGGCCGCGGCGCGCGCCTTGCTCGACCGCTTCGGCTACCGCGACCGCGACGGCGACGGCTGGCGCGAGCAGCCGGATGGCTCGCCGCTGACGCTGGTCAAGGGCTCGACCAACGATGCCGCGGCGCGCAATTCCGACGAGCTGTGGAAGAAGAACATGGACGCGGTCGGCCTGCGCATCAGCTTCGTCAAGCAGACCTGGCCCGAGCTCAACAAGATGACCGAGAACGGCAAGCTGATGATGTGGAACCTCGGGTGGATCTCGTCGATCCCCGATGCCGATTCGTTCTTCTCTCCGCTGTATTCGAAGAACGTCGGGCTGTCGAACGACGCGCGCTTCCGCCTGCCCGCCTACGACGAGGCCTACGACGCGGCGCGCAAGCTGCCGCCCGGTCCCGCGCGCCTGCCGTACTACCGGAAGATGAACGAGCTGGTCGTTGCGTGGGCGCCGTGGATCATCGACCAGTACACGTTCGCCAACATCCTGGCGCAGCCCTGGCTCAGGGGCTACAAGCAGAACCCGTTCCTCCGCCACCAGTGGGAGTATTACGCGGTCGACGGGCGCAACTGAGGTGCGGCGCCCCCAACCCGGTCCGCGCCGGGAGGTCCGCCACCCCGTAGTCCGCCCCCGTCTGACGCGGATCAAACCCCGGGGGATGCCCGCGGCGCGCCGTCGCAGTATCATTGGAATCCATTTCGGAGGGGGGTTCGACCATGGCAGGACAACGTGAAGTGGTGGTACTGAGCGGCGTGCGGACGGCGATCGGCGATTACGGCGGCAGCCTGAAGGACTTCGCGCCGTCGGATCTGGCGGCACGGGTGGTGAAGGAAGCGGTGGCGCGGGCGAAGGTGGACCCGAACGACGTCGGCCAGTGCATCGTCGGCAACGTCATCCACACCGAGCCGAAGGACATGTACATCTCCCGCCTCGCCTGCGTGAACGGCGGGCTGCCGGTCACGACCGGCTCGCTGACGGTGAACCGCCTGTGCGGCAGCGGCATGCAGGCGATCGTCAGCGCGTCGCAGTACATCCTGCTCGGCGACACCGACGCAGCGGTCGCGGGCGGCGCCGAGAGCATGAGCCGCGCCGGCTACCTGCTGCCGTCGGGCCGCTGGGGCCAGCGGATGGGCGACGGCAAGATCCTCGACATGATGGTCGGCGCGCTGACCGACCCGTTCGACACCGTGCACATGGGCGTGACCGCGGAGAACGTCGCGACCAAGTGCGGCATCACCCGCGACCAGCAGGACGCGTTCGCCGTGCAGAGCCACCAGCGCGCCGCCGCCGCCATCGCCGCCGGGCACTTCAAGGAACAGATCCTGCCGGTCGAGCTCAAGACCAAGAAGGGGCCGGTGCAGTTCGACACCGACGAGCACGTCCGCGGCGACTCGACGCTCGAGGGCATGGCCAAGCTCAAGGCCGTGTTCGCCAAGGAGAACGGCACCGTCACCGCCGGCAACGCGTCCGGGATCAACGACGCCGCCGCGGCCGTGGTGCTGATGGAAGCCGGTGCCGCCAAGGCGCGCGGGCTCGCGCCGATGCTGCGGCTGGTCTCCTACGGCCACGCAGGCCTCGACCCGAAGATCATGGGCCTCGGCCCGGTCACCGCCGTGCAGCGCGCGCTGGCGAAGGCGGGCCTCAAGCTCGACCAGATCGACGTCATCGAATCGAACGAGGCGTTCGCCGCGCAGGCGCTGGGCGTGGCCAAGGAACTGGGCATGGACCCGGCCAGGGTCAACCCGAACGGCGGCGCGGTCGCGCTGGGACACCCGATCGGCGCGACCGGGACGATCCTCACCGTCAAGGCGATGTACGAGCTCCGGCGCACCAACAAGCGCTACGCGCTGGTGACGATGTGCATCGGCGGCGGCCAGGGCATCGCGGCGATCTTCGAGCGGATGTAACGGCGGGTCCGGCGCGACGCCGGCTGGCGTCCGCGCCCCCCCCTGGCGCAGCAAAGGCGAAGGCCCCGCAATCGCAGGGCCTTCGCCATTTTCGGGACCGGCAGCGGGTGCGCGCACGGCGCCATCACGCCGGCGGGAGCGCCCTCCCCGTCACTTGATCATCCCGATCGCGCGCGCCGTGTTCAGGTACTCCTTCGAGCGCTCCTGCATGAACGCCGGCACCTTGTCGACCGGCACGTCGATGACCTCGAAGCCGCCTTCGATCATCTTCTTCCGCAGCTCCGGATCCTTGTTCAGCGCGTCCATCATGTCGGACACCTTCTTGCGCACGTCCGGCGGCGTCGACTTCGGCACCGCAACGCCGCGATAGGCGCCGTCGACCCAGTTGACGCCGAGTTCCTTGAACGTCGGCGTATCGGGAAACTGCGGCAGCCGCTTCTCGGTGGCGACGGCGAGCATCCGCATCTTGCCCTTCTGCTGCATGGCCAGCGTCGAGTACGACATCGCGCCGGTCACATGACCCCCCAGCACCGACGAGATCAGGTCGCCGGTGCCCTTGAACGGCACGTAGGTGGTCTTGACCTTGAACAGCTGGTCGAACTTCGCGGCGGCGAGGTGGTTCGCGGAGTTCGTGCCGGAGCCTGCGAACGTGATCGAGTCGGGCTTGTCGCGCGCGGCCTTGAGCAGGTCGGCGAAGGTCTTGTACGGGCTGTTCTCCGGCACGATGATCGCGTCGGGGGTGTAGTGGAAGAAGTAGACCGGCGTCATGTCCTCGGTCTTGTACTGGACTTCGCCCTCGAGCGGCTGCAGCACGATGTGCGGCAGGTTGATGCCGGCGATGGTGTAGCCATCGCCCGGCAGCGAGTTGAGCTGCGCCCAGACGAGACCGCCGCCGGCGCCCGCCCGGTTGACGACGACCATGTCCTGCCCGTACTTCTGCTTGAACACGACCTGCTGCAGTCGCGCCGCGATGTCCGACTCGCCGCCGGCGGGGAACGGGATGATGTACTGGACCGTCTTGTCCGGGTAGGCCTGCGCGCCGGCGGCAAGCGGGACGACGGCCGCGGCAAGCGCAACCGCAACGGCGCCGGCGATGCGCGCGATGCCGATCGATGTTTTCATTCGATGCTCCTCCAGGATGAATGGTGTCAGGCTCTGGCGGCCCTGTTCGCGTCGCGCCCGGCGGCTGCCGCGCGCTGCGCCAAAGTGTAACCTTAGACGCTGCACCGATGCGCTGGTCAGTTCGCCGGCGGCGCCGGGTGGATGTTGTCGACCCAGTGCACGGCCTCGGGATTGGCCTCGACGTTGGGCAGGTCGAGGTTGACGACGACCGGCTCCTGCCCGCTGCGGCACAGCACGCACGACAGCGGCTCGGTGTCGCTGGCGTTGATCTCCTGGTGCGGCACGAACGGCGGCACGTAGATGAAGTCGCCGGGACCGGCCTCGGCGGTGAATTCGAGCCGGTCGCCCCACTTCATCCGCGCGCGGCCCGACACGACGTAGATGACGCTCTCGACCGCGCCGTGGTGATGCGCGCCGGTCTTCGCCCTGGGATGGATGACGACGGTGCCGGCCCACAGCTTTTCCGCGCCCATCCGCGCGTGCGTGATCGCCGCGGCGCGGTTCATCCCCGGCGTCTGCGCGGTGTTGGGGTCGAGCTCGCCCGAGCGCACGACGCGCACGCCGTGCAGGCGCCACTTCGGTTCGGCGGTCATTGCGGTCGTCCTCCTGCTGCGCAAACGCGGATTGGACACCCGCGCGGCGGGACGCGCAAGAGGCGCGCCGGCGCAGCGGGCGCTCAGCCGAGGTTCGGCGCGAGCCGTCGCCGCGCGTCGTCGGGCGCGATGCCGGCGCGCCGGGCGAAGTCGAGCAGCTGCTCCTCGCCGATGCGACCGACGGCGAAGTACCGCGCGTCGGGATGCGCGAGGTAGAAGCCGGAAACGCTCGCGGCGGGCAGCATCGCGTGGTTCTCGGTGACCGTCATGCCGACGGCGGGCGCCTGCAGCAGGTCGAACAGCGGCGCCTTGACCGCGTGGTCCGGGCAGGCCGGGTAGCCCGGCGCGGGGCGGATGCCGCGGTACTCCTCGCGCACCAGCGCCGCTGCGTCGAGCGACTCATCGGCGGCGTAGCCCCACAGCTCGCGCCGCACCTTGGCGTGCAGCCACTCGGCGAACGCCTCGGCCAGCCGGTCGGCGAGTGCCTTGAACATCAGCGCGCTGTAGTCGTCGTGCTTCGCGGCGAACTCGGCCAGCTTCTTCTCGCCGCCGAGTCCCGCGGTGACCGCGAACGCGCCGACGTAGTCGGCGACCCCCGCGCTCTTCGGCGCGACGAAGTCGGCGAGCGCGTAGTTGGGCTTGCCTGCCGGCCGCTCGTTCTGCTGGCGCAGCCCGTGCCAGACCAGCGCCGGGGTGTCGCGGGCCTCGGATGTCCACAGCACGATGTCGTCGCCCTCGCCGCTCGCCGGCCAGAAGCCGACGACGCCGCTCGCCGCGAGCCAGCGCCCCTCGACGATGCGCGCGAGCATCGCGCGGCCCTCGGCATGCACCGTGCGCGCGGCCTCGCCCACGACGGGGTCGTCGAGGATGGCCGGGTAGGGCCCGGCGAGCTCCCAGGCCTGGAAGAACGGGCCCCAGTCGATGAAGGGCACCAGCAGCG
The DNA here is from genome assembly GCA_963717705.1 of uncultured beta proteobacterium. GTDB lineage: Bacteria > Pseudomonadota > Gammaproteobacteria > Burkholderiales > Casimicrobiaceae > CAVQWT01. The sequence goes on from CAVQWT010000003.1 coordinate 57,696, forward strand.
ACAGGTCGACGTTGCGCAGCTCGCGCCGGCCGATGAACGTCGGCACCGCGGGGGCGTGCCGCGCCCAGTCGGGCCGGAACGCATTCGCGCGCGCCGCGGCGAGGCCGATCAGCGCCGGACCCTTCTTCTGCGCGTGCTGGACGCGGATCTTCTCGTAGTCGGCGGCGACCTCCGCGGCGTAGCGCTCGCGCTGCTCGGGCGAGACCAGGCTGGTGGTGACGCCGACGGCGCGCGACGCGTCGGGTACGTAGACCGTGGGGCCCGCGTAGTGCGGCGCGATCTTGACCGCGGTGTGCACGCGCGACGTGGTGGCGCCGCCGATCAGCAGCGGGCAGGTGAAGCCCTGACGCTGCATCTCGCCGGCGACGTGCGCCATCTCCTCGAGCGACGGCGTGATCAGTCCGGACAGGCCGACGGCGTCGGCATTGTGCTCGCGCGCGGCGGCGAGGATCTTCTGCGCCGGCACCATGACGCCGAGGTCGACGACGTCGAAGTTGTTGCACTGGAGCACGACGCCGACGATGTTCTTGCCGATGTCGTGGACGTCGCCCTTGACGGTGGCGAGGACGATCCTGCCCTTGGACTGCGCGGCGGAGCCGGAGCGGCGCTTCTCCTCCTCGATGTAAGGGATCAGGTGGGCGACCGCCTGCTTCATCACCCGCGCGCTCTTCACCACCTGCGGCAGGAACATCTTGCCCGCGCCGAACAGGTCGCCGACGACGTTCATCCCGTCCATCAGCGGCCCCTCGATCACCTCGATCGGTTTGCCGCCGCGCGCGGCGATCTCGGCGCGCACTTCCTCGGTGTCCTCGACGATGTGCGTGGCGATGCCCCGGACCAGCGCGTGGGTCAGCCGCGACCCGACGGGCTCGCGCCGCCAGGCCAGGTCCTCGACGGCGTCCTTCGCCTTGCCCTTGACCGTCTCGGCGAAGGTCACCAGCCGCTCGGTCGCGTCCTTGCGGCGGTTCAGCACGACGTCCTCGACGCGCTCGCGCAGCTCCGGGTCGAGCTCGTCGTAGACGCCGAGCTGCCCCGCGTTGACGATGCCCATAGTCAGCCCGGCGCGGATCGCGTGCAGCAGGAACACCGTGTGGATCGCCTCGCGGACGGGCTCGTTGCCGCGGAAGCTGAACGACACGTTGGAGATGCCGCCGGAGACCTTGGCGTGCGGCAGGTGGGTGCGGATCCAGCGCGTCGCCTCGATGAAGTCGACCGCGTAGTTGTCGTGCTCCTCGATGCCGGTGGCGATCGCGAACACGTTGGGGTCGATGACGATGTCCTCGGGCGGAAAGCCGACGCGGTCGACGAGGAGGTCGTAGCAGCGCCGCGCGATCGACGTCTTGCGCTCCAGCGTGTCGGCCTGGCCCTTCTCGTCGAAGGCCATCACCACCACCGCGGCGCCGTAGCGGCGGACCAGCGTCGCCTGCCGCAGGAACTCCGCCTCGCCCTCCTTCAGCGAGATCGAGTTGACGATCGGCTTGCCCTGGACGCACTTGAGCCCGGCCTCGATGACGTCCCACTTCGACGAGTCGATCATCACCGGCACCCGCGCGATGTCGGGCTCGGAGGCGATCAGATTCAGGAAGCGGACCATCGCCGCCTTCGAGTCGAGCATCGCCTCGTCCATGTTGACGTCGATGACCTGCGCGCCGTTCTGCACCTGCTGGCGCGCGACCTCGACCGCCCCGGCGAAGTCGCCGGCGAGGATCAGCCGGGCGAACACGCGCGAGCCGGTGACGTTGGCGCGCTCGCCGACGTTGACGAACAGCGAGTCGTCGGCAACGACGAGCGGCTCGAGGCCGGCGAGGCGCATGGCTCGGGTCATGGAGGCAGAAACGGCGCGAACGAGGCCGGCGGCGCGGTCAGGCCGGCGCGCTCACTGGATTACCTTCGTGCTGCGCACTCCGGTATTCGCCCTCGGGACGGCCCGTCGGGCTCGCTGGACGACCTTCGTGCTGCGCACTCCGGTATTCGCCCTTGGGACGGCCCGTCGGGCTCATGCCGCCGCGCGCTCGGTTTCCGGCTGCGGCAGGCGGCGCGGGGGCAGCGTCCGCACCGCCTCGGCGATGGCGCGGATGTGCGCCGGCGTGGTGCCGCAGCAGCCGCCGACGAGGTTGACGAAGCCCGCGTGCGCGAACTCGGCCAGCAGCTTCGCGGTCTGCGGCGGCGTCTCGTCGTAGCCGGTGTCCGACATCGGGTTGGGCAGGCCGGCGTTGGGATAACAGGAGACGAAGGTGTCGGCGACCTGCGCCAGTTCCTCGATGTACGGCCGCATCAGCGCCGCTCCCAGCGCGCAGTTCAGCCCGACAGCGAGCGGGCGCGCGTGGCGGATCGAATTCCAGAACGCGGCGACCGTCTGCCCCGACAGCGTGCGGCCGGAGGCGTCGGTGATCGTCCCCGACACGATCACCGGCAGGCGCTGCCCGGCGCGCTCGAAGAACGCCTCGATCGCGAACAGCGCCGCCTTGGCGTTGAGGGTGTCGAACACCGTCTCGACCAGCAGCAGGTCGGCGCCGCCCTCGGCCAGCCCCTCGATCGCCTCGCCGTAGGACGCGACCAGCGTGTCGTAGCTGACGTTGCGCGCGCCGGGATCGTTGACGTCCGGCGAGATCGACGCGGTCCGGTTGGTCGGGCCCAGCGCACCGGCGACGAAGCGCGGCCGGTCTGGCGTCCGCGCGGTCCACGCGTCGGCGCGCTCCCGCGCCAGCCTGGCCGCGGCCGCGTTGATCTCGCGCACCCGGCCCTCGAGCGCGTAATCGGCCTGCGCGATCGACGTCGCATTGAAGGTGTTGGTCTCGATGATGTCGGCGCCCGCCTCGAGGTAGGCGTCGTGGATTGCGCGGACGACGTCAGGCTTGGTCAGAACCAGCAGGTCGTTGTCGCCCTTGAGGTCGTGCGTATGGCCGGCGAGGCACACCGCCGCGTGCGGGTCGCCGACGCCGCGGTAGTCGGACTCCGACAGCCGGTACGTCTGGATCATCGTGCCCATCGCGCCGTCGAGGACGAGGATGCGTTCGCGCAGCAGGCGGGTGAGGAGCGCGGTGCGGTCGGGTTGCATGGCGGTCGGCGGCGGCAGGTGGCGGTTGGTGGCAGACGGCGGCGGAAGTCGGGGCGGCGAAGCGCCGCGGCAAGTCGATGATTTTAGCACTGCCCGGTGCCGCGGCCGGCCGCGCGGCACCCGCGGGGCCGGTTCGGTTATATCCGCCGAACCAGCCGCCATAACGCGCGCCGCGCATCCGTGCTAGATTTTCGTCCCATGAAACACCTGACACCGCGCGAGGCGCACGACTTCCTGCACCAGGACCCGTCGGCGGTCTTCATCGACTGCCGGTCGGAGATGGAGTACTTCTTCGTCGGCCACCCGGTCGGCGCCCACCACGTCGCCTGGAACGACGGTCCCGACTGGGAGATCAACCCGCACTTCGTCGGGCAGGTGAAGAAGGTCGCCAGCATGAACCGGCCGATCGTGCTGATCTGCCGCAGCGGACACCGCTCGGTCGACGCGGGCCTCGCGCTGGAGAAGGCCGGGTTCTCGGACGTCTACAACGTGCTCGAGGGCTTCGAGGGCCCGCTCGACGAGCAGCACCACCGGGGAACGCAGGGCGGCTGGCGCAAGGAAGCGCTGCCCTGGGAGCAGCTGTAGCGCCCGTCCCCGGGGTCCCCGGAAGCGTCCTTCCGCCACTACCGGCGCCCGGCCGCTGACGACTGCACCGCCGGAACGCCTTCCGCGGCGGCTTCCGCGGTTTCTTCAACGACGACGTCTGCCGGGTCCCGGGGGCCTCCCCGTTCCCGTACCCCGTTCCCCGTTCGCGTCGACACGCGCGCCTTGCGCGTGCCAGAATCGGCCTCGCCCGCGCTTTGCGCATCGTGCGCAGGCCGGCGCGGCCCGTTGTGGACTCTTCGGCGATCTCCGCAGCGACCCATGCGGCGACCTCGCCAGGCGCCTGCGCACCTGCCGCCGCATCGGCCCCTTGCCTGCCTCGAACCTGCGCCCGTCCCGACCTACGACATGATCGACAAGACCGTTGCCTCCGCCGCCGCCGCCGTCGCCGGGATTCCCGACGGCGCGACGGTGATGATCGGCGGCTTCGGGACCGCCGGGATGCCGTCGGAACTGATCGACGCGCTGATCGGGCAGGGCGCGCGCGACCTGACCATCGTCAACAACAACGCCGGCAACGGCGAGACCGGCCTCGCGGCGCTGCTGAAGGCGAAGCGGGTGCGCAGGATCCTGTGCTCGTTTCCGCGGCAGGTCGACTCGCAGGTGTTCGACGCGCTGTACCGCGCCGGCGAGATCGAGCTCGAGCTCGTGCCGCAGGGCAACCTCGCCGAGCGCATCCGCGCCGCCGGCGCCGGCATCGGCGCGTTCTTCACTCCCACCGGCTACGGTACCGACCTCGCCCGCGGCAAGGAGACACGCGAGATCGACGGGCGCCACTACGTGCTCGAGTATCCGATCCACGCCGACTTCGCGCTGATCAAGGCCGAGCGCGCCGACCGCTGGGGCAATCTCGTCTACCGCAAGACGGCCCGCAACTTCGGACCGATCATGGCCGCGGCGGCGAAGCACACGGTTGTCCAGGTCCGCGAAGTCGTGCCGCTGGGCGCGCTCGACCCCGAGGCGATCGTGACGCCGGGCATCTACGTCAGGCGCGTCGTGGCGATAGCGTCCGGCGCGCCGTCGGCCGCGGTCGCGTGAGCGGCGCACGCCCGAACCCGCCGAAGCGACGCCTCCGATGAAGCGCTACAGCCGAGACCAGATCGCCGCCCGCGTCGCCCGCGACATTCCGGAGGGTGCATACGTGAACCTGGGCATCGGCGCGCCGACGCTCGTCGCCAACCACCTGCCGCACGACCGCGACATCTTCCTGCACAGCGAGAACGGCGTGCTCGGCATGGGTCCGGCGCCCGCGAAGGGCGACGAGGACGCCGATCTCATCAACGCCGGCAAGCAGCCGGTGACGCTGCTGCCCGGCGGATCGTTCTTCCACCACGCCGACTCGTTCGCGATGATGCGCGGCGGCCATCTCGACTTCTGCGTGCTGGGCGCGTTCCAGGTCTCGGTGCACGGCGATCTCGCCAACTGGCACACCGGCGCGCCGGATGCGATCCCCGCCGTCGGCGGCGCGATGGACCTCGCCATCGGCGCCCGGCGCGTCTACGTGATGATGGATCACCTCACCAAGTCCGGCGAGAGCAAGATCGTCACCCGCTGCACCTACCCACTGACCGGGCTCGCCTGCGTCAACCGGATCTTCACCGACCTCGCGGTCATCGACGTCACGCCGCGCGGCCTCGAAGTGCTGGAGATCGTCGACGGCCTCGGCTTCGACGAGCTGCAGCGGCTCACCGGCGTGCCGCTCGCGCCGCCGCGCGCCGCGCCCGCGCCGACCCCGGGCGATTGAGTCCGCCGCCGTCCGCACCGGATCCGGCCGCCGCCGATCCCGATTTCCCATCTCCTCCCCATCCTCCTGTCCTCGCCACGGAAATCCCATGCCCGATGCCTTCCTCTGCGACGCGATCCGGACCCCCATCGGCCGCTACGGCGGCGCGCTCGCTTCGGTCCGGCCCGACGACCTCGCCGCGATCCCGCTGGCGGCGCTGATCGCGCGCAACCCCGGCGTCGACTGGGCCGCGGTCGACGACGTCGTCTACGGCTGCGCCAACCAGGCCGGCGAGGACAACCGCAACGTCGGACGGATGGCGCTGCTGCTCGCCGGCCTGCCCGAGACGGTGCCCGGCACGACGGTCAACCGGCTGTGCGGATCCAGCCTCGACGCCATCGCCATCGCGGCGCGCGCCATCAGGTCCGGCGAGCAGTCGCTGGTCATCGCCGGCGGCGTCGAGAGCATGTCGCGCGCGCCGTTCGTGCTGCCGAAGAGCACCGAGGCGTTCTCGCGCGCGGCGGCCATCGCCGACACGACCATCGGCTGGCGCTTCGTCAATCCGAGAATGAAGGAGCGCTACGGCATCGACTCGATGCCCGAGACCGCCGAGAACGTCGCGGCGCAGTTCGGCATCGCGCGCGCCGACCAGGACGCCTTCGCGCTGCGCTCGCAGCAGCGCGCGGCGGCGGCGATCGCCGCCGGGCGGCTGGCCGAAGAAATCGTGGCGGTGACGCTGCCCGCGAAGAAGGGCGACCCGGTCGTCGTCGCGCAGGACGAGCATCCGCGCGCGACGACGCTGGAGTCGCTGGCGAAGCTCAAGGGCGTCGTCCGGCCCGACGGCACGGTGACCGCAGGCAACGCGTCCGGCGTCAACGACGGCGCCTGCGCGACGATCATCGCGTCGGCCGACGCGGCGAGGCGGCACGGCCTCACCCCGCGGGCGCGGATCATCGCCGCGGCGGTCGCGGGCGTCGCGCCGCGGATCATGGGCTTCGCCCCGGCGCCGGCGTCGAGGAAGGCGCTGGCGCTGGCCGGCCTCGCCATCGGCGACATCGACGTCATCGAACTCAACGAGGCGTTCGCCGCGCAGGCGCTCGCGGTCACCCGCAACCTCGGCCTGCCCGACGACGCCGCGCACGTGAATCCGAACGGCGGCGCGATCGCGCTCGGGCATCCGCTCGGCGCCTCGGGCGCGCGCCTCGCCACGACCGCCATGTACGAGCTGCACCGGCGCGGCGGCCGTTACGCGCTGGCCACCATGTGCATCGGCGTCGGCCAGGGCATCGCCGTCGTCATCGAACGCGTCTGAGAGCGGCATTTCGACCGCAGGGAGGATACGCATGGCCACGACCCCGTCCCGCCCGCCGCCGGGCTACCGCAAGCCCGACCGCGGCACGCAGCCCGACTACCTGTTCCCGCCGTACGCGTCGACGGTCAAGCGCTCGCCGTCGCATCCGCTGGTGCTGCTGCCGACGTCGCTGTCGGAGGCGACCGGACCGCTGTTCGGCTTCGAGCGCATCCGCGCCAACGACTTCGACCTGACGAAACAGCACTCGGGCGCGCCGATCGGCGAGCGCATCGTCGTCACCGGCCGCGTGCTGGACGCCAACGCGAAGCCGGTCGCCAACACGCTGGTCGAGATCTGGCAGGCCAACGCCGCCGGCCGCTACCCGCACAAGCGCGACAATCACGACGCGCCGACGGACCCCAACTTCACCGGCGCCGGGCGCACGCTGACCGACAGCGAGGGCCGCTACCGCTTCGTCACCATCCGGCCGGGCGAGTATCCGTGGCGCAACCACTACAACGCGTGGCGGCCCGCGCACATCCACTTCTCGCTGTTCGGGCCGGCGTTCGCGACGCGGCTGGTGACGCAGATGTATTTTCCCGGCGATCCGCTGCTGGAGTACGACCCGATGTACATGTCGATCCCCGACGAGCGCGCGCGCCGGCGGCTGGTGTCGGCGTTCGACTGGGAGACGACGATTCCCGAGACCGCGCTCGGCTACAAGTGGGACATCGTGCTGCGCGGCCGCGAGGAGACCCCGATGGACAACGACGTGCTGCCGGCGTGAATGGAGCGACGACGATGAGCCTTCAGACGACTTCCTCGCAGACGATCGGCCCGTACCTGCACATCGGCACGACCTGGCTGGTGACCGAAGACCTGACCGCGCCGGGCGTGACCGGCGAGCGCATCGCCATCGACGGCCGCGTGCTCGACGGCGACGGCAAGCCCGTGATCGACGCGCTGGTCGAGATCTGGCAGGCGAACGCGCACGGCCGCTACGCGCACCCCGAGGACACGCGCGACCTGCCGCTCGAGCCGGGCTTCACCGGCTTCGGGCGGTCGCAGACCGACGAGCAGGGCCGCTTCCGCTTCACCACGATCAAGCCGGGCCGCGTGCCGGGCGCCGACGGCACGTTGCAGGCGCCGCACCTCAACGTGACGATCTTCATGCGCGGCATCCTGAAGCACCTGATCACGCGGATGTACTTTCCCGACGATCCCGCCAACGCGACCGACCCGGTGCTCGGCCTCGTGCCGGCGGCGCGGCGCGGCACGCTGGTCGCCCGCGGCGCGAAGCCCGGCGTGCTGGCGTGGGAGGTCATCCTGCAGGGGGACGGCGAGACCGTCTTTTTCGAGTGCTGACCGCGACGTCCGCGCGCGCTGCCGCATGGGCGATGGCGAACCGCGCCAAGTCGCCCCGGCCACGCGCGGCGGCGTGCGACACGACCACGAATCCGGAACGGAACCGCCATGGCCTTCGTCGATCTTGACGGTGCGCGCTTCCACTACCGTTTCGACGGCCCGGCCGGCGCGCCGGTGCTGCTGCTGTCGAACTCGCTGGGCACCGACCTCGAGATGTGGTCGGCACAGGTCCCCTCGTGGTCGCGGCGCCTTCGCGTGCTGCGCTACGACACCCGCGGCCACGGCCGCTCGGCGGTGACTCCCGGCCCGTACACCATCGACCGGCTCGGCGGCGATGCGCTGGCGCTGCTCGACGCGCTGGCGCTGCCGCGCGTCCACTGCTGCGGGCTGTCGCTCGGCGGCATGACCGGCATGTGGCTGGCGACGCACGCGCCGGCCCGGGTCGATCGGCTGGTGCTGTCGAACACCGCGGCGCAGATCGCGCCGCCGGAACTGTGGAACGCGCGCATCGACGCGGTGGGCAGGGGCGGCATGGCTGCGGTCGTCGACGCGGTGCTCGCGCGGTGGTTCACCGCGCCGTTCGTCGCCGCCGGAGGGGCCGCGCTGGACGCGATGCGGGCGATGCTGCTCGCGTGCCCCGCGCAGGGGTACATGGCGGCGTGCGCGGCGGTGCGCGACATGGACCAGCGCGCGGCGGTCGCGCGGATCACCGCACCCACGCTGGTGATCGCCGGCACCGGGGACCTCGCCACGCCCCCCGCGGCGGGACGATTCCTGGCCGACGCGATTCCCGGCGCCCGCTACGTCGAGCTGCCGGCCGCGCACATCGCCAACGTCGAACAACCGGAGCGCTACGCCGACCTGGTGCTGCGCTTCCTTGCCGGAGAGTGAGGCCGCGATGGACGAGAAGGACCGCTACGCGAAGGGGATGGAGGTGCGCCGCGCGGTGCTGGGCGACGCGCACGTCGACCGCGCGCTCGGGCAGCGCAGCGACTTCAACGCCGAGTTCCAGGACCTCATCACCCGCTACGCCTGGGGCGAGATCTGGACCCGGCCGGGGCTGCCGCGGCATGCGCGCAGCCTCGTCACGCTGGCGCTGATGATCGCGCTCAACCGCGACGACGAGTTCCGGATGCACGTCCGCGCCGCCGCCAACAACGGCGTCACCCGCGACGAGATCAAGGAGGTCATCCTGCAATGCGCGATCTACGTCGGCGTCCCCGCCGCCAACGCCGCCTTCCACATGGCCGCCGACGTCTTCGCCGCCACGGACCCAAAATCGGGGTCAGGTCGAATTTAGGGCAACGACCGGGCTCGGCCGCCCGCGGAGTCGCCGACGCCGCCATTTCACCGTCGACAAAGCCGCCACGCCATAGGCCGGATTGCCGACTCCGACTTCCACCCCGAACCATCGCGCACCGATGACGTCCACGCCCGCCACCCATCACACACTGATGAAGTACCCGTGCCGAACGAACGCAAACTGATGACGTCGCCGCATCGAACGGTCGCACCCCGATGACGTCCCCGCACCAAACCCCGCCAGCGGCATCCTACGGACCGCTGTGCGGCGCGTTCTACGACGCCGACAAGCCGGTTGCCGACGACAGCGAAATCGCCTGGTACGACGAGCGGCTGCCGCGCGCCGCGGGCTCGGTGCTGGAACTCATGTGCGGCTCCGGCCGCCTGCTCGCGCCGCTGGTCGCGCGCGGTCACCCCCTGCACGGCGTCGACAGCTCGGCCGCGATGCTGGCGCGCTGCGAACGGCGCCTCGCCGCGGCGGGGACCCGCGCCACGCTGTTCCGTCAGGACGTGAGCGAACTCAACCTGCCGTTCCGCTACGCGGCGGCGTTCGTCGCCGCAGGCTCGTTCCAGCTCCTCGTCGACCCGCGGGCCGCGCGGCACGCCCTCGAGCGCGTCCGCGCGCATCTCGTGCCGCCGGGACGCTTGCTGATGGAGCTGTTCGTCCCGGCCGAAGCCAGGCACCCGCCCGGAGGACCGGTCGTCGAAGTGCGCGCCGTGACGCTCACCGACGGCGCGCGGATCACGCTGCGCTCCGAGCTCGACGTCGACGCCGTAGGCCGGCGGATGACGTGGCGCAACCGCTACGAGCGGAGGGAGGGCGGCGTCATCGTCGCGCGCGAGGACGAGCGCCTCGCGGTGACGTGGTACGACCACGAATCGATCGGCGCGCTGCTGCGGGCCGCGGGCTTCGTCGACGTCGACATCGGCGCCGCGCCGGGAATGGCGGCGATCGACGACGCCCGCTGGACCGTCACGGCGGGCATTGCCGCCCCGTAGGCACCGCTCCGTCGCGACTCGTCCGTGCGGCCGCGCCGGCCGCGCCCCCCCCGCCGGCGCGTTACAGCACGCAGCGCATGTAGACGACGCCCGGCAGCGGATTGTCGTAGTACGGTGGACAGTCGACGAAGCCCAGCTGCGCATAAAGCGCGCGCGCCGGCTTCATCCAGTCGAGCGTGTCGAGCACAAGTTCGCGGTAGCCGATCGCCCTCGCCTGTTCGACGAGCGCAACTGCGAGGCGCTGCCCCCACCGTTGTCCGCGTGCACGCGGCTGCACGTACAGCCGCTTCACCTCGCCGATCGGCCCCGGCGTCGCGTCGGAGGCCACCGCGGCGGCGACCCCGGCACCGACCCCACCCTTCCCCGGCAGCGGCCGCAGCGCGACGCAACCGAACGCGTCGCCCGGCTCGCCCGCGAGCAGCAGCCGCCCCCGGGGCGCCGCGTACGCCCCCGGCAGCGTCGCGAGTTCGTCGGCGAAGCCCTGGAAGCACAGGTCGACGCCGAGCCACGCCGCGTATTCCTCGAACAGCGCCCGCGCGAGCGCAAGGTCGGCCGCACCCGCGGCCTCGCGCAGCGCGGCCGTCACCTCAGCCCGCGCGCTCGCAGGCGCCGACCTTGAGATCGGCGGCGGGATACGCGGGCGCGATCTCACGCAGCCTCGCGACCGCGGCCTGCGGCGGATCGCGGATCACGAGCAGCGTCTGCACGATGACCTGCGCACGCTCGCCGACGCGCGCGCCCGTGACGCCCCGCTTCGCGAGATCGGCGACGTGGACGTTGGCTGCCTCGGCGGTGCGGAACACGCCCAGCGAAATGGCGTACTTCTGCGGGCCGCCGTCGACGACGAAGAGGTCGCGCACGCCGGCGCTGCGCAACTCGGTGGCGCGCTTGTCCGCCGCGGCCTTGCTGGCGAACGGAGGCAGGTACGCCCAGAACGCCGTGCTGGTCTCGACCCGCTTCTGCGTGAGCAGGCGGCCGAGCCCCAGCGGCTCGAGTTCACCCAGCGCCCTGGCCCGCTCCGCTTCCGAGAACGGCCCCCATTCGACGCAGACGTCGGCGAGCGCCGCGACCTTGGCGGGACCGAGCGCCGCGACCTGCTGCGCCGTCAGCAGCTTGATCTTGTCGGGCTGGACCTGCTCGACCATCCGTTGCGGCTCGCCGCGGCCTGCGGTGTCGAGCCGGGTGAAGCCGAACAGCGTCAGGTTCGCGAGCAGCAGGAGGAAGACGAGGGTGCGCATGGAGGGGCGTCGGGTCGCGCCGTTGCTCTAGCCGCCCTCGGCCAGCGCCAGCACGCCTTCAAGCACCAGATTATCCACGACCTCGACCGGGCCGGTAAGGTGCGGCGCGATCTCGTGCGCCGCGCCGCCGGCGACGAAGCACCGCACCGCGACGTCCTCGCGCCGGATGCGCCCGCGCATCAGCTCGATCGCTCCGCAGACCGCGTGCATCGCGCCCGAGTAAAGTGCATCGGGCGTGGTCACGGGAAAATCCTCGTAGCGTCCCGGCGGCTGCTTGAGCGCGCTGGTGTTCTCGGCCAGCGCCTGCAGCATCAGGCGCAGTCCGGGCAGGATGACCCCGCCGCGGAACACGCCGTCCGAATCCAGCGCGTCGATGGTGACGGCGGTCCCGGCGTTGACGACCACCGCCGGCGGGGGAAAGAGCCCCGCGGCGAGCAGGCGCCGCCGCACTGCCACCAGCGCCGCCCAGCGGTCGGCGCCCAGCTGCGAGGGCTTGGCGTAGCTGTTGGTCACGCCGCCGCCGGTCGCCGTCGCGAGCAGCCATTCCGGATGCACCCGCCAGCGCGCGAGTTGCGCCTCGACGCGCACCCGCGCCGCTTCGCCGGCGACGTTGACGCCCACGACGCGCACCGGGCGCGGCAGGTTCTGCCATTCGCGCAGCGCCAGCGCGCCGATCTCGGCGTTGGGCGTCACGCCGAGCACCGCCCACCCCCGCGGCCCCGCGAGACCCCACTTCATCCGGCTGTTGCCGACGTCGATGACGAGCGTGGTCATTGGTCAGCGTGCGTTCAACGGGCGCAGGACGATGGCGCGACGGGAAGGCGGATCCACTGCGATCGGTTTGCCGGGGTCCGCCGCCGCCTCGCCGTTCAGGCGCGCCGCAGCGAGATCTCGCCCGACAGGAAGCGCGCTCGGCGCGGCCCGTCGGCCAGCACCAGCGCGCCGCTGGCGTCGACGCCCGCGACCTTGCCGGTCACCGCGCCGCCGTCGGGCAGCAGCAGCCTGACCGGCTTGCCCTGGTACGCGTGGCGGTGCTGCCACTCGGCGGCGAACGGCGCGAAGCCTTCGCGCGCGTACTGGTCGAGCACGCGGGCGAGTTCGGAGATCAGCCGCGCGAGCAGCCGGTTGCGGTCGATCGGCGGCGCGCGCCGGCCGGCGACGTGCGCGAGATCGGTGACCGGATGCGCGATGTCGGCCTTGGCGCTGTCCGGCAGCCGCACGTTGAGGCCGATGCCGATCACCGCGACCGACGGTCCCAGCGCGTCGCCGTTGAGCTCGATCAGGATGCCGCCGACCTTGAGGTGCCGGTGGATGAGGTCGTTCGGCCACTTGAGCGCGATGTTGGCGAAGCCCTCGTCCTCGAGCGCGCGCGCGACCGCGACACCGACGGCGAGCGACAGCCCGGCGAGGAATCCCGCGCCCTGCTCGAAGCGCCAGCCCAGCGAGAACGTGAGGCTGCCCCCGGCGACCGCCGTCCATGCGCGCCCGCGCCGGCCGCGGCCCGCGCTCTGCCACTCGGCCGCGAGCACGACGCCGTGGACGTCGCGGCGCGCGATGCGGCGCATGAGTTCGGAGTTGGTCGAGTCGATCTGGTCGACCACCTCGAGATGGATCGGCGCCGGCAGGGGCCGCTCGTCGGACAGCGTCGAAAGGCGCGCCGTCACCGCCTTGCCGTCGAGGAAATCCGGGGCCTGCAGCAGCCGGTAGCCCCGGCCCTTGATCCGCTCCAGCGACAGCCCGGCGGCCTCCGCGTCCTTCAGCACCTGCGAAACGCGGGCGCGAGTGAGCCCCACCTTCGCGGCGAGGTCCTCGCCGGAATGGAAGTCGCCGTCGGCAAGCTGGCGCAACAACGAGAATCCGAGCGGAGTAAGCACTAACAGACCCGTTCGTCTGGAAAGTCCATGACTATGACAGAAAGCGCGCCGGAACGCATCCTCCCTGTGCAATCAGGGACATGGGGGCGGACTGGAGCGGCGCAAGCGGCCGGCGGGACGGCGATTGGCCCGTCGCGGCACGGGATTCGGCCCAGGGTTGAGGCAGCGCAAGCCCGGCGCGCATCGAGGCGCGCAGAGTTGAATCGAGGAAGGTCAAGCCATGTCGCTATTGCGGCGGCGGAATCCGGGCAGCGTGGCCCGCGTCGGCGGGGCGGTGGCCTTGATGCTGCTGCTTGCCGCGTGCGCGACCGGACCCAAGTACGGCCCCGATTCGCCGGTCACGACCCTCGTCGTCCCGGTCGAGCGCCTTGCGTACCCGCCGCTGCTGCCCAAGCTGGACCTGACGGCCGGCATCCACTACCCCGATTCGTTCCGCTCGGCCGTTGCGTTGGCCGGCGGCGGCGACACGCCGCGCTACCGGTACGAACTCGGGGCCGCCGCGGTCGCGCTGTTCGACCAGCACGCCGCGGCGATGTTCGCGCGAACGGTCGAGCTGCCGTCGATCCCGGGGCCCGCAGGCACCGTCGTCGGGGTCGACGTCGTCCTCGTCCCGCGCTTCGAGCCGCGCGCAGCGGGATTCATGCTCGGCGTCGACGTGCTTGCGCCCGACGGCGCGAGCGTGGCGAGGAGCGAGACCGTGGTGACGACGTCGGCCGCTCCCGACGACCCGGCGGCCCCGACGGACGCGACTGCCGCGTCGACGGCAGCCGCTCCCGCCGGCGGAACGGCGCTTTCGCAAGGGTCCGCGCGGGACGTCGCGATTTCGCTCGTCGCCACGGCGGCCGGCGACGTCGCCACCACGCTGGTCCTGTCGCCGGAACTCGCGCGCTGGGCCGACGCGCGGGGACTGGCGTGGCAATGGCCGGGCTCGCCCGTCGGCGATGGCCCGGCCGCGCCCCCGACGGGCGTCACGCTGATGGTCTGCACGGGCTTGCGCGCCTGCACGGCCAACGAGGGGACCGTCGCCGTCGGCGAAGCGCTGCGCAGGCTCGATCCGTCGATCGCGGTCGTCGCCGTCGAGGACCTGCGGCGGGCGGTCTACCCGTGGACGGGCCGCGTCTTGCTCACCGACGCACAGGTGGCGGAGTGGCTGCGCCGGCCGGCGGTGGCGGCGCGGGCAGGCGCGGCGGGCGTCCGGTACCTCGCGATCGCGGAGTCCCTCCAGACGTGGAAAGAAGACCACGGCCTGATGCTCTACGGGCCCGGTTTTTTGGGGCTGGCGTGGGAGACCACCCACGAATCCGCGCTGCTGCGGGTGTTCGATCTTGCGGCGGCGGTGGACGCCGGCGACGTGAAGCACCAGCGCGAGGACGTCACTTTCCTCATGCCCGCCTACCTGATTCCGCTGCCGATCCCGATCCCGAGATCGGGTCCCGCCATGGCCGAGGTCGTCGCCAAGCAACTGCTGCCGCTGGTCCGCCCCGCACGCTGACGCCCATCGGCCGCCGCAGGCCATTCAGCCCTTGAGCACGCCTCTGCGGATCTGGTCGAGCTCGATCGACTCGAACAGCGCCTGGAAGTTGCCCTCGCCGAAGCCCTCGTTGCCCTTGCGCTGGATGATCTCGAAGAAGATCGGGCCGATGACGGTCTTGGTGAAGATCTGCAGCAGCATCTCGTCCTTCGCCGGCGCGCCGTCGAGCAGGATGCGGTTGGCGGCGAGCCGCGCGGTGTCCTCCTTGTGCCCGGGCAGCCGCGTCGCGAGCTGCTCGTAGTAGGTGTCCGGCGTGTCCTGGAAATCGACGCCGATGCGGCGCAGCTTCTCGACGCAGGCGTAGATGTCGTCGGTGCCGAGCGCGATGTGCTGGATGCCCTCGCCGCGGTAGGCGACAAGGTATTCCTGGATCTGGCTGCGGTCGTCCGACGACTCGTTGATCGGGATGCGGATCTTGCCGCAGGGGCTCGTCATCGCCTTCGACTTCAGTCCCGTGAGCTTGCCCTCGATGTCGAAGTAGCGGACCTCGCGGAAGTTGAACAGCCGCTCGTAGAAGCCCGCCCACTCGTCCATCCGGCCGCGGTGCACGTTGTGCGTCAGGTGGTCGATGGTGGTGAGCCCGGCGCCGCGCGGGTGCTGGTCGACGCCGGGCAGCGGGACGAAGTCGATGTCGTAGATCGACACGCCGGCGCCGGTGTCGCCCCGCGCGCCGGGATAGCGGTCGACGAGGTAGATCAGCGAATCGCCGATGCCCTTGATCGCCGGGATGCTGAGCTCCATCGGGCCCGGCCGCGCCTCGACGCCCCAGGCGCCGAACTCGACGCACTTGCGGTAGGCCTTGGCGGCGTCGGCCACACGAAACGCGATCGCGCAGATGCACGGCCCGTGCACGCGCGCGAACGACTGCGCGAACGAGTCGGGCTCGGCGTTGACGATGAAGTTGACGTCGCCCTGCCGGTACAGCAGCACGTTCTTGCTGCGATGCTTGGCTACGGCGACGAAGCCCATCTGCTCGAACAGGCGGCCGAGCGCGGCGGGGTCCGGCGCCGCGTACTCGACGAACTCGAAGCCGTCGGTGCCGAGCGGGTTTTCCCAGAGGTCGGGGGTGCGGGAGGGGGGCATGGGGTGCTCCTAGGGGCGATGGATCGGTGCGGCGCCTCGACGCCGCGAAGCGCGCCATTGTAGGCGACGCTCCGGCGCCATGGCCGGCGGTCCTCAATCGCGCTGGTACTCCGGCAGCGGCTTGCCGCAGTGCTTGCAGAACCGCGCGTCGGCGTCGTGGCCTTCGGTCAGGCAATCGGGGCATGCACGCGTCGTCACGGGTCGCGCAAACCGGTGAGCCGTCATCTCGGCAGTGACGATTCCCGTGGGCACGGCCAGAATGCCCCACCCCATCAGCATCATGCACGACGCGATGAAGCGGCCGAGGTCGGTCTTCGGCGTGATGTCACCGAAGCCTACGGTGGTGATGGTCGTGATGCCCCAGTAGATCGCTGTCGGGATGCTGGTGAATCCGTTCTCGGGGCCCTCGACGACGTACATCAGGGTCCCCATGACGACGACCGTGATCAGCACGAAGCCGATGAAGACGATGATCTTGCGCCGACTGGCGATCAGCGCAGCGCCGAGAAACCCGAACTCGGACACGTAGGCGCCGAGCTTGAGGATCCGGAAGACGCGAAGCAGGCGCAGCAGGCGGACGTCGATCAGCGCGTGGGCTTCCGGGACGAAGAAGGCGAGATAGGTCGGCAGCACGGCCAGCAGGTCCACGACGCCGAAGAAGCTCGTCGCGTAGCGCAACGGGCGCCGCACGCACAGCAGCCGCAGCACATACTCCGCGGTGAACAGCAGCGTGAATCCCCACTCGAGGACAGCGAACAGCGCGCCGTGGCGCTCGGTGATCGACTGCACGCTGTCGAGGATGACCACCAGGACGCTGGCAAGGATCGTCGCGATCAGCAGCAGATCGAACAACCGGCCGGCACGGGTGTCGGCTTCGAAGATGATGGTGTAGGCCCGCAAGCGCCACGACCCCCTCGGCCGGCCGAAGCGCGCGGCCGCTTCCGCTTGCGCGGTCGAGGCCGGGGATGGCGCGTTCGGCGCCGGTTCGTTGGTCGTCATGGACGATGCGTGAGGATTCGAATTGCAACCGTAACACGCGGTCGCGCCGGGCCGCAAAACAGTCGCGCAATGCTGTCGCCGCCCCCGCGATGCACTGAATTCGGACGGCGCCCGATGATTCGGACGGGGCCCGACGCCGCATCGCAGCCGACGCCGCTCGAACCCTCGGCGCCGCATCGTCCGGACGGACGATTGCCGTGGCGGCGACGGCGTGTTTCGATGCTGGCATCGCCGTCGCGTTCCCCGCGCGAGACTGCCTGCCGACCTAAATTCGACCTGACCCCAGTATCGCCCGCTCGCTGCCGGCGGTGAGGACGAGGCGCCAGGCGCCTTCGTTCGGCCGTTCGACGAGCCAGTCGGCGGTGTCGCGGATGGTGTACTCGAGCGCGCGCTCGGCGAGGCCGGCGGCGTGGGCGCGCCGGCAGTCGAACTCGAGGAAGCCCGCGTGGTCGGCTTCGCTCGCGGGCAGCCACAGCGGCAGTCCGGTCCACGGCGACACCTGGTGCGCCGCCAGCGTCGCGTCGTCGAGCCAGCGCGCCGTCGGAATCCCCGCCGCGCCGACGAGGCCGCGCTCGCGGGCGACAGCGGTGAGCGCGTCGACGAGACCGCCCCAGCTGAAGTGGCCGCGCTCGCTGGCCGCATTGAAGGTGCCCGGCGTGTCGCGCTCGGCGAGGCCGACCAGCCACTCGCCGAGGTCGCGCGCGTCGATGAACTGCAGCGGGCGCTCGGGCGGCGCGGGCACCACGGCCTCGGCCGGCCGGTCGCCCAGCAGCGCCGGCTGGATGAAGCGTGCGACCCAGTAGGCGAAGCGGTCGGTCGGATCGAAAGGCCCGACGATCAGCCCGGGCCGGACGATGGTCGCGCGCGTCCCCAGCCGCGAGCACACCGCGTCCTCGCACGCGGCCTTCAGCGCCCCGTAGTGCGTCGCCACCTCCTCGGTCGCCGCGTCGGCGAGCACGGCGCGCGGCGCGCTCTCGTCGAGACCGGGCCGGTCGGAGGACGCGTAGACCGACATCGACGACACGAAGATGTAGCGCGACGTGCGGTCCGCCAGCAGCTCGGCCGACGCCCCGACGATTCGCGGCACATAGCCGCTGGTGTCGATGACGGCATCCCATTCCCCGGTCGTCAGCGGAGCGAGGCCGGGGGCGATCGACGGATCGCGGTTGCCGCCGAGCGGGACGACCGCGGTGTCGACGTGGGTGGGCTCGTTGCCGCGGGTGAACGTCGTGACGCGATGGCCTCGCGCCACCGCGGCGTCGACGATGTGCCGCCCGAGGAAGCGCGTGCCGCCGAGGATCAGCAGGCGCATCGCGCGCTACGTCCGGTCATGGTGTGTCGCCGCACGCGGTACGCCGGCCGCTAGCCGCCGTCTCCCGCCAGCAGCCGAAGCACCTCGGCGTGCAGCCGCGGATCGCCGCAGGCCACGACGTCGCCGCCCTCCTCGCAGTTGCCGCCGGTCCACGACGTGATCACGCCGCCGGCACCCTCGATCACCGGGATCAGCGCCTGCACGTCGTAGGCCTGCAACGACGACTCGATCACGACGTCCATCAGACCCGCGGCCAGCAGCGCGTAGGTGTAACAGTCGCCGCCGTAGCGCACCAGCCGCACGCGCGCCTTCACGCGCTCGAACGCCGCGCGCGACGCCGCGGTGACGAACATGTCGGGCGTGGTGCAGCCGACGATGGCGTCGGCGAGCCGCGCGCAGCGGCGGGTGGCGAGGCGGCGCGTCTCGCCACCGCGGCGCCACTCGGCAGGGCCCCCGCCGACGGCGAGGAAGGTCTCGCCGACGAAGGGCTGGTGGATCACCCCGGCGACGACGCGCCGGCCGTCGTTCAGCGCGATCAGCGTGGCCCAGTGCATCTGCCCGGTGATGAAGCTGCGCGTGCCGTCGATCGGGTCGATCACCCAGGTGTACTTCGATGGCCGCTTCTCCCAGCCGTGCTCCTCGCCGCGGATGCCGTGGTCGGGATACGTCTCGGCGATCGCCGCGCGGATCACCGCCTCGGCGTTGCGATCGGCGGCGGTGACCGGGTCGTACGACGTCGTGCCCTTGTCGTCGACGTCGATGGCGACGCGAAAATGCGGCAGCACGACCGCCCCGGCGCGCTGCGCGATCCGCCAGGCGAACTCGAGGAAATCGGCGGGGGTGGGCGCGGAGGTCGGAGGGGGAGCGGCGGCAGGCATCGGGACATCCGGCGCCGCAATGGTCACCGGACAACAGCGATGATCGCACGACTCGGCCAGGGCCGGGTGGTGCGTACGGCACCGGCCGCGGGCATGCCGTCGCCACCGTCCGGGGGACTTGTCCCCGAACCAGCGCAACTCAGGACGTGACGATCCAGAACACGCCGACGCCCGCGGCGACCGCCGAGGCCGCGCCCATCAGCACGTGGTACGCGCGTTCGCCGGCCCGGCCGGTGCGTCCGGTCAGCAGGTCCATCAGCGCACCGAACGCCATCATCGACGCGATGGTGCCGACCGCGTAGGCGGCGATGTAGGCGACCGCCTGCCTGAGGGTCGGAAAGGCGAGCGCCGGCAGCACGCCGAGGAAATGCGAGCTGCCGGCGATGCCGTGGAGGATCCCGACGCCCATCGCCGCGTGGGTGTGCAGGTGCGACGGCCCCGCGGCGGCCCTGACGTGATTCGGTATGGTCCGCAGCGCCGGAGGCGCGGTCCCGGGCTCGTGACCGTGCGCGTGGACGTGGATGTGCGCGTGCGCCGCCCCGTCGTGCTCGTGGGGGTGCGCGTGGACGTGGGCGCGGAACGCGGTGCGCAACCCCCACAGCCCGATGCCGACCAGCATCACCCCGACCAGCCGCTCGCCCCACTCCGACAGCAGCTCCGGCGACACGAGATCGCGGGCCCAGACCAGGAACAGCGCGACCGCCGCCACGCCGGCCGAGTGGCCGATGCCCCAGCGCATCCCGACCGCCCACGAGCGGCGACGGCCGCGGACGGCGAGCGGCGCGACGGCGGCCAGGTGGTCCGGGCCCGACCAGACGTGGAGGGCACCGGCGGCAAGGCCGGCGACGACTTCGACGAGCATCGGTGCTGCTCCGCTTGGGAAACGGGGACCGCAGGGCGGGTGGCAAAGGCGAAGACTATGCTGCGCCAGGCGGGACGGCAACCGCAAGCCGCGGCGGTCGCGAATCCTTGCTCTGGCGCAAACTGCGGCCGGATTGTCGCGCGGACGCCGGCCGGCGGCGCGCCCGCGGTAGGCACGAAGGCCTGGTTCTTCCTACCCGGCGCTGCCGCGTCCCGCCGCGTCCCGCGGGGGGCGAAGGGAAACGCCGCCCTCCGCCGTCGGCGTGCTGCCTCAGCCGCGCGGCACGATCGCCACGCCGGTGATCTTCTCCTGCGCCTCGATCAGCGACGGCACGAACCTGTCGCCGAGGCCCAGCGCGTTGGCGGTGACGAGGCTCTGGTGCACCGCCTCGCCGACGATCGACGGCAGCATCATCTGCTCGGTGAAGTGCGTGTAGTAGCGCAGGTCCTTGGCGGCGTTGACCAGCGTGAACTTGAGGCCGGTCAGGTCGCCGCCGTCGAGCATGCGGCCGACGATCATCTGGAACAGCCCCGAGTTGACCGCGCCGGCGGAGATCACTTCGTGCAGCTTGCGGATCGACAGCCCCGACTTCGCCGCCGCCACGCAGGCCTCGGCAGTCGCCGTGCAGATTGCCTGCGCGATGAAGTTGTTGATCAGCTTCAGCACGAGGGCGTGGCCCGCCGGACCGGCGTGGAAGATGTTTTCGCAGAACGCGCCGAGCACGGGCTTCAGTTGCGCCAGTGTCGCGTCATCGGCGCCGACCATGACGGTGAGCTTGCCCGCTTCCGCCTCGACCGGCGTGCGCGCGAGCGGCGCGTCGACGAACTTGACGCCCTGCGCCGCGAGCGACTCGCGCATCCTCGTCGTCGTCGCCGGCTCGCTGGTCGACGTATCGACGACGACGAGCCCGGCCTTTGCGCCCGCGGCGAGGCCGTCCTTGCCGAAGACGATCTCCTCGACCTGCGGCGCGCCGGTGACGCAGAGGAACACGATGTCGGACGCGCGCGCGACCTCGGCGTTGGTCGCGACTTCCTTCGCCCCGGCGGCCAGGATGTCGGCGAGCGGCGCCCGGTTGCGGTTGACCCGCACCGTCAGCGGGAAACCCTTGGTCACGAGGTTCTTGGCCATGCCGTGGCCCATCAGGCCGAGCCCGATGAAGCCGATGCGCGGTTTCGCGTCCATCTGCCGTTCCTCCTTGTGCGCCCTCTCCGGGGAGGGCTGAATTGGTCGGGTGGTCAGGCCAATTCTACACGGCGGCGGCCAGTGATCGCGATCCGCTGCGGCACGCGCGGACGCGGTACCGGCGGGCAGGAGTGCCCGTCCCGGACCCGCGGGGATGTCCCGCCGGGGACGCGCTCAATCGACGGTCGTCGCGTCGGCCGGCGCCGCCTGGCCGCGCCGCCGCTCGTACAGCGCCAGCGCCAGCCCGCTGCCCCCGATCACCGCCATGCCGGCCAGCGTCCAGCCGTCGGGAAACTGGCCGAAGGCGACGAAGCCGATGACGGTGGCCCAGACCAGCTGCATGTAGGTGAACGGCGTCAGCGCCGATGCGGGCGCGCGGCGGAATGCGTTGAGGAAGAGGAAGTGGCCGAGCGTGCCCAGCACGCCGGTCAGGACCACCAGCGCGACGTCGGCCCAGGGCATCGTCGCCCCGGGGCCGAACCACGGCCACAGCGCCGTCATCAGCAGCGTGCCTACGATAGCCGGGTAGAACAGCGTCACCCGCGGGTCCTCGGCGGCGAGCTTGCGCGTCAGCACCTGGAACATCGCGTAGCAGCAGGCGGCGCCCAGCGCGTAGCCGGCGGCGCCATGCAGCATCTCGGCGCCGGGCCGCACGATCAGCAGCATCCCCGCCATCCCGGCGACGACGAACAGCGCGCGCGGCGCCGTCATCACCTCGTCGAGCAGCGCCACCGCGAGCAGGATCACCAGCACCGGCGTCGTGTAGTTGATCGCCGTCGCCTCGGCCAGCGGCAGGTACTTGAGCGCGGTGAAGAAGCACAGGCTCGACCCCAGCAGCAGCGCGCCGCGCACCACCTGCGCGGTGAGGCGCGGCGTGCGCACCAGCGACCAGCGCATGGTCGGTGCGAACCAGAGCACCATGAACACCGCCTGCAGGCCGTAGCGCGCCCATACCAGCAGCGGGATCGGATAGCGCGGCGCCAGATTCTTCACCACGGCGTCGAGGATCGCGAAGCACGCGGTCGCGCCGAGAATGAGGCCGACCGCGGCCAGCGGAACGTGCGCGTGGGAAGGCTGGAGCGGCGGGGAATGCGGCGGGGAGGACATGGGCGAACGGACTGCCGGCGAGGCAGTCGAGTGTACCGCCGCGGAGCCGCGAGCGGTGGCCACGGCGACGTGCCGTGCCGGGCCGCGAACCGCCGACACGGGACCGTGCGCGACGCCCGCGGTCGCGGCGCCGGCCCGGCGCGGGGTCATACCCGGGGCAGCTTGAGCCCGACCTCGACGATGCGCCCGGCCTCTACCCGGCGCGCCGTCAGCGTCAGCCGGCCGACGGTGACCGCATCGCCGACCACCGCGCGGCCGTGCAGGCGGCGCGCGATCAGCGCAGCCAGCGTGGCCCCGCGTTCCGCCATCGGCAGCGGCGGCAGGCCGTAGGTGGCGATGACGTCGTCCGCCCGGGCATCGCCTTCGAGCACGAACTCGCCGAAGAAGCCGGCGGCGGTGAGCCGTCGCTCGTCGGCCAGCGGCGCCAGCATCTCGGACACCGGCGGCTCGTCGCCCGCCGGCCCGACAATGGCCACGATGTCGCCGGCCGCGAGCACCGCCGAAGGTGCCTGCAGCACCCCGGCGCGCCAGTGCGCGACGACGCGCGCATTCGCCGGCAGGGGTAGCTCGGCCACCGCCGTGCCGAGGGCGCGCGAGCGCGCGTCGACGCGGTACTGCAGAAGTTCGACCGTTTCCGGACCCGTGCTCGCCAGCTCGTGCCGATCCTCCGGCGCGTATAGCGGCGGCAGCTCGAGGCGCAGCCACCGCGCCAACGGCCGCAGCGTCATTCCCTGCAACAGCAGCGACGTGACGACGACCATAAAAGCGAGCTCGAACAGCAGCTTCGCGTCCGGGATCCCGTGCAGCACGGGGAAGATCGCCAGCACGATCGGCACCGCGCCGCGCAGGCCCACCCAGGCGATGTAGGCGATCTCGCGCGGCGGGAAGCGGAAGGGCGCGAGCAGTGCCGCGACGGCGAGCGGCCGCGCGACGAACATCAGGACCGCCGCGACGCCCAGCGCGGGACCCGCGCGCGCGAGCACCGCCGACGGCGTGACCAGCAGGCCCAGCAGCAGGAACAGGCCCGCCTGCGAGAGCCAGGCGAGGCCGTCCATCACGCGCAGCACCGGCTCGGTCGCGTGGGTGCGGCGATTGCCGACGACCAGACCGATCAGGTAGATCGCCAGGAAGCCGCTGCCGCCGGTCGCCGCGACCAGCGCGAACGCGAGGAGTCCGCCGCCCAGGATCAGCAGGGCGTATAGCCCCTCCGCCAGCACCGTGCGGCGCAGGATCTCGCGCAGCGCCCAGCCGGCGACCAGCCCGCCGGCGGCGCCGATGCCGAACTGCGCCACCAGCGTCGTCGCGATGTCGAGTCCGGACATGTCGCCACCCAGGCGAATCCACTCGATCAGCGTGATGGTGAGGAAGATCGCCATCGGGTCGTTGATCCCCGATTCGATTTCCAGCGTCGCGCCCACACGCGCGTTGAGCGCGACGCCGCCATTGCGCAGCAGCGAGAACACCGCGGCCGCGTCGGTCGAGCCGATGATCGCGCCGAGCAGCAGCGCCGTCGACCACGGCAGGTCGAGCAGCGCCACCGCCGCTGTCGCGACCATCGCCGCGGTCAACGCCACGCCGGCCGTCGCCAGCGTCAGCGCGGGCGCGAGCGCGACGCGAAACGTGGCGAGCCTCGTGCGCAGGCCGCCGTCGAGCAGGATCACCGCCAGCGCGAGGTTGCCGACGAAGTAGGCGGCGCGGAAGTTGTCGAACTGGACCTTGCCGGGTCCGTCCTCGCCGGCCAGCATGCCCGCGACGAGGAACACCAGCAGCAGCGGGAATCCCAGGCGCGCCGAGAACACGCTCGCGAGCACGCTGGCGAAGAGCAGCAGCCCCGCGAGGAGAATCCATTGCGTCGTCGCGTCCATCGGGCGATTCTAGCTTTCCTCCCGGATGGGTTCTTGTTATGCTCCCGTCGGAAAATCAACCCGGCCCGCGACCCGGACATCACGGTTCGCAGCACGCGCGCCGACAGGGGAGGAAGCAAGATGAAGGACGCAGGGCTTCCGATCACGCTGATCGTCGTCGGTCTCATCTGGCTGCTGTGGTACCTCGGCTGGATGCCCGACAGGGACTGGGTCATCGGCCTGGGCTTCATCGCCGGCGGCATCGCGGCGCTGGTGCTGGACGGCTTCACCAAGAACTCGGTGGTGATGGGCCCGTTCCTGATCGCCATCGGGCTCGCGTGGCTGGCGCACGACCAGTACCGGCTCAGCTGGTCGATCATCGTGCCGCTGATGCTGGTGCTGCTGGGGGTGCTGATGCTGGTGGCGCGCAGCTCGTCGATTCCGGACCGCCGTCGCAGCAAGGCGAACGAAGCGGGACCGCGCTCCTGAACCTGCGGCGTTGCGCCGCGGGCGCGGTCCGGCGGGTGGCCGGGCGGCTCCGGCCTAGTTGAACGCGACCAGCGACGGAAAGAACGGCCCGATCGGCGCCCGGAAGGGCCGCGCCAGGCTGGCGGGCAGCGGCACCTTGACGAAGTGCTCGGTCCCGTCCTGCTCCCGCGTGGATTCGAAATGCCTGATGATCGCGTCCATCCGGTGGTTGTACGACATGAACTGGACGTGCGCGAGCTGGTAGCCGTGCCGCGCCGCCTCGGTCAGGCCCAGCTGGGTGAGCTTCTGGCCGTGTCCCTGCCCGCGCCAGGGCTCGAGGACGCTGATCGAGAACTCCACCTGCGCCGCGCTGATCCTGGCCAGGTGGACCACGGCCGACAACTCGCCGTCGGGATCCTCGGAGCCCAGGATCAGGTCGCGCCGGAAATCGAGCCTCGCGACGTGCTTGCGGATCGCCTCGTCGATCACCGCCGTATTGAAGCGAAGGCGACGGCCCTCCGGCTCCAGCGCGAGGAAATGGCGACCGACCCGCGCGCGGTCCGCGTCGGCCAGGCGTCGCAGCGGTCCGGGCTCGCGCCCGGCGTAGATGATGGTCTGCATCGGAGGATTCCAGGTGCCCAGCATAGCATATTGTGCGACGCACCAATATACCTGAAATTACCCATGCAACGCACGGATATTGCTCGACAAATGCACCACAATGCAGCGCAACAAAAACGCCCCATTTCGGGGCGCGTTTGGTCATCCGGGCGGCTGGAGCGGGTGAAGGGAATCGAACCCTCGTATGCAGCTTGGGAAGCTGCCGTTCTACCATTGAACTACACCCGCGGCAGCGAGAATTCTACACCGGGCGGCGCGGGCATCGCCCGAGCACCGGGTCCGTTGGAACATCCCGCGCCACGCTGCCACGGCGGCGATATGCCGCCCGCGAGGCGCAGACGGTTCGGACCCCGTCACAGCAGATCGTTGAGCGAAAGCCCCACGCCGACCGTCGTCTGGTTCCAGTTGTAGTCGATCAGGCTCTCGCCGTAGCCGCTGAACACCTGGAAGTAGCCCTTGAACGGCCCCAGGATCGGCGGCGTCGACCACTCGAACTCGACGCTGCCCTTGCCCGTGCGGACGTTGCCCCGGCCGGTCAGCGTGAACGTGTGACCGCGGTCGGTCCGGTACAGGGCGACGATGTCGCCGTAGCCGTAGTAATCCGTGATGTCAGGGTTGTCGTCCTTGTCGGAGCTTTCCTTGAACCGGTACCACGGGCGCACCAGCAGCGCGAAGTTGTCGCGCTCCAAGCCGAACTGGGCATAGATGCGGTTCCAGCTGCGCGACAGCGGCTCGGCGCGGCCGTTCGACTGGTGGACGAGGCCCAGGTTGAGCAGACGCCAGCGAACCCCGCCGAACTCCAGGTCGGGGCGGTAGGTGAAGATCAGCTCGGGCTGGTAGTCGGTCTCGCGGAACGGCCGCGACAGGTCCCCGTTGGCGATCTGCCAGTTGCTCTGCTGCGTGTACGCGGCCCAGACGGCGTACTGGCGGCTCTCGGCCTCCCACAGCCTCGCCTTGAACGAGAACTGGAATTTCGCCTCGACGTGGTCGAGAGGCACCGGTCCCGGCAATCCGCCCAGCGTCGGCGACATCGGCGAATCGTTGGGACCGTTCGACCAGCGGCCGATGATGTAGCTGGGGTTGTGGTAACGGAGGTCGAAATCCCGGTCGCCGACCGCGGGGTCGAGCGCCCAGCGTTCTCCGAGCATCGACGGCCGCGTCGGCGCGACCTCGGTCGCCTTTGCGGTCGCGCCGGTCGCCACGGCCTTGCCGGGGGCGGAAGCCGGCGCCGCGGCGGTCGAGCCCGCGGCCGGCTCGGCCACTTGCGTCGCCGCGGCACCCGCCGTGCCGGCCTTGAGGCCGGTCGCGGCGTCGTAGCAGGCGAGCCGAGCCGCGGGGTCGGCGAGCGCGTGGCATTCGGACACCGTCGCGGCGACGGCGTGGTCGAGGGCAAGCCCGGCCGCGAGGGTGGCGGCGCAAGGCAAGGTGACGGGCAGATCGCATCGTCAATCCTTTTCGGTGCCGCTGGAGCGGGAAGCATCGGGCGAGTGCGGCGCCGGCCGGGGTTCGCCGCGCGTGGCGTCGCCGGGTGGCGGCGGGTACGGGTCCGGGTCGAGTCCCAGCACGACGCGGCCGACCGCGTCGATGGCGGCGTCCACGTCGGGCAGGTGGGCGACGCCATCGACGGCGGGCGCACCCTCGAGCCCGAACACGCGCTTGCCGTACTGAAGGGCGAACGCCACCTCGGACAGCGTGCCGTAGCTGCCGCCGATCGCGACCAGGCACCGCGCCGCGCGCGCGATCAGCGCGTTGCGCGCGAGGCCGATGCCGGTGGGCAACGGAATGGTCACGACGTCGTTGCCGTCGGCGATGGTGTCGCCCGGCAGCAGGCCGACGCTGATGCCGCCGCCGTCGGCGACTCCTTCGCATACCGCCAGCATCACGCCCCCGCGCCCGCCGCACAGCACGACGAGCCCGGCGTGGGCGAGACCTGCGCCGAGCGCCCGCGCCACGGCAAGCTGCGCATGCGTCGCGTGCCGGCCGCCGACGACGCCGATCGGCTCCCGCGCCGGCCGGCCGCTTTCGCGCTGCAGCCACGCCACCGCGGCGGCGGCGCCGACCGCCTCGCCCGAGCCGGCCACCGCATCCGATCGCCACGTGTGCGAACCCAGGTCGAACACGCGGCCGGCCCCGTCGCGCAGCGTGCGGCGCGCGCGGTCGAGGCGCAGGGTGGTTCGGTCAACGGATGGAGACATCGCGGGATCGCGCGAAGGCAAACGCGCATCTTACCCAATGCGGGTCCCGCGGTAAGATGAACGAATCATGAACAGCGAGCCCGTCGTTCCCAACGTCCTCGCCGTCGCCGGCGTCGACCCGTCCGGCGGCGCCGGCGTGCTGGCCGACGTCAAGACCATCAGCGCGCTCGGCGCCTATGCCTGCGGCGTCGTCGCCGCGCTCACCGCGCAGAACACCCGCGCCGTCACCGGCGTGTTCGCCGTGCCTCCGGCATTCGTCGCGCAGCAGATCGACACGCTGTTCGCCGACGTCGCGATCGCCGCCGTCAAGATCGGCATGCTCGGCCAGGCAGGCGTCATCACGACCGTCGCGGACCGGCTCCTCCGCTGGAAGGCGCAGCGCATCGTGCTGGACCCGGTGATGGTGGCCAAGAGCGGCGACGCGCTGCTCGAGAAGACCGCGGTCGGCGCCCTGCGCGAGGCGTTGCTGCCGCTGGCGACGGTGATCACGCCGAACCTGCCCGAGGCCGGCGTGCTGCTCGAAGGCCGCGCGCCGGAAACGCGCAAGGAAATGGTGCGCGCCGCCGAGCGCCTGCGCGGCGCGATGGCGCACGACGGCGAGCGGTGGGTGCTGCTGAAGGGCGGGCACCTGACGTCGGGCGACGCGGTCGACCTGCTGCACGACGGCGACCGGATGATCGAGCTCGCCGGCCCCCGGATCGACACGAAGAACACGCACGGCACCGGTTGCGCGCTTTCCTCGGCGCTGGCGGCGTTGCTGCCGCAGTCGCCGGACGTGCCGGCGGCGGCGCGGCGCGCCAAGGAATGGCTGAGCGCCGCGATCCGCGAATCGGGCCGCCTGTCCGTCGGCAGCGGCCACGGGCCGGTGCACCACTTCCACGCATTCGCGGCAGCTCCGGGGCGCGTGCGCTGAATTTCGCTCGTGCCTGCGGCCGAACGTCGCCGCGCGCGTGACCGGGCCCGAGCCCGCACCAATGCAAGGGCCCGGCCAACCGCCCGGGCCCCGCCACCGCGAAGATCGGCTCGCCTACTGCTGCGGCACCACCCGCGCGCCGTCACCCCGGCCTTCGATGAAGACCTTCTGGCCGACGCGCAGCTCCGGATTGGCCGGCTGCGTGACCGAGACCAGCACGTCGCGATAGCTGCGCACGATGATCTGCTGCCCCGGCACCGGCTGCGCGTTGCGCCGCTGGACCTCGTTGCCCGCGACCGCGCCGCCGATCGTGCCCAGCACCATCGCGACGTCGCGACCGGTGCCGCCGCCGATCAGGCTGCCGATGCCGAGGCCGGCGACGCCGCCGACCACGGCGCCGATGCCCGGCGAATGGTTGCTCGCCAGCTGCACCGAGGTGATCTGCTCGATCACGCCGCTGCGGATTTCCATTTCACCGGGCGTGGGTCCCGGGGCGGCACAGGCGCCGAGCATCAGCGCCAGCGCGCCGGCGGACAGGAAGGTCGAAATGCGATTCATCGAGCTCATCTCCTTGAAGGACTTATGACAGAAGTCGGCAGGTGGGTGCGCGAACCGGCCAAGACCGCCGGAAGAAATCTTACGCTACGACGGCGCATCGCCCGTTTCAACTGTCGATCTGGCAAACTGGCGCCGCGCGGCTTGGCGCAGGGCGTAGGGCGCCGCGCCATTTCCGCATCCATTCCCACAGCCGTCCCAGCGAGCGTCAAAATGCGGTCGAATCCGAAGCATTGCCTCATCCCCTGCATCGCCGTCGCCGTGGCATTCGCGGCGGCGCCCGCCCGGGCCGAATTGAGCGCCGAGGAACTCGCCAAGCTCGCGCAGAACCCGGTCGGCAACCTGATCAGCGTGCCGTTCCAGAACAACACGAACCTGAATTACGGGCCGGAAAAGGGCACGCAGAACATCCTCAACATCCAGCCGGTGATCCCGATCTCGGTCAACGACGACTGGAACATCATCACCCGCACCATCATCCCGGTGATCTGGCAGCCGTCGCTGGGGCCGGGCGTCGACAGCAGGAGCGGCGTCGGCGACGTCCAGCTGACGGCGTTCCTCTCGCCCGCCAAGCCGGGGCACTGGATCTGGGGCGCCGGCGTCATCACGCAGATCCCGACCAACAGCAGCGCCGAACTCGGCAACAGGAATTGGGGGCTGGGACCGTCGTTCGTCCTGCTGCATCTCGACCACGGCAGCCCCTGGGTCTACGGCTTCCTGGTCAACAACGTCTGGTCGCTGACCAGCAACAAGCAGGGCGGGTCGTACAACAACGGGCTGATCCAGCCGTTCGTCAACTACAACTTCCCGGGCGGCGCGTATCTCACCAGCGCACCGATCGTGACGGTGAACTGGGACGCGGACAGCAGCCAGCAGTGGACGGTGCCGATCGGCGGCGGCGTCGGCAAGATCTTCCACCTGGGCAAGCTGCCGGTGAACACGCAGCTGTCGGCGTACTACAACGTCGTCAAGCCGGACTACGGCGCCAACTGGCAGATCCGCGCGCAGGCGCAGTTCATGTTCCCGAAGTGAGGCGCAGGCCGCCCGCCGGCTTCGCCGCCGCGGGGCGCGCCGACGCCACGGCGCCATGCGACGCTGGCGACGGCGGGCCGGCCACGCTTTGTTGATCCCGGGCAAGGCGGCGAAGGGACGATTCGGGCTAGATTGACGGTCGCTTCCAGGATCCGCCGATGTCCCGCCCGACCATCGACCAGTACGTCGACATCGACAAGTACCACGCGCCGCAGTGGCTGGGCACGCGCGCGGTGCGGCGCTTCCACGTCATGGCCAAGCCCGCCGGCTCGGCCTGCAACCTCGACTGCACCTACTGCTTCTACCTCTCCAAGCAGACGCTGCCCGGCGGGCCCGGCGGCGGGCACATGGACGACGAGGTGCTCGAGCGCTTCGTCGTCGACTACATCAAGAGCGTCACCGGCGAGGAGATCGTCTTTTCCTGGCAGGGCGGCGAGCCGACGCTGATGGGGCTCGAGTTCTTCCGCAAGGTCGTCGCGCTGCAGAAGAAGCACGCCAAGCCCGGCCAGCGGATCGAGAACGACCTGCAGACCAACGGCACGCTGCTCGACGAGGACTGGGCACGCTTCCTCAGGGAGCACCGCTTCCTCGTCGGCCTCTCGATCGACGGGCCGAAGGACATCCACGACCACTACCGGATCACCAAGCGCGGCGAGCCGACGTTCGACAAGGTGTACGCGGCGGCGAAGATGCTGCAGCGCTTCGGCGTCAAGTTCAACACGCTGACCTGCGTCAACCGCTTCAATGCCTCGCGGCCGCTCGACGTCTACCGCTTCCTGCGCCGCGAGCTGGGCTCGACGTACCTGCAGTTCATCCCGATCGTCGAGATCCGGGGCTTCGAGACGACGGCGCCGCAGAAGTGGGACCCGGCGCGCCTGCCCGTCGTCGGCAGCCCGCAGGCGCGACCGGGACATCCGGACTCGGTGGTCACCGACTGGTCGGTCGACCCCGACGAGTACGGCTATTTCCTCAGCAAGGTCTGGGACGAGTGGCTCTCCCGCGACGTCGGCAAGGTCCTGGTCAACTTCTGCGAGACGCTGGTGGTCCAGCACATGGGGATGCCGTCGCAGATCTGCATCCACGCCGAGAACTGCGGCAAGGGCGCGGCCATCGAGCACGACGGCAGCGTCTACGCCTGCGATCACTACGTCTACCCCGAGTACCGGCTGGGCAACGTCCGCGACAAGTCGCTCGGCGACATGGTGTTCTCGCCGGCGCAGGTGAAGTTCGGCTACGCCAAGTCGGAGACGCTGCCGGCGTACTGCCGGAAGTGCGAATTCCTGAACGACTGCTGGGGCGAGTGCCCGAAGAACCGGCTGCTGCGCACGCCCGACGGCGAGCCGGGGCTCAACTACCTGTGCCCCGGACTCAAGCGCTTCTTCGCGCACGCGACGCCGGCGGCGGAGCGGATGGCGGCGCAGCTGCGGATGGCGCCGCGGGCGCCGCAGCCGCGAATCTAGCGAGCGCCCCAGGCGGGGCAGCCGGTGCCGGGCATACCCTCTCCGCCCGCTGGCCGTTCCGCCCGATTCAGGCGGGTCGCACCCGGGCCGCCGGCTCAGGATTAACATCGGGGTCGTCGCGCGGGGGCGCGCCCATCGCACCCCCGGCCGAGGCCGTCGCGGACGAGCCGTCGACACAACGGGAAATCGCCACTGCCATGACCCCGGACACGAAGCTGCAGCCCGCGTCGACGCCGCTCGACCTCGACGGATTCGCCAGGTGGCTGGTGATGCGGGGCCTGCAGGGCCTTCCGATCGAGGAGCAGGTCGACGGCTTCTGCCGCCGCCTGGTCGAGACCGGCTTTCCCGCCCGCCGCTTCAACATGTCCATCGGGACGCTGCACCCGCGGCACGGCGCGCACAGCTACATCTGGAGCCCCGACGGCATCGCGACCGCGGTGTTCCCGCGCCGGCGCAGCGACGACGAGAGTGAAGCGTACCTGCGCAGCCCCATCTACCACCTGCGCCGCACGGGGGAGGTGAGGCTGCGGTGCCGGCTCGATGCGGGCATTCCGGACCCGTTCCCCGTGCTCGCCGAACTGCGCGCCGCCGGGATGACCGATTACGCCGCGCGGCTGGTCCGCTTCGAAGGCGTCGATTCCGCGACGCTGCGCAGGGGAGCGGTGGCGCAGGGCGCCGAGCAGCCCGAGCTGATGCAGGGCATCTTCTTTTCGTGCGCGACCGACGTTCCCGGCGGCTTCGACGAGGGCCACCTGCTGCAGGTGGGCGAGGTCCTCTCCTATCTCGCCCTCGCGGTGAAGTCGCGCTCGACCTTCGACGTCGCGCGCACGCTGCTCGAGACGTACCTCGGCGCCGACGCCGGGGGGCGCGTGCTGACGGGCGAGATCGACCGGCACTCGGTGCAGACGATCGACTCGGTGATCTGGTTCTGCGACCTGCGCGGCTTCACGGAGGTCGCGAGCCGGGTCCCGGCGGAGGCCCTGGTGGAAATCCTGGACGCGCACCTCGAGGTCATGGCGCGGCCGGTGCTGGACAACCGCGGCCAGATCCTGAAGTTCATGGGCGACGGCTTCCTGGCGATCTTCGACCTGTCGATGCGCGATCGGCAGTCCGTCTGTGTCGACGCGGTCAAGGCCGCCGCACAGCTGCTGGAGACCTTTCCGGCCTTCGAGGCCGAGCGCCGGAGCGCCGGCAAGCACACGCTGGACTTCGGCGTCTCGCTCCACCTGGGCGAAGTGCTCTACGGCAACATCGGCACCAGGGAGCGGCTCGACTTCACCGTGGTCGGATCCGCCGTCAACGAGGCGAGCCGGATCGAAGGGATGTGCAAGCCCCTCGGACGCAAGGTGCTCGTGTCCAGCCGGTTCCACGCCGCCGCCGTGGCCTGCAACAGCAGGATGGTCTCGGTGGGCGTCCACGCGCTGCGCGGCATCGGCGGTCCGCAGGAGCTGTTCACGATCTCGGACGACTAGCCGCGCAGTGGCGGGATCCCGCCGGCGACACCGACGTCCGCCGGGAGTCGGGGCCGGGGCAACGCCTCAGCGCACGGCGAGGCGCCACAGCGACGTCATCTCGGCGGCGCGCGCGGCGTGCAGCGGGTCGCTCTCGTCGGAAGCCCGGGGATGGCTCGGCCGCACGTCGATGCGCCCGACGACGTGCAGACCCCGCGGCGTCGAACGCGGCGAGCAGCTCCGCCCTCGACCGCAGCCCGAGATGCTCCGCGAGATCCGACAGGATCACCCAGCCCTCGCCCCCCGGCTCGAGGTGCGCGGGCAGCGCGCCGAGGAATCCGCGCAGCATCCGGCTGTCGGGGTCGTAGATCCCACGCTCGATCGGCGAGCTCGGCCGCGCCGGAATCCAGGGCGGGTTGCACACGACGAGCGCGGCCCGCCCTTCGGGAAAGAGATCCGCCGCGATGACGTCCACCCGATCCGCCAGCCCGAGGCGGTCGAGGTTGTCGCGGGCGCACGCCAGCGCACGGGGATCCTGGTCGGTGGCGACCACGCGCCGGACGCCGCGCCGCGCGAGCACCGCGGCGAGCACGCCGGTCCCGGTGCCGATGTCGAACGCCACGCCGGACGACGACATCGACGCCGGCAAGGGCGCCTTCGCGACCAGCTCGACGTATTCGCGGCGAATCGGCGCGAACACGCCGTAGTGCGGATGGATGCGGCCGCCAGCCTCCGGGATCTCGATTCCCTTGAGGCGCCATTCGTGCGCGCCGACGATCCCGAGCAGCTCCCGCAGCGAGGCGACCGAAGGTCCGTCGCCCGGACCCCAGGCTTCGGTGCAGGCCTGCCGGATGTCGGGCGCACGCCGCAACGGAATGCCGTAGTCCGCGTCGAGCGGGATCAGCAGCCGGCCCAGCGTGCGTGCGCGCTGCGACCGCGCCTGGCGCTGGAGGTGGAAGGCATCCGCCGGTGACGGCGGGCGGGTGGGAAACGGCGGGCTTCCTCGGCCGGCGCGGCGGACGGTCGACGCGACGCGCCAGCGCAATCAGCAGCTGGCGCGCGTTCTGGAAGTCGCCCCGCCACAGCAGCGCGGTGCCCTGGCTCGCGAGGACCTGGGCGTCGTCGGCCGTGAGCTGGTCGTCGGCGACGACCACGCGCGCGGG
The DNA here is from genome assembly GCA_963717705.1 of uncultured beta proteobacterium. GTDB lineage: Bacteria > Pseudomonadota > Gammaproteobacteria > Burkholderiales > Casimicrobiaceae > CAVQWT01. The sequence goes on from CAVQWT010000003.1 coordinate 91,805, forward strand.
GGGCGGCGTCCCGCTCTCCGAGTGCCAGCGCGCGGTGCGCGTCTCGCCGCCCTCGGTCCAGCGAAGAACGGGGTGCGGGTCCCCGCTAGCGTTCGGCATGTATCCGCGCTCGGTGGAACGCGAACGGGAGGCAACTTGGCGCACTGGCACGGGCGGTCGTTCCCCGCCGCCGGCGCCGACCGGTGCCGGTCACCGTGGCGTGGTCGAGCGCAAGGCCTGCGCGAGTTGCACGGTGTGTCAGGCGAGCTCCCGGATGTGGCGGGCGACGATCAGGAGCTGGGCACTGTCCATGCGCATGATGTACTTTCGGCTCACCGAACTGATGAGCTTTGCGGCACCGGAGACGCCAAGCCGTGCCGATTGCTCGCCGACAAAGCCGACCTGGGCAACCCTGAGCGCCCTGATGTAGTAGTAGTCCATGCCGACTTCGGTGAGCTCGGCCACCAGATCCGCCAGGGCGGTGCGATGCCTTGCGTGATCGGGCGCTGCCTCCAGCGCAGCGAGCACGGCATGGGTCTTCGCGCGCAGCTCCTTCGAATGGTGGAAACGCAGCGAAGGTTCGGCCGTCGAAGGGCCTGCGGAGGGCTTGCTTCTCGCGGCGGGTTTCCCCGATGGGTCCGCTTTGGCCCGTGGCGTTGCCGGCACCTTCGTTGCGCGTTTCGCGACTGCCTTGGTGCCGGACTTTGCTGGAGCGACCATGTTGGATCGGCTCGACGCGCGCGCTAGCGGGTCGGGCCGCCTTTGACGAACTCGAGCGACGCCTGGAACAGCGGGAGATCCTGCGCGTAGTCAGCCGGATCGGCGCGGTCGATCTGGATCCACTCCCTCGTGCTCGCCATGCCGCCGGGCTGGAACGGAACGACGTTGTCCCGGGAGAACTGCAGGTCCGTCGCGGTGGCGACGGGCAGGCGCAGTCCGACGCCGTTGCCGCTGATGCAGGCGAACATCCGGTCGGCGACGAAGTAGGCGTCGAGTCCGTTGATCGCCTTCGCGCTGACGCCGGGGAGCGGAAGGAGCAAGGCGTCGAGATGCGCCTTCTGGCGGGACTTGGGTGGGTCGGCAGCCATTTGGGGGCCCTGGTCGTGATCTGTCGGGCAATCGAATCGCAGTGTACCAATTCGGCTGCGGACGGCCGCCGCTTCGCGTCGGCGCGGCGACGGTCTTCGCAGACCTGGACACGGTCAGGCGGTCACCACCGCAGCCCCGATCAGTGCGACCAGCAGCAACGCGAGCAGCAGATAGCCCAGCGCCAGCCCGAACGCGCGCCCCCAGCCCTGCCCGGTCTGCTTGTACAGCCAGCGCGTCTGGACGACGACGAACCAGACCAGCGCCAGGGCCAGCAGCACGCCGCCGATGACGTGGTAGGTCGGGCCATGCGCGCGCAATAGCGCCACTGCCGACGAGGTGACAACGGCAAAGGGCGCGGCGAGATAGCATTGCAGGAAGAACGGGCTGCGCAACGTTGCGCGGTCGATCGGCGTGCCGCGCGTGTGCAGCAGTCCCGCCGCCATGACCAGCGGAAACACGCTGAAAATCAGCGCGCGGAAGACCAGCAGGTTCTGCTCCGACGCAACGATCTCGTTGACGAGGCGCGAATTCGACGGTTGCAGACGGTTGCCCAGCGACAGCTCGACGCCGTGCGCGACGACGATCGAGATGATCAGGAACAATGGCGGGCTGATCAGGTCGGTGAACTGCTCGCCCGGGCTCTCGCCGAGTTCCTTGTCGGTGTAGGCGATGATCCAGTCGGGGTGGCGCACGCAGCGCCAGAGCGTGCGCGGGTAGAACAGCAGCCAGGTCATCGCCTCGTAGAGAAATTCCTCGATCGAGCGGATGATTTTCAGAAAGTCCACGGAACGCTTGCCCAAGGATGGGAGATTCGACGCCAGCAAACGTCGGCGCATCAGGTTAGCACGGGGTGTCCAGCCCGCCCCGCCGCCGGCTTGCCGCGACCCCCGCTTCGGCGTAACGTTGCGATCGACGCTGGGGGTCCTTCCCGCGCCGGTCCCGCTGTTCGGGCGGCGCGCGGCGGGTGAGAGCACACCCTTGGTACCTGTGCGGATAATGCCGGCGCAGGGAAGCGTGAAATTCCGTCCCGCTGCCCTCCCCGGCCTCGTCCCCGATCGACTGTCACCGCCACGCGCACGGCCGTTGCCGCGGCGCGCCGGGCGAGGAGCCCTCATGAATGCCCCCGACAAGCATTTCGCGCGCGACGCCAAGGTCGACGCCGCCGCCGTCGCGCCGCTGCCCGCGTCGCGCAAGATCCACATCGGCGGCTCGCGGCCGGACATCCGCGTGCCGATGCGAGAGATCGTCCAGAGCGAGACGCCCGCGTCCTTCGGCGCGGAGCAGAACCCGCCGCTGGTGGTCTACGACACCTCGGGCCCGTACACCGACCCCGCCGCGACCATCGACATCAGGAAGGGCCTGGCGCCGCTGCGCGCGCCGTGGATCGCCGAGCGCGGCGACACCGTCGGACTCGACGGGCCGACCTCCGCCTACGGCCGCGCCCGGCTCGCCGACCCGGCGCTCGCGGGGTTGCGCTTCGACCTCGCCCGCCGGCCGCGCGTCGCCGCGCCGGGGAAGAACGTCACCCAGATGCACTACGCGCGCCGCGGCATCGTGACGCCGGAGATGGAGTTCGTCGCCATCCGCGAGAACCTGCTGCGCGACGAGCTGGTCGCGCGCTTTCCCGAGATGGTGCGCCGGCAGCACCCCGGGCACGACTTCGGCGCCAGCCTGCCCGAGCGCGTGACGCCGGAGTTCGTCCGCGACGAGGTCGCCCGCGGCCGCGCGATCATCCCCAGCAACATCAACCATCCCGAGAGCGAGCCGATGGCGATCGGCCGCAACTTCCTGGTCAAGATCAACGCCAACATCGGCAACTCCGCGGTGTCGTCTTCGATCGGCGAGGAGGTCGAGAAGATGACCTGGTCGATCCGCTGGGGCGGCGACACGGTGATGGACCTGTCCACCGGCAAGAACATCCACGAGACGCGCGAGTGGATCGTCCGCAATTCGCCGGTGCCGATCGGCACCGTGCCGATCTACCAGGCGCTGGAGAAGGTCGACGGCAAGGCCGAGGACCTGACCTGGGAGATCTTCCGCGACACGCTGATCGAGCAGGCCGAGCAGGGCGTCGACTACTTCACCATCCACGCCGGCGTGCTGCTGCGCTACATCCCGATGACGGCCAAGCGGATGACCGGCATCGTCTCGCGCGGCGGCTCGATCATGGCCAAGTGGTGCCTCGCGCATCACAAGGAGAGCTTCCTCTACACGCACTTCGAGGACATCTGCGAAATCATGAAGGCGTACGACGTCGCCTTCAGCCTCGGCGACGGATTGCGCCCCGGCTCGATCCACGACGCCAACGACGAGGCGCAGATGGCCGAGCTCGCGACGCTGGGCGAGCTCACGCAGATCGCGTGGAAGCACGACGTGCAGGTGATGATCGAGGGCCCCGGCCACGTGCCGATGCACATGATCAAGCACAACATGGACGAGCAGCTGCGCCTGTGCGGCGAGGCGCCGTTCTACACGCTGGGCCCGCTGACCACCGACATCGCGCCAGGCTACGACCACATCACCAGCGCCATCGGCGCGGCGATGATCGGCTGGTACGGCACGGCGATGCTCTGCTACGTCACGCCGAAGGAGCACCTCGGCCTGCCGAACAAGCAGGACGTCAAGGACGGCATCATGGCGTACAAGCTCGCCGCCCACGCCGCCGACCTCGCCAAGGGCCACCCCGGCGCGCAGATGCGCGACAACGCGCTGTCGAAGGCGCGCTTCGAGTTCCGCTGGGACGACCAGTTCAACCTCGGGCTCGACCCCGACAAGGCGCGCGAATTCCACGACGAGACGCTGCCGCAGCACGGCGCCAAGCTGGCGCACTTCTGCTCGATGTGCGGCCCGCACTTCTGCTCGATGAAGATCACGCAGGACGTGCGCGAGTACGCGGCGAAGCTCGGCGTCCCGGAGAGCGAGGCGCTGGCGAAGGGGATGGAGACGAAGGCGGTCGAGTTCGTGCGCAAGGGCGCGGAGATCTACTCGAAGGCCTAGCGCGCACTCGATTGCACGCGCGCGGCGAAAGCGTGCAGAATTGGGCGGTTGCACCCATCCCCGGACAAGGACATCGGATCATGAAACGCAGCCCGCCCGCCCTTCGCAGCGCTTGCCGTCTCCCGACACCCTTGGCGCTCGCCGTGCTCGCCGTGCTGGCGGCCACCCCGGCCGCCGCGCCGGCCCAGGCTCAGCAGGTGGTCAAGCCGCCCGTCGCGCAGCTGTGGATGGACGTCGCCACGCACGTCATGCCCGGCATGCCGGCGATGCCCGCGATGCCCGGCGGCATGGGCGGCATGTTCGGCGGCGGCGGCGCGGGCGGCGGCAATGTCTTCGGCAACGCGCGTGGCATGACGCCCGGCCGCTACGTCGACATCGCGCTGCACACGCAGCGCAAGCCCGCGGGCACCGAGGGCACGCAGACCGTGCCGCAGGGCACCGGCCTCGCCCCCAGCCTGCCCCTGCTCCCGCCCAGGACCGAGCGCTCGTCCACCCCCGGGGACCGCGAGCCGCACGAGATGGAGCGGCCGCGCGGGCGCATCCTGCTGTACTGGGGCTGCGGCGAGGAGGTGCGTCCCGGCCAGCCGCGCGTGCTCGATTTCTCCAAGAGCAAGATCGAGGAATGGGGGACCTTCATGCAGGGTCGTGCCCCGCGCGAGCGCGGCGCGGTGGCGCGTGCCGGCAACGCGGTCTGGCCCAACGACAAGGATCGCCGCAATTTCGGCGCCGACGCGTCGCTGACCGGCGACCACGCGGTTACCGGCGACGGCGTTCCGGCGGGGCTGAAGTTCGCGATCGCGCAGGCGAACGACTTCATGCCCGCGATCGACCTGGCGCAGGAGGGCGCCCTCACCGGCGCCGTGCGCCTGTCGTGGTCGACGGTCGCCAACGCGCAGGCCTATTTCCTCAATGCGATGAGCGGCAGCGAGTCCGCCGACGGCGGCGCCGAAATGGTGCTGTGGAGCTCCTCCGAGTTGCCCGATCCCGGCATGAGCCTGATCGATTTCGCCTCGCCGGCCAATGTCGCGCAGTGGCTGAAGGAGCGCGTGCTGCTGGCGCCCACGGTGACCCGGTGCGCGATCCCCAAGGGCATCTTCGCCAAGGCCGAGGGCGGCATGCTGCGGATGATCGCCTACGGGCCGGAGCTGAACGTCACCCACCCGCCGCGGCCGACCGACGTGAAGATTCCGTGGGAGCCGGAGTGGGCCGTGCGGGTGCGCACCAAGTCCACCGCCATGTCCATGCTCGGCATGGAAGGCATGAGCGGCGGCGGCAGCGGTCGGCGCGGTCGCACCGGTGCCGCCGCGCCCGCGGGCGCCGGTTCCGCCGCAGCGGCGGCCCCGCGTCCCGACTGTCCGCCTCCCGGCGACCCGAGCGCGCAGGCCGGAGCCGAAGTCGGTGGTGCCGCCATCGGCGGCGGCCTGGGGCGGTCCCTGGGCAGCGCGGTAGGCGGCCTGCTCGGCGCGATGGGCGGCAAGCCCGAGGCGCCCAAGGCGGCGCCCCCGGGCGACTGCCCGCGCTGACCGCGCTGCGCCCCGGCCCGCACCGTGCCCCGCGCCACGCTGAAGCTGAAGAAGCCCGTCGACCCCGCGGCGCCGCCAAAGGAGCTCACTTCCCGCGCCCGGCGCGCGCTGCACGGCAAGGCGCTGCCCAAGCCGTCGTCCAGCGCCAAGTCCGCAGCGTCCGCCACACCGCCGGCCACCCCGGCATCCGCGGCAGCCCGCCCCGCCGCAGGCACGGCGGCAAAGGCGGGAGAACGGCGGCGCGCGTCCGGCGCGGGCAAGCCGGCGCCGGACCGGACCGGCTTCGCCGCGAAACCGAAGTCCGCGGGACCGCGCAGCCGCGACGCCGGGTCCGCGGCGTCGCGGGCGCGACCGGGCGAGTCGGCTCCTCCACGTGCACGCGGGCCGGCCGGCCCGCCGCGGCACGCGGGCGAGAACGCGGCGACCGCGGCGGCGACCGCGGCGGCCGCCGAGCCGCGCCGGCACCAGCGCCGCGCCGGCGGGCAGCCGGGTGCCGCCGCCCCCGCAGAGCGCCGCGTGCCGCGCCCGCTGTCGCCCCCGCCACCGCCCTCCACCCGCCACGAGAACCCCGACCACCCGCGACTTTCGAAGCGGATGAGCGAGCTGGGCCTGTGCTCGCGGCGCGAAGCCGACGAGTGGATCGAGAACGGCTGGGTGCGGGTCGACGGCAAGGTCGTCGCCACGCTCGGCGTGCGCGTGTCGCCGCACGCGCGCATCGAGATCGACCCGGCGGCGGCGCAGCACCAGAGCGAGCAGGTGACGATCCTGCTCAACAAGCCGATCGGCTACGTCTCGGCGCAGGCCGAGGACGGCTACGAGCCGGCGATGGTGCTGATCAAGCCGGAGAATCGATGGGCCGAGGATCCGTCGCCGACCAGGTTCAAGCCGGGTCACCTGCGCGGGCTCGCCCCCGCCGGGCGGCTGGACATCGACTCGACCGGGCTCATCGTGTTCACGCAGGACGGCCGCATCGCCAAGCACCTGATCGGCCGCGATTCGGCGGTCGAGAAGGAATACCTGGTGCGGGTCGAGGGCACGCTGTCCGACGAGGGGATGAAGCTGCTGCAGCACGGCCTCGAGCTCGACGGCGTCAAGTTGAAGCCCGCGCGCGTGTCGTGGCAGAACGAGCACCAGCTGCGCTTCGTGCTGCGCGAGGGCCGCAAGCGCCAGATCCGCCGCATGTGCGAGCTGGTCGGCCTGACGGTGACCGGCTTGAAGCGCGTGCGCAGCGGCGGCGTGCCGCTCGGGCCGCTGCCGGTGGGGCAGTGGCGCTACCTGCGGCGCGACGAGAAGTTCTGAAGCCGGCGCGCCGGAAGTCTCCGGTCCCGCCTGCGGTGAAGACGAGAGCTACTCGGCGCCCATCCGCACCGCGTAGCCGCCGGATTTCTCGTCGCGCTCGAGGCGCACGAGGCCGCGCGCCTGCGCTTCCTCGAGCAGCGCGTTGAACGAGCGGAAGCCGTAGTACGACTCGTTGAAGCCGGGCCGCACGCGCTTCAGCGCCTGCTTGACCATCGAGCCCCAGATCTTCTCGTCGCCGCCGCGCTCGGCGGCCAGCGCCTCGATGGTGCCGGTGACGAGGTCCAGGGCCTCGGCGAGCTTCTCCTCGTCGGACTTGGGCGGCGAGTGCGTCGGCAGCGGGGTCTCGGGTGCGTCGGGGTAGAGCTCCGCGAGGCTCAGCGCCGGGGCCGCCGCAGGGACGGGCGTCGCAGGATCGGCGTCGGCCTTGGCCTTGCCGCGCCCCCGGCCCGGCCGCTTGGCGCCGTTGCCGCCGGCGGCCTTGGCCTCGACCGCCTTGCCGTCGGCCGGCTTCGCGTCGGCGACCTTTGCCTCCGCGCTCTTCGCCGGCGACTTCCGCGCGGCGCGCTTCTTCTGCTCGCGCACGAGATCGTCGTAGAAGATGAACTCGTCGCAGTTCGCGATCAGCAGGTCCGACGTCGAGTTCTTGACGCCGACGCCGATGACGGTCTTCGCGTTCTCCCGCAGCTTCGAGACCAGCGGCGAGAAGTCCGAGTCGCCGCTGATGATGACGAAGGTGTCGACGTGCGACTTGGTGTAGCAGAGGTCGAGCGCGTCGACGACCATCCGGATGTCGGCGGAGTTCTTGCCCGACAGGCGCACGTGCGGAATCTCGATCAGCTCGAAGCTGGCCTCGTGCATCGGGCCCTTGAACGCCTTGTAGCGGTCCCAGTCGCAGTACGCCTTCTTGACGACGATGCTGCCCTTGAGCAGCAGCCGCTCGAGCACCTTGCGGATGTCGAACTTCTCGTAATCGGCGTCGCGCACACCGAGGGCGACGTTCTCGAAATCGCAGAACACCGCCATGTTGGTGACGTCGGAGGCATTGGCCATGGGAGTTTCCTGAAGGATGTTGGGGGTCGCGGCGGTTCGCCTGCATGGCCGGACCGGCGCCCGGGGCGGGCTTCGATCGGCGCCGCTCCCCGGGGCTGCAGCCTCCAGTTTACCGCTGCCGCCCCCGCGTTACACTGACGACCCCGAGCTGACTTGCGCGGGCCGGGGCCGCGCGGTCGCGGTGCGCGCACCTTCCGGACCGTGCCCGCGGGTCCGTCGCCATCGCCGCCGCCCGCCCGCTCACCCGCTCCTCCGCGACCCTGCACCGGACACCATGACCGACACCCCGCTGCCCCTGCTGTCGCTGCTCGAGACCCGCGTGCTCGGCGTGCTGGTCGAGAAGCAGCACACCGTCCCCGACACCTATCCGCTGACGCTCAACGCGCTCGTCGCCGGCTGCAACCAGAAGACGAGCCGCGATCCGGTGCTCGAGGCCACCGACACCGAGGTGCAGGCGGCCGTCGACCAGCTGCGCTCGCTGTCGCTGGTGGTCGAGTCCAGCGGCGGCCGGGTGATGCGCTACGCCCACAACGCCGAGCGCGTGCTGCACGTGCCGTCGCAGGCGGTGGCGCTGCTGGCGACGATGATGCTGCGCGGACCGCAGACCCTCGGCGAGCTGCGGATCAACTGCGAGCGGCTGCACGCGTTCGCCGACCTGTCGGCGGCGCAGGGCTTTCTCGACGAACTTGCCGCGCGGCCGGCCGGCGCCCTCGCGTTGCTGCTGCCGCGACGCCCCGGCGAGCGCGAGGCGCGCTGGATGCACCTGCTCGCCGGCGCGCCGGACCCGGCGGACGCCCCGTCGCGCGAGTTTCGAGTGCCGAGGGGCAACGACACCGCCGACGTGGGCGTCGCGGAAATCGCCGCGCTCAAGGCGAATCTCGCGCAGGTGTCCGCCGAGCTCGCGGCCGTCAAGGCAACGGTTGCGCGCCTGTGCACGGAACTCGGCGTGCGCGGGGACGACTGACCGGACGCGATCGGGCCGCCCGGCCGGCCCAGCCAGAGCGCCCGCGGCGCCGGAGCCGCGGCCCCGGGGAGGGCGCCGAGTCGCGCGGGCGTCCCCGTTTGTCGACGCCGCGGCCATTGCGCCATCCGGCCCGATTCAACGAGAATCGAGGGCTGTCCGGGGCGCCCCTGCGCCCCACCATAAGCAACCAAGGGGAATCGAATGGATGTCGCCGCCATGTGGGCGAAGGCCGAACCCGCGCTGATCGCCGTGGGAATGAAGGTGCTCGGCGCGATCGTCATCTACATCGTCGGGCGCTGGCTGATCGGCGTCGCCTCGTCGCTGATCACCCGCGCGCTCGAGCGGCAGAAGGTCGAGCCGACGGTGATCCGCTACATCGCGAACGCGATCAGCGTCGCGCTCAACATCATGCTGGTGATCGGCATCCTCGGCTACTTCGGCGTCGAGACGACGTCGTTCGCCGCGCTGATCGCCGCGCTGGGCATCGCCATCGGGGCGGCGTGGGGCGGGCTGCTGTCCAACTTCGCCGCCGGCGCGTTCATCCTGGTGCTGCGCCCGTTCAAGGTCGGCGACTACGTGCTGGCGGGCGAGGTCGAGGGGACGGTCCGCGCCATCGGCCTGTTCACGACGTCGATCGACACGCCGGACAACGTGCTCACTTCCGTCGGCAACGCCAAGGTGATGGGCGGCACGATCAAGAACTTCTCGCACAACCCCTACCGCCGCGTCGACCTGACCGCGCAGCTCGACCACACCGTCGACCCGCACGACGCGATCCGCCGGCTCAAGGACTCGCTGCCGAAGATCGCCAACGTGGTGCCGGAGCCGAAGCCCGACGTCGAGATCCTGACCTTCAACGAGCGCGGCCCCGTCCTCGCGGTGCGTCCCTACGTGCACACCGACCACTACTGGCAGGTCTACTTCGACACCAACAGGACGATCCGCGACACGTTCGGCGGGGCGGGCTATCCGGTGCCGGAGTCGCACGTCCACCTGCGGCAGCGCGCGGCCTGACCGCCACCCGACCTCCGTCCGGCCGCCGGTCCGCGACCGGCGGGTCGACCCCCGCAAATCGGCCGGCGACTTGACCGACACGGTCCGCCGGGCGCAACGTTTCATCCCCGACCAACGCAACAACCGGCAGCGAGGTGAATGATGGGCATGCTCGACGGACTTCTCGGCAGCATCATGGGTGGCATGGGCGGCAGCACGGGCAGCGGAGGCCAGCCGCAGAGTCCGCTGCTGGCGATCGCGCTGCAGATGCTGCAGCAGAACGGCGGCATCGAGGGCATCCTCGGCAAGTTCCAGCAGGCAGGTTTCGGCGAACAGGCGGACTCGTGGGTCTCCACCGGGCAGAACATGCCGATCGATCCCGGCGCGCTGGGCCAGATCTTCGGGCAGGGCGAGCTCGGCCAGATCGCGCGGCAGACGGGAATGTCGCGCGACGAAGTCTCCGGCGGCCTCGCCGACCTGCTGCCGGGACTGATCGACAAGATGACGCCGCAGGGCGAGGTGCCCGCCGAAAGCAGCGACCTCGTCAACCAGGCGCTGGCGATGCTGCAGAAGGGGCGGATGGGCTGAGCCGGCCCCGATCTTGCGTGGGTTCGCGCAACCCACGCCCGGAGCGCCGCCTTGCCCCCCTCGCCGATACTGGATTACCTCGAATCCCTGCGCGCCCGCCACGCGCAGCTTGCCGAAGGCGCGGTCGCCGACTACATCCCGGAACTCGCGCACGTCGACCCTGACCGGTTCGGCATCTGCATCGCCACCCGCGACGGATTCGTCTACGAGGTCGGCGATTCGCGCCAGCCGTTCACCATCCAGTCGATCTCCAAGCCGCTGACCTACGGGCTCGCGCTGGAGCAGCACGGCGAGGACGCCGTGCTGGCGAAGATCGGCGTCGAAGCCTCCGGCGACGCCTTCAATGCGATCAGCCTGCGGCCCCATACCGGTGCACCGCTGAATCCGCTGATCAATGCCGGTGCAATCGCGGCCTGCGGGCTGGTGCCCGGCGACACCGTCGGGCAGAAGACCGACGCCATCCTCGACGCGTACTCCCGCTATGCCGGGCGCCCGCTCGACATCGACGAGGCGGTCTACGCGTCCGAAAGCCGGACCGGCCATCGCAATCGCGCGATCGGCTGGATGCTGCGCAATTTCTCGATCCTCGCCGACGATCCGACGCCGACGCTCGAGGCCTATTTCCGGCAGTGCGCGATCCGCATCACCTGCCGCGATCTCGCGCTCATCGGCGCGACCCTCGCCAACGGCGGCGTGAACCCCGTCACCGGCAATCGCGCCATCGCCGAGGAATACGTGCAGGATGTCCTCTCGGTGATGGCGACCTGCGGCATGTACGACTACTCCGGCGAATGGCTTTACCGGACCGGGCTGCCGGCGAAGAGCGGCGTCGGCGGCGGGATCCTCGCCGTCCAGCCGGGGCGCATCGGCATCGGCGTCTATTCACCGCGCCTCGACGCGCAGGGCAACAGCGTCCGCGGCATCGCGGTGTGCCGCGAGCTCGCCGCCGATCTCGGGCTGCACCTGTTCGAGGCTTCGCAGCGCGCGGTGCCGGCGATTCGTCTCGCGACGACGCGGCGCGGCGTGACGTCGAAGCGGCGGCGCTCCCCGCCCGCCGCCGAGCACCTGCGCAACATGGGACACCGGCTGCGCCTCTACCACCTGCAGGGCGCGCTCGCCTTCGCGTCGGTCGAGCCCGTCGTCCGGGAGCTGATGGCGCGCTCGACGGAGGCCGACTGCTTCGTCGTCAACCTGCGGGCGGTGCCGCGCATCGACCGCGCTGCCGCGGGCCTGCTCGCGGGCGCCCGCGCCGCACTGCTGCGATTGGGCAAGACGCTCGACTTTTCCGAAGCCGGCACCTGCTGGAGGCCGCTGATCGACGCCGGCGTCGACCGCGAGGCGTTCTACGCCGACGACGACTTCGCGCTCGAGCGCGGAGAGGACCGGCTGCTCGCCAACGAGCCTTCCGACCGCGCAGGCGAGTTGGCGCTCGCGCTTGCGGACTGCGCCCTGGTCGCCGGGCTGACCCCGGATGAGCTGGCCCTGCTGGAACCGCTGCTCGCCCGCCGCGCCTTTCACCAGGGGCAGACGATCATCGCCGCCGGCCAGTCCTCCGACGAGCTGTTCGTGATCACCGACGGCGCGGTGATGGTCAGCATTCCCACGCAGGACGGCGTCGTCCGGCTCGATGCCTTCACGGCCGGCATGACCTTCGGCGAGCTCGCCTTCATCGACCGCTCGCCCCGCTCGGCCAACGTGACCGCGCTGGGTCCCGTCGAATGCCGCGTGCTTACCCGCGAGACGTTCGCATTGCTCGAGCGCGACGCGCCGGCGATCAAGATCCGCCTGCTCGAGAACCTTGCGCTGGGGCTTACCGGACTGGTCCGGCAGGCCGATCGCGAGCTCGCGGCGTTGAAGTAGGGACGATGCCGGCAGGCCCGGCGTCGAATGTGTGCGAGAATTCGCGGCGCCGCCACGCCCTTCCGAGCCCCGCACGTGGATTCCCCCTCGCTTCTCACCGCCCTCCTGCTCGGCATCGTCGAAGGCCTGACCGAGTTCCTCCCGGTCTCGTCCACGGGTCACCTGATCGTCGCGGGATCGCTCCTGGGCTACACCGGCGAGCGGGCCAAGGTGTTCGAGATCTTCATCCAGTCGGGCGCGATGCTGGCGATCGTCTGGGAGTATCGGCATCGATTCGCCCGCGTGATCGGCGGTCTCGCCACCGATCCCGCCGCGCGTCGCTTCGCGGGAAACCTCGTCGTCGCGTTCGTGCCCGCCGGCCTGATGGGCCTCGCGTTCGGATCGGCGATCAAGGGTGTCCTGTTCGCGCCGGTGCCGGTGGCGATCGCATTCATCGTCGGCGCGTTCGTCATCCTCTGGGTCGAGCGTCGCCAGCGCGCGCGACCGGCGAGCGCGCGCGTCGCCGAGGTCGACGACATGACGACGATGGACGCGCTGAAGGTCGGCATCGCGCAGTGCTTCGCGCTGATCCCGGGCACGTCGCGCTCGGGTGCCACGATCATCGGCGGCATGCTGTTCGGCCTGTCGCGCAAGGCGGCAACCGAGTTCTCGTTCTTCCTCGCCGTGCCGACCCTCGTCGCCGCGGGCGCGTACTCGATGTGGAAGAGCCGCGCGCTGCTCGACGTCGGCGATCTGCCCGCGTTCGGCGTCGGCTTCGTCGCTTCCTTCTTCGCCGCGTTCGTCTGCGTGCGCTGGCTGATCCGCTGGGTGGCGCACCACGACTTCGTGCCGTTCGCCTGGTACCGGATCGCCTTCGGCGTCGTGATCCTCGCCACCGCGTGGACCGGCGTCGTGCAGTGGCGCTGACGGCAGCGGCGCCCGCGCGCTGGATCGGGCCGCTGTTCGCGGTGATCGGCACGCTCGGGTTCTCGTTCAAGGCGATCCTGATCAAGCTCGCCTACGCCTGGCACCCGGTCGACGCGCTGACGCTGCTCGCGCTGCGCATGCTCTACTCGGCGCCGTTCTTCGTCGCGATGGCCTGGTGGGCGTCGCGCCGGCCCGGCAACGAGCCGCTGCAGCGGCGCGACTGGATCCGCCTGGCCGCGCTGGGGTTCGTCGGCTACTACCTCGCGAGCCTGCTCGACTTCATGGGACTCGCGTACATCAGCGCGGCGCTGGAGCGGCTGGTGCTGTTCCTCTACCCGACGATGGTGGTGCTGCTGTCCGCGCTGCTGCTGAAGAAACCCGTGGCCCGCGCGACGGTGTTCGCGCTGCTGCTGTCCTACGGCGGCATCGTGTTCGTGTTCTGGCACGACCTGCGCGTGGCGGGCGACGCGGGCGCGGTCGCCACCGGCGGCGCGCTCGTCTTCGGCAGCGCGTTCTGCTACGCGGTCTACCTCGTCGGCGCCGGCGACCTGATCGGGCGCATCGGCAGCACGCGGTTCATCGCGCTCGCGATGCTGGCGTCGACGGCGTTCGTGCTCGCGCAGTTCGCACTGTCGCGGCCGCTGGCGGCGCTGGACGTGCCGGGCTCGATCCACGCGCTGTCGCTGGCGATGGCGGTGTTCTCGACCGTGCTGCCGACGTGGCTGGTCGCCGAGGCGATCCGCCGCATCGGCGCCAACGGCACGTCGCTGGTGGGGTCGCTCGGGCCCGTGTTCACCATCGGCATGGGCGCGGTGATCCTGGGCGAGCCGCTGCACGCGGTGCAGCTCCTCGGCGCGGCGCTGGTCCTCGCCGGGGTGCTGCTGGTCACGCGCCGTCCTTCGCTGCGCTAGAATGACAGGCTGCGTTCCACCGCCCCTTCAGGAGTTCGCCATGGCCCCCGACACGCTCGACCGCTCCGCCCCCAGGCTCGCCGATCCCACGCTGCTGCGCGAGCTCTGCTACATCGACGGCGCCTGGGTCGGCGCCGACGACGGCGCGACGGTGACGGTGACCAATCCGGCCACCGGGGCGAAGGTCGGCACCGCCCCCGTCTGCAGAGGCGGCGAGACGAAGCGCGCGATCGAGGCCGCCGACGCCGCCTGGCCGGCGTGGCGGGCCAAGACCGCGAAGGAGCGCAGCGCGATCCTGCGCAGGTGGTTCGAGCTGATGATGGCCAACGTCGACGACCTCGCGCTGATCCTCACCAGCGAGCAGGGCAAGCCGCTGGCCGAGGCCAAGGGCGAAGTCACCATCGGCGCCGCGTACATCGAGTGGTTCGCCGAGGAGGCCCGGCGCATCTACGGCGACGTGATCCCGACCATCGGCAACGACCGCCGGCTGGTCGTGATCAAGCAGCCGATCGGCGTCTGCGCGGCGATCACGCCGTGGAACTTCCCGTGCTCGATGATCACGCGCAAGGTCGCCCCGGCGCTCGCCGCCGGCTGCACCGTGGTGATCAAGCCGGCGCAGGCGACGCCGTTCTCGGCGCTGGCGCTGGCCGAGCTCGCGCATCGCGCCGGCTTCCCGCCCGGCGTGGTCAACATCATCACCGGCAAGGCGAGCGCGATCGGCGGCGAGATGTGCGCGAACCCGACGGTGCGCAAGCTGTCGTTCACCGGCTCGACCGAGATCGGCCGCGAGCTGATGAAGAACGTCGCGCCGACGGTGAAGAAGCTGTCGCTGGAACTCGGCGGCAACGCACCGTTCATCGTGTTCGACGACGCCGACCTCGACGCGGCGGCGGAGGGCGCGATCATCTCCAAGTACCGCAACGCCGGCCAGACCTGCGTCTGCGCGAACCGGCTGTTCGTGCACGACAAGGTCTACGACGCGTTCGCGGAGAAGCTCTCCGCCCGGGTGCGCGCGCTCAAGGTCGGCAACGGCACCGAGGCGGGCGTCGCGCAGGGACCGATGATCGATGCGAACGCCGTCGCGAAGGTCGAGGAGCACGTCGCCGACGCGCTGGCGAAGGGCGCGCGCGTCGTCACCGGCGGCAAGCGGCACGCGCTGGGCGGCACCTTCTACGAGCCAACGATCCTCGCCGACACCACGCCGGACATGAAGATCTTCGCCGAGGAGACCTTCGGCCCGGTCGCGCCGCTGTTCCGCTTCAGGACCGACGACGAGGTGGTCGAGCTCGCCAACCGCACCGAGTTCGGGCTCGCGTCGTACTTCTACAGCCGCGACATCGGCCGCATCTGGCGCGTCGCCGAGCGGCTCGAGTACGGGATGGTCGGCGTCAACACCGGGCTCATCACCACCGAGGTCGCGCCGTTCGGCGGGGTCAAGCAGTCGGGCTTCGGGCGCGAGGGCTCCAAGTACGGCGTCGAGGACTTCGTCGAGGTCAAGTACATCTGCATGGGCGGCATCGACAAGTAGCGGGCGAGGACGCGATGGAATCGTTGAACGTCGCCGCGGGGTTCAGGCTCGAGCCCGAGGCGGAATTCAACGGCGCCGACCTGACGAGCCACAAGATCGGCGCGACGGCGGAGCGCGAGACGTCGTGGCAACCCGCCGCGGCACGTCGACCCCGATGTGCGCTCGGCCGGGCTGATAGTAGTAGTGAGGGCGGTCAACCTGATGCTGTAGATTGACTCGTTTTGAAGGCGGTAAAGCGACCCTTCCTGGGCGCTAGGCAAGCTCGAATTCGAATTGGAGATGGTCAGTCGGAGCCCCGGAACTGCTATCCGCTGGCGCGGTCGACCAACTTCCGGATTCGGCCAACTCCTGCCCTTCGCGCTTGCCGCGGAAATCCCGACCTCCTCACGCGACATCGCGAGCCTCGGCCGTGCTCGTAGTCGGAGTCCGCGAATTGGGGCTGTGACGGCGGACTCGCTCTGCCGGTCGGCGTCGGCGCTTCGTGACCGGGCGCTCGATCAGCTCGTCGAGTTGACCACGGCCCAGTCACACGTCCCGGCACTGAGGACAGTAATCGATCTCGCCGCCTTGGCGATCGCTCATCACGAGGGCGATGTCGGTACCGTTCGGACATGTCATGGCCTGCTCCTTGGGAAGGTTCATTCATCCGAGCCGCCGAAGCCGAACAGGCTCAGCAGGCTCGAGAACAGGTTGAAGATCGAGACGTACAGCCCAACGGTAGCCAGAACGTAGTTGGTTTCGCCGCCGTTGACGATGCGGCTGGTCTCGAACAGGATCAAGCCGGCAGACAGCAGTGCGACCATCGCCGCCACGGCCAAGCCCAGCGCAGGCATCTGCAGGAACACCGCGCCCAAGCCCGCGATCAGCGCGATGACCATGCCGGCGAACAGAAAGCCGCCCATGAAGCTGAAGTCGCGCCGGGTCGTCAGAACCCAGGCGGACAGGGCAAGGAAGGTGGCACCGGTGGCGGCCAGGGCCAGGGCCACGACCTGCGCACCGCCGGGCAAGGCCAGCGACTTGACCAGCATGGGCCCCAGCGTGTAGCCCATGAAGCCGGTCAGTGCGAATACCGCCGGCAGCGCCCAGCCGCTGTTCTTGAACTTGTAGACGGCGAAGAGCAGGCCAAAATAGCCGCCCAGGGTCAGCAGGATGCCCGGCGCCGGCGACTGAAGGGCCACGCTGACGGCGGCGACAGCCGCGCTGAACAGAAGCGTCATCGACAGCAGTGCGTACGTGTTGCGCAACACCCGGCTCGCACCGACATCACTCTGCGGGCTTGCAGGGCCGACGACGACCGGGAAACTGGCTGCGGAGTCCGGGCGAGCGGTAGAGGGGATGGGAGCCATGGGGTTCATGGTGTGAGGTCCGCTGTTCGTTCCGGTTCAGCGTTCGACGCTGATGAAGCGCTGGCGAAGGCGCCTGGAATCACTCCCGCGGCGCCATAGGCGCATCAGGAGCAGTGTGGCGCGCGCCAGCGCGTTGTCCAGCGCGGTGCGCCAATCACTTGCCACGGAGGCGACGACCACCGACCCTGCGCCATCGGTCATGAATTGCACCTGGCAGCGTTTGTCGATGCCGCCACGGGGGCCGTTCACGTCCGACATTTGCACCTCGGCGCGCGGGACAAGCCAGCCCAGACGCCGCATCACGAATCGCACGCGGCGCTCCGTCAGGTCGCGCAACTCGGTGGCGTGCGGATGGCGGGACTTGAACAGCACTTGCATGGAGGATCTCCATCGGTTGAGGGACACCCACAGCGTGGGCCCCTTAACGGTTCTGAAAAAGCAGTATTTTGAGAACGCCAGCATCGGACAAACCTGAACACAGGACGAAGCTTCGGCCGCAGACTTCGGTACTTGCCAGCCGCGGCTTGTACGAGATCCGATCCGCAGAAATTCCTAGCACTTCATCCCCCGGACAACCAACGACATGCCCAACACTCGAACCGCGAACGCCGTCCGTTTGGAGTTCGCGCCCGGCTCCCTGGTTCAATCCAATCTGTCAGGGGCTGCCTTCACCGGTGACTGGCTCTGGTTGGCGGGCGACGAAGCCTGCGGCCTGGACCGCCTGCGCCGGCTAGACCCGGTGGGGCGCGAGGCCTTGCGCTTCGGCGAGGTGCGCGACTTCCCGCTGGCCGATCTGCTGGACCTGCCCGGCGCGGCTGGGGATGAGGCCGATCTGGAAGGCATGGCCGTGGCCGATGGTTTCCTCTGGGTCGTCGGCTCGCATGGCCTGAAGCGCAAGAACGCCAAACCGGATCGGAACCACGCTGACAACGCGAAGCGGCTGGCGAAGGTGGCGCTCGACCGCAATCGGCGTCTGCTGGCCTGCCTGCCCATCGAGCCCGACGCGGAGGGCGAGCCCTGCCTGGTGCGGCAGGCCCAAGACGGCCGGCGGGCGCTGCGCCTGAACGGCGATGCGCAAACCAACCTGCTCACCCGTGCGCTGTCGGATGATCCCCACTTCGGGCCCTACATGGCGATCCCGGGCAAGGACAATGGATTCGACATCGAAGGCCTGGCCGTGGACGGCCGCCGGCTGCTGCTCGGCCTGCGCGGCCCGGTGTTGCGCGGCTGGTCGGCGGTGCTCGAGATCGCGGTCGAGGCGCGCGGTAACAGCCTGAGTATGGTGCCCCTGGACGACAGCGGTACGCTGGTCCGCAAGCACTTCCTGCAGCTCGACGGCCTGGGCGTGCGGGACCTCCACTTCTCCGGCGATGACCTCTACATCCTGGCCGGCCCGACGATGGTGCTGAACGGCGAGATCCGCGTATACAAGTGGCCTGCAGCCCGGTCCTTGCTGGCGGCCAGCCGCGACCCGGTGCGCTTCGAGTCGGTGCTGACCGAGTCGGTCTCGCTGCCGCACGGAAACGGCACGAACCGCGCCGAGGCGATCTGTGACCTGCCGCCGGCGCTGTCGGGCGGCAAGGCGCGCTGGCTCGTGCTGTACGACGCGCCTGGTGCCGATCGCAAGGAGGGCGAGCACACCGTCTTCGGTGACCTGCTGCGCCACGATTGAGATCGCTCGCCCTGGTCTGACGCTACCGCGCCATGGCTGTCTGCCCTGAAGTCGACCCCGCGGCACCGCTTCAGTTCGTCATCAATGCGGCAGCGGGGAGCAGCGACGCGGACACGCGACGCGAGGTCATCGAAACAGAGCTGCGGGCGGCCGGGCGACGCGGGGAACTGCTGTTCAGCCGCCCCGCCGAGTTGGCCCGCGTGGCGCAACAGGCTGCGACAACGGCCATCGCCACCCGCACGGCCGTGGTCGCCGTCGGCGGCGACGGCACCCTCAACACGGTGGCGCAGGCCGCGCACGCCGTGGGCTGTGCCATGGGGGTGGTGCCGCAGGGCACGTTCAACTATTTCGCCCGTACCCACGGAATTCCCGCTGACCCCACCGAAGCTGTCCGCTTGCTGCTGCGCTCGGCGCCGGCGCCGGTTCAGGTGGCCGGCATCAACGACCGCGTGTTCCTGGTCAACGCCAGCCTGGGGCTCTATCCCGATCTGCTGGAAGACCGCGAAGCCTACAAAGCCCGTTTCGGTCGCAGCCGCTGGGTGGCGTTCGTGGCGGCCTGTGGGACACTGCTGCGCGCACAGCGCCAGCTGCGCCTGCACATCGAGATGGGTGGCAAGGCTCGCGACGTGCAGGCCTTGACGCTCTTCGTAGGCAACAACCGGCTGCAGCTGCAGCAGTTCGGTGCGGAGCCGGAGGACACTTTGGCCGGCACGCCTGGTGCCGGCAGCATGGCCGCACTGATGCTGCGGCCCATCGGAACACTGTCGATAATCAGGCTGATGCTGCACGGGGCGATGGGCAAGCTCGGCGAGGCGCAGAGCGTGGAACGTTTCGAGTTCGAGCACATGGTGGTGAGGCCCACGCTCGCGCCCGGCCGCCGCGGCGTGAAGGTCGCCTTCGACGGCGAGGTCACACGGATGCGCGCGCCGCTCGACTTTCGGGTGCTCGGCAAGCCGCTGTATCTGCTGATGCCGCGCCCTCATGACAGAGCAGCCGATAAGGCGGTCGACACCGCGGCCCGCGCCAACCGGACCGTCGGATGAGCATCGTGCTGCAGATCTCGGACCCGCACTTCGGCACCGAACAGCCGACGGTCGTCGAAGCGCTGGTGGCGCTTGCCCGGGAGCAGCGGCCCGATCTGCTCGTGCTCTCGGGCGACATCACTCAACGCGCGCGGCCGGCACAGTTCCAGGCGGCCCGCGCACTCACGGACCGCCTGGGCGTGCCGCTGCTGGCCGTTCCGGGCAACCACGACATTCCGCTGTTCGATCTGTGGGCGCGCCTGCGCCGGCCTTATGCCCGGCACATTGCTGCGTTCGGTGCCGACCTCGAACCCGTGCACTCGTCGCCTGACCTGATGGTGGTGTGCGTCAACACCACGCGGGCCTGGCGGCACAAGCATGGCGAGGTGTCCGGGCTTCAGATCGACCGCGTGGCCCGGCTCCTGACGGGGGCCAGGGATGCGCAGTTGCGCGTGGTGGTGGTACACCAGCCCGTGGCGGTGACGCGCGCCGAAGATGTGCCGAACCGGCTGCGCGGGCACGCCGCGGCACTGCAGCGCTGGGCCGCCGCCGGCGCCGACCTCGTCATGGGCGGGCACATCCACCTGCCCTACGTGATGGCGCTGCCCGGCCTTGCGCGGCCTATTTGGGCGGTTCAGGCGGGGACGGCGGTCTCGTCGCGGGTGCGCAAGGGGGCGCCCAATTCGGTGAATCTGCTGCGCTGGGGCGCAGATTCATCCCCGGGCCGCTGCCTGATCGAGCAACGGGACTTTTCGACTGCCGACCAGGCCTTTGTTCGCACCCAGATCACCGAAATCCGGCCCGCCCGCGCGTGACACTCACGCGGTCGGGCTGCAGTTCCTGCCCCGCGCGATAGCGTACCGGCATGTTGCACCTACGCTCGCCATCGGCAGGCAGAACACTTCGGTTCTTCCGTCTCGCCGCTCACGCATTTTCTGCTTTTCCGCGAGAGCTGCCGGTCGCAGACTACGGCCCGAATGTCCGTCAATTCATTCGAAGGCTTACGTCATGCGTCGTTCGACATTCATTCGGTTGCCCATCCTCGGGTTGGCTTTGCTCGCGATGACTTCACTGGCCCATGCCAATGCTGCAGAGCGCGAACGCGTGCTGATCGTCCTGACCAACACAGCCAATATGCCCGGTACCGAGCGAACCACGGGTGTCTGGGCGTCGGAGTACACCGATCCCTGGCGCGTCTTTGGCGAGGCCGGCTACGAGGTGCACGCGGCCTCCCCACGTGGCGGCATCGGCCCGATCGACCCGCGCTCGGGCTCGGCCGACAGCGTCAAGCGCATCCCCGCGGCCTAGGTGGCCATGCAGGCAACGCGGCCTCTGGCCGAGCTGAAGTCTGGCGACTACGCAGCCGTTTTCCTCACCGGCGGGCACGGCACGATGTGGGATTTTCCGGACGATCCGAACCTGCGCCGCATCGTCGAAGAAACGCTCGGCCGCAGCGCACCCGTCGGTGCCGTGTGCCATGGCCCCGCCGGGCTGCTGTCGGCGCGCAAGGCCGACGGCACGCCCTGGGTCGCCGGCCGCCGCGTCAACGGCTTCACCAACCTTGAAGAGGCTGCCGCCGGCATGAAGAGCGTCGTGCCCTCCCTGCTCGAAGACCGGCTGAGGGCGCTGGGCGGGCGCTTCGAGTCGGCCGGCGTCTTCCAGCGCCATGTCGCCGTCGATGGCGCACTGGTCACCGGCCAGAACCCCGCGTCGTCAACGGCCGTCGCCGAGGCCATGCTCGAACTGCTGCGCAAGCGCCGCACGCCTTGGACATCGTCTTGCTGTCGCGCAGCGGCGTCTGGGGGGCGCACGGGACCGTGAACGGGAGCTGGTGCGCAGGTTTCTGTTCTCGCCAGTGGCGCCGGCACTTTCTGTTCGGCTTTGCCGAAGCAAAGCTCACGGACGATCTGCTTCTTCATCGAACACATCAAGTCCATATTCGACCGTGTTCAAACTTCTTCGAGGCCCGACCATGAACGTTCACTTCCGTTGCAGAGACTCCATAATCGGGCGCTGGCAGCAGCGCGGCGTCGAACGCCTGCGTCAGGCATTGCGGCACCTTCAGCAGCTGCTGGCAGTGGACCGCCAACCCGCGGCGCTGGCGTTGATACCGATCCGTGTTGTGCAGCCGCGTGTAGCACGCGAGCCGCACCGACGCAACTGGCGCGATTGACCGCGCCGCTGTTGTCCCGCCGCCGTCTCAATTTCGGCTGCAACTCGCTGCGCCAATAACCCCCGCTTCCATCCCTTCACGAAAGAACACCGCCATGCGCTCCTACCCTCGCAACAGCCCCGAAGCCGCCGCACGCATCGTGGCACTCGTCCTCATCGCCGACGGACACGGCTGCCGCTCGGAGTTCGACGTGCTGAACCATCTGGATGGGCCGCGCGAACTGGGACTGGAATCCGACGGCTTGCCGCGCATCGTCCAGACACTTTGCGAAGACCTGCTGATGGGCGACCACGGCAGCGGTTCGATGCTGGGCGGCGTGGACGACAGCGCCTTGGCTGCGCTGATGGCCGAGGTGGACGAACCGGCGCTTCAGCGCAAGGTGCTGCGGCTGGCGGTCGCCGCCGCCCGCGCCGATCATCACCTTGCCGACGGGGAAACCCTGGTCCTGGCGGCTGCTCGCCGCTATTGGGGCATCAGTGGAGAAGCAGAGGCAGGCAGCCGCTTCGCTGCCGACTCGCAGGCCGCCTGAGCGAAAGCGCTCAGGCGCGCGCCGCGGCGATGACCTGCAGCACCAGCGGGTGATGCTGCCCGCGGCGTGAGCGGATGGCGTGGATTTCCTCCTTCACGTCGTCGCAGCGTCCGAGCAGTCGCAGTCCGCGCATCAAGCCCACGTCGTCGGCACCGAGGCGGGAGACAGGGAACACCCCCAGTCCGCGCGCGGCGAACACTGCCAGCAGCGCGCTGTCTTCGAACTCGCCGACGATGCGCGGCCGCAATCCCCTGGCCTCGAACCAGCGATCGAGGGTGGGGCGCAAGGCCGAGTGGCCGGTGGGGAGCAGCACCGGCAGCCGGTTCAGCGAGTGCGGAAACTGGTCCACATCGGCCTTGTGCACGTGCGCGGCGGGCCCGAACCACTCCACCGTCGATTCGACCAGCCGTTCGCTCGTCAGGCGCAGGTTCGGATTGCGCGGTGCCGGCTGCCCGGCCAGCACCAAGTCCAGGTGGTGCAGCGCCAGTTCGGCCAGCAATTGCTCGAATTCACCCTCGTGGCACACCAGCCTCAGTGATGGCGTGGCCAGCACGGGTTCCAGCAGTGCGTGCGCGGCCAGCTTGGAAATTCCGTCTGACATGCCGACGGCCAAACGGGCGACCTTGCCACTGGCCGCCTCGCGCACTTCGTCGGGGATCGCCTGGCCCAGTTGAAATATTTCCTCGGCGCGGGCGAAGGCTGCCTGACCCGCCTCGGTCAGCGCCACGCCGCGGCCGGCCGGCTTGAGCAACTGGTGGCCGAGCGCCTTCTCGAGTTCCCGCACCTGGGCGCTTATGGTCTGCACCGCCATGTCCAGCCGCTCGGCCGCGCGGGCGAAGCCGCCTTCCTTCGTGACAACCCAGAAGTAATACAGATGGCGGTAGTTGAGCATGCCGATCTCACATCGGAAAAACAGAAGTTTACATCTGCCTGGAACTGATTTCTTCGAATCTCGAACAGCCGAAGACTGCCAGCTGCGGCTCAAAAAAGAGGAAACGATCATGTTCTACGCACTCAGCTGGTCCGTGGTGTTCAGCCTTCTCACGCTTTGGTCGCTCGCAGCCTGGGCGTTCCACTCGATCACGGCATGGACGGTCTCGAATGCAGGCGCGTTGACAGGCGCCGCATCGGGCGTAGAAGGCCTTCGTCTGCCGGAGTGGCTGGCCCCCTGGGTGCCGCCGGAGATCGTGCAGGCGATGACCTCGCTGCTTTCGGGCCTGGCGCCGGCTGTCGAGAGTCTAGTGCAGGCCGCGCCGGCGCTGGCTGGCGGCCTGACCGTGGCGACCTGGGTGATCTGGGGCCTCGTCAGCGTGCTGCTTGTCCTGGTAGGAGCGGGCCTGCACCTGCTCATTGCGATGTGGCGCCGCCGCGGTGGCGGCCCTGGTCCCCAGCCGCGCCCGCAGGTGACCGCATGACGGGAAGGCTTACCTCGGGCGGACGCGACGCGACGGCTGCACGCACCGCTGTTCTTGTGATCGCCTGCCCGAGACCAGACAGGCTGGCGATGGCGGACCTGGCGCCGACGCTCACGGGTCCGATCGGGCAGGTGTTGCGATGGCGAGGGCCCCGGCCCACGGGCATGTTGCTGCCCGGGGCTGTCCAGGCGCGACCGCAGCGCTGCGCCGGGCGCTCACGTCCGGTCCTGAGACCGGCGCTGAGGCTGACCGCTGAGGCGCACATGTGGCGGACCGGCTTGCGGTGGGCAGATGTTTGTCGCTACAGTGCCCTGTGATGAACATGCTCATGTTTCTTGGCGGCCTGATCCTGCTGGTCATCGGTGCCAACGTGCTGGTGCGCGGCGCGTCCAAGCTGGCCCTTTCGTTCGGCATCAGCCCGCTCGTCGTTGGACTCACCATCGTCGCCTTCGGCACCAGCGCACCCGAGGTCGCGGTCAGCGTCGGTGCCGTGCTCGATGGGCGGGACGACATCGCCATCGGGAACGTCGTCGGCAGCAACATCTTCAACGTGCTGTTCATCCTCGGCGTCAGCGCGCTGATCACGCCGCTGATCGTGAACATCCAGCTGATCCGCCAGGAGGTGCCCATCATGATCGGCGCCAGCCTGCTGCTGCTGGCTCTGGGGCTGGACGGCCGACTGTCGTTCTTCGACGGTAGCTTTCTCTTTGTGCTGCTCTTGGCGTACACGATGTTCCTCGTCGTGCAGTCGCGGCGCGAAACACGGGCCGCCAAGGACGAGTACGCGGACGAGATCAAGCTCGCCGAAGCCGGTGCCTGGGACAGCCGGCTGCCCGTGCAGCTGCTGCTGATTGGCGCCGGCTTGGCGGCACTGGTGTTCGGGTCCGATTACCTCGTGCAGGCCTCGGTGAACTTCGCCAAGGCGATGGGCGTGAGCGACCTGGTCATTGGCCTGACCATCGTCGCCGCCGGCACCAGCATGCCCGAGGTCGCCACCAGCATCACTGCGGCAATCAAAGGCGAGCGCGACATTGCGGTGGGCAACGTAGTCGGCAGCAACACCTTCAACATCCTTGGCTGTCTGGGCCTGTCGGGCCTGGTATCGGGTGACGTTGGCTTGGCCATGGCGCCGTCGCTGCTGGCCTTCGACATCTGGATCATGCTGGCAGTGGCGCTGGCGTGCCTGCCGGTTTTCATGACCGGCCGCGAGATTGCGCGCTGGGAAGGCGGCGTCTTCCTCGGCTATTACGTCGCCTACGTGGCTTACCTGATCCTGGCCGCGCAGCAGCACGACGCGCTGCAGGGTTTCTCAGGCCTGATGCTCGGCTTCGTCGTGCCACTGACCGTGGTGACACTGGTGGTGGTGATGATCCGCCGTCCGGCCGCAGCCGGCGAGCGGTGAGTCGATGAGCTCTCCCGACAAACTGCTCGCTCGCATCCATGCCTTGCAGGAAGGCGTTGAAGAGGCGTATCGACAGCGACTCAGCGTCTGGGAAACCAAGCGCGCGCCCAACGCGCCAGCGAACTATCGCGCCAGCATCGTCGCCAAAGCCGGTGGTGTGCCGGTGTCGCCGTGGAAGATGCGCGGGCAGCACGCTGTCGTTGCGGCTACATGACGGAGCCCCTCGTGCAGATCTTGCGCGAAACAGCCGCGACCCTTACCCACCGAGCGGGTGTCGATGCAGACGCTGGCGCAAGCCCACGGGCACGCGGCACACGGCACCTTGCTGCTGCTGATGGCAGCGCCTTGCCTCCTGCCCGTGCCGGGCGTGGGCACGGTGCTCGGCCTGGGGATGGCGGCGCTGGCGGCAGCGATGTTGCGGGGCCACTCCTCAGCATGCCCTCCCCAGCGGGCGGCCGAACTCGAGCACTCCCGCCGCTCGGCGCAGCGCGTGCTGGGCCTGATTGCGTCTGCCTATTCCATGGCCGGACGCTTCGCCAGGGTCCGGCTGAGCCATCTGGCATCCGCGGACAGACGGTCATGGGCCGCCGTCGCGATTGGGTTGATGGCCGTCATCGTCGTGTTGCCGATTCCCTTCGGCAACCTGCTGACGGCACTGGCGATGATGCTTATCGGGTTGGGGCTGGTGTTTCGCGATGGCGTGGCCGCGGTCTTTGGGCAGGCCATGGCGGGGCTGGCGCTGTTCGTCACCGCGGGCATGATGCTGATGGCGTGGATCTGGGGCAGCGAATGGATCACGCGCTAGGTTTCAACGTGAACGGGCTTATTTAACGATCTACGCAACCCTCAAGACTCTGCATGTGCTGTCCATCATCGTGTGGATCGGCGGCATGGTGTTTGCGCACTTCTTCCTGCGCCCCGCCGTCGCTCAGCTCGAACCGGCGGTACGGCTGCGCGTAATGCACGATGTGCTCGGCCGTTTCTTCCAAGCCGTGCTTGCAGCCTCGTTGGCGACACTGGTCAGCGGTGTATGGATGCTGGGCCGCGTGGCCAAGCAGGTGGTGCAATCCGGTGGCAGCTTCGAGATGCCGCTGGCCTGGACCATCATGGCGGTGCTTGGCGTCGCGATGGTGGCAATCTTCATGCACATCCGCTTCGTGCTCCACAAGAGGCTCGGCCGGGCCGTTGCGGCGTCCGAGTGGACCGCCGGTGGTGCGGCCCTGGCACAGATTGGCCGTTGGGTTTCAATCAACCTGGGCCTTGGCATCTTGGTAC
Organism: uncultured beta proteobacterium; assembly: GCA_963717705.1. Lineage (GTDB taxonomy): Bacteria > Pseudomonadota > Gammaproteobacteria > Burkholderiales > Casimicrobiaceae > CAVQWT01. The sequence continues at coordinate 118,326 of CAVQWT010000003.1, forward strand.
TGCTAGTGACGCTGGTGCGCTGGACAGCCTGAGTCAGGCTCCGCAGACCTTGAGGCTCCGAACGTCGACTGGCACAAACGATTAACAGCCGCAAAGAGTCGGACAGGGTCCGAAGACATCGGGGCACCCGGCCAAGAGCAGCCGCTCGTCGCCTTCTCTCAATTCGCTCCACAGGAGCCCTCGAGTCTCTCTACCCTGATCGATTGGCGCTTGGCTTCGGTTGGAATGCCTGTTCGTCATCCGGGTTGAACCGAGGCGCCGCGCAAGCGTTCTCAGCTCGCGAAGCGTTGGCCTGCATCAATCCGTGTCAATTGGGGTTGCGGTCCTCGGGCGAAGACGGGCTCACTCGTACTTGACAGCAGTCGTAGGATGCGCAAAGGATAAGGCGTCGTAACCGATCCGTCGCTGCGTTCGACCGCTGCACTGCGAAAGGAGCACCCATGAAGGCGAATGACTTGCGCATGACACTGGCCCTTGCCGTGGTCGGCGCGTTGGCGCTCACGCCCGCCGCCGGCGTTGGCGGCAAAGACGAGTTCGATCCGCTGCTCGACGGCGGGGCGTTCTGCGGACCGCCGGCCGGACGTCCGCCCTTGCTTCAGAAGCTGATCCTCGCGCAAGCCGAGACCAAACCCTTCAAGCCGCAGCCGATGCAGGCCGCGGGCGGCGAAGTACCGCTGTACGACAACCTGGGCACGCTGTCCTTCAAGGTGGGAACGCGCAACGCGAAGGCGCAGGCCTACTTCGACCAGGGCATCCGCTGGGCCTTCGCGTTCAACCACGCCGAGGCGCAGCGCGCCTTCCAGGCTGCGCAGAAGGCAGACCCGAAGCTCGCGATGGCCTGGTGGGGTGAGGCGCTCGTGCTCGGGCCGAACATCAACGCGCCGATGATGCCCGAGGCGGCGGCGCCGGCGCTTGCCGCGCTTGCCAAGGCAGTCGAATTGGCGCCCGGCGCGCCGGCGAAGGATCGTGCGTTGATCGCGGCTCTCCAGAAGCGCTACTCGGCGGACCCGAAGGCCGAGCGCGCCGCGCTCGACGCGGCCTTCGCCGACGCGATGAAGTCCGTGGCCGAGAAGTATCCGGGCGACGACACGGTGCTCACGCTCTACGCCGAGTCCGTGATGGACACGCAGGCCTGGGATTACTGGGAGGCGGGGGGCACGAAACCCAAGGGCCGCGCCGCCGAGCTGCTCGCGGCGCTGGAGAAGGTGCTCGCACGCAATCCAAATCACCCGGGAGCGATCCACCTCTACATCCACGCGGTCGAGGCTTCGACGAAGCCTGATCGCGCGCTGCCGCACGCGCGACGGCTGGCCGCGTTGATACCGGGTGCGGGCCACATCGTGCACATGCCGGCCCACATCTTCTACCGCGTCGGCCTGTACAAGGAGTCGCTGGAAATCAACAAGCGCGCGATGGCCGTCGACGAGCAGTACTTCAGCACCTCGCCCTCGGACCCGATGTACAAGTCAGCCTACTACCCACACAACATCCACTTCATGCTGGTCTCGGCGCAGATGGGCGGCGACGGCCCGACCGCGATCGATGCCGCGGGCAAGCTCGACGCATCGCTGTCCGACACGGTGATCGCGCAGTTCGCGGTGCTGGAACCCATCAAGGCCGCACCTTACCTGGCCCACGCGCTCTTCAGCGCGCCCGAGGCGATCCTCGCCTTGAACGCACCGCCAAAGGAGCAGGTGCTGGTGTCGGCGCTGGCGCACTACGCACGCGCGCTCGCCTTCGCGGCGAAGAAGGACGCGACCGGCGCACAACGCGAGATCGACGCCATCGCCGCGATCGAGCAGAAGGCCGACTTCAAGCCCTACACCGACTGGGCGGTGCCGGGCAAGGAGATCGTGCAGACCGCGCGCTTAGTCGCGATCGCACGCCTCGCCGACGCGCAAGGCGATCTCCCCGGGGCGGCGAAGGCCTACGAGGAGGCGATCGCGGTCGAGGACGCGCTCGCCTACATGGAGCCACCCTACTGGTACTACCCGATCCGCCAGTCGCTGGGCTCGGTCTACCTGCGGCAAGGCAAGCTCGACGACGCGGAAAGAGCGTTCCGGGAATCGCTGTCGCGCGTGCGCGGCAACGGCTGGGCGCTGGCGGGGCTCGTGGAGACGTACCATCGGAAGGGTGACGCCGCCGCCGAGAGGCGCACTCGTCGCGCGTACGCCAAAGCGTGGCTCGGCGACCCAGCCGGCCCGTCGATCGCCGCGCTCTAGATTAGGAGCCCCTCGGATTTGGGATGGTTCGGATCGATCTGAAGCCGCGAAAGCCCTCGGAATCACGATTCCGCCATCACTTCTGCTGCGCGTGGACCAGGTAAACCAGCGATCGAACGTCACGCATCGCCAGCGGCTTTCACGGAACTCGCCATTCTTCGGCCGTAACGTGGATCGTTGTACGTCCGCTTTAAGGAAGTCTGTCCGGCCGGTGTGGGTCGTGAACCGTCACTCTCGGCAGTCGACATGATTGACGGCGGCCCGTCCCAAGGCTGCCTAAGTGCCTGCCTCGCGTGCGACCCATTGGCGTTCTGCCGACAGCGGCCACTGGAAGCTCTGCGACTTCGACTCGGTGCCCCGGCCTTGTGGAAAGACAGCGGGACGCCGACCCTCGTTGTTTTTCAGTGACGTTCCTTCCCAAAGCGTTCAAGGAAGGGGCGATTCAGTCGCCGCGGCCGCGGTCGCGTTCGCGCTGCTCGGTGAATTCGCGGGTCTTGATCGCGACGTACTCGGCACGGTCGTATTCGCGCAGCTGGGTGGCGAAGCGGTCGGTCAGCGTGTAGTAGCGGTCGAGGCGCGCCGCGGCGCGCGCCGGTTCCGCCACTGCGCCGGTGTCGAGCACGGCGATCAGCGCGAGGTAGTGGCGCATTGCGTTGCGCTCGACCACGCCGCGCACACCGCGAGCCGGGCCGCCACCCGCGCCGGCATCGCCGGTCGAGAATCCGGTCTTGCCGCTGCCGGCCGTCGCCAGGTAGCCGGCGGTCGCCGCGCGGCTGGCGAGCGACGGCCGGTACGCGTAGCGGACGGCGATGAACGTCGCGTCCCCGGCCGGCATCGCCTCCAGCGTGAAGACGTAGTCGCGCGTGCCGAGCGGTCCGTCGGGCGAGCGCAGCACCAGCCGCAGATAGCCGTCGCCGGCCTCGCGCGCCGACGCGGACGAATTCCTGCGTGTACGCGCTGCCGGCGGGCTCGTAATGCTTGCGCCCGGCGTACAGCGTGATCCGGTCCTCGCCACCGGCGCGGGCGTGCGCGCAGCCCTTGACGTTCGGGTGCAGCGCCGCGACGTCGCAGAACGCGCGCGGCGAAGCGAACGCGGCGGCAATCGCCGGGTACGAATGCGGCACCAGGCCGAGGATCTCGCCCTCGGCGAGCGCGCCCTCGTCGCGCGAACGGACGACCAGCGGCATGCCGAACGGGCTCTGCGCGAGCGCGCCGGCCAGTCCGCCGTAGCGCGACGCCAGCGCAGCGGCGGCGGCGCCCGGCTCGGCGGCGGGGCCCGCACCCGCAGCGGCGGGGACGGCAGCGACCAGCACGGCGGCGAGCGCAAGCGCGGCGAGCCCGGCGCGCGTCCTGGCAGCTGCGGCGGCGAAGGATTCATCGGACACCTCACGGGACGGAAGCGGCGGAGTCCGGCGGGAGGGCGACGGGCCTGCGGCGCCGGAGTTCCGGCGGCGCACTGCGATCGCGGCCGGTGATTCGAACTCTAGGCGGGGAGACGGCGCGGCGCGCCTGACAAAGGCGGCGCGCAACTGCGGAAAATTCACGGCCCCGGACGGGGCCCGCGGGCAAGCGCTACCAGGCGAGCGGCAGCTTGCGCAGGACGACGATGGTCCGGTCCTCGACGGCGAGATAGCCGCCGGCGACGAGGTCCTTCATCAGCCGGCTGATCATGTCGCGCGACGCGCCGACGCGTTCGGCGATGTCCTGCTGCGTCAGCTTCTCGGGCACGACGAGCCTGCCGTCGGCCTGGGGGACGGCCAGCGTGTTGACCAGCCGGACCACGCGGCCGTAGACGTCCGACAGCGCAAGGCTCTTCATGTTGTCGGTGGCGCGTCGCGTGCGGTGGATCAGTTTCTCGATCAGGTGCAACGCGAAGTCCGGATGGCCGGCGACGAACTCGCGGAAGTTGGCGCGGGCAACGATCGCGCAGGTCGTCGGCTCGACCGTCATCACCGACGCCGACCGCGGCGAGCCGTCGAGCGACATTTCGCCGACGTATTCGCCGGGTCCGTAGAAGTCGATGACGAACTCCTTGCCCGCCTCATTGCTGGCGTAGACCTTGACGCGGCCGCTCAGCAGGATGAACAGCGAATCCCCGGTGTCGCCCTCGTTGATCAGCACCGCGTTCCGGGGGAAGCTGCGCACGACGCCGGACGCGGCGATCGCGCGCAGCGTCGCCTCGGCGAGCGGCGCCAGCGGGTCGGCAGCGGGAGCAGGCGGCGGTGCGGACAAGGACGATCCCCCAGGAAGCGCGGCACGGGCTCGGGGCCCGGGTCGCGCAGGCGGGCGCGCGCAACGCACCCGCCGGTCCCCGGCCTGCCTGCGCCAGGGTACGATGGAAATCCTAGCACGCCCGGCCCGCACCCCGGTGCTATAGTCGCCGCGCACGCCGCGTCGGCGGCGCACGCGACCGCGTCCCGTGACTCCCGCTCCCCCGCCCGCCACCGCGCGGGCCGCCCCGCTCGACGGCCTCGCCCGGTGGCTTGCCGGCTGGCGCGGCAACGTCGCGGTCGGCCTGGCGCTGGTCGCGACGGGCTGGGCGCTGTCGTACGTCCCCGGCATGCGCTCGCTCGACCTCGCGGTGCTCGACGCCAAGTTCGCGGTGCTGGCGCGCCACGCGCCGCTGCCGCGTGCCGACGACATCGCGATCGTCGGCATCGACGACGCATCGCTCGCGGCGGTGCCGGAACCCATCGCCCTCTACCATCGCGCGCTGGGACGGGCACTGACGGCGCTCGCCGCCGCGAAGCCGCGCGCGGTCGGGCTCGACGTCGTGCTGCCCGAGCGCTCGTTCGACGCCTTTGCGCCGGGCAGCGACGCGGCGCTGGCGGCAGGGCTGATCGCGCTGAAGCGCGTCGCGCCGATCATCGCCGGCGTGACCACGCACGACGACGGCACGCTGCGTCGCGTGCATCCGCCGCTGCTCGCCGCCGCCGGCGCGACCGGGCAGGACGTCGCGCTGCTGCCGCTGGACGACGACGGCCGCATCCGCCGCTTCGACGATCGCCTGGGCGCAAACGGCGAGCAGGTGGCGACCCTGGTCGGCCGGCTCACGGCGATCGGCGGCCAGGTGCCGACCCCCGGCCGCATCCAGTACGCGCTGGGCAACGGCTTCGGCTACGTTCCGCTCGCCGACGTGATCGCCTGGCACGAGGCCGGCGACACCGCGCGGCTCGCCGCGGCGTTCGGCGGCAAGTACGTGCTGGTCGGCTCGGTGCTGCCGCACGACGACCTCAAGCGGCAGCCGGTGCCGCTGGCGCGCGGCAGCGACTCCCTCGACGTTCCGGGCGTCTACGTGCACGCGCAGGCACTGGCGACCCAGCTCGCCGGCGCATCGATCCGGCCGGCACCCGCCGTCGTCCAGCTGCTGCTGCTGGTGCTCGCGGCGTCGCTGTGGTTCGTGCCGACGTGGCGGCTGCGCATCGGCGTGTTCGCCGTGCTGGGGGTGTTCGCGTTCGCGCTGTCCCTGTGGCTGCTGCGCGGCGGCGTCGAGCTGCCGCTGGGGGCCGCGGCGCGCGTCGCGCTGACGGCGACCGCGGCGCGGAGCGCGCTCGAGGCCTGGCGCGTGCGCCGCGACCGGGCGCGGCTGACCGCGCTGTTCGGCGGCTACGTGAGCCCCGCGGTGCTGCAGGCGATCCTCGCCGGCAGGCTGGAGGACGACGCGCGCCGCGGGCGGCGCGGCCTGTGCTTCCTGTTCGCCGACATCCGCGGCTTCGTCGCGCTGTCGGCAACGGTGCCGCCGGAGGACGTGCTGGCGCTGCTCAACCGCTACTTCGCGGCGGTGACCCCGGCGCTGCACGAGCACGGCGGAACCGTCGACAACTTCCGCGGCGACGGCCTGATGGCGGTGTTCGGCGCGCCGGCGCGCCTCGACAACCCGGCCGGCGCGGGCGTGGCCGCCGCGCACGCGATGTTCGCCGCGCTCGCGGCGCTCAACCGCGAGCTCGTCGCCGAGGGCAGCGCACCGCTGGCGATCGGCGTCACGCTCGCCTGCGGTGACGCCGTCGTCGGCAACGTCGGCTCGCCGGAGCGCTACAACTACACGGCGATCGGCGACGCGGCCAACGTCGCCGCGCGGCTGCAGGAGGTGGCCAAGGCCCGCGGGTATCCGCTGGTCGCGACCGCCGAGGTGGTCGAGCGCGCCGGCCGACCGTCGGGCCGCGAGCCGTCGGGCTCGACGGAGCGAGCAGCCGCTGCAACGGGGGGTGGCACAACCGGCGGCGGCAGGACCGGCAGCGGGGCGCCCGGCGCCGCCGCGAGCGCCGCCCACCGCTGGACGCCCCTCGGCGACGCTCCCGTACGCGACCACGCGGCGGTCGCCGTGTTCGGGTGGCGGCCGGGGGCGTGAATATTCGGTCCGCGGCGCGTCGGATCCGCGCGCCGCAGGATCGCGCCATCGGCGCTACGATGGCGGCACGTCCCGTGGCGGGGACGAATCCGGATGCGGGGCCATCGACCATGAACACTGCTGCTCACCATGCCCGTCCGCTGCGCGCGGTCTTCGCCGGCCTCGTGTTCGCGCTGGCGCTCGCCGTCGGGACCGCGCACGCGGCGCCGGCGGCGCTGGTCACCGACGTCATCGGCGACAGCACGCTCGCCCCCGGCGCCGAGCCGGTCAAGCTGCTGGCCGAGGTGGCCGCGGGCCGCATCGTGCAGGTGGCGGCAAACGGCCAGGTCACGCTGTTCCTGCTGGCCGACGGCAGCGAATACCTCCTCAAGGGGCCCGGCCGCTGGCGCGTGACCCCGGTCGCGCCGGAAGCGCAGGACGGCGCGCCTGCGCCGCAGAAGCGCGCGGTCGCGGCGCCGCTGCGCGACGTGCGGCTGCGCACCGATCGCGTCGCGCAGGGCGGCATCGTCATGCGCGGCGGCGGGCGCCCGACGCTGCTGACGCCGGTCAACGAGGCCGTGCTGGACAACGACGTCCGCTTTGCGTGGGATTCGTACGGCGACGGCGCGAGCTACCAGTTCGAGCTCGTCGACCAGGCGGGCCAGAAGCTGCTGCTGGCCGAAACCGCCGACACCGAGCTGCGCCTGCCCGCCGCCGTCCAGCTGCAGCCGGGACAGACGTATTACTGGGCCGTCCGCGGTCGCGGCACCGGCGCGTCGGCGCCGGCCTATCGCGTCGCCGAATTCCGCGTCGTCGACGCCGATACCCGGCGCCGGATCGAAGCCGCGCGGCCGGGTCCGGATGCGCCGTTTTCCGAGCGCGTGCTGTTCGCCGCGCTGCTGGAGGACGCCGACGCGCGCACCGCAGCGGGCACGGTCCGGCGAGCCCTCGCATCGGAGCGGCCGGTGGCGTGGGCGCCGCCGCGCTGAAGTCCGGCGGCGCGCCTCGGGAGACCGTAGCGCGGCCCGATCGGGCCCGGCGAACGCAGGCGCCCGTCAGTCGTACTTGCGCAGGTCGTCGATGACCTTGCCGTCGTTGGGCAGCGCGCCGGGGTCGCGCAACACGACCTCGCCGCGCAGCTTGGTCACGTCGCGGATCGACGCGACGATCGCGTCGGCCGGCAGCGACTTTGCGCCGGGGCTCTCGACGTGCAGCGTCATCCGGTCGTTGCCGCCGGGGTTGTCGACGACGAGCCGCGCCTTCGCGATTTCCGGATGGCGCCTGACGATCGCCGCCACCTGGGAAGGATGGACGAACAGGCCCTTGATCTTGGTCGTCTGGTCGGCGCGGCCGAGCCAGCCCTTGAGCCGCGCGTTGGTGCGGCCGCAGGGCGAGGGTCCGGGAAGGAACGCCGACAGGTCGCCGGTGCCGAAGCGGATCAGCGGGTAGTCGTCGTTGGCGAGCGCGGTGACGACGACCTCGCCGACTTCGCCGTCGGCAACCGGGTCGCCGGTGCCGGGGCGGACGATCTCGACCAGCACGCCCTCGTCGACGACGAGGCCCGACCGCGCCGGCGACTCGTACGCGATGTTGCCGAGGTCGGCCGTCGCGTACACCTGGTACGCGGCGATGCCGCGGCCGGCGAGCTGGTCGCGCAGCGAGTTCGGAAACGCTTCGCCGGACACCAGCGCCTTGACGAGGCTCGGCAGCGCGACGCCCTGCTCGTCGGCCTTCTCGAGGATGATCTTCAGGAACGACGGCGTGCCGACGTAGCCCGCAGGCCGCAGTTCCGCCATCGCCTGCACCTGCTGCTCGGTCTGGCCGATGCCGCCGGCGAACACCGCGCAGCCGAGCGCGTGGGCCCCGGTCTCCAGCATCGAGCCCGCCGGCGTGAAATGGTACGCAAAGCAGTTGTGGACGAGGTCGCCGGGGCGGAACCCCGCGGCGAACAGCGCGCGGGCGAGCCGCCACCAGTCCGGCGCGGCGCCTTCGGGTTCGTAGATCGGGCCCGGCGACGAGAACACGCGCCTGACCGCGCCCCACCCCGATGCCGCGAAGCCGCCGAACGGGCGCGCCGCCTTCTGCAGGTCGAGCAGCTCCGACTTGCGGGTGACCGGCACGGCCGCGAGCGCGCTGCGCGACGTTACCGCCGTGGCGTCGATGCCGCCGAGGATGCGGGCGAACGCCGGGGCCCGCGCCTTCGCGTGGGCGATCCGCCGGGGCAGCAGCGCGAGCGTCGCGCGCTCGCGCACCTCGGGGTCGCGCGTTTCCAGCGTGTCGAAATGGGCGCCCACGTCAGGCCAGCCAGCGCTTGCGCCGGCGGTAGTGCTTGACGTCGCGGAACGACTTCCGCCCCGCCGTCGACAGCCCGAGGTAGAACTCCTTGACGTCCTCGTTCTGCGCGAGGTCCGCGGCCTTGCCGTCCATCACGATGCGGCCGTTCTCGAGGATGTAGCCGTAGTTCGCGTAGCGCAGCGCGACCATCGTGTTCTGCTCGGCCAGCAGGAACGACACGCGCTCCTTCTGGTTCAGGTCGCGGACGATCTCGAAGATCTCCTCGACGATCTGCGGGGCCAGGCCCATCGACGGCTCGTCGAGCAGGATCATCGACGGGTGCGCCATCAACGCGCGGCCGACGGCGGTCATCTGCTGCTCGCCGCCCGAGGTGTAGCCGGACTGGCTGCTGCGCCGCTGCTTCAGCCGCGGGAAGTAGTGGTAGACGCGCTCGAGCTCGGCCTTGAGCTCGGCGCGCGTGACCTTGCGGGTGAAGGCGCCGGTGAGGAGGTTCTCCTCGACGGTGAGGTGCTGGAAGCAGTGGCGGCCCTCCATCACCTGGCACACCCCCATGCGCACCAGCTCGTTCGTGGTCAGGCGGTCGACGCGCTGGCCCTTGAACTCGATCGTGCCCTTGGTGACGTCGCCGCGCTCGGCGCGCAACAGGTTGGAAATCGACTTCAGCGTCGTGCTCTTGCCCGCGCCGTTGGCGCCGAGGAGCGCGACCACGCCGCCCTCGGGCACCTCGAGCGAGACGCCCTTGAGCACCAGGATCACGTGGTCGTAGATGACCTCGATGTTGTTGACCGACAGGTACGTCGGCTCCACCGGCACGGTGGCGGCATCGGAGGTCGAAGGAGAGGCGTGGGTCGACATGGTCTTTCGCTGGATTCCGGCTCGTGCAAGGGCCCCGCGGGACCCTTGCACGAACCCGCCCGGACCACACCCGGGCGGTGTGCGCCGGGTCGAGCGTCGGCAGCCGTATCGCTGACGCTCGAACCCGGCCGTCGAATTGAGCGGCGGCGGTGTCCTGCCGACGCTCGAATTCGACGAGTTGATCCGTCGCAATGGCCGGGACGAACGGCCCCGGCCGGCGCGAAGGATCAACCCTCCTTGGCGCAGTCGCGCGGCGTGATCTTCTTCTCCGCGGCGTACTTGGCGGCGCTTTCGTCGACCATCTTGCGGATGAACGCCTTGTCGCCGGCCATGTACGGCGTCAGCGCCTTGAAGCCCTTGCCGTCCCATTGCTGGAAGCGGACCATGCCGGAGCCTTCGTGGTCGGCGCAGCTCGTCTTGATCGGCGGGAACATGCCGGCGGCGCCGAGCTCCTTGATGCGCGCTTCCGACAGGTCGAGGTGCTCGAGGCCCCAGCGCACCTGCTCGCCCGTCATCACCTTGCCCTTGCCGTACTTCTCCTGCGCCTTGCGGATGGCCTCGACGATCACCATGCCGTACACCACGCCGCGGGTGTGATAGATCGAGCCCTGGCGGGACGGATCCTCGAGGTTGCCCTTGCCGGTGGCGTAGAGCTTCTTCTGGATGTCCTGCATGACCGGGAAGTTGGTCCCCGGCGCCGAGAACGCGGCGCTGACGTAGCCCTTGGCGGCGTCGCCGGCGGGAATGACGTCCTCCTCCGAGCCCGCCCACCAGACGCCGAGCATCTTCTCGCGCGGGTAGCCGACCTTGGCCGCCGCCTTGAGCGCGGTCGGGTTCATCACGCCCCAGCCCCACAGGATCACGTAGTCGGGCTTCGCCTGGCGGATCTGCAGCCATTGCGACTCCTGCGTGTTGCCCGGATGCGCGACCGCCAGCTTCATGAGCTCGAAGCCGTGCTTGGCCGCCAGCGCCTCGAACACCGGGATCGGCTCCTTGCCGAACGCCGAGTCGTGGTAGAGGTGGACGATCTTCTTGCCCTTGAGCTTGTCGAGCCCGCCTTCCTTCTGGCCGAGGTACTGCACCATCGCCGCCGCCTGGCTCCAGTAGCTGGTGCCGACCGGGAACACCCAGTTGAACACGCTGCCGTCGGCCGCGTTGGCGCTGCCGTAGCCGAACGTCGTCATCGGGATCTTGTCCTGCGCGACGCGGTCGAGCAGCCCGTAGGCGATGCCGGTCGACAGCGGCTCCACGGTCGTCGCGCCGCCGCCCTTCTTCTTGAGGCGCTCGTAGCACTCGACGCCGCGAGACGCGTTGTACTCGGTCTCGCACTCCTCCCACGCCAGCTTGACGCCGTTGATGCCGCCGGTCGCGTTGATGAGGTTGAAGTAGTCGATGGTGCCGCCGAAGTAACCCGACCCGCCCGCCGCGTACGGACCGACGCGATACGACAGGATCGGGATGAACTGCTCGCTTTGCGCCATCGCGGTCGACGCGACGCCGAGCATCGTGAGGCCCAGCAGGGCCGATTTGATCGACTTCATGGTTCTCCTCCTTGCAGATCGTCCCCGGAACGGAGCGATGGATTGGACAGCATTCGTGACTCGTAACTTCGTGTCAATCGTATTCGACGGGATGCGGGCAGGCGACAGCGCGTTTCCGGGCCGCCGTGCTGCGGCGCACCATCAGTGCGGGAACGGCCATAGGCGCAGCTTTTCCTTGCCGATCTGCCACAGCCGTGCCAGGCCGTGCGGCTCGACGATCAGGAAGAAGATGATCAGCCCCCCGAACGCCATCAGCTCGAGGTTCGACGTGACGCTCTTCGGCACCGAGAGGTGCAGCGTCGAATCGAGGAAGTCGACCAGCAGGCTGAGCACGATCGGCAGCAGCGCGATGAACGCGCTGCCGAGGAACGAGCCCAGGATGGTGCCGACGCCGCCGATGATGATCATGAACAGGATGCGGAACGACAGGTCGAGGTTGTAGGCTTCGGGCTCGACCGTGCCCAGGTACATGTACGCGTAGAGCGCGCCGGCCACGCCGGCGTAGAACGAGCTGATCGCGAACGCCGTGAGCTTGGCCGGCATCAGCCGGATGCCGATCACTTCGGCGGCGACGTCCATGTCGCGCACCGCCATCCACGAGCGACCGATGTTGCTGCGCGCGAGGTTCTTCGCCGCCAGCGCCATCACGCAGACGATCACCAGCACCAGCAGGTATTTCGACGTCGGCGTGTCGAAGGTGTAGCCGAAGATGACGACCTGCTGCGCGGTGATGACGCCGGACGAGCTGTAGTTGGAGAACCAGCCGACCTTGGCCAGGCACCAGACGATGAAGAACTGCGCGGCCAGCGTCGCCACCGCCAGGTAGAAGCCGCGGATGCGCAGGCTGGGAAGGCCGAACAGGATGCCGACGCCGGCGGCCATCAGCCCCCCGCCGATGAACGCCAGCAGGATCGGCATGCCCGGGATGCGCAGCATGAAGTTGTACGACGCGAACGCGCCGATGGCCATGAACGCCGCGTGGCCGAGCGACAGCTGGCCCGCGTAGCCGGTCAGGATGTTGAGCCCGATTGCCGCGAGCGCGAGGATCAGGAAGGGAATCAGGATCGCGGAGAAGAGGTACGGCGTCGCGAACAGCGGCACGACGACGAAGGCGATGGCCATGATGATCGCGATGCCGATCCGATCCTGGCGGATCGGAAAGATCGCCGCATCATCGATGTAGTTGGTCTTGAACTGGCCGGCTTCGCGGTAGAACATTTAAGTGGGGTCAGACTCGACTTTGGGGAGATTGGGGGGGCGTGGACCGGACGTGAGGGAGAAAAGTCGAGTCTGACCCTATTTAGATGCGGCGAATGATCTTCTCGCCGAAGAGGCCTTCCGGCCGCACGAGCAGGAAGACCAGGGCGAGGACGTACGGGAACCAGCCCTCGATGCCCCCTCCGACGTAGGGTCCGAAGTACACCTCGGCCAGCTTCTCGGTGGCGCCGATGATGAGCCCGCCGACGATCGCGCCGGGCACCGACTCGAAGCCGCCGAGGATCAGCACCGGCAGCGCCTTCAGCGCGACGAAGGTCAGCGCGAACTGCACGCCGTTGCGGGCGCCCCACAGCAGGCCCGCGACCAGCGCGACGAAGCCGGCCACGCCCCAGACGATGCCCCATATCTGCTGCAGCGGGATGCCGATGGCGAGCGCCGCCTGGTGGTCGTCGGCCACCGCCCTCAGCGCCCGGCCGATGCGCGTGCGGCTGAAGAACAGGGCCAGCGACGTGACCAGGATCGCCGCCACGCCAGCGGCGGCGAGGTCGAACTTGGAGATGCTCATGCCGAAGCGCTCGGACACCCACGCCAGCGGCTCGTCCTGCAGCCCGAGGTCGAGCCCGCGCACGTTGGCGCCCCACATCATCTGGGCGAGGCCCTCGATGAAGAAGGCGAGGCCGATCGTCGCCATGAACAGCGTGATCTGCGGCTGGTTGACCAGTGGCCGCAGCACGATCCGCTCGGTCAGCAGCCCGAGGACGACCATGATCGCGAGGGTGACGGGAAACGCGAGCCACGGCGACAGCCCGAGCTCGGTGACGCCGACGAAGGTCAGCGCGGCGAAGAACACCATCGCGCCCTGCGCGAAGTTGAACACGCCCGACGCCTTGTAGATGAGGACGAAGCCAAGCGCGACCAGCGAGTACATCACGCCCGAGAGAAGGCCGCCGATCAGGACTTCGAGGAAGAAGGACATGGTCCGCGATCCTCTAGTGGGCGACGCCGAGGTAGGCGTCGATCACCGCCTGGTTGGCGCGGATCTCGTCGGGCGTGCCGTCGCCGATCTTCTTGCCGTAGTCGAGGACGACGACCCGGTCGGAGATGTCCATCACGACGCCCATGTCGTGCTCGATCAGAACGATCGTCGTGCCGTACTGCTCGTTGACGTCGAGGATGAAGCGGCACATATCCTGCTTCTCCTCGACGTTCATCCCGGCCATCGGCTCGTCGAGCAGCAGCATCGACGGCTCGGCCGCCAGCGCGCGGGCGAGCTCGACGCGCTTCTGCAGGCCGTACGGCAGCCGGCCGACCGGCGTCTTGCGGATGTGCTGGATCTCGAGGAAGTCGATCACCTGCTCGACCTTCCTGCGGTTGGCGATTTCCTCGCGCCGGGCCGGGCCCACCCACAGCGCCTGCGCCAGTATCGACGACTTCATCTTGAGGTTGCGCCCGGTCATGATGTTGTCGAGCACCGTCATGCCGCGAAACAGCGCGATGTTCTGGAACGTCCGCGCGATGCCCTGGGTCGCCGCGTCGTGGGTGTCCATGTCGCGCCGCTGCTGTCCGCGGAAGGTGATGACGCCCTGCTGCGGCCGGTACACGCCGTTGATGACGTTGAGCATCGAGCTCTTGCCGGCGCCGTTGGGGCCGATGATCGCGCGGATCTCGTGCTCGCGGACGTCGAAGCTGATGTCGGTCAGCGCCTTGACGCCGCCGAAGGCGAGCGAGATGCGGTCGAGCTTGAGGATGGGCTCGCCGATCCGGTGCCGCAGGCTCATCGCGTCACGCCGCCTTCCGGCCCGAGGGCGGATACGTCTTCGCCTCGGCGATCCTGAGGTCGGCAGAGACCATGCCGGTGCGGCCGTCCTCGAACCGGACCAGCGTCTCGATGTGCTGCACCGACCTGCCGCCGTACAGCGCGTCGATCAGCACGCCGTACTTCTCGGCGATGAAGCTGCGGCGCACCTTGCGCGTGCGCGTCAGCTCGTCGTCGTCGGGATCGAGCTCCTTGTGCAGCACCAGGAAGCGGTGGATCTGCGAATCGGCGAGCGCGGGATCCTGCGCGAGCTCGGCGTTGACCTGGTCGACGCAGCCGCGGATCAGCTCGTAGACCTCGCTGCGGCCGGTGAGATCGGTGTAGCCCGAGTACGCGATGCCGCGCCGCTCGGCCCAGTTGCCGACCGAGCCGATGTCGATGTTGACGAAAGCGCAGACCTCGCCGCGGCCGTGGCCGAACGCCACCGCCTCCTTGATGTGCGGGAAGAACTTGAGCTTGTTCTCGATGTAGTTGGGCGCGAACATCCCGCCGCCGGAGAGCTTGCCGACGTCCTTGGCGCGGTCGATGATCTTGAGGTGACCGGACTCGTCGAAGTAGCCGGCGTCGCCGGTGTGGAACCAGCCGTCGGCGTCGAGCGACTCGGCGGTCGCGTCGGGGCGCTGGTAGTACTCCTTCAGCAGCATCGGCCCGCGCACCATCACCTCGCCGCTGTCGGCGATCCGCACCTCGACCTGCGGCGCCGGCAGGCCGACGGTGTCGAGCTTGACCCCGCCGTCGGGCTGCAGGCAGACGTAGGCGCAGGTCTCGGTCGAGCCGTACAGCTGCTTCAGGTTGATGCCGATCGAGCGGTAGAAGCGGAAGAGGTCCGGGCCGATCGCCGCGCCCGCAGTGTAGGCGACGCGGATCCGGCTCATGCCGAGCACGTTGCGCAGCGGGCCGTAGACGAGCAGGTTGCCGAGCGCGTAGTCGAAGCGGTCGCCGCCGGAGACGGGCTTGCCGTCGAGCAGGTCGGCGCCGCAGCGGCGGGCCACCGCCATGTAGTGGTGGAAGATCTTGCGCTTGATCGCGCTCGCGTCCTCCATCCGGATCATCACCTGGGTCAGCAGGTTCTCGAACACCCGCGGCGGCGCGAAGTAATAGGTGGGGCCGATCTCGCGCAGGTCGGTCATCACCGTGTCGCCGGACTCGGGGCAGTTGATCGTGAAGCCGACGTAGAAGTGCTGCGCGAACGAGAACAGGTGGTCGCCGACCCACGCCATCGGCAGGTACGACAGGATGCTGTCGTCGGCGGTGAGGCGGTCGAACTCGCACGCGCCGCGCGCCGACGCGATGAACGCGCGGTGCGTCTGGCACACGCCCTTGGGCTTGCCGGTGGTGCCCGACGTGTAGAGCATCACCGACACGTCGTCCTCGGCGCCCTTCGCGACCTCGCCGTCGAAGAAGCCGGGGTGCGCGGCGTCGTACTCGCGGCCGATTTCCTGCAGCCGCTCGTAGCTGGTGACGCCCTCGTAGTTGCGCAGCCCGCGGGGGTCGTCGTAGTAGATGTGCTTGAGCGTGGGGACGTTGGGCTGCGCCTCCAGCATCTTGTCGACCTGCTCCTGGTCCTCGACGATGGTGTAGGCGATGCCGGCGTCCTGCAGCACGAAGGTGAACTCGGCCGCCGGCGCGTCCTGGTACATCGGGACCGGCACGCCGCCCAGGCACTGCACCGCGGCCATCGCCCAGTACAGCCGGGGCCGGTTGTCGCCGATGATCGCGAGGTGGTCGCCGCGCCTGAAGCCCTGTGCGGCCAGGCCGCAGGCGAGCGCGCGCACCTCGTCGGCCACCTGCCGCCAGGTCCAGGTCTGCCAGATGCCGAGATCCTTCTCGCGCACGGCAGGATGCTCGCCGCGCACCGATGCGTGGTGAAGCATGAGACGCGGAAACGTCGTCAATGCCGCCGTGTCGACCGCCACCCGGGTACCTCCTCCATGAGGCGCCGGCGGGCTCTTCGCGGCCGCGTCCGGCGTCGGTGCTGCGCCCTCTGACGGGGCCGGAGTGATAATAGCATCGCGCGCGGTGTCATCCCCCGGCGCCCGCCGCCTCACCCGATGACCCGAGAGCCTAGCGCCCCCCGCCCGCCGAAGCTGTCGCCCGCGCGACAATCGGGCGCACCCGCCCCCACGTTGGCCGAAGCGCTGGCGGCAAGCCTGTGGGCGCGGGCGATGCCGGCGCCGGCGCGCGCCCGGCTCGCCGCCGAGATCGTCGAGAAGCAGGTCCCGGCCGGCGGCTTCGTCGTCCGCAAGGGGGCGCCGGTCGACGCCTGGATCGGCGTCGTCGACGGCCTGGTCAAGATCGCGACCGAGACCCGCGGCGGCAAGACGATCTCCTTCGCCGGGATGCCGACCGGCGCCTGGTTCGGCGAGGGCTCGGTGCTGAAGGATCCCGCCTGGCGCTACGACGCCATCGCCCTGCGGCCGTCGCGCATCGCCTTCATGCCCCGCGCGACCTTCCTGCGGCTGCTGGACACCGACATCGCGTTCAACCGCTTCCTGCTCGAGCAGCTGAACGAGCGGCTCGGCCAGTTCATCGGCCAGGTCGAGCACGACCGGCTGCTGCCGCCCGAAGCGCGCGTCGCCCGCTGCCTCGCCGCGCTGGCCAATCCGCGGCTGTTCCCGGTGGTCGGCGCGAGCTTCGCCATCTCGCAGGAGGAGATCGGCTACCTCGGCGGGCTCGCCCGGCAGACCGTCAACCGGGCGCTGAAGCGGCTGGAGGACGCGCGGCTGGTGCGCGTCGACTACGGCCGCGTGCACATCCTGGATCTGGACGGCCTCCGCCGCTTCGAGGGCTGAACCGCCGCGGCGGCGAACACGGAGCCCGCGCGGCCGGCGCCCATCGCGAAGCGACTGAACACCCGGAGCGCCGCGGCGGGCGGCGGGCGCCAGCCGCGCGGGCGGGCGGGCGCGCGGACCGTCCGGCAGCTCAACGTCCCGCGAAATTCGGCGTCCGCTTGTCCAGGAACGCCGTCATCCCCTCGCGCTTGTCGTCGCTGGCGCACAGCAGCCCGAACACGTCGGCTTCCATCGCATTCGCGTTGGCGAGGTCGATGTCCTGCCCGCGCTGGATCAGGTGCTTGGTCATCTTGACGGCGACCGGCCCCTTCGCCGCGATCATCCGCGCAAGCTCCAGGCCCTTGTGCGCGAGCTCGGACGGCGCGACGACGTGGTTGACGAGCCCGATGCGCAGCGCCTCGTCGGCCTTGACCATCCGGCCCGTCGTGCACAGCTCCAGCGCCATGCCCTTGCCGACCAGCCGCGACAGCCGCTGCGTGCCGCCGAAGCCGGGACAGATGCCGAGGTTGACCTCCGGCTGGCCGAACACCGCCTTGTCCGACGCGACGATCCAGTCGCAGGCCAGCGCCAGCTCGCAGCCGCCGCCCAGCGCGTAGCCGTTGACCAGCGCGATCACCGGGAACGGCGCGAGCTCCAGCGCACGCAGCGTCGCGTGGCCCTTGAGCGCGAACTCGCGGCCCTCGATCGCCGACATGTCGCGCATCGCTGCAATGTCGGCGCCGGCGACGAAGGCCTTGTCGCCGGCCCCGGTGATCATCAGCACCCGCGCGTCGCCCTCGGCGTTGACGTGGACGAAGGCGCGGGCGAGCTCGTCCAGCACCTGCGGCGACAGCGCGTTCAGCGCCTTCGGCCGGTTGACGGTGATGAGCCGGATGCCGGGCTCGAGGCGCTCGAGCAGGATGGTTTCGAAAGTCATGGCGGAGTTCCGTTGGTGAGGTGCGTAGGGGTGGGGAAGCCAGGCGCGGCCGGCGGAGGTGGCGGCGGGATCGAGCCGCCGCCGGATGCAGCGCCTACGTGTAGGTGTAGAAGCCGCGGCCGGTCTTGCGGCCGAGGCGGCCGGCGGCGACCATCTCGCGCAGCAGCGGCGCCGGCCGGTACTTGGCGTCGCCGAAGTCGCGCGCGAACACCTCCATCACCGCCAGCATCACGTCGAGGCCGATCATGTCGGCGAGCGCCAGCGGGCCGATGGGGTGGTTGCAGCCGAGCTTCATCGCCTCGTCGACGTCCTGCGGCGACGCGATGCCCTCCTGCAGCACGAAGACGGCCTCGTTGATCATCGGGCACAGCAGCCGGTTGACGACGAAGCCGGGGCTGTTCTTCACCACCACCGGCGTCTTGCCGAGCCGCTTGGCGAACGCGACCATCGCGTCGACGGTGGCGTCGGTCGTCTGCAGGCCGCGGATGACCTCGACCAGCGCCATCATCGGCACCGGGTTGAAGAAGTGCAGCCCGACGAAGCGGTCGGGGCGCGACGTCGCCGCGGCGAGCGCGGTGATCGAGATCGACGAGGTGTTCGACGCGATGATCGCGCCCGGCGCCGCAACGGCGTCGACGTCCTTCAGGATCCGTCGCTTCAGCGCCTCGTCCTCGGTCGCCGCCTCGATGACGAGGTCGCAGCCCTTCAGCCGGCCGTAGTCGGTAGTGCCGACGACGCGGCCGAGCGCCGCTTCCCGGTCGGCGGCGGAGAGCTTTTCCTTTTTCACCAGCCGGTCGAGGCTCGAGGTGATCGCGGCGACCCCGCGGAAGACCGCGGCGTCGGCGATGTCGACCATGGTGACGTCGAGCCCCGACGTCGCACAGGCCTGCGCGATGCCGTTGCCCATGGTGCCGGCGCCGATGACGCCTATGGAGGAGAGTGTGTGCATCGACGACCTCGAAACGGGGAAGTAAGGAACCCTCCCATTATGCCGCGCGGAACCCGGGGCCGCCGGCGGTGCCGTGCCCCGAACGCCCTGGAACCCTCCCGGCGACCGGGGCGCGCGCTCGTCGGAACGGAGGCGGGGGCGGCGAGAGGAACCCGCCCCGGTTCACCGCCGAGGCCGGGGCACCGCTGCTTGCGCGGCCGGCACCGGTGCCGGCGCGCTGATCGCGCCGGCCGCGCGCTCGATCGCGTCGGCCAGCTCGCGCCAGCCGGCGGCGTCGCGATCGAGGGCCGCGAACGCGCCGCCCTCGGCCAGGTCCGCGACGAACGCGTGGCGCTCGGCGATCGCCGTCGCCATCACCGGCGCGAGCCCCGCCTCGCGGACGGTCGCGGCGGCCTCGCGCATCTCCTCGGCCCGCCGTCGCCCGTGCTCGGCGACGCGGCGGAAGAAGTAGCTGCCGCTGCGCTCCCAGTCGAGGCCGGGGAACGTCTCGGCGAGCGACGCCAGCACCTCGCGCTCGACGCCGTAGCGGCGCGCCGTGGCGAAGCTCTCGATCACGATGCCCTCGAGCCCCTTGACGATGACGCTGCGGCACATCTTGATCGCCGACGCCGTGCCGAGCGTGTCCGCGGCGACCGCGCCGCGGAAGCCGAGCGCCGCGAGCTGCGGCGCGACGCCTGCCGCATACGGTCCGCCCCAGAGCATCGGCACGCCGATGCCGTGCGGCGGCACCGACGTCATCACCGCCGCCTCGACGTAGCGGCCCCCGGCGGCATCGACGACGGCGGCGCACGCGATCTTGGTCCGCGGCGACGCCGAGTTGAAATCGACGTAAGGCGTTCCCGGAGCGAGTCCCGGCGCCGTCGCGGCTGCCGCCACCCGCGTCTGGTCGGCGGTGACGGCGCAGAGGACGAGGTCGGCGCCGTGCGCCGCGGCGACCGAATCGGGCGCGGCGGCGACGCCGTCGGCGCGCACGCGGGCAAGCATCGCGTCGCGCCGCGCCGGATCGTCGAAGAGGCGGTCGTAGGTCGACAGCGCGGCGACCCCGCGCTCGCGCAGCGCGCGGGCAAGGATGCCGCCGACCTCGCCGTAGCCGATCAGCGCGACCCGCAGGCGGCCGACGTCGACGGTGGGCCCGGACGGACGGACGGCGCTCATCCGGGACGCATCCGCGGCGGCGAGCCGGGTCCGGCAGCGGGTGCCGGCATGCGCGCGCGCAGGTCCTCGGGCGGATCGCGGCGGTTCATCGCCGGCTGCCGGCCGTCGCGCTGTCCCACGCCAGGTCGCCGGCGTCCTTGCCGGCGACCGAGTACAGCACCGGCGCGTTGCGCGTCTTCTGGAACGCCTCGAGCGTCTCGCCGCGCATCGCCGCATAGATGTGCAGGTTCGACGTGCCGACGACGGCGCCGAGCTTTTCCAGCATGAAGAAGATGACGCCGTAGTGGATCATCCCGCGCCAGTCGCGGCGGCGGACGAGGTCGCGCTCCTCGTCGGTGAGGCCTGCTTCGACGAACATCGCCTCCGGGTCGGCCAGGAAGCGCGCGCGGTACGCGGGCTCGACCAGCCGGTGCAGGAACTTGTTGATGCGGTAGGCCCTGACGCTGGTCGCCAGCGTGAACGGGTAGGTGCCGGACAGCGCCTCGGCGCCGGCGAGCTGGTGCGCGATGTGCGCGCGCTGGTCCGCGCCTTCGTCGCAGGGCGCGGGGCAGGCGTCGTTCTCCCAGATCGCGGTGGCGATGCCGGCCATCGACGGCAGGTAGTACGTCCGGTGCAGGCAGCGCAGGCGCGCCGCCATCGCCCCGCGCATCACCAGCCACATGATGACCTCGGCGCCCTCGAGGCCGCCGAGCGTCGCGTACTGGGCGTGCGTCATCGATGCCAGCCGCTCGGGATCGCGCTCGATCAGGTCGAGGAACTGCTGGTCCCACGGCGTGTTGTTGAAGCCGGCGCGCTCGCCGTGCACCTGATGCGACAGCCCGCCGGTGGCGACGATCGCGACCGACAGATCCTCGGGGCAGCTCTCGATCGCGCGCCGCAGCGCCTGCCCCAGCTTCCAGCAGCGGCGCGCCGTGGGAATGGGGAACTGCAGCACGCCGACCTGCAGCGGGACGACCGCCATCGGCCAGCCGGGCTCGTGCGGCGCCAGCATCGACAGCGGCGAGAACACGCCGTGGTCGAGCGGACGGTCCTGGAAGAACGACAGGTCGAACTCGTCGGCCATCAGCGATGCGCCGATGTGCTGCGCAAGGCCGGGGTGACCGCGGACCGGCGGCAGCGCGCGGGCGCCGCCGCCCTCGTCGGCCACGGGCCAGGAGTCGCCGATGCCGAGGGCGAACGCCGAGTAATGATCGAAGAAGAACGACGTGACGTGGTCGTTGTAGATCACGAACAGCACGTCGGGCTGCTTCTCCGCGAGCCATGCGCGGATCGGCGCGAAGGCCTCGAAGATCGGCGCCCAGAGCGGGTCGTCCTGCTTGTTCTTGTCGTAGGCGAAGCCGATGGTGGGGGTGTGCGAGCAGGCGATCGCACCGACGATTCTCGCCATGGCTGTTTTCCTTTGCGGGGAGCTCGCCGGCCGCGCGCGCCGCCTACCCGGCGCCGCGGACGAGCCAGAGGCTGATGACGGGGAAGGCGAGCAGCAGCGCGATGCGCACGAAGTCCGACGCGAGGAACGGCATCACGCCCTTGAACGTCTCCACCAGCGGCACGTCCTTCGCCAGTCGGTTGATGATGTAGACGTTCATGCCGACCGGCGGATGGACGAGCCCGATCTCGACGACCATCAGCGCCAGGATGCCGAACCAGATCGACTTGTCGGTCTCAGTGAGGCCGTGGAAGTCGAGCGCCATCACCATCGGGTAGAAGATCGGGATGGTCAGCAGGATCATCGCCAGCGAGTCCATCACGCAGCCGAGCAGGACGTAGATGAGCAGGATCATGATCATCACCAGCATCGGCGACAGCCCGCTCTGCTTGACCCACGCCGCCAGCTCGACCGGCATCTGCGACAGCGCCAGCGCGCTGTTCAGCATGTCGGCGCCCAGCAGCACCAGGAAGATCATCGCCGTCGCCTGCGCGGTGCCGAGCGCGCTGGCGACGAGCCCCGGCATCCGCATGCCGCCGCGCAGCACGGCGAGCAGCCCGCAGGCCGCCGCGCCGATCGCCGCCGCCTCGGTCGGGTTGGCCCAGCCGCCGTAGATGCCGACGATGACCACGAGGAACACCAGCAGCACCGGCGTCACCTCCACCAGCGCCGTCAGCCGCTGCGGCCACGGCACGCGCGGGCCCGCCGGGCCGATGCCGGGCCGCAGCGCCACCATCAGCCGGATCACCAGCATGTAGCCGACCATCGCGATCAGGCCCGGGATGACGGCGGCGACGAAGAGCTTGCCGATCGACTCCTGCGTCAGGATCGCGTAGATGACCAGCGGCACCGACGGCGGGATCATGATGCCCAGCGTGCCGCCGGCGGCCAGCGCGCCCGTCGACAGGCTGCCCGCGTAGCCGGCGCGCTTCAGCTCGGGCAGCGTCACCTGGCCCATCGTCGCCGCGGTGGCGAGCGAGCTGCCGCAGATGGCGCCGAAGCCGGCGCAGGCGCCGATCGCCGCCATCGCGATGCCGCCCTTCCAGTGCCCCATGAACGCCCGCACGCAGCGGAACAGCGCCGCGGACAGCCCGCCGTGCGTCGCGAACTGCCCCATCAGCAGGAACATCGGGATGACGATGAGGTCGTAGTTCGACAGCCGCGCGTAGGCGAGATTCTTCAGCGAATTGAGCAGCAGCAGAGGCTCGCCGCCGGTCAGGTAGACGTACGCCGACGCGCCCATGGCGAACATCGCGACGCCGATCGGCACGCGCAGCGCCAGCAGCACCAGCATCAGCGCGAACACGGTCAATCCGACCGCGGTGCCGCTCACGCCTCGTCCCCCGCCGCGGCGCGCGCGGTACTCTCGGCGGCAACCAGCGCCGCCCCCGCGTGCCGGGTCATCATGTAGAAGCCGGCCAGCCCGAGCAGCACGAAGCCCGGGACCATCAGCAGCGGCCCCCACCACTGCGGCAGGCCGAGGATCATCGTTTCCTCGCCGGAGGCCTTGAGCGTCAGGGCCGCGGCGGCAGTCCGCCACGCGATCAGCGCGCCGAACAGGCCGACCAGCAGCGAGCCGGCCGCGTCGAGCCACTGGACGACCGTCGGCCGCAGGTTCTGCGTGAAGAAGTCCACCTTGACGTCGCCGCCGACCAGGTGGCAGTACGCGAAGAACGTCGAGCTCGCCACCGCCGCGCAGATCTGCAGCAGCTCGACGTCCCCCGGCACCGGCGCGCTGAACAGCTTGCGCCCGGTGATCGACACGATCGACATCACGACCAGGGCGACGAACACCAGCCCGCCGGCGATGGCCATGACCTTGCTCGCGACGAGCAGCATCCGGCCCAGCGGGCCGAAGGTCATCGCCGGCGCGGACAGCGGGTTGCCGTCGCCCTGCATTGCCGCCTCAGCGGCCGGAGTTCTTGACGATCAGCGCCTTCGCGCCGTCGACGAGCTGCTTGCCGTTCGCGCCCTTGGCCGTCATGTCGGCGACCCAGGCGTCGGCGATCGGCTGCCCGAGCTTGACCCAGTTCTCGAGCTCTTCCTTCGGGACGACGTTGATCGTGTCGGGCGCGACAGTCTTCCGGCCGATGACGTCGGCCTCGATGAACGCGCGGCCGATCTCGCCCGACAGCACCACGCCGCTGTTGGCGTCGATGACCTTCTTCAGGTCCGGCGGCAGCGCGTCGTACTTCGCCTTGTTCATCGCGAAGATGAACGTCGACGTGTAGAACGCCGGCAGCGCGGGATCGGTCTCGGTGTGGAACTTGGTCAGCTCCTGCACCTTCACCGACGGCACCACCTCCCACGGGATGACGGCGCCGTCGATGACGCCCTTCGACAGCGCCTCGCCGACCTGCGGCACCGGCATCGCCACCGGGGTCGCGCCCAGCGCCGCGAGGAAGCGGTTGGTCTGGCGCGTCGGCGCGCGCACCTTCAGGCCCTTGAGGTCGGCCACCGTCCTGATCTGCTTGCCGGTCGTGTGGAAGACTCCCGGCCCGTGGACGTGCGTGGCCAGGAGCTTGACGTCGGCGAACTCGTTGGGCGCGTACTGCTGCACGTACTCCCACAGCGCCTTGCTGGTCGCCTCGGCGTTGCGCATCATGAACGGCAGCTCGAACACCTCGACGGCGGGGAAGCGGCCGGCGGTGTAGCCGGGCAGCGTCCAGATGACGTCGACGACGCCGTCCTTGACCTGGTCGTAGAGCTGCGGCGGCGTGCCGCCCAGCTGCATCGACGGGTAGATCTGGCACTTGAGCTTGTTGCCGGATTCCTTCGCGATCCTGTCGCACCACGGCATGATGAACATGGTGTTCGCCGCCGAGCCCGCCGGCAGGAAGTGGTGCACCTTGAGGGTGACTTCCTGCGCCCGGGCAGGGGTCAGCGTCGCCAGCAGCGCGGCCGCGACCGCGAAAATCGTCCGTTTCATGTTTCCTCCGTGATGCCGTTGCAGGATCCCGTCTCTTGCGCGCCGGAAGCCGGCGCCAGGCGGGACTTGGTTTCACTGTCCAGGATCGTCCCCGGGGTGGTCAATGTAGCGCAATCCGGCGCGCGCGAGCTTCTCGCGCATGTCGTAGAGATCGAGACCCAGCACGCCGGCGGCGAGGCGCGCCCGGTTGCCCGCCTCCTTCGCCTCGCGCGCCGCCGCGGCCGCCGCCACCGTCGTCGCCTGGCCGCGCGGCACGACGACAACGCCGTCGTCGTCGCCGATGACGACGTCGCCCGGATGCACGAGCTGGCCGGCGCAGATCACCGGCACGTTGACCGAGCCGACCGTGGCCTTGACCGTGCCCTTGGCATTGACCGCCCGCGAGAATACCGGAAAGTTCATCTCGCGCAACTCGCGCACGTCGCGGCAGCCGGCGTCGATGACGAGGCCCGCGCCGCCGCGCGCGCGGAACGACGTCGCCAGCAGCTCGCCGAACATGCCGTCGGCGTTGTCCGACGACAGGCCGACGACGACGACGTCGCCCGGCTGCAGCAGCTCGGCGGCGACGTGCAGCATCCAGTTGTCGCCCGGATGCGCGAACACGGTCACCGCGGTGCCGCAGAGCCGCGCCCCGGGAAAGACCGGCCGCATCCACGGCTGCAGCAGCCCGCTCCGGCCCTGCGCCTCGTGCACGGTGGCGACGCCGAACGCCGCCAGCGCGGCGACCGCCGCCGCGTCGGCGCGCTCGATGCGACGGACCGCGATGCCGGACGCCCCGATCACGAGAAGTCTCCGCCGACCTGCGGGAACACGCGCTGGTAGCCCTCGGCGTACGTGATCTTCAGGTCCGAGTTGCGCGAAGCCTGCACGCCGCGCTGCAGCGCGACGCGGGTGTAGTACTCCCACAGGTGCTCCTGCGCCGCCATCAGCTCGAACGCCTTGCGCTTGCGCTCCCAGACCGGCGTGATGTCGAGCAGCAGCTGCGGCTTCCAGTTGCACTGCTCCGGCTGGTGCGGCTCGAACAGGAACACCGGCGGCGCGCCCAGCACCGGCTCGCCCGGCCGGTGGCCGTGCGCCTGCGCGACGACGCGCGCCTCCTGCGCGACGTGCGCCGCCAGCGGGTGGTCGAAGTTGTACGGGTCCTCGATCGAGTGGGTGAGGACGAACGAAGGGCGCACCGCGCGGTGAATGTCGGCGAGCCGCTCGACCACGTCGACGCCGACCCGCATCGGGTAGTCGCCGCAGTCGAAGAACTCGACGTCGGCGCCGAGCAGCGCGGCCGCCGCGGCCGCTTCGTCGCGGCGGTTGGCCTTGACCCGCTCGAGCGTCATGCCGGGCGTCTTCCACAGCTTGGCGGACTCGCCGCGCTCGCCGAACGACAGGCACACGACCTTGACCTTCCAGCCGCGCGACGCGTACAGCGCGATGGCACCGCCGGCGCGCCAGACGAAGTCGGCGGCATGGGCGCTCACCACCAGCAGGGACTTGGCTTCGGCTTCGGGCATCGTTCGACTCGCGAAAGGGATTGAACGGCGTCGGTCAGGCGACGACCGGGGGCGCGGTTCCCGCGGGCGACGGCGTGCGCTCCGACGGATTGCGTCCGTCACGGCAGCTGCGGCGCGCCCGTCCCACACCGTCGCCGGGACCAGCACGTGGCCGTCCATCAGCGCGCGGGCGGTGCGCAGCAGCGACGCGCGCTCGACGGGCGCGGCATCGGTTCCGGCGGCGCCCGCGGCCGCGCCGCGCAGGCCGAGCTCGACGGTGAATTCGCCGGTCGGGTGCTCGACCGACAGCAGGCGCCGGGATCCGCTGCCGGGGCGCGCGACCGCCGCCGCGGTGGTGCCGGCGATGACGCAGGCGGTGGCGACCGACACCGCGCCCAGCACGCCGATCGCCTCGTGACAGACCCTGGGGATGAACGTGCGCGTGGCGATCGCGCCGCCGTCGCGCGGCGGCGCCACCAGCGTCATCTTCGGCACGACGCTGTTGCGGACGTCGCCCAGGTTCATCCGCGGGCCGGCGACGAGCCGGATCGCCTCCAGCCGCGCCTTGAGCTCGGCGTCCGCGTTGAGCTCCGCCGGCGTCTCGTAGCCGGTGCGCCCGAGGTGGCGGGCCTCGATCAGGACCACCGGCATGCCGTTGTCGATGCAGGTGACCGGGACCCCGTCGATGTCGTCGCACACGCTGCCCGTCGGCAGCAGCGCGCCGCAGCTCGAGCCGGCGGTGTCGTCGAAGGTCAGCATCACCGGCGCGGCGGCGCCCGGCACGCCGCTGATCCGCGCCGTGCCCGCGTAGTCGACCGCGCCGCCCGGGGTCCGCACGCGCGCCTCGCAGCGGCTGGCCGTGTTGACGAGGTGGATGCGCACCGTCGTCTCGTCGCCGGTCGCGGCGACGAGGCCGCGCTCGATGGCGAACGGCCCGACGCCGGCGAGGATGTTGCCGCAGGTCGGCGCGACGTCGACGCGCGCCTCGTCGACGACCACCTGCGCGAACAGGTAGTCGACGTCGCAGTCCGGCCGCGCCGAGCGGGAGACGATCGCCACCTTGCTGGTCAGCGGATGCGCGCCGCCGATGCCGTCGACCTGGCGCTCGTCCGGCGAGCCGAACGCGGCCAGCAGCACGCGGTCGCGCGTCGCCGCGTCGGCCGGCAGGTCCGCGGCCAGGAAATAGGCCCCCTTGGACGTGCCGCCGCGCATCAGCGTGCAGCGAATGGCGGTCTGGCGCGACATGGCGGTTGCCTGGATCCTCGAATTCAGCCGGCACCTGCATCGTGCGGCAAAGTGCCCCGGCGGCTTTCCCCGGAAGTCGGCCGCGGGATTTGCTATCCTCGGCCGGTGCCGCCCCGCGCGCTGCGAGGGGCCGGCCGATGACCTCCGCACAGTCTAGGGCCGCGTGCCTCGTGGCCCGTAATGAAGAATCGGGGGCGGCCGATACCGGTTTCGCTATCCCCCATGGCCAAGTCACTTCCTTCCGACTGGTTCCTGCGCTCGCGGCTGAAGATGCGCCACGTGCTGCTGCTCGCGGCGATCGACGAGCAGCGCAGCCTGCACAAGGCGGCCGCGTCGCTGCACATGACGCAGCCTGCGGCGACCAAGCTGCTGGCGGACCTCGAGGCGCTGCTCGAGCTGCGGCTGTTCGAGCGCACCGCCCGCGGGCTCACGCCGACGGCGCACGGCGAGAGCCTGGTCCGCCACGCGAAGTCGATGCTGGGCACCCTCGAGCACGCGCGCGCCGAGCTGTCGGCGATCAGCGACGGCGCGACCGGGCGCATCGTGATGGGCACGCTGCTCGTCGTCGCGCCGGTGCTGGTGCCGCGCGCGCTGGCGGCGTTCAAGCGCGCGAACCCGCGGGTGACGGTGCAGGTGCAGGAGGGCAACCTCGCGACGCTGCTGCCGCTGCTGCGCCACGGCGAGCTCGACCTCATCGTCGGGCGGCTGACCAGCGACTTCGACAGCCGCGGGCTGCGCTTCGAGGCCTGCTACGACGAGCCGATGTGCGTCGTGGTCCGCGCGGCGCATCCGCTGGCCGGCCTGAAGCGCCTGAAGCTCACGGCGCTGGCAGCGGAGGACTGGATCCTCCCCGGGCCCGAGACCGCGTACCGGCACCGGATCGACGCCGCGTTCCGGCAGCTGGGCGTCGAGCCGCCGGCGCGGCTGGTCGAGTCGGTGTCGATCCTCACCAACACGGCGCTGCTGCAGCAGACCGACATGCTCGGCGTGATGCCGGTCAACGTCGCGCGCCACTACGTCGCGGCCGGGTCGCTGGCGATCCTCGCCGTCGAGCTGCCGCCGCCCTCGGGTCCCGTCGGCACCATCACCCGCGCAGGCGCGGCGTCCTGCCCCGGCCTCGAGCTGCTGCTGCAGGCGCTGCGCGACGCGGGCGCCGAGATCGCCCGCAGCTGAGGCTCGCCCGGTCCGTGCCGGGTCAGCGCCGGTCGGGGGCGGCGGCCGGCCGGCGCGCGCGCAGCCACCCGAACAGGCAGGCGATCACCGCCCCCGAAAAGAGGTGCTTGAGGTTGTGCCCGCTGACGATGCCACCGGTGAGCTCCCAGATCTGCCAGTCGAGCTGCTCGCAGATCGTCTCGGCGACGTCGAAGGCGACCGCCGCCCACAGCCAGCCCGCGGCGGTGTAGCGCGCCGGGCGCAGGATCAGCAGCGTCAGCACCAGGACGGTGGCGCCGATACGCATCACCAGGTAGAGCAGCAGGTCGCCGCGGCCGGCCGCCTCGGTGAACGCCCACAGCAGCACCCCGCCGACGGCCACCAGCCCGAACGGCAGCAGCGCCTCGTGGCCGAACGGCGGCGACACGCGATCGGCGAGCACCAGCGCCAGCACCGCGGTGAGCAGCAGAGACATCGGCAGCCGGTCCCACACCAGCCGCGCGTTGTCGGGGTCCCAGTGGTAGTACGCCGAGCCGAATGCGGTGAGGATCGCCGCGATCACCAGCAGCCGGTACGCCGGCCGGTCGTCGCCGGTCACCGCCACCTCCCGGTACAGCAACGCCCCCCAGACGCCGGAAAACAGGATCGCGAGGTTGGTCAGAACGTCGCCCGCGCGCGGCACGAAGCCGAGCTGCCGGGTGTCGGCGAAGTCGTGATAGCTCAGCCACTGCGGCAGCGGTCCGAACACCAGCCGGAGGATGCCGTAGAGCAGCAACGCGACGCCGGCCAGCTCCCAGGCCTGCTGCCGCTCGGTGACCGGACCCCTGAACCTGGCGAAGAGCATCGGCGTACGCGGCCTATTGCAGCCGCGGCTTCTTGAGGAACGATTCGCGGTCGGCGGAGCCCAGTTCCACCGTCCGCGACGCCCCGCCGCGGGTCAGCACCAGCGGCACCGCGACGCCGGCGGATCCGGACCGCCAGACGGCGCGGTAGAACTCGGGAAGCGTCGCCACGCGGACGCCGGAGGCCTCGACCACGACGTCGCCGGGGCGCACGCCGGCGCGCTCCGCCGGGCCGCCCGTCGCGACGCCCTGGACGATCAGCCGCCCCTCGTCCTCCGCGGTGTAGATGCCGAGCCAGGGCCGCGCCGGCGCACGACGCGCGCCGAAGCGCCGCAGCTCGTCGAGGACCGGGGCCAGCAGCTCGACCGGGATGAACATGTTGCCCTTGATCTCGTCGTCGCCGTCGCGCTCCTGGACGAACAGCGAGCCCAGCCCGACCAGCACGCCTTCTTCGTCGACCAGCGCGGCGCCGCTCCACTCCGGGTGCGGCGGCCGGGTGAACAGCGCTTCGTCGAGCAGGTATTCCCAGTAGCCGGCGAATTCGCGCTTGGCGAAGACGCGGGCGGCCAGCGCGTGCGCGCGGCCGCCGTGGCCCAGCGCGTAGACTTCGCTGCCCTCGTCCAGTGCGGCGAGCGCCCCAGGCTGCGCCAGCGCCAGCGGCGGCAGGTCGAGGCGGGCGAGCGGCTGCACCAGGCCGAAGCCGGTGGCGAAATCGTAGGCGAGCGGCGTCGCGGGCACGACGCGGCCGTCGTTGGACGAGAGCCAGATCGTTTCCGCCTCGGTGATCAGGTAGCCGACCGTCAGCACCAGCCCGTCGTCGCCGATGACGACGCCGTTGCCGGTGCGCTCGGTGCCGAGGATCGACGCGGTGAACGCGTCCTCCGGCACCTCGGCGCGAAGCGCCACGACCGCGTTCATCGCCGCCGCGAGGTCGAACCGCAGGTCGACGGCATGCGGCTGCAGGCTCGAGGGAAACGCCCACTGGTTGGGATCGGCCATCGGTCGGTCGAAGCGAAAGTAGGGATTGACGGGGCGCCCGGCGCCGGTGGTGCGCCCGGGCGCGCCCATATTACGCGACTCATGCAGAATACGCGCTCGAATGGAGGATCACACCGTGCGCCACCCAGCCCGCCCGCTCGTCGCCGCCTTCACCCTTGCCGCCGGCATCGGCCTCACGGTCGGGGCCCCCGGCGCCGCCCTGGCGCAGGTGGCCCCGACGCCGACCGAGCGCGCCGCCTACCAGGGCCTGTTCGCCGCCGCGCAGCAGGGCGACCCCGCCACGATCGCCCGGCTCGTCGCCGGCGGCGCCAACCCGAACGCGCGCGACGCGTACGGCCGCACGCCGCTGCACGTCGCGGCCCACGCCGGGCAGCACGACGCGATGCGCGCGCTGGCGAAGGCCGGCGGCGACCCGAATGCGCTGGAAAGCGATCGCTACGACATCGTGACCATCGCCGCCGTCGCCAACGACCTGCCGACGCTCAAGGTCGCGCTGGCGATCGGCGGCAAGGCCACCAACATCACCAGCCGCTACGACGGCACCGCGCTGATCGCCGCCGCCCACCTCGGCCACGTCGAGGTCGTGCGCGAACTCATCCGCGCCGGCGCGCCGCTGGATCACGTCAACAACCTGGGCTGGACCGCCGTGATCGAGTCGATCGTGCTGGGCAACGGCGGCGCGCGCCACACCGCGACGCTGAAGGCGCTGGTCGACGCCGGCGCGAACGTCAACATCGCCGACCGCAGCGGCACGAAGCCGCTGGCGCTGGCGAAGGGCCGCGGCTATCGCGACATGGTCGTCCTGCTCGAGAAGGCCGGCGCGCGCTGACCCGACGCCGCACGCGGCCGCCACCGACCCCGGCGCACCAGGCTTTCACACCCCGCCCCCCACCCGCAAGCCGACGGAACTTCCGCATGCTGAGCTCGATCACAAATTTCTTCGACCGCCAGTTCGGCGCTGCCGCGACCGCGGCCGACGACCGGCATTCGATCGAGCTCGCGACCGCCGCGCTGCTGACCGAGATCGTGCGCATGGACGGCAGCACCGATCCGGTGGAGCGCGACGCCGTGCTGCGTGCGGTGCGCGGAAAGTTCGGCCTCTCCGCCGACGAGGCGCAGGCGCTGATCGACCTGGCCGAGGAAGAGGCGCGCGCGGCGACCGACTATTACCAGTTCACGTCGATCATCAACCGGCGCTTCACGCAGGCGCAGAAGGTCCGCGTCGTGCGGCTGCTGTGGGACGTGGCGTACGCCGACGCCGTCGCGAGTCCCTACGAGGAACACCTGATCCGGAAGCTGTCGGACCTGCTGTACGTCGAGCACCGCGACTACATCAACGCCAAGCTGGAAGCGCGCGCCGCGGCCGGCGCGGGATCGCCGCCGCCGTGACGAAGACCCGCCGCGCCGCGCGGTCGGCCGCGGCCGCAGCGAACGCAATGCCGATTCGCCTCGGCGAAGCCCTCGCGGGGGGCGTCTCCGACGCCGACGTTGCCAAGCTGCTGCGCTTCGTGCTGCTGTCGATCGCGCTGCACGCGCTGGTCATCCTGCTGTTCGGCACCGCCACCGGGGGCGGCGGCGGCCGCGGCAGCGGGACCGCCGCGGGGCCGCTGGAGGTCACGCTGCGCGCGCTCGGGGTGGGAACGGGATCGGGCCTCCGCGAAGCCCCCGGCGTCGATGCCCGCCCGGCGGGTGCCGCGCTGCCGCGACGACCGGCCGGTGCGCCGCCCCCGCCGGAGCCGCGTCCCGCCCGCGTGCCGGACGCCGCGCCCGCGGGACCCGTGCCGCCGACGCCCGCGGAGGCGCCTCCGGCGGAAGCCGCCGCGCCGCCGATGACCGCGCCGGCGCCAGTCCCGGCTCCTCTCGAAGCCGTCCCGACACTCGAGCTCAAGGCGACCGAGCCGGTGGCGCGGCCGATGGCGCCGGCACCGACGCCGGTGGTAGCAGCGCCGGCCCCGATCATCCCTGCCGCGCCGATCGAGCGCGTCACCGCGCCGCCGGTGCAACGCGACCTTGCTCCGCCGGTCGAGCTGAAGGCGCCGGAGCGCCCGATCATTCCCGCCGCGCCGATCGAGCGCGTCACTGCGCCTGCGGTCCAGCGCGAGCTCGCCCCGCCGGTCGAGCTGAAGGCGCCGGAGCGCCCGATCATTCCCGCCGCGCCGATCGAGCGCGTCACTGCGCCTGCGGTCCAGCGCGAGCTTGCCCCACCGGTCGAGTTGAAGGCGCCGGAACGCCCGACCCTTCCCGCCGCGCCGATCGAGCGCGTCGCCGCGCCGCCGGTCGCGCGCGATCTCGCTCCACCGGTCGAGCTGACGGCGCCCGAACGACCGGCGATTCCCGCGGCCGCGCCGCCGCGGACCGAGCGCAGCGCGCCCGTCGCCGCACCGGAGCGCCCCGTCGTCGCGCCGCCAGCTTCGGCCGCGTCGGTGGCCACCCCACCGGCCGCCCCGGCGCCCGGCACGGCCGTGCCCGGTAACGCCGCGCCCGCCCCCGCGCGCGGCGCCCCTCCCGCGGGCGAGCCTGGACCCCGGCTGCGCTTCGGCGGGCCCGACCCCGGCGACGAGCTGTTCCAGCCGCGCAACGACGTGGTCAAGCCCTCGGCCGAGCCGGGCGGCGCGCCGCGCCTCGACCTCGACGCTGCGCGCCGCCGCGCGCGCGAAATCGAGCGCGACGGTCCGGGCAAGCGCGGGCTGCTGGCGGTCGTGCCGCCGCCGGCCGAGCGCAAGGACAAGCTGGCCGAGGACATCGACAAGGCGGCCAAGGGCGACTGCCGCACCGCCTACCAGGGCATGGGCATCCTTGCCGCCGTCCCGCTGATCGCCGGGGCAATCACCGACAGCCCATGCCGCTGGTGAGGCCGCCAGGGGCCGCGCCCGGCGCCGCTACATGCTGCGCCGGTACTGCCCGCCGACCTCGAACAGCGCGCGGGTGATCTGGCCGAGCGAGCACACGCGCACCGCGCTCATCAGCTCGGCGAACACGTTGCCGTTGGCAATCGCCACGGCCTTGAGCCTGGCCAGCGCGGCCGGCGCCTCCTTCGCATTGCGCGCCTGGAAGTCGGCGAGGCGCGTGAGCTGCGAGCGCTTTTCCTCCTCCGTCGAGCGCGCGAGCTCGACCTTCGGCGGCGGCAGGTCGGTCTGCGGATTGCGGAAGGTGTTGACGCCGATGATCGGGTACGAGCCGTCGTGCTTGCGGTGCTCGTAGACCATCGACTCTTCCTGGATCTTGCCGCGCTGGTAGCCGGTCTCCATCGCGCCCAGCACGCCGCCGCGCTCGCTGATCGCCTCGAACTCCTTCAGCACCGCCTCCTCGACCAGGTCGGTGAGCTCGTCGATGATGAACGCGCCCTGGTTCGGGTTCTCGTTCTTGGCGAGGCCCCATTCGCGGTTGATGACCAGCTGGATCGCCATCGCGCGGCGCACGCTCTCCTCGGTCGGCGTCGTGATCGCCTCGTCGTACGCGTTGGTGTGCAGGCTGTTGGCGTTGTCGTAGGTGGCGATCAGCGCCTGCAGCGTGGTGCGGATGTCGTTGAACGCGATTTCCTGCGCGTGCAGGCTTCGCCCCGACGTCTGGCAGTGGTACTTGAGCTTCTGCGAGCGCTCGTTGGCGCCGTAGCGGTTCCGCATCGCCACCGCCCAGATGCGGCGCGCGACGCGGCCCAGCACCGTGTACTCGGGGTCCATGCCGTTGGAGAAGAAGAACGACAGGTTGGGTGCGAAGTCGTCGATGTGCATGCCGCGCGCGAGGTACGCCTCGACGAAGGTGAAGCCGTTGGCGAGCGTGAACGCGAGCTGGCTGATCGGGTTGGCGCCGGCCTCGGCGATGTGATAGCCCGAGATCGACACCGAGTAGAAGTTGCGCACGTTGTGATGGACGAAGTACTCCTGGATGTCGCCCATCACCTTGAGGCTGAACTCGGTCGAGAAGATGCAGGTGTTCTGCCCCTGGTCCTCCTTCAGGATGTCGGCCTGCACGGTGCCGCGCACGCTTGACGAGCGTCCACGCGCGGATTTTTTCGACCTCGTCGTCGGTCGGCTCGCGCCGGTTGTCGGCGCGGAACTTGTCGAGCTGCTGGTCGGTCGCCGTGTTCATGAACATCGCCAGCAGCGTCGGCGCGGGACCGTTGATGGTCATCGACACGCTGGTCGCCGGGTCGCAGAGGTCGAAGCCGGAGTACAGCACCTTCATGTCGTCGAGCGTGGCGATCGACACGCCGGAGTTGCCGACCTTGCCGTAGATGTCGGGGCGCAGGTCGGGGTCGTTGCCGTACAGCGTGACCGAGTCGAACGCCGTCGACAGCCGCTTGGCGGGCATGCCGTCGGCGAGCAGGTGGAAGCGCCGGTTGGTGCGGAACGGGTCGCCCTCGCCGGCGAACATCCGCGTCGGGTCCTCGTTCTCCCGCTTGAACGCGAACACGCCGCCGGTGAACGGGAAGCTGCCCGGCACGTTCTCGAGCAGTTGCCAGCGCAGGATTTCGCCGTCGTCGTCGAAGCGCGGCAGCGCGACCTTGGGGATCTTCGTTCCGGAGAGCGAGGTGGTGGTCAGCGCGGTGCGGATCTCCTTGTCGCGGATCTTCACCACGTACTCGTCGCCGCCGTACGCCGCCTTGGTCTGCGGCCACATCTCGAGGAGCTTCTTCGCGCGGGCGTCGAGCTTCGCGTCGCGGTCGGCGGCCAGGCGGTCGAGCGCCGTCAGGTCGGTCTTGCAGTCCAGCGCGGCGGTCTTCGGGTCGCTCGCGCCGCGCGCAAGATCCTTACATTCGGCGGCGAGCATCCGCTTCGCCTCGCGCAGCTGCTGCCGCTCGCGCGCGAGCTTCGCCTGCGCCTGCCGCCCAGCCGAGGTACGCGCGCTGCGTCTCGGCGATCTCGGCGAGGTAGCGCACGCGCGGCAGCCGGCACGATGACGTTCTGGCCGGTCGAGTGGCGCCCCGCCACCGGCGCGAGCTTGCCCGGGGCGAGCTTCATGCCGCGCTCGGCGAGCCGCGCGGCGATCGCCTGGTAGAGCGCGGTGACGCCGTCGTCGTTGAAGCGCGACGCGATGGTGCCGAACACCGGCATCGCGTCGGGCGCGTCCTGCCAGCGCTCGCGGTTGCGCTGGTACTGCTTGCGCACGTCGCGCAGCGCGTCGGCCGCGCCCTTGCGGTCGAACTTGTTGATGGCGACGAAGTCGGCGAAGTCGAGCATGTCGATCTTCTCCAGCTGGCTCGCCGCGCCGAACTCGGGCGTCATCACGTACAGCGAAACGTCGACGTGCGGGACCACCGCGGCGTCGCCCTGCCCGATGCCCGAGGTCTCGACGACGACAAGGTCGTAGCCCGCCGCCTTGCACGCCGCGACCGCGTCGGGCAGCGCCTTGCTGATCTCGCTGCCGGCATCGCGCGTGGCGAGCGAGCGCATGTAGATCTGCGGATGGCCGATCGCGTTCATCCGGATGCGGTCGCCGAGGAGCGCCCCTCCGGACTTCCGCCGCGACGGGTCGATCGAGACGATGGCGATCGACAGCCTGTCGTCCTGGTCGAGGCGGAAGCGGCGGATCAGCTCGTCGGTGAGCGAGCTCTTGCCGGCCCCGCCGGTGCCGGTGATGCCGATCACCGGCGCGGTCGACGTTTTCGCCTTCGCCAGCAGCGCGTCGCGCGTCTTTGCCGGCACCGTGCCCGCCTCCAGCCCGGTGATGAACCGCGCCAGCGCGCGGTTGCGCGCGTAGCGGTCGCCGGTGGCCAGCGCGTCGGCCGACGCGGGCAGTTCGTGCGCGAGGTCAGCGTCGCAGGCGGCGACGATCTCGTTGATCATCCCCTGCAGGCCCAGCTTCTGGCCGTCCTCGGGGGAGAAGATGCGGCTCACCCCGTAGTCGTGCAGCTCGCGGATCTCCGCCGGCACGATGACGCCGCCGCCGCCGCCGAAGACCTTGATGTGGCCGCCGCCGCGCTCGCGCAGCAGGTCGAGCATGTACTTGAAGAACTCGACGTGGCCGCCCTGGTACGACGAAATCGCGATGCCGTGCGCGTCTTCCTGCAGCGCGCAGTCGACGATCTCCTCGACGCCGCGGTTGTGCCCGAGGTGGATGACCTCGCAGCCGCCCGCCTGCAGGATGCGGCGCATGATGTTGATCGACGCGTCGTGGCCGTCGAACAGGCTCGCTGCGGTGACGAAGCGGACCTTGTTGACGGGCTTGTAGACCAGCGGCGGCTGACGGCTGTCGTTCATCGGGGGCTCCCTGCGCCGGGCGGCACCCGGCCCGGCGACCAAAGTTGAAGATTACCCCACGCAAAGAAGGCGGCGCGGACCCGGAACCCTACGTGACGTTTACGTAAACGTCAACTTTGGCGCCGCCCCCGGCGCAGGAACCGGAGCTCGCGCCAGGGGTCGAACGCCCGCAGCCGCCTTTCAGTCGCTCTTAATTCTGCATGGCCGGCGCCGACTTATACTCGCCGCCTCCACGCGTATCCGTTCCGTCTCCGCTTCCTTCCCGCCGCTTCCCCACCCCCCCGCCCATGATCCCCACCCCCTCCAGCCCTTCCGCCGCGCGCGGTCTCGCCGCCTGGCGCCGCGCCGTCGCCACCCTGATCGTCGCCGGCGCCGCCGCGCTGGCGCTCACCGCGCAGGCCGCCCTGCCGCCCGGGGTCCTGCAGGGACCGACCGTCGAGGGCGTGACGCAGTACACGCTGGCCAACGGCCTCAGGGTGCTGCTGTTCCCCGACGCCAGCAAGCCGACGACGACGGTCAACGTCACCTACCTCGTCGGCTCGCGCAACGAGGGCTACGGCGAGACCGGCATGGCGCACCTGCTCGAGCACATGGTGTTCAAGGGCACGCCGTCGATTCCCAACGTGTTCCAGGAACTCGGCAAGCGCGGCATCCAGTTCAACGGCAGCACGTCGTTCGACCGCACCAACTACTACGAGACCTTCCCCGCCAACGATGCGACGCTGGCGTGGACGCTCGCGATGGAGGCCGAGCGGATGACGAAGTCGCTGTTCACCAAGGCGGAGCTCGACACCGAGATGACCGTGGTGCGCAACGAGTTCGAAACCGGCGAGAACAACCCGTACCTGGTGCTGTGGAAGCGGCTGCAGGCGGTCGCCTACGACTGGCACAACTACGGCAACCTGCCCATCGGAGCGCGCTCCGACATCGAGAACGTGCCGTTCGAGAACCTGCGCGCGTTCTACCAGCGCCACTACCAGCCGGACAACGCCGTCCTGATCGTCGCCGGCAAGTTCGACCCGGCGGCCACACTCGACCTCATCGCGAAGAACTTCGGCGCCATCCCCAGGCCGACCCGCGCGCTGCCGGCGCTGTACACCGCCGAACCGGTGCAGGACGGCGAACGCGCGGTCACCGTGCGCCGCCCCGGCGGCAACCAGCTCGTCGCCGCGCTGTACCGCATTCCGCAGGCCGCCCACCCCGACTACGTCGCGCTCGACGCGCTGGCGCGGATCATGACCATCCAGCCTTCGGGCCGGCTGTACCAGGCGCTGGTCGACACGAAGAAAGCGACCGAAGTCGACACCTCGGTGCTGGCGCTGCACGATCCGGGCACGCTGGTGTTCTGGGTGCAGGTGCCGCCGGCCGACTCGCTGGACGTCGCCCAGGGCGCGCTGCTGGCGACGATCGCCGGCATCGCCGACAAGCCGATCACCGACGCCGAGGTCGACCGCGTGCGCACCCGCGCGCAGAAGGCCTTCGACGACACCATCAACGATCCGCAGCGGCTCGGCGTCGCGCTGTCCGAGTCGATCGCCGAGGGCGACTGGCGGCTCCTGTTCCTGCAGCGCGACCGCTGGCGCACGCTGAAGGCCGCCGACGTCCAGCGCGCGGCGAAGACGTGGCTCAAGCCCGCCAACCTGACCATCGGCCGGTTCATCCCCGACGCGCAGCCCGACCGCACGCCGGCGGCGGAGGCGGTCGACGTCGCGAAGCTGGTCGCCGACTACCGCGGCGACGCGGCGGTCGCCGCCGGCGAGACGTTCGACCCGACGCCCGCCAACCTCGAAGCGCGGACGAAGCGGGTCACGCTGCCCGGTGGCATGAAGCTCGCGCTGCTGCCGAAGAAGAACCGCGGCGAGACGGTGCGCTTCAGCCTGCGCCTGCGCTTCGGCGACCTCGCGTCGCTCGCGGGGACCGAGCCGTACGGTTCGCTGACGGCCGCGATGCTGTCGAGCGGGACGCAGAAGCGCGACCGGCAGGCGTTCAACGACGAGATCGACCGGCTGCGCGCCAAGCTCGCCTTCGGCGGCGGCGACGCCTCGGTGTCGGCGGGCGGCGAGACGGTGCGCGCGAACCTCGAGCCGTTGCTGCGGCTCGCGGCCGAGGCGCTGCGTACCCCGGCGTTCCCGGCCGCCGAGTTCGACAAGATCATCCGCGAACAGGTGGCGGCGATCGACGAGGCCCGCGTCGACCCGGAGGCGCTCGCCGAGCGCGCCGCCGAG
Source organism: uncultured beta proteobacterium (assembly GCA_963717705.1). Taxonomy (GTDB): domain Bacteria; phylum Pseudomonadota; class Gammaproteobacteria; order Burkholderiales; family Casimicrobiaceae; genus CAVQWT01. Next base: position 156,914 of record CAVQWT010000003.1, read on the forward strand.
CGCAACGCGAGCCCGTACCCGAAGGGCGACATCCGCCACGTCGCCAGCTTCGACGACGAGCTCGCCGAGGTGCGCGCCGCCAGGCTCGATGCCGTCAGGGCTTTCCACGCCAGGTTCTACGGCGCCGAGCACGCGGAGCTTGCCGTGGTCGGCGACTTCGACGCCGACGCCGTCGTCAAGCTCGCCACCGAACTTTTCGGCGACTGGAAGAGCGGCGCGGCGTATGCGCGCGTGCCGTACCCCTACCAGGCGACCGTGCCGGGCACCGAGGTCATCGCGACGCCGGAGAAGGCCAACGCGAGCCTGATCGGCAACCTCGCGCTGCCGGTGCGCGACACCAGCCCCGACTTCCCGGCGCTCGCGGTCGTCGACAAGCTTCTGGGCGGCGGGCCCGAGTCGCGCCTCGGCGACCGCGTCCGCGAGCGCGGCGGACTCTCGTACTCCGTCGGCACTGCGCTGTCGCCCGGCAACATCGACGAGAACTCCCGGTGGATGATCTACGCGACGTTCGCGCCGGAGAACCGCGACAAGCTGCGCGCGGCGGTGGCCGAGGAGCTCGCGCGTGCGGTGAAGGACGGGTTCACCCCCGCCGAGGTGGAGACCGCCAAGCGCGCGCTGCTGGAGCTGCGGCGCAACTCACGGGCCCAGGACGGCGCGGTCGTCCGCGGGCTGATGTCGCAGGCGTATCTCGACCGGACCTGGGCCTTCTCCGCCGAGACCGACCGCGCGCTCGCCGCGCTGACGGCCGAGCAGGTGAACGCGGCGCTGCGCAAGTACCTGAAGCCCGACGGCTTCTGGACCGCCGAGGCGGGCGACTTCGCGAAGGTCAGGAAGTAGCGGCGGCGACGATCCGCGCCAGCGGCGCGCCGAGGCCGCGCGCGCTGGCGATGACCGGCGCGCGCACCGTCAGCCCGCCCGGACCGGGGAACGGTCCCGTCCAGCCGCCGGCCTCGTCGACCAGCAGCAGCCCCGCCATCGCGTCCCACGCCGACAGCTCGAGCTCGACGTAGGCGTCGATCCGGCCCTCGGCGACGTGGGCGAGCTGCAGCGCCGCGCAGCCGAAGTTGCGGAACGCGACGTTGACGTCCATCAGCTCGCGGCGGACGGCGAGGTAACGGTAGTCGGGCGAGCGGTCGTGGTGCCCGACGGCGATCACGGCACCGGGCAGCTCGTCGACGGCGCTGGCGACGAGGCGGACGTCGGCCGCCGGGTTCGCGACCGTCGGGCGCGCGGCTGCCGAATTTTCGGTCGACCCCATCGCACGATCGCCCGCGGAGCCCGCGGTCGCACCGGCCGTGCCGCCCGTGCCGCCGCCGACCTGCCGCCGCCACGCGCCGCCGCCGCGCCGCCCGTGGAAGAGCTCGCCGCTCGCGGGATCGAACACCGCGCCCAGCGTCCGCTCGCCGCGCTCGACGTAGGCGATCGACACGTTCCAGAACGGGATGCCGCGCAGGAAATTGTGCGTGCCGTCGATCGGATCGACGATCCACAGCCGCTCGTGCGTGCCGACGAACGACGAGACCGTCTCCTCGCCGAGGAAGCCGTCGCCCGGAAACGCCCGCGCGATCTCGCCGCGGATGAAGTCCTCGACCGCGCGGTCGGCGCGGGTGACGAAATCCTGCGGGCCCTTCGACTCGATCGTGAGCTCGGCGCGACGGCGCCAGAAGTCGAGCGCCAGCGCGCCGGCGGCGGGGGAGAGCTGCTGCAGGAACGAATAGCGCGCGGCGACGCCCGGAGGCGGAATCCGCCACGTCAGTTCTTCGGCAGCGCCGAGACCTCGCGGTCCCACTTCTCGAGGATGCGCTTGCGCTCCGCGGCGCTGCCGTACTTGGCGAAGTCGTAGGGAATGAGCTTGATCTCGGCCATCTTCGGCGCCCCCGGCGGAATGGGGGTGGCCTTGTTCGACGGCACCTGGAAGTTCTTGAGGTCGCCGCCGATCTGCTGCGCGGCCGGCGTCAGCGCCCAGTCGTAGAACTTCCTCGCCTCGACCGGATTGCGCGCGCCCTTGACGATGCTCATCGAGCCGACCTCGTAGCCGGTGCCTTCGCAGGGCACGACGATTTCGATCGGGAAGCCGTTGCTGATCTCGGTGACGCCGTCGTGCAGGAACGTCACCGCGATGCCGGTCTCGCCGCGCGCTGCCGCGCGGATCGCGCCGGCGCCGGTGCGCGGGTAGTTGTTGGTGTTCCTGTGCATCCCCTTCAGCAGCTCGAAGGCCTTGTCCTCGCCGAAGATCTGCACGAACGTGGCGAGCGTCGAGTACGCGGTGCCCGAGGCGTTCGGGTTCGCCATCTGCACCTCGTCCTTGTACTCGGGCTTGGCGAGGTCGGCCCAGCACTTCGGCGGCGCGAGCTTCTTCTTCGCCAGGATCTCCTTGTTGTAGCCGATGCCCAGCGCGCCCGTGTAGATGCCGACGGTCCTGTACTTCGACTGCTCGGCCTGCTTCGTCGCCCAGTCGTAGAGCTGCGGCAGCATCGGCGACTTGTACTCGTCGGTCAGCCCCAGCTCGGCCGCCTGCAGGTGCGGGTCGCCGGTGCCGGCGTACCAGACGTCGTACTTCGGGTTCGCCTTTTCGGCGGAGATCTGCGCCATCGCCTCGCCGGACGCCTTCTGCGTCATCCCGACCTTGATGCCGGTGTCCTTGGTGAACTGCGCGACGACCGCCTCGCACCACGGAATCGGCACGCTGCAGATGACGTTGACCTGGCCCTGCGCCGACGCGGCGCCGGCGGCGGCGAGGGTGACGAGCGCGGCGGCAAGCCGCGCGAAACGGTGAATCATGCTGGTTCCTCCCGGGAATGACCGGCGCGTCGTGGCGCGCGCCTGCAGGCGCCATTGTGGCCCGCGCGCGGCGCCGCGCCAAGACCGGCGTATCATTTCCGGCTTCACGCCGCGAGGAAGCCCATGCAAGCCATTGCCCCCGCCAAGGCCAGGGACGCATACCGCGATTACGACAACCCGGGCCGCGACACCGTCCGCGAGTTCTACCGCCTGAACCACACGTTCCAGACCTACGACTTCGTCGCCGCCAAGCGCGCCCTGTTCCTGCGCTTCGACCGCCGGACGATGACGCCCTGGGATGCGCTCGACTACCTCAACACGCTGGTCGACGACTCCGATCCGGACATCGCGCTGCCGCAGATCGACCACCTGCTGCAGACGGGCGAGGCGATCCGCGCCGACGGCCACCCCGACTGGATGGTGCTGACCGGCTTCATCCACGACCTCGGCAAGGTGCTGTGCCTGTTCGGCGAGCCGCAGTGGGCGGTCGTCGGCGACACCTTCCCGACCGGCTGCCCGTACTCGCCGAAGATCGTCTACAGCGAGTTCTTCGCCGCCAACCCGGACTCGCAGCGGCCCGAGTTCCAGACCGGCACCGGCGTCTACGCGCCCGGCTGCGGCCTCGACGCGGTGCAGATGTCCTGGGGTCACGACGAGTACCTGTATCACCTGGTCAAGGACCACCTGCCGACTCCCGGGCTGTACATGATTCGGTACCACTCGTTCTACGCATGGCACCGCGAGGGCGAATACGGCTACCTGACGAACGACGAGGACCGCGCGATGCTGCCGTGGGTGCAGAAATTCAACCCCTACGACCTCTACACCAAGAGCCCGCAGCGGCCGCGGCTGGCGGACCTGAAGCCGTACTACGAGGATCTGCTGGCGAAGTACCTGCCGGCGACGCTGCGCTTCTAGCCGGCGAGCGCCGGCAGCGCGCGCCCGTCCGGCCGCCCCCGCTCCGACCCGGTCCACCCGCCGCCCCCGAGACCCACGATGCCGCCTGCGCTGCCCCGTCCCTTCCGCGGCGTGTTCCCGATCGCGCCAACGCCGTTCACCGAAGCCGGCGAGGTCGACCTCGACGGCCAGCGCCGCGTGCTCGACTGCATGGTCGACCAGGGCGTCGACGGCATCTGCATCCTCGCCAACTACTCCGAGCAGTTCCTGCTGACCGACGCCGAGCGCGACACGCTGACCGACCTCTGCCTCGCGCACGTCGCGGATCGCGTGCCGGTGATCGTCACCGTCAGCCACTTCGGCACGGCGATCGCCGCGGCGCGCGCGCGCCGTGCCGCCGCCTGCGGCGCCCGGATGCTGATGCTGATGCCGCCCTACCATGGCGCCACGCTGCGCGCCGACGAGAAAGGCGTCATCGAGCACTTCGCGCGCGTGGCGGAGGCCGGTGGCATCCCGCTGATGGTCCAGGACGCGCCCCTGTCGGGCACCACGCTGTCGGTGCCCTTCCTCGCGCGGCTCGCGCGGGAGGTGCCGCTGGTGCGCTACTTCAAGATCGAGGTGCCCGGCGCCGCGGCGAAGCTGCGCGGGCTGATCGAGGCCGGCGGCAGCGCGATCGAGGGCCCGTTCGACGGCGAGGAGTCGATCACGCTGATGGCCGACCTCGACGCGGGTGCGACCGGCACGATGCCGAGCGCGCTGCTGCCCGACCTCATCCGACCGGTGCTCGTTCACCATCGCGAAGGCCGCCGGCGCGAGGCGGCCGAAACCTACGCGCGGATCCTGCCGCTGATCAACTTCGAGAACCGGCAGTGCGGGCTGCGCGCAACCAAGACGGTGATGGCCGACGGCGGGGTCATCCGCAGCGACGCGGTGCGGCATCCGCTCGAGCCGCTGCACCCCGCGACGCGCGCCGGCCTGCTCGAACTCGCGCGCGAGGCGAATCCGCTGGCGATCCGGTGGGGCCGCTAGGCCGCCGCGCGTCGAAGCCCGCGCGGATCGCTTGAAGACCCACCTCGCCGCGCGCGACCTCGCCTGGATCCTGGCGATCGTCGCGCTCTGGGGCTTCGCCTTCGTCCCCATCAAGTGGGCGCTCGTCGAAGTGCCGCCGTTCATGCTGGCGGCGCTGCGCTTCCTGCTGGCCGCGGTGCCGATGTGCCTGTTCGTCCGCCGGCCGGCAGTCGCTCTTTCCACGCTCGTCGGCTACGGATTCGCCATCGGCGTGTGCCAGTTCGGCCTGCTGTTCCTGGGGATGAAGCTCGGCATGCCGGCGGGACTGTCGTCGCTGGTGATCCAGGTGCAGGTGTTCTTCACCATCGGGCTCGCCGTGCTGCTGATGGGCGACCGGCTGCAGCGGCACCACCTCGCCGGCGCGGCGATCGCGGCGGCGGGCGTCGCGCTGCTCGCGTGGCACAAGCTCGCCGAGGGCGCCACCGGCACGCTGGTCGGCTTCGCGCTGGTGCTCGCCGCGGCGCTGGCCTGGGGCGTGGGCAACCTCGTCGCCAAGCGCGCGGCGGGCGCCGACATGTTCTCGCTGGTCGTGTGGTCGAGCCTGGTGCCGCCGCTGCCGCTCGCCGCGCTGTCGTACCTGTTCGAGGGCGGCGGTGCGCCGTTCGCCGCGGCGGCGACGATGAGCGGCGCCGCGTGGGGCTGCGTGCTGTTCCTCGCCTGGGGCGCGACGCTGTTCGGCTTCGCGTCGTGGAACGTGCTGCTGCACCGCTATCCGACGGCGCTGATCTCGCCGTTCGCGCTGCTGATCCCCGTGTCGGGGCTCGCCTCCGGCGCGATCTTCCTCGGCGAGACGCTGGCCGCACGGCAGGCCGCCGGCGTCGCGCTGGTCGTCGCCGGGCTGGCGATCAACATGCTGTGGCCGCTCATCCGCCGGCGCAGCCTGCGCGACGGCTGAGGGATCGGCGTCCGGCGGCGAGCAGGGGGGTTGACAGCCGTTGCGCAATAGGTAACCATTAAGTTACATGACGTCCAACCTCTGCCTCGACGAAGACGCGCTCGACCAGCTGTTCCTGGCGCTGGCGAACCGGACCCGCCGCGAGATCCTGGACATCGTGAGCCATTCGCCGGGCTGCACCATCGGCGAGGTCAGCGAGCGCTTCGACATCTCGCGCATCGGCGTGCAGAAGCACATCGGGGTGCTGGAGGACGCGGGGCTGCTGACCAGCGAGCGGCAGGGACGGGAGCGGCGGCTGTGGTTCAACGCGGTGCCGCTGCAGTGGGTGCACGAGCGATGGAGCGAGCAGTATCGCGCATTCTGGGCCGGCCGCCTCACGCGGCTCAAGTACGAACTCGAGGGCAAGGGAGAGGGACGATGACCGACGACCGCAAGCTCGTGTCGCGCATCCACATCAGCTCGACGGCGGAGCGCGTGTGGCGCGAACTCACCAAGGACGACGAGCCGCAGGCGGCCGTGTTCAACGCCTGGCTGCACGCGCAGGAGTTCGCTCCCGGAGCGATGTTCCAGATGCGCACCGGCGACGGCCGCAACGTGCTGGTCGTCGGGCGCATCCTGGAGTTCGACCCGCCGCGGCGCTTCGCGCACACCTTCCGCTTCACGCAGTACGACGAGCCCGAGTGCACGGTGATCTACGACGTCGCGCCCGTCGCCGGCGGCGTCGAGGTGACGCTGACGGTCGACAACCTGCCGGTCGGCACGAAGACAGCCAAGGACATGGTCGGCGGGTCGACGCTGATCCTGAACACGCTGAAGGCGGTCGCCGAAACCGGCCGGCCGCCGTTGAAGACCCGATTGATGTACGCGCTGTTCGGCATGCTCGGCTTCGTGCTGCCGGCGCGCACCAGGGCCGCGAACTGGCCGCTGCCCCCGAAGGAGCGTCCGTGAAGACCGGCCGCATCGCCGTCGTCGTCGCCTTCGCCGCGTTCGCCGCAGCGGGCTGCTGCCGATGCCCGGCGGCGCTCGCCCAGTCGCCGGTGGAGAACACGTCGTACGTCGCCGACGACGGCACGCGGGCGCTGCGGCACAGCGTCATCGTGCCGGGTGCCCCGGCGGCGGTATGGGCGGCGTTCACCACCACCGACGGCTACCGCTCGTGGGCGGCGCCGGTCGCCGCCGTCGACTTCCGGCTCGGGGGCATGTTCGAGACCAGCTACGCGGCCGACGGCCGGCTCGGCGCGCCGGGCAACATCCGCAACGAGATCGTCGCCGTGCTGCCGCAGCGGATGTTCGCGCTGCGCAACCGCCAGGCGCCGCCGGACGTCCCGTTCGACGCCGCGATCTTCCAGGCGCTGAACACCGTCGTGCAGTTCGACGACGTCGGCGGCGGCTTCACGCGCGTCACCGTCACCATGCCCGGCTACCGGCGCGACGAGGCGCACGACCGCATCTACAAGTTCTTCGACTGGGGCAACGCGGCGACGCTGGCCGCGCTGCGCGAACGCTTCGCCAAGGGCCCGAAGGACTGGTCGAAGCCGGCGGCGTGAGGCTGATCCGCACGCGCCGGGAGGGCAACGCGACAGCGCGCGGCCGGCGCGCGCAGCCGAACGGACGCGACGGCGCAACGCTGAACGATGGCAGCCGCCACGGCTACGACGGAGCGACGCTTCGCAATCAGGGATCGACGCGCGCGAGCATCCGGGCCGCCTTCGCCGCGACCCACGGCGCGACCAACGCGTCGAAGTCGCGGAAATGCGCCGACGCGAGATGCGCGTCGAACGCCGCGCGGTCGTCGTAGAGCTCGTACAGGAAGACCCGCGCCGGATCGACGCGGGTCGACGCAGACGTCGAACCGGCGGCAGCCGGGCTCGCGCTCGCGCGACGCGCGGGCGTTGGCGACGATCGCCGCGCGAAACGCGTCGACGTGGGCGGGATGAATGGTGAAATCGACGACGACGACGTACATGGGTTTCGCTCAGGTCGGAGGAAAGCGGCGCGCGAGCTCGGCGACTTCGTCGGCCGTCAGCACGCGGACCCTTTCGCCGCGCAGCAGCAGCACGAGCCTGGCCGTGGCCTCGAGTTCCTCGATGGCGTCGGCGGCGGCGGCGAGCGACGCGCCGGCGACGACGGGGCCGTGGTTGGCGAGCAACACCGCGTGATGGCGCGTCGCCAGCGCGGCGACCGCGGCGGCGAGGCCCGGATCGCCGGGCGGAAAATACGGCGCCAGCGGGAGCGCGCCGATGCGCATGGCGTAGTAGGCCGTCAGCGGCGGCATGGCGTTGGCCGGGTCGGTGTCGGCGAGCACCGAAACCGCGACCGAATGCGTCGAGTGCAGGTGCACGACGGCGTTGGCACCGGGCCGCGCGCGGTACATCGCGAGGTGCAGCGCGACTTCCTTGGTCGGCGCGTCGCCGCCGACGTGCCGGCCATCGCCGTCGACGCGCGCCAACCGCGCCGGATCGAGCGCGCCGAGACTCGATCCGGTCGGCGTCAGCAGCACCCCGCCGTCGACGCGAACGCTCAGGTTCCCGGTGCTGCCGTGCGTCAGGCCGCGCTCGAACAGCGAGCGCCCGAGCGCGCAGAGCGCTTCGCGGATCGCAGTGTCGGTCATCGGCCGTCTTCCGCGCCAGCGCGCTGCGGGTGCAGGGTCATGGCGCCGCTCCGCGTGACCCCGATGCCCCCGCCGCCGGCAGCATCGCCAGCGCCTTGGCGAAGAAATCGGTCGCGCCGAAGTTGCCGGACTTCAGCGCCAGCGCGAGTCGGGTGCGACCGCTCGCGGTGGTCCACGGCACGCCGGGGTCGATCGCCGGCCCGATCGCCAGCGCCTCGATGCCCAGCGCCTGCACGACGGCGCCGGAAGTCTCGCCGCCGGCGACGATCAGCCGGCGCACGCCGCGGTCGACCAGCCGCTGCGCGATCAGCGCCAGCGCGCGCTCGATGCGCGCCGCCGCGACGTCGCGACCCAGCGCGCGCTGCACTTCGGCGACGCGCTCCGGCGTCGCCGTCGAGTAGACGAGGAAAGGCCGGCCCGCGGCGAGATCGGACTCGACCGCGGCCAGCGCCGCGTCGGCCATCGCCTCGGCACCGGGCTGTCCCAGCGGGTCGAGCGGCACCGCCGCATGCGTCGCGGCGAAGGCGGCGACCTGCGCCTGCGTCGCCGCCGAGCACGACCCGGCGAGCACCGCGGCCTTGCCGTCGACCGCCGGCAGCACCGCGGCGTCGCCGCGCGACGGCAGCAGCCCGGCGGCGCGGAAGTTCTGCGGCAGGCCCAGCGCGACACCCGAGCCCGCGGTGACCAGCGCGAGATCGCGGCAGGCCGCGCCGATCGCGACGAGGTCGTCGTCCTCGAGCGCGTCGACGACGGCGTGGGCGACGCCGGCGGCCGCCAGGCGCGCGAACTCGGCGCGGATCGCGTCGGCACCCTGCCGGACGACCGGCGCGGCGACCAGCCCGACCCGGCGCGGCGTCTGCGCCGCGAGCACGCGGACGAGGTTCGCGTCGGTCATCGGCGTCAACGGATGGTCGCGCATCGGCGAATCGGACAGCAGCGCGTCGCCGACGAACAGGTGGCCGCGATAGATGGTGCGGCCGTTGGCGGGAAACGCCGGGCAGGCGATGGTGAAGGACGATCCGAGCGCGTCGAGCAGCGCGTCGGCGACGGGCCCGATGTTGCCGGCGGCGGTCGAGTCGAAGGTGGAGCAGTACTTGAAGTAGATCTGCCGCGCGCCGCCGGCGCGCAGCCAGCGCAGCGCGGCGAGCGACTGCGCGACCGCGTCGGCCGCGGGAATGGTCCGCGACTTCAGCGCCACCACGACGGCGTCGGGGTTGCCGTCGACGGCGGGCGTCGACGGCACGCCGATCGTCTGCACCGTGCGCATGCCCGAGCGCACCAGCATGCTGGCGAGGTCGGTCGCTCCGGTGAAATCGTCGGCGATGCAGCCCAGCAGCATGGGGTCGGTCGCGCCTCCGCTAGAGGAGCAGCTTCCAGATTACGCTGGTCATCGACGGCACGTAGGTGATGATGAACAGCACGACGACCGCGGCAATGAGCAGCGGGTACAGCGCCCTGGTGATTTCGCCGATCCCCGCGCCGGCCAGCTTCGCCGCCACGAACAAGGTACCCCCAACCGGCGGCGTATACAGCGCTATCGCCAGGTTGGCGGTGATCACCACGCCGAGGTGGACGAGGTCGATGCCGAACGTCTGTGCGAGCGGGAGCAGCAGCGGCGCCGTCAGCAGCATCGCCGGCAGCGGCTCGATGAAGATTCCCAGCAGCAGCAACGCAACGTTGACCATCAGCAGGAACGTCCACTGCTGCGCCGCCACCACCTTGATCCAGGCTGCCAGCTGTACCGCCACCTGCTCGGCGGTGATCAGCCACGCCAGCGCACCGGTCGCGCCGATCACCAGCATCACCGTGGCGCTGGTCTGGAACGCTTTGACCAGGAGGCGCGGCAGGTCGCGCACCGTGATGTCTCGATAGAGGAACAGCGAGACCAGCGTGCCGTAGACGACGGCCACCGCCGCCGACTCGGTCGGCGTAAACACCCCCGACCAGATGCCGCCGACGATGATCAGCGGCATCATCAGCGCCGGCCCGGCGTCCTTGAAGGCAGCCCAGATCTCGCCCCGCGTGGCGCGCACGTCGCCGCTGTCGCAGCCGCTCTTCCTGCCGTACCAGACGCAGACGCCGATCAGCGCGACCGCCATCACCAGCCCGGGCACCAGCCCAGCCATCGACAGCTGCCGCATCGACACGCCGGAGATGAACGCGTAGACCAGGAAGGGAATCGACAGCGGCATCAGCAGCGCCAGCGTGCCGGCGACCGCGAGCAGCGCGGCGGCGAAGCCGCGCGAGTAGCCGCGCTTCAGCATCGACGGAATCACCAGCGACCCGATGGCCGCGGTGTCGGCGATCGCCGAGCCCGAAACGCCGCCGAACATCAGGCACGAGGCGACGGTCACCACGCCCAGCCCGCCGGGCAGGAACCCCAGCAGCGCCCGGGCAAAGTTCACGATCCGCTGCCCAATGCCCCCCGACGACAGGATTTCGCCCGCGAAGATGAACAGCGGCACGGCGATGAGGATGAAGGGCTCGACCCCGCCGATGAACGACAGGAAGATCGTCTCCAGCGGGTGCCCCAGCCCGCCGATGACGATCGCGCCCACCGTCGCCACCAGCAGCGAATACATGAGCGGCACGCCGACGAGGGCGAGCACGAAGAAGCCGAGGAAGAGCAGTCCGGCAAGCATGGCGTCACGCCTCCTTCGGCCAGCGCTGCGCCCGGGTCCTGCCCTGCAGGATCAGCCACAGGTCGTACACCGTCCAGACCAGGATCGCGAACACTCCGACCGGCATGCCGAGGTACTGGAACGACATCGGGATCTGCAGCACCGTCAGCTCGTTCCCCCAGCCGACGATCACCAGGTTGATGCCGTACCAGAACAGCACCAGCAGCATTGCGATGGCCAGGAGATCGACCGCCGCATCGGCGCGCTCCCTTCCCTTGCCGTCGAGCTTGTCGATGAACTCGGTAATGGTCATCTGCGCGCCACGGCGGGCCGCGCAGGCGCCGGACAGGAAGGTCACCCAGACCATCAGCAGCTCGGCCGACTCGGTGACGGCGGCCAGGTCCTTGCCGAAGACGTGCAGCACCACATTGGTGAACACCAGGACGATCATCGCCGCCCCGATCAGCACCACCGTCCAGTCCACCAGGGCCCCGAACGCCTCGAGCAGCGGCGGCGCGGGGGGGGATCGGGGAAACATCGGACGCGCCGGCACGGCCGGCCGGATCCCGGGGCTGGCGTCCGCGGGGACACGTGCCGGTGGGCTGGGTTCACTCATCGCCGTTCCTCCTGCAACGTCCGCCGGCGCCGCGTTGCGCACCGGCGGACGCGCGGTGCTAGTTCGCCGGCACCGCCTTGCGTACCGCCTCGGCATCCGCGAGGAACGCATCGACGTCGGCACCGTACTTCTCCTTCGCCTTCGCGTACGCGGGCTTCACCGAGTCGCGGAACGGCGCGAGAGCGGGCCGCGCGACCTTTGCACCCTTCGCCGTCATGTCGGCGAGCTGCTTTTCGTCGTTGGCGCGGATCTCGTTGCGGCTCCACGCCCCGGCCTCCTGCGCGGCCTTCAGCACCGCGGCGCGGTCGGCCTCGGAGAACTTCTGCCAGGTCTTTTCCGAGACTGCCAGCGGGATCGGGCTGTAGACGTGCTTGGTGAGCGTGACGTTCGGCGCAACCTCGTAGAACTTGTTCGAGTAGATCGTGTCGATCGGGTTCTCCTGGCCGCCGACGGCGCCCTGCTGGATCGCGAGGTAGACCTCGGGCAGCGGCATGATCTGCACGCCGAAGCCCATCGACTCCAGCGTCCAGCGCATCATCTCGTTGGGGAAGGTGCGCAGCTTGATGCCCTTGGCCGCGGCCGGTGACGGCAGCGGTTCGCGGGTGGTCATGTCGCGGAAGCCCGCCTCCCACGTGGCCAGGAAGCGGAATCCCTTCGCCGGCGCCTTCGCGAACTCACCCTTGAGCCACGCCGACTCGTCGTACAGCTTCCAGCCCTGCTCGTAGGACTCGACCAGATACGGCAGCATCGTCAGGTTCAGCGAGGCGAGGTGCGTTGCGAACGAGCCGGTCGAAGACACGGTGAAGTCGATGCCTCCGAGCTGCAGTTGCTCGATCGCCTTCGGGTCGTTGGCGAGCTGCCCGGCGGGAAAGATCTGCAGCTTGTAGCGACCCTGCGTGTACTGCTCGATCTTCTGCCCGAACAGCTCGGCAGCCCTGTGGCGCGCGCCGCCGGGCTGGTCGGTGTGGCTGAACTTGAGCGCCGTTTGGGCGGAGGCGACGCCTCCGAACGCTATCGACAGCACCGCGATCGCGACTGCTCGCATGGCGAAATGACGACGATTCATGGACTTCTCCTCGGTTGGGGTCCGGCGACCTGCAACGCGGTGGCGCGTCGCGGCCGTCTAGACGTGGGGTTGGGACTCGACTCCGGCCGGCGGCGCGAAGCCGGACAGCACGACGCGCCTTCCTTCACGATGCGAAACGTAGGCCGCCTCCTGCACGCGCAGGTTGGCGAGGTAGTCGCGCGCGGCGTTCTCCAGCGGCATGCCGTGCGCAAGGTGCTCCAATACGTGGCGCTGCAGCTTCTCGCACGCGCCGCCGCCGAAGGTGTCGACGGGGCCCGGGTCGTAGGCGTGCAGCACCTCCGGGCCGTGGTGCGGCTTCCACCACAGGCGCGCGTCGCCGTCCAGGCGCAGCACGCCACCGCTGCCCTCGACCCACAGTTCGCCAAGCGTGCGCCACGGGTTGCCGGCGACGTGGTCGTTCGAGCGGTTTGCATCGAGCAGGCCGGTCGCACCGCCCGCGAACTCGAAGATCAGGTAGCCGGCATCCTCGCCGGCGATGACGGGGTTCATCCGGCGCAGCCGCGCGGTCACCGCCTCGACCTCGCCGGCCAGGAACCGGTAGGTGTCGATGAAGTGGATCGCCGTTTCCACGATCAGGAACCGGGCCATCGACTGGAAGTACGGCTGCCGGTCGAGGTAGGCGCGCGGGCCCTGGCCATCCCCCGGGCGCATGCGGAAGCCGACCGAGTGCAGGCGTCCGATCGTGCCGGCGTCGAGCAACCGACGGGCCTCGCGATACCACGGCTCGAAGCGGAAGTTCTCGTGGACCACCAGCGGCACGCGGGCGCGTTCCGCCAGCTCGACCATCGCCACCGCTTCCGCGTAGCTCGTCCCGAAAGGCTTCTGGCAGATGGTCGGGATGCCGCGTGCCACGCCGTGCCCGACGTACTGGCGATGCGTCGCCGGCGGAGTGATGACGTCGAAGAGGTCCGGCTTGCACTCGTCGAGCATCTCCTCGACCGACTCGAAGGCGCGCGCGATGCCGTACTGCCGCGCGGCGGCGTTGCCCTTCTCCGCATTCCGGTTGGCGATGCCGACGATCTCGACTCCGGGAATCGCCTGCCAGCCCTCGATCTGGAACCGGCTGAAGAAACCAGCTCCGGCGATGGCGACGCGGAATCCGCTCATGGCGGCGGCGCTTGCATGTTCCCCCCGAACGGCGCTGCGCGCCGCTCCCCCCAGGGGGCGAGCGCCTTGGGGCGGCCCGGCGGCGCTCATAGGTTGCCCATCACTGCGGCGGCGATCGCCGCCGTGCCGTCGCGGCCGCCGAGCTCGACCGGCAGCATGCGGCCGGAAGCGAACACCGCGTCGACCGCGGTCTCGATGCGGCGCGCCGCCTGCGCGAGCCGCGGATCGCCGTGGCGGTCGGAGAGCCAGTCCAGCATCATCGCCGCCGACAGGATCATCGCGGTGGGATTCGCCTTGCCGTGGCCCGCGATGTCGGGCGCCGAGCCGTGGCACGGCTGGAACAGCGCGTGCTCGTCGCCGATGTCGGCCGAGGGCGCCATTCCCATCCCGCCGACGAGCCCCGCCGCCTGGTCCGACAGGATGTCGCCGAACATGTTCTCGGTGACCAGGACGTCGAAGGTCCAGGGCCGGCAAACGAGGTCGAGGGCGGTTGCATCGACATAGCGGTGCCGCGCGCGCACACCCGGGTGTCGCGCGGCGACCTCGTCGAACACCTTGCGGAAGAACGCCATCGACGCGAACACGTTGGCCTTGTCGACGCAGGTGACCTCGCCCGGGCGGCCGCGCGCGCGGCGCCGCTCGGCCAGGCGGAAGGCGAACTCGTGGACACGCTCGGACCCCTTGCGGGTGATGACCATGGTGTCTCGCGCCTCACGATCGTCGACGACCACGCCGTGTCCGACCGAGGCGAACAGGCCCTCGGTGGACTCGCGCACGAGGACGAGGTCGATGTCGCGTGCGCGCGGGTCGGCGAGCGGCAGCGCGATACCGGGGAGTGCCCGCGCGGGCCGCACGCCGGCGTAGAGCTCGAGCCGGAAGCGCAGGTCGAGCTGCGGCGCGATCTCGGTCCCGTCGGGCCGGCGGATTTCCGGCCAACCCATCGCGCCGAACAGGATCGCGTGCGCCGAGCGAGCGGCCGCGAACGTGGCCTCGGGCAGCGCATCGCCCGTGGCCTTGTAGTGCAGCGCGCCGGCCGGGTGCGTCGCGAAGCGCAGGTCGTAGCCTGCCCCCCGCGTGGCGTGCTCGAGCAGCGGCAGCGTGGCGTCGATCACCTCGACGCCGATGCCGTCTCCGGGAAGGACGCAGATGTCGTAGCGGGAAAGGGGCATGGCTACAGGCTCGTCAGCCGGAACTGTTTCAGGATTTCGGTGAGCTCGAGCGCACCGCGTTCGCGGTGGGCCCGATGCAGTGCGCCAGCCGCTGCCGCATCACCGGCGCGGATCGCCTTCATGACCGCCCGATGCTCGCGGGTGGAGTTCGTCGGGCGAGGGCGCATGCGCAACGTGACCATGCGCGCGCGGTGCGCGCGTTCCCAGAAATTGATCACCACCTCGGCCAGCCGCCGGTTGCCGCAAAGGCTCACCAGCTGGAGGTGGAAGCGCTCGTCGGCCCGGGCCCACGCATCGAGATCGTCGGCGGCAAGCGCCGCCTCCATTTCGCGGCACGCCGCCTCCAGTGGCGCGAGCTCCGGCGCGCTCGGCCTGCGCCGCGCAGCGAGCTCGGCGGCGAGCGACTCGAGGCTCGTCAGGATCGCGTAGATCTCTGCCATGTCCACGGGGGACACCGGCAGCACGCGCATCCCGTGCCGGGGGACCACCTCGATCAGGCCCTCGTTGTGCAGTCGGATGAGCGCCTCGCGCACCGGCGTGCGGCTCACTCCCAGCTCGAGCGCGAGCGCCTGCTCCAGGGCCTGGTGCCCCGGAGGCCACTCGTTGTCGAGGATGCGGGCGCGCATCACCTGGTAGACGCGCTCGACCGCGCCCGGCGCCGTGGTTCGTTCGGGCGCCGGTGGGCGGCGTGCGGCTGGTTTCGTCGTGGCCATGTTTCAGTCGAAGATGCGCGCACGCCGGTGCCAGTGCGCCGGCGGCTGCCCGGCGACCGGAACGTCGAAGGTCGGCAGGCGCTGGTCGAGCAGGCAACCCAGATAGGCGGTGCGCAGCGCGGGGCCGCCGAACGCGATGCTGGAGATGTTGCGCAGCACCCGGCCGGCCGCCTTGTCGAGATGCGGTCGGCCCATCGTTCCGGACAGATAGGCGGCCTCCACCCAGTCGACGTGCGCCTGATCGGAATCCTGCAGGATCGTCACCTGCGTGCCGTCCGGAGCGACCCGCAGGATGCTGTTGCTGACGATGCTCACCACCCATGCGTGGCCGTCGCTGTCGAACGCGAGACCGTCGGGGAAGAACCCCTTGCCGAACGTCGTCACCGTCTCGCGTGGCCCGAGCGAGCCGTCGGCGCGCAGCTCGAAGCGGGACAGGCGCCGGCCGAAGGTTTCGTTGACCCAGAGCCACCGGCCCGCCGGGTCGATCGCGAGCTCGTTGGTATAGCCCAGGCCGTCGGCGACGATGCGCGCTCCACGCCGGTCGACGACCACGACGAAGCCGTCGGCGACGTCGGCGCGGTAGCCCAGTGCGCGCGGCGAGAGCCAGGTGCTGACCGTGATCCAGAGCCGCCCGGAGGCGTCCTCGATCACGTAGTTGGTCGGCGGCAATGGCCTGCCGTCGATCGCCTGCAGCACCGGAACGACCGTGCCGTTCGCGCCGAGACGGAACACGCCTCCCGCGTCCGCACCGAGATGCGCAATCAGGAACGAGCCGTCGCTCGCAAGCGCGATCCCGTTCGGCTGCAACGGGCCGCCGTCGGGATGCATGCCGACGACGGTTTGCTGCGCGCCGTCCGCGCCGATGCGCGTGACCCCGCCCCGCCAGTCCGCGGCGTAGATGTCGCCGCTGGATGCGCAGAGAACGCACTCCGGCCGCCGCAGGTCGGTGCCGGTGAACCGCAGTGCCTCGAGCGGAATGAACCCCGCGTCGACGGTCGTCATCACGTCCTCCCAGCCTCGGAATCACGGCTGCCGGCTCGGGCGGTCCGGTCGTTCATTGCCGTTGTGTATACGTTAATGGATACACCGTGACGCGTCAAGCGACGAGCGAGATCGCCGCCCCCCCCCCGCCGCCCTAGTGCGCCTCCAGCGAGGACACCGGTTCGCCGGATCGCACCGCCACCGGCGGCAGGCGCTTCCGCGCCTCGGCCACCACCGCCGCGGGCGTGATGCCGAAGTGCCGGTAGAGCTCGGCCTCGGGCCCGGACGCGCCGAACGTGCTCATGCCGACGAAGCCGCCGTCCTCCCCGACGAAGCGTTCCCATCCCAGCTTCACCGCGGCCTCCACCGCGACGCGGGCCGTGCCGCGGCCGAGCACCGCCGCCTGGTACGCCGCGTCCTGCCGGTCGAAGAGTTCCCAGCACGGCACCGACACGACCGCCGTCGGAATGCCCTGTTCCTGCAGCGTCCCGCGCGCCTCCAGTGCGATTGCCACCTCCGAGCCCGACGCGAAGAGCGTGGCGCGCCGCGCTCCGCCGGCGGCTTCCGCCACGACGTAGGCCCCGCGGGCGCACAGGTTCTCGTCGACGTGCACGGTCCGCACGGGCGCGAGCGGCTGGCGCGAGTTGACGATCGCCGAGGGCGAACGCCGGTTGGCGACTGCGAGCTGCCAGCACTCTGCAGCCTCGACCGCATCGGCAGGCCGCATCACCGCGAGGTTCGGCATCGCCCGCAACGAAGCCAGGTACTCGACCGGCTGGTGCGTCGGGCCGTTGCGTCCGATGCCGATCGAGTCGTGGCTGAACACCCAGATCACCGGCAGCGACATCATCGCCGACAGCCGGATCGAATGGCGCATGTAGTCGGAGAATACGAGGAACGTCGCCCCGTAGGGCACCACGCCCTTGTGCGCGACCATGCCGTTCATCATCGCGCCCATCGCGTGCTCGCGCACCCCGTAGTGCAGGTAGCGTCCGCCGCGGTCGTCGGCGGTGAACGGCCGCATGTCGCGCTTGTGCTGCGTCGCCGCCTCGAGGTCGGGTGCGCCACCGACGAGCTCGGGGATCGCATGCGACAGCACGCGCGTGATTTCGCCCGAGGAGCGCACCGTCGGCTGCGTGGGCGCCTTCGTCGCCGCCTCGCGCTTCCAGTCGAGGAGCGTCTTCTCCCATCCCGCCGGCAGCTCGCCGCGCATCAGCCGCTCGAACTTCGCGCGCTTCTGCGGGTCGCTCGCGGCGAGCCGCGCCTCCCACGCCGCGCGCTCGCCCGCGCCGCGCTGCCCGGCCTTGCGCCACTCGGCGAGGATCGGCGCGGGCACGACGAAGCGCTCGTGCGGCCACCCGAGGTGCTCGCGCGCCGCCGTGCCGTCGTCCTCGAACAGCTTGCCGCCGTGGGCGACGCGCTGGTTCTCGATCCGCGGCACCCCGAAGCCGATCAAGGTGTTGCACTTGATCATCGACGGGCGCGGGTCGGCCTTGGCCGCGGCGATCGCGGCCGCGATCGCGTCCTGGTCGTGCCCGTCGCACTCCTGGACGTGCCAGCCGGCGCACGCGAAGCGGACCATGTAGTCCTCGGTCACCGCCTGCGACGTCGGGCCGTCGTCGGTCATCCGGTTCGAGTCGTAGAGGAAGATCAGCCGGCCGAGGCGCAGGTGCCCGGCGAGGGAGATCACCTCGTGGCCGAGGCCCTCCATCAGGCAGCCGTCGCCGACCAGCGCGTACGTGTAGTGCCGGACGATGTCGTCGCCGAATTCATCGTTCAGCATCGCCTCGGCGACCGCCATGCCGGCGGCGTTGGCGATCCCCTGTCCCAGCGGCCCGGTGGTGATCTCGACGCCGTGGTCCGGCTCGTACTCCGGGTGTCCCGGGGTGTTCGAGCCGAGTTCCCGGAAGCGCCTGACCTGCTCGATCGGGAACGCCGCGTAGCCGCACAGGTGCAGCAGCGAGTAGATCAGCGTCGAGCCGTGCCCGTTCGACTGCACGAAGCGGTCGCGGTCCGGCCAGCGCGGGCAGGCGGGATCGAACTTCAGGTGTCGGGTGAACAGCGCGGTGCAGATGTCCGCGGCGCCGAGCGGCGTCCCGGGGTGTCCGTCGCCGGCGTGGACTATCGCGTCGAGCGCAAGGAAGCGTATGGCGTTGGCCATCTCGCGGTGGGTCGCTGCCATGGTTCGTGCTCCGGTGTCCTGGGGGGTCGGCATCAGGCCAGCGTGTGGACGTAGCCGATCGTCTGCGAAGGATTGTTCGCGACCTGCAGCGCCTCCATCCTCGGGGAGTCGATGCGCCGGCTAAGGGACTCGTACTTCCGCGTGAGGCGCGCGGCGGTGGCGAAGAACTCGATGGGCTCCGCTTCCTTCGGCACGATGTCGAACGTCATCCAGTCGTCGTAGCCCAGGCGCTTCAGCGTCCACAGGAACTCGATCAGCTCCCACGGGTGTACGGCGCCGGGAAGCAGGTCCCAGTCGGCCCGGCCGTCGTTGTCGTTCAGGTGCACGTAGAAGAGCCGCTTGGCCATCGCGAGCAGCGCCGCCGACTGCGACGCGTTCTCGTTGGCGAAGAGCGCGTGGCCGACGTCGAGCGTCACGCCCAGGTTGTCGCGGTTGACGATCTGGCAGAACGCCGCCGTCTCCCCGGCGTTGCCGAGCAGCGAGCGCACCCGGGGCTCGCTGATCTTGTACTCGATGCAGATCGGGAACGACGGGTCGTGGTCGGCGATCTCCGCGTAGCACTCGGCGGCGGTTTCGTAGGCGCGCGCGAAGTCGAGCTCGAACGCGTAGTCGATGCCGTCGTTCAGCGGGCAGTTGGTGATCCGCGGCGCGCCGATCTCGCGCGCGACGTCGATGCAGCGCTTGAAGTCGTCGACCGCCGCCCTGCGCTCCTCCGGCTTGGTCGACGACCATGCGCCGCGCAGCCATCGGTCGGGCCGCACCGACGCGAAGTTGATCGCCGCGATGCCGAGGTTGTTGCGCTCGAGCGCGGCCTTGACCGCCTTCGGGTCGGCGAGGTCGCCCGGATAGCGCAGCTCGACGCCCTCGCAGCCCTCCGTGCGTCCCGCCATGTCGAGGATCTCGAGGATCGTGCGGGGCTCCTGGTACTGCAGGAACCGGTTGCGGGTCTGGCCCATGAACAGCGTCAGGATCGCGAGGCGTGCCATTGTTGACTCCAGCGTGTGTTTCGTTCAGAAGGCGCCACGCACGACGTTGACCGGCGTGCCCCTGGCGAAGCACTCGATGTTGTCGATCAGCTGATCGGCGAGCGCCTGTTGCGCCTGGGTGCTGGCCCAGGCGATGTGCGGCGTCAGGATGAAATCGGGGCGTGCGGCGAGCCGCATGATGGTGCTGTCTGCCGGCGGCGGCTCGGGGAGCGCGACGTCGAACGCCGCGCCGGACAGCAGTCCCTCGTCGAGCGCCCGCTCGAGGTCCTCCTCGACGACCAGCCCACCCCGGGAGGCGTTGACGAGCACCGGACGGCGGCGCATGCGTCGAAACTCCGCCATGCCGAGCAGGGCCCGGGTCTCCGGCAGCAGCGGGCAATGCAGGGAGATGACGTCGGCAGTCTCGAGCACCTCGTCGAAGGGCGTGTAGAGCGGCCCGAGGCCGGTCTTGCCCTTGTGCGCGGCGAACATGACGTTCATGCCGAACGCGCGCGCAAGCTGCGCGACGCCCTGGCCGAGCGCGCCCTCGCCGATGATGCCGATATTGCTGCCGTGGAGGTCCTGGATCGGGTGCGAGAAGAAGCAGAACTGCCGCGCCGCCTGCCAGGCGCCACGACGAACTTCGTCGCGGTAGGCACACAGGTTGCGCCGCAGCGCGAGAATCAGGCCGAAAACGTGCTCGGGGACCGTGTGGCTCGCGTAGCCGCGCACGTTGCTGACGACGATGCCGTGCTCGCGGCACCAGTCCTTGTCGACACAGTCGGTGCCGGTTGCCGCGATCGCAACGAGCTTCAGGTCGGACAGCTGCTGCAGCGTTTCGCGGCGCAGCGCCACCTTGTTGTCGATGACGATCGTCGCCCCGGCGAGGCGTTCCGGCAGGTCGGCGGGTTCGGAGCGCTCGAACTCGGTCCAGAGGTGCTCGAAGGCGGGACGGCGCATACGCACCCCCGGGGCGAGCGTGGCGCGATCGAGGAAGACGATGCTGTGCATGAACTGGCTCCGCTGCCGTTCGAAGGGAGGCGTGCGGGAGAGACGGATTCAGCCGTCAATGCATCCTATAACGTATACGCTAAAGCATTTTTTGATGCACATCAAAGGCGCGTGGCGACGCCGGGTTGCCGCGGCGGCGCGAAGCCTGCCAAGGGGCCGCCGACCCGCCTGACCCGCCCCGCCGCCGAGCCCCCCTCATGCCCGGGCGGAGGCGGCGACGCGCCGATGTCGCGCGCCGACGGGTCGGCCACGCAATCGCGCCGGTTTCCTGCACTTCACCCCCTCCAGCGTGCATCCTGTCCCGCCACGGTGGAGCCCGGCGGTCCCGTGCCGTAATCTTGCCCCGTGACCCGCCGACGAACCGAGGACGACCAGATGAACACCGACCACCGCAGCCCGGGCACCCACGATGCCGCCGAGCCGGGCGGGCGGGCCCCGCCCATGGGCATCCGGCAGGCGTTCCGCGAAATTCGCAAGGGCGCCGTCGTGACGTGGTGGGCGTTCTTCGACTGGGTGGCCGTGGTGTCGTGGAAGGCGCTGCTGCTGGTGTCGTTCCTCAGCCTGATCATCGGCGGCGGGATATTCAACCTTCCCACGTTCACCGTCCTGCTGATCGTCGCGGCGTTCATCATCAAGGTGGTGGCGGGCGGCAAGCGCAGGGCCGAACTGACCGCGAACGAGGCCACCAGCCGCGCCGAGACCGAGCAGCTGCAGCGCACGGTGCTGGAGGCGCGCATGGACGCGCTGCAGGCCCAGATCGAGCCGCATTTCCTGTTCAACACGCTGGGCAGCATCGACCAGCTGATCCAGACCGATCCGCCGCGCGCCTCGCAGATGCAGCAGAGCCTGATCCGCTACCTGCGCTCGGCCATGCCGCAGATGCGCGAAGGCAGCCGGCCCACGCTGGACCAGCAGGTCGGCCTGTGCCGGGCGTTCCTGGAGATCATGGCGGTGCGGATGGAAGGGCGCCTGCAGTCGGTGGTGATCGTGCCCGAGGGCCTGAAATCGGCGGCGTTCCCGTCGATGATGCTGCAGACCCTGGTCGAGAACGCGATCAAGCACGGCCTGGAGCCGAAGCCCGAGGGCGGTCTCATCGAGATCGCGGCCGAGGTCGTCGACGGCCAGCTCGCCGTCCACGTGCGCGACACCGGCGTCGGCTTCATGCCGAAGGGCGAAGGTGGCGTGGGCCTGGCCAACGTCCGCGAGCGGCTGAAGGCGATGTACAACGGCCGGGCCGAGCTCCTGATCAGCGTGCCGCCCGCGGGCGGCACCTGTGCCACCATCAAGCTGCCCTACGAAGTCGCCACCGCCCGGACCTGATCGGATGAATGCCAGCATGCGCCCCCTGCCCGCCCCCACCGCCGTCGTCGCCGACGACGAGCGCCTGATGCGCGACCAGCTCGTCGCCCGCCTGAAGCAGGCCTGGCCGGAGCTTGTGATCGTGGGCGAGGCGAGCAATGGCCGCGAGGCCATCGACCTCGTGCGCAGCCTGCGCCCCGACGTCGTGTTTCTCGACATCAGCATGCCCGGGACGGACGGCATCGAGGCGGCCCGGGCGCTGGCGGGCCAGGCCCACGTGGTCTTCGTCACCGCCCACGACGAATACGCCATCCGGGCCTTCGAGCAGGGTGCGGTCGACTACGTGCTGAAGCCGGCCGATCCGGCGCGGCTGGCGCTGACCTGCCAGCGCCTGCGGGAGCGCCTCACGCAGGCGCCGGACGCGATGCACGACCTGCTCGCGCAGCTGTCGCAGCGACTCGGGGCGGGCGGCCCGCAGCCCCGCGAATACCTGCGCTGGGTGCAGGCCAGCGTCGGCGCGACGATACGGATGATCCCGACCAGCGACATCCTGTTCTTCCGCGCCGAGGACAAGTACACCCGGGTGCAGACCGAGCGTTTCGAGGCGCTGATCCGCAAGCCGATCAAGGAGCTGCTCGACGAGCTCGACCCGAGCGAGTTCTGGCAGATCCATCGCGCGACGGTCGTTCGCGTCGACGCGGTCGAGCAGGTCAGCCGCAACCTGCGCGGCAATCAGGTCGTGCACGTGAAGGGCAGCGACGAAAAGCTCGAAGTGAGCCGCTCCTTCAGCCACCTGTTCAAGCAGATGTAGAGAGGCCGGTTCGCTCGCGGATGTGCAGCGCATAGGGCAGTCGTCGTGCGGCTGACTCGTCCACCCCTCCAGCGGGATATCTGGCCTGCGCGTGGGACTTGTCGCCCGGTCACGGGGGAACGATCCGCGTCTTTGCGCGGAATCCGTCGCGCACGACGTTGCGGGCTTCCTCGATTCGCCTCGGCTCGTCTTCGCGCTCGCGGACGCATTGCGTGTGCGTCTCGCCAACCAGTTTGCAGACGCTTTGGGTGCGACCACGAGCGTCGGACTCTGCCTGCCGCACGAGTGGCTCGAAGTAGGCGTTACGCGCCTCCTCCGACGGGAATTCCGACGGCGTCAGCGTGAGTGACACTTCCGCCGGATACGACAGGTCGGGGTATGCGACTTGGCTGGCGATGTAGAGCCCGGGCATTACCACCAGCAGTCCTACTCCCACGACGGGCAAGGCCGCCGCGGCGGCCGTACCCACTGCGCCGACGCTGGCGCCGGACATGCCCGCAAAGACGGCGCTCGTGCCTGCCGCGCCGACGCCTCCCAGCGCGGTAGAGCCCCCGAGTAGCCACGGCGAAGCCGGGGAGGAACTCTCGCGCCATGCAACCCAGCCCACGTCGCCGCTTGCATCCAGATAACCGGGGCGGCGGCACCGAAGCGTAAGCGGCACCTCTTTGCGGGCCACCGTCACGCTGCCCGGTGTCGGGTCCACGGTCGCGATCTCGACGCCATCCTGCCAAACGGCGCAGCGCGCGCCGGGCGGATCCGAACTGACCATCATCGATTGAAACTTGCCCGAAGGGGTCACGGGCAAATCGGGAGCGGCCGGCGTGTTCGCGCAGCCAGCAAGCAGTAGCGCACAGGCGGCGGTCGCGATAGCACGCATGGCAGAGTGCCGCGGTTGGATTTCGCACTATGAACCAGCGAAGCCGAGGTCGCGTTGATGGCGATCAAACCCGCGCTACGCCGCCAGCACGATTCGGCATTCGGTCGCGTAGCCGTACCAAAAAACCCGGTCAGCCGCCGGGGAGCGTACGAACCAACTCGTTGACCGTCTGCTTTGGAGCAAACCGGCTGGTTGAAACGGCTCGAAACCGGACCCACGCGATGGCCCGCTTCCGGCCAAGAGCGGACATACGAGGAAGCGAGCAAAATTTCCAGTTACCGGCCATTCGGCGTTTGACGAATCGATCCGCACAAATCACAAACGCCGCTGGGTCGGGGCCTGTGTCGGCGCGGAATCGATTTCTGCTTGCGCCGCCGCGTTGTGGCCAATCCGGCGAGTCCGAGGCCGACGGGCGCGAGCGCCGCGGGTTCGGGCGCTTGCGAGACTTGGATGTCCCGCGCCCCCACTTGCACCGTGCCGTCGAAGGCGTAGCATCGGGCCGGTCATTTCCATCGGCGTGAATCCCGGCATTAGGTTGGAAGCGATGAGAATGTCCGGGGCAACAGGGATGCGGGGGTTGGGCGGCCACCCACCCGTGTAGAAGTTGGGCAGGCTCGAATGGATCAGTCCGGAAAGTTTCCAGCGGACTTGATTGTGGTCAGGCGCAGCGAGACGTTTAAGGAGTAGCCGGTCTGCTAGGAGTTAGGAGGATGTGATGGGCAAGATCTGGTCGGAAAGGGTTGCTTACATTTCCTTTCTCCTCTTTGCGATACTGCTGTCCCCATTCGCGGGGCTATGGACATATTCCGTATTGCATGGGGCAGTCATGATCGAAGTGTTTGGTGGTTTGTTCATGTTGGCATCTATCCATTGGCCTGTTGTGCTTGGTTTGTTTGGCCTCACGCTCATAGTAAGCCTTGTGGCTCTTGTCAAAGGGCCATCGCACTTGCGGATTCGCACAGGAATTTGGTGGGCAAGTGTCCTACTGACGTTTTTAGTTGCCATTTTTCCTCAGCGTAAGGAGGACACGGCTGTGATGTCGCTGTTTGGTCTAATCGGCATCTGCCTTGCCTTGTCGCTGCCGATAATTTGGATGGTCAAGACGCCTCGGCTGCGTGATGACGAGGTGACTCCGCAGAGTTCGGAGTAAGGTAGTCCGTTGGCCGTCGTCAACCTATCGCTTTGAATGTCCGTCGCTTCGCCGTCGAACGTCGGCTTACCGGAGGGACGACCGGCCGCTTCGGGTCGTATTGCGACCTTGGACGATCAAGCCGCTCGCGTTCAGGCTCGACGGTCGCAGACCGGCCACAACCGGTCACACGGCGATGTCGCCGATTGCAGTCGTTCGACGGCGCATTCGGTCCTGAGCAGACCTACGAGAACCGAAGAGGAGCTGCCGACGACGGGTGGTGACGGGGCTTGCTACTCTCCGCTCTTCAGCCGTCGCGAGCCTTCGATGAGCGGGTGCCATCCGTAGACGAGCGAGATCATGAAGCCGTCCATTTTCAGGTCGCCGGGAGCGTTGTCGTTCACGGTCGACTTGTAGCCGAACGTGAGACCGAGGTTGCTGTTGACCTGGTATCCGAGCGTGAACCCGACGCCCAGGTTGTTGAGCTTCTCCCCGGCCACGCCATTGACGCTCGCCTTGCCGCCGTTGTACCAGGCCACGTCAAGCGAGCCCCAGAGATGCTCGGTGAAGTCGCGGGTCAGGTGCGCGTCCAGCTGGAACATCGGATCGGTCTTCAGCGTCTGCCCGACATAGTCGTTGTTGTTGCCGAACAGCCACACGGCGGGCAGGAACTCGAGGGTCGTGCGCCGGCCCGGCACCCACTCGCCGAGCTGCCAGACGACCGGCATGCCCACGCGGCCATACCAGCGGTTCTGACCCAGATTCAGCGGCTGGTCGCTGTCGTACTCGCCGATCGGCAATGCCAGGTCGGCGAGCACGTCGACCGAGAATCCCGGCTCGTAGCGCATGGCGTCGGGGATGTTCTTCTGTGCCTTCGGACCGAGGATGTTGAGGTTGAACTCGAGCATCGGATCGCCGAACCCGCTGGCCGACTGGTTGAACGTCTTGCCGGCTACGGTCACGTCTCCCGAGACGCGCCCCATGGGCAGGAGGATCGCCGCCATCGCCGAGCGATCGAACAGCGAGAACGTGTGCGCGTAGCCCGCGATCGCCATCGTCGCGTCGAAGTTCGCGCCGGGCGTCACCGTATGCGCCGGATCGAACGGGTTCGTGTTGCCGCTGATCGAGTTGACGATGAGCGGCACGGCATTCCCGTCCGACAGGCTCTTCCAGTAGAAGCGTGCCGGGACCTGCGCCAGCGCCTGTGGCCCGGCGAGCAGGCCCGCCGCGAAGATCGTCGCGACGACCCATCGCATCCGGCCAATCGGCTTCGTGAGTCTCGTGTCATCGTTCATGATTCGTCGTCCCAGTTGATGAAATTCCGGATCGGCAGTGCTCAGGGTTTCGGATCGGCCAGCAGATCCTTGGGTGGCACGAACTGTCGCTTGTAGATGAGCGGCGGGTAGCCGGGGTCGTCCGGCGTGCGGGGCGGAAGCTGGTCTTCCAGGGTCTCGAACGTGGAGCGGCTCGGCAGGATCACGTTGTTCGTCCGGGCGTAGCTGTCCCATAGCGCGAGCATCGCCTTCAGCTTTTCGGGGCGCTCCCTGGCGAGGTCCTTGCGCTCCGCGGGATCGGCGGCGACGTCGAAGAGTTCCCATTCGGCCTTGCCGTACGGCTTGAATTGCCAGCGGAGCTTCCAGTTCCCCTGCCGCACCGCCCGATTGCCGAAGATTTCCCATGCGATGTAGTCCTTCTCGTCGCGCGGCGACTCCGCCTTGCCCGCCAGCATCGGGCCCCACGACTTGCCGATGAGCGGCGGGGCGTCACGCCCCTCGATGGTCTTCGGGTACCGGGCGCCCGCGATCTCGAGCAGTGTCGGCATGAGGTCGGCCACGTACATGAGCCCGTGGTTGATGCTCCCCTTGGGCCGCGCGACCGCCGGGCCGCTGACGATCAGCGCGTTGCGGATGCCGCCTTCGGCCACCCAGCCCTTGTACTGGCTGAACGGCGTCATCGACACCTGCGCCCACATCGGGCCGTACCCGACGTACGAGCCCGGGTCGCCCCACGCATTGGGATGCGTCTGCGACCAGTTGATCGCAGCGAAAAGGTAGTCGCGCGTGCCGGGCGTGCCCGCGATCATCTTGAAGAGATCGGTGCCCTCGGCGCCGTTGTCCCCGAACACGACGAAGATCGTGTTCTCGTACTCGCCGATCGCCTTCAGGTGGTCGACGAGACGCCCGACGTGGTAGTCGAGGTTCTCCACCATGCCCGCGTAGAGCTCCATCTTCTTGCCGAGGAGCGCCCGGCTCGCCGGCGCCAGCACGATGGGATCGGGCACGAACCACATCCGCTCGGCGAGCTGCGTGCCCGCGGGCATGATGCCGAGCTCGACCTGTCGCTTCAGCCGTTCCTGCCGGACCGCGTCCCAGCCCTTGTCGTACCCGCCGACGTGGCGGGAGCGCCATTCCGTCGGCAGGTGGTACGGGTCATGCGGCGCCTGGTGGGACACGTAGGCGAAGAAGGGCCTGCCGTCGCCCCGGTTTGCATCAATGTAACCGATCAGCTTGTCGGTGTAGGTCTTCGTGGCGTAGTAGTCCTTGGGGAGAGCGGTGAGGTAGCGCCCGTCCTCGGTGAAGACCGACTGCGGCGACGCGGCAGTGAAGTTGGTCATGTCCCAGTAGCTGCCCGCGCCGTCGAGCAGCGAGAAGTCGCGCTCGAACCCGCGCGCGGCGGGGATCTGCGCCGGCGCCTTGCCCAGGTGCCACTTGCCGACCATGTACGTGTGATAGCCCGCGTCCCTGAGCAGCTGCGGCAGCGTGGCGACACGATCGTTGAGATAGCCTTCGTACCCGACCGCGCCCCGCTGGTTGGGCGCGGTCCACTCGTCCATGTTGCCCAGGCCGTTCAGGTGCGTATCGACGCCGCTCAGCAGCATGGCTCGCGTCGGCGAGCAGCTCGCGTGCGTGTAGAAGCTCGTGAAGCGGACGCCGTCCCTGGCCAGCGCGTCGAGGTTCGGGGTCCTGATCTCGCTGCCGAACGCCCCCATGTCCGCGTACCCGAGGTCGTCGCCGAGGATGACGACGATGTTCGGCCGGCGCGGGGTGTCCGCGGCGAAAGTCGCCGAGGGTGCGGCAAGCGCCGCGGCGATGCCGACGACGCCAAGCGCGATCAGCAGTGATCGCGGCCTGCCCGGCTTCACGAGCCCGTCACTCTGCCGATGCTGCAGCACGGTGCCCATTGCCAATCCCTTTCTGCACAGGCGAATCAAAACTCGACCTCCATTCCGCGCGCGGTTGCCACTTCGTACATCGCATTGAAAGCGCCCGCCGCGTCCCTCGGCGGATGCGAGGCCTCGTTGCGGAATTCCCGATAGTTGCTTTCGACGTTCGCGAAGAGACGCGCCGGGCATCGCCACTCGCGATAAGGTCCGAGTTCGATCTGCTTGGCGGCATCCAGAACGTTCAGCCCCTGCCCGAAGCACCGCCTCGACTCGTCGCGCACGTACTCGAGGTACGCTTTCATCTCCATCGCACCCTCGATCCCGCACACGGGTCCGTGCCCCGGAACGATGACGTCTGGATCGAGCCAGACGATCAGGTCCAGGCATTGCAGCCACTTCTCGTAGCTGCCGGCCCAGCCCATGGGGGTGCACTGGCGGAAGATCGCATCGCCGGCGAACACGATGCCTTCCTGCGGCACGTGAACGATCGTGTCCCCGACCTGGTGGCACGGCCCGACGTGGATGAGGCGGACTTCCGTGCCATCGAGGTCAAGCACGTGCTGGTCGTCGAACAGCGTGGTCGGCGGCGTCAGTTCGATGCCGTCGAAGTCGTAGTCCCGCCGAAGTTGCCGGCCTATCGCGAGTTCGCCGGGCCGGACTGCCCTCAGCATCAGCCGGGAAGCGAAGCCGTTGGCGCCAGCGAGCAGCTTCCGATATCGCAACGGGTCGGCGACGTCCTTCATGCGGTCCGGCACCGATCGATGCGCGATGATCTCGCTGCCCGCGAAGAACTGGTTACCCGATACATGGTCGCCGTTCTCGCTTGTATTGATCACGCGCTTCGGCATGCCCGGCCAGACGCGCCCGAAAAGCTCGATCATCTGCCGCGCGTGGCGCAGGTCCGCCTGGGTGTCGATGACCGCGCCGCCGCCACGGTTGACAAGTCCCGAGTTCGCATCGCACAGGCGATTCCTCTCGTTCAGGACCGCAAAGCAGCTTTCGCTTACCTGTTGCAATTTCACGACGATGCACCAAGTCCCTGATATCCGCGCGCACCACGGCGAGCAGTCGATGGCAGCTGTCGCAACGGCGACAGGTCCGACGATCCCGCCCGGGGCCTCCATGCCGCCGACTGACTGCCGACTGTTACACTTTCCCGCCTTGGCGCCCGCTCGTCTATCGGAATTCCGCAGGGCATGACCGTGAAGCGTCCTCCGCTTTTCAGCGCACGGCCTGCCGTCACGGTGGTCGAGATCAGCGACCCCACGGCGGCCGGCGCTGGCATCGAGCTCATCGAGCAGGATGCGGTGCAGCTTCAGCCGATGTCACTTCGGGCGCGCCGGGTGATCGTGCGTCTCGGGGCGTCGGCGGTCGTGTTCTACTCGACCAATCGCCGGGTGCGGACGCGCACGAGCGCCCGCGGGGGCCTCCTCGCCTACGTCACGTTCGGACCGAAGTCGAACGGGACCGTGAACGGCTTTCCGATGACCTCGGGCTTGATGCTTGCGGCAGCGCCTGACGCGCAGGCCAGTTTCGTTGCCGACGCCGGCTACGAGAGCATTACGCTTCTTCTTCCACCAGAGGAAATCTGCGCGCACCTCACGGCCCGGCAGCGCGAAGGCGAATTTCAGGTGCCGCGCGGCGTGGAGATGCTGCAGGTAGACGGCGATGACGTTCGGCGGCTGTTCGAATGGGGCAAGCGACTGGTGGATACCGCCGCGCGCCAACCGGCACTGTTCAATGAACGGGAGACGGAACGGATCGCCGCCCACGTCGAACTGTTCGAACTCCTGCTGGCAATCCTTGGCCGGACACACGACTTTGAACCCAGCCGCAGCGACCGGGCCCGGCAGGCGCAGGGTCTTATCGTCAAGATGGTCGAGGAGTTTGCGTTGTCCCGGGCCGATGATCACCTTTACGTGAGCGACCTGTGCAAGGTCGCCGGAGTGAGTGAGCGCTCCCTGGAGTACGCGTTCAAGGAAGTCATGGGATTGACGCCGGTGACCTACCTGATCCGGCTGAGGTTGCACCGCGTGCGCCGGGCGCTCCTGGCAGCGACTCAGGGATCAACTACGGTGTCGACCGAGGCGCTCAACTGGGGCTTCTGGCACTTCGGTGAATTCTCGAGGGCGTACAAGGACTGTTTCGGCGAGCTGCCGTCGGACACGCTGCGGCGAAAGCCGGACGAGCTGCGGGGGTAGGCCGCGGCGACTGCGCTGCTCCGACGCGGCAAAGACGCGGCCACCGCCCTGCGGCGCAACGCTGTCGCGGACGGCCACCGACAGTCGGCCAAACTACGATCCTGCGTGGATTGCGGAGAGCTGCTGCAGGAACGACCGGATGCGCTTCGCGTTGGTGCCGAAATCGCTGCCGCCCACGCGCGAGAGCGAGCGCACGTCCACGCGGCTGCCGCCGCCGCTCGCCGTCACGCGGATGACGACGTCGTCCCTGAAGCCGAACAGCAACGTCGTGTCGGTCGCCTCGATCCGCAGATCGGCGGGCGCCACCGCGACGACGTCCCACCCCATCGCGCGCGCCGCGCGCTCGGCCAGCAGCAGCGCCTTTGCGGGCGGCACGTCGAGCTGCAACGGGACGAGATCCGGGTAGCCGCGTTTCTGCTGCGCAGCAGTCTCCGCGCTGTAGTCGGTCGAATTCCTGGCGTCCTTGCGCAAGGGCAGGACCGCGACGAAGCGCGGCGGGTCGTCGGTGTCGGTGCTGACGTCATGGATGCGCGGCAATCGGTCCGCCTGCCACCATAGCCAGAGCGGCGGGCCTGCGACCGCCAGGCTGAGGACCAGTCCGGTCAATGCGGTGGCCCATGCCAGCCGCGCGCCGGTTGCGCGGGCCGCGATCGCCGCGACGACGCTGACGGCGAGCGCCGCGAGTGCGACGGTGGCGGACCAGCGGACGATCTGGATGCCCGGTCCGAGCGCCCACCAGCCCAGCCGATAGCCCGGACCGGCGAGCAGCGCGGCGACGCCGCACGCCGCGGCGAGCCCGAGGCCGGCCCCGGCCAGCACGGCCGCGAGGCGCTTGCCCCTGCGGCGACCTGCATCGGATGTGCTGTCGGTGGTCATTGCGGCTCCGGTCCAAATTGCTCGGCGGGCTGCGATCGATGCGTCCGATCGCTTCTCCGCCCGAACGCGCTGGCCCGCCATCCTACGCTCCGACCCTGCGGATTTGTGGTTCAATTACCCGGTCCGCACGACCGTCGGCGTTCCCTTCGCCCCGCCGGCCCGGGCCGCCCCGTCCGCGCATGCTCCGCTACATCCTCACCCGCATCGGCCTCGTCGTCCCCACGTTCATCGGGATGACGCTGCTCGCGTTCTTCCTGATCCGGCTGGTCCCCGGCGACCCGATCGAGACGATGGCCGGCGAGCGCGGCATCGACGCCGCGCGCCACGCGGCGCTGCTCAAGGAATACGGGCTCGACCGGCCGGTGCTGGTCCAGTACGGCATCTACATCGGCCGCGTGCTGCACGGCGACCTCGGCAAGTCGATGATCACGCAGGAGCCGGTGCTGCGCGAGTTCGCGGCCCTGTTCCCGGCCACGATCGAGCTGGCGCTGTGCGCGATCGTGTTCGCGCTGGTGCTGGGCATCCCCGCCGGGATCATCGCCGCGGTGCGCCGCAACTCGATCTTCGACCACGGCGTGATGGGCGTGTCGCTGACCGGCTATTCGATGCCGATCTTCTGGTGGGGCCTGCTGCTGATCCTGCTGTTCTCGGTGCAGCTCGGGTGGACTCCCGTTTCCGGGCGCATCTCGGTCAAGTATTTCATCGAGCCCGTGACCGGCTTCCTGACCATCGACACGCTGCTGTCCGGCGAGAAGGGTGCGTTCAGGTCGGCGGTTTCGCACCTGATCCTGCCGACCATCGTGCTCGGCACGCAGCCGCTGGCGATCATCGCGCGGATGACGCGCTCGGCGATGCTCGAGGTGCTGGGCGAGGACTACATCCGCACCGCGCGGGCGAAGGGCCTGTCGAAGTTCCGCGTCGTCGCGCTGCACGCGCTGCGCAACGCGCTGATCCCGGTGATCACGGTGATCGGCCTGCAGGTCGGCGTGCTGTTCACCGGCGCGATCCTGACCGAGACCATCTTCTCGTGGCCCGGCGTCGGCAAGTGGCTGATCGAGGCGATCAACCGCCGCGACTACCCGGTGCTGCAGGGCGGCGTGCTGCTGCTGGGGCTGGTGGTGATGACGGTCAACCTGCTGGTCGACGTCACCTACGGCATCATCAACCCGCGCATCCGGCGCGCATCATGACCCCGGGCGCGACCACCGCACCGCCCGCACCGCCTGCACCGCCCGCGACGGCCCCGGCGCCGCGCGGTCCGCTGCGCGAATTCTGGGGCTACTTCAGCGCCAACCACGGCGCGGTGGCGGGGCTGATCTTCGTCGTCGCCATCCTGCTCACGGCGGCGTTCGCCAACGTGCTGGCGCCGTACCCGCCCGACCTCACCAACAACGCGGTGTTCCTGAAGCCGCCCGCGTGGCAGGCCGGCGGCTCGTGGGCGTACCCGCTCGGCACCGACGCCATCGGCCGCGACATCCTCTCGCGGCTGATCCACGGCGCCCGGCTGTCGCTTCTGATCGGCATCGCCGTGGTGGCGCTCGCCATCGTCGTCGGCATCGCGCTTGGCCTGATCGCCGGGTTCGCGCGCGGGGTCGTCGAGATCGCGATCATGCGGCTGATGGACATCATCCTGACGCTGCCCAGCCTGCTGCTGGCGATCGTCATCGTCGCGATTCTCGGCCCCGGGCTGATGAACGCGATGCTGGCCGTGGTGGTGGTGGTGCTGCCGCATTACGTGCGCATCACCCGCGCCGCGGTGATCACCGAGACGTCGAAGGACTACGTCACCGCCGCGCGCGCGAGCGGCGCCACGCAGCTGCGGCTGATGTTCAGCGAGGTGCTGCCCAACTGCGCCGCGCCACTGATCGTGCAGGCGTCGCTGGGCGTTTCCACCGCCATCCTCGACGCCGCCGCTCTGGGCTTCCTGGGCCTGGGCGCGCAACCGCCCGCGTCCGAGTGGGGCACGATGCTGGCCGACGCCCGCGAGTTCGTGCTGCGCGCGTGGTGGGTGGTGACGTTTCCCGGGCTGATGATCCTGCTCACGGTGCTCGCGTTCAACCTGCTGGGCGACGGGCTGCGCGACGCGTTCGACCCGAAGCTGAAGCGATAGGCCCCATGGCGCTGCTCGAGATCGAGGACCTGCACGTCGAATTCCCGTCGCAAGGCGGGGCGCTGCGCGCGGTCGAGGGCGTGAGCCTCTCGCTCGACGAGGGCGACGTGCTGGGCATCGTCGGGGAGTCGGGGTCGGGCAAGAGCGTGGCCATGCTGGCCGTGATGGGACTGGTCGCCTTTCCCGGCCAGGTGCGGGCGCGGCGGCTGCGCTTTGCCGGGCACGACCTGCTGCAGCTTTCCGAGCGCGAACGGCGGAGCGTCGTCGGCAAGGACATCGCGATGATCTTCCAGGAGCCGACGACCAGCCTCAATCCCTGCTTCACCATCGGCTTCCAGCTGACCGAGACGCTGCGGCTGCACCTGGGCATGGACCGCGACGCGGCGCGCCGGCGCGCGGTCGAGCTGCTGGACCAGGTCGGCATTCCCGCCGCGGCGAGCCGCCTGTCCGACTTTCCGCACCAGCTTTCCGGCGGCATGAACCAGCGGGTGATGATCGCGATGGCGATCTCGTGCAATCCGCGGCTGCTGATCGCCGACGAGCCGACGACGGCGCTGGACGTGACGATCCAGGCGCAGATCCTCGACCTGCTGCGCGACCTGCAGCGGGAGCGCGGCATGGCGCTGGTGCTCGTCACGCACAACATGGGCGTCGTCGCCGAGATGGCGCGGCGGGTGGCGGTGATGTACGCCGGCCAGGTGATGGAGGAGCGCGGCGCGGAATCGCTGTTCGCCGCGCCCCGGCATCCGTACACCGCTGCGCTGATCGCGGCGATGCCCGAGCGCCACGTCGGCGGCACGCGGCTCACCACCATCCCCGGTGTCGTGCCGGGGCTCTACGACCGCCCGCAGGGCTGCCTGTTCGCGCCGCGTTGCGAGTTCGCCGCCGACGCCTGCGGGGCGCGGCCCGAGCTGCGGTCCTGGGCCGACGGCCTCGTCCGCTGCCAC
This sequence comes from uncultured beta proteobacterium, assembly GCA_963717705.1. Taxonomy (GTDB): domain Bacteria; phylum Pseudomonadota; class Gammaproteobacteria; order Burkholderiales; family Casimicrobiaceae; genus CAVQWT01. Next base: position 191,031 of record CAVQWT010000003.1, read on the forward strand.
TTTCCGCTCGACGGCACGGAGCGCGCCGCGGGCAGCGATGCGGCGATGGCGCGCGACGGCCTCGGCGCCGGAGCGGCCGCATGAGCGTGGCGGGGACCTCGCACGGCGCGACCGACGCCCCAGCCGCGGGCGGCGCTGCTGTGGCGGGCGCGGGCACCGGCACCGGATCGGCCACCCCCGCCGTCGTCGCGCGCGACCTCACCCGCGTCTATGAAGTGCGCCGCGGCATGTTCCGCCAGCCTGCCCGGCTGCAGGCGGTGGGCGGCATCACGTTCGCGATCGACGCCGGACGCACGCTCGCGGTGGTCGGCGAATCGGGCTGCGGCAAGTCCACGCTGGCGCGCGTCGTGGCGATGATCGAGCCGCCTTCCGCCGGCGAATTGTCGCTGGGCGGCGTCGACGCGGTGCGCGCGACCGCGACCGAGCGGCGCAAGCTGCGCAAGACCGCGCAGATGGTGTTCCAGAACCCCTACGGCTCGCTCAATCCGCGCAAGAAGATCGGCGCCATCCTCGAGGCGCCGCTCGAGATCAACACCGACCTCGGCCCCGCCGCGCGGAGCGAGCGGGCGCGGGCGATGCTGGCCAAGGTCGGACTGCGGCCCGAGCACTACCAGCGCTACCCGCACATGTTCTCGGGCGGGCAGCGCCAGCGCATCGCCATCGCCCGCGCGCTGATGCTGGAGCCCGCGCTGGTCATCGCCGACGAGCCGGTCTCGGCGCTCGACGTGTCGGTGCAGGCGCAGGTGCTGAACCTGATGGCGGACCTGCAGCGCGACATGGGGCTCGCGTACCTGTTCATCTCGCACGACCTCGCCGTCGTGCGCTACCTCGCGCACGAGGTGCTGGTGATGTACCTCGGCCTGGCGCTGGAGCAGGGCGCCAAGGAACGCATCTTCGCGCGGCCGCTGCATCCGTACACGCAGGCGCTGCTGGCGTCGACGCCCGGCCTCGCCGGGACGCCGCGCCTGCAGCGCGTGGTGCTGACGGGCGAGTTGCCGTCGCCGCTGGATCCGCCGCAGGGGTGCGTGTTCTCCACCCGCTGCCCGCACGCGATCGCCCGCTGCCGCGACGAGCGCCCCCCGCCGCGCCCGCTCGACGGGCGGCTCGTCGCCTGCCACCTCGCTGAAAACTTTCTCGAATCCGGTCATACTGTTGGCCGCAATCCCGAGCTGCGGCCGTCGCAGCCGTCCCTCTAGGAGTCCCCCATGACGAAATCCAAGCCGACCCCCCGTTGGCCCCAGGGCGCACGCAGCGCGCTGATCGCGGCGCTCGCCGTGCCGGCGCTGCTGGTCGCCGCCGGCGCCTCCGCCAAGACGCTGGTCTTCTGCTCCGAAGGCAGCCCCGAGAACTTCTACCCCGCCGTGAACACCACCGGCACCTCGTTCGACGCGAACAGCCAGATCTACAGCCGCATAGTCGACTTCGAGCGCGGCGGCACGGCCGTCGTGCCGGGCCTCGCCGAGCGCTGGGAGATCTCGCCGGACGGCAAGGTCTACACGTTCCACCTGCGCAAGGGCGTCAAGTGGCACAACCACCGCGCGTACAAGCCGACGCGCGACTTCAACGCCGACGACATGATCTTCGCGCTCGAGCGGCAGTGGAAGGAGAGCAACCCGTACTTCAAGGTGACGAGCTCCAACCACTCGTACTTCAACGACATGGGCATGGCCAAGCTGATCAAGTCGGTCGACCGCGTCGACGACTACACGGTGAGGATCACGCTCGAGAAGGCCGAGGCGCCGTTCCTGTCGAACCTCGCGATGGAATACGCCGGCGTGCAGTCGAAGGAGTACGCCGACGCGATGCTGAAGGCCGGCACGCCGGAGAAGATCGACCAGGAGCCCGTCGGCACCGGCCCCTTCTACCTCGTCCAGTACCAGAAGGACGCGCAGATCCGCTACAAGGCGTTCCCGCAGTTCTGGGGCGGCAAGGCCAAGATCGACGACCTCGTGTTCTCGATCACGCCGGACGCCTCGGTGCGCTGGGCCAAGCTGCAGAAGGGCGAATGCCACGTGATGCCGTATCCGAACCCGGCCGACCTCGACGCGATCCGTAAGGATCCGAACGTGCAGGTGCTGGAGCAGCCGGGCCTCAACGTCGGCTACCTCGCCTACAACACCACCAAGAAGCCATTCGACGACGTGCGCGTGCGCAAGGCGCTCAACATGGCGATCAACAAGAAGGCGATCATCGACGCCGTGTACCTGACCACGGGCGTGGCGGCGAAGAATCCGATCCCGCCGACGCAGTGGTCGTACAACGACGCGATCAAGGACGACCCCTTCGACCCGGTCGCGGCGAAGAAGCTGCTGGCCGAGGCCGGCTATCCGAACGGCTTCACGACCGACCTGTGGGCGATGCCGGTGCAGCGGCCGTACAACCCGAACGCGCGGCGCATCGCCGAGCTGATGCAGGCCGACCTCGCCAAGGTGGGCGTCACCGCCGAGATCAAGAGCTTCGAGTGGGGCGAGTACCGCAAGCGCATGCAGGCGGGCGAGCACCAGATGGGCATGCTGGGCTGGACCGGCGACAACGGCGATCCCGACAACTTCCTGAACACGCTGCTCGGCTGCGATTCGGCGAAGTCCAACGGCAGCAACGTCGCCAAGTTCTGCTACCAGCCGTTCGAGGAGCTGATCTCGAAGGCGAAGACGACGGCCGGCCAGGCGCAGCGCGCCGACCTCTACCAGAAGGCGCAGGTGGTTTTCAAGGAGCAGGCGCCGTGGTTCACGATCGCGCACGCCGTGCAGCTGAAGCCGGTGCGCAAGGAGGTCGTCGACTTCAAGCTCTCGCCGTTCGGCCGCCACACCTTCTACGGCGTCGACATCAAGGAGTAGCCCTCCCCGCCGACGCGGTGCGTCACGACCCCGCGCGCCTTTCCGGGCGCGCGGGGTTTTTTCATCGCCGTCGCGCTACGCCGAAGCGTCGATCCGCAGCCGGCGGTCGAGTTCGGCGAAGTCGAGCCGATGCAGCGCGTCGAGAAAGCTCGCCGCCATCGTGCCGGGTCCGAGCGACGCGGCAAACGCCATCTCTCCGGCGACGCCCATCACCGCCATGGCGTCGACGGCGGCACGCAGCGCGTCCGGCTGCACCGCGCAGAACGCGCCGCACAGCGCGGACGACGTGCAGCCCATGCCGGTGATCCGCGCCATCAGCGGCACGCCGTTGCGGACGCGGACCTCGCGGGTGGCGTCGAGGCAATGGTCGACCGCCCCGCTGACGACCACCGCGCAGCCGTAGCGGACCGCGAGGCCGCGCGCCGCGTCGCGCGCCGCCTCCGCCGGGTGCGTGCTGTCGACCCCTTTGGTCGCGCCTGCGGCCCCCGCCAGCGCGAGGATTTCCGACGCGTTCGCGCGCAGGATCGTGACCCCGCCGGATGCGAGCAGCCGCAACGCCGTCCCGGTGCGCAGCCGGCTCGCGCCCGCGCCGACCGGATCGAGCACCGTCGGCAGCGCGCGCTTCCGGGCCGCGGCCAGCGCGTGCTCCATCGCCGCGATCCACGCCGGGTCGAGCGTGCCGATGTTGAGCACGAGAGCGCCGGCAAGCTGCAGCAGCTCGTCGAGCTCCGCCTCCGCGTGCGCCATGATCGGCGACGCGCCGACGGCCAGCAGCGCGTTGGCCGTCTGCTGCATCACGACGAAATTGGTGACGTTGTGCACCAGCGGCGCCCGCTCCCGGACGGCCAGCAGGTCCGCGGCGATGGCGGCGGCGCCGAAGCGCGCGTCGCCCGTGGCGGGCGTGAATTCGGCGGGCGGGTTCATGCGTCCGTGGGCGTCTCGACCGTCAGCGCCCCGCTGTCGAGGGCGCGTTCAGCCAGCATTTTCAGCCGGGCGTCCTGGTTGCGCTCGAGCGCGCGCAGGGCGCGCCGCGTGCGGCGCATCGCCATCGAAATGAAGATCCGCGCGTTGTCGAGGTCGGCGGCGGCCTTGTCCGCGCCGCCCGCCTTGCCGATGGCCCACGTGGCGCGGGAAAGCGTGGCCGTCGACAGGAAGATGTCGATGGCCGCATTGGCGAGCCGCTCCTGGTGGAACTGGCGCTCGATGATGCCCTTGCCGTGCTCGACGAGCAGCTTCTCGACCGCGAGCGCCAGGTCGTGGACGGCCTTGGCGACCGTCTCGGCCTCGTCCTTCAGCGCCTCGTGCACGCGGGTGAACCGGGGATTCGCCAGCTGCCGCTTCACCCGCCCGCCGATGTACGAGCCGATGGCCCCCAGCGATCGCAGAGGATCGCGAAACGCCTTGCCCAGTTCTTTCAGCTGCTCGCCCGGCTGCTGGAGTCCCGACAGCGCGATCAGCGCGCGAAGGACCTCGTTCGTGCCCTCGAAAATGAGCATGATGCGGCAATCGCGCACGGCCTGCTCGTACGGTAACTCCTTCGAATAGCCGATGCCGCCGGCGATCTGCTGCGCGTCGCCCGCCGCGCGGAAGGCAAGCTCGGAGGCGAACACCTTGCACGCGGCGGTCTCCAGCGAGAAGTCGATGCCGCCGCGGTCGACCATCGACGCGCAGGTCATCCACCCGGCGTCCGCCGCGTAGCAGTCGGCGGCGGCCAGCGCGAACTTGCGCTGGATCATCTCGAACGAGCCGATCGGGCGGCCGAACTGCCTGCGTTCCTTCGCATAGGCGAGGGCGTGGTCGAGGATCCTGCGCGTGCCGCGCGACGATCCGGCGGCAAGCCCCAGCCGCCCGGAATTCAGGATCTCCAGCGCAATCCTGAAGCCGTCGCCGACCTCGCCAAGGCGGTCCTCGACCGGCACCCGCACGTTCTCGAACGACACCGAACGCGTGTCGCTCGCCTTGATGCCCATCTTGTCCTCGATCTTGCCCAGCGTGATGCCGGGGGCGTGCGCATCCACGATGAACGCGGTGACGCGCTGCTTCGCCTTGCCGTCCAGCTCGACCGGAACCTTGGCGAACACGGTGAAGACACCCGCGTAGCCGGCGTTGGAGATCCAGATCTTTTCGCCGTTCAGCAGGTAGTGGGTGCCGTCGGCGGCGGGAGTGGCGGTGGCGCGCATCGCCTGCGCGTCGGAGCCCGAGCCGGATTCGGTGAGGCAGAACGCCGCGATGAGTTCGCCGGTGGCGCAGCGCGTGAGCCAGCGCCGCTTCTGGTCGTCGGTGCCGAAGAGCGTGATTCCCTTGCATCCGATGGACTGGTGGGCACCGAAGTACACCGCGAGCGAGGCGTCGATGGTGCCGACTTCACCGAAGACGCGGCTGAAGAGCAGCGCGGAAGCGCCGAATCCGCCGTACTCCTCGGGGATGTTGAGCCCCATCATCCCCAGCTCGGCCATGCCGGCGCGAACGTCGTCCCCGAAGCGGCCCTCGCGGTCGAGCCGGGCGGTGTCTACCGTCGCCGCCGCCCAGGCGCGGAACGAGTCGAGCACGGCGGTGAGGCTTTCCTTGTCCGCAGGGGCGAGCTCGGGGAAGGGAAAGACGAGATCCTCGCGCAGCTCCCCCAGGAACAGGCCCCGCGTGAACGAGGGGTTGTGCTCGGGATCGGCGAGATGGGCGGGCATGGTTCGAGACTCGGGGTCGGAGGGCCATTCACTCTATCCCGAATCCTACGATCAGGCATGGGGGGCGACGGATCGACGGCCATCGGATTCCGCGTCCATGACGCCGACCGCGCGGGTGCGGGTGCGTGCATATGGCAAACTGGCCGACATGGCCAAGGCCCCACCCCGGTTTGGCGTCAACGGACCGTCGATCGCCGCAGCGCGCATCGTCGGCGTCCTTTGCACACTGCTGATGGCGGGATGCGCCGGGATCGAGCACGCGCCGCAGCGCGAGGCGCGGCCGATCGCCACACCGGCTGGCGCGGCCGTTCCGGTCGAACCGACGGTCGCTCGAGCCGTGCTCGCGCCCGTGCCCCCGCCCGAGCCCCCGCAAGCGGTGGAGACCGTGCGCGGCCCGGTCGCGGTCGAGCCCATCGTCCCGCCCGACGCGCCGGTCGGTCCGGGCGCTACGAGTCAGCGCGCGGCCAAACCCGACGCGGCGACGCCGAAGTCGCCGGCAAAGGTCCCCTCACCGCCCTCGCCCGGTGCGCAACCCCCGCGGAAGGAGACGCCCGCGCCGCCCGTCGCCAGACCGGATGCGCCGCCGCCGCTGGATCTCAAGTCGCTCGAGACCCGGCTCAAGGACACGAAGGCGATCGGCGTGTTCACCAAGCTCGCGCTCAAGAATCAGGTCGACGATCTGGTCGAGCAGTTTCGGGCGTTCTACCAGGGGCGGCTCAAGACCACGCTGGCCGAACTTCGGCGCTCCTACGACCTGCTGGTCCTCAAGGTGCTCGCGCTGCTGCAGGACGCCGACCCGCCGCTCGCCAGCGCGATCGCGGCGTCGCGCGAATCGCTCTGGGGCATTCTTTCCAATCCCGCGAAATTCGCGGCGCTCTAGTCGGCCCGAAGGAGAACACCCGTGAGAGATCGCATCGGAGTCTGGCCGCTGGTCGCCCTGATGATGTTGTTCGTTGCGGTTCCGGCCCGCGCGGCGGACGACGCCGCGCTCCTCAAGGACCTCACCTCGGTGATCGCGCTCCTGGCCCTGCCCTGCGGCCAGGTGATCAGCGCCACGCGACTGGGGGACAACGACCACATCGCGACCTGCCGGGACGGGAACCGCTATCGGGTGTTCATCAACGCCGAGGGCAGGGTCGTCGCGCAGAAGCAGTAGCGTTTCTCGCAGTCACGTCCGGGCGCCGAGGAATCCTGCGACGCCGCTCCAGAAGGCGTCCGGCGCGCCGAGGCTGTTGTGGTCGGTCGCAGGAACGACGAGCCACGACTTCGGCCCCGCCCACGCATCGTAGAGGGCGCGGGACCGCTCGAGCGGAATGATCGCGTCGCCATCGGCGACGATCGCGAGCAGCGGCACCGTCGCGCGCCGCGCATCGGCGGCGACATCGAACCGGTGCCGCAGCAGCGCCGACACGGGCAGCCACGGATAGTGGGTGCGGCCCAGCTCGACCAGGCTGTCGAACGGCGAGACGAGGATCAGTCCGGCGAGCGGCCGCGCGGCCGCCAGCTTCACCGCCACGCCGGTGCCGAGGCTGCGTCCGAACGCGACGATCCGGCGCGCGTCGACGTCGGGTCGCGCGGCGATCGCGTCGTGAATCACCACCGCGTCGGCGACGAGCGCGGCCTCGCCCGGCGCGCCCTCGCTCTCCCCGTAGCCGCGATAGTTGACGGCGGCGATCGCCCAGTCGCGCGGCCAGCGCGGGTCGGCGAGCGTCCCCGAGACCTCCTCGGCGTTGCCCCCGAAGTACAGGACGACGGGGGCCGGCACGGTGCCGGTGCCGCGCAGCCACCCGCGCAGGCGCGTACCGTCGGTCGCGACGATTTCGAGCGGCTTTGCCTCCGCCGGCAGGCTGGCGGTGGAGACGACGGGCTGCGGGTAGAAGATCAGCCGTTCCTGCGCGAACCACGCCGCGGCGGGCACACCGAGCAGCAGCGCGGCAAGGACGACGATCCACTCCATCGGCGGGCCCTCGGACGGAAGACGCGGGCGGCGGGACACCAGCGATTATAGGCAGCTTCGCAGCGGGACCACGTCGCCCCGCCGTCCGGCGCGCGGCCGACGCCGACGACGGCGGGACGCCCCCGGCGACGGGGAGTTCCGGACGGGCGGCCGTTGCGCGCCGCCGGATTCCGGTGCAGCCTGATCGTCATGCAACGAACCGGTCGCATCCGCAGGGGCCGGGTGCTCCTCGCCTGCCTGCTGCCGGCGCTCTTGAGCGTCCCCGCGGCCGGGGCAGCCTCGGCCGGCGCGGCGCCCTCGACCGCGCCGCCGCCCCCCAGCCTGCGCGAGCGCGCCGTCGCGTACGAGCACGGCGAAGGCGTGCCGAAGGATTCGCGGGCGGCGGTCGCCCTCTATTGCGAGGCGGCGCGCTCCGGCGACGCCGACGCGGCGTACGGTCTCGGGTGGATGTACGCCAACGGCCGCGGCGTCGCCCGCGACGACGCGGCCGCGGCGGCGCTGTTCGCGCTGGCCGCGCAGGGGGGCCACGAGCAGGCGCGGAACCTGGTGGCGGCCATCGGGGGCGAACCGGGCGCGCTGCCGGACTGCATGCAGCCACCGGCGCCGGAGGAGCCCGCTGCGGACCCATCCGCGACGGAGCCGGTGCCGCCACCCGACCCGTTCGCCGATCTGCCGCCGTGGAAGCAGCGGATCGCCGACCAGGTCGAGCGATACGCGCCGCGCTACGCCGTCGAACCGCGGCTCGCACTCGCGGTGATCGCCGCGGAATCCAATTTCGACCACCTCGCGGTGTCCCCGAAGGGCGCGCAAGGTCTGATGCAGCTCATCCCGGAAACCGCGACGCGCTTCAACGTCAGCGCCCCCTTCGACGTGCGCGACAACCTGCGCGGCGGGCTGGCGTACCTCCGCTGGCTGCTCGCCTACTACCGAGGCAACGTCGAGCTTGCCGTGGCGGCCTACAACGCCGGCGAGCGCGCGGTCGACAAGTACGGCGGGGTGCCGCCGTTCGCGGAGACGCGGGAGTACGTCCGGCGCATCCTGGCCGCGTTTCCCAGCGCGCGCCACGCGTTCGATGCCAGGATCACCGGCCCCTCGCCGATACTGTCGCGCGTCGCGCCGGACCGGCGATAACGCGATCAGCGGAACACGACGGTCTTCTGGCCGTTGAGGCAGAGATCCTGCCTCGACAACATGATCAGCACGCGCGGCCGCACCGATGCGTCGTGCAGCCGCCAGTCCATCGCGAACCCTGTGGCGATCGGCGCGAACGCGGTCCGGATGAGGGCGAAGTCGACGTCGTCGTTCACCGGGCCAAACACCACGCGCATGAAGAAGCGCCCGGTGTCGACGTCGTCGCACTGCCCGCGCTCGAGGACGTTGCAGCCACCCTGCGCAAAGAAGATCGCCACCGCGGCGACGATGCAGGGACGGTCGGGGCACGACAGCGCGAGGGTGTGCCAGGGGGGGCACGGGAGTGGTGTCGGGCGTCGCGAAGGCCGGCCGGGCGCTGGCGCCGGCGGGCGCGCGCCCGTCGCGGCCGGAAAGACGCGTCGCATGGAGCGACGAGCCGGAAACGCGCACCGGAGCGGCGGGGAGATGGTAGGCCGTGTAGGGATCGAACCTACGACCAACGGATTAAGAGTCCGCTGCTCTACCAGCTGAGCTAACGACCCATCACCGCGTATTTTGCCCCAAGCGCGGCCGTGGGGGGAAGCGGCCGCCGATCGGCACCGCCGGGCCGCGATGCCGGCGGCCCGCGCTGCTCGCGATTGGGGCAAACTACGCCCGTTGCAGGCAGGGGCGCGAGGCGGAGAGCTGTGCAAGGCAACACACACGGAGCCCGCCCCTCGTGCGCCCCCAGCGCATACGCGGGCGCCGGCCCGGCTTCGCCGCCGCATCGAAGGAGATCGAGACTTGGAACTCACGCTGGTCGCCATCGTTTCCGCCGCCGCCTTGTTCGTCGCCATGCTGGCGTTCAACGAGATCGGGCGGCGCATCGGCACCCACCGGCTTGCGCACGAGACGGACGGCCTCGCGCACGGCATCGGCGCGGTCGACGGCGCGGTGTTCGCGCTGCTCGGGCTGCTGATCGCCTTCACGTTCTCCGGGGCCGCGTCGCGGTTCGAGGCGCGACGGCAGCTGATCACCCAGGAGGCCAACGCGATCGGCACCGCCTACCTGCGCGTCGACCTGCTGCCCGCCGACGCGCAGCCGGAGCTGCGGGATCTCTTCCGTCGCTATGTCGGCCTGCGCTCGGTCGTGTACGCGAATGCGGCCGACCGGGCCGCCACCGCGGCGAAGCTCGCCGAGACGGCGGCGATGCAGGAGTCGATCTGGACGAAGGCGCTGGCCGCGAGCCGGCGGCCCGACGCGACCACGCCGGCGGCGATGCTGCTGCTGCCCGCGCTGAACGACATGATCGACATCACGACCACCCGGGAGACGGCGACGCGGGATCACCCGCCCCTGGTGATCTACCTGCTGCTCGCCGGGCTCAGTCTGGTCGGGTCGCTGCTGGTGGGCTACGGGATGGCGGAGGACAAGCATCGAAGCTGGCTGCACACCGTCGCCTTCGCGGTCGTCCTGTCGCTGACCGTGTACGTGATCGTCGACCTCGAGTTCCCGCGCTTCGGGTTCATTCGCATCGACGCCGCCGACCGGGTGCTGGTGGATCTGCGCAGCAGCATGCGCTGAGCGCTTCCGTCCCTGCGGCGCATCGCCGCAATGCACACCCGCGAATGCCCACCGCGCGACCTTCGTTTGTATACTGTTGCCAGGGTTTCAATCGCGGGATTTTTTGGACGGACGACCACGCCACGACCATGAGCGACGCACTGAACTACCTAGTCAAGGCCCGGCCCGAGGCGATGGGCGCGTACTTCAAGTTCCTGAAGGGCGCCGGCACCCACCTCGACCCGAAGACGCGCAACCTCATTTCGGTGATCACCAAGGTGCACGCGCAAACCGAGAACGGCCTGCGCCAGTACCTGACGCGCGCCTTGCGCGAAGGCGCGACCGCCGACGAGATCCTCGACGCGCTGCTGATGGCGTTTCCCGCGCTGGGGTTGGCGAAGATCGTCTGGGCCGTGGACGTGATCCTCGGCATGGACCTGCCGCAGTTCCGCCTCGACCGCGAGGCCGTCGCACCGTGCTGGCACGACGTCGCGCCGGTCAGCGCGCTGAAGGCGGGGAAGACGACCTACGTCGACTGCGACGGGCGCAATCTCTTCGTCTACCGGAAGGGCACGACGATCAAGGTCTACGACAGCCGCTGCCCGCACCAGGTGACCAACATCCCGCACCTGGCGCTCGCCGGGACGACGCTGACCTGCCCGAAGCACGAGTGGGCGTTCGACCTCGAGAGCGGCCGCTGCATCGCCAAGGGCGACCGGCCGCTGACCGAATTCCCGCACAAGGTCGAGCAGCGGCGGCTGCTGGCGTTCTGGTAGCGACGGTTCGCCGCACCGCCCCTTGACGCACGTCAACGGGGCGCCGCGGCGCCGGTGCAACACTGGGCACGGGCATGCTCCGCCGCCCGGCTGGGTGGTCGCGGGCAGCGCGCCCGCACGGGAGACGACCCCGCCATGAAGAACATCGTGATCCTCGGCGCCGGCACCGGCGGCGCACTGTCGGCCAACCTGCTCTCGCACCGGCTGAACCTGGCGGAGTGGAAGATCACCGTGATCGACCGCGCCGACCTGCACGTCTACCAGCCGGGACTGCTGTTCCTGCCGTTCGGCATGTACGGCTACCGCGAGCAGGCCGACGTCGTGAAGCCGATCGTCGAGCCGTTGCCGCGCGGCGTCGAGTTCGTCACGTCCGAGGTCCACCTGATCGACCACGAGCGGCGCGAAATCCACACCGGGCAGGGCAACCTCCCCTACGACTTCCTGATCTGCGCGCTGGGCTGCCGCACCGCGCCCGAGGAGATCGAGGGCATGGCGCCGGCGATGGGTCGCGACGTGCACACCTTCTACACCCTCGAAGGCGCGCTGGCGATGCGCGAGGCGATCGCCGGCATGAAGCAAGGCAAGCTCGTCATCGACATCTGCGAAATGCCGATCAAGTGCCCGGTCGCGCCGCTCGAGTTCGCGTTTCTCGCCGACTGGCACTTCCGCGAAAAGGGAATCCGCGACCGCATCGAGATCTCGTTGGTCACGCCGTACACGGGCGCGTTCACCAAGCCCAACGCCAACCGCATCCTGTCGAAGGTCGCCGAGGAGAAGGGCATCCGCGTGGTGCCGAACTTCGCGACGTCCGCCGTCGACACCGACAAGCGGGTGATCCGCACGTTCGACGGCCGCACCGTCGAGTACGACCTGCTGTGCGCGATCCCCCCCAACCTCGGACCGGCGGTGATCGACGGCTCGGACCTGGGCGACGGCGCCGGCTACGCGCTGACCGATCCGCGGACGCTGAAGAGCCGCAAGGCCGAGCGCATCTACCTTCTGGGCGACAACACCAACGTCGCGACGTCGAAGGCGGGTTCGGTCGCCCACTTCGAGGCGGAAACGGTCGTCGAGAACCTGCTGCGCGAGATCGACGGCAAGCCCGCGCTGCAGACCTTCGACGGCCACGCCAACTGCTTCGTCGAGACCGGATACCACAAGGCGATGCTGCTCGACTTCAACTACGACATCGAGCCGCTCGAGGGCTCGTTTCCGCTGCCGCTCGCGGGACCCTTCTCGCTGCTCGAGGAGAGCCACCTCAACCACCTGGGCAAGCTCGCGTTCAAGTGGGTGTACTGGAACATGCTGCTGCCGGGCCACCTTCCCAACGTGCCCCTGCTGCCCGCGCACATGAGCTTCATGGGCAAGGACCTCAACGGGGCGCCGCAGATCCGCGTCGCGCGGGCGATGCACGTCAGCGACGTGATGACCAGTGAGGTCGTGTCGGTCCGCCAGGGCTCGGCGCTGCCGGCGGCCGCCGAGCTGATGGTCGCGAAGAAGGTGAGCGGGCTGCCGGTGCTCGACGCCGAGGACCGGCTGGTCGGGATCCTGACCAGCGCCGATTTCATGTCGGCGATGAACCTCGAGGCCGGCGTCGTCTCGAGCGCGCTGGAGAGCCTCGTGCGCAAGCGCCGCGTGCGCAAGGGCATGGGCACGATCGTCGACGACATCATGACCCGGGATCCGATCACCATCCGCGCCGACGACACGCTGGAGCACGCGATCCGGCGGATGGACAAGAACAAGATCAAGCGGCTCGTCGTCACCGACAGCCTCCATCACGTTCGCGGCATCGTCTCGCGCTCCGACGTGGTGAAGCTGTTCGCGGCGAAGTAGCCGGGGCGCACGCGCCGGTCGCGCGGCGCGGATGCCGTCGCGACGCGAGGGTGAGGCCGCGGCGGCCGCGGTCAGGGCTTGACGACGAGGACTGCGCCGGCGGCCAGTCCGACGATCCGGTGAGCGTTGCCGCCGAGGTGGAGCCGGCCGTGGCTGCCCGGGCCGCCGCGTCCCGCGACGATCAGGTCGGCGCCCGCTTCGGCGGCCAGCGCGACGATGGCCTCGGCCGCGCGGCCGGCGACGACGCGGCCGTCGACCGTTGCACCCAGGCCCCGGGCAATCGCGATCGCGCCCGCCACGGCGGCCTCGGCGCCGGCGCGCTCGTCCGGCGTGTCGTGGACGGCCACCGACACCACCGTCAGCGGCAGCCCGGCGTCGACCGCGACGCGCGCCGCGGCACCGACGACACCCGGCGCCGCGGGCGTGCCGTCCACGGCTGCCAGCACGCGCCGCGTCCACGGGCGGGCGGCGCGCGGGACCAGCAGCGCGCTGCACGGCGCGTGCGTCGCCACCCTGCCGACCAGTTCGCCCACCAGCAGATTGGCGAGAACGCTCTGCTTGCCGCGCCGGCGGATCACGATCAGGTCGGCGCCACGGTCCTGCGCTTCCGCGATGATCTCCCGGTAGGGTTCGTGGCCGCGCCGCACGCGGACGTCGAGCTCGACCCCCGCCGCCTTCGCCTCGCCGCGCAATCGCGTGATCCGCGCGAAGGCGTCGGCTTCGACGCGCGCCACGGCCTCGGGCGCCACCGTTTCGTACTCGACGTTGCTGACGATGGGCAGCACCGCCGCAAGCGGCAACCCGCCCCGCCGGGCCAGTTCGAACGCGACGCGCTCGGCGCCGACGTCGAAATCGGTGTGCTCGGTCGCGAGCAGCAGGCGCGTGAAGGTGGAGGTCATGGCGGCGCCCTCAATGCCCCGCGGTCAGCACGCCCGACGCCGCGAGCAGCAGGATCGCGATCTCGGCCGCGCAGATCGTCGCGTAGACCCGATCGCCGCGGCGCAGGTAAGCGGGAACCAACGCCGCCAGGCAGACGAGCGAGCAGCCGGCAAGAATGGCGATGCCGCCGAGGCTCGCGAACTCGCCCTTGCCGAGGTGCGCCAGCCAGCCCCAGCCGGTCGGGGTGCCGGTCTGCTTCAGGTAATCGGCGAGCGGCAGGCTCCAGAGCTCCGGCAGGCGGTCCACGGGAACGTGCGATGGCAGCGCGCCGAAGGCATACGCCAGGAACCCGGCGACCAGGATCGCGAACCCGCCCTTGGCCGTCAGGTCGAGCAGCCGCGCATACAGGCGCTGGTCGCTTCGCGCCGGATCGCCGGCGTCGCGTTCGTGGTTCATCGGCACCTCAATTCCAGATCCCCAGGCCCTTCAGCAGCGCGCGCAAGCCGGAGAACAGCAGCAGTCCCAGCACCAGCCGGCGGACGACGGCGGCTTTCATCACCGTCAGCAGCCGCGCGCCGATGCGCGCACCGAGCATCATGCCGATGACCGAAGGCACGGCGATGGCGGCCAGCACCGCCCCCTTGTTCAGGTAGACCCACGCGGCCGACGAGTCGACCAGCGACAGGATGAAGCTCGACGTCCCCGCGGAGACCTTGAGCGGTGCGCCCATCAGCAGGTTCAGCACCGGGACGTTGGCCCAGCCCGCCCCCATCCCGAACATCCCCGCCAGCATGCCGATGCCGGTGAACAGCACCAGCCCGAGCGGCGTGCGATGCACCCGCCAGTCGATGTCGCGCCCGCTCGCCGCGTCGTGGAAGACGCCGTGGATGCCGAGCGCTGCCGACAGCCGGTCGGGTGCGGCGACGTCGGGCAGCTCGGACTTCCGCGCCGTCGCCATCAGCGCGACGATGCCCAGGATGGTGGCGCCGAGCGCGATCTGCACCGTCGCCGCCGGCAGCGCGAGGCCGATCATCGCCCCGGCGATCGAGCTGGCGGAGGCCAGCAGCGCGAGCGGCAGCGCAAGCCGCAGGTCCGCGAGCCCGACGCGGAGCAGGTTGGGGCCGGCGGCGAGCGCGCTGGCCAGCGCCACCAGCAGCCCGGCGCCGCGCACGAAGTCGAGATGGAACGGAAAGAATCCGCTGACGATGGGCACGAACAGCACGCCGCCGCCGACGCCCGCGGGGACCGCGACGATGCCCAGCGCGAAGCACACGACGAACAGCGCCAGCGGCCAGACCCACCACGCCGTCGCGGCCGCGGACCCCGCAGCCACCGCGTCGACCGCGTGCGCCGGATCGACGCCGCCAGCGAGCACGAGCAGCAGGATCGCCATGACGCGTCGCCGGCGGGCGGTCACGACATCGCCTGGTAGTAGAGATTCTGCGGGTGGTTGGCCTCGGCGAAGAAATACCAGCGCTCCGCCAGCAGCCCGAGGTATTGCAGCGCGAACGCCGCGACGAGCACCGGCGCCGACGCGCCGCCGAACGCCAGCAGCGCGATCGGCGCGGCGAACGCCAGCAGCAGGAACGACCACTTGATCGCGCGCATCTTCGCCGGCGTCGCGCCATGGAAGAACTCGCGGGTGTTGAACGAGCCTCCCATCAGCCCCTGCGAGCGCTGCGCGATCTGCGGATGCGGGACCCCGATCGCCGTCTGCAGCGTCGACTTCGGGCGCAGCGCGCGATTGCGGGCCAGCGACGCAATCCGCGTCGCCGCGCCGGCGAGCGTCAGCAGCAGCGCGGCCAGCGCGTACGGCGCGGAAAGCGACGAGCCGGCGAGCGCCGCGTACGCAGCGGCCAGCACCGCGCCCGAGGCGCAGCCCAGCAGCAGGTAGTTGAGCGGCGTCAGCGGCGTCGCCCACTCCTGCAGCAGGCGCAGCGACGCGTAGATCATCCCGGTGCAGACGAAGAGCGCGATGGCGAGCACGGCCGTCGCAGCGCCCAGCACGCCCGTCCCGCCCAGGCCCGCGAAGTGGGCGGCGCTCCACAGGAACACCCCGGCCATGAACAGCGGCAGCACGATGACCTCGCGCGACAGCCACGACGTCCGCCAGCGCGACGCGGCACGCCACCCGCGCTCCGGCCGGCCGAGATGGAAGACCGACGCGACGAGCCCGGCGCCGGTCAGCGCGAGCGCGAGCGCGCCGCCGCCGACCAGGAACGGCATGCCCGGCTTCGGCACCAGCCCGGCCAGCGCGGCGACCTCGGTCGCGAACAGGACGAGGAACAGGCCCTGGCCGGCGCCGATCAGCGTGGTGAGAAGGAGGACCGAGAATGCGGGATGCATGGCAGCGTGGCGTGATGGCGGGGCAACGGCGGCGGGACCCGCGCGTCAGGTCGCGAAATCCTCGGTGGCGCCGAATGGAAACGCCGGTCCCGGCTCGGCGCCGTCGACGCGCAGCGGATTCTCGGCGCGCACGAGGTCGTCCGGATGCAGCGGCAGCTCGGTCTTGCGGCGCGGCAGGTAGCGGTTGGCCGGGCGCGTCGCCTGCTCCGGCATCAGCGTGTAGCCGGCGCGATCGCGGATCGCCTTCGAGACGATCGACTCCGGGTCGTGGACGTCGCCGAACAGGCGCGCGTTGGTCGGGCACGCCAGCACGCACGACGGCTTGCGGTCGCGCTCGGCCAGCGCCGGGTCGTAGATGCGGTCGACGCAGAGCGTGCACTTGGTCATCACCTGCCGCTTCTCGTCGAGCTCGCGCACACCGTAGGGACAGGCCCAGGCGCAGTACTTGCAGCCGATGCACTTGTCGTAGTCGACCAGCACGATGCCGTCCTCGGCGCGCTTGTAGCTGGCGCCGGTCGGGCACACCGGGACGCAGGGCGGATCCTCGCAGTGCAGGCACGACTTGGGGAAGTGGACGGTCTGCGTGTCCGGATACGTGCCGACCTCGAAGGTCTGCACGCGGTTGAAGAACGTTCCCGTCGGATCCGCGCCGTAGGGGTTGAGATCGGCGAGCGGCCCCGCCGAGCCCGAGGTGTTCCACTCCTTGCAGCTCGTGACGCAGGCATGGCAGCCGACGCACACGTTGAGGTCGATGACCAACGCGAGCTGGGTCATCGCGAGCCTTCCGCGCCGTCGAGCCGGGTCATCGCGAGCCTCCCCGGCGATCGGGCCGCGTCATCGCGCGCACTCCCGGCGATGGCGCGGCGTCATTTCGCATCCTTCTTCCCGGCGAAGTACGCGATCCAGGCCGGACGGCCGCGCGCCGTGCCCGGCAACGCCGGCACCGGCGCGAACTGCGGCCAGGTCTCCTGCGGCTCGCCTTCCGCGGCGGGGTAGATGCGCACGCGGACGTCGTACCAGGCCGCCTGGCCGGTGATCGGATCGGAGTTGGAGATCGTCGCCCCGGTGTCGCCGCCGGGAAGCTCCTCGGTGATCAGGTGGTTGAGCAGGAAGCCCTTGCGCGACTCGTTGGCGTCGGGGGCGAGATGCCAGGCGCCGCTCGCCTTGCCGATCGCATTCCACGTCCAGACGGTGCCGGGCTCGACCGCCTCGGTGTAGCGGCACATGCCGCGGACCTTGCCCCACGGCGACTCGACCCACAGCCACCCGCCGTCGGCGATGCCGGCGGACTGCGCGGTGCGCGGGTTGACCATCAGGTAGTTGTGCGCATGGATCTGGCGCAGCCAGGCGTTCTGCGAATCCCACGAGTGGTACATCGCCATCGGCCGCTGCGTCACCGCGCGCAGCGGAAAGCGCCCGGTGTCCGTCAGCTGCATCTCCAGCGGCTCGTACCAGAACGGCAGCGGGTCGAAGTACGTGTCGACGCGCGCGCGCAGCCGGTCCGGCGGCTGCTTGCCGGCACGCTTGCCCTGCGCGGCCAGCCGGAAGCGCTGCAGGAACTCCGAGTAGATGTGGATGACGATCGGGTCGAAGTCGCGGCGCAGGCCCATCTGCTGCGCCCACTTGAGGTAGTCGCGGTTCCAGTTGCGCATGTACTGCAGGTTGCGCGGCAGGTGGTACTGGAACACGCAGTTGTTCTTGGCGTACATCTCCCACTGCCGCGGATTGGGCTCGCCGCGCATCGACTTGTCGCCGTCCTTGCCGCGCCAGCCGGCGAGAAAGCCGATGCCGGAGCCAGGCGCCGTCTCGTAGTTGACGACGAAGTCCGGATAGTCGCGATACTTGCGCGAGCCGTCGGCGTGGACGAACGCGGGAAACCCGAGCCGGCCGGCGAGCTCGATCAGCACTTCCTGGAACGGCTTGCAGTCGCCGCTCGGCGGCACCACCGGCACCCGCACCGCGTCGACCGGCCCCTCGAATTCCGAGATCGGCCGGTCGAGCAGCGACATCGCATCGTGCCGCTCGAGGTAGGTCGTGTCCGGCAGGATGAGGTCGGCGAACGCCGTCGTCTCCGACTCGAACGCGTCGCAGACGACGAGGAACGGGATCTTGTACTCGCCGCGCTTCTCGCCATCCGGGTGCTTGTCGGTCAGCATCGTGCGGACCGCCGACGTGTTCATGCTGGAGTTCCAGGCCATGTTGGCCATGAACAGCAGCAGCGTGTCGATCGGGTACGGGTCGCCGCGCCACGCGTTGGTGATGACGTTGTGCATCAGGCCGTGCGCCGACAGCGGGTGCTCCCACGAAAAGCCCTTGTCGATGCGCACGGGCTCGCCGCGCTCGTCGACGAATAGATCGTCGGGGCTCTCCGGCCAGCCGAGCGGTGCGCCGTCGAGCGGCGTGTCGGGCCTGACTGCCTGCGGCCCCTTCGGCGGCCTCGCGTTCGGCGGCACGGCGCGCGGGTACGGCGCGCGATGACGGAAGCCGCCGGGCCGGTCGATGGTGCCGAGCAGCGACATCAGGATCGCCAGCGTGCGGATGGTCTGGAAGCCGTTGGAATGCGCGGCGAGGCCGCGCATCGCGTGGAACGCCACCGGATTGCCGGTCACCGTCTCGTGCTTGCCGCCCCACCAGTCGGTCCAGGCGATGGGCAGCTCGATCTTTTGGTCGCGCGCGGTCACGCCGAGCTCGTGGGCGAGGCGGCGGATGGTCGCGGCCGGGATGCCGGTGATCCCCTCGGCCCACTCCGGCGTGCACGGCTTGACCCGCTGGACGAGCAGCTGGAACGCGGGCGCGACGGGCGTGCCGTCGGGCAGCGCGAACGTCCCGAGCAGGGCCGGATCGGCGTCGGGCGCGTGGTCGGCCACGGCCTTGCCGGCCAGCCGGTCCCACCAGAGGAAGTTGTGGGGCCGCAGCGGATTGACCGGGTCCCCGTCGGCGTTGCGCGCCATGAGGCCGAACTCGTCGCTGGCCGGATCCTGGTTCACCAGCTGGCCGGCGTTGGTGTAGCGCGCCAGGAACGCCCGGTCGTAGAGACCGAGCGCGATGAGCTCGTGGGTCAGCGCCAGCAGCAGCGCACCGTCGGTGCCCGGCTTGATCGGGATCCATTCGTCGGCGATGGCCGCATAGCCGGTGCGCACCGGATTGATGGCGACGAAGCGGCCGCCGCTGCGCTTGAACTTCGAGATCGCCGTCTTCAGCGGATTGGAATGATGGTCCTCGGCGGTGCCGAACATCATGAACAGCTTCGCCCGGTCGAGGTCGGGGCCGCCGAACTCCCAGAACGAGCCACCGATGGTGTAGATCATGCCGGCCGCCATGTTGACCGAGCAGAACCCGCCGTGCGCCGCGTAGTTGGGCGTGCCGAACTGCCGGGCGAAGAGCCCCGTCAGCGCCTGCATCTGGTCGCGCCCGGTGAACAGCGCGAACCGCTTGGGATCGGTGGCGCGGATCGTCCGCAGCCGGTTCTCGAGCAGTGCGAACGCCTCTTCCCACGTGGTCTCGACGAAGTCGCCCGCGCCGCGCTCGGCGCCGGGCCTGCGCACGAGCGGCTTCGTCAGCCGCGCCGGCGAGTACTGCTTCATGATCCCCGACGAACCCTTGGCGCAGATCACCCCGCCGTTGAGCGGATGATCGGGGTTGCCGTCGATGTACCGGACCTCGCCGTCGCGCAGGTGCACGCGGATGCCGCAGCGGCACGCGCACATGTAGCACGTGGTGGTGCGGATCTCGGTCTTCGCGCCCGGTGCGGGCGGGGCGAGTGGATCGTGGACGACGGAGGGGGGCATCGGCAGGATCTGGAGGGGCGGGGCGGCCGGTCGGGTCCCCGCGCGGCCGGGCCTGCGCCGGTGACCGAACCCGCCGGGAGTCTGGACTCTGTTTATCACAAGAACCGGGGCCGCCTGTCTATAACCGCGATGGGGAGACGGGAATACTCCGGATGGGTGATCACCGCGACGGTCTGCCGCGCACTTGTGCGGCGTCAAGGCCTCGGCGCCCCCGGTTGCACCGGGGTGTCGCAGGCACCATAATCGATCGATATCCGAGCAGCGGACCGTGCGGCAGGCCGACCTGCCGCACGGTCGAACGTTCGCCCCGAATGGAGGAAGCCCGGTGACGCCATCGCCCGTCGGTCGCCTGCGCGCCGATGCCCCCCGGATCGCCGACCCCGCCCCGCCGTCTCGTCTCTCGAGCCGCGGCGCCGAAGGCCGGCCCGTCGCGGACGGCCGGCAGGACGGCGAAATCGTTGCGGCGCTGCAGCCGATGCTGGAGGCCATCGTCCGCCTGGCCGGCGCCGACGCGGGGACGATCAAGGTCATCGGCCAGAACGGCGCCTCGTTCGAGCCCGTGGTCACCGTCGGCCTCGCGCACCGCCACGGCCTGGTCCAGTCCTGGTGCACGACCTGCGTCGAGTCGCGCGATGCGGACAGCCCGTGCGTGCGCAGCGACCTCTGCGGCCACGACGACCGGATTCCCGCCGATGCGACAGGCCCCGTGTGCAAGCACCAGGTCGCGGTGCCGCTGCGCCACAAGGATCGCCCCGTGGGCGCGCTGAACCTGATGTTCGCCGCCGAATGCACGCTGCCGCCGGCGATGAGCCCGCTGCTGCGCGCCGCCGGCGACCTCATCGGGATGACCCTCGACAACGCCCGCCTGGCGCGCGAGAACCTGCGCATCCGCCTGACCAGCGAGCGCCAGATGCTCGCCAACGAGGTCCACGACTCGCTGGCGCAGGGACTCACCTACATGCGGATGCGGATGAGCCTGCTGCGCGACGCGATCCGCGACGACGACGAGGTGCGGGTGCAGAAGCTGTGCAACGACGTCGACGACACGCTCGGCAATTCGCAGGGGCGGCTGCGCGAACTGATCACCTACTTCCGCAGCCGGATGGACCCGGAGGGCCTGGTGCACGCGCTGCGCCAGACGAGCGACCGCTTTTTCGACCGCACCGGCATCGCCCTCACGTTCGACAACCGCGTCGCCGAGCTGCACCTGCCGCCCGACCGCGAGATCGAGGTCTTCCACATCGCCCAGGAAGCGCTCGCCAACGTCGCGCGGCACGCCCACGCGACCCGCGCGGCGCTGGTGCTGGACCGCGAGGGCGGCAACTACCGGCTGGCCGTCGAGGACGACGGGGTCGGCTTCGCCGGCGCGTCGGGCGCCCCGGGCCGGGAGGACTCGGGACACTTCGGCATTGCGATCATGCGCGAGCGCGCCGACCGCCTGGGCGGGAGCATCACCCTCGGCCGGGCCGGTGGCGCCGGCACGCGGCTCGAACTCGTGTTTCCCGCCAACCCGCCGACCGACGAGGCGCCACGATGACTGCGAATGACCCCATCCGGGTCGTCCTGATCGACGATCACGGCCTGTGCCGCCGCGGCCTGTGCGAGCTGCTCGAGGCACGCGCCGGGATGAAGGTTGCCGGCCACACCGGCAGCGCCGACGAGGCGGTGCGCCTGCTGCGCGACGAGCGGCCCGACCTCGCGATCATGGACCTGCGGATGTCGCCGGTCGACGGTCACCACCTGCTCACCCGGCTGCGCGCCGAAGGCATCGACACGCCGGTAGTCGTGCTGACGATGAGCGATGCCCAGGAGGACCTGGGGCGGGCGTTCCGGGCCGGCGTCCGCGGCTACCTGCTCAAGGACATGGATCCCGACGACGTCATCGACGCCATCCGGCGGACGGCGCGGGGCGAAGTGGTCGTGGCCCCGGCGATGGCGCTCAAGCTGGTCGACCTGCTGCTGCCGACGCAGCCGGGCACCACGCGCGCTGACTACATGAAGTCGCTGACCGAGCGCGAGCGCGAAATCCTGCAGCACCTGTCCAACGGCAAGAGCAACAAGGCCATCGCGCAGGCGCTGGGCATCAGCCACGACACGGTGAAGCTCCACGTCCGCCACATCCTGTCGAAGCTGGGCCTGCGGTCGCGCGTCGAGGCTGCGGTGTTCGCCGTCGAGCACCGCGCCGAGGCGGCTTCCGGCTAGGGCGAGCCGGCGCCCGGATCGACCGCGAGCCGCTCCGCCGCAGGGCGCGCCGTCGCGTCCGGGCGGTACCAGTTCAGCCGTTCGCGCAGGCGCACGACGTCACCGATGATGATCAGCGTCGGCGGCGTCAGCATCGCATCGGCGACTTGGCTCGCCAGCGTGCGCAGCGTGCCGGTGACGACCCGCTGCTCGCGCGTGGTCCCCTGCTGGACGACCGCCGCCGGGGTGTCGGCGGAGAGGCCATGGGCGACCATGCCCGCGCACAGCACCGGCAGGCCGAGCAGCCCCATGTAGACGACCACCGTCTGCCGCGGCCGCGCCAGCGCCGGCCAGTCGAGGTCCATGCTGCCGTCCTTGAGGTGGCCCGTCACGAACAGGCAGGCCTGCGCGCAGTCGCGATGCGTCAACGGAATGCCCGCATACGACGCCACGCCCAGCGCCGCGGTGATGCCGGGCACGACCTCGAAGCGCACTCCCTGCGCCGCGAGGGTGTCGATCTCCTCGCCGCCGCGGCCGAAGATGAACGGGTCGCCGCCCTTCAGCCGCAGGACCCGCAGGCCCTCCTTCGCCAGGCGCACCAACATCTCGTTGATCGCCTCCTGCGGCATCGTGTGCCGATCGCGCTCCTTGCCGACATAGACGCGCCGCGTCGACGAGGGCAGCAGGTCGAGCACGTCCTTCGACACCAGGTGGTCGTAGAGGGCGACGTCCGCGGTCTGCATCAACCGGTACGCGCGCAACGTCAGCAGCTCGGGGTCGCCGGGGCCGGCGCCGACCAGGTAGACCTCGCCGCGCGACGCCGGGGCGTCGGGATGATTCGCTTCCATGGGCATCGTCCTCGCTCGGGACCGGGCGGTCAGCCCGGATCGCTGCGGCAGCCGCAGCCGCCGCCACCCCCGCCGCAGCCCTGGGGGGCGGTGGCGGACGCCGCCGCCGGCTCGGCGGCCGCCGCCGGCGCCGCGTCGTTGGGGTTGATGAAGATGAACCGGAGGTCGCCGGGTTCGTATTCGACGAAATCGAGCGTCATGCCGTCGAGCAGGCCGGTGTCGCGCGGCGACACGATCAGCGCGATGCCCTCCGACGTAACGACGAGGTCGTCGTTGCGTGCCTCGTCGAATCCCATCGCGTAATGGAGCGAGCCGTCGGCGTCGCGGCGCGCGGCGATGCGCAGCCCCATCTCGTCGGACTCCGATTGCGTGGCCGCGACCCGGATCTGCTGCGCGGCGCTGGGCGTGACGGTGATCATGGCGTCCTTTCATCGAGGCAGGGACGGACAGCGCCGGACGCTCCGGATCGCGCGCCGGCCATTCTAGTGCTCGCCCTTGGTGCGCAGCAATCCGGCCAGCCGGTTGCCCTGCTTCTGCGGGCCGCCGCGCGGAAACATCTCGTGCAACTGGTGGTTCGATCCGCGCTCGGGTCCCCACGCCTCGGTGAAGTGGCGGATCATCACGCGCACCTGGGCCTGGACGCCATGCTCGAACCAGAACTCGCGCAGGAAGCGGATGACCTCCCAGTGCGCCGGCGTCAGCGCCAGTCCTTCGTGCCGCGCCAGCTCGCGCGCGAATTCCTCCGACCACTGGTCGCGGTCGACAAGATAGCCCTCGCTGTCGGTCTCGATGCGCCTGCCGGCGACCTCGACGTGCTGCGGCGGCTGGCGGGTCGTGCCCATCGCGTGGACGCGCGGCGCCGCCGTCACAGGACGGCCGCTTCCCGGCCGCGCGCCGGCGGGAGGTAGACGATGTTGTCCTGGCGCCGCCGCCGGTAGTCGGCGTGGCGGACGAAGTCGACGAAGCGCGCCGCCCAGTCGTTGCCGCCCGCGCTGCGCAGGTGCGCGTACGACGCGAGCACGTTGCGGACGACGATGCCGTCGCGCCGGCCGTCGACCCCGTGGCCGCGCTTGACGGTGTACGCGTACCGCAGGTCGGCGGGCAGGTTCTCGATGCTCGAATAGTGGAATTCGTGCGCCCGCAGCGCGGCGCCGCCCGCCTCCGCCTCCGCCTCGGTCCACGGACAGTCCGGTGTCCGCTCGAGGTTCACGTAGCCGCGACCCACGGGCCGGTCGTGCATCACCACGTCCCCGGGAATCGCGCCGACCATCTTGTGCGTCTGCCCCTTGTACGTCAGCGTGCGGGCGAGATACATGAGGCCGCCGCACTCGGCGTAGACCGGCAGGCCGGCGTCGACCGCGCCGCGGATGCGCGTACGCAGCGCGGAGTTCGCCTCGAGTTCCGCCGCGTGAAGCTCCGGAAAGCCCCCGCCGATGAACAGCCCGTCCACGCTGGGCAGCTGCGTGTCGTTCAAGGTGTCGATCCCGACCAGCGTCGCGCCGGCGGCGCGCAGCGCATCGAGGTCGTCGGCATAGTAGAAGCCGAACGCGCGGTCCTGCGCGACGCCGATGCGCAGGTCCGGCGCGGCGGCCGGCGGATACGGGTCGGCAACGGCATCGCCCGGGACGGCCAGCGGCGGCACGTCGGACGCGATGCGCAGCAGCAGGTCGAGATCGACCTGCGCGCCCACCACCGCGCCGATCGCGGCGACGCGCTGCTCGGCGCCGTCGGCTTCGTTGCTTGGCGTCAATCCCAGGTGACGCTCGGCGATCCCGAGGCGTGGATCGCACTGCACGGCGCCCAGAACGCGCACGTCGGTGTAATGCTCGACCACCATCCGCAGCTTGGCCTCGTGCCGGCTGCCGCCGAGGTTGTTGAGGATGACGCCGGCGATCCTGACGTCCCGGTCGAACGCCTGGTAGCCGAGGATCAGCGGGGCGATGCCGCGGGTCATCCCGCGCGAGTCGATCACCAGCACGACCGGCAGGCCGAGCGCCTTGGCCAGCGCCGCGTTGCTGTTGCTGCCGTCGAGCGCCAGGCCGTCGTAGAGCCCCTTGTTGCCCTCGACCACGCAGACGTCGGCGGCGGCGGCGTGACGCCGGAACGTGCCGCGGTACTCGGCCGCTTCCGACAGGTAGGGGTCGAGATTGCGGCAGCGGCGACCGGTGGCGGTCGTCAGCCACATCGGGTCGATGTAGTCCGGCCCCTTCTTGAACGCCTGGACCGCGAGCCCGCGGTCGCGCAGCGCCCGGCACAGGCCGATGGCCACCGTCGTCTTGCCGGAGGACTTGTGGGTCGCGGAGACCAGCACGCGGCGCGGGTTGGCGGCGGCCGCCATCAGTCGTCCCCCGCCGCGGCGGCGCGCCCCGCGGGCAGCTCGTCGTCGGGTGCGAACGGCAACACGCGCAGGCCGATGACGGTGATCAGCGCCGCGATCGCGACTCCGCCGATCCCCAGCAGCAGCTCCGGCAGCCGCGGCGAGTATGCGGCGATCTGCCCGTCGCCGAAGCTGCTGTCCGCCTGGTAGCCGGGGAAGATCTCGAGCGGCCACGCCTGGCCGCCGATGATGAACACGTACAGCAGCGCCAGCGCGCCGGCGATCGTCAGCAGCGATGCGGCGAGCACCGACCTCGGACCGCCCAGCCGCGGATGGAACACCAGGACCAGCGGCGCGATGCTGCCGGCCACGACGTAGCCCCACCAGAACAGCGCCGGATAGACGCCGCCGTCGATCAGGATGAAGCGCTCGAAGGCGACCTGCCGGGCGAAGTAGGCGTTGGTCAGGTGTTGGACCAGCGTCAGGTACAGCACCGCGGCGATGAAGAGGCCCAGCAGGTTGCGCATCCGCCGCAGCACGTCCGGCGGCGCCGCAGCGTCGGTCCATGCACAGATCGCCGACTGCACCACGAGGAAGACGGCGAGCCCCCACGCGAACGACATCACGATGAACAGGGGCGGCAGCAGCGCGCTGCCGTACGCCTGGCGCGCGACCAGGAACGCGAAGATCGCGCCGGTTCCCGTCGTCAGCACGATCCGCCAGATGAAGGCGGCGAGTCCGACCCGGCCGGAGTGGACCTTCATCCGCCGCTCCATCAGCGTCCACAGGTAGACGGCGACGATCGCGAACATGCCCGAATAGAGAAACACGTTCCACGCGAAGACGGAGGTGAAGTTGTAGTGCGTCGCGGCGACGATCATCCGCTCCGGCCGGCCGAGATCGAGCATCAGCACGGCGAGGCCGCCGGCGAGCAGCGCGATGCAGAGAAGGCCGGACAGCGGCGCGCGCGCCTTGTACGCCGCCTTGCCGAACACCGAGCCGATCGACGCCACGTTGAGCGCCCCCGACGCGGCGACGATCAGGAAGATCGCGAACACGTGCGGCAGGCCCCAGACGATCCGGTTGTTCATCCCGGTGACGATGTGGCCGTTCTCCTCCATGTAGTGCGCGGCCGCGAGCCCGGCGAGCACGACCAGCCCGAGCAGCGCCGCCAGCAGCCAGAACCGGCGCGTGTCCCGTCGCGTGAAGTCGGTGGCGGCCATCGCGCGTCAGAGCCCCTGGTAGCGCACGCCGGGGCCGAGTTGCAGGTCCGGCCGCAGCGCGGCGGTGCTGAACTGGGCGATCCGCCGGGAGATCTCGCTCGCCGGATCGTTGAGGTTGCCGAACAGGATCGCGTTGTGTCCGGTCGCCGCGCAGGCCTCGACGCAGGCCGGAATCCGGTCGCGGTCGATGCGGTGGACGCACAGTGTGCAGGACTCGACGCAGCCCTTGCCGCGCGGCACGTCCGGCTTCTGGTCGGTGACCGGCTCGTGGACGAACGAGCGCGCCTGGTAGGGGCAGGCCATCATGCAGTAGCGGCAGCCGATGCAGGTGTGGCGGTCGACGAGGACGATGCCGTCGGCGCGCTTGAACGACGCGCCGGTGGGGCAGACGTCGACGCACGGCGGCTCGGCGCAGTGCTGGCACATCACCGGCGCCGACTTCGCCGGGCCGCCGCGCAGGTCCTTGAGCTCGACCTTGCGGATCCACTGCGCGGACGTCGGCGACTTCGCGCCCGGCAGGCCGTTCTCCCTGTCGCAGGCGACCACGCAGGCGTCGCAGTCCGACGCGCAGCGGTTGACGTCGACCAGCATGCCCCAGCGCACCGCCTTCGACGCCGGCTCGGCGGGCGGGCGGCCCTGCGCGAGCTCGAACAGCGTGACGCCGGGCGCGAGCGTGATGCCCGCAAATGCGGCACCCCAGCCCAGCACCTGCCGCCGGCCGCGATCGACGTTGCTCATCGCACCCCCATGCCCGCGGCCCGGATCGACGCGCCCTGCCCGTCGCGAGACGGCGCGCGGGCGCTCATCGCGGCGCCCCTGCGGGCGGGACGGTGTTCGCGGCAACCCCGGCCGCAGCGCGGTCGGAATGGCATTCGAAGCAGTCGAGCTTGACCGCCGCGTACCGGTGGCAGCTTTCGCAGAACGCGTCCCTGGCTCCGGTGACGCGGCCCGTCTCCCGGCTCGCGTGGCAGGCGACGCAGTTGGCCAGGCTGTGCTGCGTCGTCCGCACGCCTTCATGCACCGTGCGGTCGCGGTGGTGCTTCAGCAGCTCCATGTGATTGCGCCGCATGAACTGCGTGTCCTCGACGCATCGCCCCGGTGCGCTGATGGCCACCGCCGGCATCGGCACCCGCGAGGTCGCACTGTCGGCCGCCGTCGCCGCCGCGGGGCCAAGCGTCGCGAGGGCGAGCGCAAGCGCCGCGATCCACGCCCCGAACCCGGTGCGGGACCCGGACGGCGGCGTGCCGCCTCCGGCGCGGCCCGAGTTGGCAGCCGGGACGCCGAGCGAGTTGCCGCGCATCGCCATGGCGCTATTCGCCGAGCCCCATCTGGATGTAGCCCGTCGGGCAGACGTCCTTGCAGATGTGGCAGCCGATGCACCTGTCGTAGTCGGTGTACACGTAGCGCCCGGTCGTCGCGTCCTTCTTCGGCACCTTGGCCACCGCGAGCTGCGGGCAGTAGACGACGCAGTTGTCGCACTCGAAGCACTGGCCGCAGCTCATGCAGCGCTTGGCCTCGGCCACGGCGTCGGCCTCGGACAGCGGGTCGAGCCGCTCCTCGAAGTTGCCGAGCGCCGTCTCCCGCGTCAGCGTGACGATGTTGCGCCGGTGGCGGGGCGTGTATCCGAAATGGCCGAGGAACAGCTCCTCGTGCGGGATCACGTAGCGGTCGGACCGGTCGTCGTAGTTGTGGATGCCGACGTTGCTGCTATCGGTCCCGAGGATCGGCTCGTGCACTTCGCTGAACGTGAGGCCCTTCTCGACCATTTTGCGCTTGAGGTCGAACGCGTGGACGTCGATCTTCGGTCGCTTGCCCTGCTCCTCGCCGCGCAGGAAGCGGTCGATGCCGTCGGCGGCGATGGCGCCGTGGCCGATGGCCGTGGTGAGCAGATGCGGACGCAGCACGTCGCCGCCGGCGAAGGTGCCCGGCTTGCCCGCGACCTGGTAGTTCTTGTCGGCGGCGACGGCGCCGCGGCCGTTGTCGAACTCCTCGAGGCCGGTGAAGTCGACCGCCTGCCCGATCGCCGACACGATGAGGTCGGCCGGGATGTCCTCCTCGGTGCCCTCGATCACCTTGATCTCGAGCTTCGGGCCGACGAACTTCGCCTCGCAGCGCGCGACTCGCAGCGCAATGCCGCGACCATTCGCGTCCTTGACCACGCACACCGGTGCGAGCCCGCCGCGGATGGCGATGCCCTCCGCCTGCGCCTGCTCGATCTCGTGCTTGTTGGCCTGCATCTGCGCGACGTCGAACACCGACGTCAGCGTCACTTCGGCCCCCTGCTTCGCCGACACCGACGCGACGTCGTGCGCCAGGTGGCCACCGATGGCGCGCTCGGGGAAGTCGGTCGGCTGCGCGTGCTCGATGTGCCCCAGCCGGCGCGCGACTGTCGCCACGTCGATCGAGGTGTCGCCGCCGCCGATGACGACCACGCGCCGGCCGACGTGCTGCAGCCGGCCGTCGTTGAACGCCTTCAGGAACGCCGTCGCGGTGACGACGTTCGGCGCGTCGCCGCCCGGCGCCGGCAGCGGCCGCCCCGACTGTGCGCCCATGCCCAGGAACACCGCGTCGAAATCCCTGCGCAGCGACTCCAGCGTGACGTCGGTGCCGATCCGGCAACGGAGCCGCGTCTTCACGCCGAGGTCGACGATGCGCTGGATCTCCGCGTCCAGCACCTCGCGCGGGGTGCGGAACCCGGGGATGCCGTAGCGCATCATCCCGCCCAGGTGCTCGTGCTCGTCGAACACGGTGACCTCATGGCCGCGCAGCGCAAGCTGGTACGCGCAGGAGAGCCCCGCGGGGCCGCCGCCGATCACCGCGATCTTCCTGCCGCTGGTCGCGGGGACGGGCGTGAAGGCGAGCTTGTTGGCGATCGCGTACTCGCCGAGGAAGTGCTCGACCGAGTTGATGCCGACGTGGTCCTCGACCTCGTTGCGGTTGCAGCCGGTCTCGCACGGCGCCGGGCAGACGCGACCCATCACCGACGGGAACGGGTTCGCCTCGGTCAGCCGGCGCCACGCGTACTCCTGCCACTTCATGCCCGCGGGCGGCTTCTCGATCCCGCGCACGATGTTGAGATAGCCGCGGATGTCCTCGCCGGACGGGCAGCTGCCCTGGCACGGCGGCGTCGACTGGATGTAGGTCGGGCACTTGTGCGTGTAGCTCGCCTGGAAGATCTGGTCACGCCAGGAATCCCACTTCACGTCGCCGTCCTTGTAGCGGCGGAACGTGAGCTTTTCGGCAGCGGGGCTGGGGGGGGTGGACATTGCCTGGTCTCCGGTCAATTGCCTTGGTGTCGGTCGGTCGCGGGCCGCCGGTCAATGCGGCTCGCCAAGCCGGATCGCCGTGCTGACGAGCTGGTGCACGCCGCCGACCATGCCCATCTTGAATCCGTAGTACGGCAGCACCTTCGAGAACTGCGCCTTGCAGATCGCGCAGATCGTCGCCATGAAGTTGACGCCGTGCGTGTTCACGACGTGCTGCAGTGCCTCCATCCGCGGCAGCGCGCCCTTGACGCGCAGGTCGAGGAGCTCGTCGGTCAGGAGGCCGCCGCCGCCGCCGCAACAAAATGTCTGCTCGTGCGTGGTGCCGCGCGGCATCTCGACGTACTTGTTCGCCACCGCCCGGATGATCGCGCGGGGGATCTCGAACTGCCCGCCGGGCGCGTCGCCCATCCTCGACGCGCGGGCGACGTTGCACGAGTCGTGGAAGGTGACGACACGATGATCGTTGGCGTCCTTGTCGAACCTGAGAGCGCCGCGATCGATGAGGTCCGAGGTCAGCTCGCAGATGTGCATCGGCTGCCGGTAGCGGGAGTCGAGCTGCGCCTGCAGCATCCGCGCGAACGGGTCGTCGCCCCCGGCGCCGATGCCTGTCAGCGTGTTCCAGTAGCTGTACGCGACCCGCCACGCGTGGCCGCACTCGCCGACGACGATGCGCTTGACGCCGAGCTCGAGCGCCGCCTCGCGGATGCGCAGCGCGATCTTCTGCAGCTGGTCGTAGTTGCCGATGAAGAGGCCGAAGTTGCCCGCCTCCGACGCGTGCGACGACAGCGTCCAGCGGATGCCGGCGGCGTGGAAGACCTTGGCGTAGCCGATCAGGCTGTCGACGTGCGGCTCGGCGAAGAAGTCGGCGGACGGCGTGACCAGCAGGACCTCCGCGCCCTTTTCGTCGAGCGGGAAGCGGACGTCCTGCCCGGTTTCCTCCTTGACGTCCTCCTCGAGGCCGGCCAGCGTGTCGGCCAGCGCCGGGCCCGGCAGGCCCAGGTTGTTGCCGATGCGGTGCACCTTGCCGATGATCTCGTTGCTGTACTTCTGCCCGAGGCCGGCGACGTCCATGATCTCCTTCGCCGCCATGGTCACTTCGGCGGTGTCGATGCCGTAGGGGCAGAACACCGAGCAGCGCCGGCACTCCGAGCACTGGTTGTAGTAGCTGTACCACTGGTCCAGCACTTCCTTCGTCAGGTCGCGCGCGCCGACGAGCTTCGGGAACAGCTTGCCGGGCAGCGTGAAGTAGCGGCGGTAGACGCTGCGCATCAGGTCCTGCCGCGCGACCGGCATGTTGAGCGGGTCCTGCGTGCCGATGAAGTAGTGGCACTTGTCGGCGCAGGCCCCGCAGTGGACGCATGCGTCCATGTACACCTTGAGCGAGCGGTACTTGCCGAGCAGCTCGCCCATCCGGCCGATCGCCTTCTCCTGCCAGCCGTCGACGAGCTCGCCCGGGAACCCCAGCGCCTGCTGCATCTTCTCGTTGGCGACGTACGGCTTCGACGCGGCCATCGCCCCGGGGATCAGGGCCTGCGGGGCGCCCGGGTCGGCGCGCAGCGGAGGGGCTTTCACTTCGGCGGCCATGTCAGTGCCCCCGGGCCGTCCCGCGGGACTCAACGGTCCCCTCGGGGAGCAGCGGGCGACTCGAGCCTGGGGGTCGTTGCACGCTAGTTCCTTGCGTCGAGGCGCGCGGCCCACGCCGCGAGGTGGCGATGCTCGCGCGGATCGTCGGCCTGGTTGCGCGACGGCGAGAAGAAGATACCCGGCGCGTGCAGCAGCTTGCTGTACGGGAACACGAGCATCAGCAGCGCGACCAGCCCGAGGTGCACGTACAGCACGCCGTCGGCCGGCAGCGGTTTCCAGTCGAAATAGACGAGCCCGAGGAAGAAGGCCTTCACCGCGACGACGTCGGTGTGCGCGACAAACTTCATCGCCAGCCCGGACAGCGCGATCGCCAGCAGCAGCGCCAGCATCAGGTGGTCGGACGGCGTCGAGATGTAGCGGACGCGCGCGACGAAGACGCGGCGCACCCACAGTCCCGCCAGCCCGGCGGCCATCGCGAACCCGGCGTAGACGCCGAACGGCTGCAGGAACGCGACCCAGCCCCAGACCGGCTCGGTGAAGTAACGCAGGTGCCGCGCGAGCACCAGCGCCAGCCCGGCGTGGAACAGCCAGCCGGCGAGCCACAGCCACAGGCTCGCCTTGAACAGGCTCTCGAACAGCGTGACCTCGCGCACCAGGCGCAGCGCCACGCCGCCGCGCGTGATCGGCGCCGGCGTGGTCGGGATCTTGAGCGGCGCCGGCACGCGGGCGTAGCCCCAGATCCGGTACGCCGTGCCCAGCCCCAGCACCAGGAACGCCGCGTAGAACAGCAGGGCAAACGCGATCGTCGCGGGCGTCATGGCTCGGGCGGGCGGCGGCGGTCGAGGGGCCCCGTGCGGACCGGAATGGCGGCGGCCGGGCGCGCGCCGGCTACACGCAGCCGGTCGGCTTGGGCAGGCCCGCGATCTTGCAGGCCTGCTTCGCCGGACCGTACGGGAACAGCTCGTACAGGTACTGGCTGCTGCCCTTTTCCGGCCCGAGCGTCTTGCCGATCGCCTTGGTCAGCACGCGGACCGCGGGCGCGATCTGGTACTCGTCGTAGTACTTGCGCAGGAAGTTGACGACCTCCCAGTGGTTCTGCGACATCTCGACGTTCTCGGTCACCGCGATGTGCTTGGCGATGTCCTCGTCCCAGTCGGCCAGGTTGACGAGGTAGCCTTCCTCGTCGGTCTCGAAACTCTTGCCGTTCACTTCGATGGTGGGCATGCGGTTCTCCTGAAAGGGCGTTGGTGATGCGAAAGCGGGATCGTCAGAGCCACGACTGGCAGGCGTTGTGCTCCGCCACGAGGTCGACGAAGCCGCCGTAGTCGATGGTGGTCACGCCGTCGATCACGCGATCGGCGACGGCGCGGGCCTCGAGGTCGGGCAGCAGCGCGTAGACGCGGAACCTGGACAGCGCCGCCTTGATGCTGGCCTCGACGGCGGTGCCGCGGACGGCCGCATAGACACCGTCCTCGATCAGCAGCAGCGCGCCGGGCGCGCCGATCCGCAGGCAGGCGTCGAGCGAGTTGCGCTCGAGGGGTGACTTGTTGACGATATTGAGCATCGTGTCCGCGCCGGGTCAGAAGGAAAGGACGACGTCCTGCGCCGCCATCAGCTGGCCGAGTTCGCCCGCCTCGAGGACGGTGACGTCGACGATCAGGTCGTCCTCGGTCAGGCCGCGCGCGTCCAGCGACTCGCGCTCGACGTAGAGCTTCTCGACGTCGTAGCCCTCGAGCGCGCGGTACGTCGGCGAGAAGTTCTTGGTCTCGATGCCCTTGGTCTGCTGGCCCTTCTTCAGCTGCCAGACGCCGTCTTCGATGAACACCAGGGAGACGTCCTGGTCGAACGCCGCGGTGATCAGCACGACCTCGAGCGACTCGAGCGCGTAGGCGGTGCCGTACGGCGCCGTCCGGTTGACGAACATGAACTTCTTGGAGGTTCCCTCGGACATCGCGTGCTTCCTGTCAGCGCCCGCCCGGCCGCCCGAAGGGCGCTGGCCGCCCCCCTCGGGGGGAGACGAACGAAGTGAGTATCGGGGGGGAGTCATCCGGCGCCCGCCCGGCCGCCCGAAGGGCGCTGGCCGCCCCCCTCGGGGGGGAGACGAACGAAGTGAGTATCGCGGGGTCATTCAGTCACCGAAGACGACCATGCGGTCGGCCTGGATGCCGGACTCGACCAGTTGCCCCAGGCCCGAGATGCGGAAGCCGGGCGCGAGGTTCTCGTCCTTGATCCCGCGCCGCAGCGCCGCGGCCACGCAGACGACCAGGTCCACGCCGTGCTCGGCGGCGAGCTTCGACCAGCGGGCGACGATGTTGCGGTCGTCCTGCGGCGGCTCGGTCAGCCGCGACGAGTTGTTCACGCCGTCGTGGTAGAAGAACACGCGGTGGATCTCGTGCCCCTTCGCCAGCGCCGCCTTGCAGAACAGGTACGCGGAATCGCTGGCCTGGTGCTGGTACGGGCCCTCGTTGACCAGAATGCCGAATTTCATTTGCGCACGCCGCCTTCCACTCAGAACCGGATGTGCGTCGACGCGTTCAGGTTCACGCGCGCGCCGCGCCAGTCGTCGACCAGGTACTTGGTGAACGGCAGCTCGGTCTTCTCGAAGAAGCGCGGCCAGCCGATGCGCTCGATCCAGTCGGACAGCCGCTCCCAGGCCCGCGCGTCCTCCTTGTAGACGCGAAGGATGCGCTTGACCACCTCGGACACCTCGGTCCAGCGCGGCGGGTTGTTGGGCAGCCCGGCGGCGACCATCTTCATGAACGTCGGCTTGGCGCGGGCGTTGGAGTTCTTGCCGCCCACCCAGATCGCGAGCTTCGAATGCTCGGGATCGTTGATCTGCATCGGCGGGCACGGCGGATAGCACGCGCCGCAGCAGATGCACTTCTTCTCGTCGACCTCGAGCGAGGGCTTGCCGTTGACCATCGCCGGGCGGATCGCCGCGACCGGACAGCGCGCGACCACCGCCGGCCGCTCGCAGACGTTGGCGACGAGGTCATGGTTGATCTTCGGCGGCTTGGTGTGCTGGACGATGATCGCGATGTCCGCCTGTCCGCCGCAGTTGATCTCGCAGCACGACGTCGACAGGTGCACCCGGTTGGGCATCTCCTCGCGCCGGAACTCGTCGTAGAGCTCGTCCATCAGCGCCTTGACCACGCCCGACGCGTCGGTGCCGGGGATGTCGCAGTGCAGCCACCCCTGCGTGTGCGCGATCATCGACACCGAGTTGCCGGTGCCGCCGACGGGGAAGCCGCCCTTCTCGAGCTCGGCGATCAGCGGCGCGACCTTGGCGAACGACGACACCATGAACTCGATGTTCGAGCGGATGGTGAAGCGGACGTGGCCCTCGGCGTACTTGTCGGCGATGTCGCACAGCCGGCGGATGGTGAAGACGTCCATCTGCCGCTGCGTGCCGGCGCGCACCGTCCACACCTCGTCGCCGGAGTGCGACACGTGGTGCAGCACGCCCGGGCGCGGCCGGTCGTGGTACTTCCAGTTGCCGTAGTTCTTCGCGAGCAGCGGGTGCAGGAACTGCCGGTTGTCCGGCACGCCGCTCTCGATCGCGCGCCGCATCTGGGGTTGGCTCATGATCTCGTCTCCTCAGGCGACCTGTTTCTTGGCGGCGAGCCGGGCGACTTCCTCGTCCCAGCCGTCCATCCGCACGTACGGATTGGTGCGCGGCGCGGAGACCATGTTCGGGTCGACGTCGATGCCCAGCGCCTCGAGGAAGTTGACGATGCCGATGCGCTCGATCATCTCGCCCGTGCGCTCGTGCTCGAGCGCGTTCTCGGCGAAGAAATCGATGATCTGGTGCCCGAGCTCGACCAGCTTCTCGCGGTCCTCGTCGGTCTCGAGCTTCATGAACGGCACGACGACGGTGCCCATCAGGTCGCCGATCTTGAGCGTGCGCTTGCCGCCGACCAGGATCGTCGCGCCCTTGTCCTTGCCGGGCGCGAGGCCGCCGGTGATCACGTTGATGCAGTGCATGCAGCGCACGCAGTCGCGGTTGTCGATCTCGAGCCCGTGCGTGTCGCTGACCGCCACCGTCGACATCGACGCGCCGGCCTTCAGGTCCTTGATCTCCTTCAGCTGGATCGCCTTGGTCGGGCAGCGCGCGACGACGTCGTTGACGAGCTCGTTCATCCCGTGCTTCGCGAACCACTTCTTCGTCAGCGCCTCGTCGGTGCGGATGTTGTCGCGCCAGGTGCCGATGACCGCCATGTCGGCGCGCTGGATCGAGTTCATGCAGTCGTTGGGGCAGCCCGAGAACTTGAACTTGAACTTGTACGGCAGCGACGGCCGGTGGATGTCGTCGAGGAAGCTGTTGATGACCGT
The DNA here is from genome assembly GCA_963717705.1 of uncultured beta proteobacterium. GTDB lineage: Bacteria > Pseudomonadota > Gammaproteobacteria > Burkholderiales > Casimicrobiaceae > CAVQWT01. Next base: position 226,555 of record CAVQWT010000003.1, read on the forward strand.
GCGGTGGGCGGTGCCCTCGTCGTAGCAGGACTGCTCGCAGCGCGCGGCGCCGACGCAGGACATCGAAGTGCGCACCGCCGGGCCGGCGCCGCCGAGGTCGAAGCCGAGCTCGTTGATCGCGTCGAAGGCCGGCTGCACGTTCTCGCTGGTCACGCCCTGGAACATGATGTCGCCGGACTGGCCGTGGAACGCGATGAGTCCTGAGCCATGCTTTTCCCAGATGTCGGCCATCTTGCGCAGCACGTCGGTGCTGTAGTGCATGCCGGCGGGCGGCATCACCCGCAGCGTGTGGAATTCGGCGGCCGCGGGGAACAGCGGCTTGTTGTCCGCGTCCTTCGCCTCGGTGAATCGCGGGATGACGCCGCCGCCGTAGCCGAACACGCCGACGGTGCCGCCCTTCCAGTAACCCTTGCGGGTCTTGTACGAGTGCTCGAGCTGGCCGAGCAGATCGACGACGTAGTCCTTGTCCTTCGCGAGGCGCTTCAGGCCGGTGACGAAGCTCGGCCAGGGTCCGCTCTCGAGCTGGTCGAGCATCGGTGTCGGGTACATCTGCTTTGCCATGGACCATCCCTCCTGGGCGCGACTGCGGAAAGCGGGAATGCGGAGGCCGGGCGGCTGCCCGCACTCCGCCGGGGATACTACGGGCAGCCCCCCGCCCGGCGCCATTACTCCTGCCGGTTATCCTGAATATGCCCGATGGCGGGGGATTGAAATCACCCAGAGGGAGTATTGGCCCATACCTCCCTGTGGCTATGGACTCGCCGCCCCCGAAACTCGCTCAATAGACGGTCTGCGCGGCCGTCCGCGGGCGCCGGTGCGTCCGTCGGCCGCACCGCATTGGGGAGGGGCATTGCATGGCACACATCGTCGTCCTGGGAGCCGGCTTGGGCGGCATGCCGATGGCCTACGAGATGCGGGAGCTCGCCCGCCGCGACGACACCGTCACCGTCGTCTCCAACAGCCCGCGCTTCAGCTTCGTCCCCAGCAATCCCTGGGTCGCGGTCAGCTGGCGGACCCGGAAGGACATCGAGATCGACATCGGCCCGGCGCTCAAGCGCAAGGGCATCGAGTTCGTCCCGGTGGGCGCGAAACGCGTGCACCCGGCCGAGAACCGGATCGAGCTGGACGACGGCAACAGCATCGGCTATGACTACCTGGTGATCGCGACCGGCCCGAAGCTCGCGTTCGACGAGGTCCCCGGCCTGGGGCCCGCGACCGCCGGCGGCCACACGCAGTCGGTCTGCCACGTCGATCACGCGCTCGATGCGGAGCAGCGCTGGCAGGAGTTCGTCGCGGCCCCGGGGCCGATCGTCGTCGGCGCGGTGCAGGGGGCGTCGTGCTACGGCCCCGCCTATGAATTCGCGATGATCATGGACACCGACCTGCGGCGCCGGAAACTGCGCGACAAGGTGCCGATGACCTTCGTCACCGCGGAACCGTACGTCGGCCACCTCGGCCTCGGCGGCGTCGGCGATTCGAAGGGCCTGCTCGAGTCGGCGCTGCGCGAGCGCCACATCAAGTGGATCTGCAACGCGAAGACGACCCGCGTCGAGCCCGGGAAGATGTTCGTCACCGAGCACGACGAGGAGGGCAAGCCGAAGAAGGAGCACGAGCTGCCGTTCCGCTACTCGATGATGCTGCCGGCGTTCAAGGGTATCGACGCCGTGTTCGGCATCGAGGGGCTGACCAATCCGCGCGGCTTCATCCTGATCGACGAGTTCCAGCGCAACCCGAAGTTCCGCAACGTCTTTTCGGTCGGCGTGTGCGTCGCCATCCCGCCGGTCGAGGCGACGCCCGTGCCGACGGGCGCGCCGAAGACAGGCTACATGATCGAGTCGATGGTGACCGCGGCCGCGCACAACATCCGCGCCGCGCTCGACGGCCGCGAGCCGGACCAGCGCGCGACGTGGAATGCCGTCTGCCTCGCCGACTTCGGCGACAGCGGCGTCGCCTTCGTCGCGCTGCCGCAGATCCCGCCGCGCAACGTCAACTGGTTCGCCGAGGGCAAGTGGGTGCACCTCGCGAAGATCGGGTTCGAGAAGTACTTCCTGCGCAAGATGCGGACGGGCACGTCCGAGCCGATGTACGAGAAGCTGGTCATGAAGGCCATGGGCATCATGAAGCTGAAGTCGTGACGGCCGCCCGCGCCGCGCCTCGCCGATCCCGACGCCATGCAGATCACGCCGATGCAACGGTTCACCGTGCCCCTGGGCGGGCAGCTGGTCGAGCTGCAGGAGATCCTGCATGACGCGGGCGGCATGAAGCTGCTGCGGATCCGGATCCGCGAGCGGTCGCGGTTCACGATCTTCGACATCGATCCGGCGACCGCGCGGCAGTGGGGCGCGGCGATGCAGCGCTGGGCGGACGAGCAGCCGCCCGCTGCGGTCGATTCGTCCGCCTGACGGGGCGCCCGGCCGCTGCACGCACATGCCTGTCCCGGAATCCGACAAGACGGTCGTCGACGTCGCCTTCGACGTCGAGGGCATGAGCCTTCCCGCCGACCATGCCTGGCCGCTTCAACTCGCCATCGAGTCGCGGTTGCCGTGGCTGCCGGGCGAGGCGCTGGCCGGAATCCATCCGCTGCGCACCGCGGCGACGACGTACGGCGTGGTGCTGCTCGCGCAGCGCGCCAAGCTGGTGCTGCGCCTGCCGGCGGCGCGATTGCCCGACGCGCTGCTGCTGGAGGACGCGACACTCGAGGTCGCCGGAAGCCCGCTGCGGATCGGCGCGGCAATGGAGCGCAGCCTGCGCCCCAGCGCAACGCTGTCCGCGCAGCGCGTCGCCACCGACGCGGCCGACGCCGCTGCCTTCGAGGCCGACGTCGAGCGCACGCTGCAGAGGATGGGCGTGGCCTGCCGGTTCATCTCGGGACGCCACCGGCAGGGGCAGGCCGGCGACCGCACGGTCGCCGGATTCGCGCTGTCGCTGCACGGACTCGGCCCGGCCGACTCTCTGCTGATCCAGCGCGAGGGCTTGGGCGGCGACCGGCGTCTGGGCTGGGGACTCTTCGTCCCGGCCAAGACGATCGTCGCGGCCGACGAATGACACGCGGCCCCGGGACACCGCGGGCCGGAGATTGAACGATATGGAGGCAAGGCATGGGATACCTGGTCGACGGAATCGAACTCGCGACGGACAACGATGGCTATCTGCTCGAACCCGATTACCGGGATGAGGTGGCGATCGCGATCGCCGCGGCGGAGGGCATCGCACTGACCGACGACCACTGGGAGGTCATCCGCTTCCTGCGCAACGAATACCAGGAGAACGGTCACTCGCCGAATTTCCGCAACCTGCTCAAGGGTTTCCAGGCGCTGCGGCCGGACGTCGACAGCAAGTTCCTGTACGACCTGTTCCCCGTGGGCCCGGCCAAGCAGGGCGCCAAGGTCGCGGGCCTCCCGCAGCCGTACGGCAAGGGCGGATACTAGGAGATCGCCGCCGCACGGCGATGCGTCCGGCGCCGGCGGAAGGAGAACGATGATGAGCGACGACACGCTGCCCGTTCCGACGGTCACCCTCGACATGTGCGGCACCAGCTGCCCCGCGCCGCTGCTCGGCGCGAAGAAGATCGTCGACGACCTGCGGCCGGGGGAGGTGCTGCTGCTGCTCTCCGACTGCCCCGGCACGCAGGCCGACCTCTTCGCGTGGTCCAAGTACACCGACAACCGGATCGCCCGCACCGAGCGGCGGCCGGACGGCAGCCACGCGTACTACATCCAGCGCGGGCGCAGCCGGCACCTGACGCCGAACGCGGTCCTCGACCTGCGCGGCGTCGTCTGCCCGGGGCCGGTCGTCGAGGCGAAGAAGCTGCTGGGCAGCATGCGGTCCGGCGAGACGCTGAAGCTCGTCAGCAACTGCCCCGGCATCGCCGACGACCTCGCCGACTGGGTGAAGGCGACCGGGTACCGGCTGCTCGAGACGGACGAGATCGGCCCCGGCGAGTTCGAGTTCTACATCGGCAAGTCCTGATGCGGATCAAGAGCCACTGGTTCCGTTCCGACCGGCCCAAGACGCCGGAGGAGATCGCCGGCGCGGCCGCTTTCATCATCTCGCGCGTCGCCCAGAACTCGATGAAGACGATGCGCGCCGCGAAGTACGACCTGCCTCCCGGCCCGCAGTACTTCGCCTTCGTCACCGAATTCCTGGTGTTCCTGACCCTCGGCGCCGACCGCATCGCGCACCGGCGCGGCGACGAGGCGTGGCGCGTCGCGTTCACCACCGCGACGGCCAACCGCGTCGGGGAGATCCTCGCCGAGAACGAGTCCGACCTCCTGGGCGCCGCGAGCGCGGCCGAGGTCAAGCGCCGGTTCGTCGCGCTGGTCAACCAGTGCGGGCAGGAGTGCGCCGGCTTCGACTGGAACGAGGACGGCCCCGACTACGCGTTCCTGCGCTGGCTGGGGCACCGCGTCGCCGACATCATGTCCGAGCACGACCGCACGTGGGCGATCTCGCAGGTCATCGAAGTCGAGGCGCCGGACGCCGCCGCCCTGATGCAGCGGGGAATGGCCGGCCTGCTCGATCCGTCGCCGCGCCGGCGCGAGAGCCGCGCCCATGCCGCCGGTGAATGACGTCGCCGCCGCCACGCCGCGGGTCGCGCGCACGGGCGCACCGTCCGGCCCGTTCGATCCGAACGACGACCGCACCTACCGGGCCTGGCGCGCGGCGAAGCTCGCCGCGTATCCGGCGGGGCTGTCCGAGCTGATCGTGCCGGTGCGCGACCCGCGGGCGCTGACCGGGGACGAGCACCGGGCGCTCGCCGACGCGTGCGCGCGGGCGAACATGGTCATCTACGCGAGCCCGCACACCGCGCCCGACAAGGACCTGCCGCGGCTCCTGGCGCGCCAGTTCGGCCTCGTCCGCCTCGACCACAACTGGCTTGCCGACGACGACGGGATCAGCAGCGTCGCCGTCTCCGGCAGCGGGGCCCGCGGCGAGTTCATTCCGTACACCGACCGGCCGATCCGCTGGCACACCGACGGCTACTACAACCCGCCGGACCGTCGCATCCGGGCCATGGTCCTGCACTGCGTCGCGAACGCCGCGACCGGCGGCGAGAACGCGCTGCTCGACCACGAGATCGCCTACCTGCTTCTGCGCGACACCGATCCCGCGCTCGTGGCGGCGCTGATGCGGCCCGACGCAATGACGATTCCCGCGCGCACCGACGACGCCGGCGTCGTCCGGCCCGCGGAGACCGGCCCGGTGTTCTCCGTGGACCCGGACGACGGCGCGCTCCACCTGCGCTACACCGCGCGCACGCGCAGCATCGAATGGAAGGACGACCCGGAGGTGCGCGCGGCCGCGGCGCGACTCGAGGTCCTGCTCGCCGGCCCGTCGCCGTACATCCACCGCGTGACGCTGCAGCCCGGGATGGGGCTGCTGTGCAACAACGTGCTGCACGACCGCACGGGCTTCACCGACGATCCCGCCCGGCCGCGCCTGATCTACCGGGCGCGCTACCACGACCGCATACGGACCGACCCCTGACCGGCGCCGCCGCGCCCCAGCGGCGCCGCCTGCCGCGGGTCGCGCCGCCACCACCCCATTTTGCGCCGGAGAGGACAGGCAATGAGGCATCTTCTGGCAGTCGCGGCGTTTGCCGCGTGGTCGTGCGTCGCGCAGGCGATGAGTCCCTATGTCGAGGCGACGAAGGTGCCGGCCACCGACGTGAAGTCGGCCATGGCCGAGGCGGAGAAGAAGCTGGCCGCCGCCGGCTTCGACGTCGTCGGCAGGTACCAGCCCAGGGGGCTGCCGCAGTACGGCGTGGTCGTCGCGACCGACTCGGCGCTGCTCGGCGCGGTGTCGGCGATCGGCGGCGCGGCCATCGCGGCGGCGCCGATCCGGGTGGGCGTCCGCGGCGACGGCACCGTCTTCTACCAGAACCTCGAGTACTGGGCGCGCGCGTATCTGCGCGGCAACTACGATCGCGCCGACGCGGCGGTGCAGAAGGCGGCGACGCGACTCGCCGGCGCGTTCGGGCCCGGCAAGCCCGCCGGCGGCGACGTCAAGACCGAGGACCTGGCCGGCTACCGCTACATGCTGGGGATGGAGCGCTTCGGCGATCGCAGCGAGCTGAACGAGTTCGCGAGCTTCGACCAGGCGGTGCAGACCATCCGCGACAACCTGGCGAAGGGCGCGGGCGAGACCGCGCAGGTCTACGCGATCGTGCTGCCCGAGAAGAAGATCGCCGTCTTCGGCGTCGCGCTGAACGGCGCGGAATTCGGCGAGGGCTGGTGGGTCAACAAGATCGGCCCCGACAACATCGCCGCGCTGCCGTGGGAGATCTACGTCGTCGACAAGCACGCCCACGCGCTGTACGGACGCTACCGCACGGCGCTCGGCTGGCCGGACCTCGGCATGGGGCAGTTCATGACCATCGTCCGTCATCCCGACACCACGGCGCACGCGCTCGAGGCCGTCGCCGGAGCCAGGAAGCCCTGACGCCATGACGCCGCACGCCGCGCGACGGACGCTGCAGCGGGCGGGGGCGCGCGGCGATTGCCCGCCTTCGCCGTCGCGCGCATGATCCGCAGCTGGGATGCCGACGGGCGCGCGGGGAATGAATGACGCAATGGCTGACGCTGTCGCGGGCGGCGCGCCTCATCGGCGTGGCGCGGGGCGAGCTGCAGCGCGAGATCCGCGAAGGCCGGCTGCCGGCGAACGACGGCATGGTGTCGACCGAGGGGCTGCTGGCGCTCTACCCTCGATTCAGGCTCGAGGACTCCGGTGCGTTCGAGCGCGTCGCGCGGGTGAAGGAGGAGGCGTTCGGTCGCCGGGTGCTGGAGCGCGCGCTGCCGGGCCGCGAGGTCCTGGCGCAACGCCTGTTCGAGCAGAGCCAGGAGCTCGCCGACACGCGGCGGCACCTGCAGCGCTATCACGCGCTGGTCGTCGCGCTGCAGCAGGAGCTCGATGCGGCGGCAGGTGCCGCGCCGGGCGGGGCGCTGCGCGAGCTGCAGTCCCTGCTCGAGCGCGGGCTCGCCGACGTGCTCGCCACCGACGCCGCGGACCCGATCGCCATCATGGATGACATGCTCAAGGTCGTTTCCGCCCACGTCGCCGTCAGGCCCAGCGGGCGGGAGTTCTTCGTCGAAGGGCGCGACACGCTGCTGCAGGCGGGGCTGAAGGCCGGGCTCAAGCTCAACTACGGCTGCGGCAACGGCACCTGCGGCCTGTGCAAGGCGCGCGTCGTCTCCGGCGAGGTGACGAAGCTCGCGCCGCACGACTACCCGCTGTCCGAGGCCGAGCGGCTGCAGGGGCACGTGCTGCTGTGCGTGCACTCGGCGGCGTCGAGGGAGATCGTGCTCGAGACGCTGGAGGCGCAGGGTCCGGGGGACATCCCCGAGCAGCAGATCGCCGTCCGCCTGCGCGGCGTGAAGCCGCTGGCGTCGGACACGCTGCAGCTGCATCTGCAGACGCCGCGGACGATGCGGCTGCGCTTCCTCGCCGGACAGAGCGTGACGCTGAGTGCGGCGGCGGCGGGCGTCGAGGCGCAGGCCACCTACGCGATCGCGAGCTGCCCCTGCGACGAGCGCAACCTGCACTTCCACGTCCCGCGCGACCGCGGCGACGCGTTTGCCGGGCTGCTGTTCGACGGCGCGCTCGCCGCCGGCGCCACGGTGAGCCTCGCCGGGCCGGCCGGCGATTTCGTGTTCCGCGACGGCGACCGGCCGCTCGCATTCATCGCCTGCGACACCGGCTTCGCCCCGGTCAAGAGCCTGATCGAGCACGCGATGGCCGTCGACGCCGCCGAGTCGCTGGCGCTCGGCTGGCTCGCGACCCGCGCCGACGGCCACTACCTCGCGAACCAGTGCCGCGCCTGGGCCGAGGCGTTCGACCAGTTCCGCTACGTCGCCCACACCGACGACGACCCGGCCATCGGTGCGGCGCGGCTGGTCGCCACGCTGGCCGCCGCACACCCGCTGGTCGACTCCGACGTCTACGTCGCGGGATCGGAGGCGTTCGTCACCGCTGCAGCAACGGCGCTGCAGGCCGCCGGCGTGCCGGCGGCGCAGATCCGCGCGGCGGTCGCATGAGGCCGGACCGCGCGCCCGCGCCGGGGTTGCATCGCCCGCTTCGCCGAACGGCAGCGGGGCGCCCGTGAGCGAGCGCCGGATCATTCCGCTGGTCGCCGACGCCGGCGACGACCCTCACGCCGACGCAGGCGGCTGCTCGGGCGCGGAGTCGTTCGCGCTGCTGGTGCTGGGCGACAGCATGGCGCCGGAGTTCGTCGAGGGCGAGGTGATCGTCGTCGAGCCCGACGGACTCGCCGTCGACGGCTCGTTCGTCGTCGCGCAGGTCGCCGGCGAGTGGACGTTCCGCCAGCTGGTCGCGACCGGCGGGGGCTGGGCGCTGCACGCGCTCAACCCCGCCTACCCGGAGACCCCGCTCGCCGACCTCGCGCCGGTGCGCGGCGTCGTCATCCAGAAGAGCCGCCCCGGCCGGCGCCGGGCGCAGAAGCGCTACGTCGACTGAACCGCCGATTCCGCAGGGACCACGACATGCCCTACTTCATCTACCGGACCTTCGCCTTTCCGCTGCGCCGTCTCGAGCCGGCCGGACGCGAGGACTCGTTCAAGGCGGCGTCGGCACGCACCAAGGAGCTTCGCGCGAGTCCGGACCTGCCGGAGGGATGCGCCGTCAGGATGGTGTTCGCGCAGAACGAGCTCGAGGCCGAGGACCTGCTGAACCAGGTCCGCGCGGCAGCGCCCGGCGTCGTCGGCGACGAGTAGCGGCGGGCGCGGCGATGGACGAGGCCGCATTCCGGGCCGTGCGCGGCGCCGCGGGCGCCCGCGCCTGCGTGTTCGAGAAGGCACTGCTGGCGCAATGCGCAGGCTGCGCCCACGCGGCCCGGCACGCGCTGGCGGAGCGCGAGGCGATCGGCTGCCGGACCGCGGTCGCGCACGCCAACTGCGCGACGCTGCTCGGCATGCTGCGCGAGCGGTCGGCGTTTGCGCTCCGGCTCGGCCCGGCCGGCGGGCCGCTGCCGCATGCCGCGGCGATGCGGCTGCAGTGCGGCGGCCTGTCCGGACTGGCGCAGGCGCTCGACGCCGACGCCGGCGTCCCCGCCGACGTCCACGGACTCGTCGTCGCCGCGCAGGCGAGATACGGGAGCCTGTCGGACCTGCCGTGGCCGGGCCTGGTCGCCGCGGTCACCGGCTGGCACGGCCGCCGCCGCCGCGGGGATTCCCGATGACGCGCGACCTCGACGCGTTGTTCGCCGCGGTCCGCACCAACTGCCACATCTCGGACGCGCGCCACGCGGGCGAGCTGACGCTGTGCACGTACCTCCTCGAGATGCGCGAGCTCTACCGGTGGGAGCGCGGCCTGCCGCTCGGCGCGCCGGTGCCGCAGGCGGAGGTCGGCCCCTGGATCGCGCGGCGCGAGGCGCTGTGGTCGTCGCTGGAGGACGCACCGCACGTCCCGCTGCCGCTGGACGCCCGCGCGATCGATCCGTTCGCCGTCGACGACGTCAATCGCGGCCTGGCCGGAAACGCCCTCGTCTACGGCGCCGGCATCGGACGCTTCGGCAAGCCGCAGTTCTTCATCGCCGAGCTCGAGCGCGAGGAGTGGCGCGACGGCGTGCGTGTGCTCGTCGCCGGCCGCGAGTACGCACGCGACCTGTCGGCGGCCCCCGCCGCTTCGCGCGACGGCACCGTCTACGTGCGGCTGGAATCGCTGCGGCGCTGGCTGTGGGAGCGCGCCGAAGCGTGGCAGGGCAAGCGCAGCGAGGGGGCGCTCAAGGCGGCGCTCGACGGCCATGGCTTCGCCGACGACCCGCGCGGCGCCGTCGACCGGATGGCGCGCGCCGAGGCCGAGACGCTGATCCTGCACGAGCTCGGCGAGTGCGCCGCCGGCCGCGAGCTCGGCCCGCAGTGGGAGCGACTGCTCGGCGGCCTCGCGCACCGGCGCACCGAGATCTTCGTGCGCGCGGTCCGCGACCACCTGGCCGACTGCCTGGTCACGCTGCCGACGCTGCTCGAGCGCAACGCCGACGCCTCGCTGCACTTCTGGCATGCGAACCTGCACGGCATGCGGCAGGCGCTGTTCCCCAGCATCGCCGTCGCCTGCGCGCGGTGGCGGGACGGCGACGGCGGCGACGCGCTGCGCGCCGCGATCGGCGAAGGTGCCGCGCACTGGCGACGCATCGCAACGGACATCCTCGCGCTGCACGCGGCCGGCGCAAGCGACGCCGAGGACGCGATCGGGGCGCTCGCGTCGGCCCCCGGCACGGCCCTCTAGCGGCGCGCGACACTTTCGCGATCGGCGGCCCCCTTCCTGCCGCACCTCCACTGCAACGGCGGAGGCGGGACTTCGGGCAAAGTGCGCTGCCGCCGCGGACCGGCCTCCGTCGCGGCACGTATTTCACCCTGAACGCGACCGGGGCGTTGAAGCTCGAGGGGGAGTCGTATCCGTTCGAGGCCGGAGCGCGACTGCCGCTGACGGTCGACATCGAGTCGTGCCGCGTGATTCGCGACGGCAGCTGACCGCTCGTACGGTCACCCGTGCCGGCGGGTCGCAGGACAGGACCCATCGGCGATCGGTCAGATCGTGTCCGTCAATTCGGGGCGCCGGCAGCAACCAGGACCCCGGGTCCTGCCGATGAGCTCGCCGCCCGGAGGCAGAACGAAGCGATCATGACGGTGGCGAAAGACAATCCCGCGGCTTCTCTGCCAGATGGCCGACCTTCACGTAGATCAGGCACCCCGGTTCGCTGAACGGCTGATGGCGGCTCAGGTGCGGGCTCCGGATCCACGATCCGGCAGGGTAGCTCCCATGTTCGTCGGAGAACACGCCCTCCAGCACGAGGATTTCCTCGCCATCCCAGTGGGTGTGCGCCTGAAAGCGGGTCCCGGGCGCCCAACGGACCAGCGCGACGTGTTCGCCGCCGAACTCGTGAAGGGGGAGCACCGACAATCCCGGCACGAGGCCGGGATGCCATTCGGCGCGCCGGGTGTCGATCACGATGCGCGAGCCGTCCTCCGGTCGGAACTGGCGCAGCTTCACGAACAGTTCGCAGCCCGATGTCGAAAACGGCCGGTGCCGCGAGCCTGGCGGATTCCGGACGTAGGTGCCGACCGGATACTCCCCGCCCTCGTCCGCGAACGTCCCGGCGAGCACAAGAAATTCCTCGCCGAGGGCGTGTTCGTGGGAGGCGAACGCGGATCCGGGCAGGTACCGCACGATGCTCGTGGCACGCGCGACTTCGTCGCCGACGCGGTCGAGCGGCTTGCGCTCGACTCCCGGCTCTGGAGAGGCGATCCATGGAGCGGTCCGGGTGTCGATCACCACCCGGGCGCCGAAGTCATCATTCAATGCCATGCTCCACCATCCGATATAGCCAACAGACCAACACCAAGTACGCAGACATATCCAGGACGACCGGCGGCCGGTACTGCTGGAACCCGGCCGGGTCGAACGATGCCGCGCGTGTTTCAATCCGTTGCCTTGGCGACGCAACGGAGTACGCTTTCGCCTGCAGTGGCCGATTGTATTCCGACATCCATGCGCCATCCCGCCAATCCCCGATCGAAGGCACCTGCCGCCGTCGCCTCCGAGCCTCCGTCCGGCTCGTGCGTCGCACCGGAACCGAAACGCCGGCGCTGGCTGCGATGGGGGGCGGAGATCGGCCTCTTCGTGCTGTTCCTGCTCGCGCTCCAGTGGTGGCAGGCGCGCGACGTGCCACGCGGCCCGGCACCATCGTTCTCGGCGACGATGGCGGACGGCCGCAGCAGCGGCCTCGACGAATGGCGCGCGGCACACCCCGGGGAGACCGTCGGCCTCTACTTCTGGGCGGACTGGTGCCCGATCTGCAAGGCACAGGAAGGCAGCGTCGACGCTCTGCGGGCGGACTGGCCGGTGCTCACGGTGGCCATGCAGTCCGGCAACGCGGCGGCAGTAGCCAAGGTGCTTCGCGAACGCGGGCTCGACTGGCCGACGGCGATCGATGCCGATGGCGGCATTGCCGCACGCTACGGACTTCACGGCGTCCCGGCTCTGGTGGTCGTCGACGGCCGGGGAGAGATACGCTCGGTGATGGTCGGCTATTCCACGACGCCCGGCATGCGGCTGCGCCTGTGGTGGGCGTCGCTGAGTGGTTGAGATGGCGGTGGTCGCGCGGTCGCTGGCCTTCCTCGCCGTGACGGTCGCCACCCTTGCGCTGCTGCGCGGCCTCCTGCACCGGGGCATTCGCGCCAGCCTGGCGGCCCCGCGGATTGCGCACGAATGCGGGCCGGACGCCTTCGGCCTTGGCTTCGAATCGGTGCGCATCGATACGGCGAATCGGCGCCGCCTGCACGGATGGCTGATCGCGCCGGTCCAGGGCACCCGCGCCCCCTGCCCGGCGATGATCGTGATGCACGGCTGGGGCGGCAACGCCGCCATGATGCTGCCGCTCGCGCGACCGTTGCACCAGGCGGGTTTCGCCGCGTTGTTCCTCGATGCACGATGTCACGGCGCGAGCGACGGCGACAGCTTTGCTTCCCTTCCTCGATTCGCCGAGGACGTCGAGCACGCCTTCGAGTGGCTTGCCGAACAAGCGGGCATCGACGCCGGGCGCATCGGCCTGATCGGGCATTCGGTGGGTGCCGGGGCAGCGCTGCTTGCCGCCTCGCGTCGACCGGAAGTCGCCGTGGTCGTGAGCGTGGCGGCGTTCTCCCATCCGGCGGCGATGATGCGGCGGTGGATGGCGACGAAGCGAATCCCGGAGTGGCCCGTCGGGCGCTACGTGCTGGGCTACGTGCAGAAGACGATCGGCCATCGTTTCGACGACATCGCGCCGGTCAATACCATCGCCGGGGTGCGCTGCCCGGTGCTGCTCGTGCATGGCACCGATGACGACGTGGTGCCGCTTGTTGACGCGCACCGGATCCTGTCCGCCCGCGCTCACGAGGCAGTCGAGTTGCTGGTTCTTGGCGGCGACCACGACACGTTCGCCGATCTCGAGCAGCACGTGGAGCAGCTCATTGACTTCCTGCGCCGCGCGATGGAGCGCGGGACCGGCGACGATGCCCCTGCACGGATTCGGGAGAGTCGTCGACCCCGCTCGGCAGCGCAAAGGACGCACGGCGCCCGCCGCTGACCCTCGTTGGCCGGGCCGCACCGCACCCGCCGTGGTCCTGCGACTCGTAAAACAGCGCGGCGGGCGCTTGCACGCCCGCCGCGGATTGCACCCTGCCCTGTTCGCTCAGAACTTGCGGCTGTAGGCGACGCCGAGCAGGTACTGCTTCATCTCGATCGTCTCGGTCGTCGTCGGCGGCGCGCCGAAGCCGATGAACAGGCTCGGCCCGGTCACCGAGTTGTTCTGCGCGTACATGAACGCGCCGGTGACCTCGGAGACCTTGTCGATCCGGTAGGTCGTGCCCAGCGACCACTGGTTCCTGACCACGCCCGGCGCCAGGATGTTGAACGTCACGTCCTGCGACTGGATCGGATTCTCCGAGTAGTTGTACCCGCCGCGGAACGTCCACTTCTCGTCCATCTCGTACTGGATGCCGATCTTCCAGACGTCGATGTTCTGCCAGCCGAAGCCTGCGCCGGAGCTGCCGCCGAGGCAGTAGTCGCGCTGGCCGGCGCCCATCGGCGGCGGCGGGCAGTACCCGATCCACATGCTGGGGTTGCTCACCGACGCCGAGTCGTCGTAGAAGATTCGCTCGTAGTCCAGGGCGAACAGCCACTGCCTGGTCGGCCGGAACGCGAAGCCGATGGTGAAGTTGGACGGCAGATCGAAACCGCCGCCCTGCGCGAACAGGCCCTTGTAGCCATCGAAATCGCCCATGCTGATCTTGGACGAATACGCGGCGCCGACGGCGAACTGCTCGGTGAACTGGCCCATGTAGCCGACACGGACGCCCAGACCCCACGAATCGCTGTAACCGTTGTTGGTCACGTTGCCGGGGCTGGTCGAGAAGCCGGGATTGTCGAACGCCTGCATGCCTTCGGCCTTGAAGCGCTGGTAGGCGATCAGCGGCGCGATGCCGATCGAGTGGCCCTTGGTGAACTGCCACGCCGCGTACGGCGCGATGATCAGCTGCGTGAGGTCGACGCCAAGGCTGCCGCTGCCGCACAGCAGGTTGTACGGCGCGCCCTGGCCGCCGCGGAACTGGCCGCAGGCGCTCTGCACGGGAATCTGGCCGCCGGGGTAGTCGGTGTTCATGCCGCCGTTGCCGTAGACCGTCAGGCCCAGCGCGACGTCGGGGCTGTACTTCCAGTTGACGCCGAACTCGGGGATGAAGAAGTTGTTGCTGCCACTGTCGACGCTGCCGTCGATGTTGGCCATGCCCGACCCGGTGCGCGACGCGCTGCGGTCGGGGGAGAACCAGGCGAGCCCCAGCTGCCACTGGTTGTCGAGGAACGACATCGCCCCGGGATTCACCGCACCGCCGAACGGTTCCATCGCGACGGCAATCGCGGCGCCGCCCATGCCGTTGGACTTCATCCCGTAGCCGTTGGCGAAATAGCCGTCGGTCGCCTGCGCGGCAATCGGGGTGGCGGCGAGGATTGCCAGTAAGAGCTTCTTGTTCACGTCAACTCCCTTCCAAAGTGTTGGTCCGACCGTCGACGCAATGGCGTCGCCAGCCGGCGATCCCGGCTCAGATGAACAGCGTGACGTCGGCGTCCTTCGCCATCGGCAGGAACGTCGCGGCGCCGCAGTATTCCTTGACCTCGGGTATGAACTCGTCGTGCTTGTACCCGAAAAGGTCGACGGTCATCTGGCACGCGATCAGGTTCACCCCGGCTTCGATGCACAGGCTGCGCAGCTCGTCGATGCCTGCGACACCCGTCTTCTTGATCGTCTTCTTCATCATCTTGGTCGCGAAGGCCTCGTACGCCGGCACCGCCGACTGCACGATGTTCGGGATGTTCCAGCGTATGGACTTGAACCACGCCGGCCCCATCGGCATCTTCATGGGCATCGCCGGATTGCCGAGCGGGCTCACCTTCAGCTTGCGCAGGTCCTTCTTCAGCAGCTCGAGGCCGTAGAACGTGAAGAAGATCGACACGTCCCAGCCGAGCGCCGCCGCCGTCGACGCCAGGATGAACGGCGGATAGGCCCAGTCGAGGGTGCCCTTGGTCGCGATGATCGTCATCGACGGCGTCTTCGCCGCCTTGATCTCGGCGAGCTTCGCCTCGAGCCGCTGGTCGAGCAGCGCGTCGATGCGTTCCCTGATGGCCCGATCCAGCGCGCCGTCCGTCGCGAGGATGGCGGTCATTTCGGCTTGCGTTTGCATGGCGACTCCTTGGTCTCCGGCGGGCGCGGGGCTTGCGCGCGCAGCCGGGCTATTTCTTCTTCAGGAAGAACACGTAGTCCTTGCCCTCTTCCGCCGTCGAGAGCAGCGGGTTGCCTGTCTGGTTGGCGAACGCCGCCATGTCCTTGATCGAGCCGGGGTCGGTGGCGACCACCTTCAGCACCTGGCCCGACACGAGGTCATTCAGCGCCTTTTTCGTCTTCAGGATCGGCAGCGGGCACGACAGCCCGCGCGCGTCCAGTTCCTTGTCGAAATTCACTTTGCCGACCTCCATCGTTCAGTTGGCCCCATGCATCGACGCCATGCGCACGCGCGACCGCGCACCGGACCGGTACCGGATGCGAAGCCACGGCGAGCGACGGGCGCCGGCTGTATGTGGCGGGACTCATCCATTAGGCTGTTTTTCGCGAAGGGGCGTCTATAGCCGGATTGGGTGATGCCCCTACTACCCACAAGGGGGAGGCCGTCGGTGCCGACCCGGCCGGCTCCGCGACCCTCTGCGGGGCACGGAACCGGCACCCAGCCCGTTGGCCTGTCGCCTTTTCGTCGCGTGGCTCGCCGCCCACCGATCATGCGCCGGCGCCGGCAGGCGGACCTGCCAGCACGGGCGACATTCGCGTCGCGTTTGATCGAAATCAACGCCCCGGGGCGCGCTCAGCCGCCGCCCGGTCCCGCCGCGACGGGAAGCGCTGCGACGGCGGGCACGGCGCCGGGCGGTGCCGCGCCGAACGGCGGCTTCTGCAGCACCGCCTGCGCCTTCTCGAGGATGAAGTAGCGAAACGCCTCGGCCGCCGGCGACAGCAGCTTCGCGCGCATGTTGACGACGTGCCAGCGCCGCAGCAGCGGCAGCCCCTCGACCTCGAGCGTCCTGATGACGCCCGCCGCGAGCTCGAGCCCGATGGTGTGGATCGACAGGATGCTCACGCCCATGTCGGCCATCACCGCCTGCTTGATCGTCTCGTTGCTCGGCATCTCGACCATCGCCGCCGGGTGGATGCGCTGCTCCTTGAGGAAGATTTCCATCGACGCGCGCGTGCCCGAGCCGGGCTCGCGCACCAGGAACGCCTCGTTGCCCAGCAGCGCGGCCGGCACCTGCGACAGCCGGGTCAGCGGGTGCTCCGGTGCGGCGATCATCACCAGCGGATTCGCGGCGAACGGCTCGGAGCGCGTGTCGAGCTCGCGCGGCGGCGTGCCCATGATCGCGAGGTCGACCTCGTTGTCCTTGAGCTGGCCGACCAGCGCCTGCCGGTTGCCCACTTCGAGCCGCAGCTCGACCGCGGGATGCTCGCGCCGGAATTCGGCGAGGAGCCGCGGCACGAAATACTTGGCCGTGCTGACGATGCCGATGGTGAGCCGGCCGCTCTCCACGCCCTTCATCCGCGCCATGGTGTCGTCGGCGTCCTTCAGCGCCGCAAGCATCCTCCGCGCGTGGACCAGGAAATATTCGCCGGGGGTGGTCAGCGAGATCCTGCGCCCACCGCGATCGAACAGCGGCAGGCCAACGACGCTCTCCAACTCCTTGATCTGCATCGAGATCGCGGGCTGCGTCAGGTGCAGCTCCTCGGCCGCGCGGGCGAAGCTCAGGTGCCGGGCGGCGCACACGAACACCTGCAGCTGGCGGATGGTCAGGCCTCTCATCAGGTTTTACTTATCTTTGATGTAATTATTACTGACTTTACCTGATTGTCGGCGCTCCATACAGTAGCCCTGTCCCCCCGCACCCGGAACAGGAGATTCGAGATGAACGCATCAAAGGACGGCGCCATCGTCGACGCCAAGAAGCGCTACGCCCCAGGCGTCCTCAAATACCGGCAGATGGGCTACTGGCAGCCGGACTACGAGCCGAAGGAAACCGACGTCGTCTGCGTGTTCCGGATCACGCCGCAGGAGGGCGTGGACGCCGAGGAGGCGGCTGCCGCCGTGGCCGGCGAGTCGTCGACGGCGACCTGGACCGTCGTCTGGACCGACCTGCTGACCGCGTGCGAGAGCTATCGCGCCAAGGCGTACCGCGTCGACCGCGTGCCCAACACCGGGCCCGGCACGAATTCCGAGCAGCAGTATTTCGCGTGGGTCGCCTACGACCTGATCCTGTTCGAGGAAGGTTCGATCGCCAACCTCACCGCCTCGCTGATCGGCAACGTGTTCAGCTTCAAGCCGCTGAAGGCGGCGCGCCTCGAGGACATCCGGCTGCCCGTCGCGTACGTGAAGACGTTCAAGGGCCCGCCGACGGGGATCGTCGTCGAGCGCGAGCGCCTCGACAAGTTCGGACGGCCGCTGCTCGGCGCGACGATGAAGCCGAAGCTCGGCCTGTCCGGCCGCAACTACGGCCGCGTCGTCTACGAGGGCCTCGTCGGCGGGCTCGACTTCACCAAGGACGACGAGAACATCAACTCGCAGCCGTTCATGCACTGGCGCGACCGCTTCCTGTTCGGGATGGAGGCCGTCAACCGCGCGCAGGCCGCCAGCGGCGAGCAGAAGGGCCACTACTTCAACGTCACCGGCGCGACGATGGAAGACATGTACGAGCGCGCCGAGTTCGCGAAGGAACTCGGCTCCTGCATCGTGATGATCGACCTCGTCGTCGGCTGGACCGCGATCCAGTCGATGGCGAACTGGTCGCGCCGCAACGACATGATCCTGCACATGCACCGCGCCGGCCACGGCACCTACACGCGGCAGAAGAACCACGGGGTGTCGTTCCGCGTGATCGCCAAGTGGCTGCGGCTGGCCGGTGTCGACCACCTGCACGCGGGCACCGCGGTGGGCAAGCTCGAGGGCGACCCGATGACGGTGCAGGGCTACTACAACGTCTGCCGCGACGGGTACACCAAGGCCGACCTGCAGCGCGGCCTCTTCTTCGACCAGGACTGGGCCGACCTGCGCCGCGTGATGCCCGTCGCCTCCGGCGGCATCCACGCCGGGCAGATGCACCAGCTGCTGACGCTGTTCGGCGACGACGTCGTGCTGCAGTTCGGCGGCGGCACCATTGGCCACCCGGCCGGCATCCAGGCCGGCGCCACCGCCAACCGCGTCGCGCTGGAGACGATGGTCAAGGCCCGCAACGAGGGACGCGACATCGCCGTCGAGGGGCCGCAGATCCTCGCCACGGCGGGCCGCTGGTGCGCGCCGCTGGCCCAGGCGCTCGAGACCTGGAAGGACGTCACGTTCAACTACGCGTCGACCGACACGCCCGATTTCGTCCCGACCGCGACCGCGTCGGTCTAGAGGAGAACCGTCATGCGCATCACCCAAGGCACCTTTTCGTTCCTGCCCGACCTGACCGACACCGAGATCAAGGCGCAGATCCAGTACGCAATCGACCAGGGCTGGGCCTGCTCCGTCGAGTACACGGACGACGCGCACCCGCGCAACACGTACTGGGACATGTACGGGCCGCCGATGTTCGGCCTGAAGGATGCCGCCGGCGTGATGATGGAGCTGGTCGCGTGCCGCAAGGCGTTCCCGAGCCACTACATCAAGGTCAACGCCTTCGACTCGACGCGCGGGATCGAATCGGTGCGCCTGTCGTTCATCGTCAACCGGCCCGCCGACGAGCCGGGCTTCTCGCTGCAGCGGCAGGAGACCGAAGGGCGCCGGATCCGGTACACCACCGTCGGCATCGCGGCCCAGCTTCCCGCCGGCAAGCGCTACTGATCGTCCCCCGGCCCCCGGAGCGCGAAGCCATGGCCCCCGACCAAGCACCGCCGATCCCCGCCGGCGCCGCGCCCGGCGCCGGAGGCATCGACCTGCACGCGCTGTGCGCCGACGCCGGCGTGTTCGAGTTGCTCGACGGCCTCGACCACGACCTGATCGGACTCGCGCCGGTCAAGACGCGGATCCGCGAGATCGCCGCGCTGCTCGCGGTCGACCGCGCGCGCGCCACGCTCGGGCTCGACGCGCAGCCGCCGTCGCTGCACATGTGCTTCACCGGCAATCCCGGCACCGGCAAGACGACCGTCGCGCTGCGGATGGCGGCGATCCTGCACAAGCTCGGCTACATCCGCAAGGGCCATCTCGTCGCCGTGACGCGCGACGACCTCGTCGGCCAGTACATCGGCCACACCGCGCCCAAGACCCGCGAGGTGCTGAAGCGCGCGATGGGCGGCGTGCTGTTCATCGACGAGGCGTACTACCTGTTCCGGCCCGAGAACGAGCGCGACTACGGCCAGGAGGCGATCGAGATCCTGATGCAGGTGATGGAGAACCAGCGCGACGACCTCGTCGTGATCCTCGCCGGCTACAAGGACCGGATGGACACGTTCTTCGCCAGCAACCCCGGCATGTCGTCGCGGATCGCCCACCACATCGACTTTCCCGACTACAGCGCCGACGAGCTGCTCGCGATCGCCAACCTGATGGTCGCAGGCATGCACTACACGCTGGACCCCGACGCGGTGGCGGCGATGCGCGACTACATCGTCCGCCGCATGGCGCGCCCGAACTTCGCCAACGCCCGCTCGATCCGCAACGCGCTCGATCGCGCGCGGCTGCGCCAGGCGAGCCGCCTGTTCGCCGGCGCGAAGGCGACGGTGACCCGCGACGCGCTGCAGACGATCACCGCCGGCGACATCCGCGCAAGCCGGCTGTTCAGCGAACCGACGACGACCGGCGCCGGCGGGCCGGCCTGACCCCGACCAGCCCACACCGGATACGACCGGGCACACCCCAGCGTCACCGAACGCAACCAGGCGCCCGACAGGAGCACGACGATGCCTTACCGCAGAACCACGTTCAGCAAGTTCATCATCGAGGAGCAGCGGCGGATGGCCGATCCGGACCCGCAGCTGACGGCGCTGCTCAACGACGTGCAGACGGCGTGCAAGTACATCGCGTCGGCGGTCTCCCGCGGCGCGCTGCTGGCAGCGCCCAGGACCGAGGTCGCCACCAACGTCCAGGGCGAGCAGCAGAAGCCGCTCGACGTCATCGCCAACGACATCGTGCTGCGCAGCTGCGAATGGGGCGGCCAGCTCTGCGGCATGGCGTCGGAGGAGATGGAGGCGCCGTACGCGATTCCGGAGCAGCATCCGCGCGGTCGCTACCTGCTGGTGTTCGATCCGCTCGACGGCTCGTCGAACCTCGACGTCGACGTGACGGTCGGCACGATCTTCTCGGTGCTCGCCGCGCCGGAGGGCGTCACCGAGCCGGCGGTGCAGGACTTCCTGCAGCCCGGCACGCGGCAGATCTGCGCCGGCTACGCGCTGTACGGCCCGTCGGTGATGCTGGTGGTGACGATGGGCCGGGGCGTCCACGGCTTCACGCTGGACCCGGAGATCGGCGCGTTCACGCTGACGCACCCGGACATGCGCATCCCCGAGGACACCCGCGAGTTCGCGATCAACACGTCGAACGCGCGCTTCTGGGAGCCGCCGGTGCAGCGCTACGTCGACGAGTGCGTCAAGGGCAGGAACGGCCCGCGCGCCGCCGACTTCAACATGCGGTGGATCGCGTCGATGGTGGCGGAGGTGCACCGCATCCTCGTGCGCGGCGGCCTGTTCATGTACCCGAAGGACACCAAGGACCCCGGCAAGCCCGGCCGCCTGCGGCTGCTGTACGAGGCCAATCCGATGGCGATGCTGGTCGAGCAGGCGGGCGGCCTCGCCAGCACCGGCCGCGCGCGGCTGCTCGACGTCGTGCCGCAGGACCTGCACCAGCGGGTGCCGGTCATCCTGGGCTCGCGCAACGAGGTCGAGCGCATCGAGCGCTATCACCGCGCCCACGACGCCGGTGAAGACCAGGAGTTCGAGTCGCCGCTGTTCCACGTCCGGTCGCTGTTCCGCGCGGCCTAGGAGATCCACATGTCGACCAGGCATCCGGTCATCGCCATCACCGGCTCGTCGGGGGCGGGAACCACGACCGTCACCCGCACCTTCCAGCACATCTTCCGCCGCGAAGGCCTGAACGCGGCCATCGTCGAGGGCGATTCGTTCCACCGCTACGACCGCAAGGAGATGAAGGCGAAGATGGCCGAGGCCGCCGCCGCGGGCAACGCCAACTTCAGCCATTTCGGGCCCGAGGCGAACCGGCTCGAGGACCTCGAGGCGCTGTTCCGCGCGTACGGCGAGACGGGCACCGGCAAGGTGCGCAAGTACCTGCACGACGAGCAGGAGGCCGCGCCCTACGCCCAGGACCCCGGCACGTTCACCCCATGGGCAGACGTTCCCGCCGGCACCGACCTGCTGTTCTACGAGGGGCTCCACGGCGCCGCGGTCACCGACCGCGTCAACATCGCTACGCTGGCCGACCTGCTGATCGGCGTCGTGCCAATCCTCAACCTCGAGTGGATACAGAAGCTCCACCGCGACCAGAACCTGCGCGGCTACTCGCAGGACGCGGTCGTCGACACCATCCTGCGGCGGATGCCGGACTACGTGAACTACATCTGCCCGCAATTCTCGCAGACCCACATCAACTTCCAGCGCGTGCCGATGGTCGACACGTCGAACCCCTTCATCGCCAAGGACATCCCGACCCTCGACGAGAGCATGGTCGTGATCCGCTTCGCCAAGCCGAAGGGCATCGACTTCCAGTACCTGCTCTCGATGCTGCACGACTCGTACATGTCGCGGCCGAACATCATCGTCGTGCCCGGCGGCAAGATGAGCCTCGCGATGCAGCTGATCCTCACGCCGATGATCCTCCAGCTGATGGACCGCAAGCGCCGTGCCGGCTGAAGACCCCCAGGAGACCGCCACCATGGACATGAAAGTCGAGACCAGCGTGCTGGCCAACGCACTGCGCGCGCTGGCGATGGACGCGGTGCAGGCCGCGAATTCCGGCCATCCGGGCATGCCGATGGGCATGGCCGAGATCGCCGTCGCGCTGTGGACGCGGCACCTCGCGCACAACCCCGCGAACCCGCACTGGCCGGACCGCGACCGCTTCGTGCTGTCGAACGGGCACGGCTCGATGCTGCAGTACGCGCTGCTGCACCTGTCGGGCTACGACCTGCCGATGGACGAGTTGAAGCGGTTCCGCCAGCTGCATTCGAGGACGCCGGGGCACCCGGAGTACGGCGCGACGCCGGGCATCGAGACGACGACGGGGCCGTTGGGGCAGGGCCTCGCCAACGCCGTCGGCATGGCGCTGGCCGAGCGGCTGCTGGCGGCGGAATTCAACCGGCCCTTCCACCGCATCGTCGACCACCGGACGTACGTGTTCGTCGGCGACGGCTGCCTGATGGAAGGCATCTCGCACGAGGCGGCGGCGCTCGCCGGGACGCTGGCGCTCGACAAGCTGGTCGTCCTCTACGACGACAACGGCATCTCGATCGACGGCGAGGTCGAGGGCTGGTTCACCGACGACACGCCGAAGCGGTTCGAGGCCTACGGCTGGCGCGTGATCCGCGACGTCGACGGCCACGACGTCGAGGCCGTGGACGCGGCGCTTGCCGACGCGAGCAAGGGCGCCGGCAAGCCGACCTTGATCTGCTGCAGGACGATCATCGGCAAGGGCTCGCCGAACAAGCAAGGCACCGAAGGCGTCCACGGTGCCGCGCTTGGCGCGGCCGAGGTCGCGGCGACGCGCGAGGCGATCGGCTGGCGCCATCCCCCGTTCGAGGTTCCCGCCGACGTCTACGCAGGGTGGGACGCGCGGGCACGCGGCGCGCAGCGCGAGGCCGAGTGGAACGCGACGTTCGCCGCCTACGAGAAGGACTACCCGGCCGAGGCGGCCGAGTTCCGCCGGCGGATCGCGGGACGGCTGCCGGAGGGATTCCACGCCGCCGCGGCGGCGCTGGTCGAGCAGCACAACGCGAAGCCGCAGGCGGTGGCCACGCGCAAGGCCTCGCAGACGCTGCTGGAGTCGCTGGTCACGGCGGTGCCCGAGCTCCTCGGCGGCTCGGCCGACCTCACCGGGTCCAACCTCACGCAGGTCAAGGGCATGTCCGCGGTCGGCCCGGCGGGAAGCGGCCGTTACGTCCACTACGGCGTGCGCGAGTTCGGCATGGCGGCGCTGATGAACGGCATCGCGCTGCACGGCGGCTTCATTCCCTACGGCGGCACGTTCCTGGTGTTCTCCGACTACGCGCGCAACGCGCTGCGAATGGCTGCGCTGATGCGGATCCGCTCGATCCTGGTGCTCACGCACGACTCGATCGGCCTGGGCGAGGACGGCCCGACGCACCAGCCGGTCGAGCACGCGGCGAGCCTGCGCCTCATCCCCAACCTCGACGTCTGGCGCCCGTGCGATGCGGTCGAGACGGCGGTCGCGTGGACCGCGGCCATCGAGCGCGACAACGGGCCGACGGCGCTGCTGCTGTCGCGCCAGAACATCGCTCCCATCCAGCACTCGAAGACCGCGCTCGCCGACATCGCGCGCGGCGGCTACGTCCACGCCGAGGGCGCGGGCGCACCGCGTGCGATGGTGATCGCCACCGGATCCGAGGTCCCGCTGGCGCGCGCGGCGCAGGAGCAGCTCGCCGCCGAAGGCATCCCGATCCGCGTGGTGTCGATGCCGGCGCCGTCGGTGTTCGACCGGCAGCCGGACACCTACCGCACCGCCGTGCTGCCGCCGCACGTGCCCTGCGTCGCCGTCGAGGCGGGCGTGACCGACGGCTGGTACAAGTACACGGGGCGCGGCGGCATCGTCATCGGCATCGACCGCTTCGGCGAGTCCGCGCCGGCCGACGAGGTCTACCGCGAGCTCGGCATCACCACCGAGCGGGTCGTCGCGGCGCTGCGGCGCCTGCTGCGGCTGCCGGCGGCGCCGGCGTAGGCCGGCAGCGCGGTCACGAGACGGGCCTGCGGTCGCCTCGCCGTACGCCTATCACATGGAGGTCGGGCTCAGCCGGATCACCGAGCAGCCCAGGATGACGCAGAGGCGGGAGAACACCGCGTCGGCATCCACGCCGAGTTCCGCCATGACCTGGGGTATTGCCGCCACCGGACCCACGCGCATGACTTCGCTGATGGGAGCCAGGCCATCAGGAGGTGTAACGCGCGGACCATCGGAAGGCGACATCGGGCACGCCAGTCGGCCGGATTGTTGAAGGCCATCCTGGCCGAAAATGCAGGATTGGCACCAGCGACATATGCTAGATTCCGCACGGACAGGTCCTCCGTCCTGGGCATGGGCTGGCCGGCGCCGCCCTCCGGCTCGACAACGATTCCGACGAACGGGAACGCCCGCTACACCTGCGGGAACACCTGGTTCCAGCCGGCGTACGGCGCGAACGGGGTCTACTCCGTCGTCGTGCCCGCGCCCTGAGCCGCGGGCAGACTGACCCATTCATCACCTTCGGAGCATCGACATGGGAGCGGCAAGGAAGATCCTCGGGCTCGGCATCGTTAGCGCGGCGCTGCTCGCCGGATGCGGGAAGAACGAAGACCCCGTCGCGAAGGCGGCGAAGCAGGAGCCGCCCTCGACCCTCCCGCCGGGCGAGGGCACCCGGAACCCGCCGGCGCTCGTCGCGGCGAACTAGCGCGCAACTGCGATGAACAAGGCTGTCGAAAAGCTGAAGGAAGAATTTCTGGCCATTCTGCCGCCGACCATCTTCTTCTTCGTCGCGCTGCACATCATCGGCCTGGTCAGAGCCCTCATGACGGAGGGCACCGGGCTGCCGGTCACTTCGTCGGCCCAAATCGCGCTCGCCGCGCTGATCATCGGCAAGGCGGTCCTGCTCGCCGACCTTTGGCCGCCGATCAATCGATTCCCGCAGAAGCCGCTGATCTACAACATCGCCTGGAAGACCGTCATCTACTATGCGGTCGCGAGCTTCATCCACTATCTGGAACGACTCTATGACTTCGCCAAGCAGGCCGGTGGAATCGTCGCCGGCAACGAAAGGCTGCTGTCCGAGATCGTGTGGCCGCATTTCTGGGCGCTCCAGATCATCCTGTTCGTCGTCATTCTCAACTACTGCGTGATCCGGGAACTGGGGCGGATGCTGGGTGAAGAACGCATGATTCGGATGTTCTTCCTGCAACCCGCCGCAGCGAGCGTCGAAGAGCGCGAAGCCTCGCGCGATCCGACCTCCACGACCCCAGGAGGCAAGTGATCCCGCGCGGAAGTGCGGCGAAAGCGCTTCCGCTCATGGACGCGGCGTGCCTGCGTCCGGTCTCTTCGCACGCGAATGGCTGCAACGGGTCGATGGCACCATTGCGGCCAACGGCAGCGATTCATGGAAACGGCCACCAGATGGCGGCCGCCGATGGCGAAAAAGCACGAGGGGTTGCGCGAATTTCGCGCAACCCCTCGAGTTTGTTGGTAGGCCGTGTAGGGATCGAACCTACGACCAACGGATTAAGAGTCCGCTGCTCTACCAGCTGAGCTAACGACCCGGTGCACTGCGCTTCGGCGGTCCGGCTTCCCGGTGTGGGGCTCGACTCCGACGGCCCGCCACCGGAATGGTAGGCCGTGCTGGATTCGAACCAGCGACCAACGGATTAAAAGTCCGCTGCTCTACCAACTGAGCTAACGGCCCGCCGAAAGCCGTAAATTATAACCGGAAACCGGGGCCGTCCTCAAGATCGTGCGGGCCGTCCGGCGGCTCCGTGGCGCAGCCCGCGTCAGCCGCCCCTGCGGTGCCCGTGGCGGCGCGCCGCTCGCGCCCGTGGCGGAGTCAGTGCTCGTCGCCGGTCAGGAACGGCGGCAGCGGCGAGACGTCGATGCCCTCCTCCCGCAACTCCTCGGTTTCTTCCCGCGACGCCTGGCCGCGGATCGGCCGTGCGGGCGCCTCGTCGTAGTGGATGCGGCGCGCTTCCTCGGGGAAGCGGCGGCCGACATCCTCCGCGGCCCGGACGATCTCGCGCAGCTTCGACAGCATTTCGGCGGGAAGGCCCGAGGCGAAGTTCGCGGGCACCGCGTCGTCGGCGTTCATGTCGGGCGCATCGCCGTGCCGGTTCGGGTCCGGAGCGCGCTCGCCCTGCCCCCGGCTGCCGGTGCGCCCGGCCGCGCCGCGGCGCGATCCGGCGTGGCCGGCCGCCCCTGCGGCGGCGCCGGCGCGCGGCGTGGCGACCTTCGCCGAAGGCACGATGGCCACGCCCGCGTCGTCGCAGATCGGGCAGCGGACGAGCTCCCGCGCCTTCTGCGCGGCGAAATCGTCACCCGAGGCGAACCAGCCCTCGAAACGGTGGCCATGCGGGCAGGCGAGGTCGTAGATGATCATTGATCGTTAACGGCTTGGCGTGCCGTCGTGTTGACGGCGGTGTCCGGTCCGGCCGGTGGAATGGACGGCGATGGCGGCGGCGGGACGATCCGGTCGCGCCGGGGACTGCGCCGGGACCCTCGATCGCGGCGAGCGCGGCTGCGGGCAGGTTCGGGCGGTCGACGGCGAAGCGCCGGTCCCCCCTCAGCCCATCCGCTCGAGCCGCCACATCTGGTATTTCACCGCGGCGACGCAGCCCGCGATGATCGCCGCCAGCGCCAGCATCGAGCCGACCGCGAGGGTCGAGATGCCGGTCAGGCCCTGCCCGATGGTGCAGCCCAGCGCGGTGACGCCGCCGAAGCCCATCAGGATGCCGCCGACGATGTGGTTGCTCAAGTCCTCGACGCTGGCGAAGCCCTCCCAGCGGAAGGTCCGCGCGGCGAGCGCCACGCCCAGCGAGCCGACCATCATCCCCAGCACGCCGGCGATGCCGAAGGTCAGCACGCGCGTGGTGTCGCTCCAGAACATCAGCAGTTCCATCAGGTACGCGACCGGGGCGGTGAAGCTGAACGACTCCATACGGCCGGAGTTGGTGGCGAAGAACTTTTCCTCGAGCGTGGCGGGATCCTCGGCGACGTAGCCCAGGTGGCCCGACACGTACCAGCCGCCGACGATGACCAGCCCGATGACGATGCCGCCGACGACCAGTTCCGGCGACGAGCGGAAGTCGCGGCTGGCGAAGATCCAGGCCAGGATCGCCCCGGCGACGACGAACGGCAGCCACTGCCGCGCGCCCTGCAGACCGGCGGCGGCGGCGAGTCCGGGCAGGTCCGCCGTGGCCGCCCCCAGCGCGGCGAAGTCGAAGCGCACGGGGTCGAGCCCGGTCGCGCGCCAGACGCCGAAGATCCCGCGCAGCGTCATGTACGCCGACACGCCGAGGAACACCAGCACGACCAGCGACTTCAGGTTGCCGCCGCCGACGCGGATCAGCGTCTTGCTGCCGCAGCCGGACGCGAGCGTCATGCCGAAGCCGAACAGGAACCCGCCAAGCAGCATCGACAGCCAGCTCAGCCTGGTGCCGGTGTAGACCGACTTCGTCAGGTCGACCTGCCCCGTCGCGTGCAGCGCCCCCGCGCCGGCGATGGCGACCGCGATCGCCAGCACCCACATCCGCATCCGCCGCCAGTCGCCAAAGTTAACGATGTCGGTGACCGCGCCCATGGTGCAGAAGCTGACGCGGTTGCCGACCGCGCCGAAGACCACGGCCAGTGCGAAGGCGAGGCCGGTGACGAGCG
Source organism: uncultured beta proteobacterium (assembly GCA_963717705.1). Classification (GTDB taxonomy): domain Bacteria; phylum Pseudomonadota; class Gammaproteobacteria; order Burkholderiales; family Casimicrobiaceae; genus CAVQWT01. The sequence goes on from CAVQWT010000003.1 coordinate 254,178, forward strand.
CGGGGAGGCTGGAGGTGTCGGTCATGATGCGAAATTATCTTACACGACAGCGGGGTCTTGGCGCAGGGTCCTGGCGCCTGCGCCGGGCCCCAGCCGGGCCGGCGCGCGCTGCCACTGCGCCGCGTTGCCGCCGCGCCGCCGCAACCCCGTTTCGGCACCCCGCCCGTTTAAAGCAGGGACCGCCGGAAAGCGCCCGCCGAACCGGCTCCGTCCGGGCCGGTCGGGGCGGGGAGTCCGCGGTTCGCGCGACGGCCCGCCGCTGCCGCCGGATCGGCCGAATCAGGGAGAACCTCATGTCCAAAGTCGATGCTGTTTCCACCACACCCTTGACCAAATCGTCGATATGGCGTCAGTGTGCGCTTACACTTGCGCTTGCCGCCGCGACCGCGATGAGCGGCAGCCCGGCCGCGCAGGCCGGCGTCACCAGCCGCGGCTACGCCGAGGTCGAGATCGTCGACCGCGTCGACGGCCGGGTGCTGCCGGTCTACCGCAAGGACGGCCAGGCCTGGGTCGTCGGCACGCCGGGCCGCGAGTATTCGGTCCGCATCCGCAGCATCAACGGGGCCCGGCTGCTGGCGGTGACCAGCGTCGACGGCGTCAACGTCATCTCGGGCGAGACCGCGTCGCCGGCGCAGTCCGGCTACGTGCTGGACCCGTACGCTTCGCTCGACATCGCCGGCTGGCGCAAGAACCTCGCGCGCACCGCCGCCTTCTACTTCACCGAGCTGCCGGACAGCTACGCCGCGCGCACCGGGCGGCCCGACCACGTCGGCGTCATCGGCGTCGCGGTGTTCCGCGAGCGCGTCGCACCGATGCCGGGCAAGATCGGGCAATCGCGCACCAACGAGGCGGACGGCGCCGGCGGCCCCGCGGCGTATCCGTCGGCGAGCGCGCCGCGGCGCGATGCGGCGACCGGCGAAGCCACCGCGCGGGATGCCGCGGGCAGCGGCGTCGCCGAGCAGAAGGCGCAGGAAGCGGTCGCGCCCGAACTGCGCGGGCGGCTCGAAGCCGACCGCCAGGTGGCGGCGGCGCCGCTGTACGCCCCGGTGCCGGCGCCCGCGCCGGCGGCCAAGCTCGGCACCGGGCACGGCCGCAACGAGACTTCGCACGCGCAGATGGTGGCGTTCGAGCGCGACAGCTCGCAGCCGGCGGAAGTGATCACCATCCGCTACGACCGGCACGAGAACCTCGTCGCGATGGGCGTGCTGCCGCCTCCGGTTGCGTACGTGCCGCCGCGGCCGAAGCCGTTCCCCGCGTGGCCGCGCTTCGCGCCCGATCCTCCGCGGTGACCGTGGCGGCAATGGCCGGTTGCGACCCGCGCGGGCCGCTCGCATACTCGCGGGCGATGCCCGCGCAACCCATTCCGCTCACCGGCGACGAGGCGCTGATGCTCGCCTACGCGGCGGGCGACGCCGCCGCCTTCGACGCGCTGTATGCGCGCCACAAGGGCGGCAGCTACCGCTACCTGCTGCGCCACTGCGGCAACGCCGGCACCGCCGACGAGATGTTCCAGGACGTGTGGACGAACGTGATCCGCGCCCGCGCGACGTACGCGCCGACGGCGAAGTTCACGACCTGGCTGTACCGGATCGCGCACAATCGCCTGGTCGACCACTGGCGCGCGAGCGGCCACGTCGAACTCGTCGCGGCGCACGCCGACGACGACGACGACGCGATCGACCCGCTGTCGCGCGTCGCCGCCGCGCGCGCGTCGATGCCGGACGTGCGCGCGCAGGCGAAGCAGATCGGTACCCGCATCGACGCCGCGCTGCGCACGCTGCCCGCAGCGCAGCGCGACGCGTTCCTGCTGCAGCACGAAGGCGGCCTGTCGCTGGCCGAGATCGCCGAACTCACCGGCGCCGGCGCCGAGACGGTGAAGAGCCGGCTGCGCTACGCCACCGCGCGGCTGCGCGCGGAACTCGCGGACCTCGCCGATTTCGGCGACGACGCGCAGGACGAATCGACATGACCGACCCCAAACGACCCGACGAGCGCGACCAGCCAACGCCAGGTGCGGATCGCGGCACGGCACGGAGCGCGCAGCGCGCATCCGGCGCCGGCGAGGCGGCGGACCGTCGCGCGGGTGTCGACGACGACGCGCGCTTCGACGCCGCCTGGCGGTCGCAGTCGCGCGAGGAACCGCCGCCGGCGCTCGACGCGGCGCTTCGCGCGGCCGCGCGGCGCGAAGTCGGCGCGCGCGTCAAACCTGCCACGGTGCCGGAGGCGACGAGACCCGAGCGCTGGTGGTTTCCGCTCGCCGCCGCCGCGACCATCGGCGCGATCGCGATCGGCCTGCTGCAGGTCGTCACGCCGGACCGGGTGGGCTCGCCGGGCGGCGATGCGCGAAGCGTCTCGGACGTGCCGCCGGGCGCGAAAAGCGTGGAGATGCCGGGCGCGGGGCCGACGCAACGCTGCCGTCGCAAACGACGCCTTTGCCCGCGTCCGCGACGACGGCGATGGATACGCCTGCGCCTGCGCCTGCACCTGCGCATGCGCCTCCGCCGGCAACGACGGCAACGACGGCAACGGCAACGTCGGCGACCACGACAACGGCGGCGATGGCGACGAAGACCGAGCCCGATGCGGCGTCGCGAGTGACGCCTTCCGCCCCGTCATCGGCAAAGGTCGACGCCCAGGCCCCCGCGCGCGTCGCGGCCGATATGCCGTCGGGAGTGACGCCTCCGCCGCCGTCGACCCCGACGGGAACGTCCGCAGAAGGCGCGCGCCGCAAAGACACCCCGCAGCCGTTCCCGGCGCTGGCGGGAGTGCCGTCGGGCGAGACCGGCACCAAAGGTCGCGGATTCGACGGGTGCCGCGCCGGCTGCGGTGCCAGCGCCACCCACCGCGTCCCTCCGCGCTCCGATCGTCGCCCCGCTCGCCGCGCCGCCCGCTCCCTCGCGCGTCGCGGCGCCGACTCCCACGCCAACTCTCGCACCGGCTCCCGCACCGCCCCCCGCACCGACCGCGGCACCGCAGCCGGCACCAATGGCCAAGCTCGGCGCGGCACGCGAGCAGAGCGACCGCGCCGTCGCGCCGCGCGCCGCCGACACGGCCGAGGGCACCGCGGGTGCCAGCCGTGCGCGCGGCGAAATCGTCCAGCGGGCAGCCGAGCTGCCGGTGCCGGAGTGGATCGCGCTGATCCGCCGGCTGCGCGACGAAGGGAAGTACGCCGACGTCGAGCGCGAGCTGAAGGCGTTCCGCGCAGCGCATCCGGATCACCCGACACTGCTGCCGCCCGACCTGCGCGACTGGCGAATGCCGCCCTGAGCAGCGGCGGCGTGCTCAGCCGATGCGGCTGCGCAGCAGCACGCGGATCGGCGCCGGCAGCGCGGCCTCGACGGCGTCGCCGGGGGCGAGCCAGAGGACCCCGTCCTCGCGCGCGCCGGGGGCGACCCGCCGCACGCGCACGCGCAGCGGATGCAGCGTCAGCCGGTAGTGGGTGAAGCCGTGCTCGATCGGGGGCAAGGCCACGCCCGGATCGGCGATGTCGACCGGCTCGACCGCCAGCCCGAACCGCGCGCGGCACGCGGCGGCGACGTCCTCGTCCAGCGCGAGCTCGGGCAGGCTCCAGAGCCCCGCCCAGATTCCCGTCGGCGCGCGGCGCTCGAGCAGCACCTCGCCGGCGCGCTCGAGCAGCAGCACGCGCACCGCCTTGCGCGGCAGCGCCCTGGCCGGCCGCGGCGACGGCAGATCGTCGACGCGGCCGTCGCGACGCGCCACGCAGTCGTCGGCGAGCGGACATTCGCCGCAGCGCGGCTTCGTCCGCGTGCACAGCGTCGCGCCGAGGTCCATCAGGCCCTGCGTGTACGCCTCGACGTCCTTCGCCGGCAGCCGCGCCTCGGCCAGCGCCCACAGCGTCGCCTCGACGCGCGCCGCGCCGGGAAAGCCTTCGACGCCGGCGTGCCGGGCCAGCACGCGCTTGACGTTGCCGTCGAGGATGGCGGCGCGCTCGCCGTGCGCAAACGCGGCGATGGCCGCCGCGGTCGAGCGGCCGACGCCCGGCAGCGTGGCGATCGCTTGCACGCCGGCGGGAAATCGTCCGCCGTGATCGGCGACGATCGCGCGCGCCGCGGCGTGCAGGTGATGCGCGCGCCGGTAGTAGCCCAGGCCGGACCAGTGCTCGAGCACGCGCTCGAGCGGCGCCGCGGCGAGCGCGGCGACATCGGGGAACGCGGCGAGGAAGCGCTCGTAGTACGGCAGCACGGTCGTCACCTGCGTCTGCTGCAACATGACCTCGGACAGCCAGATCCGGTAGGCGTCGCGCGTGTTCTGCCAGGGCAGGTCGTGGCGGCCGTGCCTGCGCTGCCACGCGACGAGGCGCGCGGCGAACGTCTTCGACGATGCGGACGATTTCGCACCGGAGCGCGATGCCGTCGTCGACCCCGCGTCGGGCTGCGGACCGCGCGCGGCTCGCCGGGGCGGCGTCATCGCGGCGGCGCGAACACGACGGCGGGCGTCAGCGCTGGCCGAGCCGCCCGCGGGCCTTGGTGGCGGCCTCGGACTGCGGGTACTTCGCGATGAGCTCCTCGAGCGTGCGGCGCGACGCGCCGGCCTCGCCCAGCTCGAACTGCGACGAGCCGATGTTGAGCAGCGCGTCGGGGATCTTCTGGCTGTCGGGATACTGCGCGATCAGCGCGCGCTGCGAAGCGATCGCGCCGCGGTAGTCCTTCTGCGCGAACTGCGCATTACCGACCCAGTACTGCGCCGACGGTGCGAGCGGGCTCTTCGGCCACGTCTTCACGAACGACTGGAAGCCCGCAGTCGCGGCGGGATAGTTGCCCTTGCGAAAGTGCTCGAGCGCGGCATCGTACGCGCGCTGCTCGGCGTCGGCGGGCCGCGCGACCGGCGGCGCGACGGCCGCGGGGGCGGGGGCGGGGCTTGCCGCTCCCGCCGCGACCGGCGCGGCGGCGACGGACGGCGCCGCCGCGCCCGGAAGGTTGCCGGCGACCGGGGCGGCAGCCGACGGGGGCGGCATCGCACCGGGGACGGCGGCGCCCGGGCCCGGCGGCGCCACGGACGCGCCACCCGCCGCCGGCTGCGCCGCGCCTTCGAGCTTGCGCACGCGCGTGTCGAGGTCGACGTAGAGATCGCGCTGGCGCTTCTGCGCCTCGGCCAGCTCGTGGTTGAGCACCTCGATCTGCCCGCGCATCCGCGCGATGTCGGCCTTGATGACCTCGACCTGGTTGAAGAGGTCGACGAGGCCCTGGCTCTTCATCTGGCCTTCGAGCGCGGCGATGCGGTCCTCGAGCTGCTTCTGCACCTGCGCCAGGCGCAGGTTGGTCTGCTCGACGCGCTTGCGCGCTTCCTCGTCGTCGAACAGCGCGGCGGCCGCGCCGGACGAGACGGCGAACAGCAGCACCAGCGCGACGCCGCGCGAACGCGCGAACGCGGCGGCGCGGCAGAGCGACGAGGCCACCGCGGGAGGGACGATCCGGATCTGGCGACGCATGCGCGAGCGACGGGTCGCGGTCAGTCGCTGGCGTAGACGATTTCGACGCGGCGGTTCTGCGACCACGCCGATTCGTCGCTGCCCATGGCCTTCGGCTTTTCCTTGCCGAAGCTGACCGTCTCGATCTGCACTTCCTGCGCGCCCAGCAGCACCAGCATCCGCTTCACCGCGTCGGAGCGCTTCTGGCCGAGCGCGATGTTGTACTCGCGCGTGCCGCGCTCGTCGGTGTGGCCCTGGAGCGTCACGCGCGCCGCGCGGTTCGCCTGCAGGTACTTCGCGTGCGCCTCGACCAGCGGCCGGTACTGGTCCTTGACGACGAACTGGTCGTAGTCGAACAGCACGATGCGCGTCGACAGGATGTTGGCCGGGTCCTTCAGCACGGCGGTGTTGCCCGCGGCGCCGGCGCCGGTGGAAGTGCCCGCGATCGGCGTCGTGCTGGTGCCGGTGGTGGTGGTGCCGGGGGCGCCCTTGGTGGCGGCGCCGGCACTCTCCTCGATCGGGGCGGCGTCCTGCGTGGGGGTGGACGAGCAGGCGGCGATGGACAGCGCCAGCAGGACAACGGCAAGGTTCTTGATCATGGAGGCCTCTTGAAGTGGCGGAAGTGACCGGAGGGGTCAGCGGGGGAGCGGACCCCACGCGGGCTCGCGCACATCGTTCGCCGGGGACACGATGCGCTGCTTCACACGGCCGTCGGACGACACCGCGGCCAGAATACCACGCCCCCCCTGCTGCGCCGCGTAGAGGATCAGCCGCGAATTCGGCGCGACGCTTGGGCTCTCGTCGAACGGACCCTGCGTCAGCGGCTGCACCTGCCGCGACGCGTAGTCCTGGTACGCAAGGTAGAAGCGCCCGCCTTCGCGGCGCACGAACACGAAGCCCTTGCCGTCCGGCGTGGGGCGCGGCGACACGTTGTACGCGCCGTCGAAGGTCAGCCGCTCGACCGCGCCGCCGGCGACGTTGACGCGGTAGACCTGCGGGCTGCCGCCGCGGTCGGAGGTGAACAGGATCGCCGCGCCGTCCGGGGTGAAGCTCGCCTCGGTGTCGATCGACGGCGAACTCATCAGCCGCGTGACGTTGGTGCCGTCGGCGTTGATCAGGAAGAGCTGCGAGCCGCCGTCCTTGGTCAGCGTGACGGCGAGCCGGCGGCCGTCGGGCGCCCACGCCGGGGCGCTGTTGCTGCCGCGGAAGTTGGCCAGCAGCTGCCGCTGCCCGGTGGCGAGCGACTGGATGTAGACGACCGGCTTCTTCGCTTCCATCGACACGTACGCGATGCGCGTGCCGTCGGGCGACCACTTGGGCGAGAGCAGCGGCTCGTTCGACGCGACGACCGCCTGCGGATTGGCGCCGTCGGCGTCGGCCACGTGCAGCTCGTAGCGCGGCCCCTGCTTGGTGATGTAGGCGATGCGCGTGGCGAACACGCCCTTGTCGCCGGTCAGTCGCTCGTAGATGACGTCGGCGATGGTGTGCGCGGTGGCGCGGAACTGCGCCGGCGTCACGGTGTACGAGTATCCCGCCAGCGTCGTCTGCTTCACCGCGTCGACCAGCGCGAAGCGGACCTCGACGCGGCCGTCGCCGAGCGGGCGCATCGAGCCGACGACGACCGCGTCGGCGCCCCTGGCGCGCCAGTCGCCGGCGCGCACGTCCTCGGCCCGCACCGGTCGCGGCGAGACGCCGGCGTAGTCGACCAGCTTGAACAGGCCCGAGCGCGTGAGATCGGCGCCGACCACGCCGGTGATGCCCAGCGGAAACGCCGACTCGCCGTCGAACGGGACGATGGCAATGGGGATCGTGGTGCCAGCACCGCCGATGATCTCGATGGTGAGCTGCGCGCGGGCGGGCGCGGCGAGGGCGAGCACGGCGACGATTGCGAGGGCGAACCTGGCCATCCAGCCCGGCGCCGGCGTGCGCGATGAGATGACGGAGCGGAGGGCGGCAGCGGCGGTCATGGGCGGGATCGAGGGGGCATTCGGTGGGGAGGGGCGGCGCGTCGCGGCTGCGGACGGGCGGCGGCGGACCGGCGGCAACGGGCGCGACGACCACGGGCTCGCGGAAGTCGCCGGACCGCGGCCCTGCACGCACCGACGCGGGCGTCGTTGCCGATCGATTATAACGAAGCGAGACACTGCCATCGGGTCGACGCAACCCTAGAGATGACAGCGCGGTGTCGGAAAAAGTTCGATTCCTGCGTCCGCGCGGATCGGCCAGGCGGCCGATTGACGCCTCCGCGCCGCCGGAGCGAGAGTGCTACGGTGCGCGTCCCGCGACGCTCCGGCACCATGGACCAGTTTCGCCAAAATTCGACCTGACCCCAACAGCGACCCCATCAGTGGGGGGCGATGGCGGTGGGCATGCCGAAGGCGCGCTCGATGCGCTCGGCGTTGCGCAGCGCCTCGGCGCGGTCGGCGAACGGGCCGACGTAGACGCGAAAGAGGCCGCCCTGTTGCCGCACCTTCGGCTCGACCTGCGCCGCGGCCAGCTGGGCTTGCGCGTGGGCGAGGAACGATTGCGCGTTGGCGTAGTTGCCGAACGCCCCCAGCTGCACGACGAAGCCGCCCGCGGGCGCGCCGATCGCGACGTCGGTACGCGGCGCGGGCAGGACGATCGACGCGGGGCTGACCGGCGCCGCAGCGACCGGCGGCGGCACGTCCAGCGGCCGCGTGACCACGCCGCCGGCGGCCGGCGCGGCAGCGACCACCGTCGGCTCCCCGGGCAGCACGGCGACGACCTCGACCTCGCCGCTGCCGCGCTGCGCGACGCCGATGCGGTGCGCCGCGGCATAGGAGAGGTCGATGACCCGGCCGTGCAGGAACGGCCCGCGGTCGTTGACGCGAACCACCACCGACGCGCCCGTAGCGACGTTGGTGACGCGGACGTACGACGGCAGAGGAAGCGTCGGGTGCGCCGCCGTCATCGCGTACATGTCGTAGGTCTCGCCGGTGGCCGTCTTCTGGCCGTGGAACTTGCGCCCGTACCAGGACGCCACGCCGCGCTCGCGGTACGGCTTCAGCGACGTCGCGGGCACGTAGTCGCGGCCCAGCACCGTGTACGGCCGGTTGGCGAAGCGGTGCAGCGGCTCGGTCTTCGGCACCGCGTCGGGGATGCCGTCGAGATTCGCGGGCGGGTTGGCGCCGGGACCGTCGTCGAGGTAATACTTGGTCGACGGCGAAGCCGGCGGCGCGGAAGGGGACGGCGTCGAAGGAGCCGGCGCCGACGGCGAGGGCTTGGTCGGCGTCCCGCAGGCAGCAAGCAGGGCGACGAGTACGACGGCGATCCAAGAGCGTACCGGCATGGGCGCCGATTATCGCCCAACTCCCGCGCGCGCGCGCGATGGACACTGACCGCCGGACGGTGGACGGAGGACCCCGTAAGCGATAACGTGCGCAGCCAACCCACGGCGAGGCTTCCCGCCGCAGCGCGCGCCCCGCGGACCCGCAGCGGTAGATCGTCCCACCGCTCCCGCCGACGACCCATGAACCCTTCGCCGCTCGAGAACATCGTCTGGAACAGCCTCAACGGCGCGCACGCGCGGTTCAGCGCAGGCGGGGGCACCGCGCGACGCTACGCGCCCGGCTTCCCGCCGATCGCCGGCTTCGCGTCGAACGACCGGCCCGACTTCGACGCACTCGCCCCGCATTGCGCACCGGGCGAGCGCATCTACGTCGGCGGGCTGACCGCACCGCCGCCGCCGAATTGGGAGGTGGCCTACGAATCGTCCGCCTGGCAGATGCTCTGGCACGGCGGCGCGGCAACGAAGTCGCCGGTCGACGCACCGATCGTCGAGCTCAACGGCGAGCACGTGCCGCAGATGCTGGCGCTGATCGACGCCGCCAAGCCGGGCCCGTTCGCCGCCCGCTCGCGCGAACTCGGCCGCTACGTCGGCATTTTCGAGAACGGCGAACTCGTGGCGATGGCCGGCGAGCGCTTCGACCTGGGCACGCTGCGCGAAATCAGCGCGGTGTGCACGCTGCCCGCGCACCAGGGCCGCGGCCTCGCCCGCGCCGTGATGCTGGCGCTGATCGACGGCCAGCTGCGCCGCGGGGTGACGCCGTTCCTGCACGTCGACCGCGACAACACGCGGGCCCACGCGACCTACCGGCGGATGGGCTTCCGCGACCACGCCGAGATGCCGCTGCACGTCGTGGCCAAACGGCCGCGTTAGGCACGGACCCGGCCGTTGCCCGTCGCGCGGTCGCGACCGGGGGCACCCGAAGGCGCCGGGGGCGGCTGAAGAACCACCACCCCTGCGAGTCACCGCGGCACCGCCGCGGCGACGCCGACTTACGTCCGCGCGGCGACGCCGGCCCGCACATGCACCGACGCGCCGACCCCTGCGGCCGGCGTCCGGTCGGCGACGGCGATGACCGCCTGCGCGCGCCACCACGCCCCGGCAGCCAGCAGGCCTCCGCCCAGCAGCAGCCCGGCCGCCAGCAGCGGCTTCGCCCCGCCGCTGACCAGCTCGATCAGGCCGGCCACGACTCCGTTGGCACCGACGAACCCGACCGCCAGCCACAGGCCGGACTTGGCGAGTGCGAGGCGGCTGCTGCGGATGAGTACAGGCACGGGTTGCGCGGTAGCGATCTGGTCTTCCATGGTTTCACCTTTCGTGGAGCATCGAGCTTCCGCGTCACGCCGATCGTCGCGCGTGGCGCGGCGTGGCGTGGCGGACGAGCCCGATCAGTAGTAGGGGACGAATGCGGCGCGCTCGCGGGCTCCTTTCGGGGCCAGGAGCGAGAAGCGGCGGGCGACGCGCCGAAGCACGCCTTGGCGAGGAGCCTGCGCCGGCGACGGCGCCGCATCGACGTCCGCGCTCCGGCGTCCGAAGCCCTCGGACCCCGGGGCCGGGGACATCAACGCGTTGGCCATCAGCGAAAACAGGCCGTCCGGATCGAGCAGTGACGGAGGAGTGATGCGCATGTCGGATACCTCGGGTCGGCTTCGCCATCGATCGACCCATGCCTTACTGCGGCGCGGGTCGATGCTGCGGCGCACAAACGCAAGATGAAGGCTTCGCCGGGACCCGTCCAATCACGGTTTTGGATCGGGCGCATCGGCGCCGCCGATGGCCGAGCTAACCCTTTGTTGCGACGCAACATACTGGCGCGGAGCACGCGAATTCAGGCCTGGTCCAGGGGGCTGACGACACCGCGGCCGCCGCGGTTGAGCACATGCGTGTAGATCATCGTCGTGCCGACGTCGGAGTGGCCGAGCAGCTCCTGCACCGTGCGGATGTCGTAGCCGGAGTCCAGCAGGTGCGTGGCGAACGAGTGGCGCAGCGTATGCGGCGTCGCCGGCTTGGCGATGTCCGCCGCGCGCGCCGCCTGCCGCACCGCGCGCTGGATCGCCTGGTCCGACAGGTGGTGGCGCCGCACCCTGCCGTCGCGCGGATCGGTGGACAGGTCGCGCGCCGGGAACACGTACTGCCAGCCCCAGTCGGTCGCCGCGTGCGGGAACTTGCGCGCCAGCGCATGCGGCAGCCACACCGCGCCCAGACCGTCGTCGAGATCACGCTGGTGCAGCACGCGGACCTCGAGCAGCT
>CAVQWT010000004.1:0-633122 GCA_963717705.1 uncultured beta proteobacterium
AAGGCCAGAAGCAGGCGGAGATCAACCAGGCGCAGGGACACGCTGCGGCGATCATCGCGATCGGCGATGCGAACGCGAAGTCGATCGGCCAGGTCGCCGAGGCAATCGAGTCGCCGGGCGGAATACAGGCGGTCAACCTGAAGGTGGCCGAGCAGTACGTCGCGGCGTTCGCTGGTCTCGCCAGGACCGGCAACACGCTGATCGTGCCGTCCAACCTGTCGGACCTCGCGGGGCTGGTGTCGGCGGCGACGACAGTGTTCAAGGCGCAGTCGAAATGAGCCGGGGTCGCGCCGCGTCGCGCAGTTCCCGCATCGAGGGAGCGGAATCATGCAGCTGAGCGGAGGCAGCTTCGTCGTCACCGGCGGGGCTTCGGGATTGGGCGCGGCGACCGCGCGGATGATCGCGGGCGGCGGCGGAAACGTCGTCATCGCCGACGTCAAGGAGGCCGAGGGGGGCGCGCTCGCGAAGGAGCTCGGCGCCGCGGCGCGTTTCGTGCGCACCGACGTGACGGACGAGACGAGCGCGAAGGCGGCGATCGCCGCGGCGGTCGACGGCTTCGGCGCGGCGACGAAGCTGCGCGGCCTGGTCAACTGCGCCGGCATCGTCCACGGCGAGAAGCTCGTCGGCAAGGACGGGCCGCACGCGCTCGCGAGCTTCGCCCGGACCATCGGCATCAACCTCGTCGGCTCGTTCAATCTGGCGCGGCTCGCCGCCGACGCCATGACGCGCAACGAGCCCGACGCCGGCGGCGAGCGCGGCGTCGTCGTCTTCACCGCGTCGGTGGCCGCGTTCGACGGCCAGATCGGGCAGGCCGCGTACAGCGCGTCGAAGGGTGGGCTGGTCGCGATGACGCTGCCGCTGGCGCGCGAGCTCGCGCGCTTCGGCATCCGCGTGATGACGGTCGCGCCGGGCATCTTCCGGACGCCGATGATGTCGAGCCTCGCGCCCGACGTGCAGGACGCGCTCGGGAAGATGGTGCCGTTTCCGTCGCGTCTCGGCCGGCCCGAGGAGTTCGCGTCGCTGGTGGCCGAGATCCTGCGCAATCCGATGCTCAACGGCGAGGTGATCCGCCTCGATGGTGCGATCCGCATGGCGCCGAAGTGATCGGGGCCGGCGCGGCGGCGGCTGGCGGCGCGCCGGACGCCTGCCGGCCGGCGCCGCAATCCCGGCAGCGTCAGTCGCGCCGCACGAGGGCCAGCGCCGCGACGGTCATCGCGACGAAGAACACCAGCGTCCACGCGGGGATGCCGAGGTCCAGGAACAGCCAGCCAGCCTCGGCGCATTCGCCGCTGCCCCCGAACACCTTGCCGATGACATCGGTGAAAGGCAGCGACTCGAGCATGTAGTCGAGACTCATCCCGCAGGACGCGACTGTCCCGCGGGGCTGCGCCTGGATCCAGACGTGGCGCGCGGCAACTGCCACGCCGATGCCGCCGGCGACGCAGGCGAGGCCCGCGTACACCGCGGCGCCGATGCGTCCGGGATTGTGCAGACCCGCGATGAGGAAGATGACGCCCATCGCGATCACGATCATCCGCTGGACCACGCACAGCGGGCAGGGGTCGAGCTGCAGTCCGTATTGCAGCCACAGCGCCCAACCCATCAGACCCGCGCACACCGCGGCGCCGAGCAGGTAGGCGGGCCGCCGCGCCGGCAGGATCAGCAGCGTCAGCGCCGTCACGGCGCCGGTCATGACGGCGATCCGGTAGACGGTCTGGCCGAACGAAGAGGCGTCCCCGAAAAAGCGCCCGACGGCCTCGCCGGCGAACAGACCGACCGCGGCGGCAAGCAGCAGCCATGGCCACGGAATTGCGGAATATCGCGTCATCCTGCGCGGTCACCTGTGACGGAGCGTGGTCCCGGAGGACGTCGTCCCGCTACTGCTGCGGGGCCCACATCGGGTTTTGCTGGTACGGATAGTCGCCCGAGATGCGGCGCCCCGACGATATCCGGTTGGTGAGGCCGTACGGCAGGCTGGGGTAGTCGCCGGGGCCGAAGGTGCGACATTCGCCCTGGAAATTGGCATCGCTGCAGAACACCCAGTAGCCGCCCTCGACGCGCAGCGACGACGCGCGGTCGTTGAAGCCCGAGTTGTCCAGGTTGGCCGCCACCTGGTTGTCGATGACGAACCGGCGGCCGGTCAGGTTGGCGCCTTCGAACAGGACGGCCCGCGAGCCGGAGCCCCAGTTGCCGCCTCCGCCACCGCCGCTCCACCCACCGCCGCCGGCACCCCCGCCGCCGACCGTCCGCAGCGAGCTCACGCGTCCGGACAGGCCTCCCAGGTTGTCATAGCGTCCGGGTCCGTAGACCTGGCAGCCGCCGCCGTAGTTGGCGTCGTTGCAGAGTTCCCAGGTGCCCGAGTTGACGATCATCGAGGTCGCGCGGTCGTTGAACTGGCCGTGGAGATTGTCGATGTTGCCGTTCACCGCAAAGCTGCCGCCGTTGAAATTCAACGAGTCGTAGAGCACGACGCGGCCCGCGCCGGCGCCGCCACCACCACCACCGCCCCAACCGCCGCCGGCGCCGCCTTCGCCCTCCCAGCCCAGTTCGCGGATCGAGGACACGGCGTCGTTGAGGCCCATCGAGCCCAGCGACGGGTAGCTGCCCGGGCCCAGCGTGACGCAGCGGCCGCGGAAGTACGCGTCGGAGCAGATGCTCCAGCTGTTGCCGCGGACGACGGCCGACGAGGCGAAGTCGTTGAACCCGACGTCGTTGAGATTCGAAACGCTGTTCGACGCACGGAAGGTCCGGCCGCTGTAGTTGTCGTTCTCGAACAGCACGATTTCGGCGGTCGCGAGGCCCGCGCCGCCGAGCGCCATCAACGCGAGCGCGAATTGCCGGAACCTTCTCATGTCTGAATCTCCGCTTGTCACGGCCGGGTCGTGGCTGCAGGTGCAGTCGGCCGCACTCACGACCATTTTATCCGAGGTCCGTCGCCTCGGGTCGGCGCGTGGGGATCACCGACTTCAAACCGGCAATCGCGATGGCCTGCGATGTCGCCGTGCGGACCGGGACGCCTGCCGCCGCGTGAGGCCGTGGCGGCTTGACTTTGGGTTGCGGTTGCCAGCCGTGTGCGAACAGCATCACGGCGAATCCGGCGGCGTAGGCAATCGCCACCCAGTAGCCGTGGCGCACCCACAGCCGCACCGACCGCGCCTCCGGATACATGTTGGCCAGCGCGACCCCCGCGGACGAGCCGAACCACAGCATCGAGCCGCCGAAGCCGACGGCGTAGGCGAGAAAGCCCCAGTCGTAGCCGCCCTGCTTGAGCGCGAGCTCCGTCAGCGGAATGTTGTCGAACACCGCCGACACGAAGCCGAGTCCCAGCGCGGTCTGCCACGACGCGACCGGGAGTTTTTCCACCGGCATCATCGACGCGCAACCGACCAGCGAGAGCAGGAACACCGCGCCCTTGATGGTCTCGGGCAGGACTTCCCAGTCCGGTCGCCGGACGGGCAGCGACATCGCGATCGCGACCCAGACGGCGAAGCCGATGAACGGGAAGTAGTCTGCGTACTCGGCGAAGCGGAGGTTGATGGTGACGTTCGCGATGATCGCCGACAGCAGGATCAGCAGCACGATGCCGACGCGAAGCCAGTCGATGTGCGTGCGCTCGTGCACATTGCGGATCATCGGCTGCAGGCGGTGCTGCATCCGCGCCGCCGGGATGCCGCAGATGACCACCGCGACGACGGCCGCGATGTAGGCGGGAAACACCTGCAGCGGACTCACGCCGTCGATCCACATCATCGTCGTGGTGGTGTCGCCGACGACGCTGCCCGCGCCGCCGGCGTTGGACGCGGCGACGATGGCGGCGAGGTAGCCGATGTGCACGTTGGCACGGAAGAGCTGGTGCGCCATCGCGCCGCCGATCAGCGCGGCGGCAATGTTGTCGAGGAACGACGACAGCACGAACACCATCAGCAGCAGGGCGAACGCGCCGTACCAGTCGCCCGGGAGCACGCGCGGGAGCGCCAGCGGCACGCGGCTCTTCTCGAAATGGCGCGACAGCAGCGCGAAGCCGGTCAGCAGCAGGAACAGGTTGGCGAGGATCACCCACTCGTGCTGAATGTGCGTTGCCAGGCCGGCGAAACCCGGGCCGGTCTTGAAGCCGGTGAACGCGAGCTTGTAGACGGTGATGACCGCGAGGCCGGTCAGCGCGACCCGCAGCGTGTGGTGGTGGAACAGCGCCACGCCCGCGAGCGTCAGCGCGAACAGGATGAAGTCGACCGGAATCCCGGCCACGGTCGGGGGGTCCGCGTGCGTCGCGGCGAAGGCGGCGGGCGCGGCGCACGCGGCCAGCGCCAGCAGCAGCGTGACCGCCCGGGTGCGGCGCAAGGCAGGCAGCGGCGGGCGCCGGGAACGTGGGGCGACGGACATGAAACCTCCTCACTCCAGGCCGGCGGGGAGGGCCTGGTCGATCCCGGGAGGATTCTGATCGTTGGGTTCGCCGCGACGGACGCGCATCGCCCCCACCGGCGCGGCGAATGCCCGTCCGGCTGCGGGCCCGCCGGACGCCCCCTCCCGGAATGCCGTCCAGCGTAAGCCTGTGCCCCGGATTGTAACCGTCCGGGTCGCCGGGACCCGCCGGCCCGCAGGCATCCGGGCGGAGCCCCTCCCGATTGTCCCGGCCCGATCCTTGCTTCTGTGTGCGGATCAATTCCGGCCGCCGTGCTGCGGGAACCCTCCCGCGCCACCGGCCCGGACATCGCCCCTGGAGCGACCGCCGCCATGGCCCTGACGCGATCGCTGACCCGCCTCGAACTCGCCTCGGTCCAGCAGACCATCGGCGAGTCGATCGAGCGGGACGGCCTGCTTGCGCTTTCCCAGCGCAAGCTGAACGCGCTCGGCCTGCCGCTGGCCTACATCGACCGGCACCAGCGCTACCGCTTCGTCAACCGGGCGTTCTGCGACTGGATCGCCAAGCGGTCCGAGGACGTGGTCGGCCGGGAGGTCGTCGAGGTCATCGGGCGCGACGTCTACGCGCTCTACCAGGCGTACATCGAAGCCGCCCTCGCCGGCGAACGGACGGGTTTCGAACGCCAGCTCGTCTCGCCCGGCCGGCCGACGATCTGGATTCGCGTCGACTACTATCCGGAGCGCAACGCGCAGGGCCAGGTGCGCGGCTTCCTGGTCACGTACAGCGACGTCGACCACCAGAAGTCGATCGAGCTCGAGGCCGGCCAGCGCGAGCACCGGCTGCGGCTGGTGACCGACAGCGTCGGATCGCCGATTCTCTACTTCGACCGGCAGCTCAAGGTCCGCTTCGCCAACAAGCCGTTCGCGAGCGGCGTCGGCGCCGCTCCCGAGGACCTGCTCGGCCACGTGGTGCGCGAGGTGCTCACGCCGGATGCCTACGCCGAGATGCAGGGCTACATCGAGCGGGCGTTCGCCGGTGCCACCGTGGCATGGGAGCGCCGGGAGCGCCGGCAGGGGGGCGAGCCGCGCTGGACGAGGGTCACGCTGTTTCCGGACCGCGAGCCCTCGGGCCGCATCGGCGGCGCGTTCGCGGTGCTCACGGACATCGAGGACGACGTCGTCATCCGGGAGGCGCTGAAATCGCAGCAGGCGCACCTGCGCCTGTTCGCCGACAACATTCCCGGCCCGATCGCCTACCTCGACCGCGAGCTCAAGTACAACTTCGTCAACCAGGCGTTCGCCAACTGGGTCCGCCGGCCGCAGGACGAGATCTACGGCCGCGCCCCGGTCGACGTGCTGCCGGCCGACGTGGCGGCGTTCCTGCGGCCGATCCTCGGCCGCGCGCAGGAAGGCGAGAACGTCGAGTACGAGCGCATCGGCGCGATGCCCGACGGCAGCCGCCGCTGGATGCACGGGCGCGTCGCCCCCGACCTCGACGCCGGCGGCCGCGTGCGCGGCCTGTACTGCACCGAGTATGACATCCACGACCTCAAGCTGACCGAGCAGGCGCTGGCGGCGCGGGAGGAGCAGCTGCGCCTGTTCACCGACAACATTCCGGAGCCGGTCGTCTACCTCGACGACGAGCGCCGCTACACGTTCGTCAACGAGGCGTTCATCGAGCTCACCGGGCTGTCCCGCGAGCGCGTCCTCGGCACGCCGTCGAGTCACGACGGCGAGGACGGACCGCTGACCGTCGACTCGTACGTGCAACGGGCGCTCGCGGGCGAGCCGGTGACCTACGAGCGTCCGGCGGTCGACGCGCAGGGCCGCTCGCGCTGGCTGCGGGCCAGGATCGTGCCGGACTTCAGGTTCGACGGCACGATCAAGGGCGTGTACGTCGTCGGCCACGACATCACCGACCTGAAGCAGGTCCAGGATGCGCTGGCGGCGCGCGAGTCGCAGCTGCGCGTGATCATGGACGGCGTGCCGGCGCCCGTCGCCTACATCGACCGCGACGAGCACTGCCACTACGTCAACCGCACCTTCCTGCAGTACTTCGGCCTGACCGCCGAGCAGGTCGCCGAGCTGCGCCTGCGCGACATCGTCGGCCACGGCATCTACCAGAGCGCGCAGGCGATGCTGGCGCGGGCGCTCGAGGGCGAATCCACCGCCTTCGACCGGCTGGTGCCCGGTGCCGGCGGGGTCCGGCGCTGGATGACGATCCGCGTGGTCCCCGACACCGGGCCGTCGGGCGAGGTGCACGGCGCCTTCGTCCTGATGAACGACATCCACGGCCTCAAGCAGGCGCAGGAGGCCCTGCGCGCCTCCGAGGCCGAGCTGCGGCTGATCATGGACAACGTGCCGGCGCGCGTCGCCTACATCGACGGCGAGTATCGCTACCGCTTCGTGAATCGCCACGAAGAGGAATGGATGGGGGAGAACCGCAAGGAGGTGACCGGGCGGCCGGTGGTTGAGATGACCGGACAGCCGCGCTTCGTCCAGCTCGAGCCGCTGTTCGCGCGGGTGCTCGCCGGCGAGACGGTCGCCACCGAGCTTCTTCTCCCGCAGCACAACGGCGAGCTGCGCTGGGAGCAGATCCACTATGCGCCCAACCGCGACACCGAAGGCAAGGTCATCGGGATCTACGCGGTGCACACCGACATCCACGAGGAGAAGCGCAACGAGGAAGCCCTGCGGCGCGCCAACTGGATGCTGTCGTCCCACATCAACAACACGCCGCTCGCGGTGCTGGAGTGGGATCGCGACTTCAGGCTCGTGCGCTGGTCCCCGCAGGCCGAGAACATCTTCGGCTGGCGTGCCGACGAGGTGCTGGGCATGCCGCTTTCCGGCAACCCGCTGATCCACGAGTCCGACCGCGAGGCTACGGCGGCAATGCTGGCGAAGCTCGTCGGCGGCGAGGAGCCGCGGGCGACCGGCCTGACCCGCAACCACCGGATCGACGGCGAGACGATCTGGTGCGAGTGGTACCACTCGTGCCTGCTCGACGACGCCGGGAAGATCGTGTCGATCCTGTCCTTCGTGCAGGACGTGAGCTCGCGGATCCAGGCCGAGGAGCGGCTGCAGTACATGGCGACGCGCGACGCCCTGACCGGACTGCCGAACAGGCTGCTGCTGCACGAGCGTCTGGCGCAGGCGATCGCCCAGGCGCGGCGCTCAGGCCGGCGCGTCGGCGTGCTGTTCATCGACCTCGACCGCTTCAAGAACGTCAACGACACGCTGGGCCACCGCATCGGCGACGAGCTGCTCAAGCACGTCACGCGGGCGCTGTCGGCGGCGCTGCGCGAGACCGACCTGCTGGCGCGCCTCGGCGGCGACGAGTTCATGGTGATCGTCGAGGACTTCGACGATCCCGACGTGCTCGGCCGGATCGCGCAGAAGCTGCAGGACGCGATCGCGCAGCCGTTCCACATCGAGGACCACGACATCTACGTCACGTCGTCGATCGGCATCAGCGTCTACCCCGACGACTCGGACGACCCGGAAGAGCTGCTCAAGCATGCCGACGTGGCGATGTACCGGTCGAAGGAGCTCGGGCGCAACACCTTCCAGTACCTCGACGCCGACCTTGCGCAGCGGCGGGCGCAGCAGCACACGCTGGAGACCGCGCTGCGCGCCGCGCTCAAGGAGAACGCGCTCAAGCTGCACTACCAGCCGGTGCTGCGCGTCAGCGACCGCGCCGTGATCGGGGCCGAGGCGCTGCTGCGCTGGAGCGACCCGGAGCACGGCAGCGTGCCGCCGCAGGTGTTCATCCCGCTGGCGGAGGAATCCGGCCTCATCCACTCGCTCGGCGAATGGGTGCTGCGCACCGCGGCCGAGCAGTGCGTGGCCTGGCGGAACGCCGGGCTGCCGCTGACCGTTTCGGTGAACCTGTCGGCGCGGCAGTTCTACCGCGAGGACCTCGCGCACCGGATCTGCGACATCGTGCGCACCGCCGGCTGCGAGCCGTCGTGGATCGAACTCGAGGTGACGGAAACCTCGCTGATGCACGACCTCGACGCCATCCGCAAGGTGCTGCACCGGCTTCGCGACGACGGCTTCACGGTGGCGATCGACGACTTCGGCACCGGGTACTCGTCGCTGACCCACCTCAAGCACTTCCCGATCGACACGCTGAAGATCGACATCTCATTCATCGCCGACCTGGAGACCGATCCGCAGGACGCGGCGATCACCGAGGCGATCATCGGCCTGGCGCGCGGACTCGGCAAGAAGGTCGTCGCCGAGGGTGTCGGCACCCGCGCGCAGCTCGACTTCCTGCAGCAGCGCGGCTGCGACGCGTTCCAGGGATTCTGGATCAGCCAGCCGCTGCCTGCCGACCGCTTCGAGACCTTCGTGCGGACGCTGCCGCGACCGTAGGCGCGGCGCTAGAGCGCCGACAGCCAGTCGAGCAGCGCCTCGGCCGGCCGCTGCCATTGCCGCTCCAGCATCAGCATGTGCGCGAGCTTCGGCAGCAGCACCGGCTCGCACTTGTGGTGACGGGCGGTGGCGATCAGGTCGTCGGCGGTGCAGATCCGGTCGCCGTCGGCCCCCATCACCAGCATCGGCGTCGTCGCGCGCTCGGGCAGCAGCCCGTGGAGTCGCAGCGACAGGTCCATCAGCGCGCGCGGCGACTCCGGGCCCAGGTGGAACGCGGCCTCGGCGAGGACGCCCGGGTCGACGTCGCGGCTGAAGTAGAACGGACGCAGCGTGTCGAGCACGTGCGACGTCAGCTGCGACGGATCGAAGCGGCTCAGCTGCATCAGGTAATCGGGATTCTCGGCGGCCAGCCGGGCGGCCATCGGCAGCAGGCCCGCCGGCGGCACCGGCGCGATCAGCGCGGCCGCACGCACCGGGCGCGTGCCGAGCAGCCGCTCGACCACCGCGGCGCCCATCGAATGGCCGATCAGCACCGGCGCGACGTCGAGGCCGGCGGCGATCCGCTCGACGTCGGCGGCATAGTCGTCGAGTCCGGCGACGAACAGCGTTTCGTGCCCGCCCGACGTCCCGTGCCCTCGCAGCGACAGCGCGTACGACGGGTAGCCGCGCTGGGCGAAGTACGGCAGGAAATGCGGCTCCCAGCACCATGCGTCGCAGTAGCCGCCGTGGACGAAGAGGAGCGGGGGGTGGCGGTTCCCGCGGCGACCGTTGCGGCTGCGCGCCGGCAGGTGCGAGCGGACTTCGAGGCGGAGTTCTGCGGGGAGCATCAGCGGGGGGCGGTGGGGGAGTGCGACGGCCGTCGTCGCTACGGCCCGGCGGGCGAATGGGAAATCGGTCGACGGGAGCCGCCCGCGGCGGGGCGCGCGGGCCACATGCTACGATTCGGCGCCTTGGCCATGCCCGCCGCGAAAAAAGACGTCATTCTGCCAGAAGCGCCCCCGGCCCGCTCGGTCTACGACGCCGGGTGTCGCCGCTGCGCGCGCCTCGCGGCCTTCCTCGACGACGTGCGCGCCGGCCATCCGGGCTACTTCTGCGCGCCGGTGCCGCCGTTCGGCGATCCGGCGGCGCGCCTCCTGATCGTCGGGCTCGCGCCGGGAATGCACGGCGCCAACGCCAGCGGCCGGCCGTTCACCGGCGACTACGCCGGGATCCTGCTCTACGCGACGCTGCACGCCTTCGGGTACGCGTCGCGCGCCGATGCCGTGGCCCGCGACGACGGTCTCGTGCTCGCGGGGTGCCGCATCACCAACGCGGTGAAGTGCCTGCCTCCGCAGAACAAGCCCGCGCCGGCCGAAGTCCGGCAATGCAACGACTTCCTGGCCGCCGACCTCGCGGCGGTGCCCGCCGGCGGCGCCGTGCTCGCGCTGGGACGCATCGCGCACGACGCGGTGCTGCGGGCGCTGGGCTGCCGCACTGCCGGCTTCCCGTTCGCGCACGGCCGCGTCCATGCGCTGCCCGGCAATCGCGCGCTGTTCGACAGCTACCACTGCTCGCGCTACAACACCAACACGCGACGGCTGACGCCGGCGATGTTCGAGGCGGTGTTCGCGGCGATCGCGGCCCACCTGCGAACGTCGCCCGCGGAGCGCCCGCTGCGTGCCGTTGCCGCCGGCCGTGCAGCTGCGATGAACGACGCCGCCGCCCCGCCGCCGTTCGACCCGGCCGAGCTGCTGCGATCGCTGCCGCATCGGCCCGGTGTCTACAGGATGTTCGACGCGGACGGCGCCACGCTCTATGTCGGCAAGGCGCGCGACCTGAAGAAGCGGGTCGCCAGCTATTTCCAGAAGGGCGCCCACGAAACGCGGATCGCGCTGATGATCGCGCAGGTCGCCCGCGTCGAGACGACGGTCACCCGCTCGGAGGGCGAGGCGCTGCTGCTCGAGAACAACCTGATCAAGGCGGAGGAGCCGCGCTACAACATCCTCTTCCGCGACGACAAGAGCTACCCCTACGTCTGCCTGACGGGCGAGGCGTTTCCGCAGCTGCGGTTCCACCGCGGCAAGCTCGACCGCGAGCACCGCTACTTCGGGCCGTTTCCGGGTGCAGGCGCGGTGCGGGAGGGCATGGCGCTGTTGCAGAAGGTGTTCCAGCTGCGCACCTGCGAGGACGCGGTGTTCGCGAACCGCTCGCGGCCGTGCATGCTGCACCAGATCGAGCGCTGCAGCGCGCCCTGCGTCGGATTGATCGGCGAGACCGACTACGCTGACGACGTGCGCCGTGCGACGCTGTTCCTGCAGGGACGCACCGACGAGGTGGTGGCCGGGCTCAAGGCGGAGATGGAGGAGGCCGCCGTGGCGCTCGCCTTCGAGCGCGCGGCGCGGCTGCGCGACCAGATCGCGCGGCTGTCGCAGCTGCAGTCGCGGCAGTTCGTAGAGAGCGCGACTGCCGGCGACGTCGATGTCGTCGCGGCGGCCGCGGACCGCGGACTCGTCGCCGTCAACGTCGTCATGATCCGCGGCGGCCGCCACGTCGGCGACCGCACTTTCTTTCCGCTGCACGCCGACGCCGGGGCGCTGGGCGAGGTGCTGCCGGCGTTCGTCGCGCAGCACTACGTCGAGCGGCCGGTGCCGCCGACGATCGTCGTCTCCGACTCGCTCGATTCCGCGGCGCTGGCCGAGGTGCTGTCGGCGCAGGCGGGCCGGAAGATCGAGATCGTCGACAATCCCGGCGCCGAGCGCCGCGTCTGGCTGGCGATGGCGGGGCAGAACGCGACATTCGCGATCGGCCAGAAGCTCGCGCAGAAGGCGACGCAGGAAGACCGGTTGGCGGCGCTGCAGCAGGCGCTGGGCCTCGACGGGTCGACGCAGCGGATCGAGTGCTTCGACATCTCGCATACGATGGGTGAACGCGCGGTGGCGTCGTGCGTCGTGTTCGACCGGCTCGCCATGCAGTCGTCGGAATACCGCCGCTTCAATGTGACACCGGCGGCCGGCGGCGACGACTACGCCGCGATGCGTGAGGCGCTGACGCGCCGCTGCGCGCGAATCGTCGCGGGCGAGTTCCCGGCGCCGGATCTGCTGGTGATCGACGGCGGCCGGGGCCAGGTCGCCGTCGCCGAGGAGGTGCTGGCGGAGCAGGGCCTGTCCGGGGTCGCCCTGATCGGCATCGCCAAGGGGCCCGAGCGCAAGGCAGGCGAGGAAGACATCGTGTTTCCCGGGAGGGCCGCGGCGGTGAGCCTGCCGCCGGACCATCCCGGGCTGCACCTGCTGCAGCAGATCCGCGACGAGGCACACCGCTTTGCGATCCAGGGCCACCGTGCGCGACGGGCCAAGGCCCGGACGACATCGTCGCTGCAGGAAATCGACGGCGTGGGCCCGCGCAAGCGGCAGGCGCTGCTGGCGCACTTCGGCGGGTTGAAGGGCGTACAGGCGGCCGGCGTCGACGACCTCGCGCGCGTGCCCGGAGTCAGCCGCGCGCTGGCCGAGCGAATCTTCGCCGCGCTACATTGACGCCTTCGCGCTGACGATCGCGGTCGCGCCCGGCGACGCGGTCGCCGCGGGTGCG
This sequence comes from uncultured beta proteobacterium, assembly GCA_963717705.1. Taxonomy (GTDB): domain Bacteria; phylum Pseudomonadota; class Gammaproteobacteria; order Burkholderiales; family Casimicrobiaceae; genus CAVQWT01. The sequence goes on from CAVQWT010000004.1 coordinate 12,301, forward strand.
GACGCGGCCCAGGGCAGGCTCTGGCCCTTGATCCCGATGGGGATGCAGCCTGCCAACGGCTGCACGAGGACCAGCGCCGCAAACGCGGCAAGGGCAAGGCGGGACGATCGTTTCATGGCGGCTCCGGAAGTCGCTGCGGCCGCCGGTCGCCCCGGTTTCGGGCCGCCCGGCGTTCGCGTTGCGGCTGCCCGCGGGGCGTGGCCCGGGGGGCAAGCCGCGCAGCGGTGATTGGACCACGTTTCGGTGCGGGCTCCAAGCGCCGGCCGGCGACGCGCGGGGGCGCGCGACGAAGCGGTAGAATGCCCGTTGAAGGCGTCCGCGCCCCGATCCCATGTTCGCCAACATACCCACCGCGCTGACCTGGCTGCGGATCGTGCTGATCCCGGTCTTCGTCGCCGTGTACTACCTCCCCGACGCGTGGCTCGGGCCGGCGGCGAAGAACTGGACGGCGATGTCGATCTTCGCGATCGCCGCCATCACCGACTGGCTCGACGGCTGGCTCGCCCGCCGCTGGGGCGAGACCAGCGCGTTCGGCGCGTTTCTCGATCCCGTCGCCGACAAGCTGATGGTGGCGGCGGCGCTGATCCTGCTCGTGCAGCTCGGCCGCGCCGAAGCGTGGCTCGCCATTATCATCATCGGTCGCGAGATCACGATCTCGGCGCTGCGCGAGTGGATGGCACAGCTGGGCCAAACCAACAGCGTCGCGGTCGCGTTCATCGGCAAGGTCAAGACCGCGGCGCAGATGACCGCGATCATCGCGCTGCTGCTGTGGGAGCCGGTGCTGCCCGGCGTGTCGACCCCGCTGATCGGTACACTCGCCCTTTGGATCGCGGTGGTGCTGACGCTGTGGTCGATGTTCCACTACCTGAAGCTCGCCGCGCCGCACGTCGCCGGCGCGTTGTCGGAACGGCCGGGCTCCGACGACTGACGCGTGCGTGCCCGGTCCGGGTCCGGCCGGGCGGCGCGTAATTCCGTGCCGGTCAACGCTCGTTGACCGCCTCGAGGCGTCCGCAGCCCACGCGGCGCACGAAGGCCGCGATCTCGGCCGCGGGCACCGGTCGGCTGGTGAGGTATCCCTGCATCTCATCGCAGCCGCGCGCCTTCAGGAACGACAGCTGGCCGGCTTCCTCGACGCACTCGGCGATCGACGTCAGGCGCAGGCTTGCCGCCATCGCGATCACCGCCGAGGCGATCGCCGCATCGTCCGGGTCGGTCGCGATGTCGCGGATCAGGGCGCCGTCGATCTTGAGACTGTCGACCGGAAGCTTGGACAGCCGCGCCAGCGACGAGTGGCCGGTGCCGAAGTCGTCGATCGAGATGCGCACGCCCATCGACTTCAGCTGGCCGAGCGTCTCGACTGCGCGGTCGGGGTCCTGCATCACCAGCGTCTCGGTGATCTCGAGTTCCAGCAGGTGCGCGTCGAAGTTGGCGTCGACGACCGCCTGGGCGATCTCGAAGGCGAGCCGCTCGTCGTTGAACTCCCGCGCCGACAGGTTGACGGCGATCGGAATCGGCGGCAGCCCGGCTTCGCGCCACGCCTGCCCCTGCAGGCACGCGGCGCGCAGCACCCAGCGGCCGATCTGGCGGATGAGGCCGGTCTCCTCGGCCACGGGAATGAACTCGTCGGGCGGCAGCAGGCCGCGCTCCGGGTGCTGCCAGCGGATCAGCGCCTCCACCCCCGTCAGCGCCCCGGTGGCGACGTCGACCTTCGGCTGGTAGAGCAGGACGAACTGCTGCAGGTCCAGCGCGCGCTTCAGCGCCGCGCCGAGCACCATGCGCTCGATCAGCGGCTGGTTCATCGCCTCCGAATAGAACTGGAAATTGCTGCGTCCCGCGTCCTTGGCGCGATACATCGCGATGTCGGCCTTCTTGAGCAGCGTGGCGGCGTCGTCGCCGTCGGCAGGGAACGTCGCGATGCCGATCGAGGCGCCGAGGTGGCATTCGGTGCCGGCCAGCGCGACGGGCTCGGCCAGCGTCTCGACCAGTCGCTGCGCCAGCTCGCTCGCGTCGGTGGCGGAGGCGAGGTTCTCGGCCAGCACGATGAACTCGTCCCCGCCAAGCCGTGCCAGCGTGTCGGTCTCGCGCACCGCGACGGCCAGGCGCTGCGCCATCGTTCGGATCACCTCGTCGCCGGTAAGGTGACCGAAGGTGTCGTTGATGTTCTTGAAGCGGTCGAGGTCGATGAACAGCAGCGCCACGGCGGTGCCGCGGCGACGTGCCACGGCGAGCGCGTGATCCAGCCGCTCGAAGAACATCGGCCGGTTGAACAGCCCCGTCAGCGGGTCGAAACGCGCCAGCCGCTGCACCCGCTCCTCGGCGCGGCGCTCCTGCGTGACGTCGCGACCGATGCCGCGGTATCCCTCGAAGGCGCCGTCGGGCGCGAACACCGGCTCGCCGCTGACTGCCGCATAGGCCGCGCTGGCGTCGGCAAGCCTGAAAGTGAAGACCAGGTCCTGGAACGGCTGGTGCGCATCCAGCAGCGCGCGGTGCGCCGCCCAGCCGCCCTCCGGGGGCTCGTAGCCCTCGATCTCCCAGCGCGCGCGGCCGACGTGTTCTGCGATCGTGTGGCCGGAGTAGAGGTCGGTGTTGCCGGCGATCGACGTGAAGCGGTATGAGCTATCCTGCTCCCAGTACCAGTCCGAGCCAAGCGAGGTGAGGCTGCGAAAGCGCGCCTCGCTCGTCGCGAGCGCCGCGGTCCGCTCCGCGACCCGCGATTCGAGCTGGTCGCGCTCGCACTGCAGCACGTCGTAGAGCTCCTGCATCTCGCGCGAACTGATGTCCTGCGAGCGCTCGAGCAGGTAGCGGTCCTGGTCGGCGTCGGCGTAGCACTGCGACACCCGCTGCAGCAGCGCGAGCCAGTCCGCTGCCGCCGGCGGCGAATCCGGATGCAGCGAAAGCCGCGTCAGCTGGCGCGCGAGGAGGTTATGCAGCCGCTTCACGGATCGTCGTCAGCGTCATCGTCTGGTTGTGCAGGTCGCAGGGCGTGGCGCCCGACGGGGAAATCTCGCCGTACGAGTAGAAGCCGATCTGCGTCGTCGAACCGGGCAGCGCGTCGAGCGTCGCTTCGGTCTCTTCCTCGACCCGCTGCCCGAGCACGAGGCGCCGGCCCACGCAGCTGATCGCCAGCGCGAGCGTGGGGCCGTCGTCGACCGGCGCGGCGGACGCATCGTGCACCGGCCGGCGGCGAGCGCCGGCGGCGTCGGCAGCCGCGCCTGCCGCACCCTCGATCAGACGGTCGTGGCTCGAGCGCATCAGCCGCGCGCGGACGCCCTGCGGGATATCCCCGGCGAAGGTCATCGACTGCGTCGTCTCGTCGACCGCGAGCACCGTGCGCACCAGCAGGGCGGCGCTGTCGTCGAGCGGCCGGATCGCCAGCGGAAACAGCAGCGCCGTCGCGGGCAGCCCCGCAGCGAGTTCGCCGAGGTACTCCTTGTACAGCGCCAGCGCCGGCTTGCCGTCGAGTTCGTAGAGCACGTTGCCGCGCGATCGGGTGATCCGCCGCTCGGGGCCGAAGGCGTCCCAGCCGCCGCGCGAGCCGGTCGCGATGTCCACCGGACCGCACAACGCGACCGCGGTGACGTAACCCGTTCGGGGCTGCCCGTCGACGAGCACCCACGTTCGTTCGAAGCGGTCGCCGTCGCCGGCGAGACCACCCGCGATCACCGTGCCGGCGGGGAGCGTGGAAACGAGGCCGTTGACCAGCTCGCTGCCATTGACGCCCACGCCGGCGCTGAACACCAGCACCGCGCGCGGGCGGCGGGGCGCGAGTTCGCGCCCGAGCTGCGCGCCGGCCGTCGCGGAATCGTCCATCGACGGAATTCGGGCGGAAGCGGGTGCGAGGTCGATCCCGGCAAAGCGCGCGACCGCGACGACCAGCGAGCCGTCGCCGACGACGTCGCCGAGGATTTCGCCCGCCGTCGAACAGCCGACGACGACACTGCGGCCGAACGCCGCGGCGAGCTCGCCCAGCGGACCCGGGCCGTCGGCGACGACGCGGGCGCCGAAGGCGAGCACCAACGTCCGCGGCGAGTCCAGTCCGACGGGCAGCGGCACCGACCAGCCGCGGTCGCGGTGGTGGCTGAGGGACGTCACTTCCATCGTGGGCGGTCGAAAAGTCCTGTCAATTCATTGCGGTGGAACGCTTTCCCCGATGAGGGCGGCATGCCGGAGCGCGCGCTTGATGCAAGCGTTGCCGACGGCAGAGAAACGTCAGCAAGGAACATGCCGTGGCGTACAGCGGGCCTCCAGCGGAGCAGGGCGCGCCGTCGTCGGGTACGTCCCGCTCCCCCGGCCGGACCGCGCGCGGTGGGTGCCAACGCGCGGATTGCCCGGGCGCGCCCGGAACGCTATAATTGCGGGCTGCAATTCCTCGATAGCTCAGTTGGTAGAGCGACGGACTGTTAATCCGCAGGTCCCTGGTTCGAGCCCAGGTCGGGGAGCCAAACAAATCAAGGGGCTAGGAAGAAATTCCTGGCCCCTTTTTCTTTGCCGCGACCGTCCGTGGCGCCCGCAAGCGGCGCCCCGGTATCATCGCCGTGACGGTGCGCCGATGGACCTCTCCGCCTTTCTCGCCGCGCATGGAATAGCCCCCGCCTGCCACGCCCATCCTCCGGTGATGACCGTGGCCGAGTCGGAGCGCCTGGTGCCTCCTTTGCCCGGCGCCAAGACCAAGAATCTGTTCCTGCGGGACCGGAAGGGTGCCCGCCACTTTCTCGTGACGGTGCCGCATCTGCTTGCCGTCGACCTCGACGCGCTGGGCGAGGTGCTCGGGGCGGGGCGGCTCGGCTTCGCTTCCCCCGACCGGCTTCTCCGGCACCTGGGCATCACGCCGGGGTCCGTCAGCCTGCTGGCGCTGGTCAACGATACGGCCCGCGCGGTCGAATTCGTGATCGACCTGGCGCTGTGGGAAGCCGAAGCCGTGCAGGCGCACCCGCTGCGCAACGACGCGACGATGGTCATCGCCCATGCCGATCTGGAGCGATTTCTGGCTGCGACGGGGCACGTGCCGCGCGTGATCGACGCCCCGGCCGCGGGTCCTCGACGCTGAAAGATCGCGGGGCAAGGTCGTCCCTCCGCACCCCTGAACCGGATGCGCACCTGCAACGCCGAGTGACGCCGGGTGATCGCAGGGGCAGGGGCTCAGCGGGGCAGCCGGACCGCCGCCAGCGCGTCGCAGCGCGCCTGGGTCGGCGAACAGGATACGGTGCCGTCGCCATTGCGGTTGCGGATGTTGAGGTAATAGGTGCCACCGGGGGCGAGGCCCGGCGAACCGGACGTCGAAGCCGCGATGTCGAAATAGATGATCGGCGTCATGCCGTAGGCGCGGACGAGCGGACCGCTGGCGCCGGACGGGTCGGCCGCCCGGAAGTCGCAGGCGGTGGTCGAGAGCGTCATCTCGCGAAACGTCGGCGGGCCGTCGTACTCGGCCGCCGTCCCGAAGCCGGTTTGCCCCGCATGCGCCGTCGCGGGCACGGTGAACCGGACGACCCACGCACCGTTCCACGCGAATCCCGGCGACTCGCTGTAGGCCGAGTGCACGGTTTCGTGGTCACTTCCGACCTCCGAGAAGAGCAGGCTGGGCTCCTGGGCGCACAACCCTGGCGGCGGGACCGGCGTCACGGTCCAATTCACGTTGGCGGTCACGGGAACGCTGCGGCCGCCGGCATTGATGGCGACCAGCTGGTACGTCTGCAACCCGGCTGCAGCGCCCCAGACCTTGCAGATCCGCGTCCCGCTCGCGCAATTCGTCCACAGGTAGGCCGTGACCTCGCCGCTGCACCACGCTTCCAGCACGGCCATCGAGCCGACCGTCGGGGTCGGGCTCTGCGCGGTGACCGCGATCGTGCATGCGGGCGGTGCGACCGGCGGCGGCGGCGGTGGCGGCAGCGACCACGCAACCTGCACGGACGACGGTGCGCTGGCGCCATAGGCGTTGATGGCGACCACGGAATACGTGACGGTGCCGGCGGCGGCACTCGTCACCGTGCACTGCGGGCCGGCGCTCGTGCAACCGGTCCAGCTGTACGCGGTCGGACTGCCGCTGCAGTTGGCGCTGAGAAGCACCGTCGCTCCGGCTTGCGCCGAGAGACTGCTCGCCAGGAGCACGCATGACGGCGGTGCGACATTGGCGGGGACCGGCGAGCACATGGCGACCGGTCGCGGGGGCGGGCCGTAGCCCTCGGCGACGGACCCCTGCGCGATCATCGCATCGTGGACCGCCGTGCTGGTCGTGTACCGGTGATTGGAATCGAAGCGAGCGTTCCAGCTTCGATACACGGGAATCGTGTTGGCCGGGCACTGCCCGGACGTGAGGTCGGGCAGGTAGATTCCGAACACGTTGCCGGATTCATAGAGCCAGGCCAGCGGAAACTTGAGCTTCACCTCGTCGCATTCGGTTGCGGACGCCGAATAGAAATGCGAATCGAGGCCCGCGCTCGGGAGGCCGTAGAAACGGCAGACCGGTCGCGCGCCGGGCGACGTGTCGCCCGCGTCGAGACCCGTGAACGAAAGGCCGGTGCGCTGCCAACCGGTGGTCTGGCCGGAATCGAGCTTCGCGATTTCGACCGGGTCGGCCGTGACGAAGTAGTGGTCGAACGCCGCGTGGTGGAACTCGACGATGTCGACCGGGCCGGCCGTCGCCCGCGATGCGTGGGTGCACAAGGCGAACGCCACGATGGCGAAGATCGAACCACACATTCCGCGGGCTGACATCGGGCACTTCTCCGTTAAGGATGGGGCGTCGCGGGCCGCGCCACGTTCGAGCATGGCCCCGACGGCCTGGGAAGACAGTCTGGTACGCCAGACTGAAGCGGGAATTCGGCACGGACGGCCCGCGTCTGCGCGAGATGCCGTTCAACCATGAGTCGACGCGAAAACACCATGTGCTCGACATTCGAAATGTTGGTACATTCAACCACGCGAACCTGGTTGTGGCGGGGTCTGCGCCAGAGCAGCGGATGCAACCGACGGATCGTTCGGCGTCCCGTGTCCGCGGGACGCGCCTTTCGTGCACCTGCTCGCAGACCGACGCGCCGTGGCTTTTCACGGACTATCGAAGGAGGCACGATGCGCCTGAATCGCATGTTCGATTTCCTGTCGTTGGCAATCGCTGTATCGACGTTTGCTCTGCCCACCGAAGCCGCGCCGGGGGCGACCACGGGCGTTCGCGAGGCGCCCGCCGCCGTAGGGCGCCCCGTTCCCGAACCCGCGCCACCAGCGCCGACCGGCAATTTGGCGGCGGAGACTGCGCCGTCGCGCCCAACCCCGCCCGTCGTCGTGCCGGCCGGCTCACTCTATGTCTGCGTCACCGAATCCGGGGGCGTGCGTCGGGAAACAGCGATCGAATTTCCGCCAGGAGTCGGCCCGCTGTGCGCGAAGCATCCGGAAATGTCGCCTTGCCAATACGAGCGAAATGTCTGCCGCCGAAGCGGCGGGCGCGTTTACGCCGCAGGCGGAGTCGAGATTACCCTGCAGACGGAGGCCGACTACGACCGGAAAGTGATGCGCGTCATTATCAATTAGAACTGCATGACGGCGTCCGGCGTGCGACTTTCGAACTGCAATACCCGCAAATGAAACTGTTCGAAACCACTTCTACTGCATGACCGCGGCCTCCGTCCGTGCGCCAGCGTACAGACCATGGACGGTGCGGGTCGGAAGATTGAATGCGATTGGCAGGCAGCAGTGTTCGGGAGCGCGATTCGTGTGTTGCAGAGGGACGACACCTGACCAACCTGCTTTGGGAGGCGGGCTGCGCGGGTGACGCGCCAGTGTCGCGGGCCCAGTCGGCGAACACCACGCGCATCGTCGGATTCCATACAGGATCATCATGAAACGATTCCTTGTTGCGTTCGCGTTCGCCGGCTGTGCCGCCACTGCCGCGCTGGCGGCGGAAGTCGGCGTCTCGGTGACTGTGGGGCAACCCGGGTTCTATGGCCGGATCGACATTGGCGAGTTTCCCCAGCCAAGACTGATCTATGCGCAGCCGGTCGTCATCGAGCCGGTACGCCTGGTCGAGCCGCCGCCGCCGATCTATTTGCATGTGCCGCCGGGCCACGCCAAGACTTGGCGCAAGCATTGCCAGAAGTACGACGCCTGCGGCAGCCCTGTCTACTTCGTCCAGGACGACTGGTACAACAACGTTTATGTGCCCGAGTACAGCAGGCGGCACGGCAAGGGCAAGAACAAAGAGAAGCACCAGGACAAGAACAAGAAGTGAGGCGGGGCGCCGATCGCGGGAGGTCGACGCGCTGACCATTGCCGGCGGGGCGTCAAGCCTTGCCGCACGCTCGGTCTGCCAAAAGCTCCCGGCCGTGTCTCCGGAAACGTCTGCCGGAAAGCGGAACCGGCATCGAGGTCCACGGTCCGGCCCGGCCGGTCTGGCCGCCCGGCGTTGGGCTCACGCAGCCGTGGGGAGGCGGTCGGTCAAGCCGATGATCCGCGGGTCGCAGGTTCGAGCGCGGCCTCGCGCCATGTCGCGAGTGCGGTGACGCGCGGCTCGCCGCGGTCGCCGTTCGTCAGCGCAGCGATGCGGCCTTCGCCGAGCCGCTGCGAATGGCCCGCTGGGCCTCGATCACCCAGTGCCGCTTGATGCTGTGCCAGGCGTCCGCCGCGAACAGCAGGTTGTCCGCGTCCAGCTCGGGCGGCGGCACGCTCGTGCCCTCGTCGCCGGGACGGAAGGCATTGATCCAGGCTCGCCTTGCGGGATCCTTGACCAGGTCGGCGGTGTCGGGCACGAACACGTGCGAGTACCCCGCCGGCAGCGTGATGTTGCGCACGAGCGCCTTGTTGGCGGCGTGAAACGTCTTCAGGCCCTCGAGACCCGGCACGTCCATCGCGAAAAAGTCGAAGCCGATCCGGTAGCCGGCGAACTCGTCGACGGTGTCGGGAATCTCGCGAACGTTGCCCAGCACGATCCAGTGATTCGGCAGCGCGAGCGACCACCCGCCGGTTCCGACCACCGCGGCGAAAGCCACTGAGGTGCCGACGACGGGCCGTGTCTGCCCGGTCAGCGGGTCCGCGATCGTCGTCCGCCCCTCGGTGACTTGCGTGACCGGGTTGTAGACGCGGACTGCATCACCGAAGCTGCCGGCGAGCGTGTGCAGGATCTTCACGACCTGGATGCCGCCCTGGCTGTGGCCGACCAGCATCGGGCGCACGCCTTCGCGCTCGTAGTACCAGGCGAGGGCCCCCGCCTGAGTGTCGTGACCGCCGTACGGGCTCCAGGAGAAGCTGCCGTCGCCGGGATCGCGGATCGCGGCTTCCGGATAGCCCATGCCGATCAGGAACTCGGCGAACGACTGCATGACCAGGTGCACCGGGAAGATGCCGCCGTGAATCAGCACGATCCGCGGCGTCGGGCCTTTCGCAAGCACTTCGCGCACGTCGGCGTCGCTCACGCGCTCGGGATCGAGCGCGAGCGTACGCGCGGTCAGGGTCTGGTCGGAGGTGGGCTTCCGGGGGGCGACCCCGGCCGAGTCGAGGGCCGGGGTGGCACATCCCGCGAGGATGAGCGCGAGCGCCGCGGCGGCCAGGAATCGCAGGGGGCGGATCATCGGGCAAGCAGTCGGCCAGGAGGGGCAAAAACAACCGTCAATTATAGCACCGCGTTCACAGTCGGGTCGATCGACTGCCGTGCCCGGCTTTGGTGCGCAAATCCAATTCGCTTCATCCTTGAAGGCCCGTGGACCTCAGCCCCGCGAGGTCGTCGAAGTCGCCAGCATCTCGCGCTCGTCGAGCTCGGACTCGATCACGCGGCGGGTCTCGTCGTTGATGACGTCGCCGTCGCGCATCTGGTGCAGCTTCGCGCGCTCCGCCGCAATGGCGGCGAGCCGGAGCTGGCGCCGGATCGCGACACGGTTGCCGCGTGCTTCCGACTGCACCGGGTCGGATCCATGCAACTGGACACGCCCTTCGTACTCGCGCAGCAGCTGGTTGCCGAACATGACGTCCTCGGGCTGGACCAGCGTGGTCAGCGCGCGCTCGACGGCGCGCGCGCCGGCGCGCGCCGCCTCGACGCGGGCCGTCTGCTCCTCGATCGCCGCGCCGTCGTCTTCCGTGAGGTTCAGCTTGCGGATGATCCAGGGCAGCGGCACGCCGTTCAGCGCCAGCGTCAGGATGATCGTTGACGCCGCGAGGAACACGACCAGGTCGCGGTAAGGGAACGGCGTGCCGGCAGACGTCAGGTACGGCACCGAAAGCGCCGTCGCGAGCGTGATCGACCCGCGGACCGCCGCCCAGCCGACCAGGAACACTCGCCTCGGATCGGGCCCGCGACGGTCGCCCGCCCAGCCCCAGCGCGTGCGAAAGCGCAGGTACGCCGAGGCATAGACCCAGGCGAGGCGTAGCGCCATCAGGGCGAGCCAGAGCACCAGCGCGTACTCGACCAGCGCCAGCGGCTCGTACGCGGACACGCCGGCGATCATCTCCCGCAGCTGCAGTCCAAGCAGCACGAACACGAGGCCGTTGAGGACGAACTGCACGACGCGCCACACCTCGCGCAGGTGCCGACGCGCCTGCGGCGTGAGCTCCATCAGTTCCTGCCCGCTGGCCCACAGGCCCCCGGCGACGACGGCGAGGATGCCCGAGACGTCCAGCGCCTCGGCGACGATGTACGCGGCGTAGGCCATCAGCACGGTCAGCAGCGACTGCACCGTGGGGTCGCCGGCGTCGTTGCGAAGCAGTCGTCGCCACAGCTGGCGCCCGGCCCACTCGACGGCGATGCCGACGACGATGCCGCCGCCGGCCAGGATCACGAATTGCCCGGCGACCTGCGCCGACGAGAACAGGCCCGTCGCCGCCGCGGCGACCGCGAGCTTGAACGCCACCAGGCCCGACGCGTCGTTGAGCAGGCTCTCGGCGTTGACGATGTGGACGACGCGCGCCGGCAGCGGCAGCGTCTCGGTCGTCGCGACGGTGGCGACGGCGTCGGTCGGCGACACGATCGCGCCGAGCGTGAACGCGACGGCCAGCGGCATTCCGGGGATCAGCCAGTGCAACAGGTAGCCGATCGCGACGACGGTGAGCACGACCAGTCCCAGCGCGAGCAGCAGCACCGGCTTCAGCACGCGGACGAAGTCGCGGCGCGGCAGCGCGTAGGCGTCCGCGAACAGGATCGGAGGGATGAAAAGCAGCAGGAAGAGCTGCGGGTCGACGCGCGTCGCTTCGAAGCCGCTGACGAACGACATCGCCGCGCCGACGACGACCAGCAGGATCGGCAGCGGAAACGGCGTCCACTTGACGATGGCGCCGCCGAGCGTGACGGCGGCGAGCAGCGCGAGCACCAGTTCCACGGTGGCCATGGCGGCGATTTTACGCGCCGGCGGCGACGGTTTCCGTCGTCGCCCACCGGCACCGTGTCGTTACGAGCGCGCTGGTTGATCCTGAGCAAGGAATCCGGGGCGTGGGCGCGCGGGGGCGAGGGTAAAATTCGTTCGGAACGGATCAACGCGTGGCACGGCCTCCGTGTGCGCCAGGCAAGGATGCCGATGTCGCTTACCCGAATCCCGCTTCGTGGCGGAACCCTGCTGCTGCTGATCGCCGTTGTGGCGACGTCGGCACTGCCGGCAGCCGCTTCGATCCCGGCGCACCATGCCGGCTCATGGATCGCCGCCGCTGCGGCGGCGGCCGCGACCCCGGCGGTCGCGGCGCCTGCCGCGGTTCCCCCCGGCGTCGAGCGCCCCGCGGATGTCGAGGCCTTCGTCCGCGAAGGCTGCCCGCATTGCGCCAAGGCGGAGGTCTTCCTCGCCGCGCTGGGCAAGGAGCGGCCGCAACTCGTCATCAGCATTCGCGACGTGGGCAAGGACCCCGCCGCATTGGCCCGGCTGAAGGACATCGCGAAGGCACAGGGGACCGGCAATGTCCGCGTCCCGGCGGTGTTCGCCGGCGGGCAGCTGATCGTCGGCTACTCCCCGGAGGCGAACACCGACCGGCTGATCCGCGACGCGCTGGCACGCAAGCCGGTCGCCGGCCAACCGCCCGCGGGAGCCGACGGTGCCGGTGCCTGCGAGGCGGAGGAGAGCCTTTCCTGTGCGGCCGGACCGGAGTCGGCGCCGGCGGCGGACGCGTCGGATTTCGAGGTCACGCTGTTCGGGCGGACGATCTCGCTCGACGACGTCGGCCTGCCGCTGTTCACCGTCGCGATGGGCTTGCTCGACGGCCTCAATCCGTGCTCGATGTGGGTGCTGCTCCTGATGATCTCGCTGCTGGCCCCGCTCAACGATCGCAAGCGGATGGTGGCCATCGCCGGCACCTTCGTCCTGGTCGAGGGCATCGCCTACTTCGCGTTCATGGCGGCGTGGCTCAACCTGTTCCTGTTCATCGGGCTGTCCCGGGCGTCGGAACTGGTGATTGCCGGTCTCGCCATCGTCGCCGGCCTGATCAACCTCAAGGACGTCGTCGCGTTCGGCCGGGGCATCTCGCTGTCGATCCCGGACAGCGCCAAGCCGGGCATCTACGCGCGGATGCGGGCGATCCTGCACGCGGACAACCTCGCCGCAGCGCTGATCGGCACGGTGATCCTGGGCCTGCTGGTGCAGGTCGTCGAGTTCCTCTGCACGTCGGGATTCCCGGCGCTGTTCACGCGGATACTGACGCTGAAGCAGCTGGACACCGCGGCGTATTATGGCTACCTGCTGCTCTACATCCTGGCGTACATGCTCGACGACATCATCGTGCTGACGATCGGCGTCGTGATGCTGTCCAAGCACCGGCTGCAGGAAAAGGAGGGCCGGTTCCTGAAGCTCTTGAGCGGGCTGGCGATGGTCGGGCTCGGCATCTACCTGATCCTGCGCAGCTGACCCACCGGAATCGACCAACGATGAAGCTCGTCATCCTGGATCCCGGCCACTTCCACGCGGCGCTGGTGCAAAAGAACCGGTACGCCGACATCGACGACACCGTCCACGTCTATGCCGCGGCGGGGCCCGATCTCGACGACTACCTGGAGAAGATCGCGGCGTACAACGCGCGGCCCACGGACCCGACGCGCTGGCGCCTGCTGGTGCACGCCGGCCCGGACTTCCTCGAGCGGTTCGTCGCCGACCACAGCGGCGACGTGGCGGTCATTTCCGGCAACAACCTGCGCAAGACCGAGTACCTGAGCAGGGCGGTCGAGGCGGGGTACCACACGCTCGCCGACAAGCCGATGGCATCGACGCGGCGGGGTTCGACGCCCTGATCCGGGCGTTCGCGGTCGCGCGGGAGCGGGGCGTCCTGCTCTACGACATCATGACCGAGCGGCACGAGATCACGACGATGCTGCAGAAGGAGTTCTCGACCATCCCCGGGGTCTTCGGCGGCCTGGTGCAAGGCACCGCGGCGCATCCGGCCGTGACCAAGGAGAGCGTCCACCATTTCTGCAAGCAGGTCTCCGGCGTTCCGGTCAAGCGGCCCGCGTGGTTCTTCGACACTGCGCAGCAGGGGGAGGGCCTCGTCGACATCACGACCCACCTCGTCGACCTCGTGCAATGGGAGTGCTTCCCCGACCAGGTGCTGGACTATCGCACCGACATCACGATCGGAAGCGCGCGACGCTGGCCCACCGAGATCACGCCCGCGCAGTTCGCGCAGGTCACGCAGCTGGGCGAGTTCCCCGCCTTCCTGCGCAAGGACGTGCAGGCCGACGGATGCCTGCACACCTACGCCAACGGCGAGATCGACTACGCCATTCGCGGGGTGCACGCGAAGGTCTCGGTGCGCTGGAATTTCGAGGCGCCTCCCGGCGCGGGCGACACGCACTCGTCGGTCATGCGCGGCTCGAAGGCGAATCTGGTGATCCGCCAGGGCCGCGAGGAAGCGTATCGGCCGACGCTGACCATCGAGCCGGTGGAAGGTGCGGACCTGCAGGATTTCGCCGGGGCGCTCGAGCGGTCGCTGCCCGCAGTGCAGGCGAAGTATCCCGGCGTCACGCTGGAGCGCTCGCGGAGCGGGTGGGAAGTGATCGCGCCGGCGTCGTACCACGTCGGCCACGAAGCCCACTTCGGCCAGGTCACCGAGCAGTTCCTTCGCTACGTGGCGGAGGGGGCGCTTCCCGCGTGGGAGGTTCCGAGCATGCTGGCGAAGTACTACACGACGACCCAGGCGCTGGCGCTGGCGACCCGCTGATCCCGGGCAGGGCACGGCCCTACCGGTGGCCGCCGCGGCGGCATAGAATCAGGCACCACCGGGGCACCACCGGCCGCGCGGATCGCCGGTGGCATCGTCAACGCTCGAGGACCACCCGATGCATCCAGTTCCCGTCGTCCTGGTCACCGGCGCGAGCCGCGGGCTCGGCCGCGGCGTCGCCGTCGAAGCCGCCGCGCAGGGACTGTCGGTGGCGATCAACTACGCGAGCAACGCCGCGGCCGCCGCGGAGACCGCCGAGCTGTGCCGGCGCGCGGCCGCGAATCCCGGGCAGGCATTCGTCGCGGTTCAGGGCGACGTCGGCCGCCCCGGGGACCGCGCGGCGATCCTCGCGCAGACGCTGGATGCCTTCGGAAGGCTGGACGCGCTGGTCAACAACGCCGGCATTGCGCCGCGGGTGCGGGCGGACCTGACGGAGACGACCGAAGCGTCGTTCGAGGAAGTGTTGCGCGTCAATCTCCAGGGGCCGTACTTTCTCACCCAGGCGGTGGCGAACCACTGGCTGGCGAAGCCGTACGCCCCGGCCCTCCCGGGTGGATTCAAGATCGTGTTCGTCACGTCGATCTCGGCCGACACCGCGTCGGTGAACCGCGGCGAGTACTGCATCTCGAAGGCCGGTCTGGCGATGACCTCGCAGCTGTGGGCCGTGCGGCTCGCCGACCAGGGCGTGCAGGTGCTCGAGCTGCGTCCCGGGATCATGGCGACCGACATGACGTCCGGGGTGAAGGAGAAGTACGACAAGCTTATCGCCGAAGGTCTCGTCCCGCAGCGGCGATGGGGAACCGCCGAGGACGTGGGGCGCGCGGTTCGCGCGGTGCTGGCGGGGAACTTCCCGTTCACCACCGGCGACGTCATCCATCTCGATGGCGGCTTCCACGTCCGCCGCCTGTAGCGCTGCAACCATTCCGGAACTTCCATGATCCGCATCGACGCCAAGATCTCCCCGCAATCGCTCGCAGGTCCGGTCGAGCGCCTGTTCGAGCTCTCCGCCCGGAAGATCGCGCTGGTCGAGAAGCACTGGACCCCGTCGGCCGGCACGCCGGTGTTCACCGCGGCCGGCCGCTACACCTCGCGCGGCTGGACCGAGTGGACCCAGGGGTTCCAGTTCGGCTCGGCGATCCTGCAGTTCGACGCGACCGACGACCCGAAGATGCTGGAGCTCGGCCGGCGCAATACGGTGCGCCACATGGCGAGCCACGTCAGCCACGTCGGCGTCCACGACCACGGCTTCAACAACGTCTCCACCTACGGCAACCTGCTGCGCCTTGCGCACGAGGGGCGCGTCGTGGCCGACGAATGGGAGATTTCGTTCTACCAGCTCGCGCTGAAGCTGTCGGGGGCGGTCCAGGCGGCGCGCTGGACCGAGCTGCCCGACGGGCTGGGCTACATCCGCTCGTTCAACGGGCCGCACTCGCTGTTCGCCGACACCATGCGCTCGCTGCGCTCGCTGGCGCTCGGCCACCAGCTCGGCCATGCGCTGATGGGCGAGCGGGACCGCCGGATCTCGCTGCTGCAGCGCCTCGTCCAGCACGCCGACACCAACGCGCGCTACAACGTCTACTTCGGCGAGGGACGCGACGCCTACGACGTGCGCGGCCGCGTGGCGCACGAGTCGGTGTTCAACCTGAACGACGGGTCGTACCGCTGCCCGTCCAGCCAGCAGGGCTACTCGCCGTTCACCACCTGGACCCGTGGGCTCGCGTGGGTGCTGACCGGGTACGCCGAGCAGATCGAGTTCCTCGACACGCTGAAGGACGCCGAGCTCAAGCCCTTCGGCGGCCGGAAGGCGTTGCTGGCGCGCTACGTCGCCGCGGCGCGCGCGACCGCCGACTTCTACATCGAGTACACGCCGACCTGCGGGGTCCCGTACTGGGATACCGGCGCACCCGGACTCGCGCACCTCGGCAGCTACCTCGACCGGCCCGCGGACCCGTTCAACGATCACGAGCCCGTCGACAGCTCGGCGGCCGCGATTGCCGCGCAGGGACTGATCCGGCTGGGCGTGTTCCTGGGCGCGCACGGCGACGCGCGCGCCGGCAGACGCTACCTCGCGGCCGGCCTGACGACGGCGCGGACGCTGTTCGCCGAGCCGTACCTGTCGACCGATCCGAAGCACCAGGGCCTGCTGCTGCACTCGGTCTATCACCGGCCGAACGGCTGGGACCACGTGCCCAAAGGGCGGAAGATCCCGTGCGGCGAATCGTCGATGTGGGGCGACTATCACGCCCGCGAACTCGCGCTGCTGATCCGGCGGATGGCGCGCGACGAGCCGTACTACGCGTTCTTCCGCATCTGACATCGGCGAGTCGACGAGATCCGGCCGCGACCGGGCCCGCGGGCAGCGGTCGCGTGCCGGCGCGCACTCGCGGCGCCGTCAGCAGGCGGTGGCGTGCCGGGCCTTGCAGGTGGCGAGGACCTCGTCCGGGTCACGCTTCCACCAGTGGTTCGCCGAGAAGATCTCGACCTCGTGCGCGCCGCGGTAGCCGGCGGTCTCCATCCACGATCGGATCAGCGGCAGGTCGATGACGCCGTCGCCCATCATGCCGCGGTCGAGCAGCAGGTCGTGCGTGGGCACCAGCCAGTCGCAGAGGTGGAACGCCAGGAGCCGCGACGTCCCGTCGGCGGCGCGCGCCCGCCCGGCGCGCTCGATCTCCCGCGCGAGGTCGGGATCCCACCAGACGTGGTAGACGTCGACGGCGATGCCCAGCCCGTCGCCCAGCTCGTCGCACAGGGCGTTGGCGTGCGCCATCGTGTTCACGCAGGCGCGGTCCGCCGCGTACATCGGGTGCAGCGGCTCGATCGCCAGCGGCATGCCGGCCGGACGCGCGTAGTCGAGAAGTTCGGCGATGCCGTCGCGCACCATCGCCCGCGCGCCGGCGAGGTCCTTCGAAACCGGCGTCCCGTCGGCGTCTTTCGGCAGGCCGCCGACGACCAGCACCAGGCAGGGCGCGCCGAGCGTCAGCGCCTCGTCGACCGCGCGGCGGTTGTCGTCGCGCGCTGCGGCACGGCCGGCGGCGTCGGGCGCGGGGAACATCCCGCCCCGGCAGTACCCCGAAAGCTCCAGCCCAGTCGCGCGCAGGTGCGCCGCCGTCGCGTGCAGGCCGTCCTTCGCCACCTGATCCCGCCACGGCGAGATCCGGCGGATGCCGTGGCGCGCGCAGCCATCGATGATCTGCGCGAGCGTCCACTGCGCACGGACCGTCGCGGTGTTGAGCGAGAGCAGGGCGGGGTCGGGGGCGATCATCGCCGGCGCGCGGACCTAAGCGGCGAGGGGCGGGACGTCGACCCAGCGCCGGTCGCGCCACGACGCCAGCGCGCACTCGACCAGCTGGACGCCCTTGGCGCCCTCGCGCAGCGTCCACGGGAACGGCGCGTCGGCGACGACGTGGCGGATGAAGTGCTCCCACTGCGTCCTGAAGCCGTTGTCGTAGGTCGTCGTGTCGGGCACTTCCTGCCAGCCGCCGAGGAAGTCGATCGCCTGCCGCAGGTCGGGATTCCACACCGGCTTGGGCGTGTTGACGCGCGACTGGGTCCTGCAGTCGGTGAGCCCCGCGACGGCGGAGCCGTGCGTGCCGTCGACGTGGAAAGTGACGAGGTCGTCGCGCCGGACGCGCGTGCACCAGCTGCTGTTGATCGTCGCGACGACGCCGCCGTCGAGCTCGAACATCGCGTACGCGGCGTCGTCCGCCGTTGCGCGGTACTTCCGGCCCTGCTCGTCCCAGCGCTCGGGAATGTGGGTCGCGCCGCGGCAGCAGACGCTCTTCACCTCGCCGAACAGGTTGTCGAGGACGTAGCGCCAGTGGCAGAGCATGTCGAGGATGATGCCGCCGCCGTCCTCGGCGCGGTAGTTCCACGACGGCCGCTGGATCGGCTGCAGGTCGCCCTCGAACACCCAGTAGCCGAATTCCCCGCGTACCGACAGCATGCGGCCGAAGAACCCCGCCTCGCGGAGCATCGCGAGCTTCATCAAGCCGGGCAGGAACAGCTTGTCCTGCACCACGCCGTGCTTGATCCCGGCGCGTTCCGCCGCGCGGGCGAGGTCGAGCGCCTCGCCGAGGCTGGTCGCGATCGGCTTCTCGCAGTAGACGTGCTTGCCGGCGGCGATCGCGCGCTGCAGCAGCCCGGGCCGCGCCTGCGTCGTCGCGGCGTCGAAGAAGACGGTGTCGTCGGGATTCGCGAGCGCGGCGTCGATGTCGGTGCCGAAACGCGCGATGCCGTGCGCCTGCGCCAGCGCCCGGATCCGCTCGGCGTTGCGGCCGATGAGGATCGGGTCGGGCATCACGCGATCGCCGTCGGCGAGCGCGACGCCGCCCTGGCTGCGGATCGCGACGATCGAGCGGATGAGGTGCTGGTTCATCCCCATCCTACCCGTCACGCCGTTCATGATGATGCCAAGCCGTCGTTCGCCCATCGTCGCAAGCTCCGTCAGTTTCGAAACGGGACGGCGTCCGCCCCGGCGTGGCCGCCGCGTGATGCCGCGGTCGCGCGCCCGGCATGCGCCTTGCAGGCTGCGGCGACGCGCATCGCCTATCCGGCCGCCGGCTTCGCCCGCCGCCGGAACAGCCGGCCCAGACGGTCGCCGACGCCGGGGATCTTGAAGGCAATGACGATTACGATCGTGATCCAGAGCACCGCGGAGATCGGCCGCGTGAAGAACGGCGTGAGTTCGCCGTCGGACAGCACCAGCCCGCGGCGGAAGCCCTTTTCCATCAGGTCGCCGAGCACGATGCCGAGCACCAGCGGCGCGACCGGGTACTTGAGGCGCCGCAGCGCGTAGCCCAGGACGCCGAACGACAGCATCACCCAGACGTCGAACAGCCGTTGCGAGATCGCGTACGAACCGACGACGCACAGGACGAAGATGATCGGCAGGATGATGGGCTTGGGGACCATCAGCACCTTGATCAGCAGATTGGTGAGCGTCAGGCCGTAAAGCAGTATGGCCAGCGTCGCGAACATCATCATCGCGACGACGTCGTAGACGAAGGTCGGCGCCTCGATCATGATCATCGGGCCGGGTCGCACGCCGTGGATCAGCATCGCCGCCATCAGCACGGCGGCCGGCGCGGAACCCGGAATGCCCAGCGTGAGCACGGGAATCACGGCGCCCGGCACGCACGCATTGTCGCCGGTCTCGGCGGCCATCAGCCCGTCGATCGAACCCTTGCCGAACTGCTCCTTCTCCTTGCTGACGCGCTTCGCGGCAGCGTAGGACGACCACGCCGCGACGTCCTCGCCCACCCCGGGCAGGATGCCGATGAACGTGCCGATGATGCCGGAGCGCAGGATCGTCCGCCAATACTGGGTGACGTCCCGCAGCTTCGGGATCACCGAGTCGAAGGGGTTGATCTTCACCGGTGCGGCCCGCTCGCGCACCGCCATCAGCAGCTCGGCAAAGCCGAACGCGCCGACGAGCGCGGGGACGAGTTGCAGGCCGCCGGCGAGGTCGCGGCTGCCGAACGTGAAACGGTCGTAGGCGTAGATCCCCTCCTGGCCGATGGCGGCGCTGAAGATGCCGACGAGTCCGGCGATCCAGCCCTTGAGCGGGTCGTCGCCGGTCAGCGTGCCGGCGATGATCACGCCGAAGAGCGCCAGCCAGAAGAACTCGTAGGCGCCGAACTTGAGCGCGAGGTTGCCCAGGACGGGCGTGAACAGCGCGAGGAAGAACATGCCGATCAGCGTGCCCAGCACCGAGCCCGACGTCGCGATGCCCATCGCGCGGCCCGCGAGGCCCTGCTTCGCCAGCGCGTGGCCGTCGAGGCACGCCGCGGCGGAGGCCGGCGTGCCGGGGATGTTGAGCAGGATCGCCGACCGCGAGCCGCCGTAGATCGCGCCGACGTAGGTGCAGATCAGCACCAGCAGCGCCTGGCTCGACGGCATCTTGATCGTCAGCGTCGTCATCAGCGCGACGCCCATCGTCGCGGTGAGCCCGGGCAGCGCGCCGATGATGACGCCGACCAGCGACGAGAGGAGGATCAGGCCGAGGCTCAACGGGTCGCAGAAGCTCCAGATCGAGTGACCGAAGGCGATGAGGCCGTCGAACATGGCGTGGCGCGGGGTCCGGGATCGCGGCGGCCGGCTACGGCAGCCGCACGTAGAAGAGCTGCTCGAACAGCAAGGTGACGACGAGCGCCGTGAGCACGCCGCAGGCGAGCGCGACGACGGCGCCGCGGACCAGCTTGCCCTCGGCCTTGCGCTTCGCATGCTGGAAAAGGAACACGAACGCGGTGACGAAGGCGGCGGTGACGAGCCAGAACGGCAGGCCGCGCCCGACCAGCAGCACTGCGTAGACCATGAACATTCCAGCCGCGAGCGCGAAGCTCGACAGCGGCGCGTAGTCGGTGTCGTCCGCTTCGGCGGCGTCCCAGCCGATGCGCCGCGCGCGGCGGACCGACCGCAGCGCCAGCACGCCGCCCAGCATCGCCAGCAGACTGCCGACGATGCCGGGCCACAGTCCCGGTGCCGTGTGCAGCGTCGCGCCCTGCTGTGTCATCCGGTCCATCTGCCACGACAGCACGACGACGACGCAGCCGAGCGTCATCCAGACGATGCCGCCCTGCAGGTCGCGCCGCGGCGACGACGGATAGACTCAGGGGAGGGGACACGGGGTGATTCCTGCAGCGAAAGGCCGGCGTCCGCGCGGGCGCCGGCCTTGCGGTTGCGGCTTGGCTACGGACGCGGGATGCCCAGCGTGTCGGGGGCGACCTTCGCCTTGCCGGTGTCGGCGGCCGACCACGCATTGGCCTGCACCGCCGGGAACACCGCCTTCTGCGCTTCGGCGCCGGCGTACGGGGCGAACTGCGCGCCGCGGCTGGTCGCGTACTGCTTCAGCGCCGTCGAGTTCGCGATCTGCTCGGCCCAGATCTTCTCGACCGTCGCGATTACCTCCGGCGGCACGCCCTTCGGAATGAAGATGCCGAAGTAGTTGGCCGGGGACTTGAAGCCGGGCACCGACTTCGTCAGCGGCTCGATGACGCCGTAGCCGTCGAGCTCGACCGGCTTGTCGCCGATGACGGCGAGCGCGCGCAGCTTCTTGCCGCGGATCATCTCCGCCTGCTCGACCGTCAGCTGCGACGTCGCGTCGGTCTCGCCGGCGACGGTGGCCACGACGGCCGGGTTGCCGCCGTCGTAGGTGACGTGCTTGTACTTGACGCCGGTGGCCTTGGCGATCGCCTCCATCGCGCTGTGGCCGCTGGAGTTGACGCCCGCCGTTGCGACGCTGATCGCGCCCGGCTTCGCCTTCATCGCGTCGATCAGCTCGGTCGGCGTCTTGTACGGCGTGTTCGGGTTCACCGACAGCGTCGACACGTTGGCGACGTTGAGGAAGAGCGCCCAGTCGCCGATCTTGGTGTCGAGCATGCCCAGCACCGCGTACGTGCCCAGGTCCTGCGCCGCGCCGGCGGTCCAGGTGTAGCCGTCCTTCGGGGCCTCGAGCGCGTTCTTGGTGCCGATCGACCCCGAGGCGCCGGGCTGGTTGACGACGACAACCTTCTGGCCGAGCGCCTTCTCGATTTCGGAGGCGGTGACGCGGGTCACCTGGTCGGTGGAGCCGCCGGCGGCCCACGGCACGATGATCGTGATGGGCTTCGTCGGCTTCCAGGTGGCCTGGGCGTGCGCCGGAAGCGCGAAGGCGAGCGAAGCGAGCGCGGCGGCGACCGCCGTCATCAGGGTGCGTTTGCTGTGGTCCATGGGTTCCTCCGGGTGGGGGTGGCTAGACGGGCGGGGCCGTCGCGCGAGTTGCGCGCCGGCCCCGCCGGAAATCGGGCGAGTGAGCTAACCGTCTGGTTAATTAGCATAGCGCTGCGGCAGGGGGCGACGCAAGCACGGGCCTCAAGGTCGCGCGAGGTAGCCCTGGACGATCGCCGTCACGTGGCCGAGCCGTTCGGCCAGCGCCGCCCGGCTCCGGAGGTTGCGTCCGAAGATCTGCGACAGCGTGGCGTTGTTCGACAGGTAGAAATACCCGAGCGCGGCGATGGAGATGTAGAGCTGGACCGGGTCCACGCCGCGGCGGAACACGCCCTCGCGCGCACCACGGTCAAGGAGCGCCGACAGCAGTGCCACCAGCGGCGAGTGCAGGGCGCGGATCTTGGCCGAGCGCTTGAGGTGCTCGGCGCGATGCAGGTTCTCGGTGTTGAGCAGCGACAGGAACTCCGGGTGGCGCAGGAAGTAGTCCCAGGTGAACGCGACCAGCCGGCTGATCGCCGCTGCGGGCGGCAGGCCCTCGAGGTGCAGCGCCTGCTCCTCGACGCGGATGTGCTCGTAGGCCCGCTCCAGCACCGCGAGGAACAGGTCGTCCTTGTTCCCGAAGTAGTAGTAGAGCATCCGCTTGTTCGTCTTCGCCCGCTCCGCGATGCGGTCGACGCGCGCGCCGCCGAGGCCGTGGCGCGCGAACTCGTGCTTGGCCGCCGCGAGGATCGCCGAGCGCGTGCGCGCGGAATCGCGCTGCGGGCGCCTCTCGGCAGGCGCGGCGGAGGTCGCGGAGGCGGTGCGGGCGGGGGGGGTCCGGCGGGCCGGCATGCCCGATTATTAACCGCCTGGTTACCGCGTGCAATCGGCGAGGCGACAGCCCGCGGCGGCTTGCCGCAGGCGCGCCGCCGGCCGTCGCACTCAGGCGATCGCGCAGGCCTCGTCGAAGCGCAGCCGCGGGCCGCGCGGCCGCACCAGCGCCGGATCGCCGTGCCCGAGGTTGCAGATGAAATTGGTCGTCACCCGGGTGCCGGCCCAGAACTCGGCGTCGACCCTGGTGTGGACGAATCCGCCCATCGGCCCGCAGTCGAGGCCGATCGCGCGCGCCGCGAGGATGAAGTAGCCGCCCTGCAGCGAGCCGTTGCGGAACGCCGTGGCGGCGCTGTGCTCGGCCTTGCCGGCGAACCAGCTGCGCGCGTCGGTGTGCGGGAACAGCTGCGGCAGCTTCTCGTAGAACTCGAGGTCGTAGCCGACGATCGCGGTGACCGGCGCGGTGCGCGTCTTCTCGACGTTGCCCGCCGCCATGCAGGGCAGCAGCCGCGCCTTCGCCTCGGGCGAGCGCACGAAGATGATCCGCGCCGGGCAGCAGTTGGCCGACGTCGGCCCCATCTTCATCAGGTCGTACAGCTGCCGGAGCTCGGCGTCGGTCACCGGCTCGTCGCGCCAGCCGTTCTGCGTGTGCGCGTCGAGGAAGAGCTGGCGAAGGGCGGCGGTGTCGATGGTGGGCATGGTGGATTCGTTCCGGTGAGGAGGTGGTGGAGGTCGGCGCGACCGCCCTGCGGGTGCGGCCGGACGGTCCGGGGGGCGGCCGCGCATCGGGCCGCGACGTCGGCGCCGGGGGTGATGGTCCGCTAGAGCCGCGCCGCCAGCTCGGCGCCTTGCCGGATCGCGCGCTTGGCGTCGAGCTCCGCGGCGACGTCGGCGCCGCCGATGACGTGCACGTGCTTCGGCCGCGCGCCGTCGGGGCCCGCCGGCGCGAGGTCGCGCACCGGCTCCTGGCCCGCGCACAGGATCACGTGATCGACCGGCAGCACCTCGTCGCGGCCGTCGACGCGGATGTGGAGTCCCGCGTCGTCGACCTTCACGTACTCGACGCCGGCCAGCATCTTCACGCCGTTGCGCTTGAGCTCGATCCGGTGCACCCAGCCGGTGGTCTTGCCGGGTCCCGCGCCCATGCGCCCGGCGCCGGGCGAGCGCTTGAGCAGCCAGATCTCGCGCGACGGATGCGCAGCCGCAGGCTCGACGAGTCCGCCGGGCTTTGCGCCGGTCAGGTCGACACCCCATTCGGCGCACCAC
This sequence comes from uncultured beta proteobacterium, assembly GCA_963717705.1. Taxonomy (GTDB): domain Bacteria; phylum Pseudomonadota; class Gammaproteobacteria; order Burkholderiales; family Casimicrobiaceae; genus CAVQWT01. The sequence continues at coordinate 36,184 of CAVQWT010000004.1, forward strand.
TCGGCGACCGGCTGCGGCGAGTGCGCGGCGAGCAGGAACGCGCAGACGTCGACGCCGATGCCGCCGGCCCCGATGACGGCGACCCTGCGGCCCACCGGCACGCCGTCGCGCAGCACCTGCGGATACGTGAGCACCTTCGGATGGTCGACGCCCTCGAGCGGCGGCAGACGCGGCACGACGCCGGTGGCGACGACGATCTCGTCGAACTCGCCGTCGAGCTCGCCCGGCCGCACCTTGTGGCCGAGCTTCAGCACCACGCCGGTGTCGGCGACGCGATGGCGGAAGTAGCGGACCGTCTCCCGGAACTCCTCCTTGCCGGGGACCGCCATCGCCATGTTGAACTGGCCGCCGATGTCCGGGGCCGCCTCGAACAGCGTGACCTGGTGGCCGCGCTCGGCGGCGATGGTCGCGCAGGCGAGGCCCGCCATGCCGGCGCCGACGACGGCCACCTTCTTCGGCGCGGTGGTCGGCCGGTAGACGAGCTCGGTCTCGCGCCCGGCGCGCGGATTGACGAGGCACGTCGCCATCTGGTTGGCGAAGGTGTGATCGAGGCACGCCTGGTTGCAGGCGATGCAGGTGTTGATCGTACCGGCACGGCCGGCCGCGGCCTTGGCGACGAAATCGGCGTCGGCCAGGAACGGCCGGGCCATCGACACCAGGTCGGCGTCGCCGCCGCCGATGATGGCCTCGCCGACCTCGGGCGTGTTGATGCGGTTCGACGCGACGACCGGGACGCGCAGCGCGCGCTTGACGCGGCCGGTGGCGGCGCTGAACGCCGCGCGCGGCACGCTGGTGGCGATGGTGGGAATCCGCGCCTCGTGCCAGCCGATGCCGGTGTTGAGCAGCGTGATGCCGGCGTGCTCCAGCGCCTGCGCGACGGCGATCGTCTCCTCCATGGTGTTGCCGCCCTCGACCAGGTCGAGCAGCGACAGCCGGAACATGACGATGAACGCGGGCCCGCAGGCGGCGCGCACCGCGCGGACGATCTCGACGGCGAAGCGCATCCGGCCGTCGATCGAGCCGCCCCATCCGTCGTCGCGCTGGTTCACCCGCCGCGACAGGAACTGGTTGATCAGGTAGCCCTCGCTGCCCATGATCTCGACGCCGTCGTAGCCGGCGGCCTGCGCGAGCTTCGCCGCGCGCGCGAAATCGCCGATCACCGTGCGCACGCGCCCGTCGTCCATGGCCTTCGCCTTGAACGGCGTGATCGGGCTCTTGGTGTCGACGGCCGACTCGATGAACGGGTGGTAGCCGTAGCGGCCCGCGTGCAGGATCTGCATCACGATGTGCCCCCCGGCGGCGTGGACGGCGCGCGTCACGCGGCGGTGGGCGGGCACGTGCGCGACGCTCGACATCACGCCGGCCATCGGCAGCAGCCAGCCGCGCCGGTTCGGCGCGATCCCGCCGGTCACGATCAGCCCGGCGCCGCCGGCCGCGCGCTCGGCGTAGAACGCGGCGAGCCTGCCGTAGTGCCAGAACCGATCCTCCATCCCGGTGTGCATCGAGCCCATGACGACGCGATTCCTGAGCATGGCGAAGCCGAGGTCCAGCGGGGCGAGGAGGTGCGGGTAGGGGGAGGTCATCGGAGGTCCGGGCGGGCCGCGGCGGGCGGCCAGGGGTGGAGGATGCGAAGGCGGAGGAGCGGGAGGGGAGCGGCGGCCGTTCAGTGGAGGCGCGCGAACACCGCGCCGACGGTCAGCAGCGCGCCGAACAGGACCTCGAGCATCACCGTGCGAAAGAGCAGGGCGTTGTAGGCGGGGCCCGGCGCCATGCGCAGCAGATCGCGGCCGAGCGTCGCGGCGCGCGGCAGCGCGATCAGCGGCAGCAGGTACCACGGCGAGCGCGCCAGCGCGGCCATCGCCGCGGCCAGCGCGAACGGCACCAGCGTGCAGAAAAGGTACAGGCGAAACGACGCCCGGCCGCCGAAGACGACGGCAAAGGTCCGGCGCCCGGTGGTCGCGTCGTGCGCGCTGTCGCGGTGGTTGTTGACGACGAGCACCGCGGCGGCGAGCAGCCCGATGCCGGTGCCGGCAATCCAGGCGATGGCGCCGACGGTCCCGGCCTGGACGTAGACGGTGCCGCAGACGGCCATCAGGCCGAAGAACAGGAACACGACGAACTCGCCCGTCGGCGTGTAGGCGATCGGCCGCGGGCCGCCCATGTAGGCGTACGCGGCGACGATCGACGCCAGCGTGATCGCGATCACCCAGCCGTCGCGGTAGGCGACCAGCGGCGCGGCGATGGCCAGCGCAGCGAGCACCGCGACGACGATCGCGCCGCGCACCGCGCGTGGCGCGAGCCAGCCCTGCGCGGTCGCCCGCGGCAGGCCGACGCGACGGCCCGTTTCCGCGCCGCGCGCGGTATAACCGACGTCGTTCTGCAGGTTGGTGATGACCTGGACGACGATCGCGCCGGCCAGCGCCAGCGCGGCGACCCAGGCGGCGAAGGCGTCGTGGACGCTCCAGGAAATGGCGGTGCCGACGAACACCGGGATCGTGGCGATCCACAGCGTCTTCGGGCGCAAAGCCACCTGCCACGCGGCGGCGGAGCCGGGGCGGATCGGGCGGGCGGTGGTGGTATGGGGGGGCGACACGGAAGGCGGTGGTGTTGGCGGGCTGCAAACCCGGCGACCGGGGCGCTGCAGGGGGTCGGGGCCGGTGCACGCGCGGACTGAAGCGCGGCCCCCGGCTGCGGCGCCGGGTCGCGGCAGCCGGCATGGCGACGTCGAGCGAACGGTCCAATTATAGAGGACCACCGGCACCCCGCGCCGGGTTATCCTTGCGTTGTCGTCAGCCGGTCATGCGTGGACCGCATCTTCGCGACGACCAATTCACTCGAAGCACCCCATCGACCAACGGGAGCAAGCAATGGGCCTCATCGATTTCATGAAAAGCGCCGGCGAGAAGCTGTTCGGCACGGGCCACGCCAAGGCCGCAATGGCGGAAGCCGCCGCGGCGCCGCAGGATCCGGCCAAGATCCAGGCGGCGAACGACGCCGCGGCCGACGCGATCCTCGCGTACGTCAAGTCGCAGAACCTCAACGCGACCGGGCTCACCGTCACCTTCGACGGGGCATCGGCGGCGGCGTCGGTGTTCGGCGTGGCGCCCGACCAGGCGACGCGGGAAAAGATCGTCCTCTGCTGCGGCAACGTCGCCGGCGTCGGCGCGGTCAAGGACATGATGAGCGTCGACCAGAGCGCGCCGGAAGCGCAGTACTACACCGTGGTCTCCGGCGACACGCTGTCCAAGATCGCCAAGAGCTACTACAGCGACGCGAACAAGTATCCGGTGATCTTCGAGGCCAACAAGCCGATGCTGTCGCACCCGGACAAGATCTATCCGGGCCAGGTGCTGCGCATCCCGCCGCTGTGACGCCCTCCTGGCCCGCGTCGGGCATCGGCGACGAGCCGGTGCCGATCGGCGAGCCCGACGAGGACGGCGAACTCGACGACGGCGAAGACGACGACGACGAGGACGACGACTTCGACGAGGACGACGAGTAGGTCAGCCCGGGTCGGGAAACCGCAGCAGGAACTCCGGCAGCGCCGGAGCAAGATTCTCGCCGCCGGCGGCGAACGCGCCCTCGAGGTGCGCCTCCGCCGCCGGCCGCGCGAGCCGGTAGAACGCCCGCGCCAGCGAGTACGCCGCGGCGCCGGGCCAGTCCGGCGGCAGCAGCGCCGCCGGCAGCTGCGGATCGCGCAGCCGCACCCTTCGGTATTCGTGGACCAGCAGCGTACGCACGGCGAACGTCTGCGCCGGATCGCGCGCTTCGTCCGGCCGCCGGCGCAGCGCCTCGACCACGCTGCCGAACCGCGCCAGGAAATGGCGGTAGTCGGCGGCCAGCGACCCCAGTTCCCAGACCGTCGGCGCGCGGCTCGCCAGCGTCGCGCCGAAGTCCGCGGGGGCCGCCGCCCCGATCGGCGATCCCCCGGCCATGGCGACCACGGGTCCGCGATCGCGCGCCACGAATACCGTCAGCGCGCGCTCGTCGTCGAGCAGCGTCGCCAGCCTGGCCAGCGCCTCGTCGGCGCGCGCCGGCCGGGCCCACGTTCCGGGCGTGAACTCGCCGAAGCCGGCCCACGCCAGTTCGGCCCGCAGCGGACGGCGTCGCGCGGACGGCACCCGGTCGGGCGGCGCGAGCACGACCTCCCAGTGGCCGTCCCAGGGCTCGGCCGGCGGCGTGTAGACGCGGCGATACGCCTGAGCGAAGCGCTGGGCGCCCGCGGCGGTCAGGCGGTAGCGGCTGCGGCGGCCGGCGGCCTCGGCGGCGAGCCAGCCGTCGCGGGCGAGCCGGAACACGCTGGTGCGCACCAGGCGCTCGTTGATGCCGAACGGCGCGACCAGGCCGATCAGCGTCGACAGCCAGACGGTGCCGCCGTGCGGCGCCAGTGCGTCGCCCCAGACGGTGACGATCAGCGACGACGCCCGCGGCCGCGCGTCCGCGAGCAGGCGCCGGACCCAGCGCGCGACCTGCGGGTCGGCGGCAGGCGGTGTCGGTGTCGCCCGGCCGGGCTTGCGGGCGGTCGCGGTGGCATCGTCGGGCATCACGTCAATATGATACATACTTTACACATTCGCAAGATGAAGTGTATCGTTTTGCCCTTACCCCGGACCGTCCGGCGCCACCGCGCCGCGAACCCGCCGGCCGGGGCCGGCCCCCGGGGCGAAGGAGGAGCGATGTACGCGCAGATGGTCGATACCGGCCTCACCAAGGTCGTCGATGCGGCCGCGATGTCGGACGAGGAGCGCGCGTTCCAGGCGCGCATCGACGCCGACGTCAAGGTCGAGCCCAAGGACTGGATGCCCGAGGCGTACCGCCGCACGCTGATCCGGCAGATCTCGCAGCACGCGCATTCGGAAATCGTCGGCATGCTGCCCGAGGGCAACTGGGTGACGCGCGCGCCGTCGCTCAAGCGCAAGGCGATCCTGATGGCCAAGATCCAGGACGAGGGCGGGCACGGCCTCTACCTGTATTCGGCGGCCGAGACGCTGGGCGTGACGCGCGACCAGCTCGTCGCCGACCTGCACGCGGGCAAGGCCAAGTACTCGTCGATCTTCAACTACCCGACGCTGACCTGGGCCGACATCGGCGCGATCGGCTGGCTGGTCGACGGCGCGGCGATCATGAACCAGATCCCGCTGTGCCGCTGCTCGTACGGCCCGTACGCGCGGGCGATGGTGCGCATCTGCAAGGAGGAGTCGTTCCACCAGCGGCAGGGCTACGACATCATGCTGGCGCTGGCCCGCGGCACCGCCGAGCAGAAGGCGATGGCGCAGGACGCGCTCGACCGCTGGTGGTGGCCGTCGCTGATGATGTTCGGGCCGCCCGACGCCGAGAGCGTGCACAGCGCGCAGTCGGCGGCGTGGAAGATCAAGATCCTTTCCAACGACGAGCTGCGGCAGCGCTTCGTCGACCAGACGGTGCCGCAGGCCGACTACCTCGGCATCACGATGCCGGACCCGGACCTCAGGTGGAACGCCGCGCGCGGCCACTACGACTTCGGCGCCATCGACTGGGAAGAGTTCACGCAGGTGATCAAGGGCAACGGCCCCTGCAACCGCGACCGGATGGCCACGCGCGTCAAGGCGTGGGAGGACGGGGAGTGGGTGCGCGACGCGGCGATGGCGCACGCGGACAAGCGCGCGGCGGCGGCGAAGGCCGCGTGAGCGGCGGCAACCGGAGGAGACTGGCATGAGCAGCGAATGGCCGTTGTGGGAAATCTTCATCCGCTCGCAGCACGGGCTGGCGCACAAGCACGTCGGCAGCCTGCACGCGGCGGACGCCGGGATGGCGATCAAGAACGCGCGCGACGTCTACACGCGTCGCAACGAGGGCGTGTCGATCTGGGCGGTGCGCTCGGCCGACATCGCCGCGTCGTCGCCGGGCGACAAGGAGCCGCTGTTCGAGCCGGCCAACAGCAAGGTCTACCGGCATCCGACGTTCTTCCCGATGCCCGAAGAAGTGAAGCACATCTGACGCCATGAGCCGCGACGACGGATTGTTCCCGTACCTGCTGCGCCTCGGCGATTCGCCGCTGGTCCTCGCGCAGCGCCTCGGCGAATGGGTCGGCAAGGGCCCGGTCATCGAGGAGGACATGGCGCTGACCAACGTCGGCCTCGACCTCCTGGGCCAGGCCCGGCTGTGGCTGTCGTACGCCGGCGAGGCCGAGGCGCGCGACGGCGGCAAGGGGCGCACCGAGGACGAGCTCGCGTTCCTGCGCGACGCCGGCGCGTTCCGCAACGTGCTGCTGGTCGAGCAGCCGAACGGCAGCTTCGCCGAGACCATCGTGCGCCAGTTCTTCTTCGACGCGTGGCACCTGCCGCTGCTGCGCGCGCTCGCGCAGTCGGGCGATCCCCGGATCGCGGAGATCGCCGCCAAGAGCGCCAAGGAGGCCGCGTATCACGTCGAGCGCTCGGGCGACTGGATGATCCGGCTCGGCGACGGCACCGACCTGTCGCGGGCGCGGATGCAGGCGGCGGTCGACGGCCTGTGGATGTACACCGGCGAGCTGTTCCACGCCGATGCGCTGGAGCAGGATCTGGCCGCCGCGGGGATCGCCGCCGACGTCCGCGCGCTCGAGGCGCCGTGGCGCGCGCACGTGGATGCCGTCTTCGCCGAGGCCACGCTGGCGGTGCCGCAGGGCGTCTACATGCAGGGGGTCAGGCGGCCGGGCGGCAAGGCGGGAGTCCACACCGAGCACCTGGGCCACCTGCTGGCCGAGATGCAGTTCCTGCCGCGCGCGTACCCGAACGCGCAGTGGTAGGCGCGCGCCGCACGATGACGACGACGCCATGGTGACCCGGGAACAGCGCGCCGTCGCCGCGACGGTCGCGTCGGCCGAGGCCTCGTCGCCGCCGCCTTCGCTGGCGGCGATCTGGAACGCGCTCAACGGCGTGCCGGACCCGGAGATTCCGGCGGTGTCGGTGGTCGAGCTCGGGATCATCCGCGGCGTCGAATGGGAGGCCGCGACGACCGATCGCGCCGAGGGCGACACGCTGGTCGTCGCCGTGACGCCGACCTACTCGGGCTGCCCGGCCACCGAGCTGATCATGGCGGGCATCCGCGAGGCGCTGGCGGCGCTCGGCGTGCCGCGCGTGCGGCTCGACGTGCGGCTCGCGCCCGCGTGGACCACCGACTGGATCGCGCCGGAGGGGAAGCGCAAGCTCCGCGCGTACGGGATCGCGCCGCCGACCGGCGACGCGCCGGCGTCGGGCCGCGTCGACGTCGCCGGCATCAGCCCGCTGCGCCGCGCCGCGGTGATCGTCCCCTGTCCGCGCTGCGGCGCGACGAACACGCGGCTGGTGTCGCAGTTCGGCTCGACCGCGTGCAAGGCGCACTACCGGTGCGAGGCCTGCCTCGAGCCGTTCGACTACTTCAAGCCGCATTGACGGCCTGCAATCCGGGGGAGGACCACCACCGATGAGCAAGTTCCATCGACTGCCGATCGCCCGCGTCGAGCGCGAGACGCGCGACGCCGTGGCCATCACCTTCGCCGTGCCGCCGGCGCTCGCCGAGGCCTTCCGCTTCGAGCCCGGCCAGCACCTGTCGGTGCGCGCCGACATCGGCGGCGCGGACGTGCGGCGCACGTATTCGATCTGCGCCGCGCCCGCCGACGGCGAGCTGCGCATCGCGATCAAGCGCAATCCGGGCGGCGTGTTCTCGAACTGGGCCAACGACACGCTGAAGGCGGGCGACGCGCTGGAAGCCACGCCGCCGACGGGCCACTTCGGCGCCCTGGCCGACGCCGCCGCCGCGGTCCGCGGCCGTCGCTACGTCGGCTTCGCCGCCGGCAGCGGCATCACGCCGCTGCTGTCGATCGTCAAGACGGTGCTCTCGGGCGAGCCCCGGAGCGAGTTCACGCTGTTCTACGGCAACCGGGCGTCGGGCACGGTGATGTTCAAGGAGGAGCTCGCGGGGCTGAAGGACCGCTTCCTCGCGCGCTTCAACCTCGTCCACGTTCTGTCGCGCGAGGCGCAGGACATCGACCTGCTGCACGGGCGCATCGACCGCGAGAAGGCCGACCAGCTGCTCGCGCGCTGGGTCGACCTGGCCGGCATCGACACCATCTACGTCTGCGGACCCGAGGGCATGATGGAGTCCGTCACCGGGGCGCTCGCCGCCCGCGGCGTGTCCGAGGCGAAGGTGCGCGTCGAGCGTTTCGCGACCAGCCTGCCCAGGCACGTCCACGTGCCGCAGAAGGCGGTCGACCCCGGGCACGCGCAGTGCGAGGTCACGGTGATCCTCGACGGCGCGACGCGGTCGTTCACGCTGGACAAGGCGACGGAGAACATCCTCGAGGCCGGCCTGAAGCACGGCGTCGAGCTGCCGTACTCGTGCAAGAGCGGCGTCTGCTCGACCTGCCGCTGCAAGCTGGTCGAAGGCGAGGTCGACATGGACGTCAACTTCGCGCTCGAGGACTACGAAGTCGCGCGCGGCTTCATCCTTTCGTGCCAGAGCTACCCCGTCACCGACAAGGTCGTCATCGACTACGACCAGACGGGGATGGGCTGACCGCGCCGGGCCGGCGGCCCCGGTGTGCCGCAGGCCGGCCGCGCGCGCGTGCTGCCGGCGCGCGGCCCGTGCTAGAGTTTTCCGGTTGCCGCGCCCGCTTCGCGTGCCGCCGCCGATTCGTGCAGTTCCCGCTCAATCCCGCATCCGCCGCCCACAGGAGTTCCCGTGTCGCACCCCATGTTCGAACAGCACCGCGCAACGATCGAGCGCGCGCTGCAGGCCATCGCCGAGCGCAGCTACTGGAGCCCGTATCCCGAGTCGGCCAGCCCCAAGGTCTACGGGGAGGGCGCCGCGGAGGCCGGCAAGGCGGCGTTCGACGCGCTGCTCGGCAAGCCGTTTCCCCTGACCCAGCCGGGCACCGTGGGCACCGTCGGCGGCGAACGCTCGCCTTACGGCATCGACCTCGGCGTCACCTACCCGAAGTCCGACCTCGACGCGCTGTTCGCCGGCGTGGCCAGGGCCCACGCGGGCTGGCGCGCCGCCGGGCCCGAGGCGTGGGTCGGCGTCTGCGTCGAGGCGCTGGCGCGGATCAACAAGGCGAGCTTCGAGATCGCCTACGCGGTGATGCACACGACGGGGCAGGCCTTCATGATGGCGTTCCAGGCCGGCGGCCCGCACGCGCAGGACCGCGGGCTCGAGGCCGTCGCCTACGCCTGGGACGAGATGCGCCCGGTGCCCGCGGTCGCGCTGTGGGAGAAGCCGCAGGGCAAGAACGAGCCGCTGCGGATGGAGAAGCGCTTCCGCATCGTGCCGCGCGGCGTCGGGCTGGTCATCGGCTGCTGCACCTTCCCGACGTGGAACGGCTACCCGGGCCTGTTCGCGAGCCTTGCCACCGGCAACGCCGTCGTCGTCAAGCCGCACCCGGCGGCGATCCTGCCGCTGGCGATCAGCGTGCGCATCATCCGCGAAGTGCTGGCCGACGCCGGCTTCGACCCCGACGTGGTGACGCTGGTCGCGCACGCGGCCGGCGACCAGACCGCGCAGCAGCTGGCGCTGCGGCCGGAAGTCAAGCTGATCGACTTCACCGGCAGCAGCGCCAACGGCAACTGGCTCGAGACCAACGCCAGGCAGGCGCAGGTCTACACCGAGAAGTCGGGCGTCAACCAGGTCGTCGTCGATTCGGCGGCCGACCTCAAGGCGGTCGCGCGCAACCTGGGCTTCTCGCTGTCGCTCTACACCGGGCAGATGTGCACGGCGCCGCAGAACATCTACATCCCCCGTGGGGGCATCGACACCGCCGACGGCCGCAAGACCTTCGACGAAGTCGCGGCGGCGATCGCCGAAGGCGTGTCCAAGCTGCTGGCCGATCCGGCGCGCGCGGTCGAGGTGCTGGGCGCGGTGCAGAACGAAGGGGTGTCGCAGCGGCTCGACGCGGCGCGCAGCCTCGGCCCGATCGTGCTCGACACGCAGCGGATTCCGCACCCGGCGTTTCCGCTCGCCAACGTGCGCACGCCGCTGATCGTCAAGCTCGATGCCGCCGATCGCGACAAGTACCTGTCCGAGTGGTTCGGCCCGATCGCCTTCGTCGTCGCGACCGCGTCCACCGAGGAGAGCCTCGCCATCGCCCGTGCGGCGGTGAAGGCGCACGGCGCGCTGACGCTGTCGCTGTACTCGACCGACGAGGCGGTGATCACCAAGGCGGTCGAGGTCGCCGAGGACGCCGGCGTGGCGCTGTCGATCAACCTGACCGGCGGCGTCTTCGTCAACCAGTCGGCGGCCTTCTCCGACTTCCACGGCACCGGCGCCAATCCCGCGGCCAACGCGGCGCTGACCGATGCCGCGTTCGTCGCCGGGCGCTTCCGCGTCGTCCAGCATCGTCGCCACGTCTGAGTGCCCCTGCCATGAGCTACGAGAACATCCTCTTCGCCGTCGACGCCGGGGTCGCGCGGCTGACGCTCAACCGGCCCGACCGCCTCAACAGCTTCAACGACGCGATGCACGCCGAGGTCCGCGACGCGCTGGCGAAGGTGCGGGCGGAGCCGGCGATCCGCGCGCTGCTCGTCACCGGCGCCGGTCGCGGCTTCTGCGCCGGGCAGGACCTGTCGGACCGCGCGGTGGCGCCGGGCGGCGCGGCCGTCGACCTCGGCGCGTCGATCGAGCGCAACTACAAGCCGCTGGTCCTGTCGCTGCGCAACCTGCCGGTGCCGACGGTCTGCGCCGTCAACGGCGTCGCCGCCGGCGCGGGGGCCAACCTGGCGCTCGCCTGCGACATGGTGCTGGCGGCGAAGTCGGCATCGTTCGTCCAGGCCTTCAGCCGGATCGGGCTGATTCCCGACTCGGGCGGCACCTACGTGCTGCCGCAGCTGGTCGGCACCGCGCGCGCGCTGGGCCTCGCGTACACCGGCGACAAGCTGCCGGCGGAACAGGCGGCGGCGTGGGGGCTGATCTGGCAGTGCGTCGACGACGCCGAGCTGATGCCGGCCGCGGAAAGGCTCGTCGCGGGCCTGGCCGCCGCGCCGACGCTGGGACTCGTCGCCACCCGGCGCGCCATGCACGGCGCCGCCAACCACACGCTGGAGCAGCAGCTCGACCTCGAGCGCGACCTGCAGCGCGAGCTCGGCTACAGCGCGGACTACCGCGAAGGCGTCGCCGCGTTCATGGCCAAGCGGCCCGCGAAATTCACCGGGCGCTGAAAGGCGACGCGATGGCCACTGCATCCGCCGGCCCGACCTCCGCCACTGCTCGTGCCGCGACTGCCGCTCCGACGGGCGGGAGTGGCGCCGCCGCGCTGCCGGTGACGGCAACCGTCGCCGTCATCGGCGCCGGCACCATGGGCGCCGGCATCGCGCAGATCGCCGCGCTGGCGGGCCACCCGGTGCAGCTGCACGACGCGCGCTTCGGCGCCGCCGACGCGGCGAAGAAGACGCTTGCCGCGACCTTCGACCGGCTGGTCGACCGGGCGAAGCTGACGCGCGAGGAGGCCGATGCGGCGCTGGCTCGCATCGTCACCGTCGGCACGCTCGCCGACGCCTGCGTCGCCGGGCTGGTGGTCGAGGCGATCGTCGAGGATCTGGCCGCCAAGCGGGCGCTGTTCGCGCAGCTCGAGCCGCTGGTCGACGCCGACGCGATCCTCGCGTCGAACACCTCGTCGCTGTCGATCACCGCGCTGGCGCAGGGGAGGGCGCGCCCCGGACGCATCGTCGGCATGCACTTCTTCAACCCGGTGCCGCTGATGCCGCTGGTCGAGGTGGTGTCCGGCCTCGCGACGGACCCGGCGGTGGCTGCCGCGATCGCCGCCACCGCGACCCGGTGGGGCAAGACGCCGGTGCACGCGGCGTCGACGCCCGGGTTCATCGTCAATCGCTGCGCGCGGCCGTTCTACGCCGAGGCGCTGCGCCTGCTGGGCGAGCGCGCCGCGGATGCGGCCACGCTCGACGCGGTGCTGCGCGACGCAGGCGCCTTCCGCATGGGCCCATGCGAGCTGATGGACCTGATCGGCCACGACATCAACTACGCCGTCACCCGCAGCGTCTGGGAGGCCTATTTCCACGATCCGCGGTTCACGCCGTCGGTGGTGCAGGCGGAGCTGGTCGCCGCCGGCTTCCTCGGCCGCAAGAGCGGGCGCGGCTTCCACGACTACGCCGCGGGCGCCCCCGCCCCCGCGCCGGCGACCGAGGCATCGTTGCCGCGGCCCTCGCGCGCCGTGATCCACGGGGACCTGGGCCTGGCCGGGGCGGTCGCCGATCGGCTCGCCGCGGCGGGCGTGGCGGTCGAGCGCGCCGGTCCCGACTCGCGCTTTCCCGGCGGCTCCATCGGCGTCGGCGAAGCGCGGCTGGTGCCGTCCGACGGCCGCACGGCGACGGCGATCGCGCTGGCGGCCGGCGCGCCTAACATCGTCGCCTTCGACCTCGCGTTCGACTACGCCACCGCCTCGCGGCTCGCGGTGGCACGCGCTGACACCTGCGGCGACGCGGCGTACGCCGCCGCCGTCGGCGCGCTGCAGGCGGCGGGCGTCGCCGTCAGCCGCCTCGACGACGTGCCGGGGCTGCTGGTGCTGCGGACGGTGGCGATGCTCGCGAACGAGGCGGCCGACGCGGTCCAGCAGGGAGTGGCCACGCCGGCGGCGGTGGACCTCGCGATGACGCTGGGCGTCAACTACCCGCGCGGCCCGCTGGCCTGGGCCGACTCGCTGGGGGCCGATCGCGTCGCCGCGGTGCTGCGGCACCTGGCCGACCACTACGGCGAAGACCGCTACCGGACGGCGCCGCTGCTCGCGCGCCGCGCCGCCACCGGAGGAAAACTTCATGGGTGAGCACCATCCGGCGCTGTCGCCGGAAGCGGCGCAGGCGCTGGCCGAGCGCGTCGCCGACGCGATGTACTCGCGCGACGACGCGTCGAAGAAGCTCGGGATGCGGGTCGTCGGCGTGGCGCCCGGGCGGGCCGAGGTCTCGATGCCGGTCAGCGCGTCGATGCTGAACGGCCACGCGATCTGCCACGGCGGCTTCATCTTCACGCTGGCCGACAGCGCGTTCGCCTACGCCTGCAACAGCTACAATCTGACGACGGTGGCGTCGGGCTGCGCGATCGACTTCCTCGCCCCGGCGCGCGAAGGCGACGTGCTGACCGCGGTCGGGCACGAGCGCAGCGCGAGCGGTCGCACCGGCGTCTACGACATCGAAGTGACCAACCAGCGCGGCGAGAAGATCGCGCTGTTCCGCGGCAAGAGCTACCGGATCAAGGGCCACGTGATCGACGACGGTCACGGCGCCGCCGGCTGAACCCGCGCCCGAGGAGGAGAAGCGCATGCCCGTCAAGTCGCCACGGCCCGGCGAGCTGGAGCCGATCGAGACCGCGCAGCCCGCGGCGCTGAAGGCGCTGCAGCTCGAGCGCCTCAAGTGGTCGCTGGCGCACGCCTACGAGCGCGTGCCGCACTACCGGCGCAAGTTCGACGCCGCGGGCGTCAGGCCGGCGGACCTGCGCTCGCTCGCCGACCTCGCGAAGTTCCCGTTCACGACCAAGGTCGACCTGCGCGACAACTACCCTTTCGGCATGTTCGCGGTGCCGCGGCAGCAGGTGAGCCGGATCCACGCGTCGTCGGGCACCACCGGCAAGCCGACCGTCGTCGGCTACACCGCGAAGGACATCGACACCTGGGCGACGGTGATGGCGCGCTCGATCCGCGCCGCGGGCGGGCGTGCCGGCGACATCATCCACGTCGCCTACGGCTACGGCCTGTTCACCGGCGGCCTCGGCGCGCACTACGGCGCCGAGAAGCTCGGCGCCACGGTCATCCCCATGTCCGGCGGCCAGACCGAGAAGCAGGTCCAGCTGATCTACGACTTCCAGCCCGACATCATCATGGTGACGCCGTCGTACATGCTGGCGATCGCCGAGGAGATGGAGCGGCAGGGCCGCGACCCGCGCGCGTGCTCGCTCAAGGTGGGCATCTTCGGCGCCGAGCCGTGGACGCCGGCGATGCGCAAGGCGATCGAGGCGAAGCTCGACATGGACGCGATCGACATCTACGGCCTGTCCGAGGTGATGGGTCCCGGCGTCGGACAGGAGTGCATCGAGACCAAGGACGGGCTCACCATCTGGGAGGACCACTTCTACCCCGAGGTCATCCACCCGGAGACCGGCGAGGTGCTGCCGGAAGGCGAGAAGGGCGAGCTCGTGTTCACCTCGCTGACCAAGGAGGCGATGCCGGTCATCCGCTACCGGACGCGCGACCTGACGCGCCTGCTGCCGCCGACGGCGCGCGCCATGCGGCGGATCGAGAAGATCACCGGCCGCTCGGACGACATGCTGATCATCCGCGGCGTCAACGTGTTCCCGACGCAGGTCGAGGAGCTGATCATCCGCGAGCGCGACCTCGCCCCGCACTACCTGCTGGAGGTCGAGCGGCCCCACCTGCTCGACGAGCTCACCGTGATCGTCGAGCGCACGCCCGCGGTCGGCTCGGTCGACGGCGAGGCCGCCGGCAAGTCGCTCGCGCACTCGATCAAGACGCTGATCGGCGTCTCGGCGCGGGTGCAGGTCGTGGCGCCCGGCGGGGTCGAACGGTCGCTGGGCAAGGCGAAGCGGGTCAACGACAAGCGTCCGAAGGAGTGACATGAGCGAGAAGAGGTTCGCGTCGCACGCCGACGTCGAGGAAAAGACCGTCAGCTTCGACAAGCTGTCGGACCATGCGTACGCGTACACGGCGCAGGGCGACCCCAACACCGGCATCGTCGTCGGCGACGATGCGGTGATGGTGATCGACACGCAGGCGACGCCGGTGATGGCGCAGGACGTGATCCGCCGCATCCGCGCGGTCACCGACAAGCCGATCCGGTACGTGACGCTTTCGCACTACCACGCGGTGCGGGTGCTCGGCGCCTCCGGCTACCGGCCCGAGCACATCATCGCCAGCCGCGACACCTACGACCTGATCATCGAGCGCGGGGAAGCCGACATGAAGAGCGAGATCGAGCGCTTTCCGCGGCTCTTTCGCGCGGTCGAGTCGGTGCCGGGCCTCACCTGGCCGACGATCGTGTTCGAGAAGCGGATGACGCTGTGGCTGGGCAAGCTGCAGGTCGAGATCATGCAGCTGGGCCGCGGCCACACCAAGGGCGACACCGTCGTCTGGCTGCCGCAGGACAAGGTACTGTTCTCGGGCGACCTGGTCGAGTACGACGCGACGCCGTACACCGGCGACGCCTACCTCACCGACTGGCCGGCCACACTCGACGCCATCGCCGCGCTGGCGCCGGAAAAGCTGGTCCCCGGGCGCGGCGCGGCGCTCACGAACCCGGCCGAGGTCAAGGCCGGGCTCGACGGCACGCGCGCCTTCGTCACGTCGATGTTCGAGTCGGTGAAGGCGGGCGCCGCCGCGGGCAAGGACCTGCGCACCGTCTACAAGGAGACTTACGCTGCGCTGAAGCCTCGCTTCGGCCACTGGGTGATCTTCGACCACTGCCTGCCGTTCGACGTCTCGCGCGCCTACGACGAGGCCACGCAGTACCGCGATCCGCGGATCTGGACCGCGCAGCGCGACAAGGACATGTGGCTGGCGCTGGAAGGCTGAACCGGCGGGGCGGCCGATGAAGACGTACACCAACCCCGTCTACCCGTTCCGCCGGCCGCCCGAGCTGGAGGCGGCGGGCAGCGGGGCCGACGCGTCGGCCGGCACCGCGCGGACGCCGTCGGCGAACGCGTCCGCATCCGGCACTGCCCGGCGGCCGGTGATCGTCGTCGGCGCCGGCCCGATCGGCCTCGCGGCGGCGATCGACCTCGCGCAGCGCGGCATCCCGGTCGTCGTGCTCGACGACGACGACACCGTGTCGGTCGGCTCGCGCGCCATCTGCTACGCCAAGCGCGCGCTGGAAATCCTCGACCGGCTGGGTTGCGGCGACCCGGTCGTCGACAAGGGCGTCGGCTGGAACGTCGGCAAGGTCTTTCACCACGACGAGCTCGTCTACAGCTTCGATCTGCTGCCCGAGGCCGGCCACCGGCGGCCGGCCTTCGTCAACCTGCAGCAGTACTGGCTCGAGCAGTACCTGGTCGAGCGCGCACAGGCGCTGCCGGCGATCGACCTGCGGTGGAAGAGCCGCGTCACCGCGGTGGCCGCGACGGCGGACGGCGTCACCGTCACCGTCGACACGCCCGACGGCGCGTACGCGCTCGAGTCCGAGTGGCTCGTCGCCTGCGACGGCGCGCGCAGCCCGGTGCGGACGATGCTGGGCCTGGAGAGCGAAGGCCAGGTCTTCCGCGACCGCTTCCTGATCGCCGACATCCACATGCAGTCGGGGTTCCCGCCGGAGCGCTGGTTCTGGTTCGACCCGCCGTTCCATCCCAACCAATCGGTGCTGCTGCATCGCCAGGCCGACGACGTCTGGCGCATCGACTTCCAGCTGGGCTGGGACGCCGATCCCGACGAGGAGAAGAAGCCGGAGAAGATCCTGCCGCGGCTGCGCGCGATGCTGGGGCCGGACGCGCGCTTCGACATCGAGTGGGCGAGCGTCTACACGTTCCAGTGTCGCCGGATGGCGAAGTTCCGCCACGGCCGAGTGCTGTTCGCCGGCGATGCGGCGCACCTGGTCAGCCCGTTCGGCGCCCGGGGCGCCAACAGCGGCTTCCAGGACACCGACAACCTGTGCTGGAAGCTGGCGCTGGTCCTCGCCGGCAAGGCGCCGGAACGGCTGCTCGACAGCTACGACGTCGAGCGGACCGCCGCCGCCGACGAGAACATCCTCAACTCGACGCGCGCGACCGACTTCATCACCCCCAAGAGCGCGGTGTCGCGCACGTTCCGCGACGCGGTGCTGCAACTCGCGAAGCGGCATCCGTTCGCGCGCCGGCTGGTCAACAGCGGGCGGCTGTCGGTGCCGCGGATCCACGTCGAGTCGCCGCTCAACACGCCCGACGCGGCCGCGTTCGCCGGCGCGATGGTGCCCGGTGCCCCGGCCGCCGACGCGCCCGTCGCAGGCGCGCTGCCGGGCCCAGCGGGGCGCTGGTTCCTGCCGCACCTCGAAGGCGGCTTCACGCTGGCGGTGTTCGGCGCCGCGCCGGCCGCCGCGGACGTCGTGGCGCTGGCCGGCGACGACGTGCCCTGCCGCGTGGTGACGATCGCGGCGCCGGGGGCGCCGGCAGCCCCTGCGGTAGCCGGCGCGATCGCGGTCACCGATACCGAGGGGCTGCTCGCCGCGCGCTACGACGGCCAGCCCGGCACCGCGTACCTGTTCCGGCCCGACCAGCACGTCTGCGCGCGCTGGCGCGGCTTCGATCGGGGCGTCGACGTCGCCGCGGTTCGCGCCGCGATCGCGCACGCCACCGCCCGCCACTGACCGGAGGCCTTCGCCATGGCCACGCTGAACACCTCGCCGAACCTGCCGGCGCCGGACGACTTCTACGAGCGGCTGATCGCGACCCACCGCGACCTCGGCGACAACGAGAGCGCGCTGGTGAACGCCAAGCTCGTGCTGCTGCTCGCCAACCACATCGGCGACGCCGACGTCCTGGCGCAGGCGCTCGCCGCCGCGCGCGAGGACGTCGCGCCGCCCGCCCGCTGACCCCGAGGGAGAACCGCATGGCGACCACCCCCCACGCCCGACCCGCGACCCGGCCCGCCGCGCCGGTCGCGGCGACCGACATCGACCGCCTCGCCTACATGAGCGGCTTCGCCAACGAGTTCGCGACCGAGTCGCTGCCCGGTGCGCTGCCGGTCGGCCGCAACTCGCCGCAGCGCGCGCCGTACGGCCTGTACGCCGAGCAGCTGTCGGGCACGGCATTCACGGCGCCGCGGCACGCGAACCGGCGGGCGTGGACGTACCGGATCCGGCCGGCGGCGATGCACGAGCCGTTTCGCCTGGTCGACCAGACGCGGATCGTCAGTGCGTTCGGCGGCGTGCCGGTGCCGCCCAACCAGTTGCGCTGGGACCCGCTGCCGCTGCCGGGCGCCGCCGAAGCGGTCGATTTCGTCGACGGCCTGGTGACGATGGCGGGCAGCGGCGATGCCGCCGGCGGCGCCGGCTGCGCGATCCACGTCTACGCCGCGAACCGGTCGATGGGCGGCCGCTTCTTCTACGACGCCGACGGCGAGCTGCTGATCGTTCCGCAGCAGGGGCGGCTCCTGCTCGCGACCGAGTTCGGCCGCCTGGTGGTCGCGCCGAGGGAGATCGCCGTCGTTCCGCGGGGCGTGCGCTTTCGCGTCGAGCTGCCGGACGGGCCGGTGCGCGGGTACGTCTGCGAAAACTACGGCGCGCTGTTCAAGCTGCCCGACCTGGGCGTCATCGGCAGCAACGGGCTCGCCAATCCGCGCGACTTTGAGACGCCGGTCGCGTGGTACGAGGACGTCGAGGGCGACTTCGAGCTCGTCGCCAAGTTCGGCGGCAACCTGTGGTCGGCGAAGATCGGCCATTCGCCGCTCGACGTCGTCGCGTGGCACGGCAACTACGCGCCGTACAAGTACGACCTCGCGCGGTTCAACACCATCGGCTCGATCAGCTACGATCATCCCGATCCGTCGATCTTCCTGGTGCTGCAGGCGCCGAGCGCGGCGCCCGGGTTCGACGACGTCGACTTCGTGATCTTCCCGCCGCGGATCCTGGCGATGGAGGACACCTTCCGGCCGCCCTGGTTCCACCGCAACATCGCCAGCGAGTTCATGGGCCTGATCGAGGGCGTGTACGACGCCAAGGCCGAGGGCTTCGTGCCGGGCGGGGCGAGCCTGCACAATGCGATGACCGGGCACGGGCCCGACGCCGGCACGTTCGACAAGGCGTCCTCGATCGACACCGCGCAGCCCACGCGCATCCGCGACACCATGGCCTTCATGATCGAGACCCGCGCCGTCATCCGCCCGACCCCGTTCGCGCTCGAGTCGCCGCAGCTGCAGGCCGGGTACTATCGCTGCTGGCAGACCCTGCGCCGCAACTTCGACCCGCGAACCCCATGACCTACGAAACCCTCATTGTCGAGACGCGCGAGCGCGTCGGGCTGGTGCGGCTCAACCGCCCGCAGCGGATGAACGCGCTCAACGACGCGCTGGCCGCCGAGATGACGCGCGCGCTGGCCGCGTTCGACGACGACCCGGCGATCGGCTGCATCGTCATCACCGGCAACGACAGGGCTTTCGCCGCCGGCGCCGACATCGGCGCGATGGCCGAGTGGGACTACCGCAAGGTGTACGTCGACGACTACATCACCCGGGACTGGGAAGGCGTCCGCCGCACGCGCAAGCCGGTGATCGCCGCGGTCGCCGGCTACGCGCTGGGCGGCGGCTGCGAGCTCGCGATGATGTGCGACCTGATCGTCGCCGCGGACACGGCGAAGTTCGGCCAGCCGGAGATCACCATCGGCACCATGCCCGGGATGGGCGGCACGCAGCGCCTGCCGCGCGCCGTCGGCAAGGCGAAGGCGATGGACTGGTGCCTGACCGGCCGGATGATCGACGCCGCCGAGGCCGAGCGCGCGGGCCTCGTCGCCCGCGTCGTCGCTGCCGACAGGCTGGAGGACGAGGCGCTCGCCGTCGCGGCGAAGATCGCGTCGTTCTCGCTGCCGGTGGTGCTGAAGATCAAGGAAGCGATCAACCGCGCGTACGAGTCGTCGCTGGCCGAGGGGCTGTTGTCCGAGCGGCGCGAGTTCCACGCGACTTTCGCGCTCGAGGACCAGAAGGAGGGCATGCGCGCCTTCGTCGAGAAGCGCAAGCCCGCGTTCAAGCACCGCTGACCCGCCGCAGGAATCCCATGCCCGACCGCAGCCCGCAGGACATCGTCGTCGACCGCCCGGCCGACGGCGTGGTCAAGCTCACGCTCAACCGTCCCGACGTGCGCAACGCCCTGCGCACCCAGACGCTCGCCGAGATTGCCGCCGAGCTCGCCGCCGCCGCGACCGACGACGGCGTGCGCGCGGTCGTCATCACCGGGGGCCTCAAGTATTTCGCCGCCGGTGCCGACATCCGCGAGATGGCGCCGCTCGGTCCGGTCGAGATCCTGACGCACGAGCGGCAGCGGCACTGGAAGGCGATCGCCGGCTTTCCCAAGCCGCTGATTGCCGCCGTCAACGGCTTCGCGCTGGGCGGCGGCTGCGAGCTCGCGCTGTGCGCCGACATCCTGGTTGCCGGCAGCAACGCGCAGTTCGGCCAGCCCGAGATCAACCTCGGCCTCATTCCCGGCGCCGGCGGCACCGGCCGGCTCGCGCGCACCGTCGGCAAGGCGCTGACGATGCAGATGGTGCTGACCGGCCAGCCGATCGACGCGCAGACCGCACTCGCCGCCGGCATCGCGGTCGAGGTCGACGAGCCGGAAAGCGCGCTCTCCCGTGCCGTCGAGATCGCCGCGGTCATCGCCACCCGCCCGCCGCTCGCCGTCAGGTTCGCCAAGGAGGCGGTGCTGCGGGCGTTCGAGTCGCCGCTGTCGGAAGCGCTGGTCGCCGAGCGGCAGGCATTCGCCGTGCTGGCGGCGAGCCACGACCGCAACGAAGGCATCGCGGCGTTCCTGGACAAGCGGCCCCCGCGGTTTACCGGCCGCTGAGCGCGCGCTAGCATGCTCCGATGCGGCCGCCGCGACGGCAGGCCGCGCCGCCCGGAGACTTGCCATGACCGCCGTTTCGTTCGTTCGCCGCCAGTCGCTGCGCGCCGTCGCCCTCGGTGCCTTCGCGCTGGTCGTCGCCGGCTGCACGTCGACGTCGGTTCGCGACGCGTGGTTCGACCCGGGCTTCAGCGGTGGGCCGTTCCGCAGCATCTTCGTGCTCGGCGTGCTGCCCGACGAGGGCGGCGAGCGCCGGATCTTCGAGGACATCATGAGCGAGAAGCTGCGCGAGACCGGCATCGATGCCGTGCAGGCGTGGCGCTTCCTGCCCGACGGCGGCCGGGCCCCGGAAGCGGCGCTCGACGCCGCGGTGGCGCGGTCCGGCGCCGACGGACTGCTGATGACCCGGTTGCGCGGCGTGCGCACGCGGACCGAAGTCACGACGACGATGATGACCGGACCGGCGATGGGCGGCTTCGGCTGGTATTCGGGCTACACGGCGTGGTTCCCCGTGCAGGAGATCCGTCAGTTCGACATCGCGACCGTCGAGTCGAGCCTGTTCGACGTGAAGACGCGAAAGCTCGTCTGGACCGCGGTGACCGAGACCTTTTCGCCGCGCTCGGTGCGGCAGGAAGCGCCGGGCTTCGCCGACGTCATCATCCGCTCGCTGACCGAGCGCGGGCTGCTGCCGCGCAAGTGAGCCGGCCGCCGCCGGCGGCGGCGCACGGGATACCGCAGGCCACTCCGCCAAGGGGCGCGGCAGGCGGGCGCTAGCGCTTCGGCGCCAGGCCGCCGAGCGCCGCGGTCAATGCGTCGGCGGCGCTGCGCACCCGCGGCCCGAGCTCCGTCAGCCGCGCCATCGGCAGCCGCGGCGTCGGACCCGCCAGCGACAGCGCGGCCCACGCCTGCCCGAGTTCGTCGAACACCGGCGCCGCGACGCAGGACAGGCCCAGCGCGTGCTCCTCGGCGTCGATCGAGTAGCCGCGCGCGCGAATCGCGGCGAGCTCGGCGTCGAGCGCCGCGAGGGTCGTGATCGTGTGCGGCGTGTAGCGGACGAGGCCGCGGCGCGCGGTCGCGGCGCGCACGCCCGCGGCGTCGAGCGCCGACAGCATCGCCTTGCCGACGCCCGACGCGTGCAGCGGGGCGCGCGCGCCGAGCCGCGCGTTCATCCGCATCAGCTCCCGGCACTGCACCTGCTCGACGAAGACCGCGTCGCCCTCGTCGACGACGGCCAGGTTGGTCGTCTCGCCGGCGTCGTCCATCAGCCTCTGCAGGAAGGGATAGGCCTGCGCGACCAGGTTGCGATGGAGCAGGAACGCGCTGCCGGCACGGAACGCGCGCACGCCGACGCGCCACAGACCGCCGTCGCCCTGCACGACGTAGCCGGCCTCGGCCAGCGTCGCCAGCAGGCGGTGCGCGGTCGGGGCGGGCAGGTCGAGCGCATGGGCGAGCGCGGTCAGCGTCGCGCCGCCTTCGGTGGCGGCGAGGGCGTCGAGCACGGCGAGCCCGCGCGACAGCGCCTGGGTGTGGGCGGCGCCGGCGGCGCGCGGCAGGGTCTTCGCAGGGCGGTTGGCCATGGCGCGACGATGGTAGCACCGCGGTCGATGAACATGAAAGCGGGTTTCACATTCGCGGGGCGGGTGGGGCGATTGACACCAGGCATTCAATTCCATAATATGCAAAACATGGAACCAACTGCCGGGGCAGTGACGGCTGGCGGGCATCGCGCCGCGCTTCCGTCACGTGGGCAGGGTCTTCCCCGGTTCCGCTGATCCCGCCGGCCGCCGCCCGGCCGCGCCACCACAGGAGCAGGACATGAAGCGCTTTCACGTGCACCTCGGCGTCGAGGATCTCGCCGCAAGCATCCGTTTCTATTCGGGCCTCTTCGGCCAGGCGCCGACGGTCGAGAAGGGCGATTACGCCAAGTGGATGATCGACGACCCGCGGATCAACTTCGCCATCTCCCGCCGCGGCGGCGCGGAAGGGCACCACCGCGTCGGACTCAACCACCTGGGGCTGCAGGTCGACGGCGCCGACGAGCTTGCCGCCGTCCGCGCGCAATTCGCCGCCGCCGACGCGACGACGCTGACCGACGAGCCGGACGCGAGCTGCTGCTACGCGAAGTCCGACAAGCACTGGGTGCGCGACCCGCAGGGCATCGCGTGGGAGGGCTACCACTCGCTGGGCGCGATCGAGTATTTCGACGGCGACGCTGCGCCGGCGACGATGGCGTCGGCGTGCTGCGCACCGGCCGCAATGGAGGTCGCCGCGCCCGCGACCCGCGGAAACAAGTGTTGCGCCTGACCGCGCCGCGACCTGCCCACTGAGCGATCTCCAGCTGCCACGATGAACGAACCGCGAACCTTCAACGTGCTCTTCCTGTGCACCGGCAATTCGGCGCGCAGCATCCTCGCCGAAGCGCTGCTGCAGCACAGCGGCAAGGGCCGCTTCAAGGCATTCAGCGCCGGCAGCCAGCCGACGGGCCGCGTGAATCCGGGCGCGCTCGCCTACCTGCGCGCCAACGGCCTGCCGACCGACGGCTACCGCAGCAAGGCCTGGGACGAGTTCGCCGCGCCCGGCGCGCCGCCGCTCGACTTCGTCATCACGGTGTGCGACAACGCTGCGGGCGAGGTCTGCCCGGTATGGCCCGGCCAGCCGGTCACCGCGCACTGGGGCGTGCCCGACCCGGCGGCCGTCGAAGGTGACGATGCGGTCAAGCGCAAGGCGTTCGCCGACGCCGCGCACACGCTGCTGCACCGGATCCAGCTGTTCTGCAGCCTGCCGCACGCGAAACTCGACGCGCTGGCGCTGCAGACGCAGACGCGGGCGATCGGCACCGCGCTGCCATGACGCGCCGCTCCGGCGGCAAGGTCGCGCGTCGGTCTCCGGCAGCGCCGGTCGCCGTTGGCGGTCCCGGCGAGCGGACTGCGCATGCCGGGGCATCCGCCGCCGCAGGCGCCGGCATGGGCGCCTTCGAGCGCAATCTGACCTGGTGGGTCGCCGGCTGCATCGTCGTCGGCGTGGCACTCGGCCGCCTGTTCCCGGACGCCGCCGCGGCCATCGGCGGCCTCGAGCTCGCGCGCGTCAACCTGCCGGTCGCGGTGCTGGTGTGGCTGATGATCGTGCCGATGCTGCTGAAGATCGACTTCGGCACGCTGGGGGAAGTGCGCCGGCACGCACGCGGCATCGGCGTTACGCTGTTCATCAACTGGGCGGTCAAGCCGTTCTCGATGGCGCTGCTGGCGTGGCTGTTCCTGCGCCACGCGTTCGCCGCCTGGCTGCCGCCCGACCAGGTCGATTCCTACGTGGCCGGGCTGATCCTGCTGGCGGCGGCGCCGTGCACGGCGATGGTCTTCGTCTGGAGCAACCTGTCCGATGGCGACCCGGCGTTCACGCTGTCGCAGGTCGCGCTCAACGACGCCATCATGCTGTTTGCGTTCGCGCCGCTGGTCGCGCTGCTGCTCGGGCTCGCCAGCATCACCGTGCCGTGGGACACGCTGGCGCTGTCGGTCGTCCTCTACATCGTCGTGCCGGTGATCTTCGCGCAGCTGTGGCGGCGCCGCCTGCTCGCGAGCGGCGGTCCGTCGCGGCTCGCGGCGGTGCTGGCGAGGCTGCATCCGGTGTCGCTCGCTGCGCTGCTGACGACGCTGGTGCTGCTGTTCGCGTTCCAGGGCCGGCAGATCCTCGCCCAGCCGTTGATCATCGCGCTGCTGGCAGTGCCGATCCTGGTGCAGGTCTACTTCAACGCGGGCCTTGCCTACTGGCTTTCGCGCCGCTTCGGCGTCGCGCACTGCGTCGCGGCGCCGGCGGCGCTGATCGGGGCCAGCAATTTCTTCGAGCTCGCGGTGGCGACGGCGATCAGCCTGTTCGGACTCGACTCCGGCGCGGCGCTCGCCACCGTCGTCGGCGTGCTGATCGAGGTGCCGGTGATGCTGTCAGTGGTGAAAATCGTCGGCGCGACCCGCGGGTGGTACGAGCGGGGTGTCGCGGCACGCTGAGCGGGGCTGGCGCACCAGTCCCCGGCGCCGCCACGCGCACGGCATGTTGCCGGTCTTGCGGGTCCGCCAAGGCCGGGAAGAGGGACGCCCCGAAACCGGGGCATCCCCCTGGCGCCTACCAGGTCAAGGTCTTGGTGTTGTCCTGGAACAGGGCGTTACCGGTCAATTCGGGGCTGCCAACTTTGACGCCCGGCAGAATGTCCGCCTCCTTGACCCCGTACTGCTTCATGCACATCGGGCAGATCAGGACCACCGCCCCCTTGCTCATGAGCTCGGCCAGCATTTTCTGGTGCTCGGGAAACGCGGCGGCATTGGCCTTGGAGCCGACCAGGACTCCCTTGTCATTGAGGAAGATCGTAAGCGGATGGCCGCGTTCGAACTGGTTCTTGCTGAACGAGATTGCCATGTTCGCCCGATGCGAATCGTTGGTCGTCATATTCACGTAGAGCGGGTCGGTCGCTCCGGCGAACACCGGGGCAGCGGCGCTGCTGATGATCAGCGAGAAGGCCAACAGCAACTGGAGTATGCGTTTCATTATTTGCTCCTGCATGGAATTCGGGAATCGATGTCAACGACGCAATGTCTGGTGGCGCGGGCGTCCGCAGTCGGTCACGACCCGGTGCGCGCCGGCGCAGCGATCGAATGCTGCCCGTCGGGGCACCAAACGGGGTGACCGGGCGGACCGCGGTCGACGACCAGTCAGCAGGAGAGCGGAGGCGGGCGCGCATGCGTGGGGGGCCACGCAGCGGGGAAGCAAGGATGGACCGGCGTCGCGACGGCAGGCGAGTCGCGCCCGGCGGGGGGAATGAAACCGGGTGCGACCGACTTTGCCGCACCGGCAGCGCCGGCACACAGCGCACAGGAGTGCTCGGAGTGGCCGGCGACCTGGGAGGAGCTGCCGCTCTGCTCGCTGGAACTGACGTCCGGTGTCGTGCAAAGCGATGGCTGAAATCCGATGCTGCCGGCTGCATACGAAGGCAGCCAGTGGAATGCGACTGCCAGCGCAAGCAGCCAGAAGCACGGCCGAGGCATCGTGGAACTCACGCTGCAAATTATAGCCCGCAGCGACGAACAATTGGAGTCGCTCCGGATGTGCCATTGGGGAATGGAACTCTACGATCCTGGAGCGCCAGCCCGAAATCGAAATTTCTGCGTCCGTCGCCGGCATCGACGACGGACGCCACGCACCGGTCCTTCGTTTCAAAGCATGACCTGTGTCCCCAGTTCGACGACCGCGTTCGCGGGCAGCCGGAAGTGGCTTGCCGCGCCGTCGGCCTGGCGGGTCATCCACGAGAACAGCCCCCGGCGCCATCTAGGCATGGCGCCGGGTCCGTCGACGATCGTCGCCCGCGCGACGAAGTACGACGTCGTCATCGGATCGAGGTCGAGGCCGAGCGCGCCGACGCGCGCCAGCACCGGCGGCAGGTCGGGTTCCTCGCGAAAGCCGAAGCGCACATCCAGCCGGAAGATGCTCGGCGCCAGCCGCGTCAACCTGATGCGCTCGGCGTCGGCCACGTACGGCACGTCCTCGTTGACCACACGCAGGAACACCGTTTGCTCGTGCATGACCTTGTAGTGCTTGAGGTTGTGGAACAGGGCGCTGGGCACGATGCTCGGGTCGGAGGTCAGGTAGACCGCCGTTCCGGAGACGCGCGGGGCATCCGGCTGCGGAGCGGCCAGGAAGCCGTCCATCGGCAGGTCGATCTGGCGGCGCTGCTCGGCCACTAGGCCGCTGCCGCGCTTCCAGGTCGTGAGCAGCACGAAGAGGACGGCGCCTAGCACCAGCGGGAACCAGCCGCCATGGGCGATCTTGGTCAGGTTGGAGGCGAAGAACGAGAATTCGAGCAGCGCGAAGCCGCACAGCGCGACCAGCAACGGAGCGCGGAAGCGGCCGCGAGCGGAGAGCGCGACGAACGCGGTGAGCAGCGTCGTGATGATCATCGTGCCCGACACGGCGATGCCGTACGCGGCTGCAAGCGCACCGGACGAGCGGAACTCGACCACCAGCAGCAGCACCGCGGCCAGCATCAGCCAGTTGACGCTGGGGATGTAGATCTGCCCGCGCTCGCGGTCGGACGTGTGCAGGATGCGCACCCTGGGCATGTAGCCGAGGCGTGAAGCCTGCAGCGTCATCGAATAGGCACCCGAGATCGTTGCCTGGGACGCGATCACCGTGGCCATCGTCGCAAGCACGACGAGCGGAATGAGCAGCCAGTCCGGCGCCAGCAGGTAGAAGGGATTCTTCACGGCTTCGGCGTCGCGCAGCACGAGCGCGCCCTGTCCGAAGTAGTTGAGCAGCAGCGCCGGCCAGACCAGGCCGTACCACGCGACGCGCACCGCGCGGGCGCCGAAGTGACCCATGTCGGCGTACAGCGCCTCGCCGCCCGTCAGCGCGAGGAAGACGGCCGCGAGCAGCAGGAAGGCGGCGCCCGGCCGGTCGATCGCGAAGCCGATCGCGTGACCTGGATGCAGCGCGTTCAGCACCTGCGGGGTCTCGGCAATGGAGACGCTGCCGAGGATCGCGAGGACGGCAAACCAGAGGAGCGTGATCGGCCCGAACAGCGCGCCGACCCTGCCGGTGCCATGCTTCTGGATCATGAACAGCGCGATCAGTATTCCGGCGGTGATCGGGAGGATCATGTTCTCGAACTGCGGCGTGGCCACCGAGATGCCCTCGACCGCGGACAGCACGGATATCGCGGGGGTGATGATCGCGTCGCCGTAGAACAGCGCGGCGGCGAAGATGCCGGCGCCGATGACCCACGCAGCCAGCCGGGGCCGCCGCTCCGCCTGGTGGTGCGCGAGCGCTGTCAGCGCCAGCACGCCGCCTTCGCCGTCGTTGTCGTACTTGAGGACCAGCCAGACGTACTTGACCGATATGATCAGCATGATCGACCAGAACAATGCCGACAGCGTGGCCAGCACGTTGGTCTCGGTGACGGCAAGCGCGTGCGGACCGTTGAAGGCCTCCTTGAATGCATACAGCGGGCTGGTACCGATGTCGCCGTAGACGACGCCGAGCGCGCCCAGGGCCAGCATCGCCAGGCCGCTCTTGCGCGGGTTGGCGGCAGAGGAGAGGTGATTCATGAGCGAATTCCCATCTGGTTGCCGGACGGTCCTGCGGCGGCAGAGAAGCTACAGCTGGAAGCGGTAGCCGACGCCGATCTCGGTCACGAAATGCCTTGGCTGCGCCGGGTCGACCTCGAGTTTCCGGCGCAGTCGTCCGACGTAGACGCGCAGGTAATGCGTGCTGTCGGAATACGCCGGCCCCCAAACCTCGCGCAGGAGGTGGCGATGGGTCAACACCTTGCCGGCGTTGGAGAGCATCACGACGAGCAGCTGGTACTCGATCGCCGTCAGATGGACGGCTGCACCGGCGCGCGTGACCTGTCGGCGCGCGAGGTCGATCGCGACCTCGCCGAAGCGGACGAGCGGCTCGGCCTGGGCCGGCCCCGGGCGCAGGCGCCGCAGCAACGCCCGGGTCCGCGCCAGGAGCTCGCCGACCGAAAACGGCTTGGTAAGATAGTCGTCGGCGCCGGCATCGAGCGCGTCGATCTTGTCCTGCTCGCTGGAACGGGCGGAGAGAACCAGCACCGGTGTCGACGACCAGGCGCGCAGGGCGAGGATGAACTGCGCACCGTCGCCGTCCGGGAGCCCGAGGTCGAGCACCACCAGGTCGGGCTTGCGCGTTCCCGCTTCGATCAGCCCCTGCGCCACGGTGTCGGCCTCGAACACGCGGTGTCCTTCGCGCTCCAGCGCCTGGCGGACGAAGCGCCGGATCTGCTGCTCGTCCTCGACGACGAGAATGCTGGTGGGGGTGCCGATGCTCATGCCGGCCCTGCTTCCGGGCCGTCGCCGGCTTCGGGCTCGATGTCGGGTGCGCCACCGGTGGGCAGCCGAACCCGGACACAGGCGCCGCCGCCGTCCCGGTTCGACGCGTCGATGCTTCCGGCGTGGGCTTCGACGATCGCTCGGCTGATGGCGAGGCCGAGCCCGACCCCGGCTACCGGGGATTCCGTCGCGCCCCGTTCGAACAGGTCGAAGACGCGCGGCAGGCTGCCGGACGGAAAGCCGCTGCCCCGGTCGCTGACCGACAACGTCAACCAATGTCGCTCGGTGGCGGCGGCAATGGTGATTTCAGCGCCCGTGGGGGCGAATTTGGCTGCATTCTCCAGCAGGTTGCACAGAACGCGTTCCATCAGCACGGCATCGATCGCCACCAGCGGAAGATCGGGTGCGAGCTCGACACGCACCGGGTTCCCGCGCAGTGTCAGGCCGGCAGCCCGGATGCTGGCGCCGATGACTTCCTCGATGGGCTGCCACTCGAGGCGCAGCGGCACCTTGCCGGCCTGCAACCGGGCCATGTCGAGCAGATTGGTGACCATGCCGTGCAGATGCATCGCCTGGTCCCTGATCGCCCGCGCGGTTTCGCGTTCGGACTCGGGCAGCGCGGGGGTGGTTCCGGCGAGGGAGTCCGCGAGGCCGTAGAGGGCGGTCAACGGAGTGCGGATATCGTGCGAAATCGCCGAAAGCAGCGAACTGCGCAGGCGTTCCGATTGCGCTTCGAGCTGGCTGCATTGCGCTACCTCGACGAAATGCACACGCTCGAGCGCGATGGCGGCAAGCGAGGCGACGGCTTCCAGCAACGGACGATCCAGCGTTGCCGGGGGATCCGTGGGTGTGTGCCGGGATGAATGCGCCGTCACGTGGAGAACTCCGCGACAGCGGGTCGAGCCGGCCAGCGGCAGCAGCAAGCGGAGGCCATCGGAGGCGCCTATCTCGCGGGAGGCGATGGTTTCGCGGCTGTGGAACACGGCGCTTGCGCTCAATTGTTCGGTCATGGTCAACGCCGCCGCAGAGGGGTCGCCATCGATCCGAAACACCTGCAGCGTTTCGTGGTCGTCCGGCAGCAGGAACATGGCTTGGCCACCGGCGTGCTGTGCAATGAACCTGACCGTCTCCTCGACCACCTGCGCTGGCGTGACCGAACCCGCGAGGGCCTTGGCGAGCGAATACAGCGCCCGCGTGCGACGCTCCCTCGCTATCGCCTCGTCGGTGCCGGACTTGAGCCCGGCGGTCAGGTGGCTGATGAACAGCGCGACGGCGAGCATTACCGCGAACGTCACCAGGTACTGCGCATCGCTGACCGCGAAGGAGATCTGCGGCGGGACGAAGAAGAAGTCGAACAGCGCGACGCTGGCGAAGCTGGCCAGGATCGCCTGCGTGCGGCCCAGAAAAGCGGCAACCAGAACCACGGTCAGCAGGAAGAGCATCACCGTGTTGGCGAGGTCCAGCGTGCCGTGCAGCGGCCAGGCGACGGCGGCCGTCAGCGCGCAGGCGGCCAGCGCGAGCAGGTGGCGTAGCGGGGCGGACAGGCTGCGTTTGGGAGCGGGCGTCATTCGCGAACAGTTGGCGATCCGTGCGTCGAAGCTTAGCGCGCGCTCCGTAAAGTTGGCGAATAGTCTGGGCCCGCCGACGTAAATGCGGTGTAAATGGCAAGGGTCGGCGCGATGGCCAATGGTTGCCGAGGCCACGTCGGCGGTGATGCGGTCGCTCGTGGTCACCGCGCGCCCGGCGAGCGGTCGGAAGTCGCGCCGGGCGTGCGGCCCGGGGCGCTGGGATCCGGCGGTTGACCGGCCCGGCCGCTGCCCCAATACTCCGGCCCATACGATCGCGCTGCCGGCCCGTCAGTGAAGCGGCCGCGCTGCCACCGGCTTGTTCACAACCACCCTGCGGAAACGTCACCAATGAACAACGAGAAGATCACCGTCCGCGCGACGCAGAGCGGCCAGACGATGGAAGTCGTCGTGCTCAGCAAGCGCGCCGAGCGCATCGAGGTCGTCCTCGGCGAGGGCGTCCACAGCGTCCGCTGCGAGCTGCTGCCGACGCGCACCGCGCAGGCCTACGCCGGCAGCGTCATGGGCCGCGAGATCGTCTACGAGCGCAGCCGGGCGCAGGTCCAGGCCGACATCGACCGGCTCGATCCGGGCGTGCGCCACGACTACCGGCGCTGACGGGACCGGCTCCGGCCGCGGGTCGCCGCGGGCCGGCGGCGGCCTGACCCTTCCGCCGCGACGCTACGTCGCGTCCTGCATCCGCAGCCGGCGGGCGGCTTCCTCGAAGCGCGCGTCGTCGATTTCCTGCATCACGCCCTCGAGATCGACGGCCTTATCGACGCGCTCGAAGCGGCCGGTGAGCGGCGTGTCCGGCTGCAGGGCGCCGGCCTCGTACAGCGCCCAGATCTCGGCGCCGTAATCGGTCGCCAGCAGCTCGGGAGCGTAGCGGCCGAAGTAGCCGCGCAGGTTGGCGACGTCGCGTTCCAGAATCTTCGGCGCGTGATTGTTGCCGGCCGCATCCACCGCCTGCGGCAGGTCGATGATCACCGGCCCGTCGCTGCCGACCAGGATGTTGTATTCGCTCAGATCGCCGTGGACGACGCCGGCGCACAGCATCCGCACGACCTCGCGGATGAGGCGCTCGTGGAAGCTGCGCGCCAGCTCCGGCGTGAACTCGACGTCGTTGAGCCGGGGCGCGGCGTCGCCGTGCTCATCGGTGACGAGCTCCATCAGCAGCACGCCCTCGTGGAAATTGAACGGCCTCGGCACGCGCACGCCGGCGGCGGCGAGCCGGTACAGCGCGTCGACTTCGGCGTTCTGCCAGGCGGCTTCCTGCGACTTGCGGCCGAAGCGCGTGCCCTTGGCCATGGCCCGCGCGGCCCGCGTGTTCTTGGTCTTGCGGTTCTCGGTGTAGTCGACCGCCTGCCGGAAGCTGCGCTTGTCGGCTTCCTTGTAGACCTTGGCGCAGCGGGTGTCGTCGCCGCAGCGCACGACGAAGACCATCGCCTCCTTGCCGCTCATCAATTGCCTGACGACGCCGTCGATGAGGCCGTCGGCGACGAGCGGTTGGAGTCGTTTCGGGGTTCTCATGGCAGCAGGTACGTCCGACCCGGAATGTACCTCTTTCGGCGTCGATCCGCTGCCGCACGCGGCTCTCGGTGCACGGGACTCCCCGGATCGTGCAGTCGACGACCCCGGTCCGCGACCGCCGCGGTCAATCGAGGTCGAGCCAGATCTCGTTGCGGCGCATGAACCACGGCATCCAGGGCGGGTCGTAGCGCGCCCATACCGGCTCCCCGTGCCACTTGACCCCGTCGCGCGCGAGGGCCGTCTTCAGCGCCTGCAGGTGCGTGTCGTAGCGGTCCTGCGACCAGGTGCCGGTGTAGCGCACGACGGCGACCGTCCGGGCCGGGACCGCCCGCAACTGCACCCGCGGGTCGTTCGGCTCGGGCAGCGTTTCCAGCGTCCATTCCCGGGGCATCGCGAACTGCACGACGTTGCCGCCGGGACCTGCGCTCTGCGCGACCGGCGCGGTCATCGCGATCTTGACCGGCGCCTGGGCCACCGGCGCGGTCATCGCGATCTTGCGGGCCCCCTTGTTGCCTCCGAAGATGTACTCCGCGAGGATCCGGAAGCCCTGGTTCCCCGCCTCCGCGGCGTCGCCATCGACGAGTGTCTCGGCCACCAGATGGGGCTCGATCCGGCGGACTTCATAGGCATCGTTGGTGCGTACGACGGAGTAGGGGAGTTCATCGACGGCCATGGCGGGACTCCAAACGGCCAGCATCAGGCAGGCGGCCAGGTAGCGAAAGGGGTTCATGGTGACAGTCAGGCGCCGGGCGCCGATCGTGGTGGTCTTGTGCATGCTGAACGATACCCGGAACTCCCCGCGTGGTCTGTTCGCCATCGCACGCAGCACGGCAGCCCGAGACGCCGCAGTGTTCGCTGCCGCACCGACCGTCCGGGCGCACGGATGCAGAGTGGCCACAGCGATGCGGACCACGGGGTCTGGATCATTCATTCCCGCAGGAGCGTTCATGATTGCCTTGTTCACCCGTACTGCCGGCGCGACCATGCCGCTGGCCGAGCCTCCCGCAGCAGGGCCCCAACCGCGCGGGTCCCTCGCGCATCGCAACGTCCCAACGGAGAACACCATGCCCAGCCACTTCCGCATGTTTGCCCTTTGCGCAGCCGCCGCACTGTTCGCTACCGCATGCAGCAGGACCGACACCCCTCCGCAGCCGAATGCCGTCGCGCCCGTCGCCTCGGCTCCGGGGACCCCCGCGGCGCCGGTGGTCCCGGTGCCGGACATGCCCGATCCGAAGGTGCCCAAGGGCGCCGAGGCGCCGGCGCCGATGCCGGGACAGGGCGGTGATCAATCGAGCCCGGCGTTCAAGGACGGTGGCAAGGCCGATCCGCACAAGTAGCGCCCGCCCGCCAACGCCGGCTATGCGGCCTTGGAATGGCCGCTGTGGCGGTACCGCACGTCGGGCATCAGCCGGTCCAGTTCCTTCCTGACGACGGCGTAGCACTCGCAGGCACCGGCTTCCAGCCCGGACCGGTGAAGCACCGCGATGTGACCGCGGCGATAGCGGATGACGCCCGCGCGCTGCAGCCGTCCCGCGGCCTCGGTGACGCCCTCGCGGCGCACGCCGAGGGCGCTGGCGACCAGTTCCTGCGTCATGACCAGCTCGTTCGACGGCAGGCGATCGAGGGTCAGCAACAGCCACCGGCACAGCTGCTGCTCGATCGAGTGATGCCGGTTGCACGCCGCCGTCTGGCACATCTGCGTGAGTAGCGCCTGGGTATAGCGAAGCAGCAGGCCCTGCATCAGCCCGCCGCGGTTGAATTCGTCCTTCAGCAGCTTCCCCGGCAGGCGGTAACCGTGGCCGGCGGTCTGCACGACCGCCGAGCTGGGCGTGGTGTCGCCCCCCATGAACAGCGAGATGCCGAGCATGCCTTCGTTGCCGACACCGGCGATTTCAGCCGACGAGCCGGATTCCATCACGTACAGCAGCGAGACGATGGCGGTGGTGGGGAAGATGACGTGCTTCAACTGGCCGCCCGGTTCGTACAGGGTGTCGCCCAGCAGCATCGGGACCAGTTCCAGATGGGGGGCCAGGCGCCCGAATTCCGCTTCGGGCAGCGCCGCGAGCAGGTGGTTCTGGTCGGGACTGTGCGGGAACGGCATTGGCAGCCTAGCGCGGCTCGCTGTCGGGATTCCGGGCGGTCAGCTCGACGCCGATCCCGCGGTATCCGATGAAGCGGCAGGACTTGGTTGAACATCGGCTCCCCGCTGACCTGGAACTGCTGTTTGGAGCCGTCGGCGTTGACGCGGCTGAACACGAAATCCAGGAACGGCTGCCGGTTGGCGATCCTTGCTTGGAGGGCTTCCCGTTGCACTTGGTTCCACCCGGTCGCAGCATCGCTGCCCGGCCCGTCCGCGAACGCGTCGACCCGCACGCCCAGCATTTCCAGGACCGGACCGGACACCTTGGTGAACTGGCCCGTCTCGTCCTGCTCCCAGTACCAGTCGGAAGCCAACTCGGTGAGGCTCCGGTAACGCGCCTCGCTCTCGCGCAATTCCGCCGTCCGCTCCTGCACCGCCTCTTCCAGCGCCTTGCTGTAGTCCCCGAGCTGCCTGTAGAGCAGCCGGACCTCCAGCATGTTGTGGATTCGAGTCTTGACCTCGATCAGGTCGAACGGCTTGCTGATGAAGTCCTTGGCGCCGGCCTGCAGCGCGCGCAGCTTGTGACCCGGCTGCGCAGTGAGCACGATGACCGGGAGGTAGCCGTCGGCGTCGTTGGTCTTCAGTCCCTCCATCACCTGGAATCCATCCATCCCCGGCATCTGCAGGTCCAGCAGGATCAGGTCGTAGCGGTTACGGCGATGCAGCGCGCAGACCTCCTTCGGGTTCATCGTCGAGGCGACGCGGGTGTAGCCGGCCTCGGCAAGCAACTGCTCGAGCAGACTGACGTTGGGCTGCTGGTCGTCGACGATCAGGATGCTGGCGTCGAGAATGTCAGGTGTGCCGACCATCATGACTGCTGCTCCCGGACGACGCCGGCCGATCGGGTCTGCGCAAGATTGAGTGCCATGTCCAGCGTGGCCATGAATTCGTTGACCTTGATGGGCTTGGTCAGGTAGCGGAAGAATCCCGCCTCCAGACCCTTTTCGATATCGCGGGGCATCGCGTTGGCGCTAAGTGCGATCACCGGAATGTGCGCCGTTGCCGGGTCTTCCGCCAGGATTCCCAGCGCACGGATGCCGTTGATGCCTGGCAGATTGATGTCCATCAGGATCACGTCCGGCAGCGCGGCGCGCGCGATCTCGATGCCGCGATTCCCGTCCCTGGCGCTCAGCAGGCGGATGTCGGGCCGGCGCGCAACGAGGTCCTCGACCAGCATCAGATTGGCCGGATTGTCCTCGACGTAGAGCAGCGTGCGCTGCTGCGCATCTGGCGCTACCCGTGTCGAAGGTGTCGGAGGCGGGTCGGAGGCGCCCATCGCAGGTTGCATTTGCGCGGCAAGGTTCAACTCGATCCAGAACACGCTGCCCTTGCCGACGGCGCTCTCCACGCCGATGACGCCGCCCATCCACTCGATCAGACGCTTGGAGACGACGAGGCCGATGCCCGTGCCTTCCTCCGCCGTCGCTTCCTGGCCCAGTCGATTGAACGGCTGGAACAGCTGCGCGACCTGGTCCGCTGTCAAGCCCTCGCCGGTGTCCTGGACGCGGATGCGGATCCGTCCCGGCGCGCCCGCGATGCAGTCGACGGTGACCGACCCGCCGGCCCGGTTGTACTTGATCGCGTTCGAGAGCAGGTTGATCAGGACCTGCTTCACCCGCGTCCGGTCGGCCCTGACGTGGTGCGGCACGTCGAAGCGGGGAAACGATACGCTGATGCTGCGCTGGTGCGCCTGCGGCTCGATCATCGCCTGGCATTCCAGCATGACTTCGGCCAGCGATATGGGCTCCAGCGACAGCGACAGCTTGCCGGACTCGATCAGCGCGAGGTCGAGGATCTCGTTGATGAGTTCGAGCAGATACCAGCCCGCCTGGAGAATCTGGTCGATGCTTCGCTTCTGCGAGACCGTCGGCACCGGCGTGCCGGATTCGATGAGCTGGGCGAAGCCGAGGATCGCGCTCAACGGTGTGCGCAACTCGTGACTCATGCTGGAAAGGAAGTCCGATTTCGCGAGGTTGGCCCGCTCCGCGACGGCCATCGCCTTCTTCAGCTCCACTTCGACCTGCTTGCGCACTGAGTTGTCGGTGCCGATGAGCAGGTAGCCGATGATGTCGCCGAAGTCGTCGCGCAGCGCCGTGATCGACACGATCGCCGGAAAGCGGCTGCCGTCCTTGCAGATGTAGGTCAACTCGTAGATGTCCTCGATCCCGCGCGAGGCCTTGAAGGCCAGCGCCTCGAATCCGGGCGTGATGGGGGTCGCGAGCTCCTCGCTCAGTGCGCGCGCGCGCGCCTCCACTTCCTGCGGGTCGTGGATGTCACTGGGGTTGATCTTGTTCACGACCTCGGCCGCGAGATACCCCAGCATCCGCTCGGCACCGACGTTGAACAGCTGGATGATGCCCTTCTCGTCGGTGGCGATGATCGAGAAGTTGGCGCTGGTCAGAATCGCGGTCTGCAGGGCCCCCGTCTTGAGCAGGGTCTCCTGGCGGACGACTTCGGAGATGCGGTCTGCTTTGCCGGCATCGTCGGGAATGGTGGCTATGCCTCCCTTGTCGAACATGACCATCCTTCTCGGTTGGCGCGCCGAAACGCACTGCGACCCCTCTCGGGGGAAGTGGGCGGATGATCCCGCGCCTTTCCCCCGGCGTCCGTTCGCCAGCGCACATAGCGGACGGTCGCGCGTCCGCGGGGCTGCGCGGTGCCGGGCGGGCACCCTGGACACGACGCGGGCGCCGACGCCGACGGGTACGGCTCCGCTGTGCGTCACCGCACCGACCGGATGCGTCGCCGACGGGCAATGTCCCGGGTTGGGCGGCGAACCATTCGACCGCCCCTTTCCGGAATGTTCAATGTCCCTCGCCGCCTGGGCGCTCATCATCGGTACCGTCCTGCTCGCCATGGCGCTGCTGGGGACGCTGCTCGAGCGCCTGCCGCTCAGTCCGGGCATCCTTTATCTGGCCATCGGCTATGCGCTCGGTCCCGCCGGCTGGGCGCTCATGGCCCCCGATCCGGTCGTACATTCCGTCGACCTCGAGCGGATGGCGGAAGTCGCGCTGCTGATCTCGCTGTTCTCGGTCGGACTGAAGCTCGGCGTACCCCTGCACGACAGGCGCTGGTATCTCCCGCTGCGCCTGGCCTTGCCGTCGATGGCGCTGACGGTGCTGTTTGTCGCTGCCATCGGAGTCTTCCTGATAGGCCTGCCCCCGGCCGCGGCGGTACTTCTTGCCGGGATTCTGGCGCCCACGGATCCGGTGCTTGCGTCCGACGTGCAGGTCGAGGACTCGTCGGATCGCGACCGCCTCCGCTTCAGCCTGACCGCCGAGGGCGGACTCAACGATGGCGCGGCGTTTCCCGTCGTGCTGCTCGCTCTCGGCCTGCTGGGGCTGGACGACTACGGCGGCGGCTGGCGCTGGCTGGCGGTCGACGTCCTGTGGTCCATCGTCGGCGGACTGGCGATCGGCGGCACCCTGGGGGCGTTGATCGGGAAGCTGGTCCTCCACCTGCGCACCCGGCACCGGGAGGCGGTCGGACTCGACGAATTCCTTGCGCTCGGGTTGATCGCGATTGCCTACGGCGTCGCCCAGGTCAGCCTCGCATCCGGGTTTCTCGCAGTGTTCGCGGCGGGGCTCGCGCTGCAGCGAACCCAGGGGGCGGCGAAGCTCGACCATCCCGCGGGCGCAGGGAAGGGGAGCTCCGCGGCGCTGGCGGACACCGAAACGGATCTCGCGACGGATTCCAGGCATGCCGGCGCCTACATGATGGGGGCCGTGCAAGGCTTCAACGGACAGCTGGAGCGGCTCGCGGAACTCGTGGTGGTGATGGTCACCGGCGCCATGCTGTCCCACGCCCAGTTGCCCGACCGGGCCGTCTGGTTCGTTCTGCTGCTGTTCCTGCTGGCGCGCCCCGTTTCGGTCTGGCTGGGCCTGATCGGGGCGGCCGGCGTGTCGCGCGATCAGCGCCTGCTGATTTCGTGGTTCGGCATCCGCGGCGCCGGCTCGATCTTCTACCTCATGTACGCGATCAACCACGGGCTGCCGGAGCCGCTGGCAGCGAAACTCGTCGCGATCACGCTGACCACGGTGGCCGCGTCGATCCTGCTCCACGGCATCTCGGTGACTCCGCTGATGGGCCTGTACGCAAGGCGGAAGGCGCGCAGGCTCAGTCGCTCCAGGCCGCGATGACCTCATCCAGGCCGTCCCGATAGTCGGCAAAGCTCGGCTTCCACCCCGGCACCCGCGGCGTCGGCATTCGCGACGGCATCGGCAGCGCCGTCTGCTGCATGTGCTCCTCGCGAATGATCAGCCTGGCGAGGGGTTTCGCGAACAATGGCAGGTGCAGCGGGCGCCGGCGCCCGACGCGGCGCGCGAACGCATCCATGAACTGCGCGAACGAGACCGCGGCGCCGTCGGTGGCGTAGAGGATGCGGCCAGCGTTCCGCGCTCCGGCGGCGGCCTGCAGGGCCGAGACCGCGTCGGACTGGTGCAGGTGGTACTGGCGCGCCGCGGACGGGCCGGACCAGTACGGCCGACCCAGGCGGAACGCGGTGCGGTACGCGCGCAGGTCGTCGCTTGCCGGGCCATACAGGTAACCCAGGCGCACCACGCACGCGGGCACCGGTCCGGACAGCGCCAGCGCTTCGCATTCGAGGATCGCCTCGACCGACGAACGCAGCGGCTCCTTCAGGCGGGCGCCGCGTTCGACGGCGTGCACGAACGCGAAACTCGCGTGGACGAGCATCGCCGCGCCCTCGGTGCGGGACGAGCGCAGCGCCCGACGTGTTCCGGTCAGCGCAGTGCGCGCGAAGTCCTTCCAGGCGTGGCCGTCGTGCAGCAGCGTGTTCGCCTGTTGCCCGGCGACGTTGAAATGGACGCGCCCGGCGTTGCCGGTTGCGGTCTGCCGCGCGAGGAGTGCACCCAGTTCGGATCGCGCTCCGGTGATCGATGCGTGCATGTCGTGGGATCGGTGTCGGGGACGTTTTTCGGCGAACGGCGAGTATGGCAGCTCCGCACGGTGGCGGGGTCGAGCGGGATCGCCTGTCCGTCCACCGGTGCGCGGCGGCGGCGGAATGCCTGCGTCCGGTCAGGTTGTGGTTCCGGATCGCGGCGAAGCTGCTGACAACGCGCGCAGGGTGGTGAATAATCGAACATGTCGACAGCGATTCGCCGCCGGCATCCCGCATTCCAGACAGGAGAACACATGGCCACGCGTCGCACCACGATGAGAAGCCGATCCGGCACCAAGCTCTATGCCGTCCGTGACGAAAGCGGCAAGTTCAAGGATATCCAGACCTACAAGCGCGCGCACGCGGCCGACATGCGCCACAAGTCGAAAGCGGAGAAGGAGGCCGCGCAGGGCCCCATCGAAAAGAAGGTCAGGAAGGCGGCGAAGGACGCGGTCAAGTCCGTCAAGACGTCGGTGAGGGGGGCGGTTGCCGCGGTGCAGAGGGCGGCGAAACGGGCCGTCAAGCAGGTCTCTAATACGCAGCCGCCGGCGAGGAAGTCGGCCAAGCGCGCCGCCCCGGCGACGGCGCGTCCGCCTGCCGTCAAGAAGGCCGCAAAGAAGGCGGTGAAGAAGGCCGCGGGGAAGTCCGCCCCCAAGCCGGCCGCGAAGAAGGCGGCGAAGAAGGCGGCGAAGAAGGCGACAAAACGGGCGCCGCGGAAGGCGGCGAAAAAGTCCGTCCGGTAGCCCGCGGCGAATCGAAGCCGGCGCGCTACCGGTTGGCGCCGCCCCGGCGTCGCCAGCGTCGCCAGAGCGACAGGACGACCCACGGCAGCCCGATCACCGACACTGCGCCCCACACCAGCGCTGCGGTGTCGGACGGGTGCGGTGGTGGCGGGAGCAGGTCGTCGTCGCGCAGCGCGGCGGGAAAGGGCCGCGGCGGCACCGGCACGATCTGCGCCAGCGCCGGATCGTCGGGAACGCGCGAGCGGTACTCCCACGTGGTCACCGCGGGCGCGGCGCCGAACGCGCGCGACGACGGGAACTGGGGCAGGCGCAGGAACGCGATGGCGTCGAGGTCGGCGGCGAGCAGCGTCGCCAGCGTGCCGCCTTTCGCACCGTCGCCGGCCGCCGTCGCCCGCGCCTCGCCCAGGCCGCGCAGCAGCGCGTAGATCTCCTCCACCGCTGCTGCCGGCATCAGCCGCGTCTGGTCGGCGACGAGGTAGTCGAACGAGAGCTTCGCCTTGTCGATCGACCGCTCCTTGACCACGTGGAACGGAAAGCCGGCCCACGCCGCGAGGCGCGACGTCGGCCCGCGTTCGGGCACGCTGAGGCCCAGCGCGCGCAGCGTGTCGACGCTGATGCTCGTGCAGTTGTCGGTCGGATGGTAGTAGACGAGCTGGTGGCGCCAGAACTGCTGGTAGACGCGCCCCAGCGCCGACTGCACGAGCTCCGCTGCGCGCGCGTCGTTCAGCACCGCGACCACGATGTAGGAGGGCCGGTACCAGCCCTGGCCCGAGTTGAGGTCGCCGAGGTAGTTGTCCAGCGGCACCGGCGCCGCGAGGATGCCCTTTTCGCTTTCGATGTCGAGCGAATAGAAGTTGTTGACCAGCCAGTCGCCGATCGCCCCGTCGGCGCGGATGCGTCCGGTGGCGATGGCGAAGTGGCCGCCGTGCGCTTCGTCGTCGTCGCCCTGCGCGCCGTCGACGACGAACGCGAGCACGGTGCGGCCGGTCCAGTCGTCGCTCGAGCCGGGGCGCTGCCACAGCGTCATCGCGGCGTACGGTGCGCGCGCGCCGCCGTCCGGCAGCTCGCGCATCAGCGCGCGCAGCGCCTTCGCGTGGGTCGGAATCTTGCCGCCCGTCCGGCGTCCGGGTGGTGGCGGCGCGGGGCGGTTCAGCGTCCGCCCCTCCGCTCCGGGCGGACTCCGCGCCGGCTGCCTCGGTGTTCGTTGTCTCCGGCGCGGACGGTGGCGCGATCCCGCCCAGCGTGAAGTCGTCGGGCCAGGCGGTGCGCACGACCATCGAGTTTCCGACGGCCACGCCGCGAACGGTGATTCTGCGGCCCGGTGCCCCGAACCAGGCGATGGTCGACGCGTCCCAGTACGAGCGGTTGAGCGGGATCTTGGGCACCGGCGTCACCGGCAGCGGACCGTCGGCGGTCGCCAGCGTTCGGCCGTCCGGCGCGAGCGTCGCGCCGCGGACGATGGTTGGCGCCGCGACCCACACCAGCGGCGGATAGTCGGGCGGCGCGCCGGAGGACCGTGCGGCGGCCCATGCGCGCACGTCGTCGAAGGCGGTAACGCCGCGGCTGAACCCGGCAACCGGCCGTCCCGGCGCCGGCACCGCGATCGGCTCGCGCTCGAAGTAGAAACGTGCCGATGGCGGCAGCCCGCAATCGGCGCAGCGTCCATCGACGACGCGGAAATGCGACGCGGGAAACAGCCCGAAATCGCCGGTCGTGGTGGCGGGAAGGGGCGCGGCGAGGGCGAGGTCGACAGTGGCCATGATGGCGATCAGCGCAGCGGACGCGGCGGCGACCAGCGCGACCCGCGCCGCGACGGTGGCGCGTGACGGGGGCACGCCACCGGGTCGGCGGGAAGCGGGTACGCCGCCATCGCCCGGAGCGTCGCGCGCGCGTCAGGCGGTGATCTCGCGCGCCGTAATCCGGTACTTGAAGGTCTCCGGGTCGAGGCTGTCGACGCGCTCGCCCCGCGTTTCCGCCTGCGGGTACATCAGGAACGCGACCCTCGGCCCAGCGCGATCCCGGCAGCGCGACGTCGTGCGCCACGTTGTACGCCATCCAGTTGCCCTCCCAGCCTCCGAAGAGCGCCCTGTTCACCGGGGCGGCGACCGGGTGCGCGGGGTCCTTCAGCCAATCCGGGGTCTCGAGCCGCAGCACCTTGCCGACGTCGGCCGGGTCCATCGCCACCCAGCCGTAGTCGGCCAGCCACACCTCGGCACGGCAGTGCTGCGCCTTCGAGATGTCGGGTCCGCCGGCGCCGAGCTCGCGGTAACCGAACGCGGACTTCGCGACGCGGATGCCGTAGACGTCGCGCGCCGGGATGCCCGACGCGCGGCAGAGGCCGACGAACAGCGCGTTGATGTCGCCGCACTTGCCGCCCATGTTGCCGGTCTCCAGCATGGCCTTGATGTCACCGACGCCGCAGCCCTTGACCTTCGGCTCGCGGTAGGTGTTGGCGACGACCCAGTCGTACAGCGCGCGCACGCGGTCGACGTCGGTGGTCTTGCCGGCGGTCGCTTTCTGCGCGGTCTCGCGGACGATGCCGTCGGTCGGCATCAGGTCGGTCGCCCTGGTGTACAGCGCCAGCGTCGCCGCGTCGGCGGACGCCGCGCGCCTCGTGGCCCAGTCGAGGCTTCGACTCTGCGTCCGGACGCGGCTCGTCACCTCGATTACCGGCGACTTCTCGTCGGCGGCGAAGCGGGCCTGGACCATCCGCGCGCCATAGACCGGGTCGGTGCGAAGCGCCGACTCGGCAGCGTTGCCGGTCCAGGTGCTGTCCAGCGACTGCTGCCACCCGGCGTCGACGGCGGGGACCGGCACCCACGCCTGCGTGCCGCCGCCGGCATCGGCGATCTCGAGCCGGGTGACGATTTCGAACGTGCGCCATTGGCCGGGGCGCGGGGCGAAGCTGCGATCCTGCGCCCACACGCGCGCGGGCAGCGTCGACGCCAGCGGCAACACGGCGGAAGCGGAGAGAAAGGAACGGCGGTCCATGAGGGGCTCCTGGGGCGGGGCGGGCCGGTGGGCGAGATCGTGTTGGAATCCGTGCCGGAGTATAGCTTCCGGGTCGACGCGGGCGGCCCCGGCGAGCGCGGCCGACCCCGGGCAGGCGCCTCCAGCTCGCCGAGGACAACGGGCTGAGGCTCCACAGCTAGCGGGCCGACGCGCTCCGTGTGGTGGAGGATCCGGTCAGCGCGCGCAGGCGCTGGACGATCGCCGGGTCGGACCAGTCGATTTCACCGATCGCCACCATGACGATGCGCTGGTCGGGACCGACGATGAACGTCGTCGGATAGACGCGCACGCCCCAGGCCCTGCTGGCGCTGCCGTCGTGATCCCGGAGCACCGGCACCGTGAAGTCCAGTCGTTCGACGAAAGGCCGGATGCGCGCCGCGTTCTCCTGGAAATTGACCGCCAGCACTTCGAGGCCCTGCGGCGCGAGGCGGTCGCGCAGGCGCTGCAGCGACGGCATCTCGGCCACGCACGGGGCGCACCAGGTCGCCCAGAAGTTGACCACCACGACGCGGCCGCGAAAGTCCGCGAGCCGCCATTCGCGGCCGTCGAGGTCCTTCAGCGTCAGCGGCGGCGTCGGCCCGCCGGTCCAGGGCTCGATGGTGCCGGCGCCGGCGGCGGGCGGGCTCCACGCGAGCCATCCCGCAGCGAGCAGCGCGGACAGCGCGCGCCAGGCGGGGCCGACCGGCACGGCGGTCCCGCGACTCGTCGACGGCACGGCGATGAAGGGCAGGTTTTGACGGGCGCGCATCGGCTGAGGCAGACTCGCGCAGCGGCGCGGGTGGTCGGGCGTGCCGGGACGGCTCGCGCCGCGTGCGCGGGCAAACCGCGCGACCGAAGGATTATTCCACATGCCGGGCTTCCGCATCGTAGATCGCCGCACGGTGGACCTGGACAGGTCGAAGGCCGAACTCGTCCTGGGTCTGCGCGCGCGGCCGGCGGCGATTCCGCCCAAGTACTTCTACGACGCCGTCGGCTGCGCGCTGTACGGCGCGATCTGCGAGCTGCCCGAGTACTACCCGACGCGCACCGAGCTGGCGATCTTCGCCCAACATCGCGCGGCGATCGCCGGGGCCGTCGGCCGCGGCGGGCAGTTCGTCGACCTCGGCGCCGGCGACTGCGCCAAGGCGCGGTCGTGGCTGCCGTTCGTCGCGCCGTCGCGCTACCTTGCCGTCGACCTCGCGCGGGACGCCATCGCCGCGGCGCTGGCGACCATGGCGCCGGACTTTCCCGCCGTGGAGATGGTCGGCGTCGTCACCGACTTCACGCGGGGCCTCGACCTCGACGACGACCTCGCCGCCCACCTTCCCGTCACGTTCTTCTACCCCGGCTCGTCGATCGGCAATTTCGACCCCGTCGCCGCCCGTGAGTTCCTCGCCGCCATTCGTCGCCACTGCCTCGCGCACGCGGGCAGCGGGCTGCTGATCGGCGTCGACACGAAGAAGGACCGGCGGCGCCTCGACGCCGCGTACGACGACGCGGTCGGCGTGACGGCGGCGTTCAACCGCAACGTCCTGCGGCACGTCAACCGCCTGATCGGCAGCGACTTCCGGCCGGAGGCGTTCGCGCACCGCGGCTTCTACGACGAGGCGGCGGGGCGCATCGAAATGCACCTCGAGGCGACGACCGCGCAGACGGTGAGCATCGGCGGCGCGGCGCGCACCTTCGCGGCCGGCGAGCGCATCCACACCGAGAACTCGTACAAGTACGCGCCGGCCGAGTTCGCGCTGATGCTGGAGCAAGCGGGCTTCCGCGGCGTGCGCTGCTGGCAGGACGACGCCGGCGACTTTGCGGTGTTCCACGCGCGCTGACGGCGTGCTTCAGTCGACGTCGCGCGCGAGGCGCAAGCCGGAGAACTGCCAGCGCGCGTCAGGCGGGAAGAAGTTGCGGTACGTGGCCCGCAGGTGGGACGCGGGACTTGCGCACGAGCCGCCGCGCAGCACGTACTGGTTGCACATGAACTTGCCGTTGTATTCGCCCAGCGCGCCCGGCGCCGGCCGATAGCGCGGGTACGCGGCGTACGAGCTCGCCGTCCATTCCCAGACGTCGCCGTACAGCTGTGCAGGCCGTCCCGCCGGCGGCGACCCGCGCAGCGCCAGCGGCGTGAGCGCGCCGGACTCGACGAAGTTGCCCGCGACCGGGACGTCGCGCGCCGCGAGTTCCCATTCGAATTCGGTCGGCAGCCGGGCGCCGGCCCAGCGGGCGTACGCGTCCGCCTCGAAGTAGCTGACGTGCGCGACCGGCGCGTCCG
Source organism: uncultured beta proteobacterium (assembly GCA_963717705.1). GTDB lineage: Bacteria > Pseudomonadota > Gammaproteobacteria > Burkholderiales > Casimicrobiaceae > CAVQWT01. Next base: position 80,610 of record CAVQWT010000004.1, read on the forward strand.
GGTCGACGTCGTCCGCGCCGCGCAGCGTGAACGTACGCCAGCGGCCGTTTACGGAATGCCAGTACAGCGGCGCCGTCCAGCCGCGTTGCTGCACGCAGTCCCAACCCAGCGACAGCCACAGCCCGGGCCGCCGATAGCCGCCGTCCTCGACGAACGCAGCGAACTCGCCTTGGGTCACCGGGCGCGAGGCCAGCGCGAAGGGCGCGACGAAGGCGCGGTGTCGCGGTGTTTCGTTGTCGAACGCGAAGCCGGGGCCCGGGTGGCCGAATTCGGCGACGCCGCCGGTTCGGGCGAGCCAGCTCGCGCGCCGCGCCCGGCGCGGCAGCGGGGAGTCGGGCGGCCGGGGCGGCAGGTACGCCGGTTGCAGGGGATTGCGCGACAGCAGGTGCAGGACGTCGGTGAGGATGAGCTCCTGGTGCTGCTGCTCGTGCTGGAGTCCGAGCTCGATCCGCGCAGCCGCGCCGGCGGGAAGCCGGCGCGCAAACAGCGTCTGCATCGCCGCGTCGACATGTGCGCGGTAGCGGCTGACGTCGACGAGTGAAGGCCGCGAGACCAGTCCGCGCTCGGACCGTGGATGCTTGTCGCCGACCGCGTTGTAGTACGAGTTGTACAGCGCCCGAAATGCCGGATGGAACGGTGCGTAGCCGCGCGCCATCGGCTCGAGCACGAAAGTCTCGAAGAACCAGCTGGTATGCGCGAGATGCCACTTGACCGGGCTCGCGTCCGCCATCGACTGCAACGCGCAATCCTCGGCCGAGAGCGGTGCGGCGAGCGCCAGCGTCGCCGCGCGGATGCGGTCGAAGCGCTCGTGAAGCGAGACGACGGGCTGCACCGGGGCCGCGACGGTGGCAGCGCGGCGGTCCGGGGCGGCCTCCGGGACGACGGCTGCGCACCCGACCCGCGACGCGGGAGCCGGGAGGCCGGATCCGCGCGGCGGGGAACGGAGCGTGCGAGGCATGGGGCCTCGTGGCGTCGGAAACCTGTCGCCGTTCAGCGCACGACGACGCGCGGGATCCCGGCTGCGACGTCGCCGACGACCGCGGCACGGTCGAAGCCGTCGGCGCGAAACGCCGCCAACACGCCGTCGACAGCGTCCGGCGCGCAGGCGACCAGCAGGCCGCCCGATGTCTGCGGATCGGTCAGCAGCGCCTGCTTCGCGGACTCGAAGCCGTCCGGCAGCGCGACGTCCTTGCCGTAGCCGGCCCAGTTGCGCCCGGACGCGCCGGTGAAGAAGCCGTCGCGTGCGAGCTGCAGTACGTCAGGGTGCAGTGGCACCCGCGCGAAGTCGAGCGTCGCCTCGACGCCGCTGCCGCGGCAGATCTCGAGCAGGTGGCCCAGCAGGCCGAAGCCCGTGACGTCGGTCAGCGCGTGGACACCGGGCATCCGGCCCAGCGGAATGCCGGGCGTGTTGAGCTTGGTCGTCGACGCGATCATCGCCGCGTAGCCCTCCGCCGACAGCCGCTCTTTCTTCAGCGCCGCGCTGTAGATGCCGACACCGATCGGCTTGCCCAGCACCAGCACGTCGCCGGGCTGCGCTCCGGCGTTGCGCTTCAGGTGCTTCGGGTCGACGAGTCCGATCGCGACCAGCCCGTAGATCGGCTCGACCGAGTCGATGGTGTGGCCGCCGGCGATCGGGATGCCGGCCTTCGCGCAGATCGACTCGCCGCCCTCCAGGATCCGGCGGATGGTGTCGACCGGCAGCTTGTCGATCGGCATGCCGACCAGCGCCAGGGCGAACAGCGGCGTGCCGCCCATCGCGTAGACGTCGGAGATCGCGTTGGTCGCGGCGATGGCGCCGAAGTCGAACGGATCGTCGACGATGGGCATGAAGAAATCGGTCGTCGCGACCACCGCCTGGTGCTCGTTGATCTGCCAGACCGCGGCGTCGTCGGCGGTCTCGATGCCGACCAGCAGTGCCTTCGGCAGCAAGCCGGTGCCGGACTTGGCGATGATCTGCGACAGCACGGCGGGCGCGATCTTGCAGCCGCAGCCGCCGCCGTGGCTGAACGAGGTGAGCCGCAGTGCGGCGCGATCGGGTGCGTTCATGGGACTCCGGTGATCTGGGCGGTGGACAACCTGGCCCGCGATTCGGGCACTCAAGCCGCCGACGGCGCGGCGGACGAGGAATTGGACATTCTACCGGCGCGGCGGTTCGCGGCGGCACAGGCACGCTCGACGGCATCGGTCAGGCCGGCGGCCTCCGTCGCCGGTGCGAATCGGAGCGCCCGGCATTCGCAGGCCGCTGCCAGCGCGGCCAGGAAGGCGCGATCGTCGTGCGCCCGTCGCACCAGCGCGGCAAGCCCGGCCGCGTCGCCGACGTCGAACCATCCCGGATAGTCGGCGCCAAGCATGCCGACGTTGCCGGAAATGCGGCTGCCGAGCACCGGCGTGCCCGACGTCACCGCCTCGACCACGACGTTGGCGCCGCCCTCCATCCGCGACGGTACCAGCAGCAGGTGCGCGCGCTTGATCGCCTGCCGCGTCCAGGCGTGCGGCCGTGCGCCCAGCACGCGCACGCGCGGGTCCGCTGCCGCCAGCGCGCGGGCGGCGTCGCCGAGCGCGGCGTCGAGCGGCGCGCCGATGATGTTGAGCGTCGCCGGAAGTGCCGGCGGCAGCGCGCGCCACGCGGCGAACGCGGTGCGTGGATCCTTTTCCTCGCGCAGGTGAGCGACCAGCACGCAATGCAGCCGGTCGGCGTGCTTGCCGGGCCAGGGCCTCAGCGTGCGCGCCGACTGGTACACCACGTCGGCCCTCGACCGGGCGGCTGCCGGGAGGTGCGCCGGCGCGTCGTCCTGCAGCACGATCAGCCGGTCGGCGGCAGCGATCGACGCGATGGTGTCCGGGTCGCCGGCCGGCAGGTCCCGATACAGATCGGTGCCGGTCAGCGCAACCAGCAGCGCGGCGTCCGGCCGATACCGCTGCCACGCGACGATCGCCGCGCGGCTGCGGCGCGCGTGCAGCGCCAGCAGTGCCGCCGCGCGCTCGCGCCCGGCGCCGCCGACCGGATCGCCCGGCCCCTGCACCCGCACGCGGTACCACGGCGCCAGCAGTCGCGCCCATCGTGCGGCCGTCCGCCAGTTGCCGTTGTTGGCGTCCGCGGCGTACGGCGTGACGAGGAGGAGGGCGGGACGATCGGGCATCAAGGGCGGGCGCAATGTCGGTGGGGCGGAATTCCGCGGCCATCGACGTGGACTGATTATAGGCGGCGGATGAGGGCCGGTTCCACAGGCGGTCCGCGCGCCGTGCATCCGGAGAGGTCCGGTTTGCTGCGTCGCCAGGGCGCAAGGCGGTTGGCATGGTCGCCGCTTGGCGGTAGTCTGCACCGCGAGTAATCCATGCGACCGCGGATCCCCGTCCGCTGACCGGTTTCCGCGATCCCCCCTCGAGAACAGGAGCATCGATGGCCTGCGAAGAAGTCGTGCGATCGCTGCCGCCGAGATGACCACGATCCGTAATGCGACCAGCGTCGGCAGCGCCCTTGTCGCCTCCCGCGCCCGGACGATCGCCATCTACGCCCACCTCACGGCGGCGCAGCGGGAGTTCCCACGCCTGGCGGTGGTGAATCCGCCGCGCTGGGAACTGGGCCACATCGGGTGGTTCCAGGAGTTCTGGTGCCGCCGCCATGCGCCGGACGACCCGGCGGGGGCGCGTACGCCGTCGCGCGTTGCCGGTGCCGACGCGCTGTGGAATTCGGCGCGGGTGCCGCACGACACCCGCTGGGACCTGCCGCTGCCCGACTGGGACGGCATCCTGGCGTATCTCGCCGGCACGCTCGACGTCACGCTGCAGGCACTGGAGCGTGCGGAGCCTGGCGACGAACTCTACTTCGCGGAACTCGCGCTGCTGCACGAGGACATGCACGACGAGGCGCTGCTGATGACGCTGCAGACGCTGGGGCTGCCGCCGCCGCCGGCACTGGGCGCAGAGACGCGACCGGCGGCCGTCGTCCCGACCCCCGCCGGCGGCGACCTCGAATGTCCCGGCGGCGAGTTCGCGCTCGGCGCGCCGGCGACCGACGTCGCGCACCGCTTCGTCTGGGACAACGAACGCTGGGCGCACCGGGTATCGCTGGCGCCGTTCGCGATCGCCCGCCGCTGCGTGACGCAGCGCGAGTTCGCGGCGTTCGCCGACGCGGGCGGCTACCGGCACGCGGAGTTCTGGGACGACGACGGGCGCGCGTGGCTGGCCGCGAGTTCGCGCCGCGCCCCCGCGCATTGGCGCCGCACGGACGGGCGCGGCGGCGAATGGCGGCAGCGGTGCTTCGACCGGTGGTTGCCTCTGGAGCCCGACGCGCCGATGCAGCACGTCAACGCGCACGAGGCGGCGGCGTGGTGCCGCTGGGCCGGGCGGCGGCTGCCGTCCGAGGCCGAATGGGAGTGCGCGGCGCTGCACGGGCTGCCGGCGGGCGGCGTCTGGGAGTGGACGGCGTCGGCCTTCCTGCCGTATCCCGGGTTCACCCCGCAGCCGTACGCCGAGTACTCGGCGCCGTGGTTCGGCGATCATCGCGTGCTCCGGGGCGCATCGTGGGCGACCTCGCCGCGCCTGCCGGGCCCGCGCTTCCGCAACTTCTATCTGCCGTCGCGGCACGACCCGTTCTGCGGCTTTCGCAGCTGCGCGAACGCCGGGTGACCGGCCGCCGCCGGCCCTGCGGTCGGTCCGCCGGGATGATGTCGCGACTCGCCGCCACGGAGGTCGGGTGTCCCTGATGGACAAGGGGTCATTGCGATTCATCGCGTCGAGCGACGAGCGGGTGCCCGCGGGTGGCCGTGTTGCCCGAAAGTCGACGATGGCGGTGCCCGGCCAGGCCGGCCGGCGGCTGCGCCTTTCCTCGGTCGCTCGTCTGGCGTAGCATCCCGGGCAGCCCGAACGAAGGTCCGGAGTGCTTCCGCCCGCACTGCCGCGGAAGTTTGCGCGTCAAACCAAGGACCCAGGCGGCCACCTGGAGGAGTCTGCTTGAAGCCGACGGATATCGCGAACCCCGACTATTTCCACAAAGTCGTCGATTGCCAGTGGGCGTGTCCCGCCCACACCCCGGTGCCCGAGTACATCCGGATGATCGGGGCGGGCCGATACACCGACGCCTACCTCGTCAACTGGAAGTCCAACGTCTTCCCCGGCATCCTGGGCCGCACCTGCGACCGGCCCTGCGAGCCCGCGTGCCGTCGCAGCCGCGTCGAGGAAGGCTCGCCCGAGCACCGCAAGGCCGAGGCCAAGCCCGAGCCGGTGGCGATCTGCCGGCTGAAGCGCGCCGCCGCCGACTTCAAGGACGAGGACGAGGTCAAGGCGCGGATGCCGCGCCCTGCGGCGACCCGGAACGGCAAGCGGATCGCGCTGGTCGGCGCCGGCCCCGCGTCGCTGACCGTCGCCCGCGATCTCGCGCCGCTGGGCTACCACTGCGTCGTGTTCGACGGCGACGCCAGGGCCGGCGGGATGATGCGCACCCAGATTCCCAAGTTCCGGCTGCCCGACACCGTGATCGACGAGGAAGTGGGCTACGTGCTCGACCTCGGCATCGAGTTCCGCAAGGGTCAGCGCGTGGACTCGCTCGCCGCGCTGCTCCAGGACGGCTGGGATGCGGTGTTCGTCGGCAGCGGCGCGCCGCGGGGCCGCGACCTCGACATTCCCGGACGCAGGGAAGCGGCCGCGCACATACACATCGGCATCGACTGGCTGTCGTCGGTCTCGTTCGGCCACGTCGACAAGATCGGCAAGCGGGTCGTCGTGCTCGGCGGCGGCAACACCGCGATGGACTGCTGCCGCAGCGCGCGCCGGCTCGGCGGCGAGAACGTCCACGTCGTCGTCCGCTCCGGCTTCGACGAGATGAAGGCGTCGCCGTGGGAGAAGGAAGACGCGATGCACGAGGGGATCCCGATCCACAACTACCTCGTGCCGAAGGCGTTCCTGCACGACGGCGGCAAGCTGGTGGGCATCACCTTCGACAAGGTCGCGCCCCGCTACGACGACAAGGGCCGGCGCGAGCTGGTCCCGACCGGCGAGCCCGAGGTTCGCTTCGACTGCGACGACGTGCTGGTCGCGGTCGGGCAGGAGAACGCGTTCCCGTGGATCGAGCGCGACCTCGGCATCGAGTTCGACCGCTGGGGGCTGCCGGTGGTCGACCGGCAGACGATGGCATCGACGCGGCCGGACGTGTTCTTCGGCGGCGACGCGGCGTTCGGGCCCAAGAACATCATCTGGGCCGTCGCGCACGGGCACGACGCCGCGATCTCGATCGACAAGCGCTGTCGCGGCGAGGACGTCGCGCAGCGGCCGCCGCCGACGTTCCTGCTGATCTCGCAGAAGATGGGCATCCACGAGTGGAGCTACGACAACGCGATAACCGCGGACAAGCGGCATCGGGTGCCGCTCAAGGACACGGTCATCGCGCTGAAGAGCATCAGGATCGAGGTCGAGCTGGGTTTCGACCCCAAGCTCGCCTTCGCCGAGGCGCAGCGCTGCCTCAACTGCGACGTGCAGACCGTGTTCAGCGACCGGTTGTGCATCGAGTGCGATGCCTGCGTCGACATCTGCCCGATGGACTGCATCACGTTCACGGCCAACGGCGACGAAGCCGACCTGCGGGGGCGGCTGCACGCGCCGGCGCTGCGCACCGACCAGGACCTCTACGTCTCGGGACAGCTGAAGACCGGTCGGGTGATGGCCAAGGACGAGGACGTCTGCCTGCACTGCGGGCTGTGCGCCGAGCGCTGCCCGACGGGCGCGTGGGACATGAAGAAGTCGCTGCTGGTGATGACCCACGCCGGCGACACCCCGAAAATCCACCTGCCCGGCCGCGCGAAGGAAGCGCAGACGGCCGACGCGGCGGCGGAGTGAACATGAAACCGATCAGCCGCGTCAACGACTTCGTCGTCAAGTTCGCCAACGTCAACGGCTCCGGGTCCGCTTCCGCGAACGGACTCTTCGCCAAGGCGATCCTGCGCAGCGGCGTGCCCGTCGCGGCGCGCAACATCTTCCCGTCGAACATCCAGGGCCTGCCGACCTGGTACGAGGTCCGCGTCGTCGAGGCCGGCTGGCGCGGCCGCCGCGGCGGCGTCGACCTGATGGTGGCGATGAATCCGGAGACACTGGCGGCCGACCTCGCGGAGATCGAGCCGGGCGGCTACGTGCTCTACGACTCCGGGCGGCCGTTGCCGGCGGCCCGCCTGCGCGCGGACGTCACGGCGCTGGGCGTGCCGCTGACCGAGCTGTGCCACCAGCGCTACAGCGACGTGCGCCAGCGGCAGCTGTTCAAGAACATCATGTACGTGGGCGCGCTCGCGGGCCTGCTGGGGGTCGAGCCCGAGGTCGTCGAGGGCCTGCTGTCGGTGCAGTTCCGCGGCAAGGACAAGGCGCCGCTGCTCGAGGCCAACCGCGGGGCCTTTCGCGGCGGCTACGACTGGGTCCTCGCCAACCTGCCGCCGATCGGCCTCAAGGTCGAGCGCCGCGACGCCGTCGGCAACCGGATCTTCGTCGAGGGCAACCGGGCGGCGGGGCTCGGCGCGGTCTACGGCGGCGCGACGGTGTGCGCGTGGTATCCGATCACGCCTTCGACGTCGCTGGCCGAGGCGTTCATGTCGTACTGCGGCAAGCTTCGCGTCGACGCCGACGGCCGCCACCGCTATGCGATCGTGCAGGCCGAGGACGAGCTGGCGTCGATCGGCATGGTCATCGGCGCGGGCTGGAACGGCGCGCGCGCGTTCACCGCGACGTCGGGACCGGGCATTTCGCTGATGCAGGAGTTCCTGGGGCTCGCTTACTTCGCCGAGATCCCGGCCGTGCTTTTCAACGTCCAGCGCGGCAGCCCGTCCACCGGGATGCCGACCAAGACGCAGCAGCCGGACGTCCTGTCCTGCGCCTACGCGTCGCACGGCGACACCAAGCACCCGCTGCTGTTCCCGGAAGATCCGACCGAGTGCTTCGGCATGGGCGCGCAGGCGTTCGACCTCGCCGACCGGCTGCAGACGCCGGTGTTCGTCCTGCTCGACCTCGACATCGGCATGCAGGAGTGGCTGACGGCGCCGTTCGAGTGGGACGACTCGAAGCAGCTCGACCGCGGCAAGGTGATGACGGCGGCGGAGCTCGAGGCGGGCCGCGAGTTCGGACGCTATCTCGACGTCGACGGCGACGGCATCCCGTTCCGCACCATCCCCGGAGCCCACCCGAAGCGCGGCGCCTACTTCACCCGCGGCACGTCGAAGGACCGCTTTGCCCGCTACACCGAGGACGGCGCCGCGTACGTGGACAACATGCAGCGCCTGCTGCGCAAGTTCGAGACGGCGAAGGCGCTGGTGCCCGGTCCGGTGATCGAGCGCGCCGCCGAGCCCACGCGTGCCGGCGTCATCTACTACGGCTCCACCGGTGCGCCGATGGCCGAGGCGCTGGTGCAGATGGAGGAGCAGGGCATCCACCTCGACCGGATGCGCATCCGGGCGTTCCCGTTCGCGGACGAGGTCGCCGAGTTCATCAACGGCCACGAGGTCGTGTTCGTCGTCGAGCAGAACCGCGACGCCCAGCTGCGGATGCTCCTGGTCAACGAGTGCGGCATCGCCCCGGACAAGCTGGTGCCGGTGCTGCACTACGACGGCAATCCGCTGACCGCGCGCTTCATCACCCGCGAGATCGGCGAGCAGGCGCGGCTGTTCAACGTGACGCCGCTGCGCTCGCGCGACCGCAAGACGGGAGTCGGCAAATGACCTACCTCGCCAAGCCCAGGCTGCACCATCCCTCGCTGCCGACCAACGCGCTCGGTTTCACGCGGCGCGATTACGAAGGCCCCGTCTCGACGCTCTGCGCCGGCTGCGGGCACGACTCGATCTCGGCTGCGATCATCCAGGCGTTCTTCGAGCTCGCGGTGCCGCCGCACCACGTCGCCAAGCTGTCGGGCATCGGCTGCTCGTCGAAGACCCCGACGTACTTCCTCGGCCAGTCGCACGGCTTCAACAGCGTCCACGGCCGCATGCCGTCGGTGCTGACCGGAGCGAACCTCGCCAACCGCGATCTGATGTACCTCGGGGTCTCCGGCGACGGCGACTCGGCGTCGATCGGCCTGGGCCAGTTCGCCCACGCGATGCGCCGCGGGGTCAACATGCTCTACGTGGTCGAGAACAACGGGGTCTACGGTCTCACCAAGGGCCAGTTCTCGGCGACGGCCGACCGGGGGTCGAAGAGCAAGAAGGGCGTCACCAACGAGGACTCGCCGATCGACCTGGTGCAGCTCGCGATCGTCCTTGGCGCCACCTTCGTCGCGCGCGGCTTTTCCGGCGACAAGGAGCAGCTGGTGCCGCTGATCAAGGCTGCGGTCGAGCACCGGGGCGCCGCGCTGATCGACGTCGTCAGTCCGTGCGTCGCGTTCAACAACCACAGCGGCTCGACCCGCAGCTACGACTACGTGCGGGCGCACAACGACGCCGTCAACCGGCTCGACTTCATGCCGCTTCGCGCGCCGATCGAGGCCGCGGTCGCGCCGGGGGAGCTGCAGCAGGTGGCGCTGCACGACGGCACGACGCTGTCGCTGCGCCGGCTGCACGCCGAGTACGACCCCACCGACAAGGTCGGGGCGATGAGCTATCTCGAGGCGCATCGCGCCAGGGGCGAGGTCGTCACCGGGCTGCTCTACCTGCAGCCCGACAGCGGCGACCTGCACGACGCGCAGCACACGGTGGCCACGCCGCTCAATGCGCTGCCCGACGCCGCGCTGGTGCCCGGGTCGGCGGCACTCGCGGGAATCAACGCCGCGCTGCGCTGATCCGCGTCACTGCACGTCCAGCGCCTCGATCAGCATCAGCTCGCAGGCGCCGGCACCCGAGTCGGCCCGCGACAGCGACGTGCGCCAGACCGCGCCGTTCGGCTGGCGGGCGTCGACCAGCCAGCCCTCCGCGGTGATCAGCGCTCCCGGGCGCAGCGAGCGCAGCCGGCGCTCGATGTGCGGCGCCGCGGGAATGGCGTGAACCTGCGCGGCGCTCCGGACGAGCTCGTCGGGCGGCAGCGGAAAATGGGCACGGTCGCGCGGCTCCCAGTACAGGAACCGCCCCATCTGCGAGAACTCGAGCGCACCGACGACGGCAGGATCCGACATCCGGCCCCAGCCGATGCCGAGGTCGACCGGAGCCAGGTTCGCACCCGCGTCGATCCGGTAGATCTCCTTGCGCAGGACCAGCGCGGTGAAGCGATAGCGGGCGCGCTTCTCGAGCGCGAATCCGGCGTGCTCGACGGTCCCGGCATCGGCGACCATCTCCTGCTGCGGCTCGGCCGCGGCGACGGCGCCCGGAGGCCGCGCCACCGGCCGCTCGGTGGTGAACCAGCGCCAGCCGCCGAGCAGGCCGAGGAGAATGATGACGACGAGGTACGGCACGGCGGAGCGGATGGACTGCTGCCCGCGTAAGTGCGCGGAAACAGTCCGGTCTCAGGCGCCCGCGGGCGGCACCACTACCACGCCGTGGTTCGCCAGCGTCAGCGAGAGCGTCGCGCCCGCCGGCAGCGGCCGGTCGACGGCGGTGGAAATGACGAACAGCTCGCCCACCTCGGTGCGCAGCGTGTACTCCATCAGCTGGCCGAGATACGCCGATTTCCTGACCGTCGCCGGCAATCCGGGGGAGCCCGCCGGCAGGAACTCGATCGCCTCCGGTCGCAGCGCCACCTCGACCTCGCCATCGGGCTGGTTGCGATGCGGCAGGCGCAGCGTCACCGGCCCCAGCCGCACGTCGGCGTGCGTCGCGTCGCGGTTGCCGAGCGTCCCGCGCACGCGGTTGGCGTCGCCCATGAAGCCCGCGACGAACGGGTCGCGGGGCTGCTCGTAGAGCTCGCGCGGCGCGCCCTCCTGCGCGATCACCGCGCGGTTCATCACGATGATCCGGTCCGAGACGGCCATCGCTTCGGCCTGGTCGTGCGTCACGTAGACGACCGTCAGTCCCAGCCGCTGCTGCAGCTCCCGGATCTCCTCCCGCATCTGCCGGCGCAGCCGCGCGTCGAGGTTCGACAGCGGCTCGTCGAACAGCAGCACCGAGGGTTCGAGCACCAGCGCACGGGCGACGGCGACGCGCTGCTGCTGGCCGCCGGAGAGCTCGGACGGCAGCCGCTCGTCGTAGCCGGTGAGGCCGACGGTGGCGAGCGCGGTGCGCGCCTTCTCGTCGGCCTGCGCGAGCGGCGTGCGGGTGACGACGAGGCCGTAGCGGACGTTCTCCAGCACGTTCATGTGGGGGAACAGCGCGTAGCTCTGGAACACCATCGACACGTCGCGGTCGCAGGCCGCGCGCTCGGTCACGTCCTCGCCGCCGATGAAGATCCGGCCGTCGCTGGGGAGTTCGAGGCCCGCGATCATCCGCAGGATCGTCGTCTTGCCGCAGCCGGATGGCCCGAGCAGCGTGACCAGCGTGCCCGCGGCGACGGTGAAGGACACGTCGCTGACGGCGGTGACGTCGCCGTAGCGCTTGACCACGTGGCGGAACTCGATCGAGGCGGCTTTCATCGTGACGGTGTCCGTTTCAGGCGGCGGTGCCGCCGAGTTGGCCGACGCCGCTGCCGGGGCTGCCGGGCGCGGCGGTCCCGCGGGCACGGCGGCCCAGCCGGCGCTCGCCGACCAGTTTCTGGATGATGAAGATGACGACGATCATCAGCACGATCAGCACCGAGCTGTAGGCGATCGCGACGCCGTAGTCGCCGTTGACCACGCGGTTGATGATGTACGTCGTTGCCCATTCGTACTCGGCGGAGACGAGGAAGATCACCGCGGACACCGTGGTCATCGCGCGGACGAAGCTGTAGACCAGCGCCGCGACGATCGCCGGCTTCAGCAGCGGCAGCAGGATCGTGCGCAGCGTGGTGAAGCCGCGCGCGCCGAGCGTCGTCGACGCCTCGTCGAGGCTCTTGTCGATCTGCGTCATCGACGCCATGCCCGCGCGCACGCCGACCGGCATGTTGCGGAACACATTGCAGACGATCAGCACGATCGCCGTGCCGGTGATCTCGATCGGCGGCACGTTGAAGGCGAGGATGTACGACACCCCGATCACGGTGCCGGGAATCGCGAACGAAAGCATGGTGCCGAACTCGAACGTCGACTGGCCGACGAATTTCTGCCGCGTCAGCAGGTAGGCGGCGAGGATCCCCAGCGCCGCGGTCACCGGCGCCGCGATCGCCGACAGCTTGACCGTCGTCCAGAACGAGTTCCACGCCGCGCCCGCCCAGATGAGTCCGTTCGGACCCCAGTCGAGTCCGAATGCCTTGACGTAGTGCTTGAAGGTCGGCGTGTAGTCGCGGCCCCAGGTCTCGACGAAGCCGCCGACCAGCGCCATCGCGTAGATGACGACCGTCAGCGCGGCCCAGGGCAGGGCCACACCGTAGCACAGCCGTCGCGCGACGTCGGGCAGCTGCGTCGGCAGCCCCGAGTCGCCCTTGCCCGACAGCGCCGTGTACACCTTCCTCCCCAGTACCCGGCGCTGCAGGAAGAACGCGCCGAGTGCGAACGCGAGCAGCACGATGCCGAGGGTCGCGGCGCGCCCCTGGTCGAGCTGCGCGCCGACCACCGAGAAGAAGATCTCTGTCGACAGCACCCCGAAGTTACCGCCCAGCAGGATCGGATTGCCGAAGTCGGCGATCGACTCGATGAAGCTGATCAGGAACGCGTTGGCCAGGCCCGGGCGCATCAGCGGCAGCGACACCGTGGTGAAGGTCTGCCAGCGGTCGGCGCGCAGCGTCTGCGCGGCTTCCTCCATCGACGGCGACACGCCCTCGACGACGCCGATCAGCACCAGGAAGGCGATCGGCGTGAAAGCGAACACCTGCGCGACCAGCACGCCCTGGAAGCCGTAGATCCAGCGCGTCGGCTCGACGTGGAACGCCCACTCGAGGAACTGGTTGACGAGTCCCGAGCGGCCGAAGATCAGGATCAGCCCGAGGCCGATGACGAACGGCGGCGTGATGATCGGCAGCACCGACAGGATGCGCAGCGACCGCTTGTACGGGAACGCCGTCCGCGTCGCAATCAGGGCGAAGGCGAGCCCCAGCGCCGTGCAGGCGATCGCACAGGCCAGCGCCAGCGCCAGCGTGTTCCAGGCCACGCCGCAGCGGGTGCCGCCGCCGAGGCAGCCCAGCCCCCAGATCTTCTCGGTGAGGAGCCGGGTGAAGAACGCCGCCGGCGAGAACGCGCCGTCGGACCCTTCGACGGCCGAAATCAGGATCTTGACGACGGGAAAGAACGTGAAGATGCCGACCAGCAGCGCGACGGTGACGACGCTGCCGGCGACGAAGCCGTCGCCCTTGAACCAGCCCCGCCCGGCGAGCCCGAGCGAGAACAGCATCGCGAACGCGGTCAGGACCAGCGCGGCGCCCAGCCCCATGCCGAACTGTCCGGACTTGAGTTCGCCGAACAGGCTGGAGAGCGCGTCGAAGCTGAAGCCGCGCGCGCCGATCGCGAAGCCCTGCGCCAGCGTGTAGACGAAGCCCAGCGCGCCCAGGGTCAGCAGCAGGTTGGCGCGCGCGCGGCGGTCGAGCGACGGCAGCAGCGCGAGCGCGCAGCCCGCCAGGAGCAGCACGACGGGCAGCAGCCAGGTCCGGCCGTGGCCGGCGATCTGCCACAGCGCGGGTGCGTTGTCCTTCGCCGCGAAGTGCGCGATCCAGCCGGTGGACAGCACCGAGTCCTGCAGCATGTACCAGGGCACACACAGCAGCCCGGCGGCCCCGACCGCGAGCCAGAGCAGGAGCGGGCGCGACGTCATCGCGGCGCCGCGTTGATTTCCCTTTCCCAGCGCTCGAGCAGCCGGCGCCGCTCGGCCGAGCTGCCGTACTTCGCGAAGTCGTATTCGATCACCTTGATCTCGGACAGCTTCGGCACCTGCGGCGGCAGCGGCACGCCGCGGTTGGTCGGGATGGCGAATTCCTTGACCTCGAGCCCGACCTTCTGCCCCTCGGCGGAAAGCGCGAAGTCGATGAACCGGCGCGCGGCCTCCGGGTTGCGCGTGCCCTTGATGATCGCCGTCGAGCCGATCTCGTAGCCGACGCCCTCGCAGGGCAGCACCGGCTCGACCGGGAAGCCGCGGACGATTTCGTTGATCACGCCGTGCAGCACCGTGCTGCCGATCGCCGTCTCGCCGCGCGTCACCGCGGTCATCGGACCGATACCCGATCGCGCGTACTGGTTGACGTTGCGGTGGACCTCGAGCATGTACTTGAACGCGGGGTCCTCGCCGAACACCTGCACCAGCGTCGCGAGCATCAGGTACGCGGTGCCCGAAGAGTTCGGGTTGCCGAACATGATCTCGTTCTTGTAGACCGGATTGACGAGGTCCTTCCAGCACTTCGGCACCGGCAGCTTCTTCTTTGCCATCAGCTCGGTGTTGTAGCCGAGGGCGATGATGCCGCCGTAGACGCCCGAGACGCGGTTCTTCGACAGGTCGCTGATGCGCTGCGCCCAGTCGTAGAGCTGGCCGACGTTCGGCGACCGGTACTCGTCGAGCAGCCCTTCCTCGGCCGCCTGCAGGTACGAATCGCCGGGCCCGGCCCACCACACGTCGCCCTTCGGGTTCTCGCGCTCCGCCTTGATCTGCGCCAGCATCTCGCCGGTGGCCTTCTGGATCACCGCCACCCGGGTGCCGCTGGCCTTCTCGAAGCCGACCGCCATGCCCTGGCACCATGCGGTGTTGGGCGAGCTGCAGTACAGGTTGAGCTGGCCCTGGGCGAGCGCAGCCACGGGCGCGAATCCGAGCGCCAGTGCGACCGCGGCGGCGGCGACGGTGGCGAAGGCGCGCCGGGGGGGGGACGCTGGGTCATGGCAACTCCGGGTGCGACGTGGTTGTGCGGATGGTCCTGCGGGCGGATGACAGGGCGTGGCCGGACGCCGGCCACCGGCCAGGCGCGCGCCGCATCGTCACTTGGTGGCGATCGAGCCGACTTCGCGGTCCCAGCGCTCGAGCAGCCGCTTGCGCTCGGCGGAGCTGCCGAACCTGGCGAAGTCGTAGTTGATGAGCTTGATGTCCTCGAGCTTCGGCGACAGCGGCGAGATCGGCGCGTCCTTGTTCGACGGCAGCTGGAACTGCTTCGCCTGCGCGCCCAGCGCCTGCGCCTTGGCCGACAGCGCCCAGTCGACGAACTTCTTCGCATTGTCGAGGTTGCGCGCGCCCTTGACGATCGACAGCGAGCCGATTTCGTAGCCGGTGCCTTCGCACGGCGCCACGCCCCGGACCGGGAAGCCCGCCTGCGCCTCGGTGACGACGTCGTGGATGAACGAGATCGAGGCCAGCGTCTCGCCGCGCGCCGCCGCCTTGATCGGCGCGACCCCCGACCGCGGGTAGTTGTTGATGTTCGCGTGCAGCGCCTTCAGGTATTTGAACGCCTCCTCCTCGCCGAACACCTGGACGATGGTCGCGATCGCCGTGTACGCGGTGCCCGAGGCGTTGGGGTTGGCCATCTGTACCTCGCCCTTGAATTCCGGCTTGACCAGGTCGCGCCAGCACGCCGGCGCCGCCAGCTTTCTCTTCGCCAGCAGCTCGGTGTTGTAGCCGATGCCGAGCGCGCCAAGGTACATCCCGACGGTGCGGTACTTCGACTGCTCGGCCTGCCGCTGCGCCCACGGCTGCAACTGCGGCAGCATCGGCGACTTGTACTCCTCGAGCAGCCCCTGCTCGGCTGCCTGCAGGTGCGGATCACCGGTGCCGCCGAACCAGACGTCGAGCTTCGGGTTGGCCTTTTCCGCGGCGATCTGTGCGAACGACTCGCCCGAGCCCTTCAGCGTCATCGTCACCTTGATGCCGGTCTCCTTCTCGAAGGTCGTCGCGGCGAGGCTGCACCACTCGGCCTGGACCGGGCAGATGACGTTGACCACGCCCTGCGCAAGGGCGGGTCCGGCGGGAAAGGCGAGCGCGGCGGCGATCGCGATGGCGGCGCAGGCCTGCGGGCGAAACGGGGACATGGCTGGAATCCTCTCGAGGGGGCGGGCGGCCTCGGCGTGCCGCCTCGCGGGTGAAGGCTGTAATATTCGGCCATCGCGCTTCCGGGCGTCAACCTGATTCGGCGGCGCGCGGTTTGTCCACCACGCGCCGTCGCGGCGCCACGGGTCCTGCGCCCATCATGTCCTCGACCACCTCCGTCCCGTCCGCCGTGCGCCTGGGCATCGATCTCGGCGGCACCAAGATCGAGATCGCCGCGTTCGCGCCGGATGGCACCGAGCGGGCCCGGCGCCGCATCGCCACGCCGCAGGGGGACTATGCGGGGACCATCGCGGCGGTGGTCGCGCTGGTCGCCGGCGTCGAGTCCGAGCTGGCACTCGATCCCGGTGGGGCGACGGTCGGCATTGGGACCCCGGGCTCGCGTTCGCGCGCGACCGGGCTTCTGCGCGGCTGCAACTCGGTGTGCCTCAACGGCAAGCCGTTCGGCGACGACCTCGCGGCGGCGCTGCGGCGGCCGGTGGCGCTCTCGAACGACGCCAACTGCTTCGCGCTGTCCGAGGCGACCGACGGGGCAGGCGCCGGGGCGCGGGTCGTCTTCGGCGTCATCCTTGGCACCGGCGTTGGCGGGGGCATCGTCGTCGACGGCCGCGTGCTCGACGGGCCCAACGGCATCGCGGGCGAGTGGGGTCACAATCCGCTGCCGTGGCCGCGCGACGACGAGCGGCCCGGGCCGGCTTGCTTCTGCGGTCACACCGGCTGCATCGAGACGTTCCTGTCGGGCCCAGGCCTCGAGCGCGACCACGCGCGGACCGTCGCGAACGGCCGGACGGCACCCGCGGCCACCGCCGTCGCGATCGGTGCCGCGGCGGCCGCCGGCGACTTCGACGCGCAGCGGACGCTGGCGCGGTACGAGGAACGCCTGGCCCGCGCGTTGGCGCACGTCATCAACGTGCTGGACCCGGACGTGATCGTACTCGGCGGGGGACTGTCGAACCTCGAGCGTCTGTACGCCAACGTGCCGACGTTGTGGGGCCCGTGGGTGTTCAGCGATTGCGTGGACACCCGACTGGTGCCGAACCGGCATGGCGACTCGAGCGGCGTGCGCGGCGCCGCGTGGCTTCCGGCCGGGACGCGCTGAGCGCCGCGATGCGGCACGGCGGGCCGGGCGGCGCCGCCGCCCCGCGAGGCTGCGTTATTGCTTCTTCGCCGCGCGCTTGGCGGCCTTCTCGGCTTTCGACTTGTGGGCGAGGTCGGCGCGGTGGGCGCGTTCGTAGGTCTGGATGTCCTTGAACTTGCCGCTCTCGTCGCGAACGGCTTAGAGCTTCTTGCCGGCGGTGCTGCGGTGGGTGGTTCGGGCCATGCGTGGATCTCCTGTCCGGGTTCACGGGGTGCCCGTCCGCTGGCAGTCCCGCCGATCACGGCGGGCTGCGCGGGAGTTTCGCGCAAATCGGCGACGTTGTCATCGTGCGCCGCGACGAGGGCGGCGGCGGTGCGTCGGAACCGGTGCCCGCGCTCTCGCCGGGGAAGCGGCGGCGGCAGGCATCACCGCGCTCGCGGTGCGGCGGCTCGTGCGATCACATGTTCGGATAGTTCGGCCCGCCGCCGCCCTCCGGCGTGACCCAGTGGATGTTCTGCCGTGGGTCCTTGATGTCGCAGGTCTTGCAGTGCACGCAGTTGGCGGCGTTGATCTGCAGCCGCTGCGCACCGCCCCCCGTCGCCTCGTCGGCCACGTACTCGTAGACGCCGGCAGGGCAGTAGCGCTGTTCCGGCCCGCCGTAGACGGCCAGGTTGACGGCGACGGGGACGCGCGTGTCGCGCAACTGGAGGTGGACCGGCTGGTCCTCCTCGTGGCTGGTGTTCGACAGGAACACGCTCGACAGCTTGTCGAAGCTGACCACGCCGTCCGGCTTCGGATACGCGATCGGCGGCATCGCAGCCGCCGGCGCCGTCTCCTCGTGGTCGGCCTTGCCGTGACGCAGCGTCCAGCCGACGAGCCGGCCCAGCCCGAGGTCGTTGAGCCACATGTGCACGCCACCGTGCACGGTGCCGGCCCACATCCCCCACTTGAGGCCGGGCTTGACGTTGCGGACCTTGTAGAGATCCTCGTACACCCACGAGCGCCGATACGCCTCGGGATAATCGGCGAGCACGTCGTGCGCCCGGCCGGCACCGAGCGCCGCATGCGCGCTGTCCGCCGCGAGCATGCCGGTCTTCATCGCGTTGTGCGAACCCTTGATCCGCGGCAGGTTGACGAAGCCCGCCGAGCAGCCGATCAGCGCACCGCCGGGGAACGCCAGCTGCGGCACCGACTGCAGCCCGCCCTCGTTGATCGCGCGCGCGCCGTAGACGAGCCGCTTGCCCCCCTCGAAGGTGGGCCGGATCGCCGGGTGCGTCTTGAACCGCTGGAACTCGTCGAACGGCGAGAGGTTCGGATTGGCGTAGTTGAGGTGGATGACGAAGCCCACCGACACCAGGTTGTCGCCGAAGTGGTACAGGAACGAGCCGCCGCCGGTCTGGCTGTCGAGCGGCCATCCCTGCGAGTGCAGCACCAGGCCCGGCCGGTGCTGCGCCGGGTCGATCTGCCAGAGTTCCTTGATCCCGATGCCGTATTTCTGCGGGTCGACGCCGTCGCGCAGGTTGAACCGGGCCATCAGCTCCTGCGCGAGCGAACCCCGGCAGCCTTCGCCGAACAGCGTGTACCTGGCGCGCAGTTCCATCCCGCGCTGGAACTCGGCCTTCGGCGCGCCGTCGCGCGCGATGCCGAGGTCGCCGGTGGCGACGCCGGCGACCGCACCCTTGGCGTCGAACAGCACCTCCGCGGCGGCGAAGCCGGGGTAGATCTCGACCCCGAGCGTCTCGGCCTCGCGGGCCAGCCAGCGGCAGACGTTGCCGAGGCTGACGATGAACATGCCGTGGTTGCTCATCAGCGGCGGCAGCAGGCCGTTGGGGATGCGCCACGACTTCTCGGCACCGAGGACCAGAAAGCGATCGTCGGTGACCGGGTTGTCCAGCGGGGCGCCCCGTTCCTTCCAGTCCGGGAACAGCTCGCGCATCGCGCGCGGGTCCATGATCGCGCCGGACAGGATGTGTGCGCCGATCTCCGAGCCCTTCTCGAGGACGCAGACCGAGACCTCGCGCCCCGCTGCGGCGGCGAGCTGCTTGAGGCGGATGGCCGCCGAGAGGCCCGAAGGCCCGCCGCCGACGATCACCACGTCGTACTCCATCGCCTCGCGTTCCGCTGCCATTGCCGCTCCGTCGTCGATCGGAAAGGGCCGCGGATGCCGCGGCCGAAAGGCGAATTGTATAATGCGTCAGCTTGGCCCCGGTCGGCGACCGTTGGCGCAGGCGCGTCGCGTCGCCGACGCGTGGCCCTCGCTCCTCCGATCGCATTCGATCGCCGCCGCCGAATCCCCTCAGCGCCGCCGCCACCCGCCCCCCACCGCCGATGGGTTCCCTCGCGTTCAGTCTGCTGCTGGCGGCCGGTGTCGCCGGCTTCGTCGCACTCGCGTGGCGCAAACTGGCGATCGTCGCGGCACTCGGCGCCGATCCGCGCACCGACGAGCCGCTCGCCCGCCTCGGCACCGTCGTGCGGAACGGCTTCCTGCAGCGGCGGATGATCCGCGGCGACCGGGCGCCGGGACTGATGCACACGGCGATCTTCGTCGGCTTCCTGGTGCTGCTGGTCCGCAAGATCCAGCTGGCCGTGATGGCCTGGCACGAGCCGTTCGTCTACCCCGGTGTCGCCGGCGGCGCGTTCGCGGCGCTGAAGGACGGCGTCGAGATCCTGCTGCTGTTCGCGCTTGCCTACGCGTTCTGGCGGCGGTTCGTCCGGCGTCCGGCGCGCCTCGAGCCGAACCGCGAGGCGGTGCTGGTGCTGACGCTGATCCTGCTGATCGTCGTCACCGACCTGCTGTTCGACGGCTTCCGTTTCGCCCGCTTCGCCGCGACCGACGCCGGCATTGCGCACGAGCGCGCGTGGGCGTTCGCCGGCGCCGCGCTCGGCAGCGCCTTTTCCGGGCTGTCGCCGGCCGCGCTGACCGCCGGCTACCATGCCTCGTACTGGATCCAGATCGTCGTCGTCCTGGCCTTCCTGGTACTGCTGCCGTACGGCGAGCATTTCCACATCGTGACGGCGCTGCCGGCGCTGTACTTCCGGCGCGGCCGTCCGGCCAATCGCGTGCCCTCGGTCGACCTCGAGAAGCTGATGAGCGACGACGCCGATGCCGCGAGCGTCACCGTCGGCGTGCGCACCGCGCGCGATCTCACCTGGAAGGAGGGGCTCGATGTCTTCACCTGCACCGAGTGCGGCCGCTGCAAGGACGCCTGCCCGACTTTTCTCACCGGCAAGCCGCTGTCGCAGAAGTGGGTGCACGACAGCCTGAAGCACCACCTGCTGGCGCAGCGCGAGGCCGTCGTCCACCCGCCCGCGGGGGAAGAGGTGCTGCCACCGCTGGTCGGCGACGTGATCTCCGACGACACGCTGTGGGCGTGCACGACCTGCGGCTACTGCGAATCCGCCTGCCCGATCGAGCTCGAGCACCTGCCTCGCTTCTACCGGATGCGGCAGCACCGGGTGATGATGGACGGCGAGTTCCCGCACGAGCTCAAGGCCGTGTTCGGTGCCTACGAGGTGCAGAGCAACCCGTGGGGGCTGCCCGCCGACACGCGGGGCGACTGGGCGCGCGGGCTGCCCGTGCGGGTCGTCTCGGCTCCCGGCGATCTGCGCCCCGGCGACTGGCTGTTCTACGTCGGCTCGGCGCAGTCGTTCGATCCGCGGGGACAGAAGATCGCCCGCGCGTTCGTCGAGGTGCTCGTCGCCGCGGGGGTGCCGTTCGCGATCCTGGGGGCGGGCGAGACGTCGACCGGCGAGTGCGTCCGGCGCGCCGGCAACGAAATGCTGTTCCAGCAACTGGCGCAGGCGCTGGTCGCCCGCTTCGCCGAGCTCGGGGTGACGCGCATCGTCACCTGCGATCCGCACGCGTTCAACAGCCTTGCCAACGAGTACGCGGAGTTCGGCGGCCGGTACGAGGTCGTCCACCATACCCGGCTGATCGCGCAGCTGCTGGCCGAAGGGCGGCTCGACGTCTCGCCAGGGTTCGACCGGGTGCTTTATCATGATCCCTGTTACCTGGGCCGGCACAACGGCGAATACGAAGCGCCGCGGACGATCCTGAGGCGCCTCGTGCGCGACGCGCCGCTCGAGTTCCCGCTGTCCCGCGACAAGGCGATGTGCTGCGGCGCCGGGGGCGCGCGGATGTGGATGGAGGAGACGATCGGCCGCCGGATCAACGTGACGCGCGTCGAGCAGGCACTGCCGCTGTCGCCGAAGATCATCGCCACCGGCTGTCCGTACTGCGCGGTGATGATCGGCGACGGCGTCGGCGCGGCCGGCCGCGCCGAGTCGATCGTCACCCGCGACATCGCCGAGCTGGTCGCGGCGTCGCTCCGGCGCGTCCCTGCCGCGGGCTGAACCCCGCGCCGCAACCCTGCGCCGAGCCCCGTCGTCACCGCCTGCCCAGTACCGTCTGCCGATCCACCCCGCCACCACCCGGCCGTCCGACCGCCAGCCCCGACCCATGACCCACAAGCCCCGCGTCCTCGTCCACACCTCGCGCCAGCCGATCCGCTGGGGCGACATGGACGCGCTCGGACACGTGAACAACACCGTCTACTTCCGCTACATGGAGCAGGCCCGCATCGAGTGGCTGTTCGAGCAATTCCCCACCCGTACCGCATACGGCGGCAGCGGACCGGTTATCGTCAACGCGAGCTGCACGTTCGAGCGGCCGCTGGTGTACCCCGGCGAGGTCGAGGTCCGGATGTTTCTCGGCGACCTCGGCCGCTCGAGCGTCGGCAGTTTCTACGAGCTCTGGATGGGCGGCGAGCGCTACGCCGAGGGCGCCGCCAAGATCGTCTGGATCGACCTCGCCACCGGGCGCTCGACACCGCTGCCCGAGGCCGTCGCCGCGCCGCTCGCGAAGTCCGCCGCCGGCGGCTGACCGTCGGTGCCTCCGCGCGAACCCCAACCCGTGACCGTCCCGCCATGACCACCACTCCGTTGCTGTGGCAGCCTTCCCCGGAGCGGGTCGCCGCCGCCAACATGACCGCGTTTGCCGCGCGCGTCGCGGCGGCGACCGGGCGGCCGCTGCCGGACTACGCGACCCTCTGGCGCTGGTCGATCGACGACAAGGAAGCATTCTGGCGCGAGCTGTGGGACTACGCCGGCGTCGTCGGCGAGTGCGGTGCCACGACGCTGATCGATGGCGAGCGGATGCCCGGCGCACGCTGGTTTCCGGAGGCACGGCTCAACTTCGCCGAGAACCTGCTGGCCGGCCGCGCGGCCGAGCCGGAGCGCGAGGCGCTGGTGTTCCGCGGCGAGGACAAGGTCGAGGGGGCGATGACCAACGGCGAGCTGCTGGCGCTGGTGTCGCGCCTCGCGCAGGCGCTGGCCGCCGCCGGTGTGGGCAGCGGCGACCGCGTGGCCGCGTACCTGCCCAACATGCCCGAAGCGCTCGCCGGCATGCTCGCCGCCGTCAGCCGCGGCGCGATCTGGTCGTCGTGCTCGCCGGACTTCGGCGTCCAGGGCGTGCTCGACCGCTTCGGCCAGATCGAGCCCAGGGTGCTCGTGACCGTCGACGGCTACTGGTACAACGGCAAGGCGCTGCCGATCCAGGACAAGGTGGCCGCGATCGCCGCGGCATTGCCGACGCTCGAGCGCGTCGTCGTCGTGCCTTACCTGCAGCAGACGCCGGGGGCGTCCGACGACCTCTCCGCCATACGCGGCGGCGTCTCGCTCGAGGCGTTCATCGCGCCGCATGCCCCGGGCCCGGTCGAGTACCGGCGCCTTCCGTTCGACCATCCGCTGTACATCCTGTATTCGTCGGGGACGACCGGCGAGCCCAAGTGCATCGTCCACGGCGCCGGTGGCACGCTGCTGCAGCACCTCAAGGAGCACCTGCTGCACGGCGACGTGAAGCGCGACGACCGGATCTTCTACTTCACGACCTGCGGCTGGATGATGTGGAACTGGCTGGTGTCGGGGCTGGCCACCGGCGCGACGCTGCTGCTTTACGACGGCTCGCCGTTCGCGATGCGCGGCAAGGCGCTGTGGGACTTCGCCGACCGCGAGCGGATGACCCACTTCGGCACGTCGGCCAAGTACATCGACGCGGCGAAGAAGATCTGCCTCGTCCCGAGCAAGGACTACGAGCTCGCCGCGCTGCGCACGATGTTCTCGACCGGTAGTCCGCTGTCGCCGGAGAGTTTCGACTACGTGTACGAGTGCGTGAAGAAGGATCTTTGCCTGTCGTCGATTTCCGGCGGCACCGACATCGTGTCCTGCTTCGCGCTGGGGACGCCGACGCTGCCGGTGTGGCGCGGCGAGCTGCAGTGCCGCGGCCTGGGAATGGACGTCGACGTCTGGGACGACGATGGCAGGCCGGTGCGCGGCGACAAGGGCGAACTCGTCTGCAAGAGCCCGTTCCCGTCGATGCCGGTGCGGTTCTGGAACGATCCGGACGGCGCCAAGTACCGCGGCGCCTACTTCGAGCGCTTTCCCGGCATCTGGTGCCACGGCGACTACGTCGAGCTGACCGCACACGACGGCATGATCATCTACGGCCGCTCGGATGCGACGCTCAACCCCGGAGGCGTGCGCATCGGCACCGCCGAGATCTACCGGCAGGTCGAGCAGCTGCCTGAGGTCGTCGAGAGCCTGGTGATCGGGCAGGACTGGCCCCCGGGCGAGGTCGGCGACGTCCGCGTCGTGCTGTTCGTGAAGCTGCAGGACGGGCTGCGGCTCGACGAGGCCCTGGCCGACCGGATCCGCCAGCACATCCGCGCCAACACCACGCCGCGGCACGTGCCGGCGAAGGTGGTGCAGGTCGGCGACATCCCGCGCACCAAGAGCAACAAGATCGTTGAGCTCGCGGTCCGCAACGTCGTCCACGGCCTGCCGGTGAAGAACGTCGAGGCGCTGGCCAACCCGGAGGCGCTCGAGCAGTACCGAGACCGCGAGGAACTGAAGACATGAGGGCAACGCCATGCTGATCGACGCGCCGCGTTCGCAGCTGCTGGTCATCGACGTGCAGGCGCGGCTGGTGCCGGCGATCGCCGAGCACGAGTCGGTGGTCGGGAGCATCGTCTGGCTGACGCGGGCCGCGCAGAAGGTCGGCGTGCCGGTGGCCGCGACCGAACAGTATCCGAAGGGGTTGGGACACCTCGTGCCGGCGCTGCGCGACCTGCTGCCCGAGGGCGCGATCGCTTCGAAGATGCACTTCTCGTGCGTCGCCGCCAAGTGCCTTCCCGGCATGCCGGGGTCGGAGCGCCCGCAGATCGTGCTCTGCGGCGTCGAGGCGCACGTCTGCGTGCTGCAGACGGCGCTGGAGCTGGTCGAGGAGGGCAAGGAGGTGTACGTCGTCGCCGACGCGGTCGGCTCGCGGCGCACCCTCGACCGCGATCTCGCGCTGTGGCGCATGCGCGAGGAGGGGGTGCGCGTCGTCTCCCGCGAAATGGTCGTGTTCGAGTGGCTGGGCGAGGCGGGCACGCCGCTCTTCCGCGACGTCAGCCGCGAGTTTCTCCGTTGACCGCCGCTGCCGCGGGGCGCCGCGCGTGAACTTCCTGGTCATTCTCGCCGCTCTGGGCCTCGAGCAGTGGCGCGCGTTCCGGTTCCGCGCCGGCGTCGAGCGGGCATTCGTCCGCTACGCGCGGTGGCTGGAGGCGCAGCTCAACGGTGGCACGCGCGAGCAGGGGCTGGTCGCGGCGGTGGCGGCGCTGGCGCCGCCGGTGCTCATTGCCGCCGGAGCGTTCTGGCTCGCGACCGCCGTGCATCCGGCGCTGGGCTTCGCGTGGAACGTCGTCGTGCTGTACCTGCTGATGGGCTTCCGCCACTTCAGCGGCGCGTATTCGGCAATCGCCGCAGCACTCTCCGCCGGTGACCTGGCGGCGGCGCGACGCGCGCTCGCCTCGTGGCGCGGCGGCGCGTCGACCGAGTGGTCGAGCACCGACGTGGCGCGGCTCGCGATCGAGCGCGGCTTCGTGGATTCGTACCGGCACGTCTTCGGCACGCTGTTCTGGTTCGTGCTGCTGCCGGGGCCGGCCGGGGCGGTGCTGTACCGCGCCGCGGCACTGCTCGCTGCCGAGTGGCGGGCAGGGACCCGCGGCGAGGACACGACCCCGATCGCCCGTGCCCGCGAGAGCTTCGGCGCGCCGGCCCGGCGCCTGCTGTGGCTGCTCGACTGGGTCCCGGTGCGGCTGACCGCGCTGTCGTTTGCGATCGTCGGCGACTTCGAGGACGCCGCCTACTGCTGGCGCACGCAGGCCTCGTCGTGGGCGACCGAGGAAGGCGGCGAGACCGCCGGCATCGTGCTCTCGAGCGGGGGCGGCGCGCTGGGCGTGACCCTCGGCGGAGCGCTGCCGACGGTCGCCGGAGCGCCCGACGCCCGGCCCGACCTGGGGATGGGCGAGGATCCGGATGCCACGCTGATGTCGTCGGGCATCGGCCTCGTCTGGCGCGCGCTGATACTCTGGCTGCTGCTGATCCTGCTGCTCACGCTCGCCAACCTCGCGCCGTGACCGGCGCGCGGCGCTAGTCGGGCCAGCGCAGGAAGGCCGAGCGCACCGGGTCCCACGCCTCCACTTCGCCGGTCTCGATCGTGTAGACCCAGCCGTGGATCGACAGCTTGCCGCGGTCGAGCGCCGCGCGCACCGACGGGTGCGTCGCCAGGTGCGCCATCTGCGCGACGACGTTGAGGCGCGTCAGCAGCGCCACCCGCGCGTCCTCGTCGGCGTCGTCGGGCAGCGCCGCCAGCGTGCGCGCCCTGGCGTCCTCACCGTAGCGCAGCCAGCGCGCGACCGCGGGCACGGCCGCGACCTTTTCCGGATGCAGCATGCCCTTGACCGCGCCGCAGTCGGAGTGACCGCAGACGATGATGTGCGGCACGTGCAGCACCGCGACGGCGTATTCGATGCTGGCCGATTCGCCGGCGACGTGCCCGGCATGGATCGGGACGATGTTGCCGGGGTTGCGCTCGACGAACAGGTCTCCCGGTGCGGTGTGCGTCAGCAGCGACGGCACCACCCGCGAGTCGGCGCAGGTGATGAACAGCGCCTGCGGCTCCTGCGCGGCGGCGAGTTGCTCGAACAGGGCGCGGCGGCGCGGGAACACGACGCGGCGGAAACGGGCGACGCCTTCGCGCAGCTTGCCGTTGACGAAGTCGGTGGTCATGGGCGGGGCCGGGCCTCGACGATATCCGGGGGAAGGTGGTGGGGCTAGCGGGACGGATCGCGGACGGCGCGGCTTTCCGCCACCATCTGCAGCAGCAGCGCGAGCCGGTGCGGTGCGACGGCGCCTCGCGCGACGGCGTCCTGGATCGCGCAGCCGGGCTCGCGGTCGTGCCGGCAATCGCGGAAGCGGCAACTGCCGAGCAGCGGCCGGATCTCGACGAACGCCGAAGCGATGTCGTCGGGGTCGAGGTGGGCGAGGCTGAACGCCTTCATCCCCGGCGCGTCGACGATCCAGCCGCCAGCCGGGTCGTCCGGCAGCAGGTGCAGCGACGTCTCGGTGGTGGTGTGCCGGCCGGACGCGAGCGCGGTCGAGATCGTGCCGACCCGCGCGGCGGCGGCGGGCGCGACGGCGTTGAGGATCGTGCTCTTGCCCATGCCCGACTGGCCGACCATGACGCTGTGCTCGCCGGCGAGCCGGGGCAGGATCGGCGCCACGTCGCGCACCGCGGACAGCTCGAGGACGTCGTAGCCGAGCCGTCGGTAAGGCGCCGTCCGCGCGAGCAGCGCGGGATACGACGGATGATCCGACTTGTTGGCCACGAGCAGGAAGCGGCAGCGCTCGGCCTCGGCGGCGACGGTCCAGCGGTCGACCAGCTCGAAGTCGACCGGCAGGTCGGGCGCGACGACGCCGACGACCAGCGTGACGTTGGCCGCGAGCAGCTTTTCCTTGAACGCATCGGACCGGTAGACGAGGTTCCGGCGCGGCTCGATCGCCTCGATGGCGCCGCCCCCGGCGACGCGCGCGACCCGCACCTGGTCGCCGCAGGCGGGCGTGGCCTTGCGGCCCTTCAGCACGCATTCGACGATCGATCCGTCCGGCAGCCTGACCGCGTAGTGGCGGCGGAACATCGCGACGACGATGCCCGTGACGGTTGCCGCGTCGCCGCCCGTCCCGCCGCCCGCGGAGTGGGCAGCCACGCCTGCTTTGCGGCGCGCGGTGCTCACGCGAGCAGCCGTTCGACCCGGGCCGCGCAGGCGACGTCGTTGTTCGTCACGCCGCCGGCATCGTGCGTCGTCCAGGCCACCACGCAACGGCCGTAATGGACGCCGAGGTCCGGGTGATGGCCCGCCTTCTCGGCGAGGCCGGCGACGGCGTTCACGAAGGCCATCGTCGCCGCGTAGTCGGCGAAGCGGAAGGTCTTCTCGATCCGGTCGCCGACGCAAGCCCAGCCCGGCAGACGGGCGACCAGCGTCGCGGCCTCGGCAGCGGGCAGGCGCGTGGCGCCCCGCGTGCATTGCAGCGCGGCCAGGTCGGCGAGCGTGGCGTCGGCGCTTGGCGTCACTTGAACTTGTAGTAGGTCAGCTCGAGGTAGGTGGCGAGGTGCTCCTCCTCTTCGGGGAAGTACCCGGTGCCCAGCTCGGAATTGCACAACGCGATCTGTGCCTTCAGCTTGGCGGGCGTCGTCGCCTTGCGGTCGGCGCGCGTGTAGATTTTGGCCGGATCGCCGCCGAACTTGCGCGCGTGGCAGGCGACGCAATCCTTCTCGTGCAGGGTCTTGCCGGTCGCGGCATCGCCGGCAGCGAGCACCGGCACCGCCGCGGAAATTCCGAGCGCCAGCACCAGGGCGCGGGTCACCGCCGCCCTGCGACCCGGTGCGCGTGCGGCCGCGGCGCGCTCGCGATCATGAAGGGTGTCGTGCGGGGGCGTGTTCATCGGAGTCTCCTTGAAGGGGGCGGTCCGGGCATTGCGGACGGCAGACGGCGACCGTGGGCTTGTCGCGGAGTCATCGTCATCCGCCGGCCGCCGGCGCCGCACCGCCCAGCGCCTCGAGCCGCGCCACGCGCACGGCGGCCGGCGGATGCGAATCGTAGAACGCTGAGTGCAGCGGATCCGGCGTCAGCGTGGCCGCGTTGTCCTCGTAGAGCTTCACCAGCGCGGCTACCAGCGCCGGCCCCGACGCATGCGCGGCGGCGAACGCGTCGGCCTCGAACTCGTGGCGGCGCGACAGCAGCGACAGCAACGGGCCCAGCAGGAAGGTGAACACCGGCAGCACGAGGAAGAACAGCGTCAGTGCAACTCCGGGGCGCTCGCCCGCCGGACGCACCCCCAGGCCCTGGTAGAACCAGCCGGCGTCGAGCAGCCAGGCGAGCAGCGCCAGCCACACGAGCGAAAGTCCGGCGCCGACGGCGATCTGCTTGGCGACGTGCCGGCGCTTGAAGTGCCCGAGCTCGTGGGCGAGGACGGCCTCGAGCTCGTTCTCGCCGAGCTTGTCGAGCAGGGTGTCGAAGAACACGATCCGCTTTGCCCGCCCGAACCCGGTGAAGTAGGCGTTGCCGTGGGCGGAGCGGCGCGAGCCGTCCATCACGTAGAGCCCCTTGCTGGCGAAGCCGCAGCGCACGAGGAGGCCCTCGACGCGATCCCGCGCACTGCCGGCGGGGAGCGGGGTGAACTTGTTGAACAGCGGGGCGATCACCGACGGGTACAGCACCAGCAGCAGCACCTGGAAGGTCATCCAGGCGGCCCAGACCCAGAGCCACCACGCCGGACCGGCGGCGCGCATCAGCCACAGGGTCAGCGCGACGAGCGGCACGCCGAGGATCGCGGCCAGCGCGGTGACCTTGGCCAGGTCGGCGAACCATGTGCGCGGGGTCGTCCGGTTGAACCCGTGCGCGGCCTCGATGCGGAACGTGGTCCACCAGGCAAAAGGGAGGCTGGCGACGGCCAGGACCAGTGCGACCAGCACGACGAAGATGAGGTCGCGCAGCAGCAGCGGCAGCGCGAGCGCGTCGGTCAGAACGACCAGCGCCGACAGTCCGCCGCCCAGCGTCAGCGCGAGCAGCAGCAGCGCATTGAACACCGTCACCAGCATATCGAAGCGCGTGCGCTCGATCGTGTAGTCGGCGGCCTTGCGGTGCGCGGCGAGGCTGATGCGTCCGGCAAATGCGGACGGAACCGCCTCGCGGCGGGACTGGACGTGCCGCCAGTGCCGGCGGGCGAGCCACAGGCGGACGGCGAGCGAAGCGCCGAGCGCGACGACGAAGATCAGGGTGAAGGCGGCGGGGGACATCGGCGGCGGCGGTCGGCAGCGGGTGGCAACGGGCGTTGGCGGCGTGCGGCAGAGGTTCGCGGCAGATCGGTGTGCACCCGGCCGATGTGCGAGAATGTGCGGCTCATTCTACGTGAAATCAACATGCCGCAAGACGCCGACCGCCTGATCTGGATCGACATGGAGATGACCGGCCTCAAGCCGGACTCCGATCGCATCATCGAGGTCGCGCTCGTCATCACCGATCACGCCCTCGTCACCGTGGCCGAGGCGCCGGTGTGGGTCGTCCACCAGGAACCGGACGTGCTCGACGGCATGGACTCCTGGAACAAGGGCACGCACGGCCGCTCCGGACTCATCGCCAAGGTGACGGCGTCGGTGCTCGACGAGGCGACGGTCGAGCGGGCCGCGCTCGCGTTCCTGGCCGAGCACGTGCCGGCCAAGGCCTCGCCGATGTGCGGGAACTCGATCTGCCAGGACCGCCGCTTCCTCGCGCGCTGGATGCCGGCGCTGGAGGACTGGTTCCACTACCGGAACCTCGACGTGTCGACGCTGAAGGAATTGTGCCGCCGCTGGAAGCCCGAATTGATGAAGGGCATTCCGAAGGAAGGGCGGCACGAGGCGCTGGCCGACGTCTACGAATCGATCGACGAGCTCAAGTACTACCGCGAGCACTTCATCCGCGTCTGACCCTGCGCCGGCGCGCGGGCTTCAGCTGGTGCCGGCGGCCATGGTCCGCGCCCGGTGCGCGCTGCGCGCGACGCCGACGAATTCGTCGATCGCGCGCGCCCAGTCGTCGAGGCCGACGCCGTTCCAGTTGCCGTGGTTCGCGCCCTCGATCATCAGCAGGCGCTTCGGCTCGGGCGCGGCGGCGTACAGCGCCTCGCTCATCGCCGGCGGCACGACGTTGTCGGCCGTGCCGTGGACGAAGAGCGACGGCACCTTGAGCTCGCGGACGCGGGAGAGCGAATCGAAGCGCTGGGTGACGAGCAGGCTCACGGCGCGGTTGGTGCCGGCCACCACGTCGGGCAGCGAAGTGAATCCCGCCTCGGCGATGACGCCGGTCGCGCCCTCGGCATGCGCCGCGAGGTCGAGCGCGACCGCGGCGCCGAGCGAGTGACCGTAGATGAAGCGCATGTCGGCGCGCGGCTCGCGGCGGACGAGTTCGACCCAGGCGGCCCGGGCGTCGGCGTGGATCTGCGGCTCGGACGGCAACTCGCCGTCGCTGCGGCCGAAGCCGCGGTAATCGATGGCCAGCACGTTGAAGCCGAGCTGGTGCCACCGGTTCAGCCGGAACAGGTTGTTGCCGAGGCTCCAGCGCACGCCATGCAGATACAGGACGGCCGGCGCATCGGCGCGCGCGGCCGGCAGCCACCAGGCGTGGATGCGTTCCTTGGCCCCGTCGTCCCGGGTGACGTCGATCCACACCTCGTCGTAGCGCAGGCCGACGTCGGCGGGCGTTCGGACGGAGTCGCGCACCGGCCGATAGACGAGCTCGCGTTCCTTCGCTTCGAGGTACGCGCAGCCGGTCGCCCCGACGGCCACCAGGACGGCGAGCAGCGCGGCGAGGCCGGCGAGTAGGGAGCGGCGGAATGGGCGCATCGGGGTCAGATCGCGTTGGGGAGCCGCAAGTTCCGTGCGCGGTGGCAGCTGCCGGCGCCGGCGCGGGTCGGGCTCCCCGCGCATGGTGCCACATCGGTGACCCGTCAATCGGCTGTTCGGACGATGTCCAGGGCCTCCCGACCGGCCGAGAATGCCGGCAGGGCCGGTCGAAAGGCTCGCGCCCGGGGAGGCTGTACGGCCGCTGCGGCAGCGCGCGGCCGGAAGGGCGGTTTCGCCGTAATTCGACCTGACCCCATAATGGCGGGATGAAATTCTGCAGCGCATGCGGATCGGCGGAGATCGGGCTCCGGGTGCCGGACGGCGACAACCTGCCGCGTTACGTGTGTCCGACCTGCGGGACGATCCACTACCAGAACCCGAAGGTGGTCGTGGGTTGTCTGCCGGAATGGGATGACCGGGTGCTGCTTTGCAGGCGCGCGATCGAGCCGCGGCTCGGATTGTGGACCTTGCCCGCGGGTTTCCTCGAGAACGGCGAAACCGTGGCGGCGGGCGCCGCGCGCGAGACGCTCGAGGAGGCGGGGGCGCGGGTCGACCTGGGGCCGCTCTACACGATGATCAGCCTGCCGCACATCAGCCAGGTCTACGTGATGTTCCGGGCGCGCCTCGTCGATGTGGACTTCGCGCCCGGCCCGGAAAGCCTCGAGGTCCGGCTGTTCCGCGAGGAGGAGATCCCGTGGGAGGACC
The DNA here is from genome assembly GCA_963717705.1 of uncultured beta proteobacterium. GTDB lineage: Bacteria > Pseudomonadota > Gammaproteobacteria > Burkholderiales > Casimicrobiaceae > CAVQWT01. The sequence goes on from CAVQWT010000004.1 coordinate 112,063, forward strand.
TCGCGTTCCGGACCATCGCGCGAACCCTGCGCTGCTACTTCCTCGACCGCCGCCGGGGGGCCTTCGCGACCCACGTCAGCGCCCTCGAGCGGCGCGCGGCGCGGGCGGACCTCGCCGGCGCCGCCTGATCGCCGCCGCGACTTCGCGATGGGCATTTTCCGCTACACTTTCGTCGTCGATCCAAGTCCAGGCCGCGATTCCCCGCTCGCCGGGGGAACGAGACGGCCACCGCAACCCTGTCCTGGAGGAAATCCAATGTTCGTGCACAACCGTTTCCTGAGCCGTGTCGCCATGCTGGGCGCGGCCGTGCTGCTCGCATCTGCGTTGCCGGCCTCGGCACAGCAGAACCGCATTTCGATCACCACCGGCGGCACCGGCGGCGTCTACTACCCGCTTGGCGGCGGGATGGCGCAGGTGCTGTCGAAGTACATCCCCGGATTGTCGGCGACCGCCGAGGTCACGGGCGGCTCGGTCGACAACCTCAAGCTCATCGGTGCGGGCAAGTCCGAGGTGGGCTTCTCGATGGTCGACGCGTCCTGGGACGCCTACAAGGGCAACGACAAGTTCAAGGACGCGCCGGTCGCGACCCGCACGCTGATGGTGCTCTATCCGAACCGGATGCAGGTCGTCACCGTCGAGGGCACGGGCATCGCCAAGCTTGCCGACCTCAAGGGCAAGCGGGTCTCCACCGGCGCGCCGGGCAGCGGCGTCGAGGTGATGGCGCTGCGCGTGCTCGAGGCGATGGGCATCGACCCGAAGAAGGACATCAGGCAGGAGCGCCTGGGCGCCGCCGAAAGCGTCAACGCCATCAAGGACCGGAAGATCGACGCGTTCTTCTGGGTCGGCGGCGTGCCGACGGCCGCGGTCACCGACCTCGCCGCGACGCCGGGCACGAAGATCAAGCTGATCGACCACGCCGAAGCGATCGACGCGATGAACAAGAAATACGGCCCGCTCTACGTCAAGGGCGTCATCGCGGCCGGCGCCTACTCGGGCCAGGACAAGCCGAACGAGAACATCGACGTCTGGAACATCCTGGTAGTCAGCGACAAGATGTCCGACAAGATGGCCTACGACATCGCGAAGACGCTGATGGAGAAGAAGCCCGAGCTGGTCGCCGTGCACAAGGAAGCGACCAACATCGACCTCAAGTTCCAGGGCATCGGCTCGCCGATCCCCTACCACCCCGGCGCGAAGAAGTACTTCGAGGAACAGGGCGTCAAGTTCGCGAACTGACCGGGCCTCAGGCGCGGCCCGGCGACGGCTGCACCGGCCCGGGCGACGCGCACGCCGCACGCGGCCCGGCCGTGGCCCGCGGCGACTAGAGGGCAGCCATCACCCGCTCGAGCCGGGCGCGCACCTCGCGCGCCAGCGGCTCGACGTCGGCACGGCCGGTGAGCTCGAACAGCGCCACCGGGTCGAGGAACTCGACGTGCACGGCGCCGTGCGCATCCTGCCTGACCACGACGTTGCAGGGCATCAGCAGCCCGATCGACGGCTCGGCGTCGAGCGCCTGCGCGGCGAACGGCGGATTGCACGCGCCGAGGATGCGGTACGGCGGCACGTCCTTGTCGAGCTTCTTCTTCAGCGTCGCCTGGACGTCGATCTCGGTCAGCACGCCGAAGCCCTCCTTGCCGAGCTCGGCGGTGACGCGGGTCAGGGCGTCGGCGAAGCCGGCGGTCACGGTGCGGCCGAAGCCGTAGCGGTTGTGCATGTGCGGTCTCCCGGGTGGATGCCCCGTGAAATCGCGGGGTGATGCAGGCATTATTGCGCATTGCACCCGGGCCCGTCGGTGACCGGGGTCCCCGACAGGCCCGGTCGCGGCCCGTGTGCTAGGCTCGATCGGAAACGGAAGGGGAGGAGACCATGGCCGCCGAACCGTCGCGCCCGGACGCACCGGAGCCGACCGCCACGACCGCCGAAGTCTCGGCCGAGCAGCTCAGCAAGGCTGCCGAGTACATCGAGGAGGAGGAGGGGGCGTTCAGCCACTTCCCGGGCCTGCTTGCGACCGCCACCAAGTTCCTGCTGGTGGCGATGAGCCTGTTCCATCTCTACGCGGCGGTCGACATCGTGCCGGCGAACGTGCTGCGGCCGGTGCACGTCGGCTGGATGCTGCTGCTGGTCTTCCTGCTGGTCCCGGTATCGCCGCGCTACCGCAACCGGCTGATGTGGTGGGACGTCGCCTGCGCCCTGCTCGGGGTGGCCACCATCGCGTACCTGCTCGCGGGCGGCGACGAGTTCTGGGACCGTAACACCACACCGAGCACCTCCGACGCGTTCTTCGGCGTCGCGTTCGTGCTGCTGGTGCTCGAGGCCTGCCGCCGCACGTCGGGCTGGATCATGGTGTTCGTGATCGGCTCGTTCCTCGCCTACGCGTTCGCCGGCCCGTGGCTGCCCGGCCAATGGGCGCACCGCGGCTACGACGTCGACGGGATGACCGGGTTCATGTACCAGACGCTCGAGGGGATCTTCGGCACCGCGGTCGACGTGTCGTCGACGCTGATCATCCTGTTCACGATCTACGGCGCGTTCCTGCAGTTGTCCGGCGCCGGCAAGTTCTTCCTCGACTGGAGCTTTGCCGCGATGGGCGGCAAGCACACCGGTGCCGGCCGCACGGTGGTGATGGCGTCGTTCCTGCTGGGAGGGCCGTCGGGGTCGGGGGTCGCGACGACGGTGACCATCGGCTCGGTCGCCTACCCGATGCTGAAGCGCTCCGGGTACAGCCCCGAGGCCGCGGGCGGCCTGCTCGCCGCCGGCGGCCTGGGCGCGATCATCTCGCCGCCGGTGCTCGGTGCGGCGGCGTTCCTGATCGCCGAATTCCTCAAGATCAGCTACCTCGACGTCCTGCTGATGGCGGTCGTGCCGACGATCCTCTACTACCTGTCGCTGTTCCTGATGGTCGAGCTCGACGCGCGCAAGTTCCGGATGCCGGCGATGGCGGCGGCGGCGAAGGGCGAACTCGCGCGCCTCACCGGCCGCTACTGGTACCACTTCCTGTCGCTGGCTTCGATCGTCGTGTTCATGCTGGTCGGGTTCTCGCCGATCCTGTCGGTGTTCTGGGCGACGATCGTCACCCTGGCCGCGTCGTGGCTGCGGCGTGAGACGGCGATGGGGCCGCGCAAGGTCGTCGCCGCGCTGTCCGACGGCTCGCTGCAGATGCTGAGCGTCGCCGCGACCTGCGCCGCGGCCGGGATCATCGTCGGCGTCGTGGCGAAGACGGGCCTCGGCCTCAAGTTCAGCGGCATCGTCATCGACTACGCCGGGGGCAGCCTGTTCCTCACCGCGCTGTACACGGCGCTGATCGTCTGGGTGATCGGCCTGGCGGTGCCGGTGACCGCGAGCTACATCATCTGCGCGGTGATCGCCGCGCCGGCGCTGACCAAGCTGGGCGTGCCGGACTACGCGGCGCACATGTTCATCTTCTATTACGCGGTGCTCTCCGAAGTGTCGCCACCGACGGCGTTGAGTCCCTTCGCCGCCGCGGCGATCTGCGGCGGCGACCCGTACCGGACGACGCTGCAGTCGTGGAAGTACACGCTGCCTGCATTCGTGGTGCCATTCGTGTTCGTGCTCGACCCCTCGGGCGTCGGGTTGCTGCTCAAGACGCCGCTCGACGGCTCGTGGGGGCACGTTGCGTGGATCGCCGTGACGGCCTGCGCCGGCATCGCGGCGCTCGCCGCCGGGGCGCAGAACTGGGCGCTGCGCGCCTGCCGGCCGTGGGAGCGCTGGACGCTGGTCGCGAGCGGGCTGCTGCTCGTCTACCCCGCCAGCTGGAGCGACGCGATCGGGTTTGCCGGGGTCGCCGTCGTCATCGCAGTGCAGTGGGTGACGCGCCCGCGTGCGATGGCCGGGTAGCGGCGCCGTGGACCCCGACTCCGCGCGCATGGGTGAGGCAGGCGTCCGGGGCGATCGCCGGGTCCCGCGCGGACCGGCGCGGATCCGCCGGGTGGACGCGCTGCTGGAGCGCTACGGCGAATCCCACCGTCACCCGACCAACAGGGCGATCCACTGGGTCTGCGTGCCGCTGATCACCTGGAGCCTGCTCGCGCTGCTGTGGGTCGCTTCGCCGGCGGCGGCATACGCGCTGATCGGACTGTCGTTCGCGTACTACGTCTCGCTGTCGTTCACGCTGGCGATGGGGATGCTCGCCGTCGCGGCGCTGATGGTCGCGTCGCTCGTCCCGTGGGGTCCGGCGCTGTTGCCTGCGGCCGTCGCGGTGTTCATCGCCGCCTGGATCGGCCAGTTCGTCGGCCACCGGATCGAGGGACGCAGGCCGTCGTTTCTCGACGACGTCAGGTTCCTGCTGGTGGGGCCGGCGTGGTTGCTGCACCTGGCCTGCCGGCGCCTTGGCGTGCCGTACTGAACGCGAGGCTGCCGCCGGCGGATTGTCCAGCGACGTCGCGCGACAGCTCGCATCACCGGTGCCACAATGGCCGCTGTCGCCGATCCGTTGACGCCGCTCGGCGTCCCCGTTTCGCGCCTGCCCAGGAGCCCGCACGATGATCCCGGATTTCGATGCCGTGCTGCTGTCCCGCGTGCAGTTCGCGTTCACCGTAAGCCTGCACATCATCTTTCCCAGCTTCACCATCGGGCTCGCGGCGTTCATCGCGACGCTCGAGGTCCTGTGGCTGCAGACCGGGCGCGAGCACTTCCACCTGCTCGCCCGCTTCTGGACCAAGATCTTCGCGGTGAGCTTCGCGATGGGCGTCGTCTCCGGCCTCATGATGTCCTACCAGTTCGGCACCAACTGGAGCCGCTTCTCCGAGGTCGTCGGCAACGTCGTCGGGCCGCTGATCGGCTACGAGGTGCTGACCGCGTTCTTCCTCGAGGCGACGTTCCTCGGCGTCATGCTGTTCGGCTGGAACCGGGTGCCGAAGTGGCTGCACGTGACGTCGACGATCCTGGTCGCCGTCGGGACATCGATGTCCGCATTCTGGATCCTGTCGGCGAACAGCTGGATGCACACGCCGGCCGGCCACGAGATCGTCAACGGGATCGCCCTGCCGGTCGACTGGCTGGAGGTGATCTTCAACCCGAGCTTTCCCTACCGGTTCGCCCACATGCTGACGGCGTGCTACCTCACGACGTCGCTGGTGGTGCTCGCCACCGGCGCGCGCTACCTCGTCGCCGGCCGCTTCGCCGAGGAAGGAAAGACAATGGTGCGGATGGGGCTCGGCATGGTGGTGCTGCTCGCGCCGCTGCAGCTCTTCATCGGCGACCTGCACGGTCTCAACACGTCGAAGCACCAGCCGGTCAAGGTCGCGGCGATGGAGGCGCACTGGGACGGCAGCAAGCCGGGTGCGCTGGTGCTGTTCGCGTGGCCCGACGCGAAGAACGAGCGCAACCTCGCCGAGATCGCGATTCCCAATCTGGCCAGTCTCATCATCACGCACGAACTCGACGGCAGGTTTCCCGGACTGAAGGATTTCAAGCCCGAGGACCGCCCGCCGGTGGTGCCGGTGTTCTTCGCCTTCCGGGTGATGGTCGGGCTGGGCATGCTGATGATCGCCACCGGCGTCGTCGGCGCGTGGCTGTGGTGGCGACGACGGTTGTTCGTTACGCGCTGGTACCTGCGCCCGGTCGGTTTCCTGTGGCCGGCGGGCTTCGTCGCGATCCTCGCCGGCTGGATCGTCACCGAGTCCGGGCGCCAGCCGTGGGTCGCGTGGGGGATCCTGCGGACCGCCGACGCGGCTTCTCCGGTCAGCGCCGCCGCCGTCGCCGCGTCGCTGACGCTGATCGTCGTCACCTACCTGGTCGTGTTCTCGATCGGCATCTACTACATCCGCAAGCTCGTCCGGAAGGGGCCGGTGCCGGGATTGGTCAAGGCGCCGGAGGGCGTCGCGAACCGCCCGCTGTCTGCAGCTCAGCAGGCGACCGTCGAGGCGCGGATCGAGGGGGTGTCGCCATGATGAGCGAACTGACGCTGTCGCTGCCGGTGGTGTGGGCGGGGATCATCGGCATCGCCGTCGCGCTGTACGTCGTGCTCGACGGCTTCGACCTCGGCATCGGCATCCTCTATCCGCTGTTCCCGCAAGAGGCCGACCGCGACCAGATGATGAACTCGGTGGCGCCGTTCTGGGACGGCAACGAGACCTGGCTGGTGCTCGGCGGCGGAGGGCTGTGGGTCGCCTTTCCCAAGGCCTTCGCGGTGATCATGCCCGCGCTCTACCTGCCGGTGATGGTGCTGCTGCTGGCGCTGATCTTCCGCGGCGTGGCGTTCGAATTCCGCTGGGTCGCGAAGCCCGATCACCGTGTCTGGGACATCGCCTTCGCTGCGGCCTCGACGACCGCGGCGTTCGCGCAGGGCCTGGTGCTTGGCGGTCTGCTGCAGGGCATCGCGGTTCGCGACGGGCAGTTTGCCGGCTACGCGCTGGACTGGCTGACGCCGTTCAGCCTCGCCTGCGGCGTCGCGCTGGTCGTCGGGTACGGGCTGATCGGCGCCGCGTGGCTGGTGATGAAGACCGACGGTCACGTCGAGAGCCGGTCGCGCGGGCTCGCGCAGTCGCTGCTGCTGGCGCTGCTCGCGTGCGTCGGCCTGGTCAGCGTGTGGACGCCGCTCGCGTTTCCGCGGATCGCCGAGCGCTGGTTCACGCTGCCCGATTTCCTCTGGCTCGCGCCGGTACCGCTGGCGACGCTGCTGCTGGCCGTGGGCTGCTGGACGGGCCTGCGACGCGGCCGCAGCGTGCAGCCCTTCGCCTGCGCCGTCGGGATCTTCCTGCTGGCCTATCTCGGGCTCGTGCTGTCCAACGTGCCGTACCTCGTGCCGCCTTCGATCACCGTATGGGACGCGGCGGCCTCGCCCGCGTCGCAGAAGTTCATGCTGGTCGGCGTGCTGGTGCTGCTGCCGCTGATCCTGGGCTACACGGTGTTCAACTACTGGGTGTTCCGCGGCAAGGTGCGAACCGGCGAGGGCTACCACTGAAGTTCGCGCCGAGGTCGGACGGCGCCGCAGCGGCCGGCGGGCGGGACGCGGAGCGCGGCGGGAGTGCGCCTCAGGCGACGACGCGCACGCCCGCGTCGGCCAGTGCGGCGTGCAGCAGGCGGACGTGATCGTGGCCGGTGGTCTCGACCACGCAGACGACGCAGACCGCCGAGAGATCGGGGCCCGAGAATGCGCGGTCGTGGACGATCTCCTTGATCGACGCGCCGGCCGACGCGATCACCTCGGCCAGGCGGGCGAGCCCGCCCGGGCGGTCGGCGATGGACACGGTGAAGCGCGACAGCCGGCCGTCGGCGACGAGGCCGGTCTCGATCACGCGATCGAGCATCGTCAGGTCGATGTTGCCGCCACAGAGGGTCAGCACGACCTTGCGGCCCTTCAGCGAATCGAGTTTGCCGGCGAGGAACGCCGCCAGCGGCGCGGCGCCGGCGCCCTCGACGACGCTCTTCTCCAGCTCGATCAGCCGCAGGATCGAAAGCGCGATCGACGCCTCGTCGACCGTCACCAGCTGGTCGACGACGCTGCGCAGAACTTCAAGCGGCGCCGTGCCGATCTGCGCCACGGCGAGGCCGTCGGCGAGGGTGGGGGAGACCGTCACCGGCACCGGCTTGCCGGCGGCAAAGGCTGCGGTGAGACATGCCGCGTGGTCCGGCTCGACGGCGACCAGCGTCACCGCGGGCTTGAGCGCACGCACGACGGTGCCGATGCCGGCCAGCAAGCCGCCGCCGCCGACGGGCACGACGATCGCGTCGACGTCGGGCGTCTGGTCGAGGATCTCGAGCGCCATCGTTCCCTGGCCGGCCATCACGTCGGCGTTGTCGAACGGATGGATGAACGTGAGTCCGTCGCGCTCCGCGAGCATCCCCGCGTGCGCCCGCGCCTGGGCCAGGTCGGCGCCGTGCAGCACCACACGGGCGCCGAGCTTGCGACAGTTGGTGACCTTGATCAGCGGCGCGAACTGCGGCATCACGACGGTCACCGGAATGCCCAGCAGGCCGCCGTGGTAGGCGACTCCCTGCGCGTGGTTGCCCGCCGACGCCGCGATGACCCCGGCACGCCGCGCACGGTCCGGCAGCAGCAGCAGCGCGTTGCGCGCGCCGCGCTCCTTGAAGCTGCCGGTGCGCTGCAGGTAGTCGAGCTTGCAGAAGATGTGCGCGCCGGTCAGCTCCGACAGCGGAATCGACTCGACGCAGGGGGACTCGTAGATGCCGCCGCGGATGCGCTCGCGGGCGGCGAGGACGTCGTCGACGCTGATCATGGGCGAGGTCGGCGCGGCGGGCGGCCGGGGCGGCGGCGTGGCGCGACCGTCAGAACGGAAGCGCAAGGCCGGGCTGCGCCTCGTCCAGCACACGACGGAACTCGCCCTTGATCCGCTCGAGGGCGGCGGCGTTGTCCGCCTCGAAGCGCAGCACCACGACCGGGGTGGTGTTCGATCCGCGGGCGAGTCCGAAGCCGTCGGGATACTCGACGCGCAATCCGTCGATCCGGATGACCTCGGTGGCCCCGGGGAACTTCGCGTTCTCGGCGAGGCGCGCGACGAGCTTGTGGTGCTCGCCCTCGGCGCAGGCGACGTTGAGCTCGGGGGTCGAGATCGCGTCCGGCAGCCCGTCGAGCACCGCCGACGGATCGGCGTGCCGGGACAGGATCTCGAGCAGCCGCGCGCCGGCGTACAGCCCGTCGTCGAAGCCGTACCAGCGCTCCTTGAAGAAGGTGTGGCCGCTCATCTCGCCCGCGAGCGCCGCGCCGACCTCCTTCATCTTGACCTTGATCAGCGAATGACCGGTCTTCCACAGCAGCGGCTTGCCGCCGTGTCGCGTCACCCACGGCCCGAGATTGCGGGTGGACTTGACGTCGAAGATGATCGTCGCGCCCGGCACCCGGTCGAGCACGTCGGCCGCGAACAGCATCAGCTGGCGGTCCGGATAGATGACGTGGCCGTCCCTGGTCACGACGCCCAGCCGGTCCCCGTCGCCGTCGAAGGCGAGGCCGAGCTCGAGGCCGTCGTCGCGGACGCGGGCGATGAGGTCGGCCAGGTTCTTCGGCTGCGAAGGATCCGGGTGGTGGTTCGGGAAGGTGCCGTCGACGTCGCAGTACATCGGCGTCACCTTGCAGCCGAGCCGCCGGAAGAGCTCCGGCGCGAACGCCCCGGCCACGCCGTTGCCTGCGTCGATCGCGATCGCCATGGGTCGCGCCAGCTTGATGCCGCCGACGATGCGGTTGACGTAGGCGCCGGCGATGTCCTCGGCCCGGTACGAGCCGGCGCCCTGCGCGAGGTCGCCGCGCTCGATGCGAGCCCGCAGCGCCTGGATGTCGGCGCCGGACAGCGTGTCGCCGGCGATCACCATCTTGAGCCCGTTGTAATCGGGCGGATTGTGGCTGCCGGTGACCATGACGCTGCACTCGGTGCCGAGGTGGGTCGCGGCGAAATACGTCATCGGCGTCGCGACCATGCCGACGTCGATCACGTTCGCGCCGGTCGCGCGGATGCCGGCCGACAGCGCGCCCGCGAGCTCCGGACCGGACAGCCGGCCGTCGCGGCCGATGACGATGGTGTCGCGGCCGCGTTCGCGCGCCAGCGAGCCGAGCGCACGACCGATCACCTCGACGATGGCCGGCGTCAGCGTGCGTCCGACGATGCCGCGGATGTCGTAGGCCTTGAAGATTTCTGGAGGCAGGTTCATGGCGGTGGGAGATGTTCGTCCTGGAGGGGCCGGGTGCGGTCGTGCGGCGGGCCGCGCGATGACCCGGCACCGTCATTCTACCGGACGGGCCTCGGCGCGCCGGCCGGCTGCCAGTCCGCAGTACCGCCGACGCCTGCCGTGCGCGTCGCGTCCGTCGCCGGCGACCCCGGGCCGGCGACGCGTTCAGCCGCCGCCGGTGAAGAACCGCAGCAGCCGCTGCGGCATCCAGTCGATGCGGCCGGGCGCGGGCGAGACCAGGAACCCGACGTGTCCGCCCTGCGCCGGATACTCGAGCGTCACCGCCGGCGCGACTTCGCGCGGCGAGGCCAGCGACGCGGCGGGGACGAACGGGTCGTTGGTCGCGTTGAGCACCAGCGTCGGGATGCCGATGCCGGCGAGCCAGGGCTTCGACGACGCGCGCGTCCAGTAGTCGACGGTGCCGGCGAAGCCGTGCAGCGGCGCGGTCACCGCGTCGTCGAACGCCCACATGGTCCTGGCCGCGCGCACCCGTGCCGGGTCGACGGCGCCCGGGAAGCGCCGCGCGAGATCGAGGCTCTTCGGCCGCAGCGTCTGCAGGAAATGCCAGGTATAGACGCGGTTCAGGCCCCGGCCGATCGCGATGCCCGCGGCCATGAGGTCGAGCGGTGCCGACACGGCGGCCGCCGCCGACAGCGTGGACGCCGCCGTCGTGCCTGCGCGGCCCAGCCAGTTGAGCAGCGCCGAGCCGCCCAGCGACACGCCCACCGCGTACACCGGCGTCGCCGGCGTCACCCGTGCGCGCACCGCCGCCAGCATCGCGCCGATCTCCTCGTGATCGCCCGAGTGGTAGACGCGCGGCCGGCGGTTCGGCTCGCCGCCGCAACTGCGGAAGTGCGGCACGACGCCGCGCCAGCCGCGCGCCGCCAGCGCGGTCAGCAGCGCCAGCGAGTAGTGCGATCCGGAGCTGCCTTCGAGGCCGTGGAACAGCACCACCAGCGGCGCGTCCGGCGCGGGGGCGTCGAGCCAGTCGAAATCCCAGAAGTCGCCGTCGGGCGTGTCGACGCGCTCCCGGCGCAGCGCGACTTCGGGCCGGGCGAGGAAGTACGGCCAGATCGTCTGCGCGTGCGCGCCGGGCAGCCACGCCGGCGCGGCGTAGACGGCGTCCGCGTCCCCCGCGGCGGCGGCACCCGCGCCCATCAGCCTCCGAGCGCGGCGTCGAGCCGGGCGACGATCGTCCGCAGGATCTTGATGCGGGCGAACCGCTTGTCCTCGGCTTCGACCAGCGTCCACGGCGCGAGCTCGGTCGACGTGCGGTCGACCATGTCGGCCACCGCGCGTTCGTAGTCCAGCCAGCGCTTGCGGTTGCGCCAGTCGTCGGGCGTGATCTTGAACCGCTTGAACGACACCTTCTGCCGCGCGCGGAAACGCGCCAGCTGCTCGGCCTTCCCTATCTGCAGCCAGAACTTGCAGACGACCGCGCCGGCGGCGACGAGGTCCTCCTCGAAACCGTTGATCTCGCTGTACGCGCGCAGCCAGTCATCCTCGGCGCAGAAGCCTTCGACGCGCTCGACCAGCACGCGACCGTACCACGAGCGGTCGAACATGGTGATGCCGCCCTGGGGTGGCACCTGGCGCCAGAACCGCCAGAGGTAGGGGTGGGATTTCTCCTCGTCCGTCGGGGCCGCGACCGGAACGATGCCGTACTGCCGCGGATCGAGCGCCCCGGCGACGCGCCGGATCGCGCCGCCCTTGCCGGCCGCGTCGGTGCCCTCGAACACCAGCACCAGCGAGTGCCTGGCGAAGCGCTTGCGGCGCGTCAGCTTCGCCAGCCGTCCCTGCAGCCGCTCGAGCTCGCGCTCGTAGGTGCGATCGTCGAGCTTCAGCGTGAGATCGAGGTCGCGAACGAGCTTGACGTTGTCGATGACCGCAGGGGCCAGCGTGGCCGGCCTGGCGCCGCGGGTCCGGGTGCCGGCGGCAGGCGAGGCGTTCGCGCGCGTCAGGGTGTCGAGCACGATGCGGCCGACGGTGAGATCGCGGTAACGCGGGTCGGCGCCCTCGACCACGTACCACGGCGCCTCGCCGGTCGAAGTCTCGCGCAACGTGTGCTCCCACAGGGCGTGCGACTTCGCATACAGCCGGGCGCGGTTCCAGTCGCCGTCGGTGACGCGCCAGGTCGTCGCCTTGTTGCGGTCGAGCTCGGCCAGGCGCTGCTTCTGCGCCGACTTCGACAGGTGGATCCAGAACTTCACCAGCAGCACGTCTTCGCGCGCCAGCATCCGCTCGTGCTCGCGGATCGCGTGGAGCTGCGCGTCCAGCCCCGCGGCGTCCAGCCTGCCCTTGATGCGCGCCTGCATCGCCTCGGCGTACCACGCGTTCATGTAGACGGCGATGCGTCCGCGCGGCGGCAGCGCCCGCCAGTAGCGCCAGGCAGGAGGGTGCGCGAGCTCTTCCGGCGTGCGCGGGCCGAACGCCAGCACCCGCAGGTGGCGCGGATCCATCCACTCGGAAAGCTTCATCGCGGTTTCGCCGCGCCCCCCCGAGGCGACGCCCGACAGCAGCACGACGACGGCCTTGCGCCGACCTTCGAGCAGGTCGTACTGGGCGTTGACCAGCGCTTCCCGCAACCCCGGCTCGGCGCGCTCGTATTCGCGCTTGCCGATGGCGTGGCCGACTTCCGCGGTCTCGAGCATGGGGTGGTCTCCTTCGAACGGTCAGTCGCGGCGCCAGAATCGATTCGCGCCGGCGAAGCGCCGCGCCGGCGCGGCGAGAATGGCGGCGGCGTGGAGCGACTGCGCCGCCGCATAGCCCTGGAGCACGCCTTGGATCAGGGCGTCGTCGCCCGCGAGTTCGCGCGCGAGGCGGGCGACCGTCGCGGCGTCGTTGATGCTGCCGAGCGCCCCCTGCAGCGCCGCCAGCGCCTTGGCGTAGCGGCGCGCGGCTGCGGATTCGAACATCGGACCGAAGAACTCGGCGGCGTAGCGGAGCTTCTTCGCCGCGATGCGCAGGGCGTGCAGCTCGGCGGTGGAGCGTCCGGCGAGATGCCGCAAGGATTTCGCGACCCGCCGGTGCCGTCGCTCGAGCGTCGCCGCGGCGAACGCGCGGGCGTCCGTGGGCGGGGCGACCGCAACGACGTCTGCATTCGGCGCAATCGGCGCAATCTGCGCGTTCGGCGCGCTGATCCACGCGCCGGCGTCGAGCACGAAGGCGACGAAGCGACGGGCCCGGACAGCGGTCCGCGCCGCGGCGCGCGCCTCGCGGCGCTGCCGCGCGACGCGACGCCCCAACCCAGCCAGGGCGCCCGCGAGACCGGCGTCGTCGGCGACCGCCGCGGTCAGCGCCGGCAGCGTCTCGGTGGCCAGGACATCGAGGTCGCGCGCCCGGCCGAGGGCCGCGGCCAGCGCCTTCGCCTCGGCGGCCAGCGCCGCGACCCGCGCGTCGTCGCCGAGCTGCGCCGCCAGCGCGAGGCAGGCCCGTAGCCGCCGCGTGCCGACGCGCATCTGGTGAATCCATTCGGGATCGGTGTCGCTGCAAAGGCCCGTGGCGTTGCCGGCGATCTGGGCGACGCAGCCGGCGGCGACCCGCGCCAGCGCCGTTCCTGCGTCGATGCCCGGCGGCAGCGCCTCGACGGCCAGCAGCGACGCCCGCTGGGGGGCGCCCAGCGCAGGCTTCCGGCGTGCGAGGTCGTCGCCGCGCTCGGCCTTGTTGCGCAGGCCGACGACGAACGGCAGGTCGGCGGCAAGCACCCTCGCGAAGTCGAACAGCGCCAGCGGCACGCCGGCCTCGAGCTCGAGCTCGACTTCGGCAATCGGCACGCGCCGGCGGCCGGCGACGATGGCGCCGTGATCGATGCACAGCGACGCGAACGATCCGTCGGCGAGCTCCAGCGGCAACGTGCGGCGGACGATGTCGGTCGTGTAGCGTGCCGACAGCGTGCCGCTGCGCCAGGATTTCTCCAGCAGCTTGCGCCACGGCGTCTCGGCAAACCGGGCGGGGTCGACGGCCGGGCCGGGGAGCGGCCATTCGTCCTCGCGCCGCGAGTGCAGGGCGCCTCCCGCTTCCGGCAGCGGCGGCCCCTTGATCGTCTGCACCCAGCGGCGACCGTCGCGACGCACCCTCAGGGCGATGCCGGCCTCGGCGAGCGCGCGGTCCGGTGTGTCGAAATAGGTGGAGACGACGCGCGCGCGCCGCAGCGGCGCCCGGCGCGCGGCGACGACCGCGGGGTGCCGCAGCAACGCGTTGGCCGAGGCCGGAGAAAGCCCCAGCTTGAGTTCGATCTCGGCGGCGCCGGAGGCGGTCATGCGGCTGCGGTCGGGGCGCGCCGGCGACGGCGACTCACGCGGCCTCGGACAGCTTGAGCCTGCGCGCACGCACCGCCTCGGCGAGGTCCGCGAGCACGCCGGCGGTCGCATCCCAGCCGATGCAGCCGTCGGTGATCGAGACGCCGTAGTGCAGCGGCACGCCCGGCTTCAGGTCCTGCCGGCCCGGGTTGATGTGGCTCTCGATCATCACGCCGATGATGCGCTCGTCGCCGCCGGCGACCTGGGCGGCGACGTCGTGCGCGACGTCGATCTGCCGCTCGGGATTCTTCTGGCTGTTGGCGTGCGAGCAGTCGACCATCAGTCGGGCGGCGAGGCCCGCGCCCGCGAGTGCCCTGCAGGTCGCCTCGACGCTGGCGGCGTCGTAATTCGGCGCCGCTCCCCCGCGCAGGATGATGTGGCAGTCCTCGTTGCCGGCGGTCTGAACGATGGCGGAGTGGCCGCCCTTGGTCACCGACAGGAAGTGGTGCGGCGCCGACGCCGCCTTGATGGCGTCGACGGCGATGCGCACGTTGCCGTCGGTGCCGTTCTTGAAGCCGACGGGGCAGGAGAGTCCCGAGGCCAGCTGGCGGTGGACCTGGCTCTCGGTGGTGCGCGCCCCGATCGCGCCCCACGCGATCAGGTCGGCGTAGTACTGCGGCGTGATCATGTCGAGGTATTCGGTGCCGGCCGGCAGCTCGAGTTCGTTGACTTCGGCGAGGATGCGGCGCGCGAGACGCAGGCCCTCGTTGATCTTGTAGCTGTCGTCGAGCCGCGGGTCGTTGATCAGCCCCTTCCAGCCGACGGTGGTGCGGGGCTTCTCGAAGTAGACGCGCATGACCACGACCAGGTCGTCGGCAAGCTCGCGGCGCAGCGCGGCGAGGCGGGTCGCGTAGTCGATCGCCGCGTCGTAGTCGTGGATCGAGCAGGGACCGACGATGACGACGAGTCGGTCGTCGGCGCCGTGCAGCACCCGATGGATCGCGTGGCGGGCGTCGAAGGTCGTCTTCGCGGCCACGTCGGAGGTCGGAAACTCGCGCAGCAGATGGGCGGGCGGCGCCAGCTCCATGATGTCGGTGATCCGGGTGTCGTCGACCGGGAGTTTCGACGGCGCGCCGCCGGTTGCGGCAGCTCGATTGCGGTGGGCGGTGGACGTGGGCACGGGCAGCTCCGGACGGACAAATGCGTTGCAATTACAGGAAAATCAGGATGTTACACCAAATATCAACACCGGTCGCACATTGTGCCATGGCCCCTGGTGCGCTGCAGCATGCGGATTTGCGACATCGTCCGAATGGCTGTCCCCGTTTTCGTTGCGTCGCGCGTTTAGGATGCCGTAGACTGCTTTCGTGCTTGCCGGAGGGGCAGCGAACCGGTGGCGGATCGGACTTCACGCACCACAAGATGGCGGGCAACCGCCGCGACAAAATCACCGCAAGTCCCGTTCGAGGAGATCCCCGCATGAAGAAGCTGCTTGCCCTGGCGATCGTCGGCGCCTTTGCCGTCGCCGCCAACCCCGCATTCGCCAACGCCCAGCAGGACCGGATGAAGGTCTGCAACGCCAAGGCAGCCGACAAGAAGGGCGACGAGCGCAAGAAGTTCATGAGCGACTGCCTTGCCGCCGAGAAGGTGTCGCAGCAGGACAAGATGAAAGCCTGCAACACCAAGGCGGGCGAAAAGAAGGGCGACGAGCGCAAGGCGTTCATGAGCCAGTGCCTCAAGGGATGACGTAGAGGCGCGCAACGATCAGAACCCGGCCTGGCGACCTCCTGTCCGCCCGGCCGCTACTGGCGAGGCCGCACGGGGCAACCCGTGCGGCCTTGTTTTTGGACACGGCGCCCTGCCGAATCTCTGGCGCCATCCGTGGGAACAACCCGTGCCACGCTGCAGGTCGCGCCGAGGAGGCGTGCCCTGCTGCGTCGATGACCCACTCCTCCGCAGGGCACGCCACCCCGTCGCGACCAGTCGGCGGCGTCCGCAGCACGCGGCGTGCGTTGCGCTGGCGCCCGGGTCAGCCCGCCTTCCGGACCAGCAGACCCTTGAGGTATTCGCCTTCGGGGAACGCCAGTGCTACCGGGTGATCGGAGCTGGCGCCGAAGCGGCCGATGACGGCGGCGTCGGCGTTGGCGTCGAGCGCGGCGCCGGCGACGATCTTGCGGAACAGCGCGGCGTCGATGCCCCCGCTGCACGAGAACGTCGCGAGCAGGCCGCCGGCGCGCAGCATCTTCAGCGCCAGCAGATTGACGTCCTTGTACGCGCGCGCCGCGCGCTCGGCGTGCGCCGCCGTCGGCGCGAACTTGGGCGGATCGACGACGATGCAGTCGAAGCTGGCGCCGGCGTTGCGCAGCTGCCGCAATTCGGCGAAGGCGTCGGCTTCGCGCCAGGACGCGCGGGCGGGGTCCAGCGCGGGGTTCAGCGCGACGTTCTCGCGTGCGAGCGCCAGCGCGTCGGCGGAACTGTCGATCGACAGCACGCTGGTTGCGCCGCCCGCCAGCAGGGCGAGGGTGAAGCCGCCGGTGTAGCAGAACACGTTGAGGGCGTCGCCGCGGGCGACGGTGCGCAGGCTGGCGCGGCTGTCGCGCTGGTCGAGGTAGAAGCCGGTCTTCTGGCCGCCGGCGACGTCGACCCGGTAGAGGAGCCCGCCCTCGACCAGGGTCACCACGTCCGGCAGCGCGCCGCGGAGCACGCCGACGCGCGGGGGCAGCCCCTCGAGCGCCCGCACCTCGGCGTCGGAGCGCTCGAACACGCAGCAGACGCCAGGGAGCGCGGCCAGCGCATCGGCCAGCGCCTCGCGCTGCGCGTCGGCGCCGGCCGACGACAGCTGCAGGACGACGGTGGCGCCGTAGCGGTCGGCCACCACCCCGGGCAGGCCGTCCGACTCGCCGTGCACCAGCCGGCACGCGTCGTGGGCGGCGTCGCGCATGCCGGCGCGCGCGGTCGCCGCGCGCTCGACCTTGCGCGCGAAGAACGCGACGTCGATGGCCTCGCGCTCGTCGAAGGTCCACACCCGCGCGCGGATCTGAGACGACGGCGAAAACGCGGCGCGGGCGAGAAAGGCGCCGTTGGCGTCGCGCACGGCCACCGTCGCGCCCGACGTCGGCGCACCGTCGACGCGGTCGATCGCGCCGGAAAAGATCCAGGGATGCCGCAGCCGCAGCGACTTCTCGCGGCCGGGCTTCAACGCGATCGTCGCGGTCGGCCCGCCGGCGGTCCCGGCCGTCGTCACTTCGGCTTCGCCGGTGGCGCCTCGAACAGCGCGCGGATCACCTCGATCCGCTTGCGATTGACGCCGAGGTCGCTGTAGCCGATTCGCGACGCCGAGCGCAGTTCGATCACGCGCGCGGCCGGGTCGATGTGCGCCTCGAAGTCGTCGACGAAGCCCATCAGCGTGGTGGCGAACTCGGCGTGCAGGTAGCCGTCGCGGCGGGTGACGAGCGTTGCGCCGGGCTGTGCCGCGACGACGTCGGCGAGTCGCTGCAGCGCGGCGGCGGGGTCGCCATCGAACGAAAGCGCCGCGACGCGGTGCGCTTCGTCGGTGGCGGCGCTGGACACGCAGTTGGGCTTGGCCGGGCAGGGGGCGAGGCGGCCGTCGCGCATCCCCAGCGACGCGGGAGGCGAGCCGGCGAAGAGGTTCCCGAACAGCGCGGCCATGGCCGGGTCGGCGATCGTCAGTGTGAGCGCGACGACGAGCGCAGCGCGCTTCATGCCGCGGGCGTGCCCTTGAGCGCGGTCTCGATCCTCGCCATGACGTCGGGCGCGAGCAGCGGCACCACGGCGAGCGCCTTCATGTTCTCGGTGACCTGCGCGGCGCGGCTGGCGCCGGTGATCACCGTCGACACGTTGGGGTTCTTGAGGCACCACGCCAGCGACATCTGCGCCAGCGTGCAGCCCAGGTCCCTGGCGATCGGCGCCAGGCGGCGGGCCACCGCCAGCTTCGCCGGCTCGGTCAGCCGCTCGGCCAGCCATTCGTAGCCCTTGACCGCGCCGCGCGAATCCGGCGGGATCCCGTCGTTGTACTTGCCGGTCAGGAGGCCCGAGGCGAGCGGGCTCCAGGTCGTCGTGCCGAGGCCCAGGTCGCGGTACAGCCGCGCGTACTCCGTCTCGACGCGGTCGCGATGCAGCAGGTTGTACTGCGGCTGCTCCATCACCGGCTTGTGCAGGTGATGCTTGTCGGCGACGTGCCAGGCAGCGGCGATTTCGGCGGCGGTCCATTCCGACGTTCCCCAGTAAAGCGCCTTGCCGGCGGCGATCATGTCGTGCATCGCGCGGACGGTCTCCTCGAGCGGGGTGTCCGGGTCGGCGCGGTGGCAGAACACGAGGTCGACGTAATCGAGTCCCAGGCGCGCAAGGGAGCCGTCGATCGCCTGCATCAGGTACTTGCGGTTGAGGGTGTTCTTCTCGTTGGGTCCGTCGTGCATGCCCCAGTAGAACTTGGTCGAGACCAGGTACGACGAGCGGCGCCAGCCCATCTGCTGCAGCACCTCGCCCATGATGGTCTCCGACTGCCCCTTGGCGTAGACCTCGGCGTTGTCGAAGAAGTTGACGCCCGCGTCGTAGGCGGCCGCCATGCACTCGCGGGCGACGTCGGTGCCCATCTGGTTGCCGTAGGTCACCCAGGAGCCGAACGACAG
This sequence comes from uncultured beta proteobacterium, assembly GCA_963717705.1. Lineage (GTDB taxonomy): Bacteria > Pseudomonadota > Gammaproteobacteria > Burkholderiales > Casimicrobiaceae > CAVQWT01. The sequence goes on from CAVQWT010000004.1 coordinate 130,589, forward strand.
TTCGCTCACCTTGAGGCCCGAGGCGCCGAGTCGGCGATAGTTCATCGTGGTCATGGGGATTCCGTGCCGATGGAGATCGAGGGGGAACGCGGAGTGTCCAGGGGGGCGCCGGGGCGCGCGGCCGGGATCGCTGCGGTCCCGCCTCCGGCGTAGAATCGCGCCTTTGTCGCCATTCTATCGAACACCGGAGCACCCTGCCGATGCCCACGCCCAAACGCGCTGCCGCCGCCGGCGCCGCGGCGACGACGCGCCCCGCCCGCCGCCGCAAGCCTCCGCTCACCGTCGAGACGCTGTGGGCGCTGAAGCGCATCGCGCCGCCGACGCTGTCCCCCGACGGCGGCACCGCCTGCGCCGCGGTGACGAGCTTCGACATGGCGGACAACGAGAGCCGGACCGAGCTGTGGACCTTTCCCACCGGGTTCGGCGCGAAGGGCCGGCCGCGTGCGCTGACCGCCGGCGACAAGGATTCCGACCCGCAGTGGTCGCCCGACGGCACGCAGATCGCCTTCATCGCCAAGCGGAAGGGGGATGACGAGCCGCAGGTCTACCTGATCGATCCCTCCGGGGGCGAGGCGCGGCGGCTGACCCGGCTCGCGACCGGCTGTGCGTCGTTGCGCTGGTTCCGCGACGGCAGGCGCCTGGCGTTCGTCAGTCGGGTCTGGCCCGACCTCGCGACCGAAGCGCTGCAGGCGAAGCGGCTCAAGGCACGCAAGGACGACAAGGTCAAGGCCCACGTCACCGAGCGAGGCGAGTACCGGTTCTGGGACCACTGGCTGACCGACGGCCGCGAGCCGCACGTGTTCGTCGTCGACGTCGCCACCGGCCGCTGTCGCGACGCGCTTGCCGGCACCGGCCTGTCGCTGCCGCCCTGGGACCCGTCGGCCGACGATTTCGACGTCGCGCCGGACGGCCGCGAGATCGCGATCACCGCCGACCTCGCGCCCGAGCCGGCGATGATGAACCAGACCGACATCGTCGTCGTCGAGCTCGCGTCCCGCCGCAAGCGGGTGCTGACCGCGACGACGAACACCGCCGACGCGCATCCGCGGTATTCGCCCGACGGCCGGTCGATCGCGTTCCATTCCTACGACACCAAGCGCTCGTTCAACGACCAAGGCCGCGTGTCGCTGCTCGATCGGAAGACCGGCCGCATCCGAGGGCTGGCGCCGGCGTTCGACCGCGCGACCACGCACCTCGCGTGGCGGCCGGACAGCGCCGCGCTGCTCTTCTGTGTCGAGGACCGCGGCCGCGTCGGGGTCTGGCAGCAGAAGCTCGACGCCGCGGAGCCGTCGCTGCGGGTCGCCGGAGGCACGGTCGGCGGATTCTGCCAGTCGGCCGACGGCAGCGTGCTCGCGTTCGACCGGTCGAGCTACCTGCACCCGGCGGCGCTGTTCGCGGCGCGTGCCGACGGCAGCGCCGAACGTCCGCTGGAAGCGCTCAACCGGGCAATCCTCGCGCGCCACGCGCTGGGCGAGGTGCGCGAGCTGACGATCAAGGGCCACGGCGGCGACCCGGTCCAGGTCTGGCTGGTCCTGCCGCCGAACTTCGATCCGTCCCGGCGCTGGCCGCTGATGCACTCGATCCACGGCGGGCCGCACGCCGCGCACCTCGACACCTGGCACTATCGCTGGAACACGCAGGTGTTCGCGGGCCGCGGCTACGTCGTCGCCGCCGTCAACTACCACGGCAGCTCGGGCTTCGGGCAGAAGTGGCTTGAGACCATCACCGGCAGGTACGGCACGAAGGAGCTCGCCGACCACGAGGCGGCGACCGATCACCTGCTGAAGCAGGGCTTCGTCGACCGCGCCCGGCTGGTCGCCACCGGCGGCAGCTACGGCGGGTTCATGGTCGCGTACATGAACGGGCACACCGACCGCTATCGTGCTTTCGTCTGCCACGCCGGTTGCTACGACTGGGTGTCGATGATGGCGACCGACGGCTACAAGTTCTTCGCCGACGAGCTCGGCGCGTTCCACTGGGACGACGAGAAGCGCGTGCTGGCGCAGTCGCCGCACCATCACGTCAAGGCGGCGAAGACGCCGACGCTGGTGATCCACGGCGAGCTCGACTACCGCGTGCCGGGGACGCAGGGGCTCCAGTACTACAACACGCTGAAGGCGAAGGGCGTGCCGGCCCGGCTGGTCTACTTCCCCGACGAGAACCACTGGATCCTCAAGCCGCAGAACTCGCGCCTCTGGTACCGCGAGTTCTTCGACTGGGTGAAGCGCTACGCCCCCGGCGGACCAGCCGTGCGCGGGGCGACCGGACGCGCCTAGACCGCCGTCGACTGCGGTCCTGCGATCTTGCGTTCCCACGCCTCCTGGCAGGGGACGCAGCGGCGCGCTGTCGGATACGCCACCAGGCGCGCGGGCGCGATGGTGACGCCGCAGTCCACGCATTCGCCATAGCCTCCGTCGCGGAAGCGCGCCAGCGCGGCGTCGACGTCCGCGAGTTCGTTGACGAGGTGGCGGACCTCGGCGATGTCCAGTTCGGCCAGGGCGTCGGCGACCGCCCAGTCGTCGTTCTCCTCGAGGCGGTGCGCGAGGCCGACGACGCGCGTGTCGCCGCTTCCCTTCAGCTGCGCGCCCGTTTCGGCGACGAGCACGGCGCGCCGTGCTTCGAGTGCGGCCTTGAGGCGGGCGCGATCGGCGGCGGACAGGGGGGCGGTGGACATGGCTTTCCTTTGGCGGCATCGAGCCGGTTGCCCTATCGTCGCGCGACCCGGCGCCGCGGGGGTTGATCGGCGTCAAGGCGCGGCCGGCGCCGGGCGGCGGCGGGCCCCTTGAAACCGGGGCGGCGCGGCGCCACTTCGAGGACAAGGCGGCGGGCCCGCCGCGGGGGACCGCCGTCCGGCAGGGCGCCGCGGCGGCCTCCGTCCCGAATCGACGACAGGAGAACGAGATGGCCAATCTGAACGTATACGACCCCTTTGCCGACGCCGGCATCGACGAGCTCTTTCGCGGCTTCTTCAAGCCGGTCCGCGTCACCCAGGCGGCACCCGTCACGATCCGGATGGACGTGACCGAGAACGACAAGGGTTACGTGGTCCATGCCGAGATCCCCGGCGTGCGAAAGGAAGACATCCACGTCACCATCGAGGCCAACCAGGTCACGATCGGAGCCGAGGTGAAGCGGGAATCCGAGCACAGGGAAGGTGAACGGGTGTTGCGAAGCGAGCGCCACTACGGCAGCGTCCATCGCAGCTTCACCGTGCCGGTCGAGCTCGACGAGGCCGCGTCGACGGCGAAGTACGAGAACGGCGTGCTCGAATTGACGCTGGCGCGCAAGCCGGCGCTGGCCGGCCGCAAGCTGACGGTGCAGTAGGCACCCCGGGGGCGGCTGTCGACGGAGGCGCCGGACGGCCGCCGCGCCAGCCGCCCGACCCGCACGGGCCGCCACGGGCCACGCGGGGGGAGCGCTGCGTCGCTGCGCGCCGTACACGGCGCTCCGCGGCGTCGTTTCTCCGGCTGGCTCAGCGGACGCGCTTCGCCGCGAACTCCTCCTCGATGTTGTCGCGGAAGAAGCTCCACGGCGACGAGGCGCCGATCAGCCGGCGGTAGGTGTCGGCCGACACGCCGGCGTACTCGAAGGTGCCGGCGTGGAGTTCGACCACCAGCACGCGGCGGGTGGGGTCGTAGCCGGCGGCGCGCAGATTGCCTCCGGACAGCTTCTTCATTTCCATCGGGGCCTCCGTCGCCTGCTCAGGAACCGGCGAAGAACGCGCGGACCCGCACCGGGTCCAGCCGGTCCGTCGAATGGAACTCCGTCGACGGCGTCGCGCGCGCCGCCTGGCCGGCGGGATCGAGTTCGATCAGCGTCGGCACCCAGGCGAGCTTCGGGTACCGCGCCAGCACGGTCTCGTTGCGGTTGTCGCTGCCGACGTAGACCTTGACCGGGACGAACCGCGCGTCGCGCGCCCGCGCCACGTCCGGCTCGCGCACGAGCAGCGCGTCGAGGTCGCGGCAGTCCTTGCACCAGTCGCCGCCGACGATCAGCAGGACCCGCCTCCCGCTGGCCGCGGCGGCCGCGAGCGCACGGTCGATGTCGGCGGCGGCGTCGCGCGCGGCGTCGTAGCGCAGCACCGCCGCCGGGTCGGCCGGGCGCGCGTCGGCGGCCATCCCGGCAGCCGGTGGGGCGGCTGGCGCGGCCAGGGGCTCCGCAGCGAGCGCCGCGGGGACCGGCAGCATCGCCCCGGCGAATGCCAGCGCCAGTGCGAGCCCCCGTCCGTTGCGGGACGGGGCGGGGCCGCGGCTGGCGACGCCGGCTTTGCGGCGGTGCGACCGGGGAGACTCCGGGAAGGCGGGTACGGCATCGTGCATCGGTCGGCCTGGATTCGGGCGTGGTGTGACGGGCTCGTCGGCAGTTTGCCCGCGTCGGGGCGCGGGTTCAAGGACCCGCGCGAGCGGTCGTGGCGGTGCGCGGACGAGACTGCCGTCGTCGCGGCTGTCGAACGCGCCGGGCCGGTGCCGCGGTCTATACTGCCACGCCCTGCTGCCCGCGCCCGATGGAAATCCTACGCCGCATCGTCTGCCTGATCCTGTTCCCGCGCACCGAGTTCCGGCAGATCGCGACGGAGACGCCGTCGGTCGACCGGCTGATCCGGCACTACATCCTGCCGCTCTCGCTGCTGGCGCCGATCGCGACGGTCGTCGGCATGAAGACCTTCGACGCCGCGTGGGACCCGCTGCACGGCTACACGGTGGCGGCGGAGCAGGTCTTCGCCGCCGGCGCCACGACGCTGTTCGCATCGATCGGCTCGGTGTTCGTCCTGGCGGCGATCTTCGTCCTCATCGCCCCGATGTACGGCAGCCGCACCCGCTATCCGACCGCCCTCGCCGCGGCGGCCTACGGTGCGGTGCCGGTGCAGCTCGCCGGCGTGGCGCTGGTCGTGCCGTCGATGATCATCGTCAGCATGGTCGCGCTTTGCCACACGCTCTACCTCTACTACGTCGCCGCGCACGAGCTGCTTGGCGTGCCCGAAGGCGCCCGCACCGAGTTCGTCGGCATCTCGATGGTGTTCCTCGTCATCGTCTCGATCGTGCTGGGCGCGGCGGCCAGCGCCTCCGGCGTGATCTGACGCGCGGCCGACGGGCGCCAGCCGCCCTTCACTTGGAGGCGCGGGCGCCCCAGAGCTGCGCGAGCCGGGAGTCCCGCCCGCAGCCGTTGCGGTAGTAGCCGTAGCGCACCGGGTTCTTCTGGTAGTAGTCCTGGTGGTAGTCCTCGGCCGGCCAGAACTCGGTCGCCAGCACGATCGGCGTGACGATGTCCTCCTTGAACGGCTTGGACTTCGCAAGTGCGGCCTTCGACGCCTCGGCCGCCTTCAGCTGCGCCTGGTCGTGGACGAAGATCGTCGAGCGGTACTGCGTGCCGATGTCGCAGAACTGGCGGTCCTTGACCGTCGGATCGATGTTGACCCAGAACACCTCGAGCAGCTTGTCGTAGCTGACCTTCGCCGGGTCGTAGACGACCTGCACCACCTCGGCGTGGCCGGTCACGCCGGCGGAAACCTCCTGGTAGGTCGGGTTGCGCGTCTTGCCGCCCATGTACCCCGACGTCGTCGAGATGACGCCGTCGAGCTTGTCGTACGGAGGCTCCATGCACCAGAAGCAACCGCCGGCGAAAGTGGCGACGGCGGTCGATGCCGGAGCGGCCACGGCCGCGCCCTTCGGCGCGGTCTGGGCGATGACGATGCCGGCGGCTGCGACGCCGGCGAGAACCCCCAGCAGCGCCAGCAGGCGGCGAGGGGATGGCAGGGCGGTTTTCAAGGGCGGAGTCTCCATCGGGAATCGGTGATCGGCAGAGGCCGGCACCGGTGAGTCGGCCGGGGCAGCGCGCAGCTTACGCGAGACCCGGCGTCGCGGGACGTGGTCAGACGGGATGGAGCCAAGGCGCGGGCGGCCACCGGCGGCGGTGTCGACCGACGGTCGAACAATGCCATCATATGGACCTTCGATCCAAGCCGGAGTTTCCGATGCCAACATCCCGCCCGCCCCTGCGCCGCGCATTCGGCGCCGCCTGCGTATCGTGGGCGGTGTTCGCCGCGGTCGCGGTCACGCCGGACGCGTCGGCCGCCGACCCCGGCAAGACGATGCGCGTGGCGATGGCGATCGCCGAGACGAGCTTCGATCCGGCCTTCGCTTCCGACGCCGCGTCCGACGCGATCATCGCCAACGTGTTCGAGACGCTGCTCGACTACGACTACCTCGCGCGGCCGGTCAAGCTCGTCCCGGTGACCGCCGAGGCGATGCCGGCGGTCGACGACGGCGGCCGCACCTACACGTTCCGGCTGCGCAAGGGGATCCTGTTCACACCGGACCCCGCGTTCAAGGGCAAGGCGCGCGAGCTCGTCGCCGCCGACTACGCGTACAGCTTCAAGCGGATCCTCGATCCGGCAATCAAGTCGCCCTGGCTGTGGCTGATCGACGGCAAGCTCGTCGGCGGCGACGAGGCGCGCGCGCAGGCACAGAAGACCGGCCGGTTCGACTACGACGCGCCGCTGGCGGGGCTGGAGGTCGTCGACCGCCACACGCTGCGCATCCGCCTCAAGGCGCCCGACTACCGTTTCCCCTATGCACTGGCCGTGCAGAACATGGGCGCGGTGGCGCGCGAGGTCGTCGAGGCGTACGGCAACGACATCGGCGCGCATCCGGTCGGAACCGGGGCGTACCGGCTCGGCGAATACCGCCGCAGCGCGAAGATCGTGCTCGAGGCCAACCCGGCGTACCGCGAGACGACCTACACGCCGGCCGGACCGGTGCCGGCGGCGCTGCAGCCGGTGGCGGAGGCGATGAAAGGCAAGCGGCTGCCCTTCGCCGGCCGCGTCGAGATCCAGATCATCGAGGAGGGCCAGGCGCGCTGGCTCGCCTTCCTCAACCGCGAGCTCGACTTTCTCGACATCCTGCCGCGCGAGTTCACCGAGCAGGCGCTGGTCGACGGACGGCTCCGGCCCGACGTCGCGGCGAAGGGGATCGTGCACGCCACGCTGCTGCGGCCGAACACCTACTGGACCTACTTCAACATGAAGGACCCGGTGGTCGGCGGGTACACGCCGGAAAAGATCGCGCTGCGCCGCGCGATCGGGATGGGCTACAACGTCGACGAGCAGATCCGGGTAATCGCCAAGGGCCGCGCGATTCCTGCGCAGAGCCCGATTCCGCCGGACATCGCCGGCCACAACCCGCGCTTCCGCAGCACGGCGCAGCGCTACGATCCGGCCGCGGCGAAGGCGCTGCTCGATCGCTTCGGCTACAAGGACCGCGACGGTGACGGCTATCGCGAGACGCCGGACGGCAAGCCGCTGTTGCTCGAGCGCTGGTCGACGCCGGACTCGGCGGCGCGCCAGGGCGACGAGCTGTGGAAGAAGAACATGGATGCGATCGGGCTGCGGATCGAGTTCAGAAAGGACAAGCTGCCCGAGCTGCGCAAGATGGCCCGGCTGGGCAAGATCCCGATGCGCGGCGACGGCTGGAACGCCGACTATCCGGACGCCGAGAATTTCATGCAGCTGCTCTACGGTCCGAACGCCGGCCAGGAGAACCAGTCGCAGTTCGACCTGCCCGAGTTCAACCAGCTCTACGACAAGGCACGCACGCTTCCCGATTCACCGGAGCGGACGGCGCTGTTCGACCGGATGACCGAGCTGATGCTGGCGTACGCCCCTTGGCGGCTGACCGTGCATGCGCTCGAGGACAGCGTGCGCCACGGCTGGGTCAGGTACCACGTGCCGCACCCAATCCGGTCGCAGGTCTGGAAGTTCGTCGACATCGACACCGCGTCGCGCGCCAGGTAGGACCGGGCGCCGGCGAACGCGGGCACGGGGTGCTATTTGGGCGGCGCCGGCAGGACGTAGGGCGCGCACTCGGTCAGCGCCATCGAGGTGCCGTCGCGGTAGAGCTGCAGGTCGTTGCCCTTGCCGCGCAATTCCAGCGACCCGTTGGTGTAGCGGATGCCGGAGGCGGCCGGAATCTGGTAGAGGAACACGCGGTCGCCCGACGGCAGCAGCAGCCGCACCTCGCCGCTGTCGAACCGCAGCAGCAGGCGCTCTCCTTCGAGCTTGCAGGCAGTCGTATTCTTCGTCGCTTCCTCTTCTTCCTTCTTCTTCAGGGGATTCTCGCAGCCGCCCAGAACGAGGGCGGCGGCGACTGCGACGGTGACGGTGACGGTCGAGGCGAAGGCGCGGGTCGGGATCATGGTCTGCGTGCGTTCCGGCGACATGCGCGCAAGAATAGCACGGGCGCCCGTGGCGGCGAGCCGGCGCGGCTCAGCGCGGCGCGGGAAGGTCGCACAGCCGCGGCGCGGCCGGCGGTCCACCCGAACCGCTCTGCGGCGTCAGCACGAAGGCGCAAGGATCGTACCCCTGCGCGACCAGCCTGGTGCCGAGCTCGGCGAGCAGCGGCGGGGCGAGCGACGGCGTGCGCGCCAGGATCCAGCCGTACTTCCGCGACGGGTGCGCGACCAGCGCCCAGCGATACTCCGGGTCGAGCCCGACGATGACGTAGTCGCCGCCGAACACGAACCACCAGCGGCCCAGCAGGCGGACGAAGCTGACCTCGAGCCAGGCATTGCTCGCCGGGTCCACGATGCGTGCGCGGCCCTCGACATCCTCGCGCCCGCCATCGGCCCGCGTGCAGCTGTTCACCACGACCAGCATTCCTTCGTCGCCTGCCCGGTACAACGCCTCGGTATCGCGGACGCATTTGCGCTGGAAGAACGCCGGAATCGTCGCGATCTCGTGCCAGCGACCGGCGTAGCGGTCGAGATCCACCCGGGCCACGGGTTGCAGCGGCTCCTGCGCCGCCGCGATCGGCGCCGCCGCGGCCACGGTAAGCGCGAGCGCGAGCCGGCGCATGCGCGCGCCGGGATGGAGGCGGCGTGCACCGTCGACGGGGCGGCGACGCGCGTCAGCAGTCGACGACATTCAGCGCAATCCCGCCGAGCGACGATTCCTTGTAGCGGCCGGCGAGCGCGCGCCCAGACTCGGCCATCGCGGCGAGCCGGGAGTCGAGTGCGTGGGCCGGCGGGTCCGGCATCCGCAGCGCGGTGCGCGCCGCGTTGACGGCGATCGCCGCGGCGGCAGCGTTGCGCGCGATGCAGGGGTCCTGGACGAGGCCGCCAGCGGGGTCGCAGGCGAGGCCGAGATGCGGCTCGAGCGCGCGCTCCGCCGCATAGAGGACTTGCGCGTTGGTGCCGCCTTCGGCTGCGACCAGGCCCCCGGCGGCCATCGCCGCGGCGACGCCGACCTCTCCCTGGCAGCCGGCGTGGCGGACGCCGGCCGTGCGGCAGAGGTTCCAGATCGCCGAGGCGGCGAGCAGGTAGGTGACGGTGCCGTCGTCGCCGGCCAGCGGCGTGGTCGTGCGCCATTGATGGAGCACTGCGGCCACGGGCCCAGCGGCTCCGTTGGACGGCGCCGCGACGATGCGCCCGCCGCTCGCGTTCTCTTCGGCGACCGCGGTCGCGTAGACCGCCGCCCATGCCGGCAGGCGCGGGTCGGCGCCGGCCAGTGCCACCGCCTGCGCCGGCGCGCGCCGCGCCCGTCCGCTCCCGGGCAGCATGGCGTCGGTCTCGACTCCGCGTTCGATGGCGGCGCGCATCGCGGCGGCCGCCCGGGTCAGTCCGACCCGCAGCTCGCCCGGGCTGCGGAGCGCGTTCTCGTTGATCCGCACCAGGTCGGCGAGGCGCTTGCCGTGGGCGGCGCCAAGGGCGAGCGCCTGTCCGCCCGTCTCGAACATGTACGGAACGCGCAGCGCGCCGCGCGCTCCGGGCGGCTCGCTGTCGACCAGGATCCGGCCGTCGCCGGTCGAGTAGTAGAGCCTCGTCGCGAGGGCCTCGCCGCGCGCGCTGCGGGCGGTGAAGCGCATGGCGTTGCTGTGAAACGAGAACGCCTTGTCGACGTGGAAAATGAGGTCGGTCGCTGGATCGAACGGAATGCGCGACACCCGGCCCAGAGGCAGCACGCCGTCGGCGCTGACGCGGGCAAAGCGCGCGTCGAGCGTCGCCGCGTCGATGTCATCCGGGCTGTCGCCGGAGAGGCCGGCGACGATGGCGCGGTCGGTGTTCTGCTCGCGTCCCGTCAGGGCGACGGACCCGTAGAGATCGACGTGCACCCGTCCGGTCTGCAGGAAGACGCCGTCGGCCTCGAGGGCGTGGACGAAGCGCCGGGCAGCACGCATCGGTCCTACCGTGTGCGCCGACGAGGGGCCGGGCCCGATCCGGTACAACTCCAGTGCACTTTCGAACATGCCGCCCCCCGTGCCTGTCGCGGTATTGTTGTGTACAGCGCGCGCATGTTGCGTCTACGACCGTACCCGCTTGTGTGTGCGGAGTATGCACGCCCGACGGCGGTGGGCAAAGACTCGCCGAGGGCCGGTCGGGATCGCCCGCCGGGCGGCGCTGTCGGCTACGGGTGGTGGCGCACCGCCGCGCTCACGCCGCCGGCGGCGCGAAGCGGTCCTCGTTCGCGTAGGACAGCACTTCGGCGAGGCCGCCGGTGCGGATTTCCTGCTGCCGCGCCTGCCACCACCCGGCCTCGAGCAGGTCGGGGTGGTGGTACATGAATGCATCGCGCGTCTTCGGGTCGGTGAGCAGGAAGGTCGCGAACTCCTCGGGAAAGACGTCGAGGGGTCCGACCGGGTACCAGACGTCGCCCGACATGTCGTCGAAACCCGGCGGCATCGGGGGGATCCGCCTGAAATTGCAGTCGACGAGGTACTCGATCTCGTCGTAGTCGTAGAAGACGACGCGGCCGAAGCGCGTCACGCCGAAGTTCTTGAACAGGAGATCGCCGGCGAAGATGTTCACCGCGGCGAGCTCCTTGATCGCCGCGCCGTATTCGCGCATCGCGTGCAGCCGCGCGGCGTCGTCGCAGCGCTCGAGGAAGATGTTGAGCGGGGTCATCCGCCGCTCGATGTAGAGGTGGCGCACGACGATGTGCGCGCCGTCCTCCTCGATCATCGATGGCGCGACCGCCTTCAGCTCGGCGACCAACTCGTCGGAGAACCGCTCGCGCGGGAACGCGACGTCGGAGTACTCGAGGATGTCGGTCATGCGGCCGACGCGGTCGTGATGCTTGACCAGCCAGTACTTCTGCTTGACCCGCGCGCGATCGGTGTCCTTGCTCGAGGCGATGCGGTCCTTGATCACCTTGAACACGTACGGGTACGACGGCAGCGTGAACACCGTCATCACCAGCCCCTTGATGCCGGGGGCGACGACGAACTTGTCGCGCGAGTGCTTGAGGTGGTGCAGGAAGTCGCGGAAGAACAGGCTCTTGCCGTGCTTTTGCAGGCCGACCATCGTGTACAGCTCGGACGCCGTCTTGTCCGGCAGCATCGACAGCATGAAGTCGACGTACGCCGAGGGCACCTCCATGTCGACGAGGAAGTATGCGCGGTTGGCCGAGAAGAGGACCGCGAGCTCGCGCTCCCCGGTCAGCAGCGCGTCGACGTACAGCCGTCCGTCAACGGTGCGCTTGACCGGCACGACGAACGGCAGGGTGTGGATGCCGTTGACCACGCGGCCCGCGATGTACGCGGTCTGGTTGCGGAAGAAGAGGCCCGACAGCACCTGGATCTGGTGGTTCGACTCGGGCTTCCACGGCCGCGGCAGGACCTTGCGGAAGGCGCGGAGCACGTTCGCGAGGTCGCGGCGGAAATCGGCAAACGGCCGCGCGAAGCCGAAGTCGAGCACGATGTCCATCATCGCCGCGCGCAGTCCCTGCTGCAGCGGGTAGTAGCTGCGGTACGAAGGCGGGTCGGCGTCGATGTGCTCGGTCGACATCGCCGGCCGCACGAAGATGAACCGGTTGTGGAAGTACGCGCGGTTCAGGATCTTCACCAGGACCGAGTTGAAGAAGGTCTCGGCGCATTCGGGCTGCCGATGCTCGATCAGCAGTCCGATGTAGTGGAGCTTGACCTGCTCCCACAGCGTGTCGTCGGCCGACAGGTCGATGCCGACGCTGCGGTAGTCGCGATCGAGGCGTTCGGCGGTCTCGATCACCCGACGGTCGTAGAAGTCGATGCGATCGCGCGCGACATGCTGGATGGCGCGCCAGTTGCCGTCCTCGAAGTGCCGCTTGGCCGCGCGCGCGCATTCCCGGAACAGCGCGTAGTGGCGGTTGAAGCCTTCGAGGATGGCCTGCGCGATCGGCCGCGCGTGCTCGGACAGCGGGGCATTGCGGGCGGCGAGGGCGGCGGCGGCGACTGGCATGGTATGGCGCAGATGACGACCGATGATAACCTAGCGGGGTTGGCACGGCCCGGGCGGGTCGGCCACGGCGACCAACCGGCACGGCGACCCATGCCCCGTCTGCATATCCTTCTGTCCGCGACGATCCTGTGGGCGGCGTTCGCCCCGGCGCAGGCGCAGGTGTACAAGTGCATCGAGTCCAGCGGCGCGACCACCTACCAGCAGACGCCCTGCCGCGCCGGCCAGAAGGGCGGGGCGCTGGACATCCGCACCGACAACGGCAGCGGCAACGACGGTCCGGCCGCCGAATCCGAATGGGCCGCCGCCATCCAGCAGCGCGCCCCGAGGCAGGGGATGCCGCAGCGCCTGGTCGAGCAGGCGCTCGGACCGCCGCAGGAAACCCGGCCGCCGCGCCCGGGTGAGCGCGCGACGGTGGTCTGGATCTACGGGCGCCCGGAGGGCATGCTGCATATCGCCTTCGTCGACGGTCGCGTCGCCGCGATGCACATTGAAAATCCACAGGCGGCCGAGCCCGCTCCGACCGAGCCGCCAGGCGAAACACCGCCGCCGCAGTGACGCCGCGCCGGGGCCCCGGCGCGCGATGCGCACTTCACCCGCGCGTCACTCCAGGGCCTTCTTCTGCTGCTCGATGAAGTCCAGCTGCGCCTTGTTGTGGACTTCGATCGCCGCGTTGGCCGCGTCCTGGTAAGGCTTCGCGCGCTCGATCAGCGGCACCGCCAGCGCCTTCTGCTCCTCGATGAACTTCTTCAGGCAATCGAGATAGGCGCGGGCGTCCCGAGCCCAGCTGCGCTGCTGGTTGTCCGACGCGAGCCGCCCGGGGTGGTCCCCGGGACTCTGGCAGTTCGGCTTGGCCACGGCCGTCGGTGCGGCGGCGGGAGCAGGGGTCTGCGCCAGCGCGAGGGCCGGGGCGAGGGCAAGGGCAAGGGCAGCAGCCAGGCGGCGAACGTTGGTCATCGATGATCTCCGTGCAAAACGTCATTTTATCCGGGTCCGCGCGGCTGCGCGACCCGATCGGCACCGCTCAGCGCGACAGCGCGCTGCGGAGGAGGTCGAGCCCCAGGTCGAGCAGGTCGAGCGTGACCTGCCCCCCGTTCGGGCGCCTCCCGGCGACGCGATCCAGCTCACGCTGCCGCGACTGCGCCGCGGCGAGGCCGTCGATCAGTGCGTCGACGTCGATGGTGGTGCGTTTCGCTGCGGCAGCCTCGAGTGCGCCAACCGTCCGCGCGAGGGCGTCCGGATCGAGCGTCGCGATCGGCGCGCCGCAGTGGCTGCACGCGGTGTCGCGCGCGAGGTCCACCGGCGCGCCGCAGCCAGAGCAGCGGATCACTTTCACCTGGGCGGCCAACCGCGCGATGTCCGCGGGCGGCAGCGGACGGATGAAGTCCTTTTCGCGCAGGAACTGGACGAATGGCGTCAGGCGTCCGTGGCCGCGCGGACACCGGTAATAGCTGAATCGCGTCGTCCGCTGCAGGTCCTGCGTCTCGCTGAGCGGCGCGGCACAGCGCGGACAGGCCGGCCGGGACGGAATGGGACGGCGGTCGGCAACGCCCCCGTCGCGGATCGCGGCGAACAGTGCCAGCGTGCCGCCCGGGGTGAGCTGGACGCTCTCGAACGCGTCGAACCACAGCAGGTGGCAGGGCGCGCACAGATCGACGACCACTTCGCCGGCCGGCCTGCGACCGAGCGCCAGCGAGCGCATCGGCACGCGACAGGACGGGCAATGCAGCGGCGGCGGAGCGGGACGCACTCGGTCAGCGCCGGTCCGCGCGCCGGGGCAGGGGTGCCGACGTGGTCGCCGACGCGGGCGTCACGGCGCACGCCGTCCCGATTCAGCGCGGTGCGCGGGCGGTCGGCGCTGCCGCCGCGGCGTCGCGAGCCGCGGTATCCTCGCGGATGCGGTTCTGGAACCAGCGGACGAAAAACAGCCCGATGCCGATGACCACCACCAGCACGCCGAGGCTCATGAGACCGATGTCGGTGGAGAACAGCTCACGCCATGCATCCAAAACAGACTCCTTCGCGGTTACCGATTCAGCCAGTCTAGGCAGTCCCGCACGGTCCGGCTTGACCGCGATCAAGCTGTCGCCACTGCCAGGGCCCGCGCGCGCGCGCAGCTTGCGGCGCGGCGGGCCCGTCGCGGGCTGGGGTGCGATCGCGCTGCTGGCGCTCGCCGCCGGCTGTGCGCCCGTATCCCCCTCGGACAAGGTGACGCCGCCCCGCGCGCCGCCACCGACGTCGCCATCCGCGGCAGCGCGGCCCGCCCCGGTTGCGTCCGCGCCGATTCCGCCACCGGTGGTCCTGCCCGCGCCGGACCCGCCGGCGGGCGCGCTCTACACCTGCGAGCGGAACGGCGTTCGGGAGCCGTTGCCGCTGGAACCGGCGGTCGATCGCCTGTGCCGGCGGCACCCCGAAATGGGTCCGTGCCAGTACGAGCGGGACAAGTGCCGCGCCGGCGGCGGGCGCGTGTTCACGGCGCGCAACGAGGAGGTCACGATGGCGGTCGAGGCCGAGTACGACAAGCGCGTCCGGCGCGTCCGTTTCCAGGCGGATGGCGGGGCGACGAAGCGCTGACCGCTAGAGCTGCTTCGCGGCGAAGGTGTTGCAGACTCGCGGGTCGCCGGAGTTGAGTCCGGTCTTGAACCACCGCATCCGCTGCTCGGCGGCACCGTGAGTGAACGTGTCGGGGATCACGTAGCCCTGCGAGCGCTTCTGGATCTGGTCGTCGCCGACGGCGGAGGCCGCGCGCAGGCCTTCCTCGAGGTCGCCGGGTTCGAGCAGGTTGCGCTTCGCGGCGAAGTAGCCCCAGACCCCGGCAAAGCAGTCGGCCTGCAGCTCGAGGCGGACCGACAGGGTGTTGCGCTCGCGCTCGCTGGCGCGCTGCGACTGGCGATCGAACTGCTGCATCACGCCCATCAGGTTTTGCACGTGGTGGCCGACCTCGTGCGCGATGACGTACGCCTGCGCGAAGTCGCCCGGCGCCCGGAACCGGTTCGAAAGCTCGTTGAAGAACGCGGTGTCGAGGTAGACCGCGCGGTCGCCCGCGCAGTAGAACGGACCGACGGCGGTGCTCGCGGTCCCGCAGGCGGAGCGCACCTGGCCGCGGAACAGCACGAGCTTCGGCTTTTCGTAAGTCGTGCCCATCGCCTTGAACAGCGCGGTCCAGACGTCCTCGGTGTCGCCAAGCACGCGCGCCGCGAAGTCCTTGGCCGGATCCACCGCGGCCTGCGACGCCGCCGGGGGCGTGGATACCTTGGGGCCGTAGCCGGGCGCGGGTACGGGCGCCGGCGCCGGGACACTGACCGGCCCGCCGCCGCCCAGAAACTGCAGCGGGTTGATGCCGAACAGCAGGCTCAGGATCACCACGACGACCAGCGCGCCGCCCCCCAGCTTCATCCCCCCGCCGCCCAGCGGAAAACCGCCGCCGCGGCTCCCGCCCATGCCGCCACGGTCCTCGACGTTCTCGCTCTTCCGCATGTCGCCCCAACGCATCGCTCATCCTCTCCCGGTTGGTCGCACTTAACCCGACGCCGGCGCGGTTGACGTCGGCCGCGGGCACGGTGCTTCGTTCAGCGAATCCTCGTGTAGCGGATCAGCCAGTCGGTCTTCCATTGTCCGCCGTCGGCCGACGATTCCCACCGCCACACCAACCCGTCGGGCCGGACGTCCTCGAAGGTCATCCGCTGCAGGATACGCCGGCCGTCGCGACCGACACCTTCGCGCGAAAGCGTCATCCTGCCATCCTTGAGCCCGCCGGTGAAATCGAGGTAGCTGCCCTGGTTGTCGACCCAGGTCTGCTGCCACTGCTTCCGGGTCGGGTTCCACACGGACAGGCTGCGCCCCAACAGCGGGTCGGCTTCGTCGGTGCGGAAATTCTCCTCGATCGCGCACCCGTCGAGGATGCGCGCGACGCGGTTGACGCCGGTGCCCGCCGGCATGCCGGGCAAGGCATCCCATGCGACCTTCCACTCGCCCAGCCAGAAATCGAACTGCTTCGCCTCCGGGGTCGTGCAGGGCAGCGGGGGTGGCGGCGGTGCGACCGCCGCGGGCGGCGTGGGCGACGCGGGCGGCGCTCCCTGCGCCCGCGCGATGCCCGCGCCTGCACTCACCGCGGCGGTGATCAGGACGAGGCCGAGGGCGACGAAGCCCCGGCTGCGCGTTGCGGTCATCGGGTTCACTGGATTCCCTTCGTGCTGCGCACTCCGGTATTCGCCCTTGGGGCGGCCCGGCGGGCTCATTGGACGACCTTCGTGCTGCGCACTCCGGTATTCGCCCTTGGGGCGGCCCGGCGGGCTCATTGGACGACCTTCGTGCTGCGCACTCCGGTATTCGCCCTTGGGGCGGCCCGGCGGGCTCACTGGACGACCTTCGTGCTGCGCACTCCGGTATTCGCCCTTGGGACGGCCCGGCGGGCTCATGCCGTGGGGACGACTATGGTCTTGCCACGGCCGTGGCCCGTCGCCATCGCGGCCTGCGCGGCGGCGACTTCCTCGAGGCGGATCCGGCGCGCGATCGCGGGCGCGATGGCGCCGCTGGCGGCGAGTCCGATCAGCCGCTCCCACGCGGCGGCTCCCCCCTTGAGCGTGACGCCGATGCAGCGCTGCCTGGTGCCCAGCGCGGCGATCCGGCCCCGCAGCATGGCGCCGACGGCGGCGTGCGTGCCAAGCGTGCTGAGATAGCTGCCGTTCGGTCGCGAGCACCCGGCGCGCGTGGACGAAGTCGGTGGCGCAGGCGGCGTCGAGGATGACGTCGTAGCGGCTGGTGCCCGGGCCGGCGCCGTCGCCGGCCGTCCAGTCGGTGGTCGCGTAGTCGACGACCGCGTCGGCGCCCAGCGCGCGAACGGCGTCGGCGTTGGCGGCGCTGCAGACGCCGGTGACGAACGCGCCCAGGTGCCTCGCGTACTGGACCGCCGTCCCTCCCACGCCGCCGGCGGCACCCGTGACCAGCAGGCGCTGCCCGGCGCGCAGCTGCACGTCGTCCGTCAGCGCCTGCACCGCGGTGCCGCCGGCGACCGGGAGCGCGGCGGCGGTTTCGAGCGTCACGCCCGGCGGGACCGCGGCGATCCGGTCGGGACGGACGACGACGACCTCGGCAAAGGTTCCCTGCCGCGCCAGCGGGGACAGCGAGCCGAACACGAGGTCGCCGTGTGCGAATCCCGTGACGCCCGCGCCGACCTTGTCGACGGTGCCGGCGAAGTCGGTGCCCGTGCCGCGCGGCGGCCGCTCGAGCACCGGCAGCCAACGCAGCGTGCCGGCGCGGATCTTTCCGTCCAGCGGATTGAGGCCGGCGGCGGCAACGCGGACGGACAGTTCGCCGGGACCGGGGTCGGGCGTGGGCACCGTCCCGACGTACAGCACGGCCGGTGGTCCGAAACGGTCGTAACGCAGCGCGCGCATGCTCAGTCCCGGTCCAGCGCGTGCAGCCTGAGGTCGCCCAGCGGGACGACGGCGAGCGCCTCCTCGTGGGTCGCCGCCAGGATGACCGGCGGGGCGACCCCGTCGTCGCGCGCCTCGCGCCAGCGGCCGGCGCAGAGGCACCACCGATCCCCCGGCTTCAGCCCGGGGAAGCCCCACTGCGGCGCCGGGGTCGACAGGTCGTTGCCCTGCGCGCGCGAGTAGGCGAGGAACTCCGCGGTCACCTGCACGCAGACGACGTGCAGACCCGCATCCTCGGGGCCGGTGTTGCAGGAGCCGTCACGGAAGAAGCCGGTTCGCGGCGAGTGCGAGCAGGGCAGCAGCCGCCCGCCGAGCACGTTGAGGTCGGGTGTCAAGCGGCGTCATCCCTTCAGGGCACGGTACAGGTGCGGCAGGCTGGTGTCCATCCGGTAGTCGATGTCCGAGTGGTTGTCGTCGAACTCCTCGTATCGATGCGCGATGCCGTGCTCGGCAAGGCGGCGCGAGAGGATGCGCGCGCCGTAGTGCAGATGGTACTGGTCGCGGAACCCGCAGTCGATGTAGATCGCCCGCATCGACGCCAGCGCCTTGCGGTGGCGCGCGACCATGTGGATCGGGTCGTGCCGCAGCCACGCGCGCCAGCGATCGGGCAGGATCTCGCCGGTCTCGAGATGGAACGGCAGGCGGAAGCCCAGCGGGGCGCTCGGGTCCGGGTCGTAGGTCGCCGCCATGCACAGGTTCATGATCGCGTGGCCTTCGGTGTAGGACACCTTCTCCCGCTTCCACACGGCCTCGAGAAAAGCGCGCGCGCGGCCGTCGTCCCGCCCCGCCGCGAGACCCTTGCGCTGGCGTGATTCGGCCTGCGTGTCGTACGGACCCTCGTGCAGCCGCGGATGCCGGTACTTCGCCAGCTCGTTCAGCGTGTTCGGCCAATCGGACCGGTAGCAGAAGTCGAAATACGCGTCGCCGGAGTGATCCGCGATCGCACTCCAGTAGGCGGGGTACTTCATCGCGTGGACGATCGCGCCGTACCCGCCCGACGACTTGCCGAAGCAGCCGCGGTGATCGCGGGAGGCCAGCGTGCGGAACTCGGAGTCGACGAAGGGGATCAGTTCGCGCGTGAGGTAGTCGGCGTAGCGGCCGACCGCCGTCGAGTTCACGTACTGGTTGCCCCCCAGCGCGGTGAAGCAGTCGGGGAAGACGACGATCGCCGGTCCCATCTTCTTCGCGTGGACGAGCCGCGCGACGCGCTCCGGGACGTTGTCGCCGAACGGCTTCCAGCTGACGTGCGACAACCCCGACCCGGTGAAGCCTACGAAGTCGTAGAGGACCGGGAAGCGCCGGCCGCGGCCCCGCGTCGCGCCCTCGTCGTACTGCGGCGGCAGCCAGACGGCCAGCGGCCGCACGTGCGGGTCACCGAGGGGATTGTCGGCGAGCACCGCGGACGAGTGCTCGAGCACGACCACGCGGCCGGACAGACGGGGCGGGCGCTTCAGGGCCATCGGGACTCCTGCAGACGAGCCGCGGGGCGCGCGGCGATGCGGCCGATTGTGCCGGTGCGCGCCGGCCAGGGCAATCCTGCGGGCGGTTCCCGCCGCCCCGGCGCCAGCTGGGCGGCCCTGTCGACGGCCCGGCGGGCGGCGCTAGTCCTTCTTGCCCTTCTTCTTCTTCTTTTTCTTCTTGGCCAGCAGCATCGATCCGCGGCACTTCTTCGCACCGCAGCGGCACGCGTAGCCTTCGCGGTCGGCCTTGGAGACGCGGCCGTCCATGAACAGACGGTAGTCGTAGGCGAGCTCGGCGCCCGGTTCGATCGGCTTCTTCGCCACGATGAAGACGCGGCCCACGTCATCCTCGATCGCCTCGCAGTTGGGCTTGCACGAGTGGTTGATCCAGCGGGCGGCGTTGCCGCCGACCCCGGCGTCGATGATCGCGCCGCCGTCGGTGGAGAAAAAGAACGTGTGGTAGGGATTCGTCGGATCCGCCGGGTGGCGGCGGTCGGCCTCGGCATCGGTGATGCGTTCGCCGCGGTACTCGATGATCCGGTCGCCCTTCGGAATCTGGGAGGTGGCGAACACGCCGCGACCATGGATCGTCGAGCGGCGGACGGCGTAGGGGCGTTTGGCAGGCGTTGCAGGCATGATGGGCGGGGGTGGTTGGACGGAGCGGAGCGCCGGGCGCGCGCGGTGCGATTCTACGCGAACCCTGCGGCGGGGTCGTCGCCCGGAAGTCGATCGGCCCCGCGGCGCATGTCGGCAGCGCGCCAGCCGGCGAGCTTCAGCGCAGGAACGACGGCCAGGTGCCGTGCGCCCACCACGACAGTCCCGTCAGCGTCAGGCCGAGCAGCACGAGCAGCAGCGCGGCGATGCCCAGCAGCGCCTGCCGCGAGACGTTGGCGTCGGACGACTCGTCGCCGGCCGTCGGCGGCGGTCCGTCGCGTAGGACCGCAATGCCGCCCGCGACCGCGCCGAGCGCCGCACCGACGAACGCGACCCACAGCGCCAGCATCACCGGGGCCAGCGTGACGAAGGGCAGCTCGGACTGCACGTGGCGGAAACCCAGCACGCCGCCGATGACCGCGAGCGCCAGCGGGGCGATCCACCGCCACCGGCGTCGCGGCGGCGGGGCAGGGTCCCTACCAATGGGACCGGGGGTGGTCACTTCCGGCGCGCCACGAGGTCGATCAGCGCCGAACGGCCCGCGTGGGCCGAACCCTCTGCGAGTTCCGCGTCGTAGGCCGCGAGGTGCAGGATGTCCCAGCCGGCGAAGCCGGCGGCGAGCCAAGCCTCCGTGTACATGTGGCCGCGCCGGTCCGGGCCGCCGGTGCCGAGGTCGACCTGTTCCGGCCGGTAGCCTTCGAGCACGAAAAGACCGCCGGGACTCACCGCGGCACGCATGCCGGCGAACACCGCCTCCCGCTCGTCCGGGGCCAGGAACTGGATGAAGATCGCGACCACCGCGTCGTACGTCCGCGCCTGCCACGGCCAGTCGTGGATGTCGGCGACGTGGAAGTCGACCTCGACCCCGTGGCGCGCGGCCAGCCGGCGGGCCTTGGCGACGCCGGTGGCGGCGAAGTCGAAGGCGGTGACGCGGACTCCGGCGCGCGCGAGGTGGACGCTGTTGCGGCCCTCGCCGTCGGCGACCGCCAGCGCGGTGCTGCCCGGCGCGAAGCGGTGGACCTCGCGCGCAAGAAACGCGTTGGGCGCTTCGCCGAAGAGGTAGTCCTCGCGATCGAACCGCTCGCTCCAGGTGGCGCGCGGATTGGCGAAGGCGCTCATCGCGGCGGTTCGCCGAGCAGCGCGAGCACGACCGGCACGGTGGCTGCCGCCAGCGCGGTCGACAGCACGAGACTGGCGGCGACCGGGCCGCCCATCGCGTCGAACTCGCGCGACATCAGGTAGACGTTGGCGCCGACCGGCAGCGCCGCCATCACCGTCACCGCCTGCGTTTCCCGCCACGGCAGGTCGAGCGCGCGCGCGAGCGCGTAGACGATGGCCGGCTGCAGCGTGAGCTTGAGCAGCGTGATGGTCGCGCTCTGCCGCCATTCCGCGCGCATGCCGTACTCGGCGAGCCCCATGCCGAGCGCGATCAGCGACAGCGGCACCGCGGCCTGTGCGACCAGCGACAGCGTGTCGTCGGCGAAGCGCGGCAGCGCGAGTCCGGTGAAGCCCCACGCGGTGCCGATCAGGATGCCGGCGATCACCGGATTGAGTGCGACCTGCCGGGCCGTCTTGGCGAGGGCGGCGACCGACACCTCGCCGTGCCGCGCCCACTCGACCGAGACCGTGACCAGCGTCCACAGCAGCAGGGCGTTGAAGACGACGATCAGCGACACCGTCGGCATCGCCGGCGCGCCCAACGTGACCTGCGCCAGCGGCACCCCGAGCAGCACGTTGTTCGAGAAGATGGCGCCAAGGCCGAAGATCGACTGGTCGACGCCGCCGAGTCCGAACGCGCGCGCGGCCACGAGGCGGGCGCCGGCGAAGACGAGGACGCAGCCGCCGAAATACGCGATCAGCAATCGCCCGTCGACCGGGGGCAGCGACGAGAAGTCGCTCATCAGTCGGAACAGCAGCGCCGGCACGGCGACGGAAAACACGAACCGCGTCAGTGCGTCGGACGCCGCCGGCGGCCAGCCGCCGAACCGCGCCAGCGAGTACCCGACGAGGATCAGCAGGAACAGCGGCGCGGTGAGCGCGACGATGTGGGCAAACGCCTCCACGCCGCGGGTCAGGCCGCGGCCGATGCCGTCGACGCCGTTGCGGGCGGACGGGTGGAGGCCAGCGTATCGAGCGCCGCGCTGACCGCGCGATCGAACAGCGGCACCGGCTCGACCAGCAGCCGCGCACGGCCGCCGCCCAGCGCCCACGCGAGTTCCTCCGGCGAATAGACGAAGGCATGCCCACGCGAGCGACTGGTGAAGAGGTACTTCGTGCGCAGCGGCGATACCCAGGTGAGGCGTGCATTCACCGTGGAGCCGTCGTCGGCGGTCACGGCGAGCCAGGTGCCGACGACCATCTCGTTGACGAAGTCGTTGACGTTGGCCGGCGGCTGCGCCCCGGGTGCCGCGATCGGCGCCGTGGCTTCGCCCGCCTCCGGCGCAACATCGGAGGCTGCGGTTGCGGCCGGGGCCGGGGGCGCCGGTGGCACGCCGGCGGCGGCGGCAGGCGCGCCGGTCGCCGGCGGTGCCGGGCTGTCGCCGCCGGGGGCCCGCGGCGCCGTCGTCGCGACAGGCGCGCCCGGCCGCGCCGCTGCTGCACCCGGCTTGGTGGACCCGCCGGGGCGCAGTGCCGAGATGTGCAGCGGGTACAGCGCGTCGAAGAACGGCTTGGTGCGCTCCGGCGACGCGCCGACGGCGACGCAGCCGCGGCGAAGCGCGCCGATCAGCGTGGGGATCAGCCTGGTCATCCGCGCCTTCTGAGCGGTGCGTTCCTTCGCCACGATGCTCCAAAGCAGGTCGTCGAGCGTGCCCACCGCCGCGGCCCACTCCGATCCCGCCTCGCCGGACGCCTTGCGCACCGCGGCCAGGTAGTCGGCCCAGACGGTCTCGATGAAGGAGCGGACCTCGAACGGCAGATCCAGCCCGGTCAGACGGTCACGGACGAACGCGAGCGCGTGCGAGCGGTCGGCTTCGCCCTCCTCGGCAGCGAGCGCGCTGGCGACGTCGGTCTCCGTGGCCGTCGACGCCGCGCTGCGCTCTCGGTCGAGAAAGGCGGCAAGCTCGCGGTCGGCGCGGTCGAACACCGCGACGTCGATGCCGAAATCTCGGCACACGGTGTCGACGGCCGCGGCGGCCGCGGTTTCGAAACCGGCGCGGTACGTTTCGTCGCCGGTCGCGCCGATCGCGCCCTCGGCGAGGCGGTCGAGCAGCCGCCGCGCCGCGTGCGTGCGGTCGGTGAAAAACGTGCGGTCGAGCAGCGCGGCCTTGACCACCGGCACCTGCATCCGCCCGAACAGCCGGCGCAGTTCGGGCGGAATCGACGGATCGTCGAAGACGTAGTCGAACAGCAGACCGATCACGTCCATGGTCACGCGGTCGGAGGGATTGTCGACCTGGTCGGCGATCGCCGCCCGGATGTAGGGGACGAGGTTCAGCGGGATGACGTGGGCGTCACCCTCGGCGGTGGGCAGCGTCGCCGCCAGCGCCGCCGGCAGATCGAGCTGCTGCCAGTTGCCCAGCGTGTTGAACAGCGGCGTCGACGAGCCGAGCGCCATCAGCGGATCGAGGTCGGGGAAGTCGCCGGCCGAGGCGTCGCTGCCGGTCGCGTTGGCCGGGGCCGGGCCGGGCGCCGTCGCGCCAGCGGAGGCAGCGGCACTCGCAGCGCCGCCGTTCCCCGCGGTGGGAGGCGAATTCGCCGCCTTCGCGGCCAACGCGTGCAGGCCCTTCAGGATTTCCGGCGAGGCGAGGGCGCGGGCGAGGTCCGGCGCGATCGGGGTCGTGCCCCCGGCGGCAGCGCCGGCGCCTTCACGGAAGTTGAACGCAGCCTCGCGGCCCGGGTCCGACAGCGTCGTCGGCACGTCGACGGTGGCTGCCACCGCGGGCGTCTCGTTCAGCAGCCGGTCGAAGGTCGCGATCAGGTCGCGATCATCGTCGGGACGGAGGTCGCTGCGCGCGCGCAGTTCCGCCTTGATCTCGGGCAGCACGCCGCGGTCGGCGAGGATGCGGTTGAGCGCGATGTACAGCTTGTTGGCGGCCGGAGTGAAATCCTCGACCAGGC
Organism: uncultured beta proteobacterium; assembly: GCA_963717705.1. GTDB lineage: Bacteria > Pseudomonadota > Gammaproteobacteria > Burkholderiales > Casimicrobiaceae > CAVQWT01. The sequence goes on from CAVQWT010000004.1 coordinate 154,398, forward strand.
GTTCCATCAGCGCGCGCCATACCCGCGCGTTCGGATAGACGCTGCGCGAGCTGACGCCGATCGCGTCGAGCAGGTACGTCGGCGCGAAGGGGTTGTCGACGTCGCGCCGCTTTTCCTCCGGCATCAGCGCGTCGATGCGCAGGTCGAGCGCCGCGAGCTCGGTCCGCGTCAGGCGCAGCAGCAGCGATGTCGCCTGCGTCAGCGCCGCCTGCTTCTCGTGGTCGAACGAGGTCAGGACGCGAAGGCTGCCGAGCGAGGCGTCGAAATCCGGCCGGCGCCCCTTGCGCTTGACCCCGGAGAGGCGGCGGGCGTAGAGCTCGCGCAGCGTCGCGTCGAACTTCTCGAGCCAGGCGCCGCGCCTGGACTTGAAATCGTCAACGTCGGCCTGGGTGACGAAGGTGTTGCCTTCGAACAGGTCGCCGGACTGGTCGATCGATGCCTGCGCCACCAGGTTGATCCGGCGGCGAAACTCGTCGAAACAGGCGTCGAGGAGCTCGCGGGCGGCCGCCGGAGCTGGCACGGGATGGGGGGTGGAAGGGTTGAAGGGCATCGCGGGCAGGAGGACCGGGCGGCTCGAACGCCCGGTGAAGATTGCATTCTACTGCGCCGCGGTGTCGCACCATCCGCCCGTGTGCCGGGCCGGCGATGGCGTCCATCGGGCCGATGGCGTGGCGGCGCCGGCGCGGGGAAGATGTCCGGATCGGGCGGTCGCCGTTTTCCCCGAGGGTGGGGATCAGCCATAATTCGACCTGACCCCAAGGATTCAGCAAACGTCGAAGGCAAAATGAAGGATATTCCGGCATTGGTGGTGGCGGCCACGGTCTGTGCGTACTGGACTCGCGTCGGCGTCATGTCGTATCGGCTCAGGCGCCGCACGCGCCGGCTTGCCGGCGTGGTCCCGCAGCAGCGGCTGGAGCAGGGCATGTGGCTGGTGTGGGTGCCGCTGGTGGCGCTTTGGATGGGGCTGCCGCTGCTGGCGGCGCTGCGCGACGGCGCGCCGTGGGCGGTGCCGGCGTTCGCGCAGGCGCCGCCGGTGCTCTGGCTGCGCTGGCTGGCGGCGGTGGCGGCGGTCGTCTGCCTCGCGCTGACGCTGCGCTGCTGGAGCCGGATGGGCGCCGCGTGGACGATGGCGGTCACGCCGGACCGCAAGACCGAACTGATCACCGACGGCCCGTTCGCGCGCGTCCGCCATCCGATCTACGGCTACAGCCTCATGCTGATGGCCTGCTCGGTCGTCGTCGTCGCGACGCTGCCGATGCTCGTGGTCGGGCTGGTCCACCTGGTGCTGATGATCATCAAGGCGCGCAACGAGGAGCGGCACCTGCTGGCGGTTCATGGCGAGGCTTACGCCCGCTACGTCGCGCGCACCGGCCGGTTCATGCCGCGATTCGCCGCGCCGCGGGATTGAGGCGGCAGGCGCCGATGATGGCCGGGGTGCGCCGCCGGATGCCGCGAATCCTCCGCACGATGGCTGCGTGCGTCGGCGTCGCGCTCGCCCCGGCGGCCTGGGGCGCGGTGAGCACGACGGACGCCGCTCCGGCTTCCGCAGCCTCGACGGCGTCCGTGGCCGAATCGCCGGCGATCGCCGCGCTGCCGGCGGAACTCGGGGTGCGGCTGCGCGACCTCGATCCCGACCACGTCGACGCCGCCGCCGTGCGCGACGTGCTGGCGCGCGTCCCGGCGCCGCGGGTCCTGCTGTTCCAGGGCAGCGTGCCGCTGGTGACGATGACCCCGGTCGCCGAGTTCCTCATCGCCATGGGCTATCCGGCTTCACGGCTGGTCGACCCGGTCCACGGCGGCTACTCCCGGTCCAGCTACGCCGACGCCGCGCGCCTGGCCGGGGAGATCGCCTGGCACTACGAACGCGACGGTGTCAGGCCGGTGCTGATCGGCCACAGCCAGGGGGGGATGATCGCCATCCGCATCCTGCACGAGCTCGCGGGCGGCTTTCGCGACGAATTGCCGGTCTGGGACCCGGCGTCCGACGCGCCGGCGGCACGAACGACCATCATCGACCCGCTGACCGGCGGCGAGCGCCCGGTCCGGGGCCTGTCAGTCGCCTACGCGGCGGCGCTGGCCACCGGCATGCTGCCCCGCCTGCTGCTCGGACAATGGGACATGATCCGGCGGCTGCGGCAGATTCCCGACAGCGTCGACGACTTCGTCGGCTTCATCGTGCCGTACGATCCGATCGCCGGCACGCTGGACGGCGGCTCGCCGTACGCGGCCACCGGGCGCGCCCGGGTGCGCAACGTCACGCTGCCGGCGTCGTACCGCCACATCAGCCTGCCGGACATCGCGCACCTCGCGGCCGACCCCGTCACCCGCGCCTGGATCGAGCGGTTCTCCCCGGCGGCCGTGCCGCCGCCCCCGGACGCCGGCGCCGACACGACGAACCTGCTGCACGCGGCCATTCTTTGGCACGACGTGAAGAAGCATTGGTGCATCGAAGCGCAGAGGCTCGACGCCGCGCGCGTCCGCCTGGCCGGCGGGTTCTGACATGGGCCGGCTCAATCTTTTCCAGTCGATGATGCTGGGCTGGCGCGACCTGCACCCCTACGCCGCCGCGCACGTGGTGACCATCGCGCATCCGCTGGACGGCAGCCGCCTCGCCGCCGCCATCGCCGAGGTGCTCGAATCGACCGGGCTCACCGGACTCAAGCTGGATCACGGCGGTCGACGATACACGTTCACCGGGGGTCCCGCTCGGTACGCGCTGGACGCCGTGCCCGCCGGCGCCGACGTCGACGCCGCGGTCGAGGCGGCCATCGAGTCCCGCATCAACGTGCGGTTTCCCGACGACGGCCCGATCGAGCCGTTCCTGTTCTTCACGGTGGCCACGCCGGAGGGCTTCCGCCTCGGGGTGAGCTACGACCATCTGTACGCCGGCGGCGATTCGATCGCCGCGCTGCTGTCGTGGATCGTGGCGCGCTACGAGGCGCCCGCCGGCGCGGCGCCCGCCGTGCCGCGCCCCGTGCTGGACCCGCCGCGCTACGGCCGCCTGTTCAGGGCGCAGCTGCGGGCGCTGGTTGCCGGGTTTCCGCAGATGCCGGCGCTGGTGAGAGCCGCGCGCCGGAGCACGCGGCCGCGCATCGCGCATCCCGAGGACGGCTACAACGGCTATATACGGGTCCCGGTCGCCCCCGGCCGCCTGGCGGCGCTGCGAGCCGCCGGGCGTGCGTGGCAGCTCTCGACCAACGACCTGCTGCTCGCCGCGTTGCTGCTCGCCGTGGCCCCGCTGGCGTCCGACCGCGGCGGCAGGCGGCCGGACATTGCCGTGGCGTCGATCGTCAACGTGCGCGCGGATTTCCAGCCGCCGCCGGATCGCGTCTTCGGCCAGTTCCTGTCGGCGTTTCGCGTCACCCACCCGGTGCCACCGGGGGCGACGCTGCGCGAGGTTGCCGCCGACATCGCGGCGACGACGCGGCGGGTCAAGTCGCGCAAGCTGTACCTGCAGTCGCTGCTGCTGATGGCGTTCGCACGCCCGCTGCTTGCGTTGATGTCGCCCGAGCGCAGGGCGCAGTTCTTCTTCAAGCATCACCCGGCGTTCGGCGGGCTCACGCTGCTCAACGTCGACGCGCTTTGGCCGGGCGCGCCGCCGTACCTGCGTGCTGCATCGACCGGCCCGCTCACGCTGCTCGTGCTCGCGGCGAGCGTCGCCGGCGGCGAGCTGTCGGTCGGCATGACGTTCCGGCTCGCCGAGCTCCCCCGGGAGGCCGCGCGGGCGCTGGGCAGCCGGTTCGCTTCCGTTCTGGACGCAGTGCCGCGACCGGGCTGAGTGCGCGCCGCGACCGCGGGCGCACCCACCCCGCGGGGCGCACCGCCGCATCCGACGCATCGGCTGCGCCGGCGCGTGGACGACCCTACCCGAAGGCGCCGGACTCTGCCGTCGGGGCGATCGTCGGGGAAGGCGCCGGATCGCCTATAATTATGCTTTTGCCACCCCGACGCGCCCGCCCGCCGGCAGCGAATGCCGGCACAGAGCGCGTCAAACATCGCAGGGAAGCCTCCTCATGCCGGGCCCATTGGCGGGAAAGGTCGCGCTCATCACGGGTGCCGCGCGCGGCATCGGTCGCGCGTGCGCGCGCAAGCTCGCCGCCGGCGGCTGCGACATCGTCGCCAACTACTACAACAGCCACGAGGAAGCCGAAGCGCTGTGCGCGGAACTGCGCGCGCAGGGCCGGCGCGCGCTCGCGGTGCAGGGCAGCGTCGGCGTGCCGGACAGCGTCGACGAGATGTTCGCGGCGATCGGCGCCGAGTTCGACCGGCTCGACATCGTCGTCAGCAACGCCGCGTCGGGCGTGCTGAAGCCGGCGATGGACATGTCGCTGAAGCACTTTCGCTGGTGCATGGAGACCAACGCGCTGGCGCTGAACCTGCTCGCGCAGCGGGCGGTGCCGATGATGAAGGACGGCGGCCGCATCGTGGCGATGTCGAGCCTCGGCGCGCAGCGAGCGATGCCGTCGTACGGCTTCGTCGGCGCGTCCAAGGCTGCGCTCGAGGCGCTGGTGCGCACGCTGGCGCAGGAACTCGGGCCGCGCGGCGTCCGCGTCAACGCGGTGTCCGCCGGGGTCGTCGACACCGACGCGCTGGGCTATTTCCCCAATCGCGAGCAGCTGCTCGCGGAGTTCGCCGCGCGCACGCCGGCGGGGCCGCGGCTCTCGCCGGAGAACGTCGCCGACGCGGTGTACCTGCTGTGCCTGCCGGAAGCGTCGTGGATCAACGGCCACACGCTGGTCGTCGACGGCGGCTTCGCCATCTCGGGCTGATCCGGCCATGGCGTTCGAATCGGGTCTTTCGGGCAAGGTCGCGATCGTCACCGGCGGCTCCCGCGGCATCGGCCGCGCGATCGTCGAGCTGCTCGCCGCCGAGGGCGCCGAGGTGACCTTCTTCTACCGCGGCAACGCCGAGGCGGCGGCCGAGGTCGTCGCCGCCGTCAATGCGGCCGGCGGCAGGGCGGCGGCGGCGCAGGTCGACGTCCGCGACGCCGCGGCGTGCGCCGCGGCGGTCGAGGCGGTCGCCGATCGCTGCGGCCGCATCGACATCCTGGTAAACAACGCCGGCGTCATCCGCGACAACCTGATGGCGATGCTCGAGGACGACGACATCGCGACGGTGCTCGACACCAACATCGGCGGCGTGTTCAACGTCACGCGCCCGGTGATCCCGCACATGATGTCGAAGCGCGCAGGGCGCATCGTCAACCTGTCGTCGGTCGCGGGCGCCAAGGGCGGGCGTGGCCAGGCCAACTACGCGGCGAGCAAGGGCGCGATCGACGCACTGACGCGGGCGCTGGCGGTCGAGCTCGCGCCGCGCAGGATTCTCGTCAACGCGGTCGCGCCCGGCGTCATCGACACCGAGATGTCGCAGGACGTGCGCGACCTCGCGGGCGACGAGGTCAAGGCGCGCATCCTGCTCAGGCGCTACGGCACCGCGCGCGAAGTCGCGAACGCGGTGGGATTTTTCGTGTCCGGCCTCGCGGATTACGTGACCGGGCAGGTGCTGTATGTGGACGGCGGTTTCAAGATGGAGTGATCATGAGCGAACAGGCAATCAGCAAGGAAGAAGTCATGGCGGTGTTCCCGGTCGTGCAGAAGACGATGGCGGACGCGCTCGGGTGCGAGCCCGAGGACATCAAGCTCGACGTGTCGCTGATCGAGGGGCTCGATGCCGAGTCGATCGATTTCCTCGACATGGTGTTCCGCCTCGAGCGCGCGTTCAAGGTGAAGATCCCGCGCGGCAAGATCATCGAGGACGTCCGCGGCGACATGCCCGAGGAGGAATTCGAGCAGAAGGGCGTGCTGACCGAGAAGGGCCTCGCGCAGCTGCGCCGGTACCTGTCGGAGATTCCGGACTCGCGCTTCAAGCCGACGATGAAGGTCGGCGAGATCGCCCGGCTGTACACCCCGGAGACCTTCTGCAAGCTCGTGATCCGCGCCCAGCGCGCAGCGTCCGCCGCGGCCTGATGGGGGCCGGGGCCGCCAGCGCGGGAGCTCCGGCCGCAGGCGCCCGCGAGCGCTTCGCGGCGTTCTCGTTCGTCGATCGCATCTCCGCGGTCGACGCCTCGGGCCGCGTCCGCGGGGTCTACACGATTCCCGCCGGCCTGGACGCGTTTCCGGCGAGCCTCGTCGCCGAGGCCGTGGGCCAGCTGGCGGCGTGGGTCGCGATGGAGCGGGTGGGCTTCCGGCGCCGGCCGGTGGCGGCACTCGCCGGCGAGACGCGGTTCCACGCGCTCGCGCGCCCGGGCGACACGCTCGAGCTCGCCGTCGACATCGAGGCCTGCGACGACGAGACGATCTCGTACGGTGGCCGCGCCACGGTCGACGGCCGGCTGGTGCTGGAGTTGCTCGACTGCCTCGGGCCGATGCTCGATGCAAGCGAGTTCGACGACCCGGCCGCGCTGGCCGCCGACTACGCGGTGCTCACCGGGCCCGGAGCGCCGGCCGGTCGATTCCGCGGCGTCGCGCTGCCGCCGCTGGTCGACACCGCGCACGAGGCGGGAGTCCGCGTCGACGCCACGCTGGACGTGCCGGCCGCGGCGCCGTTCTTCGCCGACCACTTTCCGCGCCGGCCGGTGTTTCCGGCGACGCTGATGCTCGACGTCCTGCTCGGGCTCGCCGGGCGTGTCGCCGCGGAAGCCGCGGGCACTCCGGTGCGCCTCGCGCGCATCACCAACGTAAAGGTGCGGTCGTTCACGCCGCCGGGGGTGACGCTGAAGCTCTTCGCCGAGACCGGCGACAGCGCGGCCGGCGGCGACGGCACCGTCGCCGTCAAGGTCGGCGTGCCGCCCGAAGGCGCCGAACGCCGGCCGGTCGCCGCCGCGCGGATGATCTTTGTCCCCGTCACCGAAGGAAGCGCATGACCGCTCGACGACGCGTTGCCATCACCGGCATCGGCCTGGTCACCCCCGCGGGGCTCGACGCCGCGTCGACCTGGGACCGGCTGAAGGCGGCGAGGAGCTGCGCCGGGCCGATCACGATCTTCGACGCGTCGGGATTCTCGACCCGCATCGCCGCCGAGGTGAAGGACCTCGACCGCCTGCCGCCGCTCGACGACCGCAAGCTGCTCAAGTACGCGAACCGCTCGCACCGGTTCGCGCTGGCGGCGGCGGACCAGGCGATCGCCGACGCGGGCATCCGGCCGACGGCGCAGGACCGCGGCCGCTGGAGCTGCGTCGTGGGCACCGGGATGATGACGGTCGCGTACGACGAGCTCGCGTCGATCCAGGCCGCGGCTGCGCCCGAGGGCGAGCTGCTGCCGGACCGCCTGCTCGACCTCCCCACCGCCAACGACCCGATGGCCTTCGCGCGCAGCCAGTCGACCGCCGGCGTGTCGCTGCTGCTGCGCCGCTTCGGCATCGGTGGCTACGCATCGAGCGTGCACACCGCCTGCGCATCGGGCGGCCAGGCCGTCGGCACGGCGATGCGGCTGATCCGCCGCGGCGTCGCCGACCGCGTGCTGACCGGCGGCTTCGACTCGATGATCTCGCCGATGGGCCTGTCCGGCTTCTGCCTGCTGTCCGCGGTGTCCCCCGACAACGACGCGCCCGAGCGCGCGAGCAGGCCGTTCGACCTCACCCGCAACGGCTTCGTGCTCGGCGAGGGCGCGGGCTTCCTCGTGCTCGAGGAATGGGGCGCCGCGGTGCGACGCGGCGCGACGATCTACGCCGAGCTCGCCGGCGACGGCAATTCGCTGTCGTCGTACCGCATCACCGACTCGCACCCGTCGGGCGACGGTCCGATCCAGGCGATGCGGCGCGCGATCGCCGACGCCGGCGCGACCGCCGCGGACGTCGACTACCTCAATGCCCACGGCACGTCGACGCCGATGAACGACCGCAGCGAGTGCGCGGCGGTGAACGCCGTGTTCGGCGCCGGCGCCAGGGCCGTCGCCGTCAGCTCGACCAAGAGTGTGATGGGCCACCTGATCGCGGCTGCCGGCGCGGTCGAGGCCGGCGTCTGCGCGCTCGCCATCCGCGACGGACTGATGCCGCCCAACGCCAATCTTCAGCAACAGGACCCCGACTGCGACGTCGACATCGTCCGCGACGCGCCGCGTGCGCGTCGCGTGCGCGTCGCGCTGTCCAACTCGCTGGGCTTCGGCGGCAGCAACAGCTGCCTCGCGTTCCGGCATCCGGAAGAGACCGCGGCGCTGGTCGCGGCGGGACGGTGAGCGCCATGGCCCGCATCGTCATCACCGGCACCGGCGCCGTCTGCGGCGCGGGCCGCGACCCGGCGTCGATCGTCGACGCGCTGGCCGCCGGCCGCTCGGCGGTTGCGCCGATCGCCGGCTGGGACTCGGCGCAGTGGCCGCGCCGCCACGCCGCCGAGGTCGCCGACTACAACGGCAGCGAGCTGCTCGGCGACCGCAAGCTGATGAAGCTCGTCCGTCGCTCCGACGTGTTCGGCATCTACGCCGGCACGAAGGCGATCGAGCAGGCCGCGTTCACGCCGTATCGCGACGGGCTCGACGAAGCTGCAGCGGCGGAGTTCGCCGACCAGACCGGCTGCTACGTCGGCTCCGGCGGCGGCGCGTACAACGTCAATTACGACTTCTTCCCGCTGATGGCGGCGGCGCAGGGCAGCCTGGAGCGCTTCGGCCGCGAGCTGCCCGACACCGTCAATCCGATGTGGCTGCTGCGCACGCTGCCGAACAACGTGCTCTGCCACGTCGGCATCCGGCACGGCCTCAAGGGGCCGAACGCCTGCATCACCAATCACTGCGTCAGCGGCATGCTCGCGGTGATCGAGGGCGCGCTGGCGATCAGGGAGGGCGAGGCGCAGCGCGTCGTCGCCGTCGGCCACGACGCACCGATCGAGCCGCAGACGCTGCTGTACTACCAGCGCGCCGGGCTGGTCGCGCAGGACACGCTGCGGCCCTTCGACGCCCGCCACGACGGCAGCCTGCTCGGTGAAGGCGCGGCCGCGCTGGTGCTGGAGACCGAGGTGTCGGCGGCGGCCCGCGGCGCGACGGTCCTCGGCGAATACCTCGGTGGCGGCGACGCGTCGGACGGCGAAGGCCTGCTCGCGATCCGCGCCGACGGTGACGGCCCGGCGCGCGCGATCGAAGCCGCGCTCGCCGACGCCGGCCTCGCCGCTGCCGACGTCGGCATGGTCGTCGCGCACGGCAACGGCACGCCGCAATCCGACGCGTCGGAGGCCGCCGCGCTGCGCCGCGTCTTCGGCGCCGCGATGCCGCCGGTCACCGCCTTCAAGTGGGCGACGGGTCACCTGCTGGCGGCGTCGGGGATCCTCGACGTCGCGGTCGGCCTGGAAGCGCTGCGGCGGCGGATCGTCCCGGGCGTGGCGAACTTCGCGACCGCCGGCGCAGGCTGCGAGGGCGTCGCGGTGTCCAGCGCCGCGCAGGCGCCCCGCGGCGACGTCGTGCTCGTCGTCTGCCGCGGGTTCGGCGGCACCAACGCCGCGCTGCTTCTGCGCGCGGCACGCGCCGCCTGAACGCCGTGACACCCGCGCGGCCTGCCCGACGGGTGCGCGGTCGACACCGTCGAGGTCGGACGGATCGAACGGCTGCTCGCGGCGACGCCCGACGAGGATCTCGGCAAGCTGTTCTCGCCGCGGGAAATCGCCGACGCCGGCGACGGCGCCGGCCGCGCGGCGAGCCTCGCCGCGCGCTTCGCGGCGAAGGAGGCCTGCCTCAAGCTCTTTCCCCGCGAAACCGCGCTCAACGTTATCACCGCGGTCGACTTCGCCGTCGCCCGCGACGACTACGGCGCGCCGCGGATCGAGGTCTCGCCGGCGGCGGAAGTCGTGCTCGGCCGTCATCGCGTCGCCGCCATCCAGGTGTCGCTGACCCACACTCCCGACACCGCGTCCGCGGTCGCGCTGCGCGTGCCGGCGACCACCCGCGTCCCGTTTGCCGGCCGCATGCTCTGGCGCTGGCTGCCGTACCGGCGCGCGGTGATCGTCGACAACCTGCGGCGGGTCTTCGGCGCGAACGTCGGCGACGACGAGATCGAGCGCCTGGCGCAGGCGCACTACGGGCACCTGTGGGCGCTGGTCGCCGAAATGGTCCGCTACCGCTTCCTGACGGCGCGGCAGAAGCAGGCGCTGGTGCGCGTCGAGGGGGTGCCGGAGTTCACGCGTGCGCTCGACGCGGGGAAGGGCGTGCTGATCGTCACCGGCCACTTCGGCAACTTCGAGGTGGCGACGGTCGCCGGGATCGCGCAGTTCCCGTTCGTCAAGGGGCGCATCCACTTCGTCCGCCGGCCGATCAAGCCGAAGTGGCTCGACGCGATGGTGACCCGTCGGTTCCGCGATGCCGGCTTCGGCGTCGTCGGCAAGAAGGGCTCGCTGGAGCAGATCGTCGCGTTGCTCGAGCGCGGCGACGCCGTCGTGTTCCCGTTCGACCAGCACGCGCGCAGGCCCGACGGCATCGACGTCGAGTTCTTCGGCCACGCCGCGGGGACGTTCAAGAGCCTCGCGGTGATCGCGCTGGCGACGGGCGCGCCGGTGATGCCGGCGGCGGCGTGGCGCGAGCCCGACGGGCACCACGTGCTGCGCTTCGAGCCGCCGCTGCCGCCGATCCACGACGACGACGTCGGCGTCGAGATCCGGCGCAACACCCGCGCCTACAACGCGGCGCTCGAGCGCGCGATCGTGCGCCACCCCGAGCAGTGGTGGTGGGTGCACCGGCGCTGGAAGGGCGCGGCGCCCGCGTCGCGCTGAGCGCCGACGGCGTGCCGCCCGCCGTCAGCCGCGGCCCACGAACGGCATCTTGGTCGCCATCACCGTCAGGAACTGGACGTTGGCGTCGAGCGGCAGCTCCGCCATGTAGAGCACCGACGTCGCGACGTGCGCGACGTCCATCAGCGGCTCGACGGCGATCTGGCCGTTCGCCTGCGGGACGCCGCTGGCCATCTTCATCGCCATCTCGGTGCCGGCGTTGCCGATGTCGATCTGGCCGCACGCTATGTCGTGCTTCCTCCCGTCGAGGGACAGCGACCTGGTGAGCCCGGTGATCGCGTGCTTGGTCGCCGTGTACGGCGCCGAGTTCGGCCGCGGCGCGTGCGCCGAGATCGAGCCGTTGTTGATGATCCGCCCCCCGCGCGGCGACTGCGCCTTCATCTGCCGGAACGCCGCCTGCGCGCACAGGAACGAGCCGGTCAGGTTGATGTCGACCACGTTCCTCCACTGGTCGAGCGTCAGGTCCTCGAACGGGCCGCCGATGCTGATCCCGGCGTTGTTGAACAGCAGGTCGATGCGGCCGAACGCGCTCTTCGCCGCGGCGAACAGCGCGTCCACCGACACCGGGTCCGCGACGTCGGTCGGCACCGCGATCGCGCGCGCCGCGTCGCCGCCGGCATCGACGATCGCCTGGTCCAGCGGCTCCTTCCGCCGGCCCGCCAGCGCAACGCTCCAGCCGTGGCGCAGCAGCGCGACGGCGACGGCCTTGCCGATGCCGGTGCCGGCGCCGGTGACGACGGCGACCTTGCTCGAAGCACTCATTGCGATTTCCTCCCATGGGGCGGCGCGAGCGCGGTGGCGATGCTTCGCTCTCGGCGCCGGAGCGTGGATTCTACAGGCGCGGATCGTCGCGCGGCCGCGGGCTGCCCGCGGCGTCAGGGCCGCTTCGGCACCACCAGCCGGTCGTAGCGGACGAGCGCTGGAAAGAGCCGCATCCAGACGCCGACGACGAGCAGCGTGCCGACGCCGCCGATCACCACGGCGGGCACCGCGCCGAACCACGCGGCGGTGACGCCGGACTCGAACTCGCCGAGCTGGTTCGACGCGCCGATGAACACCGAGTTGACGGCGCTGACCCGCCCGCGCATCGCGTCGGGGGTCGACAGCTGCAGGAGCGAGCTGCGGATCACCACGCTGACCATGTCGGACGCGCCCATCACCGCCAGCGCGGCGAACGACAGCAGGAACACCTTCGACAGCCCGAACACGATCGTCGCGACGCCGAAGATCGCCACACACGCGAACATCGTGCGCCCGGTGCGCCCGCCGAGCGGCCGGCGCGCGAGGAAGAGCGCGGTCGCCAGCGCGCCGATCGCGCCGGCGGCGCGCAGCAGCCCGAGCCCCCAGGCGCCGGTGTCAAGGATGTCCCGCGCGTAGATCGGCAGGAGCGCGGTGGCGCCGCCGAGGAAGACCGCGAACAGGTCAAGCGAGATCGCGCCCAGCATCACCGGATGCCGGCGGATGAAGCCGATGCCGGCGAACAGCGTCCGCAGCGTCGTCGCCTCGCGCGGCGGCGGAACGTGGTCGTAGCGCAGCAGCGTGAGCAGGACGATCGCGGTGGCGAACAGCAGCGCGCAGGTGACGTAGACCGCCGCGGGGCCGGCGGCGTAGACGAAGCCGCCGACGGCAGGGCCGGCGATGATCGCGGTCTGCGTCGCGGTGGCGTTGGTCGCCACCGCGCGCGGCAACTCCGCCGGCGGCACCAGCGCCGGCAGCAGCGCGGCCATCGTCGGCATCTCGAATGCGCGCGCGGCACCGATGACGAACACGACCCCGAAGATCACCGCCTCGCTGATCCAGCCCTGCGCGCTGCCGACCGCGAGGACCAGTGCCGCGCCGACCTCGACGCCGACGCACAGTCGCACGATGCTGCGGCGGTCGTGGCGGTCGGCGACGTGCCCGACCGCCAGCAGCAGCACCACCGACGGCAGGAACTGCGACAGGCCGACGAGGCCGAGGTCGAGCGCGCTGCGCGTGAGGTCGTACACCTGCCAGCCGACGGCAACCGCCAGCATCTGGTAACCCATGATGCCGGCGACCCGCGCGAACCAGAAGTACCGGTACGCGCGGTGGCGGAAGATCGAGGAGGAGGAATTCAGGAGAGATCCGGGGACGCGCCGCGGCCGCCATTATCGGCGGTTGCGCCGGTGCGGTCGACCGGATGCGTCGGGGATTCGGAGGCGCGAGGCGGGGCACGTCGTGGCTGCGGCCCGCACCGGCGCCGGGGTCGGTTGCGGGGCGCGCGCCAGCGGACCGCTCGTCGGCACGGTCTTGCATCGACTGTCGATTATGCTAACGTCATAGCTGGATCCGGCCCTCCGGCCGGGTCACGCGGGAGCAGGGTGTGATCAAGTGCCAGGACTGCGGTCGGGACAACCTGACCACGACGCGATTCTGTGCCGGCTGTGGTGCGCAATTGCGCATCGAGCTGCCGGTGCACGATCCGGCACGCGTGCTCAAACGGATGCGCAAGGCCTTCGCCCGCCGCGGGGCGCGCGAGCGAGCCGAGGTGCGGGGGGAGGCGCGGCAGCTCGCGTCCGCATCGCGGCGTCTCGACCTCGTCCTGATGGTCGTGGCGGGATTGACGGCAGCTGCGACGTGGTGGGGGCTGTCGACTGCCGTCGTTGCGCTGAACCGGCCGCCGCCGGTCGTCGCCGTCGCGCCGCTGCCGGTGCCGCCTTCGTTGCCCGAAACCAGAGCCGTCGGCGACGCGGCCGACGCCGCGGTCGCGAGCGCCGCGCCGGCGGTACGCCCCCTCGTCGGCGCGGCGTCCGATCGCCGCCCGGCGCTCGAGCCCGGCGGCCTGGACGGGGCCGACGCCTGGGGTCGCCCGTACGGGGTCGACGGCGGCCTGTCCCGCCGCGCCGCGGTCAATCGCGATCGCGGCGCCACGCCGGTCCGGGTCGCTTCCAACGAGATGGAGTTGCCCGCCGAGCGGACCGTCGAGGCACCCCCGCCCCCGCCGCCGCCGCCTGCTGCAGCGCCTCCTCGCGATCGCTGGCAGCTGCGGGACGACGCCCTCAGCCGCTGCGCCGGCGGCCCGCTCGATCGATTCCTGTGCGAGCAGCGCGTGCGCGCGCAGGCCTGCGAGGGCCTGTGGGGACAGGTTCCCGAGTGCCCGAGCGGCCGCGTCGCCGACTACGGCAACTGACGACCCGCCGCAGGCTCGCGGCGGGACCCCCGGCACGGGCGCCCGCCGCGGCGCCGACGGCCGATTCGCTAGAATGGCCGCTGCGGGCGCGGCGCACCGCCGCCCCCGATCCCTGGAGACGGCACATGCAGCGCATATTCCGCGCACCTTGGCAGGCCATGGCCAGCGGCGTCTTCGGCGCGGCGATCGCCGCCGTGTCGACGCCTGCCGCGGCGCAGGACGCGCCGACGGCCCCGCAGGCGACGGCGGTCGAGTACTTCAACTCGGCGTTCGGCCACTATTTCGTCACCTCGCTGCCCGGGGAGGTCGCGGCGCTCGACGCCGGCCAGTTCGACCAGTGGTCCCGCACCGGATGGAGCTTCGGCGTCTGGAACGGCGGGGCGGGGCTCGATGACGTCTGCCGCTTCTTCACCACGGCGTTCGCGCCGAAGAGCTCGCACTTCTACACGCCGGACGCGGCCGAGTGCGCCAAGGTCAAGGCCAATCCCGACTGGACCTACGAGACCATCGCCTTCAACACCGTGCGCCCGGGTGCCGACGGCGCGTGCCCGGGCTTCGCGACCCCGCTCTATCGCCTCTACAACGACGGCCAGGGGAACGCGCCGAATCACCGCTACACGACGAGTCTGGCGGTCCGCGCCGGCATGCTGCAGCAGGGGTGGGTCCCGGAAGGCTACGGCGCCGCCGGCGTCATCGCCTGCGTGCGGCAGGCGGCGTCGACGCCGCCGGCCGTTGCACCGGTCCGCGTCACCGGCAGGAACCCGGTGCCGGTGAACTGCGACAGCGCCGCGCCCGGCGGCGTGCTCTACGCAGGCGCCGAAGTCGAGCCCTACATCGCGATCGACCCGACCGATTCCGCGCGCCTCGTCGGCGTGTGGCAGCAGAACCGGTGGTCGAACGGCGGCTCGCAGGCGCTGCTCGCGGCGACATCGGCCGACGGCGGACGGACGTGGACCGCGAGCCGCGCCGCGTTTTCCCGCTGCACCGGGGGCACCGACGAGCGCGCGTCGGACCCGTGGGTGTCGATCGGCGCCGACGGCGTCGTCTACCAGTCGGCGCTGGTGCTGACCGGCCAGACGTTCGCGACCGGTTCGACCAACGCGGTTCTCGTCTCCCGCTCGCGCGACGGCGGGTTCAGCTGGGATGCGCCGGTGCAGGTGCGCCGCGACGGCGCCGCCGCCTTCAGCGACAAGGAATCGATCACCGCCGATCGCACCGACGCCCGGTTCGCCTACGTGATCTGGGACCGCCTGAACCGCGACGGCGGCGGTCCGACGTACTTCGCGCGGACGACCGATCGCGGCGCGACCTGGGAGCCGGCGCGCAGCATCGTCGCCACGGCAGTGACCGAGCAGACGATCAACAACCAGATCGTCGTCACGCCCGACGGCACGCTGGTCGGCTTCTACACCTGGCTGCAGACGACGCCGCCCGGCAACACGACGACCGCTGCGCTGCGCGTGATCCGCTCGACCGACAAGGGGACGACCTGGGACGCGCCGGTCGAGATCGCCAAGCAGCAATCGCTGGGCGTCCGCGACCCCGAGACCGGCGAACGCGTACGCGACGCCGCGGTCCTCGGCCACATCGCGGCCGGGAAGGGTGGCAGCATCGCGGTCGTCTGGCAGGACGCGCGGTTCTCGGGCGGCGCGCGCGACGGCATCGCGTTCTCGCGATCGGACGACGGCGGTCGCAGCTGGAGCGCGCCGGTGCAGGTCAACCGGGCGCCGTCGGTGCCGGCCTTCGTGCCGGCGGTCGCGATCGCCGACGACGGCACCATCGGCGTCACCTACTACGATTTTCGCAACAACACCGACGCCGCCGCCACGCTCCCCACCGACTACTGGTTCGCGCGATCGGCCGACGGCGGCGCGACCTGGACCGAGACGCACGTGGCCGGCCCGTTCGACCTGCTGGCGGCGCCGCGCGCCAACGGCCTGTTCATCGGCGACTACATGGGACTGGTCGCTGCCGGCGGCGAGTTCGTCGCGCTGTTCGCCACGACCAACAGCGGCAACGCCACCAATGTCACCGACATCTTTGCCGGGCGCATTCCGGGGGGCGCGGGGGTGGCCGGGGCCGCCGGCTTCGCGGCGGCGGCGCAGGGCGCGCCCGAGCTGCCGCCGACCCCGGAGTTTGCCGCGGCGCACGACGAGGCGATCCGCGCGGCGATGCAGCGGCGCCTTCCGGGCTGGCAGTCGCCGCGGTACCCGCAGGGCGCGACGCGGGAACGCTGACGGGGGCACCGCCGCCGCGACCAATGCGGCCGCCACTGCCAACGCGGCCACGGCGGCCGCCGCTGCCGTCGCCACTGCGGCCACCGCGATCAGCGCGTCGCTGCCGGATCGTCGCCGCAGGCGAGGGTGATCCGCAGGTACTCCTCCGGCGTGTCGATCGCGGCGTTGCGCTCCTCGAGGATGCGCTCGCTCTCCGCCATGAACTCGGCCATTGTCTCCGCGAGTGCGGCGTCGACCTGAGCCTGCGCGGCGGCCATCGATGGCGCCTCGACGAGGCCGGTCCCGAGCCGCCGCGGCAGCTCGCGCTGCAGCCGGACGGCCGCCTCGGAGGCGTAGGTGCGGTAGACGTCGACGTGCCGCCGCTCGTGCTCGGCGATCAGCGGCTCGCGGCAGGGGTCGTCGCGGTACGCCTGCGCGATGTAGACGGTCATCGGCGCCAGCGACAGCTCGACTGTGACGCTCGGCCGCGCGCAGACCCGGCCGGAATTCTTGTCCTCGATGCCGTTGACGGCGAGCGACGACCGGTGGGAGAAACGTGCCTGCGTGAGCCCGACCGTGCGGTGGTTCGGCGACGCCGAAGTGCCCATCCTCGCCAGCGATTCGAACGACTTCGTGCGGTCCTCGGCGATCGGCGCGTCCGCCACCGACACCCGATAGCTCGACGGCGCAAGCCCGGCGCAGCGCGATTCGAAACCCCGCAGCGGATTGAGCTTCGCCAGCGTCGGGGTCACGCGGTCGCAGCCGGCCGTCGTGATGACGGTGGCGGCGAGGATTATGGCGGTGAGGGTCGATCGACGCATGGCTGACGGGATGATCGCATGCCGACCGCGCAGCGAAGGGCCATGCCGGCCGGCATCGGCCGCCGGGGTGGAAGCCCGCTCGCGCTTACGCGGCTCTCGGCGCCGGAGGGAACTATGCGCCCCCCGGGCCGCGACGACCGCGCCGGCCCGTCGCGGGCGGTCGCAGCGGCTGCTGCCGCGGAGGCGCCGGCGGCAGCGAAGGGCGGGCGATCGGGCTGCGCGGATGCCGTGGCGGGCGGGCCTTGGCTTTGGACATGGATGAAGTGTAGCCAACCGGCAAACCGAAAGGTGCACCGACCCTACCCGCTTTCCGTCGACCCGCCGGGCTTCGACGGGGGGCCGCGCGCGCCGAGCGTCGCCCGCGCCCGTCGCGGTCGCGAATGCCACAAAGTGTAGGCTACTTGCGCGCGGGGTTGAATGCCGCGACAATCCTCGCTCGATCGCGACACACGAGCATGGCGGCCAGGGGAGATGCGCGCTCGTGCAAGAACCGGCGTCCGCAAGGCGGGAGTGCCGACCGTCCACGCCGTCGATTTCGGTGCGGGCGGCGATTGGTTGAAGGCCGTCGTGCTTCTTGCCCGTTTCCACCCGTGGGAGAGCGAAATGAGAATCGGATCACTGGTCCTGGCGGCCATTGCAACTGCCGGGCTGATTGGCTGCGCTTCGACGGAAAAAACGCGAGCACAGGATCGTTTCAACGAGGCGTTGCGCACCGGCTCGCTGAAATGCGCCACTCAGGATTGCCAGGTCGCCGTTACCGTCACGGAAAACGCGGCCACGAAGACGTGCTCCGCCACGGTCAATTACCCCATCCTTGACTTCCGGACCGGTCCAGCGGGCCAACGCAAGGCCACCTGGACCATCAACGACGGCTACGTATTCTCGTCCGAGGCGTACAAGTTCGGGATCTTCATCAAGAGCGATCCGGGCAAGCAGTTCAATAATGCCAGGGTGGAAGCGAGCGGAAAACGCCTCGTGATCGACTTCAAGCACAATTCGACCGGCAACACCTACGAGTACGCTCTCAGCTTCCAGCGCGCCAATGGGACCTGGTGCGAGACGCTCGATCCGTTCATGGTGGACTAGTCTTCGGTCAGATGGTCGCGAGCCAGGCACGAACGTCGTCAATGACGTTCTGAAAGGGGAGCGCACGGCCCGATGCCTCTTCGGCGTCGAATCGCGCCGCGCCCAGCGCGGCCCGTGTCTGGGCGATCACCGGCGCCAGAAAGGCCTCGTCCGCGGGATCCCGGTGAATGCCGGTAATCCCCGTTTGAACTTCGGCCGCTCCGTAGTACCGCGCTGCGCGCTCCGTCTCTCCATGAAGCTTCGCGAGGCCGACCGATACTTCCAGCACGCTCTGCACCGCCTGCTTCGAGCCGGTTTCGTCCGAGATGTCCAGGACTTCCCGGAGCAACGCCGCGGCGCGCTGCTCCGACCCGCGGGCAATCGCAACCATCGCGAGATTGAGCAGAGCCACCGCCGTGAAATCGCGGTTGCCCAGTTCGCGGGCCAGCCCTTCGCATTGGCGGTAGAGCCGATCGGCTGACTCCAGGTCGCCGTCGAGCCGGTGCAGCTGTGCCAGCGAGTTCGACGAGGTGACGATTCGCCGCTTGTCGCCCATCTGTTGCGCCAGCGCGTATGCCTCCTCGCAGTACCGGCGCGCCGTCGCTCGGTCGTCCTGCCCCAGCGCGGCCAGCACGAGGCTGTTGAGCACCACGACCATGACATCCCGGTCGTCCATCGCCCTGGCGATGGCAAGGCTTTCGCCGAGATACCCCTGCGCTTCCTCGTAGCGGCCCATGAACGTGCAAATCTGTCCGGCCACCCAGAGCGCCTTTGCCCGCGCGACGCTGTTCGTCGGTCCACCGGGTTTGGTCACTGCCTCCACGGTCACCCGGTGCCCGAGGTTGAGCAGGCCTCGTATGAACCAGTAATGCTTGATCGCGTGCACCAGGCGGCAATGCTGTTCGGCTGAGCCTTCATTGCGCAGGTACCAGCCGTGCGCCGCCAGGATGTTTTCCCGCTCCAGATCCAGCCGATGCAGTCCGGCAGCTTGTGTCGGGCCGAGGAGTTCCGGCGCCACTTGCTCGGCAAACTGCAGGTAAAAGGCTGCATGTCGCGACCGCGTCGCATGGTCCTCGCCCGATTGCGTCAAGCGCTCGTCCGCATACTGGCGAACCGTCTCGAGCAGGCGATAGCGCCCTCCGTCTGCAACGACCATTACCAGCGACTTGTCGACCAGCTCGCCGAGCCTGTCCATGACCTCGGCCTCGCCGATTTCCCCGCCCGAACACACTGCCTCCGTCGCCTCGATTGTCCAGCCTCCGGCAAAGACAGCGAGTCGCCGGAACAGAGTCCGCTCCTTCTCGGTGAGCAGATCGTGGCTCCAGTCGATCAGCGCCCGCAGGGTCTGCTGCCGTGGCAGCGCGGTCCGGATGCCGCCGGACAGGATCTGGAGGCGATCGCTCAGGCGCGCCGCGATCTGCTCCACGGAGAGGAACCGAACGCGCGCCGCAGCGAGTTCGAGCGCCAGCGGAATGCCTTCCAGGCGGTTACAGATCTCCGCCACCGCCGAGGCGTTCTCCTGCGTCAGTCGAAATGCCGGCTGCACGGCGACCGCGCGGTCGATGAACAGGCGCACTGCCTCGTATTGCGTCAACGCCACGACCGTGACGGCCTGCCCCGGGTCTGGCGACGCGAGGGCCGGCACCTGATAGCACCTCTCGCCTGCCACGTGCAGATGCTCGCGGCTCGATGCAAGGACTTTCAGGTGCGGGCCCTCCCGCAGCAGCTGCGCGGCCAGCTCCGCGCACGCGTGCACCAGGTGTTCGCAGTTGTCCAGGATGAGCAGCAGCGTCCGGTCCCTGACGAACTTCACCAGCGCTTCGAGAACCGGTCGACCCGTATCCTCCTTGACGCCGAGGACCGACGCCACCGCCTGCGGCACGAGCCGTGGGTCCATCACCGGCGCGAGCTCCACGAACCACACTCCGTCGGGGTAGGCGTCCATCGCGTCTGCTGCCACCTGCAGCGACAGCCGGGTCTTGCCGATGCCGCCGACCCCGAGCAGCGTCAACAGCCGCGTTCCGTCCAGCAGCGCCTTGACCGTGGCCAACTCGGGCGCGCGGCCGACGAACGACGTGACTTGCTGCGGCAGGTTGTTCGGTATTGCCTCAAGCGAGCGCAGGGCCGGAAAATTCTCCCGCAGCCGAGGGTGCGCGAGCTGGTAGACGTGCTCGGGACTCGCCAGGTCGCGCAGCCTCACCAGGCCCAGGTCGCGCAGCGCAACGTGCGCGGGAAGGTGGTCGCGAACCAGCACGGCGACTGCTTGCGACAGCAGCACCTGGCCGCCGTGCGCGGCGCCCATGATCCGCGCCGCACGGTTGACGGTGCTGCCGAAGAAGTCGCCGTCTCGGCGCTCCACCGGACCGGCGTGCAAGCCGCAGCGCACGCGAAGCGCAATGCCGCCTGTCGTCGACGCGTCCGCGACAGCATTCTGCACCTGCAGCGCAGCCTCGAGCGCGCCGACGGGCTCGTCGAAGGCAGCATAGATGCCATCGCCGGTCGTCTTTACCACGATGCCGTGATGGCTCTCCACCGCCGCCCTCGACATAGCGTCGTGGTGCGCCAGCGCGACGCGCATGCGCTCAGGCTCCTGCTCCCATAGCAGGGTGCTGCCTTCGATGTCGGTGAACAGGATCGTGGTGACGGCGGACGCAGGTTGCACGCCAGAACTCCCCGTGAAGACGCCGGCTGCGGCGGTCGCAGCCCGCCGGCCGAGGCCAGACCTTCCTAGTCTAGTGCTTCGTTCCGTCCAAAACCGAAACGGCAATGGGCGCGAATCATCGGTGTCGGGATGCGGCGAGCCGCGGCGGCTTGACCTGTGTCCGATTGGGCGAGCCCGGCGTCTCCCCGGGAAAGGCCTCCGACGGGGGGGGCGCGCGAATGGGCGGATGGTGCTGCTTGAACTCGTGCGCAGTCAAGCCGGCGACGCCGGTGCGGAGACCCACGCCATTGCGGCGATGCCGCCACGCTGCGATGATGCCCATGGCCGGCTCGCGATTGCGCAGTATGATGTGCAGGGCCGAACGGCCGCCATCGTGCGGGCAGGCGGCTGCGGCGGGTACGCGCATGCGCCCGCCGGTTGCGGTCTCCCCCGGAGCGACCACCGATGTTCCTTTCCTCCGCCGAAGCGAGCGCCATTGCCACCCGGATCGGCGACGTCGAGGCTCGCACCGGCGTGCAGGTCGTCGTCGCCATCGTCGGTCGCGCCGCCCGCTATCCCGAAGCGCGGTGGAAGGCCTTCGCACTCGGGGTCTCGCTGGGTGCGCTGGTCGTCGGCGCCTCGTGGTTCGTGCGCCCCGAATGGGACGCGGGAGGCACGGTCTTCGGCGGCGTGGTCGCGGTCCTCGCGGCGGGAATCGTCAGCGCCCTGGTCGCGACCTTTGTCCCGGGCTACCAGCGTCTGTTCGTGCGGCACAACCGCGCGGCCGCCGAGGTGCGCCAGCACGCCGAGGGGCTCTTCCTCGGGCGCGAGCTGTTCGCGACGCCGGCACGCACGGCGGTGCTGATCGTCGTCGGCCTGTTCGAGCGTGCCGTCGTCGTCCACGCCGATCGCGGCTTCAACGGCCACGTGGCGACCGCCGACTGGGAAGCCGTCGTCGCGCCGATGACGGTCGCACTGCGTTCGGGCGAGCGGGCCGGTGCGGTGCAGGCAGGGCTCGCCGCGCTGCAGTCGCTGCTGGTGCGCAGGGGTTTTGACGGGCAGCGCGTCGGCGCGGGCATGCTGCCCGACTGGCCCATCGAGGAGCGCGGCGCATGAGCCCGCTGGGCCGTCCCGAGGGCGAATACCGGAGTGCGCAGCACGAAGGTCGTCCAATGAGCATCGCCGGCATCATCGGGCGCGCCATCCTGGTCGCTGCGCTCTCGCTCGCTGCGTGGGCCGCCGCTGCCGCCGATGTTCCGTATCTGTCGGGGCGCGTCGTCGACGAGGCCGGCATCCTCTCGCCGGCGGCGCGGGAGAGGCTCACCGCGACGTCCAAGGCGCACGAGGACAGGACCACCAACCAGGTGGTCGTGCTGACGCTGCCCACCCTCGGCGGGGAGAGCATCGAGGAATACGCCGATCGCGCGTTCGCCGCCTGGAAGCTCGGCCAGAAGGGCAAGGACAACGGCGTGCTGCTGGTGGTCGTGCCGAACGACCGCAAGCTGCGCATCGAGGTCGGCTACGGGCTCGAGGCCACGCTGCCGGATGTCGACGCCGCGCGGATCATCCGCGACAGGATCACGCCCCGGTTCAAGGCCGGCGACTTCGATGGCGGGGTGACCGACGGCCTCGATGCGATCGTCGCCCGGCTCGAAGGCCGCCCCGGTGCGGTCGGCGATGTTGGCGGCGCCGCGCCGGGTTCGGCCGGCAAGGGCGTGTTCGACTCGCCCCAGATCGCCGAGTTCGAAGGCCAGCTGCCGCCGTGGCCCATGCGCATCCTGCTCGGCGCTTTCATCTTCGGCGTCATCGGCATCTTCACCGTGCTCGGGGTGCTGACGCCGGGCATGGGCTGGTTCCTCTACGTGTTCCTGATCCCGTTCTGGGCGATGTTCCCCATCATCGTCGTCGGCGTGAAGGGGGCGCTGATCGTGCTCGCGGTCTACGTCGTCGGATTCCCGATCGCCAAGCTGATCGTGCGGTCGCGCCCCTGGTACAGCAAGGCGGCCGCCGATTTGAAGCGGACCGGCCATGCGTCGTTCGGTGGCATGGTGATCACCAGCGGCGGCAGCAGCAGCAGCTCGGGCGGCAGCTCGGGTGGTGGATTCTCGGGCGGCGGCGGCAGCTCCGGCGGGGGCGGGGCGTCGGGCAGCTGGTAGGAGGTGCCGGCAGGCCTACCCTGCGCCCGCCGGAACCCCCAGGTCGCGCAACAGGCGCTGGTAGTCGGGCGATTGGCGCAGCAGCCGCCCGGCCATCTCGCGTAGGCGATCGACCTGCTCGTCGGTCAGCGCGAAGCTGGTCGGCAGGTTGCGGAAGTACCGCTTTTCGTCGGGGTCCGCGATGGCGTCGAAGTTGATGTCGATGGCGTAGAACTCGATCGCCAGCGGCTGACCGTCGGGTCCGCGGACGCGCTGCATTGCGCGCACGAAGTCGCGCAGCAGCTCGACCTGCTCGTAGCTGTAGCGATCGATCGGCACCCCGGTGGCGCGGATCAGCATCGACACCACGTTCGGCGGTGCCTCGTGCGTGCCCCAGTCGTTTTCGGTGTCGGCCAGCGAATTGACGGCCACCACCGCGAATCGCTTGAGCTTGTCGAAACCGGTGACGGCGCGGAACTGCTCGCTGGCCATGGCGACCTCCAGGCCTTCGAGCACCGTCCGCAGGCCCACGTTGTCGGACAGGCCGCCATCGATCAGGTGCAGGTAGCGGTGCGCCACGTTGTCCTGCAGCGCGGCCAGCTCGCGGTCGCGCAGGGTGGCCCGGCCGGGCGTCGCGCCGGCCACGTCCGGCCCGAACGCGCGGACCATGTTTTCGCGCAGGTCGAAGCCGCAGGTTCCGGCGTAATTGTCGAATCCGACCGGTGCGAACACACCGGGCACGGCCGAGGATGCGGCGGCGGCGCGGGCCAGGCGGACGCTGCTCAGGTCGGAGCACAGCAGGTCAAACGTGTTCTGGTTAAAGGTGATGCGCGCACCGGTGGTGACCTCCGTCGCGGCCACGTTCGCGAACGGGCCGCCGCGGCTGCGCAGATCGCCGAAGGTGGCGCCTTCGAACAGGATCCGGTCGTAGTATTCGGCCGCCAGATCGCTGCGCGTGAAGCTGCCACCCAGGATCTTCGGCCACGTCGTCGGGTTCAGCACGGCCCCGATCAGGTCGCTCTGCACGTCGCGTTTGAGGAAGCGCTGTTCGTACTCCTCGAACAGCCTGTCGCCGTAGAGCGCGAAGGCAAGCGCCGTGAAGCTGCCGCCGGAAACGCCGGTGACGAGGTTGACTTGGTCGAGCAGCGGAGCCGGACCCCGGGACGTGGGCACGCTGGTGCGGCGCAGCTCCTCCAGGATTCCGTACGAGAACGCCGCCGCGCGCGTGCCGCCGCCGGACATCGCCACCACCAGCCCGAATTCGGGGTCGCCGCGCTCGGCCTGCCAGTTCGACACCCGATAGCCGTATTCGTGGTCGTAGCGCGCGAGCGGCGCATTCGATGGCCGCGTCGCGCAGCCGACCAGCAGCAGCGCCAGCGCGACGACCACCGCGCGCCCGACCGCGTTCATCGAGCGGCGGCCTGCCGCCGCCGCGCGCGCACCGCCCACCACGCGGCTGCGCCGTAGAGCAGCAGCAGCGCCGCCATGTTGAGGATCTCGGGGCGGATCTCGCTCCAGGTCGCGCCCATCTGGTTCAGCTTGACGAAGCCGAAGATGCCGGGCGTGGTCGGGATCAGCAGGGCGAGCGCGTTGATCGGCGCAGGGATGGCCTCGCGCGGGAACACGATCCCGCACATGAAGACGAACGGCACCGACGTGGCCAGCAGCACCTGGAGCGCACGCTCGCGGTCGGCGAACCAGGCGCCCAGCGCGACGCCGAGGCTGGCGACGGTCAGCGCCGTCAGCACGGCGAATGCGACCGCGCCGGCCAGGTTGCCCCCACGCGGGTAGTCCTGGAACCAGAAGACGAAGCCGATGAAGTAGAGCAGCGCCAGGAACACGAACAGCGCAAAGCCTGTGATGGTGCCCAGAAACGTGTCCGGCCCGACTGCCTGCGTGTCGAAGAGGGTGCCCGTACGTGCTTCGAGCCAGGTGCCGACCAGCGCGGCGATGGCCATCAGCATCACCTGCTGCACGATCAGGATTCCGAGTGCCGAGACCACGTAGCTGCCGTAGCCGCGTGCGAGGTTGTACAGCGGCTGGTCGACAAACGCGGGCCCGGCGCGCGCCGATTGCAGCAGGGCGGCGGCCGGTGCGCCCTGATGGGCCATGCGCGCACCGGTGACTTCGCCTGCCACGCTCTGCACGACCGCACCGACGCTGCCGAGGACCGCGCTGTCCTGTACCGGGTAGGCGCCCGTGCCGAAGACGGTGACGGCGGTCGGGGTGCCACGCATCGCGTCGCGCGAGAAATTCTGCGGCACGACGACGATCCCGGCGATCCGTCCGGCGGCCAGCGCGCCGCTCGCTTCGCCGATGGAGGCGGCATTGCCGCCACTGCGGATTGCCGCCACCGCGGAGAGCCGCGACACGATGTCACGCGACATCGGGCTGGCGTCGAGGTCGACCACGGCGAGCGGAATGTTGCGCACCGACTGCGTCGCATAAGGCAGCGGATAGAAGAACGAGTAGACCGGTATCGCTGCCACGAACAGGATCAGCAGGCCGCGATCACGGAGCGCGGATGCCACGGTGTCGGCGAGCGCCCGCCAGAACGTCATCGGCCGCCCCAGCGTTGCGGCTGGCGCACCGCGCGGTGGAGCAGCGGCAGGCCCACCAGCAACGGTACCGCGATGAAAGCCAGCAGCGGCGCCATCCCCTGCGCCCACGCACCGGCACTGGCGCCGCCCAGCCATTGCCCCTGCTGCACCGGCAGGTAGTGGGTGTAGGGCAGCAGGCTGCCCCACCACTGCGCAGCCGGGCCCATCGCGGCCCGCGGAAAGGAAAAGCCGCTGAAGGCGAGGCCGGTCGCGACATAGATGCCGGTGAGGCTTAGTGCCAAGCGCAGGTTGATGGTGACGCCGACCAGCATGACGGCGACCGCGACGGAGACGATCATAAGCACGGCGATGGCGACGACCCACAGCGCGAGGCTGCCGGCCGGCGCCCAGCCGCGCCAACCGGCGAGCGTCGCGACGATGGCCAGCGAGAAAAGCAGGTAGACGAGCCCCACCGGCGCGAGCTTGCCGAGCAGGGCGCGCGGCAGGCTGCCGCCGGCGCTGGCCAGCCAGGCATCGACGGTGCGGTCGCGGAACTCGCGTCCGAGTGCGGATACCGCAGCGATGACGCAGAAGAGGTGCAGCACCACCGGCAGCAGCATGCCTGCGAGGTAGGCCTCGTAGGACAGGGCCGGGTTGAACAGGGTCCGCAGGTCGGCCTGCACGCCGTTGAGACGCACCTCCGCCTGCGCCAGCCCGCCGCCGAAGCGGGCCTCGCCGGCCACCGCGCGTTCCACCGCGATCGACGTCACCGCGGCACGCACGGCACCGCCGACGACGCCGGCCACGAGCGAGAACTGGGCATTCTCGTACAGGACGACCGGCTGCGGCGCGTTGCGCAGTCGGTCGCGCTCCCAGTGCGACGGAATGTGCACGACGCCGTAGACGCCGCCGCTGCGAACCAGCGGCTGCGCGGCCTGCAGGCTGGCGGGTTGCGCCGTGACGGCGAGCCCGCGCATGGCGGCCATGCGGCGGATCAGCTCGCGCGACCCGCTGCTGTGGTCTTCATCGACGACCGCGATCGGCAGGCCGGTGGGGACGCCGGCGGAGAACAGCCACAGCACCAGAGCGAGCGTGGCGGCCGGAAACCACAGCACCAGCGCCAGGTCCCACGGTTGACGGACCAGGCGGTGCAGCTCGCGCGAGACGACGACGCGCAGGCCGGTCGTCGCCATTGTCAGCGCGTATCGACCAGCACCGACATGCCGGGCCGCAGGCCTTCGATCGGCGCCTGCGGACGGGCTCGAACTTCGAAGGTGCGGACGTCGTAGCCGCTCGACTGGCGGGTGGCGCGCCACGTCGCATAGTCGCCGCGCGGGCTGATGGTGTCGATGACGAAGCGGACCTGGCCGTTGCCCAGCGCCGGCACGCTGCCGTCGAGCGTCGCGCCGATCCTGATGCCGGCGAAGTCGTCCTCGCGGATGTTGAACACGACCCAGATGTCGGCGAGGTCGACCAGGGTGAGGATCGGGAAGCCCGCCGCCGCGAGTTCGCCCGGATGAAGGATGACCTTGTCGACCTCGGCTGCCCGCGGCGCCTTGAGCACCATTTCCAGCGCTGCGGCGTCGACTTCCGCGACGCTGCCGGCGGCCTGGCGTGCCATCGCGCTGGCGGCCGCCTTTTCCTGCGGGCGCGCGCCGGTGACGGCGGTGTCGTATTGCGCCTTGGCGGCGAGCGCGGATTCGAGCGCGGCCTTGGCGTTGGTCTGCGCTTCGTCGTTGCGCTGCAGCGAGACCAGGCCTTCCTTGTAGAGCGCATTCAGGCGCTGGTAGGTCTTGGCGGCGAGCTCGGCGCTGGCGGTGGCCTTGTCCCACATCGCCTTGGCGACGCGGATGTCTTCGGCCCGCGCGCCGACGTCGACCAGATCGCGCTTCGCCTCCGCCGCGGCCTGCGCCGCGCCCGCTTGCGCGACCTTGGCGCGCAGCTCCGGACTGTCCAGCGTGACCAGCACCGCACCGGCCCCGACGGCCTGCCCTTCGCGAACCGGCAGCGTTGCGATCCGCGCCGAAATCTTGGGTGCGACGTTGATGGTCTGCGCCTCGACCTGGCCTTGCAGCGGCACCGGCGCCGGGTGATAGGCGAGCCAGAGGCCCCAGCCGATGAACGCAAGCACCCCGACCAGGGTCACGAGGCCGGCAATGCGGGCGGCGGTGCTCTTTCGGTGTGTCGTCATGGCTAGACTAGAACTTCCGCGCGCTTCATGAATTCGGGAAAGCGCCCGATCTGGCCCGACGCTTCGAGCAGGGCACCGAGCGAGACCACGAATTCGTACGCGATCTGCGCGCGCCCCGTCTCGGCCCGGATCAGGCTGTTGCGCGCTTCATTGACATCGATCGTCACCGACTGCCCCTCCTCGAACGCCCGCTCGCGCAGCCGCAGATTCTCGCGCGCCAGCTCCACCGCCGAGTCGAGCAGGCGGAACTGCTCGCGCGCCTGGCTGAGGCGCAGCCACGCGGTTTCTACCGCGCCCTGGATGCCGTTGACCGCCTCGGCCTCGAGGGCGTCGACCTGCGCCTTCTGCGCCTGCGCCGCGCCGACCTTGCTGGCGCGATCCTCGCGGCTGAAGAGCTTGATGTTGACGCCGACGCCGGCGATCCAGTTGGGCTCGATCGGCGTCAGGTACGTGGTGATGAGGTTGTACTGGCCGAAAGCGAACACCTGCGGCAGGTAGTCCGACTTCGCGACGTTGATGCCCTGATCGGCGGCCTGGCCCTTCGACTTGATCAGCGCCAGCGTCGGGTTCTTGAGCTCGGCTTCGCGCAGCCAGACCGCGAGGGGTTCGATCGGGGAGGTGACGACGAAAAGCGGCGTGGTCGGGCGCGGCGCACTGGTCTGGCGCAGCATGCGGGCCAGCGCAGCTTCGGCCGACTCGCGCTCGCGCTGCGCCTTGACGACGTCGCGCGCCACCTCGTCGCGCGACACCTGCGCCGAGAGCCGCTCGACGGCGCTGATCTGCCCCTGCGCTTCGAAGCGGCGCGAGCGGGCGAGCTGGCGTTCGGCCTGCTCGAGCTGGGTCTGCCGCAGCCCTTCGACGACGGCCGCGAGACGCAGGCCGAAGTAGCGTGCGACCAGCTGCAAGTCGAGCCGCTCCTCGGTTTCCAGCAGCTCGGCCCGGGCGCCGGTGAGCTCGGCATCGCGGAGTCTCTGGGCCGCGGTGACCTTGCCGCCAGTGTAGATCGGCCAGGTCATCAGCAGCGAACTGCGCGGGCCGTCGAAGTTGTAGTCGTACGCGCTGACGCCGATCGGCAGTGCGCTGAGGTCGAAAGTCTTGCGGCCGTAGACCTGCGTCGCATTCAGCGTGAGCTCGGGGTAACCCAGCGTCTCGACCGCCTTGACCTCGAATTCCTGCCGGTTGATGTTGGCCTCGGCCGCCTTGAGCTTGTCGGACTTGGCGAGCAGCGCGGCGCGCGCGGCCTCGAAGCTCAGGTCCTGGCCGTGGGCCGCGGAAGCCCAGCCGCCGAGCGTGCCGGCCGCGACGATAAAGGGCAGCAGCACCCGCGATCGACGGCGGCGCGCGCGCCGGGCCGGGGCTGCCGATGCGCTCAAGGCGACGCCTTGACGGGGCCGCAAAGCGACGCCAGTGCGCCGTGCGGGCGGCAGCCGCGGCAAGCGTCGTTGGGCGTCCGCACGTCATTCATCGTGTTCGAGTTGGCAACAGGAGAGGAGGGGGCGCATCGATCGGACGCCGCAAATCCCGCCGGCGTACGGGCCGGCCGGTTGCCGGGGCCGGCGCGCGTGCACCAGCGCGGCTCCCTCGCGGATGCGCCGGATTGGCCGCGAAACCGGCGCCCCGCGCTATCCGCTCGGAGCAGCGGTCGCCTTGAAGGTACCGCAGTCTGCATGGCCGTGTCGACTCGACAGGAGGATTGCCCGGTGGCACCGCGCCCCGACGGCATCAAGCCGTCCGGGGCGACGAGCGGCTGCGCGGCCGTTGCCGCAGGCGCGCCCCCCGGGCTCGCGCGTCCGCCGCGGAGGCACGCGCGAATCAGTCGGTGCTACCGCACGTGGTGCACCATCTCGCCGATGATCGCGGTGAATTGCTCGATGATCTCGTGCTCGACGAACGACGTCGACATCACTGCCCTGGTCAGGACGCTCGGAACGATCTCGAGGTGGTAGTTGAGTCGCGTGCCCTTGCCTTCGGGTTCCAGCGCTATCGACGACTCGACCCGGCGCAGGCTGCCCTTGAGCTGGGTGGTCTTGATGGCGCTGGGCGACTTCATCTCGATCTTGCGCTCGGTGACGTAGGGAAAGCTGGCGCCGCCGAACCTGGCCATGCCGCGCTGTTCGACGGTCACCCAGTTGCCCTCGTGCTTCAGCACCTTGCTCACCGCCACGTTCGGCACCCACTGCGCCATGTGGTCGAAATCGGTGAGCACCTCCCACGCGACGGCCTGCCCGACCGGCGCGAACATGACCGCGTCCACGACATACGTTTCCCCGTCGTACTTGACGTCGATGCTGCGTATCGGCGACTCCGCGGCGACGGCGGCATTGCCGACCAGCACGAGCATGGCGACGAGCATGCGACCGCAGCGAGCCCGGGTCGTCGCTGCCGGTTGCGATCCGCGGATGCGCATGGCCTTCCCCTCGACACGATTCGATGCCACGGGCCGCGGGCGCCGTCGTCTGGCCTGGTGCGGCCTGCGGCATTGGGTTTGCGCATGGGGACCCCGCCGTCGATCCCGGCGGTCGCGCATGCCGGATACTCACCCAAATCGGTCGCACCGGCAAACCCCGGCCGGGCCGCCGGCACGCGCCGGCCCGCGAAGGCCGGCCTGCGTGCTGCCGTCAGCGCCCGCGCGAGCTCTGGCGATGCGCCGGTTGCGGCTTGCCGCCGGTGCGCGGCCGACCGCCGCCGCCACCACCACCGCCGCCGCGGCCGTAGCCGGTTGCGCCGGAGCGCGGTCCGGCGCTGGCGCCGCGCGGCGCCTGGCCGGGCCGCCCCTGGCCGCGCTGCTGGCCCCGCTGCTGCAGGATCGGCTGCGCCTTGGCGTTGGGATCGGGCTCGAAGCCGGCGATGGTCTCGCGCGGAATGGTCCGCTTGATCAGCCGCTCGATGTCGCGCAGGAACGCGAGCTCGTCGACGCAGACCAGCGACAGGGCTTCGCCCGTCGCGCCCGCGCGGCCGGTGCGGCCGATCCGGTGGACGTAGTCCTCGGGGACGTTCGGCAGGTCGAAGTTGACGACGTGCGGCAACTGGTCGATGTCGATGCCGCGGGCGGCGATGTCGGTCGCGACCAGAACGCGCAGGCGGCCGTCCTTGAACTCGGACAGCGCGCGCGTGCGCGCCCCCTGGCTCTTGTTGCCGTGGATCGCCAGCGCGGTGATGCCGTCGGCGTCGAGCTGCTCGGCGAGCTTGTTGGCGCCGTGCTTGGTCCGCGTGAACACCAGCACCTGGTGCCAGTCGTTGGTGCCGATCAGGTGGGCCAGCAGCTGCCGCTTCTTGTCGCGGTCGACCGGATGGACCTTCTGCGTGATGATCTCGACGGTCGAGTTGCGGCGCGCGACCTCGATCAGCGCCGGCGCGTTGAGCAGCCGGTCGGCGAGGTCCTTGATCTCGTCGGAAAACGTCGCCGAGAACAGCAGGTTCTGCCGCTTCTTCGGCAGCAGCGCCATCACCCGCTTGATGTCGGGGATGAAGCCCATGTCGAGCATGCGGTCGGCCTCGTCGAGGACGAAGATCTCGACCCGCGACAGGTCGAGGTTGCCCTGGCCCTGGTGGTCGAGCAGGCGGCCGGGGGTGGCGACCAGGATGTCTACGCCGCGCTTGAGCTGCGAGGTCTGCGGATGGATGCCCACGCCGCCGTACATCACCATGGAGTTGAGCTTGATGTGCTTGCCGTAGGTGCGCACCGACGCCTCGACCTGCGCGGCGAGCTCGCGCGTCGGGGTCAGGATCAGCGCGCGGATCGGCTTTTTGGTCGAGCGGGCACCGGCGACGGCCGGGGCGGGTTGCGTGGACAGCCGCTGCAGCATCGGCAGGACGAAGCCGGCCGTCTTGCCGGTGCCGGTCTGCGCGCCGGCGAGCAGGTCGCCGCCGGCGAGCACGGCAGGGATCGCCTGGCGCTGGATGGGGGTGGGCTCTTCGTAGCCCTGTTCGGAAACGGCGCGTTGAAGCGCCTCGGACAAGCCGAGTGATGCGAAAGACATGTGAACCTTCGGGAACATTGCTCGGCCGGTCGCCACAGGGGTGGCGGCCAGTCACAGCCGAACGGGGGGTGCCGCTTTGAGGTACGGCAGAAGTCGGAATCGACGTGCGGCAGGGGACTGGAGCAAATGCCGCGTGCTTGAATTATAACCGATTTTTGGCTTCCGCGCCGGAATTTGTCACGGCGGGGGGGGGGCCGGTCCGGGGCGGCCGGCGCGACCCCGGCGCCTGTCGGCGGGCGGTCCCGTGCCGGCCGCGGGTATTCAGTCGCCCCCGGCCGCGGCGCCGTCGCGGCGGATGTCCTCGGATTCGACCGCGCGCCGGCCGGCGACGTCGCGATGCGACCACGCGAGCATCGCGCGGGCGACGGTGTCGGCGCCGATCGGGCGGTACCGCGCCGGCAGAGCGAATCCCAGCGGGCGTGCCAGCGCGAGGCCGATGCGCTCGCCCAGGCGCGTCTCGTTGCGCTGGCCGGCGAGCAGCGACGGCCGGAAGGCGATGACCGTCGCAAACGGCAGCGCGCCCAGCGCGGCTTCGAGGTCGCCCTTGACGCGGTTGTAGAAGACGGTGGAGCGCGGGTCCGCGCCGAGCGCCGACACGACGAAGCAGCGGGTGGCACCCGCGGCCAGCGCCATCCGCGCGAGCGTCAGCGGCAACTGGAAGTCGACGGCCCGGAACGCGGCCTGCGAGCCGGCGGCCTTCATCGTCGTGCCGAGGCAGCAGAAGTAGTCGTCGACGGCCGGCAGCGCGAAATCGGCGACGTGGGCGAAGTCGACGACGCCTTGGTGCAGCTTGGGGTGCGGCAGCGACAGCGGACGCCGCGTCAGCGCGACGACGCTGCCGACGTCCGCGTCGTCGAGCAGGCACGACAGCAGGTGGCGGCCGACGAGGCCGGTGGCGCCGGCAATGAGGACACTGCGGCTCATGGTTCGCTCATGGCCATTATCGCTCCTCCGCGCCCGCGCAGCCGGCCCGACCGCGATGGTGGGCCGCCACGCCGCGCCCGGCCTGCGGTCCGAGGGGGACGCTAGCTCGCCGCGCGCGCGCCGAGGAATCCCGCCGCGGCGGCAATCGCCGTCACGACCGTGCCCCAGCCGATGTCGACCAGCGCCATCGGCAGCGTCCAGCCCTTGAGCGTGGCGAGGTTGGTGAGGTCGTAGGTCGCGTAGCAGAAGAAGCCGAAGAGGGCCCCGTGGAGCACGGCGCTGCCGAGGCTGCCTTCGGCCAGCGCCGGGCGCACGGCGAAGAACACGACCCCGGCAAGGTACAGCGCATAGAAGATCGCCGCGGCGGTCCAGTTGGGCCGATCGAGCACCAGTGCGCCCACCTGCGACGCGATGAAGCCCTTGGCGACGAAGCCCAGCCAAAGGAAATCGGCGAGGCAGAAAGCGACAGCGGCGGCAGCGTAGGCGGCGAGGAGGGGAGGCATGGGGGAACCTGTTACGAGCCGATCATTATGGGCGCGTCCGGGCAGTGATCAAATGCACTAAAATGGCACCCACTGTCAAACCAGACCGAGAGCCCCCATCCGATGACCGCTCCTTCCCGTCCCGCCGCCACCGCTTCCACGTCGCCATTCGACGTGCCTTCCCTCACCGGCGACACCGTGTGCCTTCCCGGAACGCCGGCCGATCGCGCCGGCGATACCGTCGTCCGTCCCGCGCTGGCCGTGCTCTACCGGATCGCGGTCGGGCCCGGCGCCGATCGCTACGCGCCGCGTTTTCTATCCTACGAACGCCGCGGCCACGCCCGACCGGGCTGGCACTGGCCGGCGCTGGTGGCGCCCGCCGCCTGGGCGTTCTACCGGCGGCTGTGGGGAACCGGTGTGCTGTGCACGCTGCTGCCGGTCGCCGGTCTCGCCGCGTTCATGACCGTCGCGCCGCGGCTCGACGGCTCGGCGCTGCTGTTCTGGAGCGCCGCCGTCGCCAGCGTCTGGCTGCTGCCCAACCTGCTGCCGGCGCTCTTCGCCGATGCGCTCGTCTACCTCCGTGCGCGGCGCGTGGTCCACGCCGCCGAAGCGAACGGACGCAGTCCCGGCGACGCCGTCAAGCGACTCGCCGCGTCGCGGCCGACGTCGCCTCTCGCCGGCTTCGTCGGCGGCGGCGGCGCGCTCGCCCTCGCCGCGGCACTGCTCGCGCCGAATCTGGAACTGGTCCAGGCGGAGCGCGCGGTGCGCACGGAACTCGCGAGCACGCTGGCGGCCGTGAGGACGCTGCAGGGCGACGTCGAGGCGGCGCTGCGCCACTCCGACGCGCTGCCGCGGCCGTTCGAAGCGCTGCTGACCGTCGTCCGGGCCGGAGGTACGCTGGCGGAATCCGTCGACATCAATCCGGCGACGGGCCGCGTGCGCGTCGCGCTCGGGGCCGCCGTTCCTGCGCTCGCCGGCAAGGCGATCCTGCTCGCACCGGCGATCGATGCGCGCGACCAGGTGCGCTGGATCTGCGTTGCGGTCGACATCCCGCGCGCGCTGCTGCCGGCGGATTGCCGGTAGCGATCGGCCCGCCCGTGTCCGCCGCCGCCCCGGACGCCGCCATTTCGCTCGCCGCCGTTCCCGCGGTGCTGAAGGCCCGCGTGCTGGCCGAGGCGCTGCCGTTCCTGCTGGGGTATCACGGCAAGACGCTGGTCATCCGCTTCGGCGGCGCGGCGATGACCGATCCCGTGCTGAAGGACGGGTTCGCGCGCGACGTCGCGCTGCTGCGGCTCGTCGGCATGAACCCGATCGTCGTCCACGGCGGCGGCTGGCGCATCGACGACCTGATGCGCCAGGTCGGCCTCGAGCGCCGCGAGTACCGCGGCCATCGGGTGATCGACGCCGCGACGCTCAACGTGATCGAGATGGCGCTGGGCGAGCTCAACCAGGAGCTGGTCGGGCTGATCAACCGGCATGGCGGCAAGGCGGTGGGTCTCAACGGCCAGGATGGACGGTTCATCCACGCGCGGCCGATGACGCTGCCGGCCGGCGGCAACGGCGAAGCCGCGCCCGATCTCGGCTTCGTCGGCGACGTCGAGCGGATCGATCCCGACATCGTCGACCTGCTGGTGTCGCGCGACTTCATCCCGGTGGTGCTGCCGATCGGCGTCGGCAGCGACGGCACCGCGTACCACATCAACTCCGACCTGGTTGCCGGCGAGCTCGCCCGCACGCTGCACGCGGAAAAGCTGATCCTGATGACCAACGTGCCCGGGGTGCGCGGCCGCGACGGTCGCCTCGCCTACGTGCTCACGGCGAACGAGGTCGAGTCGCTGCTGGCCGAAGGCGTCATCGACGACGCGATGCTGCCGCGCGTCGCCGCCGCGCTGGCCGCGGTGCGCGAGGGCGTGCGCTCGGTGCACATCATCGACGGGGGCGTCGACAGCGCATTGCTGCTCGAAGTGCTGACCAACGAGGGCGTGGGCACGGCGGTCCGCTCCGACGCGGGTCCGCATTTCCTTGCCGACAGCCGCAGCTACCTCCAACCTGCCGGCTGACGGCGGCCCCGCGGCCCGCGGCGATGGCGTCGTCGATAGAGGTCAGCGAGGAAGCAGGCGTGCGCTACCTGCACTTCGGCTCGCGCTGGGTGCAGGGCGCGATGCGGGTGCAGCGGCCGTGGGCGCTGGAGCTCGAGTACACGCGCGAGATGCTGCTGCCGCTGGTGCTGAGGCCGGAGTCCGAATGGCCGCGGAGCGTGCTGCTGATCGGGCTGGGCGCGGGGTCGCTGGCGAAGTTCCTCTACCGGCACCGCCCGCAGGCCGCGCTGACCGCCGTCGAGCTGTCGCCGCAGGTGGTCGCCGCCGCAGCGCAGTTCTTCAGGCTGCCCGACGACCCGGCACGGCTCGCAGTCGAGGTCGGCGACGGCGCGGCCTTCGTCGCGACGACGACGCGACGCTACGACCTGATCCTGCTCGACGGATTCGACGGGCGCGGCAGGGCGGGGACGCTCGACACCCCGGAGTTCTACCGCGCCGCGCGGCAGCGGTTGAGCGCCAGCGGCTTCCTGGTGGCGAACCTGCTCGACCGCGGGCGCGGCGTGGGCGCGAGCGTCGCGCGCATCGTCGACGCCTTCGACCAGCGCGCGCTGATCCTGCCGCCGTCCGACAGTGGCAACACGGTGGCGATCGCCGCCGGCGGCCGCAGCGTCACCGTCGAGCTGCTGCAGCTCACCGATCGGGCGCGGGAACTGAAGCGCGCGACGGGGCTCAACCTCGCGCCGACCGTCGCCCGCTTCGCCGCGGCATTCGGCGGACCCGGGGCGGCGCTCGAACTCTAGCGGCGGACGGTCAGGGCTCGGCCTGGTAGCTGACCGCGAACGGGCGCGGCAGGTCGATGAGGCCGGTGACCAGGCGCAGGCGGACGAAGGTGCTGAGCCCGCCGAAGGCATCGCGGATCGCCTGCACGCCCTCGGCCTTACCGATCGTCCGCCAGCGCGCGCGCTGCGACGCGGGCCGATTGCCGACGACCAACCCGAGCGGCAGCTCGTCGAGGTGCGGGTCGCGGCTCATGTAGGCGCCGAAGGGCGCCACCGCCTCGATGATCAGCGGGTTGCGGGTCCACTCGGCGTTGACCTCGCGCGCGAGGTCGACCGCCTGTCCGAGCAGCAGCTTTGCGCGCGGGCGCGGCAGCGGCTCGACGATGCGGGCGGCGGCGAACTCGTAGAAGCGGTCGGTGATCCGGTAGTCGCGCTCGTCGGCCCGCGGCTGGAGCAGGCCGCCTTCGACCATGCCCTCGACCAGCGAGCGTGCGTCGATCGTGTCGACGCCGAAATCGACGCGCAGCTGCGAGTCGGTGACGCGCGCGCGGTCGCGGGGCAGCCCGACGACGCGGGAAAGCACGCGTCCCGTGGCCGCGCGCAGCGTGACGGCGTCGAGGCCGAAATAGCGACGGTGGGTGACGAGGGTTCGTACTCGCATGGGTCGGTGTCGTCCGGAATGGAGGGTCGGGGCCGGCACAGCGGGGTCGGCGGGCTATGACATTAGCATGAAATGGCGGAGGCGCAACAGGGGGGGCGGGACCGGCCCCCACCCGGGTTGCCCCCGCCCGGCCGGGGCGGGATGATGGCGGGCCGGGGCCGTCCCGGCGCTGCCCGTCCCGAAGAGGTCCCGCCATGCGCCCCGACGCTGTCCCCCTGCTGCAGGCCGCGGCCCGCGCCGCGCGTGCCGCCTTGGCCAGAACACCGGCGACGTCGGCCGCTACGATCCCGCGGCGAAGGCGTGGCGCGAGTGGAGGCTGCCCGGGGACGCACTGCCTGGTGACGCACGCACGTATTCTCACGCAAGGTCGAAGCGATCGAGGCTCATCACCTTGTCCCAGGCCGCCACGAAGTCGCGCACGAACGCCTGCTCCGAGTCGCTGCACGCATGGACTTCCGCGAGGGCCCGCAGCTGGGAGTTGGAACCGAAGACGAGATCGACGACGGTGCCCGTCCACCTGAGCTCGCCGGTGGCCCGGTCGCGCCCCTCCAGCACCCCTTCGGAGGTGGCGGACTTCTGCCACGTCGTGTTCATGTCGAGCAGGTTGACGAAGAAGTCGTTGGTCAGCGTTTCCGGGCGGCTGGTGAAGACACCGTGCCTGGATTGGCCGACGTTCGCATTCAGCGCGCGCATGCCGCCGATCAGCACCGTCATCTCGGGAGCGGTCAGCGTCAGCAGGTTCGCCTGATCCACCAGCCGCTCGGCCGCCGATCCCTCCTGTCCCTTGCGGACGTAGTTGCGGAACCCGTCGGCGACCGGCTCCAGCACGGCGAACGACTCCGTATCGGTCTGCGCCTGCGAGGCGTCCATGCGCCCCGGCGTGAAGGGAACCTTCACGTCGTGACCGGCCTTTTTCGCCGCGGCCTCGACGGCTGCGCAGCCGCCCAGCACGATCAGGTCGGCCAGCGAGACCTTCTTCCCGCCGGACTGCGCACCGTTGAAGTCGTTCTGGATCGCCTCCAGCGTCCGAAGGATCTTTGCCAGTTCGGCCGGCTGGTTGACTTCCCAATCCTTCTGCGGCGCGAGTCGGATGCGCGCCCCGTTGGCTCCTCCGCGCTTGTCGCTGCCGCGGAAGGTCGCCGCAGACGCCCAGGCGGTCGTGACCAGCTGGGCGATGGTCAGTCCGGAGGCGAGGATCTTCGACTTCAGGGCGGCGATGTCCTGCCCGTCGACCAGCGGATGATCGGCGGCGGGAATCGGGTCCTGCCAGATCAGCGTTTCCTTCGGCACGAGCTTGCCGAGGTAGCGCGCGCGCGGACCCATGTCGCGGTGCGTCAGCTTGAACCAGGCGCGGGCGAACGCATCGGCGAACTCCTGCGGGTTCTGCATGAAGCGCCGCGAGATCTTCTCGTAGGCCGGGTCGATCCGCATGGCCATGTCCGCGGTGGACATCATCGGCGCGTGGCGCTTGCCGGGGTCGTGCGCGTCCGGCACGGTGCCGGCGCCGGCACCGTCCTTCGGCTGCCACTGATGCGCGCCGGCCGGGCTCCTGGTCAGCTCCCACTCGTAGCCGAACAGCGTTTCGAAGTAGCCGTTGTCCCACCGGATGGGGTTGGGGGTCCAGGCGCCCTCCAGCCCGCTGGTGATCGTGTCTGCGCCCTTGCCGCTGCCGAAGCTGTTCTTCCAGCCGAAGCCCTGCTCTTCGATGCCCGCGCCCTCGGGTTCGGGGCCGACGTAGCGGCCCGGATCGGCGGCGCCGTGGGTCTTGCCGAACGTGTGGCCGCCCGCGACGAGCGCCACCGTCTCCTCGTCGTTCATCGCCATGCGGGCAAAGGTCTCGCGGATGTCCCGCGCCGAGCCGAGCGGGTCCGGCTTGCCGTTGGGGCCTTCCGGGTTCACGTAGATCAGGCCCATCTGGACGGCGGCGAGCGGATTGGCGAGCTCCCGCTCGCCGCTGTAGCGCTCGTCGGCCAGCCACTTGCCCTCGGAACCCCAGTAGATGTCTTCTTCCGGCTCCCAGATGTCCGCGCGGCCACCGGCGAAGCCGAAGGTCCTGAAGCCCATCGAATCCAGCGCGACGTTGCCGGCGAGGATCATCAGGTCGGCCCAGGAAATCCTGCGGCCGTATTTCTGCTTGATCGGCCAGAGCAGCCGGCGCGCCTTGTCGAGGTTGCCGTTGTCGGGCCAACTGTTGAGGGGCGCGAATCGCTGCGCGCCGGCGCCGCCGCCGCCGCGACCGTCGGAGATCCGGTAGGTGCCTGCGCTGTGCCACGCCATGCGGATGAAGAACGGCCCGTAGTGGCCGTAGTCCGCGGGCCACCAGTCCTGCGAGTCGGTCATCAGGGCATGCAGGTCCTTGACGACCGCATCGAGATCGAGGCTCCTGAACTCCCTGGCGTAGTCGAATCCCGTGCCCATGGGATCGGAAAGGGAGGAGTGCTGGTGCAGGATCTTCAGGTTCAGCGCATTCGGCCACCAGTCGGCGTTTGCTCTGGCCCCCGCCACGGCGCGGCTGCGGGCGCCGCCCGCGAACGGGCACTTCGATTCGGTCGACACGGCCTTTTCCTCGGATCGCTCGGGCTTCGCGTTCATCTCGTCGTCTCCATTTTTCGGCAGGAACGGGACGAACGTTAACCGGGGGCAGACGATAGAACAAATTGTTTGTTTGTATTCTGTTGATATATGGAAACTATGGGTGGCCATGCGGCGCGGCAGTGGCGGGCCCTTGGCCGCAACGCCCCGGACAGCGTCAAGGAGCCCGGGCACCGCGCCGCGGTAACATGGCGCCCGAACGTTGCCCGCTGCGGCGACACGAATCTCCTCCATGGCACTCAAATCGACGATCTACCGGGCCGAACTCGCGGTGGCCGACATCGACCGCGGCTACTACCGCGACCACACGCTGACGCTGGCGCGGCACCCGTCCGAGACCGACGAGCGGATGATGGTGCGCCTGCTCGCGTTCGCGCTGCACGCCGACGATGCGCTGGCCTTCGGCCGCGGCATCAGCACCGAGGACGAACCCGACCTGTGGCGCCGCGACCTCACCGGCGTCATCGAGCAGTGGATCGACGTGGGGCTGCCCGACGAGAGCGTCGTGCGCAAGGCCTGCGGCCGCGCCGGCGAGGTATTCGTCTATGCCTACGGCGGGCGTGCCGTCGGCCTGTGGTGGGACAAGGCACGCGAGAAGTTCGAGCGGCAGGAGCGGCTCGCCGTCAGCGAGGTCCCGCTGGAGGCGAGCCGTGCGCTCGCGGGCCTCGCGGCGCGCTCGATGCGCCTGCAGTGCACGATCCAGGAAGGGCACGTCTTCTTCAGCGACGGCGCGGCATCGGTGCCGATCGAACTCAGGGTGCTCAAGGCCGCGGCGGATGCCCGCTGAGCGCTCCGCGGCGTTTGCGCCGGCAACGCGGGTGCCCGACAATGTGCAGGCGGGGGCGAGCCGCGATCGGCTCCGCTGGCGATCCAGCCCCGAAACCGACGACAGGAGACGCGCATGAGCAAAGGCAAGGGTGGCACCCCGTTCCCCGGTCCCAAGGGCAAGTCAGGCGCGCCCGCCGCGCCGCAGCCGCCGCGCCCGCGCGCGCCGTCCGTGCCGCGCGTCGCCGTGCGGATGAAGGCGAGTCCGAAGGGGCGGTAGGCGGCTCGGCCGGCTGCGCGCGAGGCGAGCGCGCGGCGGCTTCCGGATCTGCCGCGAAGCCGGGCTTGCGGGTGCCCGCGTAGAATTCGCTCATGTTGATCAACGTGTCACAGGGGGGTCTCGCTGCGCTGTTAGCGCTGTTCCTGGTCGGGTGGCCGAGTGGGGCTGCGCAGGCCGCCCGCATAAGCGTCGGTACGCAATACGGCGAACCGATCGACCAGGCGCCGATTCAGGTCAGTCTGCTCGGCAACGGCGGCTATGCGCTCGATTGCAGCAGGCCCCCCGTCGTGCAGCGGCAGGGCGCGCAGTTCACCATCACCGTCCGGAGACATTGGTACGGCACCCCGGGCAGCCAGTCCTGCAACAACAATCTCACGGTTCCGTTGGGCACGCTGGCTGTCGGCGCCTATCGCCTTGTCGTCATCGAGCTCGATCAGGGGACGGGCCTCGAGGCGCAGCGGCAGGACCAGGATTTCGACGTGCTGCCGGTCGAAGGGCGTTGCAGCGAATTGCCGGGGCTTGCGCCGCAGCTCGTCGTCTACCACCGGTCACTGAGTCCGGACGCGTTCATTCGCCGGCTCGCCGACGATCCGGCGTACGCGGAGCTCTTGGGAAATCCAGTCCCTTTGCGGATGGCCCCGGCGCTTCCCGGCGATACCAGCGTGTGGCTGACCTATCCGCCGCTCGACGACCCTACCGCGCGCCATTTTCTGTTGGACCGGACGGGCGAGTTCAGCGGCATCGGCCGCAACGCGTATCTTTTCGGCGTGCCGCCAGGCGACACGACGGGAGTATTCGTCGAGTTCTACAACGATCGGCTCGACCACTACTTCTACACGTCGGCCGCAAGTGAAATTGCTGCAATTGAAGCGGGACAGGTCGGACCGGGCTGGTCGCGCACCGGCGAAGCCTTCGAGGCCTATGTCAAGCTCGGCCAACCCTACGGTCGCGCTCAACGTGTGGGGTACCGCTTCACTGGCCAGCCTGACGTCGGTCCCAGCACCCACGTCTTCACGGTCAACCGGGAGGAGTGCTACAAACTGGCGCACGACCGCCTCTGGTTGTTCGAAGGTGTCCCCATCGCCGCGTCTCCGGTCGCTCGGGACGGAAACTGCGCGGTACCAGGCGAGATTCCGCTCCACAGGATATGGAAACCGTTCGGCATCTCGAATCACCGGTTCACCGTCCGACCGGCGATCGTGGATTCCATGGCCCAGCGGGGTTGGGTGAACGAAGGACCGGCAATGTGCGTACTGGTGCGTCCGCCGCAATAGGCCGCTTCGTCCCATCGTTCCTCGCGTAGCGATGGAGGGACGCAACCGCGTAGACCTGATCCTCTCCAGCGTCAGCAGGCAGCCGCCGCGGACCGCGACGCAGAGGCGTACAACGCGGCCGTGGCCAAGTCGCGTGGAATCAGCCCGTTCGAGCTGGCGATGGGCTACGTGAAACGCCATCGGTACCTGGGCACGGCGATCATCGGCGCGACGACGGCGGCGCAGTTCGTCGAGAACATCGCTGCCGTGCGGGGCGAACGCGACTCGGCAACGCTGGCCGCGATTGCGGACATTCTGTGGCGTTACCCGAATGCCGCGCGCTGAGCGGCGCGCGGACCGCTACAGCACGCGCCCGAACCAGAGCAGCGACAAGGTCGCCGACGCCAGCGCCAGGATCGCCGCGGCGGCCGCGAAGAACGCCGTGATCTCCATTTCCTTCTGCTCCACGAAGAGCTTGGTGTTGAGGCTGGCGTAGATCTTCTGCAGCTCGGCGGCGTCGCCGGCGAAGAAGTATTCGCCGCGCGTGATCTCGGCGATGCCGCGCAGCGCGTCCTCGTCGAGCTGGACGCGGAACGACCAGCCCTCGCCGCCGATGGTCTCGCCGGCCTTGGTGCCGACGCCGACGGTGTAGACGCGCACGCCGCGATCGGCGGCCATCTTCGCCGCCTCGATCGGATTGGGCCCGGTGGTCGTCTGGCCGTCGGTGAGCAGGATGATCGCGGCCGACCCGTACGACCCGGGCGGCACCGGCTTCGGCGGCGCCTTCTCGGGCGGCTGGGAGTCGAGCGCCGCGCTGCGCGAACCGGTGCCGCGCGGGTTGTAGGAGCGCAGGTCGAACTCGGCGTCGGGAAAAATCATCTTCAGCGACACCAGGATGCCGCTGCCCACCGCGGTGCCGCGCTGCAGCTGGAAGCGCTCGATCGCGGCGAGCAGGTCCTCGCGGCTGTGCGTCGGCGACTGCACGACCGACGCCGTTGCCGCGAACGAGACCACGCCGATGCGCGTCGTCTTCGGCTGCTTGTCGATGAAGCCGCGCGCTGCCTCCTGCGCGGCGACGATGCGGCTGGGCTTGACGTCGGTGGCGCGCATGCTGCCCGAGACGTCCATCGACAGGATCACCGTCTCGTGCTGCGACGGCAGCGTCACCACTGCCGCCGGCCGCGCGACCGCCAGCAGCAGCAGCGTGAACGCGAGCAGGAACAGCAGCGGCGGCACGTGCCGGCGGAAGCGCTGGCCGGTGCTCATCGCGTCCTTGACCAGCGCCAGGCTCGCGTAGCGCAGCGCCGCCTTCTTCTTTCGCCGCAGCAGCAGCCAGTAGCCGAGCACCGCCAGCGGGACCAGCAGCAGCAGCCACAGCATCAGCGGCCACAGGAAAGTCATGCCTGCACCCCCAGGTGCTGCGGCAGGCCGCCGCCGGTGGCGAGCCGGCTGCGCTGCTTGCGCAGATCGGCGAAGCGCAGGATGGCGTCGACCAGGTCGTCGTCGGTGGCGAGTTCCAGCGCATCGACCCCGGCCGCGGCGAATCCCCGCCGCAGCTCCACCTCGCGCGCCGCGGCGAGCTCGGCGAAGCGTGCGCGAAAGCCGCGGTCGTGGGTGTCGACGAACACCTGCTCGCCGGTCTCGGCGTCCTGCACCAGCAGCAGGCCGAGGTCGGGCATCGCCATTTCCATCGGATCGTAGAGCCGCACCGCGACGACGTCGTGCCGCTGCGCGAGGTGGGCCAGCGGCTCCTCCCAGCCCGGCGCGCTGATGAAGTCCGAGACAACGAACATCAGCGACCGCCGCGGCGCGACGCGGTAAGCGGTCTCGATGAGGTCGGACAGCTTGGTCTCGACGGCCGCGCCCGGCGGCGTCTCCGGCCGCGACGCCATCTTCTGCATCAGGTGCAGCACGTGGCGCCGACCGCTCCTCGCCGGCAGCACGGTGTCGACACGGTCGCCGTAGAGCAGGGCGCCGACGCGGTTGCCGTGGCGGGTGAGGATGCGCGCGATGACGGCGACGAATTCGGCGGCGACGGCGCGCTTCTTCTGCGGCTGCGAGCCGAAGTCGACCGACGCCGACAGGTCGACCAGGAACCATGCGGCGACCTCGCGCTCCTCGTTGTACTCGCGCACGTACGGCGTCTGCAGCCGCGCGGTGACGTTCCAGTCGATGCGGCGCACGTCGTCGCTCCAGACGTACTCGCGCAGGTCGGCGAGATCGAGCCCGTAGCCGCGGAACAGCGTCCGGTAGTCGCCGTGCAGCACGCCGTCCAGACGGCGGAGAACCGTCCACTCCAGCCGGCGCAGGACGGCCTCAGGCGTGGGGGCCGGCGCGGACATGGGTTTCCAGCGGCTTCGCCGGCAGCGGCAGGTGCTGCATGATCCGCGCGATCAGCTGGTCGGCGGACAGTCCGTCGGCCAGCGCCTCGTACGACAGCGACAGCCGGTGGCGGATGACGTCGGGGGCGATGTCGGCGACGTCCTCCGGCAGCGCGTAGCTGCGCCCGCGCAGGAACGCGAGCGCGCGCGCACCCTCGATCAGGTGGATCGTCGCGCGCGGGCTCGCGCCGTAGGTGAGGTAGCGCGCGGTGTCCTTGAGGCCGTACTTCTCAGGGTTGCGAGTGGCGCCGACCAGGCGCACCGCGTACTGGATCAGCGACGGGTCGACGTAGCCGCGGCGGCACTCCTTCTGCAGCGCGGCGAGCTCGTCGGTGGTGGCGACGGCGGCGACGTCGACCGGAGCACCGGTCACGCGCTCGACGATGACGAATTCCTCCTCCTCGGTCGGGTAGCCGACCAGCACCTTCATCATGAAGCGGTCGACCTGCGCCTCGGGCAGCGGGTACGTGCCCTCGGTCTCGATCGGGTTCTGCGTCGCCATCACCAGGAACGGCTGCGGAACGAAGTGCGTCTCGCCGGCGATCGTGACCTGGTACTCCTGCATCACCTCGAGCAGCGCACTCTGCACCTTCGCGGGCGCGCGGTTGATCTCGTCGGCCAGCAGCAGGTGCGCGAACACCGGGCCCAGCGAGGTGTTGAACTCGCCGGTCTTCTGGTTGTAGATGCGCGTCCCGACGAGGTCGGCGGGGACGAGGTCGGGGGTGAACTGGATGCGCTTGAAGCTGCCGCGGATCGTCCGCGCCAGCGTCTTCACCGTGAGCGTCTTCGCGAGCCCGGGGACGCCCTCGACCAGCAGGTGGCCCTGCGCCAGGATCGCGATCAGCACGCGCTCGAGGAAGCTGTCCTGGCCGACGACGACGCGCTTGACCTCGTAGAGGATGCGCTCCATCAGCGGCGCGACATCGGTGCGGGCGGGATCGTTCATTCGGGGATCGCCTTCGGAGTTGGGCCGGGGACTTCAGATCGGCGGAATGCCGACCGCCGCCGCGGCGTTCTCGATCGGCACCGCGAAGCCGATGCCGATGAACACCCGCTGCTCGGTCGGGTTGAGGATGCC
Organism: uncultured beta proteobacterium; assembly: GCA_963717705.1. GTDB lineage: Bacteria > Pseudomonadota > Gammaproteobacteria > Burkholderiales > Casimicrobiaceae > CAVQWT01. The sequence continues at coordinate 199,075 of CAVQWT010000004.1, forward strand.
GGTGACGATGCCGACGACTTCGCCGTCGCGGGTCACCAGCGGCCCGCCCGAGTTGCCCGGGTTGGCCGCCGCGTCGAACTGGATCAAGTTGGTCAGGACGCGCTTGCCCTCGGGCGAGCGGTGCTCGCGACGCATTCCCGACACGACGCCGGCCGACACCGACGGGCCGATGCCGAACGGAAACCCGACCGCGACGACCTCGTCGCCGGGTTTCAGGTCCGCCGTCGGCCGCAGCGTCGCCGCGGGCAGGTCGTCCGGTATCTTCTCCGCCTTCAGCACCGCGAGATCGTGCTCGGGGCGGATGGCGATGACGGTCGCCGGCGACTCCATGCCGTCGGCGAATTCGACGACGATGCGGTCGGCCTGCCAGACGACGTGCAGGTTGGTCAGGATGGTGCCGTTGTCGATGATCACCACGCCGCTGCCGACGCCTTCGCTGCTGCCGTCGTCGGTGGGTTCCTTCCCGTCCTTGCCGCTCTTCGGATCCTTCGCCTTGGCATTGCGATCCCCGGCGCCACGGTCCTTTCCCGCCCTGCCGTCCGGGGCGCCGGCCTTCGCGCCGGGCGGCGGCGCCTCGGCCTTCTTCGGGTAGCCGAAGCCGCGGACGCGCACGACGCTGCGCCGCACCGCCTCGTAGGCCTTGGCCGCGGGTGAGGGCAGCGCGTTGTTCTCCAGCGTGTGCAGCACCGCGGCGTCGATGTCCTGCTGGGTGAGCCGCTGCGGCTTCGGCGCCAGCGCCGCATAGCCGCCGGCGATGGCCAGCGCGACCGCGGCACCGGCGGCGACGAGCAGCGCGCGTTCGTGGCGGGCGAGCCAGGCGCGCGGGCGCGAAGCCGGTGCCGCCGGGTACGCGGCGGACGCAGCCGGCAGCGCCCCGGCCGGCGGGGGCGAAGCGGATTGTGCATCGGCCGATGCGGCAGAGGCGCGCGCGGCATCGGCACCGGACCGGCGCGCTCCGGCCGAACTGCTGTAGAGCGTGATCTTCTTCATCGCCCGCCCGTTGAGGATCCCCTTGGCACGGCAACGGTAACACGGCGTCGGCGGCCGGTGAATACGCGCGGAAGACTGTCGAGGCGCCGGACCGGCCGACGGGTCGCCGGCGCGCGGACGCTCCGGAGCCGCTGGCGGCACCGGCAAGCGAATCGCCGCCGGCCGTTCAGGGCAGACCCGCGGCCTTGAATGCGATGGCGACCAGCAGCGCCACCGTACCGGCGAGGAATACGGTCGAGATGCCACCCATCGCCGCGGCCTTGGTCGCGTGCGAATAGCCGCGCCGCTGCATCGTCGCCAGCGTCCGCGCGCCGAAAATCGCGGCGAATCCCAGCGGCGCGAGCGCGCTGACCGGAAGCACGCCGAGCGGCACCAGAGCCACGGCGCCGGCGAGGGCCAGCGCCGCCTGCACCCGGATCAGCCGCGCCGCGCCGTCGTGGCCCAGCACGATCGCCAGCGTCCGTCGCCCCGCCTTCGCGTCGCCGACGATGTCGCAGGCATTGTTGACCGACAGGATGGTCGCAATCAGCACGCTCGACGGCAGACCCAGCCACAACACGCGGTGATCGAGCGACGGCTGCTGGACGTACGCCGCCACGGCGATCAGCACCAGGCCGAGGAGGCCCCCGGCGAACGCCTCGCCGACCGGCAGGCGCGAGATCGGTCGCGGTCCGCCGCTGTAGAGCAACCCGACCAGCATCGACGCCGCACCCACCGGCACGATCCGCCAGTCGACCCGCGCGCCGAGGGCGAGGCCGGCCAGCGCCGCGAGGCCGAACAGCGCCCACGCCAGCTTCAGCGCCAACGCCGGATCGATGCCGCGCTGCACCAGCGCCTTCCATCGCTCGACGTCGGTCTCGGCGGTGTCGACGCCGGCGCGGAAGTCGTAGTAGCTGTTGAAGGCCGTGGTGCCCATGTCGACGAACAGCGTCGCCAGCAGCATCAGCGCGAACGCGCCGGGGCTGAACACCCGCCAGGCCGCGGCCGCATACGCGGTGCCGATCGCCAGCGACGAGAGGCTGACGATCTTGGTGCGGATGTCGACGATCTGCAGGAGGTCGACGAGCGTCGGGCGGGGCGGGGCGGGCATGGCGGCAGTGGTGGTGGCGGCGGCAGCGGCAGAGGTGACGGCGGCGGTGGTGTTTGCGGACGCGATTGCGGACGCGGTTGCGGTTTCGTTCGAGCGTACGGCGCCCGCATGGCTCCCGGCAAGCGGTTTCCGGCCGCGGGCGTGGCCGGCCCGGCGTGGGCGCCGGCCGCGGCAACGGGTCACTCCCGGCGGCCGCTGCCGGGCGGTTACAATTGCCGGTTCCCATACCCACCCACCGAACCGGAATCCGAACATGCGAGTCTTCAACTTCAGCGCCGGCCCCGCCGTGCTCCCCGAACCCGTGCTGCGCCAGGCCGCCGCCGAGATGCTCGACTGGCAGGGCAGCGGCATGTCGGTGATGGAGATGAGCCACCGCGGCAAGGAATTCATCGCCATCGCGGCCAAGGCCGAAGCCGACCTGCGCACGCTGCTCGCGATCCCCGCCAGCTACAAGGTGCTGTTCCTGCAGGGCGGCGCGATCGGCGAGAACGCGATCGTGCCGATGAACCTGCTCGGAGAGCGCAGCAGCATCGATTTCGTCAACACCGGCGAGTGGTCGAAGAAGTCGATCAAGGAGGCGAAAAAGTACGCCAGGGTCAACGTCGCCGCGTCGGCCGAGGACCGCAACTTCACCTACGTGCCGGCGCGGGACACGTGGAAGCTCGACCCGAACGCCGCGTACGTCCACGTCTGCACCAACGAGACCATCGGCGGCGTCGAATACCAGTGGACGCCCGACACCGGCAACGTGCCGCTGGTGGCGGACATGTCGTCGCACATCCTGTCGCGGCCGCTCGACATCGCGAAGTACGGGGTCATCTACGGCGGGGCGCAGAAGAACATCGGGCCGGCGGGGCTGACCATCGTCATCGTCCGCGACGACCTGCTCGACCGCGCGCTGCCGATCACGCCGTCGGCGTTCCACTGGAAGGAGCAGGCGGAGGCCGAGTCGATGCTGAACACGCCGCCGACCTATGCCATCTACATCGCCGGGCTGGTGTTCGAGTGGCTGCTGCACAAGGGCGGCGTCGAGGCGATCGAGCGCGAGAACATCGCCAAGTCGAAGCTGCTGTACGACTACCTCGACCAGAGCAGCTTCTATTCCAACCCGGTGCAGCGCGAGGACCGGTCGCGGATGAACGTGCCGTTCAAGCTCGCCGACGAGGCGCTGGACGAAGCGTTCCTCAAGGGCGCGAAGCAGCGCGGCATGGTGCAGCTGAAGGGCCACCGGTCGGTCGGCGGCATGCGCGCGTCGATCTACAACGCGATGCCGATCGAGGGCGTGCAGGCGCTGGTCGCCTACATGCAGGACTTCGAGCGCGAGCGGGGCTGACCGCGATGGACCGCATCCGCATCCTCACGCTGAACCAGATCTCCGCCCAGGGGCTGCATCGCTTCCCCGCGGCGCGCTACAACGTCGGCAAGACCGTCGAGCAGCCGGAAGGCATCATCCTGCGCTCGTTCGACATGCACGGCATGGCGATCCCCGCCAGCGTCAAGGCGATCGGCCGGGCCGGCGCCGGGACCAACAACATCCCCGTCGCCGAGATGTCGAAGCGGGGCGTGCCGGTGTTCAACGCGCCGGGCGCCAACGCCAACGCCGTCAAGGAGCTGGTGCTCGCCGCGCTGCTGCTGGCCGCCCGCAACATCATCCCCGCGGTCCGCTACGTCGACGCGCTCGACCCCTCGGCGCCGGACCTCGAGGCCCGGGTCGAGGACGGCAAGAAGCAGTTCGCCGGCATCGAGCTGCCGCAGCGGACGCTGGGCATCGTCGGGCTGGGCGCGATCGGCAGCATGGTCGCCGACACCGCGATCAAGCTCGGCATGAAGGTCATCGGCTTCGACCCCGAGATCACCGTCGACGCCGCGTGGCGGCTGCCGTCGAGCGTGCGGCGCGCGCACTCGATCGAGGAGGTCCTCAAGCACGCCGACTTCGTCACGCTGCACGTGCCGCTGCTGCCGGTGACCCGCCACCTGATCGACGCCAAGCGCCTCGCCGCCGCCAAGAACGGCAGCGTGCTGCTGAACTTCGCCCGCGACGCCATCGTCGACGACGCTGCCGTCGTCGCGGCGCTGCGGTCCGGGCACCTCAAGGCGTACCTCTGCGATTTTCCCGGGGCGGGCCTCATCGGCGAGCCCAACGTGGTGGCGCTGCCGCACCTCGGCGCGTCGACGGCCGAGGCCGAGGAGAACTGCGCGATCATGGTCGTCGACCAGGTTCGCGACTACCTCGAGGACGGCACCATCCGCAACGCCGTCAACTTCGCCAACGTCGAGATGCCGCGCGAGTCGCCGTACCGCGTCGCCGTCGCCAACGCCAACGTGCCCAACATGCTCGGCCAGATCTCGTCGGCGATGGCGCACGCGGGGCTCAACATCCACAACATGGTCAACAAGTCGCGCGGCGAGATGGCCTACACGCTGGTCGACGTCGACAGCCCGGTCGAGGCGGCGGTGGTCAAGGCGATCGCCGCCATCGAAGGCGTGCTGTCGGTGCGGGCGATCCCGGTGGCGAAGGCGGGCTGACGACCGACCGCGCGCCGGCGGTCACGCCGGCATGCGTCCGGCGGGACGCCAGCGCGGCGCCGGACCCTCCGCCGGCGCGCCGGGGCGCGCGTCAGCGATACCCCGCCGCCTGCAGCTCGAACAGCTCCTTGTAGCGCCCGCCGGCCGCCATCAACTCGGCGTGCGTGCCCGCGGCCTCGACCTGTCCGTCGGCCAGCACCAGGATGCGGTCGGCCATGCGCACGCTGGAAAAGCGGTGCGAGATCAGCACCGCGGTCTTGCCCTGGCTCAGTTCCTTGAAGCGCTGGAACACTTCGAACTCGGCCCGCGCGTCGAGCGCCGCGGTCGGCTCGTCGAGGATCAGCACGTCGGCGTCGCGCATGTACGCGCGGGCGATGGCGATCTTCTGCCATTCGCCGCCGGACAGGTCGATGCCGGTGCGGAAGCGCTTGCCGATGATCTGGTCGTAGCCGGCCGGCAGCTTGTCGATCACCTCGTCGGCGAGGCTCCGCTGCGCGGCTGCGACGATGCGCGCGCGGTCGCCGCGCGACTCGATGCGTCCGACGGCGATGTTGTCCGCGGCGCTCAAGTGGTAGCGGACGAAGTCCTGGAAGATGACGCCGATGTTCGCGCGCAGCGTCGCGACGTCGTATTCGCGCAGGTCGTGCCCGTCCAGCAGGATGCGCCCTTCGTCGGGGTCGTACAGCCGCGCCAGCAGCTTCACCAGCGTCGTCTTGCCAGCGCCGTTCTCGCCCACCAATGCCAGCACCTCGCCGACGCGCAACTCGAACGTGAGGTGGCGGACGGCCCAGCGCTCGGCGCCGGGATAGCGGAAGCCCGCATCCTCGAAGCGGAACCCCTCGCGGATCGGGTTTGGAAACGGCCGCGGATTCGGCGGTGAAACGATCTCGGCCCGGATCTCGAAGAACGAGAACAGGTCGTCGAGGTAGAGCGCCTGGCTCGCGACCGACGAGAACCCGATCAGCAGCCCCTCCAGCAGGTTGCGCAGCCGCCGGAACGACCCGGCGAGGAAGGTGAGGTCGCCGATGCTGAAGTCGCCGTGCAGCGTCCGCCAGACGATGTACGCGTAGGCGACGTAGTAGCCGACGGTGCCGATGGCGGTGAGCACGCTGCCCCAGCCCGCGCGCCGGATCGCGAGCCCGCGGTTGGCCGCGTAGAAGTCGGCGGCGAGGCGCCGGTAGCGATCGATCAGGAAGCCGTTGAGCCCGAAGACCTTCACCTCCTTCGCCGTCTCGACGCTGGCGCCGGTCTGGCGAACGTAGTCGAGCTCGCGGCGCTCCGGCGCGCGCAGGTAATTCATCGTGTAGCTCTGCGCGTTGAAGTGCGCCTCGCCGAGGAACGCCGGCACCAGCGCCAGCGCCAGCAGCGCGATCAGCCACGGCGCGTAGAGCACCAGCGTCGCGCCGAAGCTCAGGATGGTGATGATGTCCTGCGCCTGGCCGAAGACCTGTCCCAGCAGCGTGTTGCGGCCGATCGTCTGCCTTCGCGCGCGATCCAGCCGGTCCTGCAGCTCGCTGTCCTCAAAGTCCTCGAGGTCGAGCGTCGCGGCGTGCTCCATCAGGCGCAGGCTGGTGGCGTTGGAGAACTGCTCCGACAGCAGCGAGTCGAGCAGCGACACCGTGCGGCCGAGCACGTCGGACAGCACCGCGAGCCCGAACTCGACGGCGAGCAGCAGCGCGATGCGATCGACCAGCCCGCTCGCCAGCCACTGCTGCAGCGTGTCGCCCGCCGACGCCGAGCCGGCGATGCCGACGACCTCGTCGATGATCAGCTTGCCGACGTAGAGCGACGCCACCGGCAGCAGCGCGCGGACCACGCGCAGCACGATCAGCGCCAGCGTCAGGGCGGGGCTCGTCTGCCAGACGAGCTTCAGGAACGGCGGCAGGTTGCGGAGCGCGCCGAAGCGCTCGCGCCAGGACTGGGGCGTCCGGCCCGAGGGCGCGCCGGGACCGCCTTCGGAGGCGCCGGGCGGCGCGCTGCGGCCGCCCGCGGAGTAGTTCTTGGGCATTCTTGCTTTCGCGCCGGGCGAGGGCGCCGGGAGGCATCCAGTGTAACGCCTCGACCCGGCGGCGCCCATTCGCCCGCTAGTGCAGCGTCGCGTCCTCCGGCACCGCGCGCAGCCCGACGTCCACCATGATCACGCGGTCGCCGAGCAGCGCGACGCTGCCCTTGCGGCGATTGTCGCCGTCGTCGCTGTACTCGAAGCCGTAGACGCGGCGCAGCGCCATGCGGCCCTCGTCGTCGCGGACCGGCCGCATCGACTGCAGGCCCACGGTGTCGTCGAGGAACAGCAGACCCTCGGCCTTGCACGCGGCGCGCATCGCCACGTTGGCGGCCTCGCGGGCCTGGAGGCCGGTCCAGACCAGCCAGCCGACGGTGGCGACGGCGAGCAACGCGACGAGTTCGACGAAGGTCATGGCGGGGACCGCGGAAGCGCCCGAGCAAGCCCCGATTCAACCACACAATGCCGGCGGTCGGCGGACCCGGGCGCGCTCGACGTCCGCCGCCGGCCGGCTAGAGCTGCTGCTCGGGCACGAACGGCGCGACCAGAAGGTTCTGCAGGCGCAGGTAGAGGGTCGAGTCGGGCTCCTGCGTGAGGATCACCTCGGCGTCGTCGTCCATCGTCAGCCACTCGAGGCTGCGGCCGTCGGGCCCGAAGCGGACCCGGTACGCGCTCTGCAGCTTCGACAGGTTGATGACGCGGATCACCTCCCTGGCGAGCTGCGGGCTGGTCGCGATCACGCCCAGCTCGGTGTTCTTGCTGGCCGAGCGCGGGTCGAGGTTCATCGACCCGATGAACACGGTCTCGCGATCGATGACGGCGGTCTTGGCGTGCAGCCGTCCGAGCGACGACCCGGCGAAGCCGAGCCGGCGGTTGCTCTGGATGCGTACGGGGCTGAGTTCGTAGAGATCGACGCCCGCCGCCAGCATCGCCTCGCGATGGCGCGCGTAGCCGGTGTGCACCAGCGGCTCGTCGGTCGCCGCGAGCGAATTGGTCAGGATCGTCACCTTGACGCCGCGGCGGCCGAGCTCGGCGAACGTCGCCACGCCCATCGTTCCCGGGATCAGGTAAGGCGACGTGATGTAGACGTCCCGCCGCGCCTGCGCCACGAGGTCCATCACGTTCATCTGGACGCTCATGGCGCGCGCCTTGTCGTCGGACGGCTCGCTCGCCTTGCCGGGCGGGTCGGCGAACGCGACCGCGGTGCCCCAGATCAGCCCCAGTTGGCCGTCGTCGAGGTCGTCGCGGATCCCGCCGTAGCCCAGGACGTCGATCGGCGGCAGCGTCAGCTTCATCATCTGGGCGCCCTCGTCGACGAGCGCATCGAACTGGCGCCGCAGCGCCGCCGGCTCGGCCGCCGACGCGACGATCGCCTCGATCGGGTAGACCTCGGGGCTGTTCCAGTAGGCGTCGAAGATGGCGGCCAGCCGCGGCACCACGGCGCCGACCATCAGCGCGTCCATGTCGACGAAGTTCCCCGACGCGCTGCGCATGAAGTACTCGTCGGCGATGTTGCGCCCGCCGGCGACGGCGACCACCCCGTCGGCGATGAAGAGCTTGTTGTGCATCCGGCGGTTGACGCGCCTCAGGTCGAACAGTGACGCGGCGAACTTCGAGGCGAGCCCGTCGCGCCCGCAGCAGAACGGGTTGAACAGCCGCACCTCGACGCCGGGAAACGCGGCGAAGCTGCGGAACAGCGGGTCGGCACCGGAAGTGTAGAGATCGTCGACGAGGAGGCGCACGCGCACGCCGCGCCGCGAGGCGTCGCGCAGGTGCCGCAGCAGCAGGCGGCCGGTCTCGTCGTTGTGGATGTGGTAGTACTGCAGGTCGAGCGACCGGCTCGCCCGGTCCGCGAGTTCGATCCGCGCGTCGAGCGAATACACGCCCAGCGGCATCAGCCGGAATCCGGTGAGCTCGGGCGAGGGCTGCGACGCCGCGACGATGCGCGCCAGCGGGGTTTCCGGGGCCGGCGCGAGGGCGGTCACCGGCTCGCGCTCGATCCTGGGCGGGAGCGTCCCGCAGCCCGCCAGCAGTGCTGCAGCCGCCACCGCGAACCCGGCGAGCGCGCGGCGGGCGTAAGGTCGCGACGGGCCGGGCCGACCGACGGAAGGGCCCCGGCATGCCAGGCCGCGTCGCGAACCCCCGGCGGCGCGGATGCAGCGGGCCCGGGCGGCGACGACTCCGAGGCCGGCGGCGGAGCAGGCGCGATAGAATCCGATCGACAGAGAGGTGCACACGATGAACCGATTCCTTGGACCAGCCGTCCTGGCGCTCCTGCTTGCGGGTCCCGTTCACGCGGCGCTGGACATCGGCGACCGCGCGCCCGACTTCACGACCGACGCGGCGCTCGGCGGCAAAGTGTACAAGTATTCGCTTGCCGAATCGCTGAAGCGCGGGCCGGTCGTCCTGTATTTCTTCCCCGCCGCCTACTCGGACGGCTGCTCTCTCGAAGCCCACCAGTTCGCCGAGGCCGTCGGCCAGTTCGAGGCGCTGGGCGCCTCGGTCGTCGGTGTGTCGCGCGACGACATCGAGACCTTAACCAAATTTTCGGTCCAGTCCTGCCAGAGCCGATTTCCGGTGGCCTCGGACGAGGCGGGCACGGTGGTCAAGGCCTTCGACGCGGTGATGCAGACGCGGCCGGAGTTCGCGAACCGCATCTCCTACGTGATCGCGCCGGACGGGCAGGTCGTCTACCACTACATGAGCCTGAACCCCGGCAAGCACGTCGAGCGGATGCTCGGTGCGCTGCAGGCCTGGAAAGACGCCGCGCAGAAGAAATAGCGATGGTGATCCGGCTGGCAGCTTACGCGGACTGCGCCAACAGCCGCCAGGCGGCGGCCGTTGGCGTCGCGGCGAGCCGGGCGAACAGCGCAAGTGCCGTGACGAGGTGGCGCTCCGCCTCGTCGCTCATCGGGGCGCCCAGTTCGAAGCCGACGCCCGCGATCGCCAGCTGGAACGCCGCAGGCGGCTCGCGGCCGAAGGCGGCGCGGAAGGCGGCCAGCACCGCCGCGGGGCTCATCCCGTGCGTGGTGAAAGTCGCGTCCCGCTGCGGCTCGACCTCGGTGAACGCGATCGGGGAGGGGAGGCCGCGGCTTGCGTCGACGAACAGCGCCAGGTCGCGCCCGTCGAGGTCGGTCGCGTGCTCGGGCTGCAGCTGAAAGTCGGTGACGAACTCGAAAGCGCCGGGGGCGCCCGCCGCCATCGCCTCGGCGCGGACGAGGAACTTGGGGCCGAGAGCGTCGTCGCCCCGGCTCGGGTTGCCCCAGCCCAGCACCACGACGCGGGGGGACGTCACGTCGGCAGGGGCTGCGACACGGCGCCGTCGCTGCCGCGCTGCAGCCGGTCGAGGCAGGCCCCTTCGGCGTCGACCAGGTCGACCGCGAGCGGCATCTGTCCCAGCGCGTGCGTGGCGCAGGAAAGGCACGGATCGAACGCGCGGATCGCGACCTCGATGTGGTTGAGCAGCCCCTCGGTCAGCTTGCGCCCGTCCAGGTAACGCTTCGCGACCTGCCGGATCGCCTCGTTGAGCGCCTGGTTGTTGTGCGTCGTCGACACGATCAGGTTCGCCCGCATCACCTGGTCGTTGTTGTTGATCCGGTAATGGTGGATCAGCGTGCCGCGCGGGGCTTCGATCACGCCGACGCCGCGCCGCTGCCGCTCGCCTTTGACCACGAGATCGTCGCCCAGCAGGTCGTCGTCGTGCAGAAGCGCCTTGATCTCCTCGGCGGCGAACAGCATCTCGATCATCCGCGCCCAGTGGTACGCCAGCGTGGCATGGATCGGCGTGCCGCCGCCGTAGTCGACGAACTCGCGGCGCTCGGCGTCGGCGAGCGGCGTGGGGATGTGGTCGCAGTTCTGCACGCGCACCAGGGGGCCGACCTTGTACCAGCCCTCGTCCGGCCCTAGCGTGCGCAGGTAAGGGAACTTCATGTACGACCAGGGCTTCACCTCCTCGGTGATCTGGTCCCAGTAGCGGTGGTAGTCGACGTGGTCGAAGATCAGCTTGCCGCCGGCGTCGCGCGCCCGGAGCCCGCCATGGTAGAGGTCGAGCGCGCCGTCGTCGGCGACCAGCGACAGCAGGTTGGAACGGAACGCACCGAAGCTGTTGTACAGGCTCGCGTTGGCGAAGTGGAGGCGCTTGACCAGCGCCACCGCCTCGCGGCTCCAGCCGATCATGGTGTAGGCGTCCGCCTGCAGCGCGTCGCGTTCCTCGCGCGTCAGCGCCTTGTTGACGCCGCCGGGGATCGCGCCGGTACCGTGCACGCGCTTGCCCGCGGTGACGCGAATGACCTCCTGGCCGAACTTGCGCAACAGCACGCCCTTTCGCGCGATGTCCGGGTGCTCGGCGGCGACCGCCACGATGTTGCGCTTCGCCGCGTCCGAGTCGAACCCGAACAGCAGGTCCGGCGAGGCCAGGTGGAAGAAATGCAGCGCATGCGACTGCAATATCTGCCCGTAGTGCATCAGGCGGCGGATCTTCTCCGCGGTGGGCGTGAGGTGCGTGGCGCCGACGATGACGTCGAGCGCCTTGGCCGCGGCGAGGTGGTGGCTCACCGGACAGATGCCGCACAGCCGCTGCACCATCACCGGCAATTCCCAATATGGCCGGCCCTGCACGAAGCGCTCGAAGCCGCGGAACTCGACGATATGCAGCCGCACCTGGTGCACGCGGTCGTCGGCGTCGAGCAGGATGGTGACCTTGCCGTGCCCCTCGACGCGGGACACGGGGTCGATCGCGACGCGGCGCAGTCCGGCGGGCTGGGCGGCGGTTTCGAGTTCGAAGGACATGGGTGCCGTCAGTCGTAGTGGATGAGGCCGTGACCGAGCCTGGGCGTGCGTCCGGCGATAAGGTCGGTCAGGAAGCTCCAGATCGCGTCGGCCGACGGCGGACACCCCGGGAGGAAGTAGTCGACCTTCACGACCTCGTGCAGCGGGTGCACCTGGTCGAGCGGCAGCGGCAGCTCCGGGTCGTTGGGAATGCAGCCCTTCGCGAGACCCGGTTCGGTGACGTAGACCTCCTGCAGGCAGATCCCGAGGTCGAGGTGGTTGCGCTGCGCCGGCAGCCCGCCCGTGACCGCGCATGCTCCGAACGCGACGAGGATCTTGCAGTTGCGACGGAACTCGTGCAGGACGTGCACGTTTTCCGCATTGCAGACGCCGCCCTCGACCAGGCCGATGTCGCAGGGACCGCAGTGCTTGATGTCGGTCAGCGGCGAGCGGTCGAACTCGACCTGCTCGAGCAGCGCGAACAGCCGCTCGTCGATGTCGAGCAGGGACATGTGGCAGCCGAAGCAGCCGGCGAGCGACGTGGTTGCGACCCGCAGCTTGCGGCCGACGGGCGGGGTGGTGGTGGCGGCGCTCATCGCGGCTTCCAGGCGGCCGGCAGCGGGGCGCGCGGCGCATCGTCGAGCGCCTGGGCGCTGATCGGCCGCAGGTCGTAGCGACGCTTGCCGATGGGGACGGCGAAGCCCACGCGCTTGCGGATGATCACGCCGACCGGGCACACGTCCAGCGCCTTGTCGTCCGTGGCGATGTCGGTGTCGGCGAGTCTCCCGGACTCCGCATTGACGATCAGCCGCTTGGCGAGGCCCCGTCCGGCAAGCGCGAACACGTGCTTCCCGTCGACTTCATCCGACGCGCGCACGCAAAGCTCGCAGAGAATGCACCGGTTGAAATCGAGCAGGATGTCGGGGTGCGACGCATCGACCGGCCGGTTCGGGAAGAAGTGGTCGAGGTCGGCGGAGAGCACGCCGAGGTCGTACGCCACCGCCTGCAGCATGCAGTTGCCGCTCTTCTCGCAGGACGGACAGAAGTGGTTGCCCTCGACGAACAGCATCTGCACCAGCGTGCGCCGGTTCTCGTTCAGCGACTCGGTGTTGCTCTCGACTTCGAGGTCGGGCTGCGCCGGCATCGTGCACGCCGCGGCCGTGTGTCCGTCGACCCGCACCGTGCAGATCTTGCAGCTGCCGTGCGGCGCGAAGTCCGGGTGGTAGCAGAGGTGCGGGATGTAATGTCCGGCGGCGAGGGCTGCCTGCATCACCGTCTGCCCGGGGGCGAAGGGCACGGGCTCGCCGTCGAGCAGGAAGGTCGAGGGGATTGCGGCGTGGTCCATCATTGGGGTCCGAAGTGGGCGCCGGCGTCGTCGCGCCCGGTCATCCTTCGTGCGCGGGCCAGCGCGCCGTCGAGGTCGAACGCGGGAGCGAAGTCGTGCGATTGCAGCCGCCGCTCGTAGGCCGGCCGGAATCGCTTCAGGGTGTCGAGCAGCGGATTGCAGGCGGTATGCCCCAGACCGCAGTGGCTCGACGCCTGCAGCAGGTGGTTGAGCCGGCCGATGCGGTCGAGGTCGTACTGCGATCCCCTGTTCTCATGGAGCTTGTCCATGATGTTGCGCAGCAGCGTCGTGCCGACGCGGCAGGGGGTGCAGAAGCCGCAACTCTCGTGGGCGAAAAACTGCGCATAGCTGCGGGCGACCTCGAACATGTCGCGCGACTCGTCGAAGACGGTGAAGGCGCCGGCTGTCGGCAGATCCTCGAAGCCGATCCGACGATCGAACTCGCCGGCGTCGATGCATATGCCCGACGGCCCGCTGATCTGGACGGCCTGCGCCCTCTCGGCGCCGCAGTCGGCGAGTACCTGCCGCACCGTCACCCCGAACGGGTACTCGTAGATGCCGGGCCGCGAGCAGTCGCCGGCGACCGAGAGAAGCTTGGTCCCCGCCGAACGCGCGGTGCCGACGGACCGGTACCAGTCGCCGCCCTTCAGCGCGATCAGCGCCGCTGCGGCAAAGGTCTCGACATTGTTCACCACGGTCGGCCGCTGGAGGTAGCCGTGGGTCACCGGGTAGGGCGGGCGATTGCGCGGAATGCCGCGCTTGCCCTCGAGCGACTCGATGAGGGCCGACTCCTCGCCGCAGACGTAGGCGCCCGCTCCGACGTGGATGGCGATGTCGAAGTCGAATCCGGTTTCGCCGGCGATCGCGGTGCCGAGCAGCCCCGCGGCCCGTCGCCGCTCGAGCGTCGCCCGGAGGGGGGCCGCCAGGTGCTCGTATTCGCCGCGCAGGTAGAGGAAGCCCTGCGTCGCGCCGATGACGTACGCGCAGACCGTCATGCCTTCGAAGACGAGGTCCGGGCGGCGCGCGAGCAGCACCCGGTCCTTGAACGTGCCGGGCTCGCCTTCGTCGGCGTTGCAGACCACGTAATGCTGCTTGTCTGCGGCGCTGCGGCAGGCCTCCCACTTGAGCCCGGTGGTGAATCCGGCGCCGCCTCGCCCGCGCAGGTTGGAACGCTTGATCTCTTCGAGCGTCAGCGCCGGTCCCTGCGGCATCGACGGCATGCGCTCGCGCCAGGACCGGTCGTTGGACGCCCGCTCCAGCGCGTCCTGCTGCCCGCGCGCGACGGCGGCGCGAAGCGCTTCTCCCGGCTCGATGCGTGCGCCGAGGAGGATGTCCTCGCGGCGCACATTGTCGGCGACCTCGAACAGGCGGGTGGGCCATTCGGCCAGCGGCACCTGCATGCGGATCAGCTCGGCGACTTCGTCGACTCGCTCCGGTGTCAACCGCGGGATCGCGCGGTTGTTGACGAGAAGCGCCGGCGCCTGATCGCACATCCCGGTGCACGAGGTCGTCTCGACGGAGACCAGCCCGTCCTCCGAGGTCTTGCCGCGCTCGAGCCACAGGCTCTTGCAAAGGCGCAGCAGCAGCGCCTCGCTGCCGGCCATGCGGTCGGTGATGTTGTCCGAGAACAGCACGCGGTAGCGTCCGACGGGCGCTAGATGCAGGAAGCTGTAGAAGCTGGCGACGCCTTCGACGCGTGCGCGCGGCACGCCGAGACGCGAGGCGAGATAGGAGATGGTGCCGGCCGGTAGCCAGCCGTCCCGGACCTGCGCGTCGCGCAGAATCTGCACCAACGCGACTTCACTCGCGCCGTGGAGCGCGAGGACGCGATCCAGGAACGGGTCGACCCGCACATCGGGCGAGCGTGCTGGCATGCGCCAATGATCGCGCCAACCGGTTTCGAGGCGTCTGACCTAGGTCAACCGGCACCGACCGAAGCCCGCAAACAGGGGCTTTGCACCGAGAAAAGCGGCCCTACAGCGCCAGCCGGAACCCGTTGGTGACGAATTTCGCCATCTGCGACCGGCTGACGGCGACCGCGGGCTGGAACGACCCGTCGCCGTAACCGTCCACGACGCCGCGCGCCCACAGGTAGTTGACGTGGCGGCACGCCGCGGCGCCCACGGCGACGTCGGTGAAGTGGCTGCTGCCGGGAACATTGGCGCAGTCGTAGCTGCGCGGCGATCCGGTGTCGTTGAAGGTGCCGACGAGCGGCACGTTGACGTCGCCCCCTGCCATCGCGCCTGCGATCAGCACGGCCATCGACGCGCGCGACGTGTTCGCCGCAGGGCAGACGTTGCCCGCGACGCCGCACTCGAAGCCGACGTTCACGCCGAGCGAGGCGAGATAGTGGAGTTGCTTGCAGCCGACGTCGCCGACGCCGATGTCGCCGAACCGGGTCACGCCGCCCGTCTGGCAGCTGTACGCGCCGGCGTATGGCGCATAGGGGATGCTGCCGTATCGCGCCATGCCCCCGTCGCCGTTCGGGGCCACCGCGCCGCGGGCGACGAGGATCGCGGTCGCCGCGCGCGTCGCCGTGGCCGAAGGCTGGAACGTGCCGTCGGCGAAGCCTACGGTCACGCCGTTGTGGACCAGCGTCTCGACGAAGCGGTAGAGGATGTGCGTCGTCGGCACGTCCGCGAAGCTCGTGCCGACGTGCAGCCGCCACGACAGCGTGTCGCCCGTCGACAGCGTTTCGGCGAGCGTGGCGACCCAGTTCAGCGCGGGGCGGGTGGCCGGATTGTTCACGCTGACCCGGTAGCAGTTGCCGGTCGCGGTGAAGCAGTTGGCCGCCGCGCCGGGCGCGAGGGTGCCGTAGCCGGCACTCGAATCGCCGACGGCGTAGGCGGCGCCCGCCGGTCCGGTGAACGACGTCGCGGTGCCGGTCAGCGACGCGATCGTGCCGCCCGCGACGTTGCGGAACGAAGGGGCGACCTGAACGGTCTCGCCGGGTTCGAGCACGCTGTTCACGTTCGACGACGTCCCGGTGGCCGATTGCGCGTCGACGTTCGCGCCCGCGCCGGCGAGGGCGAACGCCGACAACCGATTGCTGCTGTCGGTGACGTAGAGCTCGCCGTTCGCGACGATCGGGGAGTGGAAGTGCGCCCCGCCGGCGCGCGGCGTGCTCCACAGCTGCACTCCGGTCGCCGCGTCGAACGCCCGCACGTTGCCGCCGGTCGCGTACAGAATGTTGTTCGCCACGATGGGGGAACCGGCCGCGACCGTGTTCTGCCACTGGGTCGCGAGCGAAAGGTTGCCGGCCGCGTCGGCGACCACCTTCAGCGCGGCGATGCCGGCGCCGTTGTTGGTCGCCACGAAGGTCCACACCGAGTCGTTGGCGTGGTTGACCCAGACCGCCGGCTGCTGCAGCAGGATTCCGCCCTGCGGCATGTTGATCAACGGGCCGATCTCGCCGCCCAGGTGGCCGGGGCCGTTCTGTCCCGACAGGTTCGCGAGGTTGACCAGGCGCAGCTTGCCGTCCTTGCCGCCCTGCATGCCGAGGTGGGCGACCGGCGAGCCGGTCGTGTACGGCAGGATGACCGGCGCGGTGCTGCCGAGGTCGGCATCGGCATTGTCGAGCGCCTGGAAATTGGTGGGGGTGTAGGCGTCGATCGGCTTGCCGGCTGCGCCGGTGCCGTCGTGGTTCAGCGCCAGGATCGACTCGCTCCAGTGGAAGCCGCCGACGTTGCCCGTGTACGCGCCGTTGCCGGTCGCGAACAGCACGCGGTTGAGGGCAGGGTGGAACACGACGCCGGGCCGCGCCCAGATCGCGTTCTGCGTGCGGGTGCAGGCCGGTGAGTTGAGTGGCAGGTGGATCGTCTGGTTGCTGCAGGCGACGTTGAACACCGCCTGCGTGTTGGACGTCAGGTTGATCGTGGTCAGGTGGCCCTGGTAGTCGCCGGCGTCGCCGGGGTAGCCGCCGTGGACCACGTACAGGAAGCTCGTCCCGTTGACGGTCGCGATCGCCAACGCGCCGCCGTGCTTTTCGTGTTGGCCTTTGAGCGTCGTCAGCTGCGGCCAGCCGCCGCCGGTCACCTCGGTGCCGGTGGCGACCTGGTACTTGTGGACGAAGCCGCCGAGGCCGTAGGTGTAGATGTACTGCCGGTTGGGGTCGATCGCCGGCGTCGTGACCATGTTGCACGGCTCGTTGCGGCTCGTGCTGCCGTTGACGAGGCAGCTGCCGGGACCGTTCTGCCGGCTCCAGACCAGGTTGCCGTTGCGCGCGTCGTAGGCGAGCAGGTGGCCGGCGCGGGTGTTGACGAACACCACCGGCGCCGGGCCGCCGGCGATCGGCACGTTGTCGAGCAGCACCGCGGAGCCATCGGGATTGCCGGGCAGCGTCACCTGCCACTTGAGCACCAGCTGCCCGACGTTGTTGCGGTGCAGCGTGCGTTCGAGCGTGTTGTTGCCGGACTTGGCGGCGTCGAAGTTGTACTGCAGCCAGTCGTAGGCGTGGGCGGCGGACGCGAACAGGGAGACCCCCGCCGCGACCAGGACGCTGGCGGCGAGGCGAAGACGGATGCGAGCGCGCATGGAACGGCCTCCCGTGTTATGACGGCAGCATAACATGGAATTCGGGGGGCGGTAGCGGCCGCCCGCAGCGGGTACACCGGGCCCGCGCTAGCCGGCGCGTCGCGCCGGGGAGGCGCGCCGTCCCCGGCGCCGGGCGGCTCAATCCCAGGACAGCGCGCCGCCGGTCTGGTACTCGGTCACCCGCGTCTCGAAGAAGTTCTTTTCCTTCTTGAGGTCGATCATCTCGGCCATCCACGGGAACGGGTTGTCGGCCTTGTCGAACAGCGGATCGACGCCGATCTGCTGGCAGCGGCGGTTGGCGATGAAGCGCAGGTATTCCTTGAACATCGTCGCGTTGAGGCCGAGCACGCCGCGCGGCATCGTGTCCTCGGCGTAGGCGTACTCGAGGTCGACGCCCTTCTTCATCAGCGTGCGGATCTCCTCGCGGAATTCCGACGTCCACAGGTGCGGATTCTCGAGCTTGATGGTGTTGATCAGGTCGATGCCGAAATTGCAGTGCATCGACTCGTCGCGCAGGATGTACTGGTACTGCTCGGAGCTGCCGGTCATCTTGTTCTGCCGGCCCATCGCCAGGATCTGCACGAAGCCGACGTAGAAGAACAGGCCCTCCATGATGCAGGCGAACACGATCAGGCTCTTCAGCAGCGCCTGGTCGGCTTCCATCGTGCCGGTCTTGAACGTGGGGTTGGTCAGCACCTCGATGAACGGGATCAGGAACTCGTCCTTGTCGCGGATCGACTTGATCTCGTGATAGGCGTTGAAGATCTCGGCCTCGTCGAGGCCGAGGCTCTCGACGATGTACTGGTAGGCGTGCGTGTGGATCGCCTCCTCGAAGGCCTGGCGCAGCAGGTACTGCCGGCACTCGGGCGCCGAGATGTGGCGGTAGGTGCCCAGCACGATGTTGTTGGCGGCGAGGCTGTCGGCGGTGACGAAGAAGCCCAGGTTGCGCTTGACGATCAGGCGCTCGTCGTCGGTGAGGCCGTTGGGGTTCTTCCAGGTCTCGATGTCGCGCTGCATGTTCACTTCCTGCGGCATCCAGTGGTTGGCGCAGGCGGCGATGTACTTGTCCCAGGCCCAGCGGTACTTGAACGGCACCAGCTGGTTGACGTCGGAGTGGCCGTTGATGACGCGCTTGTCCTCGATGCGGACGCGGCGGAAGCCGTTCTCCATCGCCTGCCGCTCGACCTCGAGGTCGTGCACCGGCTCGCGCGAGAGGATGCCGCCGCCGATGCTGCCCGACGCCTGCGCGCGGATGGTGTCCGGCGTCACGGGCTGCAGGCGCGGCTGGGCGGCGGGGGCGGCGATGTCGTCGTCGAAGTTCAGCATGTTGCAAAGCTCCTGGTGCGCATTCTTGTGGTCGTTCGGGTGCGGCGGTTGTCGTGGTCACGCTCGTGGGTACGGTCGTGGGTGCGGCGCAGCGATGCGGTCTTGCAGGGTGCCGTGGTCCGGCGTGTTCGGGGTGCGGTTCCGGGACCCGCCGCGGACGGCGGGCGCCGGGTCAGTGCATGGCCTTCAGCTTGTCGTAGAGGAAGTCCGGGGCGAAGTCGACGCCGTGGTGCCAGGCGATGGTGGCGAGTCCGTAGTCGAGGTAGAAGTCGGCGAAGCGTCCGCGGTCGCGCAGCCCCTCGAAGTTCTCGCCGTGCAGCTCATCCGCCAGGTCCACGACCCCCTTGCGGCCATCGTTGAATTCCAGCCAGACCTTGTAGTCTCCGAGATACCGCGCTTCGATCACGTGCCGCTGAATCTGCTCGTATCGGGCCAAGAAAGCCTCCATCGACGAAGTTCGACGAACGTGCGCCCCCGGGCTTGCACCGGGAAAAGCCGGCGGGCGGTGCCCAACTGCAGGCTCTCCCACCCGCCACCAGCACTGCACCTGCTCCGGACCGTGTTGTCCGCCGCGTTGCACCGCGGCCGGTCCGCTCGGCATTTCTGGCCTCGTCGCGCGTTGTCGCTTCGCCTGTCTGGATCCGCGCCCGGGTCCGTTCTCATCCGGTCGCGCCGCACGGGTCTTGGCTCGCCCGCGTCGGATCGCGCCCGGTCTACCGACTGGTAACTACTGGCATGCCTCGCAGGTGGGATCGTCGATCGCGCAGAACTTCGGCGCGGCTTCCTCCGCCGGCGCGGACGCCGCGCCGCTGCCCCTGGCGCCGGCGGCCATGCCGCCGCCCGTCGGGACGGCGTTCAGCTCGCCGCCCTGGCCGGTGCTCTTCTCGGCCGACGTCGCCGCGAGCGTGCGCAGGTAGTACGTGGTCTTGAGCCCGCGCAGCCACGCCAGCTTGTAGGTGTCGTCGAGCTTCTTGCCCGACGCGCCGGCCATGTAGATGTTGAGGCTCTGCGCCTGGTCGATCCACTTCTGGCGGCGCGCGCCGGCCTCGATGATCCAGCTGGTGTCGACCTCGAACGCGGTGGCGTAGAGCTTGCGCAACTCGGCAGGCACGCGGTCGATCTTCGCCAGCGAGCCGTCGAAGTACTTGAGGTCGGCGACCATCACCTCGTCCCAGAGCCCGAGCTTCTTCAGCTCGGCGACCAGGTGCTCGTTGATGACGGTGAACTCGCCGGACAGGTTCGACTTGACGTAGATGTTCTGGTACTCGGGCTCGATCGACGCGGCGACGCCGATGATGTTGGAAATCGTCGCCGTCGGCGCGATGGCCACGCAGTTCGAGTTGCGCATGCCGTGAACGCGGACACGATCGCGCAGCGCGTCCCAGTCCATCGTCGACGACTCGTCGATCTCGACGTAGCCGCCGCGCTCCTCGCGCAGCAGCTTCAGCGTGTCCTGCGGGAGGACGCCGCGGTCCCACAGGCTGCCCTTGTACGACGAGTAGCGGCCGCGCTCCTCGGCGGTCTCGGTCGACGCCCAGTAGGCGTAGTAGCAGACGGCCTCCATCGAGCGGTCGGCGAACGCCAGCGCCGCATCCGACGAGTAGGGCACGCCCATCAGGTGCAGGCAGTCCTGGAAGCCCATGATGCCAAGTCCGACCGGCCGGTGCTTGAGGTTCGAGTCGCGCGCCTTCTTGACCGCGTAGTAGTTGATGTCGATGACGTTGTCGAGCATCCGCATCGCCGTGCGGATCGTCTGCTGCAGCTTGGCGTGGTCGAGGTCCCAGCCGTGCCGGCCCTGCTTCATGTGCGCGAGCAGGTTGACCGAGCCCAGGTTGCAGACGGCGATCTCGGTGGGGCCGGTGTTGAGCGTGATCTCGGTGCACAGGTTCGAGCTGTGCACGACGCCGACGTGCTGCTGCGGCGAGCGAACGTTGCACGCGTCCTTGAACGTGATCCAGGGATGCCCGGTCTCGAACAGCATCGACAGCATCTTCCGCCACAGCTGCAGCGCCGGGATCTTCTTGAACAGCTTCAGGTCGCCGCGGGCGGCCTTGTCCTCGTAGCGGACGTACGCCTCCTCGAAGGCGCGGCCGAACTTGTCGTGCAGGTCGGGCGCGTCGGACGGGGAGAACAGCGTCCAGTCGCCGCCCTCCATCACGCGCTTCATGAACAGGTCGGGGATCCAGTTCGCGGTGTTCATGTCGTGCGTGCGGCGGCGGTCGTCGCCGGTATTCTTGCGCAGCTCGAGGAACTCCTCGATGTCGAGGTGCCAGGTCTCGAGGTAGGTGCAGACGGCGCCCTTGCGCTTGCCGCCCTGGTTGACCGCGACCGCGGTGTCGTTGACCACTTTGAGGAAGGGCACCACGCCCTGGCTCTTGCCGTTGGTGCCCTTGATGTGCGAGCCCATCGCGCGCACGTTGGTCCAGTCGTTGCCGAGGCCGCCGGCGAACTTCGACAGCAGCGCGTTTTCCTTGATCGCCTCGTAGATGCCGTCGAGGTCGTCGGCCACCGTCGTGAGGTAGCACGACGACAGCTGCGAGCGGTGCGTGCCCGAATTGAACAGCGTCGGCGTGCTGGACATGAAGTCGAACGTCGACAGCACGTCGTAGAACTCGATCGCGCGCGCCTCGCGGTCCACCTCGTTCAGCGCCAGGCCCATCGCCACGCGCATGAAGAAGCACTGCGGCAGCTCGAAGCGGCGGCCGGCGTTGCCGTGGACCGCGTACTGGTCGACGAGGAAGTAGCGGTCGTAGAGCGTCTGCAGGCCGAGGTACCCGAACTGACGGTCGCGCTCGGGCTTGAGCGCGGCCCCCAGCTTCGCCATGTCGTACTGGAGCAGCGCTTCGTTGAGCAGGCCGATCTTGACGCCGTGCTTGACGAACTGCGGGAAGTACTCGGCGTACTTGGTCGCCATGTCGGCGTGCGTCGCTTCCTCGCCCAGCGCCTCGAAGCGCAGCGCGTCGAGCAGCAGCCGGGCGGTGACGTAGGAATACGCCGGGTCCTTCTCGATCAGCGTGCGCGCAGCGAGCACGACGCATTTGCGCACCTCGTCCATCGGCACGCCGTCGTACAGGTCCTTCAGCGTCGCCTTCAGGATGCGGGCCGGCTCGGCGTCGGGCAGGCCGTCGCAGGATTCCTCGACCAGTCGCGTCAGCCGCTCGAGGTCCAGCGGGTGCCGCACGCCGTTGTCGACGACGGTGATCGTCGCTTCCTCGGTACCGGCCCGGGCCTGGCTCTTCTGCGCCGCGCGTTCCTGCGAACGGCGCTCGCGGTAGAGCACGTAGGCGCGGGCGACCTCGTGCTCGCCACCGCGCATCATTGCCAGCTCGACCTGGTCCTGGATCTCCTCAATGTGGATCGCACCGCCCTCGGGCTTGCGCTTCATCAGGGCCGCCACCACGGCGTCGGTGAGCTTGCCGACCTGCTCGCGCACGCGCGCGGACGCGGCGCCCTGGCCGCCGTTGATGGCGAGGAACGCCTTGGTCATCGCGATCGAGATCTTCGCCGGTTCGAAGTTCACCACCGAGCCGTTGCGGCGGATCACCTTGTACTCGGCATAGCGAGGATCGGTGGCGGTGGCGAGCGTCGTGCCCGGTTCGGCGGCCATCAGGTCACGCGGGGAAGAGGCGGTCGTCGGGGCGGCGGGGGCGCTCGCGATCTGCATGAGGGGTTCTCCTGTCGTTTCTTGTCGTTGTAAAGGCGCTTGACCGTGGCGGCCCCGATCCGGCCCGATTCGCGCAAACCCAGGCTTGGCGCGGGTTTGCGGGCGAGGCCACCGGCGGCGGTGCCGGCGCGCCCGGGCCTTGGCCGGGGCTGGCGCCGGGCTGCGCCCGGTTTCTGCTTAGGAATCAAAATCTACTACATCTAGTGTTCAAGTGGCGATTGAACACAAAGCATAGTGGCCCGGTTCGCGCAACGCAAGTGCTTTTTGATGCACAAAAGGAGTGCGCCGAAACGACAACAAAAACAGCCCCCTGCGGGCGCCATCGCGGCATATCCCCTAATCTTCCACTGCTTGTCCACAAGGTTCTCCACGCCGGAGCCGCCGACGAACGGCAGGGCCCACGTTGCGCTTTTGCGACAGGCGATTGGCGCGGTTTGGTCTGGATGTTTGTGCTGCGGCGCAGCATCGGCGGGCATCGGCAGGCGGGGCGCCGCGCGAAGGCGGCCGCTGCGGTGCGACCGTGGCCCTCAGCCGGCCGGTAGCGTGAACAGCCGCGACCCAGCCACGGCGACGATCGTCTCGCCCGGGGCCGGATTGATCAGCGCCAGGCCGGTCATTCGTCCGAAGGCGGGCAGCAACGCCCGCCGTCGTCCGAGGACGAAGCACGGGAGGCGCGCGCTGTCCCCGTCCGCGGCCACCCGCACGCCGGGATGCACGTGGCCGCACAGCGCGAAGCCGGTGGGCGGCTCGCTCGGCTCGTGGCACAGCAGGAAAGGCGCCGCGAGATGGGGTGCGGTCACCACCTCGACCCCCCACGCGGGCGGCGGATCGCCCGCGCGTTCGTCGTGGTTGCCGCGGACCAGCAGCAGGTGGAGCGCCGGCTGCGCCTCGCGCCACGCGCGAAACGCGGCGTCCAGCGCCGGCACACGGCCGGCCGCGGCATGGATGAAATCGCCCAGCACGACCAGGCGGGTCGCGCCATGGTCGGCGACGAGGGCGGCCAGCCGCGCGAGGTCGGCGGCCGTGCTCGCCCCGGGGCACGGGTACCCCGCCGGCCCGGAACGACGCGCCCTTTCCCAGGTGCACGTCGGCGACGAAGAGCGTGCGCTCGCGCGGCCAGTACAGCGCGCGTCGTGCGGACAGTACGACGCGCTCGCCGGCCAGCGTGACGACCGTGCCGGGGAAGGGCGTCGCGGTAGCCGGCGAGTGACGCAGCGTGAGGCCGGGGGCAGGGGCGGGGTCGGGAGGCATGGGGGGCGAAGCGGCATCATTGCGCCGCTGCGGCGCGCGGGGCAAACTAGCGCGCCGATTGTAACGAAAGCCGCCGCCGCGTCGGTCCGACGCGATCCGGTGTGCCGTGGAGTCGCTTCGATGCTGCGGTTCAGTGCCAACCTGTCGTTCCTGTTCCACGAAGTGCCGTTCCTCGAGCGCTTCGCCGAGGCGGCGCACGCCGGATTCCGCGCGGTCGAGTTCACCTTCCCCTACGAGTACCCGGCGCGCGACCTGGTCGCGGCCGCCAGCGCCGCCAAGGTCGACGTCGTCCTGTTCAACGGGCCGCCGGGGGATTTCGCCGCCGGCGATCGCGGGACCGCTTCGCTCCCGGGACGGGAACACGAATTCGCCGCGGGCTTCTCGACCGCGCTGCGCTATGCCCAGGCGCTGCGCTGTCCGCGGGTACACGTGATGGCCGGCGTGGTGCCGGCCGACGCCGACGCCGAGCGGCGCAGCCGCCAACGCACGACGCTGGTGCGCAACCTGCAATTCGCCTGCAAAGAGGCGGCCGAGCAGGATGTAACGGTGCTGCTCGAGCCGCTCAATCCGCGCGACATGCCGAACTACCTGTACTCGACGCAAGCCGAGGCGCACGCCATACGCGAGGAGGTCGACGCGCCCAACCTCAAGGTGCAGATGGACCTCTACCACGCGCAGATCGTCGAGGGCGACCTGTCCGAGAAGCTGCGCCTCTGGCTGCCGTACATCGGCCACATCCAGATCGCCGGCGTGCCCGGCCGCAACGAGCCCGACGTCGGCGAGATCAACTACGCGTGGATCTTCCGCCTGCTCGAGGAACTGCGCTACGACGGCTATGTCGGCTGCGAATACCGGCCGCGCAAGAACACGCAGGACGGCCTGTCATGGCTCTACCGGCTGCTCGACCGCAAGATGTCGGGCCAGGACTGAATCACCGGCCTCATCGTGGTCTGCATCGGGGTCAGGTCGAATTTTGGGCAGCGTCGTGGCTCGGCAAGACGACGCGATGATTCGACGGGGCGACACCGCTTCGTTCGTGATCCGATGCGTCGAAGCTAGCATCTGCGCCGGCGTCGTGTCACTCATCCGCGTGGACGATTCGACGATGGCTGCGATGGTCGGTGCTGGCCACTCCGGTCGTCCACGGTGGAACCGCATGATGGTCCCATGACCGCCACCTTCGTCCAGCAGTTCGCCGTTCCCACGACCTCGATCGACGTCAACGGGCACGTCAACAATCTGGAGTTCGTCCGCTGGATGCAGGAAGTCGCGACGCTGCATTCGGAGGCCGTGGGCTGGCCGCTGGATCGCTATCGCGCGCTGCGTGCGGGCTGGTTCGTCCGCACGCACAGCATCGAATACCTGCGCCCGGCCTTCGCCGGCGACACGATGGTGCTCGCCACGTGGGTCGCCGGATTTCGCGCGACGAGTTCGCCGCGCCGCTATCGCTTCCTGCGCCGAGGCGAGGCGGCGCCACTGGCCGTCGCCGAAACGGTCTGGGTATTCGTCGACGGCGTTACCGGGTTGCCGAAGCGGGTGCCGCCCGACCTCGCCGGCGCGTTCACCGTCGTGGCGGAGGCCGATGCGCAGCGCGCGGCGCTGGTCGCCGCGGGCGTCGACCCGGATGCAGTGGAGACCGCTACAGCGCCACGCTCATCCCGCCGTCCATGACGAGCATCTGGCCGGTCATGTAATCGGCGGCGGACGACGCGAGAAACACGGCGAGGCCGGCAATCTCGTCCGGCTGGCCCCAGCGCCCGGCCGGGGTGCGTTTCTTCACCCAGGCGTCGAACTCCGCGTTGTCGAGCAGCGCGCGGTTCATTTCGGTCGCGAAGTATCCCGGCGCGATGGCGTTCACCTGCACGTTGTGCGGCGCGAGCTCGACCGCCATGCCACGCGTGAGCTGCCGCACGCCGCCCTTCGCGGCGGTATAGGGAACCACCGTCGGCCGTCCGAGCTCGCTCATCAGCGACGCGATGTGGATGATCTTGCCACGGCGACGCTCGATCATTCCCGGCAGCACGGCCTGCGAGACCAGGAACGGAGCGGTCAGGTTGGTCGCGATGATCTCGTCCCACTCGCTTTCGGGAAAGTCCACCATCGGATGCCGCCGTTGGATGCCGGCGTTGTTGACGAGAATGTCGACGCCGTGATGTTGCGCGGCGATCGCAGCGATCGAGGCGCGTACCGCGGCGCTGTCGGTGACGTCGAAAACGGAGGTGCCGACGGCGAGACCCTCGTCGGCAAGCGTACGTGCCGCGGCGGTCAGCGCGTCAGCCTTGCGTCCGTTCAGGACGACGGCGGCGCCGGCGCGCGCGAGGCCCCGGGCGATGGCGAAGCCGAGGCCCCGATAGGCGCCGGTGACCAGAGCGACGCGTCCGGCGAGGGAGAAGGTGTCAGGCATGGCGAGGCGTCCGATCGGGAAAGCGTGATGGTAGCGCGAACGAGTGCCGCATCGGTCACCCGGCTGCGCGCGGCAGGGCGACAGCGTAGTCGTAGGTCCGGTTCGTCCATTCGGATGATGGCGGATTCGGTGCGCCCGGCGCAGGATTGAGGCGATCCTTTCCGTGACTTGCCGGCGGCTCCCACTTCGCCAAAATTCAACCTGACCCCAATTCCGGACCTGCCCCCAACTCGAGGTCCGCGGCGCGCTCGAGCGCTTCGACCATCTTCGCGACGCGCGATTCCAGCGCCTCGGTGCTGAGCCTTTCACGGAACAGGTCGACCATCAGCGGGAAGCCGAATGGCGTCGGGCGGGCCGGCGTGGTGACGACGGCGCGGCTGCGCCGCAGCCGGTCGAGCGCGGCTGCGAGGCGCGGGGCCTCGAGGTGGCGCTCGAGCACTTCGCGGGACGCCTGCTCGAGCAACCGATTCCCCGGGTCGTATTCGGCGAACACGTCGTAGAGCAGCCCGCTCGACGCCTGCAGCTGCCGGGACGACTGCCCCTGTCCCGGGTAGCCCTGGAACACCAGACCGGCGACGCGGGCGATCTCCCGGAACTGGCGCCGGCCCATCTCGGCGGCATTGATGCCGGCGAGGATGTCGCGGTCGACGTCCGGCGCCGCCAGCAGGCGCCCGAGCTCGCGCAGGCCCAGGTCGACCGGACTCGCCGACAGCAGGCCGAAGCCGTAGTCGTTCACGGTGAGGCTGAACGTACGCGGCTCGACCTGCCCGAGCCGGTACGAGAACAGCGTCGCCAATCCAAGATGCGCGAGCCGCCCCTCGAACGGGTAGAAGAAGAGGTAGTGACCGTCGCGGGACGTCACCCGCTCGATCAGCCATTCGCCGTCGCCGGGCAGCGCAGACCAGCGCCGCTGCAGCTCGAGCAGCGGCCGCACCAGCGCGAGCTCGGGGGTCGCGAAGACGCCGAGCTTCGCCTGCGCGACCAGGCCGCGCGTCCGTTCGGCGAGCAGCGTGGACAGCGCCATCTTGCCGCCGCTCCACCGCGGCACCACCGCCGCGCGCGCCGGCGCCGGCCGGACCCAGGCGGTCATCTCCCGCATGCGGACGAATTCCAGCACCCGGCCGGCGAACACGAAGCAGTCGCCGGCCGCAAGCCTCGCGACGAAGGATTCCTCGACGTGACCGAGCGCCTGCCCGTTGCGGAAGCGCACGGTGATGCTGGCCTCGGACACGATGGTGCCGATCTGCGTGCGGTGCCGGCGCGCGATCTGCGCGTCGGGCACCCGCGCAACGCCGTCGTCGTCGAGGCTCACGCGCCGGTATTCGGGATACGCATTGAGGCTCGCGCCGCCGTGGACGACGAACGCGAGCGCCCAGCGCCACTCGTCGTCGGTCAGCGCTGCGTAGGCGTGCGTGTCGCGCACCTCGGCCAGCAGCTCGTCGGGCCGGAATCCGGCGCCCAGCGCGCAGGTCACCAGGTGCTGGGTCAGCACGTCGAGCGGACCCGCCAGCGGCGGCCGCGGCTCGAGCTTCCGCTCCGCCGCGGCCTCGCGCGCCGCCGCGGCTTCGATCAGCTCCAGTGCGTGTGTCGGCACGACGGTCACGCGCGACGTTTCGCCGGGCCGGTGGCCGCTGCGTCCGGCTCGCTGCAGCAGCCGCGCGACACCCTTCGGGCTGCCGACCTGGATCACCTGGTCGACCGGCGCGAAATCGACGCCGAGGTCGAGGCTCGACGTGCAGACGACCGCGCGCAACCTGCCGTCGCGCAGCCCGGCCTCGACCCAGTCGCGCACCTCGCGCTCGAGCGAGCCGTGGTGCAGGGCAATCAGGCCCGCCCAGTCGGGACGCGCGGCGAGCAGCGCCTGGTACCAGATCTCCGTCTGCGAGCGCACGTTGGTGAACACAAGGGTCGAGCGGGCGCTTTCGATGGCGCGGACCACTTCCGGCAGCAGCCGCAGCCCGATGTGTCCGGCCCACGGAAAGCGCTCGATCGTCTTCGGCCGCAAGGTGTCGATGACGATGGTCTTGGCGTCGAGTCCCTTGACGACCCGCCCGCCGGGCGCACCGCGCGCGCCGAGCAGGCAGGCCAGCGCCTGGTCGAGGTTGGCGAGCGTCGCCGAGAGTCCCCAGACGCGCAGACCGGCGCGCGCGCCGCGCAGCCGGGCAAGCGCCAGCTCGACCTGCACGCCGCGCTTGCTGCCCATCAGCTCGTGCCACTCGTCGACCACCACCGTCGTGAGGTGCGCGAAGCGCTCGCGCCAGTCGGCGCGCGAGAGCAGCAGCGTCAGCGATTCGGGCGTGGTGACCAGCGCGGTGGGCAGGCGCCGATCCTGTCGCGCACGCGCTCCGGACGCGGTGTCGCCGGTGCGCACGTCGATCGTCCAGTGCGGCTGTAGCGCGGCCGCGGCACGCGTCAGCGCGAGGCCGGTGTCGGCGGCCAGCGCGCGCAGCGGCGTGATCCACAGCACCGCGAGCGGCGGAGGCGTGGCGGCCGCGCCGGGCTCGCCGTGGGCGAGCGGGCCCAGCCACGCCGCCCAGGTCTTGCCCATGCCAGTCGGCGCATGGACGAGTCCCGACTCGCCTCGCGCCCACGCCGCCCAGACGTCTTCCTGGAACGGGAACGGGGTGATCCCCTGCGATGCGAACCAGGTCCGCACAGGCGCGAGTGCGTCTGCGCCGGGCGGGTCGGGCGTCGTCGCGGGAGAGGGATCGGTCATTGGGTTCGCGCCAGGCGGGGCCGTCGCGGCGGTGCCGCGGGCGGCCTCGACGCCGATACATCTGCGGGATCCGGCGCGAATTCGCGCGGTCCGGCCGCCGCCTCGGTCAGGCGACCGCGCGGCGACGGCGCCGCGGCGCGCCGTCGGCCCCGACGGCGATGGCTACGGCGCCGGCTTGGCGATACCGAACTGCCACAGCAGGAACGTCCACCGGTCGGCGGTGCGCAGCTGGCCCTGAGTCCGGGTGCCACCGACGCCGTGGCCGCCGTCGTACTCGAGCCGCAGCAGCACCGGGCGGCCGCTGGCGGTGGCGGCGGACAGCCGCGACGCCGTCTTCAGCGTCATCCAGACGTCGACGCGGATGTCGTTGACGCCGTGCTCGAAGAGTGCTGCCGGATACTTGACGCCGTCGCGGATCGACGCGTACGGGCTCATCTCCAGCAGCGCGCGAAACTCGTCCTCCTGCTTCACGGTGCCGTACTCCGGCACGTTGGCGACGCCATTGGCGCGCGTCTCCGAGCGAACCAGGTCGGTGTTGCCGACCGAGATCACCGCCGCCGCGAAGAGGTCGGGGCGCGCCGTCATCGCCCGGCCGACGAAGATGCCGCCGGCGCTGCCGCCCATCACGGCGAGCCTGCCGGGCGACGTGTACTTCTGCGCGATCAGCCACTCGGCGACCGCGATGCCGTCCTTCCACGTGTTGGGCTTGGTCGTCTTCTGGCCGGCACGATGCCAGGCGTCGCCGAAGACGCCGCCGCCGCGCACGTGCGCGATGACGAAGACCCCGCCGCGTTCCAGCCAGGCGAGCAGCCGCGGGCTCCAGCCGGGATCCTCCGTCGTGCCGTACGCTCCGTAGCCGTAGAGGATGGTCGGGTTGCTGCCGTCGAGCCTGGTGTCGGCGCGCATCACGATCGACGCCGGCACCTCGACGCCGTCGTGGCCCTTGACGCGCACCTCGCGGGCGACCAGGCCCTCCGGCGCGTCGAACTTTCCCGGCGGCTCGAACGGCAGCAACGCGACCTTCGACGAAGCCGGCTCGAAGGCGTAGAACTTGGACGAGCGGATCCAGCTCCCGAGCTCGAACACCGCGCCTTCCTGGTCGGCGGCGGTGAAGCCGAGGTTCACGTGGCCTGCGAATGGCAGCGCCACCGGCGCGGGCTCGATGGCCGCGGTGTGCGGCACGCGCAGCAGCCGCGTCAGCGGCCCCTGGCGCTGGGTGAGGTACAGCGCGTCCTTCGCCGCGCCCATTTCGACGATCACGTCGTCGCCGGACGCGATCACCGTCTCGGCGCGGCCGAGATCGAGGTCGGCGAGCGACAGGCGGAGGACCTTGTAGCGCGGCGCGTCGGCGGAGGTCTTGACGTACAGCCAGCCGCCGCCGACCGTCGCGGCGACGATCTTCGCCTCCTCGCCGAACACGCGCTTCCAGCGGGCCTTGCCATCGAGCACCTCGGCCAGATCGGCAACGAAGAACGACCATTCGCGCTTGACGCCGTCGACGACCGCCGCCGCAACCAGTTTGGTTCCCCTGATGGGAAGCAGATCGCCGCTCGCCGTGCGCGGCATCGGTACAGCCGGGTCGACGCCGGGGCCGAACACCGCGCGGTCGGGTGCGGTCGACGCCAGGCGGTGAAAGTACGTCAGGTTGTCGAGGAAGCGCTCGGTCGCCGCGACGCTCGCCCAGTCCTTGCGCAGCCGCGTGTAGAAGAAGCCGCTGCCGTCCTCCAGCCAGGTCACGTCGCCGCTGCCGCGGATGCCGTCGATCGGCGCCTCGACTTCCTTCCCGGTCGTCGCGTCGAGCACCTGCAGCGACCCGATCTCGGTGCCGCCGGTGGAGATCGAATAGGCGACCCGCTTGCCGTCGGGCGACGCCGAGTACCCGCCGATCGCGTGCGGCTTGCCGGTCGCCTTCTGCAGCGCGTCGGGATCGACCAGGACGACGTCGTCGCTGGTCAGGGTGTCGCGGCGCACCAGCTTGAACTGGTTCTCGCCGGCGTTGCGCCGCATGAAGAACCACCGCCCCGACGTCGTGCGCACGACGCTGGTGACGACCGTCGGCACGGCGTCGTCGATCTCGGCGATCCGCTTGCGGAGCTCGGCCCGCACCGGCAGCTTGGCGAGAATCGCCTCGGTCGCGTCGGCCTGCGCCTTCATCCAGTCCTGGACCACCGCCTCCTTGGTGTTCTCCAGGAACCGGTACGGGTCGTCGACGGGCGTGTTCCAGTAGGTGTCGACGACGTTCTTCGCCGGCAGCGGCGGCGGCACCTCGACCCCGAGAAACGACGCGGCGCAGGCGAGCGGCGCGACGAGGGCGAGCAGGGTGCCGGCCAGGCCGATACGCGGCGTCCGCCGCGCCCGGTCGCCGCCGCCTGCCGGCAGGTTGGCACCTCGACCGCGGCGGGTGTCAGGGCGGGCACTCGGCTTGGAGACGAACGACGCTGGGTACATGGGGAATCCGCGAAATTGCGCAGCCGCGCATTCTAGCGCGGCCGCGGAGTGTGAACTGCGGTGGCCTGCGGGTGGGGCGGGCGGGTGGGTGGGTGGGTGGGTGGGTGGTCGGCCGGGCGGGCCGGCGCCGCGTCGGTCCGGCCCGCGCTCAGGCGACGGTCTGCACGGCGACGGCGACCGGCACCGGTGCCCGCGGCGCCCTGAACCGCGCCAGCAGCGCAGCTTCCTTCTCCTTCGCCGCCTTCACGTGCCGCTCCTTCACGTGCCCGAAGCCGCGGATGTGCTCGGGCACCTGCGCGATCTCGACGGCGAGGGCGTGATTGTCCGGCCGCAGGCTCGCGACCAGCTCGTCGACGACGGCTTCGTAGTCCCGGAGCAGCGCACGCTCCATCCGTCGCTCGACGGTCCGGCCGAAGAAGTCGAGCGTGCCGCCGCGGAACCGGCGCAGCTTCGCCAGCGTGCGGAACGCCCCCATCATCCACGGGCCGAAGGTCATCTTGCGCGGCACGCCGGTGACGGGATCGACCTTCGCGAGCAGCGGCGGCGCGAGGTTGAAGGTGAGTTTGTAGTCGCCCTCGAACTGCGCGGCGATGCGCGCGGTGAAATCGGACTCGGCGTACAGCCGCGCCACCTCGTACTCGTCCTTGATCGCGCGCAGCTTGAAGTCGTGGCGGGCGACGGCCTCGGTCAGCTCGGTGATGCCCGGCATCACCTTCGCCTCGGCCGCACGCACGCGGGCGACGACGTCGCCGTACGCCTTGGCGTACGCGGCATCCTGGTACGACGTCAGGAACTCGACCCGGCGGGCGACGATCTCGTCGACGGTTGACGACAGCCGCTGGGAATCGGGCCTCGCCTTCGGGATCGCCGCCGCGGTGACGCGCGCGGGATCGACGGCTGCGGCGCGGCCCCAGCGGAAGCTCTGCCGGTTCGACTCGATCGCCGCGCCGTTGAGCTCGATCGCACGCAGGATCGACGCTTCGGACAACGGCAGCAGCCCGCGCTGATACGCGTAGCCGACCATGAACAGGTTGGTCGCGATCGAGTCGCCCATGAGCCCGGTGGCGAGCTTCGACGCATCGAGGAACTCTGCGTCACCGGGCGCGACGGCGTCCTTGATCTCCTGTTCCATGGAGCCGAGCGGAAACCGCAGGTCCGGGTCGCGGGTGAACTGCGCCGGCATCACCAGCCCGGTGTTGACCAGCGCCCGGGTGACGCCCTTCTGCATCTTGGCGAGCGCCTCGTAACCGACACCGGTGACGATGTCGCAGGCGAGGATCAGCCTGGCCTCGCCGGCGGCGATGCGGGTGGCGTGCAGCGCGTCGTGATGGTCGGCGATGCGCACGTGCGAGACGACGGCGCCGTTCTTCTGCGCAAGGCCGGTCATGTCGAGCACCGAGCAGCCCTTGTTCTCGAGGTGTGCCGCCATGCCGAGCAGCGCGCCGATCGTCACCACGCCGGTGCCGCCGATGCCGGTGATCAGGATGCCGTACGGTGCCGCCGACGACGCGACGGACACCGGCTCGGGCAGATCGGGCAGGCTCGTGGCCTCGGCCTTCTTCGGCTTGCGCAGCGCCCCGCCTTCGATGGTGACGAAGCTCGGGCAGAACCCGCGCACGCAGGAGAAGTCCTTGTTGCAGGTGCTCTGGTCGATGGTGCGCTTGCGGCCGAACTCCGTCTCCACCGGCGCAACCGACACGCAGTTCGACTGCACCCCGCAGTCGCCGCAGCCCTCGCAGACCAGCTCGTTGATGACGACGCGCCTGGCCGGGTCCGGATACTTGCCGCGCTTCCGGCGCCGGCGCTTTTCCGCGGCGCAGGTCTGGTCGTAGAGCAGGATCGTGCAGCCGGCGGTGTCGCGGAGGACGCGCTGGACGGCGTCGAGCTCCTCGCGCGGATGGACCGCGATGTCGGAGGCGAAGTAGCCGGGCGGGTACTTGTCCGGCTCGTCGCTGACGACGATGATCCTGGTCACGCCTTCGGCCGCGGTCTGGCGGGCGATGTCCTGCGGCGAGATCGGTCCGTCGACCGGCTGGCCGCCGGTCATCGCCACGGCGTCGTTGTAGAGGATCTTGTAGGTGATGTTGACGCCGGCGGCGACCGCCGCGCGGATCGCCAGCAGCCCGCTGTGGTAATAGGTGCCGTCGCCGAGGTTTGCGAAGATGTGCTTCTCGCTGGTGAACGGCGCCTGGCCGATCCAGGGCACGCCCTCGGCGCCCATGTGCGTGTACGTCGAGGTCTTGCGGTCCATCCAGATCGCCATCACGTGGCAGCCGATGCCCGCGGTGGCACGGCTGCCCTCGGGGACGACGGTCGACGTGTTGTGCGGGCAGCCGGAACAGAAGTAGGGCAGCCGGGTGAGGCTGATCTTCGGCTTGTCCAGCGCCGCTTCCTTGGCGTTGATCCAGTCGACGCGCTGGCGGATCTTCTCGATCGCGCGCGGAAGCAGCTCGAGGCGCTCGATCCGCTGGGCGATCACGCGGGCGATCATCGCCGGCGTCAGCTCCGACGCGGCGGGCAGCAGCCAGTCGCCGTGCGGGCGCGTCCACTCGCCCTTCTCGTCGAACTTCCCGACGACACGCGGGCGCACGTCGTCGCGCCAGTTGTAGAGCTGCTCCTTCAGCTGGTACTCGACGACCTGGCGCTTTTCCTCGACCACCAGGATCTCGGTCAGGCCTTCGGCGAACTGGCGGACGCCCTCGGGTTCCAGCGGCCACGGCATCGCGACCTTGAACACGCGGATGCCGATGTCGGCGCATTCCCGCTCGGTGAGGCCGAGATCGTCCAGTGCCTGCCGCACGTCCATGTAGCTCTTGCCGCTGGTGATGATGCCGAGGCGCGGCTGCGGACTGTCGATGACGACGCGATTGAGCTGGTTGACGCGCGCGTAGTGCAGCGCCGCGTAGATCTTGTAGTCCTGCATCCTCGCTTCGGTGGCGAGGAACGGATCCGGCCAGCGGATCGACACGCCGTCCGACGGCAGCGGGAAGTCGTCGGGGACGACGATCCGGATGCGGTCGGTGTCGACGGCGACCGAGGCCGAGCTTTCGACCGTGTCGGAAACGCACTTGAAGCCGACCCAGAGACCCGAGTAGCGGCTCATCGCCCAGCCGTGCAGGCCGAGGTCGAGGATCTCCTGGACGCTCGACGGGTAGAGCACCGGCATCATCGCGGCGGAAAACTGGTGGTCGGACTGGTGCGGCAGCGTCGACGACTTGGCGGCGTGGTCGTCGCCGGCGAGGACGAGCACGCCCCCGTGCTTCGAGGTCCCGGCGTGGTTCGCGTGCTTGAAGACGTCGCCGCAGCGGTCGACCCCCGGGCCCTTGCCGTACCACATGGCGAAGACGCCGTCGTACTTCGCGCCGGGGAACATGTTGACCTGCTGCGAGCCCCAGATCGATGTCGCCGCGAGGTCCTCGTTCAGACCTGGCTGGAAGCGGATGTGCTCGCGCTCGAGAAACTTTGCGGCCTTCCACAGCGACTGGTCGACCGCTCCGAGCGGCGATCCGCGGTAGCCCGAGACAAATCCGGCGGTATTGAGTCCGGCCTGCGCGTCGCGCTGGCGCTGCAGCATCAGCAGCCGGACCAGCGCCTGTGCGCCGGTCAGGAAGACGCGGCCCGACGTCAGCTGGTACTTGTCATCGAGGTCGACCGCGCGCAGCGCGGGGACGGCATGGGTCATCGGGGAACTCCGCAAAATTGTGTTTTGGGACGCCGCAGGAACCGAATGGGTTCCGGTGAGCCTCGGGCGGTCGCTTCTGGCGGCGCACGAATTGGGCGCGGAGTTTACGCGGTGAGCCGCCGTTCGTCCACGAATCGCCCCGGTTTGGGGTCAGGTCCAATTTCGGCGAAGCATGACCCTTCGGTGTGCAGGGACACGACTGATTCCATACTCTCGCCCTTGCTGCTGCGGCGCCATCGACCGTTTGGACGAGGGCGAAATCGACGGGGGTAGGGGACAATCCATGCTGCACGTTCCGTCGGGTACCGGAGGGGCGACGTTGTCCTAAATTGAACCTGACCCCGATTCGGTCGAATCGGGGGTGGGTGGAGGCTTCGGGGCAACGCCGCGTCGGGCGAGGGCGTCGCGGAGCAGGAATTCGATCTGCGCGTTGACGCTGCGCAGCTCCGTCTGCGCGAGGCGCTCGAGTTGCGCCCAGACCGCGGGGTCGAGCCGCAGCAGGAACGCCTTGCGCTCGGCCATCAGCGGCGGCCGGACCGACGACGGAAGCGCAGCGTCAGCGTGACCACCAGCACCGCGATGCCGCCGAGGAAGAGGGCGAGCAGCCAGAAGAAGGCCGTCTGCGGCAGTGTCGCCGGCTTGACTTCATTGGCGGCGACGATCAGCAGGTGCAGGCCGACCAGGAACCCGGACGTGAGCGCGGAGAAGGCCATGCCGAAGCCCGCCAGCGACGCAAGCGCCGCCGCACGCTCCGGACCCGCCATCCAGACTTCGCGGTTGGGGATGTTGACCAGGCGCGGCGCGACGCGCGGCAGCCACGTCATCGATACCCACATCGCAAGCGCCAGGCCGACGACCATCACCACCATGAACACCACGTACCCGTCGCGGCTCATCCAGCCGTTGGCGCGGCCGCCGTTGCCGAAATGGGTGGCCACGGGGTCCGGCAGGCCCGTCGAGGTCGCGAGGATCGTCGCGACGGCGACGACGACCAGCCCGATGAACGCGAAGAACGAGATCCGTTGCATGGCCTGCCCCTTTCGGTCTCAGCCGTTGTACAGGGTGCCGGTGTTGATCACCGGCTGCACTTCGCCCTCGGCGCAAAGGACCGTCATCAGGTTGGACACCATCGCCGCCTTGCGCTCGTCGTCTAGCTCGACGACCTTCTTCGCCGACAGTTCGGACAGCGCCATCTGCACCATCGACACCGCGCCGTGGACGATCTTCTGCCGGGCGGCGATGATCGCCTCGGCCTGCTGACGGCGCAGCATCACCTGCGCGATCTCCGGCGCGTAGGCGAGATGGGTGAGCCGCGCCTCCTCGACGACGACGCCGGCCTGGTCGAGCCGTGCCTGCAACTCGCGCACCAGCGCCTTCGCGACGATGTCGGCGCCGCCCAGCAACGTCGGCTCGCGCTGGTCGCCGAGGGTTTCGTCGTCGTCGTAGGCGAAGTTGGACGCCAGGTGCCGCACGGCCGCCTCGCTCTGGACCTTGACGAAGTTCTCGTAGTCGTCGACGTCGAAGGCGGCCTTCGCCGTGTCCTCGACGTGCCAGACGACGACGGCGGCGATCTCGAT
This sequence comes from uncultured beta proteobacterium, assembly GCA_963717705.1. Lineage (GTDB taxonomy): Bacteria > Pseudomonadota > Gammaproteobacteria > Burkholderiales > Casimicrobiaceae > CAVQWT01. Next base: position 235,396 of record CAVQWT010000004.1, read on the forward strand.
CGGATTGCCGCGCTTGTCGTTGACCTTCAGCCGCTCGCCGTTCAGATTGCGCGCCCGCAACGACAGCTTCCTGCGGGTGTAGAAAGGGTTGGTCGCACGCAGCCCCGGGACGCGGGTGGTGCCACTGTAGGCGCCGAAGAGCTGCAGGATCGCGGCCTCGTTGGGCTGCAGCGTGTACAGCCCGGCGAGGATCAGCATCGCGACGACGAACAGCGTCCCGGCGGCGACGAACGACCAGGGCGAGAAAGGCCGGCCGCCGGTGATCGTCGACCACAGCTGCCACGCCGCCACGCCGACGAGGGCGAGCCCGACGAACAGGACGACGAACCCGTTCCACGTCCCGATCGGCGACTCGTCGTGCGTCCCCTGGGCGCTGATTGCGGTGTTGCGTGCCATCTCGAATCTCCTCGTTCTTGGCCCTGTTCCGGTCGCCGCCGCGCGGCATCGCAGGGGTATAGCGAAATGATATCACTTACATATCATTGGCTGTCAACGGATTCGCCGGACTGCCCGACGAACGGCAAGACATCCGCCATGCCGATCATTCAAAAACAATATGATGTACGCCTTTTATGTCATGCCACATGAGAAAAAGGCGAGCCCTTTCGAGCTCGCCCTGGTCGCCGTGCGGGGGTGCCATCCCCGCACCAGACCGCCGTCAGCCCAGCGGGACCGGGATGAAGATCCTGCCGTCGTCGCGCTGGATCAGCAGCGCCGCCGTCTTCCCGGCACCGGCCACCAGCGACTTCAGCTGCGCGGGGTCCTTGACCGGCGTGCGGTTGACCGAGACGATCACGTCGCCGGGACGCACCCCCGCCTTGGCGGCGGCACCGCCGACGTCCTCGACGACGACGCCTCCGGCCACCTTCGAATCGCGCTGCTCGTCCGGCGACAGTGGCCGCACGACGACGCCGAGCTTGCCCTGCGACGCGTCGGGCTTGTCGGCCGACGCGGTCCGGACGGGGTCGCGCTCGCCGATGGTCGCCTTCAGCGCCTTCGCCTTGCCGTCACGCCAGACGTCGAGCGTCACCGTCGCGCCCGGTTTCAGCGCGGCCACCTTCGGCGGCAGGTCGGATGACTTGGTGACCGGCTCGCCGTCGAGCTTGAGGATCACGTCGCCGGGCTCGAGGCCGGCGGCCGCACCGGGGCCACCCTTCTGCACCGAGGACACCAGCGCGCCCGCCGGGGAGGGCAGGCCGAAGTTCTCGGCCAGCGCCTGGTTGACTTCCTGGACGGTGACGCCGAGGCGGCCGTGCGTCGCCTTGCCGTCCTTGACGATCTGGTCCTTGACGTTCAGCGCGACGTCGATCGGGATGGCGAAGGCGAGTCCCTGGAAGCCGCCCGAGCGGCTGAAGATCTGCGAGTTGATCCCGATCACTTCGCCCGCGAGGTTGAACAGCGGACCGCCCGAGTTGCCGGGATTGACCGCGGCGTCGGTCTGGATGAACGGCACGATGCTGTCGCCGGGCAGCGAACGCGACTTGGCGCTCACGATGCCCGACGTCACCGTGTGCTCGAGTCCGTACGGGGCGCCGATGGCGACGACCCATTCGCCGACCCGGGTGGTGGCCGGATTGCCGGTCTTCACCGTCGGCAGGTCCTTGGCGTCGATCCTCAGCACCGCGACGTCGGTGACCTTGTCGCTGCCCAGCACCTTGGCCGTGAACTCGCGCTGGTCGGCAAGCTTCACCGTCACCTCGTCAGCACCGTCGACGACGTGGGCGTTGGTCAGGATGACGCCGTCGGCACCGACGATGAATCCCGATCCGGTGCCGCGGCCTGGTCCGCTGTCGGGGCCGTCAGGACCGTCGGGCCCGTCGGGTTGCGGCATGCCGCGGAAGAACGGCGCCAGCTCGGGCGGCAGGCCGCGCGGCGCACCGCGCGGCGAACGCTCGGAGCGCGCGCTGGTCTTGGGCGCGCCCTTGACCGTGCTCACCTCGACCACGGCCGCGCCGTGCTTCGCGACCAGGTCGGCGAAGTCGGGCAGCGTCAGCGCGGCGGCAGGCGTTGCGGCCCGCGCGGCGGTGGCGCCGGAGGACGTGGGGGGCGTCGCGGCATTGGCGGACGGCGCGGCGCCGTGGCGATCGGCGGCTATCGCGCCCAGGCCGAACGCGCCGGCGACGGCCAGCGCGAGAAGACTGCGTTTGAAGACGTGGGGTTGCATGCGCTCTCCTGGGGTTCCTCGGACGCGGGCACGACGCCCGCGGACGAGTCCAAGGTAGCGCGCGAGACTTAAGGCTGAATTAAGACGGCTCCGGGAAGGTGACGGTGACGGCGAGTCCGCGTCCGCCGGGTCCGTCGTCCAGCGCGACGGTCGCCCCGTGCCGGTCGGCGATCCGGCGGACGATGGCGAGGCCGAGGCCGCTGCCGGGGACCGCAGTGTCGCGGCCGCGGGCGAACCGCTCGAACACCAGCGCCCGCTCGGCTGCCGGGATGCCGGGACCGGTGTCGCGGACCACCAGCAGCACGTTGCCGGCGCGCCGCTCGACCCCGACGTCGATCTCGCCGCCGGCGGGGGTGTATCGGATCGCGTTGTCGACCAGATTAGTGACCAGCGTCGTCAGCGCCGCGGCCTCGCCGGTGACGACGACCGGCAGTTCGCCCGCGCCGACGAGGCCGAGGTCGACCTCGCGCGCCGCCGCCGACAGCGCCTGCTCTGCGACCACCGCGCGGGCGACTGCCGCGAGGTCGACCGGCCCGGTCGGGTCCGGTCCCGGCTCGTCGGCGCGGGCGAGGGCGAGCAGCTGCTCGGACAGGCGGGTCGCGCGGGCCAGCCCGCCCTTCATCGCCGCCAGCGCCGCGGCGCGCTCCGGCTCGCTCGTCGCGCGCGCCGCGAGCTGCGCCTGCAGGTGCACGGCGGTGAGCGGCGTGCGCAGCTCGTGCGCCGCGTCGGCAACGAAGCTCCGCTGCGCGGCGAGCGCCGCGTCCAGCCGGGCCAGCAGGGAGTTCAGCGCGTCGACCAGCGGCTGCACCTCGCGCGGCCAGCCGGAGGCCGCGAGCGGTGCCAGTTCGCGCGGCGTCCGGCGCGACACCGCCGCGGCGACCCGCTCCAGCGGCGCCAGCGCCCGCGCGATCGCGAACCAGAGCAGCAGGCCTATCAGGGGCGCCGCGACCAGCCACGGCACGATGGTCCGCAGCGCGAGGCTCGCGGCGAGCTCGTTGCGCACCGACAGCGGCTGCGCCACCTGGACCAGCTCGCCGCCGGCGACCACGCTGTAGACGCGCCACGGGCCGTCGCGCGTTTCGACAGTGGCGAAACCCGGTCCGGCGCGCGCCGGCGCCTCACGCCCGCCCTGGGAGCGATAGACCTGGACGCCGTCGCGGTTCCACACCTGGACCACCAGCGGGCTGTCCGGGTTGCCGCCCCGCGGCACCGCGGTCGCGGCCAACGGCATCCCGGTCACCGACGCCGCGAGCTGCGTCAGCTGGACGTCGAGCAGCGCGCCGGCCTCGTCGCGGGCGCGCAGGTACGTGGCGACGGTGGCGACGACGAGCGCGAGCGCGAGTCCCCCGGCCAGCGGCAGCAGCAGCGCGCGTCGGATCGAAGTCATCGTGCGGGGACGGGCCTGCGGGGGCGGCGGGGTCAGACCGTCGCCGTCGAGGGTCGGGGCAGCATCCAGCCGAGGCCGCGCACATTGCGGATCGTGTCCGGCGGCAGCTTGCGCCGCAGCGACGACAGGTGCACTTCGACGGCGTTGCTGTCGACCGCGTCCTTCCAGCCGTAGAGCCGCTCCTCGAGCTGCGCGCGCGAAAGGATCGCGCCGGGGCGCGCGGCCAGCGCTTCGAGCAGCGCGTATTCGCGTCCCGACAGCGCGACCGGCGAGCCGCCGACGCAGACCTCGCGCGTGGCCGGATCGATGGTCACCGCGCCGAGATCGATGCGCGGCGCCGCCCGGCCGCTTTGCCGGCGCACGAGCGCCCGGATGCGCGCGGCGAGCTCGGTCAGCTCGAACGGCTTGACCAGGTAGTCGTCGGCGCCGGCGTCGAGTCCCGCGACGCGATCGGCGACGGCGTCGCGCGCGGTCAGCACCAGCACCGGCCGCGTGTCGCCCCGGCGGCGCATCGCGGCGAGCACGTCGAGTCCGTCCTTGCGCGGCAGGCCGAGATCGAGCAGCAGCAGTTCGTGCACCTTCTCGGCGAGGGCGAGCTCGGCGGCGTGACCGTCGCGCACCCAGTCGACGGCGAACCCGTCCTGGACCAGTCCCCGGCGGACGGCTTCTCCGATCATCGGGTCGTCTTCGGCAAGCAGCAGTCGCATGGGGCCGGAACCTTGGGGCTCAGGCCTCGGGCTCGAACCTGAGCGCCGCCGAGTTCATGCAGTAGCGCAGGCCGGTGGGCGCGGGGCCGTCGGGAAAGACGTGGCCGAGGTGCGCGTCGCACGCGGCGCAGACGACTTCGGTTCGCCGCATGAACAGGCCGCGGTCTTCGTGTTCCCCGACGTGGTCCTTCGCGACCGGAGCCCAGAACGACGGCCAGCCGGTGCCCGATTCGAACTTGGTGTCGGACGCGAACAGCGGCGTCCCGCAGCACACGCACACGTAGGTGCCGTCCCGGTGGTTGTCCCAGTACTCGCCGCTGAACGCGCGCTCGGTACCCTTCTTGCGCGCGACCTTGAACTGCTCCGGCGACAGCTGCGCGCGCCATTCCTCGTCGGACTTGCGGATCTTGTCGACCATCGTCGTGCCTCGGGTGGGGGAATCTCGTGGGGGCGTCGCACGGCGCGGGACCGGGCCGGCGGCAGGCGCCGATACGCTATAGTGCACCTCCGCCGCCCGTAACTTACACCGCCGCCCCGTCCTTGGATAACTCGACCGCCGATTCGTTCCGCCGGGACGCCCGGGTCATCGGCCTCGTCGGCTTCGCCCATTCGCTGTCGCACTTCTTCCAGCTCGCGCTGCCGCCGCTGTTTCCGCTGCTGCGCGCGGAGTTCGACGTCTCGTGGACGCTGCTGGGATCGCTGGTCGGCGTGTTCTACGCGGCCAGCGGACTGACCCAGTTCGCCGCCGGCTTCCTCGTCGATCGGGTCGGCGCGCGGCCGGTGCTCCTCGGCGGCATGGCGCTGCTTGCCGGGGGCACGATGGCGGCGTCGCTGGCGCCCGGCATCGGTTGGCTGTTTCCGCTGGTCGCGCTGATGGGCGTCGGCAACGGCGTGTTCCACCCGGCCGACTTTGCCATCCTGAACGCCAACGTCTCGACGCGGCGCCTCGGCTATGCGTACTCGACGCACGGGATCGGCGGCAACCTCGGCTACGCGCTGGCGCCGATCGCGAGCTTCGCGCTCGGCGCGCTGCTCGGCTGGCGGCTCGCGCTGGTGACCATGGGGGCGCTGGGCCTGGTGGCGCTGGGCGCGCTGGCGACGCAGCGGGTGTTCCTGACATCGCACCGGCCGACGGATGCCGCCCCGGGCCGCCACGGCGCGCCGCCGGCGACCGCGCACGCCGCCGGCTGGCGGCTCTTCGTCCAGGCGCCGATCCTGATGTGCTTCGGCTATTTCATGCTCTACACGATGGGCACGATCGGCGTGCAGACGTTCGCCGGCAACGCGCTCAACGCCGGCTTCGGCCTGCCGCTGGCGATCACCAACTCGGCGGTGACCGCGTATCTGCTGGGCTCGACCGCCGGCATCCTCGCGGGCGGCTTCCTCGCCGCGCGCGTGGGCCGCCACGACCGGGTCGCGGCGGCCGGCCTCGCCGCCGGTGCGGCGCTGATGGTCGTCGTTGGCGCCGGCGCGATCACCGCGGCGACGCTGCTGCCGCTGTTTGCCGCGACCGGATTCGCCATCGGCTGCACCGGCCCGTCGCGCGACCTGATCGTGCGCAACGCGACGCCCAAGGGCGCGTCGGGGCGCGTCTACGGCTTCGTCTACTCCGGCCTCGACACCGGGGGCGTGTTCGGCCCGGTGATCTTCGGGTGGATGCTCGATCACGCGCATCCGCGCGAGATCTTCCTCGTGATGGCGGCGCTGTTCGTCGCCGCGATCGTCACCGTCGTCAACGTCCGCCGCGTGCACCCCGCCGGCGTCAACTGAAGGATCGACATGGACCTGGGAATTCGGGGGCGGCGGGCACTGGTCTGCGCCGCCAGCAAGGGCTTGGGGCGTGGCTGCGCCGAGGCGCTGGCGCGCGAGGGCGTCGAGGTGACGATCTGCGCGCGCACCGCGGCCGAGGTCGAGCGTGCGGCCGCCGACATCGGCGCCGCCGCCGGCTGCGGCGTGGCCTGGGTCGCCTGCGACATCACGACCGCCGAAGGACGCGCCGAGGCGCTGGCGGCGTGTCCCGAGCCCGACATCCTGGTCAACAACGCCGGCGGGCCGCCTCCCGGCGACTTCCGCGACTGGGACCGCGACACGTGGATGCGCGCGCTCGATGCCAACATGCTGACGCCGATCGAGCTGATCAAGGCCACCGTCGACGGCATGATGACGCGGCGTTTCGGGCGCATCGTCAACATCACTTCGAGTGCGGTGAAGGCGCCGATCGACATCCTCGGTCTTTCGAACGGCGCGCGCAGCGGACTGACGGGATTCGTCGCCGGGCTCGCGCGCAAGGTCGCCGGACACAACGTCACCATCAACAACCTGCTGCCCGGATCGTTCGACACCGACCGCCTGCAGACCACGATGCGCGGACGCGCGAAGGCGCAGGGCAAGGGCTTCGACGAGGTCTTCGCCGCCGGCATGGCAGCCGTTCCCGCCGCGCGCTTCGGGACGCCGGCCGAATTCGGCGCGCTCTGCGCGTTCCTCTGCAGCGCCCACGCGGGCTACATCGTCGGCCAGAACCTGCTGATCGACGGCGGCAGCTTTCCCGGCACGTTCTGAGCCACCGGACCGACGGCCATCACATGATCGATCTCTACTACTGGACCACGCCCAACGGGCACAAGATCACGATCTTCCTCGAGGAGGCGGGGCTCGCCTACACGATCAGGCCCGTCAACATCTCGAAGGGCGAACAGTTCGACGCCGAGGTCCTGGAGATCACGCCCAACAACAGGATACCGGCGATCGTCGACCACGCGCCGGCCGACGGCGGCGCGCCGCTGTCGGTGTTCGAATCGGGCGCGATCCTGATGTATCTCGGCCAGAAGACGGGGCGATTCGTGCCGACCGACTTCCGCGCGCGCGTCCAGTGCGTCGAGTGGCTGTTCTGGCAGATGGGCGGGCTCGGGCCGATGGCCGGGCAGAATCACCACTTCAACCTGTATGCGCCGGAGAAGATCCCCTACGCGATCGACCGCTACATCAGGGAAACGGGCCGCCTCTATGCGGTGCTGAACAGGCGGCTCGCGACGCGCGAGTTCATCGCCGGCGATTACTCGATCGCCGACATGGCGTGCTATCCGTGGATCCAGCCCGAGCGACAACAGCAGGACATGGCGGGTCTCCCGCACCTCGCGCGCTGGAAGGAGGCGATCGCCGCGCGGCCTGCGGTGCAGCGTGCCTACCTGGTGGCGAAGACGATCAACACGCAGCCGTCGGTCGCCGACGCCAAGGCGCGGCAGCTGCTGTTCGGGCAGGACAGGAACACCGTCCGCTGACCGTTTGCTTGCCCCGGTCGCGGGCAGCGCGCCCTGACGCGCGCTGTCGGCCGCCCCTCGCTGTCCTGCGGGGACCTGGCTCCGGGCGAATGCTCAACCCACGAGCAATCGTCCGGAGCCACCCGCGACGGACCGCGCGGCCTCGAGGCGCGCATCAGGGCGCGCCGCCCGCGGTCAGCCGTCGTCGCGCGTCGCGATCCGGATCGGGCCGAAGGACGAGCCGATGCCGGCCGCCGCGGCGTCGGCCGCGCGTTCGAGCTCGGGATCGACGTCGAACGCGGTGTCGCCGTCCGGGCTGGGCACGCCGGTCGCGCGCACTGCGGCGAAATCGAACAGCTTGCGGTCGAGGAGGTGCGACGGCGCGACGGTGCCCATGGCGTTGAAGATCGAGTCGAGGCGGCCCGGGTGCTTCCGCTCCCACTCGCGCAGCATCGCGGAAACCTGCCTGCGCTGCAGGTGTTCCTGCGACCCGCACAGGTTGCAGGGGATGATCGGGAACCGCATCGCCTCGGCGTAGCGCGCGAGGTCGCGTTCGCGCACGTACGCGAGCGGACGGATCACGACGTGCCGGCCGTCGTCGGACGCGAGCTTCGGCGGCATCGTCTTCAGCTTGCCGCCGAAGAACAGGTTGAGGAAGAACGTCGCGAGGATGTCGTCGCGGTGGTGGCCGAGCGCGATCTTGGTCGCGCCCAGCTCGCCTGCGACGCGGTAGAGCGCGCCGCGCCGCAGCCGGGAGCAGAGCGAGCACATCGTTCCGCCTTCGGGGATGAGGCGCTTGACGACGCTGTAGGTGTCCTGCTGCTCGATCCGGTGGCGCACTCCGCGCGCGGCGAGGTAGCGGGGGAGCACGTCGGCCGGGAAGTCCGGCTGCTTCTGGTCGAGATTGACGGCGATGATCTCGAACGACAGCGGCGCGCGCGACTGCAGCGACAACAGGATGTCGAGCAGGCCGTAGCTGTCCTTGCCGCCGGACAGGCAGACCATCACCCGGTCGCCGTCCTCGATCATGCCGTAGTCGCCGATCGCCTCGCCGACGAGGCGGCGCAGCCGCTTCTTCAGCTTGTTGGTCTCGAACTCGGCCTTGCGCGGGTCGCGCGCAGGCACCGGCGGCGGGTCGAGCGGCGTCACCGGGGCGCGTCCCTGCGCGCCGGCGTTGCGGCGTCGGGCGGTGCGGTGATAGGGGTTCGGGTCATGGCAAATCCGGAGCGAAGCTGCGGATGCGAAGGTTACCGCAGTCGGGCCCGGGCGTCAGCGGCTCCGGTTCCGTTGTCCCGGCGCCGCCGCCGCCCGGGTCCGCGCGCGGCCCGAACCGGCGGATGGGGGAAGGCGTCGCGGCAGGGCGCCGTTTTGGCGCTACCATCCCCAGCTTCGACCCGGAGGAGCGAATGCAGACCATCCTAGTTGCCAACCCCAAGGGGGGCAGCGGCAAGACCACGCTGGCGACCAACGTCGCCGGATGGCTTGCCGGCAAGCGCCAGCGCGTCGCGCTGTCGGACCACGACCCGCAGCAGTCGTCGACGCAGTGGCTGGCGCGGCGACCGGCGCTGTTCCCGCGGATCGCGGGGATGGGTGCCGACGCGAGGCGCAAGGACCTGGAGGCCGTGTCGGCGGAGTGGGTGGTGGTCGACAGTCCGGCGGGCCTGCACGGCGAGGACCTGCGCCACGCGATCGGGCACGCCGACGTCATGCTGGTGCCCTTGTCGCCGTCGGCCTACGACATGGTCGCCACCCAGCGCTTCCTCGATTCGATCGCCGGCTGGAAAGGCGTGCGCAAGGGCACGCTGGCGATCGCGCTGGTCGCCATGCGCGTCGACGCGCGCACGCGCAGCGCCGCGGAACTCGACGCCTTCCTGGCCGGTTGGGACTTCCCGCTGGTGACGCACCTGCGGGACACGCAGGTCTATATTCACTGCGCGCGCGACGGCGCGTCGGTATTCGACCTGCCGCGCTCGCGCGCCGAGCAGGACTGGGAGCAGTGGAAGCCGCTGGCGCGCTGGATCGCGCGCCAGGCGAAGGCAGCGTAGCGGCTGCGCGGCGCGGATCGGCCCCATGGAGCAGCGCGCAGCGCGAGACCCGCCGCCGGCCCTTAGGGCGGGCGACGCCCGGCAGCCCGGGGCGGAGGCGCCCGCACCGGGGTGGCTTGCGCACGTCGGTGACCTGCGCGACCGGCTGCGCGCCGAGGGCGCGAGGCCGTGCCACGAGCAGGCGGTGCTGCGCGCGTGGACGCACGCGCGGCCGCTGCACAGCGGGTCGCGCCCGCCCGGGGACTTCCTGCCGCGATCGCTGCGCGCCGCGCTGCCCGCCGTCGCGGCGCAGCTCGATGCCGTCGCGCGTCTCGATTCGCGGCATGCCGGCGGCGACGGCTCCGAGCGCCTGCTGGTCGCGCTGGCCGACGGCCGGACCGTCGAGAGCGTGCTGCTGCCGCGCGACGGCCTGTGCGTGTCGACGCAGGTCGGCTGCGCCGTCGGCTGCGTCTTCTGCATGACCGGCCGCGACGGCCTGCAGCGTCACCTCGGCAGCGCGGAGATCGTCGCCCAGGTCGTGCTCGCGCGTTCGCTGCGCGCCGTCCGGAAGGTCGTTTTCATGGGGATGGGCGAGCCGGCCCACAACATCGACGCGGTCCTGGAAGCGATCGAGGTCCTCGGCGCCGAGGGCGCCGTCGGCCACAAGAGCCTCGTGTTCTCGACGGTCGGCGACCGGCGGGTGTTCGAGCGGCTGCCGCTGGGGACCGTGAAGCCCGCGCTTGCGCTGTCGCTGCATTCGACGTTCGCGCAACGGCGCGCGGAGCTGCTGCCGCGTGCGGCGCGCATCGATCCCGCCGAGCTGGTCGAGCTGGGCGAGCGCTACGCGCGCACGACCGGCTATCCGATCCAGTACCAGTGGACGCTGCTCGACGGGATCAACGACGGCGACGACGAGATGGACGGTATCGTCGCGCTGCTCGCGGGAAAGTACGCGGTGATGAACCTGATCCCGTACAACGCGGTCGCCGGCCTCGGGTTCAACCGTCCCGCGGCGGACCGGGCGGCGGCGATGGCGAGGCGCCTGTGCGAGCGCGGTGTCCTCGCCAAGCTGCGCCAGTCGGCGGGCCAGGACGTCGAAGGCGCGTGCGGCCAGTTGCGGGCGCGCGTGATGACGTTCGTTCCGCCGCGCGCGCCGCAGGGTTTCAGCTGACGGCCTCGCCGGGCGGCGTCCCTGCGGAGTTGTTCCGGTTGACCTTCTGCATCAGGTCGCGGCCGACGACGTGGTTGATCGAGGACGCGACGACCTTGTCGCTGTCGACCAGTGCGCGCAGTTTCGGCATGTCGAAGACGAAGGCCCGCACCGACTTTCCGACGATTACCGTGGCCGACGCCGGCTCGCCGGAAAGAAAGGCCATCTCGCCGCACAGCGTGCCGGGATGCAGCTGGGCGACCGCCCGGTCGTCGACCTCGACGCGCGCGGAGCCCGCGCACAGCAGCATCAGCTCCGCGACCGGCTGCCCCTGTTGCGTGAGCCGGGCCCCTGCTTCGACGTCGCGCCAATGCCCGACCGCGACCAGGCGGGACAGCTGTGCGTCGTCGAGACCCGCAAAGGCGCCCTGGCGCAGCAGCGCCACGTCGGTCATGCCGCGCAGCTTCATCCGTTCGCGGACCAGCCGATGGATCTGGTAGACGTTGATCAGCACGAAGATCACGCACCACGCGATCCCCGTGTACAAGTCCCCGCCGGAGAGCGAGAAGTACGCGATCTCGAACGTGAGCCCCAGCACCGCCATCACCCGCAGCCAGTAGATGGAGGTCGCGTAATAGGAAATGGCGAGCAGGACGTACGAGGCGTGGCCCGCGAGGTCGCGCAGGCTGAAGTAGTCGGCGAGCTGTTCCATCGATCGGGACTCCCTGCGTCGTGGCCGACCGCGACGCAGTTGCGCGCCGCGGGGATGGGCTGGGATCGAGCTGCAGAAGAGCCCCCCGGCCCGGGGGCGTCGTGTGCGCCGGCGGACGGGGCGACGGCGCAACCCCCGCGCGACGCACCGGATGTTCGATGGGCACCCGCATTGTGCACCGCTTCGGGTGCCGAATCGTCGGCGGCCCGGAAGTCACCCGGCCCGCGCGTCGGCGGGGCGCGGGCGCGACCGCCCCAAGTGGAGGGCCGCGGCAAGCGGCTGGCGGAATGAAAAACGCCGGCGCAGAGGCCGGCGTTTTCCGTGCTGCAGGAGAATCGTCGCGATTACTTCTTCGCGGCGTCCTTCGCGGCTTCGACGGCCTTGGCGGCGGCGTCCTTGGTCGCATCGCCAGCGGCCTTGGCGGCGTCGGTCGTCGCGGTCGCGGCGGCCTTGGCGGCATCGGTCGTCGCGGCGGCGGCGTCCTTGGCGACTTCCGTCGTCTTGGCGGCGGCGTCGGCGGTGGCCTTGGCGGCGGCGTCGGCGGTGGCCTTGGCGGCGTCCTTGGTCGCTTCGGCGGCCTTGGTCGCGGCTTCCTTGGCCTTGTCGGCGGCCTGCTTCGAGTCCTGACCGCAAGCGGCCAGCGTAACGGCGAGGGCCAGCGCGGTCAGCGTGGCAATGGTGCGGTTCGTCATGGTGTTCTCCGTGCTTTCTTGATGTGATCGTGGGCGGGTGGCGATCTCATCCATATCGGAGTCGCCAACTGTCAAGTATAGCAGCAAATGCCGCACTGCAATATCCCTGTCTCCCGGGGCTGGCAGAGCGGCCGGTTCGGGCCACCCGGGCGCGGGCACCGGCGGGTGGGGCCGGTGGACGGCGCGGCGGCGAACGCATGCGACCCGTTGCCGCAGGCCGATCGGCGCGATCGGGCGGTGCCGGTTGGAACCGTCGGGAGGGCGTCAACGGCGCCCGTGCAGGCGGCGCTCGTGCAGCGCGAGCGCGATTCCGCTGGCGACGATGACGGCCATGCCCACGAACGATGCGCCGTCGGGCAGCTGGCCGAACACGGTGTAGCCGTACAGCGTGGCCCACAGCATCTGCAGGTAGGTGAACGGCGTCAGCAGCGACGCGGGGGCGCGCTGATACGCGTTGATCATCGACCAGTGGCCCAGCCCGGCCAGCAGCCCGAGCAGCACCAGGAGCCCGAGGTCGCGCGGCGCGAGCGCCGACAGGTCGGTGATCCATGGCAGCGGCAGCGTCAGCGCGACGGTGCCGACCAGCGCGCTGTAGAAGAGCAGCGTGCGCGGGTCTTCGGCCGCGAGCTTGCGGGTGTAGAGCTGGTAGAGCCCGTTGGTCACCGCCGCGCCCAGCAGCAGCAGCGCCGCCGGGTGGAACACGGCGCTGCCCGGACGCACCAGCAGCAGCACGCCCAGAAATCCTGCGATGGCGGCCGTCCAGCGCGCCCGCGTCGGCCGCTCGCCCAGCACCGGCCCGGCAAGCACGACGACGACGATCGGCGCGAGGAAGGTGATCGCCGAGCCCTCGGCCAGCGGCAGCCACTTGAGTCCGCCGAAAAAGCACAGCGTGGCCGCGAGCAGGAACGACGAGCGCAGCAGCTGCGCGCCAGGCCGGGTCGTCCGCCAGAAGCCGGGGCCGGCCTGGTGCCATACGAACGGCGTCACCACCAGCATCTGCCCCGCGTAGCGCGCCCAGACGATGAGCAGCAGCGCATGATCGCGGACGAGCCACTTCGCCGTCGCGTCCAGCGACGACAGGCAGAACCCCGCGAGGACGAACAGCGGCAGCGCGAGCCGCAGCGGGTGGGCGCCGGGCCCGCCCGCTCCGGCGGTCACGCGGCCCCGATCCGTCTCCCCCGGGGCGTCATGCGGCCTTCGCCCCGGCGATCAGCTCGCGCAGCACGAAAGGCAGGATGCCGCCGTGCAGGTAGTAGTCGACCTCGATCGGCGTGTCGATCCGCAGCAGCACCGGGACGTTCTGCACGCTGCCGTCCTTCCGGTGGATCGCGAGCGTCACGTCCATCTGCGGCTTGATCGTCGCGCCATCGAAGCCGACGAGGTCGAACGTCTCGTCGCCCGTGATGCCGAGGCTCTGCGCGCTGTCGCCGCCCTTGAACTGGCACGGCAGCACGCCCATGCCCACCAGGTTGGAACGGTGGATGCGCTCGAAGCTCCTGGCGACGACTGCCTTGACGCCGAGCAGCTGCGTGCCCTTGGCGGCCCAGTCGCGCGAGCTGCCGGTGCCGTACTCCTCGCCGGCGAACACGACGGTGGGGATGCCGGCGGCGACGTAGCGCATCGCCGCGTCGTAGATCGGCATCTGCTCGCCGCCGGGCTGGTACAGCGTGACACCGCCCTCGACGCGCGCGCCGTCGGCCTTCGCCGGCAGCATCAGGTTCTTGATGCGGACGTTGGCGAACGTGCCGCGCATCATCACCTCGTGGTTGCCGCGCCGGCTGCCGTAGCTGTTGAAGTTGGCGACCGAGACGTCCTTCTCCTGCAGGTAGATGCCCGCCGGCGACGTCGGCTTGATCGAGCCGGCCGGGGAGATGTGGTCGGTGGTCACCGAGTCGCCGAAGATGCCCAGCGCCCGCGCGCCCTTGATCACGCCGACGGCCCCGGTGGTCATCCTGAACCCGTCGAAGAACGGCGGCCTGGCGATGTACGTCGACGACGGCCAGTCGTAGACCTGGCCCGCGGCGCCGGAGATACCCTTCCACAGCGGGTTGGCGTTGGCGAGGTCGCCGTAGAGCGTGCGGAACGTCGCCGGGTCCTTCGCGAAGTGCATCACCGCGGCGATCTCGTGCGAGGTCGGCCAGACGTCCTTCAGGTAGACGGGCTTGCCGTCGCTGCCGGTGCCGAGCGGCTCGGTCGTGAGGTCCTTCAGCACCGTGCCGGCGATCGCATAGGCGACCACCAGCGGCGGCGACGCGAGGAAGTTCGCCTTCAGGTTCGGGTGGATCCGCGCCTCGAAGTTGCGGTTGCCGGACAGCACGGCCGCGCAGACCAGGTCCTTGGCGACGATCGTCTCGTTGAATTCTGGCGCGAGGTCGCCCGCGTTGCCGATGCAGGTGGTGCAGCCGTAGGCGGCGACGTTGAAGCCGAGGCCTTCCAGCGAGGGCAGCAGGCCCGCCTTGGTCAGGTAGTCGGTGACGACGCGCGATCCGGGCGCCAGCGACGTCTTGACGTGCGGCCGCACCTTGAGCCCCCTCGCCAACGCCTTCTTCGCCAGCAGCCCGGCGGCGATCAGCACGCTCGGATTCGACGTGTTCGTGCAGGACGTGATCGCGGCGATCAGCACGTCGCCGGAACCGAGCTCGACGCCGTTGGCGGCCTTGAAGCGCTGCGCCAGCTCGTCGGGCTTCTTGGCGAAGCCGTTGTCGGCGATCGGCTTGCTGAAGAGCTCGGCGAACCGGGCCTTCAGGCTCGCAAGCTCGATCCGGTCCTGCGGGCGCTTCGGGCCGGCGAGCGACGGCTTGATCGACGCGAGGTCGAGCCTCAGTACCTTGGTGTAGTCGATCTCGCCGGCGCGCGGCATGCCGTAGAGCCCCTGCGCCTTGAAATACGACGCGAAGGCGTCGATCTCGGCCTCGGTGCGTCCGGTGCTGCGCAGGTAGTCGACGGTCGCGTCGTCGACCGGGAAGAAGCCCATCGTCGCGCCGTACTCGGGAGCCATGTTGGCGATCGTCGCGCGGTCCGGCACCGCCAGCGTCGCCGCGCCTTCGCCGAAGAACTCGACGAACTTGCCGACGACCTTCTCCTTGCGCAGCATCTCGGTGACGGTCAGCACGAGGTCGGTCGCGGTGATGCCCTCGTTGAGCTTGCCCGACAGCTCGACGCCGACGACGTCGGGCGTGAGGAAGTACACGGGCTGGCCGAGCATGCCGGCCTCGGCCTCGATCCCGCCGACCCCCCAGCCGACGACGCCGATGCCGTTGATCATCGTCGTGTGGCTGTCGGTGCCGACCAGCGAGTCGGGGTAATAGGTGGGCAGCTCCGGTCCGGCCTTCCTGTGGACGCCGCGCGCAAGGTATTCGAGGTTGACCTGGTGGACGATGCCGATGCCCGGGGGCACGACCTTGAAGGTGTCGAACGCCTGCATCCCCCACTTCATGAACTCGTAGCGCTCGGCGTTGCGCTGGAACTCGAGCTTCATGTTGAGGTCGAGCGCGTCCTTCGTCCCGTAGTGGTCGATCATCACCGAATGGTCGACGACGAGGTCCACCGGCACCAGCGGCTCGATCGTCTTCGGGTTCTTGCCCATGTCGTGGGCGACGTTGCGCATCGCCGCCAGGTCGGCGAGCAGGGGCACGCCGGTGAAGTCCTGCAGCACGACGCGCGCTACGACGAACGGGATCTCGTCGACGCGGTCCGCCGCCGGCTTCCAGTTGGCGAGTTCGCGCACGTGGTGCTCGCTCACCTTCCTGCCGTCGCAGTTGCGCAGCACGCTCTCGAGCACGATGCGGATGGACACCGGCAGGCGCGATACCTTGCCGACGCCGGCCTTCTCGAGCGCGGGCAGCGAATAGAAATGCCCGGCGCCGCCGCCGGCGAGCTTGAACTGCTGGAAAGTGTCGAAAAGGTTGTGGCTCATCTGTCTGCCTTTGTGGGAGGACGGTTACCGGGGAGCGGGGGTGGCGGGGGCTGCCGGCGCCGGCGGAGTCGCCTTGGCGGGCGCGGCCGGGGGGGCGGTCCGGCGCGCGCGCATTTCCTGCAGCTGCTTGACGTTGATCTTCTGGCCGGTCGCGGTCACGAGGTCGCCGGGGACCAGGCCGTCGCGACACGCGCCGACGTAGCGCGCGTCGACGGTGGTCGCCGATTCCTTCATGCCCATGAATGGCGGGTCGTAGGTCGCCCTGGCCTCGGTGCGATACGAGGAATCCCCGGTCAGCGTCATCACGCTGCGGGACTTCATCGTCGTGTTGCCGAGCATGCACTCGGACTCGCCGACGTAGCGGTTGCCTTCGCGCTTCATCGTCGATTTCGAGCACATCTCCTTGCGCATGCCCTCGCCGAAGCCGGCCATTTCCTTCTGCACGCTGGCGTCGATGCAGTACGTCGACTTCGCCGGCTTGTCGGGCGCCTGCGACGTCGTCGAGGTCAGCTCCCACTGGCCGGCCTTGAGCGTCGGGTAGTCCTGCGCGGCGGCAGGCGCGGCCGCGAGCGCGACCGCCGCAACGACCGCGAAGGCGAATGCCGCGGCCGGCGACGGCCGGAAGCTGCGTGAGAAGCGAGGGCCGGGACGTGTCATCAGATCACCATGAGGTCGACGAATTCGTTGACGGGCATCGCCTCGAGTGCCTTTGCATCGAGCGCGACGGCAAGGATTGCCTGCTGCTGCTTCGCCGGGAACCGGCGCGCGAGGTTGGTCCGGAACTTCTCGATCAGCACCGGCATGCCTTCCTTGCGCCGGCGCTTGTGGCCGATCGGGTATTCGCATACGGTTTCCTTGAGCTTGCTGCCGTCGTTGAACTCCACGGTCAGGCCGTTGGCGATGGAGCGCTTGTCCGGGTCGTGGTAGGCGCGCGTGAACTGCGGATCCTCGGCGCAGACGATCTTCTCGCGCAGCGCGTCGATGCGAGGATCCGCGGCGACCGCGTCCTCGTAGTCGCCGGCGGTGAGGCGGCCGAACAGGAGGGGCACGGCGACCATGTACTGGATGCAGTGGTCGCGGTCGGCCGGATTGTCGAGGGGGCCCCGTTTGTCGATGATGCGGAGGCAGGCCTCGTGCGTGCGGATGGTGATCTTCCGCACGTCGGCCGCGGTCTTGCCGACCCGGGCGAGCTGCTGGTGGATCTGCATCGCGCACTCGACGGCGGTCTGCGCGTGGAACTCCGCCGGGAAGCTGATCTTGAACAGCACGTTTTCCATCACGTAGCTGCCGTAGGGGCGCTGGAACCTGAACGGGCTGCCCTTGAACAGCACGTCGTAGAAGCCCCAGGTCTTCGCCGACAGCACCGTCGGATAGCCCATCTCGCCGGTCTTCGCGATCAGCGCGAGGCGCACCGCGCGCGACGTCGCGTCGCCGGCGGCCCAGCTCTTGCGCGAGCCGGTGTTCGGGGCGTGCCGGTAGGTGCGCAACGGCTGACCGTCGACAAAGGCGAGCGAGACCGCGTTGACGATCTCGTCGTCGGAGAGGCCGAGCAGCCCGGCGATCACCGCGGTCGACGCCACCTTGACCAGCACGACGTGGTCGAGGCCGACCCCGTTGAACGAGTTCTCGAGCGCGAGGCAGCCCTGGATCTCGTGCGCCTTGATCATCGCCGTCAGCACGTCCCGCATCGGCAGCGGTGCCTTGCCACTGGCGAGCGCGGTGCGCGACAGCCAGTCGGCCGTCATCAGGATGCCGCCCAGGTTGTCCGACGGGTGACCCCATTCGGCGGCGAGCCAGGTGTCGTTGAAGTCGAGCCAGCGGATCATCGCACCGAGGTTGAACGCCGCCTGCACCGGGTCGAGCTGGAACGCGGTGCCGGGAACCCTGGCCCCGTGCGGCACCACCGTCCCCGGCACGACGGGGCCCAGCAGCTTGGTGCAGGCCGGATACCCGAGCGCCTCGAAGCCGCAGCCCAGGGTGTCGAGCAGGCAGTGCCTGGCGGTGTCGTAGGCCTCCCGGCTGGTGATCCGGTGCCGCGCGACGTAGTCCGCGATGTCGACGAGGACCTGGTCGGGCCTGGGGCGAACGTTGCTGGCGGGGGCGGACATGGCGCGGTGATCGCGGGCGGGATGCGCGGCGGGGGTCGGAGGGCGCCGTCTCAGCGGCGGGCGGCCAGCGCGACGAAAGTGCGGTCGTCGGGGCCGACGTAGTTGGCGGAAGGCCGGATGATCTTGCCGTCCTGCCGCTGCTCGATGACGTGCGCGGCCCAGCCGGTGGTGCGCGACAGCGCGAACAGCGGGGTGAACATCGCGGTCGGCACGCCCATCATGTGGTAGCTGACGGCGGAGAACCAGTCGAGGTTGGCGAACATGTGCTTCGCTTCGGCCATCGTGCGCTCGAGCCGTTCCGCGATGTCGAACATCTTCATCGAGCCGGTCTCCTGCGACAGCCGCCGCGCGACCTCCTTGATGACCTCGTTGCGAGGGTCGGCGATGGTGTAGACGGGGTGGCCGAAGCCCATGACCACTTCCTTCGCCTCGATCCGCCGGCGGATGTCCGCCTCGGCCTCGTCGGGGGAGCCGTAACGCGTCTGCACCTCGAACGCGACTTCGTTGGCGCCGCCGTGCTTCGGGCCGCGCAGCGCGCCGATCGCGCCGGTGATCGCCGAGTACATGTCGCTGCCGGTGCCGGCGATGACGCGGCCGGCGAAGGTAGAGGCGTTGAACTCGTGCTCGGCGTAGAGGATCAGCGAGGTATGCATCGCGCGCACCCACGACGCTTTGGGGGCATGCCCGTGCAGCAGGTGCAGGAAATGACCGCCGACCGAGTCGTCGTCGGTCTCGACCTCGATCTCGCGACCGTTGTGGCTCCAGTGGTACCAGTACAGCAGCATCGACCCCATCGAGGCGACCAGGCGGTCGGCGATGTCGCGCGCGCCGGGTCCCTTGTGGCCGTCCCGCTCCGGCAGGCAGCAGCCCAGCGTCGACACGCCGGTGCGCATCACGTCCATCGGGTGCGTGGCGGCGGGCAGTTCGGACAGCACCGCCTTGACCGGCGCCGGCAGTCCGCGCAGCGACTGCAGTTTGGCCTTGTACGCGGCGAGCTCCGGGGCGGTCGGCAGCGCGCCGTGGATCAGCAGGTGGGCGATTTCCTCGAATTCGCAGGCGTCGGCGAGGTCGAGGATGTCGTAGCCGCGATACGCTAGGTCGTTGCCGGTCCGGCCGACGGTGCACAGCGCGGTGTTGCCCGCGGTGACGCCCGACAGCGCAACCGACTTCTTGGGTCTGGCAGCGGCGGTGGTGGCGCTGGAACGGGCGGGTGCAGGTGCGGGTGCGGGGGCCGTGGCAGTGGCAGTGTTCATGGGTCTCCCGGGAAGGGCGGGGGCGCCCGGCCGGCCGCGGCAGTCCGCGCGAACAACCGGTCGAGCTTGTCCTCGTAGGCGTGATAACCGAGGAATTCGTAGAGTTCGGCGCGTGTCTGCATGGTGCCGACCGCGGCTTTCTGCGTGCCGTCGCGGCGCAGCGTCCGGTAGACCGAGAGCGCCGCGTTGTTCATCGCGCGAAACGCCGACAGCGGGTAGAGCGCCAGCGCGACGTCCGCGCTGCGCAGCTCGTCCAGGGTGAACAGCGGCGTCGCGCCGAATTCGGTGATGTTGGCGAGAAGCGGCACCCTCACCGCGGCGGCGAAGCGCCGGTATGCCGCGAGCTCGGTGATCGCCTCCGGGAACACCATGTCGGCGCCGGCCTCGACGTACGCGCACGCGCGCTCGATCGCCGCGTCGAGGCCCTCGACGGCGAACGCGTCGGTGCGCGCCATGATCACGAAATCCGGGTCGGTCCTGGCGTCGACGGCGGCCTTCACGCGGTCGACCATCTCGCCGGTCGACACGAGCTCCTTGCCGGGACGATGGCCGCAGCGCTTCGCGCCGACCTGGTCTTCCAGGTGCATCGCGGCGGCGCCGAACCTGATCATCGACTTGACGGTGCGCGCGACGTTGAACGCCGACGCGCCGAAGCCGGTGTCGGCGTCGACCAGCAGCGGCAACGAGCAGACGTCGGTGATCCGGCGGACGTCGGTCAGCACGTCGTCGAGACTGCTGATGCCGAGGTCGGGCAGCCCGAGCGAGCCGGCGGCGACGCCGCCGCCCGACAGGTAGATCGCCTTGAAGCCCGCCCGCTCGGCCAGGATCGCGTGGTACGCGCAGACTGCGCCGGGCAGCTGCAGAGGTGCCTCGGCTGCAAGCGCGCCGCGGAACTTCGCCCCGGGCGAGAGCGTGGTCATCGCGATCCCGCGGTCGTCGCGGCGCCGGCGACATGCGGCGCGAACAGCGCGGCGGCCGAGGGCGGCAGCGCGAGTCCGGCGGCGCGGGCCTGCTGCAGCACCGTGAAGCAATAGCGGTACGACGCGCGGTCGTGCAGGCGGCCGCCGACCGCGAGCGGCGCCCAGTCGGCAGCCTGCGCAGCAGACAGCACGGCGGCGGCCTCGTCGATCTCGCCCGGATGCGGCGCGAACGCGCGGACGATGGGCTCGATCTGCGACGGATGGATGCTCCACATCCGCAGGAAGCCGAACTCGTCGCGGGCACGCCGGGCGTCGGCGTAGACCGCGTCGGGGTCGTCGAGCGCGCGGGTCACGCCGTGCGCCGGGATGATGGCGTGCGCCAGCGCGGCGGCGGCGGTCTCGCACTTGGCACGCCGGACGAGCGGGTGGTCGAACTGGCCGGGGGACTCCATCGCCGACAGCGGAACGGCGCCGTGATGCGAGCTGACGAAGTCCAGAGTGCCGAAGTCCAGCGACACCACGCCCGGCAGCGCGGCGATCGCCCACGCGTCGCGCACGGCGCCGTGGGTCTCGACCAGCACGCTGGCGGGGATCTCGCGGCCGAGGCCACGGCGTGCGGTCTCCATCGCAAGGGCATCGAGGAACCGCGCGACGTCGCCCGCGTCGCGCGCCTTGGGCAGCGTCACGAAGGCGAGGCGGTGGCCCGCCTCGCCGATGAGGATCTCGAGCTCGGCGCTAAACGCCGGATGGGTGACGTCGTGCACCCGCACGCCCGCGCGGTCGTGTGCGTTGGCCGGCGAGGCCAGCAGCCGCGCGACCATCGCCGCGTGCGCGAGCTCGGCGCCGACGACCGCGCCGTCCTCGCAGTCGGCCGCGACATCGAACACCGGCCCGCGCCCCGCCTGCAGCGCCAGCGCGCGGGCGATGAATCGTTCGCTGCCGGCGTAGTGCACGCACGGCGGCAACACCGGCAGCGCGCGATCCTGGCCGTACAGCGCGGCCTGCGGCGAGAGCATGCGCGGACGGCGTGCCGGTCAGCGGAGCAAGTCGGCGACGCCGGCGCGCTCTTCCTCAAGTTCCTTCAGCGTCAGGTTCATCCGCTCGCGCGAGAAGTCGTCGATCGGGAGGCCCTGGACGATGGCGTACTCGCCGTTGGCGCAGGTGACCGGATAGCCGTACATCACGTCCTTCGGGATGCCGTAGCTGCCGTCGGATGCGATGCCCATCGTCACCCACTTGCCCCCGGTACCGAGCATCCAGTCGCGGACGTGGTCGATCGCGGCGTTGGCGGCCGAGGCAGCCGACGACAGCCCGCGCGCCTCGATGATCGCGGCCCCGCGCTTGCCGACCTTGGGCAGGAACTCGGTGCGGTTCCAGTTCTCGTCGCCGATCAGGTCCTTGACCGACTTGCCGCCGACGGTCGCGAAGCGGTAGTCGGCGTACATCGTCGGCGAGTGATTGCCCCAGACGACCATTTTCTCGATGTCACCGACCGCGGTGCCGCTCTTGCCGGCGAGCTGCGACAGCGCGCGGTTGTGGTCGAGCCGCAGCATCGCGGTGAAGTTCTTCGACGGCAGTGACGGCGCCGACTTCATCGCGATGTAGGCGTTGGTGTTGGCGGGGTTGCCGACGACCAGGATGCGGACGTCGCGTGCGGCGACCGCGTCGAGCGCCTTGCCCTGCTCGGTGAAGATCTTGGCATTCTCGAGCAGCAGGTCCTTGCGCTCCATGCCGGGGCCGCGCGGACGGGCTCCGACGAGCAGGCCGACCTCGGCGTCCTTGAACGCGACCTTGGGATCGGCGCTGCCGACCATGCCGGCGAGCAGCGGGAATGCGCAGTCCTCGAGCTCCATCATCACACCCTTGAGCGCCGCCTGCGCCTTGTCCATCGGCAGCTCGAGCAGCTGCAGGATGACCGGCTGGTCGCGGCCGAGCATCTCGCCTGAGGCAATGCGGAACAGCAGGCTGTAACCGATCTGGCCGGCGGCGCCGGTGACGGCCACGCGGACGGGCTTCTTCATGACGGGGCTCCTCGTGACGGAACGGTGGATTGCGGCGGGTCATTCGCGCCGGTGGTGCGGACTTGCCGCGACGAGTGACGGGCGGGACTCGGCCCGGCACCGTCATTGCGCTGCGGCAGCGACTTTGTGCACCATGCTGCGCTGCGAAACATGATAGGCGTCGCGGCGGTTTCCTGTCAACGAACTCTTATGTCATATATCTTATATAAGACAAGAGATAGACAACCGCGACGCGCGGACCAATAATACGCGCTGTCGCGCCGTCGAAACCGTTGCCGGCCGCCGCGTCGGCCCCCCCCGAGCGGCGTCCCGGCCCGCGGCCGGCCCGACCCGCGAATTGGCCATGGCCCCGACCTCCCCGACCTTCCAGCCGCTGTACCTGCAGATCAAGGCGCTGCTCGTCCGCAGCCTCGACGCGGGAGAGTGGCGACCGGGCGAGGCCATCCCGAGCGAAATCGAGCTGGCCGGCCGCTTCGGCGTGTCGCAGGGCACGGTCCGCAAGGCGATCGACGCGCTGGCGGGCGACAACCTCGTCATCCGCCGCCAGGGCAAAGGCACGTTCGTCGCCACCCATACCGAGGAGCGGACGTCGTCGTTCCGCTTCCTGCGCATCCGCCGCAACGACGGCGTCGACGAGTACCCCGCCAGTCGCGTCATCGACCTCAAGCGCGGCAAGGCGAGCGCGGAGACCGCGCGGTTGCTCGACCTGAAGCCGGGTGATCCGGTGCTGGTGCTGAAGCGGGTGCTGAATTACGCGGGAGAGCCGGCGGTGCTCGACGAGATCACGCTGCCGGCGACGCTGTTCAGGGGACTCACCCGGGCCAAGCTCGACGCCCACGAAGGCTCGATGTACAGCTTTTTCGAGACCCAGTTCGGCGTGCGGATGCTGAAGGCGGACGAGCGGCTGCGCGCGATCGGCGCCGACGAGCCGACGGCGGCGATCCTCGGGGTTGCCGTCGGCGCCCCGGTGCTGGCGGTGGAGCGGGTCGCCTACACCTACGGCGACCGTCCCGTGGAGGTCCGCCGCGGCCTCTGCGTCACGCGACTGACCCATTACCACAACGAGCTCGGATGAACCGCTTCGTACCACCCGGGCGCCGCCCGCGTGCCCTTCCGCCACGGCCCCTTGCGACGGGGCTGGACACGCCTCGACACGGCGCCGGACACGCGGATCGCCGCGGCCCGCCGGCATGCGGGTCGGGCGAAACACGATATACTTTATTGCTGTGCACCAACCTGCCGTCGGACATCGGCGTGCGCGCGGTTTCGGGCCCCGTCTGCGGCCGCGGCCCACCGCGCCCTTGCCCGTCCCGGCGACGTTCAAGACCTACCGCCCCGATGCCCCGATTCCGGACCCCGTTCGCCCGCCCGGCCCGCCCCGCGTGCCGGGTGCCGGTGTCGGTCCGGTCGCCGCGCGCGGGCATCGTTTTCGCCGCGGCTCCCCACGCCGTCCTCTCCTCCCAACGTGACGAGTCCCGCCATGTCCGCGCTTGAGCGACCTGTGGTCAAGCCGCGTCCGGTCTATCTCGATCTCGTGCGGATCCGCTTGCCGCTTCCCGGCATCGTGTCGATCCTGCACCGGATCTCCGGCGCGGTGCTGTTCCTGTTCGGCATCCCGCTGCTGCTGTGGGCACTTGCCGCAAGCCTCGGCTCCGCGGCCTCGTTCGCAGAAATGAAATCGGCGTGGTCGCACCCGCTGGCGAAGCTGGTGCTGCTGGGATTCGCCTGGGCCTATCTGCACCACTTCTGCGCCGGGATCCGCTACCTGCTGCTCGACCTCCACCAGGGCATCGACCTGCCGGCTGCGCGCCGTT
Source organism: uncultured beta proteobacterium (assembly GCA_963717705.1). Taxonomy (GTDB): domain Bacteria; phylum Pseudomonadota; class Gammaproteobacteria; order Burkholderiales; family Casimicrobiaceae; genus CAVQWT01. The sequence goes on from CAVQWT010000004.1 coordinate 259,521, forward strand.
CGAGCGTCATCGTGCTGGTCGTCAGCCTCGCGCTGACGCTGCTCGTCGGGGTGCGGCTATGGTGACCCGGCGGCAGGCGGTGGGGGCCCATTACGGCCTGAAGGACTGGCTCGTCCAGCGCGCGACCGCGGTGGTGATGGCGCTATACACGCTGCTCGTGCTGGCGATCCTGCTGGTGCGGGGCGGCCTCGACCACGGGACGTGGCTGTCGCTGTTCGCGAACTCCGCGTTCAGGCTGGCGACCTTCGTGTTCATGGTCGCGCTGCTGTATCACGCGTGGATCGGCGTGCGCGACATCTACATGGATTACATCAAACCGGTCGGGGTGCGCCTCGCGCTGCAGGTGGCGACGGTGTTGCTGCTCGTCGCCTACCTCGGCTGGACCATCCAGATCCTCTGGGGATTCCGCGCATGAGCCGCCTGCCACTCCGCAAGTTCGACGCGATCGTCATCGGGGCCGGCGGCTCGGGCATGCGCGCGTCGCTGCAGCTCGCCGAGGCCGGGCTGTCGGTGGCCGTGCTGTCGAAGGTGTTCCCGACGCGCTCGCACACCGTCGCCGCCCAGGGCGGCATCGGCGCCAGCCTCGGCAACATGAGCGAGGACAACTGGCTCTGGCACATGTACGACACGATCAAGGGCTCCGACTGGCTCGGCGACCAGGACGCGATCGAGTTCATGTGCCGCGAGGCGGCGCAGGTGGTCTATGAGCTCGAGCACTTCGGGATGCCCTTCGACCGCAACGCCGACGGCACCATCTACCAGCGCCCGTTCGGCGGCCACATGGCGAATTTCGGCGAAAAGCCGGTGCAGCGCGCCTGCGCCGCCGCCGACCGCACCGGGCACGCGCTGCTGCACACGCTCTACCAGCGCAACGTCCGTGCGCGGACGCAGTTCTTCGTCGAGTGGATGGCGCTCGATCTCATCCGCGACGCGGAAGGCGCGGTCGTCGGGGTGGTCGCGCTGGAAATGGAAACCGGCGACGTGATGGTGCTGCAGGCGAAGGTGACGATGCTGGCGACCGGGGGCGCGGGCCGCATCTTCGCCGCGTCGACCAACGCGTTCATCAACACCGGCGACGGCCTGGGCATGGTCGCCCGTGCCGGGATTCCGCTGCAGGACATGGAGTTCTGGCAGTTCCACCCGACCGGCGTCGCCGGCGCCGGCGTGCTGATCACCGAGGGCGTGCGCGGCGAGGGCGGCATCCTGCTCAACAGCAACGGCGAGCGCTTCATGGAGCGCTATGCGCCCAACGCCAAGGACCTGGCGTCGCGCGACGTCGTCAGCCGCTCGATGGACCAGGAGATCAAGGAAGGGCGCGGCTGCGGTCCCGAGAAGGATCACGTGCTGCTGAAGCTCGACCACCTCGGACCCGAAGTCATCCTCAAGCGGCTGCCGTCGATCCGCGAGATCGCCCTCAAGTTCGCCAACGTGGACTGCATCAGGGAGCCGATCCCGGTGGTGCCGACGATCCACTACCAGATGGGCGGCATCCCGACCAACATCCACGGCCAGGTCGTCGCGCCGAAGGACGGCGACGACCGCTGCGTCGTCGATGGACTCTACGCGGTCGGCGAGTGCGCGTGCGTGTCGGTGCACGGCGCCAACCGCCTGGGCACCAACTCGCTGCTCGACCTCATCGTGTTCGGCCGCGCCGCCGGCAACTTCGTCGTCGCCCAGAACCTGAAGGCGCAGGGCCACCGGGCGCTGCCGGCGGACGCCGGCGACAGCGTGCTGTCCCGCCTCGCGCGCCTCGACGGCGCGGCGTCGGGCGAATCGGTTGCCGACGTCGGCAACTCGCTGCGCCGGACGATGCAGGCGCATTGCGGCGTGTTCCGCAACCAGGAGCTGCTGGCCGAAGGCGTGCGCAAGGTGCTCGAGATCGAGGAGCGGGTGAAGCGGGTGGCGATCAAGGACAGGAGCCGCACCTTCAACACCGCGCGCGTCGAGGCGCTCGAGCTCGACAACCTGATCGAGACGGCGAAGGCGACCATCGTGTCGGCCGAAGCCCGGCGCGAATCGCGCGGCGCGCAGGCCCGCAGCGACTATCCTGACCGCGACGACGCCGGGTGGCTGAAGCACACGCTCTGGTACAGCGAGGGCAACCGGCTCGAGTACAAGTCGGTCAACATGAAGCCGCTGTCGGTCGACGCGTTCCCGCCGAAGACGCGGTCGTACTGAAGCCGCCGAGCCCAGTCGAGAGTGCCCCCACGGAGCCCAGGATGAAATTCCGGATCTACCGCTACGACCCCGAGCAGGACGCCAAGCCCCGGTACCAGGAGTACGACGTCGCGCTCGAGCCCACCGACCGGATGCTGCTCGACGCGCTGGTCCGCCTGAAGTCCGTCGACGACACGCTCGCATTCCGCCGCAGCTGCCGCGAAGGCGTCTGCGGCTCCGACGCGATGAACATCAACGGCAAGAACGGGCTCGCCTGCATCACCAACCTGAAGGAGCTCAGGGAGCCGGTCGAGCTGCGTCCGCTGCCGGGCCTGCCGGTGATCCGCGACCTGATCGTGGACATGAGCCAGTTCTTCAAGCAGTACCACTCGATCAAGCCGTACCTGATCAACGACACTCCGCCGCCGGAGAAGGAGCGGCTGCAGTCGCCCGAGGATCGCGAGGAGCTCGACGGACTCTACGAGTGCATCCTGTGCGCGTGCTGCTCGACGTCGTGCCCCTCGTTCTGGTGGAATCCCGACAAGTTCGTCGGGCCGGCCGGCCTGCTGCAGGCGTACCGCTTCATCGCCGACTCGCGCGACCAGGCGACCAACGAGCGCCTCGACAACCTCGAGGACCCGTACCGGCTGTTCCGTTGCCACACGATCATGAACTGCGTCGACGTCTGCCCGAAGGGCCTCAACCCGACGCAGGCGATCGGCAAGATCAAGGACATCATGGTCAAGCGCGCCGTCTAGGCGGGCGCCGATGACCCCGACCGAACTGAACCGCCTGCGCTGGCGCTGCCGGCGCGGCATGCTGGAGAACGATCTCATCCTCGCGCGGTTCCTCGACGCGCGCGGTACGGAGTTGGCGGAGGGGGACGTGGCGGCGCTCGACCGGCTGCTCGATCTCGCCGACAACGATTTGTGGGACCTGCTGGCGGGCCGCACCGAGCCCGACGATCCGGCGCTCGCGCCGATGGTCGCCGTGCTGCGGGCGGCGTGAACCGGCCCCCGGCTGCAGCGGGGTCGTCCGGCGCAGCCGCCGGCAGGGAAGGACCGATGCAACGCAGCACCGTAACTGCAGCCGCCCCGGCCCGGGACCTAGCCCGTTCCGGGTTGCCAACAAACTGCGCATGGAGCACGTGAGATGAGCGAAAACCGCACTGCCACGCTGGCCTTCTCCGACGGTTCGCCTTCGGTCTCGTTCCCGGTCCTGTCCGGATCGGTCGGCCCGGATGTCATCGACATCCGCACGCTGTACGGCAAGACGGGGAAGTTCACCTACGATCCCGGCTTCCTGTCGACCGCGTCGTGCAACTCGACGATCACCTACATCGACGGCGACAAGGGCGAGCTCCTGTACCGCGGCTACCCGATCGACGAGCTCGCGGTGGGATGCGACTTCATGGAGGTCTGCCACCTGCTGCTCTACGGCGAGCTGCCGACCGCCGCACAGCGCGAGCAGTTCGTCGGTCGCGTGACCAACCACACGATGGTCAACGAGCAGATGCAGTTCTTCCTGCGTGGCTTCCGTCGCGACGCGCACCCGATGGCGGTGATGACCGGGCTGGTCGGGGCGATGAGCGCGTTCTACCCGGATTCGATCAATTTGCACGACGCGCACCAGCGCGACATCTCCGCGATCCGGCTCATCGCCAAGATGCCAACGCTGGTGGCGATGGCCTACAAGTACTCGGTCGGGCAGCCGTTCATGTATCCGCGCAACGAGCTGTCGTACGCCGGCAATTTCATGCGGATGATGTTCGCGACGCCCTGCGCCGACTACAAGTCGAACGACGTGCTGGTGCGGGCGATGGACCGCATCTTCATCCTCCACGCCGACCACGAGCAGAACGCCTCGACGTCGACGGTGCGGCTGTGCGCGTCCTCGGGCACCAATCCGTTCGCCGCGATCGCGGCCGGCGTCGCCTGCCTGTGGGGCCCCGCGCACGGCGGCGCCAACGAGGCGTGCCTCAACATGCTCTACGACATCCAGAAGCAGGGCGGCGTGGCGAAGATCGGGGAGTTCATCACCCGGGTCAAGGACAAGAACAGCACGGTCAAGCTGATGGGCTTCGGCCACCGCGTCTACAAGAACTACGACCCGCGCGCCAAGCTGATGCGCGAGACCTGCCACGAGGTGCTGACCGAGCTCGGCCTGCACGACGACCCGCTGTTCAAGATCGCGATGTCGCTGGAGAAGATCGCCCTCGAGGACGAATACTTCGTGTCGCGCAAGCTCTATCCGAACGTCGACTACTACTCCGGCATCGTGCAGAAGGCGATCGGCATCCCGGTGCCGCTGTTCACCGCCATCTTCGCGCTCGCCCGCACCGTCGGCTGGATCGCCCAGCTCAACGAGATGATCGCCGATCCCGAGTACAAGATCGGCCGGCCGCGCCAGCTGTTCACCGGCGCGACGCGCCGCGTCGTGCAGCCGATCGCCAAGCGCTGAGCGCCGCCCCGGGGAGAGCGAAGCAATGAGCATGATGAAGGACTTCGAGTCGACGTCGACGCTGTTCGGCGCCAACGTGCCGTTCATCGAGGAGCAGTACGAGCGCTACCTGGCCGATCCGGCGACGGTGCCCGGCGACTGGCGCGCGTACTTCGACACGTTGCGCGGCGGCGCGCCCGACGTCGCGCACGCGCCGGTGATCGAGTCCTTCATCCAGCTCGGCAGGAGCCGCAAGGTCGCCGGCGCGATGGTCGACGCAACGACCATGCACAAGCAGGTGCAGGTGCTGCAGCTGATCGGCAAGTTCCGCACGCTGGGCATGCTCCAGGCCGACCTCGACCCGCTCAACCGGGCCGAGAAGCGCTACATCGCCGACCTCGACCTCTCGACCTACGGCTTCACCGAGGCGGACTACGACACCGAGTTCGACGTCGGTTCGTTCAGGGGCGGTGCGGCGCGGATGAAGCTGCGCGACCTCGTCCGCGCGCTGCGCGACACGTACTGCCGGACTTTCGGCGCCGAGTACATGTACATCGCCGACACCGCGGTCAAGCGGTTCGTGCAGGCGCGCCTCGAGCCGATCCATTCGCGGCCGTCGTACCCGTCGGACCGCCAGCGGCACATCCTCGAGCGGCTCACCGCCGCGGAAACGCTCGAACGCTACCTGCACACCAAGTACGTCGGACAGAAGCGCTTCTCCGGCGAGGGCGGCGAGACGATGATCCCGATGCTCGACCACCTGATCCAGATCGCCGGCGCGGCCGGCGTCCAGGAGACGGTCATCGGCATGGCGCACCGGGGACGGCTCAACGTCCTGGTCAACACGTTCGGCAAGATGCCGCGCGACCTGTTCTCGGAATTCGAGGGCAGGCACGCGCAGGAATTGCTGGCGGGTGACGTCAAGTACCACCAGGGGTTCTCGTCGGACGTGGTCACCCCCGGCGGACCGATGCACATCACGCTCGCGTTCAACCCGTCTCACCTCGAGGCGGTCAATCCGGTCGTCGAGGGGTCGGTGCGCGCGCGCCAGCAGCGCAAGGGCGATACCCGCGGCGACAAGGTGCTGCCGGTGCTGATCCACGGCGACGCCGCCGTGGCGGGGCAGGGCGTGCTGCAGGAAGTGCTGAACATGGCATCGACCCGCGGCTACTACACCGGCGGCACGATCCACATCGTCATCAACAACCAGATCGGCTTCACTACCTCGGACCCGCGCGACACGCGCGGCACGCTCTACTGCACCGACATCGCGAAGATGGTCGACGCGCCGATCTTCCACGTCAACGCCGACGACCCCGAGGTCTGCCTGCTCGCGATCGAGCTGGCGATGGAGTACCGGCAGGAGTTCCACAAGGACGTGTTCATCGACCTCGTCTGCTTCCGTCGGCTGGGCCACAACGAGGCGGACGAGCCGATGGTCACGCAGCCGCTGATGTACAAGAAGATCGCGACGCATCCGGGCACGCGCCGGCTCTACGCCGACCGGCTGCTCGCCGCCGGCGCCGTGAAGGAGGGCGACGCCGAGGCGATGATCGCGACCTACCGCGACGCGATGGACAAGGGGCTGCACACCAACACGACGATCCTGTCGAACTACAAGCACCCGTACCAGATCGACTGGAGCATCTTCAAGGGCCACCACTGGACGGTCGCCGGCGACACGCGCGTGCCGATGAAGACGCTCAAGTCGCTGGCGAGGAAGACCACCGAGGTGCCGGACGGATTCAAGCTGCACCCGCGCGTCGAGAAGGTGATCGCCGACCGGCGCGCGATGGCCGACGGCAAGCTGGCGCTGGACTGGGGCATGGGCGAGATCCTCGCCTACGCGACGCTGCTCAACGACGGCTACGGCGTGCGCCTGTCCGGCGAGGACGTCGGTCGCGGCACGTTCACCCACCGCCACTCGGTGCTGCACGACCAGAACCGCGAGAAGTGGGATTCCGGAACGTGGATTCCGCTGCAGCACCTGAAGCCGGGCCAGCCGACGATCGAGATCATCGATTCGGTGCTCACCGAGTACGGCGTCGTCGGCTTCGAATACGGATACGCGACGTCGGACCCGAGCCGCCTGGTGATCTGGGAGGCCCAGTTCGGCGACTTCGCCAACGTCGCGCAGGTCGTGATCGACCAGTTCATCAGCTCGGGCGAGGCGAAGTGGGGCCGCATCTGCGGGCTGACGCTGCTGCTGCCGCACGGCTACGAGGGCCAGGGCCCCGAGCACTCGTCGGCGCGCCCGGAGCGGTTCCTGCAGCTGTCCGCAGAGCACAACATGCAGGTGGTCGTGCCGACCACGCCGGCGCAGATCTACCACCTGCTGCGCCGCCAGATGGTGCGGCCGTTCCGCAAGCCGCTGGTGGTGATGAGCCCAAAGAGCCTGCTGCGACACAAGGAGGCGGTGTCGACGCTGGAGGAGCTCGCCGACGGCGCCTTCCAGACCGTCATCGGCGAGATCGCAAAGCTGACGGCGAAGAACGTGCGCCGGGTCATCGTCTGCTGCGGCAAGGTGTACTACGAGCTCGCGGCCTACCGTCGCGAGCACAAGATCGACGACGTCGCGATCGTCCGCGTCGAGCAGCTCTATCCGTTCCCGCATGCCGACTTCAAGGCGGCGATGGCGAAGTTCCCGAACGTCAAGGAAGTCGTGTGGTGCCAGGAGGAGCCGCAGAACCAGGGCGCCTGGTACCGGCTGCGCGCGTACTTCCGCGCCGACATCTCGCCGAAGGCGGTGCTGGCCTATGCCGGCCGGCCCGTTTCGGCCGCGCCCGCGGTCGGCTACATGTCCAAGCACCTGTCCCGGCAGCAGCAGCTGGTCGCGGACGCATTCGCCAGGAAGCTATCCGCCGGCGAGATGCTGGTCGGCACCTAACGAGGAAGCACGTTCATGCGAGTCGAAGTCAAGGTCCCCCAGCTGCCCGAGTCGGTTGCCGAAGCGACGCTCGTCAGCTGGCACAAGCAGCCGGGCGAAGCGGTCCGGCGCGACGAGAATCTGATCGACCTCGAGACCGACAAGGTCGTGCTCGAACTGCCGGCGCCGGACGGCGGCGTGCTGGTCGAGATCGTCCGCCCGAATGGCGCGACGGTGGCGAGCGGGGACGTGATCGCCGTGATCGACACCGCCGCCGCGGCGACCGCGGTGGCGGCGGCGCCGTCCCCGAAGGCCGCCGCCGCGCCCGTTGCGGCGAAGCCTGCGGCGGCCACGCCGTCCGCGGCCGCGCCGGTGACGTCCGCAGCCATCGCGCTGCCCGCGGCGCGCAAGCTGCTCGCCGACACCGGGGTCGATGCGGCCACCGTCGAGGGCACCGGACGCGGAGGCCGCATCACCAAGGGCGACGTGATCGCTTCGGCCGAAGCCAAGGCGACGTCCGCCGCACCGCCGCCGGCGTCGCCGGTGCAGCTGCCTGTCGCCCTTGGCGTGCGCCCGGAGCAGCGGGTGCCGATGTCCCGGCTGCGCCAGCGGGTCGCCGAGCGGCTCGTCGCCTCGCAGTCCACCGCCGCGATCCTGACCACGTTCAACGAGGTCAACATGCAGCCGGTGATCGACCTGCGCAACCGGTACAAGGACCGCTTCGAGAAGGAGCACGGCGTCAAGCTCGGCTTCATGGGCTTCTTCGTCAAGGCGGTCGTGCACGCGCTGAAGAAGTACCCCGCGGTCAATGCGTCGATCGACGGCAGCGACATCGTCTATCACGGCTACTTCGACATCGGCATCGCGGTCGGCAGCCCGCGGGGCCTCGTGGTGCCCATCCTGCGCGACGCCGACCAGATGTCGATCGCGGAAATCGAGAAGCAGATCGCCGAGTACGGCAAGCGCGCCGGCGAGGGCAAGCTGACGGTCGAGGAACTGACCGGCGGCACCTACACGATCAGCAACGGCGGCGTGTTCGGCTCGATGCTGTCGACGCCGATCATCAATCCGCCGCAGTCGGCGATCCTCGGTGTCCACGCGACGCGGGACCGCGCGGTCGTCGAGAACGGGCAGGTCGTCGTGCGCCCCGTCAATTACCTGGCGCAGTCGTACGACCACCGGATCATCGACGGGCGCGAGGCGGTGCTGTCGCTGGTCGCGATCAAGGAAGCGCTGGAGGATCCGGCGCGCCTGCTCCTGGACCTGTAACGCCATGGCCGACACTGCGTTCGACGTCGTCGTCATCGGCGGCGGCCCCGGCGGCTACATCGCGGCGATCCGCGCTGCGCAGCTCGGATTCCGCACCGCCTGCATCGACGACTGGAGCCGTGCCGACGGCAAGCCGGCGCCGGGGGGCACCTGCACCAACGTCGGCTGCATCCCGTCGAAGGCGCTGCTGCAGTCGTCGGAGCACTTCGAGCACGCCGGCCATGCCTTCGCCGACCACGGCATCGAGATCAAGGGGCTCGCGCTCGACGTCGCGCGGATGCTCGCCCGCAAGGACAAGGTCGTCGCCCAGAACAACGACGGAATCCTCCACCTGTTCAAGAAGAACAAGGTGACGTTCTTCCACGGCACGGGCTCGTTCACCGGGCCGCGCATCGATGCCGGCTGGCCGATCGCGGTCGCCGGCGCCGCGGCCGCGGCGCTGACGGCGACCCACGTCGTCGTCGCCACCGGCTCGAAGCCGCGTCCGCTGCCCGGGGTGGCGATCGACAACCGGCTGGTCCTCGACAACGCCGGGGCGCTGGCGCTGCCCGCGGTCCCGAAGCGGCTGGGTGTGGTCGGGGCCGGCGTCATCGGCCTCGAGATGGGCAGCGTCTGGCGGCGACTGGGTTCGCAGGTGACGGTGCTCGAGGCACTGCCGGTGTTCCTCGGCGCCGTCGACGAGGCGGTGGCGAAGGAGGCGCTGAAGCTCTTCACCCGTCAGGGCCTCGCGATCCACACCGGGGCCGCTATCACCGCGGTGACGCCGGCGAAGAACGAGGTCAAGGTCAGCTGGACCGACGCCGCCGGCAAGACGCAGGACACCGTGTTCGACCGGCTGATCGTCTCGATCGGGCGGGTGCCGCACACCAGCGGACTCGGCGCCGAAGCCGCGGGACTCAGGCTCGACGCCCGCGGCTTCGTCGAGGTCGACGCCGAGTGCCGGACCAATCTGCCGCAGGTGTGGGCCGTCGGCGACGTCGTCCGCGGCCCGATGCTTGCGCACAAGGCAGAGGAAGAGGGCGTCGCCGTCGCCGAGCGCATCGCCGGCCAGCACGGCCACGTCGACTTCAACACCGTGCCGTGGGTCATCTACACGGCGCCGGAGATCGCCTGGGTGGGGCAGACCGAGCAGCAGCTCAGGGCTGCCGGCGTCGCCTACAGGTCGGGCAAGTTCCCGTTCCTCGCCAACGGCCGCGCGCGGGCGCTGGGCGACACCTCGGGCTTCGTCAAGATCCTCGCCGACGCCAGGACCGACCGCATCCTCGGCATGCACGTCATCGGCCCGATGGCGTCGGAACTGATCAGCGAGGGTGTCGTGGCGATGGAGTTCGGCGCATCGAGCGAGGACCTGGCGCGCATCTGCCATGCCCATCCCTCGCTGTCCGAGGCGACCAGGGAAGCGGCGCTGGCGGTCGACGGGCGCGCGCTCAACTTCTGATCCGGCCGCCCGGCACCGATCGTCCGCGGCGCGCACGCGCACGGAGGCAACCCCGGGTCGCGGCAGCCGCGCCGGCCAGGCGGATCGTGCCGCAGCGGGCGCCGGGCATTTCTCCGGCGCGGCCGGTTTGCGTAGAATGGCGGGAAGGCGACGCCGGGCCGCGATGGCCCCGGGGCAGCCTCGATCATGACGAATCCCGAGGAGACAGGCTGGCGATGATTTCCGCGTGCAGAGGATGCGGAGGCAGCGTCCGCCGTTGCCGGCGCTCGCCGGGGCCGAAGGATTGCGTGGCATGACCACCGCGGCGCGCGCTTCGCAGCACGCCGCCGCCGCGGCGCCGCGCGGCATTGCCGGTTACCTCGCCCCCATCCTCGCCGCCCGCGGTACCGTCCTCGACCGCGCGCAGGAAGCGGCCGTGACGCGGCTGCAGCGTCTCGCCGACGAGCTGACCGAGTTTCGCGCCGCCCGGCAGTCGAAGCTGAAGCGTCTTTTCGCTGCCCCGGACGTGCCGCGGGGCCTCTACCTGTGGGGCGGGGTCGGCCGCGGCAAGAGCTTCCTGATGGACGGCTTCTTTGCGACGGTGCCGATCCGCCGCAAGACACGCGTCCACTTCCACGCCTTCATGCGCGACGTGCACGCCGAGCTCGGGACGCTCAAGCGCGAGGCCGATCCGCTGGCGACCGTCGCGCAGCGCATCGCGCACAAGTGGCGCCTGGTCTGCTTCGACGAGTTCCACGTGTCGGACATCGCCGACGCCATGATCCTCGGCCGCCTGCTGTCGGCCCTGTTCGAGCACGGAGTCGTCTTCGTGCTGACGTCGAACTATCCGCCGGAGGCGCTCTATCCGAACGGATTGCAGCGCCAGCGGCTGCTGCCGACCATCGCGCTGCTGCGACGCCAGCTCGACGTGCTCGAGGTCGACGGCGGCGTCGACTACCGGCTGCGCACGCTGGAGCGCGTGCAGACCTATCACAGCCCGCTGTCGCCGGCGGTCGACGCCGCGCTGGCGGCGACCTTCGAGGCGATGCGCAACGGCCCCGACGAGCCGGCGCTACTGGCGATCGAGGGGCGGACCCTCCATGCGACGCACCGGGCCGGCAGCGCCGTCTGGTTCGACTTCGCGGCGCTGTGCGACGGCCCCCGGTCGCAGCGTGACTATCTCGAGCTCGCGCGGCGGTTTTCGGTGCTGCTGCTGGCGAACGTGCCGCGGATGACCGCCGAGATGGGGGACCGCGCGCGGCGCTTCACCTGGCTCGTCGACATCCTGTACGATCATCGGGTCAAGCTCGTCGTGTCCGCGGCCGTGCCGCCGGCCGAACTCTACGTCGCCGGGCCGAACAGCCACGAGTTCCCGCGCACGGCGAGCCGCCTCGCCGAAATGCAGACCCACGACTACATGGCGCTGCCGCACCTCGCCGGCGCGACATCCGCCGCACCGGCCACCGGCTGACCGTCCCGCCGGCCGCCCATCCATCGCCGATACCCGTACCCAACGCCCAACGCAAGGAGACCAACGTGCAGACATTCAAGGCCTACCGGACGTTCGAACAGGACAAGGCGGTCACGAGCCGCTTCGTCGAAATGAAGGTCGACGCGCTCGACGCCGGGGACGTGGTCATCCGCACCAAGTACTCGACGATCAACTACAAGGATGCGCTGTCCTACAACGGCTCCGGCCGCATCATGCGCAAGTACCCGACCAACGCCGGCATCGACATGGCGGGCACGGTCGAGTCGTCGACCCACCCGCGCTGGAAGAAGGGCGACAAGGTCATCGTCCACGGCTACGACCTCGGCGTGGCGCACGACGGCGGCTACAGCGAGTTCGTCCGCGTTCCCGGCGACTGGGTCGTCCGCAGGCCCGAGAGCATGACCGCGTTCGACGCGATGACGATGGGGACGGCGGGATTCACGGCGGCGCAGGCGATCATGCTGATGGAGCACAACGGACTGCGGCCGTCGCAGGGCCCGGTCGCGGTCACCGGCGCGACCGGCGGCGTCGGCTCGGTCGCGATCGAGATCCTGGCGAAGACCGGGTTCGAGGTCGTCGCCATCACCGGCAAGCCGGAGGAGGCGCCGTACCTCAAGGGGCTCGGGGCGAAGGAAGTGCTCGACCGGCGCAGCATCGACCTGTCGAAGATCCGGCCGCTGGACAAGTCGACCTGGGCCGGTGCGGTCGACAACCTCGGCGGGGACCTGCTGTCCTGGCTGCTGTCGACGATGAAGGTCGGCGGGATGGTCGGCGCGGTGGGGCTCGCTGCGGACATGAAGCTCAACACCTCCGTCGCCCCCTTCATCCTGCGCGGGGTGGGGCTGCTCGGTGCGGACAGCGCCAACTGCCCGATGCATTTCCGGCAGAAGGTGTGGAACAAGCTGGCGGTCGACTGGCGCCCCGATCGCGTCCACGACCAGGTGCGCACCATCGACTTCGACGAGTTGCCGACCCATTTCGACGCCTACATCAAGGGCATGATCCGCGGTCGCACCGTCGTGCGCATCGGCGCCGACAGCCACCCTTAAGTCCCGGCACCGGCGGCGCCGCGCGGGTTCCCGGCCGGGCATCGTCCCCGCCGCCGGCGCGGCGGCAAGGCGCCCCGGCTTGATCGAGCGCAAGGAGCGGCGCCGGGAGTCCGCGTAGCGTCGGCCTCGGACGGCCCCCGCGCGGGGCTGTTCGAAGTCTTATGTCTTATATAAGATAGTCCGTTGCGGCCGGAGTCCGGCCGGGCGGGGCACGGAGCGACGATTCCGGCCCGGGCCCGCCGTGCAGGAGACCGACGCCCGCCGCGCCACCAGGAGGAACGCCGTGCCCACGTACAAGGAATTCCATCGCCGCTCGCTCGACGACCGCGACGCCTTCTGGCGCGACGAGGCCGCGCTGATCGACTGGCAGACCCCGTTCACGGCGGTCCTCGATTATTCGCGCCCGCCGTTCGCCAAGTGGTTCGTCGGCGGCCGCACCAACCTCTGCCACAACGCCGTCGACCGCCATCTCGCGGCGCGCGGCGACCAGCCGGCGCTGATCTACCTGTCGACCGAGACCGGGCTCGAGGCGACGTACACGTACCGCGACCTGTACGCCGAGGTCAACCGCTTCGCCGCCATCCTGAAGGCGCAGGGCGTCGGCCGCGGCGACCGGGTGCTGGTGTACATGCCGATGGTCGCCGAGGCGGCTTTCGCGATGCTTGCCTGCGCGCGGATCGGCGCGATCCATTCCGTCGTGTTCGGCGGGTTCGCCGCGGCGAGCCTCGCCACGCGGATCGACGATGCCAAGCCGAAGGTGATGGTGACCTCCGACGCCGGCATGCGCGGCGGCAAGCCGGTGCCGTACAAGCACCTCGTCGACGAGGCCTGCCGCCTCGCCGCGCACCCGCCCGCGCACGTCGTCATCATCGATCGCGGCCTCGACCGCGAGATGCCGCGGACCGCGGGGCGGGATCTCGACTACGCGACGCTGCGCAAGCAGTACATGGACGCGCAGGTCCCCTGCGAATGGCTGGAGTCCAGCGAGCCCTCGTACATCCTGTACACCTCGGGAACCACCGGCAAGCCGAAGGGCGTCCAGCGCGACACCGGCGGCTACGCCGTTGCGCTCGCGTCGTCGATGCGCAGGATCTTCTGCGTCGAGCCCGGCGAGACGATGTTCACCACCAGCGACATCGGCTGGGTGGTCGGTCATTCGTACATCATCTACGCGCCGCTGATCAACGGCTCGACGACCATCATGTACGAGGGCCTGCCGATCCGGCCGGACCCGGCGATCTGGTGGCAGATCGTCGAGCGCTTCAAGGTGCGCACGATGTTCAGCTCGCCCACCGCGATCCGCGTGCTGAAGAAGCAGGATCCGGCCTACATGCACAAGCACGACCTCGGGTCGCTGCAGTACCTGTTCCTGGCCGGCGAGCCGCTGGACGAGCCGACGGCGCGCTGGGCGGCCGACGCGCTGGGCGTGGCGATCGTCGACAACTACTGGCAGACCGAGACCGGTTGGCCGATCATGTCGGCGCAGCCCGGGGTCGAGAAGACCGACCGCAAGTTCGGCTCGCCGTCGTTCCCCGTCTACGGCTACGACGTCAAGCTGCTGTCGGAGCTGACCGCCGAAGAGGTCGGCGCCGACGAGAAGGCCGTCCTGACGATCCAGCCGCCGCTGCCGCCGGGCTGCATGACGACCATCTGGGGCGACGACGATCGCTTCGTGCGGACCTATTTCTCGACCTTCCGCAACAAGCAGGTGTACTCGACGTTCGACTGGGCGACGCGCGACCAGGACGGCTACTACTTCGTCCTCGGCCGCACCGACGACGTGATCAACGTCGCCGGCCACCGGCTCGGCACGCGCGAGATCGAGGAGGCGGTGCAGGCGCATCCGGGCATCGCCGAGGTCGCCGTCGTCGGCGTCGCCGACCCGCTGAAGGGCCAGATCCCGGTCGCGTTCGCCGTGGTCAAGGATCCGGCGCGGATTTCCACGCCCGAGACACTGGCGGCGATGCGCAAGGAAGTGATGGACACCGTCGACCGCGAGCTCGGCGCGATCGGACGGCCCGGACAGGTGCATTTCGTCACGCTGCTGCCGAAGACCCGATCGGGCAAGCTGCTGCGGCGGTCGATCCAGGCGCTGGCCGAAGGGCGTGATCCGGGCGACCTCACGACCATCGAGGATCCCGCCGCGCTCGAGCAGATTCGCAGCGTGCTGGCCGCGGTGCCGCGCTGACCCGGGTTGCCGTCTCGGCGCGGGTCGCGGCGGCAACGGTCGGGCGGCCGCGCGGACCAGGGGCGGCAGCGCCCGACAGGTAGAATGGCGGATTGACGTTCCGCGACTCGCCATGCCTGCCGTCCTGCCTTCCACGTCTGGGTCCACCGCGCCGCCGGGCCACCGCGCCGCGGCGCACGTGCCGCTTGCGGTCGCCGCCCGCGGTGCGGTCGCCGAGAGCCTGCACCTGGGCTCGGTCGCCGTCGTCGACCGTTCGGGCCGGCTGCTCCACTGCGCCGGCGATCCGTTCTTCCTGACGATGACGCGCAGCACCCTCAAGCCGTTCCAGGCGCTGCCGTTCGTCGCCGCCGGCGGGCCGGCCCGTTTCGGCTACACGTCCGCCGAGATCGCGCTGCTCTGCGCCAGCCATTCGGGCGAGCCGCGCCACGTCGCCGCCGCCGCCGCGATGCTGGCGAAGGCCGGCAACACGGCCGACGAGCTGCAGTGCGGCACCCACGCTCCGATGGCCTACGAGGTGCGCGGCGAGGTGCCGCCACCGCCGCCGTGGTCGCCGCTGGCGCACAACTGCTCGGGCAAGCACAGCGGGATGCTGGCGTTCTGCAACCAGTGCGGCTGGTCCAGGCACGACTACCTCGCCTGGGACCACCCGCTGCAGCAGCGGATCCGCCACGCGGTTGCCCACTACGCCGGGGTCGACGAGGCGGCGCTGCCCTGGGGCGTCGACGGCTGCTCGGCGCCCAACTACGCGCTGCCGCTGGCCAACCTGGCGTACGCCTTCGCCCGCCTGGCCAGCGACGACGAGGATCCGGAGTACGGTGCGGCGGCGCGCACGCTGGCCGGCGCGATGACCGCGCACCCCGAGATGGTGTCGGGCGACGGCCGCAACGACCTCGCGCTGGCGGTGGCAGGCCGCGGCGACTTCGTGGCCAAGGTCGGCGCCGAGGGCGTGCAGGCGGTCGGCGTCAGGAGCCGCGGCATCGGCATCGCGATCAAGGTCGCCGACGGCGCCGCGCGGGGGTTGCACCCGGCGACGGTGGCGGTGCTGGATCAGCTGGGCTTGCTCGACGACGGTCAGCGGCAGGCACTGGCGGCGTGGCGCCAGCCCGCGGTCCGCAATTACCGGGGCGCGGTAACCGGAGAGGTCCGGCCGCTGGTTGTCCTGGACAATGCCGACGGACGTCGCGTGCAAGAATGAGCCTTCGCGACCGTCTGGGCGGCTCGGCGCCCGATTTCTTGAACTTTGCCCGGGCGCCGCGGTCTTTGAAGGCATGCGTGCACCGTGCCATGCTTCACGGACTTCGCCGGGGATCGACCGACCGAAGTGCCGTACCGTCGCCGGATGCCGCGTCCGCCGTTCGGCGGACATAACAACAAATGACTCAGGGAATGTTCGTCGATGGGTGATCGCGAGGTCGATCAGCAGCTTGTCGAGCGCGCGCAGCGGGGCGACAAACGCGCGTTCGAACTCCTCGTCCTCAAGTACCAGCGCAAGCTGGCGCGGCTGCTTTCGCGATTGGTGCGGGACCCCGCGGAAGTCGAGGACGTGACGCAGGAGGCCTTCATCAAGGCCTATCGGGCGCTGCCGAGCTTTCGGGGCGACAGCGCCTTCTACACATGGCTGTACCGGATTGGCATCAATACGGCGAAGAACTACCTGGTGGCGCTGGGGCGCAGGGCCCCGACATCGACCAGTTTCGACAACGAGGAAGCCGAGAGTTTCGAGGACGCCGAGCAGCTTCGCGACTCGAACACTCCCGAAACCGAACTGATGGGCCGGGAGATCGCAACCACCGTCAACAAGGCGATGGACGCGCTGCCGGAGGACTTGCGGACCGCGATCACGCTGCGCGAGATCGAGGGCCTGAGCTATGACGAGATTGCCAGCGTGATGAATTGTCCGATTGGCACAGTGCGTTCCCGGATCTTCCGGGCGCGCGACGCGATCGCGGCCGAACTTCGGCCGCTGCTGGGGACCGACAAGGATCGGAGATGGTGATGGACGAGGTTATTTCGCGGTTGGTCGACGGCGAACTGCAGGACGACGAAATCGAGGCCGTGTGGGCCGCATTGCGGCGCGACGAAGGCCTCTCGACCTGGGTCGGCTATCACGTGATCGGCGACACGCTGCGCGGTGCCGGACCGCCGATCGCAGGATTCTCGCAGCGCTTTGCGGCGCGGCTGGCCGCCGAGCCGACGGTGCTGGCTCCGAAGCCGCGGGCGGCACGACCGGAGTCGTTTGCCTGGGCCGCGGCGGCCACCGTCGCGGCGGTCGGCCTCGTCGGCTGGGTCGCGTTCTCGACGCTCGATCCGCAGGCGACCGCGATGGCGAAGGCGCGCGAGGCGGCGCTGGTCCGTGCAGCGCAGGTGAAGCCGCAGATCGCACCGGCCGACTTCGTGCTCGCGCACCAGGAATACTCGCCGACGACGCAGATGCTCGGCGTCCCGTCCGGCGTGCGCACGGTCTCGGCGCCGGCGGCCGCGGCGCGATGACGGCAGCACGCGCGACCCACGGCGCCGCGCGGATCGTCCGGGTGGTGCGCCGGCACGCGCTGTTCTGCGTGCTGGCGGCGCTGGCGGTGACGCCGGCGCGCGCGCAGGAGGCCGCGGCGTGGCTCGCGCGGGCCGCCGCGGCGGCGAAGCAGCTCAACTACGTCGGCACCATCGCCTTTCACCTCGGCGACCGGGCCGAGACCTCGCGCATCGTCCATCTCAGCGACAAGGGCAGCGAATTCGAGAAACTCACCAGCCTCGACGGCCCGGCGCGCGAGGTGATCCGCAGCAACGGCGAAGTCCGCTGCTATTTCCCGGACGCCCGCGTCGTCCGCGTCGAGCCGCCTTCGTTCCGCAACGCGTTCCCGTCGCTGTCGCCGCAGCAGCAGGCGACGCTGGTCCAGTTCTACGACTTCCGCAAGGGGGAGACGACCCGTGTCGCGGGGCTCGAAGCGCAGGCCGTCGTGTTCGAGCCGAAGGACGGATTCCGCTACGGCCACAAGTTCTGGGCCGACACCCAGACCGGCCTGCTGCTCAAGGCGCGCCTGCTCAACGAGCGCGGGGAGGCGATCGAGCAGTTCGCCTTTCTCGACGTGCACATCGGCGCGCGGATCGAGCGCGACATGGTCAAGCCATCGTGGCCGCCGGTGCCGCCGAACTGGGAGGTCAAGGAGCTCGATCGGGGCGACACCGTCACGCTCGACACCGGCTGGTCGGTGACCCGGCTGCCCCCCGGCTTCACCAAGGTCGTCGAGGGCTACCGCAACCTGTCCTCGCGCAAGCACCGGATCGTCCACCTGATGTTCACGGACGGGCTCGTCGCCGTGTCGGTGTTCGTCGAGCCCGCCGGCGCATCCGCGCATCCCAGCGGGCTGTCGCAGCGCGGCCCGCTGTCGGTCTATACCCGGCAGGTCGACGACCACCTCGTCACCGTGCTCGGCGAGGCACCCGGCGCCGCGGTGCGCCAGATCGCCCAATCCGTAACCCGCCGCTGATTTCCCCCGTTTCGTCGGTATCGCCGCAAGTTCTGCTCAAAGGTATCGCCATGACCGTTCGCCCCCGCACCCTTGCCGCCACGCTCGCCGCGGCCGCCGTCGCCGTCGCCGTGGCCCTGCCGCTTCCCGCCGCCGCGCAGGCCCAGAACCAGAATCAAGGCCGGGCGATGCTGCTGCCCGACTTCACCGACCTCTACGACAAGCAGAGTCCGACGGTCGTCAGCGTAGACGTCACGCAGAAGGCCCGTGCGCCGCGGATGCCGGAGATCTCCGAGGACGATCCGTTCTACGAGTTCTTCCGCCGCTTCGGCCAGGTGCCGCGGCCCCGCGGCGCGCCCGAGCGCGAGGCGCAGTCGGTCGGCTCCGGGTTCATCATCTCGAACGACGGTTACCTGATCACCAACGCCCACGTCGTCGACGGCGCCGACGAGGTGAGCATCAAGCTCGCCGACCGGCGCGAGTTCAAGGCGAAGGTCGTCGGCACCGACAAGCGGACCGACATCGCGCTGTTGAAGATCGACGCGACCAACCTGCCGAAGGTCGCGATCGGCGATCCGGAGAAGCTCAGGGTCGGCGAATGGGTATTCGCGATCGGCAAGCCGTTCGGGCTCGAGAACACGATCACGGCCGGGATCGTGAGCGCCAAGGGTCGCGATCTGCCGCAGGAGAACCTGGTGCCGTTCATCCAGACCGACGCGGCGATCAACCCCGGCAATTCCGGCGGGCCGCTGTTCAACCTCAAGGGCGAGGTCGTCGGCATCAACTCGCTGATCTACTCCCGCTCGGGCGGGTTCATGGGCCTCGCCTTCGCGATCCCGATCGACGTCGCGATGAACGCGGTCAACCAGCTGAAGGACAAGGGGCGCGTCACCCGCGGGCGCATCGGCGTGCAGATCCAGGAAGTGTCCAAGGAAACGGCCGAGGCTTTCGGCCTGAAGCAGACCGCGGGCGCGCTGGTCAACTCCGTCGAGAAGGGCGGGCCCGCCGACAAGGCCGGCGTCGAGGCGGGCGACATCATCCTCAAGGTCGACGGCCGCGACGTGGTCAACAGCAGCACGCTGCCGCGGATCGTCACCCAGGTGAAGCCGGGCACCAAGGTCACGCTGACGGTCTGGCGCAAGGGGACGCAGCGCGAGATCGCCGTCACCGTCGCCGAACTCAAGGAAGCCGAGGCCGCCGCGCCGGCGAAACGCAACGGCGCGCCGAAGGAGAAGGCGAAGCCGAACCGGATGGGCTTGGTGCTGGCCGACCTCACCGACGAGCAGAAGAAGGAGCTCGACGTGAAGGCGGGGGTGCTGGTCGAGGAGATCGCCGGGGTCGTGCGTGGCAACGTCCAGCCCGGCGACGTCATCCTTGCCATCATCAGCCGCGGCCAGACGATCGAGGCCAAGGGCGCCGCACAGGTGAACGAGCTGCTGGCCAAGATGGACAAGGGCGCGCCGGTGACGCTGCAGCTGAAGCGCGGCGAAAACACCTTCTATTCCACGCTCCGGCTGCCGAACGGCGAGTGATCGCGACCGGGCCGCGCCGGCGCCTCCCGCAGCGACGGGCCGCCGCGCGGGTGGCGCACCGATGACCCGGCTCACGCTCCTCTCTCGCGCCTACTGCCATCTCTGCGACGAGATGCTGGCCGCGGTCGCGCCGCTCGCCGCGGCGCGTGGCGCGACGGTCGACGTGATCGACGTCGACGCGCCGGAGCATGCCGCGCTCGAGGCGGAATGGGGCGACGCGGTGCCGGTGCTGCTCGCCGGACCGCCGGGGGCGTGGCGCGAGGTCTGCCGCTACCGGTTCGATCGCGCGAGGCTCGATGACGCGCTTGGCGCCGGCTGAGGCAGGATCGGCGGGACGCCCGGCGCCGCCGCCCGCGGCGGACCTCGCTATCGGACGCGAAATCCGCTAAAATTCAGGGGTTTGCGCGTAGCGGTCTCGAGGGGCCGCTGCGGAAATCGCGCGCACCCGCGCCACGCACCCGCGCCCGGGACCGCTCCGGTCCCCGCGCTGACCTTCCCGGAATCGACGACCCGACGTGCTCCACATCCGCAACTTCTCGATCATCGCCCACATCGACCACGGCAAGTCGACACTGGCCGACCGCTTCATCCAGCGCTGCGGCGGCCTCGCCGACCGCGAGATGGAGGCGCAGGTGCTCGACTCGATGGACCTCGAGCGCGAGCGCGGCATCACCATCAAGGCGCAGACTGCGGCGCTGATCTACAAGGCGCGCGACGGGCAGATCTACAGCCTCAACCTCATCGACACCCCGGGCCACGTCGACTTCGCCTACGAGGTCTCGCGCTCGCTGGCCGCCTGCGAGGGCGCGCTGCTGGTGGTCGACGCATCGCAGGGGGTCGAGGCGCAGACGGTCGCCAACTGCTACACGGCGATCGAGCAGGGCGTGACCGTGGTGCCGGTCCTGAACAAGATCGATCTGCCGTCGGCCGAGCCCGAGCGCGTGATCGAGGAGATCGAGGACATCATCGGCATCGACGCGCAGGACGCGATCCGCGCCAGCGCGAAGACCGGCGAGGGAATCGACGACATCCTCGAGGCAGTGATCGCGCGCATTCCGCCGCCCAAGGGCGACCCGGCGGCGCCGCTGCAGGCGCTGATCATCGACTCGTGGTTCGACAACTACGTCGGCGTGGTGATGCTGGTCCGCGTGATGCAGGGCACGCTCAAGCCGCGTGACAAGATCCAGCTGATGGCGACCGGAGCCGTCTTCGGCTGCGAGCAGGTCGGCGTGTTCACGCCCAAGGCGGTCGGCCGCGACGATCTCGGCGCCGGCGAGG
This sequence comes from uncultured beta proteobacterium, assembly GCA_963717705.1. Classification (GTDB taxonomy): domain Bacteria; phylum Pseudomonadota; class Gammaproteobacteria; order Burkholderiales; family Casimicrobiaceae; genus CAVQWT01. Next base: position 280,672 of record CAVQWT010000004.1, read on the forward strand.
TCGGCTTCATCATCGCCGGCATCAAGGAACTGCACGCGGCAAAGGTCGGCGACACGGTGACGCTGGCCGCGCGCCCGGCCGCGTCGCCGCTGCCCGGCTTCAAGGACGTGAAGCCGCAGGTGTTCGCCGGCCTGTATCCGGTCGAGTCGAACCAGTACGAGGCGCTGCGCGACGCGCTGGAGAAGCTCAAGCTCAACGACGCTTCGCTGCATTACGAGCCCGAGGTCTCGCAGGCGCTGGGCTTCGGCTTCCGCTGCGGCTTCCTCGGGCTGCTGCACATGGACATCGTGCAGGAGCGGCTGGAGCGCGAATACGACATGGATCTCATCACGACGGCGCCGACCGTCGTCTACCAGATCCTGCTGCGCGACGGCACGGTGCTGGAGATCGAGAACCCCTCCAAGCTGCCGGACCTGTCGCGGGTCGAGGAGATCCGCGAGCCGATCATCACGGCGACGATCCTGATGCCGCAGGAGTACGTCGGCCCGGTCATCACCCTGTGCACGGAGAAGCGGGGCACGCAGAAGAACATGCAGTACCTCGGCCGCCAGGTGATGCTCACCTACGAGCTGCCGATGGCCGAGGTGGTGATGGACTTCTTCGACAAGCTGAAGTCGGTGTCGCGCGGCTACGCGTCACTCGACTACGAGTTCAAGGAGTTCCGCGCGGCGGACGTCGTGAAGCTCGACATCCTGATCAACAGCGAGCGCGTCGACGCGCTGTCCGTCATGGTGCACCGGTCGGTGTCGCAGTATCGCGGCCGCGAGGTCGCGGCCAAGATGCGTTCGCTGATCCCGCGGCAGATGTTCGACGTCGCCGTGCAGGCGTCGATCGGCGCGAACATCATCGCCCGCGAGACGATCAAGGCGATGCGCAAGAACGTGCTGGCCAAGTGCTACGGCGGCGACATCACGCGCAAGAAGAAGCTGCTCGAGAAGCAGAAGGCGGGCAAGAAGCGGATGAAGTCCGTCGGCAGCGTCGAGATCCCGCAGGAAGCCTTCCTCGCGATCCTCCAGGTCGGCGACAAATGAGACGAAGTGCCGATTCGCCGCGACCGGCGGCGGCCGCGGCCCGTGCCGGTGTGCCAGAATTCGCGCCGGATTCCCCGATTCCCCGACCCCTCACCCGATGAACTTCGCCCTGATCCTGTTTCTCGCGACGCTAGCAACCGGCGCCGTCGCGCTCGCCGACCGCCTGGTGTTTGCGCGCCGGCGCGCTGCCGGCGAGCCCGAACCCTGGTGGGTCGAGTACCCGAAGAGCTTCTTCCCGGTGCTCCTGATCGTGTTCCTGCTGCGCTCGTTCGTCGCCGAGCCGTTCAAGATCCCGTCGTCGTCGATGCGTCCGACGCTCGAGGTCGGCGATTTCATCCTCGTCAACAAGTTCTCGTACGGAATCCGCCTGCCGATCGTCGAGCAGAAGATCGTGCCGGTCGGGGACCCGCAGCGCGGCGACGTCGTCGTATTCCGCTATCCGGTCAACCCGTCGCAGGATTTCATCAAGCGGGTGATCGGCGTCGGGGGCGACGAGGTCGTCTACCGCGACAAACAGATCACCGTCAACGGCATTCCCTGGCCGCAGAAGCGCGACGGCACCTACAGCTACCTCGAGGGCCTGCGCTTCGAGACGACCGAGCGCTACCAGGAAACGATCGCCGGCGTGCCGTCGCCGCGCGAGCACATGATCGCGGTCACCCCGGGGGCGCCCGCGGTGTCGGCGGGCGGCGTGCGGCCGTTTCCCGGACGCGAGAACTGCGATTACAATGAGCGCGGCTTTGTCTGCCGGGTGCCGGCCGGGCAATACCTGATGATGGGCGACAACCGCGACAACAGCGACGACGGCCGCTACTGGGGATTCGTCCCCGACGACCACATCCGCGGTCGGGCGTTCTTCGTCTGGTTCAACTGGGACGACATCACGAGCCTCGCGTTCAAGCGCGTCGGCAGCAGCATCCGATAGGGGGACACCATGAGCGCACCAACACGCCAGACCGGGCTGTCGATGACCGGTTTCCTGTTCGTCGCGGCAGTGCTGATCGTTGTCGCCGTCATCGGCATGCGCGTGACGCCGGCGTACATCGAGTATTTCGCGGTCAGGAGCGCTCTCGAGAAGGCGCTGGCCGACGTGCGGGACGTGGGCAACGTGGCCGAGGTCCGCAATGCCTTCCGCAAGTACCGGGACACGGGTTACATCGAGTCGGTCGGCCCCAACGACATCGAGGTGACCAAGGATGGCGGCGTCATCTACGCCTCGGCGAGCTGGAACCGGAAGCTGCACCTCGTCAGCAACGTCTCGCTGCTGATCGAGTTCGAGGCCTCGGCCTCGCGCTGACGGTCGACCCGGCCCGGGATGCCGACGCCGCCGCTCGCCGACCGCCTCGGCCACGCGTTCCATCGCCCGGCGCTGCTCGCCCAGGCGCTGACCCACCGCAGTCATTCGGCCAGCCACAACGAGCGCCTCGAGTTCGTCGGCGACGCGGTGCTCAACTGCGTGGTCGGCCTGATCCTCTACGAGAGGCATCCCGACATTCCCGAGGGCGACCTCTCGCGCGTCCGCGCCAACCTCGTCAACGGCGACGTGCTCGCACGGCTCGCAGCCGCGCTCGATCTGGCGGCCGTGCTGAAGCTCGGCGAGGGCGAGCTGCGCGCCGGCGCCGCCCGTCCTTCGATCCTGGCGGACGCGCTGGAGGCGGTATTCGGCGCCGTCTTCGTCGACGGTGGCTTCGCGGCGGCGCGCGCCGTCATCGAGCGCGTCTACGGCGACGAACTCGCGCGACTCGACCCGGCCGCGTGGCGCAAGGACCCGAAGACCGAGCTGCAGGAATGGCTGCAGGCGCGCCGTCTTCCGGTGCCGTCCTACGTCGTGGTCGAAGTCACCGGCGAGGCGCACGCCCAGACCTTCCACGTCGAGTGCCGCATTCCCGCGTTCGCGGTCGTCGCCGCGGGCGAGGGGGCGAGCCGCCGCGCGGCGGAGCAGGCGGCCGCGGCCGCGGCGCTGGCCGGGCTTCCCGCGGGAGCCGCCGCGTGAGCGAAGGCGCATTCCGCTGCGGCCACGTCGCCATCGTCGGCCGGCCCAACGTCGGCAAGTCGACGCTGCTCAACCGGCTGGTCGGAGAGAAGATCAGCATCACCTCGCGCAAGGCCCAGACCACCCGCCACCGCGTCACCGGGATCCGCACCACCCCCGACACGCAGTTCATCTTCGTCGACACGCCGGGGTTCCAGACGGCGTATCGCTCCCGCCTCAACGTGCGGATGAATCGTGCCGTGACCGGCAGCCTGGCCGACGTCGATGCGGCGGTACTGGTCATCGAGGCGGGACGGACGCAGGCGGCGGACCGGGCCGTGATCGCGCTGCTGCCGCGCGGGGCGCGCGTCATCGTCGCGCTGAACAAGATCGACCGGATGCGCGACAAGGGCGCCTTGCTGCCGCAGATGGCCGACCTCGCCGCCGCATTTCCGTTCGCGGCGATCGTGCCGGTGTCGGCCGAGCGCGAGCAGGGGCTGGAACCGCTGCTCGCCGCCGTGCGCGAGCTGCTGCCCGAGGCGCCCCCCGCGTACGCGGAGGACGACGTGACCGACCGCGACGAGCGCTTCCTCGCCGCGGAGTTCATCCGCGAGAAGATCTTCCGCCTTCTCGGCGACGAGATCCCCTACTCGACGACGGTGGTCATCGACGGCTTCCAGCTCGACGCCGACCTGCGGCGGATCCACGCCACCGTCTTCGTCGACCGCGATGCGCATCGCGCGATCCTGCTCGGCGAGGGCGGGTCGCGGATGAAGGAGATCGCGTCGTCGGCACGCACCGACATGGAACGGCTGTTCGGAGGCAAGGTGTTCCTCGAGATCTGGGTGCGCGTGAAAAGCGGCTGGGCCGACGACGACACGCTGCTGACGCGTTTCGGCTACTGACGGGCGATCGGCGACGCCATGGCCCGCGCGCAGCCGCAACGTCACGACGATGTTGCCGCGTTCGTCCTGCACACGTACCCGTACAAGGAAACCAGCCTCATCGTTGAGGCGTTCACCGCGGCGCACGGCCGGGTGGCGATGGTCGCCCGCGGCGCCAAGCGACCCCGCTCCGAGCTGCGCGGCCTGCTGCAGGGCTTCCAGCCGCTTGCGCTGTCGTGGTACGGCGCGGCGGAGCTCAAGACGCTGCTGAAGGCGGAGTGGCGCGGCGGCCTGCCGCTGCCTGCCGGCGCCGCGCTGCTGTCCGGCTTCTACCTCAACGAGCTGCTGCTGAAGCTGCTGGCGCGCGAGGACCCGCACCCGGTCCTGTTCGGCACCTACGAGGATGCGCTCTCAGAGCTCGCCGCAGGGGACGCGCAGGGACCCGTCCTCCGGCGCTTCGAGCTGTCGCTCCTCACCGAGCTCGGCTACGCGCTGCCGTTGACCATCGAGGCCGACACCGGCGCGCCGGTCGACGCCTCGGCGCGCTACCATTACGCCTTCGACCGCGGGCCCCAGCGCACGGCAGCCACGTTCGCGGCCGAGCCGGGACGCCGGCTGCCGCTGGTGCGCGGCGCGACGCTGCTGGCGCTGGCGGCGGGCCGCTTCGACGACGCGACCACCGCCGGCGAGGCGAAGCGCCTGATGCGCGACGTCCTCGATCACTACCTCGAGGCGCGCGGCATCGAAAGCCGCCGCGTCGTGCGGGATCTGCAGGCGCTCGACGAGCAGGAAGGATCGACCCCTTGATCGAACTCGGTGTCAACATCGACCACGTCGCCACGCTGCGCCAGGCGCGGCGCACCTTCGAACCGGACCCGGTGTGGGCCGCGGTCGAGGCGCATCTTGGCGGCGCCGACGGCATCACCGTCCACCTGCGCGAGGACCGCAGGCACATCCAGGACGAGGACGTGCGGCGCCTGCGCGAGCTCGTCCACATCAAGCTCAACCTGGAAATGGCGGCGACGGAGGAGATGATCGGCATCGCCTGCCGCCTTAAGCCGGAGATGGCGATGCTGGTGCCGGAGGGCCGCCACGAGATCACCACCGAGGGCGGCCTCGACGTCGCCGGCAAGGAGGCCGCGCTGGCCGGGGCAGTGGCGCGGCTCGCCGACGCCGGCATCGTCGTCAGCGTGTTCATCGATGCGGAGCTTGCCCAGGTCGAAGCGGCGGCGAGGATCGGCGCACGCGTGTGCGAGGTCCACACCGGCCCGTACGCCCACGCGTTCCACGCCCGCGGCCGCGATCGCGAGAGCCCGGCCGTCGTCGCCGAGCTCGCCCGCATCCGCAAGGCCGGCGCCGCGATCCGCGCCGCCGGCATGCGCTTCAACGCCGGGCACGCGCTCAACTACCACAACGTGCAGCCGGTCGCCGCGCTGCCCGAGGTCGCCGAGCTGCACATCGGCCACGCGATCGTCTCGCGCTCGATGTTCACGGGTCTGCGCGAGGCGGTCCGGCAGATGAAGGCGCTGATCCGGGAGGCGCAGTCATGAGCGCCGCCGGGCCGGCAGCGCTCCCGCGCGGGCCGGTGATGCTCGACGTCGCGGGCCTCGAGCTGACCGAGGACGACCGCCGGCGGCTGGTCCATCCGCTGGTCGGGGGCGTCATCCTGTTCGCACGCAACTTTGCCGCACCGGCGCAGCTTGCCGAGCTGACCCGGGCGATTCGCGGGCTGCGTTCGCCGCACCTTCTGATCGCCGTCGATCACGAGGGCGGGCGGGTCCAGCGTTTCCGCGACGGCTTCACCGCCATCCCGGCGATGCGGACGCTCGGCGCGCACTGGGATCGCGACGTGCCGGCCGCGGCGGGAGAGGCGCTCCGGCTGGGGTGGACGATGGCGCGCGAGCTGCGCGCGCACGGCGTGGACTTCAGCTTCACGCCGGTGCTCGACCTCGACTACGGCTCGAGCACGGTCATCGGCGACCGCGCGTTCCATCGCAATCCCAACGCGGCCGCGCACCTCGCGGTGGCGTTGCATGCAGGGCTCCGGGCCGGCGGGATGCCGGCCGTCGGCAAGCATTTTCCCGGACACGGCCACGTGGCGGCGGATTCGCACGTCGCGGTGCCGGTCGACGAGCGCACGCTGGCGGCGATCTCCGCCGACGACCTGGTGCCCTTCGCGGCGATGGCCGCGCACGGGCTGGAGGCGGTGATGCCGGCGCACGTCATCTATCCGGCGGTCGACGCGCTGCCGGCCGGGTACTCGCGGATCTGGCTGCAGGACATCCTGCGCGGGCGCCTCGGCTTCGACGGGATGATCTTCAGCGACGACCTCGGCATGGCCGGCGCCCACACCGCCGGCGACATGACCGCGCGCGCCGATGCGGCCCTCGCGGCGGGCTGCGACATGGTGCTCGTCTGCAACGACCCTGCCGCGGCCGATGACCTGCTGGCGCGCTGGGGGGGCGGGGCAGGCCCCGATTTCGCGCGACGCGCAGCGGCGATGGAAGGTCGCGCGACGGGACCCTGCCCGGTCTGAGCGGTGCCGGTCAGCAGGGGTGCGGCCAGCGGCCGCCTAGGTGCCGCGTCAGTTCCTCCGCGGTGTGGGCGACGATCGGGCCCAGCGTCCGGATTCGTTCGTCGGGCAGGCGCGACGACGGGCCCGCCAGCGAGATCGCGCCGAGCGTTTCCGCATGCTCGTCGTAGACGGGTGCGGCGACGCAGCGGGTCCCGAGCGCGTGCTCCTCGTCGTCGAACGACCAGCCGCGCTGGCGGATGACGCGGATCGACGACCACATCGTTTCCGGCGCCGTGATGGTGTTGGCCGTGATCCGCGGCAGCCCCTTGACCTTGAGGATGGCGTCGATCTGCGCGTCGGGCAGCGACGCGAAGATCGCCTTGCCGACCCCCGAGGCGTGCAACGGCACGCGGCTGCCGAGCTTGACGATCGTCCGCATCATCTCGCGGCACTGCACCTGGTCGACGAAAACCGCCTCGGTGCCGTCGAGAATGCCGAGATTCGCGGTCTCGCCGGACTGTTCCATCAGCCGTCGCATGTAGGGATGGCTCTGCGCGACGAAATCGCGGTTGGCGAGGAAGCTCGAGCCGACGGCGAAGGCCTGCAGGCCGATGTACCAGAGCCCGAGATCGCCGGCCTGGAAGACGTAGCCCATCTTTTCCAGGGTCGCGAGCAGCCGGTGCGTCGTCGACGCCGGCAGCGAGACCCGCTGGCCCACGTCGGTCAGCGTCAGGCCGCCTTCGGCGCGAGCCAGCGCTTCGAGGATCGACAGCCCTCGCGTAAGGCTCTGGACCTGCCCGGTCACCGCACCGGGCTTGGACGGCGTGCGACCGCGGCGCGGCGGCGGGGTGAAGCGATGGGGCATGGCGGCGAATCCGGGGCGAAAACGTTGATCAGACCATACCCCACGCATTTCCGCCAGATGGAAACCACCCCCATTGGGGTCAGGTCGAATTTTGGGCGCGCTCCCCGATGGGTCTGCCGACGGACATCCGCCCAGCCCAACCCCGAGCGTGGCATCGATGGCGCTACCGGACCATCGGCCGAGTGGATGACGCCTGCCGATTCGATGGGGGCACCGGCGCGTTGGCTGCCGTCGTCGCGCCACGGATCGTTGCCGGCGCAAACCTGCGTGTCTCGCCGTGCCGCCACACCTCGAACGCCTCCGGCGGCAGGCCGGCGGCCGCGACCGCCTCCCGCAGCTTCGCCGGGGGCTCGTCGAGCGGCTCGTCGGTCAGCGCGAATGTTCCCCAGTGGACGCCGAGCGACGTCTTCGCGCCAAGGTCGCGATGGATCTGCACCGCTTCGGGTGGATCGACGTGCTGCGCGGCCATGAACCAGCGCGGCGCATAGGACCCCACGGGAATGAGCGCCAGATCGAAGCCGCCGAACCGCCGACCGATGTCGGCGAAGTCGCGGGAATATCCGGTATCCCCGGTGTAGATGAAGCGGAACCCCGGCGCCTCGACCACGAAGCCGCCCCAAAGCGTCTCGTTGCGGTCCCACCAGCTGCGCGCGCTCCAGTGCTGCGCCGGCACGAAGTGCACGGCGAGCCCGCCGTCATCGACGCGATCCCACCAATCCATCGTCGCGTGCACCGGCAGGTCGCGTGCCTTGAACCAGGCGTCGACGCCCAGCGGCACGTAGAAGCGCGGGGGACCGCCCGGCTGGGCCGCGAGCCCGCGCACGCTGTCCTCGTCCAGATGGTCGTAGTGATTGTGCGACAGCAGCACGACGTCGATGTGCGGCAGGTCGCCCAGCGCGATCGCTGGCGGCACCCAGCGCTGCGGTCCGGCGAACGACACCGGCGACGCACGGTCGCCGAACACCGGATCGGTAAGGATGTTGACGCCGGCAACCTGGATCAGCGCGGTGGCGTGGCCGATCCAGGTCACCGTCGCCGCGGTGCGGTTCGCGCGCAGCCATTCGACGTCAGGACGGTCCAGCGGGAAGGTCCATCCGCCCGGCGGCACCTGCGGCACCCCCTGCGTCCAGCGTTCCCACTGCCACTGCCAGAAGCCCTGCGGCGGCGCGTGGGGATGGTTGTTGCGAAACCCCTGCGGCGTGTGGTGCGGCTTGGCGGGATCGTAGTGGACGTTGGCCGCGGGGCCGTCGAGGGCCCACGTCGCCACACCCGCCATGACGAGCGCGGCCGCAACGGCCGGCAGCAGGCGCTTCACGCGTCAGCCCGCGCGAACGCGGGCGGCGCAGAACTTGAATCCGGGTATCTTGCCGTAAGGGTCGAGCGCAGCATGGGTCAGCAGATTGGCGGCGGCCTCGACGAAGCAGAAGGGAACGAACACGGCTCCGGACGGCACGGCCGGATCGGCGCGGACCGGCAGCCGGATCGATCCACGCCGCGTTTCGACCACGACCAGCGCGCCCGGTTCCACGCCCAGCGCCGCGATCGCGGCCGGCGCGAGCGAAGCCGCCGCGATCGGCTCGAGCGCGTCGAGCACGCTCGCCCGCCGCGTCATCGCACCGGTGTGCCAGTGCTCGAGCTCGCGCCCGGTGATCAGCACCAGCGGATACTCGCCGTCGGGCGCCTCGACCGACGGCAGCCGGGTGACCGGCACGAAGCGGCCGCGGCCGTCGGGCGTCGGGAAGCGATCGCGGAAGACGATCGGCTCGCCGGGATCGGTGTCGTGGCGGCAGGGATAAGTCGCCGCTCCGTCGCGCTGCAGGCGGGCCCACGAAACGCCGGCGGCCGACGGCATCGCCCGGCGCATTTCCTCGTGAACCGCCTCGACCCCGTGCTCGGGCCCGGGGTACCGCCAGTCGAGACCGAGTCGCGCCGCGATCTGCTGCACGATCCACAGGTCGGCCCGCGCGTCTGGCGGCGCATCCAGCACCCGTCGCGCGAGCTGGACGGTGCGGTCGGTATTGGTGAAGCTGCCGGTCTTCTCGAAGAACGACGTCGCCGGCAGGATCACGTCGGCGTAGCCGGCGGTCTCGGTGGGGAACAGGTCCTGCACGACGAGGTGCTCGAGCTTCGCCAACGCCGCCCGGGCATGCGCGGCGTCGGGGTCGGACATCGCCGGGTTCTCGCCCATGATGACCATGCCGCGGATCGTGCCGGCGTGGATCGCCTCGGTGATCTCGACCACGGTGAGGCCTGGGGCGACGGGCAGCGAAGCGTTCCAGAACCGCTCGAACCACGCCAGGCTGTCGGCGGCGGTGGCGCGCTGGTAGTCGGGCAGGAACATCGGAATCAGCCCGGCGTCCGACGCGCCCTGGACGTTGTTCTGCCCGCGCAGCGGATGCAGCCCCGTGCCGGGGCGGCCGATCTGCCCCGTCGCCAGCGCCATCGCGATCAGGCAGCGCGCGTTGTCGGTGCCGTGCGTGTGCTGCGAGATGCCCATGCCCCACAGGATCATCGCCGCGCCGGCGGTCGCGTAGCGCCGCGCGACGTCGCGCAGCACCGCGGGGTCGATGCCGCACACCGGTGCCATCGCCTCCGGCGTGGCTGCGGCGACGCTCGCCCGCAGCGCGTCGAACGCGAGCGTTCGCGCGGCGACGAACGCGGGATCGGCGAGCCCCTCGTGCACGATCACGTGCAGCAGCGCCTGCAGCAGCGCGACGTCGGAATCGGGCTCGAAGGCGAGCCAGGTCCGCGCATGCCGCGCGAGATCGACGCGGCGCGGGTCGGCGACGACCAGGTCGGCGCCGCGGCGGACGGCGTTCTTGATCCAGGTCGCGGCGACCGGATGGTTGGCCGTCGGGTTGGCGCCGATGACCAGGATGAAGTCGGCGCGTGCGACGTCGCGGACCGGGTTCGACACTGCAGCCGAACCGATGCCCTCCAGCAGCGCCGCGACGCTCGACGCATGGCACAGCCGCGTGCAGTGGTCGACGTTGTGCGTGCGCAGGCCGGTCCGCACCAGCTTCTGGAAGAGATACGCCTCCTCGTTGCTGCCCTTGGCCGAGCCGAAGCCCGCGAGGGCGCCGCCGCCGTGCGCCTCGCGCAGGCGCAGCAGACCCGCGGCGGCGCGGTCGAGCGCCTCGTCCCAGGTCGCCTCGCGGAACACCTCGCCGAACCGGTCCGGCGGCAGCAGGGACGCCGTCTTCGCCATGCCCTCGCGGCGCACCAGCGGCCGCGTCAGCCGCTGTGGGTGCGAGCCGTAGTCGAAGCCGTAGCGGCCCTTGACGCACAGCCGCGACGCGTTGGCGGGGCCCGGCAGTCCTTCGGCGTACGCGATGCGCTCGCCGCGGACGTGCCACCGCACCTGGCAGCCGACCCCGCAGTACGGGCACAGCGAATCGGTGCTGCGGTCGGGCGCGACGCGCGCGGCGCCGTGCGCGGGGGCGAGCGCGCCGGTCGGGCAGGCCTGCACGCATTCGCCGCAGGCCACGCAGGAGCTCTCGCCCAGCGGATCTCCGGCATCGAAGACGATACGGGCGAGGTGGCCGCGGCCGGCGATGCCGATGACGTCGTTGCCCTGCTCCTCGCGGCACGCACGAACGCAGCGCCCGCACTGGATGCAGGCCGACAGGTCGACGGTGATCGCCGGGTGGCTGCGGTCGACCGCCGGGGCGGCGCGCGCAGCGAAGCGCGAGCGCGTCACCCCCAGCGCACGCGCCCAGTGCGCCAGCTCGGCGTCATGCCGCAGCGGCGCGTCGACGGCATCGGCACCGGTCGCCGCGACCAGCAGCTCGATCACCGTCCGCTGCGCCCGCCGGACTCGCGGTGTGGCGGTGCGGACCTCCATTCCAGTGGCCGGCGTGCGGCAGCAGGAGGCCGCCAGCACGCGCTCGCCGCCGATCTCGACGACACAGGCGCGGCAGTTGCCGTCGGGCCGGTAGCCGTCCCGGTGGCAGAGATGGGGCAGCGCGACGCCGTGACGGGCGGCGGCCGCGAGGATCGTCTCTCCGGGGCGCGCGTCGACGGCCCGGCCGTCGAGCGAGAAGCCGACGCCGGGTGCGCCTGCCGGAGGCGCCCCGGGCACCGTCCGCTCGCTCATCGCCCGTCTCCAGCCGCGGGTTGCAGCTCGTGCGCGAACCAGCGCAGCACGGAGAGCACCGGGTTCGGCGCCGCCTGGCCGAGGCCGCAGATCGACGCGTCGGCCATCGCCGCGCACAGTTCCTCGAGCAGCGCGCGGTCCCATCGTGGCGCGGCCATCAGCGCGTGCGCGGCCTGCGTGCCCTCGCGACAGGGCGTGCACTGGCCGCAGGACTCGTCGCGGAAGAACGCCATCACGTTGCGCGCGGCGTCCACCGCACGGTCGTGCTGCGACAGCACGATCAGCGCGGCAGAGCCGATCAGCGCGCCGTGCCCGGCCAGCGTGTCGAAGTCGAGCGGCTCGTCGGCCAGCGCCGCCGGGAGGATGCCGCCGGAGGCGCCCCCGGGGAGAAACGCGTACAGCGCGTGGCCGTCGGCCATGCCCCCCGCGAACTCGTCGATCAACTCGCGCGCCGTGATGCCCATGGGGGCGACGTACACGCCGGGCCGCCGGACCCGCCCGGAGACCGAGAACGCCCGCGCGCCGTGGCGGCCGCGGCGGCCCTTCGCCGCGTACCAGTCCGCGCCGTGCTCGAGGATCGCGCGCACCCAGAACAGCGTCTCGACGTTCTGCTGCAGCGTCGGTCGACCGAACAGTCCGCGCTGCGCGACGTACGGCGGGCGCAGCCGCGGGTAGCCGCGCCGGCCCTCGATCGATTCGATCAGCGCCGACTCCTCGCCGCAGATGTAGGCACCGGCGCCGCGGCGGAGATGGATAGGCGGCAGCGCGATGCCCGCGGGCGGCGCGGCGGCAAGGCGCGCGAGCTCGTGCTCGAGCATCGCGCGGCAGCCGGCGTACTCGTCGCGCAGGTAGACGTAGATCGACGCCGCGTCGACCGCCCAGGCGGCGATAAGCGCGCCCTCGATGAAGCGGTGCGGGTCGAGCTCGAGGCAGCGCCGGTCCTTGAACGTTCCGGGCTCGCCTTCGTCGATGTTGACGACGACGTGACGCGGTCCGGGCTCGCTGCGGACGGCTCGCCACTTGCGGCCGGTCGGAAATCCTGCGCCGCCGAGGCCGCGCAGCCGCGCATCGTCGAGGTTGGCGATGGTTGCCGCGGCGTCGCGGTCGCCGCGGCGGCACGCCTCGTACAGGCCGTAGCCTCCGGCCGCGCGATACGCATCGTAGTCGATCGGCCGCGGCACCACTGCGCCGAAGTCGCGGTCCGCGACGGCGCGCCGGATCGTCTCGACGCTGGCGTGCGCGATGGCGTGCGCGCCGCAGAGCGCGGCCGGCGCGCCGTCGCAGCGGCCGAGGCACGATGCGCCGACGACGCGGACGCCGGGTCCGAGGGCCGCGGCCGCCTGCGCGGCGAGTGCGGCGCCGCCGGCGAGCGCACAGGACAGCGACGTGCAGACGCGGACCGTCAGCGCGGCAGGCGGCGACTCGCCTTCGCGGACGACGTCGAAGTGGTGGTAGAAGCTCGCGACCTCGTGGACCTCGACCGGCGCCAGCCGCAGCAGGTCGGCCAGCGCCGTGAGGTGCGCGACGGGCAGGTGGCCGAGCGCGTCCTGCAGCCGGTGCAGGTGCTCGATCAGCTGGTCGCGCGCGAGCGGCAGCCCGGCGATCAGCCGCAGGACGTCGGCGCGGGCCGCGGGGTCGACCGGCCGGCCGCGTGGATGCGCGCGGAACCGGATCGGCACCGCGCCTGGAGCCGCGGCGGAATCGGGGGCGGGGGGCAGGGCGCTCACGGGGCGATTATCGCGGGTTGCCGCTCGCGGGCCAATGCGTCCCCGGGGCGGCCGCGGCAAGGCCCGCGACGCCGATCGCGCCGGTGCACGAGCGCCAGCGGGCGGGGGGCGGGCGCACGGCTACAGCTGCGGCGTCACCAGATGCCGCACGCCGGCGATGTCGACCTCGTAGCGCGCCGACAGCAGCATGTCGTCGGTCAGCGCGGCCAGGCCGGCGGGGGCACGCGCGTAGCCCATCGCCACCGCGCGGCCTAGCCGCCGGCTGTATCCGGCGCTGGTCAGCTCGCCGACGCTGCGGCCGTCCATCAGGATCGGCTCGCCGCCCCACGGGAACGCCGCCGGGTCGTCGAAGCCGAACCGGACCAGCCGCTTGGCGAGCCCGGCCTGCTGCTGCGCGACCAGCGCGTCGCGGCCGACGAACGCCGACGGCTTGTCGAGTTTCACCGCGTACCCGAGACCGGCCTCCCACGGCGTCTCGTCGGGCGACAGCTCGGCGCCCCAGGCGCGCCGGCCGGCTTCGATGCGCAGCGCGTCGATGGTGTAGTAGCCGGCGTCGCGCAGGCCGAACGCCGTACCGGCGTCGACCAGCGCGTCGTAGAGTGTGGCGCATTGGTCGGTGGGGACGTAGAGCTCGTAGCCGGGCCCGCCGACGTAGCTCATTCGTGCCGCGCGGACCCGGGCGTAGCCGACGTCGACCATCCGCGTCGTCGCGAACGGCAGGGCGGCCCTGGAGAAATCGTCGGAAGAAAGCGATGCGAGCAGCGCCTCGGACTTCGGTCCCATCACCGAGACCACGGACGTCGCGCTGGTGACGTCGACGAGCGCGGCGTGCTGGTCGGCGCCGATGCCGCGCTCGATCCAGGCGAAGTCGCGCGTCGTCTGCGCCGAGCCGGTGATGATCATGAATTCGTGCGCGGCGACCCGGATCACCGTGAGATCGCTTTCGAAACCCCCGCGGGCGTTGAGCATCGCGGTGTAGACGATCCGGCCGGGGGCGACGTCGAGCTCGTTGGCGCACAGTCGCTGCAGCACGGCGAGCGCGTCGCGGCCCTTGAGCACGAACTTGGAGAACGAGGTCTGGTCGAACACGACGACGTCCTCGCGGCACGCGCGCTGCTCTTCCAGCACCTGCGGCAGCCAGCCGGGCGTGCCCAGCGTCGGTGGCGGCGGCGAGGCGCCGGGCGGCAGAAAGTAATTGGCACGTTCCCAGTTCATCTTGGTGCCGAACACGGCGCCCTTCGCCGCCAGCCGGTCGTAGAGCGGCGAGCGGCGCAGCGGCCGGACGGTCACCAGCTCCTCGCGCGGCCAGCGCATCGCATAGTGCAGGCCCAGCGACTCGACGGTCCGGTCGGCGAGGTGCCGGCGGTTGCCGTGGAACGGCGCGAAGCGGCGCAGGTCGACGTCCCACAGGTCGAGCGGCGCTTCGCCGTCGACGATCCACTGCGCGACGAGCTTGCCGGCGCCACCGGCGTTGGCGATCCCGGCCGAGTTGAATCCGGCGCAGACGAAGAAACCGGCGAGTTCCGGCGCCTCGCCCAGGATGAAGTTGCCGTCGGTGGTGAAGCTCTCGGGGCCGTTCAGCAGCAGCTTCACCGGCGCGGTCTCGAGGCACGGCGTCCGGTGGATTGCGTTGGTCATCAGGATCTCGAACTGGTCCCAGTCCTCGGGCAGCAGCTGGAACTCGAAGCCGTCGGGAATCGGGTCGACGGACCACGGCTTGGCCTTCGGCTCGAAGCCGCCCATGACCAGGCCGCCGACCTCCTCCTTGTAGTACAGATAGCCGTCGGGATCGCGGATCACGGGCAGGTCGGGCGTGACCCCGTCGATCCGCTCGGTGACGAGGTAGAAGTGCTCGGCGGCGTACAGCGGCACGTTGACGCCGGCGAGGCGGCCGAAAGCGCGCGCCCACTGCCCGCCGCAGTTGACGACCGTTTCGCAGCGGATCGTTCCCTCGTCGTCGCCCTGCTTCCAGCGCACGCCGGTGACGCGGCCACCGGCCTGCTCGACGCCGGTGACCTTGACGCCCTCGACGATGCGCGCGCCGGCCATCCGCGCCCCCTTCGCCAGCGACTGCGTGAGGTCGGTGGGGTTGGCCTTGCCGTCGCCGGGAATCCACACGCCGCCGGCGAGGTCGTCGGTGCGCAGGATCGGCGCGATGCGCTTCGCCTCGTCCGGCGAGACAAACTCGAAGTCGATGCCGAAGCTCCTCGCGCGCGCCATCTGGCGCTTCATCAGCGTCAGCCGCTCGGGCGTCTTCGCAACGTTGAGGCTGCCGCACTGCTTCCAGCCGGTGGCGAGCCCGGTCTCGGCTTCGAGCGACGAGTACAGGTCGATGCCGTACCGGCTCATCCGGGTGGCATTGCGTGTCGCCCGCGTCTGCCCGACGAGCCCGGCGGCGTGCCAGGTCGTGCCGCAGGTGAGCTGGCCCTGCTCGAGCAGCACGATGTCCTTCACCCCGAGCTTGGCGAGGTGGTACGCGGTCGAGCAGCCGGCGATGCCGCCACCGACGACGACGACACGGGCATGGGAGGGGAGCGGGGGCGTCATCGAGCGACTCCTAGAGTTTCAGCGCGGCCACGCCGGCGACGACGACGGCGGCTCCCGCCATCCGGCGCCAGCCGAAGCCTTCCTTCAGCACGAACGCGCCGATCAGCGCGGCGAACAGCACCGAGACTTCGCGCAGCGCCGCAACGGCGGCGACGGGCGCGCGGGTCATCGCCCACAGCGCGATGCCGTACGCGGCCACGCTCGCCGCGCCGCCGGCGATGCCGCGCCGCCAGCGACCACGCAGGTACGACGCGCCGCCGGTGCCATGGCGCAGCAGCACCCATCCGACGAAGGGAAGGCCTTCGAGGAAGCACAGCCACACGACGTAGCTCGCGGCGCTGCCCGATGCGCGCGCGCCGGCGCCGTCGACCAGCGTGTAGGCGGCGATGATCGCCGCGTTCGCGAGCGCCCAGCCGGCGGCGGCGGTCGAGTGCCTGCCGCTCGCGAACCATGCGATGACGACGATGCCGAGCGAGATGAGCGCGATGCCGGCGAGCATCGACGCCGACGGGTGCTCGCCGAGGAAGACCACGCCGAGCAGCGTGACGATCAGCGGGGCGACGCCGCGCATCAGCGGGTAGGCGAAGGAGAGGTCGCCGCGGTGGTAGGCCCCGGCCAGCGTGATGTAGTAGCCGAAGTGAATGACGGTGGAGAGAGCCATGAACGGCCAGGCCGCTGCCGCCGGCAACGCCACGAACGGCAGCAGCACGAAGCAGACGAGCGCCGAGCCGGCGACGATCAGCGCGGTGTCGAGCAGGGGATCGCCCGCCGCGGACTTGAGCATGGCATTCCACAGCGCGTGCAGGAAGCCTGCGCCCAGCACCGCCAGCGTGACGCCGAGCGAGAGCTCCGCCGCCGGAAGCGGGCCGGCGGCCACTAGCCCTGCGCGACCTCGCGCACGATCGCGAGGTAGTGGTCGAGAGCGGGCGTGGCGGCGCCCACGGTTTTCGCCCCGTCGTCCCACAGGCGGACGCGGACCGCGGCTGCCGCGTGCGGCAGCGCGACGAAGGCGTCGGCCTCGGCCGCGCTGAAGATCCCGCCCTGCAGCGCGAGGCTGCGGATCGAGTCGGCCGACAGCGTCGCCGCGTAGCCCGGCCGGGCGCAGCACAGGTAGCGCTTGGCGTCGACGTGCAGGCGGATCGGCTCGGTGACGTCCTCGCCGAACAGCGGCCGCAGCCAGCGCGCGGCGATCAGCTCGTGCCGATCGTCGATCCCGCGAGCGGTCGGCGTCTCGCCCTGGTCGTTGACGAGGTGGCCGATGTCGTGGAGCAGGGCGGCGACGACCAGCGCCGGCGCGGCACCCGCCGCCTCGGCGGCGGCAGCGGACTGGAGCGCGTGCTCGAGTTGGGTCACGGGCTCGCCGTCGTACATCCGGTCGCCGGCGATGGCGTAGTAGTGCGCGATGGCGTCGAGCGAGGGGCGCATGGTCAGGTCGTGGTCACGGAGTGGCCGCGCGCGCGGCGGAGGGAAGGCCGGGAAGCGGCCGGGAAGGCAAGGGGACTGCGTTCATGCCGGGCGCGGCTTGTGCGGCTCGAGGTCGGCCTTGCCGGCGCCGCTGCGCCGCGGCGGCCGCTCCGGCTGCGGCTCCTTCAGCCGCGTGCGCGCCAGCACGCCGGCGTGCTCGAGCGTCGGGTATGCGATCGAGCAGATGTGCGAGTTGATCCGGCGCAGGTCCGAGGTAAGGTCGAGATGCAGCGACGACGTCTCGATGCTGTCGCGGGCCTGGCCGGCGAGACGCTCGAGGTGGGCGTCGGCGTAGACGCGCTCGAGGTCGCGGAACAGGACTTTCTGCGCCAGCAGCTGCTGGGCGCCGGAAAGATCGCCGGTGAGGAACACCGACAGGCCCAGCTTCAGGTTCGCGTGCAGCCGCGCGTGCAGGTCGCAGATCTCGGTCATGCCGGCATCGGAGAACCGGCGGCCCTTGTCGATCATCTTGTCCTCGATGTCGAGCACGATGCGCTCGATGATGTCGCCGACCTGCTCCATGTTGATCGTGAACGAGACGATGTCGGCCCAGCGGCGGCCCTCCTGCACCTCCAGCGCCTCCCGCGAGATCTGCGTGAGGTAGAGCTTGGTCGCCGTGTACAGCTCGTCGACGGTGTCGTCCATCAGGCGAATCTGCGCCGCGAGCGCGCGGTCGTTGGTCTTCAGCACCTGCAGCATGCCGCTCAGCATGCCCTCGACGATGTCGCCGATGCGCAGCGCCTCGCGGGCGGCACAGGCGATCGCCAGCGCCGGCGTGCCGAGCGCCGAGGGGTCGAGGTGGCGGGGCTTCGACGGGTCGTCTTCCACCGGGCGGTCCGGCAGCAGCCGTTCGGCGACCCGCGCGATGGGGCCGGTGAAGCCCAGGAACGCGACGGCGAGCGCGACGTTGAAGGCGAGGTGGAACAGCACGACCTCGTGCGCGGCGTCGAGGCCCAGGCCGTCGATCGGCGCCTCGAGGTAGCGGAGCACCGGAATCGCGATCACGCAGCCGATCAGCTTGAACAGGAAGTTGCCGAGCGTCACCCGGCGCGCTTCCGGCGGCGAGCGCAGCGTCGAAATCATGCCGAGCAACCCGCTGCCCAGGTTGGCGCCGAGCACCAGGCCCAGCGCCACCGGGAGGGCGATCACGTTCAGCGCCGCGAGCGTGGCGATCAGCAGCACGACGGCGAGGCTGGAATAGCAAAGCACCGTCAGCAGCGCGGCGACCAGCATGTCGAGCAGGATGTCGCCGGTCAGCGAGGCGAAGATCACCTTGACGCCGGCGGCCTGCACCACCGGCTTCGCCGCGACGCTGATCCAGTTGAGGGCGAAGAGGATCAGGCCTAGGCCGATGAGGATGCGTCCGAAGCGGCCGACATTGGAAGTCTGGCGCGACAGGAACAGCACGACCCCGCTGAAGATCAGCAGCGGCGCGAGCCACGACAGGTCGAACGACAGCACCAGCGTCACCAGCGCGGTGCCGACGTCGGCGCCCAGCATGACCGCCAATGCGGGCGCAGTCCCGATCAGGCCCTGGCCGGCGAACGCGGCGACGATGAGCGCCGTGGCGGTGCTGCTCTGGATCAGGCCGGTTACCCCGAGGCCGGCGAGGAACGCCGTCGCGCGCTGGCCGACGCTGCGACGGAGGACGCGGCGCAGGCTGCCGCCGTACAGGCGCAGGATGCCCTGGCGCACGATGTGCGTGCCCCAGACCAGGAGCGCGACGCCAGCCAGCAGGTTGAGGAGGGTCTGCACGCCGTCAGCGGCCGTTCACCACGGCAGCGAGTAAGTCTTGGTGTTGGTGAAGCTCTTCATCGCTTCCTGGACGCCTTCCTTGTAGCCCAGCCCCGAGTCCTTGATCCCGCCGAACGGCGTCAGCTCGAGCCGGTAGCCGGGAACCTCGCGGACGTTGACGGTGCCGACGTTGAGCTCCGACACCAGTCGCGTGATGTCGTCGAGCCGGTTGGTGCAGACAGCGGACGACAGGCCGTAGTCGGTGCCGTTGGCGAAGCGGATCGCCTCGTCCAGGTCGCGGAAGCGGATCACCGGCGACACCGGGCCGAAGGTCTCGTATTTCACCAGCGGCATGTCCGGCGTCACGTGGTCGACGACCGTCGGCGAGTAAAGCGCCCCGCGACGCTCGTTGCCGTGCAGCAGTGTTGCCCCACGCGCGACGGCGTCGTCGACCTTGTCGGCGAAGGACTTCGCCGCCGCCGCATCGATCACCGTGCCCATGTCCAGCGACGCGTCCATCGGGTCGCCATAGGTCCACTCGCGGGTCCGCGCCAGCAGCCGCTCGACGAACGCGTCGGCGACCTTCTCGTGCACCAGCATCCGCTTGATGGCAGTGCACCGCTGCCCCGAGTTCTTGTACGAACCCGCGGCGGCCAGCGCCGCCGCCTCGTCGAGGTCGGCGTCGTCCATCACGATGATCGGATCGTTGCCGCCCAGTTCGAGCACCTGCCGCTTGTAGACGGCCCTGGCGGCGATGTGCTTGCCGATCGGTACCCCGCCGGTGAAGGTGACGAGGTCGACGTGGGGATTGACCAGCATCTCGTCGGCGATCTCCTTCGGGTCCCCGGTGACCACGGAGAACATCTCCGGCGGCAGTCCGGCCTCGTACAGGATGTCGGCAAGCAGCAGCGCCGACAGCGGCGTCTTCTCCGTCGGTTTCAGCACCATCCGGTTGTTGGTCGCGATCGCGGGCGCGACCTTGTGCGCGACCTGGTTCAGCGGATGGTTGAACGGCGTGATCGCCGAGATCGCCCCCAGCAGCGGCTCGCGCAGCGTGTAGACCTTGCGCGACTTGCCGTGCGGCGTCAGGTCGCAGGAGAAGATCTGGCCGTCGTCGGACAGCGCCGCGTTCCCGGCAAAGGTGAACACGTCGCAGGCGCGGCCGACCTCGTACAGCGAGTCCTTCTTGCCGATGCCGCACTCGGCGGTGATGAGGTCGGACACCTGCTGCGTATGCGCGCGCAGGATCTCGGCGGCGCGGTGGCAGATCCGGTAGCGGTCGTGCCGGGTGAGCTTCGACTTGTAGGCCCGGGCGATGACGAACGCGCGGCGCACGTCCTCGACCGTCGCTTTGGGCACCGTTCCCACCAGCGCGCCGGTGTACGGATTGCGCACGTCGAGCGTGCGCTCGCCGCCGACGAGCGCGCCCGCGATGCGCATCTTCTGGCGCAGCGGCTCGCCGGCGCGGACCGCGCCGAGGTCGTCGATCATCGCCATGGCGGGCGCGCGGAAGAAGACGTCATGGCCGGTCACCGCAGGTGGTTGAGGGCGAGGTCGAAGGCGTCGAAGTTGCGCCAGCGCCGTCCGGCGGGCAGCGCCGGCGCCGCGCGGTTGGCGATCAGCGGCACCTGCTGCTCTGAGACGCCGCCGTGCGAGCGCAGCGGCACGTCGAGGCCGGAGAGGTCGTGCCTGTCGCGGCTGGTGCCGAGCACCGTCAGCCGCTCCGACACGACGACGAGGTCGCCGACGCGATCCTCGGGCAGCTCGAAGCGGGCGCAGGCGTCGGCGCGCGACAGCACCGACTCGATGCCGGGCAAAGCCGCGATCGCCGCCGTCGTCCCGGCGAGCGAGGCCGGGCCGGACAGGTAGACGGTGGCGAACGACCCCAGCGCGCCATGGTGGACGACGTAGGGATCGGTGATCGGCAGGATGACGCGGGTGCTGCCCGCGCCGAAGCGACGGTCGAGCACGTCCTGCAGGAACACGATGTTGGGCCGGCCGAAGGCGTCGGTCTTGGCGTTCATCCCGTGGTCTGCGGTCACCACGATGGTCGCGCCCATCGCGTCGAGCGAGGCGAGGTAGCCGTCCATCATCGCGTAGAAATCGTTGGCGACGGCGGTCCCGGGCGCCGCCTTGTGCTGGACGTAGTCGGTCGTCGACAGGTACATCACGTCGGGACGCTCGCGCTGCATCAGCTTGACCCCGGCCGCGAACACGAACTCCGACAACGCGGCGCTGTACACCGACGGCACGTCCATGCCGACCAGCGCGGGCACGCCGTCGATGCCGTTGGCGGCGCGCGTTGCTTCGGCGGCCTTTTCCGACGAGAAACAGATGCCGGTCATCCGGTGGCCGAGCAGGGCCCGCAGCTTGTCCTTCGCGGTGACCACGGCGACCTTGCGTCCGGCGTCGGCCAGCGCGGCGAGGATCGTCGGCGCGCGCAGGTACTTCGGGTCGTTCATCATCACTTCGGCGCCGGCGTCGCGGTCCCAGAAGTAGTTGCCGCAGATGCCGTGGACCGACGGCGGAACGCCGGTGACGATCGACAGGTTGTTGGGATTGGTGAACGAGGGCACGACGCAGTCGGCGGTCAGGCAGGTTCCACGGTCGCGCAGCGACGCGAGGAACGGCACGCGGCCCGCGGCGATGGCCTGGTTGACGTACTCGGGCTCACAGCCGTCAACGCAGACGACGACGAGCGGCGCGTCGGGCTGGCGGTAACTGCGGTCGTTGACGCGCAAAGGGGTGTGGGTCAAGTCGGGTCCTTGGTGAAGTCCGGTTCAGCGATCCTTGCGCCCCGCCCGCAGGGTGCCGCCG
Source organism: uncultured beta proteobacterium (assembly GCA_963717705.1). Classification (GTDB taxonomy): domain Bacteria; phylum Pseudomonadota; class Gammaproteobacteria; order Burkholderiales; family Casimicrobiaceae; genus CAVQWT01. The sequence goes on from CAVQWT010000004.1 coordinate 302,324, forward strand.
GCAGCGGCGCGGACTGCGGGGCCACCGGCGGGGAGGTCGAGGGCGTCGCCGCGCGCGCGGTGGGCGCGCTCGCGGCTGCCCATCACGTGCTGGTGCAGCAGGCGGCCGGCTGCCGCGGCCTGGCCGGCGGCGATGCGCTCGACGATCGCGCGGTGCTCGGAAACCGAGACCGGCAGCGTGCCCGCCGCGTCGAGCGCGGCGCGGCGGTACAGGTTCAGCTCGTTGACCAGCCGGCGGTAGATCGCCAGCAGCTTGGCATTGCCAGCCACGTCGACCAGCCGGTCGTGGAACGCGAGGTTGACCCGATGGTAGGTGTCGGCGTCGCCGCGAGTGGCGGCCTGCTCCATGCGGTCGACCAGCGCGAGGAGGTCGCGGATGTCGGTCGCGGTCGCACGCTGCGCGGCGCGCCGGCCGGCGTGCTCGTCGAGCACGGCGCGCAGCTCGTAGATCTCGTCCGCCTCCGCGAGCGTGATCTGGCGCACGAACACGCCCCGGTTCTTCTCGAGCCGCACGAGTCCCGACTCCTCCAGCGCGCGGAATGCCTCGCGGACGGGTCCGCGCGACACGCCGAGCCGCAGCGCGATGTCGGCCTCGTTCAGCTTGGCCCCCGAGGGCAGGTCGCCGGCGACGATCATCCGTTCGAGCTCGCGCGCGACCAGCGTCGGCAGCGAGCTCGAGCGAACCAGGGCGAGCGGATGGTCGGCGGCGACTCCGGCGGCGGAGGCGTCGGGCGAGCGGGCGCGCGCATCGGGCGTGGGTTGACGCATGTTGCGATTGGACACCGGGGGGTGTAGATTGTCAACAATCTGCAATCTGAACGCGTCAAGCTGTCGGGACTGGCGTCAGGAGCTGCGCCGGGGGGATGGGTGCGTGCCCGCAGGCGCGCAGCGTGGGTGGCCGTGTCCCGGCTTCCCTCGCCTTGCCCGGCGGAGCCTTCCGGGTACGCGCACCGGTGCCCGTTGCCCGCGTCGGGCGCCGCGCGTAGCATCCGCGGGTTGCCGCTGCTTCGTCCGAGGTTCCAGCATCGCCATTCGCCGTGCCGTCCGTATCGAACCGAACCCGCCGTTTCCATCCCTACCGAGGAGTACACCCATGACCTCCGTCCGAGGCTTCCGCTGGCTCACCACCGTCGTCGCCGCTGCCGCGTTCTCGCTGGCGGGCGCGGCCGCGGCACAGAAGACGCAGCTGACCGTCTACACCGCGTTGGAGACCGATCAGCTGAAGGCGTATCAGGAAGGCTTCAACAAGGCCTATCCGGACATCGAGCTCACGTGGGTGCGCGATTCCACCGGGATCATCACGGCCAAGATCCTGGCCGAGAAGGCGGCGCCCAAGGCCGACGTGATCATGGGCGTCGCGGCGACCAGCATGGCGATCTTCGAGACCGAGGGCATGCTGATGCCGTACGCGCCGGCGGGACTCGCCCGCATCGCGCCGGAGTACCGGGATCCGAAGAACCCCCCGTCGTGGGTCGGGATGGACGTCTGGGGCGCGACGATCTGCTTCAACACCGTCGAAGCGGCGAAGCGGAACATTCCAAAGCCGGAAACCTGGAAGGACCTGACCAAGCCGGTGTACAAGGGACAGATCGTGATGCCGCACCCGGCGTCGTCGGGCACCGGGTACTTCGACGTGACGGCCTGGCTGCAGCTGTGGGGCGAGCCCGAAGGCTGGAAGTTCATGGACGGCCTGCACGAGAACATCGCGCAGTACATGCATTCGGGATCGCGACCCTGCGCTGCCGTCGCGGCCGGCGAGTACGTCGTCGGCATCTCGTTCGAGTACCGCGCCAACCGCGAAAAGGCGCGCGGCGCCCCGATCGACCTTGTGTTCCCGAAGGAGGGCCTCGGCTGGGACCTCGAGGCGATCGGCATCGTCAAGACGACGACCAAGGCCGACGCCGCGAAGAAGCTCGCCGACTGGTCGGTCTCCGACGCGGCGATGGCGCTGTACGCGAACAACTTCGCGATCGTGGCGGTCCCCGCGCTGTCGAAGCCGCTGCCGAACGTGCCGGCGAACTATGCGTCGATGCTGGTGAAGAACGACTTCGCGTGGGCGGCGAAGAATCGCGACAGGATCCTCGCCGAGTGGTCGAAGCGGTACGAGTCGAAGGCCGCGCCGAAGTAGGGTTATCCGTCGGCGGGGGGTAGGCTGCCCGGGCTCTCCGCTGCGGCCGACGGATAACTCGCCGCGTTGGAGGGGCGGGGCGCCCCTCGACGCGGCGGTGCGCTGGCGGCGCCGAGGACCTGGACCGGCGCCGCAGATCGGATCGTTCGACCTGCGCGCCCGTCGGATGCCGCATCGTCGGCCCGCTTCGCAGTTCCGGCCAGAATCGTTTCCACTACCGAGTTGCCGATGACCTCAACGGAAGGTGCCACCGAGGCACTCCGCCTTGAAGCGGTGCACAAGGCCTTCGGCAGCTTCGTCGCGCTGCAGTCGATCGACCTGTCGATCCGGCCCGGCGAGCTCGTCTGCTTTCTCGGCCCGTCGGGTTGCGGCAAGACCACGCTGCTGCGCATCATCGCCGGTCTCGAGGCGCAGACTTCCGGGCGCGTGATCCAGAACGGCCGCGACGTCTCGCGGGCGCCGCCCGCGGCGCGCGACTACGGCATCGTCTTCCAGTCGTACGCGCTGTTTCCCAACCTCACCATCGCTGCGAACGTCGCGTACGGCCTCGTCAACCGGCGGCGCGGGCGCGCCGAAATCGCCGCGCGCGTGCAGGAGCTGCTGACGCTGGTCGGCCTGCCCGACGCCGGCCCCAAGTACCCCGGCCAGATGTCGGGCGGACAGCAGCAGCGGGTCGCGCTCGCGCGGGCGCTCGCCACGTCGCCGTCGCTGCTGCTGCTCGACGAGCCGCTGTCGGCCCTCGACGCCAAGGTGCGCGAGCGGCTGCGCGGCGAGATCCGTGCGCTGCAGCGGCGCCTCAAGGTGACCACGATCATGGTCACGCACGACCAGGAGGAGGCGCTGTCGATGGCGGACCGCGTCGTCGTCATGCGCCACGGCGCCATCGAGCAGGTCGGCACGCCGCAGGACGTCTACGAGCGGCCGGCGACGCCCTTCGTCGCCGACTTCATGGGCAAGGTCAACGTGGTCAGGGCGGTAAGCGCGGGCCGCGGGCGCTACCGTGCCGGCGACGTCGAGCTGGTGCTGCCCGACGACAGTTTCGGCGCGGGCGAGCCGGTGCGGATCTACCTGCGTCCCGAGGATCGCCACGTCGAAGGCGACCTCGCCGCGCTGCCGAACCGCCTCGGCGGGCGCGTCAGCCGCATCGACTACCTGGGCACCATCTGTCTCGCCGAAGTCGCCTGCGAGGGCCTGGGGCAGCCGATGGTGGTGTCGCTGTCGCTCAACCAGCTGCACGACCTGGACGTGCGCGAGGGCGGGACGCTCGATTTCGCGCTGCGCACCGACCGCGTCCGGGTGTTCGCGGACCCGCCCGCCGCGTGAGCGCCGCGCGCGACGTCGCCGCGTCGAGGCTGCCCGGGGCCGCGTCGTCGCCGGCGCTGGCTTTCGAGGCGCTGGCGGCCCGCGGCGGCATCGCGCTGGTCGCCTCGGCGCTGTTCGTGTTCCTGACGCTGCCGCTGGGGACGATTCTCATCCGCAGCATGGAGGACCGCGCCGGTGCTTTCGTCGGGTTCGCCAATTTCGTCCAGTACCTGCAGTCGCCGTCGCTCGCGCAGTCGACGTGGAACACGCTGAATTTCGCGGTGCTGACGACGGCGCTGACGGTGCCGCTGGCGTTCGTGTTCGCGTACGCCATCCAGCGCAGCTGCATCCCCGGCAAGGGACTGTGGCGCAACATCGCGCTGCTGCCGATCCTCGCGCCTTCGCTGCTGGCGGCGATCTCGTTCATCTACCTGTTCGGCAACCAGGGCGTGCTGAAGGCGCTGCTGCCGCTCGTCGGCCTGAAGCAGATCTACGGCCTGCCGGGGATGGTGCTGGCGATGGCGTTCGCGTCGTTTCCGCACGCGGTGATGATCCTGCTCGCCGGCCTGTCGCTGTCCGATCAGCGGCTCTACGAGGCCGCCGAGTCGCTGGGGACGAGCGAGTGGCGCAAGTTCTTCACCATCACGCTGCCCGGGGCGAAGTACGGGCTGGTGTCGGCGGCGATGGTGGTGTTCACGATGGCGGTGTCCGAGTTCGGGGTGCCCAAGGTGATCGGCGGCAACTATCCGGTGCTGGCGATCGACATCTACAAGCAGGTGATCGGCCAGCAGAACTTCCAGCTCGGCGCGGTGGTGGGGCTGGTGCTGCTGGTGCCGGCGGTCGTCGCGTTCGCCGTCGACCATGCGATGCAGCGCCGCCAGCAGGCGCTGCTGACCGCGCGCAGCGTGCCCTACGCGGCCCGGCGCTCGCCGCTGCGCGACTGGCTGCTGCTCGCGTTCGTCGTCGCCGTGTCGCTGTGGATGCTCGCCGTCGTCGGCATGGCGGTGTTCGGCTCGTTCGTCAAGTTCTGGCCGTACAACCTGTCGCTGACGCTCGACCACTACACGTTCGGTTTCGCCGACGCCGGGGTCGAGCATGCGTACCGCAACAGCCTGGTGATGGCCGGCTGGTGCGCGGTGTTCGGCGCGGCGGTCACCTTCGCCGGCGCGTACTGGGTCGAGAAGACCCGGGGAGCCGACCTGCTGCGCCCGGCGATCCGGCTGCAGGCGATGCTGCCGATGGCGGTCCCCGGGATGGTGCTGGGCATCGGCTACATCCTGTTCTTCAACAACCCGGCCAATCCGCTGCACTGGCTGTACGGCTCGATGGCCATCCTGGTGCTGTCGACGATCATCCACTTCTACTCGTCGAGTCACCTGACCGCGGTGACCGCGCTGAAGCAGCTCGACGGCGAGTTCGAGTCGGTCTCGGCCTCGCTCAAGGTGCCGTTCTACAAGACGTTCTGGCGGGTCACCGTGCCGGTGTGCCTGCCCACCGTCATCGACATCGCCCGCTACTTCTTCGTCAACGCCATGACGACCATCTCCGCGGTGGTCTTTCTGTATTCTCCGAAGACCACGCTGGCCGCGATCTCCATCCTCCAGCTCGACGAAGCCGGCGCGATCGGCTCGGCGGCGGCGATGGCGACGCTGATCGTCGTCACCTCCGCGACGGTCACCGTCGCCTCGTTCGCCGTCGAAGGCTGGCTCCTGCGCCGCACGCAGGGCTGGCGTCGCACCGCGCCCACCTGAACCGGCGCATTTCCGCAAGGAGCAGACCATGAGCACCCACGACCGCGACCCGATCCTGCTGACGCCCGGACCGCTGACGACCTCGCTGGCGACCAAGTCGGCAATGCTCCGCGACTGGGGCTCGTGGGACGCCAGGTTCAACGCGGTGACCGCCGACGTCCGCCGCAAGGTCCTCGCGCTGGTGCATGGCGCTGACTCGCATGTCTGCGTGCCGATGCAGGGCAGCGGCACGTTCTCGGTCGAGGCGGCCGTCAACACGCTGGTCCCGCGCAACGGCCATCTGCTGGTGCTGATCAACGGCGCCTACGGCACGCGGATGGCGAAGCTCACGCAGATGATGGGCCGTCGGCTGTCGACTTTCGAGACCGCCGACGACGTGCCGACGACACCGCAGGACGTCGACCGGCTGCTCGCCGCCGACCCGTCGATCACCCACGTCGGCCTCATCCATTGCGAGACGTCGACGGGCATCCTCAACCCGCTGCCGGAGATCGCCGCGGTCGTGGCGCGCCACGGGCGCCGGCTGATCGTCGACGCGATGTCGAGCTTCGCCGCGCTGCCGATCGACGCGCGGACGACGCCGTTCGACGCGCTGATCGCGGCGTCGGGCAAGTGCGTCGAGGGCCCGCCGGGCATGGGCTTCGTCATCGCGCGGCGCGAAGCGCTGGCGGCCGCCGCCGGCAATTCGACGTCGCTGGCGCTCGACCTGCACGACCAGTGGGCTTACATGGAGAAGACGACGCAGTGGCGCTACACGCCGCCGACGCACGTCGTCGTCGCGTTCAACGCCGCGCTCGACCAGCTGCTGGCCGAAGGGGGGCAGCCGGCGCGGCTGGCGCGATACACGGCGAACTGCGCGACCCTGGTCGAGGGCCTCGCCGAGCTCGGGCTGCGGCCGTTCCTGCCGCCAGCGATCCAGGCGCCGATCATCGTCACCTTCCATGCGCCGGCGGATCCGGCGTACGCCTTCAAGGCGTTCTACGATCGCGTCCGCGACCGCGGCTTCATTCTCTATCCCGGCAAGCTGACCAAGCTGGAGACGTTCCGCGTCGGGTGCATCGGCGCGATCGGCCCGGAGGAAATGCGGCAGGCGGTCCACGCGGTGCGCGACACGCTGGCCGACATGGGCATCCGCCAGGTCGCGCCGCGGTCGACCCGCGCCGCGGCGTAGCGCGTCAGCCTGCCGCCGCGACGTCCGGCGGGTGCCTGAGCGCGTCCAGCGCGAGGAACTCCGGCGCGTCGGCGCGGATGGCGCCGTGCCGGATCAGCGCGTCGAGGATGACCAGACTCGCGTCGGCGGTGACGAGGTTGGCGCCCTCGCTGTTCCCGATCACCCGCGCGGTCGCGGTGAGGTCGAGCCGCCGGTGCTCGACCACCTCGCCGTCCTCGCCGGCGGGAACGAAGTCCGCCGGCAGCCACAGGTCGTGGGCGAATATCGTCTCCCGCTGCAGCCCGTCGGGCTGGGCGCGACAGACGTGCAGCGCGGCGCAGGCCAGCGCCTGCGAAGCGAGCGTGGCGGGGATGCCCGCCTCCTCGCGGGCCTCCTTGACCACCGTCGCGGCAACGGTCGTTCCCGCGGCGATGCCGCCGCCGACGAGGTTGTCGAGCTGTCCCGGGTCGATGGCCTTGGTCGGCGCTCGCCGCGCGACCCACATGGTCGTTCCGCCGGCACCGCGGACGAGCCCGTTGACGTGCGCGGCGAAGGTGCGGACGCCGAAGTAGCGGGCGGCCGCGCGCTCGAGCAGGAACGCGGGCGGGCCGGCAAACCGTCGCGCCACCGCGTAGCGTTCGTCGCGCCACGCCGACAAGGCGCCCTCCGCGGCCAGCGCCTGCGCGACCTGCGCCAGGGCCTCGGTCCGGGCGGCGGGCTGGTCCAGCGCGCGCACGAAGGTCAGGGTGCGGCCTTCCGCCGCGAAGACCGCCCCAAACCCGGCCAGGCGTTCGGCGCGCGCGTGGTCGACCCACCCGGCGGCAAAGCCGTCGACGAGAAGCGGCAGCAGCGGCATGGACGGCGGTGCCAGCGCAGCCGTGAGCCGGGCGGCGATTGCCGGTAGAATCGCGTCTTCGAGCACGGGCCGATTGTAGCCCGCGCCGATCCGAAGCCCGCCCACCCACAACGGCCCGCGTCCCGCCCTCCCGCCGTGCCCGCCGACGTCCTCGCCCTGTTCGACCTCGATCACACGCTGGTGCCCCGCGACAGCGACGAGCAGTGGGTCGAGTTCCTGATCGAAGAGGGTCGGATCGACGCCGGCCATTACGATGCCGCCAATCGTGACCTCAACGCCCGGTTCAACCGCGGCGAGGCCGACACCATCGAGTTCGCCGAGTTCTACCTCTCGACGCTGACGGCGTTCGACGACGAGACACTGCGCGCGCTGCGCGATCGCTTCCTCGAGCAGCGGATCCGGCCGCGGATCCTGCCCGCGGCGCGCGAGCTGGTCGAGCGGCACCGCGGCGCCGGCGACTTGTGCGTGATCACGACCGCGGTGATCCGGTTCCTGTCGCAGCCGATCGCGGCGGAGTTCGGCATCGAGCACGTGATCGCGACCGAGGGCGGGCGCGTCGAGGGCCGCTGGACCGGCCGCGTCGCCGGTGCCACCAACACCCGCGAGGGCAAGGTCGAGCGCCTGCACCAGTGGCTCGCCGCCCGGGGCGAGCGCCTGGGCGACTACCGCGAGGTGTGGGCGTACTGCGATTCGATGAACGACCTGCCGCTGCTCTCCATCGTCACCCGGCCGGTGGCGGTGAACGCCGACCCGGTGCTGGCCGCGCACGCCCGCCATCGCGGGTGGCCGGTTGCGAACTTCGCCTGATTCGCCCCCCAGGAACCCGACATGACTGCCCGCATCCTCGACGGCAAGGCCCGCGCGGCCCGCCTGACCGACGACATCGGTGCCGCTGTCTCGGCGCGCGTCGCGAGCGGTCGGGCGCAGCCCGGGCTCGCCGTCGTGCTGGTCGGCGACAATCCGGCGTCGCAGGTCTACGTCCGCAACAAGCGGCGCACGACCGAGGCCGCCGGCATGCGCTCGTTCGCCTACGACCTCCCGGCCGCCACGCCGGAGGCCGACCTGCTGGCGCTGATCGATGCGCTGAACGCCGATCCTGCGGTCCACGGCATCCTGGTCCAGCTGCCGCTGCCCGGGCACATCGACGACGAGCGCGTCACCGAACGCATCGATCCCGGCAAGGACGTCGACGGCTTCCACCCGTACAACATCGGCCGCCTGGTGCTGAAGCGGCCGACGCTGCGCCCGTGTACGCCGTACGGATGCATGACGCTGCTCGCCGACACCGGCGAGGACCTGGTCGGCAAGCACGCGGTCGTCATCGGCCAGTCGAACATCGTCGGGCGGCCGATGGCGCTCGAGCTGCTGATGGCGCGCTGCACGGTGACCATCTGCCACTCGGCGACGCGGGACCTGCCGGGACTCGTCCGGCAGGCCGACGTGGTGGTCGCCGGCGTGGGCCGCGCGAAGTTCGTCCAGGGCGACTGGATCAAGCCCGGCGCCATCGTCATCGACGTCGGCATCAACCGGGGCGTCGACGGCAAGCTGGTCGGCGACGTCGACTTCGACGCGGTGAAGGAGCGGGCGTCGTGGATCACCCCGGTGCCCGGAGGCGTCGGCCCCATGACCATCGCGACGCTGCTGGCCAACACGCTGCGCGCCGCCGAGTTGCGCGAGCGCGGTTAGCGCGAGGCGCCCCGCCGTGCTGACGCATCTGCGCGTCGGCGCATCCTGTGGCGGCGGTCAGGCCTTCAGGTGCCAGGCCTTGGGGCGGGTGAAGGTCTGGATGCCGTAGGTCGACAGCGTGAGGCCGATCCCGGAATGCCCGACGCCCGACCACGGCAGCCGCGGGCTCACGCGATCGCAGCAGTTCCAGTACACGGTGCCGGCGCGCACTCGCGACAGGACCCGCCGCGCGCGCCGCTCGTCGTGCGTGTAGACGCCGGCGGTCAGGCCGTACTCGGTGTCGTTCATTGCCGCGATCGCCGAATCGTCGTCGGCGACCGCCTGGATGCCGATGATCGGGCCGAAGCTCTCGTCCCGCATCAGCAGCATCGACGCGTCGACTTCGCTGAACACCGTCGCTTCGAAGCGGTTGCCGCGGCCCTTGACGACGTGTCCGCCGAGCAGCAGCCGCGCGCCCTTCTTCTTCGCGTCGGCGACCTGCCGCTTCAGCACGTCGAGCTGCGCCCGCCGCGTGATCGCGCCGAGGTAGGTCGACTCGTCCATCGGGTCGCCCGAACGGTAGCTTCCGACCTCGGCGACGAAGGCGTCGACGAAGGCGTCGTGGACGGCCTCGTGGACGTAGATCCGCTCGACCGAGCAGCACGACTGGCCGGTGTTGTAGAACGCGCCGTCGGCGACCGCAGCCGCGGTGGCCTTCACGTCGACGTCGTCGCAGACGTAGACCGGATCCTTGCCGCCGAGCTCGAGCTGGACCTTGATCATGCGGCGCCCGGCGGCCGCCGCGATCTTCGCGCCGGTGCCGTAGGAACCGGTGAAGAAGACGCCGTCGATCGGCTGCCGCAGCAGCGCCGCGCCGGTGGCGCCTTCGCCGATCACCGGGACGAACACGTCGGGCGGGACGCCGGCCTCGTGCAGCATCTCGGCGATGTGCAGCCCCGTCAGCGTCGCGTACTCCGAGGGCTTGTAGAGCACCGCGTTGCCGGCGATCAGCGCCGGGACGAAGACGTTGCTGCCGACGAAGTACGGGTAGTTCCACGCGGAGATGTTGGCGATGACCCCCAGCGGCTCGTGCGTGATGCGTTCGCGCAGCTGCTGGCCCTCGTCGGCGAACACCTTCTCCTCGCGCAGCACCTTCGCCGACTCGGCGAGGAAGAAATCGATCCGCGGCAGGAGCCCCTTGAGCTCGTTGCGCGACTGCCGGATGGGCTTGCCCACCTCCTGCGTCAGCGTGCGCGCGAGCGTCTCCTGCATCGCGTCGATCCGGTCGCGGAACGCCGCCATGATGGCGAGGCGCTTCCTGAGCGGCGTCGCCGCCCAGCGGGGCTGCGCGGCGCGCGCGGCGTCGTACTTGCGGCGGACGGCCGCGGCATTGTCGACGGGGACGTCGGCGATTCTGTCGCCGGTGGCGGGATTGACGATTTTCATGAGGTCGAGCCGGAGGAGGGATGGGGCGACGCCGGCGACGCCGGCGCCGCGGTTCGCACGGTCAGAGCGCGTACGCCGCGGCCTTGTGGCGGGCGGCGGTGGCGAGGAAGTCGTCGAGAATCGGCGTGTCGTCGAGCAGCGAGGGGTCGTCGGGATCGTGGAACTCGGGGTGCCACTGGACGCCGAAGACGTAGCCGGGACCGGTCCAGCGGACTGCCTCGACCACGCCGTCGGGCACCGACCGCGCCTCGACCACGAGGTCGCGGCCGAGGTTGCGGATCGCCTGGTGATGGATCGAGTTGGTCTTCACCAGCCCGGCCCCGCGATACAGCCGGGCCAGCCCCGTGCCCTCGACGATCGCCGTCGCATGGCAGTTGTTCTGGTAGATCGTCCAATTGCGGTGGTTGAGCGCCGCGGGCAGCTGCGTCGCGAGGTCCTGCCACAGCGTGCCGCCCTGCGCGACGTTGATCACCTGCGCGCCGCGACAGACGCCGAGCACCGGCTTGCGCCGGTCCATGAACGCGCGCAGCAGCGCGATCTCGTAGCGGTCGCGGATGGCGTCGCCGTTCCACTCGGGCCGCAGCGCCCGTTCGCCGTACGTCGCCGGGCAGACGTCGGAGCCGCCCATCAGCACCAGGCCGTCGAGCTCGTCGGCGTAGGCCTCGACGGTGGCGGTGCTCGACGCGCGGCGCGTCGTGCCGTCGGGGGAGGGGACCATGAACGCCAGCACGTCGCGCTGCATCAGCCAGTGCGCGACGTTCTGCTCGATGTACTGCAGCGTCATCCCCTTGAAGATCGCCCGCTCGCGATCCTCGTGGAAGAAGCAGGCCGAGATGCCGATCTTGACCATGGCCTAGAGCGCCGCCGCGAACAGGTGCTCGAAGTCGGCCGCCGTGCACGGGCGTGGATTGGTCTGGTGGCATAGATCCTTGGTGGCGATCGCCACCAGCGCGGGCACGTCCGCTGCGGTGACGCGACGGGTACCGGCCAGCCCGGACAGCTGCGCGGGCACCCCGACCGTCGCCTTCAGGCCGGTCAGCCAGTCGACGAACGCTGCCGCCGCGGCCGCCTCGCCCATCCCGGCGGCACCCGGGACGCCGGCGACACGGGCGAGCTCGGCCATCCTGGCCGTCGCCGCCGGCAGGTTGAAGCGCATCACGTGGTCGATCATCACCCCGTTGGCGAGCCCATGGTGCAGGTCGGCGACCGTCGACAGCGCGTGGGCGCACGAGTGGACGGCACCGAGGTCCTTCTGGAACGCGATGGCGCCCATCATCGAGCTCATCAGCATGTCGGCCCGTGCCGCCAGGTTGGCGCCGTCGCGCACTGCGACGGGCAGCGCGCGCGCGGCGATGCGCACGCCCTCGAGCGCGATGCCGTCGCACAACGGGTGGTACGCTGGCGACAGGTAGCTCTCGATGTTGTGCGTCAGCGCGTCCATGCCGGTGGCCGCGGTCACCGCCGCCGGCAGGCCCAGCGTCAGCTCCGGATCGGCGAACACCGCGCGGGCGAGGATCTTGGGCGAGAACACGATGCGCTTGATGTGCGTGTCGTCCTCGGAGATCACGGCGGAGCGGCCGACCTCCGAGCCGGTGCCGGCCGTGGTCGGCAGCGCGACGAAGTACGGCAGGTCGTCGCCGATCGGCCGCACCGACGGATGGTCCCAGGCGAACTCCAGCGCGTCGCCGTCGTGCGTGCCCAGCACGCCGACGATCTTCGCCACGTCGAGCGCGGCGCCGCCGCCGAAGCCGACGACGCAGTCCGCGGCATGCGCGCGGAATGCCGCGCCACCGGCGTTGGCCTGCGCGACGGTCGGGTTGCCGTGGACGCCGTCGTACACCGCGGCGTCGAGACCCGCCGCCCGGAGCGACGCGACGAATCCGGTCGCCACCGGCAGCCGGGCCAGCGCCCGGTCGGTGACGACCAGCGGGCGCCGCTTGCCGAGCCCGACGAGGTGCGCGCCGACGGTCTGCGCGGCGCCGGCGCCAAAATGGATGGCGGTGGGAAAGCCGAAGCGGTGGATGGTCATTGGCAGGTCGAGTGAGGTCGAGGGGGAGGGCGGGACGGGGGCGCGACGGCGGCTGCGTCAGATGATCTCGAAGTAGCGCTTGAGTTCCCAGTCGGTGACGCCGTCGAGCCACTGCCGCCATTCCCAGTCGCGGGTGGCGGCGAAATGGGTGACGAAGTCGTCGCCGAACCAGTCCCGGGCGAGGTCGGAGTCGCGGAAGACCCGCGTCGTCTCGATCAGCGTCCGCGGCGCCCGCGGGATGTTGTCGCTGCCCTCGTTGGTGCCGTGGATCGGCTTGGTGGTGAGCTTCAGCCCCTTCTCGACGCCGTGGAGCCCGGCGGCGACCACCGCGGCCATGGCGAGGTAGGGATTGACGTCGGCGCCGGGGCAGCGGGTCTCGAGCCGCGTCGACTTCGGCGAGCCCGGAATCGCGCGGAAGCTCGCCGTGCGGTTGTCGATGCCCCAGGTCGGCTTGACCGGCGCCCAGAAGCCGTCGACGAGGCGCTTGTAGCTGTTGATCGTCGGCCAGAACATCGGCGCGAACTGCATCAGCGCGGCGAGCTGGCCGGCGAGATAGCTCTCGAACAGCGTGCTCATGCCGTGCCGGCCCTTGGCATCGTGGAACAGGTTCTTCTTGCCGTCGGACAGGCTCTGGTGGACGTGGCCCGAGCAACCCGGGTAGTGCTGGTTCCACTTGGCCATGAAGCTCGGCATGATGCCGAAGCGCGCGCCGATTTCCTTGGCGCCGGTCTTGAACAGGATCGCCCGGTCGGCCGCCTCGAGCGCTTCGGAAAAGAGCAGCGCCACCTCGTAGACGCCCGGGCCGGTCTCGGTGTGCAGGCCCTCGACGGGAACGCCGAACGCCGCCATGTCGTTGAACAGCGCCTCGAAGAACGGCCGGTTGGCGTTGGCGCGCAGCAGCGAGTAGCCGAACATCCCCGGCGTCAGCGGCGTCGGACCCACGCCCTTCTTGTCGGCCCAGGACTGCGGCGTCTCGAGGAAGTTGAACCACTCGAACTCCATCCCGCACATCGGGATGACGCCGAGCTTCTCCGCCCGCTTCAGCACGCGCTTCAGCACCTGCCGCGGGCAGACGGGGTGCGGCGCCTCGCGGCCGTCCCGGTCGACGACGAATTCGCCCAGGAAGAACGGCACGTTGTCGTCCCACGGGACCGTGCGGAAGGTGCCGAGGTCGATGCGGGCGAGCGCGTCGGGAAAGCCCTTGTGCCAGCCGGTGAGCGTCGTGTTGTCGTAGCACTGGTCGGTCGCGTCCCAGCCGAACACGACGTCGCAGAAGCCGAAGCCCCCCTGCACGGCGCCGAAGAACTTTTCCTTGTGCAGGTACTTGCCGCGCAGGATGCCGTCGATGTCGGACACCGCGACCTTGACGCGCTGTCCGGGAGCCGCGCGGACGGCGGCGTGGATCTTCTCGGCGGGAACGTGGCTCGGCATGCGGTCTCCCTGGGGTGGCGCCGGGCGCGGCTGCGCGAGGGACTGCGCATTTCCGGCGCCGGACTTCGTATCCGCCGATTCTAGCCGATGCGCGGGCCTGCGATGGCACAATGCCCTCGCCGTGAACCCGTCCCGCTCCTCAACCTCCGCGCTGGTGGCGCTGCACGCCGCCGTGCTGCTCTTCGGCTTCGCCGGGCTGTTCGGCCCATGGCTCGGCTGGGCGCCGCTGTGGATCGTGCTGGGCCGCACTGCGATTGCGGCCGCGGCACTGGGCGCACTGCGCTTCGCCGATCCGGAGACGCGCGGGCCGGGGCTCGCGGCCGCGGACCTGACGCTTGCCGGCAACGGCGCCGTGCTGGCGCTGCACTGGGTCGCCTTCTTCGCCGCGATTCAGGTCGCGGGGGTCGCGATCGGCCTCCTCGGCTTCGCGTCGTTTCCGCTGTTCACGCTGCTGTTCGAGCGCGTGCTGCTCGGCCGTCGCTTCGCCCCCGCCGACGGCTGGACCGCCGCTCTGGTCACCGCGGGCCTCGTGCTGCTGACCCCGTCGCTGCGGCTGTCCGATCCGGCGGTGCAGGGCGTCGCCTGGGGCCTGCTGTCCGGCGCGACCTTCGCGCTGCTGGCGGTGCGCAACCGCCGCTCGCGCGCGACGCGAAGCGCGACCGACATCGCCTACGGGCAGAACCTGTGGGCGGCGTTCATGCTGGCGCCGGTGGCGCTGGCGATGGCGCCGCTGCCCGAGGTCGACGGCCGCAGCGTGGTGCTGATCCTCGCGCTCGGGCTCGTCTGCACGGCACTCGCGCACACGCTCTTCATCGGCAGCCTCGACCGCGTCAGCGCGCACACCGCGAGCGTCGTCGCCGCGCTCGAGCCCGTCTACGGCATCGCGCTGGCCGTGCTGCTGCAGGACGAGCGGCCCGGTGTGCGCGTGCTCGCCGGCGGCGCGCTGATCGTCGGCGCGGCGCTGGTGGCGACCCGCCGTGCCGCGCGCTAGCGGCGCGCCGCGGTTGGCGCAACCGCGGCGATTTGGGTAGCATCGGTTCTTTTCCCGCAGGATCACCACATGCAGATCGGCATCGTCGGCCTGGGCCGGATGGGCGGCAACATGGCGCGGCGGCTCGCCCGCGGCGGCGTGGCCGTGACCGGCTACGACCCGGACTCCGCGACGCGGGCGGCGCTGGCGCACGAAGGCGCGATCCGCGACGCCGCGTCGCTCGAGGCGCTCGCCGCCGCGCTGCCGGCGCCGCGCGTCGTCTGGCTGATGGTGCCCGCGGGGGCCGCCACGACGACGGCGCTGGACGACCTCGCCACGCGGCTGGCACCGGGCGACCTCGTGGTCGACGGCGGCAACGCCAACTACAAGGACTCGCAGCGGCGCGCCGGGGAACTCGCCGCGCGGGGACTGCTGTTCGCCGACTGCGGCGTCAGCGGCGGCGTCTGGGGCCTCGACAACGGCTACGCGCTGATGTTCGGCGGCGCGCCCGAGGCGGCCGCGCGGCTCGAACCCTACGCGCGCATCCTGGCCCCGGCCGCCGACCGTGGCTGGCTGCACTGCGGTCCCGCCGGCGCGGGGCATTTCGTCAAGATGATCCACAACGGCATCGAATACGGGATGATGCAGGCCTTCGCCGAGGGGTTCGCCCTGATGAAGGGGCGGCCCGACCTCGACCTCGACGTCGCCGCGATCGCCGAGCTCTGGCGCCACGGCAGCGTGGTGCGCTCGTGGCTGCTCGACCTCACCGCGGAGTTCCTGCGCGACGATGCGGAGCTCGCCGGCATCGCGCCGATGGTCGCCGATTCCGGCGAAGGCCGCTGGACCGCGCAGGAGGCGATCGAGCAGGGCGTCCCGGCGCCGGTGATGTCGCTGGCGCTGATGATGCGTTTCGCGAGCCAGGGCCGGGGCGAGTACGCCGACCGGGTGCTGGCGATGATGCGGAAGAGCTTCGGCGGCCACGCGGTGGGCAAGGCATGATCGTCGTGGTGATGGGGGTCTGCGGCTGCGGCAAGTCCACGGTCGGCAAGGCGCTTGCCGAGGAGCTGGGTTGGCCGTTCCACGACGCCGACGATTTCCACCCCGCGGCCAACGTCGCGAAAATGGCGGCCGGCGAGCCGCTGACCGACGACGACCGCTGGCCCTGGCTCGACCGGCTCGCTGCGGAAATGCGTGCCGCGCAGGCCGGCGGCGGCAACGCGGTGCTCGCCTGCTCGGCGCTGAAGCAGGCGTATCGCGACCGCATCGCGACCGCGGGCAACGTCCGCTTCGTCCACCTTGCCGGCGACGTCGACACCATCGCCGGCCGCCTGGCGGCCCGCCGGCACCGCTACATGCCGGCGTCGCTGCTCGCGAGCCAGTTCGCGGCCCTCGAGCCGCCGCGCGACGCGATCACCGTCGACGTGCGCGACGAGGTCGACGCCCAGGTCGCGGCGATCCGCGCCGGGCTGGCCGCCGCCACGACCACGGCGGCCGGATGAACCTCGGGTCCCGACGCTGCGGCGCCGCGTCGGCACGCGGCCATGGCCGCGCGCAGCGCGCGCTGACGAACCGATGACCGACGAGCGAACGAACGGGGCACGATGACCGGCAAGCCGAAAGACGCCGGCAGGTTCGCGCCGGCCACGCAGGCGGGGCACCTCGGCCGCGACCCGGCGCGGTTCATCGGCGCGGTCAACACGCCGGTTTTCCGCGCCTCGACCATCCTGTTTTCCACGGTGGCCGACCTCGAGGCCGCCGCGCGCGGCGACTTCCCGGGCCTGACGTACGGTCTGCACGGCACGCCGGGGGTGGTCGACCTGCAGCAGGCGGTGGCGCAGCTCGAAGGCGCGCACGCGGCGTTGGCCGTACCCTCGGGGCTCACCGCGACGACGCTGCCGCTGCTGGCGCTGACGCAGCCGGGCGACCACGTGCTGGTCACCGACAACGTCTACGGCCCGACCCGCCGGTTCTGCGAGCTGCACCTGCGCCGGCTGGGCGTCGAGGTGAGCTACTACGATCCGCTGCTCGGTGCCGACATCGCGCGCGAGTTCCGCCCCGGCACGCGCGTGGTGTTCACCGAGTCGCCTGGATCGCTGACCTTCGAGGTGCAGGACATCCCCGCGATCGCCGCCGCCGCGCACGCGCACGGCGCGAAGGTCGTGCTCGACAACACCTGGGCCACCCCGCTGGGCTTTCGCGCGTTCGACCACGGGGTCGACGTCTCGGTGCACGCCGCCACCAAGTACATCGGCGGCCACTCCGACGTGCTGCTGGGGCTGATCCTCGCCAACGAATCCACCTTCGGCCCGCTGCACCGCCTGTGGACCGACATGGGCGTGACCGCGTCGCCGGACGACTGCTTCCTCGCGCTGCGCGGCCTGCGCACGCTGGCGGTGCGGCTCGACCGCCATCGCGCCAGCGCGATGACCGTTGCGCGCTGGCTCGCCGGACGCCCCGAGGTGCGCGAGGTCCTCTACCCGCCGCTCCCCGGCGCGCCGGGGCACGCGCTTTGGCGGCGCGACTTCGTCCACGCGAGCGGGCTCTTCGGCGTCGTCCTGCAGCCGGTGGCGGCCGCGCGTATCGCGGCGATGCTCGACGGCATGGCGCTGTTCGGCATGGGCTGGAGCTGGGGCGGCTTCGAGAGCCTGATCATCCCGACGTTTCCCGAGCGCGTGCGCACGGCCACGCCCTGGCGAACCGACGGACCCTGCCTGCGGCTGGCGATCGGTCTCGAAGCGCCCGAGGACCTGATCGCCGATCTCGAGGCCGGGTTCGCGAGGCTCGCCGGTTGAGGCCGCGGCGCGCCGTCATCGAATCCGCCGCCGGGCGCACCTGCGACGCGCCGGGCTCCCGTTTCCCGACCGACGCCTTCGACCGATGATCCCCAGGCGCTTTGCCCCGTACGTCTTCGCCGGACTCCTCGCCGGTTTCATGACGCTGATCGTGTCCGGCGTCACGACGGCGATCAACGTCGGCGTGCCGCCCGACTTCGTGCCGCGCTGGCTCCGGGCCTGGCTGCCGACGTGGGCGATCGCGTTCCCGGTGCTGCTGGTGGTGCGCCCCTTCGTGCAGAAACTCACCGAGCGGCTGGTCGCGCCGCGCTGACCGGCGGCTCGTCGGCGTCCTCGCCGAGGTAGACGGCGCGCACGCGCGGGTCGCCGCGGATCGCCGCCGGCGGACCCGCCGCGATCAGCTCGCCGCGATCGAGCACCAGCACGCGGTCGGCGGTCGCGAATACGACGTCCATGTCGTGCTCGGTGAACAACACCGCGATGCCGTCGCGCCGCGCGAGTTCGGCCGCGAGGCCCATCAGCCGCTGCCGCGAGCGTGGCGCCATGCCGGCGGTCGGCTCGTCCATCAGCAGCAGCTGCGGCGCGCCGGCGAGCGCGATCGCGAGCTCGACCCGCTTGGCGTCGCCGTAGGCCAGCGTGCCGCAGCCCTGGTCGGCGAGCTTGGTCATGCCGACGCGGCCCAGCAGCGCGTCGGCGGCGGCGCGGCGCGGGGCCTCCAGCCGGCCGACCACGCGCCAGGTGTCGCCGGCGTGCGCGGCCAGCGCCAGCTCGACGTTCTCGCGCACCGTCATCGACGCCACCGTCGCCGCGACCTGGAACGTGCGGCCGACGCCGCGGCGGGCCAGAGCGTGCGGCGGCAGGCCGTCGATGCGCTCGCCGGCGAGTTCGACCCGACCGGCGTCGGCGGCGAGCTGGCCGTGAATCAGGTTGAAGCACGTCGATTTGCCGGCGCCGTTGGGGCCGATCAGCGCAACGATCTCGCCGGCGTGCACTGCGAACGACACGTCGCGGACGGCGACCACGCCGCCGAAGGCCTTGGCGAGCCCGGTGACCGCCAGCACCGGGGCCGTCGGGCCCGCGCCTGCGGTCGGGCCGGCCGGCGCTGCGGCCGGGGCCACGTCGCCGTCGCGCGGGCGTGCCGCCGCGCTCATCGCCGCACCCGCTGCAGCAGCGCCTGCGCCGCGCCGCCCAGTCCCATCGGAAACGCCAGCACCAGCAGCAGGATCGTCGCGCCCATCGCCGCGCGCCAGTAGTCGGTCACGCGCGCCAGCGCATCCTGCAGCCAGGTGAACGCCGCGGCACCGAGCAGCGGCCCCGCCAGCGCGTTGAGGCCGCCCAGCAGCACCATCACCAGCGCGTCGACCGAGCGCGGAATCGCCAGCGCTTCGGGTGAAATGCTGCCTTTCGAGAACACGAACAGGCCGCCGGCGAGGCCCGCGAACGCACCGGCCAGCGCGAACGCCATCCATTGCGTGCGCCGGACGTCGATGCCGATCGCCGCTGCGCGCAGCGGTGCGTCGCGCGCGGCGCGCAGCGCGTAGCCGAACGGCGAGCGCGCCATCAGCACCAGGGCGACGAGTCCGGCCGTGGTCAGCGCCAGCGTCAGGGCGTAATACGCGCCGCGGCCGGCGAGCGCGTCCGCCGGCCACACGCCGATCAGCCCGTTGGACCCGCCGGTGACGCGGTCCCACTGGAACACGATCGACCACACGATCTGCGCGAACGCGAGCGTGAGCATCGACAGGTAGACCCCCGACAGGCGCACGCTGAACCACCCGGCGACGAGCGCGCCGGCCAGCGCCACCAGCGGCGCCGCCGCCAGCGCGCCCGCCATCGGCACGCCGTGGCGGGCGGCGATCGCCGCCGCATACGCGCCGAGGCCGAAATACGCGGCGTGGCCGAACGACGCCATGCCGCCGGTGCCCATGATGAACTGCAGGCTGGCGGCGAACAGCGCCAGCACCAGGACGTCGGTGGCGAGGATCGTCCGGTACTCGTCGCCGGTGAACGGCAGCAGCGCCGCGAGCGCGAGCGTGGCGAGCGCCGCCCACGCGGCGCGCCGCCCGGGCGGGCGCACCAGCGCACGCTGCTCGGGCAGCGCCGTCGTCGGCGGCAGCGTCGCCGCTTTGCCCAGCAGGCCGTAGGGACGCAGCGCCAGCACCACCGCCATGACGACGAATTCGGCGACCAGGGTGAGCTTGGGAAACGCGACCGCGACGCCCAGGATCTCGACGGTGCCGAGCGCGATGCACAGCGCCTTGGTGACGCCGATCAGCACCGCCGCGAGAAAGGCGCCCGGCAGCGAGCCCAGTCCGCCGACGACCGTGACGACGAAGGCTTCGGCGATGATCGCGAGGTCCATGCCCAGGTTCGCCGGTTCGCGCGGCAGCTGCAGCGCGCCGGCGAGTCCCGCCAGCCCGGCGCCCAGCGCGAACACCGCGGTGAACAGCAGCCGCTCGTTGATGCCCAGCGCGCTCGCGATCTCGCGGTTCTCGCTGGCGGCGCGGATCAGCATGCCGAACCGCGTGCGCCGCAGCAGCAGCCAGAGCGCGGCCAGCACCAGCGGGCCGACCACCAGCAGGAAGAGGTCGTACGCCGGCACCGGGCGGCCGAGCACGTCGATCGCGCCGCCGAGGCCCGGCGCGCGCGGCCCCAGCAGGTCCTCGGCGCCCCAGAGCGCCAGCGCCGCATCGCGGACGATCAGCACCACGCCGAACGTCGCCGCGAGCTGCAGCAGCTCCGGTGCCGCGTAGAGCCGCTTGAGGAGCAGCACCTCCATCAAGGCGCCGATCAGCGCCACTGCGAGCGTCGCCATGACGACGGCACCCCAGAACCCGAGCGGGCCGCGCCCCCACCATTCGACGCCGGTCCAGCCGAGGTACGCGCCCAGCATGTACAGCGAGCCGTGCGCGAAGTTGACGACGCGGGTGACGCCGAAGATCAGCGTCAGCCCGGCCGCGACGAGGAACAGCGCCGAGGCGCCGGCGAGGCCGTTGAGGAGCTGGGAAAGAAAGGAGGCGAGGGTCAAGGCGACCGCTCCGACGGCGCACCGGTGGGGAAACCCGCGACCGCGCGACCGCCGGGGGCGGGCGCGCTCACCTGCCGGGTCGCGTCACTCCGCCGGCCGCAGCTTGCGTACCGCGTCGTCGGAGGGCAGGTAGTCGCGGCCGTCAGCATACCGCCAGTCGACCATCACGCCCTTGCCGTCCTTGACCGCCGTGCGTCCGACATACGCGCCCATCGTCGACTGGTGATCGAGCGCGCGGAACGTCACCGGCCCGAACGGCGTGTCGAAGTTCAGTCCCTTCAGCGCGGCGACGAGCTTCTCCGGGTCGGTCGAGCCGGCCTTGCGGATCGCCGCCGCCGCGGCGATGACGGTGCTGTAGCCGACGACCGAGCCCAGTCGCGGGTAGTCGTTGAATTTCGCCTGGTAGGCGTCGCGGAAGCGGCGGTGCGCCGGCGTGTCGATCGCGTACCACGGGTATCCGGTCACGACCCAGCCGACGGGCGCCTCGTCCTTCAGCGGGTCCAGGTACTCGGGCTCGCCGCCGAGCAGGTTGAACACGGGGCGATCCTTGAACAGGCCGCGCGTCTGCCCCTCGCGGACGAAGCGCGCGAGGTCGGCGCCGAACAGCGACGAGAAGATCGCGTCCGGTCTGGCGTCGATCAGCGCCTGCACGACGGGGCCCGGCTCGATCTTGCCCAGCGGCACCGCCTGCTCGATGAACTCGATGCCGCCGCCCTGCAGCGCGATCATCTGCCGCTTGAACGCCGCGGCCGCCGACTGGCCGTACTCGTAGTTCGGGTAGACGATCGCCCAGCGCTTCTTGCCGAGCCGAGCCGCCTCGGGGGCGAGCATCGCCACCTGCATGTAGGTCGACGCGCGCAGGCGGAAGGTGTAGCGGTTGCCGTTCTCCCAGACGATCTTGTCGGTCAGCGGCTCGGCGGCGATGAACACGGCCTTGCGCTGGCGCGCGAGGTCGGCGACGGCGAGCCCCACGTTCGACGGGAAGGTGCCCATCAGCAGCGCGACCTTTTCCCGCGCCAGCAGCTCCTCGGCGACGCGCACGGCGTCGCCCGGCGTACCGTTGTCGTCGCGCGAGACGATTTCCAGCGGCCGCCCGAGCACGCCGCCGGCGGCGTTGACTTCCGCCAGCGCCAGCTCCATGCCCTTCTTGTACGGTTCGAGGAACGCCGGAAAGACCTTGTAGCTGTTGAGCTCGCCCAGCTTGATCGGCTGCGCGGCGGCGGGCGCGGCCACGCCGCCGGCGATGGTCAGGGCCAGCGCGGCGGTCACGACGAGGCGGCGTGCCGCGGCATGGAGACGGTACACGGTGAGGCGGGGGCTGGACATCGAGACTCCGGTTGGTGGCGCGACACCCGGGGGCGACCGGCGGGACGTCGGGAAGCCCACAACGCCGCCTGCCTTCCGCAGGTTGACCTGAAGATAGGGATTTCGGGGCGCCGGCGCAACCGCCATCGCGTTCGCCGCCAGGGCCACCGCGCCGACACCGGCTCGAGCACGGGTCCCGAAGGCACGGGGCGGCCGCGCCCGGCAAGGTAAAATCACGCCTTCGTGTCTCCGGCCGCCGGCGCGCGCTTGCCGCCGGCACCGCCGCAGCCGCGGCAGGCAGTGCCGCCTCCCGGCTCCCTTACGCCCCCTCGATCCCGATGCCCTCCGCCTCCCCCGACCTGCGCCTCCCGCACGGTCTCGGCTTTGCCGATCTGCACACCGTCGCCGGCGCGCAGCGCCTCGACGAATCGTTCCTCGCGCACCTCGAGTCCGCGGACGCCGCGCTGGCCGCGCGGCTCGGCGCCGCCCGCGCCGACCCGAAGGCGCTCGCCGCCAAGGCCGAATCCGAGCTGCTGCTCGCCGTCGCGCCGCACCTCGAGGACTTCCTGGCGGAGCTGTTCGGCATCGAGACCGAGGTGCGCGCGCTGGAGGCCGCGCATCACGAGCGCGCGCCGCTGTTCGCGGTCAAGCGCCTGTTCGTCCAGCGCAAGGCGATGAACGCGCACAAGGCGGACGCCGCCGCGACCTTCGACGGCGCGGCGCTGGCGCGCGAGCTCGGCCCGCGCATCGGGGCGATGCTGCCCGGCGCCGACGGCGAGCTCGCGTTCGCGCGGGCGGTCACCGGCTGGCAGGCCGACGAGGCGGCGCACGCCGGCGACCTCGACCTCGCGCTGCGCTACGCGGCGTGGGCGGCGCACACGGCGGCAGGCCGGGCCGCGCACCGGGGCGGGGTGCTGTTCCGCGCGCCGCGGAAGCTCGACTTCATGCGGCTGGTCCCGGTCGCGAGCGAAACCGTGAACGGCGTGGCGGCGTGGAAGCTCGACGGCGATCACCTGCGCCGGCGCGAAGGCTTCGCGCTGACCGACGCCGGCATGGACCTCACCGGCGGACTCGACCAGGCGCATTACTGCATCTGGTGCCACGAGCAGGGGAAGGACTCCTGCGCGAAGGGGCTCTTCGAGAAGAACCCGACGCCCGAGGCGCCGTTCCGGAAGAGCCCCTTCGGCGTGCCGCTGGCCGGTTGTCCGCTGGAGGAGAAGATCTCCGAGTTCCACAAGCTGCGTGCCGACGGCTGGCCCCTGGCGGCGCTGGCGATGGTCTGCGTCGACAATCCGATGGTCGCCGGCACCGGCCACCGGATCTGCAACGACTGCATGAAGTCGTGCATCTACCAGAAGACCGACCCGGTCGACATCCCGCAGTCGGAAACGCGGCTGCTGAAGGACGTGCTGGCGCTGCCCTGGGGCTTCGAGCTCTATTCGCTGCTGACGCGCTGGAACCCGCTGAACCTCGCGCGGCCCGTGCCGCGCGCGCCGACGGGGCGCCGTGTGCTGATCGTCGGCATGGGGCCGGCCGGCATCACGCTGGCGCACCACCTCGTCAACGACGGCCACACCGTCGTCGGCGTGGACGGGCTGAAGATCGAGCCGCTGGACCCGTCGCTGTCCGGCATCGCCGTCGACGGCACGAGGGTGCCGTTCGCGCCGGTGCGCGACGTGGCGACGCTGACGGAACCGCTCGACGACCGGGTGATGGCGGGCTTCGGCGGCGTCGCCGAGTACGGCATCACCGTGCGCTGGGACAAGAACTTCCTCAAGCTGCTGCGCCTGCTGATCGAGCGCCGCGACCGCTTCGCGCTGTACGGCGGCGTGCGCTTCGGCGGCACGCTCGACGCCGAGGACGCGTTCGCGCTGGGCTTCGACCACGTCGCGCTGGCCGCGGGCGCCGGCAAGCCGACGGTGCTGGAGCTGCCCAACGGGTTGGCCAACGGCGTGCGCACCGCGTCGGACTTCCTGATGGCGCTGCAGCTGACCGGCGCCGCCAAGCGCGACTCGATCGCCAACATGCAGCTGCGGCTGCCGGTGGTGGTGATCGGCGGCGGGCTCACCGCCGTCGACACGGCGACCGAATCGCTCGCGTACTACCCGGTGCAGGTCGAGAAATTCCTCGCCCGCTTCGAAGTGCTCGCCGCCGAGCGCGGCGAGGCGGCGGTCCGCGCCGCCTGGAGTGCCGAAGAGGCGCCGATCGCCGACGAGTTCCTGGCTCACGCGCGGGCGATCCGCGCCGAGCGCGCCGCGGCGGCGGCGGCGGGGCGTCCGGCGCGCGTCGTCGAGCTGCTGCACGGCTGGGGCGGCGCCACCATCGCCTACCGCCGCCGGCTGGTCGACAGCCCGGCGTACACGCTCAATCACGAGGAGATCGAGAAGGCGCTGGAGGAGGGCATCCGCTTCGCCGAGGGTCTGACGCCGCTGGCGGTCGAGATCGACGCCGACGGCCGCGCGACCGGCCTCGCCGTCTCGGTGCAGCGCGTCGTCGACGACGGCGTCTGGCACGAGACCGGACGTGCGACGCTGCCGGCGAGGAGCATCCTCGTCGCCGCGGGCACGTCGCCCAACACCGTTCTCGCCCGCGAGGATGCCGGCCACTTCGCGCTGGACGGCAAGTACTTCCGCCTGCTCGACGAGGACGGGGCGCCGGTGGCGCCGGTGCGCGGTCTCGCCAAGCCGCCGCATCCGGCGGTGCTGACCGACATCCGCGCCGACGGCCGCGCCACCAGCTTCTTCGGCGACCTGCATCCGTCGTTCTCCGGCAACGTGGTCAAGGCGATGGGCAGCGCCAAGCTCGGCTTTCCGGTGGTGTCGCGGATGCTCGCGCGCGTGAATCCTGCGTCCGGCGTCAGCGACGCCGCGTTCTTCGCCCGGCTCGACCGCGAGTTCCGCGCGACCGTCGAGCGGGTCGTGCGCCTGACGCCGACCATCGTCGAGGTCGTCGTTCGCGCACCGGCAGCGGCGCGCCGCTTCGCCCCCGGCCAGTTCTACCGGCTGCAGAACTACGAGACGCGCGCCGCCGTCGCAGCGGGCACCCGGCTGACGATGGAGGGCCTCGCGCTGACCGGCGCCTGGGTCGACCGCGAGCGCGGCCTCGTGTCGACGATCGTGCTGGAGATGGGCGGCTCGTCGGACCTCTGCGCGACGCTCCAGCCCGGCGAGCCGGTGGTGCTGATGGGGCCGACGGGCGCGCCGACCGAGATCGAGCCCGGCGAAACCGTGGTCCTCGCCGGCGGCGGCCTCGGCAACGCCGTGCTGTTCTCGATCGGCCAGGCGTTCCGTGCCGCGGGCTCGAAGGTGCTGTACTTCGCCGGCTACAAGAAGATGATCGACCGCTACAAGATCGAGGAGATCGAGGCCGCCGCCGACGTCGTCGTCTGGTGCTGCGACGAGGGACCGGGCTTCGCGCCGAACCGCCCGCAGGACCGCGCGTTCGTCGGCAACATCGTGCTGGCGATGAAGGCCTACGCTGCCGGCGACCTCGGGGCGCAGGCGATCGCGTTCGCCGACTGCGAGCGGATCATCGCCATCGGCTCGGACCGGATGATGGCCGCCGTCGCCGCGGCGCGCCATTCGGTGCTGGCGCCGTGGCTGAAGCCGCAGCACCGGGCGTTCGGCTCGATCAACAGCCCGATGCAGTGCATGATGAAGGAGATCTGCGCGCAGTGCCTGCAGCCGCACGTCGATCCTGCCACCGGCAGGCGCAGCTACGTGTTCAGCTGCTTCAACCAGGACCAGCCGCTCGACCTCGTCGACTTCGCCGGACTCGACGCCCGGCTCAGGCAGAACTCGGTGCAGGAGAAGCTGACCGCGCAGTGGATCGCGCATTGCGGGCGATCCGCGGTGAACGATCGCGGCTGATCGCGGCAGCGCGCTGCCGCAGCTTGCGGGCGTGGGGCGCGCGCAGCCAGTAACGAAGAAAGGGCGGCCCGCGTGGACCGCCCTTTCTTCTCATGCTGGTGCCCCAAGACGGAGTCGAACCGCCGACCTTCGCATTACGAATGCGCTGCTCTACCAACTGAGCTACTGGGGCGCTGAACCTTGGTTGCGGCATGCCGATTCCGCGTCGCGGCCGCCGGCACAAGTCACAACCCATAATTATAGCGCAATCCGGCCAACGCCGGCAATGCGGCGTTCGGTCAGTTCGGCCGGATCGTCGGCACCGTTCCCAGCAGCGCCGAGAGCCCGTTCCACGCGATCTGCACGCCGATGCACATCAGGATGAACGCCGACAGCCGCAGCATGACGCTGGTGCCCGTGGGGCCGAGCAGCCGGATGAGGCGGGAGGCGTAGCGGTAGGTGAGCCACACCGTGACGCCGAGCAGCATTATCCCCAGCAGCGACGCCGCGAAGTGGACGGCCACCGAGCGCAGGCTGTACGGGTGCTGCACGCCGAGCGTGATGGCGACCGAAATGCTGCCGGGGCCGACGGTCAGCGGCATCGTCAGCGGGTAGAACGCCCGCGCCTCGAGCACCGCGGAGGACAGCGGCGCGCCACCGTCGGGGCCTTCTGCGCCGGGGTCGCGCAGCGTGGTCCACGCCATCCCGCAGAGCAGGATGCCGCCGGCGAGCTTGACCACCGGGACCGAGACGCCGAAGAACTCGATCACGTAGGCGCCGAACAGGAACGACCCGAGCAGCAGCAGGAACGCGTTCCAGCCGACGGTGCGCGCGAGCCCCTGGCGCTCCTCCGCCGTGGCGCCGTGGGTCAGGGCCAGGAAGAACGGCGCGGAGCCGACCGGGTTGAGGATCGGGAACAGGGCTGCGAAGACGAGCAGCGTCTGCACGACCAGCTGGCGGATCTCGAATTCGAGCATGTTGGCAGCGAAACGGCGGCGAAGGCCGGTACACTAGCACGCGCCATGGCCGCGACCCGCACGCTCTTCGGTTTCCACGCCGTCACCGCCCGGCTGCGGCAGCGCCCCGATTCGATCAAGTCGGTCTACGTCGCCGCCGGACGGCAGGACGCGCGCTCGCGCGAGCTGGTCGCGCGGGCGGGGGCCGCCGGCGTGGCGACGCACGTGGCTGACGAATTGCGCCTCGACAACCTCGCCGGCGGCGGCCGGCACCAGGGCGTGGTGGCGATCGTCGACGCGGCGATGCCGCACGTGACGCTCGACGACGTGCTCGACGGGCTCGCCGAGCCGGCGCTGCTGGTGGTGCTCGACGGAGTCACCGATCCGCACAACCTCGGCGCGTGCCTGCGCAACGCCGATGCGTTCGGCGCGCACGCGATCGTCGTGCCCAAGGACCGCGCCGTCGGCGTCAACGCCACGGTGGCGAAGGCCGCGAGTGGCGCCGCGGATACCGTGCCGGTGGTCACCGTCACCAATCTCGCCCGCACGCTGCGCGAGCTGAAGCAGCGCGGCATCTGGGTCCTCGGCGCCGACGCCGGCGGAGAGAACCTGTTCGACGCCGACGTCGGCGGTCCCGTCGCCTGGGTGCTCGGCGCCGAGGGCGAGGGACTGCGGCGCCTGACGCGCGAGTCCTGCGACCGCATCGTCGGCATTCCGCTGGGCGGGACCGTCGAATCGCTCAACGTCTCGGTGGCGACCGGCATCTGCCTCTACGCAACCCGGCGCCAGCGCGCCGTGCGCAGCTGAGGCCCCCGTGCGACTGCGGCCCGCAGCTGGTCTCGATCACCGCGTTGACGCTCGCGCGGCGCTTCCGGCATCATCCGCAGGCCATGCCCGCGCGCCGTCCCGCCTTGCCGCCACCGGCGACCGCAGCCGCCATCCAACGCACACTCCCGACATGCGCCGCCCCTGCCGCGCTCCGGCCCGACGCGGTCACCCCGGATACTTTGCGGGTCGAGGCCGGCTGATGCGGCGAGCGCGACGGACGACGGCGGACTGACGATTGCTTGCCTTTGTCCTTCGCCGACTGCTGCAGGCCACCGCCGTGATGGCGGTGGTGGCGTTCATCGCCTTCTCGCTGTTCAACTTCACCGGCGATCCGGTCACGTTCATGCTCGGCCAGGACGCGACGCAGCAGGACAAGGCCAGGCTGCGCGCCGAGCTGGGTCTCGACCAGCCGTTCTACGTCCAGTTCGGCCGCTTCGTCGGCAACGCGGCCCAGGGCGAGTTCGGCCTGTCGCTGCGCCAGGGCCGTCCGGTGTCGGCGCTGCTGAAGGAGCGGCTGCCGGCGACGCTGGAGCTGTCGATCGCCGCGGCCATGCTCGCGGTCGTCGTCGGCATCCCGATGGGCGTCTACACGGCGCTGCGGCGAAAGAGCGTCCTGTCGCACCTGCTGCTGGCCGGGTCGCTGATCGGGGTAAGCCTGCCGACGTTCCTGATCGGGATCCTGCTGATCCTGGTGTTCGCGGTGTACCTGGGCTGGCTGCCGTCTTTCGGCCGCGGCGACGTCGTGTCGCTGGGCTGGTGGAGCACGGGGCTCCTCACCGCCAGCGGTCTGAAGGCGCTGATCCTGCCCACGATCACGCTGTCGCTGATCCAGATGACGCTGATCATGCGGCTCGTTCGCGCCGAGATGCTCGAGGTGCTGCGCACCGACTACATCAAGTTCGCGCGCGCCCGCGGACTCACCGACCGGGCGATCCATTTCGGCCATGCGCTCAAGAACACGCTGGTGCCGGTCATCACCATCGTGGGCCTGCAGCTGGGGGCGATCATAGCGTTCGCGATCGTCACCGAGACGGTATTCCAGTGGCCCGGGATGGGGCTGCTGTTCATCCAGGCCGTCAATTTCGCCGACGTGCCGGTGATGGCGGCCTACCTGTGCTTCATCGCCCTGGTATTCGTGACTATCAACCTCGTCGTCGACCTCCTGTACTACGCCGTCGATCCGCGGCTGCGCGTCGAGCGCGCCACGGGCGGAGGCCACTGAGATGCCCGCCATGAGCCCCGTCGCCCACATCGCCCGCTGGCAGGACGAGTTCACCGCCGTCCGCCGCGACCTGCACATGCATCCGGAGCTGGGATTCGAGGAGCATCGGACCGCCGAGGTCGTCTGCAAGCGGCTCGCCGCGCTGGGCATCGAGTATCACGCGGGCATCGGCCGCACCGGCGTCGTCGCGGTCATCCGCGGCCGCGCCGACACCCGCGGCCGGTCGGTGGGCCTGCGTGCCGACATGGACGCGCTGCCGATGCAGGAGGAAAACGCGTTCGGGCACCGGTCGCGCTACGACGGCCGGATGCACGGCTGCGGCCACGACGGGCACACGACGATGCTGCTGGCGGCGGCGAAGTACCTGCACGAGACGCGCCGGTTCGACGGCACCGCGTACCTGATCTTCCAGCCGGGGGAGGAAGGCTACGCCGGCGCCCGCGAGATGATCGAGGACGGCCTGTTCGAACGCTTCCCGGCCGACGAGGTCTACGCGCTGCACAACTGGCCCGGGCTCCCGCCGGGGCGATTGGGCATCACCCCGGGTCCGGCGATGGCGGCGGCGGACCGCATCGAAATCACCATCGACGGCCGTGGCGGCCACGGCGCGCATCCGCACGCCGCCGTCGACCCCGTGCTCGTCGCCGGGCACCTGATCACCGCGGTGCAGTCGATCGTCAGCCGCAACGTCAGCCCGATCGACACCGCGGTCGTCAGCCTGTGCGCGATGCATGCCGGAAATCCCGGCGCCATGAGCGTGATCCCCGCGCACGCGACGCTGGTGGGCACGGTGCGCACGTTCCTGCCTGCAACGCAGGACATGATCGAGCGGCGCCTCGGAGAACTCGTGCCGCAGATCGCCGCGGCCTTCGGCGCCTCGGCCCGGCTCGATTACCGCCGCGTCTATCCGGCGACGATCAACCACGACCGCCAGGCGGCGTTCGCCATCGAGGTCGCCGAGGCGCTGGTCGGCGCCGGCAACGTATTGCGCGACCTCCCGCCGTCGATGGGGTCGGAGGACTTCTCGTTCATGCTGCAGGCGAAGCCCGGCGCATTCGTGCGGCTGGGGCAGGGCGGCGCCGAGGGCGGCTGTTTCCTGCACAACAGCACCTACGACTTCAACGACGCCGTCATCCCGCTCGGCGCCGGCTATCTGTCGGCGCTGGTCGAGCGGGCGCTGCCGGCAGGCGTGCCAGGGGCGGACGGCTGATGTCGGCGCAGGGCTACGCCGCGCACTTCGCCTCGTCGTACCAGCAGGCGCGGGCGAAGTTTCTCGCCGCCGCAGCGGCGCGCGGCGGCGCGCTGGAATCGCACGTGCTTCCGGGGCTGCGCGGCGCCGAGGGCGAGGAGCTGGCGCTCGACGTCGCGCTGATCGGCCGCGCCGCCGCCGCGTCGGTGCTCGTGCTGACGTCGGCGACCCACGGCGTCGAAGGCTTCTGCGGCTCCGGCGCGCAGGCCGCGCTGCTGCACGACGACGGCGTGGTCGAGGCGATCGAGGAGAGCGGGGTCGCGGCGCTGTTCGTGCACGCGGTGAATCCGCACGGGTTCTCGCGCCTGCGGCGGGTGAACGAGGACAACGTCGACCTCAACCGGAACTTCCGCGACTTCGGCGCGCCGGCGCCCGCCAACGCCGGCTACGCGGAGCTGCACGGGCTGCTGTTGCCGGAGTCGTGGCCGCCGCCGGCGGCCAACGAGGCCCGGCTCGGCGCCTGGATCGCCCGCCACGGCGAGAAGGCGATGCAGGCGGCGATGACCGCCGGCCAGTACTCGCACCCGCAGGGGCTGTTTTTCGGCGGCGCCGCGCCGACGTGGAGCAACCGCACGCTGCGCGACGTCCTGCGCCGGCACGCGGGCGGATGCCGGCGCATCGGCTGGATCGACGTCCACACCGGGCTCGGTCCGTCGGGCCACGGCGAGAAGATCTTCGCCGCCCGCGACGACGCGGCGGCGCTGGCGCGCACCCGCGCGTGGTGGGGCCCCGAGGTGACGTCGTTCTACGACGGCAGCTCGACCTCCGCCATGTTGTCCGGCGTGATGTTCAACGCCTTCCACGAGGAATGCCCGGCGGCGGAGTTCACCGGCATCGCGCTCGAGTTCGGCACCGTGCCGCTGCCGGACGTGCTGATGGCGCTGCGCGCGGAAGCATGGCTGCACCTTCATCCGCAGGCACCGGGCCGGCTGGCGAGCGCGATCCGGAAGCAGATGCGCGACACGTTCTACGTCGACACCGACGGCTGGAAGGAGCAGGTCGGCCGGCAGGCGCGCGACGCGGTGCTGCGCGCGATCGAGGGGCTGGCATGAGCGTGCCCGGCCGGCCCGAGAGCGAATCCCGGAGTGCGCAGCACCAAGGTGGCGTGGCGATCGCGCCCGGCCCGCTGGCGGTGGCTCCGACGTGGCGCGAGCGGCTCGCGGCGTGGCGCGACGGCGACGTCGCACACAGCTTTCGCAGCTCGCCGGTGGCGATCGGTTCTGCCGTCGTGCTGGCGATCTGCCTCGTCGGCGCGGTGTTCGCGCCGTGGCTGGCGCCGCACAATCCCTTCGACCTGCGCACGCTCAACCTGGCCGACTCGCTGGCGCCGCCGGCGTGGCTCGAGGGCGGCGCGCGGCAGCACCTGCTCGGCACCGACGACCAGGGCCGCGACGTGCTGTCGGCCATCATGTTCGGCGCACGGATCTCGCTGCTGGTCGGTCTCGCGTCGGTGGCGATCGCCGTCGTGCTGGGCGTCGGTCTCGGGCTCCTCGCCGGTTACCTGGGCGGGCGCCTCGATGCGTTCATCATGCGCGTGGCCGACGTGCAGCTCTCGTTTCCGGCGATCCTGATCGCCCTGCTGATCGACGGCGTCGCACGCGCGGTGCTGCCCCGCGACGCGCATTCCGAGGTCGCGCTTTACGTGCTGGTATTCGCGATCGCCATCTCGAACTGGGTCCAGTACGCGCGCACCGTGCGCGGCTCGACGATGGTCGAGAAGAGCAAGGAGTACGTCCAGGCCGCGCGGGTGATCGGCGTGTCGTCGTTCGGCATCATGCGCCGGCACCTGCTGCCCAACGTCCTGGGGCCGGTGCTCGTCCTCGCGACGATCAACATCGCGACCGCGATCATCACCGAGGCGACGCTGTCGTTCCTCGGCGTCGGCGTGCCGCCGACGCAGCCGTCGCTTGGCACGCTGATCCGCGTCGGCAACGACTTCCTGTTCTCCGGCGAGTGGTGGATCACCATCTTTCCCGGCGCCGCATTGGTTATCATGGTGCTTTCGATCAACCTGCTGGGCGACTGGCTGCGGGACGCCCTCAACCCGAAGCTGCGTTGACCCCGGCGCCGGCCACCCCGGGTGGTCGATCGCCGCCGTTCGCGGCGGACGCCCCCGGGCCACATTCATCGAGGAGGACGAAGATGCGCAACAAGCTGCTGCTGACGCTGGTTTCGCCGCTGCTGCTGGCAGGCTGCGCGACCTGGGGTCCGACGTGGAGCGAGGTCACCGGCCAGCGCTTCACCCGGACCAACATCAACCGCTTTCCGGCGATCATCGAATCGATCGACGGCAGAGGCGCATTCGTTTCCGACCCGATCCGGATCGAGCCCGGCGTGCGCCGGGTCCTGCTGCAGGGGCCGTCGATGGCCATGGGCCGGGCCGGCGGCGGGGACCTCGTGAACTTCGAGCTCAACGCCGAGCCGTGCAAGCGCTACTACCTCAACGCGCAGATGAGGAACAACCTGCAGACGGAATTCGATCCGGTGATCGACTTCGTCGAGACGATCGCGGGCTGCACGGTGCCGGCTCCCGCCAAGTGACGGCTGGCGCTGCCCTGGCGGACGCGGCGCGCGGCGACGGAACGGGCGCCGCGCCGCTGCTCGCGGTCGAGGGGCTTCGCGTCGAGTTCCCGACGCGGCGCGGCACCCTGGTCGCGGTGCACGACGTGTCGTTCAGCATCGCTCCCGGCGAGGTGTTGGGCGTCGTCGGCGAGTCCGGTGCCGGCAAGAGCATCACCGGCGCCGCGGTCATCGGCCTCATCGACCCGCCCGGGCGCATCGCCGCCGGCGAGATCCGGCTCGGCGGTCGACGCATCGACAACCTTCCGTACGACGCCATGCGCAGGGTTCGCGGGCGCGAGATCGGCGCGGTCTTCCAGGACCCGCTGACGTCGCTCAATCCGCTGTACACCATCGGCCGCCAGCTGGTCGAGACGATCGAGACGCACCTGCCGCTGTCGCGGGGCGAGGCGCAGGCCCGCGCAGTGGCGCTGCTGGAGGAGGTCGGCATCCCGGCGGCGGCTCGCCGCATCGATCACTATCCGCACCAGTTCTCCGGCGGCATGCGGCAGCGGGTCGTGATCGCGCTCGCGCTCGCGGCCCAGCCGAAGCTGATCATCGCCGACGAGCCG
Organism: uncultured beta proteobacterium; assembly: GCA_963717705.1. Lineage (GTDB taxonomy): Bacteria > Pseudomonadota > Gammaproteobacteria > Burkholderiales > Casimicrobiaceae > CAVQWT01. The sequence goes on from CAVQWT010000004.1 coordinate 335,410, forward strand.
ACGACGGCGCTCGACGTTTCGATCCAGGCGCAGATCATCCAGCTGCTGAAGCGCCTCTGTCGCGACCACGGGACCGCGGTGTTGCTGGTCACGCACGACATGGGGGTGATCGCCGAGACCGCCGACCGCGTCGCCGTGATGTACGCCGGGCGCATCGTCGAGATCGGGCCGGTCGCCGACGTCATCCATCGGCCGGCGCACCCGTACTCCGTCGGGTTGATGGGATCGATCCCCTCGATCGTCGCCGAGCGCGACCGCCTGACCCAGATCGACGGCTCGATGCCGCGGCTCGACGCCGTTCCCGAAGGCTGTGCGTTCCATCCCCGCTGCCCGCGCGCCGAGGCCCGCTGCCGCGCCGAGCGCCCGGTGCTGCAGGGCGCCGGCAGGACGCAGGCAGCTTGCTGGTTCCCGCAGCACTGACCGGGTGGAAACTCCGATGGCCGAAACGCTGGTCCAGCTCAACGACGTCGCGCGTGACTTCGACGTCTCGCCGCCCTGGCTCGACCGCGTCCTCGCGGGCAAGCCACGCGTGCTGCTGAAGGCGGTCGACGGCGTCTCGCTGTCGATCGCGCGCGGCGAGACGCTGGGGCTGGTCGGCGAGTCCGGCTGCGGCAAGTCCACCGTCGCGCGGCTGATCGTGGGCCTCTACCCGCCGACGCGCGGGACGATCACCTACGCCGGCACGGTGATCGCGGGCGAGGGCACGGGCAGTGCCGATGCAGGGGCGCGCCGGGCTGCGCGGCGGTCGATGCAGATGATCTTCCAGGACCCCTACGCCAGCCTCAATCCGCGCTGGCGCGTCGACGACATCGTTGCCGAGCCGATACTCGCGCAGCAGCCGGGCACGCCGAGGGCCGACATCGCCCCCCGCGTCGCCGCGCTGCTCGAGCAGGTCGGGCTGGCTGCGGCCGACGGCGTCAAGTACCCGCACCAGTTCTCCGGCGGCCAGCGGCAGCGCATCTCGATCGCGCGAGCCCTATCGACCGAGCCGCAGTTCCTGGTCTGCGACGAGCCGACGTCGGCGCTCGACGTGTCGGTGCAGGCGCAGGTGCTGAACCTGATGCGTGACCTGTCGCGCCGGATGGGGCTTACCTACCTGTTCATCTCGCACAACCTCGCGGTCGTTCACCACATCGCCGACCGCGTCGGCGTCATGTACCTCGGCCGCATCGTCGAGCTCGCGCCGACGCGGCGGCTGTTCGGCGCGCCGCAGCACCCGTACACGCGGATGCTGCTCGAGGCGGTGCCGGACCTGCAGATGACCGGCGCCGCGCGGATCGCGGTCGCCGGAGAGGTGCCGAATCCGCTCGACCCGCCGGCGGGCTGTGCCTTCCATCCGCGCTGTCCGTGGGCCGACGACCGGTGTCGGCGCGAGGCCCCGGCGCTCGCGCCGGCCGCGGGCGGCGGCGAGGTGGCCTGCCATGCGGTCCGGGAGGGGCGCCTGACCGTCACCGCCGGGATCGCGTCCGCGCAGCCGGGGATGCTCGGGCCGACTTCGGCGATGGCGAATCCGCTATAATTCCCCGCTTGTCCCGCCCGGCATGGCCGCGCCGGATCGGCGCGGCGGACCGGGAGCGGTTCGCGGCCGCGCGAGCGGAGCGCCGCCGAGCCGGACGCGGTCCGGGACCCCGACCGAACGGCGCCGTCGCCTGACCCACGGCGTCCTTTCCATCCTCACCGGCTGACCAGAGTCCCGTGCGCCTCACCCAGATCAAGCTTTCCGGCTTCAAGTCGTTCGTCGATCCGACCACCATCGCCACCCCTGGCCAGCTCGTCGGCATCGTCGGGCCCAACGGCTGCGGCAAGTCGAACGTCATCGACGCGGTGCGGTGGGTCCTCGGCGAATCCAAGGCCTCGGCGCTGCGCGGCGAGTCGATGCAGGACGTCATCTTCAACGGCGCCGGTGATCGCAAACCGGTCGGTCGCGCGTCGGTCGAGTTGTTCTTCGACAACAGCGCGGGGCGCATCGGCGGCCAGTGGGGCCAGTACGTCGAGCTCTCGATCAAGCGGGTGCTGACCCGCGACGGCGACAGCTCGTACTACATCAACAACATCCCGGTCCGTCGCCGCGACATCCACGACCTGTTCCTCGGCACCGGGCTCGGCCCGCGGGCGTACGCCATCATCGAGCAGGGGATGATCTCGCGGGTGATCGAGGCCAAGCCCGAGGAGCTGCGAGTGTTCCTCGAGGAGGCCGCCGGGGTGTCGAAGTACAAGGAGCGGCGCAAGGAAACCGAGGGACGGATCGCCGACACCAGGGAGAATCTCTCGCGGGTCGAGGACATCCGGCTGGAGCTCGGCAACCAGCTCGAGAAGCTCGAGACGCAGGCCAAGGTCGCCGGCGAGTACCGCGAGCTCGAGGCGCGCCTCAAGTCGTCGCAGCACCTGCTGTGGTACTCGAAGCAGCAGGATGCGATGCGGGCGCGGGAGCGGCACGGCGCCGAGATCGCCAGCCTGACGGTCGCGCTGGAGTCGCTGGTCGCCGACGTCCGCGGGACCGAGGCCCGGATCGAGGCGCTGCGCAGCGACCACTACGCGGCCGGCGACGCGCTGCACGAGCGGCAGGGCGCCTTCTACGCCGCGAACGCCGAGGTCACGCGGCTGGAACAGCAGCTCGCGTTCGCCCGCGAGAGCGAGAACCGGATCACGTTGCAGGTCGCGCAGCTGACCGAGCAGCTCGGCGCCCTCGCCGCGCAGGACACCGCGGTTGCCGCGGATCGTGGCGCGGCCGAAGCGGCGATGGAGCAGGCACTGGCCGCGCGCGAGGCCGCCGCGGTCGAGGAGACGGCGGCGCAGGCGGCGCTGCCGGCGCTCGAAACGACGGTGCGCGAGGCCGCGGCGGCGCTGTCCGCCGTGCAGCAGCGCGCCGTGGAGATCGAGCAGGGCATCCGCGTCGCCGAGACCAAGCGCGACCATTTCCAGCGGGTGTTCGTGCAGTTCGCCCAGCGGCGCGAGCGGCTCGACGCCGAGCTGGCGACGCTCGCGGCACCGGTCACAGATCCGCTGCGCGACGTCGAGGAGCAGCTGGCGCAGGAGCAGTCCGACCTCGCGGCGAAGGAGACGTCGCTCAACGCGCTGCGCGACCAGGTGCAGGATCTGCAGGAACGACAGCGGACCGCCGGCGCCGCGGCGCAGGCCGCCGCCCGGGCGCTGGCCGACCTCGAGGCGAGGGCGCAGGCGCTGGCCGCACTGCAGGCCAAGATCGGCCACGGCAAGGACATCGACGGCTGGCTCGAGGCGCGCCACCTGACCGACGCCCGCCGGCTGTACCAGTCGATCGGCGTCGATCACGGCTGGGACAACGCGCTGGAGGCCGTGCTGCGCGAGGCGATGAGCGGTCTCGAGCTGCCGACGCTCGACGGCGCCGCGGCCTGGGCCAGCGACGGCAATCCCCCGCCGCGGCGGACCGCCGCGTACGCGCGGGTCGCGTCGGTGTCGCGTCCGGCCCCCGGCGACGACGCGCTCGAGCGCAGGATCACGCTGCGCCAGCCCGGACTGGAGCGCCTCGTCGGCGATAGCCTGCACGGCGTGCGCTGCCGGCCGGATCTCGCGACCGCACTGGCCGACCGCGCCCGGCTTGCCCCCGGCGAATGCTTCGTCACGCCGGAAGGACACCTCGTCGGCGCCCAGTCGATCACGTTCTTCGCGCCGGACAACGAGACGCATGGCGTGTTCGCGCGCGAACGCGAGCTCGCGGAGCTCGAATCGGCGTCGACCGGCGCGCGCCACGCCGCAGGGGCGACCCGCGCGGCGCTGACGGCGCTGGAGGCGGAGCTGGACGCGGGACAGCAGCGCTACCATGCCGAGAGCCTCGCTTTCGGGTCGCAGCAGCGCCGCTGCCATGACCTCGAGCTCGAACTCATGCAGCTGAAGCAGGCTGCCGAGGCCGCCGCGCTGCGCCGTGCGCAGCTGACGCAGGAGCTCGCCGACCTGACCGCCCAGGAAGCCGCCGAACGCGAAGCGGCGACGGCGCTCCAGGCCGAGCTGGCGGACATGCAGTCCCAGCACCACGACGAGCTGGCGCTGGGTGAATCGCAGCGGCACGCCCGCAACGAGGCCGAGGTGGGGCTCGCCCGCGGCCGCGAGCGCGTGCGGACGGCGGAGCGTGCAGCGCAGGAAGCCGCGTTTGCCGAGCGCAGTTGCCGCGAGCGCCTGGCCGAACTCGAGCGCCGGCGCGAGGCCCTGGTCTCGCAGGTCGCGCAGCAGCAGGGGCTGCTGGCACAGCTGTCCAGCGAGCGGCAGGCGATCGACTGGACACCGGTCGAGGAAGCGCTGCAGCGCCAGCTCGCCGCGCGCGGCGAGGCGGAGGCGGCGCTCGCCGCCGCCCGCGACCGCCTCGAAGGGCTCACCGCGGAGCTGCGAGCCGGGGAGGAAGCGAAGATGGCCGCCGAGCAGAAACTCGACCCGGCCCGCACCCGGATCGAGGAAATGCGCCTCAAGGAGCAGGCGGCGGCGATGCAGGAGGCGCAGTTCGCCGAACAGCTCGCCGAGCACCAGGCCGACCTCGCGGCGCTGCCCGACGCGCTCAAGGCGTTCGGGCCGAAGTCGCAGCTGCCGGCGGAGATCGAGCGCCTGACCGCGGCGATCGCCGAGCTGGGCGCGGTCAACCTGGCGGCGCTCGACGAGCTGGTCACGGCGAGGGAGCGCAAGGACTATCTCGACCGCCAGGCAGCCGACCTGACCGAGGCGATGGCGACGCTGGAGAACGCCATCCGCCAGATCGACAAGGAGTCGCGCGCGCTGCTGCAGGCGACGTTCGAGGCCGTCAACGAGAATTTCTCCAAGCTCTTTCCCTTGCTTTTCGGCGGCGGCCAGGCGCGGCTCATCCTCACCGGCGAGGAAATCCTGGACTCGGGGGTGCAGGTGGTGGCGCAGCCGCCGGGCAAGCGCAACGCGTCGATCCACCTGCTGTCGGGCGGCGAGAAGGCGCTCACCGCGACCTCGCTGGTGTTCGCGCTGTTCCAGCTCAACCCGGCGCCGTTCTGCCTGCTCGACGAGGTCGACGCCCCCCTCGACGACCCCAACACCGTCCGCTTTTGCGAGCTGGTCAAGCGGATGTCCGTCGAGACGCAGTTCCTGTTCATCTCGCACAACAAGATCACGATGGAGCTCGCGAACCAGCTGATCGGCATCACCATGCCCGAGGCCGGCGTGTCGCGCGTGGTGGCGGTCGACATCGCCGAGGCGATCGAGATTGCCCAGGCCGCATAGCGCCGCCGGCGCGGGGATTCCCGCCATCGCGGCGTCCGCGGGCTATAATCGTCGGCGACCGCGCGGCCCCATCGCGCCCCCGACTCCCTGCGGCTTTCCGCCGCGAGCGCGCATGACGACACTGCAACTGGGATTGATCGCCGCCGGCGTCGCCTTTGTCGTCGCCGTCGCGCTCTACAACTGGTACACGCTGCGCCGTGCGAAGCGGCACATCGACGGCGCGTTCACGCCGGCGAAGGACGCGCTGCTCGAGCCGGAGGCGCCGCGCGCGGCGGGCCGCGTCGAGCCGACGCTGCGCGGCGGCGCGGACGAGGGCGACGGACCGGTGTCCGCCGCACGCGGCGGCGAGCTGCCCGAGAACCCGCGGCGGGACCTCGAGCCGCCGCCCGACGACGGCTTCGAGCTGCCGATCGAGACCATCCGCCGCGGCGAGGCGACGATCGTCGACGCCGACCCCGAACCCATGGCGCCGGCGCCGCGTCGCACGCTTCCCGCGCCGGCCGCGTCCGGCCGCGGGGACGCCTTCGGCGGCAACACCCCCGATCCCGACATCGAATCCATCGTGATGCTGCAGCCGGTGAAGCCCGTCGGCGCCGGCGCATTGGCCGCCGGCCTGCACGCCCGCATCGGCAAGCCGCTGCGCTGGTTCGGCCGCCGCGACGCGGGCGCGCCCTGGCAGCGGCTTCAGTCCGACACTCCGGGCGAGTTCACGGAACTCGTCGCCTGCCTGCTTCTCGCCGATCGCAACGGCGCGGCGAGCCGACCGCTGCTCGACAGCTTCGTCAAGCTCGTCGGCGACATCGCGCCGACGCTGCCGGCTGCGTTCGTCGCGCCGGACACCGCAATGGACGCCGAGCGCGCCGAGACGCTCGACCGCATCTGCGCCGATCTGGACGTGCAGATCGGCCTGACGCTGCTCAAGACGGCGCCGGCAACGATCGCCGGCACGCGCCTGCGCGGCGTGGCGGAAGCGGCGGGGTTCCGCCTGACCGAGCACGGCCGCTTCGACTGGGTGCAGGAGGAGAACGGCACGGTGCTCTATTCGCTGCAGAACTACCGCTCGGACCCTTTCACCGTCGAGTCGCTGCGGGCCGCGTCGACCCCGGGCGCGGTGTTCGTTCTCGACGTGCCCCGCGTACCCGACCCGGCGCGCACGTTCGACCAGATGAAGCTCGTCGCGCGCCGGATGGCGCAGTCGCTCGACGGCGTGCTCGTCGACGACAACCGGCGCCCCCTCGACGACGCGGCACTGGCGCTCATCCGCCAGCAGGTCGACGCTGCCGCGGCCGCATTGCGCCGCTTCAACATCGAGCCGGGCAGCCCCCGGGCGCTCGCGCTGTTCGGCGCATGACCGGGCGCCGCCGGTCGTGGGGCCCCGCGCTGTGAACTCGCGGCCGGCGATGTCCGCCGATCCGTACGCTCGGGCCCGGGACGATGCGGCGGCGGCCGCTGCGCGTGCCGCGACGCTCGCCCGCGAGATCGAGCAGCACAACTACCTCTATTACGTCCTCGATGCGCCAACCGTCAGCGACGCCGAGTACGATCGGTTGTTCCGCGAGCTGGTCGACCTCGAGACGCGCCATCCGGCGCTGGCGCGGCCGGATTCGCCGACGCAGCGGGTCGGCGCCGCCCCGGCGGCGGCGTTCGACACCGTCACCCACCGGGTGCCGATGCTGTCCCTCAACAACGCGTTCGCCGACGACGAGGTCGAGGCCTTCGACCGCCGGGTGCGCGAGGCGCTGGGCGTGACCGAGGTCGCGTACGCGGTCGAGCCCAAGTTCGACGGCCTGGCGGTCGCGCTGGTCTACGAGCACGGCATCCTCGCCGTCGGGGCGACGCGCGGCGACGGCAGCAGCGGCGAGAACGTCACGGCAAACCTGCGCACCGTCGGCGCCATACCGTTGAAGCTTCCGGCCGGGGCGCCGCCGCGGCTCGAGGTCCGCGGCGAGGTGCTGATGAAGAAGCGCGACTTCGACGCGCTGAATGCGGCGCAGGCCGCCCGGGGCGACAAGGTCTTCGCCAATCCGCGCAACGCCGCCGCCGGCAGCCTGCGCCAGCTGGACCCGCGGGTCACCGCGTCGCGGCGGCTGTCGTTCTTCGCCTACGGAGTGGGCGAGGCCGAGTGGGGCGCCGGCACCGAGCCGGCGACGCACGACGCGCTGATGCGGCGCCTCGCCGAGCTGCACATCCCGGTCAGCGCCGAGCGCGCGGTCGTCCGCGGGCTGGCCGGGCTGCTCGACTACTACCGGACGATGGGCGCGCGCCGTGCGGGGCTGCCCTACGACATCGACGGCGTCGTCTACAAGGTCGACGAATTCGCCGGCCAGGCGCGCCTCGGCTTCGTTTCGCGCGCGCCGCGCTTCGCGATCGCCCACAAGTTCCCGGCCGAGGAGATGGAGACCGAGGTGCTCGCGATCGACGTCCAGGTCGGGCGCACCGGCGCGATCACGCCGGTGGCGCGCCTCAAGCCCGTGTTCGTCGGCGGCGTCACCGTCACCAACGCGACGCTGCACAACGAGGACGAGGTGCGGCGGAAGGACGTGCGCATCGGCGACACCGTGGTCGTCCGTCGCGCCGGCGACGTGATTCCCGAGGTCGTCCGCGTCGTCGCCTCCCGGCGCCCGCCGGATGCGCGGGAGTTCGTGATGCCGGTCGCGTGCCCCGAGTGCGGGTCGGCGGTGGCGCGGCTGCCCGACGAGGCGATCGCGCGCTGCAGCGGCGGCCTCGTCTGCCCGGCGCAGGTCAAGCAGTCGCTGCTGCACTTCGCGTCGCGGCGGGCGCTGGACATCGAAGGCCTGGGCGAGAAGCTCGTCGACCAGCTCGTCGACGCCGGGCTGGTGCGCACGCCGGCCGATCTCTACCGGTTGGGCGTGGCCGCGCTCGCGGCACTCGAGCGGATGGCCGACAAGTCGGCGGCCAACGTCGTCGCCGCGATCGAGGCGAGCAAGGCGACGACGCTGCCGCGCTTCGTCTACGGACTGGGCATCCGGCAGGTCGGCGAGGCGACGGCGAAGGACCTCGCGCGCCATTTCGGCAGCCTCGACGCGCTGATGGACGCCGACGAGGCGGCGCTGCTCGCCGTCCGTGACGTCGGTCCGGTGGTTGCGCAGAGCATTGCGCGCTTCTTCGCCGAGCCGCACAACCGCGAGGGCGTGCAGCAGCTGCGCGCGGCGGGCGTCCACTGGACCGAGGGCGCCCCGGCGGCGGCCGAGGCGGGCCTGCTGGCCGGCCGCACGCTGGTGCTGACCGGGACGCTGCCGACGCTGTCGCGCGAGGAGGCCAAGGCGCGCATCGAGGCCGCCGGCGGCAAGGTGGCCGGCAGCGTGTCGAAGAAAACCGATCATGTCATCGCCGGCGCCGATGCGGGCACCAAGCTCGCGAAGGCGCAGGAACTCGGCGTGCCGGTCCTCGACGAGGAGGGCCTGCTGCGCCTCCTCGGCGGCGGATCGCCGCCATCCTGAAACAGGAAACCCCCATGCGTCCCATCACCAAAGCGGTATTCCCCGTCGCCGGGCTCGGCACCCGCTTCCTGCCGGCCACCAAGGCGAGCCCCAAGGAAATGCTGCCGGTCGTCGACAAGCCGCTGATCCAGTACGCGGTCGAGGAGGCCGCGGCGGCGGGAATCACCGACATGATCTTCATCACCGGGCGCAACAAGCGGGCGATCGAGGACCATTTCGACAAGGCCTACGAACTTGAGACCGAGCTCGAACTGCGCCAGAAGAAGGAACTGCTGGAGGCGGTCCAGGCCGTCACACCGCGCGGCATCAACTGCATCTACATCCGGCAGACCGAGGCGCTGGGGCTTGGCCACGCGGTGCTGTGTGCGGCGCCGGTGGTCGGCGACGAGCCCTTCGCCGTGCTGCTGGCCGACGACCTCATCGACGCGCGGGTGCCGGTGATGCAGCAGATGACGGCGCTGGCGGTGCGCGAGAACGCTGCCGCGATCGGCGTCATGACGGTCGCCCCCGCCGACACCGGCAGCTACGGCATCGTCGAGACCGTCGGCGGCGCGGTCCCCGCGGCCGGCGGCGCCGCGCCGATCGCACGCATCGTCGAGAAGCCGAAGCCAGGATCGAGCGCGTCGACGCTCGCGGTCGTCGGCCGCTACGTGCTGACGCCCCGGATCTTCCATCACCTGCGCACGATGCCGCCCGGCGCGGGTGGCGAGATCCAGCTCACCGACGGCATCGCGCGGCTGATCGGCGAGGAACGGGTGCTCGCCTACGCTTTCCGCGGCCGCCGCTACGACTGCGGCAGCAAGCTGGGCTACCTCGAGGCGACGGTCGACTTCGGCCTCAAGCATCACGAGCTGGCTGCCGACTTTGCCGCCTTCCTGCGCGACCGCGGCCAGCGGCCGCCGGATCCCGACACATGACGCTCAACGAGCTGCGCTATCTGGTCGCGGTCGCGCGGGAGAGGAACTTCGGGCGCGCGGCGCAGAAGTGCTTCGTCAGCCAGCCGGCGCTGTCGGTGGCGATCCAGAAGCTCGAGGAGGAGCTCGGCGCCCGGATGTTCGAGCGCGGCAAGTCCGAAGTGACCGTCACGCCGTTCGGCGCCCAGATCGTCGAGCAGGCGGCGCGGGTGCTGGAGGAGACGGCCAGGATTCGCGAAATCGCGCAGGCCGGCCGCAACCAGCTCGTCGGCACGCTGAAGCTCGGGGTCATCTACACCATCGCCCCGTACCTGCTGCCGGACCTGATCCCGGTGCTGCACGACCGTGCGCCGCTGATGCCGGTCGACATCGAGGAGAACCTGACCGACCACCTCGAGGCGGAACTGAAGGGCGGGCGGCTCGATGCTGCGATCGTCGCGCTGCCGTTCGCGCCGCCCGGCGTCACCACCGAGTTTCTCTACGAGGAGCCGTTCCAGGTGGTGGTGCCGGCGGACCACCGATGGGCGAAGCGCAGGTCGGTGGCGCCGGACGAGCTGACCGCCGAGCGCACGATCATGCTGTCGGTCGGCCACTGCTTTCGCGACCAGGTGCTCGACGCCTGCCCGGAGCTCAACCGGGCGAACATGCAGATCGCGCGCACCAGCTCGCTGGAGACGATCCGCAATATGGTGGCCTCGGGGCTCGGCGTCTCGGTGCTGCCGCGCGATGCGCTGACGCCGAAGTACCACAGCCGGCTGGTGGTGGCGGTGCCCTTCGCGAAGCCGGCGCCCTCCCGGCGGGTCGCGCTGGCCTGGCGGAAAAGCTTTCCACGGCCGGACGCGATTCGCGTGCTGCGCGACGCGGTGCTGGCGTGCCGCGCCCCGGCGAAGGCAAAAAAATAGGGGTTACACTTGCGCGTAACCCCTTGGTTCATGTGGTGGGCGATACTGGGATCGAACCAGTGACCCCTGCCGTGTGAAGGCAGTGCTCTACCGCTGAGCTAACCGCCCCGCGAACCCAGACAGGAGCCGCAATTTAAGCACGCGCGCCGAGGGGGGGTCAAACCGACCCGGCGAGTCTGTACATGCCTGTCCTGGACGGAAATTGCACCAGGATGGGGCTGCGTTGATCCAAAGTGGACCATTCTTCGCCTGGCGGATCTGTGGATAAGTCGGCAAGTGCCGGCACCGATGACACATTCCTTCCCCGGCCCGGCGCTTGCTATTGCTCTGTGCCCACGGCTCCAACCTCCAAAAATACTCTCGTGTCGTCCCCACCCTACGATGAAATGCGCGCCCCGGACGGGACGATCCGGGCGCACTACCGGGCGTTCGCCGGCTGGCTCGAGCGGACCCCGCCCGATCGCATCGCGCAAAAGCGCGAGGAGGCCGAACGGGCGTTCCACCGCATCGGCATCACGTTCGCGGTCTACGGTGAAGAGGAGGGCACCGAGCGGCTGATCCCGTTCGATATCGTCCCGCGGATCATTCCCGCCGACGAATGGGCGCTGCTCGAACGCGGGCTCACGCAGCGCGTGCGTGCGCTCAACGCGTTCCTGCACGACGTCTACCACGAACAGGCGATCCTCAAGGCCGGCGCCGTGCCGGCCGAGCGTATCCTCGGCAACTCGCAGTACCGCAAGGAAATGCGGGGAATGGACGTGCCCGGCGGCATCTACGCGCACATCGCCGGCGTCGACGTCGTCCGCGCGGGGCAGGGCGAGTACTACGTGCTCGAGGACAACCTGCGGGTCCCCTCCGGCGTGTCGTACATGCTCGAGAACCGCAAGATGATGATGCGGCTCTTCCCCGAGCTGTTCGCGACCCGTTCGATCCGCCCGGTCCAGCACTACCCCGACGTGCTGCTGGAAAACCTGCACACGCTGGCCCCGGCCGGCGAGGAGAACCCGACCGTCGCCGTGCTGACCCCGGGCCCGTACAACTCGGCGTACTTCGAACACGCGTTCCTGGCCCAGCAGATGGGTGTCGAGCTGGTCGAGGGGCAGGATCTGTTCGTGCAGGGCGATACCGTATTCATGCGGACCACCCGCGGCCCGCAGCGGGTGCACGTCATCTACCGCCGGGTCGACGACGACTTTCTCGACCCGAAGGCGTTCCGGCCGGACTCGATGCTCGGCGTGCCGGACCTCTTTGCCGCGTACCGGGCAGGGCGGGTGACGCTGGCCAACGCGATCGGCACCGGCGTTGCCGACGACAAGTCCGTCTACCCCTACGTGCCGGACATGATCCGCTTCTACCTCACCGAGGAGCCGATTCTCAACAACGTCCCGACGTACATCCTCGGGCGGCCCGCGGACCTGTCCTACGCGCTCGCTCACCTGCCCGAATTGGTGGTCAAGGAGGTGCACGGGGCCGGCGGCTACGGCATGCTGGTCGGTCCCGCGTCGACGGCGGCCGAGTGCGAGGCGTTCCGCGCGCGCATCCTCGCCAACCCCGGCAACTACATCGCGCAGCCGACCCTCGCGCTGTCGACCTGCCCGACCTTCGCCGCTGCGGGCATCGCGCCGCGCCACGTCGACTTTCGTCCCTACGTCCTGTCGGGGCAGACGGTGCAGCTGGTTCCCGGGGGGCTCACGCGCGTCGCGCTGCGCGAGGGCTCGCTGGTGGTCAATTCGTCCCAGGGCGGCGGGACCAAGGACACCTGGGTGCTGGCCTGATGCTCTCCCGGACCGCCAACGAGCTGTACTGGATGGCGCGCCACATCGAGCGCGCCGAGAACACCGCGCGCCTGCTCGACGTCACGTACCGGACGTCGCTGCTGCCCTACCAGGTGCAGAAGCAGGGCCTGGGCTGGGCCGAGCCCTGGGCGGTCCCGCTGCTGTCGACGGGCCTGGCGACGGCGTACTACGAGCGCAACCCGGAGCTCTCCGCCGAGAACGTCATCCGCTTCCTGACGCTCGACCCCGGCAACCCGTCGTCGATGTGGAACTGCCTGCGCTCGGCGCGCGAGTCCGCCCGCAGCGTGCGCGGCGCGATCACGTCGGAGATGTACGAGGATCTCAACGCGTCCTGGCTGGAGCTGCGCCGGTTCGATCACGCGCGCATCGAGGCGCTGGGGATGAGCGAGTTCTGCGACTGGGTGAAGATGCGCTCGCACCTTTTCCGCGGTGTGACCTTCGGCACGATGCTCCGCGACGAGGCTTACCATTTCATCCGGCTTGGCACCCACCTCGAGCGCGCCGACAACACCGCGCGCATCCTCGACACCAAGTACCACATCCTGCTGCCGTCGGCGGCCGACGTCGGTGGGGCGGTCGACTACTACCAGTGGGCGTCGCTGCTGCAGTCGCTGTCCGGCTTCGAGGCGTACCGGAAGATCTACAGCGACACGATTTCCCCCCGCCGCGTTGCCGATCTCCTCATTCTGCGCGACGACATGCCGCGGTCGCTGCACTCGTGCATGAACTTCATCCACGAAACGCTCGAACTCCTCTGCGATGCGGACAGCGGCGAGCTCGGGCGGCAGGCCGGCGAACTGCACGCGCGCCTGCACTACGGGCGGACCGAGGACATCATCCGGTTCGGGCTGCACGAGTACCTGATGGAGTTCCTCGACACCATCGCGGATCTCGGCGAGGAAGTGCACCGCCGCTTCTTCGCGCGCGCGAGCTGATCCCGGCGCGCCCGGGCGCTGCGTTAGAATCACCTTTTTCCGACGCTGCCTTCCGCCGATGACCTACTGCGTGGCCATGAACCTCGATGCGGGGATGATCTTCGCGTCCGACTCCCGCACCAACGCCGGGGTCGACCAGATCTCGCGCTTCTCGAAGATGCGCATCTTCCACCGTGACGGCGACCGCGTCATCGTCGTGCTGTCGTCGGGCAACCTGTCGATCACGCAGAACGCGATCAGCACGATGGAGCAGCGCGTGCGCGGAGACGAGCACGCCCCGAACATGATGAACGTGCCCTCGATGTTCGACGTCGCCCGCCTGCTCGGCGACGCGCTGCGCGAGGTGAAGGCGCGCGACGGCCCGTACCTGATGCAGAACAACGTCGACTCCAGCGCCAACTTCCTCGTCGGCGGCCAGGTCCGCGGCGAGGCGCCGCGGCTCTACAACGTCTACGGCGAGGGCAATTTCATCGAGGCGACGCCGGAGACCTGCTATTTCCAGATCGGCGAGACCAAGTACGGGAAGCCGATCATCGACCGCGTGATCAAGCGCGGGACGAACCTGGTCGACGCGACCAAGTGCACGCTGGTGTCGTTCGATTCGACGATGCGCTCGAACATCTCGGTGGGGCTGCCGATTGACCTGCTGGTCTACGAGACCGACAGCCTGACGATCAAGCTGAAGCGGCGGATCGACGAGTCCGATCCGTATTTCCAGATGATCCACAGCCAGTGGGGCGAAGGCCTGCGCCGCGTGTTCGGGCAGCTGCCCGATCCCGACTGGGCCTAGGGACATCCCGTGGCGATCCGCGTCGCGCTGTCGCACCGCACCACCTACCGCTTCGACCGCCACGTCAAGGTCTCCCCGCACGAGATCCGGCTGCGGCCGGCGCCGCATTGCCGGACGCCGGTGCTGGGCTATTCGCTCAACGTCGCGCCCGAGAATCACTTCTTCAACTGGCAGCAGGACCCCTACGGCAACTGGGTCGCGCGGCTCATGTTTCCCGAGCCGACCGACCGGCTCGAGGTCGTCGTCGACCTCACCGCCGACCTGACGGTCATCAATCCGTTCGATTTCTTCGTCGAGCCCTACGCCGACGCGTACCCGTTCACCTACGCCCCGGCGCTGGCGAAGGAACTCATCCCGTTCCTGGAGACCGAGCCGGCGGGGCCGCGGCTCGCGGCGTGGCTCGACGCCTTCCGGCCGACGATTGCCAAGGGCGAGAACACCGTCGACCTGCTGGTGCGGATCAACCAGCAGCTGCAGCACGAGATCAAGTACCTGGTGCGGATGGAGCCCGGCGTGCAGACGCCGCAGCTGACGCTCGAGCGGGCCTGCGGCTCGTGCCGCGATACGGGTTGGCTGCTGGTGCAGATCCTGCGGCAGCTGGGGATCGCCGCGCGGTTCGCGTCCGGCTACCTGATCCAGCTGGTCGCCGACGTGAAGCCGCTCGACGGGCCGGCCGGCACCGAGCGCGACTTCACCGATCTGCACGCCTGGGCGGAAGCCTACATCCCCGGCGCCGGCTGGATCGGCCTCGACCCGACCTCGGGCCTGCTGGCCGGAGAGGGCCACCTGCCGCTCGCCTGCACCGCCGACCCGGGCAGCGCAGCGCCGATCATCGGTTTCACCGACGTCTGCAAGGTCGAGTTCGACTTCGCGATGAGCGTCACCCGCGTCCACGAGGACCCGCGGGTGACGCGCCCTTACAGCGACGCCCAGTGGGCGGCGATCGACCGCCTTGGCGAGGAGGTCGACGCCGCACTCGCGGCGCACGACGTGCGCCTGACGCAGGGCGGCGAGCCGACGTTCGTGTCGATCGACGACATGGACGGCCCCGAGTGGAACTACACCGCGCTGTCGCCGAAGAAGAGGGAACTCGCGCTCGGCCTGCTCGGCCGGCTGCGCCAGCGCTTCGCGCCGCAGGGACTGGTGCACGACGGCCAGGGCAAGTGGTATCCGGGCGAACCCTTGCCGCGGTGGGCGCTCGGCCTGTACTGGCGGGTCGACGGCGAGCCGCTGTGGCGCGACCCGGCGCTCGTAGCCGATACCACGTCGCCGGGCACCGCCGATGCGGCGGCGGCGGCCGCCTTCGCCACCGCGCTCGCGGTGCGGCTCGGTTTGCCCGCAGGACACGTGATCACCGCGCACGAGGACGTGCCGAAGCTCCTCGCCAGCGAGGATGCGCTGCCGCTGAACGCCGATCCGATGGCGGCCGACCTGTCGCGTCCGGACGAGCGGGCGCGTCTCGCGCGGCTGTTGCAGGCGGGGCTCGATACCCCCGCCGGCTACGTGCTGCCGATCAAGCCGGCGCCCGGCGAAGGGGCCGCGGTCGGCTGGATCACCAGTCCCTGGCCGCTGCGGCGCGGACGGCTGTACGCGCTGGGCGGCGATTCGCCGCTGGGCCTGCGGCTGCCGCTGGCTTCGCTGCCGGAGGTCCTGCCGCTCGACGACGACCGCGATCCGCCGCTGGACTCGTTTGCGCCGCGCGGGGTGCTGCCGGTCCGCGACCGACTCGACGCCGCGGTGCGGGGCGATGCCCGCGGCGCCGCGCCGCGCGAGGTGATCCGCACCGCGCTGTGCGTCGAGGCGCGCGGCGGCCACCTGCGCGTGTTCATGCCGCCGGTCGAGCGGCTGGAGGCGTACGTGGCGCTGGTCGCGGCGATCGAGGACGTCGCCGCTGCGGCGGGCACGCCGGTCGCGATCGAGGGCTACCCGCCGCCGCGCGACCCGCGGCTGCGGATGCTTGGCGTCACGCCCGACCCCGGCGTCATCGAGGTCAACATCCACCCGTCGTCCTCATGGCGCGAGCTCGTCGCCAACAACGAGGTGCTCTACGAGGAGGCGCGGCAGTCGCGGCTCGGCACCGAGAAGTTCATGCTCGACGGCCGGCACACCGGCACCGGCGGCGGCAACCACGTCACGCTGGGCGCCGCGACGCCGGCCGACAGCCCGCTGCTGCGGCGGCCGGACCTGCTGCGCAGCCTCGTGACCTACTGGCAGAACCACCCGGCGCTGTCGTACCTGTTCAGCGGCACCTTCATCGGCCCCACCAGCCAGGCGCCGCGCGTCGACGAGGCGCGCGACGACAAGCTCTACGAGCTCGAGATCGCGTTCCAGCAGCTGGAGCGGCGGCACGAGTCCGGCACCGAGACGCCGCAGCCGTGGCTGGTCGACCGGCTGCTGCGGCACCTCCTGACCGACCTCACCGGCAACACGCACCGTGCGGAGTTCTCGATCGACAAGCTGTACTCGCCGGACGGTCCGACGGGCCGGCTCGGCCTGCTCGAGTTCCGCGCGTTCGAGATGCCGCCGCACGCGCGGATGAGCGCGGTGCAGATGCTGCTGCTGCGCGCGCTGGTCGCGCGGTTCTGGCGCAACCCTTACCGCGGCGGCGTCGTGCGCTGGGGCACGGCGCTCCACGACCGCTGGCTGCTGCCGCATTTCGTGACCGCCGACCTGCACGACGTCGTCGCCGACCTGCGGCGGGCCGGCTTCGGCTTCGCCGGCGCGTGGTTCGACCCCTTCGTCGAGTTCCGCTTCCCGCGCTACGGCACCGTCACCTACGACGGTGTGACCATCGAGCTGCGGCAGGCGATCGAGCCCTGGCACGTGCTGGGCGAGGAGATGAGCGGCAGCGGCACCGCGCGCTACGTCGACTCGTCGGTCGAGCGGCTGCAGGTCAAGGTCACCGGCATGACGGGTGCCCGCCATGCGGTCGCGTGCAACGGCCGAACGCTGCCGCTGACGCCGACCGGCGTGCCCGGCGAGTACGTCGCCGGGGTCCGCTTCCGCGCCTGGAACCCGCCGTCGGCGCTGCATCCGACCATCGGCGTGCAGGCGCCGCTGACCTTCGACCTGGTCGATCGCTGGGCGGGGCGCGCGCTGGGCGGCTGCACCTACCACGTGTCCCACCCCGGCGGCCGCAACTACGCGACGTTCCCGGTCAACGCCAACGAAGCCGAGGCGCGCCGCGTCGCGCGCTTCTGGGCGCAGGGGCACACCCCCGGACCGATGCCGCTGGCCGACGAGCCGGTGAATCCGTCCACGCCGGCGACGCTGGACTTGCGCTGGCAGCCGCCGGCGCGCTGACCGTTCGCCGAAGGCATGCCGGCGACGCGGGCCGCCGCGGCGCGACCCGACGCACGCCGTCGCCGCGGCGCCGTCGGACGCAATTCGCCGCCGACCGCGCGACCCGACGCAGGCCGTCGCCGCAGCGCGGCCGGACCCACGTCGCCGCCGCCGGCGGCCGGCCGCCCCCTACGGGCGAACCGGGAGGCGGGGCGGCGCGCTGCGCTCCGCTAGAATGGCGCTTTCGCCCGAGCGCTCCCCACCGTGACCGACCGCAGCCCCGTCCGCACCCGTTTCGCCCCCAGCCCGACCGGCTTCCTGCATCTCGGCGGGGCGCGCACGGCGCTGTTCGCCTGGGCCTACGCCCGGCGTCACGGCGGGACCTTCGTGCTGCGCATCGAGGACACCGACGTCGAGCGCTCGACCCCCGAGGCGGTCCAGGCGATCCTCGACGCGATGGCGTGGCTCGGGCTCGACTACGACGAGGGGCCATTCTTCCAGATGCAGCGGATGGACCGCTACCGCGCCGTCCTCGCCGACATGGTCGAACGCGGCCTCGCCTACCATTGCTACATGTCGCCGGACGAGCTCGACGCCTTGCGCGCCGACCAGATGGCGCGCGGCGAGAAGCCCCGCTACGACGGTCGCTGGCGGCCCGAGAACGCGCGCGGGATGACGCCGCCGGCGGGCGTCGCGCCGGTGGTGCGGTTCCGCAATCCGACCGGCGGCAGCGTCGAATGGGAGGACGGCGTCAAGGGCCGCATCCAGATCGCCAACGCCGAGCTCGACGACCTGATCATCGCCCGCTCCGACGGCACGCCGACGTACAACTTCTGCGTCGTCGTCGACGACCTCGACATGCGCATCACCCACGTCGTCCGCGGCGACGACCACGTAAACAACACGCCGCGCCAGATCAACATCATCGAGGCGCTCGGCGCCGAGGTGCCGGCGTACGCGCACGTGCCCACCGTGCTCGGCGAGGACGGGCAGAAGCTGTCCAAGCGGCACGGCGCCGTCAGCGTGATGCAGTACGAGTCGATGGGCTACCTGCCCGAGGCGATGGTCAACTTCCTCGCCCGGCTCGGCTGGTCGCACGGCGACGAGGAGCTGTTCGGCCGCGACGAGCTCGTCGGCTGGTTCGACCTCGCGGGCATCAGCCCGTCGCCGTCGCGCTTCAATGCGGAAAAACTGAAGTGGGTGAACCAGGAGCACATGAAGCGGCTGCCCGAGGCGGTGCTCGGCACGAGGCTCGCGCCTTACCTCGCCCGGGCCGGGCTCGACGCCGCGCGCGGGCCGGCGCCCGCGCCGGTTGCGGCGCTGCTGCGCGACCGCGTCGCGACGCTGACCGAAATGGCCGACGCCGCGCACTATTTCTACGTGGCGCCGCATCTGCAGCGGGCGAAGCTCGCCGAGCACGCCGGCCCCGCCAGCCGGGGTGCGCTGACCGAGCTGGCGGCAGAGTTCCGGACCGTCGACTGGACGCGCGAGGCGCTCGGGGCGGCGATGAAGGCCGCCGCGGCGCGGCACGGGCTGAAGCCCCCGCAGGTGATGATGGCGATGCGCGCGCTGGTGTGCGGCACGCCGTCGACGCCGGCGATCGACGCGGTGCTGGCGCTGCTGGGCCGCGACGAGGTGGTCGCCAGGCTGTCGGCCGGTCTCGCCGCGGGCTGACCCGGCAGCGCCCGGCCGGGGCTGCCTGCGCGGCCGCGGGCCGTGCCCGGCGCAGCCCCGGGGCCCTGGCGCCGGGCGTGGGCGCTGCATTTGGTCCGCGGCCGGTGCTGCGGTAAAATGGCAATTTCCGGATCCGGGTTCGCCATGCCCAAGTTCGTCTTCGTGACCGGTGGCGTCGTTTCCTCGCTGGGCAAAGGCATCGCCGCCGCGTCGCTGTCAGCGATCCTCGCCTCCCGGGGAGTACGCGTCACCAACCTCAAGCTCGACCCCTACATCAACGTCGACCCTGGAACGATGTCCCCGTTCCAGCACGGCGAGGTCTTCGTCACCGAGGACGGCGCCGAGACCGACCTCGACCTCGGTCACTACGAGCGCTTCGTCGACGTGAAGATGGCGAAGCGCAACAACTTCACGACCGGCCAGATCTACGAGAGCGTCATCCGCAAGGAACGCCGCGGCGACTACCTCGGCGGCACCGTGCAGGTGATCCCGCACATCACCGACGAGATCAAGGCGTGGATCACCGAGGGTGCCGGCGACGCCGAGGTCGCGGTGGTCGAGGTGGGCGGCACGGTCGGCGACATCGAGTCGCTGCCGTTCCTCGAGGCGATCCGGCAGATGGGCATCACGCTCGGCCGCGACAACGTCTGCTACATCCACCTGACGCTGGTGCCGTTCATCGCCACCGCCGGCGAGATGAAGACCAAGCCGACGCAGCACTCGGTCAAGGAGCTGCGCGAGATCGGCATCCAGCCCGACGTCGTGCTGTGCCGCGTCGACCGCCCGCTGCCCGAAGGCGACCGGCGCAAGATCGCGCTGTTCACCAACGTGCCCTTCGAGGCGGTGATCCCGGCCGCCGACGCCGACTCGATCTACAAGATTCCTGCAGCGCTGCACAACGAGGGCCTCGACGAGATCGTCTGCCGCAAGCTGGCGATGACCCCGCCGCCGGCCGATCTCGCGATCTGGAACCGGCTGGTCGACGCGCTCGAGCATCCCGAGCACGCGGTGCACATCGCGATGGTGGGCAAGTACGTCGATCTCACCGAGTCGTACAAGTCGCTGTCCGAGGCGCTGATCCACGCCGGCATCCACACCCGCTCCAAGGTCAACATCCATTACGTCGACTCGGAGACGATCGAGCGCGACGGCGTCGACGCGTTGCGCGGCATGGACGCGATCCTGGTGCCCGGTGGCTTCGGCAAGCGCGGCGTCGAGGGCAAGATCGCCGCGATCCGCCATGCGCGCGAGAACGCCATCCCTTACCTCGGCATCTGCCTCGGCATGCAGCTCGCGGTGATCGAGTTCGCCCGCGACAAGGCGGGCCTGGAGGGCGCCAACAGCACCGAGTTCGATCCGGCGACGCCGCATCCGGTGGTCGCGCTGATCACCGAGTGGCAGAACCGCGACGGCACCGTCGAAAAGCGCACGCAGTCATCCGATCTCGGCGGCACCATGCGGCTGGGCGCGCAGCCCTGCGAGGTCGTGCCCGGGTCGCTCGCGCACCGCATCTACGGCAGCACCACCGTCTCCGAGCGGCATCGCCACCGCTACGAGGTCAACAACCACTACCTGCCCCGGATCGAGGCGGCGGGACTCGTGGTCGGCGCGCGCGCCCGCAGCGAGAGCGCAGGCGACCTGTGCGAAATGATCGAGCTGCCCGGCCACCCCTGGTTCTTCGGCTGCCAGTTCCACCCGGAGTTCACGTCGAATCCGCGGCGGGGGCATCCGCTGTTCATCGGCTTCGTCCGCGCGGCCCTGCAACAGCGCCAGCGCGCGCAAGGCGACGGGCTGGCGACGGGTGTCGCCGAGCTGGTCGCGTCGATCTGACCATGACCACGCGCCGCGCGCGTCCCGTCGTCCCCGGGTGCGACGCGTCGATGCGCGCCGCGCCGCGAGGATGCCGATGAAGCTCTGCGGCTTCGACGTCGGGCTCGACCGGCCGTTCTTCCTGATCGCCGGTCCCTGCGTCGTCGAGTCAATGCAGTTGCAGCTCGACGTCGCTGGGCGGCTGAAGGAAATCTGCGCGGCGCTCGGCGTCCCGTTCATCTTCAAGTCGTCGTACGACAAGGCCAACCGCAGCTCGCACGCGAGCTTCCGCGGGCCGGGAATGGACGAAGGCCTGCACGTGCTGGCCGAGGTCCGCCGCCAGCTCGGCGTGCCCGTGCTGACCGACGTCCATACCGAGGCCGAGATCGCAACGGTCGCCGCGGTCGTCGACGTGCTGCAGACGCCGGCGTTCCTGTGCCGGCAGACCGACTTCATCCAGGCGGTCGCGCGGGCCGGCAAGCCGGTCAACATCAAGAAGGGCCAGTTCCTCGCGCCCGACGACATGAAGCAGGTCGTGGCCAAGGCGCGGGCCGCGTCCGGCGCCGACAACATCCTGGTCTGCGAGCGTGGCGCGTCGTTCGGTTATCACAACCTCGTTTCCGACATGCGCTCGCTCGCGATCATGCGCGACACCGGCTGTCCGGTGGTGTTCGACGCGACGCATTCGGTGCAGCTACCTGGTGGTCAGGGCACCTCGTCGGGGGGGCAGCGCGAGTTCGTCCCGGTGCTCGCCCGCGCGGCCGTGGCGGCCGGGGTCGCAGGCGTGTTCATGGAGACGCATCCGCAGCCGGAAATCGCCTTGTCCGACGGCCCCAACGCGTGGCCGCTGCCGCGGATGCGGGCGCTGCTGGAAACGCTCGTGGAACTCGATCGCGCGGCCAAGCGCGGGGGTTTTCCCGAAACCGAATTGATGCCGCGCTAGCACGCGGCCCCCTCCCGAGGAGCCTCGACGCCATGTTCGTCCACCTGGTCCTGATCAAGCTCAAGCCCGGCGTCACGCGCGCCGATCCGCGGGTGCCCGCGTGGGAGGTGCTGTTTGCCGCGCTGCCGCCGCATTGCACCGGCATCGTGCGCATGGAGTGCGGCTGGAACGTCACCGACCGTCCGATCGCCTACGATTTCGGAATCAACATGGCGTTCGCGACGAAGGAGGACCTGCTGGCCTACGGCCCGAACCCCAAGCACCAGGAGGTCGTCGCGAAACTGCGGGAAATCGCCGACTGGATCATCTGCGACTACGAGGTCGCGGCCTGACGCGACCCGCCGGACGCGCGGCGGCACGCAATCCGGCCGCGCGGACCGGGAACTTTCCGATTCTCCTACCTACGCCAACCGGTACCCGAAAATGAGCGCCATCGTCGACGTCATCGCCCGCGAAATCCTCGATTCGCGCGGCAACCCCACCATCGAAGCGGATGTGGTCCTCGAATCCGGCGTCTCCGGCCGCGCCGCCGTGCCCTCGGGCGCGTCGACCGGCTCGAAGGAGGCGGTGGAACTGCGCGACGGCGACGCCGCGCGTTACGGCGGCAAGGGCGTCCTGCGCGCCGTCGACAACGTCAACACCGAGATCTGCGAGGCGATCCTCGGCCTCGACGCCACCGAGCAGTCGTTCATCGACCGCACGATGATCGATCTCGATGGCAGCGAGAACAAGTCGCGGCTCGGCGCCAATGCGATCCTGGCCGTGTCCTGCGCGGTGGCGAAGGCGGCGGCCGAGGAGTCTGGACTGCCGCTGTACCGGTACCTCGGCGGCGCCGGCGAGATGCAGCTGCCGGTGCCGCTGATGAACGTCATCAACGGCGGCGCGCACGCGAACAACAAGATCGACCTGCAGGAGTTCATGCTGGTGCCGCTGGGCGCGCCGACGTTCCGCGAGGCGCTTCGCTACGGCGCCGAGGTCTTCCACGTGCTGAAGAAGATGATCGACGAGCGGGGCATGCCGACGACCGTCGGCGACGAGGGCGGCTTTGCGCCGAACCTGCCGAGCAACGAGGCCGCGCTGCAGCTGCTGGTCGAGGCCATCGACAAGGCGGGCTACGTGCCCGGCACCGACATCGCGCTGGCGCTCGACTGCGCGGCGAGCGAGTTCCACCGCGACGGCAAGTACCACCTCGAGAGCGAGGGCCTCGCGCTGACGTCGCAGCAGTTCGCCGACGTGCTGGGGACGTGGTGCGACAAGTACCCGATCATCAGCATCGAGGACGGCATGGGCGAGCACGACTGGGAGGGCTGGAAGCTCCTCACCGAGCGCCTGGGCCGCAAGGTGCAGATCGTCGGCGACGACGTCTTCGTCACCAACACCAGGATCCTGAAGCAGGGGATCCAGAAGCGCGTGGCCAACTCGATCCTGATCAAGATCAACCAGATCGGCACGCTGTCCGAGACCTTCGCGGCGATCGCGATGGCGACCCGCGCCAGCTACACGTCGGTCATCTCCCATCGCTCAGGCGAGACCGAGGACAGCATGATCGCCGACATTGCCGTCGGCACCAACGCCGGCCAGATCAAGACCGGCTCGCTGTCGCGCTCCGACCGCATCGCCAAGTACAACCAGCTGCTGCGCATCGAGGAGGACCTCGGCGAGGCCGCCTCGTATCCGGGCCGCGCGGCGTTCTTCCAGCTGGGGTGAGGTCGCCTTGCGAGCGCTCGCCATCGTCTTCGTCGTGCTGCTGGCCGCGCTGCAGTATCCGATGTGGCTGGGCAAGGGCGGCTGGCTGCAGGTGCGCGAAATCGACCGCCAGGTCGGCGTCGAGCGCCAGGCGAACGCGAAGCTGAAGGCGCGCAACGACGCCCTCGACGCCGAGGTGCGCGACCTCAAGACGGGCTTCGACGCGATCGAGGAGCGCGCGCGCTCCGAGCTCGGCATGGTGCGGCAGGACGAGGTGTTCTTCCAGCTGCAGGACGGGCCCGCGCCGCGGCGCTGACCGCCGATCCGGTCCCGCCGCAGCCACGCCTCGCATGCAGCGGATCACGTCGCGCCAGAATCCGCGGCTCAAGGCCGCCGAGCGGCTTCTGACCTCGGCGCGCGACCGCCGCAAGGCGCAGAAGTGCGTGCTGGAGGGCGAGCACCTGGTCGGCGTGTATGCCGATCGCCGCGGGCCGCCCGAGACTCTGGTCGTGGCCGAGGACTTTCTGACACGGCCCTCGGCGCTGGCGCTGGCGGAGCGGCACGCCGACCGCACGCTGATCGTCCCGGCGAAGCTCTTCGCCGAGCTCGCGGTCCTGCCCGCCGGCGTCGGGATGATCGCCGTGGTCCCGGTGCCGCCGCAGCCCGACACGGCGCCGACCGGGTTCTGCGTGCTGCTCGACGACGTGCAGGATCCCGGCAACGTCGGCTCGATTCTGCGCTCGGCGGCGGCCGCGGGCGTCACGCTGGCACTGCTGTCTAAGCACTGCGCGTTCGCCTGGTCGCCGAAGGTGCTGCGCGCCGCGATGGGCGCGCACTTTCACCTCGACATCGCCGAGGACGTCGACCTGCCGGCGTGGGCGAGCCGCTACACCGCCGGCGGCGGCGAACTGATCGCGATGGTCGCCGCGGGCGGCGTCCGGCTGTTCGACGCGCCGATGCGGCCACGGGTGGCGGTCGCGCTCGGCAACGAGGGCGCGGGGCTGTCGCCGGCGCTCGCCGCGGCGGCGACGCTGCGCGCGACGATCCCGATGCCGGGCGGCATGGAATCGCTCAACGCCGCAGCCGCGGCGGCCGTGTGCCTGTTCGAGGTGGTGCGCCGGCGCGGGCGGTAACGCGCCGGGAACGCTACTGCCGGATCGCGGCGACCCGACCGGTTTCGACGCAACTGTTTGCATGGTTCACGCGCCATCCAAACTCGATGCCGTCGTCCAGTTTCTGCATCTTGACAATCTCTGCGGTGGGATAGGACTTGGTCCCGCAGACGTAGGTCGCACTGGCGAGGTGCCACATTCGGCCATACTGCCGTCCTTGGCCTTCCATGATGCAGATCGAGGTGCTCGGGATGGAGACTGTGCGGAATTCGATGTTGATGACGTTGGCGGTCGAGCGCGTCACCAGCACCTGCACCGGCTGCGGCGAAAACGTGGAGTTGTCGCAGGACGCGCTAAAGCTGCCGGACACTCCGCCGATGTAGACGCCCTCGACCGGCACCGCGGCGACCTCCAGTCGCTCGATGTTCTTGGTCATGGCAGTCCCGTCGACGTTCCACGTCAGCACTCCGCGATGAGCCGCCGACGCGGCGAAGCTCGCGCTGCCGACCTGGTTGATGTCGTAGCCGGCCCACACCGGTGCGCCGAACCAGGTACCGCTCACCCGGTAGACGGGGCCGCTGTAGACCTCCGTTTCGCCGACACGGTTCATCTGCGCCGTGTACCAGACCGCCTTGCCGTCGGGGCCGTAGACGTAGAAGGTGCCGTAGAGGAACCGGTTCTGCTGGGTGAAATTGACGCCCCAGCCGGGTTCGGCGCCGGCCGCTGCCCACCAGGTGTCGGTGTAGTCGACGAGCGCACGGGCGGGCGCTGCGGCGAGGGCAAGCACGAGCAGGAGCGCAAGGGACAGCGCGAGCGTGGGGCGCGATTGTGGTCGGGTCATGGGCGGGCCGGGTGGCGAGTGATGGGCGGGGTTGCGGGATTTCTATAGGCAAGGGTATCAGGTGCCGCCCCCCGACCAGCGGGTCACGCATCCGGCAGCGGCGAAGTCCGCACTTCAAGCTGCGCCGCCAGCGCGTCGATCCGGGCGTCGTCCGGCAGCGCGCCCTGCGCGCCGAAGGCGGTGCAGGCCAGCGAGCCCGCGGCGACGGCACCCGCCAGCGCCGCCGGCCAGTCGCGTCCGCGGTCGAGGCCGGCGGCGAGTGCGCCGACGAAGGCGTCGCCCGCGCCGGTGGTGTCGACGACGTGAACCTCCGGCGCGGCGGCCGCGTGCAGGCGTCCTTGCGCCGATGCGACTGCCCCGGCACCACCGAGGGTGACGACGACCGCGGTGCCGTGCCGGCGGTGCCAGGCGGCCGCGAACGCGATCGGCGATTCAGGCAGCCCGGCGGCGCCGGCGAGCACCTGCGCTTCGTGCTCGTTGACGACCAGGACGTCGAGTGCCGCCGCGATCGCCGCGGACGGGGGCAGCGCCGGCGCGGCGTTGAGCAGCACGCGCGTGCCGCGCACCTTCGCGCGTTGCGCGAGCGCGGTCACCGCCGCGAGCGGCACCTCGAACTGCAGCAGCAGCGTGCTGCCCTTGCCGAGGGCCGCGTCGTCGACGGAGTCCGGGTCTGCGAGCGCGTTGGCGCCGGCGACGACGGTGATGGCGTTGCGGCCTGCGGCGTCGACGTGGATGAGCGCGATCCCGGTCGGCGCGCCGACGGTGCGCACGCGGGACAGGTCGACGCCGGCCGCGGCCAGGCCGGCGAGTGCCGGCGCGCGAAACGCGTCGTCGCCGGTCGCGCCGGCAAGCAGCACGTCCGCCCCCGCACGGCGGGCCGCGAGCGCCTGGTTCGCGCCCTTGCCGCCGGCAACGACGGCGAACGAATCGCCGACCAGCGTCTCGCCGGCCCGCGGCAGGCGCGCGACCCGCGCCACGAGATCCGCGTTGATCGAGCCGAATACGACGATCATCTCAGCGTCGCGGCTCGTACCGGTGGATCACGCCCTTGGTCAGCAGGATGTTCCCGTACGGTCGCAGCTCGCCCGTGCGGACGACCGCGAACGCCTCGCGCGCGCGCTGGTAGAACGCCGCGCGGGGCAGGTGGCCGATTTCCCAGTCGCCGAGCCCGTGCTCGGTGAACACGGCGGCGAAGTCGGCCACCGGCTCGGGGACCGCGGTGGGATCGTCGACGACTTCCATCGTGAACGCCGCCGGTGCGACGAAGGTGTCGAGCGGCAGCACGGCGAGGACGGCGTCGAGCGTCTCGGGCGACGATGCGCCGGCCAGTTCGATGGTCCGCCGGCCGGTTGCAGTCGCGGGAAAATTGGCGTCGACGACGGCCACGGTGTCGCCGTGCCCCATCGAGGCGAGCGCGTGCAGCAGGTCGGCGGTGAGCAGCGGCGGCAGTCCGCGGAGCATGGGTGCGGGGTCGGGCGTCGAGGGCGCCCGGTGAAGTTTCGGCGCAATCGAGTGTAACAGTATCATTGCGGCATGCAACGAACACCGAACGCCGCGACCGTGCGCGCGCCTCTCCGCGACCGGGTCGACGCCCACCATCACCTGTGGTCGCTCGCGCGCGGCGACTACGGCTGGCTGACAGCTGCACCGGAACCGATTCGCCGCGACTTCACGCTCGACGACCTGAAGCCGCTGCGCGTCGCGACGGGCATCACCGCGACGGTGCTGGTCCAGGCGGCGCCGACGGTCGCGGAGACCGAGTTCCTGCTGGCGACGGCGCGCGCGAGCGGGGGCGTCGTCCGCGGCGTCGTCGGCTGGGTCGACCTTGCCGCCGCCGACGCGATTCCCGTGCTCAAGCGGCTCGCCCGCGACCCGCTGCTGAAGGCGGTGCGGCCGATGCTGCAGGACCTCGCCGATCCCGCGTGGCTGCTGCGCGCCGACGTCGGCCGGGCGCTCGCCGCGCTGCCGCGGCTGAACCTGCGCTTCGACGCGCTGGTCCGGCCGCGCGAATTGCCCGCGCTGGCGACAATGCTGGCGCAGCAGCCCGAACTCGCCGTGGTCGTCGATCACGGCGGCAAGCCGCCGATCGCGCGCGGCGAGTTCGACGCCTGGGCGGACGCCATCGCGGCGGTGGCGGCGCATCCGAGGGTGCGCTGCAAGCTCTCCGGGCTGGTGACCGAAGCCTCGCCCGCGTGGACCATCGACGAGCTCGCCCGCTACGTCGACCATCTGCTGGCGTGCTTCGGCCCGCAACGGCTGATGTGGGGCAGCGACTGGCCGGTGGTCGAGCTCGCGGGCGGCTACCTGCGCTGGAACGCGGCGACGATGGCGTTGCTGGCCGCGCGGTCCGACGACGACCGCGCCGCGATCCTCGGCGGCACCGCGCGCCGATTCTACGGCCTCGACTGAGTCCGCGGCGGCCCGACCTTGCGGCCGCGCCCCTGCGGCCCGGCCGCGCGACGGGGGGCATCGGGGCGGCGTCCCGCTAGAACACGTGCCGCTGCAGCTTGGCGCGGTGGACGATCGTCGTCGCGATCTCCTCGATCGACTTCGCCGTCGTGTCGAGCATCGGGATGCCCTCGCGCTCGTAAAGCGCCTCGCATTCGCGCACCTCGTAGCGGCAGTTCGCCAGCGACGCGTACTTGCTGTTCGGGCGCCGCTCGGCGCGGATCTGCTGCAGCCGCTCGGGGTTGATGGTCAGGCCGAACAGCCGGTCCCGCCAGGGCAGCACCGAATCCGGCAGCCTCCGGTCGGCGAAGTCGTCGGGGGTGAAGGGGAAATTGGCGGCCCGGATGCCGAACTGCAGCGCAAGATAGAGCGACGTGGGCGTCTTGCCGCAGCGCGAGACGCCGACCAGGATGACCTGCGCCTTCGACAGGTCGCGCGTCGCCGCGCCGTCGTCGTGCGTCTGCGAGAAATTGATCGCCTCCATCCGCGCGAAGTATTCGTGGCTGTTGGCGATCCCGTGCGAACGGCCGGCGGCGTGCGAACTCTTGGCGTTGAGCTCGGCCTCCAGCGGCGCGATGAAGATCTGGAACAGGTCGAGCGTCTGCGCGTTGACCTTCGCCTCGATCTCCTTCGCCATCGCCTCGTCGACGACGGAGCTGAACACGATCGGCCGCTTGCCCTCGCGCACCGCGGTCTCGTTGATCTGCGCGATCGCCGCGGCCGCCTTTTCGGGCGAATCGACGAAGGGAATCGTCTGCCGCTCGAACTGGAAGTCCTCGAACTGCGTCAGCAGCGAGTTGCCCAGCATCTCGGCGGTGATGCCGGTGCGGTCGGACACGAAGAAGACGGTGCGGCGGGTCGGCATCGGCGGGGCCCGCGGTCACCAGCGCGACCAGACCGGCGTCACGCCGGCAGGCAGCGGCGGCAGGTCACCCAGGTCGAGGTAGCTCTCGCCCGGGCCGTGGTAATCGGAGCCGCAGGATGCGAGCAGGCCGTAGACGCGGGCCAGCGAGGCGAACTGCGCGAACTGCGCCGCGGTGTGGGCGGACGACAGCACCTCGATGCCGTCGCCCCCGGCGTCGCGGAAGTCGGCGAGGAGCCGCCGCAGGCCGCTGTCGGACACCTTGTAGCGGCCCGGGTGGGCGAGCACCGCCTGCCCGCCGGCGGCGTGGATCCAGCCGATCGCCCGGTCGAGCGGCGCCCATTCGTGCGCGACGTAGCCGGGCCTGCCGGGAACCAGGTAGCGCCGGAAGACGTCCTTCATCTCCTTCGCGTGCCCGGTCTCGACCAGGAAGCGGGCGAAGTGGGTGCGGGACACCAGCCGCTCGCTGGTCACGTAGCGGCGCGCGCCTTCCCACGCGCCCGGGATGCCCGCCACCGCGAGCGCGTCGCCGATCCGCCGTCCGCGTTCGGTCCGCCCCGAGCGGATCGCCTCGAGCCCGGCCGCAAGCGCCGGGTGCGCCGGATCGATCTGCAGCGCGACGACGTGGACGGTGAGGTCTTCCCAGGTGACGGACAGCTCGGACCCGCACACGAAGCTGATTCCCGCCGCATCGGCGGCCGCGCCGGCCTCGGCCAGCCCGGACAGTTCGTCGTGGTCGGTCAGCGCGAGGACGTCGACCCCGCGCGCGGCAGCCCGGGCGACCAGCTCCGACGGCGACAGCAGGCCGTCGGAATGGGTGGAATGGCAATGGAGGTCGAAACGGCGCATGATCGGCGGCCCGGCAGGGCCCACGTGCGGAGCAGGGGGCGGGGACCCGGGCCGGAAGGCGAACCCCGGGGCCGCTGCGCGCTTCCTCGCCGGCGGCTCCAACCCGGATGGTAACAGCCGGCGGTCGCGCCCCGGTCGGCGCCCGGGATGGGCGTTACTGCAACACTGCCCGCGGGATGGTGGCCCCAGGCGGACAGACGGAGCTTGCATTGGCGAGACGATTCGATCGAGAATATGCCATTGGGATAGCAACGACGTTGGCCGCAGCCCACGTCGCATCGGGCGAGCGCAGCACAGTGCGGACCCGGTCGGGCACGGTGCCGATTGCGAGCATCGTCCGCGACCGAACCCAACTTCACCGACGAGGCGCACTTCCGTGAAACTTTTCGATCGCGTTCTCAATCCCCGTGAAATCCGTCGCCGGCTCGGTCTGAACCAGGAGCAGTTCTGGACGCAGATCGGCGTCACGCAAAGCGGCGGCTCGCGCTACGAGAGCGGGCGCGAGATGCCCAAGCCGGTGCGGGAGCTGTTGCGCCTGGTGCACGTCGAGCAGATCGACCTGTCGCAGGTCAAGCGCGTCGACTTCGAGATCATCAGCTACCTCAAGGAATCCCACCCCGACCTCTACCGCAGCCTGCGGCGCGCGGTGCGCAGCAAGCACGCGCGCGGCGCGGAGCAGGGCGTGGGGGGCATGGCGACGGCCGCCATCGACGACGACCTCGACGGCGACATCGGGATGCCGGGCACGCCGCATCCGGCGGGTGGCCACGCGACCTGACGCGGTCCCCCCGATCCAGGGCAGACAGCGCCGGCGCGACCGGCGCTTTTCATTGCGGCGCGGGTTCAGCTCCTGTTACGCGCTGGTTCCGCACCGGCCGTTGCCGGCCACCCGGGCCATCGCCCCGCAAGCCCGCGATGACGCGCCGCAGCAGGCTTTCGCGTCCGCCGAACCGCCCGGAGTAAAATGGCTCGTTTCCGGCGTCGGCTGCCGCAGCGCAGCACGACGCCTGAACGCCGACCGTGCCCGCGGAACGCACCACGGGCCGGCCACCGCCGCGCGCAGGATGCGGCGCCACAACCTGGGGGCCCGAGGATGGCGGAATCGCAACGGGTGATCGCGTTCGATCACCTGCGCATGACGGATGTCGAACGCGTCGGCGGCAAGAATGCCTCGCTCGGCGAAATGATCAGCCAGCTCGCGGGTGCCGGCATCCGCGTCCCGGGCGGCTTCGCCACCACGGCCTTCGCGTTTCGCGAATTCCTGGCCCACAACGACCTCGAGGCGCGCATCGCCGCCCGGCTCGCGTCGTTCGACGTCGACGACGTCACCGAGCTTGCCCGCGCCGGCGCCGAGATCCGCGGCTGGATCGTCGCGGCACCGCTGCCGCCAGCCCTGGACCGGGACATCGCGACCGCGTACGGGGCGTTGGCGGCAGGCGTGCCGGGCGCCTCGTTCGCGGTCCGGTCGTCGGCGACGGCCGAGGACCTGCCCGACGCGTCGTTCGCCGGCCAGCAGGAAACATTCTTAAACATCAGCGGCTTGCAGAATATTCTTCATGCGGTGAAGGAGGTTTTCGCAAGCCTCTACAACGACCGCGCGATCGCCTACCGCGTCCACCAGGGCTACGCCCACGAGCACGTCGCGCTGTCGGCCGGCATCCAGCGAATGGTCCGCAGCGACGAGGGCGCGTCCGGCGTGCTGTTCACGCTCGACACCGAGTCGGGGTTCGACCAGGTCGTGTTCATCACCGCGTCGTGGGGCCTGGGCGAGACCGTCGTCCAGGGTGCCGTGAATCCTGACGAGTTCTACGTCTACAAGCCGAACCTCGCCGCGGGTCGCCCGGCGATCCTGCGCAAGACGCTCGGCGCCAAGGCGATCAAGATGGTGTTCGCCGACGCGCAGGCCGCCGGCAGGTCGACCGTCACCGTCCCGGTGGCCGACGACGACCGCCATCGCTTCTCGATCACCGACGCCGAAGTCGAGGAGCTGGCGCGCTTCGCGGTCCTCATCGAGCAGCATTACGGCCGTCCGATGGACGTCGAATGGGGCCGCGACGGCGGCGACGGCAAGCTCTACATCCTGCAGGCGCGGCCGGAGACGGTGCGGTCGCGCGAAAGCGGCGAGAACCTGCGCCGCTACCGGCTGCAGTCCAAATCCGCGGTCCTTGCCAGCGGCCGCGCCATCGGCCAGAAGGTGGGGCAGGGTCGGGTGCGCGTCGTGAAGTCGGCGGCGCGGATGGCCGAAGTCCAGCCGGGCGACGTGCTGGTGGCCGACATGACCGACCCCGACTGGGAGCCGGTGATGAAGCGCGCCGCTGCGATCGTCACCAACCGCGGCGGCCGGACCTGCCACGCGGCGATCATCGCCCGCGAGCTGGGAATCCCCGCGGTGGTCGGCTGCGGCGACGCCACCAGCGTGCTCGCGGAGGGCGCGCTGGTCACCGTCGCCTGCTGCGAGGGCGACACCGGCCACGTCTACGAAGGCAGGCTCGAGGTCGAGATCGTCGACGTCGCGCTCGACCGGATGCCGCCGTGCCCGACCAAGCTGATGATGAACGTCGGCAATCCGGAGCTCGCTTTCTCGTTCCGCCGGCTGCCCAACGAGGGGGTCGGCCTCGCGCGCCTCGAATTCATCATCAACCGCAACGTCGGCATCCACCCGAAGGCGCTGCTCGAGTTCGACCGGCAGCCGGCCGAGCTCAAGGCCGAGATCGGCCGCCGCATCGGCGGCTACGCGGATCCGGTCGAGTTCTACGTGGCCAAGATCGCCGAGGGCGTCGCGACCATCGCCGCGGCGTTCTGGCCCAAGAAGGTGATCGTCCGGCTGTCGGACTTCAAGTCGAACGAGTACTCGAACCTCGTCGGCGGCCAGCGCTACGAGCCGCACGAGGAGAACCCGATGCTGGGCTTCCGCGGCGCGTCGCGCTACATCGCGCCCGAGTTCCACGACTGCTTCGCCCTCGAATGCCGGGCGATGCGGCGGGTGCGCGAGGACATGGGCTTCACCAACGTCGAGCTGATGATCCCGTTCGTCCGCACGCTCACCGAGGCCGAGCAGGTCGTCGCGCTGCTGAAGACGCAGGGCCTCGAGCGGGGGAAGCACGGGCTGCGCCTCATCATGATGTGCGAGATTCCGTCGAACTCGCTGCTGGCCGACCGCTTCCTCGAGCACTTCGACGGCTTCTCGATCGGCAGCAACGACATGACGCAGATGACGCTGGCGATCGACCGCGATTCCGGCGGCCCGATCGCCTCGACCTTCGACGAGCGCAACGACGCGGTCAAGATGATGCTGTCGATGGCGATCGCCGCCTGTCGCAAGGCCGACAAGTACATCGGCATCTGCGGCCAGGGCCCGTCCGACCATCCGGACCTGGCGCAGTGGCTGGTGGGCGAGGGCATCGAGAGCATCTCGCTCAACCCCGACACCGTCGTCGCGACCTGGCTGCTGCTGGCGGGGCAGACGCCGGCCTGAGCCGACCGCTCGAGCGGGCGCGGCGCGCGTCCGTGCGCTGCCGTCACCGCGTCGGCCGCTCGCGTCGGCCATTCGCGTCGGCCGTTCGCGTCGGCCGTTGGCGTCGACCATTCGCGTCGACCATTCGCGTCGGCCGTTCGGGGTCGGCCATTGGCTCGGCCATGCGGCCGATGGCGCGCCGCGCGCCGTGGCGCTCCAATTCGCCCATGCCCTCCGCGCCGCGCCTGCGCCTGGAACCGCGACCGTCCCGCCGGGCGGCCGTCGCGTTCACGCTCGCGGGCATCGCAACCTCCGGCGTCGTGCTGGCGTTGCCGCTGGCGTGGGAGGCGCGACTGGCCGTGGTTGCCGCGGCGGTCGTCGCCATCGACGCGCGGTTGCGCGCGCTGCGCCGGTCCGTGCCGGCGCTGATCCACCTCGGGCTCGACCGGCGCATCGCCGTCACGGGGGCCGACGGCCACACGCGCGAGGGAACCGTATTGCCCTGCACGTACGTCGGCGCGCGCGTCGTCAGCGTGGTGTGGCGCCCCGACGGCGGGTCCCGGTGGCGTCCCGCGCCGGCCTTGCTGTTGCTGCCCGACATGCTGTCCGGCGACGAGCACCGGCAGCTGCGCGTGGCGCTTCGCTACGGACGCGTGCCGGCGGAAGAAGGGCGCATTGGAGGCGGGCGCTTCCGCGTCCGCCGGCGCGCCGGGTGCCGTCGTCGTGGCGGGCGGCGCGGTCCGGGTCGCCGCGTCCGGGGCGCGGACGATCAGCGGCGACGTCGCGGCCTGACCGGCAAGCCATGCGCGGCCGTCGACCAGCACGCCGCGCGCGGCATCGGCGCCGCCGAGCAGGCCCAGGTACAGCGGCACCAGGTCGGCGATCGGACGCAGCGCCGCCTTGTCCTCGCCCGGGTGCGTCAGCGTCCGCAACGGCGAGCGGACCGGGCCCGGGACGACGGCGCAGGCGCGCAGGTGGGGTCGGTTCTCCCATTCGTCGGCCAGCGTCGCCGCCAGCGCCGCCAGCGCCGCCTTCGCGGCGCCGTACGCGCCCCAGTACGCGCGCGGCGCCAGCGCGTGATCGTCGAGGGTGACGACGACGGCGGCGTCGGGCGCGGCGTCGAGGAGCGGCATCGCGGCGCGGGTCAGCGCGGCGGCCGCGGCGACGTTGACGCGCAGCACCTTCTGCCAGGTGTCGAAGGGCTGGTGCTCGATCGGCCCCAGCGAGCCCAGGTGCACCGCGGTGTGCACGACGCCGTCCAGGCGGTGCAGCTGAGCCCGGACCGCGCCCAAAGCGTTGGCGTAGTCGGCGGCCTCGGCCTGCGCGAGGTCGAGCGGCAGGATCGCCGGCTCGGGGTGGCCCGCCCCGACGATGTCGTCGTACAGCGCCTCGAGCTTGCGCACGACCCGGCCGTGCAGCACGACGGTCGCGCCGGCGGCGGCGCAGGCGCGCGCGAGCGGCGCGCCGAGGCCGCCGGTGGCGCCGGTGATCAGGATCACGCGGCCGGCGAGGTCGATCGGGGCGGGTTGGGGCAGGGTGGGCATGGGTTCGGTCGCGACGCGCGGCAGGGGCGCCGGGCAAGCGGCCGTGCGTGGCGAACCGCGCGCGCCGGCGCCGATGATAGCCGATCCGCGCCGCCCGCCGAAGCCGGGCGCGCGCGGCGCGACCCCGCCCACGACTGCGGGCGTGCCCCGCATTTGCCAACATTTGGCCGTCCCGCTATAATTTCGGTTTGCCCGTGGGGGTATAGCTCAGCTGGGAGAGCGCTTGCATGGCATGCAAGAGGTCAGCGGTTCGATCCCGCTTACCTCCACCACCGACCTGACCGCCGACGCTGTTCTTGCCGTTGCCACATCGCGTCGCGGCGCCCGACAGGTCCCCATCGTCTAGAGGCCTAGGACATCACCCTTTCACGGTGAGTACGGGGGTTCGAATCCCCCTGGGGACGCCAGTTATACCCAGGCCTGGGTATGTTTTTTCCGTCTCGATCCTCTTGAATGCCCGGTTCCGCGCATAGCCATGCGTGGCACGCTCCTGCGCGCCTCTGCCCGATGCACACTACCGGTCAGCACGTTCGGCGCGGGTGGACTGGCGGTACCGGCGGCGGCCTCGCTACTGCACATCCCGGGTCGACGGCAGGCTACGAGTAAAGCTCTCCCGCGAGAACGCTCCGTGGCAGCACCGAAATCGCCATGTGCTCGGACACACTGTATAGGCGCCGGAGCTTGTCGAGCAGGTCGAGCAGCACACGATCCCTCAGAAGGCGATTCGGGTCGTCCTCGGTCAGGCGCGCAGCCTGCTGCCTCTGCAGATCGGCCGCTAGATCCAGTATCTCGATTCGCTTCGCGACCACCGTCTGCGCTGCCTGCTCGTCCATCTCCACCAGTGCGCGCAGCGCAGTTCGGGCCGCTTCCGGAATGGCGTGCAGCAGCCGATCCAGCCGTTCCATCGTCTCCGCCGATCGGACGATACCTGCCGCCTCGACTGCCTGGGCCAGCGGCGCCAGTTCGCGGCTGATTGCGGCACTCATGATTTCTATTTCGCCGGTTGCGGCAATCAACCGCGCATGCTCCTCGGCTTCGCCGTCGCTCAACTCGCTGCGCCCGATGTGCTGAAGGTAGGTGAGCACTGCTTCTCGCAACACCACGATCTGGTCGAACTGCTGTCCGAGGGCACCAGGGTCTCTCGATTGAAAGACTGATTTGACGCCGGCAAGCATGTTGTCGGTGATCTGACTCATGTGCCCAAGTTCCATCCGTGCCCGCCCGAGGGCCAGCGATGGCACCCGGATCATTTCGTCGTCGAGATACCGGGGTCGGATGATCTCCGTCGGCGCAACGGCGCGGTCCGGAATGAGCTTGATGGCCAGGCTCGCGAACAATCCGGCGAACGGCAGGAAGATCGCGGTGTTGGCGGTAGCCCAGATCGTTGCCGCGTTCGCGATCTGGCGCGGCACCTCCTCGGCGAGCCGCTCAACTCCCTGCAGATGCGAGGCGACCGGCGAAACGGCTTGGGCCAGCAAGGCAAGCTGCGGGATGAACGGCAGCCAGATGGCGGCGCCCATCACATTGAACAGGACATGCACGACGGCCGCGCGTTTCGCATCCTGCGGCTTGCCGATCCCGGCCAGTATGGCCGTGATCCCCGTACCGATCTTTGCGCCAAAGAGGATCGCGATCCCCGCGGGCAGGGATAGCAATCCCTGAGTCGCCATGACCACCGCAAGACCAATGGTTGCCGAGGATGATTGCACCAGGGCGGTAAAGATCGCGCCGGCAAGCATGCCGAGAACGGGATTCTGCAAGGACTGCAGGAGCTCCGCAAAACTCTGGTTGGTCCGCAATGGCGCCATTGCCGCGCCCATCGTCGACATGCCATAGAACAGCAGGCCAAGCCCCATCAGCATCGCGCCATAGTGGCGCGCCACACCCTGCTTCCAGGCGAAGGTGATGACGAACCCGATTGCAATCAGTGGCAAGGCGAGCGCAGTCGTGTTGAAAGCGACGATCTGGGCCGTCACCGTGGTGCCCACGTTGGCACCGAAGATCACGCCGACCGACTGCACCAAGGTCATGAGTCCGGCACTGACGAAGCCCACGACAAGCACAGTCGTCACCGATGAGGACTGGATTACCGCGGTGACGATGGCGCCGGTGATGGCGCCCAGAATGCGGTTTCCCGTCAGCCTGGCCAGCAGGGTGCTCATCTGCTTGCCGGCGGCCGCCTTCAGCCCGTCCGTCATCTTCTCCATGCCGTACAGGAAGAGCGCGAGTCCGCCAAGCAGGTGCACGATCATTGCCAGCGGTGCCGATTCATTCATGGTCAGACTCGCAGTTAGTGACATCCAAGACCTTCGGCTTGCACGCCGAGGGCGGACAGACGCATTGATTGTCCACTGTCGAGGGGGTACGGCTCAAGGGTGGGATGAGCTGTTTCGGGAACAGCTGAAAGCGGATGCGCATCGAATAGCTGACCGCCGGCACATCAGATTGCTGCGCACAAGAGTCAAGTGATCAGCCTACGATCTATATTTCTGCAGCCTTGCGACCCCATCAGGGTACGAGGGACCACATGAGTGCGGCGATCATCGTTCCGATCACGACGCCGACCGTTAAGGGGATAACTCGCCGGGCCGCTTCGATGACTGGTCTACGCGCGGGGAGCTTCATGTGCGCCTCCTCGCGTCGGATCAATCCCTATGTGCCGCCGTCGTGAGGTGCCGCGCGCAATTCCTTGCATGCGAATTTCCCGTTTGCAGCAGCCAGTGATGTCGGCGTTCCGACGGGGTCCCGTTCCACCCTCACGCCCGCGTTACGATGTGCTGCGGGAAGACCGGGATGCGGCGTAGGCTGCCGCCCGGGGCGCTGGAGGAGGATCGCCGCGATTCAGAGCGCAGCGCGGCAGCGCTCCGGCGACCTCGCTGAGGAACTCCGGATTGTTCGTCGCCACGACCGCGCGAGCCAAGGAGGGGCGCCCGCCGCGCGTCCCGAGATCCTTCACGGCCGCGGGGGCGCGGGTAAGCGCCTCGCGCCAGGATGGACGGTCGACCTCCCAGAGCATCGCCCTGTGGACGCCACCTTCTTCCCACTGCGCAGTGGGATTCGGCAGCACAGCCGCAATGACGCCTTCTCCGGGTCCCGTTCGACCCGTTCGAAGATCGTCTGCAGGAAATCCTCGAAGTCGCCCGACGGATAGAGCCGCGTCTCGTTGGCCACGAGGCCTGGCATCGAGCGCACCTGCGCTTCGTTGCCGTAGGACAGCGCCTGCGCGGCCCCGCCTTTCTCACAGCACTCGGCAATAGATCGCCAGGGCGCCCCGCGCCCGCACTCAATCGGCGGCAAAGAACTCCTGGTAGCGCCCGCGGGCGAGCTCGCCCTCGAACGCGCGGCCGATCTTCTCGATCACGGCCGCGCAGGCCACCCGGTCGTCGTAGCCCGAGCCCACGGCTTCCAGCACGACGCGCATCTCGTTCTCGCTGCCGAAGTAGACCTTGGCTTCCATGCCCCCGGGGCAGCCTTGCGCCTGCAGCCGCTCGCTGGCGTAGGCGTTGGCACGGGGCCCACGCGTCGCTCCGAAGCGCGTGACGGCGAACTGCTCGAGCGCGGAGACGAGGCCCTCGGTTGCCTGTTGCAGAACGTAGGTCATCGTCGGGTACTCGCTCGTGCCCGAGCGCCCGGCGAGGCGGATGGTGTGCGGCTCGAGCCGGCCCGCGTGCGGCAGCGGCAACACGTTGCTGCGGGGGACGAGCCGCTCGCCCCCGGCGGCGTCGTTGCGCCACTCGTAGTAGTGCGCGAGCCAGCGCGGCGTCAGGTCTTCCATGGTGCGGAAGCGCTTCTCGCCGGGTTTGAGCGGCAGGCCGTAGGCGACCCCGGTCGGGATGTCGACCACTGAAAGTCCGGTCACGTAATCGCCGTTCTCGACCAGTGTCACCGACGAGCCGTAGGTCACGTACTGCGTCCGGCCGGGCGAGAAGGCCAGCGCCAGCGGTCCGCCGACGCCCTGCAGGGGCCTGCCCTGCGGCACGTGGTAGGCGACCGGGTAGACACGCAGCGACTTCACGTCGAGCACCGCCTGCGCGGACAACAGCAGCCAGCGGCCCCCGGCGAGCGGCAGCTGCTCCTGCGTGACCTTCTCGATGCCGAACGAGGCGACTGCCGCGGGCTGCCCGCCGGCGCCGTCGAGCCACTGGTAGTCGGCCATGTCGGTCGTCGGCCTGCCCAGCGAGCGGACGACCGCGACGCCGTTCTCCTCGGTCATGAGGTGGAAGTCGGTCGTCGACGCGAGCAGTGCCGGCCGCGGGGCGTCGGCCAGGATGGCGACTCGCCAGAAGCGCGCGATGGTGCGGTCGCCGTGGGTCACGACGACCGGCTTGTCCCGGTGGTACACCGAAAACCCTGTGACCTCCATCGTGGCGAACGGGTTGCCGCCCTGGTTCGGGAACGTGCCGGTGGAAACGCGGCGTCCCTGGGCGACGATGCGGAACGGGCCGTGATCGATGGTCACCGTCTCCGGCGACTTCCCGGCTTCGGCCGGCGACGTCCCATTGCTGAAAA
Organism: uncultured beta proteobacterium; assembly: GCA_963717705.1. Taxonomy (GTDB): domain Bacteria; phylum Pseudomonadota; class Gammaproteobacteria; order Burkholderiales; family Casimicrobiaceae; genus CAVQWT01. The sequence goes on from CAVQWT010000004.1 coordinate 374,432, forward strand.
GCGCCGCGTGGGCCGGCAACGCGATGGCGAGGATGAGAGCGAGGAGAGGTTTCAAGGCCGGAAGTCGAACCACCGCAGGGCGGAGGCTCGCGCGCGGCATTCTCGCAGGTCGTGCAATGGCGTCAAGGCCCGGTATGGGCACGGCGAACGTCATGGGTCCTCAAGGTGGCGCACCGCACGGCCAAGGCAGGCGCCCTCCGTGCCGTGGCCGGTTGGCTTCAGGACCAGCCCGAGCCGCGCCGAAGTGTTGCCGAAGGCGACTCGCCGTAAGCGCTCCGATAGCGGGCGGCGAACCGGCCGAGATGGACGAATCCGGCATCGTGGGCAAGTTGCGTCACCGAATCGCCCGGCGCGGACTCCAGCAGGCTGCGCCGCACCCACGCGAGCCGCCGGGCCATGACGAATTGCAGCGGCGTCTGGCCGCGATGCGCCCGGAACGCGGACTCGAGGTAGCGGTCGCCGACACCGGCCACTCTGCACAGGCGGCCGAGCGTGATCGGGGTCGCGAGATGGGCATCGACCCACGCCTCGACCATGCGGGTGCGCTGGATGCCCAGCGTCGGTACCGACGATGAAGGGCGGGTCCCCAGGACCTGGTCTGCAAGCCAGCTGCAAAGTCGCGCCTGCAGCTGCCCGGCGCGGGGCGCGGAAGCGTTCCCGGACTTCGGCGTCGTGGCGTCGACCAGCATCCGGTGGATGGCGGCAAGCGCGCCCAGGCGATGGCCTGCCAGCGGGACCTCGCGCGTGCCGAGGCTCGTGATTCCCGTGGCCGGGTCGCGGTCGACAAGTTCGTCCGCGAGCGCGGAACCCGGCATGCGCAGGATGACGAGGCAATCGTCTGGCTCGAAATGGAGCGTGTATTCCTGCCCCGGCGCAAGCAGGACGGCGGTGTCGGGGCGCGCTTCCAGGGTCCTGCCGCCCAAGGCGTAGACGTGCCTTCGCCCCAGCGGCACCTGCAGGATCGCGTTCTGCGGAACCCCGCGGACCTTCTGCCGAACTCGGGTGTATCCCCAGCCGAGGTCGACTTCTCCGCATCGAGCGGTGCGCGCGGAGTATCCCAGCGGTCCGGGGCTCAGCACCGCGCGTCGGTGATTGCCGTCATACGCCGCGATGAACGCGTGGATTTCGTCGAGGTGGTCCGACCGGAACCGGGCCGAGGAGGGCGGCGGGGGGCTGAACCCGTGTGGATTTCGCATTTGTCCAAGCCCCGAAAGCGGGCTTGCTCGGTTTCCGGATAGCGACCTCGTCGATAGATTGGTATTTTACCTCTTGGGCGTGCGTTGCCGGCGGGATGGATGACTCGTGCACCATTCCGGGGGCATCGTCCGTGTGGGCTCGACCGCGAGGATCGCGTTCGAAACTCGCGCCCTGTCGCCAAAGTTCGACTTTGGTGAGCGGGGTGCATTACACGTGATGGGGAACCGAAATGCTCAAATGGCTCGAGGTCGTCGCCGTCGGAATGGTCGCCGCCACGCATGCGGTCGCGGCAAGCGCGCAGATCGTTCTGTACGAGAACGACAACTTCAGCGGACGCAGCTTCCGAGCGTCCAACAGCGTGGCCAACCTGAACGACAGCGGGTTCAACGACAGGGCGTCGTCGGTCAACGTGCGCAGCGGCCGGTGGCAGCTGTGCGGCGACGCGTACTTCGGCGGCAGCTGCGTGACGCTGGGGCCCGGCGAGTATCCGTCGCTGCGCGCGATGGGCATGAACGACAAGGTTTCGTCGGTTCGCGAGCTCGGGTGGACCCCGGACGGCGGCGGCGGCTGGAGCGGCAACCATTCGTACAACAGCGACAGCGGCTACAACAACCGCTATACCTACAACGGCAACAACTACCAGGGCGGCAACTGGGGCTCCGGGTCCCGCGCCGTGCTGTTCTCGGGTTACAACCTCTCGGGCGAGGCGTTCGTGGTGAACGCCGGAGGCGTCAACAACCTCGACCAGCGTCGGCTTCAACGACAAGGCGCGCTCGCTGCGCGTCGAGTCCGGCTACTGGGTGTTCTGCACCGACGCCAACTTCCAGGGCGACTGCCATACGTACGGCCCGGGCGACTATCCCAACCTGCCCGGCGGGCAAAACCACAAGATCTCGTCCGGACGACGGATCTCGGGGAACTACCCCTACCGGAACAACCCCACCTGGGGCACCTACTCGCAGCAGTAGTCAGGCGACGGTCCGCTGCACGGCGCACGCGCCCGTTCGCCTGACCGCGAGCGCTCGTGCGCGCGGCGTCCCGCTTGCCGTGCAACTTTGGCAATGGGACCGGCGATCCGGCAAGACCCCAGACCCAGGACTTCACCCATGAGCCGTTCCGCCCCGAACCGCCGGATCCTCGGCGCAGCACTTGCGGTGTCCGCCACGCTGCTGCTGCCGGCGTGCTCGACCCCCGCCAAGCCGACGGACGCGGCGCCGCCCGCGTCCGCCGACGCTGCCGGGAACTTTGGGTTCCCGCTCGGCTTCTCGCCGTCGAAGATGGACACCACGGCGGACCCGCGGCAGGACTTCCGGCGCTACGCGGGCGGCCGCTGGCTCGACGCCGCGAAGATTCCCGGCGACAAGCTGGAGATCTCCGGCTATCTCGTGATGCAGGAAACGGTCGCCAGCCAGTTGCGCGACCTCCTGCAGGAGGCAGCGCGCACGAGCGGCGCGGCGCAGAGAGGCTCGCCGGCGCAGCAGGTCGGCGACTTCTACGCGTCGGGCATGGACGTCGCGCGCCTCAAAGCCCTGGGCGTGCAGCCGCTCGCATCCGAGTTCGAGCGCATCGCGACGTTGCAGGGCCCGACCGCGCTGGCGCAGGAGCTCTCCCGCCTGCAGCTGATCACAGGCGATTCGGTGATCCTGGCCGTGCTGGTGTCGCCGCATCCGCAGGACCGCACCCGGATGGCGATCTATGTCGGCGACGCGGACCTGCCGCTCGGCCTCGACAACTATCTCAAGCCCGACGCGCAGCGCATTCGCGACGGCTACGTCGCGAAGATCGCCGCCGACCTCGAGATCGCGGGCTGGAAGCCGGACGCGGCGCGCGCGGCGGCGCAGAAGGTGCTTGCCATCGAGACGCGGGTCGCGAAGAAGAAGCTCACGCCGCTGGAGAAGCGCGACCCGGCCAAGCGCTTCGTCCCCATGCCGTACGCCGAGGTCAAGCGACTCGTGTCCAACGTGGACCTCGACGCCTACTTCCGGTCGATCGGCTTGCCCACCGGCGGGGAGGTCGTGGTCGTCGGCGTCGACGCGGTACGCGAGCGCAATGCGATCCTGGCGGAGTCCCCGCCGGAAGACACGCGCACGTACCTGCAGTACGAGTTGCTGCGCAAGATGATGCCCTACCTCACGCCCGCGTTCGATGCGCCCAATGCGGCGCTCAACGTCGTCCTGTACGGCAAGGACGTGACGCCGCCACGCGAGAAGCAGGTAGCCAAGGCGACGCCCGGCCTGCTCGGGCATCCGCTGTCGCAGCTCTACGTTGCCAAGTACATGACCCCAGAGTCGCGGCGCGAAGTGGAGGCGATGGTCGCGCGCGTGAAGGCGCAATTCCGCGCCCGCATCGAGCGCAACGGCTGGCTGTCGGCGGAGACGCGCGTGCAGGCGCTGGCCAAGCTCGACCAGACCGTGATCCGGGTCGGCTATCCGGCGAAGTGGATCGACTACACAGGCGTGGACGTGCGCCGCGACGACTACGCCGGCAACGCGATGCGGCTCAACGAGTACCTGGTGCGGCGCGAGCTGGCCAAGTTCGGCAAGCCCGTGGAGCTCGACCAGTTCGCCGTGCCGGATCAGACACTGCCGATCGTGATCAACGCCGGGTACGACATGAGCTGGAACGGCATCGAGATTCCCGCCGCGTTCCTGCAGCCGCCGTTCTACGACGCCAAGGCGGACCCGGCCGTCAATTACTGCGCGATGGGCGCGGTGATCGGGCACGAGCTGACCCACGGTTTCGATTCGCAGGGGCGGCTCTACGACGCCAAGGGCAACGTGCGCGACTGGTGGACGCAAGTGGACGCAAAGCGCTTCGCGGACGAGACCGCGAAGCTCGCGAAGCAGGCCGACGCATTCGAGATCCTGCCCGGGCTCAGGCTGAACGGCGCGATCGAGGTCGGCGAAAACCTGGCCGACGTCGGCGGTGTCGCGCTGGGCTATGCGGCGCTGCGGGAGCACCTGCGCGACCATCCCGGAGCCAATCGCACGATCGACGGCTTCACGCCCCCGCAGCGCTGCTTCCTGGCATGGGCACAACTGTGGGCCGACAAGACGAACGAGGGGGCGATGCGGCAGCTTCTGCCCGTGGACGGTCATCCACCGGGCGTGTACCGGATGGCCGCGCCGTCGCAGCACGAGAAGGCGTTCTACGAGGCATTCGGCATTCGCGCGGGCGACCGCATGTGGCTCGACCCGAGTGAACGGGTCACGATCTGGTGAGGAACACGATGAACACGATGAGAACACGCTTGCTTGCCGCCGTCGCGGCGCTGGCCCTGGCGGGTACGGCATTCGCGGCCGACGGGCCGGCGGGTCCGCGCAAGGAGCGCGTGACCTTTGCGAAGGGCGCGTCGTCGGCGACGCTCAAGGGCACGCTCAAGGGCAACGCCGACGTGGACTACCTGGTGCGGGCGGCCGCGGGGCAGACGCTGGAGGTGAAGCTGCAGGGCACGAACGCCCAGAACGACTTCAACGTGCTGCCTCCCGGTTCGGCCAACGTCGCGATGTACGTGAGCAGCACAACCGGCGAGCGGTCCTGGTCGGGGATGCTGCCGGCCGACGGCGACTACGCGATCCGCGTCTACCTGATGCGCCCGGCGGCGCGCCGGAACGAGTCGTCGAAGTACACGCTGACCGTGGCCGTGACCGGCAAGCCGCTGCCGCCCCTGTCCGCGGCGCGGGACGCGAAGGTCGCGGGTACGGCGTATCACGCGACGGCGAAGGTGCCGTGCACCCTGCCGTACCAGGCGGACGTGAAGTCCTGCGACGCGGGCGTCGTCCGCCGCGGCAACGACGGCACGGCGACTTTCGAGGCGATCGGCAAGGACGGCGTGCAGCGGCGCATCCTGTTCGTGCAAGGCAAGCCGGTGGCCGCGGACACGATGGATCCGGTGACGGCCACGCGGCAGGGCGACGTGACGGTGGTCAAGGTGGGCGACGACGAGCGCTACGAGATTCCCGATGCGTTCCTCAAAGGCGGCTGAGCAAGCTGCGCCGCCGGGGCGGTTCGCGCCCGGCTGGTCGGCACGGTGCCAACGCGCGGCGCTTGCCGCCGTTGCCTCGGCAATGGTGGTGGTGGCCGGTGCTGCGCAGGCGACCGCGGACGGCCCCGATCACTATCGCGTGCGCGGCGTGTCGCCCGGGCACCACCTGACGCTGCGGGCGGAGCCGTCGACGGCGTCGGCGCCGCTCGCGCGCATCCCGTCGAACGCGACCTGCCTGCGCAGCCTCGGCTGCCAGGGTGGGCTGACCTTCGAGGAGTTCACCACGCTGAGCGAGGAAGCCAAGCGTCGCCGAGAGGCGGAGAATCCTCGCTGGTGCAAGGTCGACTTCCGGGGGACCGTCGGCTGGGTGGCGGGACGCTACCTCGGCGAGGATGCGTGTTCGCCGGCCACCATTCCGGGGCCGGTCCGCTGATCCGCCCGGGCGTTCCTGCCTCTGGCCACCCTTGCAGGGCCGTGGCCGGGGCCGGGGCCGGGGTGGAGGGTGCGCGCGTAGCTGGCGCCTCCACACTGAGCCGTGTGTGCCTGAAATGATTGTCCGTTGTCCGTCCCAGTGATCCGCACGTACAAAGCCCCGATAAGGTCAACAATGAAACCGCAGCCTCGCGCGCTGTTGCGCCGCCTTGCCGCGGCGGCATCGGCCGGGCCTGGTCTTCACGCTGTTGGCGACGGATCCACGCCGGGCTACTCCCCCGCCAAGACGGACAAGGGCGGAAGCCTGCGCAAGGACTTCTATCGCAATGCCGCAGGTCACCTGCTGCAGCGCGCCGAGATCCCGGCCGGCGAACCGGAGATCAACGCCTTCACCGAACTCTAGATCGGCCGCGACGAACACCACGATGTGCCCAACGCGCTACTGACAGGCGGCCGATGAGAGCGACCCGCTTCACTCCTGCCGTGCAGCGTTCTGCAGTGCAGGCGAATCGACCGAGTCCGACTTTCGAGGCCGTTAAAGGGCTGCGGCGCTCGCAGGCGCTCTGACAACTCATGCGCGTGCTCCGGTGGCTTGTGCTCGTGCCCGCGTCTGCGGCGGCGTTCTACATGACGATTGCGGCGACCATCGCCACTCACTACCTCGTGGAACAACACCTCTGCCCGGTCGCGGACTTCGATCGGGGCATCTGCAGCAACCGCACTCTCGGAGCGATACTCGAGGTGATCAAGCACGGCGGGGCGGCACTGACGGTCATCATTGTCGCGGGCGTGGCCGTCATCGTCGCGCCCTCGTACAAGCGCCCGGTCCTTGGGGCCGCGCTCGCCTTGGCGTTGCTCGTTGCGGCCTGGTTTGGCTATGCCGGCACGGCACGGTCGCTGTTCTTCGCGGCACTGGCGGGGGGCGTGCTGGCGGCCACCGTGATCCTGCGTTGGCTGCGACTGCGCGCGCCGCCCGCTTGAGCTTGACAATGCGCACCCAGCTCGGATTCACAAGAACCTGCGCCGGGCCCCGCCTGCCGCTCAACACGGTTGCCGACAAACCATGAACAAGAGAGTCGCGATTTCGCTCGCCGCCTTCGTGGGCTGGCTGCTCATCACCGTGGTCGGCGGGCAGATCCACACCGGCCAAGGGCAACTGACGGAGGCCGTGACACGCGGCCTGGGCTGGCCCTTCCTGCTGGCGGCGCTGTTCCTGCTGGCCTTGGTCGTGTGGCAGGAATGGCGCGACGTCGGCCTGAACAGGTTCGCATCCGGGCGCAGCCTGCTGTTGACCTGGCTGCCCGTGCTCTACATCGTCGTCGGCCTGGGTCTGGCCGTGGTCTTCGGGCTGCCCCCCGTGGGGGTGTTGCTGTGGATCCTGTTCAACACCTTCCTGGTCGGGTTGTCGGAAGAGTTGATGTTCCGCGGCGTGCTGCTGCAGGCGTTCCGGCGCACGGTGTCGATCTGGCCGGCGGTGGCATTAACGACGCTGGCATTCGGCGCCATCCACATCCTGAACGTGTTCATGACCGGCGAACTTCGCTCGGCCTTGATCCAGTCGGCGGCGGCGGCGTTGAGCGGCCTGCTGTTCATCGCCCTGCGCCTGCGCACCGGGTCGCTGTGGCCCTGCATCATCGTCCACGGTCTGTGGGACTTTGCGACTTTCACCGTGGCGGCAGCCCGCAGCGGCGAGGCCCAGGCCAGCAGTGGTGGTGGACCCATGACCCTGATGACTTTCGTGCCAATCCTGCTGGTGCTGCCGAACGCCCTTTACGGCCTGTGGCTGATGCGGCATATCGGCAAGACCCACATTCAAGCGGATTCCTGAGGGGCCATGTGGAGCCACTCCCGATCCTTGGCTGCGGCCGCAATGCTGCCGGGGGCTGCGCGCGCGGCTGCCGCACCATCGGATCGCGTCGCCAGGGGCAGCGCCAGCGGCCGCTGGTAGTCGGCCATGGCGGTCGTCCAGGCGAGAAGTACCGGCCGCGGCGCGCCGGTGGATTCGAACCTCCTTGACGTGCATCAATACCTCCGGGCGGAATCGCGTGCGGAATTGAACTCCGGAGGGGTTCGCGATGGTGATCCACGCGGGGGGGGTGCGGGCAACGCTATGGTGTCTCGTGCGCCTGCCGCGGCAGCAGTTCCTTCCCTGCGGCTCGATGCGATGTCCCGGCATGCCGTTGGGTGATCGAATGATGACGGCACGGCACCCTGGGCCATGGAATTGCCGGCGGCCTGGACCGGGCCGCACCGACGTGCGCGATGACCGTATTGCCGGGCACCGTTTCGACGACGACTTCAATCCACACAACCCTCGACCCGCGACGCGGATGGGGCAACGGCGAGCTTCCTTCCCGGCATTCCAATCCACGAGCCCTGCGCAATGTCCGGTGTGACCCTGAAGAACGTCGTCAAGCAGTACGGGGCGACCAAGGTCGTGGACAACCTGTCCATCGAGGTCGAGGACAAGGAATTCGCCGTTCTGGTGGGTCCCTCGGGCTGCGGCAAGACGACCGCGCTGCGGATGATCGCCGGCCTCGAGACCATCAGCTCCGGCGAGATCTACATCGGCGACCGGCTCGTCAACGACCTCGCACCCCGTGACCGGGACATCGCGATGGTGTTCCAGAGTTACGCGCTCTACCCGCACATGAACATCCGCGACAACATGGGCTTCGGGCTCAAGATTCAGCAGATTCCGAAGCGCGAGATTGACGAGCGCGTGCACGAGGCAGCCGACATCCTCGGTCTCAACGACCTGCTGGACCGGAAGCCGAAGGAACTTTCCGGGGGCCAGCGGCAGCGCGTGGCGGTGGGTCGCGCGATCGTCCGCAAGCCGAAGCTGTTCCTGTTCGACGAGCCGCTTTCCAACCTCGATGCCAAGCTGCGTGTCGCGATGCGTGCCGAGATAAGCAAGCTGCACCGCCGGCTCGGCGCCACGATGATCTACGTCACGCACGACCAGGTCGAGGCGATGACCATGGCCGACCGGATCTTCATCATGAGCAAGGGCGTGCTGCAGCAGAGCGGCATGCCGATGGAGGTCTACTCGAAGCCCGCGAGCCGCTTCGTCGCCGGCTTCATCGGCTCGCCGGCGATGAATTTCGTCGACGCCAAGGCGGTCGAGGCGGATGGAGGCGTGTTCATCGACGCCGGCGCCTTCCGCGTCAGGGTGCCCGAGTCGTTTCGCCCCGCGCTGCAGGCATACGTCGGCCGGGAGGTCGTGTTCGGCGTCCGGCCGGAGGACATCGCGGTGCACGGCGCCTCGACGCAGGGCGAGGGCGACAACAGCGTAGCGGCGCGTGCCGAAGTCGTGGAAACCCTGGGCTCCGAGATCTTCGTCCACCTGAGCTGCGGCGCGCAGTCGATGGTCGCCCGGATGGAGGTGCCGGAAGCTCCGCTTCGCGTCGGCGAGACGATCCGCGTCGACCTGCGGATGGCGAAGACGCACGTGTTCGACGCCGAGACGTCGCGGACCATCGTCTAGGAGCACGCCGACACCGCAACGACAAGTTTGGGCAGCAGTGCTCGGCTCTCGCGGAGCACCAGGCCACGCTGTGCCCGCCGCGGCGTTGCCGGTCCCAGGACCGGCGGCCGACGCGGCGGTCCGTAACGTTTCATGGAGGGTGTATGAAGAAAGTCATCAGGAAGACGCTGATCGCGCTGTGCTCGCTGACCATCGCCGCGAGCGTGGCGGCGCAGGCCCAGACCCGGGAAATCCGGGTGCTGCTCGCGAATCACCCCTACGGCGAGCTGCTGAAGTCCGCCATCCCCGAGTTCGAAAGCGCCACCGGGATCAAGGTCAACGCGGAGAGCCTGCAGGAGAGCCAGCTCACCACCAAGCTCACGACCGAGTTCGCAACGAACTCCTCGTCGGTCGACGTGTTCATGACGCGGCCGCTGCAGGAGGGGAAGATGTTCCACAAGAATGGATGGTACGAACCGCTCACCAGCTACGACTTCTCCGACTATCCGAAGAACGTCATGAGCGTCGCGTCGTTCGGCACGCGCTCGTACATCGTGCCGCTGGTCACCGAGTGGCAGGTGCTGTACTACCGGAAGGACCTGCTTGCCGGCGCCGGGATCAAGGTGCCCGTGAACTTCACCGAGCTCGAAGCTGCGGCCGGCAAGCTCAATTCCGACGCTGTTGCGGGCTTTGCCTCCCGCGGCAAGGGCGCGGCTGCCGTGACCCAGCTCTCGAGCTACGTCTACAACTTCGGCGGCCTCTACCTCGACAAGGGCGTCGCGGTGTTCGACTCCAAGCCGGCGGTCGACGCGATCCGCTTCTACGGCAAGATGCTCGGCACCTGGGGCCCAAAGGGCGTGACGTCGATGTCCTGGGAAAACATCATGCCGCTGTTCCAGGCCGGCAAGGTCGCGATGTGGACGGATGCGTCCGTGTTCTATGGCCAGATCATCGATCCGGCGAAGACGCAGCTGGGCGCCGACAAGGTAGGCATTGCCAACTTCCCGGCCGGCCCTAAGACGAATTCGCCATTCATCGTGACGTCGTGGGGCATGGCCATCGCGAAGCAGTCGAAGAAGAAGGATCTCGCGCTGAAGTTCGTCGACTGGGCAACCAGCAAGGAGCTGGCCGCCAAGGGAATGCTGGCGAACATCACCATGGCGCGGTCGTCGGTCTGGGAAGACAAGGCGGTGCTGGCAAAGGTGAATCCGGGCCTCGTCGAAACGCGCGCGTTCGCGGCGAAGAACGGCTACCCGCTCGACCGGCCGTACATGAGCGCAGTGGGCGAAGCGCGCGACCTGATCGGCGAGCTGATCATCGAGTCGATCAACACCAGGGGCGCGTCGCCGAACCTCGAGAAGATGGCGAAGGAGCGCGTCGAGAAGGTGAACGAGCTGCTCCAGGATACCGGCGAGCATGGCAAGTGAGCAGCAGACGACCGGCCAGCCAGGCGGCCGATGAAGGGCGCGAGCGGCAGGCCACGGGCCTCGCCGCTTGCCGCAACAGGAAGCGAGATTGCGGATGAGCGCGGCGCCGGCCCGCGGCGACGGCATTGCCGCAGGGCCGGGCTGCGGCTGCCGGCCGCGCCGCGGCATGGCATTTGAACGGTGGGGTTGCCCATGAGCCGGTCGAGCTTTGCCGAACGCCATCTGCACATCCTGTTCCCGCTCCCGGCGCTCCTCTTCGTCGCGATGCTGATGGTCTTTCCTGTCCTCTACACGTTCTTCCTGAGTTTCACCAACTGGAACCTCACCTCCGGCCTGCCCGCCGAATTCGTCGGCCTGAGGAGCTACACCCGGGTCCTCACGGAGCCCAGGTTCCTGAACGCACTGGCCCGCACGTTCGCGTTTACGGTGTTCGCCGTCGCGATCGAGGGAGTGCTTGGGGTTGCCGCTGCGCTGATACTCAACCGCGCGTTCGTCGGCCGCAGCCTTGCCAAGTTCCTGCTCCTGCTGCCACTGGTGGCCACGCCGGTCGCCGTCGGGATCGTGTTTAACCTGTTCTTCGATCCGACCATCGGCCTGCTGAACTTCGTGCTTCAGTCGTTCGGATTGCCTCCGGGACTGTGGATATCGAATGCCGCGTCGGTCCTGCCTTCGCTGATCATCGTTGACGTCTGGCAGTGGACGCCGATGATCACGCTGATCGTCCTGGCCGGCCTTGCCGGGCTGTCCGAGGAACCGGTCGAGGCCGCGCGCATCGACGGCGCGAGCGAGTGGCAGATCATCCGGTGGGTCACGATCCCCATGGTCATGCCGGTGATCCTGACCGCGTTGATCCTCCGCCTCATCGACGCGCTGAAGACGTTCGACATCATCTTTGCCATGACGGGAGGCGGGCCCGGCTACGCGTCGGAGACGCTCAACATCATGGGCTACAAGTACAGCTTCGAGTATTTCCGCATGGGGCAGTCGGCGGTCATTCTCGTCGTGCTCTTCGTGGTTGTGTTCGGCAGCAGCCTCGGGATCATGAAGCTGCGCGCTGCGTCCGAGGAATAGATCGGCCACGAACTGCGCCGGCAAGCGAGCGGGAGCACGAGGAAACCCGATGAACAAAAAACTCCTTTCGAACGCGATCTTCTACATCGCAGTGGCCGCAATCGCGCTCGTCGTCCTGTTCCCGTTTCTCTGGATGCTGTCGTCGTCCTTCAAGACCCAGCTCGACATCATCTCCTGGCCGCCGAAGATCCTCTTCACGCCGACGCTGCAGAACTACGAGAAGGTCTTCGGGGAGCAGGACTTCCTGAAGTACTTCCTGAACTCGACGATCGTCGGCACTGCGGCCGTCGGTCTGTCGCTGGTCCTCGGGCTCCCCGCGGCGTACTCGATCGCCCGCTTCACGCAACGGAAGCTCGGCATGTTCATCCTGCTGGCGCGCCTGATGCCCGGCATCTCGTTCCTGATGCCCTGGTACATCGTCTTCTCGCGCCTTGGCCTGATGGACAGCTACACGGCGCTGATCCTGAGCCACATCCTCATCGCGCTGCCCATCGTCGTCTGGATCATGTCCAGCTACTTCGCGACGATTCCGCGCGAGATGGAGGAGTCCGCGATGGTGGACGGTGCCACCCGTCAGTACGCGTTCTGGAAGATCATCCTCCCGCTGTCCGGTCCGGGCATCATCACCGCGACCACGCTGTCATTCATCTTCTCCTGGAACAACTTCATGTTCTCGCAGGTCCTCAGCATGGAGAAGACGAAGACGCTGCCCATCGCCGTCTACAACTTCCTTTCCTACGCCGAGGTCGACTGGGGCGGCGTGATGGCCGCCGCCGTTGCGATCATGGCGCCGGCGATCGTTCTGACGATGGTCTTCCAGAAGTACGTGGTGAAGGGGCTGACGATGGGGGCCGTCAAGGGTTGAGCAGCGCCCGGTCAGGGTGAGTCCACGCGCACGACGGCGCGCGGCGCGGATCACCGCCGTTGGCCGGGTTCCGTGGATCGGACCGGCGGCGCCGGGGCGGGTTTCGCCGCGAATACAATCGGCGCAGAATTCGCCAACGCGCCAGAGCGCCCGGTTGCCGCAAGACGCCGTCGGGCGGACCTCGCAGGCGCGCACAACCGAGGAGGAATCAACCAATGGCAAAGTTTCTGTTCGAGGCGCACTACACGCCCGAAGGGGCCAAGGGGATCATCAAGGAAGGGGGCAGCGCCCGTCGCGCCGCGATCGAGAAGGCGGTCACGGCGCTGGGCGGCCGGCTCGAGGCGTTCTATTTCGCCTTCGGCGGCGTCGATGCCTACGTCATCGTCGACCTTCCGGACAACGCGACGGCTGCGGCGATGGCACTCGCGGTCGGGCAATCCGGGTTGGCGTCGACGAAGACCGTCGTCCTGCTGACGGGCGAGGAAGTCGACGCGGCGACGAAGAAGTCCGTCACCTATCGGGGGCCCGGGCGCTGAAAGGTCTCGACCCCGGCTGGTCCAGGGCGCGGCACCTGCCATCGCCGGTGCCGCGCGCTACTCCAGGGCTTCGGCCCGCCGCACGATCGCGCGCGTCATGCCCTTGAAGATGAAAAGGTGGAAGGGCACCAGCACCGCCCAGTACAGCAGCCCCCAGATTCCCTGCGGATGCCAGTACGCGGTCTCGACGAGGCGCGTGCCGCCCCCGGGCAGCGGCTCGAGTTCGAACTCGAGGATGCCGGCGCCGGGAGCCTTGAGACCGAAGTTCAGCGTCAGCCGGCGCTCGGGCTCGAGTCCGATCACTTCCCAGTAGTCGATCATGTCGCCCAGCCGCACGTCGTTCGGATCGCGGCGGCCGCGCACGAAGCCGGCGCCCCCGACGAGCCAGTCGGCGAGCTCGCGCAGCGTCCACAGGATGTTCCAGTAGAAGTAGCGGTTGCGCCCACCCATCGACGTGACGACGCGCCATACCGAGGCCGGCGCCGCGGGCGTTTCCGCCGACCCGCCGGCCTTCTTGGCGTAGAACGCGTAGTCGGTGCGGTAGGCGCGGAACATCAGGGCGCCCTCGGTCCAGCGCGCGGCGACCGCGTTGCCGCGCTCCGCCGCGAGCGCGGCCTCGACCGCGGCGCGGAAACCGAGCAGCTTCTGCGGCACCAGGCGCCGGATCGCCTCGTCGTGCGCGGGGATGTCGTGCTTGAGCCCGCCGATCAGCGCGCGGGCGATGTTGACGGGCACGGCGGTGATCAGCCCCAGCCAGTACGACGACAGCGTGGGCGTCAGCACCGGCACGCGGATGATCCGCGGATTGCGGCCGACGACGGCGCCGAAGACCCGCATCATGTCCTCGTAGCTCATCAGGTCGGGGCCGCCGACGTCGTAGATGCCGCCCGCCGCATCGGGGTGCGCCGCGACGCCGATCAGGTATTCGATCAGGTTCGCGAGCGCGACCGGCGACGACCTCGACTGCACCCAGCGCGGCGTCACCATCACCGGCAGGTGGTAGACGAGGTCGCGGATCACCTCGTACGCCGCGGAGCCGGGGCCGACGATGATGCCGGCGCGCAGCTCGGTGACGGGAACCGTCCCGGCGCGCAGCGTGTCGCCGGTCTGCTTGCGCGAGACGAGGTGCTCGGACTCGGCGTCGGGCGGCACCAGCCCGCCGAGGTAGACGATGCGGCGCACGCCGCAGGCGGCGGCGGCGCGCGCGAAGTGCTCCGCCGCCTCGATGTCGAGCCGGCCGAAGTCGCGGCCCGCGGCCATCGAGTGGACGAGGTAGTACGCGGTGTCGACGCCGTCGAGCGCGGCTGCGAGCGACTCCGGCTTCAGCGCGTCGGCCTGGACCAGCTCGACCTGCTGCCACGCCCGCGCTTCGAGCACCTTCACGTTGCGCGCGGCGGCGCGGACGCGGACGCCGCGCGCAACCAGGGCCGGCACGAGGTTGGTGCCGACGTAGCCGCTGGCGCCGAACACCAGCGACAGCGCTCGCGTGCCGGCGGGCGAGCCGGGCGGTGGGTCGGGGGGCGAAGGAGCCGCGCGCGTGCCCGGGGAATCGATCGGCGGGGTGTTCAAGGGCAATCGGATAGAATCGGCATGCCGCATTCTAGTGCGCTGCCGGCGGTCGCGACGTGCCACCGGCCTCGACAGCGGCGACGGTCGCGCCTGATGCCGACGGCGCCACCCGTGCCAGCAGCGTCGGAATCACTCGCCGCGCCGCGCACCATTCGATAGCCACCTTCCATCGCCCCTTCCGCCGGTTTGCCCATGCCCATCTCCGATTCCCTGATCGACCGCACCTGGGACGACGACATCGTTCCGCAGATCACCGACTACATCCGCGTGCCGGCGAAGAGCCCGCACTTCGACCCCGATTGGGCGCGCAACGGTCACATCGACACCGTGGTGCGCCAGGCCGAGTCCTGGGCGCGGCGACAGCCGGTCAAGGGGCTGGTCGTCGAGACGGTCCGGCTGGAGGGCCGCACGCCGGTGCTGTTCTTCGAGGTGCCGGCGAGCCCCGGCGCCCGCGGCGATGCGACGGTGCTGCTGTACGGCCACCTCGACAAGCAACCCGAGATGCACGGCTGGCGCGACGGCTTCGGGCCGTGGATCCCGGTGATGGAGGACGGCCGCCTGTACGGGCGCGGCGGCGCCGACGACGGCTACGCGGTGTACGCGTCGCTGACGGCGATCGCCGCGCTGCAGGCCGCGGGCGAGCCGCATGCGCGCTGCGTCGGCCTGATCGAGACCTGCGAGGAGAGCGGCAGCTACGACCTCCCCGCGTACATCGACGCGCTGAAGCCGCGGCTCGGCCGCGTCGATTTCGTCGTCGGGCTCGATTCCGGCGCGGGCGACTACGAGCGGCTGTGGATCACCACGTCGCTGCGCGGCATGGCCGCCGGCACGCTGACGGTCGAGGTGCTGACCGAGGGCGTGCACTCGGGCGATGCCAGCGGCGTGGTGCCGTCGTCGTTCCGCGTCGCACGCCGGCTGCTCGACCGCATCGAGGATGCCGCCACCGGCCGCATCCTGCCGCCGGCGTTCCACGCGCCGATTCCCGCCGAGCGTGTCGCGCAGGTCACCGCCGCCGCCGAGATCCTCGGCGACATCGTCATCCGCAAGTACCCGTTCGCGGGGCGCACGCAGCCGATGGCGTCCGACCGCCCCGAGGCGATGCTCAACCGGACGTGGCGTCCCGCGCTGTCGATCACCGGCGCCGACGGCCTGCCGCCGATCGCCAACGCCGGCAACGTGCTGCGGCCGAAGACGGCATTGAAGCTGTCGCTGCGGCTGCCGCCGACGCTCGACGGCGAAGCGGCGTCGATGGAGCTGAAGCGGCTGCTGGAAGCGGATCCACCGTACGGCGCGACGGTGCGCTTCGAGGCCGACCAGGGCGCCACCGGCTGGAACGCGCCGGCGACGGCACCCTGGCTCGCGGCGGCGGCGCAGGCGGCGTCGCTGGCGGCGTACGGCAAGCCGGCCGGCGCGATGGGCGAGGGCGGCACGATCCCGTTCATGGGCATGCTGGGCGTGTCGTTCCCCGACGCGCAGTTCCTGATCACCGGCGTGCTGGGACCGAAGTCGAACGCGCACGGGCCGAACGAGTTCCTGCACGTTCCCTACGCCAGGAAGCTGACGGCCTGCGTCGCGCGGATCCTCGGCGCCCACGCGCAGCGCGGGGCCTGACCGGCCACGGGCCGGCGAGGGGCCGGCGAGGGGGCCGGCGGAGGTGACGCCGGGACGACGAGCGGCCCCGGCGGCTCAGTGACCGTCGGCGGCGGGTCCCGCAGCGAGCGCGAACACCTCGTGCTTGCCGCGCGCCAGCGTGCGCATCAGCAATCGCGCGATGTCGGCGTCGAACTGCGGCCGCGGCGGTGCGTCCAGCAGCGCCTGCAGCTCGGCGTCGTCGCACGCCGTGCCCAGCCAGCACCAGTCGCGGACCACGTGGACGTCGACCCGCTCGCTCCACGCCGCGCGCTCGCGGATCGCGGCGGCACCCGGAAACGGCCACGCCGGAATCGCCAGCGGCGCCAGCGCGGCGCGCAGCCGCTCGTGGTGCGCGGCCGGGCTTTCCTCGCCGACGCAGGTCCCCGCGCACTTGCGGACCTGCCGCGCGAAGCACGGGCCGAGGCGCTTTTCCAGCCCGAGGGCCTTCCAGCACAGCGCGTGCTCGGCGGCCAGCGCGCGCAGCGCCTCGCGCGCCTGCCGCCGTCCGCCGAATGGGCCGTAGCGTCCGGGCAGCTCGTTGGGGTCGACCGAGGCTGCCGGAATGAACTGCGGCGGCCCCGGCTCGGCGTCGAGCGCGAGCACGCCGGATTCGGCCTTGCGGCGCAGCGCGTGGTTGTGCGCGGGCAGCAGCGACTTCACCAGCGCGGCCTCGCGGATCAGTGCGCCGAGCTCGCCCGCGGTCTCGTCGAACTCGATGCGCGTCAACTCCACCGACAGCCGCTGGTCGGTCGCCGACCGGTAGTCCGACGAGAAATGCGCGCCGACGCGCTCCCGCAGGTTCTTCGCCTTCCCGATGTACAGCGGCAGCGCGTTGAGGCCGTAGAAGCGGTAGACGCCCGGGGCCTCGGGAATCGTGTCGAGCGCATCCGGCGCGAGCTGTGGCGGCAGGCTCGGCGTCTTCATCACCCGCTTGACCGCGGCGGCGACATCGGTCGCGGGCAGGTCGCGGTAGAGCGACTGGACGAACTCCCACAGCACCCGCGCGTCGCCGAGCGCGCGGTGGCGGTCGTTGGCCGGCAGCTGGTGCCGCGCGATCAGGCTGTCGAGGTTGTGACGCTCGGCGTCGGGAAACAGCCGCCGCGACAGCCGCACCGTGCACAGCACCCTGGCCGTGAACGGCACCCGCTCGCGGGCGAACGCGTGCTTGAGGAAGCCGTAGTCGAAACGCGCGTTGTGCGCGATGAACGTTGCGCCGTCGAGGTACGTCGCGATGGTCGCGGCGAGCTCGCCGAAGCGCGGGGCGCCCCGCACCATCGCGTCGGTGATCCCGGTCAGCGCCTGGATCGCCGACGGGATCGGCATTCCCGGATCGACCAGCGACGACCATTCGGTGACGGTCGGCGGCCCCACGCCGTCCGGCGCCGCGTCGACGCGGACGATGCCGACCTCGGTGATGGCGTCGTCCTGCGCGGCCGTCCCCGTCGTCTCGAGGTCGACGAAGGCGAGGGCGGGGGCGAACAGCGGCGGTGCCATGGGGTTGGTAGCGGGCGAGGCGGCGGCAGGGTGGAGGGATGGAAGGGTGGAGGGAGCGAAGGGTGGGGGGATCGATGGGGCCGCATGGCCGACGGCCGCGCCGGGCACCAACGGCGGGAGCGGTGGATCAGGGGCCGGTCGCGCCAGGGGGCTTGACCCCAGAACGTTCGTTCGTTATTGTAACCTCATGTCGAACGATCGTTCCTACCTCGCCTCGCTGCAGGATTACTACGCGCGCCATCGCGCGCTGCCCTCGTACGCGTCGATCGGCCAGTTGCTGGGACTGAAATCCAAGTCGTCGGTGGCGGCGCTGGTCGCGCGGCTCCGGCTGGCGGGCCTGGTCGACAGCACGCCGGACAAGCGGCTCGCGCCGACCAGGCGCTTCTTCGAGCGGCCGCTCGCCGCGGTGCCGGTTCGTGCCGGCATGCCCGACCCGATCGACGACGCCGGCGGCGACGCGCTGACGATCGACGACTACCTGATCGAGCACCCGTCGTCGACGGTGCTCGTTCGCGTCAAGGGCGACTCGATGATGGACGCGGGCATCCTCGATGGCGACCTCGTCGTCGTCGAGAAGGGCACCGCGGCGCGACGCGGCGACATCGTCGTCGCGATCGTCGACAACCAGTTCACGCTGAAGCGGCTGGACGTCGACAAGGGCGTGTTCATCCTCAAGCCGGAGAACAAGGCGTACCCGGTGATCCGGCCCGAAGGCTCGCTCGAGATCTTCGGCGTCATGGTCGGGCTGGTGCGCAAGCTCTAGGCGGCGACCCGCGGCCCCCGGCGCCGTGGGGTGCACGCAGCGCGCGATACGCCCGGCGACCACGTCGGGCTCCGGTCAGCCGCGCACGCAATTGCGCCCGGCCGACTTGGCTGCGTACAGCCGCGCGTCGGCCGCCGCCAGCAGGCTTTCGCACGACTTGAACTCCGACTCGGCGGCCAGGCCGATGCTGATGGTGACGGCGAGCCCGGGATGGACCGCGTTCCAGTCGAAATGCTCGACGGCCGCGCGCAGCTTCTCGCAGGCGGCAAGCGCCGCGTCGCGGTCGGTCTCGGTCAGCACCAGCACGAATTCCTCGCCGCCGAATCGCGCGACCAGATCGCTATGGCGGACGTGCTCGCGCAGAATCCGGGCCAGCGCCCGCAGCACGTCGTCGCCGACCGCGTGCGACCAGGTGTCGTTGACGCGCTTGAAGTGGTCGAGGTCGGCGATCGCGAGCGCCAGCGGCCGGTGATGCCGTCGTGCGCGCTGGAATTCCTCGTCGAGGCGCAGATCGAGGTAGCGCCGGTTCGCGAGCCCGGTCAGCGCATCCTCGTAGGTCTGGCGCTCGAGTTGCGCCAGCAGCCGCGACTTCTGCTCGTTGGCTTCGCGAAGCGACGCGTTCAGCTTGGTGAGCTCGGCGTACGCCTGTGCAAGCTCGACGTTGCGCAGCCGATGGATCTCGGCTTCGCGCTCGGCCGCCTGGACCTGGTGCCGGATCTGCACGGCGCGCAGCTTGGTCGACGTGTTCTCCGACAGCACCTCGCGCTCGAGCTGGTGGAAACGGCGGTGGTGCTTCAGCGCCGACGCGTGGTCGCCGGTCGCGTCGAAGTAGTCGGACAACGCGAGGTGCGTTTCGGCCTGATCCTGCTTCAGCCTGTGGGTCTCCGCTGTCCGCAGCGCGTCGGCCAGCAGCCGGCCCGCCTCGCCGAAGCGCCGCTGTTCGGTCGCGAGACGGCCCAGCCCGCGCAGCGCATTGGCCACGCCAAGGCGGTAACCCGAGCGCTCGGACAGCTCCAGCGCCTGGCGCAGCGTGGCCTCGGCGTCGTCGCGCCGGCCCAGCATCTGCTGGGTCAGCCCCAGGTTGTTGAGGACGGCGCACTCGTGCAGGGTCGCGCCGGCGGAGCGGAACAGCGCCAGCGCCCGCTGCTGCGCGTCGAGCGCTTCGTCGAGCCGCCCGAGGTTCTTGCAGTTGATGCCGATGTTGTTGAGCGCCTTGCCCGTCTCGAGGGGGTCGCCGGCGGCTTCGCCGAACGCGAGACTCTGCCGGTAGTACTCGAGACCTGCCTTCGGGTCGCCCGATTTCGAGTAGATGACGCCGATGGTGCGCAACGACGCCGCGCGCCCGGCGGGATCGTTGTCCTCCTCGGCGAGCGCCAGCGCCTTCAACTCGTGGTCGATTGCCTGCGCGAAGTCGCCGAGGCCGTCGTGGACGAAGCCGATCGCGCGCAGCGTCTGCGCCTGGCCCGTCCGGTCGCCGGCGATTTCGTATTCGGCAAGCGCTTCGCGAAAGTGCGCCAGGGCGTTTTCCTGGTCCAGCAGGTGGTCGGCGCTGCGTCCGGCGGCGAGCAGCGCCCGCGCGCGGCTCGGGTGGTCGCCGATCGCCTGCGCCAGCTCCGCGGCCGCGCGTGCGGCGGCGCCACTATTGCGCGCGTCGACGGCGAGGGTCTGGTCGGCGTGGGCGAGCAGGGTCTCGAGTTGCTGTCGCGGCGACTCGGCGTCGGTGCGACCGAGGGTCCCCGGCGCAGCCGGTGTCGTCGGCGGCAGCGCGGACGCGGATGCGGGCGGGGTCGGGCTCACCGCTGCCGCGCCGCCGGGCTCGCCGTGCTCAGTCGCATCGCGCGACCTCGACCAGGCAGTCGTAGAACGTCGCTCCGCCGCCCAGGTCGGTCAGCGCCTGGCCCGTCACCGCATTGGCGTTCTGTCCATCGGGCGCAAGCTTGCGCCACCAGACCGACGGGCACACGACGACCCCCGCTCGCGCCCTGCCGTTCAGTCGGGCCGTCGCGGTGAAGCTGCCGCGGTCGTTGAAGATCCGCACGCGGTCGCCGTCGGCGACACCGCGCGCCGCGGCGTCGGTCGCGGCGAGGTCGAGCCACGGCGTCTTCTCCTCGACGACGAAGCGCGGCAGATTGGCGAACGACGAGTTGAGGAAGTTGCGCGCCGGCGGCGACAGGAACGCGAGCGGGTAGCGGCGCGCGAGCCCGGGGTCGGCCTGCGCCGACTCGCGCGGCGGCAGGAAAGCCGGCAGCGGATCGTGGCCCTCGGCGGCCAGCGTCGCCGAGACGAATTCGCACTTGCCCGACGGCGTCGGAAAGCCGCCTTCGGCGAACGGCAGCCACGGGTCCGGCACCGACAGCCGCGCGAAGCCGCGCTCCTTGACCAGATCCCAGCTGACGCCCTCGAGCCGGCCTTCGCCGAACCGCAGCGCCTGCCGCGCCAGCGTCTCGTCGTCGTCGCTGAACGCCAGGTCGTCGAAGCCCATCCGCGCCGCCAGCCGGCGGAAGAGCTCGGTGTTGGAGACCGCCTCGCCCAGCGGCGCGATCGACGGCAGGTTCGCCTGCACGTGCAGGTGGCCGTACGAATGGTGGACGTCGAGGTGCTCGAGTTGCGACGTCGCCGGCAGCAGCAGGTCGGCGTAATCGGCGGTGTCGGTCTGGAACAGGTCGTGGACCACGCAGAAGAGATCGTCGCGGGCGAAGCCGCGTACCACTTCGCCGGACTGCGGCGCGATCGCCACCGGATTGGAGTTGTAGACGAAGATCGCGCGCACCGGCGGGCGCGCCGACGTCAGCGCCTCGCCGATCGTCGACATGTTGATCGTCCGCGGGGCCCCGGCGAGGAAATCCGGCCGCTCCAGCGCCGCGGTGGCGACCGGGTAGGTGCCCGACGTCGACAGCAGCGCGCCGCCGGCCGGATGCCGCCACGCGCCCGTCAGCGCGGGCAGGCAGGCGATCGCCCGCACGGCGTTGCCGCCGCCTCGTGTGCGCTGCAGGCCGTAATTGACTCGGATCGCCGCGGGCGCGAGCGTGCCGTAGTCCCGACCCAGCCGCTCGACCTGGCCGGCGTCGAGGCCGCAGAGCGCCGCCACTTTCGCCGGCGTGTACTCTGCCGCGCGCGCCGCCAGCGCGTCGTAGCCCAGCGTGTGCCGCGCGACGTAATCGCGGTCGACGAGGCCGTCGCGGATCAGCACGTGCATGATCCCGTAGGCAAGCGCCGCGTCGGTCCCGGGCAGCAGCGCGAGGTGCTCGTGACACTTGTCGGCGGTCGCGGTGCGGTACGGGTCGATCGCGACCAGTCGGGCGCCGCGCCGCTTGGCCTCCTGCGCGCGGGTCCAGAAGTGCAGGTTCGACGTGACCGAATTGCTGCCCCAGATCACGATCAGCCGGCTGTCGACGACCCGCTCGATGTCCATGCCCATCGCAGCGCCGACGACGCTGACCCATCCGGCCTTGCCCGCCGTCGCGCAGATCGTCCGGTCCAGCAGCGAGGCGCCGAGGCGATGGAAGAAGCGCCGGTCCATCGAGCCGAACTGGATCAGACCCATGTTGCCGGCGTAGCTGTACGGCAGGATCGCCTCGGGTCCGTCGGCCGACGCGGCGATCGCGCCGAGTTTCTCAGCGATGGTGTCGAGCGCCTCGTCCCACGAGATGCGTTCGAAGCGGCCTTCGCCCTTGCGGCCGACACGCTTCATCGGATGCAGCACCCGCGCGTCGGAATAGGTGCGCTCGAGGTAGCGGCCGACCTTGGTGCAAAGCGCCCCGCCGGTCGGCGGATGATCGGGCGCGCCGCGGATCCCGACGGCGCGCCCGCCCTCCACCGTCACCAGCATCGCGCAGGTGTCGGGGCAGTCGTGCGGACAGGCGCCGCGGACGACGCGGCGGCCGGCGTCGGGGTGGGAATCGGCGATGGGGATGGGGTCGGGAGGCATGGCGAGGGCGTGTGATTTGATGAATTATAGGCGCCATGACCCGACCCCTGTTTCCCGTGCGCCTCGGTCTCGGCACCTGGACGATGGGCGAGCGCCGCCGCGACCGCGCGCGCGAGGTCGCCGCTCTGCGCCTCGGGCTCGATCTCGGCCTGACGTTGCTCGACACCGCGGAGATGTACGGCGAGGGAGGGGCCGAGGAGGTTGTCGGCGAGGCGATCGCCGGTCGCCGCGACGACGTCTTCCTGGTCAGCAAGGTCTACCCGCACAACGCGTCGGCGCGAGGCACGATCGCCGCGTGCGAGCGCAGCCTCGGGCGCCTTCGCACCGACCGCATCGACCTCTACCTGCTCCACTGGCGCGGCGGCGTGCCGCTGGCGGAAACGGTGGCGGCGTTCACGCGCCTGCAGCGCGAGGGCAAGATCCTGCGCTGGGGCGTGTCGAATTTCGACGTCTCCGACATGGAGGAACTCGTCGCGCTGCCCGGCGGCGACGCCTGCGCCGCCAACCAGGTCTACTTTTCGCTGGGCGAGCGCGGCGTCGAGTGGGCGCTGCTGCCCTGGCTGCGCGCGCGCGGCATGCCGCTGATGGCGTATTCGCCGCTGGGGCAGGGCAGGCTGCTCGGCCACACGGCGCTCGCGGGGGCGGCGGCTGCGCTCGGCGCGACCCCGGCGCAGGTCGCCCTCGGGTGGCTGCTCGCGCAGCAGGGCGTGGTCGCGGTGCCGCAATCGGCGAATCCCGCGCACATCCGGCAGATCGCGGCGGCGCGCGAACTCGCGCTCGATCGCTCGACGCAGGCCGCGCTCGAGACGGCGTTCCCCGCGCCGACCGGACCCCGGGCGCTGGCGATGCTCTGACGTCGGGGTGTGCCGCGGCGACGATCGCACGCTCTCGCGGCACTGCTCGTTGCGGCTGCGCCTGTTCACCACAAGCCGCCGTGGACGAACGTGAAAAGAATTACGGAACAGGAGGTTATCTGCTGTCCGACAGGCGGCGAAGGGGGTGGCACAGAGTTCGCTTAGTAGGGGTCAGAAGGCTGCGATCCGCAGCGTGACCCAAGGAGGCCGTCGTGACCTATACCTACTACGACTATCTGGACCTGGCTCCCGGCGCAAGCCGCGCCCGCATCGAAGCGGCGTACGCGAGCGTGCTGGAACGGTTCGGTTACGGCGCCTCGGAATCCGGACAGGACTTGAGCGGGCTGGTGCGGATGATTCACGCGGCCTACGAGGTGCTTTCCAACCCCGATGCCCGCGACCGCTACGACGCGCAACTCGCCCGCGACGCCGCGTTCGCCGACGCCGAATTGAAGGACGCACTCGACCGCGTCGCGATCTGGCCGGGCCGCGTGCAGGATGCGCCGCCCGCGCTGGCCGCGGTCTTCGGCGCGATGGCCGCCTGATTCCCCGCTCGCGTTTCGCGATCGCCTACGGATTCTATCCAACTGCAAACAGCGATGCGGTCGGCGATCGCCTTTTCCTCCAGACGCCCCATGCACACGTGCGGGCGCCGTGACCGGTCGGCGCGACCGTTGCTGCGGGCGCCGGCCATGGCGTCGTCGCAGCGCGAGGCGCGCCTCGGTCGCGTTCCGGCGTGTCGTCACGCTGTCCCGGCGACCCGCGTTGCATTGCCCTTGCGCCGTCGGCGCTCGCGTCTCGAGCCGCTGCTGCCCGCCGGCTTCCTGCCGTCGCGCACGCACTGATTCGCGCCGCCGCGGGCGGTTCGTTCCATCCCTACGGTTGATTTCCCTCGGCCATCCGGCCGATGGCGCGCCGCGTCCGGCGCGCGCATTTTCGACGGTGTCGCGACGGCCCGATGGACGGCGCGCCGCGCATGGCCATTCTGGCAAACATCTTGCTGTTGGATGATCGTACGGACAACCAGGGCGCGCCTGCCATGAGCGGGGCGCCCATCTGCGGAGATCGAGCATGGAAAAGTGCGTCAGCTGCCAGTTCTACGATCGCAAGGCCGGCAAGCAGGCCACCGACGGGCGCGCCATCCAGTGGGGGCAATGCCGCCGCACGGCACCCATGCTCAATCCCGTCAATGCCAAGTCGTACATGATCGAGGGCGTCTGGCCGACGGTCCGCGACGACGACTGGTGCGGCGAGTGGAAGACGCAAGGACATCGGATCGAACCCCGCATCACCGAGTCGTTGACCACCCCGCTGGTTGCGTCACCGCCGATGATGCCGTCGATACCGACGTCGGTGCCGCGGGTCAGTCCGTTGAACGGCATGGCCGCCGCGTCGGCGATCGGCGCGCTGCCGACTCCCCCGCGTCCGGGGTCGCTGATGCCCGCGAACGGGGCGGTGTCGCACGCCATGGCAGCAACCCCGCCGGTTGCGGCGCCACGGGTCGCCACCATGGGCGGCGACGACTGAGTCTGCGCACGGGCACCCGCCCCGCGTCAGCCGGATGTGACCGGTCCGGGTGCATTGCCGTCGCCGGCAGCGTTGCCGGCACCGTCGCCGGAACGGCGTGGAAGCGACCGCAGGCGCAACTCACACGCCGTCGACGACGATGACGTTCATCGCCGCGGCGCCGGCACGCAGCGCGCGCGCGGCCCGGTATTCGGGCGAATCGTAGAAGCGGCGCGCGGCGTCGGCATCGGGGAACTCCAGCACGACGATCCGGTTGGGCTGCCATTCGCCTTCGAGCACCGTCGTCGCGCCGCCGCGCACGAGGTAGCGGCCGCCGTACCTGGCGATCGCCGCCGGCGCGACCTTGCGGTATTCCTCGTACTGCGCGGGATCGGTCACCTTGGCATCGACGAGCACGTAGGCGGGCATCGGCATTTCCCTTTCTTTTTTTGGCGGGCAGGCTCACGCGCTGAGCCGGGCGTTTGCTAGAGTCGTCCTCACGTTACGCGAACGCCGAACCGGCGATCAAACTCCGCTGCCGCCGTTGCCCGGGGTCGCCGCGACCCGGGCAGGTCATCCCGGGCCGCGCGCGGCGCACGTGAACCCGCTCGCCCCGATGCCCCTCGACTCCATTCTCGCCGCTGCCGCCGCCGGTGCCACGCTGGTGACGCCGAACAACCGCCTTGCCCGTCGCCTTTCGGCCGCGCACGACCGGGCGCAGCGGGCCGCCGGTGCGCGGACCTGGGCGTCGGTGCAGGCCTTGCCCTGGGGCGCCTGGGTCGAGAGCCTCTGGCACGAGGCGCTGGCCGCGGGTGCGGTCGATGCGCGTCCGAACCTTGCCCCCGATGCCGCGGCGCACCTCTGGCGACGGATTCTCGCCGCCGAGTTTCCGGCCGACGGTCCGCGGCCGCTCGACCTCGCCGGGCTCGCCGCCCAAGCTGCGAGTGCGTGGCGGATCGTCCACGAATGGGGGGCCGGCGGCGAGAGCTGGCGGGCCTGGGCCGGAGGCGACGGCGAGCCGGCGAGATTTTCCGGCTGGGCCGAGCGCTATCGTGCCGAGGTCGACGCCGCGGGCGCGCTCGACCGGTCGCAACTGTCGGACGGGATCGCGGCCGCCGCCGGCGCCGTCGCCGCGTGGCGCACCCGGGCCGTCGTGCTCGCGGGGTTCGTCGAGTTCGCGCCGCAGCAACAGCGCCTGCTGTCGGCGCTGCGCGACGCGGGGATGACCGTCGTCGAGCACGAGGCCCTGGCCGCAGCGCCGGCCGCGGTCCGCGAAGCCGCCGTCGCGTCGCCCGACGCCGAACTCGCAGCCGCGTTCGGCTGGGCGCGCAGGCGCAGCGAACGCGATCCCGCTGCGCTGATCGGTGTCGTGATTCCGGACCTCGAGGCCCGCCTGGCGACGGTTGCCGACTGCGCGGAAGATCACTTCGGCCGGCCGCAGGATCCCGCCGGCACGCCGCACGCGGCGCGCGGGTGGAACGTGTCGCTGGGCGCCAGCCTTGCGGACCAGCCGGTGGTGGCCGCGGCGCTGACGCTGGTTGCGCTCGCGCACGGCCGCGTGCCCGCGACCGAGGCGGCCGCGCTGCTTCGCTCGCCATGCCTGCCCGGGGCCGCCGACGCGTGGTGCGCACGCGCCGGCGTCGAGCGGCGCTGGCTCGAAGGCGGGCGCGCCGAAGTCGGCTGGAGCGACGTGACCGCCGCGCTGGAGCCGATCGACGCCGAACTCGCCGGCCGCTGGCGCGAGCTGCCGCGGCAGCTGCCGCCGCCGCGCCGCGCGTCCCCCCGCGAGTGGACGGCATGGTGGCAGCGATGGCTGGAGGCGACGGGGTGGCCCGGCGACGCCGTCAGCGAGCGCCCGGTGCGTGAAGCCCGCGGCGCCTGGGACCAGCTCCTGGCAGGCTTCGCGGCGCTGGAAGCGGTCGAGCCGCGGCTCGGCAGCGGCGAGGCGGTCGGCCTGTTGGCGGCGCGCGCTGCCGACACGCCGTTCCAGCCCGAGTCGGCCGCAGCGCCGATCCAGATTCTCGGCCTGCTTGAGGCCGTTGGCCTGCCATTCGACGCGCTGTGGGTGACGGGAATGGCCGCCGACATCTGGCCCCCGGCGCCGCAGCCGAATCCGCTGTTGCCGCTGGCGTGGCAGCGCGAGCGCGGCGTGCCTCGCGCCGATGCGTCGCGCGAGCTCGCCTACGCACGCAAGCTGACGGACCGCTTGCTGCGGGGCGCGCCGGAGGTGATCTTCTCCTGGCCCCGGCGGGTCGACGATCGCGCCGGGATGCGCTCGCCGCTGTTGCCGACGCTGGCGGCGCTGGAGGCCGAGGCGATCGCCGCCGCTGACCCGCGCGACCGCGCGGAGCCCGGGGCGGGCGCGACGGGACTCGACCATGGGCCTGCGCGCCGCCAGTTCGCGGCGCAGCCGCGGCTCGAGGCACGGTACGACGGCAATGCGCCGCCGCTGGCGGGCGAGCCGCTGACGACGGGGAGCCGCGTCATCGCGGCCCAGAGCGAGTGCCCCTTCCAGGCGCTGGCCGACGTGCGCTGGGACGCGCAGCCCTGGCCACCGCCGTTGACGGGGCTCGGCAGCGCGGAGCGTGGCACGCTGGTTCACGCGGCGATGGCAGCGTTCTGGCGCGACGTGCGCACGCAGGGCCGGCTGCTGGAGCTCGAGGCGACCGGCGGCCTGGACGCCCGGATCGGCGCGGCCGCAACGGCCGCCGTCGGCGGGTTGTCGGCGACCCGTCGACGCGAGCTGCCGGCGGTCGTCCTCGCCGGCGAAGCCGACCGGCTGGCGCGGACGCTGCGCGACTGGCTCGTCGGCGTCGACCGCGGGCGGCCGCCGTTCGTCGTGCGCGACGTCGAGAGCGGCGGCGCGCTCGCGTTCCCCGGGCTGCGCCTGCGCCTGCGCTTCGATCGCGTCGATGCGCTGGACGACGGCGGCGTCGCGCTGATCGACTACAAGTCCGGGGCGGTCGCCGCCCCGGGCAAGTGGTTCGAGGCGCGCCCGCAGGCACCGCAGCTGGCGGTGTACGCGCTCGCGCAGCGCGCCGCCGAGCCGGAAGTTGCCATCCGCGCAGTGGCGTACGCACGGCTGAAACCGGGCGAGGTCAAGCCGGTCGGTGTCGCCGCCGACGCCGCGGCGTGGCCCGCGCTGACGCCGCCGCAGGCGATCAGGACCGTCGCGCTGGCCGACTGGGCCGCGGTCGAGGCGCACTGGACCCGCGTGCTCGGCGCGCTGGCCGCCGATTTCGTCGCCGGCCGCGCCGACGTGCTGCCACGCAACCAACGCGAGTCGTGCCGGGACTGCGGGCGCCAGGCGCTGTGCCGCGTGGGCGAGGACGTCGCGATCGACAACGACGGCAACGGCGACGACGGCAGCAACAATACCCGCGGCAGCGCGGGCCACGGGTGCAGACGACGATGGCTGACCGCGCGACGACCGTTCCCTCCGCCGCGCGGCCGCCGGTCGCCGGGGCGCCGACGCCGGGCGCCGGCGTCGCCGCGTCGCTGCTGGTCGAGGACGCCGCGGCTCGCCGCGACGCCATCGATCCGGCGCGTTCGTTCCTGGTCCAGGCGCCGGCGGGCTCCGGCAAGACCGAGCTGCTGATCCAGCGCGTGCTGGCGCTGCTCGCGCACGTCGAGCGGCCGGAACGCGTCGTCGCCATCACGTTCACGCGCAAGGCCGCGGGCGAGATGCGCGAGCGCATCGTCCGCGCGCTCGCCGATGCGCACGCGGGCACCGCAGTCGAGTCGGACCATCTCGCCACCACGCGCAGGCTCGCGCTGGCGGTGCTCGCACAGGACGCGCGCCACGGCTGGCAGTTGCTCGACCATCCGGCGCGGCTGGCGGTGTCGACCATCGACGCGCTGTCGAGCGCGCTGGCCCGATCGGCGCCGGTGGGCAGCGGCCTCGGTGCGGCGCCGCGCTTCGAGGAGGACGCGACGGCGATGTACGTGGCCGCGGCGCGCTCGGCGCTCGCCGCCGCCGCCGCCGACGACCCGGCGTGGCTGACGCTGCTCGCGCATCGCGACAACGACGGCGAGCGCGTCGTCGAGCTCGTCGCGGCGATGCTCGGCAAGCGCGAGCAGTGGCTGCGGCTGCCCTGGAACGCGGCGCCGGCCGGACTGCGGGCGCTGCTCGAGCGGACGCTCGCCGACGAGATCGACGGCGAACTTGCAATCGCGCGCGCCACGCTGGCAGGCGCCGATTGGGCCGGGCTGGCGCCGCTGGCCACGGCCGCGGCGGCGCAGCTCGACGCGTCCGGCGGCGCGCCACCGGACCTGGTGGAGGCGCTGTCGATCCTGGGCCGGACCGCGTCGCCGCCCGCCACTGCGGTCGCCGCGCTGCCGCAGTGGCAGGCGCTGGCGGACTGGCTGCTGGTCAAGAGCGGCCCGGGCCTGCGCAGGAAGGTGAGCGCCAGGCTCGGCTTTCCCGCCATCGGCAGGGGGCAGGGCAGCGAGGACCGGCGGCAGCGCAATGCGGCGATGTGCGGATGGCTGCAGAGCCATGGCGAATCCCCCGCGCTCGGCGAAGCGCTGCACCTCGTCCGCGGGCTCCCTCCCGGCCGCTACGAGGAACCGACCTGGGACGTCATCGCCGCGCTGCTGTCGGTGCTGCCGCGCGCGGCCGCGCACCTCGCCACGGTGTTCGCCGAGCGCGGCGCCGTCGACTTTTCGCAAGGCTCGCTCGCCGCGCTCGCGGCGCTGGGAGAACCCGAGGCGCCGAGCGACCTGCTGCTGCGGATGGACCTCCGGCTCGAGCACCTCCTCATCGACGAGTTCCAGGACACGTCGTTCGCGCAGCTCGACCTGCTCGCGCGCCTCACCGCCGGATGGTCCGCCGGCGACGGCCGGACGCTGTTCGCGGTCGGCGATCCGATGCAGTCGATCTACCGCTTCCGCGGCGCCGAGGTCCGCGTGTTCGTCGATGCGCAGCAGCACGGGGCGATCGCCGGCGTGCCGGTCGAGCAGTTGACGCTGCGGCGCAACTTCCGCGCGCAGGCGCGCCTGGTCGACTGGGTGAACGCGGTCTTTCCGGCGGTGCTGGGCGCGGTCAACGATCCGTGGCGCGGCGCGGTCGCGTTCGCGCCGGCGGTCGCAAGGCATCCGGCGCTGGCCGGAGCGGCGGTGACCTTCGATGCCTGCACGAGCGTCGACGCCGAAGCCGGGCGCGTCGTCGCGCACGTCCTCGCCGCGCTGGCCGGGGACGGCGACGTGGCGATCCTCGCGCGGTCGCGCGGACACCTCGCGGCGATCCTGCCGGCGCTGCGCGCGCAGGGCATCTCGTATGCCGCCGTCGATCTCGACCAGCTCGGCGACCGGCCCGCGGTGCTCGACCTGCAGGCGCTGACCCACGCGCTGGTGCAGCCCGCCGACCGGCTCGCGTGGCTCGCGGTGCTGCGCGCGCCGTGGTGCGGGCTGGTGCTGGCCGATCTCGACGCGCTGGTCGCGGCGGCCGATGCGCACCCGTCGCGTTCGCTCGCGGCGCTGGTCGCCACGGCGGCAACGGCGACGCCCGACTGGGGACGGCCGGCGGCGGCGCACTGGCCGCTGTCGGCGGACGGCGCGGCGCGCTTCGCCCGCGCGGCCGCGATCCTCGCACCGGCGCTGGCGGCACGCGGGCACGTGCCGCTGGTCGCGCGCGTTCGCGGCGCGTGGCTGGCACTCGGCGGTCCGGCGACCGTCGCCGAGCCGCTCGATCTCGCCGCCGCGGACCGCTACTTCGCGCTGCTGGCGGCGCACGAGCGCGCCGGCGACGTTCCCGACTGGGCCGGTTTCGTCGCGGCGCTGGGCGAGCTCAAGGCCGCGGATGCCGCCGACGCGACCACCCGGCTGCGCGTGATGACGATGCACAAGGCGAAGGGCCTCGAGTTCGACACCGTCATCGTCGTCGGCGCCGGCCGCGGCGTGCGTGCCGACGGGACCGAGTTGCTGCGCTGGCGCGTGCGACCGCGCGGACTCATCCTCGGCGCCGTCGGCGCCCGCGGCGGCGGCGACGACCCGGTGGGCGCGTATCTGAAGTCGCTGGCCGCGCGCGAGGAGGACGCCGAGCTCGCGCGGCTGATGTACGTCGCCTGCACGCGGGCGAAGCGTCGGCTGCACCTGACGACGCACCTCGCGGTTGCGGTGGACGAGACCTCCGGCGACGCCGCGTGGCGGCCGCCGCCTTCGCGCACGCCGCTGGCGCGGATGTGGCCGGAGCTGGCGCAGGAGCTGGCGCCGCCGCCGGTGCCCGGCGCGGACGCCGCGGCGGGCGGCGACGCAGCGGATGGGGCGGCGCCGACGGCGCCGCTGCTCTCGCGGCTGCCGCTCGACTGGTCGCCGCCTTCCGCGGCGCCGCCGCTTGCCATCGCGAACCCGGCGCCGGACGGCGAGACTGCGCTGCCCTTCGACTGGGCGCGCGAAGTCGCGCGGCACGTGGGCACGGTCGCCCACCGCGTGTTCGCCGCGATCGCCGCGGACGGCGCGGCTGCGTGGGACGAAGCGCGCGTCGGGCGCGCCGCGGCGTGGATCGGCGCCGAGCTGCGTTCGCTGGGCGTGGGCGGGGACGCACTCGCCGGCGCCATCGCCGACGTGCAATCCGCGGTGCGGGGCCTCGTCGACGACGCCCGCGGACGGTGGCTCTTCGCCGCGACGCACGACGACGCGCGCAGCGAGTGGGCGCTGGCGGGCGTCGACGGCGACGCCGTGGTCCACGTCGTGCTCGACCGGAGCTTCGTCGCCGACGGCGTGCGCTGGATCGTCGACTTCAAGACGGGCGGCCACGAGGGGGCCGACCGCGACGCCTTCCTCGACGCCGAGCGTGTCCGCTATGCCGCGACGATGCAGCGCTACGCTCGCCTCGTCGCCGCGCTGGACCCGAGGCCGGTGCGTCTCGGGCTCTACCATCCGCGGCTTGCCGGCTGGCGCGAGTGGGCGTT
This sequence comes from uncultured beta proteobacterium, assembly GCA_963717705.1. Classification (GTDB taxonomy): domain Bacteria; phylum Pseudomonadota; class Gammaproteobacteria; order Burkholderiales; family Casimicrobiaceae; genus CAVQWT01. The sequence continues at coordinate 406,068 of CAVQWT010000004.1, forward strand.
CGATCCGGCCGCGGCGCCCGCGGTCGACGCCGAATCCGCCGGCGGCGCCGCCGCGGCGGTCGCGCCTCCGTTGCGCGCGACCGGCGCCCACGACGACCCCGAAATCCGCTAGAATTCAAGGTTTTGTAAGCGACGGGGGCAACCAGTGCGGGTCTTTCGCGGGCTGCCGGCCGCGGCGGACCGCCAGGTCGCGCTGACGATCGGCAATTTCGACGGGGTGCACCGCGGGCATCAGGCGATGCTCGCGCGGCTGATCGAGGCCGCCGACGACCTCGCGTTGCCGTCCGCCGTGCTGACGTTCGACCCGCATCCGCGCGAGTTCTTCGCGCCGCATGCCGCGCCGCCGCGGCTGTCCACGCTGCGCGGCAAGCTCGAGCGCTTCGCCGCCAGCGGCATCGACCGCGTCTACATCGCCCGCTTCGACCGCGCGCTGGCCGGGCTCGCGCCGGCGGCGTTCATCGACGACGTCCTGGTGCGCCGGCTCGGCGTCCAGTGGGTGCTGGTGGGCGAGGACTTCCGCTTCGGCAAGGCGCGCGGCGGCGATCTGTCGACGCTGCGCGGCGCGGCGCGGACCTTCAGCGTCGAGGCGATGCGCACGGTGGCCGTCGCGGGCGAGCGCGCGTCGTCGACGACGGTGCGCGACGCGCTCGCCGACGGCGACTTCGCCCGTGCGGCGGCGCTGCTCGGCCGGCCCTACACGCTGTCCGGCCGCGTTGCCCACGGCGCCAAGCTCGGGCGCAAGCTCGGGTTCCCGACGGCGAACCTGCGGCTGCGGCAGACGCCGCCGCTGTCCGGCGTGTTCGCGGTGCGCGTCCACGGTGTCGCGCCCGAGCCGCGGACCGGCGTCGCCAGCCTCGGCGTCCGGCCGACCGTCGCCGCGCAGGGTGTGCCGCTGCTCGAGGTGTTCCTGTTCGACTTCGACGCGTCGCTGTACGGGCGCCGCATCGTCGTCGAGTTCCTGCACAAGCTGCGCGACGAGGCCCGCTTCCCCGACCTCGACGCCCTGACCCGCCAGATGCACCGCGACGTCGCCGAGGCGCGCGAGTTCTTTGCCGCCGCCCGCTGATCGCGCCCCGATCGCCGCTCCCGAACCTTTCACGAACCGGTTGCCCCGCATGTCCGCCGACCCGACGTCCCCCGCCAAGCCCGACTGGAAGACCACGCTCAACCTGCCCGACACGCCGTTCCCGATGCGCGGCGACCTCGCGCGGCGCGAGGCGGTGTGGGTGGCCGAGTGGCGCGAGCGCAAGGTGTACGCGGCGATCCGCGAGGCGTGCGCCGGCCGCCCGCGGTTCGTCCTGCACGACGGCCCGCCGTACGCCAACAACGACATCCACATCGGCCACGCCGTCAACAAGGTGCTCAAGGACATCATCGTCAAGAGCCGCACGCTGGCCGGGTTCGACGCGCCGTACGTGCCGGGCTGGGACTGCCACGGCATGCCGATCGAGGTGCAGATCGAGAAGACGCACGGCAAGCACATCCCGGTGGCCGAGACGCAGCGCCTTGCGCGCGCCTACGCGTCCGAGCAGATCGAGCGGCAGAAGAAGGACTTCGAGCGTCTGGGCGTGCTCGCCGACTGGGACCATCCCTACACGACGATGGCGTACAAGAGCGAGGCGGACGAGATCCGCACGCTGGGCCGGCTGCTGGAAAAGGGCTTCGTCTACCGCGGCCTGAAGCCGGTCAACTGGTGCTTCGACTGCGGCAGCGCGCTGGCCGAGGCCGAAGTCGAGTACGAGGACCGGCAGGACAGCGCCATCGACGTCGCGTTTCCGATCGACGACGCCGACCGCGGCCGCCTCGCTGCGGCGTTCGGCCTGCCGGCGCTGCCCGCCGGCGCGGCGATGGCGGTGATCTGGACGACGACGCCGTGGACCATCCCCGCCAACCAGGCGCTGAACGCGCATCCGGAGTTCGACTACGCGCTGGTCGCGACGCCGCGCGGCCACCTGGTGCTGGCGACCGAGCTCGTCGCCGCCTGCCTCGCGCGCTTCAAGCTCGACGGCCGCGTCGTCGCGACGGCGAAGGGCGCGGCGCTGGAGAACCTGCGCTTCCGCCATCCGTTTTACGACCGCGCGTCGCCGGTGTACCTCGGCGACTACGTGACGCTGGAGCAGGGCACCGGCATCGTCCACAGCTCGCCGGCGTACGGCATCGAGGACTTCCAGTCGTGCCGCAGCTACGGCATGAAGGACGACGACATGCTGAACCCGGTGCAGGGCGACGGCCGCTACGCCGAGAGCCTGCCGTTCTTCGGCGGCCTCAATATCTGGGACGCGAACCCGAAGATCGTCGCCAGGCTCGACGAGGTCGGCGCGCTGCTGTCGAGCGCGAAGTTCACCCACAGCTACATGCACTGCTGGCGCCACAAGTCGCCGGTGATCTACCGCGCGACGACGCAGTGGTTCGCCGGTATGGACGACGTTCCGGGATTCAACGGCACGAAGCCCGCGCAGCCGCTGCGGCAGACGGCGCTGGCGGGGATCGAGGCGACGCAGTTCTTCCCGGCGTGGGGGAAGCCGCGCCTCTACAACATGATCGCGCACCGTCCCGACTGGACGCTGTCGCGCCAGCGCCAGTGGGGCGTGCCGATGCCGTTCTTTGTGCACAAGGAGTCCGGCGCGCTGCATCCGCGCACGCTCGAGCTGCTCGAAACGGTCGCGACGCGGGTCGAGCAGGGCGGCATCGAGGCCTGGCAGGGCATGACCGCCGAGGAGCTGATCGGCGCCGACGCCGCGCATTACGACAAGATCCGCGACACCCTCGACGTCTGGTTCGACTCGGGCTCGACCCACCAGACGGTGCTGGGCGGGCCCGACGGCCGGCGAACCGGGGCGGGCTCGCACCCGCAGCAGACCGGCTTCCCGGCCGACCTCTACCTCGAGGGCTCGGACCAGCACCGCGGCTGGTTCCATTCGTCGCTGCTGGTGTCGTGCATGCTCAACGGGCGGCCGCCGTACAAGGCGCTGCTGACGCACGGGTTCGCCGTCGACGGCGACGGCAAGAAGATGTCGAAGTCGAAGGGCAACGTCGTCGCGCCGCAGAAGATCAACTCGACGCTGGGCGCCGAGGTGCTGCGGCTGTGGGTGGCGGCGACCGACTATTCGGGCGACCTGTCGATCTCCGACGAGATCCTCAAGCGCGTCGTCGAGAGCTACCGGCGAATCCGCAACACGCTGCGGTTCCTGATGGCCAACACCGCCGACTTCGACGCCGCGAAGCACGCAGTGCCCGTCGCCGACCTGCTCGAGGTCGACCGCTACGCGCTGATCGCGGCGCGGCGACTCGCCGACAGCGTCGCGTCGGACTACGACCGCTACGAGTTCCACCTGGTCGTGCAGAAGCTCGCGATGTTCTGCTCCGAGGACCTCGGCGGCTTCTACCTCGACGTGCTGAAGGACCGGCTGTACACGACGGCGGCCGACAGCCGCGCCCGCCGCTCGGCGCAGACGGCGCTGGCGCTGATCCGCGACGGGCTGCTGAAGCTGATGGCGCCGGTGCTGTCGTTCACCGCCGAGGAGTCGTGGCGAATCCTGCATCCGGCGGAGGCGTCGATCTTCTGCACGGTCTGGGCAGACGCCATCCCCGCGGTGCCCGACGCCGAGGCGCTGGCGGCGAAGTGGGCGCGCATCCTCGCCGTCCGCGCGGCGGTGCTGAAGGAGCTGGAGACGCTGCGGCAGGAAGGCCGCATCGGCTCGTCGCTGCAGGCGGAGGTCGAGGTGACGGTGGCGGCGGAGGATCACGCGGCGCTGGCGAGCCTGGGCGACGACCTGCGTTTCGTGTTCATCACCTCGGCCGCGACCGCCACGGCAGGTACCGCGCTGGGCATCCGCGCCGCTGCCTCGACGCACGCCAAGTGCGACCGCTGCTGGCACTGGCGCGCCGACGTCGGCGTCGACCCCGCGCGGCCGAACCTGTGCGGGCGCTGCGTGTCGAACCTGTTCGGGTCCGGCGAGGCGCGGCAACATGCGTGACGCGTCGACCGGCATCGCGCGCTGGCTGGCGCTGGCGGCGGCGGTGCTCGTCGCCGACCAGGTCACCAAGCACGCGATCCTGGCCGCGTTCCGCCACGGGGAGGCGCTGCCGATCACGCCGTTCTTCAGCCTGGTGCTGGCGTTCAATCCGGGCGCCGCGTTCAGCTTCCTCGCCGGACACGACGGGTGGCAGCGCTGGTTCTTCAGCGGCATCGCGCTCGTCGCTTCGGTGGTGATCGTCTGGCTGCTGCGCCGCGGCGGCAGCCGCATGTACCTGTGCGGCCTGGCGCTGATCCTCGGCGGGGCGCTCGGCAACGTCTGGGACCGGCTGACCATCGGCATGGTCGTCGATTTCCTGCTCTTCCACTGGCGGGGCTGGTCGTATCCCGCCTTCAACGTGGCCGACAGCGCGATCACCGTCGGCGCGGGTCTGCTGATCATCGACAGCTTCCGGACGCGCCGCGTCGACGGCGCGCCGGCGAAAGGCGCCTGATGGACGTCGTGCTCGCCAATCCCCGTGGATTCTGCGCCGGCGTCGACCGCGCGATCGCCATCGTCGAGCAGGCGCTGGAGCAGTTCGGCGCGCCGATCTACGTCCGGCACGAGGTCGTCCACAACAAGTTCGTCGTCGACGACCTGCGCGCCAAGGGCGCGATTTTCGTCGACGAGCTGGACCAGGTCCCTGCCGGCGCGACCGTCGTGTTCAGCGCGCACGGGGTGTCGCGCGCGGTGCAGGGCGAGGCGGCACGGCGCGGGCTCCACGTCTTCGACGCGACCTGCCCGCTGGTGACCAAGGTTCACGTCGAGATCGCCAAGATGCACGCGGCCGGACGCGAGATCGTGATGATCGGTCACGCCGGGCATCCCGAGGTCGAGGGCACGATGGGACAGTGCGACGGCGGTGTCTATCTGGTCGAGTCGGCCTCGGATGTGGAAACGCTTGTGGTGAAGGACCCGGACAATCTCGCCTACGTGACGCAGACGACGCTGTCGGTCGACGACGCGGCTGGTGTGGTCGCCGCGCTGAAGCGCCGGTTTCCCTCCATCCAGGGTCCGAAGCGCGACGACATCTGCTACGCGACCCAGAACCGGCAGGACGCGGTGAAGTTCATGGCGCCGCAGGTCGACGCCGTCATCGTCGTCGGCAGCCCGAACAGCTCCAATTCCAACCGGCTGCGCGAAGTCGCGGCGCATCGCGGCGTGGCGGCGTACATGGTCGATCGCGCGAGCGAGCTTCGACCCGAGTGGATCGAGGGCAAGTCGCGCGTCGGCGTCACTGCGGGGGCGTCGGCGCCGGAGGTGCTCGTGCGCGAGGTCATCGACGCGCTGAAGGCGATGGGTGCCTCGAGCGTCCGCGACCTCGACGGCGTGGTCGAGCGCGTGGTGTTTCCGATGCCGAAGGGCCTCGCCTCCGGGCACAAGACGCCGGAGACCGGCGCCGGGCGGCGCGACTAGACCCGTCGGCACGGCCTTGCGCGTGTCGGCGCCGCGGCCCGCCCGCAGGCGGTCGCGTCGCGGCTAGCGCCCGAACAATCCCTTCAGCTTGTTCACCGCATTGGCGGCGTCCTGTGCGCTGAGCGCTGCGTCTTGCGCACGGGGTTCGGCGGCGCGGGCGCCGGCGGGAGCGGCCGCAGGCGCATCCGCCGTCTTCGCCGGCGTGGCGGGCGCTTGCGACGGCGCCGGCCGGTTCGACGAAGGCGTCGCGGCCCCGGGGGCGACCGCTGCGGCTGCATTCGAGTCCGCCGTCGCGCTGCCGAGTGCGGCCGCCGGCGACCTCGCGGCGGCCGCCGCCGCGAGTGCTTCCGATTCCGCCACCGTCGGCAGCGGCTTGCCGACCAGCGCCTGCAGCCGGGACCGGTCCACCGCGTCGAACAGCACCTGTCGTGGCATGCCGGCGGGACCGGTCACGGCAAGGGCGACGTTGGTGACTTTCAAGCCCGCGCTCCGTCCCGGACTGGCGGCGCCGGACGTCGCGGCGAGCGTGCGTTCGTCCGGTTGCGGCAGCGCGTGCCGGTTCATCCCGAAGTTGATCTGCAGTTCCTGCGGGTACGTCTGCAGGGCATCGGCTTTCGCCCGCAGCGCGTCGGCCTGCGGCTTGACACCGGCGAGATGCGCGCGCTCGATCGCCTTCGCCTTCTCGTCGAGCGCCTTGCCCTCGGCGACTTTCTGCTCGGCGACCGCACGCTCGGCGTCCGACAGCGGCGGCCCGCCACGCTTCGCCTTCGGCTGGCTGTTGTAGGCGGCCCGCGACTGCTCGACCAGCGACTGGTATTGCGCAGCCTGGTCGGGCGGCAGCGTTTCCAGCGCCTTGATCTGGTCGAGCAGCTGCCGGCGTTCGGCCCCCATGCGGTCGGCCTCCTGCTTCGGCCAGGTGAAGAGATAGGCGGCGCTCACCGCGACGTCGAAGTCGCCTTCGCGCTGGCCCCGGCAGAAGGAGGGCATCGACGTCGGCTGTCGGAAGTCGAAGGGCTTGCCGCGCAACGCCATGTTCGCCGGGGTGGGCGGAATCGACGCTGCGAGTGCCGCAATTGCCCGAGCGTAGAAGTCGCGCTCGGCCGCGGTCATCTCACGCGTGCCGTCGACGCAGTCGGCGCGGGCGTTCGTCGCGGCGACGATGCAGCCGAAGGCGAGCGCGGCCATGAGCCCGACGGGTCGCCCCTGTGGCGGAGGCCGGAGTGCGCAGCGCGAAGGCCGTCCGGCGAAGGTCAGGGGCAGCGGGGATCGAAGCAATCCGGTCATCGTCGTGCTCTCCATCAGAGGGACGTCCAAGCCCGGCGGTTGCGGGGGCGCGATGACTTTACGGTGACCGCGGCGCGACGGAAAGGCCCTGCCGCTTACAGATCGCTTACAGAATCCGGCGGCTTGCGCGCGGACCCCAGCCGGTGCCGCTTCGCCGCCCGGAACGACAGCAGCAACGCGGCGAACGCCGCCGCCGTCAGCGCCGCCGCCACGCCCGCGACGAGCGCGTGCCGTCCGCTTTCCGCCACCGTGCGCGTTATCGCCTCGGCGAAACAGGGCAGCAGCAGCAGCAGCACGACGAAGCGCGCCCGCGGGCTGCCGCGGGCGAGCGGCGCCCACGCCAGCGCCAGCGGCAGCGCCTTCAGCGCCAGCCACGAGCCGCCCGGGCGCACCGGCGCCAGCAGCAGCTCCCACAGCAGCTGCAGCAGGATCAGCGCCGCGACCAGCGCCACGCCGACCCGCAGCCAGCGGGCGACGTCGGGAGGCAGCGCAACGGGCGGATTGGCCATGCGCGCCTGGCCATTGCGGCGGTCAGGCGACCGGCGCGTAGTCGTACAGCTCGAAGCCCGGACCCTGCTCGACCAGCTTGGTCAGCACGGCGAACCCGGTGGCATTGCCCCGGCGCAGCGCGACCGCCTGCTCGACCTCGAAATGTCCCGACGGCAGCAGGAGCTGCGGCGCCAGCGGCTCGGCACCGACGGCCGCGCCCTTGTCCTCGGGCAACACCACCACCGGGGTGAGGCTCGCGTCGGCCGCGTCCTCGCCGGCGGCAGCGGCGGCTTCGGGACGGTCCGACAGCAGTTCGCAGCCGAACTCGAGGCCGCTGCCCTTCAGCGTGTTGCGGAACCAGCGGACCATCGCGACCTGCAGGCCGGTGCGGCCTTCGACCCGCAACGCGATCAGCTCGCCGATGCGCAGCGTCGTCGGGTGCGGGTCCGTCTGGCGCAGCGCGTAGCCGGCGGGGGTGTGGTTGATCACCTGGCACGTGGTCATCGGCGGCAGGCCGGCCGACGGCGCGACGCCGGTGTGCGCGCCGCGGCTGTACTGCCAGACGCCCGGCAGGCCGGCGCACATCACGACGCGCGCCCGCGACGGCAGCCGGTTGAATTGCCGCGCCGGCGGTATCGCCCACTGTCGCAGCAGCCGCTTGAGCAGCAGGATGTACTGGTGCCGCGCGCTGCGGTCGCGGGCGATGCCGACGGGCATTTCGCCGCCCGCTTCGAGTGCGCGGATCTGCTCCTGCAGCTGGAACGCGAGGTCGAAGGTCAGCAGGAAGATCTTGCTGCCCTCGATCGAGCCGCCCTTGTTGGCGGAGAAGGGGGGGAAGTCGTGGCCGACCGGAACGATCGCGACGGCCTTCGCCATCCGGTGCACCGGGGCGACGTCGGTGAGCTTCGCCCAGTGGCAGTATTCCTGCAGGTAGCGGATGACGGTGTTGAGCTGCCCGGGCCGGAAGCCGTAGGGATTCGCCAGCGCCAGCAGCAGCGACTGGAGGTAGCTGCGCTCCGGAGTCATCTCCGGCTGGTCCGACGCGGCCGGGCTCTGGTGGACGTTGCGCTCGCGGGCGTAGGCGTAGATGAGGTGGGCGTCGAGCCAGGTGCGCGGCGGCACCGGCGAGTACGACAGGTAGCTGTTGACCAGCGTGCGCGCGGTGCACTGCAGGCACCGGTGGATCAGCGCCACCATCAGCCGCGGGCCGCCCAGGTGGATGCGCTTGTCGGCCTCGTGGGCGAGCAGGTGCTTGTACGAGACGCCGAGTTCGTGGGACAGCGACAAGGCCGCCTTGGCCGCCCCCAGCGCCTCGCCCGCCAGCGGGTGCGACGCCTTGGTGAACGACTTCTCGAGCACCGGCCAGAGCGCGCTGGCGGTGGTCCAGAAGAGTTCGGCCAGCTCCAGCCGGCGCGAATCGCTCATCGTCACGCGGTTCGTCGCCGCCAGCGCGTCCCCGATCAGGCCCGCCGCTTCGGCCGGGTCGCGCCGCACCGTCTCGTCGAGCCACAGCGCGACCTTCGCCGGACGGATCTCGGGCGGGTTGGCCGGGCGGGGGTCGAGCGACGGGAGGGTGAGGTTCAGCGGCATGGCAACGGCTTGTCCGGACCGATTGTAAGCGAACGCGGCGGCAACGCCTCAAACGGCAAGCAATCCCCGCGCCCGCGACATCTTGACGCCGACGCCTCGTCCTCGCTACCGGCGCCCGGTTCCCCACTGCCGTGCCGGGCCCGCGACGGCGGGCGCACCCGCCTCAGGCGCGCAGGAACGCCAGCACCGGCGCGACCTGGTCCGGGGACAGCAGCATCGGGGCGTGGCCGACCCCGGCGAACTCGACCAGCCGCGGTCGCGGCCCGCGCTCGGTCATCGCCCGCGCGGTCGCCGCGGTAAGCAGATCGGAGTCCGCCCCGCGCAGCAGCAGCGTCGGGCACGCGATCGCGTCCCACAGGGCCCACAGGTCGGGCGGCGCCGCGCTGGCGCGAAACGGCACGGCGATACCCGGGTCGTAGGCGAAGCCCCAGCGGCCGTCGGGCCGCTGCCGCACGCACGAGCGGGTGAGGTGGTCCCACTGTTCCGGTGTCTGCGGTCCGAACGGCGAGATCGAGCGGATGTACGCGGCGACCTCGTCGTAGCTCGCGAACTGCGGATCGGCGCCGACGTAGGCGCCGATCCGGGCCAGGGCGGCGGGCTCGATGGCCGGCCCGACGTCGTTGACGACCAGCTTCGCGACCGGGGTGTTCGGCTGCGCCGCCATCACCATGCCCAGCAGCCCGCCCAGCGAGGTGCCGACCCAGGCGACGCGCTCGGCGCCGGTGCGGGCGAGCAACGCCGTCAGCGTCGACAGATAGGTGGGAAACGCATAGTCCGCGGGGTCGGCCAGCCACGCGCTCTCGCCGCGTCCCGGCAGGTCGACCGCGAACACGCGGTGCGTCGGCGCCAGCGCTTCCCCCAGCACGTCGAAGTCGCGCCCGTTGCGGGTGAGGCCGTGCACGCAGACGACGACGTCGCGCGCCGCCGGGTCGCCCCACTCGTGGTAGACCACGTCGTGGAAGCCGTGGGGCGAGAGGTTGCTGAACGTGCCGCGACGCGGCAGGGTCGTGGTGAGCATCGGTGGTCGGCGAGGTGGGGCGGCGATTGGTCAGGCGCCGTCGCGCAGCGTGCGGTCGAGGATCAGCAGCATCGCCGCGGTGGCGCCCCAGATGTAGCGGTCGCCGTACGGGATCGCGTAGAAGTCGCGCCGGACCTCGCCCAGCATGCGGAAATGGCGCTGCTGGTTGACCGGGTCGAGCAGGAACGCGAGCGGCACCTCGAACACGTCGGCGACCTCGAACGGATCCCGGGTCACCGCGAACGGCGGCTCGACCCAGCCGACCACCGGCGTCACGCGGTAACCGGTGACCGTTTCGTACTCGGCCAGCTGACCCAGCACCCGCACCTGCTCGGGCGGGAGCCCCACTTCCTCCCGCGCCTCGCGCAGCGCCGCCGCCGCGTGCGAGGCGTCGTCCGGCTCGACGCGGCCGCCCGGGAAGCTGATCTGCCCCGGATGGTCCGGCAGGTCGGCGCTGCGCTGCGTCAGCAGCACCTGCAGCCCCTCGGGCCGGTTGACCAGCGGCACCAGCACCGCCGCGGGTTTCGGCGCCCCGCCGCGGCCCGGCAGGCGGAAGCCGTCGGAAAGCCCGCGCGCAGATGGCGGCGCGGGACGGGCAAGGCGCTGGGCGAGCCAGTCGCGCTGGGCGGAAACGGGGAGGCGGAACAGCGGCAGCGGCATCCGGGGGAACACGACCGGCGGCACCCGGGGTGTGTGCCGCGCATGGCGCCATCATAGCGTGAACCGCGACCGCTGCCGCGGCGCCGCCGCACCCGGCGGCGGCAGCCACCGGCCGGGGAGGGGGTGGACACCCCGGTGCGGAGCGCTCCGGCGGCTCCGTTGCACCGGACGAACGGACGCAGGATAATTCGCCCTTCCGCGGCGGCATCCGGCGCTGCGCACCTACGGAGAAGCGATGAACTACCTCGACCACAAGAACAAGGCCGGCAAGACGACCGGATTCGCGCTGTCGCTCGTCGCCGCCGCGGCGCTGGCGGGCGCACCCGCCGTTGCGCAGGCGCAGTCCGGCAGCATGCAGCCCGCCGGCTGGAGCACCGCGGTGACCCTTTACGGCTGGTTCCCGTCGTTCGGCGGCGAGAGCCAGTACCCGACGGTCGGCAACCCGATCAACGTCAGCGCCGACACCATCATCGACAACCTCAAGTTCGTGTTCATGGGCTCGCTCGACGTCCACAACGGGCGCTGGGGTGCGTTCACCGACCTCATCTACATGGACGTCGGCGGCGGCAAGCAGAACACCCGGGACTTCACCGTCGGCAACGCCGGGGTGCCCGTGGGCATCACCGCCGACGTGAACCTCGACATCAAGGCCTGGGTGTGGACGCTGGCCGGCGAGTACCGCGTCGTGTCGTCGCCGGCAACGACGATGGACGTGCTGGTCGGGGCGCGGATGCTGGACCTCACGGAGACGCTCAACTACAGCCTCTTCGGCAACGTCAACAACATCAACATCCCGTCGCGCGGGCGCGACCTCGAGGTCAGCCAGACCAACTGGGACGCGATCGTCGGCGTCAAGGGCCGGTTCGCGTTCGGCGAAAAGCGGGAATGGTTCGTCCCGTATTACCTCGACATCGGGACCGGCGAGTCCGACCTCACCTGGCAGGGCATGATCGGTCTCGGCTACGCGTTCAAGTGGGGCGACGTCCTCGCCGCGTACCGCTACCTCGACTACAACCTCGACACGAAGAACATCAAGGACTTCAACGCCGGCGGCCCGATGATCGGCGTCACGTTCCGCTGGTAACCGCCGACTCCGGCCGGTCGCGCGTCGCCGCGACCGCCGGTAGGGGGGCAACACGCAACACTTCGGGCCGCCAACTGCGGCCCGATCCACATCCTGGGCCGTGATGCGCCGCCTGATTCACATCCGTGCCGTGAAGTGCGGCCCGACCCGCACCGCTGCCGCGAACTGCGACCCCATCCAATGCCGCGTCAAGCCGGCCGTCACGCGCAGGGCGGCGGCCCCTCGCTCGCCGGCGCAGCCGCCGCCGCGCGGCGGCGGAACCAGGGCGTGCGCCGGTACGCGCTCTGGTAGCCGTCGCTGAAGTCGGCGAAGCCCGCCAGCGCCGCGCCGAGGTCCCTCTCGCCGGGCAGCGCGAAGCGGTCGAATCCGACCTGCGCGAGGTTGCAGAGCTGGTCGCGTCCGACGTCGCCGACGGCGCGCAGCTCGCCGACGTAGCCGTGCCGCTCGCGCAGCAGCCGCGCGTGCGAATAGCCGCGGCCGTCGGTGAACTGCGGAAAGTCGACGGCGATCACCGGGATCCAGCCGAGATCCGGCGCGATCGCCGCAGGATCGTCCGCCGGCATCAACAGCACGCCGACCTCGCCGCGCGCGATCAGCGCGGCCCGGTGCCGCAGCCACAGCGCCAGCGGAACGATCGCCGGTGCGCCGTCGGACAGGTCGGCAAGCGCGGCGGCGCCGCGCAGCAGCGTCCAGCGGTCCGCGACGACGCTACCGTGGCTGATGAGCCGGGTCATAGACGGCCTCCTTGAAGGGTTCGATGCCGAGCCGGTGCACGGTGTCGACGAAGCGTTCGTCGTCGTGACGGCGTGCGACGTAGGTTTCGACCAGGCGGGCGACGACGTCGGGCATGTCGGCGGCCGCGAACGACGGGCCGATCACCTTGCCGATCGCGGCGCCGTGGCCCTGCGTGCCACCGATCGTGACCTGGTACCACTCGCTGCCATTCTTGTCGACGCCGAGGATGCCGATGTGACCGACGTGGTGGTGGCCGCAGGCGTTCATGCAGCCGGAGATGTTGAGGTCGAGCTCCCCCACGTCGTGCAGGTAGTCGAGGTCGTCGAAGCGCCGCTGGATCGCCTCCGCGATGGGGATCGACTTGGCGTTGGCCAGCGAGCAGAAGTCGCCGCCGGGGCAGCAGACGACGTCGGTCAGGAGCCCGACGGTGGGGGTCGCGAGCCCGAGCGCGCGCAGCGACTCCCAGAGCGCCCGCAGGTCTCGTTGCCGCACGTCGGCGAGGATCAGGTTCTGCTCGTGCGAGACGCGCAGCTCGCCGAAGCTGTGGCGATCGGCGAGTGCCGCGACGGCGTCCATCTGGTCGGAGGTGATGTCGCCGGGCGCGACGCCAGTCTTCTTCAGCGATACCGAGACGATGGCGTACCCGGGCACCTTGTGCGGGTGGACGTTGCGCGCAGCCCAGCGGTCGAACGCGCGGTTGTCGGCGCGCGCGGCCCGGTACCCGGCGTCCTCGGCGGGCAGCGCCTCGTACGGCGGCGCGGTGAAATGGCCTTCGAGTCGCGCGAACTCCTCGTCGGGAACGGTCGCAGGGCCGCCGGAAAGTTGCCTCCATTCCGCCTCGACCTCGGCGGCGAACGCCGCCGGCGTGCGCTCCTTGACCAGGATCTTGATCCGGGCCTTGTACTTGTTGTCGCGCCGGCCGTGCAGGTTGTAGACGCGCAGGATCGCGTCGAGGTAGTTGAGGATCTCGTCCCGCGGCAGGAACTCGCGGATGACGTGGCCGACGATCGGCGTCCGGCCGAGGCCCCCGCCGACGGCGACGCGAAAGCCGATCGCGCCGTCATCGCCGCGGACCGCCTGCAGGCCGATGTCGTGGACGAGGATCGCCGCGCGGTCGCTGGTCGCGCCGGTGATCGCGATCTTGAACTTGCGCGGCAGGAACGCGAACTCGGGGTGCAGCGTCGACCACTGGCGGACGAGCTCGCAGTACGGCCGGGGGTCGACGACCTCGTCGCCGGCGACACCGGCGAAGTGGTCGGAGGTGACGTTGCGGATGCAGTTGCCCGAGGTCTGGATGGCGTGCATCCCGACCGCCGCCAGCTCGGCGAGGATGTCGGGAACGCGGTCGAGCGCGGGCCAGTTGAACTGCAGGTTCTGCCGTGTGGTGACGTGGCCGTAGCCGCGGTCGTAGGCGCGTCCGATGTGCGCCAGCGCGCGCAGCTGCAGCGAAGAGAGCAGTCCGTACGGAATCGCGACCCGCAGCATCGGCGCGTGCTTCTGCACGTACAGGCCGTTCTGCAGCCGCAGCGGCCGGAACTCGTCGTCGGAAAGCTCGCCGGCGAGGTAGCGGCGGGTCTGGTCGCGGAACTGCGCGACGCGCTCGGCGACGAGGCGGTGGTCGAAGGCGTCGTAACGGTACATGGCGGCGGCGCGGCGCCCCGCTGAGGGGCCTCGTTATAAGCAAAGGCGCAACATACCGGTCGTCGGTTATAAATAGAAAGAATATTTGGCCATGTCGAACGATCCTGCCGTTATATTCGGGCGATGACGACCGGACTCTCCGCTGCCAGCCCGCCGACGACGGGGCTCGTGCTGTTCGCGCACGGCGCGCGCGACGCCCGCTGGGCCGAGCCCCTGCACCGCCTGCATGCCCGCGTCGCGGCGCTGGTTCCGGGCACGCCGGTGGCGCTGGCGTTCCTCGATTTCATGACTCCCGATCTGGCAGGGGCAACCGAGGCGCTGGTCGCGTCGGGTTGCCGCGCGGTGCGCATCGTGCCGGTGTTTTTCGGCCAGGGTGGGCACATCCGCGACGACCTGCCGGGGCTGCTCGCCGACCTCGCCGGGAGGCACCCCGACGTCGACATCCGCTGCGCGCTGGCGATCGGCGAGGACGACGCGGTGCTGGACGCGCTGGCGGCGTACTGCCTGCGGCAACTGGCGGGCTGACCGGCGGCTGCCCGGCCGTCTCGTTCGCGTGCGCCGCCGGCATCGTGGGCCTCCGGCGGCGGACCGTGCCCGAGCCGCCCGGGCACCGCGGCAGGCGCTACTTGCCCGCCGCCTTCTTCTTCGCGAGGTCGATGTCCATGTACTTCCACGTGAACCCGAACGGCGACGGGTTGTAGCCCAGCAGCCACGGCTGGGTGAACGCGTTGCCGACCGGGAACACCTGCAGCACGATCGGGACGTACGCGCTGACCACCTCGGACATCCGGCGCGCCAGCGCGATGCGCTCGGGGCCGTCGGGGGTGCGCAGGAACGCCTCGAACGCCCGGTCGTAGTCGGCGTTGCGGAACCGCGCGCGGTTGGTGTCCGGGGGCGCCTTGCCCCACAGCGTGGTCAGCGAGCTGAAGCCCGACGGCTCGGACGCGCGGAAGCCCAGATTGAACATCATCAGCTGGCCCGCGGTGCTGCGCTTCAGCAGCTCGTTGAAGGGCTGCGAATTGACGGTCATCCTGAGGCCGATCGCCGCCATGTTCTTGAGCCACAGCGTGTCGGCCTCGCGGCTCTCGCTGTCGGGCAGCGAATTCTGCACCAGCACCAGCGGCTTGCCGTCCGGCAGCTCGCGGAAGCCGTCGCCGTCGCGGTCCTTGTAGCCGAAGCGGTCGAGCAGCGCGCGCGCGCCCGCCGGGTCGTAGAACCCTTTCGCCGGCAGCTTCGGGTCGTGACCGCTGGTCCCCGGCGGCAGGATCTGGTTGGCGGGCACGCCCTGGCCGGCGTAGAAGACCTTGATGAACTCGTCGCTGTTGAAGCCCATCGCGATGGCGCGGCGAAGCGCGATCTTCTCGGGCGCGTTGCCGCCGACGACGGGGTCGTCCTGGTTGAGGTAGGTGTAGATCAGCGCGGGGACGGCGTAGCGGTGGTGGACGATGCCGCGCCGCGCGAGTTCCGGCCGGAGCTTGCCGTTGTCGAGCATCCGGCTGAGCAGCGCGCCGCCGACCGCGACGTAATCGAGCGCGCCCTGGTCGAACGACAGCAGTTCGGGCAGCTGCTCCTCGACGACGGAGATCTCGATCCGCGACAGCGCCGGCAGCTTGCGGCCCTGCATCGCCTTCACCATCGGCTGGTGCGCCGGGTTGCTGCTGGCCGGAAAGCTGATCGTCCGGTACCCGGGATTCGCCTCCAGCACCAGCCGCGAGCCCCGCTTCCACTCGCCCAGGCGGAACGGGCCGGTGCCCACCGGCTTCGACGTGACGTCGTTGCCGGCCGCCTCGACCGCCTCGCGCGCGACGGCGTAGGTGCCGAGCGTCGCGAGGCGCTCCAGCACCGTGTAGTCGACCGCGGCGAGCTTCAGCCGCAGCGTGTGCCGGTCGACGGCCTCGAGCCCGTCGATCTTCGCGTCGTAGTCGAACTTGCCGGCCTTCCTCGCCGCGTCGACGACGGGCCGCGCGCCGACGAGGAGGTCGGTCAGCGCCGGCTCGCCGCCCTGCTTGAGGTTGGGATCGAGCCGCCGCTTGATCGAATAGACGTAATCGGCGGCGACGAGCTCGCGCGGCCTGCCCTTGAACACCGGATCGTCGGCGAACAGGATTCCCGGCTTGACGCGGATCGTCCAGGTGCGGCCGCCGTCGGTGATCTCGGGCAGGGCGACGGCGGTGTTCGGCACGACCTTGGCCGGCGACGCGAGATAGTCGAATTGGTACAGGCCCTCGAAGATGACGTCGGCGACGCGGCGCGAGTAGAGGTCGGTGATCTGCTGTGGATCGAGGATCGCGATGTCGGGCAGGGCGAGGCGCAGGACCTTGGGCTCGTCGGCGCGGGCGAGGGGCGACTGGAGCGTGACGACGATCAGCAGCGCGGCGGCGAGGCGGGCGAGCGGCAAAGTCATGGGCATTTCCTGACGGGTGCGGCCAAGCGCGGGCCGGGACCGGGGGATTATGCCCGCTTCGCGGCGGCGACCCCGGGCGACGTTTCGTCGGGTGGCCGGTTCAGCGTGGGTACACCGCCTCGCGGCAGCCGCGCAGGAATTGCGGTAGCCTGCAGAACCGATGACCTCCGCCTCCGCGCCCCATTACCGTCGCACCATCGAGCTGCGTCCGAGCTGGCGGTCGTACGCGCTCAACGCGCTGCTGCGGGTGACGATGCGCAAGCGGCTGACGCTCGAATCCGACATTGCCGCGCTGCGCAAGGAGTACGAGCGGCTCGACGCGCGGCACTTCAAGCTTGCCGGAGACGTCTCGCGGACGCCGGTCGAGTGCGGCGGCATTCCGGCCGAGTGGATCACGGTGCCTGAAAGCCGGCCGGGGCGCGTCATCCTGTACCTGCACGGCGGGTCGTTCGTGTTCCGGTTTCCGAATGCCCACGCGGTACTGGCGGCGCGGCTGTGTCGCCGCCTCGGCGCGCGGGCGCTGATCCCCGACTACCGCCTGGCGCCGGAGAACCCGTTTCCGGCGGCCGCGCAGGATTGCCACCAGGCGTATCGCGGGCTGCTGGCGCAGGGCATTCCGCCCGAGCACATCGTGCTGGCCGGCGACTCCGCGGGGGGCAATCTGGCGCTGGTCACGCTGCATCGGGCCCGGGTGGCGGGCGAGCCGCTGCCCCGCTGCGCCGTGCTGCTGTCGCCGGCGCTGGACTGCACGCTCGGCAGCCCGAGCATGGCGATCTACGACGGCCAGGACCCGATGATCCAGCTCAGTGCGCTGCTGGTGCTGCGCCAGTTCTACGTCCCTTCGCCGCACCAGTACACCGACCCCGAGGTGTCGCCGCTGTTCGCCGATTTCGCGGGCTTCCCGCCGCTGTTCCTGCAGGCGGGCAGCACCGAGATGATGCGCGACGAGGCGATCCGCGCCGCCGACCGCGCGCACGCCGCGGGCGTCGACGTCGAGCTCGAGTTGTGGCCGGGCGTCCCGCACGTGTTCCAGATCGCCGAGTTCCTGCCCGAGGCGGCGCTGGCAATCAAGCACATCGTCCGCTTCGTGCGCATCCGCACCGGTTGGGACGACGCCGGGAGAATGAGTCGCGCGCGGCACGGCGCGCCGCACCCGCGCGCGGCCCGTCACTTCTGCAGCGTCGCGTCCTCGACCAGCACCGCGTACTTGTAGCCCGACCCCAGGTCCCGGTCGGTGCGGACGATGCCCTTCACCAGCACGACGTCGCCGATCTTCGTCTCGTCCTTGGTCGTCACCACGACGTCGTTGGTGCCGTCGGCGGCCGCGCCCGAGCCGTCGCGCAGGTGAATCCAGTTCTTGCCCATCACGCCGGGGGTGAACTTGACGACCTTGCCGCGGACGACGACCGGCTTGTCCTTCAGGGCAACGCGGCCGGACACGATCTCGGCGACCGTCCGCGCATCGGCACCGGTCGCCTTGGCGACCTTGACGTCGGCGACTTCGACGGGCTTGGCCATCCCCGCGTGCATCGCGCCCATGTCGATCGCCGGTGCGGCGGCCGGCGCGGCAGCCGGAGCGGACGCGGCGGCGGCCGGGGCAGCTGCGGTGCCGCCAAGCGTCCCGAACGCGATCCGGTCGAACTTCCGCTTGAGCGTCTTGCTCTCGAAGTCCTTCATGATCATCGGGTTCACGATGGTGACGTCGGCGCCGGTCTTGACCGGAGCCTTGTTGACGGCCGCCCAGATCTCGCCGTCCCTGGTCTTGAGGCGAAGGTAGGTGTAGGTCTCGACGTCCTTCACTTCGAGGACCTTGCCCTGCAGGGGGGGCGCCGTTGCAGGCGCGGGCGGGTCGGCGGCCACGGCGAGGCCGAACGAGAACAGCAACGCCATGGCGGCGAGAAATCTGATCACGGGTGTCTCCAATCGGGAAGGGGAAGGCGGTTTCGGCAGGGAAGCACGCCGAAACGACGCGGAAGTCTAGCGCGAATCGCGGGGAAAAAAGTTGTGTCAGCGCAAGGATCCGACGGCTGTCCACCGGCTAGAGCAGCCACTCGATCGGCAAGATCGACAGCATCTCGACACCCAAGCGCGTCGACCAGCGGGTGTCCGGCTCGGTGTCGAAACGCTGCTCGCCGGCCGCGGTCCGCTCGATCCAGTACAGGCCGCGGCCGTCCGGCGCCAGCCGCACCTCGTAGGCGATCCGGGGCACCAACGTGTCGAAAGCCCCGGCCAGCCGCTGCGCGAGCGTCGGACTTTCGATCACCAGACCCATTTCGGTATTCAGCAGCGCCGAGCGCTGGTCGAAGTTGAACGAACCGACGAAGATGCGGCTGCGGTCCACCGCGAAGGTCTTGGCGTGCAGGCCCGCCGACGCGCTCCCGGCAAAACGGCCCCGGCCGTCGGCCGCCTCCTTTGCCGCCGTCGGCTTGAGCTCGAACAGCTGGACACCCGCGCGGAGCAGGTCCTCGCGCCGCTTGGCGTAGCCGGAGTGAACGGATTTCTCGTCGGATGCGGCCAGCGAGTTGGTGAGGATGCGCACCTTGACGCCGCTCGCGGCCAGCGCGACGAGGCTCGCGGTCCCTTCGGCGCCTGGCACGAAGTACGGCGAGACGAGGTCGAAGGTCCGCTCGGGCCGCCCGATCGTCCGCACCAGCTGCGGGAACAGCAGCACGTCCGTCCTCCCCTCGGTGTCGAGGGTCTTGGCCGGATCGTCGTACTCCAGTCGCGCCGTCGTCCATTCGAACGGCAGGCGGCGCTCCAGGATGTCGCGCAGCAGCGGCGTCGCGCGCACCGCCTCGATGTAGGCGGCGGAGTCCGGGTCGGCGCGGTTGGCGGCGAATTTCGCCGCCAGGACGGCGGCGGCGTCCGGCGTGGGCGCACCGACGAAGCCCGCGGCGGGATACGCGGACGGGCTGTTCCAGTACAGGTCGAACTCCCTCGAAACGTCCCGCACCGAAGGGCCAACCACGAGCACGTCCAGGTCGGCGAACACGACCCCGGTCCCGGCGCCGAAGTACTCGTTGCCGATGTTGCGCCCGCCCATGACGGTCACCTGGTTGTCGGCGGTGAACGACTTGTTGTGCATGCGGCGGTTGACGCGTGCGAAGTCGGTCAGGAAATTGAGCGCCCTGGCGTCGCGCTGCACGACCGGGTTGTACAGGCGCACCTCGAGATTCGGATGCGCGTCGAGCGCGGCGATGGTCGGGTCGAGGCCGGCCGTGTTGTGGTCATCGAGCAGCAGGCGCACCCGGACGCCGCGCTCGGCCGCCTGCCAGAGCGCCTCGAACAGCAGGTAGCCGACCTCGTCGCCGTGCCAGATGTAGTACTGGACGTCGAGCGACTTCTCCGCGGCCCCGGCGAGCAGGACGCGCGCGGCGAACGCGTCGCGGGGTTCGGGCAGCGGGTGGACACCGGTCCGGCCCGGATTGCCGGAAACTCCGGGCGTGACGGCGCGACCGAGCCGGGTATCCGCGGTGTCGGCCAGCGCGGAAGTCGCGGTACGGCCTTCCGGCGGGGGAAGGGTCGCGCACCCGCTGGCGAGCCACGCGACCGCGATCACCAGCCATGCGAGATTTCGAAGCATTTCGAGTGACGACGACGTGAAAATTGACCTGACGATCCTGGCCTTCGCCGGCGGGCCGGCGCGTCTGCGCGTCGCGGTGCCGGCCGGGCATGGCGTCCCGACGGGACGCGGCAGGCCTGCGGAGCTAGTCCCGCTGGCCCTGCTTCTCCATCTCGATCAGCGCGTCCCGCTTCTGCGCGTTGGCCGCCTTGCGGTCGGCATCGGCCGACGCGGCGGGCGCCGTGGTCGCGCAGCCGGCAAGGGCGACGACGAAACAGGTTGCGATGCCGGCGCACAGCGCCCGCGCCCACGCAGTGGTCTTCCGCATGACATGCCCTCCAGGGTTCCCGAGCGTCACTCGGGGATCGAGCCGAAGATGTAGACGGCCTCGGTGATCGGGGTCGGCTTGCCGAACGACGCGAACCAGCGGTTGTAGATGGCGTTGATGTCGTCGCTGCTGTAGATCTGGGCCAGCGCGGTGTTGACGGCCAGCCGGAACGAATGATCGCCGCGGGGCAGGGCGATGCCGTACGGCTCGAACGACAGCTGGTCCTTGAGCAGCGCCAGCGCCTTCGGGTCCTTTGCCTGGATCAGGCCGCCGATCAGCAGCAGGCCGTCGCTCGCGAACGCGTCGACAGCGCCGCTCTCGAGCGCCGCGATGGCCTCCTGGCTGTTCTTCATCGGCACGACCGTCGCGGTCAGCCCGCGGCGCTTGACCACCGTGTTGACCGCGCGCTCGTTGGTGGTGCCACCGACGACGGCGATGCGCTTGCCCGAGAGGTCGGCGATCGAGGCCACCCCCGATGACGCCTTGACCATCAGGCCCGTGGTCTCGATGAACGTGAAGCTGGAGAAGTCGACCAGCTTGAGGCGCGACAGCGTGACGGTGCTGGAGCCGCACTCCATGTCGGCCTGCCCCTTGGCGATGACGTCGAAGCGCGTCTGCGTCGTGACCGGCACGTACTTGACCTTGAGGCCGGTGACTCCAATCTGCCGCTCGATCAGCGTGACGATCCGGTTGCACAGGTCGACCGAATAGCCGGTGATCTCCTTGTTCGCGTCGATGAAGCTGAACGGCGCGGCGTCCGTCCGGTGCGCGATGGTGATGGTCCGGGTGTCGGCGATCTTCTTCAGGCGCCCTTCGAGGCCCTGGGCCGCGGCGGCGGAGGCGAAGACCGGCAGCAGCAACAGCATGCAAAGGCGAAGCATCGGTGAGTCTCCGTTCGGATGGCGGGAATCTGGCGCGCGCCAATGTACAGCGTCCGGCCGCAGGTGGCAATCGACCCGCACCGGCGCGGACGCGACCGCAGCGATCGTCACAGGGAATGCGTGACGAGCATGAAGTCCGGATCGTCGGCGAACGGCTTGACCGCGAATCCGAGGCTCTTCATCAGCTTCAGCATGCCGGGATTCTTCACCAGCACCAGGCCCTCGATCTCGGCGAGGCCCTTCTCGCGCGCGACGTCCATGATGCTCTCCATCAGCCGCGAGCCAAGGCCCCTGCCGGTGAAGTCGTCGGCGACCACCAGCGAGAACTCGCAGCTGGTCTGGTCGAGGTTGGTCACGTACTGCGAGACGCCGACGATGCGCTCGGTCTCGACCATCCCGCCATCGGCCGCCGGGGTCCTTTCCTTGAGTACCGCGACCAGCGCCATCTCGCAGTCGTAGTCGATCAGCGTGAAGCGCGCCAGCATCGAAGGCGGCAGCTCGGGCATCGACGACACGAACCGGGAGTAGCGGCTCTCGGGCGACAGGTGCTGCACCAGGTTCTGCAGCATCTGCGCATCGTTCGGATGGATGGGCCGGACGATGTACTGGCCGCCGCCGCGCAGCGGCCACACCTGCTCGTGTCGGGCGGGGTAGGGCAGGATGGCCAGGTGATGGTAGTTGTTCGAGCGCCCGCTGACCGCCTGGGGTGCGTTGTCGATGACGATGCGCGCGTCGACCGCCACCGCGCCCTGCTCGTCGACGATGATCGGGTTGATGTCCATTTCGCGCAGCTGGGGCAGTTCGCACACCATCTCCGACACCCGCAGCAGCACCTGCTCGATCGCGTCCATGTCGACCGCGCCGGCGCCGCGCCAGGCGCCCAGCGTCTCGGCGACGCGGGAGCGCTCGATCAGGCGGCGCGCCAGGAACTGGTTGAGCGGCGGCAGCTCCATCGCGCGGTCGTCGAGCAACTCGATCATCGTGCCGCCGGCGCCGAAGACGATCACCGGGCCGAACGGGTCGTCGGTGAGCAGGCCGATGTAGATTTCGCGCCCGCGTCTCGCGCCGGCCATCCTCTGCACCGTCACGCCGTTGATGCGCGCCTCCGGATGGTGGCGCTTCACGCGCTCGACCATGTCGGTGTACGTATCGCGCGCGCCGGTGCCGTTGATGATGTTGAGCGCGACGCCCTGCACATCGGACTTGTGGCTGATGTCGGGGGAGTCGATCTTCAGCGCGACCGGGAACCCGAGTTGCGTGGCGATCATCATCGCCTCGTTGGCGTTGCGCGCCAGGATGGTGTTGGTCACCGGAACATGGAACGCGGAAAGCAGCGCCTTGGACTCCATCTCCGTCAGCACGTTGCGCCGTTCGGCGAGCACGCTCTCGATGATCAGCCGCGCCGCCTCGATGTCGGGCTTGGCGAGCGTGGACAGCGGCGGCGGGGTCTGCTGCAGCAGCTGCTGGTTCCGGTAGTAGGACGCGATGTTGCCGAACGCGCCGACGGCGGCCTCCGGCGTGCGGAAGGTCGGGATCGCGGCGTCGTTGAGGATGGCGCGCGACGCGCCCACCGACGAGTCGCCCATCATGCACGTCAGCAGCGGCTTGCCGATCGAGCGCTTGAGCTCGGCCAGCGCGCGCGCCACCGCCTCCGCGGCACCGGGCGCCTTGGGCGAATAGATCGCCAGCACGCCGTCGACCTGGCTGTCGTTGCCCGCCACGTCGACGGCGGCCTTGAAGTGCTCCGGTCCCGCCTGCTCGGACAGGTCGACGAGGTCCGACAAGGAGGCGAACTCGGGCACCCGCGGCCGCAGCGCCTCGACGGATTCCGGCGACAGCCTGCCGAGCGCGAGGTCGATCTCGCTGACCCAGTCGGCCGCCAGCACCCCGGGGCCGCCGCCGTTGGTGACGATCGCCAGGCGCCGTCCCACCGGGCGATACCGCGACGCCAGGCATTTCGCCGCGGAGAACAGCTCGACGAACGAGCGCACGCGCACCGCGCCGGCGCGGCGCAGGGCGGCGTCGAACACCTCGTCGCTGCCGACGATGGCGCCGCTGTGCGTCTGCGCGGCTTCGTTGCCGGCGGGCTTGCGCCCCGACTTGAGGATGACCACCGGCTTGGCGATCGCGGCAGAGCGCAGGGCGCTCATGAACGGGCGCGCGCTGGCGATGCCCTCGAGGTAGACGATGATGCTCTGCGTCTGCGCGTCGTGGGCGAGGAAGTCGAGCACCTGCGCGATGTCCACTGCCGTGCCGCGCCCCAGCGACGCGACCAGGGAGAAGCCCACCGCATTGGCCGCCGCCCAATCCAGCATCGACGACGTCAGCGCCCCCGACTGCGAGACCAGCGCCAGCGGACCGGCCCGGGCCAGCGGTCCGATCGCGCTGGCGTTGAGTTGCAGCTGCGGCCGCTGGAAGCCGAGGCTGTTCGGCCCCAGCAGGTTGATCCCTTCGCGGCGCGCGATCCGCCTGAGGTCGGCCGCCTGCGCGGGCCCCATGCCGCTCCCGACCACCAGCGCCGATCGGCAGGCCATCCGTCCGGCGAGCTCGAGCGCCGCGGGAACGTCATGCGGCGGCAGCGCGATGATTGCGAGGTCGGCCCGCGATTGCGCCAGATCGGCCAGGGTGCCGCTGGTGTGGACGTCCAGGAAGTGGAGGGTGCCGGCGTAGCGCTGGGCGCGCAGCGCGGCGTGCAGCACGCTGGCGTGGGCGGTCTGGCTGGCCGGGTCGTCGGACCGGCCGGCGAAGACCGCGATCGACTGGGGGGCGAGCAGCGACGTCAGATAGTGTTTGTCCATGTTCCGGGTATGCGCAGTTCGTCCTGCGCGCGCGGCACCGAGGCGGCGCGGCCTCCCGACAGCCTACTGTGGCGGCTGCCGGGAGGTCATGACCCAGGACAAACCGTGACGGTGGCTGGGGCAGGGCGCTGCAGGCAGCGCCCGACCTGGACGATCGGCAAGGTGGCAATTTGGTTGAGTATTTCGCTCGGGTTTGCGCAACCGGAGTGCCGTAAACAGGTAGACCGGGGTCGGAGACGCTCCCGAACGTGGCGGTAACCAGCAATGGCTGTAGATACACACGTTCCGAGTTCGGCCAGTTGCAGACGGTCCCCCATCCGCCAGGGCAGTCATCTGAACGACTGCTTGGCTCGAAACGCTTCCTCGCGGGAACGTGCAACCCCTCGAGAAACGTTTCAGACCATGGCTGCACACGCTGGGGTGCCGCGAGCTACTCCGAGTAAGGGGCGGCGCCGAACACCGGTGCGGCGTCGGCCAGGATGAAAAGCAGCACGTTGCCAGGCTCCGACGTGGCGTCGCTGCGCAGGCTACCGATAAGGCCGTTGACCGGGCTGGTGTACTCGGCCACCACTTCGCCAAAAGCGTTGCGCTGGATGGCCACCTTTTGTCCTGGCGTGACCTTGGCGTTCAGTTTGACCAACAATTCAATGAAGCCACCGTGGGTTGTCAGCACGGGAACCGCACTCTTGCCGATGTAGACATTGGCATCGACTGCGGTGCGGCCGATCGCCCCGGGAACCATGCCGTAGTGCTTGAAGACGTTCATCGTGCCTTCGACGAAGATCGGAATCATGTCCAGATCAAGCCGCCGCGCCACACCCACCTCAGGCGTAAAACAGGGAATGCCCGCATCGATGTAGGCGTTGTGCAACACACCAGGATAGGCCGGGTTGTCCCAGATCGCCGGAACGGGGTAGAGCATCATCATGGTCTTCACGTCCGGGATGCGCATGTCACCGATGTGAAAGGCGGCTGCGTCCAGGCCGGTGGTCCCGGTATGGAAGTCCATGGCCAGGTCGGTGTTGGGCCTGAGCAGCCGGTTGAACACCAGCCCGGCCTGGCGGCTGACCGCACCGAGGCCGTTTTCATTGCCGGGCCATTCGCGGTTCATGTCGGTCAACTCGAAACCGCGATTGGTACTCGGCCAGCGACGCTGCATGCTCTCCATTGCAGGTCGTGCAATGTCCAGCACCGCCATGACGGTGCCCGACAGTTCCGCCGGGTTCAACTGGCCCATAACCGTTTGTACGGTGTGCACCGAACTCATCTCGTCACCGTGTACACCGCTGGTCAGGGTAATGCGCTTGCCGGGCCTGGCCCCCTTGGCCACGATGACCGACACGTACCAGTGCTGTCCCGTGGACATCTGCACACCCTGGAAGTACAGCAGGTGTTTCTTGCCCGGTTCTAGGTCTGCGGTGTTCAGCGAACTGACCACTTTCTTGCCGTTGATCACATCCCCGGTGTAGACGGTGCTGATCTTGGCAGGGGTTGCAGCAGCGCTTGTTTGCGCTTGCGCCATGCCGATACCGCTTAGCGCGAACACGGTGATCAGCAGCGACTGCATGAAACGGCGCCTACGGCTACCCAGAGGCTCGTTCAACATGATCCGCTCCCAGCTAAAGACGTGAAATTCCAAGAACCCGATGGGTCACATTCGCGGATTGTATCGGTCTAGTGGGAGTGGTTCTTTGCGATGGATCGAATTGCAAAGGGCCTAGGGCGGCCGGGCACGACCGGACCCGCGTGAGGCAGCAGCGGGGATCTGCACAAGAACCCGCCGATCGGCCATAATTCGCGGGTTGCGGCGTTGGCTCGAAAGGTCGAGCCGCGCAATGTCGTGCTGTGCCCCGGGATGCGTTCGGGTTCCCCGGCGTTACCGTCAATCACTCCGGAGCAAGTCCATGAATCGAATCCCCCTCGTCCAAGGCGCAATGGCGGCTGCCGTGCTCGCGCTCACCCTCATCACAACACCGGCCGACGCCCAATCGCGGGTGCAGTACGGGCGCATCACCAGCGTCGTCCCGACCACGGTGACCAACGACAGCGCCCGGACCGTCGGCACGCTTGTGGGCGGGGGCATCGGACTGGCCAGCGGCAGCGGGCAGTCTGGCAGTAACCGCGCATTGCGTACGATCGGCGGGGCAGCGGCCGGTCGCGGCGTCACCAACCTTGCCACGCGTTCGCAGGCGTTCGAGTACACGGTACTCCTCGACGGGACGACGACCACCCGCATCGTTTCGGACCAGGCCGGCAAGCGCGTCGGCGACTGCGTGGCGGTCGAGCAAGGGCAGTTCACCAACATCCGGCTGGTGCCGGATGCCCGATGCACACCGGGACCGCGCCCCGCAGCGCCGGCACCCGCACCGATCCCTGCGGCCGAAGTGGAAGCCGCGAACGCGTGCGACCAGGCTAAGTTGCAGGTGCTCAGCGCCGAAACGGACGAGGCATTTACGCTCGCCGAGCGCCGCATGCGTCTGCTTTGCAGCGAATGACTCTGCCGGCGTTGGAAGATTGAGGCAACCCTCGGCTGCGCGGCCGGGTTCGACGCCCGCCGCCACGGCGCCCGGGCGCAATCCTCGCGCTCTCTTGCAGGCGCTCAATCGGACCTGATCGACGCGCCGCGTTGCCGCGACTTGAACGACGGCTTCGTTCGATCCCTGCGACCGGTTCGGAGGACCCTGGACGGCGGCTGCAGGCCCTGAGGTGCTCAGTCAAGCATTTTGCGGAGTGGCGGCCATGGCGGCGATCAGTGGCGAGCCGCTGCGCTTGGGAGCATGGCACCGGCCATTCGACTACGAAACCGCCACCGGCCGGATTGGGTCGAAACGGGACCCAAGCCGTGGACCGCTTCCGGCGAGGAGCGACCGTCGACGTACTCGCATCAAGCCGGTCGTTTCAGCACCCATTATCGGAGTTCGTCGGCGCGAGGTGCGATCTTGCGGTCGCATCGGGCGCGCCATTCCCTGGGGCTCGTCTTTGACCAGCTGCGGAATGCCCGGGAGAAAACCGCCGCGTCCGCATAGCGCAGTGCCGAAGCGATTTCCGACAATGGAAGTTCCGTATTCTCCAGAAGCTGCTTTGCAAGCTCGAAACGCGTTTGACTGACGAGCTGGTGCAAGCTGGTACGCTCGGCCGTCAGCCGTTTGCGCAGCGTCCGCTCGTGCATGCCGAAAAGCAGCGCCACGTTCCCGGCGGACGCCGTGCCGCTGAGCACCATCTGGTGAAGCGCGCCCCGTACTGCGTCAGCGAAGCTCATCGTGCTATCGGCCTGCGTCTGCTGGATGGCCTGCATGACCAGTTCACGGAGGTGGGGGTCCGCGCCGGCGATGGCGTGGTCGAGCCACGACGCCTCGAACGCGATGCCGGACACCTCGGCATCGAATCGGACATTCGGGCCAAACAGACGCCGGTAGGGACGTGAATCCTTCGTACGCGCATGCGAGAACTGGACGCGCAGCGGCTTCCAGGTGTCCCCGCAGATTGCCTTCAGCGCCCGGTACCCGATGGCAATGGCTACGTCGTAAAGATGCACGGCAGCCGGGTGTCCCGTGCCGGTAGATGGAGTACCCAAGCAGCACCTGTGACCCCTCCAGATGGATCAATATCGGGACCGCCCCGCGATCATGCAGGTAAAGATGCATAAGAAGGGCCCGCAGCGCGTCGCCAACGGTAGGCGAGTTGCGCATCAGGTATCCGATGGCGCCGAGCCCGTTCAACTCGAAGCACTCGCCGACGAGCAGGCCGAAATGGCCGCAGCCCGTTAACGTCGAGCATTCGGAAAACAAGCGGCCAAGAGCCTCGAACGCGATCCGGTTCTCGGGATTCTTGAACGTGGAGAGCGGGACGCCGGCCCGTACGAACGGGAGACTCGGTGTGACCCCGAGCCTTCTCAAGACGTCCGGAATCGCAGCGACAGGACCGATCCTGACTTCGCCGGCGGCCGCAGCGGGTAAGTCGCCGCGCGGGGCCGCCTTTGGGCCGGCGACCTGTCGCGCGGCGTCGCGCGGGTGGCTGGCCCCCCCGGCGAAGGACCTGTCGGTGACGGGCTTTGTTGATCTGGCCATCCGGCAACCTCCAGGCTCCCGACCGGATCAGGACGTGCCGGGCCAGAGCGAGCCTGATTATCGTAGGCGGGGGCCCCTTGGACAAGTCAATGGAAGGGCCGGATTTGCAAAGTACGATCGGCAAAGGTCTGTTAGCCTACCGGCCCGCCTTTCGCCAAAACCGCGCGGACCCCCTGCGCACAAGGAGACATGAACATGACGAGACACGCACTGCTGGGCGCGATTCTCGCCGTCGCGTTCGCCACGGTGGCTTCCGCACAGACTTTCAAGATGACGACGCCTTTCGCACCGGGTGTTGCCGTGCCCGACAAGGTCGAGTCGTCGATCGGCACCTTGAACCTGACCTATGGCTACCCGTCGGCCGATACCGTCGACAAGATTTACGACAACCTCGACCGTTCGCGGGCGCTGCAAGCCTATTTGCTGGCGATCCCGATCGTCAACCAGGCGGGCATGCGCGACTCGATCCGCAAGTTCGGTCCCGACAACCAGACCGACGTGATCTGGGAAGACCTGGTCGATCCGCGGACCGTCGAGCTGACGGCGAACGACAACACGATCTACAACTTCATCTGGGTCGACACCAGCAAGGGACCGCTGGTGGCCGAGATTCCGCCCAAGGTGCTGGGGCTGGTCAACGACTTCTGGTACAAGTGGGTGGCCGACGTCGGCATCACCGGCGCCGACAGGGGCGAGGGGGGCAAGTACCTGCTGCTGCCGCCGGGATACAAGGGCGACATCCCGTCCGGGTATCACGTCGTGC
Source organism: uncultured beta proteobacterium (assembly GCA_963717705.1). Classification (GTDB taxonomy): domain Bacteria; phylum Pseudomonadota; class Gammaproteobacteria; order Burkholderiales; family Casimicrobiaceae; genus CAVQWT01. The sequence continues at coordinate 434,804 of CAVQWT010000004.1, forward strand.
GGCCGAGCACTTTCGGCAGCTGGCTCGTATTCCGCGCTTTCCTTGTGGACGGCTCGACCCGTCCCGGCGTGGACTCGGTCAAGAAGAACCTGCGAATCTATCGCCTGGCCGACGCCGCGAATCCGCCGCCCATGAAGTTCGTCAACGCGTCGGGGATTCCGGCGAACTTCGTCGCACCGGGCGACTACTCGTTCTGGGGCCTGCTGAACCAGGTCATCCAGGAGGAGCCGGCGGAGGGTTCCGATCCCACCACCCTGGGGCTGTTCGCCTCGATCGGCATCGTCAAGGGCCAGCCCTTCAATCCCGATGAGCGGATGAAGAAGATCCTGACCGACGCCGCGAACATCGGCGCCGTGACGGCGCGGACCATCGCCTTCAAGATCCGCTCCAAGGAGGCGTACTTCTTTCCGGACAGCGCTTGGCGCCTGCCGTTCTTCGGCGGCTACAGGTTCGAGGTGGCGCCGGGGGTCAGCAACCTGGACGGTGCCGCCTTCTACTATTACTTTGCCACCGGCGTCACGCCTGCGATGGAGGAGAAGATGGTCGGGCGGGGATCGCAGTACCCCTGGTCGGTGCAGGATGCGAAGGGCAATCCCTTCGATGGCGGCAAGACCTACAAGCTGCGCCTGCCGCCGAACGTTCCGGTCAAGGATTTCTGGTCCGTCATCGTCTACGACAACCAGACCCGCTCGATGGTGCAGACCGACCAGAAGGCCCCGAGCGTCAGCAGCCAGAACAAGGGGGTCAGGACCAACGCGGACGGCTCGGTGGATGTGTTCTTCGGGCCCAAGGCGCCGATGGGAATGGAGAACAACTGGGTGCAGACGATCCCTGGCAAGGGCTGGTTCATGATCCTGCGCCTGTACGGTCCGCTGGAGCCGTGGTTCAACAAGACGTGGCGGCCGGGAGAGATCGAGCTGCAGCCCTGAGTGCGGTGCCAGGACACCCTCAACGGGCGCCTCGGCGCCCGTTTTTCATTGTGAGGTGGGAGCCGGGCCGTTCGTCGTGACCTGCTTCGCAGCGACGCTCGTGCCGACATTGTTCGGCAACGCGTCAATCCTGCATTCGCTGAGAAAGCGGATGCTCGGCCGATGACCCGGTGGAGGAGTCTGAGGACGGGCGGGGCGCTGCGGGACTCCCGCGGAAACCTATGTCCGGCAACAATTCAGGCCGGCGGCAAGTAACGGGGCGGCGACCGACTGCGCGCCGCGTCAACGCTGCGCCGGTGCCATGCGTTAGGTTTCGGTGAGTGAGTCGCCGGGTGATTCCGGGGGCAGCCTCTTCATGCAGCCGAGAGAGCCTCCGGAGGCAAGCGTACGCAGCGCTCCGTTCAACACTCGCGCCTCGCCCATTCCGGAATGGCGCGCCGAATCGAACCGGGAGGAGTCTCCGATGAGTGGCAGCAGAATCCTCGTCCTTGCGATTGCCTTACTGAGTGCGCCGGTGCTGTCGGCGCAGACATCCAGCGCTGCGTTTGACGACCGGCCGAAAATCACCGTGAGTGGCGAGGCGATGGTCAACGTCGTGCCCGACCGGATCATCGTGAGCTTCGGGATCGAGACGGCCGACTTCGACGTTGCAGTGGCCAAGCAGAAGAGCAACGCGTTGACGAAAAAAGCGATAGCAGCGCTGAAGGATCTGCGCATCCCGGACAAGGAGATTCAGACCGACTACATCTCGATAGAGCCGCGCTTTCAGGGCAACTCGAGGACGGAGGGCTTTCTTGGCTTCTGGGTGCGCAATACGTTCGTCGTCACGCTCAACGACGCCGCCAGAGTCGAGGACCTCATCGCCAAGGTGCTGGCGACGAACGGCACCTTCACCGGCGACCTCGATGCGAATGCGGGCAAGTCCAGGAAGGAGGTCGACGCGGCAATGAAGGCCGCGCGCGACAGGGACGCGCTGGCGACGGGCATCGTGTATCTCAACGGCGTCGACTTCCAGACAAAGGAGCTGCGGAAGTTTCGCGAACAGGCGCGCGAACTGGCACTGAAGGCCGCACGCGAAAAGGCCGACAAGATGGCGGCGGCTCTCGGTGAAAAGGCGGGACGTCCAATCCAGATTTCCGACGGCGGAAGTGGATGGTGGCATTTTTCGAGCTGGTCCGGCCGTTTCGGCCGCGGCAGCGGCGGCATGAGCCAGAACGTGGTCCAGGACGCGGGCGCGGGTGGCGGCGACGCCCTGGAGACCATCGCGCTCGGCACGATCGGCATCCGGGCGAACGTCAGTGCAACGTTCGAGCTCAAGCGATGACGGGCGGATGTGGCATGAGCATTGCTTCGACGTCCATGTTCACCACGCAACCCCTTTCGTGATCCCGGCTCGTTGACACGGTCATTGCCACGGATCGCGGGGAGATCGAGATGACGCGCACACTGCTGCGCCTGATCGCATTGACCGTCCTGCCGCTGGCCGCCACCGCGGCCATCGGCGAGGTCTACAAGTGGACGGATGCCGACGGCAAGGTCCAGTTCTCCGATCGACCGCCTCCCGGCTCGGTGCCCAAGGCCACGACGGCGATCGGGGTTGTGCCCAAGGCGGCCGTGGCCATCGAGGCAACGCCAGGGCTCGACCCGGCGCTGGCCGGCGTCTGGAGCGTTGCCAACCTGACTTTCGAGGGCGAGGTTCGCGGTGATGACGATTTGACCGGCTCGACCTGGACCTTCCGCGGCAACGAACTTGTCCTCGAATCACGCGCCGGAAAGTCGCAGCGCTACACGGTCGCGCCGGATGCGTCCGCGAACCCGAAGGCGTTCCGCGTCACGCCGCTGCCGCCCACCACTGAACGCCCGGGCTGGATGATCTACAGCGTCGAGCGCGGCCAGTTGCGAGTTGCCTTCCGCGACAATCTCGAGGATCGCCCCACCGGCTGGCAAGGCGACCGCAAGCTGACGGTGGTCACCCTCGTACCCAGGAGCGGCGTTGCGCGCAACGAAACGGGCACCGGCTTGCCGGGCCCCGATCCCTGCGAGATCCTCCGTTCGCAGCGCGTGACGGCATTGCTCGGCGACAGGGTCGAGGAGACCCGCCGCGGCGCGCGCGATGCCGGTCCGGCGTGCAAGATCGAGGGGATTCCGGGAAACATCGTGCTGATGTACGTGCCGGCCGCGCGTCCGGAATTGCTGCAAGCCGAGCGGGCCAAGTACCAGAAGGACCCGCGCAACACCATTCTGGACGAGACCGAGCTCGGCAACGCGGCGTTCTCATCCACCTCGGGCAGGTCGACGCTGTTTGTGGTGCTACGGCGCGACACGCTGGTGATGCTGCGCTTCGAACTGCTCGACGCCGACGCCGCGCGCCGCCGCGAGTTCACCCGCAGGGTGCTCACGCGGTTCTAGCGCGTGCCGGCCATCGCGATCTCGTCTTACACGGCGAGCCAGACCATCGTCAACACGCCCGTCTCGCCGAAGCCGCCGGACCTCGGCTGCAACAAGAGCAAGACGCGCGGCGTCTCATAGCGCCAGCGCTCATTGCAGCGATCGAGGGGACGTCGCTGGCTCCGGCGAAATCTGGGCTTGCGTCGACCGCACAAGCGCGTCGCTGATCAGCGCCTGCAGCTCCGGTTCGAAGCCGGACTTGCCCGCGACGGTGGCCGCGAGCGCGGCGCGTGCTTCCTTCGCGTCCGGTCCAAGCGCGAAGACGTGGAGAACCTGGATACGAAAGTCGAGGAATGCATTCAGCGCCCGCGCATCGCTCGCCTCCAGGTCGCGCAGGTCCTGCGCGAGCAGCCGGTCCACCGTCGCGATGCTCGCCGGCATGCCGGCGCGATAACTGTCGAAGCACGCGCTCAGCGCCTGCCGGTAGTGCGCCGACCCAAAGGATGAGCCCGTGGCCCCGTCCCGCGTTGCCGCCACATGCGCGCACAGGTACTTGACCAGCGCTGCGCCGACCAAGGGACGCTCGTCGGACATCATGGCGGCAAGCAGCGGCAGTGCCTGCGGGCCGTACCACTCGAGCGAAGTTGCGTTGAGGTGCGACAGGCGCGTGGACGCACTGCTCCATTGCTTCTCCTGCTTGTCGAGATAGGCTGCGAGCAGGTCGCGCTGTGACGCAGGCGTCAGCGATTCGAAGCCCTCCCGCGTCGCTTGCCGCGATCCTGCTCCCACATCGCTCATCAGAACTTCAAGGCGCTGTCCCGACCGGGTTTCGAGCTGCAGGCGCGGTTGTCCCGCTCCCGCACGATCAGCCGAACGCGTGTTGAACACGCCGGGCAGGATCACCGATTCGTCGTCGAGGCGCACCTCAATGCGCAGCACTGCAAGATCAGCACTGTCGTAGTAGACGATGACCTGCTGGCTCTGCGGCCGCGCCCCCGGGGGGCGAAGGCTGAATTGCTGGCATTGCAGCTTCTCGGTCGCGCCTACGGTGCCGCGAAACTCAATCCGATAGTGTTGTCGCGGCACCCCACAATCAAACCGCCATCGCGTCAGTCGATCGACGGCTTCCTCGGCGCTTTGCAGCGGAGCGGGGGGCGCAACCTCCAGGCGATTCACGTCGATCGCGCGGTGCACGCTGGCCGGCCGCAGCATCGCGTCAACGATCCGCGCGAAGCCTGCAATGTCCGGATAGACGGCACCAAGTGCAACAAAGCGCTTGCACCTGCCGGACATTTTCGGAGAATCGAAAAGCGTGTAGCTGCAGCCGGCCTCCGCCGACTCGATCGTGCCGTTGCCGCGAAGGCGTAACCGCGCGGTGTCCGACCGTGACAGCAGCCCGCCCACGTACCTGAAGCTGCGCTCGCAGACAAGGTGCGCCGCGCCTGGCGTGTTGTCAGCCGCAGGCTCGGCAGCGCAGGCAAAGCCGGCGTCGGTCATGAAGGCGACCAGTTCGTCCTGCTCGACGTACTGATGAAACCAGTAACCGGTTGCTTCCGGAAGCCACGCACCGCCTTTCATGAAACTGCGCGGCGGCTGCAACTCGGGTGCCGTGGAGTCGGCCGGCCGCTCACAACCCTGCAAACCCGCCGCCAGTGCCAGGACGAACACGAGCCAAGTTGGCGCGCGATTCATCGCGGGTGCCTTCCTGCCTTCGCGGCGACGTTCGCCGCCAACCGGGATCGCGCGAGAACGTGGAGAAAGTACAGGTGCCAGACGAACGAAACGCCGCTGAAAGCGCCGAGCGCAAGACCGTTGCGTACATCGAATGCAAGCTCGGCGTGCGACACCAGCCAGGCAGTAAGGAGCAGGCAGCCGATCATGGTCCAGCAAGTGACCAGGCCATACCTGCGTGCCATGGCCGTCGTGTCCCGGCCGAGGAGGATCCCGACACTGGCAACGGCAGTCAGCAGGTGCGGTGAAAGAAACAGTGCAAAGATCACGAACAGGAACATCCTCAGCAATTCCTCTCCGGCCGGCGTCTCCGCGAGCGTCCATCCATCCAGCAACGTTTCCCCGGTGAACGTGGTCCACAGGTGAGCGGTCATTGCGGCAGCGGCGACACACACCAGAGTCTCCACGCACGCGCAGACCGCAAGCGCACGCGGGTGGACCGCCCTCCCTTGCGCCGCACCGATCCCGGCTGCTGCAGCCTGCTGCTCGACCACATCCCTTGATTGCACCTGGAACTGTGCCTTGACGCCGGGTCGACCGAAGTACCAGAGATAGGTTGCGGCGATGAGCAGCGTCGTCGCAGACAGCGACGCGTTCGAGCTGAAGCGCCAAGCCACAACCTGTGCGCCGAGTTGCCACGCGGAGAGTGCGAGCGATAACAGGAAGAGGAGTCGGGCAAAGCGGCGCATCCGCTCGCTTCGTTTGAAAAGGCCGACACCGACCACGACCCCAAGCACGTTGCCCGGGGCGAAGAACAACTGCATGGCAAGTGCCAGTCCGCCCGACCGCGAGAACGGCGGTTCCAGCAACGTGAACTGCGCAAGCACGGTCAGGTACAGCCATTGGAGCAGCGGGCTGAAGATGAGCAACGCGGCGAGAAGCGTCACGCCGCGCGTTCCCGGTGATTGCCCGAGGTGGGGGTTTCCGGTGCTCCCCTGCGCGCTGACGCTGTGGTTCCCGGTGGAAGGGCTCATCGGCAGCCCGACCCGTAACAAGCAGACCCTTCCGCCACACTGTCAGGAACGAAAGCGCAGGCGCGACTTGCGCAATGGGCGGTCGCAAGGACAACGCTCGCAAAGAGGCTGGCACTCGCCGTACCGCGAGCCTGCTTCGGACCTGAACATGGCACCTGCCGCATCGGGTTCCTCTCGATACGTCGATATTCGTCGCGTACCCGTACGCCACGGCCACAGCCGGGTGCACCCCGATTTGCAAGAATAGCAACAAACCTGATTTGTAGTAACGAGCCGAAGGGCGGATAGGGGTCAATCATTAAGAATAAGAAATACCGCATCGTTCCTACGAACCAGGGGATCGTGGGTTCAAATCCTGCCGGGCGCGCCGGACATTCAAGCACAAAGCCAGTCTGCACGACTGACTTTGTGCTTTCGTCGCGGCGAGCTTCGGAGACTTGCCGCGGAGCTGATTGGCCACCGCCCGCCGCTGAGTACTGGCGGCTTCCGCAATGGCCTGCGCGAACACTGTGCTGATCAGCGCCAAAGGGCTTGGTGTCCCGCGCGTCCCCTGGCAGCGTGGCCGGGCGACGGCTTGGGGTGCTCGCAGACGTCGCCGGAACCTGCGGCGCACGGCGGGGGGCTCACCCTGCTTTCGTATGGGCCTGTCATGCAGATCGATCTACCTGGAAGGAACCTACTCGGAGGTGTACCCGGACAAGAGCGAGGACGAGGAGGGCATGCGGCGGTTCTTCAAGCAGTTCTCGTTTCCCGGCGGCATCGGCAGCCACTGCACGCCGGAGACGCCCGGCTCGATTCACGAAGGCGGCGAGCTCGGCTACTCGGTTTCGCACGCGTTCGGGGCGGCGTTCGACAACCCGGACCTGCTGGTGGCCGTCGCGGTCGGCGACGGCGAGGCGGAGACGGGGCCGCTCGCCACGGCCTGGCACTCGACGAAGTTCCTCAACCCGATCCGCGACGGTGCGGTGCTGCCGATCCTTCACCTCAACGGCTACAAGATCAACAACCCCACGATTCTTTCGCGGATCTCCCACGAAGAGCTGCGCGACCTCTTCCGTGGCTACGTCTGGACGCCGCACTTCGTGGAGGGCGACGACCCGGTCGACATGCATCGGCGGATGGCGGCGACGCTGGACGAGTGCCTGGTGCACATTCGCGCAGTCCAGCAGGAGGCGCGGGCGAGCGGCAGGGCGTCGCGGCCGCTGTGGCCGATGATCGTTCTGCGCACACCCAAGGGCTGGACCGGGCCGAAGGAGGTCGACGGCCACCGGGTCGAGGGCTCCTGGCGCGCGCACCAGGTTCCGCTCGCGGGTCCGCACGACAATCCCGCGCATCTCGAGCAGTGGCTGCATTCCTACCGGCCGCGCGAGTTGTTCGACAAAGCCGGTCGGCTGCGTCCCGAGCTCAAGGCGCTGGCGCCGACCGGCACGATGCGCATGAGCGCCAATCCGCACGCCAACGGGGGCCGCCTGCGGCGGGATCTGCGGATGCCCAGTTTCCGCGACTACGCGCTGCCGGTGCCGAAGCCGGCGCAGATCAGCGCGATGAACACCGAGCCGCTGGGAGCGATGCTGCGCGACATCATGCGCGACAACCGGGACAATTTCCGGGTGTTCGGCCCCGACGAGAACACGTGGAACAAGCTCGAAGCGATCTACGAAGTGAGCAAGAAGCTATGGCTCGCGGACCTGCTGCCCGAGGACGCGGACGGCGGCGAGCTCGCGGCCGACAGTCGGGTGATGGAAATGCTTTCCGAGCACACTACAGATCCTCGATGGAAGCATCGAGGCTGAGAAAGAAGCCAATCCGCTCCTTGAGGGCGTTCCCGGAAGTCAGACGGAAACTTTACATAATGATCACTTGCATCTCCAATCGGGAAGGGAAGGCCGGTCTGGCGCGCAAACGGGCCGAAAGGACGCAGCATTGTAGCGGGCGCGGCACCACCGATGGTTGCGCCAGCGCAAGGATCGCGATGTCGTCCCGCGGCTGGTTCAGTGCATGCCGCGGCCGACCTGTCGACGGCCCCTGCACGATTCGCACCTATCGGAGGCGCAGCGCGGCCCGGCGCCACAGCGTCCCCGGGCTCGTCAGAGCGCGAACCAGTGGCTGAGCGAAGCAACTTCCTTGGGCGTCGCGCCGCGGAAGCCTACCAGCCCTGCGCCGGCGAGCAGGGCGGTCGCTTCATCGGACTGCGTCAGGCCGACCAGCCACGCGCCAATCCGGTCCACCAGGGAGGGGTCCATGCCGGGTCTGGCCACGACTGCGTAGACCGGCAGGCGATCCGTGGCGTAGAGCACCCGTCCTCCGTCGCTTTCCCAGGCTCGGGCCACGCTGTCCACGCGGGTGATGCCAAGCTCGCCAAACTCATTGTGAAGCATGAAAGGTATCGCGTCCTGGTAGGAGGTGATCTTGAGGGTGACGTCCTTCGCGGCCAGACCGTGACCACGCAGCACGGCACGGCCCACGGCCGTGGCAAACGAATTGCCGCCCGCAGACCAGATGATCCTGCCGCGGGCATCGGCGAGGCGCGTCGGTCCGGTCTTGGCGGCCATGAAACGAATGCGGTCGTCCTTTGCGTCCTGGGAGAACGCGACCACCTGGTAGCCATCCTTCTTCGCCGCTGCGAGCGCGTCATGGGTATGAATGAGCAGCAGGTCGAGCCGCTTCTCCGCGATCTCCTTCGGAACGTCGGGACTCTTGACCGGCTTGACCTGCAGCGAAAGGCGCAACGCCTTGGACGCCGCCTGGGCGAGCGGACCGAACTTGCCTTCCTGCGACTGGTTGGTGTCGCGCGTCGTCACGCCTGCGTTGATGCCGAGCGTGACCACTTGTGCGGACACCGTCACCGCAAATGTGAATGCGAATGCGAATGCGGCAAGGAGACGAGTGACCGTGGGGTGGCGATGCATCGTTTCGAGGGCGCAGTGGAGATGCCCGGTTACGCAGTCCCCATGCAAGTTTCGCGCCAAGTGCACGGCCGTGGCTATGGGGCCTACTTTGCGGACGCGGATCGTCCGTTTCGCGATGATGCAGCAGGGCCGCCGACTGGCGGGCTGCGCAAGATCAAGGCGATCCGTTCCCTGCGGGGGCGGGCGTTCGCCGCGCTCGGCGCGATGACCGGAGTATCGGGCGACCAAACGCAGGCGAAAGGGCCTTCGGCCATGAGGCTTGGCGTATACGACCGCCACTTTACATAATACAAATTATGCGACATCCGAAACGGACGGAACGAAGACCACCTGCCGGCAATGTTCTAGCGCCATTCCAATCTCCTGCACCGCATCAATGCTTGTGCTCGGCACTCCCCGTTGACGCCATGTCCTCCACCCACACCGACAGCTCGATCTTCCCGGCCTTCTCGAACGTCAGCGTAAGCGGGAATCGATCCCCGTTCTTGAGCGGCTGCTTCAGCTCCATCAGCATGACGTGGTAGCCGCCCGGCTTGAGTTCGACTTTGGCACCGGCCTTGATGTCGATGCCCGGTATGGCGCGCATCTTCATCACGCCGTCATCCATCGTCATCTCGTGTACCTCCACGATCCCTGCTAGCGGTGAAGAAGCTGCGATCAGGCGATCAGGCGCGGTGCCCCTGTTTTCGACGGTGAGGAACGCGCCCGCCGCCCGCGCGCCAGGTGGCGTCGCCCGGGCGAACGGATGATCGATATGGAGCGACTTGAGTTTGTATTCGTGACCATGTGCGACGACCGCCACGAGCGACAACGACAGGCAAAGAGCCACGGAACGAAACATGATGCCTCCTTCGCATTGAACGGAAATTGCACGTCGTGCGGACCGCTTACCTCAGCAACCTGTCAGCACATGCCGGCCGGGTACTCGTAGCCAAGCGCCGCCTGCTGGGCATTTGTATCTGGCTGGGGTCATCAGCCTAGATCAATCGCGAAACCGCCACACACCGTCCGGGCCTTCATAGGCGACTGGCGGCGTCTGATCCGGCGTACGAAACGCCTCCGGTATCTCCATTCGGAGAGATGGCGGCGGTGCCGGAGCTTCCGCTGCGTCGGTGGGTCGCTGCAGGGGAATCAGCTTCATCTCCACCGGCTCGTTTGGCGGAAACACGCCCGGGGCAAACCCTCCGCCCAATGCCATTGCGATGGCCAATGCGCTGAACAACGAAATCGTCCCGAATATGATGAGCATCCGAATGCCTAGTGGCATGCTGGCCTCCATAGAAAAACACCAACCTTAGTGAGTGCGCCCGCCACGCGCTCAAAGACGATCCCGGCCGTCGCGCGTCCACTTCGAACCAGCGGCCTGATGCCCTTGGCCGCCATTTCAGGACCTTCCGGCATTCAGCGCACCGCCGCCATCGACGCGCGCCAGGCGCTTGATCCCGAGCCACTGCTGCGCCCAGAAGCCGTCGCCATAGTCTCGTCCCGCAAGTTGGTCCTCTACTCCGGTAGGCCCGGGCTCGGCGCTGAAATTCCCCGTCCGAAACACCAGGTCCCAAACCGGGAACAAGATCGCGAAGTTCACCCCTCGGTAAGCCTCACTTCGGCTGGCGGAGATCGCATGGTGCAAACGGTGAAAGCGCGGGCTCACCAGCAGGCGCTCTCCGACTACTCCGAAGTTGATCCGCAAATTGGCATGACTCAGCGACTCGACCATGCGGGTCACCACGACCAGCGCGAGAAACTGTCCCGGCGCAACGCCGATGCCCAATGCGAGCAGCGCCAAGGTCCCATCGGTGAGCACGCTATCAAGCAGGTGATTGCGATCGTCGGTCCAGAACGTCATCTGCCGCTGGCTGTGATGCAGCGAGTGCAACGCCCACCACCATTCGAACCGGTGCTGGGCTCGGTGTATCCAGTACTTTGCGAAATCGAAGATCACCAAATAGGCGGCGAATGCAAGCCAGGGATTGGTAGCGAGCGCAGGCCACCAAGTCTCCAGATTGGTCGTCGGCCAGCCGTTGAAGTGGAGCCACGACTCCCAGCGGTCAAACAGCGGACGAAAGGCAAAGAAGAAGAACAACGGAAACAGGCCTAGCCGATGCAGAAGCGTGTAAATCACGTCCGTCCACACCGCTGCATATCCCTGCCAGCGTTCGCGGGGGAATCGGCGTTCGAGCGGTATCAGGACGGCAGCGAGCAACAGAACCTGAAGCGCGCCGAACAGAAACTCCTCGGTGCCGTCGAAGGCGTCTTCCGTGTACACGGATAGTCCGGACCATTGGACGATGGGCAACACGAAGCCCTGGAACAACCATCCGTGCAACTCACCGAACCATTGCCTGCAGAGGTCGAAAGGCATCACTTCGCCTTTGCCCGGGAACCTGCCGCGGGAAGCGGCGCAAAGCAAAACCCACGCGCTTCCAGGCGGGTGAGCAGTTCATCCAACCTGGGCTGAAGCGGGTCCTTGCGCGACCAGATGCCCATGTGCATGAGGATGATGTCGCCCGAGCGGAGATTCTTCACCGCCCGGTCGACCAGTACTTGGTTTGGATAGGTCTCCGACGGCAGCTCGTCCCCCAGAAAGCCGGCCGAAGACCAGCCGGCGTGCGTGTAGCCGCAGGTTTGTGCCGCAGCAAGCACGTTGGGCGAGGTCTTTCCCCCCGGCGAGCGCCACATCGGATCGAGCGGGCGGCCCGTATAACTGCGGAAGACATCGTCGACCCGCTGCAACTCGGTGCACACACCCGTGGCATCAAGCCTCTCATCGCCCGACGGCGGAAACATCGGTCGATAGATCACGCTGCCGTCGGCGTTATCGCGGATCCACTTGCCGTGTCGCCAGGTGTGCGATCCGAAGGCGTGGCCGTCGGCCGCGAGTGCTGTCCAATAGTCGCGCCATGACGGATCAAGCGCGTAGTCTCCGCGCAGCGTTCGTTCATTGGCGAGGAAGAACGTGGCCTGCACGCGATGCCGCTTGAGCGTCGCCGCGATCGCCTCCGCGTACGCCATGTTCCCGGTGTCGATGGTGAGGTACAACGTTCCCTTGCAATCGGCGGCGTGCGCGGGCCCGACCGCGCCAACGACAGCCACGCCCAGCGCCAATAGGGTTCGCCTGATCATTGGGACGTGGCCGGCTTGACGCCAGCGCTGGGGGCCGATCTGGCGTAAAAGATTCCATGCGGCGAGCGACCGACCGGATACTGGCGCACCACCTTGCCGGTCTCCAGATCGAGCACCGAGACCTTCATGATCCAGCGCGAGGTGATCCACAGTTCGCGGCCGTCCGGCGACAGATCCATGCAGTCCGGTCCGCCCGGTACTTTGTAGGTCCGCACGATTTCGAGCCTGTCCGCATCGATCACGCTGATCGTGTTCTCGACGCGATTGGAGACAAAGAAGTGACGGCCGTCGCCGCGCGGAGCCAGATTGTGGGCTCCGCCTCCGGTCGGAATCTTCTTCACCACCTGCCGCGCTCGCCAGTCGACGACAGCGACATGGCCTTCCCCCATCACGCCGACCAACAGGTACCTGCCATCGTTCGTGGTCACGATCCCGGCCGGCGTCTTGCCGACGTTCAGCTTCCAGGAGACCGACTGGGTCTTGAGGTCGATCGCCGCGATTTCGTCGCTTCCCTGCAAGGTGACGAAGGCGTAAGCCGAGTCCTTCGAAAAGGCGACATGCGACGGAATGGACGGAAGCTGAAGCTTCTTCACCAGCGCGTAGTCGTTGGCCCGATACAGGTCGACCCGATCCAGTCGATTGCCGGCGATCACCAGCCATCGGCGATCCGGCGAAAAGCCCAGTTGATAGGGGTCGTCGATGCCAGGCAGCCGTCGCAGAACGCTTCCGGTCGCCGGGTTCAGGAACACCAGTTCGTTCCCGACCGACGAGGCCACGATCAGTTCGCTGCCGTCGGGCGTTGGCAGCAGATGGTGAGGTTCCTTGCCGACCGAAACTACGCCATTCTCCTTCCCCGTGATTGGATCGAGCAGCGTGACCGACGCATCGCGCGAGTTCAGCACGATGACCAGATCGGCATGCGCGACGGCGGCACAGGCGGCAAGGCCGGCGATTAGCACCAAGCGAGCAGCGTACACGCTCTTCATGGGCAGTTTGCCGGCGACGCAGCCATCGATGAACGACGCGGGGTCTGTAAGGTGGAACTCACGGCTCACCATCGGGCGTGTTCTGCGTGAGAACGCTACCTGCAAACAGCGCAACGGCGGGCACCAGGCGGGACGGGTTGCCGATAGTCTTCATTGAATGCCTTCTGAGCGCGTGCACATGGCGGCCGTGCGCGTCGTCGCTGCGTAAGAAAGGCCGCGGCATGACTGCGGCCGCGCGAGATCAATCGAGGTGTCGGCTAGCGCCGACGATCTAGCAGGAGGCGGGAGGCGGACGTGCGCGCGCGGGATCCCACGCGGTACGGAGAAGCCGCGGAACGGCGATCGAGGCGCCGAGTTGGAACGTGGCCAGATCGGGGGGGACACCGAGCGCCACGGACGCCGTGGCAACTGCTACGCCACCGCAGAGCGCACATTGGTGTTTGAGGAGGTGAGTGGAGGAATTGCCTGGCGCCGAGCCAGTATCGCCCGGGACTACGCCGTTCGCCGTGCACAGCGACGGCGCAAGCCCCGTCCCTCCCGTCGCGAATGACGGGAGCCAGTGCAATGCGACTGCCAGGACGAGAAGCCAGACAGAGCGCCGGTAGGCTCGGGATTTCACGGGCGGAGTATAGCCGCCCAGAACAAGAAATCGAACGTCCCCCCCCGCCGGTTGCGCTCGTCCTCTGGAGCCGACGTCAACGGGCAAGCGCCCAGGAAACCCTTGCACAATACGACCACTTGCGATGGTTTCGTGCACATAACCCTTTGGATTGGGCGAACAGAGGGGCCGGAGCGACAATTCCAACCAACGTCCATCGTTGCAAGCGCGACACCCGTCACTCTGGTGCCCCAGCGTTTCCATCTCGAACGGGTCCTGCAAATCCCTGCCCGTCCGTTGCGGTTTCCTCCGGTGCCGCCGTTGGGCCACGCGCCAGCAGCACGATCGGCCGCCCATCACAGCCCGCGGTTTCGATCTGCGCATCGACATCGAAGACCCGGTCGACCTTCTCGGGAGTCAGGACCGACAGCGCAGCTCCGTCTTCGACGATTCGGCCTTCGCGCATCATCACCAAGCGGCTGGCGTAGCGCACCGCCATGTTGAGATCGTGCATGACGGCCACGACCGCCGTCCCGCTGTCGGCGCGCGCACGTGCGATGTCGAGGACGATCTTCTGCTGGGCAAGATCGAGCGCCGACGTGGGCTCGTCGAGCAGCAAGGCGCCATCCGCACCGCGCTCCCAGATCTGGGCGAGGACGCGCGCAAACTGCACCCGTTGCCTTTCGCCGCCCGACAGCGTCGTGTAGCGACGATGGCGGTAAGCATCCAGCCGGAGTGCGGCAAGGACAGATTCGACGACGTCGACGTCGGCAATGGCACCTTCTCCGCGGTGCGGCAGGCGGCCGAGACGGACCACCTCCTCGACCGAAAAGTCGAACGCGAGCGACGATGATTGCGGCATCACGGCGAGACGCCTGGCTAGGTCCGCGCGGCGCCATCGGGAGAGGATGCGCCCGAACAGCTCGATGAGTCCTGATGCTTGCCACTCCCCGGTGATCGCCCGAAGCAGGGTCGACTTGCCGGCGCCATTGGGCCCCACCAGCGCGACGAACTCGCCGGCACCAACCTGCAAGGATGCCCCATGCACGAGTGTGCGATGACCGCGCCGGATTGTCGCATTCTCGAGGTTCAGCACCGGTGCCGCGCCGCGAGCCATTCAATACGGCGCCCGTCGGCGCAACAGCCACAGAAAGAACGGTGCGCCAAGAAACGCGGTGAGAATCCCGATCGGCAGTTCGGCCGGTCGCACGGCCGTACGGGCGATAATGTCGCCTCCGGTGAGCAGGATGGCGCCGATTGCTGCGGCAAGCGGCAGCACGTAACGATGATCCGGGCCCACCAGGAGCCGCGCAATGTGCGGCGCGATCAGACCGATGAACCCGATGCGCCGCCACGGCGACCAGCGCCGCGGCACCCGCCGCAGCGCGATCTCCGCCCGTTTCAAGCGCTCCACCGGCACGCCGAGGTGATGCGCTTCGGACTCGCCGAGGAGCAACGCATTGAGTCCGGGAGCAAGCCAAAGGGTGGCGACCAGCATCAGCGCGACCGCGGGCGCTGCTCCGGCCAATGCTCCCCAGGTCGCAGCACCCAGGCTGCCCAGACTCCAGAAGGTGAGGTTGCGCAGTTGGTCGTCCGTGGCGAGATAGGTCAGCAGGCCGATACCGGAGCCGGTCAGCGCATTGATGGCGATGCCGCACAGGAGCATCGTCGACGGGTCCAGTACGCCATCGCGCTGCGCAAGCCGAAACACTGCGATTGTGGTCGCCAACGCCCCCACGAAGGCCGCCGCCGGCAACGTCCACACCCCCAATACTCGCGAGGCGCCCTGCAGCAACGTGGCACCGAGCACGATCACAGCGACCGCGCCCAGCGCCGCGCCGGCCGAAACTCCGATCAATGCCGGGTCGGCGAGCGGATTGCGAAACAAAGCCTGCATGAGTACCCCCGCGCAGGCCAGGCCGGCACCGGCGAGCAACGCGAGCAGCACCCGCGGCAGACGAACGCTCCACACGACGACTCGATGGGAGTCGGTAATTCCAGGATCGGACTGCCCGAACAGGATCGAAACTACCTTGCCGGGGGCGATCGCTACGGCGCCGGTGCCGATCGCCAGCAACGCGGTGCCGACCACCAGCAGGAGTGCCAGCATCACCACCAGCCAGGCGCCCCGACGGTGGATCACTCGGTCGTTCACTTGAGCCCAGGATGGAATTGCCTGGCGAGTAGCACGATGCCGGCTGGGGTCAGGACGCCCATTCCCTGCAGGTACTCACCGGGAATCGATATCAGCCGGCCGCTCCTTCCCGCCGGCGTCGCCAGCGCGCCCGGGGCCCGCAGCGCGACGGGGACGCTATCGGCTGGCGCCAGGCCTTCCTTGTTGGTGAGGATGAACTCCGGTGCAGCTTCGACCATCGCTTTCTGGCTCATGGCCTTGAAGTTGTCGATGCCGTCCGCGACGTTCTTCGCGCCGGCCAGGTCGAGCAACGCGGCAACATTGGTGCCTCGCCCACCGACCAGCGTCGGGCGCGCGCCTCCGGCCAGCACGAACAGCGCTCGCGGTCGTGAGGGCGCGCGCGCCACCAGCGCCTCTGCTTCGGCAAGCTCGCGGCGGAAGCGTTGCGCGAGGGCCTCCCCTTCGGCCTCGCGCCCGACGATCTTCGCGATCTGCCGTATCCGTCGCTCGACACCGGCCGGCGTCTGCTCGGCGTCGATCAGGTCCACACTCACGCCGGCCGCACGCAATTGCTCGATCACCTGCGGCACGGTGAACTCGTTGCCGATCAGCACCCGGGTGGGACTCAGCGCGAGCATCGGCTCGGCCGACGTCTGCCGGAAGCCGGGAAGCCTGGGGACCTTGGCCAACTCGGCAATGTGATCGGCTCCGCCGCCTACCGCCACGATCTGCGCACCGACGCCGAGTGCGACGACGATGTCTGCGACATAGCTGTTGGTGACGATTAGCCGCTGCGCGGGAGCGGCGCCAATGCCGGCGGTCGGTGCGGACAGCGCACCGACCGCCGCAACCATCAAGGCAACTTGCAGCCAGCGCCTCTGCAGTAGCTGCCACATCATGATTGGACCTCCTTCAGCAATTCTTCGAGCCATCCGATCGCCACGGCACCCTGCCCTTCGGGAATGAGATAAAGTTGCCCGCCATCGCCGGCATCGAAACGAAGGCCCTCGGTGGCGGCGCGGTGGCGCGATCGCCAGCGCCAGGCGGTGGCCGTGGCGCCCGGACGCGCATGGAGCTTGCACCCCTCGTCGGCGGCATGCGTCGACGGCGGCGTTTCGTGGGTCTTGCCGAGCGGGCCCCGATAGACGATCGCCGTGCCCATCCCTTCCATGGCAAGGGTGAGCTCCGGCAAACGGTTTGCGGCAAGAATTGCGCGTTGCAGCAGCGTCGCGGCCGCCTTCCCTGCCGCGAGCGGTTCCGGGTCCGTCGTGCCGGACAGTTCATGATGCGGAGTGCGCGTCGCGCGGACCGGTGACGTGACTGCCATGCGTGATTGTTCCGGAAGCGCCTGCGCGCGCAACCAGGTCAGCGCATGTTCGCGCCCGGACTTTGCGATCAGAAACACGCGTCCGACGCAGTCACCGCGCCCATCGAACCAGTTCACGCTGAACGTGTGGCCGTGGGCGTCGCGATCTTCGAAGAGATAGCTGCTCGCTGCGGTGTCGGCGTCCAGCATCACGTCATGCTGCGCGCTGCGCAGTCGGAGCAAGCGCCCGTCCGGGCACCGTTCGACACGCGCTCCCTCGACGATCGCGAGAACGACCCCGAATGCGCAACGCGACGCAACCAGCACCTTGCCCCAACGATCGAGCGGGGACAGGCATTGCGCGAGATCGGGACTCAGCGCGACCGCACCGCTGCCCACACGCGATGCGACCAGCGCCGCCTCCGGCACGCCAAGCATCGCCGCGGCTTCGGGGCCGTGCAGGTGATGGTGCTTTGTCAGCAGTACCCGCCATGCGTCGAGAATATGGTCGGGATCCGTCAACTGGCCATTCGATTCGAGATCCAGCAGAGGGTTCATTGCAGGTTCCTAGAATGCATACCGGATGCTCCCGTAGAGAAAGCGCGCAGGCGGGTCCATGACCGCACCGGTACTGCTCCAGTTCGCCGGCTGCTTGCGGTCGAAAATGTTCTGCACACCCGCGGAAAGGGTCCACCCGGGGCCGGGCAGATAGTCGACCTTGACGTCGGTCGTTCCATAGTTCGTGTTGTAAGCCGGGCTGCCTCGAACCGCAGGATCGGCGTTGTAGTACTCGAAGAAGTAGCTGGCAAGGAGGTTGGCGCGCCAGGCCCCCTGCTCGTAGCGCAACCCGCCTCTCGCAGTCGACCGAGCGCGTTGGGTAAGCCGTTGGCCTGTGTCGCTGTCGTAGGCGTTGAGATACTCCCATGCGCCGTAGATGGACCATGCGGGATCGAATCGCCAGGTCGCATTCGTCTCCAACCCGCTGAGATCAGCATTCGCGACGTTCGCGTACTTGACCCGCGCCTGCACCGATGGAGGATCCCCCGGCTCGCGCGGCTTGGAGATCGTCTGTATCAGGTTGCTGACCCGGTTGTCGAAGTAGACCGCTTCGGCCGAGACGTTGGCAGCGTTCCACGCGACGGCGACTTCCCAGGACTTGCTCTTCTCGGGTTGGAGATTCGGGTCGCCGACGATCAGGAAGCGTCCGCGCAGGAAGGACGAGTACTGCTCGAGCACGCTGGGCGCGCGATAGCCCTGACCGTAGCCCGCACGTATCGACCATGGCGAGGGCGAGTACGACACCGAAACCCGGGGCGTGGTCACCGACCCGAAATCGGTGAAGTGGTCGTAGCGCAACCCGCCTAGCAACCTCCAGCGCGGCGCAAAAGTCCATTCGTCCTGCACGAACACGAACGAATCGGTGCGGGCCGCCGACTTGCTGTTGATGCTCACGTCGACATCGTCGCGGATCGCACCGGCCCCGCCGACGAACACATTCGATCGCCATTCCTGTGAATAGCGGGCCTGGAACTGGAGTTGCCGGTAGTCGGTCGTCTCGATGGCCGGGTAGCTGCGCGTGGTCGAGGCGTCCGACGATCCGTAGGCGAGATCGACATCGAGGAATCCGGGGCCGACTTCCCCCGAGTACCGTAGCGCACCGAACCAGCGCGTCTCCTTCTCGGAACCCTCGAACTTCACCGGCGTCGGCCTGGTTGGCGGCGACGCCGCCAAAAGGCCCGGCGCGGTGTCGACCTGATTGGTGTACTCAACCGTCCAGCGCAGGTTTTGCCCGGTCGCCACCGCCGCTGCGCCCTCGTAGGTGACGAAGGTTTCGTCGATGTTACCCAGGTCGGTGAGATAGGCGCCCTTGTCGTACCGGAAGTCGCCGCGATTGCGCGACTCCACACTGACCCGGTGGCGCACGGGACCCGTCGCGAAACCAATCGCTCCGCCGCCGTAATAGGTGTCGCGCTGTTGGTCGTCGGTGACGCCGGCGAGGCCGCGGATGTTTCCCGTTGTGCCCTCGTCATTGGCTGGCGAGCGGGTAATGATGTTGATGACCCCGCCCATCGCATCGGCGCCGAACAATGCCGACATCGGTCCGCGGACGATTTCGATGCGTTCCACGTTTTCGAGTTCGTACAGGTTGAGATTGGTTGTTCCGTACTTGGCCGTACGGCGCAGCCCATCGACCAACACCAGGTTCGGCTGCCCGGCCCCGGAGACAAATCCGCGGATCGCCAACGTGGCGTTGGCCCCGTTGGGACGCGCATCCACACCGACCGCGAGCTTGAGTGCCTCGGTAACGCTGGTGCCGGGAAAGGCCTGTAGATCCTGCGGCGAGATCACCTGCACCGAGGCCTGGACGTCGGCGATCTTTTCCGGCCGAGTGCTCGCCGTGACGAATACCGGGTCGAGTGATTCGAATGCCTGGCCGACGGCCGATGTCGCCGGCGCCAGGACCATCGATACGCCGAGCGCCACGGCGCGTTGGCGCGCGCTGCCGGGGAAGGCACGATTGCGGATTCGTTGATGCATGGGTTGATTCCTCGTTCGGCAGGGCGCGCACATCGACGCGCAATCACTGCCATGCTGTGATTGGCTTGGTAAGCCCGGGCGTGATGAGGCGAGAATGCGGGGGCCACGTCAGTCGGACAGCCGTCGTCTCGGTTGCACTTCCTGCAGTTCCATTGCGCCGCGCTTTGCGGTCGGATGATGATCTCGGCATAGGTCCCTTCGCAAGGCGGTGCATGGCCAGGACTGGAAGCGAAATCGATCGGCTGGGATGCCGGCGGGGTCGACGCCAGTTCCCCAGACAAGCCTCTTGCAGCGGCATTCCCGGCTCGCTGGGCCACGACGATGCGAACCTCTGCGAACAACGCCGGTCTCGGGGGCGACAACAGTGCCCTCGCAGCATCGGCGAGCGTCAGCAGCGTGACGACGACCAGTGCCGCTGCGAGGACATTGCCCGCGGCGAGGAAATGCAACTTTCGAGACACGACCTCTCCGACGAAAGCGTCCTCGCAAGTCCGTGCGCGTTGCGCAGAGACGCGAAAACCCCCGGGCACCGCACGACGCGGCGACCGGGATCATCTGCTCAGCAGGAGAGTTTCAGTTCGCCGCGGGAGGGCCGCGGGAGCGCTCCGCCGCCCAGACGAACAGCGGATCGGGAACATCGGGATAGGAGCCGATGGCCCCACCGGAGGACGGCTGCAGCGTCAGTCCTGGCAGAGTGCCTGGCGGCGGCATCGCATAGGAACCGGCGTGCGCGCCACAGTACGGACAATCCTGGCCCATGTGCAGCAGGACCGGGGGAGTACCCTGCAATGGTTTGCTGCTCGCATCCAGCGGCCGGCGCTCCGGGCCGACGACGCTGCAGATGTCGGCGCCCAGCACGGGGACCGGCGAAGCAATCGCCATGGCCCGCGAAAGCGTCGGCACGAGAGCATTGATCGCAATCGAGAGGAGTGCGATCCAAGCGAGGGCTGGCAAGGTACGTCGTCTGCGCATCGCGCGCATTGTAATCGAGTGCATGGGAACGTCAATGACCTGCCGCGATACCGTGCCCGCAACGGACGGCGTCGCTGTCGGAGTGCAGATGGCGGCGCGGTTGTCGTTGGCAGGGCTCAGGGCCCCAGCGGAGCGCTGCTGGCGATCAGCCGCTCCTCGCGTCCGGACGCACGGCATGCAGCCCTACTCGCACTGCATCGTCTCGCAGTTTCAATTCGCGGTTCCGGGGGAAAGGTCACCGATGCCCGCACCCCGCCGGTCCGGGGTGAGCAGCGATACCGAGCCGCTTCCCGCAGCCGGGCCAGATGCACGCACGCCGGCAGAGGGACTGCGCGTCGAGGTCGCTTCAATTGGCGTCGCAAGCGTCCCGGAAGGCATCTCGATTCGGTGATGGGCGACCACGTCCAGCTCGCGCCAGCCGTCGGCGCCTGCGGCGCCAAGTTCGAGTGCGAGCGTCGCCGGCTTCATCCGATACGCACGGTCTGGATCGATGGCGCAGAATTTGGCGCTGACGGTGATCCGCCAGCCGGATCCGCTCAGCCGTAGCAGAAGACGTCGAGCTTGTTGCCGTCCAGGTCGCGGAAGTACGCGGCGTAGAAGCCGTCGCCGCCCTCGGCGCGCGGTCCCGGAGGGCCTTCGTCGGTGCCGCCAAGTTCGAGGGCCTTCCTGTAGACCCGGTCGACCTGGTCGCGCGTCGCGGCCGCGATGCCGACCATTACCCCGTTGCCCACCGTCGCCGGCCGGCCGTCGTAGGGCTTCATGATGCACAGCATCGGCTTGTCCATCGCCGCTGCCCAGGCGTAGCCGCGATCGCCGAACTCCATCAGGCGCTTGACGCCGATCTCGGCCAGCAGGGTGTCGTAGAAAGCCTTGGCGCGAGGCAGGTCGTTGGTGCCCAGGGTCACGTAGCCGATCATCGCTGACTCCTCCGAAGTTGGGGCCCGAAGTTAACACCCGGACGCCGACGCGTAAACAGCCGCGGCCCGCCCGCCTACAGCGACCGGGCGACGATTTCCTTCATGATCTCGTTGGCGCCGCCGTAGATCTTCTGCACCCGGGCGTCGGCGTACATCTTCGCGATCGGGTAGTCGAGCATGTAGCCGTAGCCGCCGAAGAGCTGGAGGCACTCGTCGATGACCCCGCACTGCATCTCGGTGGTCCACCACTTGGCCATCGACGCGGTCGCGGTGTCCAGCGTGCCCTCGTTCATCCGCCCGATGCAGCTGTCGACGAACACCCGCGCGACGTGCGCGGTCGTCGCGCACTCGGCGAGCTTGAAACGCGTGTTCTGCAGCTCGAACAGCGTCTTGCCGAAGGCCCTGCGTTCCTTGGTGTACTCGACGGTGAGTTCCACCGCCCGCTCGATCGCCGCCACCGCCGCCACGGCGATGATCGTGCGCTCCCACGGCAGCTGGTCCATCAGCTGGGCGAAGCCCCGGCCCTCGACGCCGCCCAGCAGGTTCTCCGCCGGCACGCGGACGTCGTCGAAGAAGAGCTCCGCCGTGTCCTGGCCCTTCATCCCGATCTTGTCGAGGATCCGGCCGCGACGGTAGCCTGCGAGGCCTGGCGTCTCGACCATCAGCAGCGAGGTGCCCCTGGCGCCGGCGGCCGCGTCCGTTTTCACGACGACGAGGACGAGGTCCGCCATGTGGCCGTTGGAAATGAACGTCTTCGAGCCGTTGATCACGTAGCTGTCGCCGTCGCGGACCGCGCGCGTCCGCAGCCCCTGCAGGTCCGACCCGGCCCCCGGCTCGGACATCGCGATCGCGCCGATCCAATCGCCGCTCGCCATCTTCGGCAGCCATCGCGCCTTCCGGTCCTCGCTCGCGTACGCGGCGACGTAGTGGGCGACGATGCTGTGGACGTGCTTGCCGAAGCTGGTGACGTTGGCGCGCTGCAGCTCCTCGAACACGACGCACTCGTGCGCGAAAGTGGCGCCCGCGCCGCCGTACGCCTCGGCGACGTCGCACAGCAGGATGCCCATGTCGCCGGCCTTGCGCCAGGCGTCGCGGTCGACGTGCTGCTGTCGGCACCAGCGGTCCTCGTGCGGCGCCAGCTCGGTCGCGACGAACCTGCGGACGGCGTCGCGGAACATCACGAGCTCGTCCGACATCCACGGCGATCGGTAAGGTTGCATCCGGGTCTCCGCTGCGGCCTCCCGCACCCGGCGGGATCCGCGCTCTGTTCTCGAATCGGCGGCCTTCGCGCCCGGGCGCGCGATGGCCGGCGGCGCTACATGACGAAGCCGCCGCCGCAGACGATCGTCTGCCCGCTGATGTAATTGGACTCGGGGGTGCACAGCAGGTAGACGGCGCCTGCCGCCTCTTCCGGCGTGCCGCCGCGACCGAGCGGGACCATCCGCTCGAGCGCCTGCAGCAGGTCCGGGTTGACGCCGACCTGGATCTGCCTGCCCTCGACGTCGATGGTCGCGCCCTGCCCCGCCGCCCCGTCGGTCAGCCGGGTGTGGATCAGGCCGAAGGCGACGCAGTTGACGTTGACCTTGTAACGGCCCCACTCCTTGGCCAGCGCGAGGGTCAGGCCGACGACGCCGGCCTTCGCCGCCGAGTAGTTCGCCTGGCCGGCGTTGCCGCCCACGCCCGCGAGCGACGAGATGTTGACGACCTTGCGGAATACCTCGCGCCCCGCCTCGGCTTCGGCCTTGCTCGCCTGGCGGATGAAGGCGGCGGCGGCGCGCAGGATGCGGAAGGGCGCCGTCATGTGCACGTCCAGCATCGCCTGCCACTGCTCGTCGGTCGTCTTCTGGATCACGTTGTCCCAGGTGTAGCCGGCGTTGTTGACGATGATGTCGAGCCCGTTGAAGCTGCGGACCGCGGTGTCGACGAAGCGCTCGGCGAAATCCGGCGCCGTGACGCTGCCGACGCAGGCCACCGCTTCGCCGCCCGCGGCCTCGATGGCGGCGACGGTCTCCTGCGCGGGATCGGCGTCGAGGTCGTTGACGACGACGCGCGCGCCCTCGCCGGCGAGCTTCAGCGCGATGCAGCGGCCGATGCCGCGTCCCGATCCCGATACCAGCGCCACCTTGCCGTCGAGCTTGGCTGTCATTGGCCGTCCTCTCAATTCGTCGTCAGGCGGGCGCGACGCCCGGCATCCGCCGTTGCTTGCCGACGCGCCCGCGGTCGATCATGCGGCGCGATAGAGCGTCGTCACGCACGCGCCGCCAAGACCCAGGTTGTGCTGCAGGGCGATCCGGGCGCCGGGCACCTGCCGCGCGTCCGCCCTGCCCTGCAGCTGCCGGGTGAGTTCGAAGCACTGCGCGAGCCCTGTGGCGCCCAGCGGATGCCCCTTCGACAGCAGGCCGCCGGACGGGTTGGTGACGACCTTGCCGCCGTAGGTATTGTCGCCGTCGGCGACGAAGCGCTCGGCGCCGCCTTCGGGGCACAACCCCAGCGCTTCGTAGGAGATGAGCTCGTTGTGGGCGAAGCAGTCGTGCAGCTCGACGACGTCGACGTCGCCGGGGCCGATGCCGGAGGCTTGGTAGACCTGATTCGCCGCCGCCCTCGCCATGTCGTAGCCGACCAGCCGCATCATGTCGTGCGACTCGAACGTGGCGGGCGTGTCCGTCGTCATCGCCTGGGCGTCGATCCACACCGTGGCGGCAATGCCGTGGCGGCGCGCGAAGTCCTCCGACACCAGCACGGCGGCAGCCGCGCCGCACGTCGGCGGGCAGGCCATCAGACGTGTCATCACGCCAGGGATCATCACCGGCGACGCCATGACTTCCTCGGCCGTCACCACCTTGCGGAACAGCGCCATCGGATTGTTCGCGGCGTGCCGGCTCGCCTTGGCCCGGATCCTGGCGAAGGTCTCCATCGTGGTCCCGTACTTCGCCATGTGCGCCATGCCGGCGCCGCCGAAGTACCGCAATGCCAGCGGGACGTCGGTCAGGCCGACGAGCGCGTCGGTTTCGGCGTCGAACCGCTCGAACGGCGTCGGCCGGTCGTTGAAATGGGTGCCGAGCGCACCCGGCGCCATCTGCTCGAATCCGAGTGCCAGCACGCAGTCGGCGGCGCCGCCCTCGACCG
Organism: uncultured beta proteobacterium; assembly: GCA_963717705.1. GTDB lineage: Bacteria > Pseudomonadota > Gammaproteobacteria > Burkholderiales > Casimicrobiaceae > CAVQWT01. The sequence goes on from CAVQWT010000004.1 coordinate 459,435, forward strand.
CCTGCCGCGCGAGGAACAGCGCCGTCGAGCCGGTCGAGCAGTTGTTGTTGACGTTGACGACCGGGATGCCTGTCATCCCGACCTCGTAGAGCGTCCGCTGGCCGCTGGTCGAGTCGCCGTAGACGTAGCCTGCGTAAGCCTGCTGCACCATGGCGTACCCCACGCCGGCGTCGGCGAGCGCGGCCCGCGTCGCCGCCGCCCCCATGACGTTGTACGGCTCGCTCGCGCCGGGTTTCGCGAAGGGGATCATCCCGACGCCGGCGACGAAGACGCGGCGTCCCATCACGGCGCTCCGAGCAGCAGGTACAGGCTCCAGTTGCGGTCGGTCCCCAGCCCGGCGCCCAGGAACATCGGGCCGGCAAAGGTGTCGGCCGCGAGGAACGCAGAGCCCGAATACAGCGTCCCCGGCGACGGCAGCCCGTCGTACCGGTCGCGGATCATGCCGACCTCGGCCGAAGCCACCGACGTAGACTCCGGAGCCCAGGATCTCCGGCATCGGCAGGATGCGCCGGTAGTACATCGCCCGGCCGAACGCGAACTCCCTGCCCGCGAACTGGTTGGTGCGGAACCCCGACAGGCGCAGCGGCCCGCCCAGCGTGAAGGACTCGTAGGCCGGCATGTTGGAGCCGAAGTCGGTGCCGCCGCGCACCGTGAAGCTCACCGTATCCGGGCCCCAGGACCTGGCGCCGGTCGCACTGGCTTCGAAACGCTGGTAGTTGAGTTCCGAGCCCAGCGCCTTGGTCGCCGCGTAGAACGACGCATCGACGTTGTACCCGGCCGTCGGGAACCACGCGTGGTCGCGCTGGTCGAGCGCCAGCGACAGCCGCGGCCCGGCGGTGGGTTCCCGCACCGACGGCAGCACGGGACTCCCGGTCTCCACCCGCGCGTTGACCTGCGTCCACACCGCGCCGGCACGGAAGACTCCCACCGTGCCCATGTTGGCGCCGACGTCGAAGCCGACGCGCCCGGTTGCGACCAGGTAGTCGGCGATCTTGTCGTCGCCGGCGAAGACGCTGCGCGTGAGCTGCCCGACGCTGCCGTACAGCGACCCGAACCACGTCCCGGCCTCGTGCAGCGGCTGGTAGAACTCGCTGAAGAGGTGCGTGTTCTGCCCGACCTGCGCCTCGGTCAGCCACTCGGCCCCAAGCATGTTGAGCCACGTCCTGCGGTACTGGACCAGCAGGTTGAAGGCGTTGTCGCCCTGGAAGTCGCTCTGCAGCCCGAGCCCGAAGCGCAGGAAGTTCGGCCCCCACGATTTCTCGGTCGGCGTGATGACCAGGGCTCGCGGTCCGCCGCTGCCGAGGATGTGGTAGTCGACGCTCTCGAAATCGCCGCGTCCGAAGATCCGGCGCAGGTCGGCACTGACCTGCTGTTCCTTCAGCGGCTCCCCGGGCCTGCTCTCGACCAGGCCGCGCAGGACCTCGGGATTGGTGCGCTCGAGACCTTCGAAGCGGATTTCGTCCACCGTGCCCAGCGACCTGCTTTCGGCGACCTGGGTGGCGCGCAGCGCCGCGTACTGCTCGGGCGGCAGGCTGTAGCGCGCAAGCGATGGCGCCAGCGCGCGGGTCGCGTCTTCGCCGATCCGGATCGCCTCGGCCGAGCGGTCGAAGCTCGACGCGGAGATGGTCCCCAGGGCGGGCTCGATCAGCACGTCGTCCTTGCCCATGCTCTTCAGCTGCTGGTCGACCGTCTGCTTGCCGAGGAAGTTGATCAGCTGACCCGCGACCGACAGCGCCGAGGTGATCTGCGCGCGCTTCAGCGGCGGCGTCGAGATGTTGACCGCGATCACCACGTCGGCGCACAGCTTGCGCGCCTCGTCGATCGGGAGGTTGTTGGCGATGCCGCCGTCCACCAGCAGCCGGCCGTCAATCTCCACCGGCGAGATCGCGCCGGGGACCGCCATGCTCGCCCGCATCGCCTGCGCGACGCTGCCGCGGTCGAGCACCACGGAGTCGCCGGTCTCGATGTCGGTCGCCATCGCGCGAAACGGGATCGGCAGCTTGCTGAAGTCGTTGACCCCCATCGACGGCTCGGTCAGCACGCGGAAGAACGCCTCGATCGACACGCCGGCGACCACGCCCTTTGGCAGCGCGAGGCCGCCGTCCCTGACGCCGAACTCCGGGGCGAACAGCGTCTTGTAGTCGTCGGCCTTGCGCCGCATCGAGATCTCCGCGCGCGGCGGCTGGTCGCGAAAGAGATCGTTCCAGTCGGCCGCGAGCACCAGCTCCTCGAGCTTCGCTGGCGGCGTGCCCGACGCGAAGGTGCCGCCGACGATCGAACCCATGCTGGTCCCGGTCACGCAGTGGATCGGGATGCGCATTTCCTCCAGCACCTTGAGCACGCCGACGTGGGCGATACCGCGCGCGCCGCCGCCGGACAGCGCGAGGCCGATGCGCGGGGGCTTGCCGGTGGCCGGGACCGGGGCGGGCTCGGCAGCGAGCACCGCAGGGTGACCGACGAGCGATGCGATCGTCAGCGCAGTCGCGAGACCGCGACGCGCGACATCCGGAGCTGGTGCTGGCATGCTTGGCTCTCCCGCGCTTCGACCATCCGGGCGACGGTGCCCGGTCGCGGCATCATCGCCGCGCGAAATAGACGTCGAACTTCTGCTTGGCGACCGCCTGGTAATAGGTGCCCCTGAGGCGGTCGGTGGCCGGATCGTAGACGAGGTCGTAGGTCGACCCGGCGTAACCGCCGGCCTGCAGCACGAGGGCGACTCGCAGCGTGCCGCCCTCGGCCGATGCCTGCGCCCTGGCGAACGGCAGCTGGTTGGGGTTGAAGTACATCGCATCGAGCTGGCCGTCGGCTCCGACTCCCTTGATGCTGATCACGTAGCCGCCGTCGGGCCGGACCCAGGTGCCCTTGAGCACGTCGAGACCCTGCCTGGCGGTCGGCGTTGCGGCAGGCTTTCCCGCCGGCGCCGGGTTCGGTCCCTGCGCCAGCGCGGCTTGCGCAGCGACCGTCACCAGCGCGAAGAGTAGTGCCTTGGTGAGTCCGTTCATGTCCAATTCGTCGTCCTCCGCCAGCGACGCGGCCCACCGACCCCTGGTGACCCGGCCGGGCGGCGACGCTGGGCGCAATGTTACCTCGTCGCTGCACCGCACCACGCATTGGGCCACGCGTTCGGCAGATCGGGAGCCGTGCCGACCGCCGCCGGAACTTCTGCCGGACGCAAGCAGTCGTATGCTACTGTCATGGCTGTCGCAGGTTGCGTCGCCCTTCCGCGCGTCCGTGTCGCCGCGCGGATTCCGCAGTTCGGTCGGGCCGGATCGCGCAACAACCGTCCGTTGCATTCGATTCCCAGGAGACCCCGCATGAATCAACCGTCGAGTCCTCCTCCCCTCGCCCAATCCCCTGGCGCCGCCTTGCTTGACGACGCCGTGACGAGTTCCTCGTTGCCGGCGATCGTCGCGGGCGCATTCGAGCGCCTCAACATCCGTTCGCGTGCGCGCATGCTGGGCCGGCTGCTGCCGTCGGTGGGCCCGCTGGCGATGGCCGCGATCGCCGGCGGCGCCTTCGCCAAGTACATCGAGAAGGCGCGCTGGCCGGAAATCCCCGTGTCGCTGCACGATGGCGCGCGCGCGACCTCGGCGCAGGTGTACGAGCTCGTGCGCTACGTGCAGCAGAGCAACCCGCAATTCGTCAACCAGCTGATGGACCTGCTGACGCGCGACACCGCGACCATCGCGGCGCTGGGCGCATCGGTCACCGCGCTCGCGATCGCCCGGCTGCAGGAACGCCGGCGGCCGCAGGCCCCATCGGCGGGCTGACGCGACGCACCCCGCGCGCGCGCCACGCGGCCACGCGGCGTCCGTCCGACGGCATTCGCCCCGCGGCAGCGGATGCCGCCGCATCTCCCTGCGTCACCGGACCGTGGTCCTCGCGTCCGGACCGCCCGGTCGGCTAGACTCGCGGTCTTCGTCGCCGGCACGCGCGGGTTCGCGGCATTCCGCCGAATCCGGCGTCGGGCGCGCCCCTCCGTCCTTACCTCTTTCCCATGCCCGCCCTGCCCCCGTCCCGCTCCACCGCCCCGTTCGAGGCGGCGCTCGACCTCCATCGCCGCGGCAAGCTGCGCGAAGCGATGTTCGGCTACAAGGCACTGATCGACGCCGATCCGAATCATGCCGCCGCGCTGCACATGTTCGGCGTCGGGTTGCTGCAGATGGGCGATGCCCATAACGCGGTCCAGCAGATCCGCGCCGCGATCAACGTCGACCCCGGGCCGGCCGAGCCCTGGGCCAATCTGGGACTCGCGCTCGACGCCTGCAAGCGGCCCGAGGCGGCCGCCAACGCGCTGAAGGAAGCGACCAGGCGGGCGCCGCGCGACCCCGCGGTCTGGTCCAACCTCGCGGCCGTCGAGTTGAACCTCGGCCGCAACGACGATGCGGAGGCGTCGGCAAGGCAGGCGCTGGCGATCGACCCGCGGCACGCCAACGCGTGGTACCAGCTGGCGCTGGCGCTCGCGCCCGCCGGCCGCGTGCTCGAGGCGCTGGACGCCGCGAGCCGTGCCGCGGCGATCGCGCCGGACCAGCCGGACTTTCGCCGGTTTCCGGGCGCAGCTCGAGTCCGGGCTCGGCCGGCCGGCGGCGGCGAAGGCGACGCTCGATTCGGCGCTGGCGCGCCAGCCGACGTCGACCCGGCTCAAGTTCCAGCGTGCCGGCGTGCACGAGACCCTCGGCGAATTCGCCGCCGCGGTGCGCGACTATCAGGACGTCGTCCAGCTCGACACCGACGACGGCGCGGCGCTGTCGCAGCTGGTGTTTCTCAAGCGCCGGCTCGCGGACTGGCGCGGGCTGCCGGCGCTGGACGCCGCGCTCATGGCGAAGGTCGCCGCCGGCAAGCCGCCGGTATCGCCGTTCGCGCTGCTGTCGATGCCGTCGACGCGCGCGCAGCAGCGCCGCTGCGCCGAGACCTGGTCGGCGCGGGTGCCGGCAGCGGCGGAGCCTCCGCCACGACTGCCGCCGCCCGATCCTGCCCGCGCGCTGCGCATCGGCTACCTGTCCGCCGACTTCCACGAGCACGCGACCGCCGCCCTCGCCGCCGGTGTGTTCGAGGCGCACGACCGTTCCCGCGTCGCCGTTGCAGCGTACTCGACCGGCCCCGACGACGGCAGCGCGATGCGCGCGCGGCTCGCCGGCGCGTTCGACCGCTTCGTCGACGCGCGGGGGTGGCCACCGGCGCGGCTGGCGGCGGCGATCCGCGCCGACGGCATCGACGTGCTGGTCGACCTCAAGGGACACACCGCCGGTGCGCCGACCGGCGTGCTCGCCCTGCGGCCGGCGCCGGTGCAGGCGCAGTGGCTGGGTTACCCCGGCACGACGGGCGCGCCGTGGATCGACTGGCTGCTGGGCGACGCCGTCGTCACCCCGGTGGCTCATGCATCCGACTACACCGAGACGCTCGTGCGGCTGCCCGGCAGCTACCAGCCCAACGACCGGCAGCGACCGATCGACGATCCCCCGCCCCGCGCGGCGCTGGGCCTGCCGGAGGGGGCGTTCGTATTCGCCTGCTTCAACCAGACCTACAAGATCAACCCGACGGTGCTCGACGCCTGGGCGCGCATTCTGGTTGCGGTGCCGGGCTCGGTGCTGTGGCTGCTGGCGCGCGGCGCGTCCGATCCGGCGGTCGCGAACCTGCGCCGCGAGGCGGCAGCGCGAGGTCTCGCCCCGGAGCGGCTGGTCTTCGCCGAACCCAAGCCGATGGCCGACTACCTCGGCCAGTACCGGCACATCGACCTGGTGCTGGACACCTGGCCCTACGGCGCGCACACCGTCGCCAGCGACGCGCTGTGGGCCGGCGCGCCGCTGCTTACGTGGGCGGGCGAGACCTTCGCCGGCCGCGTCGGGGCGAGCCTGCTGACGGCGGTCGGCCTGCCCGAATTGATCGCCCGCGACGCGGCCGACTACGAGGCGCAGGCGATGGCGCTGGCGGGCGACTCGGCGCGCCGTTCCCGGCTGCGGGCGCACCTCGCCGGGCCCGGCCGCGACAGCGCGCTGTTCGATCCCGCGGGATTCGCGCGGGGGCTCGAGGCGGCGTACGCGGCGATGGTCGCGCAGGCGCGGGCGGGCACCCGCGTCGCGATCGACCTGTCCGCGGGGGGTTAGCGCCTCAGCTGCGGTTCAGGTACGCCAGCGCGTCGGCGACGCGCGCGACGGCGACGATCTCGATGCCGTCGACCTTCTGCTTCGGCGCGTTGGCCTTCGGGATCACGATCGACTTGAAACCCAGCTTGGCCGCCTCGCGAATCCGCTCCTGGCCGCGCTGGACCGGCCGCACCTCGCCCGCGAGGCCGACTTCTCCGAATACTATAGATTTCGCCGGCAACGGCCTGTTTTTGAACGATGAATTTACCGCGAGCAGGACCGCAAGATCGGCCGCGGGCTCGGCGATCCGGACGCCGCCCACGGCGTTGACGAAGACGTCGTAGCCGCCGGTCTCGACCCCGCCATGCCGGTGCAGCACCGCCAGCAGCAGCGCCAGGCGCTGCGGGTCGAGGCCGACCGACAGCCGCCGCGGCGCCGCGCCCTGCACCGGGTCGACCAGCGCCTGGATCTCGACCAGCAGCGGGCGCGAGCCTTCGAGCGTCGCGGTGATCGCCGACCCGGGAACCGACTCGGCGTGCTGCGACAGGAACAGCGCCGACGGGTTGGCCACGCCCTTCAGCCCCTTCTCGGTCATCGCGAACACGCCCAGCTCGTTGGCGGCCCCGAAGCGGTTCTTGATCGCGCGCACCAGGCGGAACGACGAGTGCGTGTCGCCCTCGAAGTACAGCACGGTGTCGACGATGTGCTCGAGCACCCGCGGCCCGGCGATCGTGCCGTCCTTGGTCACGTGACCGACGAACAGGACGACGATGCCGCGCTGCTTGGCCAGCCGGGTGAGCTGCGCCGCGCATTCGCGCACCTGCGACACGCTGCCGGGGGCCGAGGTCAGCGCCTCGGTGTACATGGTCTGGATCGAATCGACGACGACGACCTCGGGCGCCTCGGCGTCGATCGACGCGACGATGCGCTCCAGCTGCACCTCGGCCAGCATCGACACCGGTGCGTTGACCAGCCCCAGCCGCTGCGCACGCAGCGCCACCTGCTCGACCGACTCCTCGCCGGTCACGTACAGCGCCTTCTTCGACGCCCCGATCGCGGCCATCGCCTGCAGCAGCAGCGTCGACTTGCCGATGCCCGGATCGCCGCCCAGCAGGATGACGCCGCCAGGCACCAGCCCGCCCCCCAGCACGCGGTCGAACTCCTCCTGGCCAGTGGGAAATCGCGGCGTGTCCTTCGCCTCGACGCTGGCGAGGCTGCGCACCGGGCTCGCGGCGCCGGCGACCGTCTGGAAGCGCGTCGGCGCGGGGGTGGCCACGGTCTCGACCAGCGTGTTCCACTGGCCGCAGTGCGGGCACTGGCCCTGCCACTTCGGAGCCTGGCCGCCGCACTCGGTGCAGCTGTAGACGGTCTTTGCCCTGGCCATGCGCGCGGGCGGCTACGCGAGCTCGGCCGGCGTGACCACCGCGGTGCCCAGCTTGCCGACGACCACGCCCGCGGCCTCGTTGGCGATCCGCACCGCGTCGGCCAGCGGTGCGCCGGCAGCCATCAGGACGCCGAGCGTCGCGATGACGGTATCGCCGGCGCCGGAGACGTCGTACACCTCGCGCGTCTGCGCGGGAAAGTGCGTCGCGCCGTCGGCGGTGAACAGGCTCATCCCGTCCTCCGACCGGGTGACAAGCAGCGCCGGGAGATCGAGTTCCGTGCGCAGCTTCGCCGCCCTTGCCTCGAGGTCGGCCTCGTCGCGCCAGCGGCCGACCACCTGGCGGAACTCGGCGCGGTTGGGCGTGATGATGGTGGCGCCACGGTACTTCGCCCAATCCTCGCCCTTCGGGTCGACCAGCACCTGCTTCCCCGCCGAACGGGCGCCCTCGATCATCGACGCGATGTGCGCGAGGCCGCCCTTGCCGTAGTCGGACAGGATCACGAGGTCGCAGGCGGCGACCAGCGTGTCGTATTCGGCGAGCTTGCCCGCGAGAACCTCGTGCGAAGGCATCGTCTCGAAGTCGATCCGCAGCAGCTGCTGCTGGCGGCCGATCACGCGCAGCTTCACCGTCGTCGGCAGCGCCGGATCGCGGTGGAACGACGTCTGCACGCCGTCGGCGGCGAGCAGGCGCGCGAGCGCCGTGCCCGCCTCGTCCTCGCCCGTCACCGACAGCAGCGTCGTCTTCGCTCCCAGCGCCGCGGCGTTGCGCGCGACGTTGGCGGCGCCGCCGGGACGCTCCTCGGTCCTTGCGATCTTGACCACCGGCACCGGCGCCTCGGGCGAGATGCGTTCGACGTCGCCGAACCAGTAGCGGTCGAGCATGACGTCGCCGGCGACCAGGACCCGGGCGCGGCCGACCGCATCGCGAAACGAGGAGAAGCGTTTGCCGTCGGTCATTGCGGTCACCGCCGGCCGATGGCGAAGTACTCGAGCCCCGCCGCGCGAACCCGCGCCGGGTCGTAGAGGTTGCGGCCGTCGAACACCAGCCGCTCCTTCAGCGCGCCGCGGATGGCGTCGAAGTCCGGCGAGCGGAACTCCTTCCACTCGGTGACGACGACCAGCGCGTCGGCGCCGTCCAGCGCGCCCATCGGCGACGACGCAAAGGTCACATGGGCGGCGGACCCGAGCACGCGGCGCGCCTCGTCCATCGCCACCGGGTCGTAGGCGGCGACGGTGGCGCCCCGCGCGGCGAGCGCCGCGATCACCGCGAGCGACGGGGCCTCGCGCATGTCGTCGGTGTTCGGCTTGAACGCGAGACCCCACAGCGCGAATCGCCGCCCGGTCAGGTCGGCACCCAGGCGCCCGACGATCTTCTCGACCAGCCGCAGCTTCTGCGCGTCGTTGACCTCCTCGACGGCGCCGAGGATCCGCAGCGGCCGCCCGAGCTGCGTCGCGGTGTGCCGCAGCGCCTTGACGTCCTTGGGGAAGCAGCTGCCGCCGTAGCCTGCACCGGGGTAGAGGAAATGCCAGCCGATCCGCGGGTCGGAGCCGATGCCCTGGCGCACCTGCTCGATGTCGGCACCGAGGTCGTCCGCGAGGTTGGCGAGCTCGTTCATGAAGGAAATCCGGGTGGCCAGCATCGCGTTGGCCGCGTACTTGGTCAGCTCGGCGCTGCGCACGTCCATCACCAGCAGCCGCTCGTGGCTGCGCATGAACGGCGAGTACACCGCGCGCATCGCGTCGACCGCGCGCTCGTCGTCGGCGCCGATGACGACACGGTCGGGCTTCATGAAGTCGTCGACCGCGGCTCCTTCCTTCAGGAATTCCGGGTTCGAGACGACGGCGAACGGCAGGTCGACGCCGCGGGACACGCGAGTTCCTCGGCAATCGCCGCCCGCACGCGGTCGGCGGTGCCCACCGGCACCGTCGATTTGTCGACGACGACCTTCCAAGCGGTCATCCGGCGACCGATGGCGCGGGCCGCCGCGATCACGTACTGCATGTCCGCCGACCCGTCCTCGTCCGGTGGCGTGCCGACGGCGATGAACTGGGTCTCGCCGTGCGCGACGGCGGCGTCGACGTCGGTGGTGAACCTGAGGCGCCCCGCGTCGACGTTGCGCCGTATCATCTCCAGCAGTCCCGGCTCGTGGATGGGCACGCCACCGTCGTTGAGGATGGCGATCTTGCGTGCGTCGACGTCGAGGCACAGGACGTCGTTGCCGACTTCGGCCAGACAGGTGCCGGTGACGAGACCGACGTAGCCGGTCCCGATCATCGTGATCTTCAAGTGCGTGCTCCGAGGGAAGCGTTGATGGCGGCGAGAGCCCCGACGGGGTCGCCGGCCTGGGTGATCGGCCGGCCGATCACCAGGTAGTCGGCGCCGTTGGCCACCGCGGCCTCCGGCGTGATGATCCGCGCCTGGTCGTCCTTCGCGCTGCCCGCGGGGCGGATGCCGGGCGTGACCAGCTTGAAGGCGGGACCCAGCGCGGCGCGCATCTCTGGCGCCTCGACGGCCGAGCAGACGACACCGTCGAGCCCGGCCGCCGCGGTCGCGCGCGCGAGCTTCAGCGCGTGGCGCGCGGCGGTGTCGCCGATGCCGCCGTCCGCGAGGTCGGCGTCGGTGAGGCTGGTCAGCACCGTGACCGCGATCAGCAGCGGCGGAGCGCGGCCGGCGCACTGGGCAGTCTCATCGACGGCCACACGCGCGGCGTGCATCATCGCCGCGCCCCCCGAAGCGTGGACGTTGACCATCCAGACGCCGAGCCGCGTCGCCGCGGCGCAGGCCTGCGCGACGGTGTTGGGGATGTCGTGGAACTTGAGGTCGAGGAAGACGCGAAAGCCGCGCTCGACCATCCAGCGCACTGGCTCCGGGCCGGCGACGACGAACATCTCCTTGCCCACCTTGAGCGCGCAGTGCGCCGGATCGAGGCGATCGGCGAGCGCCAGCGCGTGCATCGGGTTCGCGAAGTCCAGCGCGACGATGACTCGGGGATCAGACGTGGCCATCGGGGTTCTCCGTGCGGCGCGGTGAATACGTTTCCCACTTGCCGCAGCCGGGGCAGCGCCAGTAGTACTGCCGCGCGCGGAAGCCGCAGCTGTCGCACTTGTACATCCCGAGCCGCTTGATGTGCTGGCCGACCAGCTGCTTGACGAGCTCGAGGTCGTGGCGGCGGTCGGCCGGCGCCGTCAGCAGCTGTGCCTCGAGCAGCCGGTCGAGGCCGAGCAGCGTCGGATTGCGCGCAAGCTCTTCCTTGATCAGCGCTGCGGCGGCGACCGGGCCCTCCTCCGCCACGGCGAGCGTGAACACCGCGTTGAGGAGGTCGAGCGACGGATATTGCTGCTGGTACGTCTTCAGCACCCGCAGCCCCTGGGCCGCGCGGCCCGCCTTGCGGTACGCGGCGGCGAGCCGCTCGGCGGCGAGCGCGAGGAAGGCGGGATTCTGCGACTCGATCCGCTCCCACGCGACGATCGCCGCATCGACGTCGCCGCGCTGCAGCTCGAGGTCGCCCGCGAGCAGATTGGCCCGGGCGCAGGCTCGGTACTCGGCAAGCGCCGAGTCGATCTCGGTGCGCGCGGTCGCGCTGTCGGAGCGCAGCAGCGCATCCTGCGCGAGCTCGCAGTGGAAGTGCGCAATCTCCTTGAAGTGCGGCGTCTTGGCCACGGCCTCCATCCGCCGCGTCACGGCGATCGCCTTCGGCCAGTTCTTCTCGGTCTCGTAGATCGACAGCAGGAAGCCCAGAGACTGGTGCTCGAACGGCGTGCCGTCGAGCTTCGCGAACAGCTCCTCCGCGCGATCGAGGAGGCCCGCGCGGTGGAAGTCCTGCGCGAGCTCGAAGCTCGCTGCCTGCCGCCTGTCCGCCGGCAGGTCCGGGCGGTCGAGCAGGTTCTGGTGCATGCGGATCGCCCGGTCGATTTCGCCCTGGCGCCGGAACAGGCTGCCCAGCGCGAAGTGCAGGTCGATCGTCTGCGGGTCGACCTTGACCACTTCGATGAACGACTCGATGGCCTTGTCGGGCTGCTCGTTCAGCAGGAAATTGAGGCCGCGGAAATACGACAGCGGCAGCGCACGCGACTCGCGCAGCAGGTGCTTGATGTCGATGCGCGCGGCGATCCAGCCCAGCGCGAAGAACACCGCGGGAATCGGCAGCAGCCACCAGAGATCGAATTCCATCGCTAGGTGCGGGCTCGGGTGCTTGCGGTCGGCCGCGGCGCGCCTAGACGCCGTCGATCGGACCGCCGGTCGTCGGGTAGCGGACCGCCGCCGGGTCGAGCGCCGGCGCCGCACCGGCGGCTGACTTGCGCTGGTCCCGGCGCATCCGGTTCAACTGACGCTTGAGCCGTGCCGAACGCATCGTGCCGGCCAGCAGTCCCGCCGCCACGCCGACCGCGAAGGCGATCAGCACGACGAAGACCAGCGGCGCCTGCCAGCTCCAGAAATGGTAGAACTTGAGCGTCACCGGGTCCGCATTCTGCAACGACAGGAACAGCAGCGCGAGGAACAGCGTGACTCCTAAGATCCATCGCACCAGCTGCATCACGACTCCCGGGGCCGAAGGGGAAGCGGGCGGCGCGACCCTCGCAGGCGGCACGCCGCCCGAGAAGATGGCGCCACCCGCGACGGGTCAGGGCTGCTTCTTGAAGTCAACGCGTTCGCGCAATTCCTTGCCGGCCTTGAAATGCGGGACGTGCTTCTCTGGCACGTGCACGCGCTCGCCGGATTTCGGGTTGCGCCCGGTTCTCGGCGGCCGGAAATTGAGGCCGAAGCTGCCGAACCCGCGGATCTCGATGCGCTCGCCCTTCGCCAGGCTTTCGCCCATGGCGTCGAGGATCATCTTCACCGCGAGCTCGGCGTCCTTGGCAACCAGCTGCGGAAACTGCGCCGCCAGGCGGTCGATCAGTTCCGATTTGGTCATCATGCGGCCCGCTTACTCGGTAGTCTTGTTGTCCAGCTTCGCGCGCAGCAGGGCCCCGAGGTTCGTGGTGCCCGTATTGATGCCCGCGTTGTCGGCCTTCATCGACTGGATCGCATCGGTCTCGTCGGCATGGTCCTTCGCCTTGATCGAGAGGTTGATGCTGCGGTTCTTCCGGTCGATGTTGATGATCATGGCCGAGACCTTGTCGCCTTCCTTCAGGTGCGTGCGGATGTCCTCGACCCGGTCGCGCGCGACTTCCGACGCGCGGAGGTAGCCCTCGACATCGCCGTCGAGCGTGATGACCGCGCCCTTGGCGTCCGCCGACTTCACCGTGCCGTTGACCACGTTGCCCTTGTCGTGCGTCGCGACGTAGTTGTTGAACGGGTCGCCGTCGAGCTGCTTGATCCCCAGCGAAATGCGCTCGCGCTCGACGTCGATCGCCAGCACCACCGCCTCGACGTCCTGTCCCTTCTTGTAGTCGCGGACGGCGGCTTCGCCGGCGAGCGACCAGGAGAGGTCGGAGAGGTGGACGAGTCCGTCGATGCCGCCGGGAAGCCCGACGAAGACGCCGAAGTCGGTGATCGACTTGATCTGCCCGGTCACCTTGTCGCCCTTCTTGTGGTTCATCGCGAAGTCGTCCCACGGATTCGCCATGCACTGCTTCATGCCCAGCGAAATCCGGCGGCGGTCCTCGTCGATCTCGAGGATCATGACCTCGACCTCGTCGCCCAGCTGCACGACCTTGGTCGGGTGGATGTTCTTGTTGGTCCAGTCCATCTCGGACACGTGCACCAGGCCCTCGATGCCCGATTCGATCTCGACGAACGCGCCGTAGTCGGTGATGTTCGTGACCTTGCCGAACAGGCGCGTGCCCGTCGGGTACCGGCGCGACAGGCCCACCCACGGGTCCTCGCCCAGCTGCTTCAGGCCCAGCGAGACGCGGTTCTTCTCCTGGTCGAACTTGAGCACCTTGGCGGTGACTTCGTCGCCGACGTTGAGGACCTCCGACGGGTGCTTGACGCGGCGCCACGCGAGGTCGGTGATGTGCAGCAGGCCGTCGATGCCGCCGAGGTCGACGAACGCGCCGTAGTCGGTGATGTTCTTGACGATGCCCTTGACCGTCGCGCCTTCCTGCAGCGTCGACAGCAGCTTTTCGCGCTCCTCGCCGAGCGAGGCCTCGAGCACCTGGCGGCGCGAGACGACGACGTTGTTGCGCTTGCGGTCGAGCTTGATGACCTTGAAGTCGAGGATCTTGCCCTCGAACGGCGTCGTGTCCTTGACCGGGCGGACGTCGACGAGCGAACCGGGCAGGAACGCGCGGATGCCGTTGACCATGACCGTGAGGCCGCCCTTCACCTTGCCGGTGACCAGGCCCTGCACGATGTCGCCCTGCTCCATCGCCGCCTCGAGGTCGTGCCAGGCCTTGAGGCGCTTGGCCTTGTCGCGCGACAGGCGGGTCTCGCCGTAGCCGTTCTCGAGCGACTCGATGGCGACGGTGACGAAGTCGCCGGCCTTGACCTCGATCTCGCCGGCGTCGTTCTTGAATTCCTCGATCGGGATGAAGCTTTCCGACTTCAGTCCGGCGTTGACCACGACGATGTTGAAATCGACGCGGACGACTTCGGCGGTGATGAGTTCGCCCTGCCGCATTTCCTGCTGCGCGAGGGACTCCTCGAACATCGCGGCAAAATTCTCGATCGGGGCTTCGGTGATGCTCTGGGTGGCAGTCGCCATGGGGTTGGGTCCTTTGTTGGTGTCAAACCGCCGGGTCGAGAACCCTTTTTCTCGCCAGACGGGTTGGTTGGTCGTCCCGCCCCGCGCGCACCGGCTTCAGAGTGCGAACAGGGAGGCCTCTTGCAAACGCTGTACTACGGATTCGCGGGGCGCCGCGACCGGCCCGCGCGCCAGTCCCGGTAGCGGGCCAGCACGAAGCCGATGGCGTCGTCGATCGTCATGTCCGTCGTGTCCAGGATCGCGGCGTCGGCCGCGGGCTCGAGCGGTGCTGCGGCCCGGCCCGCGTCGCGGGCGTCGCGCTCCTGGATGTCGCGCAAAAGACTTTCAATGTTAACCGAGAATCCTTTTTCGATCAACTGCTTATGGCGGCGCCCCGCGCGGGTCTCCGGGCTGGCCGTCACGAAGACCTTGACCGGTGCGTCCGGGAACACGACGGTGCCCATGTCGCGCCCATCGGCCACGAGCCCCGGCGGGGCGCGGAAGGCCCGCTGCCGGGCGAGGAGCGCCGTGCGGACGGCGGGATGGACGGCGACCCGGGACGCGGCGGCGCTGACGTCCTCGCCGCGGATCGCCGCGGTCACCTCGCGGCCGGACAGGCGCACCGACGCCCCCTCGAAAGTCGCCGGCAGCGTCGCCGCGATGGCCGCAAGCCGCGCCTCGTCGCCCGCGTCGATCCCCTGCTCCAGCGCCGACAGCGCGACCAGCCGGTACAGTGCGCCGCTGTCCAGCAGGTGAAAGCCCAAGGCGCGCGCCACGCCGGAAGCCACCGTGCCCTTGCCGGATGCGGCCGGGCCGTCGACGGTGATGACCGGCGCGTCCGTCACCGACCGGTCCCCGGGTCGGGCACGGGACGGCCGGCGCCGGCGCCGCCGGTGATGCGGCCGAACACGCCGAAGTACTCGGGAAAGGTCTTGGCGACGCAGCCGGGATCGCGAATCGTCACCGCCGCGCCGAGCAGCGCGGCGAGCGAAAAGCACATCGCGATCCGGTGGTCGTCGTAGGTGTCGATCACCGCCGGGCGCAGCCGGTCGAGCGGCGTGACCGTCAGCCGGTCCGCCCCCGCCACCACCGTCGCCCCCAGCTTCGCGAGCTCGTTGGCCATCGCGGCGATGCGATCGGTTTCCTTGACCCGCCAGCTGGCGATGCCGGTCAGCGTCGTCGGCCGGGTTGCCGCCAGCGCCGTCACCGCGAGCGTCATCGCCGCGTCGGGGATCTCGGTGCAGTCGATGGTCCCGCCTGCCAGCGGCGCGCCGCGACGCGCCTCGATCCAGTCGGGACCGAAACGGACGTCGGCGCCCTGCCGGTGCAGCACGTCGGCAAAGGCGACGTCGCCCTGGATGGAGTCGCGGCCGACGCCTGTCACCCGCACCGGCCCGCCGCCGAGCACGCCGGCGGCAAGGAAGTAAGAGGCCGCCGACGCGTCGCCCTCGACGCGGATCGTGCCCGGACTCGCGTAGCGCGCGCCGGCGGGGACGACGAAGGTGTCCGCGTCGGGCGTGGCGACCGTCACGCCGAAGCGCCGCATCAGGTTGGTGGTGATGGCGACGTACGGTCGCGAGATCAGCGGCGTCGACAGCCGCAGCGTCGTGGCCGCGTCCGCCGCGCCGCGCGCGAGCGGCAGCGCCATCAGCAGCGCCGACAGGAACTGGCTGGAGACGTCGCCGCGCACGTCGATCGCGCCGCCGGCCCGCGCGCCGTCGCCGTCGACCAGAAGCGGCGGGAATCCTTCGCGACCGAGATAGCGGATGCCGGCGCCGAGGTCCCGCAGCGCATCGACCAGGTCGCCGATCGGCCGTTCGCGCATCCGCGGGACGCCGTCGAGCTCGTAACGTCCGCCGACGACGGCCAGTGCGGCGGTCAGCGGACGCAATGCCGTGCCGGCGTTGCCCAGGAACAGCCGGGCGCTGCGCACCGGGAAGCTGCCCGCGCAGCCCTCGACCCGGAACGCCCGCGGCGCCGCCAGCGGGGCCACGACGACGCCCAGTTCCGCCAGCGCCTCGCGCATGCGGTCGACGTCGTCCGCGGCGAGCAGCGCCTCGATCGACGTGTTGCCGCGGGCCAGCGCGGCGAGCAGCAGCGTCCGGTTGGAGATGCTCTTCGATCCGGGCAGCTCGATCTCGCCCGTCGCGCCGCCAATGGCCGGCAGCGCGAGCGCCGCGGGACCCCGGGTCGCGGTCATGCGGTGCGGTCCTCGCCGGGTCCGGGCAGCGCGGGCGTCGCCGGGCCGGCGCGCGCGGCGCCCCACTGCCGCCGCGCGGCGCTGGCGCGGGCGAACATCGCCTCGAGACCCGCGCCGTCGGCGGCCGCGACGCGCGCGATCACGTCGTCGAGCGCACCGCGATAGGCATGGAGTTCGGCGAGCAGCGCCTCGCGATTGGCCAGCGCGACGTCGCGCCACATTTCAGGCGAGCTGCCGGCGATCCGCGTGAAGTCGCGGAAGCCGCTGGCGGCGTAGCGGAAGAGTTCCTCGGCCTCCGGCCGCCGCGCCAGCGCGTCGACCAGCGCGAACGCCAGCAGGTGCGGCAGGTGCGACACCGCCGCGAAGATGCGGTCGTGGGTCGCTGCGTCCAGCCGGCGCACGTGCGCGCCGCAGAGCGTCCAAAGCGCGGCGATCCGTGCGGTCGCCGCCTCGTCGGTCTCGGCGATCGGCGCCAGCACGACGTTGCGGTCGCTGTACAAGGTGGCAAACGCTGCCGCGGCGCCCGAATGCTCGGTGCCCGCGATCGGGTGCGCCGGGACGAAGCGGGCCAGCACCGGCGCGGGGAACGCGGCGCGCGCGGCGGCAATGACGTCCTGCTTGGTGCTGCCGGCGTCGGTGACCAGCGTCGCGGGACCCAGTGCCGGCGCCATCGCGGCGAACAGGCGCGGCAGTTCCCCCACCGGCGCGGCGACGAGCACGACGTCGGCGCCGGCCAGCTCGTGCGTCCACGGTTCTTCCAGGGCCAGCACGCGGTCGCAGACCCCGCGCTCGAGCGCAGCGGCCAGGTTGGACCGGGTGCGGCCGATGCCGACGACTTCGCCGACCGCGCCCGCCGCCTTCAGCGCCAGCGCGAAGGAGCCGCCGATCAGGCCGACGCCGACGACGACGAGCTTGCCGACCGCGGGCGGCGCGACGATCATCGTGGGGACGCGGTCAGGCGAGCGCGACGGCAAGCGCGTCGAGGAAGCGACGGTTCTCGGCGGGCAGGCCCACCGTGACCCGCAGGTGACGCGGCAGACCGTAATTGGCCACCGGGCGCACGATCACGCCCTGCCGCAGCAGCGACGCGTAGACCTTGGCCGCGTCGCCTACCTCGACCAGCAGGAAATTGGCATGCGAAGGCACGGACGTGCGACCGAGCGCGCGGACGCCGTCCTCGAGCGTGCGCCGGCCCTCGCGATTCAGTGCGCGGCTTTCGTCGACGTACGCGGCGTCGGCGAGCGCGGCGAGTGCGGCCGCCTGCGCGAGCGCGTTGACGTTGAATGGCTGCCGGACGCGATTCAGCATGCCGGCGACCGCCGGGTGCATCAGCCCGTAGCCGATCCTCAGCGCCGCGAGCCCGTACGCCTTGGAGAACGTCCGCGACACGACGAGGTTCGGGTAGCGCCCGACCCACGCCGCCGAGGGCGCGAGCTGCGAGGGCTCCAGGTACTCGTTGTAGGCCTCGTCGAGGACGACCACGACGTCCTCGGGCACCGACGCCACGAAGGCCTCGAGCGCCGTAGGCTCGATCCAGGTGCCGGTCGGGTTGTTGGGGTTGGCGACGAACACGACGCGCGTCGTCGCGGTGATCGCGGCGCGCATCGCCGCCAGGTCGTGGCCGAGCTCGCGCGCCGGCACCTCGATGCCGGCGGCGCCGCGGGCCATCGTCGCCAGCGGATAGACCGCGAAGGCGTGCTGCGAGTACACGGCGCTGTCCCCGGGCCGCAGGAAGGCCTGGGTGACGAGCTCGAGAATGTCGTTGCTGCCGTTGCCGAGGACGACGCCTTCCGCCGGCACCGCGTGGCGCGCGGCCAGCGCGCTCTTCAGCAGGTAGCCGTTGCCGTCGGGATAGCGCGACAGTTCGCCGACCGCGGCGTCGATCGCCGCCCGCACCGGCGCCGACGCGCCGCGGGGATTCTCGTTCGACGCGAGCTTGACGATGGTCGCCGCGTCGAGCCCGAGTTCGCGGGCGAGGTCCTCGACCGGCTTGCCCGGCACGTATGGCGCGATGCCCCGGACGTAATCGGGGGCGCGGAACGACGGGTCGTGGCGGGTGTTCGCGTTCATGGCAATCCTAATAAACCGCGGCAGGATACGATCCCAATACTTTGATAAATGGCGCCTTTTCCTTCAACTCGGCCAGCGCCGCCGCGACGCGCGCATCGGTGGCGTGGCCTTCCAGGTCGACGAAGAACAGGTACTCCCACAGCGCCGTCCGCGCCGGCCGCGACTCGATCCGCGACAGCGAGACCCCGTGCTTGGCGAAGGGCTCGAGCAGTGCGTGCATCGCGCCGGGCCGGTTGGGCGCCGACAGCACCAGCGACGTCTCGTCGCGCCCCGACGGCGGGACCTGCTGCCGCCCGAGCACCCAGAACCGGGTCGTGTTGTTCGGCTCGTCCTCGATGTTCGGCGCAAGCACGGCGACGCCGTAGATCGCCGCGGCGTTCTCGCCGGCGATCGCCGCCGCTCCGGGTTCGGCGGCAGCGAGCCGCGCCGCTTCGGCATTCGACGCCACCGCGACCCGCGCGGCGGCGGGCAGGTGCCGGGCAAGCCACTGGACGCACTGCGCGAGCGACTGGGCGTGCGAGTAGACCCGGGTCACGCGGTCGATGCTGCCCGCGTTCGACAGCAGGTTCTGGCGAATCCGCAGCCGAATCTCGCCGCAGATCGACAGCGGCGTCGCCAGCATCAGGTCGAGCGTGCGGCCGACGACGCCCTCGGTGGAGTTCTCGACCGGCACCACCGCGTAGTCGGTGCGGCCGCTTTCCGCCGCGCGGAACACCTCGTCGATGGTGGCGCAGGGCTCGCCGCGCACGCTCGCGCCGAAGTGCTTGTCGACGGCGGCATGCGAGTAGGTCCCCGCCGGTCCGAGATACGCGATCGACTGCGGCTGCTCCAGCGCGAGGCAGGCCGACATCACCTGCCGGAACACGCCGGCGACCGCCTCCGCCGACAGCGGCCCAGGATTGTCGGCGATGACCCGCGCGAGCACCTGCGCCTCGCGCTCCGGCCGGTAGGCGATGCCGCCCTCCTTCAGCCGGCCGATCGCCTGCGCGTGACCGGCCCGCGCGGCCAGCCGCGCCAGGATCTCCCGATCGAGGGCGTCGATCGCCGCGCGGTGGACGGCGAGATCGGCGTCGCGCTTGGCGTCGGCGGTCATTCCTCGTCGTCGTCCTCGGCCTCGACCACGCGCGCAAGCCCCGCGAGCTTCTCGCCTCCGCCGAGGTTGATCAGGGTGACGCCCTGCGTCGAGCGGCCCATCTCGCGGATCGACTTGACCTTGGTCCGGATCAGCACGCCGCCGGTCGACATCAGCATGACCTCGTCGTCGGGCCGGACCAGCGCCGCCGCGACGACGTTGCCGTTGCGCTCGCTCTGCTGGATCGCGATCATGCCCTTGGTGCCGCGGCCGTGCCGAGTGTACTCGACGATCGGCGTGCGCTTGCCGAAGCCGTTCTCGGTCGCCGTCAGCACCGACTCCGCCTCGTCCTCGGCCACCAGCAGCGAGATCACCTTCTGGCCCTTGCCCAGCATCATCCCGCGGACGCCGTGCGCGTTGCGGCCCATCGGACGCACGTCGTTCTCGTCGAAGCGCACGGCCTTGCCGCCGGAGCTGAACAGCATGATGTCGTGCTGGCCGTCGGTCAGCGCGACCCCGATCAGGCGATCGCCGTCGGTCAGGTCGACGGCGATGATTCCCGACGGCCGCGGCCGCGAGAAGTCGGCCAGCGAGGTCTTCTTGACGGTGCCGAAGGCCGTGGCCATGAACACGTAGCGTCCCTCGGCGAACTCCTTGACCGGCAGGATCGCGGTGATCTTCTCGTTCTCGGCGAGCGGGACCAGGTTGACGATCGGCTTGCCGCGCGACGCGCGGCTCCCTTGCGGCACGTTGTAGACCTTGAGCCAGTACACGCGTCCGCGGTTCGAGAAGCAGAGGATGAAGTCGTGCGTGTTCGCCATGAACATCCGCTCGATGAAGTCGTCCTCCTTGGTCGCCGTCGCCTGCTTGCCGCGACCGCCGCGCTTCTGGGCCCGGTACTCGTCGACCGGCTGCGCCTTCATGTAGCCCCCGTGCGACAGCGTGACGACCATCTCCTGCGGCGCGATCAGGTCCTCGAGCGAGAGGTCGACGCCCTGGGCGACGATCTCGGAGCGGCGCTTGTCGCCGAACTGGTCGCGGATCCCGGTCAGTTCATCGGTAATGATCGCGGTGACACGCCCGGGCTTGGCCAGGATGTCGATCAGGTCGGCGATCAGCGCCATCACCTCGCGGTACTCGCCGGTGATCTTGTCCTGCTCGAGTCCGGTGAGGCGCTGCAGCCGCAACTCGAGGATCGCCTGCGCCTGTGCGTCGGACAGCCGGTATCCCGACTGCTGCCAGCCGAATTCCGGCGCGAGGCCGTCCGGGCGCGCGGCATCGGCGGCGGCGCGGACGAGCATTTCCTCGACGATCGACGACCGCCACATTCTGGCCATCAGCGCGACCTTCGCCTCGGGCGGCGTCGGCGAGGCCTTGATCAGCGCGATGATCTCGTCGACGTTGGACAGCGCGACGGCGAGGCCTTCCAGTATGTGGCCCCGCTCGCGCGCCTTGCGCAACTCGAAGCGGGTGCGCCGCACGACGACTTCGCGGCGATGCTGGACGAAGTGCTCGAGGAACTGCTTGAGGTTGAGCAGGCGCGGCTGGTTGTCGACCAGCGCCACCATGTTCATGCCGAAGCTGTCCTGCAGCTGGGTCAGCTTGTACAGGTTGTTGAGGATGATCTCGGGAACTTCGCCGCGCTTCAGCTCGATGACCACGCGCATCCCGGACTTGTCCGACTCGTCGCGCAGGTCCGAGATGCCCTCGATCTTCTTTTCGCGGACGAGCTCGCCGATTCGCGACAGCAGCGTCGACTTGTTGACCTGGTAGGGAATTTCGTCGACGACGATCGCCTGCCGGTTGCCCTTGTCGAGATCCTCGATGTGGGTGCGGGCGCGGATGACGACCCGGCCCCGACCGGTGCGGTAGCCCTCGCGCACGCCCTCGAGGCCGTAGATGATGCCGGCGGTCGGGAAGTCCGGCGCCGGCACGATGTCGATCAGGTCGTCGAGGGCGATGTCGGGCTGCCCGAGCAGCGCAAGGCAGGCGTTGGCGACCTCGGTCAGGTTGTGCGGCGGGATGTTGGTCGCCATCCCGACCGCGATGCCCGACGAGCCGTTGATCAGCAGGTTCGGCAGCCGGGTCGGCAGCACCGTCGGCTCCATCTCCTTGCCGTCGTAGTTCGGGGCGAAATCGACCGTTTCCTTGTCGATGTCGGCGAGGAGCTCGGCGGAGATCTTCTGCAGCCGGCACTCGGTGTACCGGTACGCGGCCGCGCCGTCGCCGTCGACGGAGCCGAAATTGCCCTGGCCGTCGATCAGCGGATACCGCAGCGAGAAGTCCTGGACCATGCGGACCAGCGCCTCGTAGGTCGCGCTGTCGCCGTGCGGGTGGTACTTGCCGAGGACGTCGCCGACCACCCGGGCGCACTTGACGTACGGGCGGTTCCAGACGTTGTTGGCCTCGTACATGGCGTAGAGGACGCGCCGGTGGACGGGTTTCAGGCCGTCGCGGACGTCGGGCAGCGCCCGGCCCACGATCACGCTCATCGCGTAGTCGAGGTACGAATGCCGCATCTCGGCTTCGAGGCTTACCGGGAGGGTTTCCTTCGCAAACTGGTCGGTGGAGGGCAAATCAGGCATCGGAGGGCACTTAAAGGGGCGGTTTCGGGGATTTCAGGTGGCTTTGCGCCCCGGCGCCGCGGAGGGCCGGTTTCACCGCCGTGACAGCCGGCCGCGAACCCGGCCGCGGCGCCACCCCCGGCGTCGGCTGCCGCCGGGGAACCTCGCGCAAGGCCCTTGAAAAGTCAACATTTTATCACGTCGTTGCGTCGCCGCGACACTAACCCGCCGGCTGGCGCCGAAACCCGAGTTTTTTTTGCCAGGGGGGGACCCCCATGCTATAGTCACCGCCGAAGCAAAGGACTTGGTGCGGCAGCGCTTTAACGGGTTTTTCGCTGCCGCGCGCGGCAGTTGACTTCACCAAAACATCTTCAAAACCAAAGCCAAAGGGGTGTAACAATGACTCGACGTCTCGTCTCCGGTGTGCTCGTCGGCGCCATCGCCGCGGCGTTTGCCGGCAGCGCCGCCGCGCAGGCCAATCCGAATCCGGCGGGCTACGTCCCCGGAGTGGCCGGCGCCAACACGACGACCAGCGGATACGTGCTCTCGGCCACCGGCACGCCCGACAACAATGTCGTCCGCAGCGCCACGTACAACGGCACGAAGGGTGTCTCCGGCAACCTGTGCTACCGCACCGGTTACTGGGCGCCGTCGATGGCCATCGAGAAGTGCGACCCGGACCTGGTGCCGAAGCCCGCTCCGGCGCCCGCACCGGTCGTAGCTCCGCCGCCGCCCCCGCCGCCGAAGCCTGCGACGCCGCCCCCGCCGCCGCCCGCGCCGGCCGTCCAGAAGATCACGCTGGCTTCGAAGGCGCTGTTCGACTTCGACAAGTACGCGCTGAAGCCCGAAGGCAAGGCCGCGATCGACACCGAGATCATCGCCAAGCTGGCGCAGGTGCAGAAGCTCGAGCTGGTCCTGGTCACCGGTCACACCGACCGCATCGGCACGCAGGCGTACAACCAGAAGCTGTCGGAGCGTCGTGCCGACGCCGTCCGCGACTACCTGGTCAGCAAGGGTGTGCCGAAGGACAAGATCGAGACCCTCGGCATGGGCAAGACCCAGCCGATCCCGGGCGTCAAGTGCGAAATGAAGGCGATGAAGGAACTGATCGCCTGCCTCGCGCCGAACCGCCGAGTGGAAGTCGAGGTCAAGGGCGAAGCGGTCGTCCGCAAGTAACCCGGTCCCGCGACGAAAGAAGCCCCGCCTCGCGCGGGGCTTTTTTTTCAGCGGGGCTGTTTTCAACTTGCCCGTGCGATCGTTTCTGCCTTTCGCTCCGGCTCGCCGCCCGACTTACTTTCGCCGACCATGTCTGCTCCAGAACCGGTGGACCTGCGCCTCGACGCGCGCTGGATCGTCCCCGTCGAACCCGCCGGCGCGCTGTCGGCGCACGCGCTGATCGTCGATGGCGGCCGCATCGTCGCCGTGCTGCCGCAGTCGGACGCGGACGTCCGCTTCGCGCCGCGCCAGCGACTCGTGCTCGGCACGCACGTGCTGCTGCCCGGGCTGGTCAACGCCCACACCCACGCGGCCATGACGCTGTTCCGCGGCATCGCCGACGACGTACCCCTGAAGGACTGGCTCGAAGGGCATATCTGGCCGCGCGAGGCGCGCTTCGTGACCCGCGCGTTCGTCGCCGACGGCGTGAGGCTCGCCGCCGCCGAGATGCTCAAGGGCGGCATCACCTGCTGCAACGACATGTATTTCTACCCCGACGCCGCCGGGCCGGCGTTCGTCGAGCTCGGGATGCGCGCGCTGCTGGGGCTGCCGGTCCTCGATTTCCCGACCCCGTATGCCGCCGATCCCGACGGCTATCTGCAGGCGGGACTCGCCGCCCGCGATGCGCTGAAGCACGAGTCCAGGCTCTCGTTCTCGCTGGCGCCGCACGCGCCCTACACCGTTGGCGACGCCACGTTCGAGCGAATCGTCATGTACGCCCGCCAGCTCGACCTGCCGATCCAGACGCACATCGCCGAGACGGCCCACGAAGTGGAGGAAAGCCGCGCCCGCCACGGCGAGTCGCCGCTGGCGCGCCTGCACCGGCTGGGGGCCACCGGACCCTCGTTCATCGCCATCCACGGCGTCCACTTCGACGCCGCCGACCTCGATCTGCTCGCCACGCACGGCGGGCACGTCGTCCATTGCCCGGCGTCGAACATGAAGCTCGCGAGCGGCGTCGCGCCGGTGGCCGCGCTGCTGGCGCGCGGGATCGACGTCGCGCTCGGCACCGACGGCGCGGCGTCGAACAACCGCCTGGACCTGTTCGGCGAAATGCGGCTCGCGACGCTGCTCGCCAAGGTGACCACCGGCGACCCGTCGGCGCTGCCGGCCATGGACATGCTCCGCTGCGCCACCCTGGGCGGCGCGCGCGCGCTGGGCCAGGAATCGCGCCTGGGATCGCTCGTCCCCGGCAAGGAAGCCGACGTCGTCGCCGTCGACCTCGGCCGGCTGGAGGCGACGCCCTGCTACGATCCGGTGTCGCATCTCGTCCACGTCAGCGGCCGCGAGGCCGTGACCGACGTCTGGGTCGGCGGGGAACGAATCGTCGCCGACCGCACTCTGACCACCGCCGACGAAGGCGCCATCGTGGCCCGTGCCAGGGCCTGGCAGGAGCGACTCCAGTGACCGACCCCGTGACCGTGCCCGCCGTGAACCCGCCGCCAGGCCACGCCAACGCCGACGCCGGCGAGCTGGCCAAGTTCTCCGCGCTTGCGCACCGCTGGTGGGACCCCGACAGTGACCTCTTCGGCCCGCTGCACCGGATCAATCCGCTGCGGCTCGACTGGATCGACGAGGTCGTCGGCGGCCTGGCCGGCAAGGACGTGATCGACATCGGCTGTGGCGGCGGCATCCTGTCGGAATCGATGGCGGCGCGCGGCGCCCGCGTCACCGGCATCGACCTGTCCGCGAAGGCGCTGGGCGTGGCCAAGCTGCACCAGCTCGAGTCGGGCGCCGCCGTCGACTACCGTCTGGTCGCGGCGGAAGACCAGGCGCGCGCGACGCCGGCGGCCTTCGACGTCGTGACGTGCATGGAAATGGTCGAGCACGTGCCCGACCCGGCGTCGACGGTCGCTGCCTGCGCGACGCTGGTGAAACCGGGAGGCACCGTCGTGATGTCGACGATCAACCGCAATCCGAAGTCCTACCTCTTCGCCATCGTCGGCGCCGAGTACGTGCTGAACCTGCTCCCGCGCGGGACCCACGACTGGTCGCGATTCGTGAAGCCGTCGGAGCTGGCGGCGTACGCACGGCGCGCGGGATTGTCGCCTCAGGCCCTCACGGGGATGACCTACAACCCGTTCACCAAGGTGTTCCGGCTCGAGCCGGACACGACGGTCAACTACCTGACCGCATTCCGCCGCGGCGCCGATGCCTGAGCCGCGAAGCGCGCCGGTGCCGATGCATGCGGCGGCAGTCCCGCTGCCGGTCGATGCGGTGCTGTTCGACCTCGACGGCACGCTCGCCGATACGGCCCCGGACCTCGCCGCGGCACTGAACCGCGTGCGCATCGACGGCGGACTCGCCCCGCTCCCGTTCGCGCGGCTGCGTCCGCATGCGTCGCATGGCGCCCGCGGGCTGATCGGCGCCGCTTTTGGCCTCACGCCCGACGATGCGGGGTTCGCCGCGCTGCGGGACGCGTTCATCGCGTACTACGAATCGGCGCTTTGCGTCGACTCGACCCTGTTTCCCGGCGTCGAGACGATCCTCGACGTGATCGAGGCCAAGGGGCTGCGTTGGGGCATCGTCACCAACAAGGTGACCCGGCTGACGCTGCCGCTGGTGGCCGACCTCAGGCTCGTGCCGCGAGCCGGTGCCGTCGTCTGCGGCGACACGACGCCGCACGCGAAACCGCATCCTGCGCCGTTGCTTCACGCGGCGCAGGCGCTGGGCGTCGCGCCCGGGCGCTGCCTGTACGTCGGTGACGCCGCGCGCGACATCGAAGCCGGCCGCGCGGCCGGGATGCGTACGCTGGTCGCAACCTACGGCTACCTCGGCGACGCCGACACGCCCGACGCGTGGCAGGCCGACGGCGCGGTAGCGACCCCGCAGGACCTCGTCGCCTGGCTGCCGGTTCGGGCCGGCTGACGCCGTCGGCGGGTCGCCGCGAACTGCGTCCTAGCCGGGGCACGCTCCGGCGTTGAGCAGAAGCCACTCCGCCGGCCTGCCCTCGCGCGTCCCGGAAACCCGCACCGGCAGGTTGGCGGTCAGCGGCCTGACCACGGCCGCGAGGACGTCGTCCGGGCTGGCCAGCGGAATGCCGTTGGCCAGCGTGACGCGGTCGCCCTCCTTCAGCCCCAGCAACGCGCCGAACCCGCTCTGGTCGCGCACGGCCAACCCGGCGGGCGCACCCGGCGTGCCCGCCGCGGCCGGCGCGGCCGCCAGCAACGCGCGCCACGCATCGGGCTGCGCACCCATGCCGGTCAGCAGCTCGGCGTTGACGCGCAGCACCGGTCCACGGAAGCCGGCCGGTGTCGCGCACGCGGCGGGCGTCGCGCTGCCCGGCCCGCGCGGGTGTCGCCCCGCGGCCGGCCCCACCGCCGGCCGCGCCGGCGCCGGCGAGGGCGGGAGTCGGGGGCGCCGGGGTGCGCAATGCCAGCTCGCGCGACTGGCCGTGGTCGCGGATCGACACCCCGTCGGGACGCACGGCGGCAAGCAGCACCTCCGGCGCGATCTCCTGGCCGCGCCGGACGAGTTGCGCACCCTCCCGGCCCAGCCGGAACAGCGCCCAGCCGTCGCCGTCGGCACCGGCCATCACGCCGAGCAGGCGCGCATCGCCCGCGAGCATTGCGGCCGGCGTCGACGGGCCGGGGAGCGTCGCACCGCCCGCGGTGCCGGGGACGCCGAAAGGATGCGTCGTCGCCAGCGCATCGGCCCAGCGGGCCGGAGCCGGCGCGGGGGGCACGGCCTCCGGCGCCGGCCCGAGCCAGCGCCAGCCCCAATGCGCAAGCACGGCGGCGAGCAGCGCCATCGACGCCAGCAGCGCCAGCATGGCCGCGAGCCGCCACGGCCGCGACGGCAGGGTTGCGCTCGACGCCATCATCGGCAGGCCGGCCGGGCCTGCGTCGTGCGTCGCCTATAATCGCCGTGCATCGCCACCAACCCTTCCTCCCGCCGTGAATCCACGACTGTCGCGCCTGCAGCCCTACCCCTTCGAGCGGCTGCGGTCGCTGTTCGCCGACGTGACGCCGAACCCGGCGTTCGCGCCGATCAACCTGTCGATCGGCGAACCCAAGCACCCGACGCCACCGCTGCTGCTCGACGCGCTCGGCGGCGCCCTCGGCAGCCTCGCGAATTATCCCACGACCGTCGGCGCAATCGCGCTGCGCGAGGCGATCGCGGGCTGGCTGGTCCGCCGCCATGGGCTGCCCGCGCTCGATCCCGCCACCCAGGTGCTGCCGGTGCTGGGAAGCCGTGAAGCGCTGTTCGCGTTCGCGCAGACGGTCGTCGACGGCAGCCGCGCCGGGGCGACGGTCGTGATGCCCAATCCCTTCTACCAGATCTACGAAGGCGCCGCGCTGCTTGCGGGCGCGGAGCCGTACTGCGTCAACGCCGATCCCGGGCGCGGCTTCGCGCCGGACTGGGAATCCGTACCGGACGCCGTGTGGGCGCGGACGCAGCTCGTCTACGTCTGCTCGCCGGACAACCCGACCGGCCGTGTCGCGCGAGCGGAGGAATGGCGGCGCCTGTTCGCGCTGTCCGACCGCCACGGTTTCGTGATCGCCGCCGACGAGTGCTATTCGGAAATCTACTTCGACGAGGCCACTCCGCCGGTGGGCGCACTGGCGGTTGCGCACGCCGCGGGTCGCCATGGCTTTCCGCGCCTCGTCGTGTTCGGCAGCCTGTCGAAGCGCTCGAACGCGCCCGGACTGCGCTCCGGCTACGTCGCCGGCGACGCCGCTCTGGTGAAGGCCTTCCTGCTGTACCGGACATATCACGGTTCCGCGATGTCGGGAGCGGTCGCCGCAGCCAGCATCGCGGCGTGGAACGACGAGGCGCACGTGCGGGCGAACCGCGCCGCCTACGCCGCCAAGTTCGCCGTGCTGCAGCCGCGCCTCGCGCCGGCGCTGCCCTGCGCAATGCCTGAAGCGGCGTTCTACCTGTGGGCGCGCACCGGCGGCGACGACGCGGCGTTTGCCCGCCGGCTCCTCGCCGAACGAAACGTGACGGTGCTCCCGGGCAGCTACGTCGCCCGCGACGCCCACGGCGTGAATCCCGGCGCCGGGTTCGTCCGGGTCGCGCTGGTCGCGCCGCTGGCCGAATGCGCCGAAGCCGTCGACCGCATCGTCGCGCTGACGCGCGGTTGATGCACGGTTGACCGGCACCTGCCGCGCACCCGTGGCGGCGACTCCATCGCGGCCCCGACGCCCGCCCGGTTCGCGCCGGCACCGGCCGCTTCGTCGGTCCCCGGTGCGGCCTGTCGCCCGGGTGCCCGCCCGCGCGGGCGCCGCCTAGAATCCCGGCATGAACTCCCCTTCCCTTCCCGCCGCCGGTCCGCTGGCCAGGCTGGCCGCAGGCCTGCGGGCGTCGTGGCTGACGATCCTGCTGATCGCGGCGATCAACACCGGCTTCGCGGCGGTGCTGTGGAGCGACGACCCCCGTCCGTTCTGGCACCCGCTGGTCACGGTCCAGCTCTACGGTTTCTCGATCGCCTACTTCGTCAACCTGGTGCGGCCGTGGGACCGGCCGCGGCCGATACCCTGGCTCGCGGTGGCCGTCGCCGCGGGCACGCTGGTCGGCGTCATCCTCGTGGTCGTGGTCAAGGGGTACTCGTGGGAGTACGTCACCGACAAGGCCAATGTCTTCGGCTGGAACATCGTCTCGGCGTTCTTCAACGGGCTGTTCGTCAGCCTGTTCTTCTTCGTCAAGTTCCGCGAGGCGCGGGCGACCACGGCGTTGCACAAGGCCGAAGCCGAGCGGCACCTGCTGGCGAAGCAGGCGATCGAATCGGAGCTGAAGCTGATGCAGGCGCAGGTCGAGCCGCATTTCCTGTTCAACACGCTGTCGTCGGTGCAGTACCTGACCGAGACCGATCCGCCGGCGGCGTCGCGGATGCTGACGCACCTGATCGCCTACCTGCGCGCGGCGCTGCCGCAGCTGCGCGCCGCGTCGACGACGCTGGGGCAGGAGCTCGTGCTCGCCGAGGCGTATCTCAACGTGCTGAAGGACCGCATCGGCGAGCGCCTGACGATCCGCACCGACGTCGAACCCGATGTCCGCGCCCACCCGTTCCCTCCGAACATGCTGATCACGCTGGTCGAGAACGCGATCAAGCACGGCATCGAGCCCTCCGCGGACGGCGGCACGGTGACGGTCGCCGCGCGTCGCGACGGCGAGCGCCTGGTGGTGAGCGTCACCGATACCGGTCGCGGCCTCGGCCCCGAGGCCGCCACGACTGGCGGCGGGGTAGGCCTCGCCAACGTGCGCGAGCGCCTGGCGGCCTTGCATGGTCCGCGGGCATCGTTCACGCTGCAGTCCCTGCCCGCGCGGGGGACCACGGCGACGCTGACCGTGCCCTGGGCGCCCGGCGACTGACCCGGACCACCCGATGCCCACCGCCCTGATCGCCGAAGACGAGCCGTTGCTGCGCGCGCAGCTGAAGGCAAGGCTGGCCGAAGCCTGGCCCGAGCTGGAGATCGTCGCCGAGGCCGCCAACGGCCGCGAGGCGCTCGAGCTGGCCGTCGCGGCGAGGCCGGACGTCGCGTTCCTCGACATCCGGATGCCGGAGAAGACGGGCCTCGACGTCGCGCGCGAGCTCGCCGGCGCCTGTCACATCGTCTTCGTCACCGCCTACGACGAGTACGCGGTGGCGGCGTTCGACGAGGGCGCGGTCGATTACGTGCTGAAGCCGCCCACCGCCGAGCGCATCGCCAAGGTCCGCGATCGCGTGCGCGCCCGGCTCGGGGCGCCGCCGCTCGATCTCGCCGGCGTGCTCGCGAAGCTCGCGGCGATCGAGAGCGGCGGCACGCTCCGGTGGATTCGCGCGTCGCTCGGCGCCTCGATGAAGCTGATCGACGTCGCCGAGGTGCTGTACTTCCAGGCCGAGGACAAGTACACGAAGGTGATCACTGCCGATGCCGAGGCGCTGATCCGCAAGTCCATCAAGGAGCTGCACGACGAGCTCGACCCCGAGTCGTTCTGGCAGATTCACCGCGGCACCATCGTCAACCTGCGGGCGATCGCCCGCGTCGACCGCGACTGGCGCGGCGAGCCGGTCGTCGTGCTGCGCGCCGGAGAGCGCAAGCTCCCGGTCAGCCGGACCTTCTCGCACCGCTTCAAGACGATGTAGAGGGGCTTGGTCCGGCGGGAGACCCGGATTCGGAGTAAAATTCACGGTTTTTCGCCGTGTCCCGGATCCTCCCATGACCGAACTTGCCTCCACCATCGACCAGGCGTTCGAAGCCCGCGCCGGGCTTTCGCCGGACAACGCCCCCGTCGGCGTTCGCGACGCCGTCGCGCGGGTCATCGCCGACCTCGACGCCGGCCGGCTGCGCGTCGCCGAGAAGGTCGACGGCGTGTGGACGACGCACCAGTGGGTGAAGAAGGCGGTGCTGCTGTCGTTCCGCCTTGCCGACAACGTGCCGATGCAGTTCGACGCGGCCGACGGCCACGCGACGCCGTTCGCGTTTTTCGACAAGGTGCGCACCAAGTTCGCCGGCTTTTCCGCCGCGGAATTTGCGGCCGCCGGTGTTCGCGTCGTGCCGCCCGCCGTCGCCCGCCGCGGCGCCTACATCGCTCCGAACGTGGTGCTGATGCCCTCTTACGTCAACATCGGCGCCTACGTCGACAGCGGCACGATGGTCGACACGTGGGCCACGGTCGGCTCGTGCGCGCAGATCGGCAGGAACGTGCACCTTTCCGGCGGCGTCGGCATCGGCGGCGTGCTCGAGCCGCTGCAGGCCAACCCGACCATCATCGAGGACAACTGCTTCATCGGCGCCCGCTCCGAGGTCGTCGAGGGCGTCATCGTCGAGGAGAACTCGGTGCTCGGCATGGGCGTGTTCATCGGCCAGAGCACGAAGATCTACAACCGCGCGACGGGTGAGATCTCGTACGGCCGCGTTCCCTCGGGGTCGGTGGTGGTCGCCGGCAGCCTGCCCGCCGCCGACGGCAGCCACAGCCTCTACTGCGCGGTCATCGTCAAGCAGGTCGACGCGAAGACCCGCGCCAAGACCGGCATCAACGAACTGTTGCGCGCCTGAGCATGTCCGTCGGCATCAAGTCCCCGGCCGAGATCGACGCGATGCGCGTCGCCGGGCGCCTCGCCGCCGAGGTGCTCGATTTCCTGACCCCGCACGTCAAGCCAGGCATCACCACCGGCGAGATCGACCGTCTCGCCCACGACTACATGGTCGACGTGCAAGGCACCGTCCCGGCCACGCTCAATTACGCGCCGCCGGGGCACCCGCCGTATCCCGCGTCGCTTTGCGCGTCGATCAACCACGTGGTCTGCCACGGCGTCCCCGGCGAGAAGAAGCTCAAGTCCGGCGACATCGTGAACATCGACATCACGGTGATCAAGGACGGCTTCCACGGCGACACCAGCCGGATGTTCTGCGTCGGCCCGCCGTCGATCCAGGCCCGTCGGCTCGTCGACCACACCTACGAGGCGATGTGGCGGGGCATCCGCGCGGTGCGGCCGGGCGCGCACCTCGGCGACATCGGCCACACGATCCAGAAGTTCGCCGAAGACCACGGCTTTTCGGTCGTCCGCGAGTTCTGCGGCCACGGCATCGGACGCCAGTTCCATGAGGAGCCGCAGGTGCTCCACTACGGCCGTCCGGGCACCGGACTCAAGCTGCAGGCGGGGATGATCTTCACCATCGAGCCGATGATCAACGCCGGCCGCGCCGGCATCCGCGCGCTCGCCGACGGCTGGACGATCGTCACCGCCGACCACTCGCTGTCGGCGCAGTGGGAGCATACGGTGCTGGTCACCGCCGATGGCTACGAAGTCCTGACGGTATCCGCGGGCACCCCGCCGCCGCCGGCGACCTGACCCCGGCCTCGCCCGTGCCGCCCGTCGTCGACGCCTCCGCCGCCCCATCCCGCGCCGGCGTGGGCGCGCGCCTCGCCGCGCACCGCGCCGAGCTCAAGCGCGGCCGTGCGATCCTGCGGGACGCCTTTCTCGCCACGCCGAACACCCCCCGCCTCCTCCGCGGGCACGCGCGCCTGGTCGACGGCCTGCTGCGAGCGGTGTGGACCGAGCTCGGCGCCCCCGCCGGTGCGGCGCTGATCGCCGTCGGCGGCTACGGCCGCGGCCAGCTGTTCCCCCATTCCGATGTCGACGTGCTGATCCTGCTGCCGCAGCCGGCGGCAGCCGCCGAAGCCGCGTTCGTCGAAACGCTGCTGTCGGCGCTCTGGGACGTCGGGCTGGAGCTCGGGCACGCGGTGCGCACCCCCGAGGAGTGCGAGAGCGAGGCCGCCGCCGACGTCACCGTCCGCACCAGCCTGCTCGAGCACCGCTTCCTGGCGGGATCGCGGCGCCTGTACCGCGCGTTCGCCGCCCGCTACGACGCGTCTATCGACGTGCGCGCATTCTACGAGGCCAAGGTGCTGGAGCAGCAGCAGCGCCACCTCAAGTATCACGACACCGCGTACAACCTCGAGCCGAACCTGAAGGAAAGCCCCGGCGGGCTGCGCGACCTCTCGACGGTGCTGTGGATCGCCCGCGCGGCGGGGCTCGGCCGCAGCTGGGGTGAGCTGGCGCAGGCCGGCCTGCTGACCCCGGCCGAGGCGCGCACGGTCTCGCGCCAGGAACGGCTGATCGGCGGGCTCCGCGCGCGGCTGCACTACCTCGCCGGAAGGCGCGAGGACCGGCTGGTGTTCGACCTGCAGAACCAGCTTGCGCGCGAGCTCGCGCTGGCGGACACGGCGCACCGGCGGGCCAGCGAGCAGCTGATGCAGCGCTATTACCGGGCGGCCAAGCTGGTGCAGCAGGCGAACGTCATCATGCTGCAGAACCTGCATGCGCGGCTGCTGCCGATCGACGTCAAGCCACGGCCGGTCGGCGCCAACTTCTTCGCCATCGACGAGCTGCTGCACATTCGCGATGAGCACCTGTTCGAGCGCGAGCCGTCCGCCATCCTCGACGCGTTCCTGACGATGATGCGGCACCCGGAGCTCAAGGGCATGTCGGCACGGACGCTGCGCGCGCTGGTGCGCAACCGGCACCGCATCGACGCCGCGTTCCGGCGCGATCCGGCGAACCGCGCGAAGTTCATCCAGGTGTTCCGCGAGCGGCGCGGGCTGACCCACGAGCTGCGCCGCATGAACCTGTACGGCATCCTGGGCAGC
Source organism: uncultured beta proteobacterium (assembly GCA_963717705.1). Taxonomy (GTDB): domain Bacteria; phylum Pseudomonadota; class Gammaproteobacteria; order Burkholderiales; family Casimicrobiaceae; genus CAVQWT01. The sequence goes on from CAVQWT010000004.1 coordinate 492,726, forward strand.
TACCTGCCGGCGTTCGGGCGCATCGTCGGGCAGATGCAGCACGACCTCTTCCACGTGTACACGGTGGACGTGCACATCGTGATGGTGATCCGCAACCTGCGCCGGTTCACCGAGCCGCAGCACGCGCACGAGTATCCGCTGTGCTCGCGGCTGATCGCCGACTTCGAGCGCAAGGAGGTGCTCTACCTCGCCGGGCTCTTCCACGACATCGCCAAGGGACGCGGTGGCGACCATTCGGCGCTGGGCGAACGCGACGCGCGCCGTTTTTGCCGGGCGCACGGACTGACGCCGGAGGATACCGAACTCGTCACCTGGCTGGTCGGCGAGCACCTGACGATGTCGGCGACGGCGCAGAAGCAGGACGTCAACGATCCGGACGTCGTCGCCGCCTTTGCCGCGCGGGTCGGCACCGAGCGCCGCCTGTCCGCGCTGTACCTGCTGACGGTCGCCGACATCCGCGGCACCAGCCCGAAGGTGTGGAATGCATGGAAGGCGCGTCTGCTCGAGGACCTGTTCCACGCGACGCGGGCGCGCCTGATCGGCGCGCCGCGCGGCACCACGCTGGCGGACAGCCTGCAGGAGCGGCAGACCGAGGCGCGCCGGCTGCTGCGGCTCTACGCCGTGCCCGAGGAGTCCGAGCGCGGCCTGTGGTCCCAGCTCGACAACGTCTACTTCCAGCACCAGACCGCCGACGAGATCGCCTGGCACGCGCGGCACCTGTTCTACCGCACCGGCGGGACGAAGCCCGTGGTCAAGGCGCGCCTCGCGCGCGACGGCGCCGGGCTGCAGGTGTTCGTCTACCTGCCGGACCAGAAGGACCTGTTCGCGCGCATCTGCGGCTTCTTCGGTCGCTCGGGCCTGTCGATTCTCGACGCCAAGATCCACACTACGCGCGACGGCTACGCGCTCGACACCTTCGCCGTCCACGATCCCACCCACACCCACCCCAGCTACCGCGAGACGATCCAGTTCGTCGAGTTCGAACTCGCCCGCGTGCTCGAACTGCGTCCGCCGCTGGAGCTGCCCGCCGCCGGGCGCATCTCGCGGCACCTCAGGCACCACCCGCTGTCGCCGCAGATCGAGATCTTCCCCGACGACAAGGGCACGCACTACATCCTGGAAATCGTCGCCGGCGACCGCCCCGGTTTGCTGGCGCGGATCGCCTACACGCTGGCCCAGGCGAACGTCAATGTCGCCAGCGCCCGGATCAACACGCTGGGCGAGCGCGCCGAGGACGTGTTCCTGCTCGACGGCGCGCGGCTGCACGACGAACACGCGCTGCTGCGGCTCGAGACGGCGCTGTTCGACCAGCTGCGCATCTGAGCGCCGGCGGCTTCGGCCGTCAGTCGTCGGACTCGTCGACCCCGGGAAACAGCACCTCGGTGAACCCGAAGCGCGAAAGGTCGCGCATCCGCATCGGGTACAGGATGCCGGCCAGGTGGTCGCACTCGTGCTGGACGACGCGGGCGTGGAAGCCGTCGACCTCGCGGCGGATCGCCCGCCCCGCGGGATCGAATCCCTCGTAGCGAAGCCGCGTCCAGCGCGGCACCACGCCGCGAAGCCCGGGCACCGACAGGCAGCCCTCCCAGCCGTCCTCCATCTCGTCGTCGAGCGGCGTCAACACCGGATTGACGAGCTCGGTGTAGGGCACCGGGGGCGCATCGGGATAGCGCGGGTTGTGCTCGATGCCGAAGATCACGACCTGCAGCGGCACGCCGATCTGAGGTGCGGCGAGGCCGGCGCCGTCGGCGGCCGCCATCGTGTCGCGCAGGTCCGCGAGCAGCGCGGCAAGCTCCGGGGTGCCGAAGGCGGCCACCGGCGCCGACGGCTGAAGCAGCCGCGGATCGCCCATGCGCAGGATGTCGCGGATCATCGCGGGGCGGTTCCGGGACTCATATTCCCGGCGCGACGTGGTCGAGCAGCCGCCGGACCTTGGCCATCCCGGCCTCCATGACGGCGGCGATTCCGGCCATCGAGATCTCTTCGGCGGAGTTGCCGCGCCCGGCGGCGTGATTGACGACGACGCAGAGCGCGACGTAGGGGAGTTCGAGTTCCCGCGCCAGTGCCGCTTCGGGCATGCCGGTCATCCCGACCAGTGTCGCGCCGTCGCGCTCCATCCGGTCGATTTCCGCGGCGGTCTCGAGGCGCGGTCCGGAAACGGCGCCGTAGACGCCGCCATCGGTGACCGCGACGCCGGCCGCGGCGGCCGCGGCCAGGCACGCGACGCGCAGCGACGGCGTGTACGGATGCGTGAGGTCGACGTGGACGACCTTGCCGTCGCTGCCGTCGAAGAACGTCGCCGGCCGGTCGTGGGTGTAGTCGATCAGCTGGTGCGGCAGGACCAGCGTGCCGGGCGCCGCCCCGCGAATGCCGCCGACGGACGCCACGGCGAGGACCGCCGTCGCTCCGCGCTCCTTGAGCGCCCAGAGGTTGGCCCGGTAGTTGACCCGGTGCGGCGGGATCGTGTGGCCGTGGCCGTGACGGGCCAGGAAGACCGCGTCGTGGCCGCCGACCTGGCCGAACAGCAGTGCCGACGACGGCTCGCCGTAGGGGGTGCGGACGACTTCGCGGTGGGCAACGGCAAGCGTGGACAGCCGCGTCAGGCCGCTGCCGCCGATGATTGCGAGCATGGATATTGCTTTCTTGCGGGGATGAGAGTGGCCCCGGGACGTCCGGGGACGGAAGCTGCGGCCGCAGCGGGCATCGGGGCCGCGGCTGGAACTGGCTGTCGATTCATGACATTATCATGGGAACGGCCGGCCCCTGTGGACCCGGGGCGGGCTTCCGACCGATTTTAGCGCGGGACGCGGCATGTACCTCGACCGATTGTTCAAGCTGATGGCGGAGAAGCAGGCTTCCGACCTGTTCATCACCTGCGGGGCGCCGATCAACATCAAGGTCAACGGCGTGGTGGCGCCGATCTCGACGCAGCCGATGGACGTCGAGACGGTCCGTCGGATCGCCTACGAGCTGATGTCGAAGGAGCAGGCGCGCGAGTTCGAGAACGAGATGGAGATGAACCTGTCCCACCTCGACCGGGCCGTGGGCAATTTCCGGATCAACATCTTCCGCCAGCGCGGGACCATCTCGCTGGTCATCCGCTTCGTGCGCAGCAACGTGCCCGCGTTCGAGCAGCTCAACCTGCCGCCGGTGCTGCTGGACCTGGTGATGGAAAAGCGCGGCCTGGTGCTGATCTGCGGCGCTACCGGTTCGGGCAAGTCGACGACGCTGGCGGCGATGATCGACCACCGCAATGCGTCGAAGTCGGGCCACATCCTCACCCTCGAGGACCCGATCGAGTACCTGTTCGAGCATCGGAAGAGCCTCGTCAACCAGCGCGAGATCGGCGTCGACACGCAGAACTACCAGAAGGCGCTTGCCAACGCGCTGCGCGAGGCGCCGGACCTGATCATGATCGGCGAGATCCGCGACCGCGAGACCATGCAGCAGGCGCTGCTGCATACGCTGACCGGCCACCTGTGCCTCGCGACGCTGCACGCGAACAACAGCTACCACGCGATGAGCCGGATCATCAACCTGTTCCCGTACGACGCGCGCTCCGGCCTGCTGTCCGACCTGTCGATCGGCCTGCGCGCGATCGTCTGCCAGCGGCTGGTGCGCAACAAGAACGGCGAGCAGCAGCCGGCGGTCGAGATCCTGCTCAACACGGCGCTCATCGCCGAGCTGATCAAGAACGGCGAGATCACGCAGATCAAGGAGGCGATGGAGCAGTCGCTCTATCCCGGCTCGCAGACCTTCGAGCAGGCGCTGTGCCGCCTGCACATGGACGGCGTGCTGACCTACGACGAGGCGATGACCGCGTCCGACTCGCCGACCAACCTCGCCTGGCTCATCAACCAGCAGGCGCCGACGGCACGCGTCGACAACATGGGACCGCAGGGAAACGACGCAAGCGGCGCCCCGCGCCCGGCCTCGCAGGGCACCGATTTCGCGTCGCTGCGCATCGACGCCGGGCTGCTCGACCGCACCCACTGACGGCAGGCGCCGGACCGCGTCCCGCCGCCGCCGGCGGCGGGATTTGCTACCATGGGTCCGATGAGCGCCAACGTTTCCGGTGCCCCGGCCGGCACCTCCGCCGTGCCCGTCGCCGACCCCACCGTTGCCCTGACCCGCGCATTGATCGCCCGGCCGTCGGTCACGCCCGACGACGCCGGCTGCCAGCAGCTGCTGGCGACCCGCCTGGCACCGCTGGGGTTTCGCTGCGAGACGCTCTCCGTGGGCGGCGTCACCAATCTCTGGGCGCGGCGCGGCGACGCGCGGCCACTCGCCTGCTTCGCCGGGCACACCGACGTCGTGCCGACCGGCCCGCGCGAACAGTGGACGTCCGACCCGTTCGTGCCGGTCGAGCGCGACGGCTGGCTCTACGGCCGCGGCGCTGCCGACATGAAGGCCTCGCTTGCCGCCTTCGTCACCGCGATCGAGACGTTCGTCGCCAGCCACCCCGGCGCTCCCGGCTCGATCGCGCTGCTGCTCACCTCCGACGAGGAAGGTCCCTCGGTCGACGGCACCGTCCGGGTGGTCGAGAAGCTGGCCGCCGCCGGCGAGGCGATCGACTACTGCATCGTCGGCGAGCCGTCGTCGGTCGAGCGCCTCGGCGACATGATCAAGAATGGCCGCCGCGGCACGCTGTCGGGCACGCTGACGGTGCGCGGCGTCCAGGGGCACGTCGCGTATCCGCATCTCGCGCGCAACCCGATCCACCTTGTCGCGCCGGCGCTGGCCGAGCTGGCGGCGATCGAGTGGGACCGCGGCAACGAGTACTTCCCGCCGACGACCTTCCAGTGCTCGAACATCCATGCCGGCACCGGCGCGACCAACGTGGTGCCCGGCACGCTGACGCTTCAGTTCAACTTCAGGCACGCGACGTCGAGCACCCGCGAGGGGCTGGCGGCGCGGATCGCGACCGTGCTCGATCGCCACGGCCTCGACTACACGCTCGATTGGACCGGCTGGGGCAAGCCGTACCTGACCCCGCGCGGGCGCCTGGTCGAGATCGTCAACGCGGCGGTGCTCGAGGAGACCGGCATCGTCCCCGAGCTGTCCTGCACCGGCGGCACCAGCGACGGCCGCTTCATCGCCGACATCTGCCGCGAGCTGGTCGAACTCGGACCCGTCAACGCGTCGATCCACCAGATCGACGAGCGGGTGCGCGTCGACGACCTGCCGCGACTGTCCGCGATCTACGCGCGGGTGCTGGAACGCCTGCTCGCCCCGGCCACCGACGGAGTCCGCCGATGAGCGCCGCCCCGGTGCAGGACCTGGTCACGCTGCGCGACTGGCTGCGCTACGCGGTATCGCGCTTCGGCGAGGCCGGCCTCGCATTCGGCCACGGGACGACCAACAGCTACGACGAGGCCGCCTACCTCATCCTGCACGCGCTGCACCTGCCGCTGGACCGGCTGGAGCCGTTCCTCGACGCCCGGATCACGCACGTCGAGCGGACGCGGCTGGCCGACCTGCTGGCCCGCCGGATCGACCAGCGCGTGCCCGCCGCGTACCTGACGCACGAGGCCTGGCTCGGCGAGTTCCGCTTCTACGTCGACGAACGCGTGATCATTCCCCGCTCGTTCATCGCCGACCTGCTGCCCGACGGCCTCGCGTCGTTCGTCGGCGATGCCGCGACGGTGACTGCGGCACTCGACCTTTGCACCGGTTCGGGCTGTCTCGCGATCCTCCTCGCCCACGCGTACCCGGAGGCCGAGATCGACGCCGTCGACCTGTCGTCGGACGCGCTCGCGGTCGCGCAGCGCAACGTCGCCGAGTACGGCCTGGCCGACCGCGTGAACCTGATCCGCTCCGACCTGTTCGCGAACCTGTCCGAGAAGACCTACGACCTCATCATCAGCAACCCGCCGTATGTCACCGCCAACTCGATGCACCAGCTGCCGGCCGAGTACCGGCACGAGCCGGTGATCGCCCTCGCCGGCGGCGACGACGGGCTCGACGCGGTCCGCGGCATCCTGCGCGATGCCCCGCGTTTCCTCAACCCGCAGGGCGTGCTGGTGGTCGAGATCGGCCACAACCGCGACGCCTGCGAGCTCGCGTACCCGCGGCTGCCGTTCCTCTGGCTCGATACCGGCTCGTCGACGGACAGCGTGTTCCTGCTGAAGCGCGAAGACATCGTCAACGGCCGCTGATGAGCGCACGCACCGGCGGCGAGCTCCTCGTCGCGAGCCTCGTCGAACAGGGCGCCACTCACGCTTTCGGCGTGCCCGGCGAGAGCTTCCTGCCGGTGCTCGACGCGTTCCACGACGTCCGCGACCGGATCACCTTCGTCGCCTGCCGGCAGGAAGGCGGCGCCGCGTACATGGCCGAGGCGGCGGGCAAGCTGACCGGACGCCCCGGCCTCGCCTTCGTCACCCGCGGGCCCGGCGCGACCAACGCGGCGATCGGCGTGCACGTCGCGCAGCAGGACTCGACTCCGCTGATCCTGTTCGTCGGCCAGGTCGGTTCGGACTGCGCCGATCGCGAGGCGTTCCAGGAAGTCGACTACCGGCGCATGTACGGCGGCATCGCCAAGTGGGCGGCGCAGATCGACCGTGCCGAACGCGTCCCGGAATACGTCGCGCAGGCCTACCGCGTGGCGCTGGCCGACCGGCCCGGCCCGGTGGTGCTGGCGCTGCCGGAGGACATGCTCGGCACGCGCGCCGACGTCGCCGTCGCGCCGCGGATCGGCGAGGTGCGGGCGGCGCCCGCGGCGGCGGACATCGCCGCGGCACGGGCGCTGCTCGCCGGCGCCCGGCGCCCGTTCGTCATCGTCGGCGGCAGCCGCTGGCAGCCGGAGGACCACGCGGCGCTGGCGAGTTACGTCCATGCGCATGCGCTGCCGGTCGGCTGCGGCTTTCGGCGGCAGGACCTGTTCGACCATCGCGATCCCCATTACGCAGGCGACGTCGGCATCGGCATCAACCCGGCACTGGCGGCGCGCATCCGCGACGCCGATGTCCTGCTGGTGATCGGCGAGCGGCTGGGCGAGATGACCACGTCGGGCTACACGCTGCTGGACGTGCCGGTGCCGCGGCAGGCGCTCATCCACGTCCATCCGTCGGCACGCGAGCTCGGCCGCGTGTTCCAGCCCGCCGTCGCCATCGCGGCGACACCGGGCGCGTTTCTCGCCGCCGTCAATGCCGTGCCGGCGGGCTCGACGGCGGCTCGGCAGGAGGCGGTCGCGGCCGCCCGCGCCGACTTCGACGCGTGGCGCACGCCGCGACCGGTCCCGGGCGCCGTCGATCTCTGGCAGATCGTCCGCTGGCTCGACGAGACGCTGCCCGACGACGCGATTCTGACCAACGGCGCCGGCAATTACACGGCCTGGCTGCACCGCCTGTATCGATACCGCAGCTTCGGCACCCAGCTGGCGCCGTACGCCGGAGCGATGGGTTACGGCGTGCCCGCCGCGGTCGCGGCCAAGATCCTCCGACCCGCGCGCACCGTGGTGTCCTGGAACGGGGACGGCTGCTTCCTGATGAACGGGCAGGAGCTTGCGACCGCGATCCGTCACCGTGCCGGCATCGTCTTCGTCGTCGTCGACAACGGGATGTACGGAACGATCCGGATGCACCAGGAACGGCAGTACCCCGCGCGGGTGTCGGGCAGCGAGCTCGCCAATCCCGACTTCGCGGCGCTCGCCCGCGCCTACGGGGCCACCGGCGAGGCCGTCTCGCGGACCGCCGAATTCGCGCCGGCGTTCACCCGCGCGCTCGCGACCGCCGGCGGAGGCACGCCCGCCCTCCTCCATGTGCGGCTCGATCCGCAGGCACTGACGATGAACGCGTCGCTGGACGCGATCCGCGATGCGGCACGGCATGCAGGTCCATAGCCGCGGTGACCGCCGGCGATCGGGCGCCCCCGGCGACGGCAACCAGCCCCCTGCGACGAGCGACGGAACCTGCCCGCGGGAACGGGTTCCAACGAGCGGTCCCTTCCGGAGCACACGATGACAAACGACGAACAGAAAGCCCTGCTGACCATCGCCCTCGCCGCCGCCTTCGCGGACGGCACCGGCACCGATGCCGAGCGCCGCGAGATCCGGCGCATCAGCGAGTCGCTCCCGGGCGCCGCCGATCTCAACCTGCCCGCCCTTTATCAGGACGTGCTGCTGAAGCGGGCGAACGTCGAGGCGGCCGCGCGCACGCTGACGACGCCCGAGACCCGTGAACTCGCCTACGAGCTTGCCGCCGGGGTCTGCGACGCCGACGGCGCGCAATCGGGCCCGGAGCGCGCGTTCCTGGCGTCGCTGCGCGCGGCGCTGGGGATGTCCGGCGCGACGGCGCAGGCGATCGACGCCACCGCCGAAGCGCTGGCGACGGCGCCGCTGGCCGCGGGGTCGTCGTTCGAGCCGCCGGTGCCGGCAACCCGGCCGCCGACCGCAGGTGCCACGCCCGTCGCGACGACGATGCCGGCGGCCGAGATGGACAAGATGATCCTCAATTACGCCATCCTGAACGGCGCGCTCGAGCTCCTGCCCGACTCGCTGGCGTCGATGGCGATCATTCCGCTGCAGATGAAGATGGTCTACCGGATCGGCCAGGCGCACGGCTTCGAGCTCGACCGCGGCCACGTCAAGGACTTTCTGGCCACCGCCGGCGTGGGCCTCACGTCGCAATACGTCGAGCAGATCGGTGCGAAGCTCGTCGGCAAACTGCTCGGGTCGATCGGCGGCGGCCTGCTCGGCGGCGTCGGTCGGCAGGCGACCAGCTCCGCTTTCTCGTTCGCCACGACCTGGGCGCTGGGACACGTCGCCAAACGGTACTACGCCGCGGACCGGACGCTGTCGGCGGCCGCGTTGCAGGAGACCTTTTCCTCGCTGCTGGGCGAGGCGAAGACGCTGCAGCAGCGCTACGCCGGGGAGATCACCGCCAAGGCCGGCGCCATCGACGTCAAGCAGATCCTGACCGAAATCGGCGCCAAGGTCCGCTGACCGTGACCGCGGGACCGGGACCGCCATGCTGAAGTCGCTGCCGCCGGCCGTTCGGGGCGTCGTTGCCGCCGTGCTGCTGGGCGTCAACACGCTGTTCTGGTGCACGCTGCTGTTCGCCCTGTCGCTGGTCAAGCTGGCGGTCCCGGTGAAGGCCGCGCGGGTCGTCATCGATCGCGGGCTGAACGGCATCGCGAACCGCTGGGTCGACTGCAACAGCGCGTGGATGCGGCTCACCCAGCGCACGACATGGGACGTCGACGGCCTCGACGGACTCGATCCGCGCGGCTGGTACATGGTCAACTGCAACCACCAGTCGTGGGTCGACATCCTGGTGCTGCAACGCGTGCTGAGCCGCCGCATCCCGCTGCTCAAGTTCTTCCTCAAGCAGCAGCTGATCTACGTGCCGGTGATCGGCATCGCGTGGTGGGCGCTGGACTTTCCCTTCATGCGCCGGCACTCCGAGGCGTACCTGCGCAAGCACCCGGAAAAGCGCTTCGACGACCTCGAGACGACGCGCCGGGCCTGCGAGAAGTTCGCGCTCATTCCGACCAGCGTGATGAACTTCGCCGAGGGCACGCGGTTCACGCCGGAAAAGCACCGCGCGCAGCACTCGCCGTACCGGCACCTGCTGAAGCCCAAGGCCGGCGCGCTGGCGCTGGCGCTGGGTGTCCTCGGCGACAAGTTCCGATCCTACCTCGACGTCACCATCGTCTATCCCGAGGGGCGCCCGACCTTCTGGCATTTCCTCTGCGGCAGGGTTCCACAGGTCGTAGTGCGCGCGCGGCGGCTGCCGATTCCGTCGGAGTTCAGTGGCGGCGACTACGCGCGCGACCCGCAGCACCGCAAGGCGATCCAGCACTGGCTGCAGGCGCTGTGGCTGGAAAAGGACGCCGAGATCGACGCCCTTCTCGCAGCCAGGCAGCGCGCCTGATCCGCCGCTACGGCATGTACTGGCCGCCGTTGACCTCGATGATCTGGCCGGTGACGTAGCCGCTCATCGCGTCCGATGCGAGGTAGACGAACGTGCCGGCGCACTCGTCGGCGGTGCCCAGCCGGTTCATCGGGATCGTCGCCTGCATCGCCTTCAGCTGCTCGGCGGTCGAGTAGCGCTCGTGGAACGGCGTCGTGATCACGCCCGGCGAGACGGCGTTGACGCGAATGCCGTCGCCGACCACCTCCTTCGCCCACCCCCGGGTCACCGTCGACACGAAGCCCTTGGCGCCGGCGTAGATGATCGCGCCGCCGCCACCCCCGTGCCGCGCGGCGATCGACGTCACGTTGATCACGTTGCCGCTCTTCTGCCGGCGCATCAGCGGGATCGTGTGGTGCATGAACATCGCGACCTGCGTGCAATTGACGGCGAGCACCTGCTGGACGTAGGCCTCGGTGTAGTCCTCGATGCGCGTCCGGCCGCCCGACATGCCGCCGGCGTTATTGATCAGCACGTCGATGCGGCCGTAGGCGGCGACCGCCTCGGAGACGATCCGCCCGACCTCCGACGCGTGCGCCACGTCGCCCTGGACGACCACGGCCTCGCCACCGGCCTTGCGGCAGTCGGCCGCGACGGCTTCGGCCGCGTCGCGGTGGGCGTTGCAGTGCACGACCAGCTTCGAGCCCAGCCGCGCGAACGCTCGCGCCGCCGCGGCGCCGATGCCGGTCGACGCACCGGTGATGAGTACGACCTTGCCCTGCAGATCCGTGGTCATGGTGATCCTGTCGATGGGTTGCAGATGCGGAACCGCCTACACCGCTGCGCCGACGAAGGTCGAGGCGAGCACGGCGGTGGCCGCGAGGGCCGGCTCCTTGACGGTGACCCGCCACAGCGTGCGCGGGTCGTCCGGATCGATCAGCGTCGCCGAGTGCAGCAGCGACGCGTTGTCCCAGATCACGACGTCGCCGATTCCGTAGGAGAAGCTAAGAACGTACCGGTCCTGCGTGGCGTGCGCGGCGAGCTCGTCGAGCAGGTCGACCGCGTCGTCCTCGGGCATGCCGACGATCCCGTGGGAGCTGCCGGATACCGCGTACAGCGCCTTGCGCCCCGTGACGGGGTGCGTGCGCACGACCGGGTGCGTGATCAGCGGCATCCTCGCCTTCTGTTCCGGCGTCAGCGGGGACGCCGCGGTGCGGCTGGCGTCGTTGCTCTCCTTGCGATTGCCGTAGTGATGGACAGCGATCATCGGATCGACCCGCCGCTTCATCGCTTCGGGCAACCCGTCGTACGCGGCGTACTGATCGGCGAACAGCGTGTTGCCGCCGCGGCTGGGCACCTCGATCGAGTACAGCGTCGTCGCGCGGGCGGGGACCTGCAGGTACGAGTAGTCGGTGTGGAAATACGTGCCGGCGTCGGCGAGGCCGAGCGGAACGCCGCCCTGCTTCCGGTTCGAAAGGATCAGGATGTTCGGGTCTTCGGGGTGGTGGAACTGGTCGATGACGTGCGGCTCGGGCGGGCCGAAGCGGCGGGCGAAGGCGACGAACTGCGCCGGCGCGAGCTGCTGCCCGCGTACCGCCAGCACCTGCCCGGCGAAGAACGCCCGCTCGAGGTCGGCGAACGTGGCGTCGGTCATGGGGCTGGCCAGATCGAGGCCCCTCGCCTCGACCCCGAATCCCGGTGCGAGCGGTTTCAGGTCCAGCACGCGCCTCTCCTCATTTCAGGAATTCCGGCGAGATCATCCGCGGCAGGAAGAGGATGAGGTCGGGCCACATGATTGCCAGCGACAGCACACCGAGCATCGGCAGCAGCATGATCATCACGTCCTTGAGCACGTACATCAGTCGGACCTTGGCGATGGCGCAGGAGATCATCAGGCACAGCCCGTACGGCGGCGTCACCAGGCCAAACGCCAGAGAGATGATGCCGACCATCGCGAAGTGGACCGGGTCCATGTTCACCGAACGCGCGAGTGGCTCGAGAATCGTGCCGACGATGATGATCGCGGGGATCGCGTCGAGAAAGCAGCCGACGACGAGGAAGCAGAACGCAATGAAGAATCCGGTACCGGTGATCCCCATGCCCCACGAGCCGACCCCCGCCAGCAGCGCCTTGGGGATCTGGTAGTACGCGAGCAGCCAGCCGAAGGCGCTGGCGGTGCCGACGCAGAACAGCGCGACGGCGGCGAGGCGACCCGTGTCGAGCAGCGCGCCATGCAGCTGCTTGCCGCTCATCTCGCGGTAGACGAAGATCGACAGCACCGCGGCGTACAGCACCGCGATCGCTGCCGACTCGGTCGCGGTGAACCAGCCGAAGATCTTGCCGCCGATGATGATCACCGGCGTCATCAGCGCCGGGACGGCGACGCCGATGCCGGCGAAGACTTCCCGCATCGAGGCGCGCGGATACTTCGGATAGTTGCGCAGCTTGGCGTAGACGTGGACGGTCGCCATCTGCACGACGCCGAGCAGCAGGCCGGGGATGACGCCGGCAAGGAACAGCGCGCCGATCGACACCGACAGCGTCCCGCCCCAGACGATCATCAGGATCGACGGCGGGATGATGACCGCGAGCACGGCGGAGACGGCGGTGATCGCGACCGAGAACGACAGGTCGTAGCCCTCCTTGACCTGCGCCTCGATGAAGATCTTGCCCTGGCTGGCGGCATCGGCGGTCGACGAGCCGGAGATCCCGGCGAAGAAGATCGACAGCACGACGTTGACCTGCGCCAGCCCCCCCGGCATGTGGCCGACGAGGTCGCGCGACAGCCGCACCAGCCGGTCGGTGATCCCGCCGACGTTCATCAGGTTCGCCGTCAGCAGGAAGAACGGCACCGCGAGCAGGATGAACGAGTTGTAGGACTTGAACGTCTCGTTGAAGATGATCATCGGCGACAACCGCGGCTCGATGAACATCACCGGCAGGCAAGCGAGCCCGAGGGCGAAGGCGATCGGCACCCGCAGCGCCATCAGCGCGAAGAACACGCCGAACAGCACCAGCGCCGCGATCGCCGGGGACAGCGCGGCGCCTCCGCTCATGCGCGGGACCCCGCGGCGACGATCCGCAGGTCCTGGAGGAATCGCTCGCCGAGGAACACCACCCAGGTGAATCCCGCGAGCGGCCACGCGGCGAAGATGAACGGCATCGGCAGGTCGGCCAGCTCCGAGGTCTGGTTCCAGCCGAACTGGACGAAGCGGATCCCGTACCAGATGAACACCAGCGCCATCACGAGGACGAATACGCTCGACACGATGCGCAGCAGCGCGTTCGGCCGCGGGGCGAGCTCCGGCCAGAGGTCGACGTCGAAATGCCCGCCGTCCCGTATCGCCACCATCGAGCCGATCATGATCATCCAGATGAAGAAGAAGCGCGCCATCTCCTCCGTCCAGATGTACGACGGGATCAGCGACGTGTAGCGGGAAAAGATCTGGAGGCTGACCGGTACGATCAGAATCGCGACACTGATCACCAGCAGCCAGTTGAGCAGGCGGTAGTAGACGTCGACGAGCTTGCGCATTGACTCTCCGGCGGAATCAGCCGTTGCGACTGCCCGCGCGGCGGGGATCGCGGACCGCGACCTCCGCCGGCGTGCCGGGCCTGCTACATCGAGTTGATCCGGGCGTAGATGCCGTCCGCGCCGATTTCCTTGGCGTACTCGGCCATCACCGGGTCGGCGGCCTTCTTCATCGCCGCGCGCTCGGTGAACGGAATCCGCTTGAGCTTGCCCGCCTTCTCCAGCGTGTCGAGCTTGGCGCTGTCCTCGCCCGACTCGATCTGCCGGCCGTAGACGCCCGCCTCCTTGCCGGCGCGGACGATCGCAGCCTGCAGGTCGGGCGGCAGCTTCTTGAACGTCTTGCCCGAGAAGCAGATCGGCCGGATGGTGATCGCGTGCTCGGTCATGATCAGGTTCGGGCCGACCTCGAAGAACTTCATCGCCTCGACGCCTGCGGCCTCGTTCTCGCCGGCGTTGATCACGCCGTTCTGGATGGCGTTGTAGACCTCGTTGTAGGCAATCACCGTCGGCGACATCCCGACCGCGGCGAAGGTCTTGCTCCAGATCGGCGCACCCTGCACCCGCACCTTGAGGCCCTTGAGCTCGGCCATGTTGCGCGCCGGCTTGTTGGAGAAGATGTTGCGCGTGCCGCCGCCGGCGTAGCCGATCAGCATCACCTCCGCCTTCTGCGAGACCTCGTCGGCCACGGGCTTGAGGACGTCGCCGTCGAGCACCTTGTTCCAGTGTGCGAGGTCGCGGAACAGGAACGGCGCATCGATGAACGGCGCGGCCTTGGAGAACGTCGACATGTGCGCCGGGGACACGATCGCGTAGTCCACCGACACGCCCTGGTTCATGTACGCGAAATAGTCCTTTTCCAGCCCGAGCTCGCTGTTCTTGTGGAGCACGAAGTTGACCGGCTTGCCGTAGTACTGCTTGACCAGCTGCTCGAACTTCACCAGCGCCTTGGTGAAGGCGTGATCGTCGTTGAACTGCGACGCCCCGTGCAGCGTGATCGCCTGCTGCCCGAGGGCGGTGCCCGACAAGGCCAGCGCGGCGACGGCCAGCCCATGCAGCAGGGCGCGAATCAGTATGCGCATCATATTCCTCCGTTGGTGGGGACCCGCCGGCGCCTCGATCGCCCGGTCACGGGCGGCGCTCTGGTCAAGTGGTCTGACCAATTGAACAGGGTTGCCGTGGCGCTGTCAACGCCGGCACGATGGTGCTGCGCAACATCGCTCGGCGCGCCGCCGGGCCGCGCGGCCTAGGCCGGCGGCTCGACGCGCCGGTAGCCGGTCGAGGGCTTCCCGCACACCGGGCAGGCGCCGGCGGGAATCGCGTTCACCGTCGAGCCGCAGACCTGGCAGACGAAGTACTGCCCGGTCTTGGCGTCGATGTGCGTCGCCACCCGGTCGAAGAACACGCCGGTCCATCGCTGCAGCTGCTGGAGCTTGTCGCGATGCTGCTTCTCCGACGCCCAGGCGTAGCGGACGCTGGCCATCGCCTCCTCGTGGCCTTCCGGCGTGATCTGCGCCAGCAGCTTGGGGTAGAAGGAGTCGATCGAGTCGATCTCGTCGTCGACAGCGCTGATCAGGTTCTCGCGCGTCTTGCCGACCTTGATCTCCGCCTTCGGCAACGGCGGCACGTCGGCTCCCAGCGAAGCCAGGATGCGGCCGAAGTTCGCGCCGTGGATTCCTTCGGAAGCGGCGAAGGCGGTGCACAGGTAGGCGATGCCGGCGTATCCCTCCTGCTTCGCCTTCTGCGCGAACGCCGTGTACCGCTGGTGGACGGCGGTCTCCTTGGCCCGGGCCGCCTGCATGGCGGCGATCGTCGCCGGGTAAGGTCCGGCGGCGCGAGCACGACCGAGACAGGCGAGGCCGGCGGCGAACAGCACCGCGCCCCCGGCAACGAATCGCCGTCGATCCGGACGGAGCGGGCGATGGGCGGTCATGCGACAATCCTCAACCGTAGTCTACTCCGCTGTCCGCGCCGCATCGATACCCCGCCCATCGCCGGCGCCACCCACGAGGATTCCGCTTGTCCCGTCTCGAGCATCGTCTGCAGAAACTCGGCCCGGAGCTGCTCCGGAGCCTTCGCCGCGGCATGGAAAAGGAGGGCCTGCGGGTGAACGCCGACGGTACGCTCGCACGCACGCCGCATCCGGCCGGTCTCGGCGCCGCCCTGACGCATCCGCGGATCACCACCGACTTCAGCGAGTCGCAGCTCGAGCTCATCACCGGGGTGCACACGGGCATCGAGGCCTGCCTGCAGGAGCTCACCGAGCTGCACCAGGTCGTCCACCGCCACCTTGGCGACGAATTGCTCTGGTGCACCAGCATGCCGTGCAAGCTGCCGGCCGACGACGACATCCCGCTGGGCCGCTACGGCAGCTCCAGCGTCGGCCGGATGAAGACGATCTACCGGAGGGGATTGTCGTACCGCTACGGACGCCGGATGCAGACGATCTCGGGCATCCACTACAATTTCTCGCTGCCCGATTCGGCGTGGCCAGTGCTGCAGGAGATCGACGGCCAAGCCGGCCCGGTCACGACCTACCAGGACGAGGGCTACTTCGCGCTGATCCGCAATTTTCGTCGCCACTCGTGGCTGATCCTGCTGCTGCTCGGCGCATCCCCGGCGGCGTGCGGCTCGTTCATCGGCGGTCGCGCGCACGAGCTCACCGCGTGGGCCTCCGGGACGCTGTACGGACCGCATGCGACGTCGCTGCGGATGGGGCGACTGGGCTACCAGAGCGAGGCACAGGCGACGCTCGCCGTCAGCTTCAACAACCTGCAGAGCTACGCCGCGTCGCTCAACCGCGCGCTGTCGGCACCGTGGCCCGCCTACGAGGCGATCGGGCTGCGCGACGGCGACGACTACAGGCAGCTCGCGACGTCGCTGCTGCAGATCGAGAACGAGTTCTACGGCACCATCCGGCCGAAGCAGGTGGTGCGTTCGGGCGAGCGCCCGCTGCGCGCGCTGGGCGAGCGCGGGGTCGAGTACGTCGAGGTGCGCTGCGTCGACATCAATCCCTTCCATCCGATCGGCATCGACGCCGACTCGCTGCGCCTGCTGGACCTGTTCCTGCTTCATTGCGCGCTGACCGAAAGCCCTCCCGACTCCCCCGCGGAAATCGCCGTCGATGCGCGCAACCAGCAGCTGGTCGCCGAGCGCGGCCGCGATCCGGAGGTCCGCCTCGATCGGTCGGGGGTACCCGTCGCACCGGCCATCTGGGCAGGTGACCTCGTCGAGCAGTTCGGCCCCATCGCCGACGCGCTCGACGAGGCGCACGGCGGCGGCGCGTACCGTTCGGCCTTCGCTGCCGCGGCCGCGGCGCTGCGGGACCCCCCGCAGCTGCCGTCGGCGCGGGTGCTCCGCGAGACCGAGACGGTCTGGGGCACGTCTTTCCCCGCGTTCGCGCTGGCGCAGTCGCGGCAGCACCGGCAAACGCTCCTCGACTTGCCGCTGGCCGCCGACGCCGCGGCACGCTACCGGCAGATGGCCGCGGACTCGCTGACCGAGCAGCAGCGGATCGAGGCAGCCGACGACGTTCCATTCGAGACCTACCGCCAGCGCTACCTCGCGCAGGACCTGATGAGCGGCCCGCATTTCCGGTCGCCCTGAACGCCTGCCGGCAGCGCCCAGCCTTCGCCGGTCATTCCTGCCGGACGTAGCCCCCCGGCGCGTCCCCCAGCGGCCGGTAGCCCTTTGCGGGGTTCCCCATCGCCGGCGGGGCGACCGGCGCACCCGAGTGCGCATCGAGCCACGCCGTCCACTCGGGCCACCACGATCCCTCCTTCACCGAGGCCTCGGCCAGCCAGCCGTCCGGATCCAGGTAGTGATCGCCGTCACGCTTGCTGGCGACGCGATAGTGGCGCCGCGGATGGCCTGGCGCCGAGACGATGCCGGCGTTGTGTCCTCCGTTGGTGAGAAGGAAGGTGACGTCGGCCGAGGTCAGCAGGTGGAACTTGTACGCCGAACGCCACGGCGCGACGTGATCGGTCTCGGTGCCGACGGCGAACAGCGGCCCGCGGATGTCGGCCAGCGCGACCTGCGCGCCGCCGGCGTGGAACCGCCCCTCGGCGAGGTCGTTGTCGAGGAACAGCCGGCGCAGGTACTCGGTGTGCATCCGGTACGGCATCCGCGTCGCGTCCGCGTTCCAGGCCATGAGGTCGGTCATCGGCTGCCGCTCGCCCAGCAGGTACTCGCGGACCGCCTTCGACCACACGAGGTCGTTGGAGCGCAGCATCTGGAACGCGCCGGCCATCTGCTTGGTATCGAGGAAGCCCTGTTCCCACATCATGTCCTCGAGGAACGACAGCTGGCTCTCGTTGATGAACAGCGTCAGCTCGCCGGCCTCGGTGAAGTCGCCCTGCGCCGCGAAAAAGCTCATCGAGCCGAAGCGCGAGTCGCCGTCGCGGGCCATCGCCGCGGCCGCGATCGCCAGCAGCGTCCCGCCGAGGCAGTAGCCCACGCCGTGGACCCGGACCCCCGGGACGATCGCGCAGACGGCGTCCAGCGCCGCCATGACGCCGAGCGTCCGGTAGTCCTCCATCGCCAGGTCGCGATCCTCGGGACCGGGGTTCTTCCACGAGACCATGAACACCGTGTGGCCGCGGTCGACCAGATACTTCACCAGCGAGTTCTGAGGGCTCAGGTCGAGGATGTAGTACTTCATGATCCATGCCGGCACGACGAGCACCGGCTCGGGGCGCACCCGCGGCGTCGCCGGGGCGTACTGGATCAGCTCGATCAGGCGGTTGCGGTAGACGACCTTGCCCGGGGTGATCGCGACGTTGCGTCCGGTCTCGAACGCCTCCGCGCCGACCGGCTTGCCGCCGCCCAGCGCCCGGTCCCAATCCTCGATCAGGTTCTGCGCGCCACGGACGAAGTTCATGCCGCCTTCGGCGCGCGTGCGCTCCAGCAGTTCCGGATTGGTGAACGGCGAGTTCGACGGCGAGAACACGTCCAGCACCTGGCGCGTCGTGAAAGACACCAGGTTCTCGTCCTGCTGCGTCACGCCGCGGACTCCCGTCATGGCGTTGTGCCACCACTGCTGCGTCAGCAGGAACGACTGGTAGACGAGGTCGTACGGCGGTGTGCGCCAGGCGGGGTGGTCGAACCGGTGGTCCTGCGGCAGTGGCACGATGCAGGGCTCGGCGCCATCGGTGCCCAGCGCGCGGCGGCTGGCGTAATTGGCGAGGCGCAGCGATTTCTTGACGGCCTTCTCGCCCAGCCTCAGCTGCTTGCCGGGGGAGAACGCGAGATGCGCCGCCCAGTCCATGTAGGCGCCGACCAGCGCCATCGGCGACAGCCCGGCGGTGAACCGCGCCGTCGCGGCGTGCACCGACCGGTCGATGACCTCCGCGAAGGCCGTCGACGCGTACGAGTCACGCATGAACGAAGGCTCGGGCGGCGGGGTCGGTGGCGTTGAACCCTGCCGCACGACCGCAGACGGCGATGACCGTGACCGACGTCCGGCCCCCACCGCTCCGGCCGCAGTCCGTCCCCCCTGCCCCTGGACCAGCGTCAAGCGCCGCGCTCTCATGATCAACTCCTTTCGCTGCTGCGCTCCTCCATCAACCAACCGCGATTGGAAACATTGTCCCGCTGCCGGCGCGCGCAGGATTGACCGGCATCATGCTTTGTCGTCACCCGCGATCCCGGTGCGCGTCGCGGATGCGCCGCGCCCCGGCGCCTGCGACGAGCTGTCGCGCCCGGCCTGGTCGTCACGGCGGCTCCCGGCATCGCGCATGGCCAGCACGCGATCGACCATCACCCCTGCCTGGCCGAGGTAGTGGGCCGGATCGCACAGCCGCGCCAGCGCCTCGCGGTCGAGGTGCCGGCTGATCTCCGGGTGCCCGGCGAGCAGGACGAGCAGCGGCCGGTTCGACCGCAGGGCCTCGCGGCAGAGGTCGTACACGAGATCGTGCGCGCGCTCGCGACCAATGCAGGGTCCGAGGCCCATCATCACCGCCTCCGACATCACCAGGCCGTTGGTCAGGTCGATGTTGGCCCGCATCCGCGCGGCGTCGACCTCCAGCCCCTCGAGGACGGATCGAGTCTGCCGGAGCGCACCCGCAGTCAGGCAGAACGCGTCGGGCAAGGCGATCCACTCGATCTCCCACGGCCCGGTCGAACGCTCATGATCGGCGATCATCGCGTCCATCAGCGCCGCCGCGTGCTGGCGGACCACCGACACGGCGGCGTGGATGTAGCACGAGGAGATCGGATTGCGCTTCTGCGGCATCGTGCTGCTCGACCCGCGACCGTGGGCGAACGGCTCGAATGCCTCCGCCACCTCGGTCTGCATCATCAGCCTGACGTCCATCGCAATCTTGCCCAGCGTTCCCCCGACCAGCCCGAGGAAGCAGCCGACTTCGGCGATGCAGTCGCGCACGGTGTGCCACGCGATCACCGGCTGCCGCAGGTCGAGTTCCGCCATCAGGGCGGCCTGCGTCGCCATCGCCCCGTGCCCGAGCGAGGCAAGCGTGCCGCAGGCGCCGCCGAACTCGCCGACGAGCACGCGCGGCTCGAGCTGCGCAAGCCGTTCGCGGTGACGCTCCACGGCAGCCAGGACGGTCGCCATCTTGTAGCCGAAGGTGACCGGGATCGCCTGCTGCAGGTTGCTGCGCCCGATCATCGGCGTGTCGCGGTGGCGCTGCGCGAGGACCGCGAGGGCGGCGGAGATCGCCTCGAGGTCCGCCTTCACCAGCGCGAGGCCCTCGCGGATCAGCATCACCGTCGCCGTGTCGGTGATGTCCTGCGTCGTCGCGCCCCAGTGGCAGTACTCGCCCAGCCCGTCGCGGCAGAGCGCGTTCAGCTGCGACACGACCCCGAGGACGGGGTAGCCGACGCGCTCGGTCTGCGCCCGCAGCTGGTCCAGGTCGATCTTCGCGATGTCGCAGTTGCGCGCGATCTCGTCCGCAGCCTCCTTCGGGATCACCCCCAGCCGCCCCTGGACGATCGCCAGCGCCCGCTCGATCTCGACGTACTTCGCCGTGCGGTTCTCGTCCGCCCAGACGGCGCGCATCGCGTCGGTGCTGAAGATGTTGCCGAAGATGCGGGAATCGATGATCGTTGCGGCCATGCTCGTGTTCTCCTCGTTCATCCGACCGTCGCGGAGGCATCCATCGTCAGCCAGCCCTCGTGGTCGCGAGCCCACAGCCGGACCGTCCTGCCGTCCGGCTGCGGCTCGCCGCAGGCGAAGAACGAGCGCCCGTCGAAGACCGGCCGCACCGCGCGGAATTCGTAGCGCGTCACCTGGGCGTCCGGCCGCTGGTGCCGCAGCAGGTCCAGCAGCAGCGTCGCGACGAGCGGGCCGTGGACGACCAGTCCCGGATATCGCTCGACCTCCGTCACGTAGCGACGGTCGTAGTGAATGCGGTGGCCGTTGAACGTGAGCGCCGAGTAGCGGAAGAGCAGCACCTCGTCCGGAAGCCATTCCCGCTCCCAGCGCGCGCCCGAAGGCGCCGGCCTCGGGGCCGGCGCCACGTCATCCGGCCCCGCCGCCTCGCGGTAGACGATGTCGTGGAACTCGGTCAGCGCCACCTCCGCCTCGTCGCCGCGGCGGATCTCGTGACGCACCTTGACGAACACCAGCGAACCCGTGCGGCCGCTCTTCTCGGCGATGTCCTGGATCGTCGAGACGCGGGTGAGCACGTCGCCCACCCGCAGCGGCCGGTGGAACTCGAACTGGCTGCCGGCCCACATGCGGCGCGGCAGCGGCACCGGCGGAAGGAATCCGCCGAGCTTCGCATGACCATCGGGCCCGATGTCGGAACGGCGGTGCAGAGGCAGGAAGTACAGCCAATGCCAAAGCGGCGGCAACGGCGTTCCGTCCGGCGGCCGCTCGGCCGGCCGATCGAGCGTCGCGGACAGCGCGGCCACGGGCGTTGCCGTCGCGACGTCGGACACGGTCTCCGAACGACCGATCCATTGCTTCAGGTCCATGAGGCTCGCTCCGCTCCACATCGGACGGCACGACTCCGCCCGGCCGCTATGATGACAGGCGCCGCCAGGGCGCGCACCCCTTGCGCCTGGCATCCGAATTGCATGGACCCTTCGATCGCGGTGCGGCGCCTACACGTGTCGTTCCGCTCACCGCCCCACCGGCACGATGTATCTGGTCGCCGGAGGCGCCGGAAGCCTTGACCTTTCGCAACCTGACAGCCGCGGGTGCCGCCGAACATCGGGGTTCCCTGGCGGCAAGGAGACGCAATGAATGCATGGCGGAGCCGGATCGGCGTCGCAATCGCAGCGGGCCTGATCGGCGGGCCGGCCCTTGCGGCCGACGACAACCGCATCGTCGTCGGCCAGACCGTCGCGCTGACCGGCAGCATCTCCGAGCACGGTCAGGCCGTCGCAGCAGGGGCGCGTGCATACATCGAAGGCGTGAACGCCGGCGGCGGCGTCGGCGGTAGGCGCATCGCGCTGGTCACGCTCGACGACGGCGGCGATGCGCCCCGCGCCGCGGAGAACACCCGCCGCCTGATCGAGCGCGACGGCGTCGTCGCGATGTTCGGGGGAGTCGAAGGCGGGCCGTGCGTCGCGAGCCTCAAGGAGGCGTCGGACCGCGGCGTGCCGCTGATCGCCTGCATGGCCGGATCGCCGGAAATGCGGGAGCCGTTCAACCGCTACAGCTTTCCGGTTCGCGCGCCGCACCTCGCCGAGTTCGGGCGGCTGCTCGACATCGCGAAGACCTATGGCTACGGCAAGGTCGCGTTCCTGCACGCCGATTCGGACACCGGGCGCAAGCACCTGGCGAACGTGCAGCGGCTGGCCGAGGCGCGCAAGGTCGAGGTGGTCCCGATCCCGGCGAAGAGCGGCGCCAAGGCCGAGGACCTGGCTCAGGCGATCATGGCGGCGAAGCCGGACGCGGTGTTCAACCACGGCTCGTACGCGATCTACAGTGCGACGATCCGCGAAGCCCGGCGCAAGGGCGTCCGGACCCAGTTCATGGCGGTCAATTCGGGCGCCGCGCAGATGGCGAAGCAATTGGGCGACGACGCGAAAGGCCTGATCTTTACCCAGATCGTACCGTTCCCGTGGGCGGTCGCGATCCCGCTCGTCAAGGAGTACCAGCAGGCGCTGGCGCGGCATGCGCCGCCCGGCACGCAGCCGTCGTTCAGCGGGCTCGAAGGCTACGCGAGCGCCAAGGTCCTGGTGACCGGACTGCGCGCCGCAGGCGCCAAGAACTTGTCGCGCGACTCGGTGCAGCGGGCGATGGAAACGCTCGGCAGCGTCGATCTCGGCGGCATGACGGTGCAGTACGCCCCGGGCGCGCATCCGGGATCCAGCTTCGTCGATACCGTGATCGTCGCGAACGACGGACGCTTCGCAAGGTAGGCGCGCGCCGCCAGGGAATCCTACCGCCCGCACCAAAGAAAAGGGCCTGCATTGCTGCAAGCCCTTGATTATTTGGCGCGCCCGGCAGGATTTGAACCCACGACCCCCTGGTTCGTAGCCAGGTACTCTAATCCAACTGAGCTACGGGCGCGTAGCTTTTAATTATAGCAGATCAGCCGTTTTTTGCACCAGCCGGAGGACCCGCAGGAGCGGCGTCCTCGCCGTCGGCGCTTCGCCGCAAGTCGCGGGCGCGCCGGGAAAGGCCCCAGGCCTTGACGACGATGGTGACGGCGATCCAGCCGAGCAGGACGGCCAGCGGATACGCGATCAGGGCAGGAAACACCAACCCCAGCACCGCGCCGCCCGCCGTGATTGCCGCCAGCAGCCACAGCAGGCCTGCTTCCGCGGGCCCGAGAAGCCGGCGGTTGGTCAGCGCGGCTCCGACCGCGCTGCCCACGGACAGCGCACCCGCCGCGGCCCGCCCTGCGCTGCCCGACAGGGCGCGGCGCGAGCCGTCGCTCGCCGGGCCGCCGTCGGCCGTGCGCACGCGGTTCCGTCGCGTCAGCACGATTTCGGTCGCGTGGCGCAGGTCGTCCTCGTACATGTCGGCCATGGTGGCGGCGAAGCCGGCATCCTCGATCGCGACGTCGAGCTCCCAGTTGCCGATGAAGCTCGCAAGGTTGAGGTTGGTCGAGCCGACACGCGCCCACTCGCCGTCGGCGACTGCGGTCTTGGCGTGCAGCATGGTGCCGTTCCATTCGAACACGCGGACACCCGCCTCGAGCAGCGGCCGGTAGCCGACCCGCGACAGCGGTCGCAGCGCCGGGATGTCGCTCGCGCCCGGCACCAGCAGGCGCACGTCGACGCCGTCGCGGGCGGCCGCCCGCAACGCCTGCGTGTACGTCGAGCCCCCGACGAAATAGGCGTCGGTGAGCCACAGGTACTGCCGCGCCAGCGACGCGATCGACGTGTCGAGGCGGAACAGGTTGCCTGCACTGGGCACGCCGACGACGACGCGCAGCGCGGTATCCCCGGCCGCGTCGATGGCGTCGGGCGGCGTCAGCAACTCATCGGCGAGCGGGGTGCCGCAGGCGTCCCAGACTTGCGCGAAGGCGCGCTCGATCTCGGCGACGGCCGGACCGCGGATCTCCACGCCGGTGTCGCGCCAGGGCTCGAGACGCTTCGCCGCATCGCCTTCCCAGCGCGAGCTCACGCACAGGCCGGATACGAATGCGACGGCGCCGTCGATGGCGATCGTCTTGCGATGATCGCGCGAGACCCAGCCGAACGGGCTGCCGAAGCTGAACGGGTTGAACGCGCGCACCTCGGCGCCCGCCTCCTCAAGCTCGTCCCAGATGTCGTGCGATCCGAGGCATCCCAGCCAATCGTGCACCACCCGCACGGCGACGCCCGCGCGCGCGCGCGCCGCGAGCGCGCCCACGAAGCGACGGCCGACGGCGTCGTCGGCGACGATGTAGCTCTCGAAGAAGATCGTCCGCCGCGCGCCCTCGATGGCGGCGAGCCACGCCGGGTAGTTCTCGCAGGCGTCGCGCAACAGCCGGACGGCGTTGCCGTCGGAGCGCGGCGCGCCGGTCGCCCGCAGCAGCGCGCGGTCGATCAGCACAGGCGTGTAGGACGAGGCGGTGGACATGGGCGATGCGGGGAGAATAACAGGCGCACCGGGCTGCGCCGCCGCCGGTCAAAGTTACCCGCTACCCGGCGTTGCGCGCCCGGGGTATCGGGCCCCGCCATTCCCGCAAGCCGCGCCCCGCGGTTACGGCGCGCCCGCGCGAGCCCGGGGATTGCCCGGCGTCAGAGCGGCGACGTCGCGCCGTCGCGGCTGAACACCAGCGCGCGCAGCGCGCAGCGGCTGTCGGTCAGGTTGGCGGTGCCGGCGCCCGCGCCGCGCCCGATCCTGGCGCCGAATCGCACCGACTGGCCGACGGCGACGTCCGAATTCGCCAGGTTGGCGAGGTTGCCCCACGCGGCAGCGGGTACGTAGCCGCGGCTGCCCTGGGTCGTGAGCGGGGTCCACGACGTACCGCCGTCGACGCTCTGCACCAGGTCGGCGCCGACATCGATCGCCGATGCGGCCGTGCCGGCGAACACGAGGTCCACGTAGACGCGACGGGGAAAACCCGTTGCGGGGAAATCGGTCGTCTGGCAGACCACCGGAGTGCTGTCGAGGACCACCGGCCCGGGCGCCGCGTCCACCCGCAGCATCGCCGGCGTCAGCGCGGTGCCCAGGCGGTTCATGAAGGCTGCCATGGCCAGCCTCGACACGCTGTCGGTCGGACAGTACAGCGTGCTGCTGGTGCAGCCGGTGGTGACTCCCCGGTTCTTGATCCACTCGACGTTCGGGCAGAAGGCGCTCGTCGAATCGACGTCGGTGAACCCGGCACAGGGCAACGCGAGGGCCGCCGGCGCGACGAGGGCCAGACCGGCAGATGCGAGCAGGTTGCGAACCAGTTTCATGTGGTGCTCCCGTGAGTGTGGCGAGATGACGTGCGATCAATTCGCCGCGTCGAAGGGTGAAAAGGTGGTGTTGCGGTTTCCGAACACCGCGCGGAGGTTGCAGCGGCTGTCGCTGAGCGCTGCCGTGCCGGCGAGGCCGCCATGGGTGAGCAGCAGGCCGAAGCGGGCCGTCTGGCCGACCGCGACGTCCTGCGATCCGACGGCGCGCAGGTTCGCCCACCGTCCCGCGGGGATCGTCGAACGGCTGGCGGTGGCCGAAAGCGGCGACCACGTGGCGCCGCCGTCGAAGCTCGCGACCAGGTCGGCGCCGAACTGCGTCTGAGCGGCGGCAGTGCCCATGAACACTGCATCGACCTGCGCGCGCCGGGCGAACCCGCTGGCGACGAAGCCCGGCGTCTGGCAGACCACGGTGCCGGCGCCGACGCTGACGGCGCCCGGGCTTGCCTCCGTGGCCTGGACCGCACCGGTCAGTGCCGTTCCCAGCCGGTTCATGAACGCCGCCATCGAGAGCCTCACCACACTGTCGGTCGGACAGTACAGGGTCGCGCTGGTGCAGCCGAGGGTCACGCCGCGGTTCTTCAGCCACTCCACGTTCGGGCAGAACACGCTGCCCGAGTCGACATCGGTGAACGTGTTGCAGGCCTGGCCCGGCACCGCCGTCACCGTTTGCGCGGCCGTTCCCTCCGCGGGCCCGTTGGCGCCGTCGCCTGAGTAGACTGCCGTGAACTCGTAGCTGCCGACGGCCAGCGCCCCGGTGCTGCATTGCGCGGTGCGCACGTTGCCGCCGCCGACCAGCGCGACCGCGCCGCAACCTGCCAGCACCTGCGGGCCGTTGCGGAAAGCCACGGTGCCGGTCGGCGCGACGCCGCTGACCGTCGCGGTCAGGGTGACGCCCGTTCCCGCCGGCACGGTCGGCGCCGAGCTGGCAAGCGAGAGCACCGTGGTACCGACGGTCAGCGTGAAGTTTCGCGTGGCATTGGGCGCGACGCCGTTGCTGGCGGTGACCACGATGTTGAACGGCGAGCCCGCCGCGTTGGGCGGCGTGCCCGACATCACTCCGGTCGCCGTGTCGATGGTCAGCCACGCGGGCATGCCCGTGGCACTGAACGTCGGCGCCGGGAAGCCGGTCGCGGTGAAGCCGTGGCTGTACGGCAGGCCGACCGCCGCCACTGCCGGCGGCGCCGGACCGGTGAACGCCGGCGCCATGTTCACGCCCAGGGTGAAGTTCTGCACCGCGTCCGGCGGCACGCCGTTGGCCGCGGTCACCGTCAGCGGATAGCTGCCGCCGGTTCCCGCCGCCGGCGTTCCGGCCAGCGTCCTCGTCGCCGCGGTGTAGCTGACGCCGCTCGGCAGCGCACCCGCGACCGCGATCGCCGGGGTCGGAGCCCCCGTCGCGGCGAACGTGAACGTGCCCGCGGCGCCGACGGCAAACGTCGCGGCGTTCGCGCTGGTGATCACCGGCGCCGTCACCGCGCACTGCGCCGGCCCGGGCGTGCAGATTCCGGGGGGACGGGTCGCCGACAGCTTGAGGCCCGCGGTGACGACCGCCTGGTTGAAGCCGAACTGGGTGAACGTCGTGCCCGAGCTGGCGGCCTGCACGCCGACGGTGGCGCCGCTTCCGTTCGCCGCCGCCGAATTGTTGTAGACGTACTCGAAGTCGCTCGAGCCCTCGCGGAAGAGCACGGCGAAGTTCACGGCATTGGTGCCACCGAAAATCAGGCCGCGCCATTCCAGCTTGAACGTGCGGTTCGGCGCCACGCCGGTCGTGTCGGCGAACACGCCGTAGCCGGCCACGCGCAGGTCGAGGTCGTCCCAGTAGGGAAACAGCGTCGGCGCTGCCGCCGGGAACGTGCCTCCGGAGGGCAGCGCGCCGTTGGTGAGCGCAGTCGAACCTCCGGTCGGCA
The DNA here is from genome assembly GCA_963717705.1 of uncultured beta proteobacterium. GTDB lineage: Bacteria > Pseudomonadota > Gammaproteobacteria > Burkholderiales > Casimicrobiaceae > CAVQWT01. The sequence goes on from CAVQWT010000004.1 coordinate 519,815, forward strand.
CGAGCTGGATGTTGCCGTTGGTGCTGACGGTGATGTTGCTGCCGGCAGTCACCGTCGTGCCGTACACCGAGAAGGTGAACGGCGCGGCGGTCGTGGCGACGGCGTCGTCGGCCTGCGTGCCCGGAATCAGCGTGCCGCCGGCCGGAATGGTTCCCGACGACGAGGCGAACGCGTAATTGGTCGCCGCCGGCTGCCCGACCGGCAGGGTGAAGTTCAGCGTCGCCGGCGAGCCGCCGCCGGTGTAGGTGACCGTGTGCGCAAGGTTGATCGTGGACCCGCACGCGACCGCGGGGCCGGTGCTGATCTGGAACGCCGAGAGATTGGCGCCGCTGCCGCCCGCCGCCAGGTCCGGATACGCCGAGTTCTGCTGCGTGATCACCACGCCGGGGGTGGTCGTCGAGAGCACGGAGCTCACGGCCGTCGCCCCGCCGAGGCCTCCGTTGCTGATGATCGACGTCAGCGCGTTGCATTCGTTCGGCTCGATGATGCCGTTGCCGGTGGTCACGGTGTTCGCGCCGACCGCGAGTGCCGGTGCGACGACCGGCGCCAGCGGTCCGCTGTTGTAAGCGACGAGCGCGAAGTCCTGGTTGTTGCCGGCCACCGTCGGATCCGCCTGCCCCGCGATGTTGGTCGCCGCAACGATGATGGTGAAATCGCCGCTGACGCCCGCCGGCAGGAACACGCTTTCGACGTTGTTGCGCGGGTCGGCGACGCCGCCGGTGGTGGAGTTCGACCCGGAAAAGACGTTGCCGAGGTACGTGCTTCCGCCGACGGTCACCTGCAGGTCGAGGTTGTTGACGTAGGCATTCCCCGAGGTGGCGCCCGGCGCGTCGGTCCAGGCCAGCGTGACGCGGAACGGCTTGGACGGATCGCTGATCGTGCCGGAGTATTGGCGCTGCAGCCCGGACGCGTTGAACCGCTCCACCGGAACCTGGTCGCGGGTGGCGCGCGACACGCCGTCGAACGCGGTGCCGAGGTTCATCATCCCCATGCCCTGCGCAGTCGACCACAGCGTATCGTTCGCGCCGACGCCGTTCATGTACCGCGTCGAATTCATCATGTACGCCTTGACCAGCGCCGGGCTCGGCGGCCCGCTGGCCGGCACGCGGTTGGCGGCCAGGTACGACGGATTGTTCAGGAATTGCTGGAAGATCAGCGCCGCCCCGCCTGCCGCCGCGGGAGTCGAGTGGCTGGTCCCCGACGACGCGGTGTACCAGTTTTGGCCGGCCGGGAACGGGATGCTGGGTGGCACGCCGCCGCAGACGCCGTCGCCGCGATAGCCCGCCTGGACGGTCGCATTGCCCGTCGACGTGGGCGTGACGAAGGCGATGCCGCTGACGTGCGTTCCCGGACCGACCAGATCGGGCTTGAGCCGCCCGTCGGTCGTCGGCCCGCGGCTGGAGAACGAGATGATGTCGTTGGCGCTGTCGGCGCCGGCGTCGGTGATGCCGCATCCGTCGGGGCCGCCGAACGCCTGCACGTTTTCCGCCGCCCCGACGGTGATGACGTTCTTCGCCGTCCCCGGCGAGCCGACCGTGGAGGCGCCCGAGCCCGCGTTGCCGGCCGAGAACACGATCACCATCTGCTGGGTGCCGGCGGTGCCGGACTGGGCGTCGCGCACGAGACCGTCGTAGGTCTGCGAGCTGGTGTTGTACGCCCCGGCGACGGCGGCGCCCCAGCTGTTGGTGCTGATGCGCGCGTTCGCCGCGTAGCCGGCCGAGAGCATCGTCGGGAGCGAGGGGTTCGTGAAGCCGGGGTCGAAGACCACCGAGTTCGCCAGCCGCACGAACGGCGCGACGCCGAGGCCGAACCGGAAGGCGCTCGCGTCCGAGTGCGGAAAGACGCCGAAATCGACGCCGCCGAGCGACCCGGTCGGAACGTAGCCGCCGACGATGCTCATGTTGAGCTGGCCGTGGCCGCCGTAGCCGAGCCCGCCGTCGGCGCCCGCGGTGCCGAAGCGCCCCTTGTAGACGAACCGGCTCGTTCCGGACGGGATTGCCGCGCCGATCGGCCGATTGCCCCCCTGGAAGAAGACGAAGTGGTTGGCCGCCACCGGCCCGGCGACGGCGTTGGTGGGGATCCCGCCGCTCGGATTGACGTCGGCACCGTCGTCGGTGACGTCGACGACGATTCCCGAGGTGTCGAACTGCGACTGGCTGAAGCCCCACGCGGTCAGCCGGTCGAAATAGTTGCCGGGGGTCGGCGCGTTGCCGGTGAGATTGCCGGCGAGGATCAGCGATTGCCGCTCGTCATTCTGCTGCGGCTCGATGTAGCGATGGATGGAAACGATGTCGGCACGGTTCGCGAACGCGGCCAGCGCCGCGGCAGGAAGCGTGACATCGAGATTGACGAACCCGGGCAAGGCGCCGGGGTCGGCGAACACCGTCCCGCCCAGCGCCGCCAGCTCCTTCAACGTGCTCGCGTTCTCGGCGGCATCGGCGACCAGCTGCAGGCTGAAACGGTCGGTGCCCACGGTGCGCGCCGCCAGGGGCCGGCTAAGGTCCTTCTCGCTTGCCCAGACGGCGGGATGCACCTTGTACTCGGTCTTCCAGACCCCGTCCCATTGCACCGACGAAGCGGCGGTGCGGGCACGCGCCTGCAACTGCGCGATGGCTGCGGCATCGCCCCAGACGAGGTACGCATTGTCGGGAATGTAGTTGACGACGCGCAGCCCGTCGGCGGCGAGCGAATCGACATACTGCTGTCGGACGGGGCCGGTGAACTGGACGAGATGCAGCCGCTTGCCGCTGAAGCTGCCGAGAACGGCACTCGCGCGCTGCGTCTGCGCGTAGTCCGAAGCGGTATCGATCGCTCCGGCGTTGAGGAAAATCCGATCCGACGCCGCAACCGTCGCGGCAAAGGCCAACGAAGACAGCAGCGCCAGTGCGCGCAGCGCAACGACGGAACCTCCGGAGCGCACCACCGCCGTCGCCGGCGCGCATCGGGCAGGCGGCCGGGGCGTTGACGCGCTTGCGAGATCGTTGACGTTCGCGGACCTGCAGACGATTCGATTCATGCGTTCCCCTGGCGACCGGTTCATGGACGCTGCGTGCAGCGGTGCCGGCATGACGGCGCTGACGGAATTCCCGTTACCTGCAGTCGTGTTGCTGCAGGTGCCGACCTGACCACATCGCGCTTCCGACGCCGAGTGTAGACGAGATTCTCGCCGTCGTGGCTGCCATCCGATGGCCGTCAGCGTCCGGCGTGCGCCCGACCTGGAAACGACAGCGGGCGGAGGGACAAGCCCCCCGCCCGCTCCGCGTATCGTCGCCGGACTCAGTACGGCGATGCCGATCCGTCGCGGCTGAACATCAGCGCCTGCAGCTTGCAGCGGCTGTCGGAAAGGTCCGCCGTGCCGGCCAGACCGTCGCGCGACAGGCGCACCCCGTACCTCACCGTCTGCCCTACGTCGACATCGACCTGCGCGAGATTCCCGAGCCCGGCCCAGTGATTGGCCGACACCGATCCGCGGTTGCTCTGCGATGTCATCGCCGTCCAGTTGGTGCCGTTGTCCGTGCTCTGGACCAGATCGGCAGCGAAGTCGACGTCGGCGGTCGCCGTCGCGGTGAAGCTCAAATCGACGTACGCCCGCCGGGGGAAGCCGGCGACGGCATAGTTCGCCGTCTGGCAGACGACGTTGTTGGGCAGGTCGAGATCGACCGCGCCCGTCGTGGCGTCCACTCCGAGCTTCACCGGGGTCATTGCCGTCCCGAAGCGATTGAGGAAGGCCGCCATCGCCAGCCTGCTTACGGGATCGGCCGGACAGTACTGCGTGGCCGACGTGCAACCCGTCGTGATGGCACGGTTCTTCACCCACTCGACGTTCGGACAGAACGGGCTTGTCGAGTCGACGTCGGTGAAGCCGGCGCAGGGCAAGGCATGGACAGCCGGTGCCGCGGCCAGCAGCGCAATCGTGGCGATCAGGATACGCGTGTTTCGCATGATCATCTCCCTTGGTCGAATTACTTGGCCGCGTCGAACGGCGCGAATGTCGAATTGCGATTGCTCACCAGAGCACGGAGGTTGCAGCGGCTGTCGGTCAGGTCGGCCGACCCGGAGGCGCCACCGCGGCTCACCCGCAACCCGAAACGTGCGGTCTGACCGACGTTCAGGTCCTGGCTGGTGACGCTGCCGAGATTCCCCCAGTGGCCGCCGTGGACGACGCCCTGGCTCGCGGTGTTGGCGACCATCTGCCATGTCGCACCGCCATCGAAGCTCACGACCGGGTCGGCGGCGATGTCGACCGTGCTGCCCGCGGTCGCGGTGAACACGCTCTTGAGGTAGACGCGTCGCGGGAAGTCGCTGACTGCGATGCCGGCAGTCGAACACACCACCGGACCGCTGTTCAGCACGATCGCCCCCGAGGCCGCCTCGACCGCGACCCCCTGCGGCGTCATGCCCGTGCCAAGGCGGTTCATGAAGGCGGCAAGCGCAAGTCGGTTGACCACAAGGTTCGGGCAGTACATGCCTGCGCTGCAGCCCAGCGTGATCTGGCGATTGGCGATCCAGTCCAGGCTCGCGCACAACGGGTCGGACGAGTCGACGTCGCTGAAGCCGCGACAGGCCTGACCCGACACCGCGGTGACGGCCTGCGCGACGGTTCCACTCGACGGGGAGTTGAACGCATCGCCGTTGTACGCCGCCGTGAACGTGTAGGTCCCCATCGTCAGCGGTGCGGTCGTGCATTGCGCCGTGCGGGTGTTGCCGCTGCCGGTGAGCGCGACCGCGCCACAGCCGGCGACCACCTGCGGCCCGTTGCTGAACGCAACCGTGCCCGACGGCGAGACCCCGTTCACAGTTGCCGTCAGCGTTACCGTGGTCCCGGCCACGACCGACGCACTGGACGTCTGCACGCTGGTCGACGTCGGCGATGGCGTCAAGGTCGACACCGCGGCGCGCTCGCCTTCGACATTGTGATGGTGAAGCAACAGGACCCCCAGGGATCCGTTCGCGGCGACGACCGCGGGATTCACCGTCACCGGGTAGATCGTACCGGGAAGACCCGGAAGCGGGCCGTCCGGCACGGTGAAACCGGCGCCGGTGTAGGTGAATGGGCCGATGGTCTCGCAGACCCCGGTGTGGTTGTCGCAGGCGGCGACCTTGTACCTGAACGTCGGCGCCGTCGCGCTCATGCCGATGTCGGCCGGGTAGAGCGGCAGCACTGCCAGGTTGTTCAGGTAGACGGCCGTATCGGCGGTGTTCGACCCGATGAAGTTCAGGAAATCCTGCGTGCTGCCGGCACCCGATGGCAGCGGCAGCACGTAGCTGACCGGCGTGTCGGGCGCGCCGGTCAGCGTGGCGCTGAACAGCACCCAGTCGTCGGTGCCGTCGCCGTTGGTGTCGATGTAGACGTCGAACTCGGTGTCCCGGAAGCTCGTGCGGTCGCCCCAGGTCGCCACGCCGAACTTCAACACCTGATTGACGGCGTCGAACACCACACCGGCGTAACGCAGGTTCGAGCGCGGATTGAGCGCCGGATTGATCGGATTGACGCCCTGGAGCTCGACCGGAGTGACCAGCGACACGAAGTCGCTCGAGGTCGCCGTGCAGGTCGGCCCTGACAGCGACCCGGTGCAGACGCCGGTGCCGCCGAGCACGATGCTCGCCGCTCCGGCCGGGCCCGCCGGCAGCAGCGCCGACGCCGTGGTATGCGCCGCCGGATGGACGGCCGCGTAGACCGGAACGCGGAGCTTCAGCGTGCCCCCCTGGGACAGCGTGATCACGCCGGACTCCTCGGTCAGCCATTGGCGCGGCAGCCCGCCGACCACCGCCGGTGCGGTCGGATCGCGGGAGCGCTTCATGGCCGCCGCATTTGCATTCATCTGGACGTTGAATGTCGCCGAGCTTCCCGCCGGGACGGTGACCTGCGTCGGAACGGAGAAGCTGACCCCTGTCGCGTCGGTCACCAGGTCGATCGCGAGGTCGTAGGTCTGCGGCGTCGCGCCGAAGTTGCGGACGGTGACGCGACGGGCCTGAGTCACCGTGCCGACGATCTCGCCGTCGAATGTCACGCTGACCGCGCCGGGGTCGTCGCCGGCAAAAGCGGCAATCGGCGACGTCAGCGTATTGACGATGTCGACCCGCCCGGCGCCGGCGAGGGCCGGGCCGAAGCGCAATCCCGTGCCGCCGTCACCGACGAATACGTTGTGCAGCGAGCCGTTGACCGCCAGCGCCTTCAGCTGTTCGATCGAATACGTCGGATGCGCCTGCCGCAGCAGTGCCATGACCCCTGCGATATGCGGCGCAGCCATCGAAGTTCCGGACAGCGTGAGCTTCTGGCTGCCGGGGACGTAGGCGCTCGGGTCCGGACGCTGGCACCCGGTGGTGGTGCAGGTGTGCCCCGTCTGCACCGACACGATGTTCGTGCCGGGCGCAGTGAGGTCGGGTTTGGCGACGATGACGCTGCCCTCGCCCGTGGGGCCGCGCGAAGACGACGCGCTGAGGCCATCGCCGAGCGTTTGCACGCCCAGCGCAAGGCTGACGGTGACCGCGGCGGGAAGGTTGAGCTGCGTCTTGATCGCGTTGCCGTCGGCCTGCGAGATCATGATCGCCGGTACGGTCGTCGGCCCTGCCGGCACGCCCCCCATCGTGATCGGTGCCGCCGCAGAGTTCTGTGCAACGATGACCAGGGTGGCACCCGCGGCGACGGCATTGTCGTACTTCACGGCGAACCCGCACGTGCCGCGGTTGACCAACGCTGCCCTGCCGGCGAAAAAGCCTGCGGGATAGGGCGTGCAGGCCAAGTCGCCGTCCGAGAACTTGATGGTGTCGAACGTCGGGCCGAGCGGCCAGACCTGGTCGGCGCTCCAGGCTGCGAGCACCGAGGTCTTGATGCCGGCGATCGCGGCCGGCGCGTTGACGTTGAGCGCGACGCCCTGCCGGAACGAACTCGCGTTGGCGACGGTGATGGCCCGCTCGGCGCTTCCCGGGGATCCCGAGACCGTGTACGAGTCGCCGCTGTTGCCGGCGGACGCGACGGTGATCACGCCAGCGAGCGATGCGTTGTCGGAGGCGATCGAACTGGGGTCGGAGAGGCGGCCGTACGGCGAGCCCAGCGACATATTGATCACGTCGAGGTGATCGGCAAAGTCCCCGTCGCCGTTCGGGTCGATGGCCCAGTCGATGGCCGCCACGGTGACGTCGGTGCTGCCCGCGCAGCCGAACACGCGCAGCGCGTACAGCTTGGCCTTGGGCGCGACGCCGGGGCCGATGCGCAGGGAACTGAATGGCGCCGAAGCGTCATACGGGCCCGTGTAGGTGCTGCCGTCGGCGTTGACGCCGGTGCCGGCCGCGGTGCCGGCCACATGCGAACCGTGGCCGTTGCAATCCATCGGGTTCGGATCCGGGATTGGCGGCGGGGCGAGATCGGCATTGTAGGCGTCGCCGACGAAGTCGTAGCCGCCGACGACCTTGGCCGTCGGGTAGGTCGTCCCGAGCATCGTGAAGTTCGCGGTTGCGGCGGCTTCGTTCTGGTAGGCGGTGAGCGACGAATCCGTGCTGCCGAATCCGGCATGCAGGTAGTCGATGCCGGTGTCGATGATGCCGATCTTGATGTTCTCGCCCTTGAACGGCGATGCGATGCCGCCGGCACCCGCCCACGCCGTCGGTGCGCCGATGAACGGCACGCTGTACGCGTTGGTCTTGTACGACGGGTAGATCGCGTGGACGGCCTTGACGCCGGGCAGCTTGCTCAGCGCCGCGACCTCCGAAGCCGGCACCCGCACAGCGACACCGTTCATCGCCCGGCTCACCTGGTAGATGATGCGGGCACCGGGCGCGGCGCTCGGCAGCGCTGCGACCAGCGCATCCTGTTGCGCCTTGTTTCGCGCGACCTGCAGGGTCGCTGCGGCGACGGCGGAGGCCCGCGCCGTCGGTGACTGGTCCCCCAGTGCGCCGGCGTACGAGAGGACGGCCGCAGGCTGGGTAAGTTCAATCAGGTACGCGGAAGGTCGCGCCTCGGAGCGCACGACGCCCGACGTCGCGGCGTCGGGCGAAAACCCGCCCAAGCGGGCGGCGTACGCGGGCATCGCAGTGAGCGAAGCGACGCAACACGCCACCGTCAGGCGACGGACACGCAAAGAGCATGCAATTGACACGAGGACCTCCCTGGATGCACCCGAGACTTCGGCGATGCCGGACGCGCGCCGACGGGCGTCACGCCGCAATCGTGGCCGAACGCGAAGCCGCCCCTGTATGGTGAATTTGTTCGTTGGCGGGCGACAACAGTTGCCGGATTAGATCCCACGCACCGCACGCTGTAAAGCACCTGCGCGAAAACTCCGGGTCCTGGCCGCGGGAACCCTGCCCCGCGGAGGGGACGAATGCTGCGCCGCTTCGACGGAGGACCACGTCCAAGGGAGACCGCGGGAGGCGGTCGGCAGGCGCGCACCCCCCCGATCGAGGGGAGACCCGCCGCCAGAGCCTTTCATGCCGGGGACGCCCGGTCACGCTGCCGCTTGGTGTCCCGGCGCCGCAATGACCGCCTGCAGTGCAACATTTCTGCAACAGCCGGTTGCGCGGACGCCGACGGCTTTGACGGCGATCAAACAGCCAGCTGGCGCGCACCACTAGGATGAAGACTGTAGTTACTTCGGCAGTTGAACCCCTCCTCGACATCGGAGCACCAGATCATGACGACTCGCACCCTTCGCCCCATCGCCGCCGCGCTTGCTGCGCTCATGCTGGCACTGCCCGGCACCGCCGCGGCCCAGGACGGCAAGTGGATGGTCGGCCTCCGCGCCCTCGGCATCTACCCGGACGTCAGCACGAGCATCTCGGGTCTGGACGTCAAGGACCAGTGGACCGGTGAACTCGACTTCACGTACTTCTTCACCAAGAACCTCGCCGCCGAGCTGATCCTCGGCTGGGCGAAGCACGAGGTCACGCTTAACGGCAACAGCCTCGGCAAAGTCGGCGTGCTGCCGCCGACGCTGACGCTCCAGTATCACTTCACCGACCTCGGCGCGTTCAAGCCGTACGTGGGCATCGGCGGCAACTACACGTACTTCTACGAGAACGAGCTTGCGAACGGCACGCTCTACATCAAGGACAACAGCTGGGGCGGCGCGCTGCAGGCAGGCGTCGACTACATGCTGGACAAGAACTGGTCGCTGAACCTCGACGTCAAGTACGTCTGGATGGACACCGAGGTGCGTGTGAAGGCGACCGGCGCCGAGCTCGGCACCCTCGACATCAACCCGTGGCTGCTCGGCATCGGCGCGCGGTACCGCTTCTGACCCTCCGGGGTCAGCCTCGAGGCGCGCAAGCCTGCGCGCCGCAGTACACGGCCCGGTGCAATGCCGGGCCGTCTTCATTCGCATGCCGGAAATGAAAGAACCGCACGGGTCGCGTGCGGTTCGGTCATTGGTTCTGGCGGAGACGCAGGGATTCGAACCCTGGATACAGGTTTTGGCCCGTATGCTCCCTTAGCAGGGGAGTGCCTTCGACCACTCGGCCACGTCTCCGGAAGCGTGCAAGTATAGCCGCAGCACCCGTTCCCGGTCAAACGAACGGAGCCAAAACCGCCGGAAAATCCGGCAGTTAGGCGCTCTCGCCGACCTTGTCGAGGCCGAACGCGCGATGCAGCACGCGCACCGCGAGCTCGAGGTACTTCTCGTCGATGACCACCGAGATCTTGATCTCCGACGTGGAGATCATCTGGATGTTGATTCCCTCGTCGGCGAGCGTCTTGAACATCCTGCTCGCGAGGCCGACGTGGGAGCGCATGCCGATGCCGACCGCCGACACCTTGCAGATGCGGTTGTCGCCGATGATCTCGCGCGCCTTGAACGTCTTGCCGCGCTCCTTGGCCAGCACGTCGAGCGCCTTCTGATACTCGTTGCGGTTGACGGTGAACGAGAAGTCCGTGTGCCCCGACGCGCCGATGTTCTGGACGATCATGTCGACGTCGATGTTGGCGTCGGCGATGGGCCCGAGGATGCTGTACGCGATGCCGGGGCGGTCCTCGACCCCCATCACCGAAATCTTGGCTTCGTCGCGCGCGAACGCGATGCCGGAAATGATCGCCTGTTCCATGTGGTCGTCTTCCTCGAAGGTGATCAGCGTGCCGGGGCCCGCGGACTCGGGGTCCTCGAACGACGACAGCACGCGCAGCTTGACCTTGTACTTGCCGGCAAACTCGACCGACCGGATCTGCAGCACCTTCGAGCCCAGGCTCGCCATCTCGAGCATTTCCTCGAAGGTAACCTTCTCGAGGCGCCGGGCCTCGGGCACGATCCGCGGGTCCGTGGTGTAGACGCCATCGACGTCGGTGTAGATCTGGCATTCGTCGGCCTTGAGCGCCGCCGCCAGCGCGACGCCGGAGGTGTCCGACCCGCCGCGGCCGAGCGTGGTGATGTTGCCCTCGGCGTCGACGCCCTGGAAGCCGGCGACGATGACCACGCGCCCGGCGTCGAGGTCGGCGCGCATCCGCGCCTCGTCGATGTCCAGGATGCGCGCCTTGGTGAACGCGCTGTCCGTCAGCACCCGCACCTGGCCGCCGGTGTAGCTCCTGGCATCGAGCCCCATCTCCTTCAGCGTGATCGCCAGCAGCCCGATGGTCACCTGCTCGCCCGTCGCCGCGACGACGTCGAGCTCGCGCGGGTCGGGGTTGGGCGACAGCTCCTTCGCCAGCGCGAGCAGCCGGTTGGTCTCGCCCGACATCGCCGACACGACGACGACCAGCCGGTGGCCCTGGCGATGGTAGTGCTGGATGCGTCGCGCGACGTTCTTGATGCGGTCGGTGGATCCCACCGAGGTGCCGCCGTACTTCTGGACGATCAGGGACATGGCTTGCGTGGCGCCGCGTGGATGAGCACGGGCGCGGTCAGAGTTGGCGGAACGCGATGGTCGCGTTGGTGCCGCCGAAGCCGAACGAGTTGGAAAGCGCCCCGCGGATGCGCATCGGCTTCGCCGCGAGCGGCGCGAAATCGAGGTCGCACTGCGGGTCGACGTGGTGCAGGTTGGCCGTCGGCGGCGCGACCTGGTCGCGCAGCGCGAGCACGGTGAACACCGCCTCGATGCCGGCCGCCGCGCCGAGCAGGTGGCCGGTCATCGACTTGGTCGACGACACGACGAGCCGTGCCGCATGGTCGCCGAACGCGCGCTTGACCGCGATGCATTCGGCCAGGTCGCCCAGCGGCGTCGACGTCCCGTGCGCGTTGATGTAGTCGATGTCGGTCGGCGCCATGCCGGCGTTCCTGAGGGCGTTGACCATGCTGCGCCGCGCGCCGTCGCCGTCTTCCGGCGGGGCCGTGATGTGATGGGCGTCGGCGCTCATCCCGTAGCCGGCGAGCTCGCAGTAGATCCGCGCGCCCCGCGCCCTCGCGTGCTCCAGCTCCTCGAGGACCAGGATGCCGGCGCCCTCGCCCAGGACGAAGCCGTCGCGGTCGCGGTCCCAGGGCCGGCTCGCGCCCGCGGGATCGTCGTTGCGGTGCGACAGCGCGCGCGCGGCGCAGAACCCGCCGATCCCCAGCGGCGAGACCGTCGACTCGGCGCCGCCGGCGATCATGACGTCGGCGTCGCCGTATTCGACCAGCCGCGCCGCCTCGCCGAGGCTGTGGTTGCCGGTCGAGCACGCCGACACGGTGCCCAGGTTCGGTCCCTTGTAGCCGTAGTGGATCGACACCAGGCCGGCGATCATGTTGATGATCGACCCGGGGACGAAGAACGGACTGATCTTGCGCACGCCGCCGGAGCGGTAGGCGTCCTGCGTGTCCTCGATCATCGGCAGGCCGCCGATGCCCGATCCGACGCACACGCCGATCCGCTCCTTGTCGCCGCCGTAACCGTCGAGGCCCGCGTCGGCGACCGCCTCCATCGCGGCGACGAGGCCGTAGTGGATGAACGTGTCGTAGCGGCGCGCCTCCTTCGCCGACAGGTACTTGCCGACGTCGAAGTCCTTGACCTCGCCGGCGAACCGCACCGGGAACGCCGACGCGTCGAAGCGCGTGATATTCGCGATGCCGGAGCGCGCGTGCAGGATCGCCTGCCACGCGTCGGCGAGGCCGACGCCGACGGGCGAGACGATGCCGAGGCCGGTGATGACGACGCGGCGGCGACTCATGGGTGGGGGCACGCCGCCGCGGCGTTACTTCTTGAGGTGCGCGCTGACGTAATTGATCGCCTGCTGCACGGTCGTGATCTTCTCGGCTTCCTCGTCGGGAATCTCGGTTTCGAATTCCTCCTCGAGCGCCATCACGAGCTCGACGGTGTCGAGCGAATCGGCGCCGAGGTCGTCGACGAACGACGACTCGTTCTTGATCTCGGCTTCGTTGACTCCGAGCTGTTCGGCGACGATTTTCTTGACCCGTTGCTCTACGTTTTCCATGCGTCTCCTCCCGGTGCGGGGATTTAGAGTAAACCGTCGAATTTTACCAGATTGCCCGGCGCCGCCCAAACGGAGGGTCGCCGGGGCCGAACCGGGGCCGCTGCACCCCTGCGCGTTACACCATGTACATGCCGCCGTTGACGTGCAGCGTGACGCCGGTGACGTAGGCCGCGCGCGGGCTCGCGAGGTAGGCCACCGCGTGCGCGATGTCCTCCGGCGTGCCGAGGCGCCCGAGCGGGATGCGGCCGGTCAGCGTCTCCTTCTGGGCGTCGGACAGCGCCCGCGTCATGTCGGTGTCGATGAACCCCGGCGCGACGCAGTTGACGGTGATGTTGCGGCTGCCGACCTCCTGCGCGAGCGACTTGGTGAAGCCCAGCAACGCCGCCTTGGCGGCCGCGTAGTTGGCCTGGCCGGGGTTGCCGCTGCTGCCGACCACCGAGCCGATCTGGATGATGCGGCCGTGGCGCGCCTTCATCATCCCGCGCAGCACCGCCTTGGCCAGCCGGAACGCGGGCTTGAGGTTGGTGTCCATGATCGCATCCCACTCGTCGTCCTTCATCCGCAGCAGCAGGTTGTCGCGGGTGATCCCGGCGTTGTTGACGAGGATGGTGATCGGCCCGTGCTGCTTGTCGATCGCCGCCAGCGCGGCGTCGACCGCCGCGGCGTCGGTGACGTCGAGCGCCATGCCGGTGCCGGCGACGCCGGCCTCGGCGAACGCCGCGCGGATGCGCCCGGCGCCGTCGTCGGTGGTCGCCGTGCCGACCACCGTCGCGCCGGCGCGGCCGAGTTCCAGCGCGATCGCCCGGCCGATGCCGCGGGTCGCGCCGGTGACCAGCGCGACCTGCCCCGCAAGCTCTCCCTGTGCCATCGTGTTCTCCCGGTCAGGCCTCGAGTGCGGCCAGCGCAGCTTCCAGCGTCTCGCCGTCGTTCACGGCCAGCGCCTGCAGGTCGGCGTCGATGCGGCGAACAAGGCCGGTCAGCACGCGGCCCGGCCCGCACTCGACGACGTGGGTGACGCCCTGCGCGGCGAACGCCCGGACGGTGTCGGTCCAGCGAACCGCGCTCGCGGCCTGCTGCGCCAGCGCCGCGCGGATGCCGTCGGCGGTCGCGCGCGGCTGGACGTCGACGTTGTGCAGCACCGGAATCCGCGGCGGCGCGAACGCGACGTCGGCCAGACGCGCCGCGAGGCGCTCCGCCGCCGGCTTCAGCAGCGACGAATGGAACGGTGCCGACACCGGCAGCAGCATCGCGCGCTTGGCGCCGCGCGCCTTCGCCGCCACGATGGCCCGCTCGACCGCCTCCCTGTCGCCGGCGATCACCAGCTGGCCGGGGGCGTTGAAATTCACCGGCTCGACCACCTGGCCCTGCGCCGCCTCGGCGCAGGCGGCGGCCACGGCGTCGTCCTCGGCGCCGATCACCGCCGCCATCGCGCCCTGCCCGGCCGGCACGGCGTCCTGCATCGCCTGCGCGCGGAAGCGAACCAGCGGCAGCGCATCTTCGAACGCGAGCGCCCCGGCGGCGACCAGCGCCGTGTACTCGCCCAGCGAGTGGCCGGCGACCACCGACGGCGTCGGGCCCCCGGCGGCCTTCCATGCTCGCCACACCGCCACCCCGGCGGTCAGCATCACCGGCTGCGTGTTCACCGTGCGGTTGAGCTCGGTGTCCGGCCCTTCGGCAACCAGCTTCCACAGGTCCTCGCCCAACGCGGCCGAGGCCTCGTCGAACGTCGCCCTGACGGCGGGATGCGCGGCAAAGCCGTCCATCATGCCGACCGTCTGCGACCCCTGCCCGGGAAATACGAATGCTAGCTTCATCGTCTCACCAGTTGACCAGTACCGAACCCCATGTGAAGCCGCCGCCGACGCCGAGCAGCAGCACCCGCTGCCCGGCGACGATGCGGCCGTCGCGCACCGCCTCGTCGAGCGCCAGCGGGATCGACGCGGCCGAGGTGTTGGCGTGGCGATCGACGGTGACGACCACCCGTTCCGGCGGCACGCCCAGCTTCTTCGCCGTCGCGTCGATGATGCGGATGTTCGCCTGGTGCGGGATCAGCCAGTCGATCGCGGATGCCTCGAGCCCGCTTTCGACCAGCGCCTCCTGCGCCACCTCGGCCATCACGCGCACCGCGAACTTGAACACCGCGCCGCCGTCCATGTGGACGTACGGCGAGCCGGAGACCGCGCCGTCGGCGAGCGTTCCGGGCACGCACAGCAGGTTGCCGAAGCGCCCGTCGGAATGCAGGTGCGCGGAGACGATGCCCGGCACCTGCGACGGCTCGAGCACCACGGCGCCCGCACCGTCGCCGAACAGCACGCAGGTGCCGCGGTCGTTCCAGTCGAGGATGCGCGAGTAGATCTCGGCGCCGACGACCAGCGCGTTGCGCGCCATGCCGCCCGCGACCATCCGGTCGGCGACCGCGAGCGCGTAAACGAAGCCGCTGCACACCGCCTGCAGGTCGAACGCCGGGCCGCCGACCGCGCCGAGCTTGCCCTGGAGGATGGCGGCAGTCGACGGGAACACCATGTCGGGCGTCGTCGTCGCGACGATGACCAGATCGACGTCCGCCGGCGCGATCCCCGCCATGTCGAGCGCGTTGCGGGCCGCATGCAGCGCGAGGTCCGACGTCGTCTCCGCCGGTGCCGCGATGCGCCGCTCGCGGATGCCGGTGCGGGAGCGGATCCAGGCGTCGGTCGTGTCGATGGTGCGCGACAGCTCCGCGTTGGTCACCACCCGCGCCGGCAGGTAGCTGCCGGTGCCGACGATCCGGCTACGCATTCGCGGTCGGCGCGACCGGGGCGCTCGGGGGCGACGCGGCGGCCGTGACGGGCATCGCCGCCATCCGCTGGGCGATCTTGTCGAGCACGCCGTGGGTGACTTCGGTGTAGGCCTTGGTCAGCGCGTTGTGGAACGCGAGCACGTCGGCCCCGCCGTGGCTCTTGACCACGACACCCTTGAGACCGACCAGCGTCGCCCCGTTGTAGCGACGCGGGTCCACGCGCCGCTTGAACGCCTTCAGCACCGGATAGGCGACGAGCGCCGCGACCTTGGTCAGCGGATTGCGCGTGAATTCGGCCTTGAGGAACTGGTAGAGCATCGCCGCCAGCCCTTCGGAGGACTTGAGCGCGATGTTGCCGACGAACCCGTCGCAGACGACGACGTCGGTGGTGCCCTTGAACAGGTCGGTGCCCTCGACATTGCCGTAGAAGTTGAGGCCGGAGCGCTTGAGCAGCTCCGCCGCCTGCTTCACCACGTCGTTGCCCTTGATGTCCTCCTCGCCGATGTTGAGGAGGCCTACCGTCGGACGCTCGATGCCGTCGACCGCCGCCACCAGCGCGGAGCCCATCGCCGCGAACTGCACGAGCTGCTCCGGCGGGCAGTTGACGTTGGCGCCGAGATCGAGCGCGGTCACCACGCCCTTCTGCGTCGGCAGCTGCGAGGCGATCGCCGGACGGTCGACGCCGGGCAGCGTCTTCAGCACGAACCGCGCGATGGCCATCAGCGCGCCGGTGTTGCCCGCGGACACGCAGGCCTGCGCCTCGCCGCGGTGGACGAGGTTGATCGCCACCCGCATCGACGAGTCCTTCTTGCGCCGCAGCGCGTCGGCCGGCGGCTCGTCCATGCCGACGACCTCGGTCGCGGTGCGCAGCGCGAGCCGCGCCGACGCCGGCGACTTGAGCTTGGCCAGTGCGGCCTTGAGCGGCCCTTCCAGGCCGACGGCAATGACGTAGGCGTCCGGGTGTTCCTCGAGGAACGCCAGGGCCGCCGGGAGCGTGACCGCTGGACCGTGGTCACCCCCCATCGCGTCGACCGCTACCGTGACCGCCATGGCCTCTCGGCGCATCCGCCCCCGTCAGCGACCGCCGCGGCCACCGCCGGCCGGGCACGCCGGGGGAAGCGCGTACGGTTCAGACGTCGGCCTTGGTCTTGACGACCTTCTTGCCGCGATAGAAACCCGTGGGGCTCACGTGGTGGCGCAGGTGCGCTTCGCCCGTGACCGGCTCGACCGCGAGCGCGGGCGCGGTCAGGAAATCGTGCGCACGGTGCATCCCGCGCTTCGACGGCGACTTCTTGTTCTGCTGGACAGCCATGACATTCTCCTCGTTGCGAACTATGACGCGCGGCGTCCGGTCATCGAGTCCGGTCGCGCCCGCGCGCGGATTTCAAATCTGCCAGCGTCGCGAATGGCGACGCCGGCGCGCTCTCGCCCGCTGCGGGGCCTGCCTGCTCCGCCGCCGGGCATTGCCCTTCCGCATGCCGCGGCGCGTAGGGCAGCGACAGCAGCAATTCATCCTCGACCAGTTCCAGCGCGTCCAGCGGCGACGCGCCCAGCACCACCTCGTCCTCGCCCGCGTCGTCGAGCGCGGCGAGCTGCGCCTCGGTCCGCGCCACCAGCAGCCGCGTGCGCTGCGCCACCGGATGCATGAAGGCATCCAGGCAGCGCTGGCAAGTCAGCGGCAGCTCGCCGTCAAGCGCAAGCTGCAGCGCCGGGTGTCCCGACGCGTCGGCGGTGCCGTCGATGCGCCAGCGGATGCGGCTGCCATCCTCCGCGGTTTCCGGCGGCGCCTCCGACCACATCTCGAGTTGCTCGGCCACCCGCGGCAGCGTCCAGGGATCGACTTCGCCCTCGAGGTGCGCGCCACGCGCGATCAGGTCAAATGCGTCGAAGCGGACCATCGGTTCCCCGGCCCGGCTCCCGGTGCCGCAGCGCCCCGGCAGATTCACCAAGCGAAGCAGCGTTGGGCGGCCGATCAAAAACGTCGGATAATAGCGCATCCACGGCTGCCTGTCAAAAATGTCCACAAAAACAACACTCAACGGCAAGTCCCGCACCGGTCTCGACGGCCGGCCGCTGGTGCTGGCGTCGACGTCCCGGTACCGGCGCGCGCTGTTCGAGCGCTTCGGTCACCCGTTCGTCGTCGCGGCGCCCGGGGTCGACGAGGCGGCGCGTCCCGGGGAAACCCCCGCGGCGACGGCGGTGCGGCTGGCCGAGGCCAAGGCGCGCGAGGTCGCAGCCCGGTTCGCAGATGCCCTGGTGATCGGGTCGGACCAGGTCGCCGACTGCGACGGGCAGGCGGTCGGCAAGCCGGGATCGCGGGCCGCGGCGATCGCCCAGCTGGAACGGCAGTCGGGGCGCAGCATCGTCTTCCACACGGGGGTCGCGGTCGTCGACGCCGCCAGCGGGCGCGTCCAGACGCGGCTCGTCGACGTGCGCAGCCGGTTCCGGCCGCTGACCCGGCGGGAGATCGAGCAGTACGTCGACCGCGAGCAGCCGTGGGACTGCGCCGGGTCCGTGAAGTCGGAGGGCCTGGGCATCGCGCTTTTCGACGGCATCGACAGCGACGATCCCAGTGCGCTCGTCGGCCTGCCGCTGATCGCCGTCGCCGCAATGCTGCGCGCCGAAGGCTTCGACGTCCTCGCGCCACCGAAGGGCGTACGGTGAGCGGTCGCCTGTTCCTGGTGCCGAACCGCCTCGGCGACGTCGCGCCCGACGCGGTGCTGCCGGCGCGCACCATCGTGGTCGCGCGTGACCTTGCGCACTACGTCGTGGAGAACGCGAAGCCCGCGCGCCAGTTCCTGAAGGCGCTGGGGACGACACGGCCGCTGCAGGAAATCGCCGTCGTCGAGCTGCCCGGGAAAGCGACCGCGGCGCAATGCCGGGAACTGCTCGCGCCCGCCCGCGCCGGCCACGACATGGGACTGCTGTCCGACGCCGGCTGCCCGGCGGTGGCCGATCCCGGGGCGCGGCTGGTCGCCGCGGCGCATGCCGACGGCATCCCCGTGGTGCCGCTGGTCGGTCCGTCGTCGCTGCTGCTGGCGCTGATGGCGTCGGGCATGAACGGCCAGGGCTTCGCCTTTCACGGCTACCTGCCGGTCAAGGCCGAGGCGCGCGCCGCGGCGCTGCGGCGGATCGAGGCGGATTCCGCGCGGACCGGCTACGCGCAGCTCTTCATCGAGACCCCGTACCGGACCGCCGCGATGCTGGCGGCGGTCTGCGCGACGTGCAAACCTGCGACGCGGCTGGCACTGGCGGCGGACCTGACGCTGCCGACGGAGCGCAATGCGTCCCGCACGATCGCGGCGTGGCGCGGCGACGATCCGGCATCCTGGGCCGACCGGCCCGCGCTGTTCGTGCTGCAGGCCTAGCCGCTACTCGCGGCCGGCGCCGTACCCATTTCGCATGGTGCACGCTCGCGGATGCGGCGGAGGTCGTGACGCGGCGGGCGGCCGGCGCGGCGTGCCGCCACAGCGCTACTGTCCCTCGTCGGGCCAGTTCTTGATGTAGCTCTTGAGCATGCGGTTCTCGAAGCTCTGCTCCTCGTAGACCGCCTTGGCGACGTCGTGGAACGACACAACGCCGAGCAGCGTCGCGTCGTCCATCACGGGGACGTAGCGCGCATGGCGCTCGAGCATGATCCGTCGCAAGTCCATCACGTCGAGGCCGGGCGTGGCGACCGGCGGATCGCGATCGTAGATGTCGGCGACGCGCAGGTCTCCGAGCGTGCCGCCGCGCTCCGTCAGCGCCTTCAGCACGTGCGCAAAAGTCATCAGGCCCGCCATCCGCCCGCGATCGATCACCACCAGCGAGCCGATGTCGAGCTGTGCCATGACGCCGACCGCGTCGAGCACGCGACCGTCGGGCGGCGTCGTGAACAGCGCGTTGCCCTTGATCCGCAGGATTTCGCTGACGACCATGTTTCCCCCTTCGCGTGGAATCGGTCGGTGCCGGCCAGCGCCCAAGTTACTCCGGCGCCCGGCGGCTGCCCAGTGCAGTCATGCCGACCACAGCAGCGGTACAGAGATGCACGGCTCCAATCGCTCCGCGACACCGGCAGGCATCGGGACTACTTGTACAGCGTCTGCGGCAGCCAGAGGCCGATCTGCGGGAACACGTACAGCAGGATCAGGGCGACCACCTGGATGCCCATGAACGGCATCATCCCGCCGAAGATCTGGTTCAGCGTGACGTGAGGCGGCGACACGCCCTTCAGGTAGAACGCGGCCATCGCCACCGGCGGCGACAGGAACGCCGTCTGCAGGTTCAGCGCGACCAGCAGCCCGAAGAACAGCGGATCGATCTGGAAGTGCGCCAGCAGCGGGATGAAGATCGGCATGAAGATGACGATGATCTCGGTCCACTCGAGCGGCCAGCCGAGGATGAAGATGATGCACTGCGCCAGGATCATGAACTGCACCGGCGTCAGGTCCATCGACAGCACCCAGCGGTTGATGATCTCCTGCCCGCCCAGCAGCGCGAACGCCGCCGAGAAAATCGATGAGCCGACGAACAGCCAGCACACCATCGCGCTCGTCTTCGCGGTGAGGAACGACGACTCCTTGATGATGCCGCCGAGGTCGCGCAGCGTCTTGCCCAGCACGCCGCCCTGGCCGGTGGCCGCGCTGCGGGCGGTCCGCGCGTTTCCGGCGTACCGGTACACCGCGGCGAGGATGCAGCCGCCGAACGCGCCCACCGCGGCCGCCTCGGTCGGCGTCGACAGCCCGAACACGATCGAGCCCAGCACCGCGAGAATCAGGACCGCAAGCGGGAAGAACGACGACAGCAGCATCTTGAAGATCTCGAGTCGCTGCCAGGTCCACAACGCGTAGATGACGATCCCGACGACCGCGGTGACGCAGAGAACGATCCAGAACCAGGTCGGGGTCGGCAGCCGTTCGGCCGCGGGCTTGGCCTCGGCAGGGGCCTTCGCCGCCACCGCGGGCGGATTCGCGGCGGCAGCCGCGGGATCGCTCGCCGACGGCGATGCGATCGTCGACGGCGACGCATTCGGCGCGGGCTCGGCCGGTGGCTCCGAGAGCCCGGAACCGGAAGCCGGCGGTTCCGCCAGCCCGCCCTCCGTCGGCTCGGCGAGACCGGTGTCTCCGACCAGCGCTCCGCCCCCTCCCGACTGGACCAGACCGGACGTGTCGACCTCCTCGGCCGGATTGGTCGCCAGCAGGTACGTTCCGAGCACCATGCCTCCCAGCGCGAGCGCGGGCAGCAGCGTGACCAGGAACTGCCCGGCCACCGTGCGCGCCGGGACGCCCAGGCTGCGCCCACCCACGGCGCGCAGGAGCCCGGTGAACGCGTTGCCGCCCTCGCGCGCCAGCGGCTGCAGCGCTTCGGGCACCGGGACCATGGCGTCGGCAGCCGACAGCGGCGGCGCGAGGTGCGGCTTCCACTTGGCGACGACGATGACGTAGCCGACGTACAGCGCGGCCAGCATCAGGCCGGGGAAGAACGCCCCCGCGTAGAGCTGGACCACCGAGACGCCGGCAGTGGCGCCGTAGACGATCAGCAGCACCGAAGGCGGAATCAGGATGCCGAGACAGCCCCCGGCGGTGATCGCGCCGGCCCCGAGCTGCGTGCTGTAGCCGGCCCGCAGCATCGCGGGGAACGCCAGCAGCCCCATCAGCGTCACGACCGCCCCGACGATGCCGGTTGCCGTCGCGAAGATCGCACAGGTGACGATGGTGGCGACCGCGAGCGAGCCCGGGACCCGCGCCAGCGCGAGGTGCAGGCTCTTGAACAGCCGCTCGATCAGTGCCGCGCGCTCGACCAGGTACCCCATGAACACGAACAGCGGGATCGCGATCAGCACGTCGTTGGACATCACGGAGTAGGCACGCTGGACCATCAGGTCGAGCACCTGTCGCACCGCGAGGTCGGGGTTGACGCTGCGATAGGAGAGCCAGGCGAAGAACACCCCCATGCCCATCAGCGTGAACGCGGTCGGGAACCCCAGCATGATGGTCACGACGATCAGCGCCAGCATCAGCAGGCCGAGGTGACCGTTGGTCACGTTGCCCCACGGCATCATCACCAGGATGGAGACGATGATCAGCCCCATCAGCGAAAAACCGAACCACAGTTCCTTGCGGATCTTCATCGCGTCGCCGGCTTCGGGTCGACGAACGCCGGGTCCGGCTCGGCCATGCCGGCCTCGTCGATGCTCACCATCTCTTTCAGCTTGTCGACGTCGACTTCCTCGACGTCCTCTTCGCGCGAGGGCCACGCGCCCTTGCGGAGGCAGATCAGGCAGCGGATGATTTCGACGAACCCCTGCAGCAGAAGGAACGCGCCGGCGACCGGGATCACCGTCTTGAACGGATAGACCGGCGGGCCGTCGGCGGTCACGTTGCTGTGCTCGGTGATCGCCCAGCTCTCGGCCGCGTAGTAGAAGCCGGCGTAGGTCAGCGCGAACACGCCGGGAATGAAGAACACGATGTAGAGGATCAGGTCGATCGTCGCCTGCGTCTGCGGCCGGAAAAAGCCGTAGAGCACGTCACCGCGGACGTGGCCGTTCTTGGAGAGCGTGTACGCGCCGGCCATCATGAACAGCGTGCCGTACATCATGATCATCGCGTCGAATGCCCATGCGTGCGGACGGCCGAGCGCGTAGCGGGAGAACACCTCCCAGCTGATCTGCAGCGTCATCACGACGATCAGGAACGAGAACGCGTGGCCGACCCACGTGGACAACTTGTCGACCGTGAGCAGAAATCGCTGCATGAAAGGCGGATCCTTCGCGGCGAGCCGACGCGGCGCCGCGGATGCTGGGAACAGGGCGGGACGGCCATCCGCAGACGCGCGGATGGCTGCCCCGGAAGCGCTGCGGTCAGCCCTTCTTCGCGGGCGCTGCGGCCTTGGCGAAGTAGTGGTTGTACGCCATCCGCCGGTTCACGTTGGTGTCGAGGTCCCAGCGCACCGCGCGCTCGGCGAACTCTTTCTGCGACGCGATGATCTCCTTGAACAGCGCGTTGTCCGACGCCTTCTTGTCGGCGGCCTCGTCGTACGCGGTCAGCTGCCGCTGCAGCACCACGTCCGGCGTCTTGTAGAACTTGACGCCCTGCTTGGTCTGCATCTCGATGTAGTCCTTGGAGTAACGGTCGATCGCCTTCCACGACATGTCGGCCGACGCCGCCTCGACGGCGTTCTCGATGATGGTCTTCATCTTCGGCGGCAGCGCGTCGTACTTGGTCTTGTTGAACGTGATCTCGAACTGCTCCGCGTTCTGGTGAAAGCTCTGCAGCATGCAGACCTTCGACACGTCGGGGAAGCCGAGCAGCCGGTCCGACGAGGCGTTGTTGAACTCCGCCGCGTCGAGCAGCCCGCGATCCATGGCCGGGACGATTTCGCCGCCGGGCAGCGCGTTGACGGCGGCGCCGAGCCCGGTGAACACGTCGATGGAGATGCCGACGGTGCGGTACTTGAGCCCCTTGAAGTCCTCGTTCTTGGTGATCGGCTTCTTGAACCAGCCCAGCGGCTGCGTGGGCATCGGGCCGTACGGGAACGACACGACGTTGGCGCCGATCGAGGCGTAGAGCTTCGACAGCAGTTCCTTGCCGCCGCCGTACTTGTGCCACGACAGCAGCATGTTGGCGTCCATGCCGAAGGCCGGGCCCGAACCCCAGAGTGCCAGGGCGTTCTGCTTGCCGTAGTGGTAGACCAGCACGCCGTGGCCGCCGTCAAGGGTGCCCTTCGACACGGCCTCGAGCAGGCCGAACGCCGGGACCACCGCGCCGGCCGGCAGCACCTCGATCTTGAGATCGCCACCGGTCATGTCGTTGACCTTCTTGGCGAAGTCGAGCGCGTATTCGTGGAAGATGTCCTTGGACGGCCAGGTCGACTGCCAGCGCATCGAGATCGGGCCGGTCTGGCCCTTCGCGATCATGGGGAAGCCGAGCGTCGCGCCGGCGGCGGCAGCGCCGCTGGCGGCCTTGAGAAAGCTGCGGCGGGGTTGCGTGCTACTGCCGGCGGTCGCCGGTGCGGGCGTCTTGCTCGTCATGAATCCTCCGAAATGGTCGATGCTGCGGCTCTGCCGCGTGCCGGGACTGGCGATGCTGGATGTCCCATTGCCTGTCCCCTGCGCCGACACCAAGCCGCCGGCGCCGGCAGGTCTTTTGATTATACGCAGGGACCCGGTTCCGTCCAGCGGTCCCGCGCGGCCCCGGTTCGACACTGCGCGGCCTTCAACCGACGGGGCGACGTTCGCGCAGCGCCTGCGCCAGCGTGCCGGCGTCGACGTACTCCAGCTCGCCGCCGACCGGGACGCCGCGCGCGAGGCGGGTGACCTTGAGCCCCCGCGCCGTCAGCATCTCGCCGATGGTGTGCGCGGTCGCCTCGCCCTCGTTGGTGAAGTTGGTCGCGAGGATGACTTCGCGCACGGCGCCGTCGGTGGCCCGCTTGAGCAGGCGATCGAGGCGGATCTCCTTCGGGCCGATGCCGTCGAGGGGCGACAGCCGGCCCATCAGGACGAAATAGAGCCCCGCGTAGGCATGCGTCTGCTCCATCGTCAGGAGGTCGGCCGGGGTCTCGACCACGCAAAGCTGCGCCGGATCGCGTCGGGCCGACCGGCACAGCGCACACACCTCGTCCTCGGTGAAGGTGTTGCACCGCTCGCAGTGGCGCACCGCGCGTGCCGCGTGCTCGAGCGCGTGCGCGAGCGCCCGGGCGCCGTCGCGGTCGTGCTGCAGCAGGTAGAGCGCCATCCGCTGCGCCGCGCGGGGCCCGACGCCGGGCAGGCAGCGCAGCGAGCGCGCAAGTTCGTCCAGGCTCGACAGCGGTTCCGCCGCCGGCACCGGGCGCGGGTCGTTGCCGCGTGCTGTCACTGCGGCCGCTCGCGCCGCCGGCGGCAACGATCCGCGAGAACCCGCCGCGTCATCAGAACGGCAGCTTGAAGCCGGGAGGCAGGCCCATGCCGGGCGGCAGGCCGAGCCCGGCGCCGAGCCCGGCCCGCTTCTCCTCGCCCATGGCCTCGGCACGGCGCACCGCGTCGTTGAACGCCGCCGCCACGAGGTCCTCGAGCATGTCGCGCTCCTCGCCGAGCAGCGTCGGATCGATCGCGACCCGCTTGACGCCGAACTTGCACGTCATCGTGACCTTGACCAGGCCCGCGCCGGCTTGGCCCTCGACCTCGGTCCGCGCGAGTTCCTCCTCGACGCGCTTCTGGTTTTCCGCCAGCTTTTCCTGCATCTGCTGCGCCTGCTTCATCAGGCCGGCGAGCTGGTTCTTCATCATCGGTGGCACTCCCTGGGCTGGGACCGCGCGCGGCGCGGTCACGAAACGGGCTTGACGGAATCGGGGCGAACCCTGGCGTCGAACCGGGCGACGACGTCGCGGACGAACGGCTCGTCGCGGAACGCGGCTTCGGTCTTCGCCTTCGCCTCGGCGCGCTCGCGCTTCTCCTGCGCGGCGAGCGACGAGTCGGCTGCTTCGGCGATCTCGAACGCGAGCTTGAGCCGGCGCCCGCAGGCCTGTTCGAGCGCCAGCCGCAGCTTGTCGGCGTACTTCGGGTCGACCAGGTGCTTGTGCGACGCCGGCACGGCCAGCACCACCAGCGGCCCGTCGATGCGGATGAGTTCGCTCTGCGCGGCGATCTGGCCCGCGATGCCGGTGAACCGCGCTGCGGCAACGAACGCCGGCCAGTCCTCGGGCGTTGCGGGCAGCGTCAACCCGGGGGCGGCCACGGCGGCGGCGGTCGAGGCCGCAGCGCCCGCGGAAGCCGGGGCTGCGCCGACCTGCCCCCCGTCCCCGGTGGCGGCATCGGTTGCAGCCGCGCCGCGGTCGGTCCCGGGCGGCATCGCGCCCGGCATCACCGGCGTCGGCGCCCCGGGGGGCGAGTGCGCCGCCGGCACGCGCGGCTTGGAGGCCACCGCGGTGGCCGCCGCGGTGGCCGCCGCCGTGGCCGCTGCGACGGCTTGGGCGGGGGCCGCGTGCGTCGCTGCTGCGCCGCCGCCGGCATCGACGCGCGTCCTGCCGGGCGGGCCCCGCCGCCCGCGCTGCCCGCCGGGGCGGCCGGGGCGAACGCCCGCAGGCGCAGCAGCGTCATCGTGAAGCCGGTCGCCGGGTCGGGGGCGAGCGCGAGATCGGCGCGCCCCTGCACTACGATCTGGTAGGCGAGCTGGACCAGCTCCGGCGACAGCCCGCGCGCGAGCTCCCCGACGGCCTCGGCATCGTCGAACGACTCGGCTGCAGCCGGCACGGCCTGCGCGACGGCCACCCGGTGCCACAGCGAAGCGAGCTCGTCGAGCGCGTGGTCGAACGCGACCGCGCGCTCGGCCATCGCGTCGGCCTCGGCCAGCAGCGCCGGACCATCGCCGGCCATGACCGCGGCGGCGATGCGGTAGACGTACCGGGTGTCGACCGCGCCGAGCATCTCGCGGACCACGGCTTCGCGCACCTCGCCGTCGCCGTACGCGATCGCCTGGTCGAGCAGCGACAGCCCGTCGCGCATCGAACCCGCCGCGCCGCGCGCGACCAGCGCAAGCGCGGGTGGGTCGGAAGCGATGCCCTCCGCGGCCAGGATCTCGGCCAGCCGGGCGGCGATCGCCGGCTGCGGCAGCGGCTTGAGGTTGAACTGGAGGCAGCGCGACAGCACGGTCACCGGAATCTTCTGCGGGTCCGTCGTCGCCAGCACGAACTTGACGTGCTCCGGCGGTTCCTCGAGCGTCTTCAGCATCGAATTGAAGGCGTTCTTCGACAGCATGTGCACTTCGTCGATCAGGTAGACCTTGTAGCGGCCCACCGTCGGCGCGTACCGCGCGTTGTCGAGGATCTCGCGCATGTCGTCGACGCCGGTGTTCGACGCCGCGTCGAGCTCGAGCAGGTCGACGAAGCGCCCGGCGTCGATGTCGGTGCACGCCGGGCACGCGCCGCAGGGCGTTGCCGTGACCCCGGTCGCGCAGTTGAGGCTCTTGGCCAGGATGCGCGCGATGGTGGTCTTGCCGACGCCGCGCGTGCCGGTCAGCAGATACGCGTGGTGCAGGCGGCCGCGGGTCAGCGCATTGGTCAGCGCCTGGACGACGTGCTCCTGGCCCGACAGCTCGGCAAAGGTCCGGGGCCGCCACTTGCGCGCGAGTACCTGGTAACTCATCGGGCCGATTCTACCGTGCTGAAACCATGCCGGAAGCGTCCACGGGTGTCGGGGACGACGCTGCGGGAGTCGGCACGGCCGGACCTGCGCAGGCAAGTCCGCAGCTCCCTGGCGGCCGCGCCGCCCCCCGGAAAGACGACTGCCGCCGCAAGGCCGACGGGTTGCGTCGGCCGCGCGGCGGCAGCTTGAAGGTGGCGAGCCGAACCCCCGGCACTGGCAGAGAATCGCTGTGGCTGCTTCCTTCCGGACCTGACCAGGTTCACGACCATGCCATGCGGGGCGACCCGCCGTTGAGCGGTCGCGCCTGTTCGGCGCGAAGGCACATTATGGTCGATGCCCCCTCCCCCGGCAAGCGCGCCGTGCACCCCGGGGGGTCCGCACAGGGCCGTGGCTATAATCGACCGCCATGCCGCGACCTCGTAACCTGCCGCGTCGTCCGGCCGCCTGAGCCCGCGCATGCGCCGCACGCACGCGCTCGCCGCCGCTGCCATCGCCATCGTCATGATCGGCGTGGTGCTCCTTGCGACCTGGCGCGGACTGCCGCCGCCGGCGAGGGCGCTCGCGGCGCCGCACGCAGCCGGGGAACTCGTGGTGCTGATGCGGCCCGGCGCGGCGACATGGTTCGTCGGTCCCGACGGCGGTCCGGCCGGGTTCGACGTCGACCTGATGCGCCGATTTGCCGACGACCAGAAGCTGCCGCTGCGCCTCGTGGTCGCCGAATCCGCGACGGCCCTGGCGGCCGGCATCGCGCGCGGCGAAGCGCACATCGGCGCCGGGGGGCTGTTCCGGCCCCGCCCGGCCGCCCCGCGGGCGTCGGCCGCGCCAAAGGGTGCCTCGCCGCCGCCCGCGGCCTCCGGCAAGCCGACGGCGTCGGTCCCCGCGGCGGCCGAGCCCGAAGCGCCGACGGGCGTGCTGTGGACCGACGGGTACCACGCCGTCGCCCCGGTGCTGATCTACAACGCCGCCGGGTACCGCCCGGCCACCTGGCGCGATCTTGCGGGTGCGACGGTCGCCTACCTGGACGGCACCGGCCTCGCCGACGAGCTCGATGCGATCCGCCGCGCCCACCCCGAAGTGAGCTGGGAACCGCTGGTCCTGCCGTCGGCCGACGCGCTGATCGCACAGGTCAGCGACGGGACCACAAGCTACGCGCTCGTCGCCTCGAACGAGGCGGCGCTGGCGCGCAACATCTACCTCGATTTCGACGTCGGGTTCACGGCGGGCTCCCCGCGCGACCTCGCATGGATGGTCCCGGACCGGTTTGCCCCGCTCGTCGCGGAGCTCGACGCCTTTTTCGCCCGCGCGCGCCGCGACGGCACGCTCGCCCGGCTCACCGAGCGCTACTTCGCGTACGCCCGCCAGGTCGCCCGGCCGGACGCCGGCATCCTGCAGGAGCGCATCCGGACGCTGCTGCCGCAGTATCGAGCGCTGTTCCAGGACGCGCAGGAGGCGAGCGGCATCGAGTGGCGGCTGCTGGCTGCCATCGCGTACCAGGAATCGCAGTGGGACCCGCAGGCGACCAGCGAGACCGGCGTGCGCGGGCTGATGCAGCTGACCGAGGAAACCGCGCGCCACCTCGGCGTGACCGATCGCCTCGACCCGCGCGCGGCGACGCTGGCCGCCGCCCGCTACCTCGCCGATCTCAAGGCCAAGCTGCCGGATCGCATCCAGGAGCCGGACCGCACCTGGCTCGCGCTCGCCGCGTTCAACATCGGACTCGGTCACCTCGAGGACGCGCGCGTGCTGGCCCAGAAGCAGGGCCTCAAGCCCGACCTCTGGGCCGACGTCAAGAAGACGCTGCCGCTGCTGGCGCAGCCCGAGTACTACGAGCAGGCGCGGCTCGGCTACGCGCGCGGCGGGATGCCGGTGGCGTTCGTCGACAAGGTGCGCGCGTACTACGACGTGCTGCTCGCGCGCGAGGAAGCGGCACGGCCGCGGCTGCGCAGCGCCCCGCCGTCGCTGCGGCTCGAGACCTCGCCGCAGTCCCCGCGCTGACGTCACGGCACCCGCACGGACGCGCCGCGGGTCCCCGGCACGCCGCACCCCGCCACACCTCACACCCCGCCGCACCCCGCCACCGGCATCGCGTAAAATGCGGCCATGGTATCGATCGTGGCAGGCGTTCTCGCGGCCGTCGTGCTGGCCGTGCCGTCGTTCGCGGGCGCCGAGCCTGCGCCGACGGTGTTCCTCGAGGAACTCACGTCGCCCGAGCTCGCCGCGCAGATCCGCGGCGGCACCACCACGGTGATCGTCCCCGTCGGCGGGACCGAGCAGAACGGCCCGCACATGACGCTGGGCAAGCACAACGTCCGGGTGAAAGCGCTGTCGGAGAAGGTGGCGCGCGCCCTGGGTAACGCCGTGGTCGCCCCGGTGATCGCCTACGTCCCCGAGGGGAGCATCGACCCGCCGACCGGGCACATGCGCTACGCCGGTACGATCACCGTGCCGCCCGACGTCTACCGGAAGGTGCTGGAATCGGCGGCGCGCAGCTTTCGCCGGCACGGCTTCCGCGACATCGTGTTCCTGGGCGACTCCGGCGACTACCAGCCGGACAACGCGGCCGTGGCGGCGAAGCTCAATCGCGAGTGGGCGGCGTCCCCGGTGCGGGTTCACGCCATCGTCGAGTACTACCGCGTCCCCACCGCCTGGTTCGCGCAGACGCTCAAGGGTCGCGGCTTTGCCGACGCCGAAATCGGTCCGCATGCGGGCCTCGCCGACACTTCGCTGATGCTGGCCGTCGATCCGCGGACGGTGAAGATGGACCGTGCCGTGCCGCCGCCCGGACAGGTTGCATTGCCGGGCGTGACCGGGGACCCGCGCCGGGCCACGCCCGAACTCGGAACCCTGGCCGTCGACGCCATCGTCAAGGAAACCGTGGCTGCGATCCGGGCCGCGACCGCAGCGCATCGATGATCCACCCGCATCGCCCGGCCGCCGGGCGCCCGCAGTCAACCCCCGCCCACTCAGGAGCGTTCGTGAAGTTCGACACCGTTGCCAATGATCCGCCCGTCACGCTGGCCTTGCTGCTGGCACTGACGATGTCCACCGCGGTCCTCGCGCAGGCGCCCGCTAAGGCGCCCGCGCCGCCGCCGCCGACGGTGGCGACCGTCCCCGGCATGCCGCCGGTCGCCGACCCGGCGAACCTCTACAGCGAAACCACGGCCGCGAAGATGAGCCCGGCCGTCGCCAACGACCTGCCGCGCGTCTACGTGCCGCACATCCAGTCGAACGACGTCTACGTCATCGATCCGGCGACGTTCAAGGTCGTCGACAAGTTCAAGGTCGGGCTCAATCCGCAGCACGTCGTGCCGTCGTGGGACCTGCGGACGCTGTGGGTGGCTAACAACGCCGAGAACACGACCAAGGGCAGCCTGACGCCGGTCGACCCGAAGACCGGGAAGCCCGGGAAGGCGATCGCCGTCGACGATCCGTACAACATGTACTTCTCGCCGGACGGCAAGTCGGCGATCGTCGTCGCCGAGGCGATGAAGCGGCTGGACTTCCGCGACCCGAAGACCATGCAGCTGCAGCACTCGATCGACGTGCCCAAGTGCGCCGGCATCAACCACGCCGACTTCTCGATCGATGGCCGCTATGCGATATTCACCTGCGAATTCTCGGGCACGGTGGCCAAGATCGACCTCGTCAACCGCAAGGTGCTGGGCTACACGCAGGTGATCCAGCCCGGCCGGGCGACGACGACGGTCAAGGGCCCGGATGGCCGCGACGAGGTGATCTGCACGACGTGGAAGGGCATGCCGCAGGACATCCGCGCGTCCCCGGACGGCAAGGTCTTCTTCATCGCGGACATGATGGCCGACGGCGTCCACATCGTCGACCTCGAGTCGTTCCGGCAGATCGGCTTCATCGAGACCGGCAAGGGAACGCACGGCCTCTATCCCAGCCGCGACGGCACCAAGCTCTACGTCGCCAATCGCGGCTCGAACAAGATCCACGCGCCGCCGAAGGGCAAGGGCAGCGTCTCGGTGCTCGACTTCGCCACGCGCAAGGTCGAGGCCAATTGGCCGATTCCCGGTGGCGGCAGCCCCGACATGGGCAACGTCAGCGCCGACGGCAAGTGGCTGTGGCTGTCGGGCCGCTACGACCACGTGGTCTACGCGTTCGACACCGCCTCGGGCGAGGTGAAGATCATCCCGGTCGGCAGGGAGCCGCACGGACTCACCGTGTGGCCGCAGCCTGGGCGCTACTCGCTGGGGCACACCGGCAACCTGCGCTGAACCGCAGCGCGTCGGCGCGAGGTCGTTCGTGCCCGGCGCGCCCGCGCGCCCGCGAGCGGGCGTCGCGCCGCCGAGGTAGCGACGACCGCGACTACGCGGGCGCGGCCCGCTTGCGGCTGATCCGCTCGAGCCCGCCCATGTAGGGCTTCAAGACCTCCGGCACCGTGACCGAACCGTCCGCCTGCTGGTAGTTCTCCAACACAGCAACCAGTGTCCGGCCGACGGCAAGCCCGGAACCGTTGAGCGTGTGGACGAGCTCGGGCTTGCCCTGCGCGTTGCGGAACCGCGCCTGCATCCGCCGCGCCTGGAACGCCTCGCAGTTGCTGCACGAGCTGATCTCGCGGTAGGCGTTCTGGCCGGGCAGCCAGACCTCGAGGTCGTAGGTCTTGGCCGCGGCGAAGCCGATGTCCCCGGTGCACAGCGCGACGACCCGGTACGGCAGCCCGAGCCGCTGCAGGATCGTCTCGGCGTGGCCGGTCAGCTCCTCCAGCGCGTCGTAGGAGCGGTCCGGATGGACGATCTGCACCATCTCGACCTTGTCGAACTGGTGCTGGCGGATCATCCCGCGGGTGTCCTTGCCGTAGCTGCCGGCCTCGGAGCGGAAGCACGGCGTGTGCGCGGTCAGCTTCAGCGGCAGCGCCTCGGCCGCCAGGATCTCGTCGCGCACCGTGTTGGTCAGCGTGATCTCGGACGTCGAGATCAGGTAGAGCTTCTCGGCGTCGCTCTCCGCCCCGCCCTTCAAGCACGGCGAACATGTCCTGCTCGAACTTCGGCAGCTGCGTGGTGCCGATCAGCGTCTCCGCGTTGACGATGTAAGGCGTGTAGCACTCGGTGTAGCCGTGCTCGCGGGTGTGGGTGTCGAGCATGAACTGCGCGAGCGCACGGTGCAGCCGCGCGAGGTCGCCGCGCAGGAACGAGAAGCGCGCGCCGGAAACCTTGGCCGCCGTGGCGAAATCGAGCAGCCCGAGCGCCTCGCCGACGTCGGTGTGGTCCTTCGGCGCGAAGCCGAAGGTCCGCGGCGTGCCCCAGCGGCGGACTTCCACGTTGTCGGACTCGGAACGCCCGACCGGCGTCGACGCATGGGTGAGGTTGGGCAGGTCGAGCAGGAAATCGCGAAGCCCGCGCTGGACGCGATCGAGCTCGCCTTCCAGACGCTTCGTCTCGTCGCCGATGCCGGCGACCTCGGCAAGGATCGCCGACGCGTCCTCGCCCCGGCCTTTCAGCGCGCCGATCTGCTTCGACAGCGCATTGCGTTTCGCCTGCAGGTCCTGCGTGCGCGTCTGGATGTCCCGGCGCTCGTCGTCGAGCGCGGTGAAGCGGCCGGCGTCGAGCGTGACACCGCGCCTGGCGAGCCCCGCGGCAACGCCGGCGAGGTCGGTACGAAGGAGGTTGATCTCGAGCATTCGGATCATTTTATCAGAGGCTTGCGCGGCGGCTTCCAGTCGCCGCCCAACCTGCCTTCGCCGCGACGGCACCGCCTTGCACGACGGTCAACGCGAACGAGGGACCGGAGCAGTTCGAGCGCCGGGCCCCCGAAGCAGGCCCCGGCGCTTGATCTGCGTCAAGCGAATCCGGACCCGCCCCGGACCCGCAGGCGGAGCAGCCGTTTCCTTGATTCATCTCGTGGCCCGCCACGGCGGCGACGGCGAAGCTCCGGGGCAGCGCGACGACGCGCCGAAGACCCTCGAGGAGAAACCGCATGCAGGCCACCGATATCCTGTCGTCCGAACACCGGGTGATTGAACGCGTCATCGCCGCCCTCGACGCCGCGGCAGACCGGCTCGAGGCGGACGCGGACGTGCGTCCCGGCGTTCTTCCTCGACGCCACCCGCTTCCTCCGCCACTTCGCCGACGGCTACCACCACGGCAAGGAGGAAGGCGTGCTGTTCGCGGCGATGGCACGCCACGGACTGCCACTGGACGACGGGCCGATCGGCGTGATGCTGTACGAGCACGACCGTGCGCGCGAGCTCACCACGGGCCTGGGCAAGGCCGCCGAGCGCTGGGCCGCCGGCGATCGCGGCGTGGCGGGCACCCTGGCCGACTACGCGCATGCCTACGGCGAACTCCTGGCGCAGCACATCTACAAGGAGGACAACATCCTGTTCCCGATGGCCGCGCAAGCGATCCCGCCCCAGGAGCATGACGCGCTCCTGCGGGAGTACGGGCGGATCGAGCGTGCCCGGGAGTCCGGCGGCTCGAAGGCGTCCTGCGTCGAACTCGCCTGGGCGCTGTGCGCGGAGATGGGCGTCGATGCCGAGGCCAGCCCGCGGCGCCAGGTGAATCTCCCCTGCCACTCGTTCTGAGCGCGGCTTCGCTCGCGTGACACGACGGTCGCGCGCCGTCGACCGTCGGGGGAGCGGCCGGGCGCAGGAATGCCTCCGGCAGACGGTCGCGGCGCGCGCACCCTGCGACCCCGCCTCGTGGCCGCAAGCTGCCAGCCAGAGGCGCGGCGCGGACTGGCTACGCCCCCGCGTCGCGATCGCGCGCCCGCAGCTCCGCCAGCTTGTCGCGGATGCGCAACTCGAAGCCGCGGTCGGTCGGGTCATACCAGCCCGGGCGCGGCATGCCGTCGGGCAGGTACGTCTCCCCCGCCGCGTATCCATCCGCCTCGTCGTGCGCGTAGCGGTAACCCTTGCCGTAGTCGAGGTTCTTCATCAATTTGGTCGGCGCGTTGCGCAGCCGCAACGGCACCGGCCGCGAACCGTCGTTGGCGATGAAGGCGCGGACGGCGCCCCACGCGGTGTAGACGGCGTTGGACTTCGGCGCCACGGCGAGGTACACGACCGCCTGCGCCAGCGCGAGCTCCCCTTCCGGCGAGCCCAGCCGCTCGTAGGTCTCGACGGCGGCGATCGCCAGCGGCAGCGCGCGCGGATCCGCGAGTCCGACGTCCTCGGTCGCCATCCGGATCACCCGGCGCCCGACGTAGAGCGGATCGGCACCGCCGTCGAGCATCCGCGCCATCCAGTACAGCGCGGCGTCCGGATCGGAGCCGCGCACCGACTTGTGCAGGGCGGATATCTGGTCGTAGAACGCCTCGCCCCCCTTGTCGAAGCGGCGCAGGCTGCGGGCGATCGTCGCCTCGACGAACGCGACGTCGATCGTCGCCTTGCCGCCGCCCGCCACCGCCAGCTGCTCGACCAGGTTGATCAGGCGTCGCCCGTCGCCGTCGGAATAGGCGACGAGCGCCGTCGCGCGCTTCCGGCGCGAGTTCCGTCGCCGGCATCGCCGCGGCGCGTGCGCGCTCCAGCAGTTCGGCCAGTTCATCGGCGTCGAGCGGCTCCAGCACGTAGACGGCGGCGCGCGAGAGCAGCGCCGAGTTCACCTCGAACGACGGGTTTTCGGTGGTCGCGCCGACGAAGGTGAACAGCCCCGACTCGACGTGCGGCAGGAACGCGTCCTGCTGGCTCTTGTTGAAGCGGTGCACCTCGTCGACGAACAGGATCGTCGCCCTGCCCGACTGCGCCCGCGTCATCTCGGCACGGGCGACCGCGTCGCGAATCTCCTTCACGCCCGAGAGCACCGCCGACAGCGCGACGAAGTCGGCGTTGAAGGCGTCGGCCATCAAGCGCGCGATCGTCGTCTTGCCCACGCCGGGCGGTCCCCACAGGATCATCGAATGCGCCCGCCCGGCGGCGAACGCAACCGCCAGCGGCTTGCCCGGCGCCAGCAGGTGCCGCTGCCCGATGACGTCGCCAATGGTGTGCGGGCGCAGGCGCTCGGCCAGCGGGACGCTGGCGGGCGTGACGGCGGCGGCGGCGAAGAGATCGGTCATGGACGTGGCGGCGGCGCCGGGCGTTGGACGGCGACGGACACCCTGCATCATAGCGAATGAGCTGGGGACGG
This sequence comes from uncultured beta proteobacterium, assembly GCA_963717705.1. GTDB lineage: Bacteria > Pseudomonadota > Gammaproteobacteria > Burkholderiales > Casimicrobiaceae > CAVQWT01. The sequence continues at coordinate 554,098 of CAVQWT010000004.1, forward strand.
CCGAGGGCCGGTCGTTGCGGCTCCCGTACAATCGAGCCCGCCGCCCATCGCTTCGGCCGTCCACGCAGCGGCGACGATCCTTCACCGGACCGCCAGCGCACGGCGCTCCGCCACCCGGGACCCCGATCATGCCCGCCACCCGACCTGTCGCCCCCCGCGTGCCTCGCGCGCCGCTCGCGCCTCGCGCCGCACGGGCCGCACGCGCCGAAGCAGCCGCGATCGATGCGCGCGAGCCCGACCGAGCTGCGCGCCGACCCGGCGGTCCCCGCGCACCCTGCCGGCGGTCCTCCGCCGCGGCCGTCGGCGCGTGCTGTCTGCTCGCGCTGCTGCTGCTGCCGTGCTCGCCGGCGCCAGTCGCGGCGTTCGACCTGCAGGGCCACCGCGGCGCCCGCGGACTCGCCCCGGAAAACACCATGGCGGCGTTTCGGAAGGCGCTCGCGGTCGGCGTGTCGACGCTCGAGCTCGATCTCGCGCTGACCCGCGACGGCGTGCTGGTCGTCGCGCACGATCCCTACGTAAGCGCCGACCTCGCGCGGGACCCCGACGGCCGGTGGCTCGCCGCACGCGGACCGCTGATCCGCTCGCTGTCGCTGGAGGAACTGCTCCGCTACGACGTCGGTCGCGTCAATCCCGCGTCCGCGTACGCAAAGCAGTGGCCGCTCCAGCAGGGCGTCGACGGCGAACGCTACCCGACCTTCGCGCAGGTGCTCGACCTCGCGCGGGCCGACGCGCGGCCGGTGCGCCTCAACGTCGAGACGAAGATCTTCCCCGACCGGCCCGGGGACACCGCCGACCCGGCGACTTTCGCCTCGGCCGTCGCCGCGGCGATCGACCGCGCGGGGATGGGGTCGCGGACGACGGTGCAGTCGTTCGACTGGCGGACGCTGCGCGCGGTGCACAGCCTCACCCCCGGCGTCGCCACCGCCTGCCTGACCATCCGGACCGAGTCGAACGACAACGTCGCCGACCGGGACGGCAAGCCGTCGGCGTGGACCGACGGCCTGTCGCTGGCGGGCCACGGCGGTTCGGTGCCGAAGCTGGTGAAGGCGGCGGGCTGCCGGTCGTGGAGCCCGTTCTGGCGCAACGTCGATGCAACCGGCGTCGCCGAGGCCAAGGCGCTCGGCCTCGCGGTCGTGCCGTGGACGGTCAACGACCCCGCCGAGATGGGGCGCCTGATCGAGCTCGGCGTCGACGGCCTCATCACCGACTACCCTGACCGGTTGCGCACGGTGCTGGCCGAAAAGGGCAAGCCGCTGCCGTGATGCCTGCCGGCCCCGGCGCTCCCGCACGAACCCCTTACGCGGCGGGCGACGGCGTTGCCTGCTGCGTCGCTACCGGGCCTCGCCCAGCACGTCCGCGCCTTTCGGCGGGACGAACCGGAACGTCTCGGGCGGCAGCTTCGGATTGCGCTGCATCGCGGTGAAGCGGATGCTCGAGCGCTGGCCGAACGCGTCGAGAAGATCGAGCGCAACCAGCCCCCGCGCGTCGAATCCCAGGCGGATCTCGGCGAACGCGGCGTCCTTGGCCAGCGGCGTCGCCGCCAGCCAGTCGAGCCCGTCGGAGGCAGGCAGGTCCTGCCACGAGAACGCCTTCTCGACGTCCTCCCGGCCCGACAGCAGCGCCGCCGGCGTGGCGCCCAGCGCGTCGCGGCTGCCGCGGACGATGACCTGCTGCAGGTCCTCGTCGTAGAACCAGATCTTCTCGCCGTCGCCGACGATCAGCTGCTTGTACGGTTTGTCGACGGTCCAGCGGAACTTCCCGGGCCGCGACAGCAGGAATTCGCCCTGCGCGCTCTGCGTCGTGCGACCCGCGCGATCGACGACCGTCTGCGTGAACTGCGCCCGCGCGGTCTGCGTCTCGCGAACGAACTCGCGCAGGCGGTCGAGCGTGGCGCCGGCGGCGACACCGGCGGTGCCGGCGGCGACCAGGAACGCGACCGCGAGGAGTCGCGCCAGGCGATTGAAGTCGGGGATCATCAGTCTGAGAGTCAGCGTGGCGCGCCGGGTTCCGTTCCCGGGATGTTCGCGAGGCAATTGCCGACGCGGTCGAGGATCACGTAAGTGTGGGTGAGGCCGCCCCAGTCGTGCACGCCGGGTCGCGCGCGGAACTGGTGGACGTAGACCCGCCAGGCGCCCAGCGCGAACTCGGTCTCGGTGTCGCAGCCCCCGACGAAGGTCGTCGGGCCGCAGAATTGGTCCGGCAGCAGCCTTCGCGCGATCGCTTCGGCCTCCGCCTGCGTCACCGCCGGCGCGTCCGCGGCGCGCTCCTGCGGGCAGTAGCGCGGCCCCGTCCGGAACACCTCGACCGGACCGGCGGATGCGTGGCCGGGCACGAGCGCGGCCGCGACCAGCGCCGCCGCGGTGCCCCGCGCCGATCGCGGTGGCGTCAATTGGCTTCGCCCTTGCCCGCCGGCACCAGCACTTCGCGGTTGCCGTTGGTCTGCATCGGCGAGACGAGCCCGGCGCGCTCCATCTGCTCGATCAGCCGCGCGGCTCGGTTGTACCCGATCCGCAGGTGCCGCTGCACCAGCGAGATCGACGGCCGCCGCGTCTGCAGCACGACCTGCACCGCCTGGTCGTACATCGGGTCGGACTCGGCGTCGGCGCCTTCGAGGGAAACGCCGTCGATCGCGTCGTCGCCGCCGCCGCCCTCGAGGATGCCGTCGAGGTACTGCGCGCCGCCCTGCGCCTTGAGGTGCTCGACCACGTGGTGCACCTCGGCGTCGGAGACGAACGCGCCGTGGATGCGCTGCGGGTAGCCGGTGCCCGGCGGCAGGAACAGCATGTCGCCCTGCCCCAGCAGCGTCTCCGCGCCCATCTGGTCGAGGATCGTCCGCGAATCCACCTTGCTCGCGACCTGGAAGGCGATCCGCGACGGGATGTTCGCCTTGATGAGCCCGGTGATCACGTCGACGCTGGGCCGCTGCGTCGCCAGGATCAGGTGGATGCCCGACGCGCGCGCCTTCTGCGCGATTCGCGCGATGAGCTCCTCGATTTTCTTGCCGGTCACCATCATCAGGTCGGCCAGCTCGTCGATGACCACGACGATGAACGGCATCTCCTCGATCGGCTCGGGCGCCTCGGGCGTCAGCGTGAAGGGATTGGTCAGCGGCTTGCCGGCCTTCTTCGCCTCGATGATCCGGGCGTTGTACCCGGCGAGGTTGCGCACGCCGAGCGTGCTCATCAGCTTGTAGCGGCGCTCCATCTCGCCCACGCACCAGTTGAGCGCGTTGCCGGCGAGCTTCATGTCGGTGACGACCGGCGCCAGCAGATGCGGGATTCCCTCGTAGACGGAGAGCTCCAGCATCTTCGGGTCGACCAGGATCAGGCGCACCTGCTTCGGCTCGGCCTTGTACAGCAGGGACAGGATCATCGCGTTGACCGCGACCGACTTGCCGGAGCCCGTGGTGCCGGCGACCAGCAGGTGCGGCATCCGTGCGAGGTCGGCGACGACCGGCTTGCCGGCGATGTCCTTGCCCAGGGACAAGGTCAGCATGCTGGCGTTGTCGTTGTACGTCGTCGAGGCGAGGATCTCGATCAGCTTGACGATCTGGCGCTTCGGATTCGGCAGCTCGAGCCCCATGCACGACTTGCCGGGAATCGTCTCGACGACGCGGATGCTGACGACCGACAGCGCGCGCGCCAGGTCCTTCATCAGGTTGACGATCTGCGCGCCCTTGACGCCGACGGCGGGCTCGATTTCGTAGCGGGTGATCACCGGGCCCGGGTAGGCCGCAAGCACCTTCACGGCGACACCGAAATCGGCGAGCTTGCGCTCGATGAGGCGCGAGGTGAACTCCAGCGTTTCCGCCGACACGATCGCGTCGCTCGCCCCCGGCGCGTCGTCGAGCAGCGCCAGCGGCGGCAGCGGCGAGTCGGGCAGCTCCTGGAAAAGCGGACGCTGGCGCTCCTTCGCCGCCCGCTGCGATTTCTGCACCTCGACCACCGCCGGCACGACGATGATCGGCTCGCGCTCGGGCGTCTCGTCGCGCTGCTGCTCGACGATCGCCTCGCGGAACGCCGCCGCCTGCTCGCCGATCCGCCGGTCCTGCCGCTCCTCGGCACGCCGGCGCACCCACTGCATGCCGCGTTCCAGCGCGGTGCCGATCCGCTCGGCGACCCGTAGCCAGGAGAAGCCGAAGAAGAGCGTGCAGCCGACGGCGAACAGCGCCAGCAGGACCAGCGTCGCGCCGTTGAATCCGATGGCGCGGCCGAGGCCTCGGCCGACCAAGTCGCCCAGCGCGCCGCCCGGCGCCAGCGGCAGGCTCACGGGAAGGCGGTAGACGCGGATGGCTTCGAGCGCGGCGCTGGCGAACAGCACCAGCACGAATCCGAGCACGGCCAGGGCCAACGGGTGGTCGGTCTCGCGCTCCGGATCGAGCACGCGGCGGAACCCGGCGACGACCAGCACCACGCCGGCGACCACCCACCACCAGGCCGAGAAGCCGAAGAGATAGAGCAGCAGGTCCGACACCCACGCCCCGACGACCCCGCCCCTGTTGCCGAGCGGCAGGCCGGCACCGGAGAACGACCACCCGGGATCGGTCTTGGTGTAGCTCGCGAGCACCAGCGCGAGCCACAGGAAGGCGGCGACGACCAGCAGCCACCACGACTCGCGGACCAGCCGCGCGAAGCGGGGCGAGAGCGATGCGGGGGCGTTGTCGGCGGTCACGCTGCGGCGCCTGGTGGCAGTCTCTTTACGCTTCAGAAACATGAAATTGCCGCATTAACTTCATGCGGCTTATTATACATGGATCGGGGCTGGGCGGCGCGCGCAGGTCGGCGGGAGCCGCGCGCGATCGATGCGACCCCGGCGCCGTGCCGCGGTCCCGTTTGCGGTGCGGAACGCCGGCCCCATATCAGCTATGCTCCCCGCTGTCACTCCAAGCGAGATACGCATGACCACCAAGCACGCACGCCTGCTGATCCTCGGTTCCGGCCCCGCCGGCTACACCGCCGCAGTATACGCCGCACGCGCCAACCTGAAGCCGGTGCTGATCACCGGCCTCGCGCAGGGCGGACAGCTGATGACGACGACGGACGTCGACAACTGGCCGGCCGATCCGATGGGCGTCCAGGGACCCGACCTGATGCAGCGCTTCCAGCAGCACGCCGAGCGCTTCGAGACCGAGATGATCTTCGACGAGATCCACACCGTCGATTTCAAGTCGCGGCCGCTGCGTCTCGTCGGCGACAACGGCGAGTACACCTGCGATGCGCTGATCGTCGCCACCGGTGCGTCGGCACGCTACCTCGGGCTGCCGTCCGAGGAGGCGTACATGGGCAAGGGCGTGTCGGCCTGCGCGACCTGCGACGGCTTCTTCTACAAGGGACGCGACGTCGCGGTCGTCGGCGGCGGCAACACCGCGGTCGAGGAAGCGCTCTACCTGTCGAACATCGCGAAGTCGGTGACGGTGCTGCATCGCCGCGACAAGTTCCGCGCCGAGGCGATCCTGATCGACAAGCTCCTGGCCAAGACCGGCGACGGCGGCAACGTCCGCGTGCTGTGGAACCAGACGCTCGACGAGGTGCTCGGCGACAAGACCGGCGTCACCGGCGTCCGGACGAAGGACGTGCAGACCGGCCGCACTCAGGATCTCACCGTCCACGGCGTGTTCATCGCCATCGGCCACACCCCCAACACCGGCATTTTCGAAGGCCAGCTCGACATGACGGGCGGCTACATCCGGGTCAAGAGCGGCAGCGCCGGCGACGCGACGGCGACCAGCGTGCCCGGGGTGTTCGCGGCGGGCGACGTGGCCGACCACGTCTACCGGCAGGCGGTCACGTCCGCCGGCACCGGTTGCATGGCGGCGCTCGACGCCGAGGCGTACCTGGAATCGAAGGGCTGAACGCCTGCCGGCCGGCGCCCGGGACGCTGCGTTCCCGAGGCGCGCCGGCGACGGGTGTCGGCGCGCAGCTGGCGCCGCCGTGCGGACCGCCTGACCACGCCATGGCCAAACTCGACGACCTGAAGGCCCTGCTCGACGCCGCACGCGCCAGGGCGGCGGCCGCCGGCGCGACGACGCCGCATCGCGCGACTGCCACGCCCCGCCGTCCCGGATCGACGCCGCACCGGCCGGTCGCCGGCGTGCGTCCCGCCAATCCGGGCACGCCGGCGCCGCCCGCGCCGGGCCGGCGCGGCGTCGCCGCCACCAAGCACGCCGATGGCGACGTCGACCTCGCGCGCGCGTTCGCCGACGTCAAGCGGCTGCCGCCGCCGAACAAGGCGGCGCCGCATCGTCCGCGCCCGGCGCCGATCGCCCGCCAGCGTCTCGCCGACGAGGCCGACGCCCTGCAGGCATCGAAGTACGGCGCCGAACCGGCGCCGCACAGCTGGGAAGTCGGGCAGGAATTCGAAAGCGAACAGACCTTCCTGCGCGCGGGACTCGGCACCGACATCCTGTCCAAGCTGCGCCGCAGCCACTGGTCGGTGCAGGCGGAGCTGGACCTGCATGGAATGATCACCCACGAGGCGCACGACTCGCTGGCCGATTTCCTGTTCATCGCCAGGCAGCAGGGGCTGCGCTGCGTCCGCGTGATCCACGGCAAGGGACTCACTTCGCCGAATCGCGAGCCGGTGCTGAAGGGCAAGGTGCGCCGCTGGCTCGCGCACTGGGACGACGTGCTCGCCTACGTCGAAGCCCCTCGTCACGCCGGCGGCGGCGGCGCGCTACTGGTGCTGCTGCGCGGAAGCTAGCCGACCCGGCTCAGCGCAGCACCCGGTGCGCGAGCGCCGGCAGCTCGTCGCGCACCTCGGCGATGCGCGCCGGGTCGACGTCGCCGACGACGATGCCCGGCCCCTCCTCCGCCCGCTCGACCACGATCCGCCCCCACGGGTCGATCAGCGCCGAATGCCCGTACGTGCGGCGGCCGGCAGGGTGCGTTCCCCCCTGCGCCGCTGCCAGCACGTAGCACTGGTTCTCGACCGCGCGCGCGCGCAGCAGCAGATGCCAGTGCGACGCGCCGGTGGTCGCGGTGAACGCCGACGGAGCGAGGACGAGCGCGCAGTCGCCGAGCGCACGGAATAGCTCCGGAAAACGCAGGTCGTAGCAGATCGACAGGCCGACGCGGCCGACCGGGGAGTCGAAGGCCTGCGGTGACGTTCCCGGCTCGATCGTCCGCCGCTCGTCGTAGCTCTCGTCGCCACGGGCGAATGCGAACAGGTGGATCTTGTCGTAGCGCGCGACACGCTCGCCTTCGGGGCCGTAGACGAGCATCGCGCTGCGCACGCGGGCGGGGTCCGCGCACGCCAGCGGCACCGTGCCGCCGACGAGGAAGATCCCGTGAGCGAGGGCGAGGCGCGCCAGGAACGCCTGCTGGGGACCGTCACCGTCGGCTTCGCGCGCCGCCACCTTGTCGGTCGCGCGTGCGCCGAGGACGCCGAAATACTCGGGCAGCAGCACCAGCCGCGCCCCCTCGGCCACGGCGGCGGCAATCAGCGGCTCGGCCTGCGCCAGGTTCTCGGCGACACTGCCGCCCGAAACCATCTGGACGGCCGCGACGCGGAACCGAGGCACCTCGGCACTGCGATCGTTTGCGGCGGCCATCGTCGCCGTCCTATCGGGCCGTCGGCGCGGCCGGCGCCGGCGCACTGGCGGTCGAGGCGAGCCCGCCGCGCGAAACGATGGGATCCGACCAGCTTCCGGTGACCAGGTACTCGTAGGTGAACATCTGTTCGATCGGATCCTTGAGGACTTTCTGCGCGAGCAGCGAACCGGCGCCGACGGCGACGCCGACCAGCGGATTGGCGAAGAATAGCAGCGCGGCTCCGGCGGAGACGCCGGCCGACAGCGTCGGCTGCACCCGCACGGTGAGTCGCTGCGTTTCGCGGGCGAGGTCGGCATCGCCCGCGATCGCCACCTGCGCCGCCGGCCCGACCAGGCGGAAGTTGTCGGTGGACAGCACGCCGTTGCGGATGCGCACGGTGCCGCTGATTTCGTCGAAGGCGAATCCCTCGCTGAACACGTCGCGGAAGTCGAGGGTGATCCGGCGCGGCAGCGCCTGCAGCGACAGCACGCCCAGCAGCTTGCCGGGGCCGGGGTCGACCTTGGTGAATCGACCGGCGCCGGTCTGCACGCGGAACGTGCCGTTGAGCGACGGGTAGTCGAATTCGTTGGGCGCGCCGGTCCAGGCAAGCTGGCCGGTGACCCGGGTCGGCGCGCCGACGATCTGGTCGGGGTAGCCGAGCCGGCCGAGGAAGGTGCCCGCTTCGGTCAGGTCGAGCGTCACGTCCAGCTTGGTCTGCTGCTGCGCACCGGTGACGCGCCAGGTGCCCTCGGCGTCGAGGCGCCCGCCGTCGTTGGCGAGCGCCATCCGCTCGATCTGCCAGTCGCTGCCTTTCGGCTGCGCGACCAGTTCGAGGCGCCCGAGGTCGCGCCCGCGCGCGACGAACGAGGCCGCCTGGACGTCAAGCGTGGGCCATGGGTTTGCCACGTCGGCCTTGCGCTCGCCCCGCGCTTCGGCGGCACCGCCCCAGGGCACGAGGTCCCCGTCGGACGGCACCGTCAGACGCTCGAGGCGCGCGACCAGCCGCCCGTTCGGCGCTGCGGCGGTAGCGGCGGACCAGACGCCGGTCCCGGTGACTTCGCGTGCGCGGACGTCGAGGCGCCAGTCGTCGCCGACTCGTCGCGCCGCCAGTCGGGTGTCGTTGAGGCGACGCCCGATCGCCTCGAGCCGGCCGGCCTCGATGTCGATGCCCTGGAGCACCGGCAGTCCGCCGCTGCCGCTCGCGGGTCTGGCCGCCGTCCCGGCGTCCGCCTGCCGCGAAAGCGCAAGCCAGTCGTCGACGTTGAGCGCCGGCACCTCGGCCATGACCCAGACCCCGGGACGCTCGGCGCCCGGCTGCTCGCCGCGTTCGACCGGCGCGCCGACCAGCACCTGCATCCGGTCGATGCGGGCATCGCCGCGCTCGTCGAGCCGGCGGTGGAGCGCTGCCGCGAGCTTGCGTCCGTAGGTGACCGTCACCGCGTCCTCATTGGCGGTGTTCGCGACGGGCCGCCGTTCGATCTTGAGCGGGATGGTCTCCGCCGCTGTCTTGGCCAGCGGCACGGGCAGGTCGAGCGTGGCGCCGCGCAGCGGGCTTTCGATCGTCCACGCCGAGAAGTGCGGTCGCACGTCGGCGGTGAACGTCCATTCGGCGCTGCCTGCGAGTCGCGTCGAGAAGTCCGACGGCCACTCGTTGCCGACCTGCGCCAGGTCGGCGGTCCCGCCCGCAGTGACCCGCACGCGACCCTCGGCGGACGACAGCGCCATCCGGACCGGCCCACCGACGATTTCGGCGGTGATGTCGCGCCCGCGCAGGTCGTGTTCGGTGAAGAGCAGCTTGCCGTTGACTTCGCGCAGCGGCGGCACGCCGGCGAGACGGAGCTGGTTGCCCGTCAGCGAGAACTCGCCGGCGACGCGTTGCCCATCCGCCTTGCCCAGCGGCAGCTCGAGCCGAAGCGCCAGCAACCCCTGCCCCTGCGCCTCGATGCCGTCGGTATAGTGGTCGATCCAGCCTCCGACCGGGCTGCGCTCGATGAAGCGCAGGAACTCCGCCGTCGGCCCGCGAGCCTCCCCGACGATCGTCAGCTGCGGATAGACGGGATTGAGGTCCGGAATGTCGCCGCGGGTGGGACCGACCTGCGCTCCCAGCACCTCGGCACGCTGCAACGCGATGTGCAGGCCGGGACCCTCGAACCGCACGTCGGCATCGGCACGCTGCAGTCGCGGCCATCCGTCGGCGTACTCGAGGTCGACGCCGCGCGCCTTCACCGTCACCAGGAATTGTCCCTGCTTGCCGTCGGCGAACGGGAACTGCGCGAGGTCGCCCTTCAGCACCAGCCGGGCGTCCTCGCCGGTGCCCTGCAGCAGCCCGAGGCGGACCCAGTCGCGAGTCGATGCCTGGAGCCAGCGCGGCAGGTACGGGTGCAGATTGCGGACGTCGACGCGGGGGATCGACGCGGTGAGATCGATTTCCCCGGGGCCCTGCGGCAGCGAACGCCAGACCCCCCTGGCGCTGCCGGTCGCGTGCGGATTCGCGAACGCAAGCTTGTCGACGTGCACCTCGGTGCGCGCCGCGTCGCGGGTCCAGCGCACCTCCGCGTCGAGCGTGTCGAAGCCCAGCGGCTCCGCAAAGTTCCCGGGCGAGTCGATGGTCGCGGTGCGGCTGGCGAGGCGCAACGTGCCCCCGGCCTGCGTCGCTTCGACGCTGCCCGACGCGCCGCGCACACCGGGCATGGCGCCCTGTGCCGCGATCCCCAGCCGATCGAACCCGGTGGCCAGCGCAAAGGCCGTCGGCGCGTCCCATTCGCCGTCCCAGCGCAGCCGCGCCTTGGTCAGCGCGCCCTGCGGCGCGAGGCGTGCGAGGTCGACGCGCAAACGTTCGGGCAACGGCAGATGGACGGCCAGCGTCCGCAGCGGCTCGAGCTCGACCCGGTCGAAGCTGAGCTCGCCGCCGGCCGTCCGACCGGCGTCGGGCAGCGACAGCCGCAGCGCGAGATCGAGCGGAGGCTGCTCGACGCCGGAGGCGGTCGTGAACGTCAGATGCCGGAACGCGAGTTCACGCTCACCGTCGGCATCCTTCCAGGCCAGTCGCCCCGCCAGGTGCGGCAGCTCCAGGTCGGGCAGTCCTTCGGCCAGTCGCCCCCGGACGTCGGCAAGCTCGACGTCGGCAGTGAGTCCGGTGACCCGCCCTGCGGCGACGTCGAACCAGAGCCGGAGTGCGCCCTTGCCCCGGTCGATGCGCACCGGCAGCGGCAGCCATTCGCGCCACGCGCCGACGTCGGCATAGTCGAGCCGCACGTAGGCGCGTCCTGCCGTACTCTGCCATTCCCGCAGCGACGAACCGGTGACCTCGACGCGAATGTCGATCGGTGCCGCGAGCTCGGCCGGAGGGGTGCCGGTCAGGCCCATCCGGTGCTGACCGAACGCCTCGTTCTCCAGCCGGAACTGCACCCGGTCGAGCACCAGCTGGGGTGCATTGCGAAGGTCGTCGTTCCACGTGATCAGCGCGTCGCGGACGATGATCCGGCGCTGCCGGAGCAGCCAGTCGGTGAGTGGCGAATCGTCGCTCTGCAGCGTCGGGTCGAACTCGAGTCCGGCGACGTGCAGCACGCCGGCGCGGTCGCGGCGCACCGCAAGCCGCGGCCGCTCGATCACCAGCTGCTTGAGCCGCAGCTGCATCAGCGGCAGCGAGGTCCACGCCAGCGTGACGTCGACCTCCGGCAGCTCGACCAGCGGCGTCTCGCCTGCGCCCAGCCGGTCGCGCACGCGAAAGTTGGTGAGGACGAGTTTCGGGTTCCAGCCGTCCCAACCGGTCGCAATGCCGCCGATCTCGACCGGCTGGCGCAGTTGCGCCGACAGCATCGCCGCGATGCGCTCGCGCTGGCTCTCGACTTGCGGGAAGACGACGAACCGGACCCCCAGCAGCGTCAGCGCGAAAGCGATCGCGATCACGGCGGCGCTCCACGCGAGCGCGCGCACGATCCGGGCCCGTGAACGGCGTCGGGGTGCGCGCTGGGCGCTTGAGGTGGCGCGCGTGGAGGGCATAATGGACGGCGGATGGCGCATGGCATTGTAGCCGAAGCGCCCGACGGCCCGACCGGGAGTCGCGGGAGCACGAGAGGACCATCGCCCGCGTGTGCGGCCGCGACGTCCAGCGCCCACTGCCCACTGCCTGCAGTCTGCCGCCCGCCGTCCCTCGCCTGCCGCCCGCTGCCCGCCAACGCCTTCCGCGCCCGCCATGCCAATGGACCTCGCCGCCGCCCTCGCCTACAGCCGCTATGCCACCGCCGCGCTGGCCGCGCATCCGGAAGATCGCGCCTGGCTCGACGCGTCCGCGCGGGCGCCGTTCGACTGGCACGACGCGGACGCAACGCTGGCCGGCGTCGCCGGCGACCCGACCGCGGTGGCGGTCGCGGTGCGCGCGCTGCGGCGTCGGTTGATGCTGCACACGATCGCACGCGACCTCGCCGCCAATTGCGGGCTCTCCGAAGTCGTTGCAGCGGTGACGCGGCTCGCCGAAACGACGATCCGCGCGGTGATCGCCGCGCATCACGCCGCGCTGGTGGAGGCACACGGAACGCCGCGCGACCCGGTCGGCCGCGCGCAGGAACTGGTCGTCATCGGCATGGGCAAGCTCGGTGGCGGCGAGCTCAACGTCTCGTCCGACATCGACCTCGTGTTCACGTACCCGGACGACGGCGAGACCGACGGCGAGCGCGGCCTGTCCAACCGAGAGTTCTTTGACCGGCTGGGCCGCCGGGTCATCGGCGCGCTGCACGACCGCACGCCCGACGGCTATGTCTTCCGCGTCGACATGCGGCTGCGGCCCTACGGCGACAGCGGCCCGTTGACCGTGCCCTACGTCGCGCTGGAGCAGTACCTGATCGCGCAGGGACGCGCCTGGGAGCGCTACGCCTGGCTCAAGGCGCGGCCGCTGACCGGCTCGCGACACGACGAGCTCGCGGCGATCGTCACCCCGTTCGTGTTCCGCAAGTATCTCGATTACGACGCCTACGAGGGTCTGCGCGACATCCATCGCCAGATCCGCGAGCAGGGCAAGCGCCGTGACTACGCCGCCAACGTGAAGCTCGGCCCCGGAGGCATCCGCGAGATCGAGTTCATCGTGCAGGCGCTGCAGATCGTGCGCGGTGGCCGGGAGCCGGTGCTGCGCACGCGCGGCACGCTGCCCGCGATCGCGGCGATCGCCGAACGCGGGCTGATGCCGGCGGGCGCGGCGGACGAGTTGCGTGCCGCGTACGTGTTCCTGCGCGACGTCGAGCACCGGCTGCAGTACCGCGACGATGCGCAGACGCAGACGCTGCCGGCGGACGACGACGAGCGCGCCGCGCTGGCGCAGGCTGCCGGCGCCGCCGGCACCACGGCGTTCGATGCGCTGCTCGACGCGCATCGGGGCGCGGTCTCGGCGCACTTTGCCGCGATCTTCGGGTCCGACGCCCCGCCCCCCGGCACCGCTGCGCCCGGGACGTCCACCGCCGGACCCGCGCCGGCTGGCGGCGCCGGCGCCACGGACCGAACGCTGCACGATGCGCTCGCCGCGGTCTGGCGCGGCGACGTCGCCCGCGACACCGCGCTGGCCACGCTCGGCGGTGCCGGCTTCGACGATCCGGCTGCGCTCGCCGACGGGCTCGAGCGCGTCAAGGCCGGTGCCCGCTACCTCGGACTGCCGGGACTTTCGCAGCAGCGCTTCGACGCGCTGGTGCCGCAACTGCTCGCCGTCGCCACAACGGCGGGCCCCGGGTCCGGCGTCGCCGACGACGCCACGCGGGCCTCGGCGCAGGAAGTCTTCCTGCGCCTGCTGGCTCTGCTGGAGACCGTCGCCCGTCGCAGCGCGTACCTCGCGCTGCTGAGCGAGCACCCGGCGATGCTGCCGCGCCTTGCCCAGCTGATGGGGGCGTCGGCATGGGCTGCCGCGTACCTCAACCGCCATCCGATCCTGCTCGACGAACTGCTCGATGCGCGGGTGCTGCTGGCCGAACCCGACTGGGAGGCGTGGCGGCGCGAACTCGGGCGCCTGCTTGCCGACCAGGTCGGCGATGCCGAGGGCCAGATGGACGCACTGCGCCATTTCCAGCACGCGCAGGCGTTCCGTCTGCTGGCGCAGGATCTCGCCGGGACGCTGACGGTCGAACGGCTCGCCGACCATCTCTCGGCACTTGCCGACATCATCCTGCAGGCCACGCTCGCGACGGTGTGGACGCACCTCTGCGGTCCGGATGCGCCGCCGCCGCGGTTCGCGATCGTCGGCTACGGCAAGCTCGGCGGCAAGGAACTGGGCTACGCTTCGGACCTCGACCTCGTGTTCCTGTTCGATGGCGAAGGTGACGATGACGACGCGGCGCCCGAACGCTACGCGCGGCTTGCGCGGCGCCTCGTGACCTGGCTCAACAGCACCACCGCGGCAGGCCAGCTCTATGACACCGACCTGCGCCTGCGTCCGGACGGCGCCGCGGGGCTGATGGTGTCGTCGATGGCTGCCTTCCGCAAGTACCAGCGGACCCAGGCCTGGCCCTGGGAGCACCAGGCGCTGACGCGGGCGCGGTTCGTCACCGGCGATGCCGCGCTGGGCGCCGCGTTCGAGAGCGAGCGCGACGCCATCCTGCGCCTGCCGCGCGATTCCGGGCAGTTGGCCGCGGACGTGGTCGAGATGCGCGTCAAGATGGCCGCGGGACACCCGAATCCCACCGACCGCTTCGACCTCAAGCACGACGCCGGCGGCATGGTCGACGTCGAGTTCGCGGTGCAGTACCTCGTGCTTGCCCACGCCGCCGCGCATCCCGCGCTGACGCGCAACCTCGGCAACATCGCGCTGCTGCGCATCGCCGGCGAGCTCGGGCTGGTCCCCGCGGCGACGGCGGCGGCGGCGGCGGATGCGTATCGCGATTTTCGCCGCCTGCAGCACCAGATCCGGCTCACCGACGCGCCGCACGCGCGGGTCGACCCGGCGTCGCAGCAGGAGCGACGCGCAGCCGTCACCGCGCTGTGGCAGGCGGTGTTCGGCGCGCCCTGGCGCCAGAGCGCCTGAGCAGGCGCGGTCGCGCGGCGCCCGCCGGGCGGTCGCGCCGATTTCCGCTAAAATCGACTCTTGACCCGCATCCCCTTGGAGAACCCGCCATGTCGATGGCCGACCGCGATGGAGTGATCTGGTACGACGGCAAGATGGTGCCCTGGCGCGACGCCACGACGCATGTCCTGACCCACACGCTGCACTACGGCATGGGCGTCTTCGAGGGCGTCCGCGCGTACAAGACCGACCGCGGCCCGGCGATCTTCCGGCTGCGCGACCACACCGACCGGCTGTTCCGCTCGGCCCACATCTTCGGCATGAAGATCCCGTTCACCAAGGACGAGATCGACGCCGCGCAGCTCGCCTGCGTCCGCGACAACAAGCTCGACTCGTGCTACATCCGGCCGATCGCGTTCTACGGGTCGCACGCGATGGGCGTCGCCGCCAAGTCCAACCCCGTCCGTGTCGCGATCGCCGCGTGGCCCTGGGGCGCGTACCTCGGCGCCGAGGGGCTGGAAAAGGGCATCCGCGTGAAGACCTCGTCGTTCACCCGGCACCACGTCAACATCACCATGACGGGCGCCAAGGCCTGCGCGAACTACCTCAACTCGATCCTCGCCAACCAGGAGGCGACCCACGACGGCTACGACGAGGCGCTGCTGCTCGACCCCGCCGGCTACGTGTCGGAAGGCTCGGGCGAGAACATCTTCCTGTTCATCGACGGCGCGCTGCACACGCCGGACATGGGCTCGGGCGCGCTCAAGGGCATCACCCGCGACACGGTGATGACGCTCGCGCGCGAGCTCGGCTACACCATCCACGAGCGGCGGATCCTCCGTGACGAGGTCTACTGCGCCGACGAGGCGTTCTTCACCGGCACCGCCGCCGAGCTCACGCCGATCCGCGAGCTCGACAACCGCGTCATCGGCACCGGCGGGCGGGGGCCGGTGACGGCGAAGCTGCAGGCGCTCTACTTCGACACGGTCAACGGCCGCAACCCGGCACGCGAAGCCTGGCTCGCCCGGGTGTGACGATGGCCGACGTGAAGGACGTGCCCGAAGTCGTCGTCACCGCGCCGGACCTGCCGGTCCACTGCCCCAATCCCGCGATGCCGCTGTGGTCGTCGCATCCTCGCGTCTTCCTCGACGTCGCCGCGACCGGCACCGTGAGCTGCCCGTATTGCGGCACCCGGTACCGGCTCGACGGGCCGGCGCCGAAGGGTCACTGACCACGCCGCGCGCGCGATGACCGAGCGCCTGCTGGTCGTCGCGCCGTCGTGGGTGGGCGATGCGATACTCTCCGAGCCGCTGATCGCGCTGCTGCGCGAGCCGTTCGGCGATCCGAACATCGACGTCCTGGCGCCGCCCTGGTGCGGCCCGGTCTACGCGAGGATGCGTGGCGTCGCGCGGGTCATCGACAACCCGCTGCCTCACGGAGCGCTCGACCTCGCCGCTCGACGCGCCGTCGCGGCGGAGTTGCGGAAGGCGAACTACCGGCGGGCGTTCGTGCTGCCGAATTCTTGGAAGTCCGCGCTGATCCCGTGGCTCGCCGGCATTCCGCACCGCACCGGCTATCGCGGCGAGCATCGCTACGGCCTGCTCAACGATCGGCGCCGGCTCGACCCGCGGGCGATGCCGCGGCTGGTCGACCGCTTCGCGGCGCTGGCCGGCAATCCCGGGGTGCAGGTGCCGACGCCGCCGGCCCCGGTGCTGGTGCCCGACGTCGCCAACCGCGGCGCCGCGGTCGAGGCGCTGCGGCTGCGCACGACCGCGCCGGTGGCGGTGCTGTGCCCGGGCGCCGAATACGGCCCCGCCAAGCGCTGGCCGCCCGCGCATTTCGCCGCGCTGGCGACGCGGCTGCTGGCGGACGGATTCCAGGTCTGGATCATCGGCTCGCCCAACGACAAGGACGCCGCCGCCGACGTGGTGCAGCGGCTGGGCGCGATCCCCGAGGAGCGCCGGGTGCGCGACCTCACCGGCCGCACCGACCTCGGGACGGCGATCGACCTCCTGTCGCTTGCGCGCGTCGTCGTCAGCAACGACTCCGGCCTGATGCACGCCGCGGCGGCGGTGGGCGCGCCGCTGGTCGCGCTGTTCGGCTCGTCGTCGCCCGCGTACACGCCGCCGCTGGCGGCCTCGGCGCACATCGCGCGGATCGACATCGCGTGCAGCCCGTGCTTCAAGCGCGAATGCCCGCTCGGCCACCTGCGCTGCCTGACCGACCTCGCCCCGGCCGCGGTGTATGATCTCGTCCGCGTCGCCGCGGCCGAAGCCGCGCCGGCACCCTGACCGCCCCCCATGGCCAAGACGCGGACCCCGCCCATCTACACGACGCCGCAGGACGCCGCGCTGGCGTTTTACCAGGCGTTCGAGGCGAAGAACGTCGACGCCATGATGGGGACGTGGGCCGACGACGAGGAAATCGTCTGTGTGCATCCCGGAGGCACGCGGCTGGTGGGGTACGACGCGGTGCGGTCGGGCTGGGACCAGCTGTTCTCCGGCGACGCGAGCCTGACCTTCCGCTTGCAGGAAATCGTCGTCATCGAGTCGGTCGGCATGGCGATGCAAAGCGCGATCGAGGTGGTGTCGCTGGGAGCGGACGGCAGCACCCGCGGCTACGCGGTGGCGACCAACGTCTTCCTGCGCACGCCGGTCGGCTGGCGCCTGCTGGTCCACCACGCGTCGTCGGTGCCCGCCGCCGCCGCGCCCTCGGCGCCGGAAGGTCCGCTGCACTGACCGGGAATTGCCCGCCGTCGCGCAGCGCGGGCCGGTGGGGGCGCACCCGCGCCGATGCGGGGGTCAGGCGGTCCCGCCGACGGTGAGGCCGTCGATCTTCAGCGTCGGCTGGCCGACGCCGACAGGGACGCTCTGGCCGTCCTTGCCGCAGGTGCCGACACCCGCGTCCATCGCCAGGTCGACGCCGACCATCGACACCCGCGTCAGCACGTCCGGCCCGTTGCCGATCAGCGTCGCCCCCTTGACCGGATAGGCGAGCTTGCCGTTCTCGATCTTCCAGGCTTCGGCCGCGGAGAACACGAACTTGCCGCTGGTGATGTCGACCTGGCCGCCGCCGAAGTTGGCCGCGTAGAGCCCGTCCTGCACCGACGCGAGGATCTCCGCCGGATCGCGATCGCCGGCCAGCATGACGGTGTTGGTCATCCGCGGCATCGGCAGATGCGCGAACGACTCACGCCGGCCGTTGCCGGTCGCCGCGACGCCCATCAGCCGCGCATTCAGCTGGTCCTGCATGTAGCCCTTCAGGATCCCATCCTCGATCAGCACCGTGCGCTGCGTGGCATTGCCCTCGTCGTCGATGTTGAGCGAGCCGCGTCGCTGCGCGATCGTGCCGTCGTCGACGACGGTGATCCCCTTGGCCGCGACCTGCTGCCCGACGCGGCCGGCGAACGCGCTGGTGCCCTTGCGGTTGAAGTCGCCTTCCAGCCCGTGGCCGATCGCCTCGTGCAGCAGGATGCCGGGCCAGCCGGGTCCAAGCACGACGGTCATCGTTCCGGCCGGCGCGTCGCGCGCGCCGAGGTTCAGCACCGCCTGGTCGACCGCCTGCCGCGCGTAGCGGTCGAGCATCGCCTCGTCGAAGTAGGCGTAGTCGAAGCGGCCGCCGCCGCCGCCGTAGCCCTGCTCGCGCCGGCCCCCCTCCTCGACGATCACCGTCAGCGACACCCTGACCAGCGGCCGCACGTCGGCGGCGACCAGACCGTCGCTGCGCGCGACCAGGATCGCCTCGTACTCGCCGGCAACCGACGCCATCACCTGCACCACGCGGCGGTCCAGCGCCCGCGCCTTCTGCTCCAGCCGTTCGAGCAGCGCGACCTTGGCCGCCTCGGACAGCGAGACCACCGGGTCCTGGGGCAGGTAGAGCGAGCGCGCGGGGCCGAGGCGCCCGACCGGCGCGACGGCAGATTGCCCCTGCCGGCCGATCGCGCGGGCAGCGACCGCCGCCTCCTCGAGCGCCGCCAGCGAGATGTCGTCCGAATAGGCAAACGCCTGGCGCTCGCCGTGCACCGCCCGCACGCCGACGCCGCGGTCGATGGAGAAGGCGCCCGACTTGACGATGCCTTCCTCGAGACTCCAGCTCTCCACCCGCGAGTACTGGAAATACAGGTCGGCGAAATCGACCTCGTGCGTATGGATCGACGCCAGGACGCGCGACAGGTGGGCGTCGTCGAGCTGCGCGGGATCGAGGAGCAGACGGCGCGCCTCGGCCACGAGTGCGGCGCCGACGGGGGGAAGCGAGAGATCGGTCACGGTGGGCCTGGGAAGATGGGCCGGCGGGAAGCCGGCCCGGGTGAGAAAGGCGCCATTGTCGAAGGTTCCGCGGTCTGCCGGCAAGCGCCGCGACGGCCGGGAGCGACCCCGCCGCCGGCAGGGGAATGCGAGGC
This sequence comes from uncultured beta proteobacterium, assembly GCA_963717705.1. Taxonomy (GTDB): domain Bacteria; phylum Pseudomonadota; class Gammaproteobacteria; order Burkholderiales; family Casimicrobiaceae; genus CAVQWT01. Next base: position 573,005 of record CAVQWT010000004.1, read on the forward strand.
CGCAGGGCGCCCGCCTGCCGGCGATGCCCGCGACTACGCCACGGCCGCCTTCCCGAGGTAGGTGGCGGCGACCCGCGGATTGGCCGCAAGCTCGGCGCTCGGCCCCTCGATGGCGAGCTCGCCGGTCTCGAGGACGTAGCCGTAGTCCGCGACCTGCAAGGCGGCGCGGGCGTTCTGCTCGACAAGCAGGATCGACACACCGGTCGCCCGCAGGCTGGAAACGATGCTGAAGATCTCGCGGACGATCAGCGGCGCAAGACCGAGCGACGGCTCGTCGAGCATCAGCAGCCTCGGCTTGCCCATCAGCGCGCGCCCCATCGCCAGCATCTGGCGTTCGCCCCCGGACAGCGTGCCGGCAAACTGCGCACGGCGCTCGGCCAGGCGCGGAAAGCGCTGGTAGACCTCGTCCAGTGTTTGCCGCCAGGCGCGATCGCCCCGCCGGACCCGTTGGAACGCGCCTAGCTCGAGGTTGTCGGCGACGCTCATGCCCGAGAACAGCTCGCGCCGCTCCGGAACCAGGATGAGCCCGCGCGCGACCCGCTGCTCGACCGGCAGCGCGGAGGCCGCCTCGCCGGCGTAGGCGATGCGGCCGCGCGACGGCAGCAGGCCCATGATCGCCGCCAGCAGCGTCGTCTTGCCGGCGCCGTTGGGGCCGATCACGGTGACGATCCGGCCCTCGCTCACCTTCAGCGATACGTCGTGCACCGCCTCGACCTTGCCGTACGCGACGTGCAGCCGTTCGACTTCGAGGATCGTCGTCATACGCCGCCCAGGTAGGCTTCGAGCACTGCCGGGTGCTTCTGCATCTCGGCCGGCAGGCCTTCGGCGATCTTCTCGCCGAAGTCCATCACCACCAGCCGGTCGGTGAGGCCCATGACGAAGTCCATGTCGTGCTCGACCAGCAGGATCGTCATGCCCTGCGCCTTGAGCTGCCGCAGCAGCGCCGCGAGCTCCTGCTTCTCGAGGTAGCGCAGGCCGGCGGCCGGCTCGTCGAGGAGCAGCAGCGTCGGGTCGGCCGCGAGCGCGCGCGCGATTTCGACGATCCGCTGCTTGCCGAGCGGCAGGCTGCCCGCGGCGTCGTGCAGGTGGGCCGCGAGTCCGCAGCGCTCGATCGCCCGCGCGGCTTCCGCCCGCGTGCGCGCCTCCTCGGCGCGATCGAGGCGCAGCGCCGCGGTGATCACGCCTGCCCTTCCGCGCAGATACGCCCCCAGCGCGACGTTGTCGAGCACCGACATCCCGGCGACCAGCTTGACGTGCTGGAAGGTGCGGCCGATGCCCTTGCGCGCGATCACGTACGGCGCGCGGCTGCCGATCGACTCGCCGCGGAAGATCACCTCGCCCGAGGTCAGCGGCGCCGCACCGGAGATGAGGCTGAAGGTCGTGCTCTTGCCGGCGCCGTTGGGACCGATGAGGCCGAGAATTTCGCCGGCGCGGATCTCGAACGACAGGTCGTTGACCGCGACCAGCCCGCCGAACTGCTTGCGCGCCGCCTTCACCTCGAGCAGCGGCCCGACGGTCGCCGGCGGGTCGCGCCGCGGCAGCGGCGGCGCGTCCGGAACGGCCGGCGGTGCTCCGGGCGGCAGCAGCCTGGCCAGCCAGGGCCACAGGCCGTCACGGGCGAACTGCAGCAGCAGCACCATGAGGACGCCGAACACGATGATCTCGAAGTTCCCGCTGCGGCCGAGGATGTGCGGGAGGATGTCCTGCAGCAGCTGCTTGGCGATCGTCAGCACCGTCGCGCCGACCACCGCGCCCCAGACGCTGCCGGCGCCGCCGACGACCGCCATGAACAGGTACTCGATGCCCTGGTTGATGCCGAACGGCGTCGGGTTGACGAACCGCTGCAGGTGCGCGTACAGCCAGCCCGAGATGCAGGCGAGCAGCGCCGCGTAGACGAAGGCGACGATCTTGAGCCGTGCGCCGTCGACGCCGAACGCCTCGGCCATGTCCTGGCCGCCCTTCAGTGCGCGGATCGCCCGGCCGGGCCGGGAGTCCAGCAGATTGTCGGTCGACCACAGCGCCGCCAGCGTGATCGCCCAGATCAGGTAGTAGAACCAGCGCTCGTCGCGCAGCTCGACCCCGGCGACCGACAGCGGCGGGATTCCGGTGATGCCGGTGTGGCCACCCATCCACCCGAGGTTGCCGAACAGGAAGTACAGGCTGATGCCCCAGGCGATCGTCGCCAGCGGCAGGTAGTGCCCCCGCATCCGCAGCGTGATGAAGCCAAGGAACAGCGCCACCGCCAGCGTCAGTGCGAGCCCGATGGCCAGGTTGACCCACGGTGACATCTGGTACTGGGTGCACAGCAGCGCCGTCGTGTAGGCACCGATGCCGACGAACGCCGCCTGGCCGAACGACGTCTGCCCCGCGACGCCGGTCAGCAGCACGAGGCCGAGCGCGACGATGCTGTAGAGGCCGATGTAGTTCGCCACCGTCACCCAGAACGGCGGCGCGACCACGGGCAGCGCGACCAGCAGCGCGACGAATCCCGCGAACACCAGCACGGCGCCGCGGCGGGTCATCGTTGCAGTCCCCGGAAGCCGCGATCGCAGCGCGGTGTCGCGGCGGTCATTCGTCCTCCTCGTGGTGCTGCGCGGTCAGGCTGCGCCAGAGCAGGACCGGAATGATCAGCGTGAACACGATCACTTCCTTGAACCCGCTCGCGAAGAACGAAGCGAACGCCTCGATCAGCCCGACCAGCAGCGCACCGGCGGCGGCGAGGGGGTAGCTCGCGAGGCCGCCGATGATCGCGCCGACGAAGCCCTTGAGGCTGATGAGGAAGCCCGAGTCGTAGTAGACGGTCGTGATCGGCCCGATCAGCACGCCGGACAGCGCGCAGAGCAGCGCGGCTAGAGTGAACGTCAGCATGCCGGTGAACGTAGGGGAAACGCCGACCAGCCGGGCGCCGACGCGGTTCAGCGCGGTCGCGCGAAGCGCCTTGCCGTAGAGCGTCCGGCCGAAGAACAGCGCCAGCGCGGCAATCAGCACCAGGCTGGTCAGCACGACGATCAGGCTCTGCAGGCTCACGGTGACGGCGCCAACGGTGAACGAGCCGGCGGCAAACGCCGGGGTGCGCGAGCCCTCGGCGCCGAAGAACAGCAGGCCCAGCCCGAGCAGCGCGAAATGCACGGCGACCGAGACGATCAGCAGCACCAGCACGCTCGCCTCGGCGACCGGCTGGTAGACGATCCGGTAGAGCAGCGGCCCGAGCGCGGTGACGATGGCGAGCGCGACGAGGATCTGCGCCCAGAGCGGGAGCTCGATGCGCGTCAGCAGGAAGGCGGCGCCTGCGATCAGCACCGGGATGCCCGTCCACTTGGCCATCTGCACCGGCACCCGGTGCCGCTCGCCGCGGCGGGAACACGACCACGCCTCCATCAGCCCGGCGATCAGCGCCATGCCGACGAGGAGGCTCACCGTCCCCGGTGGCTGCGTCGGCGGCAGGCCGTTGACGGGCTGCAGCGCCGCCAGCGTCAGCGTGCCGAACGCGACGAACTCGCCCGACGGGACCCAGATCACCCGGGTGACGGCGAACACCAGCACCAGCGCCAGCGCCAGCAGCGCGTAGATCGCGCCGTTGGTGATGCCGTCCTGCACCAGCAGGGCGAAGATCGAGAGATCCATCGTGGACGCTCGGTTGGGCCGGGAACCTGCGGTGCCCGGCACGCTCGCCGGGCAGCGGACATGAAAAAGCCGGCTGCGCGAGGGCAGCCGGCTTCCTCAGCGAGGGTCGATCACTTCTGCAGCACCCACTTGCCGTTTTCGATCTTCACCATCACGCGGGCCCGGTTGTCGAGGCCGTTGTGGTCGTTCGCGGTCATCACGAACACGCCGTGCGTGGCCGGCACCGTCGTCGTCTCCAGCGCGTCGCGCAGCGCCGCCCGGAACTCCTTCGTGCCCGGCTTCGCCTTCTTCAGCGCCTCCGGGATCGCCTTCGCCAGCAGCAGGTACGAGTCGTAGGCGTGCCCGCCGAACGTCGAGCGCGTGCCGAACTTCTGCTCGTACTTGGTGACGTAGTCGGCGGCGACCTTCTTGCTCGCGTTGCTGTCGGGCAGCTGCTCCCAGACCAGCATCGGGCCCGACGGCAGGTAGGTGCCGTTGCCGTCGTTGCCGACGACGCGCAGGAAGTCGGGATTGGCCACGCCGTGCGTCTGGTAGATCTTGCCCTTGTAGTTGCGCGCAACCAGTTCCTTCTGCGGCGTCGCTCCCGGGGTTCCGGCGGCGCCGATCAGGATCGCGTCGGGACCGGCGGAAACGAGCTTCAGCACCTGTCCGGTGACCGACGCGTCGTTGCGGTTGTACTTTTCCTCGGCGACGACCTTGATGCCGGCGGTCTGCGCCGACCGCTTCATCTCGGCCAGCCAGCCGTCGCCGTAGGCATCGGCAAACCCGATGTAGCCCAGCGTCTTCACGCCGTTGGCCTTCATGTGGACGGCGATCGCGTCGGCCATCAGCGAGTCGCTCTGCGGCGTCTTGAACACCCATTTCGTCTTGGGACTCGCCGGATCGACGATGCGCGCGGACGCGGCCATCGAGATCATCGGCGTCTCGGCGTCGGCGACGACGTCGGCCATCGCCAGCGAGTTGGGCGTGATGGTCGAGCCGATGATGACGTCGACCTTGTTCTCGCTCAGCAGCTTGCGGGTGTTGGTCACGGCCTTGGTCGTGTCCGAGCCGTCGTCGAGGATGATGTAGTTGACCTTCTCGCCGCCGATCGTCGCCGGCATCAGCTCGAAGGTGTTCTTCTCGGGGATGCCCAGCGAGGCGGCGGGACCGGTGGCGGACAGCGTCACCCCCACGTTGATGTCGGCCTGCGCGGCGCCCGCGCTCAGGGCCAGCGCGGCGAGCAGCACCGGCACAAGCTTGCGTTGATACATGAAGTCCTCCTGGACCGGATGGAAAGTAACCGTGCGCGGGGACATTCCGGCGCCGGGGCCGTCTTGTTCGTATTGGGCGGTGCACCGTCGGGCGCACTGCGGGGAGGCGGCATTGCGCCCGATTCTGCCCAAGCCCTGCCCCGCGGTCAACGCCGCCGGCGCGACCGGCCGCCGCACCCGGCCCCTTGCACGCCGCGGACGGCGCCCGCCCCGCCCCTGGTCGCCGCCAGCCGCCGCCGCTTCGTCGGCGGCGAAGTGCGGCGCCGGGTCGTCACTTCTTCAGCAGATCGCGGATCTCCCGCAGCAGCGCGACATCCTCCGGCGTCGGCGCCGGCGCGGCCGGGGCCGCGTCGAACTTCGACTTGGCCGCATTGAAGCGCTTGATGATCCAGAAGATCACGAAGGCAAGGATGATGAAGTTCAGCGTCACGGTGATCAGGTTGCCCCAGGCCAGCAGCGGAACGCCGGCCTTGGTCAGCGCCTCGTACGTCATCGGCCCGGCGTAATTCGGCGGCGCGCTGCCCAGCATGACGAACTTGTTCGAGAAGTCGAGGCCGCCGGTGACGAGTCCGATCACCGGCATGATGATGTCCCTGACCAGCGAATCGACGATCCTGCCGAACGCCGCGCCGATGATGACGCCGACGGCGAGATCGATGACGTTGCCCTTGAGCGCGAACGCGCGGAATTCCTGCAGCATCGACATGCGGTGTCTCCCTGCGACGGTTGATCAGACGGCGGCTTCGCCGGCTTCGCCGGTGCGGATGCGCACGACCTGCTCGACCGCGGTGACGAAGATCTTGCCGTCGCCGATCTTGCCGGTGTGCGCCGCCTTGATGATCGCCTCGATCGCGGCGTCGACCTGATTGTCGGCGAGCACGACCTCGACCTTGACCTTCGGCAGGAAGTCGACGACGTACTCGGCTCCGCGGTAGAGCTCGGTGTGGCCCTTCTGGCGCCCGAAGCCCTTCACTTCGGTGACGGTGAGGCCGGTGACGCCGATTTCCGACAGCGCTTCCCGGACTTCGTCCAGCTTGAACGGCTTGATGATCGCTTCGACTTTTTTCATGGCGAGAAGGCGGTGGGAGAGGGATTTCGAGCTTACACGAGGAGCGCGGCAGGGACTAGGGGCGCGGCCGCCCGGGAACCATGCGGAGGCGAACCGGGGGAGCCCAACGCGGCCCGGCGCCGCGCTCCCGGCTTCCGCAGCCCGGCGGGGCGGTGGCAGCCCGCGCCGGCACTCAGGCCGCCGGGGACGCGGCCGGAACGTCGTTCCAGTCGCTCCACGCCGAGGTGATCGGATACCGCCAGTCCTTGCCGAAGCCGCGCGGCGTGATGCGGATGCCCACCGCTGCCTGCCGCCGCTTGTACTCCGAAATCTTTATCAGCCGGACGACCTGCCGGACCGCATCCGCCGGGTAGCCCAGCGCGACGATCTCCGCCGGGCTGCGGTCCTGCTCGACGTAGGCCTCCAGGATGCCGTCGAGCACGTCGTAGGGAGGCAGCGAGTCCTGGTCGGTCTGGTCGGGACGGAGTTCGGCCGAGGGTGCGCGGGTGATGATGCGCTCGGGAATGATGCGGCCGAACTCGTTGCGGTAGCGCGCCAGCCGGTAGACCAGCGTCTTCGACAGATCCTTCAGCACCGCGAACCCGCCGGCCATGTCGCCGTAGAGTGTCGCGTAGCCCACCGCCATCTCCGACTTGTTGCCGGTCGTGAGCACGATCGAGCCCGACTTGTTCGACAGCGCCATCAGCAGGGTGCCGCGGATACGGGCCTGGATGTTCTCCTCGGTCGCGTCCGGCGGGCGCCCGGCGAGTTCGGCAGCGAGGCTTTCGTCGAAGGCGTTCATCATCGGCGCGATGGGTATCTCGTCGTAGCGCACGCCGGTGAGGCCGGCCATCGTCCGCGCGTCCTCGAGGCTGATCGGCGCGTTGTAGGGCGACGGCATCATCACCGCGCGCACCGCGTCGCGCCCGAGCGCATCGACGGCGACGGCGAGCGTCAGCGCGGAGTCGATCCCGCCCGACAGGCCGACGATGACGCCGGGGAAGCGGTTCTTGCGGACGTAGTCGCGCACTCCCGTCACCAGCGCCGGGTAGACCTGCGCTTCCAGCCGCTCCTCGAGGCCGCCGCGCACCGGCCGCGGCACCACGCCGTCGAACGCCGCGAGCGCGACCGTCTCGTGCCACGCCGGCAGCTGCTGGACGACGTCGCCGCGCGCATCGGTGACGAACGACGCACCGTCGAACACCAGCTCGTCCTGCCCCCCGACGCGATTCACGTAGACGATGGGAAGGCCGGTCTCGCGCGCGCGCGCCGCGGTCTGGTCGCGCCGCAGGGTCTGCTGCCGGGTGTGGTACGGCGAACCGTTGGCGACGATCAGGCACTGCGCGCCGGCCGCCTTCGCCTGCGCCGCGGGCCCGGCGAACCAGAGGTCCTCGCAGATGATCAGGCCGCAGGCGACGCCATCGACGTCGACGATGCACGCCGCGTCGCCGGGCTCGAAGTAGCGCTCCTCGTCGAACACGGTGTAGTTCGGCAGCCGCTGCTTGCGGTACAGGTCCGCGACGCGACCGCCGGCAAGCACCGCCAGCGCGTTGTGGCACCGTCCGTGTCCGGCGTCCTCCGGAAAGCCGACCAGCACGGCGGTACGCGGCGCGGCGGTGTCGAGGGCCACGGCCAGCGCCGCGAGCTCGCGTGCGCAGGCGGCGATGAACGCCGGGCGCAGCAGCAGGTCCTCCGGCGGATAGCCGCACAGCGAGAGCTCGGGGGTCACCACCAGCCGCGCGCCCGCGCGTGCGGCGTCGGCCGCGGCGGTCAGGATCGCCCGCGCGTTGCCGGCGAGGTCGCCGACCTGCTGGTCGAGTTGGGCGAGCGCGATCTGCACGCCGAAAATGGTAGCACGCGGGGCGCGCGTCCCGTTGCGTCGCGCCGAAGATCGTCCGCGTTGACTGGACAGGCGCCGGTGCGCCTTGCTTTGCGCCGTCGTTGCCGCAAGAATCCGTGACGATGTCCACCACCGCCCTCCCCTCCGGCGCCGCAACGGTGCCGGCCACGATGCCAGCCATCCCCGGTACCGCCGCCGCGCCCGCGCCTGCCGTCCGCAACGACGTGCCGCTATCCGCGATCGCGCCGGCCGACTGGGACCGCCTGGCGGGCGGTGCGCCGCTCGCCTCGCACGCCTTCCTGGATGCGCTGCACCAGACCGGCTGCGCGTCGCCGGCGACCGGGTGGACCCCGCGCTACCTGACGGCGTGGCGCGACGGCACGCTCGTCGGCGCGATGCCGCTCTACGCCAAAACGCACTCGTACGGCGAGTACGTGTTCGATTGGGCCTGGGCCGATGCCTACCGGCGCTACGGCCGCCGCTATTACCCGAAACTGGTCGCAGCGCTGCCGTTCACCCCGGCGTCGGGACCGCGCCTGCTTGCCGGCGACGACGCCGCCCGCGCCGCGCTGCTGGCCTCCGCACTGGACGAGGTGCACCGGACGGGACCCGCGGCGCCGTCGTCATTGCACCTGCTGTTCATCACCGCGGCCGAATCGGCACTGGCGGAGCGGGCCGGCATGATGATCCGGCACGGCGTGCAGTTCCGTTGGGAGAACCGCGGCTACCGCGACTTCGGCGACTACCTCGCGGCGTTCAACCACGACAAGCGCAAGAAGGTGAAGCAGGAGCGGCGCCGCGTCGCCGACGCCGGCGTGACGTTCGAACGCAGGACCGGGACGGCGATCACCTCCGACGACTGGGCGTTGTTCCACCGCTGCTACGTCACCACCTACCAGGCGCACCACAGCACGCCGTACCTGTCGCTGCCGTTCTTCCGGCGCATCGGCGCGACGATGGGCGACCAGCTGCTGCTGGCGATCGGCCGTCGCGACGGCGTGCCGGTGTGCGCGGCGCTCGACGTGTTCGACGCGACCACGCTGTGGGGACGCTACTGGGGCGCGCTCGATTACGTGCCGGGCCTGCACTTCGAGGCCTGCTACTACCAGGCGATCGAATTCTGCATCGAGCGCGGGATCGCGGCGTTCGAGGGCGGCGCGCAGGGTGTGCACAAGCTCGCCCGCGGGCTGACGCCGGTCACGACGCACTCGGCGCACGCGCTCGCCGACCCGGACTTCGCGGAACCGGTGGCGGAATTCTGCGCGCGCGAACGGATCGACGTCGCGCACACCGTCGACGAACTCGCCGAATCGACGCCTTTCCGCCGCGACGGCGACGGCGACGGCGGCGGCGGCGGCGGCTGAACGGTCGTGCGGATCTACTACGCCGACCACTTCGTCCTGCCGCTGCCGGCCGGGCACCGGTTCCCGATGGCCAAGTACGCGCGGCTGCGCGAGCGCGTCGCGACCGTTGCCGCGCACCTCCTCGCCGTGCCGCCGGCGGCGACCGACGAGGAGCTCGCCCGCGCCCACGACCGCGCCTACATCGACGCCGTCGCGGCCGGGAGCCTCGACGACCAGGCGCAGCGCCGGCTCGGCTTTCCCTGGTCGGCGGCGATGGTCGAGCGTGCACGGCGCTCGGTCGGCGCGACCATCGCCGCCTGCCGGAGCGCGCTGGACGAGGGCTGCGGCATCAACCTCGCCGGCGGGACCCACCATGCGGACCGCGACGCCGGCGTCGGCTTCTGCGTGTTCAACGACGCCGCGGTCGCCGCACGGTCGATGCAGGCCGAAGGGCGCGTGGATCGCGTCGTCGTCGTCGACCTCGACGTCCACCAGGGCGACGGCACCGCCGCGATCCTCGCCGGCGACGACAGCGTGTTCACGTTCTCGCTGCACGGGCGGCGCAACTTCCCGTTCCGCAAGACGGCCTCCGATCTCGACGTCGAGGTCGACGACGGCACCGGTGACCGCGCGTACCTCGCGACCCTCGCGACCGCGCTGCCGCGCGCCCTGGAGCGCGCGCAGGCGGGGCTTGCGATCTACCTCGCCGGCGCGGATCCCTTCGTCGGCGACCGCCTCGGCCGCCTCGCGCTCAGCAAGGAAGGACTCGCCGCACGCGATCGCCTGGTGCTCGACGCGCTCGCAGCCCGCGGCATCCCGGTGGCGATCGCCATGGCCGGCGGCTACGCCGAGTCGATCGACGACATCGTCGACATCCACGCGGCGACGGTCGACCTGGCGCTGCAGCGGCACGGACCGGCCGCCGCGCCGAAGCCCCGCGTCCGTGCGGGGTCGCCGCGCGACGCCGCGGCCGCCCGCCCCCGACGCGCGTGCTAGACTCGGCGCGCCAAAAACGTCCCGCCAGCCCATGAACGACACCGTGCTTCTCGCGCGCGACGGTCCCGTCGCGACGCTCACGCTGAACCGGCCCGATGCGCTCAACGCGCTCGATTACGCGATGGTCGAGGCGCTGGTCGAGCGCACCGCGGAAGTCGCCGCCGACGACTCGCTGCGCGTCGTCGTGCTGCGCGGCGCCGGCAGGCACTTCATGGCCGGCGGCGACATCCGGACCTTCGCCGCCGAGCTCGCCCAGCCCCCCGCGCGCCGCCAGGAGGGCTTCACGCGCATGGTCGAGCGCGTGCACGCCGCGATCGAGGCGCTGCACCGGATGCCGCACCCGGTCGTCGGCCGGCTGCACGGCGCGGTCGCCGGCTTCGGCCTGTCGCTCGCCAACGCCTGCGACCTCGTCGTCGCCAGCGACGACGCCTACTTCACCTCGGCCTACCGGCACATCGCGCTGACCCCCGACGGCGGCGGCTCGTGGGCGCTGCCGCGCATGGTCGGGATGCGGCGCGCGATGGCGATCATGCTGCTCGGCGAGCGCTTCGACGCCCGGACCGCGGAGGAGCTCGGCCTCGTCAATCGCGTCGTGCCGGCGGCCGAACTCGACGGCGCCGTGGCCGCGATCGTCGACTCGCTGGCCCGCGGGCCCGCGTTCGCGCTGCGCGGCGCCAAGCGGCTGGTCCGCGAGTCGATGTCGCGCACGCTGTCCGAGCAGCTGCAGGCGGAAGCGGTCAGCTTCGGCCGCTGCACCGCGCAACCCGACTTCGCCGAAGGCATCAACGCCTTCCTCGAGAAGCGCGCGCCGAAGTTCGGCTCGACCTGAACGCTGCCCGGGAACTGTGGCATGACCTCGCTCGCCGGCCGCACGCTGTTCATCTCCGGCGCCTCGCGCGGCATTGGCCTCGCCATCGCGCTGCGCGCCGCGCGCGACGGCGCCAATGTCGCGATCGCCGCCAAGACCGACTCGCCGCATCCCAGGCTGCCCGGCACCATCCACTCGGCCGCGGCCGCGATCGAGGCCGCCGGCGGGCGCGCGCTGCCGCTCGCCTGCGACATCCGCGACGAGGGCGCGATCGCCGTCGCCGTCGCCCGCACCGTCGAGACCTTCGGCGGCATCGACATCCTCATCAACAACGCCAGCGCAATCAGTCTCACCGGGACGCTCGCGACGCCGATGAAGCGGTTCGACCTGATGTTCGGCGTCAACGTCCGCGGCACGTTCGCGTGCACGCAGGCCTGCCTGCCCGCGCTGCAGGCATCAGCGCGCGCCGGCCGCAACCCGCACGTGCTGATGCTCTCGCCGCCGCCGTCGCTCGATCCCCGGTGGTTCCGCGACCACGTCGCGTACACCATCGCCAAGTACGGGATGAGCCTGTGCGTGCTGGGGATGGCCGAGGAGTTCCGCGCCGACGGCATCGCCGTCAATGCGCTGTGGCCGCGGACGGTGATCGCGACCGCCGCGGTGGCGATGATTCCCGGCGCGCAGGAGCGCACGGAGATGATGCGCACGCCGGCGATCGTTGCCGACGCCGCGCACGCGATTCTGCTCCGCGACGCGCGGGCGACGACCGGCCGCTTCCTGCTCGACGAGGACGTGCTGCGCGAGGCCGGGGTCAGCGACTTCGACGCCTACGCGGTGAAGCCGGGCTCGCCGCTGCTGCCCGACCTCTTCGTCGACTGAACCGCGGGCCGCGGCAGGCGGCCGCGCGCGTCAGCGGTTGCCGAAGTCGTCGTCGACGATCTTGGGCGGCTTGATCGCCGGCGCCACGTTGCCGGCGTTCTCGGCGGCGGGGCCGCCGCGCCGCTGGCGGTTGCCGAAGTCGTCGTCGACGACCTTCGGCGCTCTTGCCACCGGTGCCACGTTGCCGGCGTCGTCGCCGACCGGCCGGACCGGCCGGTCCGGCCGCTGGCGATTGCCGAAGTCGTCGTCGAGCGCTGCCGGCGGCCTCGCCACCGGCGCTTCGTTGCCCGGGTTCTCGCCGCCCGGACCGCCGCGCCGCTTGCGGTTGCCGCGCGAGCGTTTCTTGCCGGCGCCGGGTCCCGGAGCACCCGCCGGCGCGTTGGGGTTCGCCGGTCCGTTCGGCGCGCCGCCCGGCTTGCGGTGCGGTTTGCCCTTGCGCGGCCCGTTGCCTTGGCCGCCGGGCCCGCGCGGTCCGCCCGAGCCGGGCCCCTTGGGACGCGGGCCGCTGGTGCCCGGCAGTCCTTCCGGCACCCCACCGGGAACCGTCAGCGTGGTCACCACATAGGGGGAGCCACCGAACCCGCCGGCGCCGGCGCCGCCGCCACGCGGCTTGCCGTGCGGCCGGCCCTGGCCGCCGCCACCGCCGTAGGGCTTGCCGCCGCCGAAAGGCTTGCCGCCGCGGCGGGCACCGCCCTGCCCCGGCGGCCGACCTCCGGCGCCCGGCTGGCCGCCACCCGGCCGGGGTCCGGCCGGTGCAATGGTGTTGCCGTAATTGTCCTCGTCGATGCCCGGGGGGAGCGGCATGTCCGATCCGCCGCGGCCCGCCATCGGTCCGCCGCCGTGATCGTGGCGCCGCGCGTGGGCCGGCCCGCCGCTGCCGTAGCCGCTGCCGACGTTGCCGTGCGCGCGCGGCGGTCCGCCGGCGGCGCCGGTCTTGGCGTGCCCGCGGCCGCGCTTGGGCTTGTTGCCGCCCTGCTTCTTGCCGATGGAGCCGGGCTTTTCGCTGGCCGTGGGCTTCAGGCCGGCGACGTTCAGCACCGCGTTGACCTCCTGCGCCTCGAGCTCCAGTGTCTGCCCTCGCTTGACGCGCGACGGCATCGCCACCGTGCCGTACCGCGTGCGGATCAGGCGGCTCACCGTCAGACCCAGCGCCTCGAACAGCCGCCGCACCTCGCGGTTGCGTCCTTCCTTCAGCACGACGTGGTACCAGTGGTTGGCGCCCTCGCCGCCGCCGTCGTCGAGCTTCTCGACCTTGGCCGGCCCGTCGTCGAGCGTCACGCCGGCCAGAAGCGCCTGCTGCTGCTCCGGGGTCAGCGTGCCCAGCACGCGCACCGCGTACTCGCGCTCGACCTCGAAGCTCGGATGCATCAGCTTGTTGGCGAGGTCCCCCGAATTGGTGAACAGCAGCAGGCCTTCGGTGTTGAAGTCGAGGCGGCCGACGGCGATCCACTTGCCGTTGCCTATCTTCGGCAGCTGCTCGAACACCGTCGGGCGGCCCTCCGGGTCGTCGCGCGTGACGATCTCCCCGGCGGGCTTGTGATACATCAGGATCCGCGCCCTCGGCTCGGCGAAGCGCACCCGGACCAGCTCGCCGTTGATGCGCACCTCGTCGCCCGGACCGACCTTCTGGCCGATCTCGGCGGGCTCGCGGTTGACGGTGATGCGGCCGGCGAGGATCAGCTCCTCCATCGCCCGGCGCGAACCGAACCCGCAGGACGCCAGCACCTTGTGCAGGCGCTGCGGCTCGGTGAAGACTTCGTCAGTGGACCGTTTGAGGCGCGTCGGCGGCAGGCTGTCCGCCATCGCCTGCAGCGCCAGGTTCGACTGCTGCACCGGACCCGTCGGGGGTCGGTGCCAGGATCGGGCTCGCGAGCGCGAGTTGCGCTTCGGCGGCTTTGGTGGGTGCATCGGGCATCTCCAGCAAGTGGGAGGCGTCGAGCTCGGCCAGCGGAGGAAGCTCCGCGAGCGAACGCAGGCCGAGATCGTCGAGAAAGGTCTTGGTGGTGGCGTAGAGAGCCGGGCGTCCCGGCGTCTCGCGGTGGCCGACCGCTTCGACCCATTGGCGGTCCTCCAGCGCCTTGATGACGTTGGTGGACACGGCGACGCCGCGGATGGCTTCGATGTCGCCGCGGGTCACGGGTTGCTGATAGGCGATGATCGCCAGCGTTTCCATCGCCGCCCGCGAGTACTTCGGCGGCTTTTCCGGCGACAGCCGGTCGAGGTGGGACTGGATCGAGGGCACGCCCTGGAAGCGCCACCCCGACGCGACCTGCACCAGCTCGACCTTGCGGCCGGCCCAGTCGTCCCTCAGCTCGTCGAGCAGCTTGCGGGTCGTCTCCGCGTCGAGCGGCGGCTCGAACAGGCGCGCGAGCTGGCCGACGGGAACGGCTTCGCCCGCAGTCAGCAGTGCAGCTTCGAGAATTCCCTTGATGTCGTGCAGGTCGTCCATGCGCATTCCGGCATTGCGGGCCGTGAACCCGGTCCGGCGGGTCGCCCCCGCCGGAGGATTCAGCCGGCGAAGTTGTCGTTGTCGGCGGCGAGCGCGAAGCCCGGGCCGCCGGTGAGCTGCACGTAGATCGGCGCGTACGGCTCGGCCTGCGCGATCGATACGAGTTGTTCGCGCGCGAGTTCCAGCAGCGCGAGGAAGGTCACCACCAGGTGCGGCACGTCGGCATGCTCGTGGAACAGCGCGGTGAACGCCGAGTAGCGCGACGGCTCGAGCATCTTCAGCAGCCTGCTCATCTCGCCGCGCACCGACAGCTGCTCGCGGGTGACCAGATGATGCCGGTTCCCCCGGGCGCGCGCAACGAGCCCGGCCCAGGCGGCCTGAAGGTCGGCCGGCGACACCTCGGGCAGCCGCGCCGCGGCGACCCGGTCGAACCAGACGCGGACCGTCGCGAAGTCGCGGTCGGCCAGCGGCAGGGCGTCGAGGTCGCGCGCCGCCTGCTTCATCCGCTCGTACTCCAGCAGCCGGCGGACCAGCTCGGCGCGAGGATCGTCGGCCTCGGAACCGGGGGGGGGCGGCGGCTTCGGCAGCAGCAGGCGGCTCTTGATCTCGATCAGCACCGCGGCCATCAGCAGGTACTCGGCGGCGAGCTCGAGCTGCGTGCGACGCATCATCTCGACGTAGCCCAGGTACTGCCGCGTCAGCTCTGCCATCGGGATGTCGAGCACGTTGATGTTCTGCCGCCGGATCAGGTAGAGCAGCAGGTCGAGCGGACCCTCGAAGGTCTCGAGGAAGACCTCGAGCGCCTCGGGCGGGATGTACAGGTCCCGCGGCATCTCCAGCATCGGCTCGCCGTTGACCCGGGCCACCGCCGCCCCCGCCTGCGCGGCGAGGTCGGGGGCGGGACCGGCCAGGTCCGCGAGTTCGGGCGTGGCGCTCACGAGTACCCCAGTCCCATCGCCTCGCGGACGTCGCGCATCGTTTCCTCGGCCAGCTTGCGCGCGCGCTCACAGCCGTCGGCGATGATGTTGCGGACGAGCTGCGGGTCGTCGAGGTAGCGCTGCGCACGCTCGCGGATCGGCTGCTGTTCCTTGATGATGCCGTCGATCACCGGCTGCTTGCAGTCGAGGCAGCCGATGCCGGCGGTCGTGCAGCCCTTGACGACCCAGTCGCGGGTGTCCTGCGACGAGTAGATCTGGTGCAACGGCCACACCGGGCAGCGGCTGGGGTCGCCCGGGTCGGTGCGTCGCACGCGCGCCGGATCGGTCTGCATCGTGCGCACCTTGCGCGTGATCTCGTCGGGCTCCTCGCGCATCAGGATCGCGTTGCCGTAGCTCTTCGACATCTTCTGGCCATCGAGCCCCGGCACCTTCGGCGTCGCGGTCAGCAGCGGCTGCGGCTCGGGAAGGATCACGCGGCGCGATCCCTCGAGGTAGCCGAACAGGCGCTCGCGGTCGCCGTGCGAGAGGTTCTGCGTCGCCTCGAGCAGGTCCTTTGCGGCGGCCAGCGCCTCGTCGTCGCCGCGCTCCTGGAACGCCGTGCGCAGTGCCTCGTACTGCTTCGCCTTCTTGCTGCCGAGCTTCTTCACCGCGGCGCGGGCCTTGTCCTCGAAGCCGGGCTCGCGGCCGTAGAGGAAGTTGAAGCGGCGCGCGAGCTCGCGGACGAGCTCGAGGTGCGAGACCTGGTCCTCGCCGACGGGGACGAGGTTGGCGCGGTAGATCAGGATGTCGGCGCCCTGCATCACCGGGTAGCCGAGGAACCCGTAGGTCGCGAGGTCGCGGTCCTTGAGCTTTTCCTGCTGGTCCTTGTAGGTCGGCACGCGTTCCAGCCAGCCGACCGGCGTCATCATCCCGAGCAGCAGCGTGAGCTCCGCGTGCTCGGGCACCCGCGACTGGATGAACAGCGTCGCCCGGCTCGGGTCGACGCCCGCGGCCAGCCAGTCGACGACCATGTCCCAGACCGAGTCGGCGATGAGCTCGGGCGTCTCGTAATGGGTCGTCAGCGCGTGCCAGTCGGCGACGAAATAGAGGCACGGATACTCGTCCTGCAGCCGCACCCAGTTCCTGAGCGCGCCGTGGTAGTGGCCGAGGTGCATCCGGCCGGTCGGGCGCATGCCCGATAAGACGCGATCAGCGAACATCGGTCGGCAATGGAGAGGTCGACAAGGGACGGCGGCGGACCGGGTCAGCGACCCAGCACCGCGGAGATGAGGAACACGGCGCCGTCGATCAGCGGGCGCATCATGTTGTCCAGCACGCCGGTGGCGAGCAGGATGACCACGATGAAGAGGCCGTAGGGCTCCAGCCGCGACAGCGTGTACGAGGCGGGTCCCGGCAGCAGGCCCATCAGGATGCGGCCGCCATCGAGCGGCGGAATCGGAAGCAGGTTCAGGGCCATCAGCACGAGGTTCGCCATGATGCCGATCTGCGCCATCTTCGCCAGGCCGACGCTCCCGAGGAGGCCGGTGCCGGTCGCCGCGATGAACAGCATCGCCCAGAACAGCGCCTGCACGAAGTTGGAGCCGGGACCGGCGCCCGCCACCCAGATCATGTCGCGCTTCGGGTGGCGCAGATTGTTGAAGTTCACGGGGACCGGCTTCGCCCAGCCGAAGATGAACGGCGCCCCGAGCAGCAGCATCGCCCCCGGCAGCAGGACGGTGCCGACCGGGTCGATGTGCCGGATCGGGTTCAGCGTGACGCGCCCCAGCATCTCGGCGGTGCGGTCGCCGAAGAGCTTGGCGACGTAGCCGTGCGCGGCCTCGTGCAACGTGATCGCAAGGACCACCGGCAGCGCACCGAGGAGGATGGTCTCGAGCGAAATTCCCATGAACCCGCTAGTTTACCCGATTGCGGGCCCTTTTTTCCGGCCGCCTGCCTACAGCCCCAGCCGCCCCGCCGCCCCGGCGCCCTGCCGGACGATCACCGGCGGCTCGACGGCGAGGTCGACGACCGTCGTCGACGCCGCCGGGCACGCGCCGGCGTCGATGACCCCGTCGACCAGCTTCTCCAGCCGCTCGCGGATCACCGCTGCCTCGTTCAGGGCGTCGGCGCTGCCGGCGAGGATCAGCGTCGACGACAGGATCGGCCCGTCGAGTTCGGCGAGCAGCGCCTGCACGACCGGGTGGTCGGGGACCCGCACGCCGACGGTGCTGCGCTTGGGGTGCTGCAGCCGGCGCGGCACCTCGCGCGTCGCCGGCAGCAGGAACGTGAACGGACCCGGCGTGCCCTGGCGCACGATCTTGAACTGCCAGTTGTCGAGGCGCGCGTAGTGCCCGATCGCCGACAGGTCGCGCAGCACCAGCGTCATGTGGTGGTGATCGTCGACGCCCCGGATCTGGCGGATGCGGCGGACGCCTTCGCCGTTCCCGACGGCGCAACCGAGCGCGTAGCTGGAGTCCGTCGGGTACGCGAGGACGCCGCCGTCGCGCAGGATGGCCGCCGCCTGCTTGATCAGCCGCGGCTGCGGGTTGGCGGGGTGGACGGTGAAGAGCTGGGCCATGCGGGCGGGCAGCGTTGGCTATATAATCGACCGTCATTCTAACGCGACGGTTATATCGCCGGCGACTCCTCGCGTTCGTTTCCTTCTCCCCGCGCCCCGTCCCGTCGACCGTGAATCTCCAGCAGCTTCGCTATCTCTGCGCCATCGCCGACCACGGCCTCAACGTGTCGGACGCAGCCGAGGCGCTGTTCACCTCGCAGCCGGGCATCAGCAAGCAGGTCCGCCAGTTCGAGGACGAGATCGGCGTGCGCGTCTTCGTCCGCCAGGGCAAGCGCCTCTCCGCGCTGACGCCGGCCGGCGAGGCCGTGCTCGCGACCGCACGCCGCGCGATCCGCGAAATCGAGAACCTGAAGCGCGTCGGCGACGAGTACCGCAACGAGAACGCCGGCACGCTGGCGCTGGCGACGACGCACACGCAGGCCCGATACGTGCTGCCGGCGGTGCTGCGCGACTTCGCTTCGATGTATCCCAAGGTCAAGCTGGTGCTGCATCAGGGCAGCCCCGAGCAGGTCGCCGAGCTGACCGCCCGCGGCGAGGTCGACGTCGGCATCGCGACCGAAGCGCTCGCCTCCTGGCCGGACCTGGTGACGCTGCCCTGCTACGAATGGAACCGGGTCGTGCTGGTGCCGCGAGGCCATCCGCTGGTGAAGGCCAGGCCGCTGACGCTGGAGGCGCTGGCACGGTTCCCGATCGTCACCTACGACGCCGCGTTCACCGGCCGCTCGCAGATCAACGCGGCGTTCGACGCCGCCGGGCTCGCGCCCAACGTCGTGCTGGCGGCGCTGGACGCCGACGTCATCAAGACCTACGTGTCGATGGGCATGGGCGTCGGCATCGTCGCGCAGATGGCGTTCGACCCGGCGCGCGACGCCGGACTCGTCGGCCTGCCCGCCGCGCACCTCTTCGCGCCGTCGACGACCAAGCTCGCGCTGCGCCGCGGCGTGTTCCTGCGCCGTTACATCTACGACTTCATCGCGCGGTTCGCTCCCACGCTCGACCGGGCGAGCGTCGATGCCGCCGTCGCCGGCGCCGCGGGGAGCAAGGCGCACCCCAGGTGACGGCACCCGCCCGCGACGCGCTGGCGCGCACCTGGTCGCTGGCCGCGCTCATCGGCGGCGTCAGCATGCTGGGGCCGTTCGCGATCGACATGGTCCTGCCGGCGTTCCCCGAGATCGGCCGCGACCTCGAAGCGCCGCCGCTGGCGGTGCAGCAGACGCTGTCGGTCTACCTCGCCGCCTATGCCTTCATGATGCTGTGGCACGGCGCGCTCGCCGACGCGCTCGGCCGGCGACCGGTCCTGGTCGCGGCGCTGGCGGTGTTCGCGCTGGCCTCGTTCGGCGCCGCGATCTCGGGCAACATCGAGTCGCTGGTGCTGTTCCGCGCGCTGCAGGGACTGTCGGCGGGCGCCGGCATGGTGATCGGCCGGGCGGTGATCCGCGATCGTTTCCACGGCGCGGAAGCGCAGCGGATGATGGCGCAGGTGACGCTGGTGTTCAGCATCGCCCCGGCGATCGCGCCGGTGATCGGCGGAGTGCTGCTCAACCTCGTCGGCTGGCGCTCGATCTTCTGGCTGATGCTGGTGCAGGCCGCGGCGCTGATCGCCTGGGTCCGCCTCAAGCTCCCCGAGACGCTGCCGAAGGACGCCCGGCAGCCGCTGTCGCCGCCGGTGCTCCTCGCGAACTACCGGCGGGTGATCCTGCGGCCGGAGTTCCTGCTGCTGGCGCTGATCACGGCGCTCAACTTCGCGGCGTTCTTCCTCTATATCGCCGCGGCGCCGCAGTTCCTGGTCGGGCACCTCGGGGTCTCGACCTGGGGCTTCGCCTGGCTGTTCGTGCCGATGATCACCGGGGTCCTGCTCGGCGCGCTGCTGTCGGGGCGGAGCGCCGGACGCCACTCGCCGCGGCGCACGATCCGCCTGGGCTTCGCGACCATGTTCGCCGCGTGCGCACTCAACGTGCTGATCACCGCGCTGGTTCCGCCGTCGGTGCCGTGGCACGTGCTGCCGATCTTCGTGTTCACCATCGGCAGCGCCACGGTGATGCCGTCGATCACCCTGCTGCTGCTCGACCTCTTTCCCGCCAACCGCGGGCTCGCGTCGTCGCTGCAGGGATTCCTGCAGTTCGCGCTGTCGGCGGTCAACGCGGCGCTGGTCGCGCCGCTGCTGGCGACTTCGCTCGGCCTCCTTGCGACGGGGATGATCGTGTTCACCGTCGCGAGCTTCTCGCTGTGGTTGATCTATCAGCGCCGTGCCCGTACGCTGCTGCGCAACTGGACCCCGTCATGACCGCCGATTCCCGCCGCAACATCTCCACTCCCGCGTCCCTCCGCTTCGCTGCGCGTCGCGCCGCGCTCGGCGCGCTCGTCGCCTTCACCGCCTCCGCCGCGGGGTTTGCGCCGCTCGACGCCCTTGCGCAGGCGGCCGAGAAGGCGCAGTCGCTCCCGACGATTCCGCTGTCCGTCGGCGGGCGCAAGATCGTCGCCGAGGTCGCCCGCACGCCGGCCGAGCTCGCCACCGGTCTGATGTGGCGGTTCAGCCTGCGCCCCGACCACGGGATGCTGTTCGTCTACGACCAGCCGCGGCTGATGTCGTTCTGGATGCGCAACACTTTCATCCCGCTGTCGATCGCCTTCATCGACGCCGAGGGGCGCATCCTCAACATCGAGGACATGGCGCCGCAGAACGAGCAGCTGCACTGGTCGCGGGCGCCGGGGCTGTTTGCGCTGGAAATGCGCAAGGGCTGGTTTGCCGAGCACCGGATCGGCCCGGGGGCCATGGTCGAAGGCCTGCCGAAACCACGTTAGATTGCAGCGCCAAATCGCTGAATAAACGTCGATTTTGTGGTGCGCTGTACCCGGGAATCAGCCGCCGAACGGCATTGCCGAAAGCGCGCAACACTTTGTAGCATACGTTTCGCGCGTTACCGCTGTTCGTCGCCGAGGCCGCCAAGAGCCTGCGTGCGGTACGTCGCAAATGCCGGCCGCGCTGGGGCCGCCCGAGTCCGTCCCGGGAGAAATCCGATGCCTGCCGCTGCCCCGCCGGCCCCTGCGTTGCTGCGACCCTGCCGTCCGGCCGACGCCCGCTGTCCCGCCGACTCCCCGCTGCGCCCCCTCTACGCCGCCGTTGCCGCCGGGGTCCCGCTCGAACCCGCGATGCGCACCGTCGTCCGTGCGCTGGGATTCGACGCGTTCAGCTACGCGCTGGCGACCGAGCCGCCGACCCGGTCCGGCGGGCCGGCGAGGGTGTGGACGACGGGATCCTCGGAATGGCTCGAGGTCTACGATCGCCACGGCTACGCGGACGTCGATCCCCGCCTGACCCGGACGCGCGAGCGCACCGCCCCGCTCGCCTGGGACGGCGCGGCGCTGCCGGCGTCGGGGCGCCTGGCCCGGTTCCTGGACGATGCCGCGGGTTTCGGCATCCGCAGCGGCGTCGCCGTCCCGCTGCGCTCGCCGCGCGGCGAGCGGATCCTGGTGACGCTCGACTCGGCGGTCAGCCCCGTCGATCCGCCGCGGGCGACGCGCATCGCCCGGCGGCTGGGCGCGGTGCTGCTGCTGGCCACCGAGTTTCACGACGCGTTCATGGCACCAGCGCTCCAGGGCCCGGGGTCGCCGGTGCGCCCAGGGCAGCCGTTGTCGCCGCGCGAGCTGGAGTGCCTGCACATGGCGGCGCACGGGCTCACCAGCCTCGACATCGGGGACAAGCTCGGCGTGGCCGGACGCACCGTCCACTTCCACTTCCACAACGTCATCGCGAAGCTCGGCGTGCTCAACCGGCAGGAAGCGATCGCGCGGGCGATCACCTGCGGGCTGATCCGCATCGAGACCTGAGCGGCCGGTCAGGTCTGCAGCTCGACGAAGCGGCGAAAGATGTCGGTCTCGGTGATGACCCCGACGAGCTTCCCGCCGTCGACCACCGGCAGCCCGCCGATGCGGTGGTCGAGCATCAGCCGGGCGGCGTCCTGGATCGGCGTCGCGGGCGCGACGGTGACGACGTCCTTCTGCATGATGTCCGCGACGTCGACGCGCGACTGCAGGTAGCGCATCGCCGCCAGCAGCAGGTCGCGCTCGGCCACCATCCCTGTCAATACCCCCGCGCCGTCGACCACCGGCAGCCGGCGCAGGTTGCGCTTCTGCATCAGCGCGAGGGCCGACTGGAAATCGGTGTCGGCGCGCACGGTGACGGCCGGGCTCGACATGCGTTGGGCGACGATCATGGCCTTCCTCCCCCTCGGTCGCCGTCGTGGCGGACGGCGTTCCGTCAGGCTAGCGCCCCGGCCGCGGCGCGACCTTGACCTTGGTCAGCGGCCCGTCAGCCCGCGGCGGCGGGGCGGGCTCGATGCCGCGCGGGGGGCGGGACAGCCGTCGCGGCGGACGCGCGATTCAGCGCAGCGCCGGCGTCCGCAGCGCGGCCGCGACCTCGCCCGCCAGCACGGCCCCCAGCTTGCGGGCAAACCGCTCGGACAGCGCCTCCTGCGGCGTGAAGTCGACGACCTCCTCGGCGCCGATGACGTCGCGCGCGACGCCGTCGACGTTCCCCAGCGCGTCGGCGAGCCCGAGCTCGATCGCCCGCGAGCCGTTCCAGACCAGGCCGGAGAACATGTCCGGCGTTTCCTTCAGCCGCTTGCCGCGCCCTTCGCGCACCGCGCCGATGAACTGCCGGTGCACGTCGTCGAGCATCGTCTGCAGGTACGCCCGCTGCTGCGGGTCGACCGGGGCGAAGGGGTCCATGAACGCCTTGTTGGTGCCCGCGGTGACGGTGCGCGCTTCGACGCCGACCTTGTCCAGGGCGCCGACGACGCCGAAGCCGTGGTAAATGACGCCGATCGACCCGACCAGGCTCGCACGGTCGACGTAGATGCGGTCGGCTGCCGCGGCGACGTAGTAGCCGCCGGACGCCGCGATCTCCTCGACCACGGCGTGGACGGGAATGTCCGGGTGCTTGGCGCGAAGCCGGCGCACCTCGTCGTAGATCTGGCCGGCCTGGACGGGACTGCCGCCGGGGCTGTTGATCCGCAGCAGCACGCCCTTGGTCCCGCTGTTGCGGAACGCGGCCTGCAGGCCGGCGATCACGCGCTCGGCGCTCGCCCGGCTGGTGACGTCCATCTCGCCGCGCAGCTCGACCAGCGCCGTGCACTTGTCGAGGCAGATCCGCTCGCGCGCGCCGAACGCGGCCAGCACCGAGGCGAGCGACAGCAGCGCGACGCCGGCGAAGATCACCTTGAAGAAGATTCCCCAGCGCCGCGCGCGACGGCGTTCGACGAGCAGGTCCTGGGCGAGGGCCGCGAGCACGTCGCGGTCGGTGGTGGGGTCGGTCATGGAGGTGGAGCGGGCGGGCCGCGGTCAGGGGAGCGAAGGACGTATCGTCGCACGCGCCGGGTCCGCGCGGTCGGCTGCCGCGACTGGACGCGGCGTCACCCGTGCCGCGCGAGCCAGACCGCGAGTTCCGGCACCGAGTGGACGGTCGCGAGCGGCGCAGCGGCCGCCAGCCCCTCGTGGCCGTGCGCCCCGTACGCGACCGCCACCGCGGCGACGCCGGCGTTGCGGGCGAGGTCGAGGTCGTGCGTGGTGTCGCCGATCATCAGCGTCTCGTCCGGCGCCGCGCCGACGCGGTCCATCAGGTGCAGCAGCATGTCCGGATTCGGCTTGGGGAAGCCCTCGTCGGCGCAGCGCGTCGCCACGAAATGGTGCGCCAGCGTCTGCTGGGCGAGCGCGCGATCGAGCCCGGTCCGCGTCTTGCCGGTGGCGATGCCGAGCAGGTAGCCCGCGGCGTCGAGCCCGGCGACCAGCTCGCGCGCGCCGGCGAACAGCGGAATGTCGGGGTCGCGGGCGAGATAGTGCTCGCGGTAGCGCGCCGACAGTTCGGCGTAGCGCGCCGACGCCAGCTGCGGCGCCACGTGCCGCAGCGCGTCGCCGAGGCCGAGGCCGATCACGTACCGGGCGGCGGTGTCGTCGGGCACCGGCTCGCCGATGTCGCGGCACGCCGACTGCAGCGCACCGGCGATGATCGCCGTCGAGTCGGCGAGCGTGCCGTCCCAGTCGAACACGACGAAGCGGAACCGTCGCGGCAGGTAGTCAGGCATCGGCGTCTCCCGTCCCGGCCGCCGCAGTCGCGTCGAGCCGCGCGACGAACGCGGCGAGGTCCGCCGGCAGCGGCGACTCGAGCACCAGCGGCGCACCCGTCTGCGGATGTGCGAGCGCCAGCCGGTGCGCGTGCAGGAACATCCGCTTCAGCCCCTGCCGGGAGAGCGCCTTGTTCCAGGCGAAGTCGCCGTACTTGTCGTCGCCGGCCAGCGGAAACCCGAGGTGCGTGAGGTGGACGCGGATCTGGTGCGTGCGCCCGGTCTCGAGCTCGGCCTCGAGCAGCGCCACCGGCGGCTCGGCGCGCGGCCAGGTCCGCAGGCGCCGGAACACGGTGGCGGAGGCCTTGCCTTCGCGGTCGACGCGCACCCGCCGCTCGCCGTCGCCGGTGACGTAGGTCTCGAGCGCCAGGTCGACGCGGCGCTTGGCGTCGCGCCACTTGCCGCGGACCAGCACGTGGTAGCGCTTGTCGACGCCGCCCTCGCGCAGCGCCGCGTGCAGCGCGACCAGCGCCGGCCGCTTTTTCGCCACCAGCAGCACGCCCGACGTGTCGCGGTCCAGGCGGTGGACGAGTTCGAGGAACTTCGCCTCCGGCCGCGCGTGCCGCAGCCGCTCGATGACGCCGAAGGCGATGCCGCTGCCGCCGTGCACGGCCAGCCCCGCCGGCTTGTCGAGCGCGATCAGCGCGTCGTCCTCGTAGAGCACCGGCGGCACGGGCCCGGCCGACACTGGCGTGCGGACGCCCGCGGCGTCCAGTCGCACCGCTCCGGCGGCCGGCTCCCCGACGCGGACCGGCGGGATCCGGACCTCGTCGCCCAGGGCCAGCCGGGCGTCCGGCCCGACCCGCTTCCTGTTCACCCGGACCTCCCCGCTGCGCAGGATCCGGTAGATGTGGCTCTTGGGCACGCCCTTGAGGATGCGGACCAGGAAATTGTCGACCCGCTGCCCGGCCGCGTCGTCGCCGATTGCAAGCCGGGTCACAGAATCCTTGCTTAAGCCGTTCATTCGCTTATAATTCCCGGCTGCAACACGTCCCGGCCACCGGATCTACCCAGCGGCGCGGTCGGTGCCCCCTCAAAGGGCTTTCACGATTGTCGTTTTCGCGGACTGCCCCCCGATCGATTCGATCCGGCGGCGTCGGCGCAAGGGTCAAGGGATGTGCGCCCCGAATGCCGGGGCTTGGAAGTCGGCCGTGGCCCGATGGGGCGTAAACCGGTCGCCGGTTAAATCTGCTCACCGTCCGGGCGTTGCGTCCCGGAAAAGTACGGATGGTAATGGAAGAGCGCAGTCTCCGCACCCGGCTTGCGGCCGGTTCGAAGCGGATTGCTGCGCGGCGAAATCCAGCGACGATTCTCGTTCCCGACCCGCAACCCCGCCTTCGCCGCTACGGCGCGCGGGCTGCATCGTGAACCCACCGCTAACTTGCGACCCCGACCAAGCCGCCCCCGAAGAGTCCGGACCCCAGACGCGATGACCACCCGCGAACGCGTTCCCGTTCTCCACCGCCCGCAGCCACCGCTGCCGGCGCGGCGCCCGTCGTCCGCAGCCGCCGCGCCGTAGTCCCCGTCACCGCGCCTCCCCGCGCGGTACGTCGCTTCGCCCTCCGCACGCCCGGCCGGACCGCGCCGGGAAGACGCACATGAAGCGCATGCTGTTCAACGCCACCCAGGCGGAGGAACTCCGGGTGGCCATTGTCGACGGCCAGAAGCTGATCGACCTCGACATCGAGTCCGCGAGCAAGGAACAACGCAAGAGCAACATCTACAAGGCGGTCATCACCCGCGTCGAGCCGTCGCTCGAGGCGTGCTTCGTCGACTACGGCACCGACCGCCACGGTTTCCTGCCGTTCAAGGAAATCGCCCGCCAGTTCCTGAAGGGCGGCCGCAAGGGCAACGGCGACGACGACGGCGACGGCGAAGGCGGCCGCGCCCGCATCCAGGACCAGCTCCGCGAAGGCATGGAGCTGATCGTCCAGGTCGACAAGGACGAGCGCGGCAACAAGGGCGCGGCGCTGACGACCTACATCTCGCTCGCCGGCCGCTACCTGGTGCTGATGCCCAACAATCCGCGCGGCGGCGGCGTCTCGCGCCGCATCGAGGGTGAGGACCGCAACGAGCTGCGCGACGCCATCGGCGCGCTCGAGGTTCCCGCGGGGATGAGCGTGATCGCGCGCACCGCCGGCATCGGGCGCACGACCGAAGAGCTGCAGTGGGACCTCAACTACCTGCTGCAGCTCTGGCGCGCCGTCGAGGATGCGTCGAAGCTGCAGTCGGGCGCCTTCCTGATCTACCAGGAATCCAGCCTGGTCATCCGTGCCATCCGCGACTACTTCCATCCGGACATCGGCGAGCTGCTGATCGACACCGAGGCGATCTTCGAGCAGGCCCAGCAGTTCATGAGCCACGTGATGCCGGCCAATGTCAATCGCGTCAAGCTCTACAAGGACGACGTCCCGCTGTTCTCGCGGTTCCAGATCGAGCACCAGATCGAGACCGCGTACGCGCGGCAGGTGCCGCTGCCTTCGGGCGGCGCGATCGTGATCGACCACACCGAGGCGCTGGTCTCCGTCGACGTCAACAGCGCCCGCGCCACCAAGGGCAGCGACATCGAGGAAACCGCGTTCAAGACCAACGCCGAGGCCGCCGACGAGATCGCGCGCCAGCTCCGGCTGCGCGACCTGGGCGGGCTGATCGTGATCGACTTCATCGACATGGAGAGCGCCAAGAACCAGCGCGAGGTCGAGCAGCGCCTCAAGGACGCGCTGAGGTACGACCGCGCGCGGATCCAGCTCGGCAAGATCTCGCGCTTCGGCCTGATGGAGCTGTCGCGCCAGCGGCTGCGCCCGGCGCTCGCCGAGTCGGCGTACATCGCCTGCCCGCGCTGCCACGGCATCGGCCACATCCGCGGCACCGAATCGTCGGCGCTGCACATCCTGCGCATCCTGCAGGAGGAAGCGATGAAGGACAGCACCGCGCAGGTGATCGCGCAGGTGCCGGTCGACGTCGCCACGTTCCTGCTCAACGAGAAGCGCACCGACGTGATGTCGATCGAGACGCGCTTCAAGGTCAACGTGCTGCTGGTGCCGAACCGGCACCTCGAGACGCCCAACTACTCGGTGCAGCGCCTGCGTCACGACGACCTCAACCAGAGCGAGCCGCTGCCCGCGTCGTTCAACCTGGTCCAGCAGCCCGAAGAAGTCGATCACGCCGAGCAGCTGAAGGAAGAGGCGAAGGAGCCGCGGCAGGAGGCGATGGTCAAGGGCATCACCCCGTCGCAGCCCGCACCGGTGCCGGTCGAACCGCCGCCGCAGGCCAGCGCTCCGGTGGCAGCGCCGATCGCAGCCGCGGGCGCCGCGCCGTCGGGCTGGCTGGGCAAGGTGCTGGGCTGGTTCCGCCGCGAACCGGCGATCCCGGCGCCAGCGTCCGCGCCGGCGCGCGACACTCGCGAGCAGCGCGACAGCCGGGGCGGGCGCGACCGCGACCGCCCGCGCGACAAGGACCGCCGCGACGACCGCCGCGACGGCCGGCGCGACGAACGACGCGGCGAAGGCCGCAACGAAAACCGCGGCGACAACCGCGGCGATCGCCGCCCGGGCCAGGACAAGCGCGAAGGCGGCGCAGGCCAGCCGAGGGGCGCGGGCCAGGGCGAGAAGCGCCAGGGCCAGCGCAACGAGCCGCGCGGCGACGCGCAGGCCCGCGAACCGCAGGCCCCGCGCGAAGGCGGCCAGCCGCGCGGCGAAGGCACGCCGCGTCCGCCGCGGGAACCGAGAGAGCCGAGGGAACCGCGCGAACCGCGCGACGCCCAGCGCAACGGCGCCAAGCCGCCGCGCGAGCCGCGTCCCCCGGCGCCCGCGGTCGATGCCCCCGCCGCGCTCGAGGCCGACCTCCTGAATCCGGCTGCCGGCGGCGAGTCCGCGGCCGAGTCGCGCGAAGGCGGCAATCGCCGCCGCCGCGACCGCCGTCGCCGTGGCGGCGAGCGCGACGCGCGCCCGGCCGAGGCCGGCGGCGAAGTCGAGAGCGGAGCACTGACCCATGCGATACCGGACGAAACGGGCGCGGAGCAGATGACGGCGTCGGCATCGACGACGCCGGAACCGGTTGCCCCGACGGCCGCGGCCGAGGACTTCGCGGCGATGCCGACGCCGGTTGCGGCGCCGGCCCAGGCCAATGACGCGCGCCCCCCGCGCGCGCCGCGGCCGCACGTCGAGTCGGCGCTGTCCGCGACCCGCGCCGACGTTCCGGCCCCCGCGTCGGTTCCGGAAGCCGCACCGGTCGTGCGAGCGCCGGCGGCCCCGGTCGAACCGGCACCCGTGATGCGCGCGGAACCGGTCGCTACCGAACCGGCCCCGGTCGCGCCCCCGGCACCGGCCGCAGCTGCCCCGGTCGCACCCGTCCCCGTGGCGCGTCCGACGCCGGCCCCCGTCGAAGCCACGCGGGAAGTCCCGCCGGCCCGGCCGCGGAACATGCCGGCAGTGCCGCCGGTGGAGCTTGCGTTGCCGCCGGACTCCGACCTGGTGCTGGTGCAGACCACGCGCCGCGCCGAGCCGGTGGTCGAAGCGCAGGAAGCGCCGCGTCCCAAGCGCGTGCGCCCGCCGCGCGTCGAGATTCCGGCCGAGCCGCTGCAGCTGGTGGAAACCGGCCGCAAGGACCCGCCGGCGGCGTAGCAGGCGAATACCGGTGGACGCGACGAAGGCGGGCGAGGTTGCCCGCCTTCGTCCTTTCCGGCCGGCGCGGTCTGCCTCGGGCAGGCACGCCGCGGCCTGCTACGATCGACATCGATGAAGCGGCTGCTGATCGTCTTTCACACCCAGTTCGGGGGCACCGGCCAGATGGCGCACGCGGCACTCGCCGGCGCGCAGTCGGCCGCAGTGGAGGCGTCGGGCGTCACCGTCGAGTTGCGTCGCGCGGCGGACACCGGGCCGGCGGAGGTTCGCGCGGCGTCGGGCCTGGTCATCGCGGCGTCGGAGAACTTCGGCGGCGTCGCCGGCGCGATCAAGGATTTCTTCGAGCGGATCTACTATCCCTGCGAGGGCGAGCTCGCCGGACGTCCCTACGCGCGGCTCATTTGCTGCGGCAACGACGGCGCCGGCGCAGTGCGCGACCTCGACCGCATCGCCGCGGGCCTGAAGCTCGCCCGCGTGCTGCCCGACGTCGTCTATCGCAGCGGCCTCGTCGCCACCGCGCACCCGCTGCCCGCCGCAGTGCTCGCGGAATGCGCCGACCGCGGCGCGACGCTCGCCGCGGGCCTCGACGCCGGGATCTACTGACCCGCCAGCTGACGCCGCAGCCGCTCGACCAGCCCGGCGCTCGCGACCTCCACCAGG
Organism: uncultured beta proteobacterium; assembly: GCA_963717705.1. GTDB lineage: Bacteria > Pseudomonadota > Gammaproteobacteria > Burkholderiales > Casimicrobiaceae > CAVQWT01. The sequence goes on from CAVQWT010000004.1 coordinate 602,141, forward strand.
TCGAGCACGCGGTCGAATCCGTCGAGCCCGCCGTAATAGGGGTCGGGCACCTCGTCGAGGCCGGCGTCCGGCGCGAAGTCGAGGAACAGGCCGAGATGGCCGGCGTACTGCGGCGGCCGCAGCGCCTCGAGTGCACGCAGGTTCGCCCGGTCCATCGCGACGATCCAGCCGAAGCGCTCGAAGTCGTCCGCCCTGACCTGCCGCGCGCGCAACGCGGTGAGATCGTAGCCGCGCCGGCGGGCGGCCTGGATCGCGCGCTTGTCCGGGGGCGCGCCGACGTGCCAGTCGCCGGTGCCGGCCGAGTCGACGCGGACCCGCGGCCCCCACTCCTGCTGCGCCACGGCGGCGCGGAACACGCCCTCCGCGGTCGGCGATCGGCAGATGTTGCCGAGGCAGACGAACAGGACGGAACTGGCGGGCGCGGTCTCGATGCGGGAGGTCATGGGCGGCGGTCGATTCGGTGTCTGCCCGCATTATCGCCGGTCGCCGATGGACGCGCGAGGTGCCGGCCCGCCATAATTCGCGCCACCCCCGATCCGGGCCCTTCGCACGCAGACACGGAAATCCCCGATGAACGAGTCCCGCTACGCCCGCCACGTCCGCGCCCTGCTTGCCGCGTGCGGCGGTGCCCTGATCCTTGCCGCGCCGACGCTTGCCGCCGCGGCCGCCGATCCCGCCAAGGTCCTTCGCGTCGCGTCCAACGACATCACCAGCCTCGACCCGCAGCAGGGCACCGACCTGATGTCGACGCGCGTCGCGTCGCACATCTTCGAAGGGCTCTATCAGTTCGACTACCTCGCGTCGCCGGCGAAGGTGATCCCGAACACCGCCGAGGCGCTGCCGGTCGTCACCGACGGCGGGCGGACCTGGACCATACGGCTGAAGAAGGGCATCCGCTTCACCGACGATCCGGCGTTCAAGGGCAAGCCGCGAGAACTCGTCGCCGACGACTACGTGTACTCGTTCAAGCGCCGGATGGACCCGAACCTGCGGGGCGGCGGGAACCCGGCGCTGACCGACCTCATCGTCGGTGCGCGCTCCTGGGTCGAGCCGGCGAGAAAGGCCGGCGGCAAGGTCGACTACGACGCCGCCATCGACGGACTGCGCGCCCTCGACCGCCACACGCTGCAGCTCAAGCTCAATGCCGTCGACTACACGCTGCTGGAGCGGATGGCGGTGCTCGACCTCTACGCCGTCGCGCGCGAGGCGATCGAGGCCGCCGGCGCCGACGTGATGTCGAAGCCCGTCGGCACCGGGCCGTACCGGCTGGTCGAGTGGAAGCGCGCGTCGCGCGTCGTGCTGGAGGCGAACCCGCAATACCGCGCGCTCGCCTTCCCGGACAGCGCCGACCCCGCGTACCGGGCGCTGGTCGCGACGATGAAGGGCCGCAAGCTGCCGGCGATCGGCCGCGTCGAGATCAGCATCATCGAGGAGCCGACGCCGGAGCTGCTGTCGTTCGACCAGCAGCAGCTCGATGTCCTGAGCCTCGGCGGCGACACCGCGCGCCGCGTGCTCGACGGGGAGAAGCTGAAGCCGCAGTACGCGGCCAGGGGCATCGTCCACCACCGGCGGCCCTCGCCGTACCTCACCTTCACCTACTTCAACATCGAGGACCCTGTCGTCGGCGGCTACGAGCCGGCGCAGATTGCGCTGCGCCGCGCGATCGCGATGGGCTTCGACACGCCGGAGCTCATTCGCGTGCTGTTCGCCGGCAACGCGCTGCCTGCCAACCAGATTTTGCCCCCGGGCGTCGGCGGGCACGACCCGCAGCTGCCGTCGAAGTCCGTCTACGACCCCGCGGCCGCGCGCGCCCTGCTCGACCGCTTCGGCTACAGGGACCGCGACGGCGACGGCTACCGCGAGCGGCCGGACGGCTCACCGCTGACGGTCGTCCGCGCGACGATGCCCGAGTCGTGGTACCGCGAGGTCGACGTGCTGTGGAAGAAGAACATGGACGCGATCGGCATCCGGATGCAGGTGCAGCAGCAGACCTTCGCCGAGCTGCTGAACCTGAGCCTCAACGGCAAGCTGCCGATGTTCAACCTCGGCATCCGCGCGCTGGCGCCGTCGGGCTACGAGCTGCTGCAGACGCTTTGGGGCCAGGCGCCGCACGACACCAACCGCGCACGCTTCCGGCTGGCCGAGTACGACGCGGCCTACGAGAAGTTCATCGCCACGCCCGACGGCCCCGAGCGCGTCGCGCTCGCGCGGCGGATGTCGGAGATCGTCGCCGCGTACGTGCCGATGACGCTGCACACCTTCGGCATCGCCAACGTGCTGACGCAGCCGTGGGTGCAGGGCTACGCCATCTCGCCGTTCGGGCAGTCGTGGAAGTACCTCGACATCGACCTCGCGCGCCGCGCCGGCGCCGGGGTCCGCTGACTCAGGTCTCGATCGGCAGCTGCACGCCGAACATCGCCTCCTTCAGCTTGAACAGGCGGTCGCGCAGCTCGGCCGCCTTCTCGAACTCGAGGTTCTTGGCGGCGTCCTGCATCTGCTTCTCGAGGAGCTTGAGTTCCTTCTCGAGGTCCTTCTCGGCCATCGACTCGTAGCGCGCCCGCGTCTGCGCGGCCTTCAGCTCCTTCTTGCCGGCGTCCGCGTCGTAGACGCCGTCGATCAGGTCCTTGATCCGCTTCTGCACGCCGATCGGCGTGATGCCCATCTTCTCGTTCCAGGCGACCTGCCGGGTGCGCCGGCGATCGGTCTCGCCGATCGCCGCCTTCATCGAGTCGGTCATCTTGTCGGCGTAGAGGATCGCCATGCCGTTGATGTGGCGCGCGGCGCGGCCGATGGTCTGGATCAGGCTCCGCTCGGCGCGCAGGAAGCCCTCCTTGTCGGCGTCGAGGATCGCGACCAGCGACACCTCGGGGATGTCGAGCCCCTCGCGCAGCAGGTTGATGCCGACCAGCACGTCGAACTCGCCCAGCCGCAGGTCGCGGATGATCTCGACGCGCTCGACGGTGTCGATGTCCGAGTGCAGGTAGCGGACCTTGACGCCGTGCTCGCCGAGGTAGTCGGTCAGGTCCTCGGCCATCCGCTTGGTCAGCGTCGTGATCAGCACCCGCTCGCCGCGCTCGACCCGCAGCCTGATCTCGGACAGCACGTCGTCGACCTGCGTCTGCGCGGGCCGCACCTCGAGCACCGGGTCGACCAGGCCGGTCGGCCGCACCAGCTGCTCGACCACCTGCCCGGCGTGCTTGTTCTCATAGTCGGCCGGCGTCGCCGACACGAAGATCGTCTGCGGCAGCAGGCGCTCGAACTCGTCGAAGCGCAGCGGCCGGTTGTCCAGCGCCGACGGCAGCCGGAAGCCGTAGTTGACCAGGTTCTCCTTGCGCGCCCGGTCGCCCTTGTACATGCCGCCCACCTGCGGGATGGTCACGTGGCTCTCGTCGACGAAGATCAGCGAGCTGCGCGGCAGGTAGTCGATCAGCGTCGGCGGCGGCTCGCCGGCCTTGCGCCCCGACAGGTGCCGCGAGTAGTTCTCGATGCCCTTGCAGAAGCCGATCTCGGTCATCATCTCGAGGTCGAAACGCGTCCGCTGCTCGATCCGCTGCGCCTCGATCAGCTTCATCTGGCCGACGAAGAAGTCCTTCTGCGCGTGGAGCTCGACCTTGATCTTCTCGATCGCGTCGAGCACCTTGTGCCGGCCGGTGACGTAGTGCGACGACGGGAACACGGTGAAGCGGCCGATCTTCTGCTTGATGTGGCCGGTCAGCGGGTCGAACAGCTGCAGCGACTCGACCTCGTCGTCGAACAGCGAGATGCGCACCGCGTTCTCGGCGTGCTCGGCCGGGAAGATGTCGAGCACGTCGCCGCGGACGCGGAAGGTGCCGCGCTTGAAGTCGACCTCGTTGCGCGTGTACTGCATCTCGGTCAGCCGCTTGATCGCGTCGCGCTGCGTGAGCGGGTCGCGCTCGCGCAGGTGCAGGATCATGCTGTGGTACTCGGACGGGTCGCCGATGCCGTAGATCGCCGACACCGTGGCGACGATCACGCAGTCGGGCCGCTCGAGGATCGCCTTGGTCGCCGACAGCCGCATCTGCTCGATGTGCTCGTTGATCGAGCTGTCCTTCTCGATGTAGAGGTCGCGCGACGGGACGTAGGCCTCGGGCTGGTAGTAGTCGTAGTAGCTGACGAAGTACTCGACCGCGTTGTTGGGCAGGAACTCGCGGAATTCGGAGTACAGCTGCGCCGCCAGCGTCTTGTTCGGCGCCAGCACCAGCGCGGGGCGGCCGGTGCGCGCGATCACGTTGGCCATGGTGAACGTCTTGCCCGACCCGGTGACGCCCAGCAGCGTCTGGAACGCGAGCCCGTCGGTGAGGCCCTCGACCAGCTTGTCGATGGCCTCCGGCTGGTCGCCGGCGGGCGCGAAGGGCTGGTGCAGTTCGTAGGGGCTGTTCGGGTAGCTGACGAGCATGGCGTGGGGCGTCCGGCGGCAGGGCAATCGGCTATTCTAGAACCGAACGATCGTTCGTCGCAACGTCCGGATTGAACTGCAGCGCCGCCAGCCGCGCGTACAGCGGGTTGTCCCGCACCAGCGCGTCGTGCGTCCCGACGGCGACCAGCCGCCCGTGCTCCAGCACCGCCAGCCGGTCGGCGTGGCGAACGGTGGCGAGCCGATGGGCGATGATCAGCGTCGTGCGGCCGGCCATCAGCCGCGCCAGCGCCTGCTGGACCATCCGCTCGCTCTCGGCGTCGAGCGCGGAGGTCGCCTCGTCGAGCAGCAGGATCGGCCGGTCGGCGAGGATCGCCCGCGCAATCGCCAGCCGCTGCCGCTGGCCCCCCGACAGCCGCACGCCCCGCTCGCCCAGGAAACTCGCGTAGCCGTCCGGCAGGCGGTCGACGAACTCGTCGGCGTAGGCGGCGGCGCAGGCGGCATGGACCTCGTCGTCGGTCGCCTCGGGCCGGCCGTAGCGGACGTTTTCCAGCACGCTGGCAGCGAAGATGACCGGATCCTGCGGCACCACGGCGATCCGCCGCCGCACCGCGGCCGGGTCGGCGTCGCGGACGTCGACGCCGTCGATGCGGATCGTCCCCGCCTGCGGGTCGTAGAACCGCAGCAGCAGCGCGAACACCGTGGTCTTGCCCGCACCCGACGGCCCCACCAGCGCCACGCTCTCGCCGGGCGCGACCGTCAGCGACAGCGCATCGAGCGCCGGCGCGTCGGGCCGCGACGGATAGTGGAACGTCACCGCGTCGAACGCGACGGTGCCGCGCGGCGGCACCGGCAGCGCGACCGGATCGCGCGGCGCGCGTATCGTCGGCGCGGTGCCCAGCAGCTCGAACAGCCGCTCGGTCGCGCCGGCGGCGCGTTGCAGGTCGCCGAAGACCTCGGACAGCGTGCCCACCGACGTCGCGACGATGACCGCGTAGAACACGAACGCCGACAGCGCGCCGCCGGACAGCCGGCCCGCGACCACGTCGTGACCGCCGATCCACAGGATGACGCCGATGGCGCCGAACACCAGCAGGATGACCGCGGCGACCAGCAGCGCACGCTGCCGGACCCGCTGCCGGGCGGTCGCGAACGCCGCCTCGACGCGCTCGCCGAAGCGGGCGCGGTCGACGTCCTCGTGCCCGTAGGCCTGGACGGTGCGAATCTCGTGCAGCGCCTCGTCGAGATACGCGCTTACGTCGCCGACGCGGTCCTGCGACGCCCGCGACAGCCTGCGCACGCGGCGCCCGAACAGGATGATCGGCAGCACCACCAGCGGCACGCCGGCCAGCACCAGCAGCGTGAGCTTGAGGCTGGTCAGCGCCAGCATCGCCAGCCCGCCGATCAGCAGCAGCACGTTGCGCGCGGCCATCGACGCCGACGAGCCGATCACCGTTTCCAGCATCGTCGTGTCGTTGGTCAGTCGCGAGATCACCTCGCCGGTGCGCGTCGTCTCGTAGAACGACGGCGGCAGCGTCAGCAGGTGGTCGAACACCGCGCGGCGAAGGTCGGCAGTGACGCGCTCGCCCAGCCACGACACGAAGTAGAACCGCGTGTACGTCGCCGCGGCCATCACTCCGATCACGCCCAGCATCAGGCCCAGCGTGCGGTCGAGCTCGGCGGCGTCGCCGGCGGCGAAGCCGCGGTCGATCACGCCCTTGAGCCCCTGCCCGATGGCCAGCGTCGCGGCGGCCGCCACGACCAGCGCCGCCAGCGCGATCGCCACCTGCAGCCGGTACGGCCGCAGGAAACGGCCGACGCGCGCCAGCGTCCTCGCCGCCGTGGCCGGCGGCAGCTTGGGCAGCGATTCGAGCGCGGGGTCGCGGGGGGGCATGGGGCTTCCGGAGACGACGGGACATTGGCAGATGGGGCCGCCATCGCCCGGGCGCAACCGGGGCACGCTGGACGGCGGCGGCGGACGGCGGCGCCGGACGGGGTAAAATAGCGCGTTTTGGCCCGCTCCCCCGCCCACTTCGCCCCTATCGCCCACTCGCCCATGAACGCTCCGCAGCCCGCCCCTCTCTTCGCCGCCGTCGAACTCGCCCCGCGCGACCCCATCCTCGGCGTCACCGAGGCCTTCAATGCCGACAAGAACCCGTCCAAGGTCAACCTGGGCGTCGGCGTCTACTGCGACGACGAGGGCAAGGTGCCGCTGCTCGAGTGCGTGCGGCACGCCGAGCGCGAGCTGACGGCGAAGGCCACGCCGCGCGGTTACCTGCCCATCGACGGCCTCGCGGCGTACGACAAGGCGGTGCAGGCGCTGCTGTTCGGCGCCGACAGCGAAGTGGTGGCCTCGGGCCGCGCGGTCACCGCGCAGGCGATCGGCGGCACCGGCGCGCTCACCGTCGGCGCGGATTTCCTGAAGCGCTTTGCCCCCGGCGCCGCGGTGTGGATCAGCGACCCGTCGTGGGAGAACCACCGTGCGCTGTTCGAGGCGGCCGGGTTCACCGTCCACACCTACCCGTACTACGATCCCGCGACGCGCGGCGTCGACTTCGACGCGATGATCGCGGCGCTCGACCGGCTGCCGGCGGGCGCGATCGTCGTGCTCCACGCCTGCTGCCACAATCCGACCGGCGCCGACCTGTCGCCTGCGCAGTGGGAGCGCGTCGTCGCGACGGTCCGCTCCCGCGGCCTGGTGCCGTTCCTCGATCTCGCCTACCAGGGTTTCGGCGACGGCCTCGACGCCGACGGCGCCGCCGTCCACCGCTTCGCCGCCACCGCGGGCCCGCTGCTGGTCGCGAGCTCGTTCTCGAAGTCGTTCTCGCTCTACGGCGAGCGCATCGGCGCGCTCACCCTCGTCGCCGCGAACAAGGACGAGGCCGGCCGCGTGCTGTCGCAGGTCAAGCGGGTGATCCGCTCGAATTATTCGAACCCGCCGATGCACGGCGGCCAGATCGTCTCGACGATCCTGACCACGGCCGAGCTGCGCGCGCTGTGGGAAGCCGAGCTCGCGACCATGCGCGACCGCATCAAGCTGGTTCGCGCGCGGCTGGTCGAGACGCTGCACGAGCGCCTCCCCAATGCCGACTTCCGCTACGTGCTCGCGCAGCGCGGCATGTTCTCGTACTCCGGGCTGACCAAGGCGCAGGTGCACCGGCTGCGCGACGAGTTCTCGATCTACGCCGTCGACAGCGGGCGCATCTGCGTCGCCGCGCTCAACTCGCGCAACGTCGATTACGTCGCCGAGGCCGTCGCCAAGGTCCTCGGCTGACCGCGGCGCGCACGGACCGGTAGCGGCGGAAAGTCGCCATGCCTCCACCGCCGCCGGCCGACGGCCGCGCCATCCCCCGCCCGGCGCTGCTGCTGGGCGCGAGCGGCGCGGTGCCGTTCGTGGTCTTCTCGCTGGCCCTGCTGGTTGCGCCGCCGGAGTTCCGCGCCTGGCTGCGGCAGGCGCTGCTTGCCTACGCGATGGTCATCCTGGCCTTCGTCGGCGCCCTGCACTGGGGCTTCACCATCAAGACCGAAGGCTTCACCGAGGCCGAACGCTGGACCTGGATGGGCTGGTCGGTCGTCCCCGCGCTGGCCGCGTGGGCTGCGGCGATGGTGCCCTACCGCCTCGGCATCACGCTGATGCTGATGACCTTCGGCGTCCACCTCGCGCTGGACCATGCGTTCGCCGCGCGCTCCGGCCTGCCGGCGTGGTACCTGCGGCTGCGCCGCGGGCTGACCGCGGCCGTCGTGGTGTCTCTGGTCGTCGCGCTGGCCGCTCCCCGCTGAACGCTTGCGCGCGGGGGGACTTGGCGGGGGCGGACGGACTTTGTTATAATTGCAGGCTCTTGCGGGAATAGCTCAGTTGGTAGAGCGCAACCTTGCCAAGGTTGAGGTCGGGAGTTCGAGACTCCTTTCCCGCTCCAGAATCCGCAAGGGAGGGCCGTCCGGCTCTCCCTTTTTCTTGCCGGGTCCCGCATTCGCGGCGGCCCACCCCGGGCGGGGTGGCAGAGTGGTCATGCAGCGGCCTGCAAAGCCGTCTACGCCGGTTCGATTCCGACCCCCGCCTCCAAACCACACCCTCCTGCGTCGGTTCGGCTCTGCAGCGTCGCCGCGGACGCGCGCCAGGCAATACGACGTGACGTGCGTCCGGCCTGCGCCCCACCTCGCTCCGCTTTACCGCGGCTCGGCGCTCCCGGAGCGCGCCGCCAGTCGCTGGGCGCCGGTGCACCAGTGCTGCTTGACGCTGTACCAGATGTCCGCGGCATGGATGAGATTCGTGGTGTCGGCGTGCGCCGGTGGCGGTGCCGCCGTCCCTGGGTAATAGGCGTCGATCCAGGCTCGCGTCATCGGCTCCCTGGCCAGATGCTCGGTCCGGGGCAGCCCGATGTGACTGTACGAAACGGGCAGCACCACGCTGCGCACCCTGGCGTTGCCGATCGCAAGAAACGGCGCGGGACTCGGACCGGTGCCGGCGATCGGGTCCCACGGAATCGCGAAGCCCGTGAACTCGACAACCGAGTCGGGCACCTCCCGCAGCAGCGGCAACACGCCCCACTGGCTTAGCAGCAGCCGCGGCAACGATCCGGTGGCCATCGCGACGGCATAGTCGACGCGGAGCCCCACGACCGACCGCGGGTGACCCGTGAGGGGATCGACGATCGTCGTGCGCAGCTCCGGCTCGTCCCGCGCCGGGTTCCACACCGGAATCGGCGGCGTTTGCTCGCCGGCAAGATCGTGCAGGGTCTTGATCACGACCATCCCGCCCTGCGAGTGACCGATCAGCATCGGCATCAGGCCCTCGCGCTCGTAGTGCCACGCGAGTTCGCCGGCGAGGCGCCGGCTGGCAATGAAGCTGCGATAGCTGCGCCTGCCATCGGCCGGATTGGCAAGCCGCTCCCCCGGGTAGCCCATCATCTCCAGGAAAGCCGCGAAGGGCTCCATCGTGACGATCGGTACACTGCCCTCCAACGCGATGATGCGCGGCGCGGGTGCGGCAGCGAGCACTCCGGCGACATCGCCCGCGCTGAGCCGCTGGCAGTCCAGCGCCGCCAGCAGTGTCGCGTCCCGCGGCGCGGCCAGCAGAGGCGTCGCCGCCGCACTCGCCGCCAAGACCGCCGCAACGACCGCACGCACGAAGCTGCGCGCGCGCATCGCAGTGTTCACCACTTGTGCGTACAGCACCGCGCACATCGGCATCCGGCGCCTGGGCACCGCCCGCGGCGAAGCTAGGTCCGGCGGACGCCCGCCGCCGTCGGCTAGAACCACCACACCGCGCCCGGACTCGGCGCCGAGTACGGCGTCTCCGGCAGCGAAGGCGCCGTCGCGGTCGACGCGTCGTAGCCCCCGCCCAGCGCCTGGTAGAGCTGGATCACCGCCTGGTACTGGCCGGCGGTGATCTGGATCAGCGACAGTTCGCTGTCGAACAGCTGGCGCGACGAGTCGAGCACCTCGAAATACGCGGCGACGCCCGCCTTGTAGCGCAGCTCCGACAGCCGCAGCCGCTCGCGGTTGGCGTTGACCGCGTCCGTCAGCGCCTTGCGCTCCTCGGTCAGCCGCTGGTACGACGCCAGCGCGTCCTCGACCTCCCGGAAGGCGTTGCGGATCGTCCGCTTGTACTGCTCGACGGCGATCCGCTGCTGCGCCTGCGCGGCCTCGAGGTTGCTGGTCAGCCGGCCGGCGTTGAAGATCGGCAGCCCGATGCCCGGCGACGCCGACCACGCGTAGCGGCCGCTGTCGAACAGGTCGCGCAGCGCCGGGCTGGCGAAGCCGACGATGCCGGTCAGCGTGATCGTCGGGAAGAACGCCTTGCGCGCCGCGTCGATATTCGCGTCGGCGCCGTAGAGCGTCTGCTCCGCCGCGAGGATGTCGAAGCGGCGGATGAGCACCGCCGACGGCAGCCCGGCCGGCAGCTCCGCCGGCAGCGCAAGGTCGGCAAGCTGGCGCTCGCGCGCGATCGGGCCCGGGTTGCGGCCGACCAGCGTCGACAGCGAGTTCTCCGCCAGCGAACGCGCCCGCTCGAGGCTTGCGATCGCGCGGTCCGCTCCGGCGACCAGCGAAATCTGGTCGTTGAGCTCGAGCCTCGACGCCACCCCGCCCTTGTAGCGCAGCTCGATCAGCCGCAGCGCCTCGCGCCGCGTGGCCGCGGTCCGCCGCGACGCCGCGAGCTGGGCGTCGAGGCTCAGCAGCTCCAGGTACCCCGACGCGACCTGCGCGATGATGGCGGTGTAGAGCGCGCGGCGGGTGTCCTCGGTGGCCAGCAGGTCCCGGCGCGACGCCTCGGTCGCCGAGCGGACGCGGCCCCAGAGGTCGATTTCCCAGGTCGGCACCGCGAGGCCGAGCGACGCCGACTCGCTGACCGCGTTGTCGGTGCTGCCGGGCACCGGCCCGCGCTGGCGCGTCCCGGTCGCCGACACGCCGACCGCGGGAAACAGGAAGCTGCGCTGGAAGCCGAATTGCGCGCGCGCGAGCTCGACCCGGTCGGCGGCGATGCGCAGGTCGGAGTTGTTCGCCAGCGCCTCCTGGATCAGCGCGTCGAGCTCCCGGCCCTCGAAGACCTTGCCCCAAGGCCGCTCGGCGAGGCTGTCGGAGGTCTTCGCCGGCGCGCGCCAGCCGTCGGGAACCGGGGTCGCGGGCAGCGATGGCTCCGGCGTCGCGCACGCCGTCGCAAGCAGCGCGGCCGCGACGGCCAGCGCGACGGTCACCCGGCGGGGGCTCATTTCCCACCTCCGTGCGCGGGCGCCGTTGGTGGCGCCGCTGGCGCTGACGACGACGGGGCCGCCTCCGCAACCGCTGCCGCGCCGGTGCGCCCACGCGTCAGGTAGGTCATCACCAGCCAGTAGAACAGCGGCGTGAAGAACACGCCGATCAGCGTGGCCGCCAGCATCCCGCCGAGGATGCCGGTGCCGACCGAGTGCTGCGTCGCCGCGCCGGCGCCCGACGCGCGCACCAGCGGCAGCACGCCCAGGATGAACGCCAGCGACGTCATCACGATCGGCCGCAGCCGCACCCGCGCCGCCTCCAGCGCCGCGTCGAGCACCGACAGTCCTTCCTCGTAGCGCTGCTTCGCGAACTCGACGATCAGGATGCCGTTCTTGCCCGCGAGGCCGACCAGCGTGATCAGCGACACCTGGAAGAAGACGTCGTTGGCCGTGCCCCGCAGCAGCAGCGCGCACAGCGCCCCGAAGATGCCGATCGGCACGATCAGGAACACCGACACCGGCAGCGTGAAGCTCTCGTACAGCGCGGCCAGGAACAGGAACACGAAAATGAAGGACAGCAGGAAGATGAACCCCGCCTGCCCTCCCGCGATCCGCTCCTGCAGCGACTGGCCCGACCACTCGAAGCTCAGCCCCTGCGGCAGCACCTCGGCCGAGATCCGCTCCATCGCGTCGAGCGCCTGGCCCGAGCTGAATCCCGGCGCCGCGGTGCCGTTGATCTGCACCGCCGGATAGCCGTTGTAGCGCGTGAGCGCAATCGGCGCAGAGCGGAAATCCGCCGTCGCGACGACGGCGAGAGGCACCATGTCGCCCTTGCTGTTGCGCACGTAGAAGCGCTGCAGGTACGCCGGGTCGGAGCGGAACTGCTGCTCCGACTGCAGCTTGACCTTGAGGTTGGTGCCGAACGCGGTGAACTGGTTGACGAACGACGAGCCGAGCAGCGTGCCGATCGTCTGGTAGACGTCGGCCAGCGGGATGCCGAAGGTCTTGGCCTTGTTGCGGTCGACGTCGAGGAACAGCGTCTGCACCTCCGGCGCCGCGACGCTGCGGACCGCCGTGAGCGTGGGGTCGCCGCGCGCGGCCGCGACGAGCTCCGCCGCGGTCTTGTCGAGCTTCGGCCGGTCGCCGTCGAGCGCGAGCAGCCGGTAGTCGAACCCGGCGATGTTGCCCATGCCGGAGATCGGCGGCTCGTTCATCGCGAACACGCGGGCCTCGGTGACCGCCGCGAACTTCTGGTTCATCCGCTGGATCAGCGCCAGCACGTGCTGGTCGGCGCCCTTGCGCTCGCTCCAGTCCTTGAGCGTGACATAGACGAAGCCCTGGTTCGCGTAGCGGTAGAAGACGGAGAAGCCGACCACGCCGATGGTGTCGCGGACCTCGGGCTCCGCGCGCAGCATCGCCTCGACCTTGTCCAGCACGCGCCACCACGCGCTCGGACGACGCGCCCGAGGGCAGGTCGACGACGACGAACATCGTGCCCTTGTCCTCCTCGGGGACGAAGCCGCCCGGGATCGCCTGGAACAGGTAGAACACACCCGCGATGATCGCCGCGTAGATGACGATGAAGCGGGCGAAGCGCCTGATCATCCCGCCGACGGCGCCGGCGTACGCCCCGGTCACCTTGTCGAAGAAGCGGTCGAACGCCTGGATCGGCTTCGGCTTGTGCATGCCCTCCTTCAGGATCAGCGCGCACAGCGCCGGGGTGAGCGTCAGCGCGGTGATCGCGGACAGCAGCGTCGAGATCGTGATGGTGATGGCGAACTGCTTGTACAGCGTGCCCGTCACCCCGCCCAGGAACGCGATCGGGACGAACACCGCGCAGATCACCGCCGTGACGCCGATGATGGCGCTGCCGATGCCCTTCATCGCCTCCCGCGAGGCCTCGCGCGGCCCGAGGCCCTTGTCGTGCATGATCTTCTCGACCGCCTCGACGACGACGATCGCGTCGTCGACGACGATGCCGATCGCGAGCACCAGCCCGAACAGCGTCAGCATGTTGATCGAGAAGCCCATCAGCAGCATGCCCGCCGCGGTGCCGACCAGCGACACCGGGATCGCCAGCAGCGGGATGATGGTCGCGCGGACGCTGCCGAGGAACAGGTAGACGACGATGAGCACGAGGACGAACGCCTCGATGAAGGTATGGACGACCAGCTCGATCGACGCCTTGACGAACACCGTGGTGTCGTACGGCGCGCGCCACTCGATGTCGCTCGGCATCGACGCCGACAGCTGCTGCATCTTGGCGCGCACCTGGTCGGCGGTCTCCAGCGCGTTGCCGCCGGGGCGCAGGTAGACGCCGATGCCGGTCGCCGGCTTGCTGTTCAGCCGCATGCTGACCTGGTAGTCGTCGGCGCCGAGCTCGACGCGCGCGACGTCCCGCACCCGCACCACCGAGCCGTCGGCGGCGGCACGGACGATGATGTTGGCGAACTGCTCGGGGTCGGTGAACGTGCCGCCGGTCTGCACCGGGAACGTCAGCACCTGGCCGGTCGCGTTGGGCGCGGTGCCGATCTCGCCGACCGCGTAGTTCTGGTTCTGCTCGCGGATGGCGTTGGCGACGTCGTTCACCGTCAGCTTGTACTTGGTCAGCAGGTCCGGGTTGAGCCACACGCGCATCGCGTACGGCGAGCCGAACAGCAGCACGTCGCCGACGCCGGCGATGCGCTTGATCTCCGGCACCACGCTGCTGTTCGCCAGGTTGCTGATGTAGTCGCGGTCGAACTGGCCGGTCTTCGACTGCATCGTCAGGATCAGCAGGATCGCCGGATTCGTCTTGTCGACCTTGACCCCGTTCTGCAGCACGACCTGCGGCAGCAGCGCCTCGACGCGCTTGACGCGGTTGTTCACCTCGACCGTCGCGATGTCGAGGTCGACGCCCGGCTGGAACACGACGTAGAGCTCCATCAGCCCCGACGACGAGCTCGTCGAGTACATGTAGAGCAGGCCGCTGACGCCGTTCATCTCGCGCTCGAGCGGCGCGGCGACGACGTTCTCCAGCAGCTCGGGCGACGCGCCCGGGTAGACGGCGGTCACCTTGACCTGCGGCGGCGCGACGTTCGGGTACTGCTCGATCGCGAGCTGCTTCAGGGACAGCGCGCCCACGAGCGCGATGATCAGCGCGATGACGGTCGCGAAGACCGGACGGTCGACGAAGAAGCCCATGGCCGGCCCCTACTTCGACTTCGGCGGCGTCGGTGCCTTCGCCGGCGCGGTGGCGGGCGCCGGGGTGGCCGCCGGCGTGGCCACCGGGTTGGCCACTGCTGCGGCCGGCGCGACCGCGCCCGGCGCCGCGCCGACCGCGGGCCCCGGCGGCGCGGGGATCGGCTTGACGACCATCCCCGGCGCGACGCGCTGGACGCCGTCGACGATCACCCGGTCGCCGGCGTGCAGCCCCTTTTCCACGATCCACTCGTCCTTGTTCCATCCGGCGACGACGAGGTCGCGGCGCTCGACCTTGTTGTCCGCGCCGACGACCCACGCGACGTGGCCGTTGGGCACCTTCACCACCGCCCGCTGCGGGATCAGGATGGCGTCGGGTCGCTCGCCGACCTTGAGCTCGACGCCGACGAACATGCCCGGCAGCAGGCGCCGCTTCGGATTGGCGAGCACCGCGCGCTGCGTGATCGTGCCGGTCTCCCGGTTGACCTGCGCATCGGTGAAGTCCAGCTTGCCGACGTCGGACAGCTCGCTGCCGTCGGGCAGGATGAAGCGCGCGGTGCCGGCACCGGTGCCGGCGCGCATTTCGCCCTTCTCGAACGCCCGGCGCAGCACGATCGAATCCCGATCGGGCATGGTGAAGGTGACGTAGATCGGGTCGATGCGGTCGATCGTCGCCAGCAGCGTCGGCTCGCCGCGCCCGACCAGCCGACCCTCGGGGACCTGCGTGGTGCCGATGCGCCCGGACTCGGTCGCGTAGACCCTGGTGTAGCCGAGGTTCAGCTTCGCGGTCTCGACGTTGGCGCGCGCGCTCTCCACCTGCGCCTCGGCGGACTTCTGCGCGGCGACGGCGTCGTCGTAGTCCTGCCGGCTGATCGCCTCCTCCTTCACCAGCGGCTCGAGGCGACTGGCCTTGGCGCGGGCATTGCCGAGATTGGCCTGCGCGCGGGCAAGCGCGCCTTCGGCGTCGCGCAGCACCGCCTGGAACTGCGCCGGGTCGATCGTGTACAGCAGATCGCCCTTCTTCACGTCGGTGCCTTCGGTGTAGTGCCGCCGCTCGAGGATGCCCTCGACCCGCGCCCGCACCTCGACCGACCGGTAGGCCTGGACGTTGCCGACGTACTCGCGGATCACCGGCACCGTCGCCACCCGCACCGGCATCACGACGACTTCCGGCGTGGGCGGCGCGGCCTTGGCCGCCTCCTTCTTTTCGCCGCAGCCGGCGAGCGCCAGCGCCAGCACGAGGGCGGCACCGGCGGCGCGGACGATGGGAAGGGCGTCGGGTGCGGCAGCGAATCGGCGAATCACGGAAGCCTCGCGAGCGGAAGAGCGGTGGACACGAACCGCCCGGATGATAGCCGATCCCGGCCGGCTTCGCCCGCGCCCGAGGCTGGTCAGACGGGCGCGCCGGACCGCTGCCGGCGGAGGCACGATGTGCACCGGCAGCGGCGCGCCGACGTCGAGATGCACGTCGCGCTGCGGGAACGGCATCCGGATCCCGGCTGTCGCGAACGCGCGGTCGATCATGTGGAGCAGGTCGCTCTTGACGCGGCGGGAATCGCTGTCGATGGTCATCTCGAGCCAGTACATCAGCGCGAAGTTGATCGAGCTGTCGGCGTACGCGTCGAGGTAGACCTGCGGCGCCGGGTCCTTGAGCACGCGGCCGTGGCGCATCAGCACGTCGAGCAGCGCGTCGGCGGCCTCGCGCAGCGGCGTGCCGTAGGTGACGCCGACGACGATGCTGTGGCGCGTCTGCGGGCTGGTGTACGTCCAGTTGGTGACGCTGCCTTCGATGAACCGGCTGTTCGGGATCATCGTCTCGATGCCGTCGGCGCTGCGGATCGTCGATGCGCGAATGCCGATCTCGGTGATCCGGCCCCGCAGCCCGTCGACTTCGAGCAGGTCGCCCAGCCGGAGCGGCCGCTCGACGAGCAGCATGATCCCCGCGACCAGGTTCTTGAGCAGGTTCTGCAGGCCGAAGCCGGCTGCGAGCGCCAGCGCGCCGCCGAGGAACGCGAAGGCGGTGATGGGAATGCTCGCGCTGACCAGCGCGAAGATGACCAGCGCCGCCGCCACCGCGAACAGCGCCCACTTGCGCAACAGCGCCGCCGCCTGCGGCGCGATCCGTCCCCGCGCCACGGCCATCCGCTCGACGCGGCGCGCGACGAAGCTGGACAGCAGGTAGCCGACGACGACGATCAGCAACGCACCGAAGGTCTTGCCGACGGTGACGCTGCGCGACACCGAGAGCTTGCGGCCGTCCGCCGACTCGAGCGAATCGTCGACGGTGAACATCTCGTAGTTCCAGAGCCGCCGCACTCCGAGGACGGCACCCGCGGCCGTGTCCTTCGCCCGCTCCAGCAGCGAGACGTCGCGGCGGCCTTCGAAATCCGCGCGAAACCGGGCCAGCAGCCGCTCGAGCGGCTGTCCGCCGTCGAGCGCGCGCCTGAGGTCGGCCTCCCGCTGCCGCAGGATCTCGAGCATGCCCCGCGCCTGCGCCGCGTCGGACGCCTCGGCATTGCGCTGCAGCGCTTCCTCTTCGCGGATGCGGCTGCCGACGGCCGAGAACTGCTGGCTGAGGTATTCCATCCAGGCGCGAACCCCGGTCAGCGAGGTCGTCAGGCGCTCGTAGGACGCCCGCGCCTGGACCGGATCGTGCGACAGCAGCGCCTGTGCGCGCGCCTCCCAGGCGGCGCGCTCCCCCTCGAGCAGGAGCAGGTACTCCCGCAGCAGGTCGACCCGCTGCGTCGACACCGCCGCCGCCTCGCGCGCGAGGTCCGCATCGCGCTCCAGCTGCGCGATCCGCGCCGCGCGTGCGGCCGCTTCCCCGACCGACGCGGGTGCCGCGCGCGACCGGGCGAGCTGGCCCTGGGCGGCGGTCCGCGCCGCCAGCGCCTGCGCGGACGCGCTCGTCGCCCGGTCGAGTTCGCGTTCCGCCGCCCTCCGCCGGCCGTCGACTTCCGCGAGGACGCGGGCGAGGTCCTGGGGCGGCAGCGCGACGTCGCTCCCGGCGTCGACAAGCTTGCGGCGCGCGAGATCGCGGGCGGCGGTCGACGCCGCTGCCTCGTCGCGAGCGCCGCGGATGCCAATCTCGAGCAGCGTCTGGGTCGCGACGTCGATCGACGCGCGCTGCGCCGACAGGCCGCGCTGCCATTCCAGCGCCGGAAACTCGGGCGTCCCGCGCGCGCCGTCGGCGGCCTCGGCGGCCATCCGCGCCGCCGCCTGGCTTTCCTTCACCTTGGCGGCGAACTGCGCTTCGATCCGCTCGAACAGCGAGCGCCGCGCCTGCGCGCGGCGGATGCCGTCTTCCGCCGCCTCGAGCTCGTCGCGCAGCGCGTCGACGCGGAGCACCGACAGGGGTCGCGGACCCTCGAAGCCGCGCCAGTTCTCGCCCGCGCGCTCGACGTCGCGCTGCCGCTGCCGGGCCGCCTCGGCGTGGTCCAGCGCATCCAGCTGCTGCTGATAGACGCCGACCAGCTGGCGGGCCAGCGTCAGCCGCGAGGTGATCCCTCCCTTCGCCGCGCCGGGCGGCGCCTCGGCCGGCGGGCCGCCGTCCGCCTCGATCGCGTCGACCAGCGCCTGCGCCTCCGCCTGCGCCTTGCGAATCTGGTCGCGAGCCGTCGCGCCGTCGGGGACGGACTCGGTCGTCGCGGCGGGCGACGATCCCGGCCGCAGCAAGTCGGTGAGAGCGTTCTGGCCGAATGCCGGCGCGACCAGCGACAGGCACGCCGCGATTGCGACCGCGAGGACCACCGACAGGTCGCGGCAGGCAGGCATGACGGCGATTATATTCCGGCGCCCACGGCGCGCTGCCTCCAGGCCGCCGCGGATGCCGGCGCCGCGCGGGGATGCTGCCGCGGCAGCCGGCGCGGGGTCACGCGGTCGCTCAGGCCCGGCGGCGGCGCGGAAGCGGAGGAAGAGCCACCCTGGCGATGGGCTTGGGCTGCGGCGCGCACGCCGGGTCGCAGACGGCACTCGAGCCGCAGCAGTTCTCGGTCAGGTAGCCGACGACGGCGTTCATGGTGTCGAGATCCGCGCGGTACCAGACGTAGCGCCCATCCTGCCGCGGGACGATGAGGCCCGCGCGCGTGAGCTCCTTCAGGTGGAACGACAGCGACGCCGGCGCGATCGCCAGCGTCTCGGCCACCTTGCCGGCCGTCAACCCGTCCGGCGCGTGCTCGACCAGCAGCCGATACACCGCGAGGCGAGTCTCCTGCGCGAGGGCGGCAAACGCGGCCAGTGCGTTGGTCGTTTCCATGGTTTTGAAAATATACGACGATCTTGATCCTTGTCAAGCCGGCCATGACACCGAAAGGGTCAAATCCGAAAAACGCAGCCCGTTCCCGCCACACCCGAACGGAGCCTGGCGTTCGACTTGGATCGAAGCGACGGAGGAAGGTCATGAGATTGACGAGAAGGCAGTTCATCCAGGCATCGTTCGCCACCGCGGCCATGCTCGCCGCCGGCTGCGCGACGCAGGCGACGACACCCGTCACCAGCGCCATGGCCGTGCGCAAGGCGAAGACCGCCGGGCCGGCCAAGGGCGAATGGGTCGCGAGCACCTGCCAGGGCTGCACGCAGTGGTGCGCGATCCAGATCCTCGTCGCCGAAGGTCGCGCGGTGCGCGTGCGCGGCAACCCGCTGTCGAAGACCAACCACGGCTACGTCTGCCCGCGCGGCCACCTGATCCCGCAGCAGGTCTACGACCCGGACCGGATCAAGGTGCCGATGAAGCGGACCAACGCGGCCAAGGGCCGCGGCGTCGACCCGAAGTTCGTGCCGATCACCTGGGACGAGGCGCTCGATACCGTCGCCGACCGGATGATCGAGCTGCGCAAGAACAACGAGGCGCACAAGCTCGTCTACATCCGCGGCCGCTACTCGCCGACGTCGACCGAACTCCTTTACGGCGCGCTGCCGAGGATCTACGGCACCACCAACTACTTCTCGCACAGCGCGATCTGTGCCGAGGCCGAGAAAATGGGCCCCGGGCTCACGCAGGGCTTCTTCGGCTACCGCGACTACGACCTCGAGAAGACGAACTGCCTGGTCATCTGGGGCTGCGACCCGCTGGCGTCCAACCGCATGGTGCCGAACACGATTCACCGCTTCCACGAGATCGTCGCGCGGGGCAGCGTCATCGTCGTCGACCCGCGGCTGTCCAACTCGGCCGCCAAGGCGCAGGAGTGGCTGCCGCTGAAGCCCGGCACCGACGGCGCGCTCGCAGGCGCGATGGCGCACGTGCTGCTGACCGAGGGCCTGTGGAACAGGGAATTCGTCGGCGATTTCAAGGACGGGAAGAACCTGTTCGTCGCCGGGCAGCCGGTGGACGAAGCCGCGTTCGCCGAGAAGGAGACGTTCGGCCTGGTGAAGTGGTGGAACCTGGAAATCAAGGACCGCACGCCGGCCTGGGCCGAGAAGGAAACGCTGATCCCGGCGGCGCAGATCGTCCGGGTTGCCCGAGCGATGGGCAAGGCCGCGCCGAAGACCGCGGTCTGGATGGGCCCGGGTGCGGCGATGCATCCGCGCGGCACCTACAGCGCGATGGCGGTCCATGCGCTGAACGGCCTGCTCGGCTCGATCGACGTCGAGGGTGGCGTCTGGCAGTCAAGCAGTGTGCCGATCGGCGCATTCCCGAAATCGGACGCCTACCTGGACGACATCGCCAAAGGCGCCGGCAAGTTCAAGAAGCTCGACGGCCGCGGTGCCAAGGACATGCCGGCGATGATGAACGCCCGGCCCGGCAGCGGCGTGGTGACCAACAACATCGCCAACGGCATGCTGAAGGACCCGGGGGCCGCCAAGGTCGTCATCTGCTCGTGGGCGAACTTCAACTTCTCCTGCACCGGCGCGGAGCGCTGGGACCAGGCGATGGCCAAGGTGCCGTTCTTCGTGCACCTGGTGACCAACCCGTCGGAGATGACGCAGTTCGCCGACATCGTGCTGCCGTCGACGTTCAACTCGGCCGAGGGCTGGTCGATCGTCACCAACATGGGCAACGGCGTCGGCTATGCGTCGATCCAGCAGGGAGCGGTCAAGCGCCTCTGGGACGTCAAGCAGGAGGAGACCGAAGTCGTCTGGCTGCTGGCCGAGAAGCTGAAGGCGAAGGGCTTCCCCAACCTCTTCGACTACTACTCGAAGGAGTTCAAGGATCCCGAGACCGGCAAGCTGCCGACGACCGCGATGGAGTTCAGCGAGATCGCCGCCAAGATTTCCAGCGCAACGCTGTGGATGCCCAAGGAACCGCTGAAGGGCGATGCTCCGATCGCCGGCTGGGCCGAGTTCCGCAAGAAGGGCATCTTCAGCGGCGCCAAGTACACGCTGAAGAGGGGCTGGGGCGGCAAATTCGCCACCGAGACCAAGAAGTTCGAGTTCTACAGCGAGACCGCGAAGAAGGGCCTGCTCGAACACGCCAAGAAGTTCGAGACGACCGTCGACGACATCATGACGGTCAGCGGGTACGTCGCGCGCGGCGACGTCGCCTTCGTCCCGCACTACGAGCCGCCCAAGCGCCACGGCAGCCTCGAGGAGTTTCCCTTCACGTTCGTCGACTACAAGTCCCGGCTGAACCGCGAGGGCCGGTCGGCGAACCTCACCTGGTACCAGGAGTTCAAGAAGGTCGACCCGGGCGACGTGTCGTGGGACGACGTGCTGAAGATGCATCCGGCCGACGGCGCCAAGCTGGGCCTGAAGACCGGCGACACGGTGAAGATCACCTCCCCCGCCGGCGCGATGGTCACCAAGCTCAAGCTGTGGGAGGGCGTGCGCCCGGGCACCGTCACCAAATGCTACGGCCAGGGGCACTGGGCGTACGGCCGCGTGGCGGCGAAGGACTACGCCAAGGCGGTGCCCAGGGGTGGCAGCAACAACGACATCCTGGTCGACGACTACGACCGCCTGAGCGGCTCCACGGCGCGCAACGGCGGCTTCACCGGCGTCAAGATCCAGAAGGCCTGACCCCTACCTGCGCTAACGGAGAAGAATGATGGCAAGACTTGGAATGGTCATCGACCTGCAGCGGTGCGTGGGCTGCGGTGCCTGTGCGTTCGCGTGCAAGGCGGAGAACAACACGCGCGATCGCGCTGACGGCCAAAGCTTCAACTGGGCCGATTTCGTGATGAAGTCGGAGGGGACGTTCCCCAACACCATGCACTGGGTGATGCCGGTGCTGTGCAACCACTGCTCCGACGCGCCCTGTGTCACGGCGTGTCCGGTGACGCCGAAGGCGATGTACAAGACGCCCGAGGGCATCACCATGCACGACGACGAGATCTGCATCGGCTGCCGGGCGTGCCAGAACGCGTGCCCGTACAGCCACGCCGAGCTCAACACGACCAGCCTCGACGGCGAGACGTACAGCGTCATCAGCTTCAACGCGTTCGGCGCGTCGACGCAGCCGAAGTGGGACGACGCCACGTCGGCGATCCCGGGCTGCACGGCGTCGGGCGCGCTCACCGCCAAGACGGCCGGCGCGACTCCGCCGAGCCTGAACCGGTTCGCGGCCGGCGGCGACGTCGACCCGGTCCGCAAGGCCGGCGTGGTCGAGAAGTGCACGTTCTGCTACCACCGCACCAGCAACGGCCTGCAGCCGGCGTGCGTCGAGGTCTGCCCGTCCAAGGCGCGGATCTTCGGCGACCAGGAGGACGCGAACTCCGACATCGCCAAGGTGCTGAAGGCGCAGAAGTCGTTCCGCCTGCAGGAAGACAAGGGCACCCGGCCGAACGTACACTACGTCGGCAAGTACAGCGCCCGCGGCTGAGCGCCGCCGGCGGCAGCGGACTTCGGGGGCGGGACCCACCCGCCCCCTTTTCATTGCAGGAGCCCGGATGGCGCAAGACGAACTTGGATTGGGCATCGCCCGCGCGGACCTCTGCCGCTTCCTGGCCGCGTGCCATTACCAGCCGGGCCCGGAATTCGCCGAGGAGAAGATGTTCGAGTCGATGGCGGCGGTGGCGGCGCGGGTGCACCCCGACTTCGCCGCGGGCGCGCGGCGGCTGGGAGCAGCCTTCGCGGCCGAAGATCCCGAAGTCCTGCTGGTCGACTACACGCGCATCTTCCTGGGTCCGGTCGAACCCGTCGCCAAACCCTACGGCTCCGTCTGGCTCGGCGGCCAGCAGGCGCTGATGCAGGACTCGTCGATGGCGGTCCAGCAGCTCTACGCACAGGGCGGCTTCGAGATCGACGAGGATTTTCGCGAGCTCCCCGACCACGTCGCCGCCGAGCTCGAGTTCCTGTACCTGCTGATCTATCGCGAGACCGAGGCGCGCGCGCAGGGCGACGCGGACGCGGCGACGGCGATGTCCGCGCTGCGCCGGCGGTTCCTGGCCGAGCATCTTGGCGCCTGGGTCGGCCCGTTCACGGCGGCGGTGAGCGAAGGCGCAACGACCGATTTCTACCGGGAGCTGGCCGACCTCACGCGGCGCGTCGTCGCCGCCGAAGCCGCCGCCGCTGCTGCGGCCTGATCGCGCCCCGCGGCCCACGCGCATCCGGACTGCACGGTCCCGTCGCCGACCGGCAACGCGGCCGGGACGCGCCCCCGGCGACGTTCGCCGACCGGCCTACGGCGCGGTCGCCCCGCTAACGTCCCTGCCCGCCCCGTCTGTCGTGCCTGCGGCCCCGTCTACCGCGCCGGCGCCCCGGCGACCCGCTGCGCGAGCTGCGCGTGCTCCTGGCTTTCCGGGTCGAGCTCGCGCAGCCGGTTGGCGTAGCGCAGGGCCTCGTCGCGATCGCCCGCCTGCAGCGAGAAGTGGACGAGACCGGTCAGCACGTCGCGGTCCCAGGGGCTCCGCTTGACCGTCGCCCGCAGCAGCTCCAGCGCCTCCCTGCGCTTGCCCGCGTCGTTGAGCGCCACGGCGTAGACGTAGGCGAGGCGCGCGTCATTGGGCGCGAGCCTCGCCGCCTCGCCGAGTTCCTTCAGGCTCTCGGCGGTGCGCTTCTGCCGCGCCAGCGACAGGCCCAGCGCGTACCGCAGCACCGGGGACTTCGGGTTGCGGGCGAGCCCCTCGCGCAGCGTCGCCTCGGCGTCCTTTTCGGCCCGCTGGCCGCGCTGGACGTCGGCGAGGTTCGCGTACGCCTGCACGTGGGTCGGGTCGAGCGCCAGCGCCTTCCGGTACTCGGCGATCGCCGCCGCCGCATCGCCGCGCTCGGCGTACAGCGTGCCCAGGCTCGAGCGGCCTTCGGGCCGGTCGGCGTTGTACGCCTGCGCCGCCATGTACTCGGCCAGCGCGCGATCGAACGCGGCGCGCCGGGCCGCCGGCAGCCCCTGCTCCGGCGCGCCCGCCAGCGCCCGCGCCGTCTCGATGCGCACCATCCGCACCGGGTCGTCGAGCAGCCGCGGCAGCACGCGCAGCCGGGTGGCCGTCTCCGCGTGCGCGAGCGCCTCGACCGCGGCCATCCGCACCAGCGGATCGGCGTCGTTGGTCGCGCGGATGACGGCGTCGACGGTCACCGGGGTCAGCCACGGCCCCAGCCGCGCCAGCGCGCTGGCGCGGACGATCGCCGGCTGCGACTTGTCGTCGATGAGGCCGAGCAGCTTGCCGCGCGCGCCCGGGGCGCCTGCGGTGCCGGCCCGCAGCGCGTCGGCGAAGTTCTGGAAGCTCTTCGGCGGGCGGCCGGTCCAGCGCTGGATGGCGTCGGCGGCCCACTGCGCCGACTGCTTGCCGTGGCAGTTGTTGCAGGCGTTCGGCATCCCGAGCCGGGCCGAGACGTCGGGCCGCGGGATCCGCATCGAGTGGTCGTGGCGCGGGTCGACGACCATGTACGTCGTCGTCGGCATGTGGCATGCCGTGCACGCCGCCGCCGGCGTGCCGGCCGCATGGTGCGTATGCGCGGGCACGTCGTATTTCGCCGGCAGGTGGCACTGCGCGCAGACCGCGTTGCCGGCAGCCTTGAGCTTCAGCGAGTGGGGATCGTGGCAGTCCGAACAGGTCACGCCCGCGGCGTGCATCCTGCTCTGCGTGAACGGGCCCCAGTTGTAGACCTCGTCGCGCATCTGGCCGTCGTTCCAGAACAGGTTGTCGTCGAGCAGCGCCGGACGATGCGTATCGAGGGGCGGCTTGCCGTGGACGAAGTCGTCGGAGATGCGGCTGGCGCGGGAATGGCAGCGCGCGCAGGTGTCGATCTCGCGGCTGCTCTGGCGCGGCACGCTGCGCACCGCGTTGCCGGTGGCCGCCACCGGCGTCCAGGTGACGCCCCTGCGCTCGTCGAGCGCGATCGCGAGGCCCTTGCCCGCCGCATGCGACCGCCAGTCGCCCTCCTTCTTCGCCCACGCGACGTGGTCGGACCCCGGCCCGTGGCAGGCCTCGCAGCCGACGTTGAGCTCGGCCCACGTCGTCTTGAACGTCCCCGCCGCGGCGTCGAAATTCTTGGCGAGCTGCGTCGAATGGCACTCGGCGCACATGAAGTTCCAGTTCTGCCCGATGCCGGTCCAGTGCAGCGGATCGCCGGCCCGGATGTTCTGCCCGGGATAGAGGTGGAACCAGCGCTGCCCGCCCTGCGCCTTCGGTCGCGAGTCCCAGGCGATCGACAGCGCCTGCATGCGGCCGCCGGGGAACTCGATCAGGTACTGCTGCAGCGGACGCACGCCGAACGCGTACTTGATCTCGTAGTCCTGCAGCTTGCCGTCGGGGCCGTCGGTGTTGACGTAGTGCTTGCCGTCGCGGCGGAAGAACGTCGACGTGGTGCCCGCGTAGGCGAACTTCGCACCGGCGAAATCGCCGAGCACGGACCTGTCGTCGGCGACCTGCATCGCGAGGTCGTGGTCCGAGCCCTTCCACGCCGCGTGCTCGCCGGCGTGGCAGCCGGTGCAGGCGGCGACGCCGACGAAGCGCGCCGTCGCGACCTTGGCCGCCGGCGCCGTGGCTTCGGGCGCCGGCGCCGCGCTTCGCTGGGCCTGCCACAGGATGGCCCCGGTGCCGACGGCGGCGGCAGCGAGTGCCGCGAGGATCCAGACTGAACGAACACGCATGCTGACGGGACTCCTGCGGGGAAAGGATTGCGGCGGTCGGCTCATCGGGTCCGGCCGGCGCGACCATCGCGCGGCAGCCGGTCGCCACCGTTCGCGACCGGCCGAATGATCGCATACGCCCCGCCGCCCCGGGGCTTGCGCTCCGCTACAATCGCGGCACGCCCGGGTGGTGAAACTGGTAGACACAGCGGACTTAAAATCCGCAGGCGGGTCACCCTGCCGTGCCGGTTCGAGTCCGGCCCTGGGCACCAGCGCGCGCCGCGGCAACCGGCGTTGCGGCAGCCCGCAACGGAAGCCCGCACCGGCAGGCGGACCGGCGGCACCGCGGCGGGCGCAGCGAGCCCCTGCGCCGTCAGTAGTCGAGGTCGGTCACCGCAAACGGCAGCGGGCTGTCGCCGGGGAGCCCCAGCATCCGCCGGATCGTCGCGGCCACGGTGTCGACGTCGTTGTCGAACGCGCCGTGCGTTGCCGGCACCGCGCGCGGCCCTGCATTGACCGATTTCGCGCCGGTGACGAACAGGCCGCCGCCCGGCGCCGGCGCGCCGGCTTTCGGCGAATCCCGACGGCTCGGCGCCGGCCCCGCCGGCCCCCGCGCCCCAGAACCAGTGCTGCCACAGCGCGACGTCGTCGACCCAGTCCTCGTGCCACCACTCGCCGTCGGCGCGCGCGGCGTCGAAGGCGCTGGCGAGGCCGAGCAGCGGAGTCTTGTGCCGGCGCTCGAGCGCGCGCGACACGAGGTACAGCAGCGACTTGCGGTACGGCCCGACGCTGTCGTCGCGCTCGCGCGCGTCGGCCAGCGCGTGGACGACGAAGCGATCGCGCGCCAGGCGGCCGGCGTCGATGCTGGCGGCGAAGTGCGACTGCGCGAACGCGAGGTCGCAGGCCGGCGCGAACAGCGTGCAGCTGGCGGTCGCGAGGCCGCGCTCGGTCAGCCGCGACAGCAGGCGCCCGACGACGAAGGCGCCGGCCGAATGGCCGACCAGGTGGAGCCGAAGATCGCCGCCCAGCGCCCGCGCCAGCGCCTCGAGGTGATGCGACAGCACCGCGATGCCGCGCCCCTCCTCCATGCTCGCCCCCGCGTTCTCCTTCATCTCCGACCACAGCGCGCGCGCGGGCAGCACCCGGCACGCGCCTTCCAGCATCCGGTCCGAAGCTTCGATCAGCGCGTCGGTCAATCCCTTCTGCGGCAGCGGCGCGCCGAACACCTCGCGCTGCTTGTCCTCGAGCGCATTGCCCAGCGTTTCCAGCCAGCCGGTCTGCCAGGTGACGAACAGCGGGTAGATGCCGTTGCGCTCGAAGTACGGCGCCAGCAACCGGATCCGCGCGATCGACGCCGCCTTCGGGTTGAGCCCGCCGTGTGCGTAGACGACCAGACGCCTCTGCTGCCGCGGCTGCGCGCGCAGCCAGGCGAGCGGCAGCGCCAGCGCGACCCTTTCCGCCGCGGCCGCCGCGTCGGCGACGTCGGCCAGGTGGTTGACGATCACGCCGTCGTTGCCGGTCACCAGCGTGTGCGCGTAGGCCTCGCCCTCGCTCCACGCGCCGGCCTTGCCGGCGAGCGGGTCGGTCCCGCCCATCCAGCCGGGCGAACCCTCGGTCTGCGGCACCTTCGGCTGGCTGGCGACGAAATGACGGGGTGCCGCCATCACGGCACGGCCCCGCTGCTGGCCGGTCACCGCGAGCTCGACCGGGACGCCGAGCCCCACGGTCCAGGCGTCCGCGCCGTGCGTCACCCAGTCCTCGTAGGGCACCACGGCGAAGCCCTGCGCGCCCCAGCCGGTGCCCCACGAGTTCTGCACGACGAAGCCCCACTCGTTGTAGCCGACGAGCGCGAAGGCGTGACCGCCGTTCGCCTTGGGCCGGAACGCGACCCGCGGCAGGTCGTCGTGCCCGCGCGGCACCTTGTGCTCGGGCAGGCTCCAGCCGTCGTGCACGTCGGACGACACGTAGATCGCGCCGGTGTCGGCGATCGCCGCCTGCATGTCGACGACCGAGGCGCGGTCGATCCGGTAGTAGACGCCCAGCGGGCGCGTGACGGCGTCGCGGCCCCAGTCGTCATCGGGCGGAATGAACTGTGTCGGGTGGTAGCGCCACTTGTCCTCGTTGCACACGCCGTGCTTGTGCCATCCCTTCAGCGCGCCGCGGCAGGACGAGCCGTCGTAGTCCTCGCCCGGCCATTCGTCGTAGAAGCGCGCGAGGTGGTAGAGCATCCGGGTGCTGACGCGCTCGGCCGTCGCCCGGGTCGCGCCGCGCTGCGTCCACAGCAGGAAGTTGATGACCGCGGCGAGACCGAAGCCGGTGCACGCGCCGTCCTGGCCCTGGTCGAGGATCAGGCCGGCCTTGACGTAGTCGGCGACCAGGCGCACGAGGTCGGCGTCGGCGGGAAAGCGGTGCGGCAGCGCGCGCACCGCGGGGCGGTACGGCAGGTCGCGCAGGTCGAGCCGGTCCGGTCGCGCATCGAGCGTGACCGGTGCCCCGTTGATGACGATCCTGGTCGCGGCCATCGCACGGCTCCGGAGGGAAGGCAGACAGCGGCCCGCGCGCAAGGACCGGCGCGCGGGCCGGAAACGAACGCGGCCGCAACCTCGACGGTGGCGGCCGCGGACCGGTGACGCCGGCGGCTCAGCGCTTCATGCCGGGGATCGAGTTCTGCGCCATCTTGGTGAAGTCGGCCATCACCTTCTGCATCGACTCGAACGCGTTGCTGCCGGAACCGACGACGCCCTGCATCGCCTGCACGACGTTCTGCATGCCCTTGAGGTCGGGCATCATCGCGAGCGCGGCCTTCGCCTGCTTGACGCCCGGCATGCCGGCCGCCTGCTGCTCCATCAGCGTGAACAGCCGCTTCTGGATCTCGGTGATGAGGTCGAACATCTCGCCCCAGTACTTCATCGACTTCTCCAGCGCCTCGGTCGCCACGCCCTGGCCCGCCTGCATCAGCCCCTGCGCGTCGCGCGCCGACGCGGTGCTCTGCGCGGCCTTCTTCTGGAACGAGCGCACTTCCTCCTCGCCCTCGAACTGCTTGCGGCGCAGGCGCGCGGTGCCGTCGATGGCGGTGTTGATGATCTCGAGCGCCATCGCCGCGTTCGCCTTGTAGAGATCGATCGCCTGTTCCGGGGTCAGCATGTTCTGCATCTTCGACATGTCGGGAAACGGCATACCTTCGGGCATGGCGAAGCTCATCTTCGGCGCCGCGCGCCCGGTGTTGCGCTTGGCTGCGGGCTTGCGGCGCGGCTTCGCCGCCTTCTTCGCGGCGGCGGCTGCGGTGGCGGAGGACTTCGTGGTCTTGCGGGTGGCCATGGTCGACTCCTGGTCGGCGGGGGGAAAACCTGGGGCGCGGCGGCGGGGGCCGGCGCGTCCCGATGTTCGGAATATCCAATAAGACGCTACGTTTACTGCATCGTCAAGACGGCAGCCCCCGAAAACGCGCCGGCGCGCAGGTCGGCGAGCGCCTCGTTGGCGCGGGCGAGCGGGTACGCGACGCTGTGCACCGTCAGCGGCACGCGGTCCGCCAGCGCGAGGAATTCGACCGCGTCGCGGCGCGTGAGGTTGGCGACCGACTGGACGCGGCGTTCCTGCCACAGCAGCCGGTAGGGGAACGCCGGGAGGTCGGACATGTGGATGCCGGCGCAGATGACGCTGCCGCCCGGCGCGGTGACCGCGAGCGCGGCGGGCACCAGCGCCCCAACCGGCGCGAAGATCAGCGCGGCGTCCAGCGGCCGCGGCGGCGGCTCGTCGCTGCCGCCGGCCCACGCGCAGCCCAGGTCGCGGGCGAAGTCCTGCGCGGCGACGTCGCCCGGCCGCGTGAATGCGAGGACGCGGCGGCCCTCGGCCAGCGCCGCCTGCGCGATCAGGTGCGCCGCGGCGCCGAAGCCGTAGATGCCGAGCGTCGGGGCCGGTCCCGCCAGCACGTAGGCGCGGTAGCCGATCAGGCCGGCGCAGAGCAGCGGCGCGGCGGCCAGATCGTCGTAGCGCGCCGGCAGCGGAAACACGAAGCGGGCGTCGGCCGCGACGTACTCGGCGTAGCCGCCGTCGCGCGTGTAGCCGGTGAACAGTGCCTCCGCACAGAGGTTCTCGCGGCCGGAGGTGCAGTAGCCGCAGGTGCCGCAGGTGGCGCCCAGCCACGGCACGCCGACGCGGGTGCCGGGCGCCGGCCCGCCGACGCCGGCGCCGAGCGCGACGACGTCGCCGACGATTTCGTGTCCCGGAATCACCGGGCGCTTGGGGTGGGGCAGCTCGCCGTCGGCGAGATGCAGGTCGGTGCGGCAGACGCCGCAGGCGCGCACGCGGATCAGCAGTTCGCCGGGGCCGGGCGAGGGCCGCGGGACGGTCATCGGCGCCAGCGGCTCGCCCGCCCGCTGCCAGACCATCGCCCGCATCGTCGTCATCGGCCCGCTCCGCGCGACTTCATCCGTCGATGCTAGCAGCGGGCCTGGGTCCCGCCTTGACCCCCGTCAACGGGGTGGCAGCGGGGCGCTGCCGTGCGTGGGCGACGGGCGACGGGCGCAGGGCGACGGGTGAAGAGCGACAGGGACGGGAACAGGGTCGGCGCGCAGGCCGGGCTGGAGCGCGCGGTCAGCCGGCGGCGCGTTCGGCGAGGGCCGCCGCCAGCGACGCCGGCTCGAGCGACGCCGCCTGCGCGAAGCCGCCGACGAAGCGCACGGTCTGAGGCGTCAGCGCGAACAGCGCGAAGTCGCCGAGCTCGAACAGGCCCGCCATGTCGGGAAACCGCGCCGCGTACGCCGCCCTCGCGGCGGCGTAGCGTGCGTGGCCGGGCGGCAGCTCCTCGGCGATCGCCTGCAGCGCGATGCGCGCCAGCGTGTGCGGCGCGGCATCCGCGCGCTCGGCTTCGGCGACCAGCAGCGCACAGCGGCCGTCGGCGCGCAGGTCCTTCGTGTGCGCGGACAGCCCGGACAGGTGCAGGATCAGCACCGGCGGCTCGGCCAGCAGCGCGTACGGCGCCAGCGCGATGTTCGGCGCGCCGGCGTGCAGCGTCGACAGCGCCGCCGCGCGCTGGGCGCGCAGCAGGGCGGCCGCGCGACGGGCGTGTTCCTGCTTCATGGCGGCCGGGGCGAAAACCCCGTGCGGGCGTGTCAGCCGCCCGTCGTTTCGGCCTGCGGCGGCACCGGCGCGCCGGTGTCGTCGACGGTCTCGCCGGCGGGCGCCTCCGGACCCCCGGTCTTGCGTTTCAGCTTCTCTTCCTTCTTCTGCTTCTTCGCGAGGTCGCGCTGGCGCTTGGCGTAGGCGTAGTTCGGTTTGGCCATGAGGGGTCCTGGATGGAAAAGGCGCCCGCGGGAACGAACCGGCCGCAGGTCGCAGCCGCTTCCGTTGCCGCGGCGGGTGAGCCATTCTACCAACAGGCGTCGGCGCGATGGCGGCGGGATGGCGGGTGCCCTTTGCGACGGGCTCGTCGGTTGATCTTGACCTTTCGCCGTGGCCGCCTATAATCCGGGTAACCGCATATCCATACGGTATCATTTTCCCGCCCCATCCCCCCCATGATCAGCGCCCCGCCCCGCTCGCGTTTCACCCGTCCCCGCAAGCCGTTCGCGCACCTCGACGCGGCGGGCGCCCCGAGCCTGCCGGCGCTGACCGCGCGGCAGCAGCAGATCCTCGACTGGATCCGCGGCCACCTCGAGGCGACGGGGATGCCGCCCACGCGCGCCGAGATCGCCACGGCGCTGGGGTTCTCGACGCCCTCGTCGGCCGAGGACCACCTGCGCGCGCTCGAAAAAAAAGGCGTGCTGGAAATCCTGGCCGGCACGTCGCGCGGCC
>CAVQWT010000005.1:0-901360 GCA_963717705.1 uncultured beta proteobacterium
ACCGTGTACGCCCGGCCTTTGAGATCGTTGGCGATCCAGCCGTGACAGGTGGACACCGCCGGGATGCCCAGGCGCCGCGCCGCGACAAGCCCATCGAGGTCTGAGCAGGAAATAGTGGGTGCTGGATGGCATCGATGGCGTGCGCTGGACACCAGCGCAGAATCTGCCGCAGCACCTGCGGGTCCAGCGCGCGCCGCCGCTCGGCGATGGCATGGGTTTCCAGCCCGCGCCGCACGGCTTCGGCAAGATAGGCATGTTCGCCGTGGCGGGCACCGGAAAATGCGCCGACCACGACACGGTAGCGTGCGCGGTCGACCATCGAAGGGGTTTAAAGGATCGTCCGTCCGGCCGAGGGACCGTCCACCCATGGCGAGTCGCGCAGATCCAGAACCCTGCGAGCGGCGACCGCTCGTCCGGGGGCAATGGGGTCCTGATTGGCTGCATGCATGGTTTGGAGCGGTCCCGCCTGCCGGACGCATTGCCCCGTCGGAGCAAAGGGTTCCCACGGGAACGGTCGATCTCAGGGAATGCTCTTCGCGATCAACGGGCCGAGCCGCTTGGTCACGACGAGCGGCAGGCGCCGCCACGTCCGTATGGCCAGCTGATACTTCGGGTTGTTCACGTTGAGCTGCGGAATGCCGCCAGCCCGTCCCAGCTCATACTGCCAGTAGAGTGGAGCGTCGGCCAGCCACTTCTTCTTGAAAGCCTCCGCGCCCGAGTCGACCGTCGACCTGCCGAGATCAAACCGCGCGAAGCCCGTTTCGCAATAGTGTTTGATCATGTCCCAGTAAAGAACGTAGTTCGCATCCGATCGCCGGTAGGCCGCAGTGGTTCCAGCCCACATGCCCTCGACCGTCTGCCGGTGCATCCCGTTGAACGCGGTGCCCACCGGCTTGCCTCATGGTGGACCAGAAAAATGGAAATCGAGCCGCCAGCCTGTCGGCAATTTCCCGGAAATAGGACTTTGCGTACAAGGGGTGCCCAGGCTTCGCCAGCTCTCCGACAGAATTTCGTAGAAATCGTCCAGGTGCTCCGCGCCGCCGACCGAGGTGGTGAATCCCTTGCGCTGGGCGCTTCTGATGGTGTTC
The DNA here is from genome assembly GCA_963717705.1 of uncultured beta proteobacterium. Taxonomy (GTDB): domain Bacteria; phylum Pseudomonadota; class Gammaproteobacteria; order Burkholderiales; family Casimicrobiaceae; genus CAVQWT01. The sequence continues at coordinate 1,089 of CAVQWT010000005.1, forward strand.
CGGTGCTTGGACGTGAAGGCCTTCCAGATGTCCTCGGGGTCGTGGGATAGCTCGATCGTCATGCTGACCTTGTGCTCCGCCGTCGGCCCCGACGTCTCCAGTCTGGTGCGCGAGCGCATTTCCAGATAATCCGCATTCGTCGCTGCCAGTATTCTCCCCGCCTCTTCGAGGAGCCCGTTCATCGCGCCGGAGTCCGACGCGCAGGGTCCGCCGAGGTTCACAAACGGCATCGAGCAGAGCATCGTTCCGAAAAGCCGGCTTCGCAGCAGGACGATCGGGAAGATCCCCCGGAACTCGTTGCCGTCGACGGCAGCGAGGTAGAAGGTCCGGTGCCCGAAGCACTGCTCGTTGATCTCCTTCCAGGCAAACCGGTGATAGAAGGTCGCCGCTTCACTTTGCATGGCATAGTCATCCCACCGGGCGGCATGGCCTTGCGTGCAGTGAACGATGTCCATGATTTGTAGTGAGTGTGCTACGGCAGCGACGGGGACTTCTGGATTGTGAACGGCCGCGGGACGCTTGCCCGGGTCGCCAGGATGAGTCCGGGCCCGGCACGTCGCCCGTCGGATCGCACGTGGCATCGACCGCGAAACGCCCGGGTCCTCGGCACGGCGCGCGCACCAGCAATGGCACTATTCTTGCTTTAGTCACACCTTCGATTAGACGGGTTGCATACTCTTATAAAACTGCACCTGATCTTGTCCTGCGGGGCGAGACATCGACGCATTGTAGAATTTTACGATGCCCGCGGTACGATAAATCCCTTTGAACGCCGCGAGGGTGTCGTGTACAAGATTCTGATGTCTGGAGTCGAGGAAGTTGTCCCGGTGCGCTACTATAAACGTTGATCTCTGGCGACGCTCCATGGAATAGGTCAGGAATGTGTCATTTTCGTGATCATTCGCGCGACGTCACGGCTTGCGAACCCACGGCATCCCCGCGACCTCCCACCGCTGAACCAATGGCCCCCGCGCGGAAATCCCATGCATAACCTGCTGCGACAGCACGTTTCGGCCGCGACGCTGTTCCAGATCGGTGCCGATCTGGTTTGGGTCGTCGCCGCGATGGGAATCGCCCTCTATGTCGAGCGGAGGCCGGTTCGGGAATTCGATCACCTGGTGACGCCGGCGCTGCTCTTTGCGCTGTTGATCGTGTCGATCAATGGGGCGCTGGGCGTCTACCGGAGCGACCGCAGGCTCCCGCTCTGGCTGCACGCAAGATGGTTGCTGGCCGCGTCGGTCGTCGCCGTTCCCGCTGCCTACCTGGCTTCGCTGGCACTCCCCGGCGGCGAGGCATTTCGCGACATTCTCGGCGTCACGGCCCTCGCTGCGTTCGCGGGAATGATCGTCGTCCGCCATGCGTTGGTGGGGCCTGTCCTGGATACGTTTGCGCCGCACCGCGTGATCGTCCTGGGCACCGGTGAGGAAGCGCGCGCCGTCGAGACCTCGCTGGAATCCGCCGACGCCCGGCACCTGCACCTGCTGGGCTTCTACAGCCTCGACAAGGTCCCGAGGATGGACGTCTCCGCCGCGCGGGTCCTGAACAAGAGCGGCTCGCTGAACGAAATGGTCGAACGCCTGAGGGTCCACGAGATCATCGTTGCGGTGCGGGAGCAGCGTGGCGGCGTGCTGCCGCTGCGCGAACTGCTCGACTGCCGCCTCGCCGGGGTACAGGTCACCGACCTGGCCCGTTTCTTCGAGCGGGTGCACGGTCGCGTGCCCATCGAGTCCGTCAAGGTCAGTTGGCTCATCTACGGCAACGGCTACCGCCAGGACTGGGTCCGCCGCCTGGTCAAACGCACCTTCGACATCGTGGTTTCCCTCGTCATGCTGACCGCGATGGCGCCCGTCATGCTGCTCGTTGCGCTGTTGATCGCAATTGACGGCGGTGCACCGGTCATCTACCGGCAGGAACGCGTCGGCTTCCGCGGCAAGCCGTTCGTGGTCCTGAAGTTCCGCACCATGCAAAAGGATGCGGAGAAAGACGGCACACCGCGCTGGGCCACCGTACGCGACAGCCGGACCACCGGCATCGGGCGATTCCTGCGCCAATGTCGACTGGACGAACTGCCGCAGCTCCTGAACGTGTTGCGTGGCGAGATGAGCTTCGTGGGACCGCGCCCCGAACGTCCGCCGTTCGTGTCGATGCTCACCGAGAAGATCCCGTTCTACGCCGTGCGCCACAGCGTGAAGCCGGGAATCACCGGCTGGGCGCAGGTTCGCTACACGTACGGCGCGTCGGTGGAGGACGCCGGCATGAAGCTGGAATACGACCTCTACTACGTCAAGAACAACACCTTCCTGCTCGACCTGCAGATTCTGCTCGAGACGGTGCGCGTCGTGCTGTTGCAGGAGGGCGCACGCTAGATGGATCGGCACGATTGAAGTTCTCCCGCCACCCTCAATACAGGACAAGACGTGCCAAGTGAGACCGTGATCGCCGTGGTTGGTCTGGGTTATGTGGGGCTTCCCCTCGCCGTCGAATTCGGCAAGCGCTTTCCCACGATCGGGTTTGACCTTTCCGAGCGAAAGGTCGCTGCCTACAAGACATTCGTCGACCCGACGGGAGAGGTTTCGACGGAGGAATTGAAAGCTGCGTCCAGGCTGGCGGTTACCACCGATCCCTCTCGCCTTCGCGAAGCAGATTTCATCATCGTCGCGGTTCCGACTCCGATCGACGCTGCGCATCAACCCGACTTCGCTCCCCTGCTGGGAGCAAGCGAGACCGTCGGTCGCAACCTCCGGCGCGGCGCGACGATCGTCTTCGAGTCGACCGTGTACCCCGGCGCGACCGAGGAGGTGTGCGTTCCGGTGATCGAAAAGCACTCCGGAATGCAGTGGCGGCGCGACTTCTTCGTCGGCTACTCGCCCGAGCGAATCAATCCCGGCGACAGGGAACATTCGCTCACCCGGATCACCAAGGTCGTTTCCGGCGACACCGCGGAGACGCTCGAGCGCGTCGCCACCGTCTATGGCGCCGTCGTCACCGCCGGGGTGCATCGCGCCAGCAGCATCAAGGTCGCCGAGGCGGCCAAGGTCATCGAAAACACGCAACGGGACCTCAACATCGCCCTGATGAACGAGCTGTCGCTGATCTTCCACAAGCTCGGGATCGACACGATGGAAGTCCTCGACGCGGCAGGGACCAAGTGGAACTTCCTGCCCTTTCGGCCTGGACTCGTCGGCGGCCATTGCATCGGCGTCGATCCGTACTACCTCACGTACAAGGCGGACATGCTGGGCTACCACCCGCAGGTAATCCTGGCGGGGAGACGGATCAACGACGGCATGGGCAAGTACGTCGCCGAGCAGACCGTGAAACAGCTGATCCAATCCGGCAATCACGTCAACGGCGCGAACGTCAATGTGCTGGGTCTGACCTTCAAGGAAGACTGTCCGGATCTCCGCAATTCCCGGGTGATCGACGTGATTCGCGAACTGGCGTCGTACGGCGTCAACGTGCACGTCCACGATCCGGTCGCGGATCCGGCGGAGGCCCGCGAGGAGTACGGCGTCGAGCTCCGGGAGTGGGAGCGCCTTCCGCGCGCCGACGCGATCGTCGCGGCCGTCGCGCATCGCGAGTTTCGCAAGCGCCCACCGGGTGACTTCGCGGAAAAGCTGCTGTCCAACGGGCTGTTCGTCGACGTGAAGAGCCAGATGGACCCCGAGGCGCTCCGCGCGCTGGGGTTGCGCGTCTGGAGACTGTAGTGCCCTCGCCAACGTCCCATCCGCAGACGCCGGTCCCATGGGCCCCGGAAGGACGGCCGCGACGCTGGCTGGTCACGGGCACCGCCGGATTCATCGGTTCGCACCTGCTGGAGACGCTGCTCACGCTCGGTGAGGAGGTGGTCAGCCTGGACAACTTCGCGACCGGGCATCGACGCAATCTCGACGAAGTGCGTGCCGCCGTCGGCGAGCCCGCCTGGCAGCGGCACTCCTTTATCGAGGCCGACATCTGCGACGTTCCGTCGTGCCGGGAAGCCTGCCGGGGGGTGGATCTTGTCCTGCACCAGGCCGCGCTGGGATCCGTTCCGCGATCGATCGAGGATCCGCTGCGGACCCACGCGACCAATGCAACCGGATTTCTCAACCTGCTGGTTGCCGCCCGCGACGCAGGCGTCCGCCGATTCGTCTACGCCGCGTCGAGCTCGACGTACGGCGACCATCCGGCGCTGCCCAAGGTCGAGGACACGATCGGGCGCCCGCTTTCGCCCTACGCCGTGACGAAGTACGTCGACGAGCTCTACGCCGATGTATTCGGGCGTTGCTACGGGATGGAAACGATCGGACTGCGATACTTCAACGTGTTCGGCGCGCGGCAGGACCCGACGAGCGCCTACGCCGCGGTGATCCCGCGGTGGGCGAACGCGATGCTGCGGGGCGAGCCCGTCGTCATCAACGGCGACGGCGAAACGACGCGCGACTTCTGCTACGTGAAGAACGTCGTGCAGGCGAACCTTCTGGCGGCGGCAACGACGAACGGGCAGGCGCTGAACCAGGTCTACAACGTCGCCTACGGGGAGCGCACATCGCTGAACGCACTGTTCGGCATGCTGCGAAGCCGGCTCGCCTCGTCTGACCCGGGCCTGGTCGTTCCGCCCCCGGTTCACGGCGACTTCCGCCCGGGCGACGTTCAGCATTCCCAGGCGGATATCTCAAGGGCCAAAAAGCTCCTACACTATCAGCCGAGCCACGATGTCGCGGCCGGGCTCGCGGAAGCGATGCCGTGGTATGAAGCAAATTGCCCCGTCCGCTCGACGCAGCCGCTGTCGGCGAGCGCGCCCGGTCGGCAGCCCGCGTCCCTGCGAGGCGGCCCGCGGAGCGGGCGATGAAATGGTCGTGCGCTATGGAAATCTCATTTTCGTGATGATCGGGAGAAAAGCATGAAGGTCAGCGTGGAACAATCGCCGCGGCGATTTCCCGTGGTGGAATGCGTCATGGCGGTCGTGTTCGCACTCGCCGTCGGCGGCTGCGCGACGGACTATCCTCCCGCCCCGCGCACGGCGTCGGCCGACGACTACAGTTACACCATCGGCGCGCTCGACGTCGTCAACGTCATCGTCTGGCGCAATCCCGAGCTTTCGATGAGTGTTCCCGTACGCCCCGACGGGAAGCTCGCGACGCCGTTGATCGAGGACCTCACGGCAGTCGGCAAGACTCCCTCCCAGCTGGCCCGCGACATCGAGAAGGCTCTGGGCAAGTTCATCCGCGAGCCGGTAGTGACGGTGATCGTGACGACCTTCGTCGGTCCCGCGAGCGAGCAGATCCGGGTCATCGGCGAGGCGACCAAGCCGCAGATTCTGCCCTACCGCAGGAACATGACGGTGCTCGACGTCATGATCGCCGTCGGCGGGCTGACGGACTTCGCCGACGGCAACCGCGCCACGATCTTCCGGCCCAGCGACGGCGGCAAGCAGTACAGCGTGCGCTTGCGCGACCTGGTCAAGCGCGGCGACATCGCTGCAAACGTCGACATGCGCCCCGGCGACATCCTGATCATTCCACAGAGCTACTTCTGATTCGGCGGTGCTCGCCACGCCCTCACCCTGGCATCGCCAATGTCCGACCTGCTCCAGCTGATCGTCGACCACCTGCGCGGGATGTGGAACCGCCGCTGGATCGGCTTGGCTGTGGCGTGGCTCGCGGCGATCATCGGCATCGCTGTCGCGCTGCAGACTCCGCAGCGCTACGAGGCAACCGCGCGCGTATACATCGACACGCAGTCGCTGTTGCGCCCGGCTCTGGCCGGCTTGAGCATCCAGCCAAACCTCGAGCAGCAGGCGGCGATGGTCAGCCGGACGCTGATCACAAGGCCGACGGTGGAAAAGCTCGTGGCGAGGACTCTGGCCGAAGCGAAGTCCCAGACTCCGGTGGAAATCGACAACCTGGTCAACGCGGTGATTGGATCGCTGCAGATAACGGCCGAGCGGACCCCGCCCGGCCAACCCAGCTATCTGTACGCAATCGCGTACCGCGACACCGACCGCCAGCGGGCAAAGGAGGTGGTCCAGTCGCTGCTCGAGATCTTCGTCGAATCGAGTGTCGGCAACAAGCGCAACGATACGCAGAGCACGCTGCACTTCCTGGACGAGCAGATCAAGCAGTACGACGAAAGCCTGAAGTCCGCGGAGAATCAGCTCAAGCAGTTCAAGCTCAGGTACATGGGGATCGCCGGCCAGGGCGGTCAGGCCGGCCAGGATTTCTTTGCCCGGATGTCGAAGCTCAGTGACGACATCAACAGCACGAAGCTCGAGCTGCGTTCCGCGGTGCAAACGCGCGATTCCTATCGACAGGCACTGGCCGGCGAGTCTTCGACGGTGACGGTCGACCAGAGGGCGACCGGCGCGCCGCTCCCGGTTCCCGAGATCGACCAGCGGATCGCCGTCCAACGGGCAAAGCTCGACGAGCTGATGCGCACCTACACGGACCAGCACCCGGAGGTCGTGGGGACGAAGCGCGTGCTGGTGGAGCTGCAGGAGCAGCGCCAGGCGGAGCTTCGGGATCGCGGCTCGAGGCCGAACCGGTCCGCGCAGGTCTCCGAGCAGAATCCGGTTTTCCAGAAGATCCGCCTGTCGCTGGCCGACGCGGAAGCGAACGTCGCGTCGCTTTCCGCGAAGCTCGCGTCGTACGAAGGGCAGTACCGGGAACTGAAGGCCTCGGCGCAGCTCGTGCCGCAGGTCGAGGCCGAGTATTCGCAATTGACCCGCGACTACGACATACAGAAGAAGACCTACGGGGACCTGCTCGCGCGGCGCCAGGCAGCGGCGATGGGAGCCGAAGTGCAGGCGACGGAGGCCGCGCTGTTCCGGGTCATCGACCCGCCGCGCGCATCTCCGCAGCCCGTACCGCCAACCCATCTGATGCTGCTGGGGATGGCCTTTGCCGCTGCGCTCGGCGCCGGGCTGCTCGCGAGTTTCGTCGCCAACGAATTGTGGCCCACGTTCCACGATGGGCGCGCGCTGCGTGCGGTGTCCGATCGTCCGTTCCTCGGCACCCTGTCGTTGTGGTCAAGCCCCGAGATGGTGCGCAAGAAGCGACTTGACGTCACACTGTTCGCGGGCGGAATCGCCGGTCTCATCGTCTCGTTCGCGGGCGTCATCGCGTTCAGCCTGCTGTTGACCCGCGCCGCGTGACAGGCGAACGATGAGCCTCATCGAAAAGGCGGCCAAGCGACTGGCGGAATTGCAGCGCGCCGGGGTCAAGCTCCCCGGCGACGAGGGTGCGGGTGCGCCGGCCGGGGAGTCTCCTCGGGCCGCCGCGGAACGCGTGCCCATACCGGAAGCCGCCGTACGCAAAAGCGGAGCCAGCGACCTGAGGTCCCCAGCCGGCCGAACTCAAGCCGCGCGCCGACAGCGACGCTGACGGCGCCGCCGATCGGCGGACCGGGTGGAGAGCAGGCTGCACCCGATTCGTCGGATCGACCTCGACCTGGCACGCCTCGAGCGCGAGGGCGTCCTGAATCCGGAGAAGCCCGAGTCCGCTCTTGCGCAGGAATTCCGCGCAATCAAGCGCCCGATCATCCGGAACGCGACGGGCAGATCCGGGCTGAAGGTAGCCAACGGCAATCTCGTCATGGTGACCAGCGCGATGCCGAAGGAGGGCAAGACCTATGTGGCGACAAACCTGGCGATCAGCATCGCCATGGAAGTCGATCACAAGGTGCTGCTCGTGGACGGCGATTTCGCGAATCCCACGCTGTCCCGGGTGCTGCGCATGCCGTCCTCGCCCGGGCTGCTCGACCTGCTGATCCGCGACGACCTCCAGATCACCGACGCGCTGCTCCAGACGAACATCGAAGGGCTGACCGTGCTGCCCTCCGGTCAGCGGGATCGTCGCGCGACCGAACTCATCGCCAGCGAAAGGATGGGACGGCTGTTGCACGAAATCACGCAGCGGTATCCGGAGAGGATCATCATCTTCGACTCGCCGCCGCTGTTGCCGACGTCGGAGGCGCCGGTCCTGGCGGCGCAGATGGGCCAGGTGATCATGACGGTGGCTGCCGATTCGACCACTGCGCATGCCGTCAGACAGGCGCTCGCCCTGCTCGAGCGATGCGACGTCGTGATGATGCTGCTCAACCGCGCCGGCAAGACCGATCTCGGGTCCTACCATGGCTATTACGGAAGTGACAGTGCGCCGTAGGGTCGACTTCGCGGACTCGATGCCGTCGCTTCGGCGACCGGACTGCCCGTTGCGACCGTGCGGAGTCGCGATGGCTCTGCGCAGTCGCGCGCTCGCCGCGTCGGTCGCACTCGGCCTCGCCGCGTTCCCCGCCCATGCCGAGACCTGGCGTTTCGTGCCGTCGATCGCGCTGACCGAGACCTGGTCCGACAACATCAACCTCGCCGTCAAGGACCTCGCAACCAGCGACCTCGTGACCGAGATCACGCCGACGCTGACCTTCAGCGGCCGCGGCAGCCGCTCGTTCGTCGAGGGCACGGTCTCGGTGCCGGTATTGTTCTATCTGCGCACCGGCTCGTACAACGACGATTTCTTCCCGCTCGCCAATGTCCGCGGCCAGGTCGAGGCGATCGAGAAGCTGCTCTACGTCGAGGGCCTGGTGTCGGTGACGCAGCCGGTGCTGACCCCTTTCGGCTCCCAGCCGATCGACCTGACCAACGCGACGCAGAACCGGTACACCTCGTCGCTCTACCGGGTGAGCCCGTTCATCGCGCGCGAGAACCCCGGCGGCGTGCAGTACCTGCTGCGCAACGACAGCAGCTGGGTCAACCTGAACGGCGCCCCGATCGGCACCAGCAACTCGTACACGTCGGAGTGGACCGGCAGGATCGACACGCCGGTGGCGCCGCTGGGCTGGCACGCCGACCTCGACCTGGTCAGCGTCAAGTTCACGAACCAGGACGCGCAGCGAACCAACATCGCGCGCGTCGGACCGCGCTACGCCTGGAACCCGGTGACGCGCCTGTCCGCGCACGTCGGCTACGAGGACAACCGCTATCCGCTCAGCGACTACGCGGGGGCCGTCTACGGCGTGGGCCTGGAATGGCAGCCGACCGAGCGGACCAGGGTCGTCGCCAACTGGGAGCACCGGTTCTTCGGCTCGTCGTACCTGTTCACCTTCGACCACCGGACGCCGCTGTCGGTGTGGAGCGTCAACGCATCGCGGCTGATCTCCAGCTACCCGCAGCAGCTGGGCACGCTGGCGGCGGGCGGCAGCGTGCCGGTGCTGCTGGACCAGTTGTTCGCTTCGCGCGTGCCCGACCCGACGCAGCGCCAGCAGGCGGTGAACAGCTTCATCGACAGCCGCGCCCTGCCGTCGGAGCTGTCGAGCCCGGTCGACATCTACACCCAGCAGATCACGCTGAACCAGAACCTGAGCGCCACCATGGGCCTGCTCGGCTCGCGCAACAGCCTGTTCGTGACCGTGTACCGCTACCAGACGGAGCCGATCTCGGGCAGCGGACAGGTCCTGCCGCCGGTGTTCGGCTTCGACAACGACAACACGCAGCTCGGCGTGAGCGCCAACTGGTCGCACAACCTGACCCCGCTGACGGTGCTGAACCTGGCCGCGTACGCGTACCGGACCGAGGGCAACGGGCCGCTGGGCCTGACGACCGACCAGGGCGCCGCCCGCCTCGCCATCACCACGCCTCTGTCGCCCAACACGTCGGTGTTCGCGGGCCTGCGCTACCAGAAGCTCAACTCGGACGTCCCGGGGATCTCCGACTACACCGAGTCCGCGGCCTTCGCCGGCATCTCCCACTTCTTCCGGTAGCACCGGCCATGTACAAAGCCTTTTTCGGGTTCACCGGCAAGCCCTTCCAGCTCAATCCGGATCCGTCGTTCTACTTCGCCAGCCGCGGCCACAAGCGCGCGTACGCCTACCTCGAGTACGGCCTGTACCAGAGCGAGGGATTCATCGTCATCACCGGCGAGATCGGCGCCGGCAAGACGACGATCGTCCGCAACCTCGTCGAGCAGCTCGATCCGTCGAAGGTCGTCGCGGCGCAGATCGTCAGCACGCAGCTCGACGCGGACGACCTGCTGCGCGCGGTCGGCGTCGCCTTCGGGCTGCCGGTGCGATCGGTCAACAAGGCGGTGCTGCTGGCGTCGATCGAGGCGTACCTGTGCAAGCTCGCGACCGAGAAGAAGCGCGCGCTGCTGGTCGTCGACGAGGCGCAGAACCTGACGGCCCGCGCGATGGAAGAGCTGCGCATGCTGTCGAATTTCCAGTTCGGCGACCAAGCGCTGCTGCAGAGCTTCCTGGTCGGGCAGCCGGAACTGCGGCAGGTGATGCAGAAGCCCAGCCTCCAGCAGCTGCGCCAGCGCGTCATCGCGTCGTACCACCTGGGGCCGCTCGACAAGGCGGAAACGCAGGGCTACATCGAGCATCGGCTGCGCCACGTCGGCTGGAAGGGCGACCCGCTGTTCGACCCCGAGTGCTTCGACCTGATCCACAAGCTGAGCGGCGGCATCCCGCGCCGGATCAATTCGCTGTGCAACCGCCTGCTGCTCGCGGCCTTCCTCGCCGAGAAGCACACGATCGACGTCGCCGACGTCGACACCGTCGCCGACGAGCTGCACGACGAGCTGGGTCCGCTGGCGCAGGAGGAAGCGGCGACCACTGGCGCGGTTGCGGTCCCCCGCAGCGGAATCCCGGCGGCCGGCGCGGCCATGGCCGAGGGAGTCCGCGGCAATCCCAAGCTCTGGCACGTCTATTTCGAGCAGGTCGAGGAACGCATCGACCGGCTGGAGCGCACCGTCGCCGTCGCGGTCGACCTTCTTTACCGGCTGCTGCACCCGGACCGGCCGCAGACGAATCCGACCAAGGCGCCCGAGGAGACTCCCGCGCCATGACCGGCATCGTCAACGCGCTGACGATCGACGTCGAGGATTATTTCCAGGTCTCGGCGTTTTCGGCGCACATCCCGCGCGACAGCTGGGACTCGCTGCCGTGCCGCGTCGAGGACAACGTCGACCGCATCCTGGAGCTCCTGGAGCGGCACGACGCGCACGCGACGTTCTTCACGCTCGGATGGATCGCCGAGCGCTTTCCCGGAATGATCCACCGCATCGTGGCGGGGGGGCACGAGCTCGCGAGCCACGGCTACGACCACGTCCGCGCCAGCGAGCAGGGGTACGGCCAGTTCCTCGCCGACATCCGCCTCGCCAAGGCGGTGCTCGAGGACATCGCCGCCCATGAGGTCAAGGGCTATCGCGCGCCCAGCTTCTCGATCGGCGTCAAGAACAACTGGGCGTTCGACTGCCTGGTCGAGGCCGGCTACCGCTACAGCTCGAGCATCTACCCGATCCGCCACGATCACTACGGCGTGCCGGACTCGCCCCGGTTCCCGCATGAAGTGCGCCCGGGGCTGTTCGAGGTGCCGATCTCGACCGTCCGCGGGTTCAACTCCAACTGGCCGGCCGGTGGCGGCGGGTACTTCCGGCTGCTGCCCTACCCGGTGTCGAAGTGGTCGATCCGGCGGATCAACCGCAAGGATGCCCGGCCGGCGATGTTCTACTTCCACCCTTGGGAGGTCGACCCGGACCAGCCGCGCGTCAGCGGGCCCGGTCGCAAGGCGATGTTCCGGCACTACCTCAACCTGCCGCGGATGCACGCCCGGCTGTCGCGGCTGCTGGCCGATTTCCGCTGGGATCGCGTCGACCGGGCGTTCCCCGAGATTCTCGGTGCGGGCATCGTCGCGCCGGACCCCGCGCCGAGCGTGGCAGCAGAAGCCGCGGCCTGACGCCGCAGCCCCCAACACGCGAGGCGGAGGCCGCCGTCCGATCCAATTCATCCTTGGATTCGGGTGATCCGTCGCCTATAATGACTTCACTGGCGAAACCGGTTCGAAAGTGATGTCATGCGTTTGACGGCGGGTTGACTGATGGATAGCTTCTGGCTGCTCCTGGCTTTTTCGACCGGCGGCTGCGCCGGCTTCCTGCTCTTCGCCATGTTCCACGTTGCGCGCGACTCGACCAGCAAGCGCAAGGCCGGCGCCGACCCGGTGCTGCTTTCGCTCGAGTTCGAAGGCGAAACGCTGACGCGGTTCTAGCGCCGCGCCCGGCTGCCCGCGCCGCCCGGCGCCGGCACGACTCCTGCTTTTGATCCCGTAGATCCGCGCCTTTCCGGGCGCGCCGGACTGGCTTTCCGCCAGGTCGGCGCTGCGCCGCTGTGCGCGCGGCCCGCATCGGGAGCGATTTCACCTTGGCAATACTGGTCACCGGCGGCGCCGGCTATATCGGGTCCCACACCTGCGTCGAACTGCTCGAGCGCGGCGAGGAGGTCGTCGTCTTCGACAACCTATCCAACAGCCGTCTGGAAGCAGTGCGGCGGGTCGAGAAGATCACCGGCAAACGCATCCCCGTCATCGTCGGCGACGTGCGCGACCCGCAAGCGCTGGCGGAGGCTTTCGACGCGCATCCGATCGAGGCGGTCATCCATTTCGCCGGCCTCAAGGCGGTGGGGGAATCCACCGAACAGCCGCTGCGCTACTACGAGAACAACGTCACCGGGGCAGTGCGGCTGCTCATGGCAATGCGGAAAGCGGGGGTGCGCCGGCTGGTGTTCAGCAGCTCGGCCACCGTCTACGGCGATCCGGTCCGGCTCCCGCTGACCGAGGAGCACCCGCTGGGCGCGACCAACCCCTACGGCCGCACCAAGCTCATGGCCGAAACCATGCTGCGTGACCTCGCGCAGAGCGAGCCCGACTGGTGCATCGCGGTGCTGCGGTACTTCAACCCCGTCGGCGCCCACGAAAGCGGCCTGATCGGCGAAGACCCCCTCGGCACCCCCAACAACCTGATGCCCTACCTCGCCCAAGTGGCGATCGGCCGGCGCCCGCTGCTGCGAATCTTCGGCGGCGATTACCCGACCCCCGACGGCACCGGCGTCCGCGACTATGTCCACGTCGTGGATCTCGCCGCGGGGCACGTGGCGGCGCTGGACCGGGTGCGGGAGCAGCCCGAACTCCTGACCGCGAACCTAGGGACCGGCTCCGGCCGGACCGTGCTGGAGATGGTCCGCAGCTTCGAGGCGGCTTCCGGCCGGCGGGTGGCCTTTCAGATCGTCGACCGCCGGCCCGGCGACGTCGCGTCCTGCTATGCCGACGCCTCGCTGGCCGCCCGCGTGCTGGGTTGGCGCTCCACCCGCGGCCCGCACGAAATGTGCGCCGACACCTGGCGCTGGCAGAGCCGGAATCCAGGCGGCTATCCGGAGTAGCTCCCGGCCGCGCCCCCCCCTGTTTCCGCCTGCCCGCGGCCCCGTTGCGGCGCCCCGCGGCGGGCAGCCAGTGACGCGCCACGTCACCCCCACGCCGAGGCCAGGCGAACTCGTCCGCCCCGTGACAGCGAGGATGCGGCGCCCCCGCCAGGACGAGGTCGGGGCCGCGTGCCGCACCCTCGCAGGAAGTCTCTGGGTTCGGCCCGGTCGGGCGTTTCCGCCACCTACCGCTCGTCGCCCGGGAGGCGAAATCCGGATGCCGACGGCATGCCGTTTGCATAAATCGCAATGACAGATGCATAATATTCTATGACATCTGCATAAAGTGATGTAGACTTCAGTCTGTAACAGGGCAAACCCAGCGCGAGCTGGGGACGCAAAGTCTCCGGTCTGAGGACGCGGTGTCCGACAGATAGCGGGATTGCCAGATTCGATGTCCGCGGCCGGTTCGCGGGACGCCCCAAGCCCCAGCGCCGTGCAAACGGTGCCAGGAAGCCGGGGTTCCCGGAGCAACAAGACCGCCAAGGTGGCCTCCTTCAGAGTCCCCCGTCGATCCTGCCAGTTCCCGATGCCCTCTCCGGAGTGGCGCGTCGGCTTCATCGAGCCGCCGCCGAGCTTTGCGTCCGATGTCCGGCGCCAACCCGATTCTTGCAGGAGGCCAGATGGCCAGGTTTTTCAACAGCCTCACGATGATCGCCACGATGGTTGCCAGGCGTGGACTCGCCCGTACGCTGGGCCTGCTCGCCACGCTCGCCATCGCGTCGCCCGCCTTCGCCGGCACCGTGCCGCTGGCCTGGGACCCCGTCACCAATCCGGCCCTGTTCGGCTACATGGTCTACTGGGGGCCCTCCGCCACCAGCATGACCAACAGGATCAACGTGGGCAACGTGACCAGCTACACGGTTCCCAACCTCACCGACGGCACCAGCTACTACTTCGCGGTGACCGCGTACAACGGCCTGGGCACCGAAAGCGCGAAGTCGAACACGGTGATCAAGGCGGCGAGCTGGACGCCGCCGGCGCGGGTTGCGGAGTTCTCCGCGAGTTCCATCTCGGGCGCCGCGCCCCTGCCCATCGAATTCCGCAGCTACTACACCGGTTCGATCACGAGCTACGCGTGGACGTTCGGCGACGGTACGACGAGCGCCGAGCCGGTCCCCACCAAGACCTACGCGACGCCGGGCACCTACACGGTCGGCCTGACGGTCACCGGGCCGGGCGGCAGCGACGCGCAGACCCGGACCGGCCTGGTGACGGTGGTCGCCGCGCCGCCGACGACGATGACCCGCATCGCCCTGGCCGTCGACGCCCGCAGCGCGACCGGGACCGTGTCGAACCTGAACGGCATCCTGGAGCCGGGCGAATCGGTGCGGGTGGAGCCCACGTGGCGCAACAACACGACCGGCGCGGTCACCGTGTCCGCGACCGCGTCGGCATTCACCGGCCCGGCCGGCGCCACCTATTCGCTTCCCGACGCGGGCTCGTCCTTCGGCACGGTGAGCCCCAGCGCCGCCGCCAGCTGCAACGCCACCACCGGCAATTGCTACCGCTTCACCGTCAGCAACCCGGCGACCCGACCCGCGGTCCACTGGCAGGCGAAGTTCACCGAGACGCTGTCCACCGGCGTGGCGGTGACGTCGTTCATGCACATCGGCCGCAGCTTCGCCGACGTGCCGGAAACCGACCTGATGTACCGTTTCGTCGAAACGATGGTGCACAACAACGTCACGACGGGGTACGTCGACCGCACCTTCCGGCCGACGACGTCGTCGGTCCGCCTGGCCACCGCGATGTTCGTCGCGCGGGGCATGGTGGCCCCGGTGGGCGACGGAGCGATCCCGGCGAGCGGACTGGTCGGCTCGACGCCGTACAATTGCAGCGCCGGGGGTACCTCGCTGCTGCCAGACGTGCTGACAACCGACATCGGCTGCAAGCACGCCCATTACCTGCTGGCGAGGCGGGTCAATGTGAGCTTCCAGTGCACGACCGGGCGCCTTTGCCCGACCGCGGACACCACCCGGGCCGCGATGTCCGTGCTGGTCGCCGGGGCGCTCGCCACCGGCGGGGACGCCGGCGTGCCGTCTTCGGGCACGTTCAACGACTCGGGATCGCCGCGGAGCTACAACTGCGGTTCGGCCGGCGGGAGCCACTTCCCCGATGTCTACATCACCGACGCCTACTGCCGCCACGTGAACTACCTGTGGGCACGCGACGTGATCGGCGGGTACGCGGACGGGACCTTCAAGCCCGGCACCAACGTCACCCGCAGCCAGATGGCGAAGTTCATCGCCGAGGGCCTGTCGCTGTCGGTCTACTGAACGGCGCCGGCAAGCACCTTCGTCTGCCGGCGGGCGCCGCGCATCCCGCGGGGGCCTGATGAGGTATCATGAGCCGGCCTGCGGGAGTCCGAGCGCGGCGCGTTGTTTTCGTTGGTCTGACTCGACGAGCGCAAGCTCGACGGAAGGTATGGTTATGACACCGCGAACGCGTTTGGAGACCACGTAGACCAAGCCGAGTTCGCACGTCCCGTGAATCCGAAAAAGTGCGGCTCGTCCGCACTTTTTTTTGGGGGGTCGATGACGACCTTCGCGTGATGAATCCCGCGCAATCGGCACCAGCGATTCGCGGGAATCTCCGTCGATCCTCCGTGGAGACACCATGCCCGCCATACGACTTCCCGACGGCTCGGTCCGTCAATTCGACGCCCCCGTCACGGTGGCCGCGGTCGCCGCGTCGATCGGCCCCGGGCTCGCCAAGGCCGCGCTCGCCGGCAGGGTCGACGGCAAGCTCGTCGACACCTCCTTCCTGATCGACGCCGACGCCGACCTCGCGATCGTCACCGACAAGGATCCCGACGGCCTCGAGGTGCTGCGGCATTCGACCGCGCACCTGCTGGCCTACGCGGTCAAGACGCTCTTCCCCGAGGCGCAGGTCACCATCGGCCCGGTGATCGAGGACGGCTTCTACTACGACTTCAGCTTCCACCGCCCGTTCACGCCCGAGGACCTCGCGGCGATCGAGGCGAAGATGGCCGAACTCGCGAAGAAGGACGAACCCGTCACCCGCCGCCTGCTGCCGCGCGACGACGCGGTCGCGTACTTCAAGTCGATCGGCGAGCACTACAAGGCCGAGATCATCGCGTCGATCCCGTCCAACGAGGACATCTCGCTCTACAGCGAGGGCGCGTTCACCGACCTCTGCCGCGGTCCGCACGTGCCGTCGACCGGCAAGCTCAGGGTGTTCAAGCTGATGAAGCTCGCCGGCGCGTACTGGCGCGGCGACTCGAAGAACGAGATGCTGCAGCGGATCTACGGCACCGCGTGGGCGAAGAAGGACGACCTCGACGCATACCTCACCCGGATCGAGGAGGCCGAGAAGCGCGATCACCGCAAGCTCGGGCGCACGCTCGACCTCTTCCACCAGCAGGACGAGGCGCCCGGCATGGTGTTCTGGCACCCGAAGGGCTGGTCGATCTGGCAGCAGGTCGAGCAGTACATGCGCCGCGTCTACCAGGACAACGGCTACCAGGAAGTGCGCGCGCCGCAGATCCTCGACCGCTCGCTGTGGGAACGCTCCGGCCACTGGCAGAACTTCAAGGAGAACATGTTCGCGACCGAGTCGGAGAAGCGCGACTACGCGATCAAGCCGATGAACTGCCCGGGTCACATCCTGATCTTCAACTCGGACCTGCGCAGCTACCGCGACCTGCCGCTGCGCTACGGCGAGTTCGGCGCCTGCCACCGCAACGAGGCGTCGGGCGCGCTGCACGGGATCATGCGGGTGCGCGCGTTCACCCAGGACGACGGCCACATCTTCTGCACCGAGGACCAGATCCAGGACGAGGTCGCGGCGTTCAACCGGCTGGCGCTCGAGGTCTACAAGGACTTCGGCTTCACCGACGTGACCATCAAGCTCGCGCTGCGGCCGGCGATGCGGCTCGGCAGCGACGAGGCGTGGGACCGGGCCGAGGGGGCGCTGCGCGACGCGCTCACGGCCTGCGGCGCGCAGTGGACCGAGCTGCCCGGCGAGGGGGCGTTCTACGGCCCCAAGCTCGAGTACCACCTCAAGGACTCGATCGGCCGGTCCTGGCAGTGCGGGACCATCCAGGTCGACTTCCAGATGCCGGGCCGGCTCAAGGCCGAATACGTCGCCGCCGACGACACCCGGAAGACCCCCGTGATGCTGCACCGCGCCATCGTCGGGTCGCTCGAACGCTACATCGGCATCCTGATCGAGCACTACGCCGGGGCGCTGCCGCCGTGGCTGGCGCCGGTCCAGGCGGTGGTCCTGACCATCACCGACCGGCAGGCGCCCTACGCCCGGGAGGTCGAGACCCGGCTCCGGGCGGCCGGGTTCCGGGTGGCGGCCGATTTGCGCAATGAGAAAATAACCTATAAAATCCGCGAACATAGCCTGCAAAAGCTCCCCTACCAGCTGGTGGTGGGCGACAAGGAAATGCAGGTCGGACATGTGGCCGTGCGTACCCGCGGCGGCGAAGACCTGGGCGCCATGCCCATCGAGGCCTTCGTTGCGCGTCTCCGCGAGGAGGTCGCGGCGCGTCGCTAGCGACGCGTTGCCGGCGGGCGGCACGGTCTTTTATTGGTCAACGGTGGAGCAACGGCAATAGCTCAGGACAAAGCACAACGGATCAACAGCGAGATCACCGCCCCCGAGGTCCGCCTCGTAGGCGACGACGGCGAGCAGTTCGGCATCGTGCCGATCGCGGTCGCGCTGGCGAAAGCCGAGGAAGCGGAGCTCGACCTGGTCGAGATCGCGCCGATGGCCGAGCCGCCGGTCTGCCGGATCATGGATTTCGGCAAGTTCAAGTACCGCGAGGCGAAGAAGCAGCACGAGGCGAAGCTCAAGCTGAAGCAGATCCAGGTCAAGGAAGTGAAGTTCCGGCCGGGCACCGACGAGTTCGATTACCAGATCAAGCTCAGGAACCTGATCCGCTTCCTGGCCGAGGGCGACAAGGCCAAGATCACGCTCCGTTTCCGTGGTCGTGAAATGGCGCACCAGGAGTTCGGTATCCGGCTGCTGGAGCGCATCAGGAAGGACCTCGAGCCGCACAGCGTGGTCGAGTCGTTTCCGCGTCTGGAAGGCCGGCAAATGGTGATGCTGCTGGCCCCGAAGAAAGTGCAAGTGCAGAAGCATCACCCGAACAAGCCCGAGACCGGTCCGGCACCCGCCGAAAAAGTCTCCCTGGCCCCCAAGCCGGAGAGCACCGCCGTGGGCAGCAAATAAAAGGAACGGCACCATGCCGAAGATGAAGACCAAGTCGGGCGCCAAGAAGCGCCTGAGGGTGCGAGCGGGCGGCAGCGTCAAGCGCGCCCAGGCGTTCAAGCGCCACATCCTGACCAAGAAGACCACCAAGAACAAACGGCAGCTCCGCGGCACCACCGGCGTCCATGCGACCAACATGGACTCGGTGAAGGCCATGCTGCCCTACGCGTAAGGAGCGGCCATGCCAAGAGTCAAACGTGGTGTGACCGCCCGCGCGCGGCACAAGAAGGTGCTGACGGCGGCCAAGGGCTATCGCGGCCGTCGCGGCAACGTCTATCGCATCGCCAAGGAAGCGGTGATGAAGGCCGGGCAGTACGCGTATCGCGACCGCCGGGTCAAGAAGCGCGAGTTCCGCGCCCTGTGGATCGCCCGGATCAACGCGGCGGTGCGCGAGCTCGGCATGAGCTACAGCGTGTTCATGAACGGTCTCAAGAAGGCGTCGATCGACATCGACCGCAAGGTGCTCGCGGACCTCGCGATCCACGACAAGGCGGCCTTCGGCAAGATCGCGGAGCAGGCCAAAGCCTCTCTGGCCTGAACGAAGCCCGCAAAAGACGAGGGAGGCGCGAACCGCCTCCCTCTTTTTTTTCCGCGGTTCCGCCACGCCCGCGCCACGATCCCTTCCCCGACCCATACAACGGGACCGCCCACCCCAACGAGTCGCAACGATGACCGACCTCGAACGCATTGTCGCCGCGGCGCGCGCCGACTTCGCCGGCGCCGCCGACCCGGCCGCGCTGGAAAATGCGAAGGCGCGCTACCTCGGCAAGTCCGGCGCGCTGACCGACCTCCTGAAGTCGCTCGGCAAGCTGCCGGCCGTCGACCGGCCCGCGGCGGGCGCGGCGATCAACGAGGCCAAGAGCGCCCTCGAAACTGCGCTCGCCGCCCGTCGCGATGCGCTGGCCGACGCGCGCGCCGAGTCGCAGCTCGCCGCCGAGGCGCTCGACGTGTCGCTGCCCGGGCGCGGCGGCGGCACCGGCGGCCTGCACCCGCTGACGCGCACGCTCGAACGCATCGAGACGCTGTTCCGCTCGCTCGGCTTCGCCGTCGCCGACGGCCCCGAGATCGAGGACGACTTCCACAACTTCACCGCGCTCAACACGCCGGAGAACCACCCGGCGCGGTCGATGCACGACACCTTCTACGTCGAGGGCGGCCACGTGCTGCGCACGCACACCTCGCCGATCCAGGTGCGCTACATGGAAACGCACCGTCCGCCGATCAAGATCATCGCGCCGGGCCGCGTCTACCGCGTCGACAGCGACGCGACCCACTCGCCGATGTTCCACCAGGTCGAGGGCCTGTGGATCGCCGACGACGTCTCGTTCGCCGACCTCAAGGGCGTGTTCACCGAATTCCTGCGCCGCTTCTTCGAGCGCGACGACCTCAAGGTCCGCTTCCGGCCGTCGTTCTTC
This sequence comes from uncultured beta proteobacterium, assembly GCA_963717705.1. Classification (GTDB taxonomy): domain Bacteria; phylum Pseudomonadota; class Gammaproteobacteria; order Burkholderiales; family Casimicrobiaceae; genus CAVQWT01. The sequence continues at coordinate 20,969 of CAVQWT010000005.1, forward strand.
CCGTTCACCGAGCCGTCGGCCGAGATCGACATGAGCTTCGGCGACGGCTGGCTCGAGATCGCCGGCTCCGGCCAGGTACATCCGAACGTCCTCTCCGCGGTCGGCATCGACCCCGAGCGCTACCAGGGCTTCGCCTTCGGTATCGGCCCGGACCGGCTGGCGATGCTGCGCTACGGCGTCAACGACCTGCGCCTCTTCTACGAGAACGACCTGCGCTTCCTGCGCCAGTTCGCGTAAGGACCGACGATGCAATTCTCCGAAGCCTGGCTGCGCACCTTCACCAGCCCGCCGCTCGACACCGCGGGCCTCTGCGACAAGCTGACGATGGCGGGGCTCGAGGTCGAGACCGTCGGTCCGGCGGCGCCACCGTTCACCGGCGTCGTCGTCGCGCGGATCGAGGCGGTCGCGCCGCATCCCGACGCCGATCGGCTGCGCCTGTGCACCGTGGACGTCGGCGCCCCCGAGCGGCTCGCGATCGTCTGCGGCGCGCCGAACGCCGCCGCCGGCATGACCGTGCCCTGCGCCATGGTCGGGGCGAAGCTTCCCGGCGGCCTCGACATCCGCCGCGCCAGGGTGCGCGGCGTCGAGTCGAGCGGGATGCTCTGCTCGGCCAGGGAACTCGGGCTGTCCGACGACGCCGCCGGGCTGCTGCCGCTCGACGCCTCGCTCGTCCCCGGCACCGACCTGCGCGCCGCGCTCGCGCTCGACGACGCCGTGATCACGCTCAAGATCACGCCCAACCGCGCCGACTGCCTGTCGCTGCTGGGCGTCGCGCGCGACGTCGCCGCCGTCACCGGATCGCCGCTGCAGGTGCCCGCGGTGCCCGCGGTCGCGGTGACCAGCGCCGCGCGCCGCGCCGTGCGCGTCGACGACCCGGTGGCCTGCCCGCGCTTCGCCGGCCGCGTGATCGAGGGCATCGACGCGAAGGCGCCCACGCCCGCCTGGATGAAGGCCCGGCTCGAGCGCAGCGGCATCCGCTCGATCTCGGCGGTCGTCGACGTCACCAATTACGTGATGCTGGAACTCGGCCAGCCGCTGCACGCCTACGACGACGGGCTGCTCGAAGGATCGCTCGTCGTCCGTTTCGCGCGGGCCGGCGAAACGCTGACGCTGCTCAACGGCGAGGTGCTCGAGCTCGAGCCCGACCTGCTGCTGGTGGCCGACGAGCGCAAGCCGCTGGGGCTCGCCGGCATCATGGGCGGCGAGCGCTCCGGCATCGGCGACGCGACGTCCACGGTGTACCTCGAAGGAGCGTTCTGGAATCCGGCGGTGATCCAGGGCAAGTCGCGACGGCTGGGCTTTGCCAGCGACGCCGGCTACCGCTTCGAGCGCGGCGTCGATTTCGACGGCTGCGCCCGCGGGGTCGAGCGCGCGACGCAGCTGATCGTCGACATCTGCGGCGGCCGCGCGGGTCCGCTCGACGTCTTCACCGGCGAGCTCCCGGCCCGCGCGCCGGTGCGCGTGCGGCCCCGGCGCGTGTCGAAGGTCCTTGGCGTCGAGGTCGCCGACGCGACCATCGCCGGTCACTTCGACCGCCTCGGCCTCGCGCATGCGCGCGACGGCGACGCGTTCGTCGTGACGCCGCCATCGTTCCGCTTCGACCTCGCCATCGAGGAAGACTGCATCGAGGAAATCGCCCGGCTGATCGGCTACGATGCCATCCCCGCGGCGCCGTCGGCGCACGTGCAGGCGATGCTCGCCGATCCCGAGGGCGAGCTGTCGGTCAACGCGCTGAAGCGCCGCCTCGCCGGGCGCGATTGGCAGGAGGCGATCACCTTCAGCTTCGTCGACCGGCGGCAGGAGGCGTTGCTGCATCCCGGTCGCGACGCCGCCCAGTCGCCGATCGCCGTGCTGAACCCGATCGCCAGCAACCTCGACGTGATGCGCACGACGCTCTGGGCGGGCCTGCTCGAGGTGCTGCAGACCAATCTCGCCCGCCGCGCCGATCGCGTCCGCATTTTCGAAACGGGCCGCGTCTTCCTGCGCAACGGCGACGGCCCCGACCAGCCGCTGCGGATCGGCGGCATCGCGTTCGGCGACGCGCTGCCCGAGCAGTGGAGCGTGCCGCGTCGAAAGGTCGACTTCTTCGACGTCAAGGCGGACCTCGAGGCGCTGGCCGCGCCGCGTGCCCTCGCGACCGCCAGAGGCAGCCATCCGGCGCTGCATCCGGGCCGCTGCGCCCGCGTGACCATCGACGGTGCCGACGCCGGCTGGATCGGCGAGTTGCACCCGAGGCTGCTGCGCGCGCTGGACCTGCCGCAGGCGCCGGTGCTGTTCGAGCTCGAACTCGTGGCGCTGACCCGGGCGCCCGTGCCCGTCGCCGCCCCGGTGTCGAAGCTGCCGGTCGTCCGGCGCGACGTGGCGCTGGTCGTCGACGAGGCGGTCCCGGCCGAAGCGGTGGTCGCCGCGATGCGGGGGGCCGACATCCCCACGGTCGCCCGGGTGGCACTGTTCGACGTCTACCGCGGCCCCGGCGTCGAGGCCGGCAAAAAAAGCCTTGCGATTCTGGTGCTTATGCAGGATACTGAACGTACTTTGACGGACGCCGACATCGACGCCGCCGTGGGAACTTTGCTTGCCCTCGCCGCGTCGACGTTCGGCGCGTCGCTTCGTTCGCAGGAACGTACATGACGCTCACCAAAGCCGAACTCGCCGATTTGCTGTTCGACCAACTCGGTCTCAACAAGCGCGAGGCGAAGGACATGGTCGAGCGGTTTTTCGAGGAAATCCGCATCGCGCTCGAGGCCGGCGACAGCGTCAAGCTGTCCGGCTTCGGCAATTTCCAGCTCCGCGAAAAGCCGCAGCGCCCAGGCCGCAACCCGAAGACCGGCGAAGAGATCCCGATCACGGCCCGCCGCGTGGTCACCTTTCACGCCAGCCAGAAACTGAAGGCCATGGTCGAAGCCGCGAACCATGCCGGAACACAGCCGGGCTAAGGCCGACCTCCCCCCGATCCCCGCCAAGCGGTATTTCACGATCGGCGAGGTCAGCGACCTCTGTGCGGTGAAGCCGCACGTGCTGCGCTATTGGGAGCAGGAATTCGCGCAGCTGAAGCCCGTCAAGCGGCGCGGCAACCGCCGCTACTACCAGCACCACGAGGTGCTGCTGATCCGCCGGATCCGCGACCTGCTGTACGAACAGGGATTCACGATCAACGGCGCGCGGCACCGCCTGGAATCGGAGGGCATCGCGCCGCTGGCGCTGGTGGCAAGCCAGGCGCCCGACGCGCATCTGGAGGCGCGGGAGCCGGTGCCCGCCAGCGGCGCCAAAACGCTGTCGGCGGTGCAGATTCGGCAGGAACTCGCGGCGATACGGCAGCTGCTCGGCCCGGACCGCTGAAAGAGGCTATAATTCGATGTTTCGTCGGGGCGTAGCGCAGCCTGGTAGCGCACCTGCATGGGGTGCAGGGGGTCGGAAGTTCGAATCTTCTCGCCCCGACCACAAGATAGAGGCCGGTCCGGGCTTTCCGGGCCGGCCTTTTGTGTCTTCCGGAATCGGTTCCCGATGCGCGGGCCGGTGCCGCGACAGCGGCCGGGGCACCGCCGGCAAGGTGCGCCTGCCCACCGGACCGGTCTCCGTAACCCGCGCCAGCGCCGTCCCAGGCGCGCCGTCACGGTCCAGGCATAAACGTTGCTTGATCAGTTGCTTGCGAAACACCCGCCCCCGGAGGGCCCGATGACCGCCGCCCCGCTTCGCACGTCCGCCGCATCCGGTTCGATCTCGGAGATCGCGCTCGCGCGCGCGCAGCGCAACACCGTCCTCATCATCGACGACCTGTTCAGCAGCCGGCTGCTGCTGGCCGAGATCGTCCGCCAGATCGACGCCAAGCTCAACCTCGAGCTGTTCGACACGCCGTCGCGCGCGCTCGAGTACGCGCGCAACAACCGCGTCGACATCGTCCTCACCGACTACAAGCTGCCCGAATTCGACGGCATCGAGCTCGTGCGCCAGCTGCGCGCGCTGCCGCACTGCGTCGACGTGCCGATCGTCGTGATCACCGTGGTCGACGACCGGCGCATCCGCTACGACGCCCTCGAGGCCGGCGCCACCGACTTCCTGATCAAGCCGCTGGACGAGCACGAGACGCGCGCCCGCTGCGCGAACCTGCTCGAGCTGCGGCGGCACAAGATCGTGCTGTCCGACCAGGCGCGGGTGCTCCAGTACCAGGTGGACAAGTCGGTCACCGAGATCCACGAACGCGAGCTCGAGACGCTGGCCAAGCTCGCGAAGGCCGGCGAGTTCCGCGACAAGACGACCGGCAACCACCTGACGCGGATGGCGCGCTACTCCGCGCTGATCGCGCAGCATCTCGGCCTCGGTGCGGAGACCTGCCACGTGATCGAGATCGCGGCGCCGATGCACGACATCGGCAAGATCGGGATCCCCGATTCGATCCTGCTCAAGGAGGGCCCGCTCACCGCCGCGGAAACCGAGGTGATGCGCACGCATCCGCGCATCGGCTATGACATCCTCAAGGGCAGTCCGTCGAAGTATCTCAGCATGGGCGCGATCATCGCGCTCGGGCACCACGAGAAATTCGACGGCACCGGCTATCCCAACGGCCTGCACGGCGAGGACATCCCCGTCGTCGCGCGCGTGGTCGCCGTGGCCGACGTGTTCGACGCGCTGGTCTCGGAGCGGCCGTACAAGCACGCGTGGTCGCTGACGGAAGGCATCGATTTCCTGAAGGGGCAGCGCGGCCGCCACTTCGATCCGAAGTGCATCGACGCCTTCGTCTCCGACGTCTCCAAGGTCGAGGCCATCCGCGCCGAGTACTCGGACTGACCCACCCGGGTCGCTCCCCAGGCGGTATGGCCCAAGGGGGGCGACACTGCCGCGTCGCCGGCGCACCGCCTCGCGCCCCCGTCGCCAACGCCTTCGGTCAGCGCCCGTCGAGCCAGGCCGCAACCTGCGGCCAGAGCGTCTCGCGATGGCGCGAGCGGAAAAACCCGAAGTGCCCGATCGGTGCGCCGCCGGCATCCGCCGGGGCCAGCGCCCGGGTCCGCCACGTCGCGTTGACATAGAGGCGCCGCAGATTCTCGGTCGCCGCTGCCGTCGCGAACGAATCGTCGGCAAAGCGCAGCGCCAGCGTGTCCGCCCGTACCGCCCGGAACCGGTCGAGGAGCTCCGCGCCCGCCGCCTCGTCGGGCCGACCGTCCGGCCGGAGCACCTCCTCGCGGAAGTCGGCATGCCGCCGCCCGGCCCACTGCAGCGCGGCGCCCCGCGGCAGGTCCTCGAGCAGGTGCAGCCGCCGCCCGGGGAAGTAGCCGACTGCCCGGGTCACCGCCGGCATCAGCACATGCCAGAGCACGTACATCCACGGCCGCGCCCGCGGCGCGTAGTCGCCGTAATAGCCGGTGTGGGCCCCGACCAGCAGCAGCCGGTCGATGCGCCCGCCGGCCTTCGACAGGCCGGTGACGAAGCCGCCGACGCTGTGGCCGACGACCAGCCGTTCGGCCGCCGGGTAACGCGCCTCGAGCCAGGCCAGGGCGCCGGTGCAGTCCAGCCGGCCCCAGTCCTCCACCGTCGCGTCGAAGCCGCGCAGGCTCGCCGGCCGCGACCCGCCGATGCCCCGGTAGTCGTAGACCAGCGTCGGGGTGCCTGACGCCGCCAGCCACGCGGCAAACCGCTCGTAGTAGGCGCAGACGATGCCCGCGCCGGCGTTCACCAGCGCGACCCGCCGGGGCGCCGGGGCGCCGGGCCGCGCCCAGAGTCGGGCGTGCAGCGGGTACCCGTCCGCGGCGGCGACGGTGAGGTCGGCGGCGGCAGGCGGCAGTTCGGAAGCGGGTTCGTCGGAGGGGGTCATCGGGAAGCCGAAACAGCGTGAGGGCAGGGCCGCCCGCACAGTGTAACCGGGCCGCAAGGCCGACCTGCCGACGGCCCGGCGCCCAGGGCGCCCGACCGCCGGGGCTGCGGCGGCCGCGCTCCGCCCGCCTTCTGTCGGGCGCACGCCCCCTCCTTCCCCCCTCCCCCCGAAGTGGCGCCGACCGCAGCTGCGGCGGCGAAAATTTGCGCCACCTCAACTTCTTGTGGTGGACAGCGCGACCGACCTGCGAGATAGTTGCGTCAGCGGATGACGCTTCGCTGCGGGTTTCAGGGTCTCTCGCCCCTTCCACCGCAGCGAGTTCGTCCGTTATGTCCACCACAGCTGCGTCTCGCGCAGCCGTGGTCTGTCTCTATCCTTGTCCCGAAGGAGTTCCAGCATGAATGCAATTGCCGACGTGCGCTTCCTCTCGCAAGCGCAAGCGCAGTTCGACCAGCTCAAGACCCGTTTCGAACCCGAGTTCGGCGTGTATTGGGCGACGATGGCGCCGCGTCCGCGGCCCTGCTTCAATCCGCAACTGCTGCTCGAACTGCGCTCGTTCATCGACAACATCGTCGACACCGGCGGCCGCATCCGCCACGACGGCGCCGAGCACACGATCAACTACGCCGTCCTCGCGTCGCAGGCGCAGGGCGCGTTCAACCTCGGCGGCGATCTCGCGCTGTTCCGCAGCGCGATCCTGAATCGCGACCGCGAGCAGCTCACGCGCTACGCCAAGATGTGCGTCGACGATCTGTACCCGTGGAACCGCAACTTCGATCTGCCGATCACGACGATCTCGCTGGTGCAGGGCAACGCCCTCGGCGGCGGCTTCGAGGCCGCGCTTGCGAGCACGGTCGTGATCGCCGAGGAATCGGCGCGCATGGGCTTCCCCGAAGTGCTGTTCAACCTGTTCCCCGGCATGGGCGCGTACAGCTTCCTGCAGCGGAAGGTCGGCCGGCGCATCACCGAGGAGCTGATCACCAGCGGCAATACCTACACCGCGAAGCAGCTCTACGACATGGGCGTCGTCGACGTGGTGACCCCGGACGGCACCGGCGACGCGGCCGTCTACGGCTACGTGCGCAAGCACTTCAAGGCGGGCAATGGCCGCCGGGCGTTCGAGCGCGTCCGCCGCGACTTCGAAGCCGTCACGCGTGACGAGCTCGAGCACGTCACGGCGATCTGGGTCGACGCGGCGATGAAGCTGACCGAACGCGACCTCAAGATGATGGACCGCCTGGTGCGTGCGCAGGGCAAGCACGAAGCGGCGGAAAGCACCGTTGAGGTCGCCGCAGCCGCGCGGCCGGTCGAACTGAAGCTGGCGGTCGGCGGCAACGACTGACGGCGGCGGCAAGGCGCAGGGTCGTCCGCCCGCGCGAGAGCGGAGGGACGACGCAGCACGCAGCCGCGGCCGGGATCGCGGCGGTTGCACAGGGAGGAACGGTGGAGGTCCGGTGCGCGAGAGCACCTGGACGGATGCCGAACAGGGCGGTCACGCGCGTGCGAGAGACGCGCAGCCCGCCAGGCTGAACCGGTGGGCGTCGCGCGGGTGAGAGCGCGCGACGCATCGCCGGGCGCAGGCAGCCAGCGTCGCGCGTGAGAGAGACGCGCGCACCGCATCAGGCGGCGCGGAGTTCCGCGGGACCGGGGCTCCGCGCCGTTTGCTTTGGCGCGGGGGAATGCAGGGGTGGGATCGACCGGGCGGACCGGTCAGGGTGTCGACGACCGCGGTTGCGCCGACCGCGTGGAGAGGTGCTCGTCGAGGGCGGCGAAGGTCCGGTCGGCGAGGCTGCGCGCCTCTTCGCTCAGCGCGGTGGCGCGCAGCCGCAGCGACTCGTGCGAGGACTTCTCCAGCCGGACTGCGAACTGCACCAGCAGCGCCGCACCGACGCTGCCGGCGCCGCCCTTCAGCGCGTGCGCCGCGTCCTTCACCGCCTCGTAGTTGCGGCTGGCGAGACCGCTGGCAATGTCGCCGACCAATCGCTCGCAGTCGCTGCGGAAACCGCGGACCAGCCGCTCGACGAACGTCGGGTCCTTGGACAGGCCGGCGAGCTCGGCCACGATGCGGGCCTCGAGCGGCGGCGTATCGACGACCGTCAGCGACGGCCGCTCGTCGGCGCGGGGCGGCGCGCCGGTGCGTGCGCGCGTCGACGTCCCCTCGGCCAGGTGACGGTCGATGGCATCGAGCAACACCGAGGCGCGCACCGGCTTGGCGACGAATTCGGCGGCGCCTGCGGCCATGCATTCGCCGATGATCTCGGCAGTGACGTTGGCCGAGAGGATCAGCACCGGGATCGGCGCCGCGGTGGCGAACTGGTAGAGCTTGAGGGCCTCGAGCCCCGATACGACCGGCATCGAGAGATCGAGCAGCGCAATGTCGAAGCCACCCTCCTCCAGCGCGTCCAGCGCCTCGTCGCCGTTGCCGACGATGACCGGGACGTGGCCTCCCGATTCGAGGATCAGCTGCGTCACGCGCTGGTTGGTCGGATTGTCCTCGGCGACCAGCACGCGCGCGCCGCGGATCTTGTGGACCTTGGCGCCGGCGGCCGCGGCGGCGACCTGCGACGCCGGCGCGGGCGCGTTGCGCGTCGCCACCGCCACCGCGGCGGCGAGTTCCTCGGTGAACTTGGATTCGGGCGGCGCGACCGGGAGCGGCAACTCGACCCAGAACAGGCTGCCTTCGCCGGGAGTGCTCTCGACGCCGATCTCGCCGCCCATGAGGCTGGCAAGCTGGCGCGCGATCGTCGTGCCGAGGCCGGTCCCGCCGTAGACCCGGGTGATCGAGTCGTCGGCTTGGGTGAACGGGTCGAAGATCCTGGCCTGCTTTTCGGCGGGGATGCCGATCCCCGTGTCCTGGACCTCGATCCGGACGATGCCGACGTCGTTGGCGCGGTCTCGCAGCTGCGCCCGCAGCGTGACGGTTCCGTGCTCGGTGAACTTGACCGCGTTCGACAGCAGGTTGAGCAGGACCTGCCGCAGGTGATGCGGGTCGCCGATGAAGCCGCCGGATGCCGCCGGATCGATCTCGGTCGTGACCGTCAGTCCCTTGTAGCGCGCCTGCGGCAGCACGACCTTGACGATGTCGGTCAGCAGCTTGCCGAGCATGAACGGCTGGGCGCGGATCTCGATGCGCCCGGCTTCGATCTTGCCCATGTCGAGGACGTCCTCGATCTGCGCCAGCGCGAGCTGCGCGGACGTCGACAGCGTCTCGACGATCTCCCGCTGCGATTCGGACATGCTCGTCTCGCGCAGCAGGTCGGACATCGCGATCACGCCGTTGAGCGGCGTGCGCATCTCGTGGCTGACGTTGGCGAGGAACCGCCCCTTGGCGGCATTCGCCTCGTCGGCCCGGCGCTTGGCCTCGGTGATGCGCTGCGCCAGCACGCCGACGTAGAACGGCAGCACCAGCAGCGCGAGCATCATCCCGGCGCCGATCCACGGGTGCAGGGTCCAGAACGGGGAGACGAGCAGGACGATGCCGAAGCCGACCAGCGACAGCACCTGCGAGACGTGCAGATACTTGCGGCCGTAGCGGAATCCGTTGCCGAAAGTGACGAAGAGGTAGACGCCGAAGACGATGGCGCCGCCCTCGCCGACGACGAACATGAAGTAGCTGTTCGCGGCGTTGTCGGCGATCATGCCGATGACCCGGCGGACGACGACGATGCGGCCCTGCTGCTTGGTCGCCAGCAACAGCAGCAGCATCCCGACGGCGAAGGCCAGGAAGCCGACGGCGAAGATCAGGCCGTGCTCCTCGCCCGGGTCGAGCTCGCCGTGGATGAGGAAGTCGCCGCAGAGCCACAGGGTGGCGAGCAGCGGCACGCCGATCCGCAGCAGCACCTGCTCGAGCTCGGGCTTCGGGGCCGCGGCGAGCATCGTCTTCCAACCGGCACGGGTCAGCCAGCGGGTCATCAGGTCGGCGCGCAGTTCGGCAAGGAAAGCCGGCATTCTACCCCTCACGCGACGCGCCACCGGACAAATGGCCCCCGGGGCGCGGGTCGAAATGTGCCGGCGGGCGGCAGCCATCGTCGGCATCGGCGCTCCGCGGTCGCCCACGAAGCCCAAGGTATCGGTTGACGGCCTGCCGGCACGCCCCAGTCCCGTGGGGCGCTCTCGCTGCCGGCCGGCCGCTTGGACAAGCTAAAGCAAGCTGCGTGCCGAGGTTCGCAGCCGGACGGATGCGCGCGGACCCGCGGGTTCGCGGGTCCCGGGCGTCGGTCCCTGCCGCGGCGGTCCGGCGAGGCGAGGCGACGCGGCCCCGGGCTACCCGAGGCCTGTCCCGTCGGGTATCCTTGGACGCCTGCCTCGCACCGCAGCATCCCCGCCGGGCCGGACCCGGCCACGTCCCGCCGCGCCCAACGACCCCAAGAGCGTCCCTTGAACGCCATCGCCCCCGCCGACGTCAACGAAATCCTCAAGCACATCGCCCATCGGTACCCGTTCCTGCTGGTCGACCGGGTCGCGGGCGGCGTGCCGGGCGAATCGGTGCGGGTGGTGAAGCTCGTGTCCTGCAACGAGCCTTTCTTCCAGGGCATGGCGCCGGGCCGGATGGAAATGCCGCAGGTGCTGGTGCTCGAGGCGCTGGCTCAGGCATCGGGCGTGCTGACCCACTATTCCGGCCTGATGAAGCCGCACGGAGGGTCGCTGATCTTCTTCGCGGCGGTCGAGAACGCGCGCTTCGGCCGCGCCGTGGTCCCCGGCGACGAACTGATCCTCGACGCGCGGCTGCTGCGCTCGCGGCGGGGCTTCGCCAAGATCCACGGCACCGCCACGGTCGACGGTGACCTCGTCTGCGACGCGGAAATGACGGCGTTCATCCGCGACACCACCCCGGACGAGCAGCTGGCACCCGCCGCCCCGACGCCTTGACCGGCGTCATGACGCCGCGCCGCGGTGTCCCGTATCCTCGCCCCTTGTCCCCGCGTCCCCGCCGGCGCCACCGCAGGAGAGCACTCTGACCTTCCCCGTTCCCGTCGTCGCAACCGCGAGCCTGCTGCCCGACACGATCGTCTCGAACGCCGAAATCGGTGAAATGCTGGTCCACGGTTCCGGCGCCCACGCGCCGGTCGAGGACAGCGCCGCCACGCGTGCGCGCGCCGGCGACATCAAGCGCAAGACCGGGCTGGTCGAACGCCGGTTCTTCGCCCCCGACGTCAGTCCGATCGCAACCGGACTCGAACTGCTCGAACGCCTGCTCGCCGAGGCCGGACTCGGCTGGGCGGAACTCGACGGCCTGATCGTGTCGTCGTCGAGCACGCAGGGATTCCCGGGACTGTCGCAGCAGATCGTCGCCGCCGCGCGGATCGTCCATCCCGAGCTCGGGCACCCGTTCGTGCTCGACGTTTCCAGCAACGCCTGCACGGGATTCATGTACGGTCTCGGCATCGGCGCCTCGACGCTGGGCACGCTCCGGCAGCGCGCGGTGGCCGTGCTGGCGATCGAGTTCAGCTCGCGCTGCCTGCGCTACGACAACAAGTCCTTCGGCATCTCGACGTTGTTCGGCGACGCCGCGGCCGGCATGCTGCTCGCCCCCGACGGCCCGGCGCGGGCGACGCTGGAGTCGATGCGCCTGACGTCGCGGATCGACCGCGACAGCGTCGGGCTGGTCCGCGGCGGCGGCATGCAGGCCCACCGCCCCGACCTCCCGGTGCCGCTGGAAGCGCGCTGGTTCATGGCGGGCCCCCCGGTGGCGCTGGGCGCCATCGAGATTCTCCTGGACGAGGTGCGTCACTACCAGTCGACCGGCGTCGAAGTCGACTGGCTGATCCCGCACCAGGCCAACCTGACGCGGATCCTCGAGCCCGCCTGCGACAAGCTGGGGATAGCGCGCGAGCGGCTGTGCGCGTCGTTCGAGCGCACCGGCAATACGTCGTCCGCCAGCATCCCCCTGCTCGTCGACGAATTGCTGAAAAGCGGCCGGGTCCGGCCGGGCGACGACGCGGTGCTCGTCGGCTTCGGCGCGAGTTTTTCGGTGGGATCGGCGCACCTGCGGATCGGCGCGCCGCGCGCCTAGCCCGCCGCTTCGCCGCGCCGGGTCTGCCGACGGGCTAGATGCCGTCCCCTACCGGATCCTGGCCGCCGTCGATCCGGTCGTCCAGGCGCAATTCCGGGCGCTCCGCGAGCGCCTGCCAGACCCCGTCGACGAGCCCCTCGATCGGCCGGAAGCTCGCCTTGTACGCCATCTTGCGGCTGTGGGCGATCCAGTAGCCAAGGTAAAGGTGCGGCAGCCCGAGCGAGCGAGCGCGGTCGATCTGCCAGAGGATGTTGAACGTGCCGTAGCTGGTCCCGGGCAGCCCGGGCTCGAAGAACGTATAGACCGACGACAGGCCGTCGACCAGGCGATCGACGAGGCTCACCATCCGCAGCGCCCCGCCCTCGCGGAATTCGACCAGGTCGGTCGCGACGTTGCTGTGGAGCAGGAAATGCTGGTACTGCTCCCGGCTGTCCTGGTCCATGCCCCCGCCCGGGTGGCGGTGGCGCTGATAGCGCAGGTACAGCGCGTAGTGCTCGGCGTCGAAGGCGAGGTCGCGGCGGGTCGCGACCAGATGCGCATGGTCGCGCGCGACGCGCCGCTGCGTGCGGCTGGGCTCGAACCGCCCGGCCGGCACGCGGACCGGCACGCACGCGCGGCAGTGGTCGCAATACGGCCGGTAGGTGAAAGCGCCGCTGCGGCGGAAGCCCAGGCCGACGAGTTCGCTGTAGACCCGGCCGTCGATCAGGTGCGACGGCGTCGCCACCTGCGACCGCGCCAGCCGGTCGGGCAGGTAGCTGCACGGGTACGGCGCGGTCGCGTAGAACTGCAGCGCGGCGAGCGGGAGGTCGTTGAGGCGGGTCACGTCGGCGGGTCGAGGTCGAGCGCACCGGCGGCCCAGCCGCCGGGAGGCGCGTGCGAGTGTATCAATTCGGCCAACAGCCGGGCAAATTCGCCGCGCGGCACGGGACGCGCGCCGAAGGTGGCGAGGTGCTCGGTCTGCTGCTGGCAGTCGATCAGCGGCACGCCCAGCCGGACGAGCTGCGCGACCAGGTGGACCAGCGCGATTTTCGACGCGTCGCTCGCGTGCGCGAACATCGACTCGCCGAAGAACACGCGCCCCAGCGCGATGCCGTAGAGACCGCCGACCAGCCGGTCGCCGTCCCAGGCTTCGACCGAGTGCGCGTAGCCCAGCGTGTGCAGCCGGCAGTAGGCGTCGATCATCGCCGCGGTGATCCAGGTGCCGTCCTGCCCGGGACGCGCCGTCGCCGAACATGCCTCGATCACCGCGCGGAAGGCCGTGTCGCAGCGGATCGCGTACGGCCGCTGGCGCACCCGCTTCGCCAGCGACCGGCGGACGCGGAATTCCGCGACCGGGAGCACCATCCGCGGATCGGGACTCCACCACAGCAGCGGCTGGCCCTCGGCCGACCAGGGGAAGATCCCGCGCGAGTAGGCGTCGATCAGCGTGCCTGGCGCGAGGTCGCCGCCGGCGGCGAGCAGGCCGTCCGGATAGGACAGCGCGCGTTCGAGAGGCGGGAACGGCTCGCCGGGGCGCAGGATCGGGATCACGCGGCGGATTCTGCCCGAGTTCGCGCCGCCGGTGGCCGTTACACTGACGCCTCCCCGTTTCCCCCCGACCACCATGCCCCCTGCTCCCATACGCTGTCCCTGGGCCGAAGGCAGCGATGCCTATCGCACGTACCACGACGCCGAATGGGGCGTGCCGGTCCACGACGACCGCGTGTTGTTCGAGTTCCTGCTGCTCGAGGGCGCACAGGCGGGGCTGTCGTGGTCGACGATCCTGAACAAGCGCGCCGGCTACCGTGCCGCGTTCGACGGCTTCGACCCCGAACGCGTCGCCCGCTTCGACGCGGCGCGCATCGACCGGCTGGTGGCCGACCCCGGCATCGTTCGCCATCGCGGCAAGATCGCCAGCGCCGTCGGCAACGCGCGCGCGTTTCTCGCGGTGCAGCGCGAGTTCGGCAGCTTCGACGCCTGGGTCTGGACCTTCGTCGGCGGCGCGCCGCGCCAGAACGCGTGGCGGACGCTGTCCGAGGTGCCGGCGAAGACCCCGCAGTCGGACGCGCTGGCGAAGGCCCTCGCGCAGCGCGGCTTCAAATTCGTGGGCTCGACGATCGTCTACGCGTTCATGCAGGCGACCGGGCTGGTCAACGACCACCTGACGACCTGTCCGCGACATCGTGACCTGCATTCGCCTGCTCGAGCCCGATGACCACGGCGCGGCAACCCAGCGCGCACCTCGCGCCCTGGTTGCGGCGTGGCCACGCGTTCAGCCGGCGAGCGCGCGCAGCGTGTGCGAACGGAAATCGCGCCGGTACAGCACGGCGAGGATCAGCGCGGTCGTCCCCATCAGCGCGAACGGGTGGACGAACCACGCGAGCGCTGCAAAGCCGAAGTAGTACGCACGGATGCCGCGGTTGAACTCGTCGCCGGCCAGCGTGTTGACGGTGGAAAAGCGGGTGATGTGCGGGTCCGCGACCTCGGGTGGCGAATGCCGGTCTGGCGCGCTGCCGATGAGGATCGACAGGAAGTTGTACTGCCGCAGCGCCCAGGTGAACTTGAAGTACGCGAAAATGAAAATGCCGATCAGCAGGAACAACTTCGCCTCGATGATCTCCCGCGTCTGGACGCGGGCGAACGGCAGGTCCCCGGTGATGCTGATCAGGCGGTCCAGCGTGCCCGCGATGGCAATCAGGCCGGCGATGATGTAGATCGTCGTGTTGGCGTAGAACGACACGCTCTGCATCAGGTTGCCGGTCAGTCCGCCGTCGACCATGCGGTTCTCCCGCCGCACCATCTGCGTCGCCCAGTCGTGGCGCAACTTCCGCGTCACGCCGCGCAATCCGAATTCGCTGCGCGCCGCGCGGTCGGCGTACCAGCTGTAGCCCATCCATCCGACCAGGAAGACGGCCAGCGCGAGCCAGTCCGCGGGAGAAAAGAGAGTGATCAGGCGCTGGAGCATGCGGCGGTTCCGGCTGACGGAAGGAGCAGCCGGTCCGAGTGTAGGCCCGGGCATCGGTGCTGCCAAGCGCGCAGGGCGCGGCGCGTGCCGCGGCACCGCTCCGCGTGCCGCCGGGGCGTCTTGTACAATTCGCCGTGCCGCGCCCCGGTAGCTCAGTGGATAGAGCAGCCCCCTCCTAAGGGGCAGGTCGGACGTTCGATTCGTCTTCGGGGCGCCAGAATCTTCCGCCGGACACGGGCGTCGCGCCCGCGCGCTCCGACCGACGCCTGCCCCGGTCCGACGGTTCGACACCCGTGCCGGCTTCCTGCCCACCTGCCCGGAACTGCCGCCCTTGCCCGCCATCGTCCCCAGCCAGCCCCTTGCACCGACGCCGCCCGCGGTCCGCTACCGCATCGCGCCGGTCGACCCGAACGCGCACCTGTTCGAGGTCGCGTGCACGGTCGCCGACCCGGATCCTGGCGGCCAGCGCTTCCGGCTGCCGGTGTGGATCCCCGGCAGCTACCTGGTGCGCGAGTTCGCGCGCCATTTCGTGACCGTGCGCGCCGAGTCCGCCGGGAATGCGGTGGCGCTGGCGAAGGAGTCCAAGGACACCTGGCGCGCCGCGCCCTGTGCGGGACCGCTGACGGTGACCGCGCGCGTGTACGCCTACGACCTGTCGGTGCGCACCGCGTACCTCGATGCGACGCGCGGCTATTTCAACGGGCCGTCGGTGTTCCTGTGCCCCGACGGCCGCGCCGATCGCGGCTGCGAGGTCGAGATCGCGCCGCCGGCCGGTCCCGCCTTCGCCGCGTGGCGCGTCGCCACGACGCTGCCGTCGGCCGGGGCGGCGGAGGCCGGCTTCGGCGCCTACCGCGCGGCGAATTACGACGAGCTCATCGACCACCCGGTCGAGATGAGCG
Organism: uncultured beta proteobacterium; assembly: GCA_963717705.1. Classification (GTDB taxonomy): domain Bacteria; phylum Pseudomonadota; class Gammaproteobacteria; order Burkholderiales; family Casimicrobiaceae; genus CAVQWT01. The sequence goes on from CAVQWT010000005.1 coordinate 36,631, forward strand.
ACTTCGCCGTCGCGCGCTTCACCGCCGGTGGCGTCCCGCACGACATCGCGGTATCAGGTCGCCAGCGCTCGGACCTCGACCGCTTCGCGCGCGATCTCGCGCGCATCTGCCAGTGGCAATGCGACCTCTTCGGCGGCGCGGCAGGCGCCGCGGCGCCGTTCGACCGCTACCTGTTCCAGATCGCGGCGGTCGGCGACGGCTACGGCGGACTCGAGCATCGCGCCAGCACCAGCCTCGTGTGCCGCCGCGACGAGCTTCCGCAACCGGGCGCCGCCGGCATCGACGACGCGTACCTCAACCTGCTGGGCCTCGCCAGCCACGAGTACTTCCACAGCTGGAACGTCAAGCGGATCAAGCCGGCGGCGTTCGCGCCCTACGACCTCGCGCGCGAGAACTACACGCGCCAGCTGTGGGTGTTCGAGGGCTTCACGTCCTACTACGACGACCTCGCGCTGGTCAGGAGCGGCGTCATCGACGCGAAGCGCTACCTGCAGCTGCTCGGCCGCACGATCACGACGGTGCTGCGCACGCCGGGGCGCCACGCGCAGAGCGTCGCCGAGTCGAGCTTCGACGCGTGGATCAAGTATTACCGGCAGGACGAGAACACGCCGAATGCCGTCGTCAGCTACTACACGAAGGGCGCGCTCGTCGCGCTGGCCCTCGACCTGCAGCTGCGACGCCGGGGCGGCTCGCTCGACCGGCTGATGCGGACGCTGTGGGAGCGCCACGGCCGCACCGGCAACGGCGTGCCCGAGGGCGCGGTCGAGGCGTTGGCCTGCGAGCTTGGCGGCCCCGAACTCGCCGATTTTTTTGCCCGCTGCGTGCACGGCACCGAGGATCCGCCGCTCGCGGCGCTGCTGGCCGAGTTCGGCGTCGCGTTCCATCTGCGGCCGGCCGAAGGAGGCGCCGACCGCGGCGGCACGCCGGGGAAGGCGCGGGATGGGGCAACGCACGAGGGTGCAACGCACGAGGCGGCGACGGACGAGGGGGCGGCGAGAGCGCCGGCACCCCAGCGTTCGTGGCTCGGCGGCAAGTTCGCGTCGGGCCACCAGCCCAGGCTCGTCCACGTCTTCGCCGGCGGCCCTCTGCAGCAGGCCGGCCTGTCGGCGCACGACACCATCGTCGCCGTCGACGGGCTGCGCGCGTCGGCCGACGCGCTCGACCGGCTGGTCACGCGCCGGGCACCCGGCGATTCCTTCGAGGTGCACGCGTTCCGCCGCGACGAGCTCTTCACGGCCCGGGTGACGCTGGCCGCGGCGCCACTGGACACCTGCTGGCTCGCCCTCGCCGACGCCGCCGATCCGGACACGACGTCGCGGCGCGACGCGTGGCTCGGTTCCGCGCGATCCTGACGCGGAGGGCTTGCCCCAGTGGCCCGGGGCGCCGATCCTCGAGGACCGGAAGCCGGGGCGCGATCGGCTCGCCGGTCGGCGCGGAACCCGCCGCGACAGCCGATGCGCAGCAACCCCGCGCAGGCCCCGGCGGGCGACGCGGTTACAGCCTGACGGCGGGATTGAGCGTGTAGCGCCCGGTGACGGACGCCTGCTCCAGCACGTGCGCGCCCATCGCCTCGCGCACCGCGACGCCATTGAACGCTCCGGCGACGTCGAGCCGCGGCACGTCGAGCGCGAACAGCGTGAACACGTAGCGGTGCGGGATCGCGTCGTTCCACGGCGGACAGGGGCCGTCGTAGCCGAAATAGTTGCCTGCCATGTCCTTGTCGCCGGCGAACCAGCCGGTGTAGTCGTTGATGCCCTGGCGCGCGCCGCGCGGCGCGTGGGGGCCGGGCTTGCCGCGCGCGGTGACGCCGTCGGAGAACTCGCCGCGCGCGATCGGCGCGGTGTCCGCCGGCAGGTCGATCAGCAGCCAGTGGAAGAAGTCGACGCGCGCCAGCGAAGCCGGAACGACGCGCCCTTCCTGGTTGACGTCGTCGCCGCGGGACGGCACGTCCGGATCGTGGCAGACGATCGCCAGCGAAAGCGTCTCCGACGGCAGCCCCGACCAGGCGAAATCCGGATTGCGGTTGGCGGCGAGGCGCACGTGCGTCACCGGGTCGATGACGGCAAACGCGAACTCGGCCGGGATCACGCCGTGATCGGCGAACGCGGTCGTCGTGAGCTTCATCGGCGCCTCCTCACTCAGCCTTCCCGCCAATGCGGCGGGATCGTCGACTCGAAATACGGCAGCGCCTCGACGCGCGCCTTCCATGCGGCGAGCTCGGGCGTGAGCAGCGCGGCCGCGTCGAGATCGGGCAGCTTCTTCGCCTGCGCCCGGAACAGGAACGCGACCTGCGGGTACAGTGCGTAGTCGGCCGCGGACAGCGGGCCGGCGAGAAACGGGCCGCGCAGCGAGCGGGTCAGCATGGCCAGTTCGTCGGCCACCGCCTGCCGGCCGGCGGCGATCTTGGCCGCGTCGCGGTCCTCCGACTTGGTCCAGAACGCCTGCTCCAGCACCGGCTCGAACGCCTTGTCGGTGTAGTCGTCGATTTCGGCGATCAGCCGCCGCACCAGCGCGCGCTCGCGGACCGCGGCCGGGAACAGCGGCGCGCCGCGGCCCGGATAGGCGTCCTCGAGGTACTCGACGATCGCATTCGACTCGTAGAGCACGAAGTCGCCGTCGACGATCGTCGGCACGCGATGCCGCGGGTTGAGCGCGACGAACTCGGGCTTCCGGGTGTCGCCGGCCGCGAACGACAGGACCTTCCGCTCGTAGGGCAACGCCTTGTGCTCGAGCGCCAGGTGGACCTTCCAGGCGTACGGCGACCCGGAACCGTAGTAGAACGTCAGCGCCATCGGGTGCTCCGTAGAGGGTTCAGGGTTTGCGCCGCGACGCGGCCTTGGGCTGGGTCGCCGAGGCCACCGCGGCGGAGCCGGCCCGCAGTGCCTCCAGCGAGGCCTTCTGCAGCTCCATCGTCCGGATGCTCATCTGCATCATGCTGAGGCTCATCGCCAGCCAGCCCTCGACTACCTTCAGCTCGCCGATCTTGCGCTCGATCTCGGCCGGATCGAGCGTCGCGAACATCGCCGCCGGATTGGGGAACGGGAAGCCCGGCGGCATGCCCGGCATGCCGGCGGCAGCGGCCGCGTTCTCGGCCCCGGGCGGCGTGAATCCGGGAACCGCCACGCCGAACGGATTCCACATTCGCTGCATGAACGCCATCGCGTCCTGCGGCGAAAAGGCGAAGCCGGGGTTGCCGGCAGCGGCAGGGTCGGGCTGGGTCATCGGCGCTCCTCCGTGATCTTTCGGCGCCGCGCGCAGGGAAATCGGTGCGGCCGCGAGGGGAATTCGCTATCATCGTGGCCCATGATGGCAGATCGCGCAACCCTCCTTGCGCGCCTCACCGCCGCCGTCGGTCCCGGGCACGTGCTGACGGACGACGCCGATACGGCTCCCTCGCTCACCGACTGGCGCGGACGCTTTCGCGGACGGGCGCTGGCGGTCGTGCGCCCGGCGTCGACGGCCGAGGCGGCCGCGGTCGTTCGCGCCTGCGCCGAAGCGGGCACCCCGGTGGTGCCGCAGGGGGGCAATACCGGACTCTGCGGCGGCGCGACGCCCGACGACACCGGCACCGCCGTCGTCGTGGCGCTGACGCGGATGCACGCGGTCCGCGGACTCGACGCGGCCAACGCAACGATCACCGTCGAGGCCGGCGCCACGCTGACCGCGGTGCACGAAGCCGCGACGGCCGCCGGCTTCCGCTTCCCGCTGTCGCTGGCGTCGGAGGGCAGCTGCACCGTCGGCGGCACGCTGTCGACCAATGCCGGCGGCACCGCCGTGCTGCGCTACGGCAACATGCGCAACCTGGTGCTGGGGCTCGAGGTGGTGCTGGCCGACGGCCGTGTGCTGCCCGCGCTGCGCGGGCTGCGCAAGGACAACACCGGCTACGACCTGAAGCAGCTGTTCGTCGGCGCCGAGGGCACGCTCGGCCTGATCACCGCCGCGACACTCGCGCTGTTCCCGCTGCCGTCGGCGCAGGTCACGGCGTTCGCGGCGGTCGACTCGCCGCGTCAGGCCGTCGACCTGCTCGCCCGGATGCAGCGCGCGCTGTCCGACCGCCTCACCGGCTTCGAAGTCATCGGCGCCGAAGCGCTCGCGCTGTGCCGGGCGCATTTTCCCTCCCTGCCCGACCCGCTGCCAGGTCACCGCTGGTATGTGCTGATCCAGGCCGACGACAGCGCGCCCGGATCCGCGCTGGCCGCGGCGGCCGAGGCCGGGCTGGGGGCGGCGCTCGAGGCCGGCGTCGTCGCCGACGCGCTGGTCGCCGGCAGCGGCGCCCAGGCGCAGGCGCTGTGGGCGCTGCGCGAGAACATTTCCGACGCCCAGAAGAGCGAAGGCCCGAACATCAAGCACGACATCTCGCTGCCCGTCTCGGCCATTCCCGAGTTCCTCGATGCCGCCCGCGTCGCGCTCGATGCCGCGCTGCCGGGGGTGCGCTACATCGTCTTCGGTCACCTCGGCGACGGCAACCTCCACTACAACCTTTCGCCGCCCCGCGGCGTCGCGCACCGCGACTTCCTCGCCCACGGCGACGCGGCCAACCGCATCGTCCACGACCTCGTGGCGGCCCGCGGCGGCAGCTTCAGCGCCGAGCACGGGATCGGGCAGCTGAAGCGCGCGGAGCTGGAGCGGTACAAGTCGCCGGTGGAACTCGAGACCATGCGCCGGATCAAGGCCGCCCTCGATCCCGCGGGCGTGTTCAATCCCGGAAAGGTAGTCTGACCCCATGGGCAAGATCGTGTTCTGGCTGGTGATCGTCTTCGCGGCGCTGCTGGGGCTGCGGCTTCTCAACGCCGCCAAGCAGAAGGCACGGGCCGACGCGGCGCGCGACCGGGCGCAGGAGGCGGCACGGCGGGCGAACGCTCCCGCCGACGGCACGATGGTCCGCTGCGCGCGCTGCGGCACCTTCGTCCCGCAGGCCGAGGCGCTGCCGGCGCCGGGCGGCACGTTCACCTGCGGCGAGCCCGGCTGCGTCAGCCGGCGTTGACGCCGACCGTCCTCATACGCGATAACCGTCCGATGCCGCCCGCCCGCGCCGCCCCGCCGCTCGAATCGCCGACGCCACCGCTGTCGCTGTCCGATTCCGGACGGCGGATCCTGTGGATCATCGGCCTGTACCGCGCGGTCAGCGCGGCGATGCTGCTCGGTACGGCGCTGCTGCTCGACCTGAAGACGCTCAATGCCGGCGCGCCGAACGCGTTCGCGACGGTGGCGGGCCTCTACTTCATCTTCAGCCTCGGCAGCTTCTGGTGGATCCAGCGCGACCCGCTGCCGCTGTCGCTGTCGACGACGCAATCGGTGCTGTTCGCCGGCGACGTGCTGTTCGTGGCGCTGGCGATGATCGCCGCCGGTGCCTCCGGCGGGCCGCTGCCGATCCTGCTGTTCCCGCAGCTGGCCGCGAGCGGCTGGCTGCTGCGCACCCGGACCGCGTTCTTCCACGCGGCGCTCGCGAGCGTCACCGTGCTCGGCATCGACCTGTGGCACGTGCTCGAGGGCCGGGCAGGCGCGGCGCAGCCGTTCCAGACCGGCGTCATCGGGCTGGGCTACTTCGCGACGGTCGGCATCGCAGTCGCACTCGGCCGCTACACCAAGGCGTCGGAGGACCTCGCCGCCCAGCGCGGCATCGACGTCGCGAACCTGGAGCAGGTGAACCGGCTGATCATCCAGGACATGCAGGACGGCGTGCTGGTGGTCGACCTCAACGGCGTCGTCCGCGGCCACAACGCGCAGGTCACGCGGCTGCTCGGCGGCTTCGGCCGCATGCGCGGCGGCATGCGGCTGGCGGAGTTCAGCTCCACGCTGCACGACTACTGGCGGCGGTGGCAGGAGGACCTGTCGGAGCAGCTGCCGCCGTTCAAGGTCGAGACGACGCAGCGGCTGCTGCGGGTGCGCCTGGTCCGCATCGGCTCGGGACTCAACGGCGGGACGCTGATCTATCTCGAGGATCTCGGCCGCGCGCAGAGCGAAGCGCAGCAGATGAAGCTGGCGGCGATGGGCCGCCTGACGGCGTCGATCGCGCACGAGGTCCGCAATCCGCTGTCGGCGATCAACCAGGCGGCGCAGCTGCTGGAGGAAGACGGCGCCGTGGTGCCCGAGGGCCAGCGCCTGCTGAACATGATCCGCAACAACGCGAAGCGGATCGACCGCATCGTCGGCGAGGTGCTGCAGCTCAATCGCCGCGACCGCCAGCAGCCGGAGATGATCCCCTTCGCCGAATTCATGCAGTCGCTCGTCGACGAGATCGTCGCCGCGGAGAACATTCCGCCGGGCGGTGTGCTGATGCAGATTCCGGCCGACCTCACGATCATCTTCGACCGCGGCCACCTGAACCAGATCGTCTGGAATCTCGTTCGCAATGCATGGCAGCACTGCCAGAAGAAGGAAGGCAGCATCCGCATTTCCGGCCGCCCGGGCTACATGGGCGACGCGGTGATCTGCGAGCTCGACGACGATGGCCAGGGCATTCCGGCCGAGTTGCGCGGCCAGATCTTCGAACCCTTCTTCACGACGCGGCCCGGCGGCACCGGCCTGGGCCTGTACATCGCGCGCGAACTGGCCGACGCCAACGGCGCGGCGCTCGAGCTGCTGCCGAAGACGCCCGGCGCGCATTTCCGGATGACGATCAAGCGCGCGGTCAACCCGGCCGCGTGAACACCCCGACGAGGCACCCCATGTCCCGCAGAATCCGTGGCCAACCCAAAGTGCTCGTCATCGACGACGAGCCCGACCTGCTCGAACTGCTCGAGCTGACCCTGTCGCGGATGGGGCTCGACACCACGCGCGCCGAGACCGTCGGCGAGGCGCTGCGCCTGCTGGACAGCCAGCCGTTCGACCTCTGCCTCACCGACATGCGGCTGCCCGACGGCGAGGGGCTGCGCGTGGTCGAGCACATCAACCAGAAGGGACTCGACGTGCCGGTGGCGGTGATCACCGCCTTCGGCAGCGCCGAGAACGCCGTGGCCGCGCTCAAGGCCGGCGCCTTCGACTACCTGGCGAAGCCGGTGGCGCTGGAGCAGCTGCGCGCGCTGGTGAAGCAGGCACTCAAGGTGCCGGACAAGGCGAAGCCCGCGTCGGCGTACCAGCTGCTCGGCGAGTCGCCGGCGATGCAGCAGGTGCGCTCGATGATCGAGCGGCTGGCCAAGAGCCAGGCGCCGGTCTTCGTCAACGGCGAGTCGGGCAGCGGCAAGGAACTCGCCGCGCGGATGATCCACAGCGGCGGACCCCGCGCCGAGCAGCCGTTCATCGCGGTGAACTGCGGCGCGATCCCCGAGAACCTGATGGAGAGCGAGTTCTTCGGCTACAAGAAGGGGGCGTTCACCGGCGCGGAAGGCGACCGCGACGGCTTCTTCCAGGCCGCCAACGGCGGGACCCTGTTCCTCGACGAAGTCGCCGACCTGCCGCTGGCGATGCAGGTCAAGCTGCTGCGCTCGATCCAGGAAAAGAAGGTGCGCAAGGTCGGCGCGACGCAGGAAGAGCCGGTCGACGTACGCCTGATCAGCGCCACGCACAAGAACCTCCCGGCGCTGGTCGAATCCGGCGAATTCCGGCAGGACCTGTTCTACCGGCTGCACGTGATCGAGCTCGCGATGCCGCCGCTGCGCGAGATGCGCGAGGACATCCCTTCGATCGCGACCACGATCCTCGCCCGGCTTGCCCGCGGCGAACCGTCGCGGCTGGAGGCCGACGCGGTCGCGGCGCTCGAGCGCTATCCGTTTCCCGGCAACGTGCGGGAGCTCGAGAACATCCTCGAGCGCGGCCTGTCGCTGGCTGCGGACCCGTTGCAGATCACGGCCGAGGACCTGCACCTGACCCCCGTCGCCGACGACGGCGACCCGGCGATTCCGCCCGGCGAGAAATGGCCGCTGCAGGACTACCTCGACCGCGTCGAGCGCGCGGCGATCAACGAGGCGCTGGAGAAGACACGCTTCAACCGCACCGCGGCGGCGAAGCTGCTCGGCATCACCTTCCGCGCCATGCGCTACCGGATGGAGCGGCTGGGCATCAAATGACGGCGACGGCGGCGCGCCGTACCGGCCGCCTCGCGATCGACGCCGGCGGTCGCGCGCACCCCGCGCGATGGATCCCGTCGCCGAACCACGACCGGCGCCCCGAGGGGGCGGCGCTGTCGCTGATCGTCGTCCACGGCATCTCGCTGCCCCCCGGGTCGTTCGGCGGCGCCGGCATCGTCGACCTGTTCACCAACCGCCTGGATCCGACCGCGCACCCGTACTACGAGACCCTGGTGGGCCTGCGCGTCTCGGCGCATTTCTGCATCCGCCGGGGGGGTGAGCTGGTCCAGTTCGTCCGCTGCCGGGACCGCGCATGGCACGCGGGAGTGTCCTCGTGGCGGGGCCGCGGCGGCTGCAACGACTTCTCGATCGGGGTCGAGCTCGAAGGCACCGACGTCACTCCGTACACCGCCGCCCAGTACCGGCGGCTCGCCTCGCTGGCCAGGGCGCTCGCCCGCCGGTACCCCGGGCTGGTCGAAATGGCAGGCCACGCCGACGTCGCGCCGGGGCGCAAGACCGACCCGGGCCCGGCCTTCGACTGGGCGCGGCTGTCGGCGCTGCTGGGGGCGGGCGGACCGGCCGTGCCGGGGGTGCGTCCAGACAGGGTATAATGGGCGGTTATGCAGTTGCTCGCCGACTACCTGCCGCTCATCGTCTTCTTCGTCGCCTTCAAGTGGGCGGGGATTTACGTCGCCACCGCCGTGGCCATCGCCGCCTCGGTCGCGCAGATCGCCTGGTTCCGCTTCCGGCGACGCCGGATCGCGCCCATCCACTGGATCTCGCTGGCGATCATCGTCGTCTTCGGCGGCGCGACGCTGCTGCTTCACGACGAGACGTTCATCAAGTGGAAGCCAACCGTCCTGTACGCCCTGTTCGCCTCGATCCTGGCGGTGGGCAAGCTGGGCTTCGGGCGCAACCTGATCGCCCACCTGATGCAGGGAATCGAGCTGCCGACCGCCGTCTGGAACCGCCTGACCTGGTCCTGGGTGGCCTTCCTGGCCGCGATGGCGGTCACCAACTGGTACGTCGCGTTCAACTACACGCTCGACACCTGGGTCAATTTCAAGGTGTGGGGCGGCATCGGCCTGTTCCTTCTGTTCGCGCTCGCCCAGGGCCTCTGGCTCGCCCGCCACATGCCGGAGGACGCCCGATGACCGACGTCCCCGCACTGCTTCGCACGCGCCTGGCCGGGCTCGCGCCGACCGTGCTCGAGATCGACGACGACAGCGCCGCGCACGCCGGCCACGCCGGCGCGGCCGGGGGCGGCGGGCACTTTTCGCTGCTGGTCGTGTCTCAATCGTTTTCCGGGCTGCCGCGCCTCGCGCGGCACCAGCGGGTGTTGCGCGAGGTCGCCGACCTCGTCCCCCATCCGATTCACGCGCTGTCGATCAAGGCGCTGACGCCGGAAGAATTTCCCTCCTGAAACCAACCCAAAGGAAAACACCCATGAAACACCGCAACTTCACCCTCGCCGTCCTCGCCGCGCTCGTCGCGGCAGCCGGCATCGCCCCGGCCGTGGCGCAACAGCCCGCGGCGCCGGCCAAGGCCGCGGCGCCGGCCGCCGCGCCGGCCGCCTCCGGCAAGGAGCTCTATCCGAAGGCGTACTTCGACACCATGCTGAAGGACCGTCTCGCCCAGGGCCAACCCGACACGCCCGAACTGCGCGCGGCGATCCGGGAAGAGCTCAACACCCGCGAGCTCTTGCTGCGCGAGGCGAAGAAGAAGGGCGTCGACAAGCAGCCCGACGTCAAGAACCAGATGGACCTGATGGGCCAGACGGTGCTGGTCCGGGCCTACGTCGGCGAGTGGATGAAGGACCATCCGATTCCCGACGCCCAGCTCAAGGCCGAGTACGACAAGATCAAGACCCAGATCGGCGACAAGGAATACAAGGTCCGCCACATCCTGGTCGAGAAGGAAGACGAAGCCAAGGAGGTCATCGTCGCGCTGCAGAAGGGCGACAAGTTCGAGAAGCTCGCCGACCGCTCGAAGGACCCGGGCTCGAAGGCGAACGGCGGCGACCTTGACTGGAATGCGCCGGGCAACTTCGTCAAGCCGTTCTCGGACGCGATGATCAAGCTGCCCAAGGGCAAGTTCACCACGCAGCCGGTGCAGACGCAGTTCGGCTGGCACGTGATCATGGTCGAGGACATCCGCGACGCGAAAGTGCCCGGCTTCGACGAGGTCAAGCCGCAGCTCGCCCAGCGCATGCAGAGCGCCCAGCTGGAGGCCTACTTCAAGGACCTGCGCGCGAAGAACGGCCTGTAATTCGCCGGCGCGTCGCGCCGACGCGCAAAGGGCAGGCTTCGCGCCTGCCCTTTTTCATTTGCGGGGCGGCCACTGCGCTCCACCCGGCGATTCGCGGATGCTATCCTACGCCGCGCGTCGCCGGCACTGCCGCAGCGGCGACGACCACAAGACGACGCGGGGGGAGCAGCCGATGCAGTGGATCCGCCATCCGAAGGACTTCTGGGCCGGCGCGCTGTTCATTGCCTTCGGCACTGCCGCCATCGTGCTCGGCGCCGGCTACCCGCTCGGTACCGCGGCGCGAATGGGCCCGGGCTACTTCCCGCGCGTACTCGGCATGCTGCTCGTCGGCCTCGGCCTGATCCTCGCGCTCCGCGGGCTGAAGCTCAAGGGCACGCCGCTCGCGATGCGCAACGTCAAGCCGCTTCTCATCGTCCTGGGCAGCGTTCTCGCTTTCGGATTGGCCGCCCCGCGCCTCGGCATCGTCGCCGCAACGATCCTGCTGATCGTCATCTCCAGCACCGCCGATCGCGAGTACCGCTGGAAGGAAGCGCTGATCAGCAGCCTCGTGCTTTCCGGGCTCACCGTCGCCGCGTTCATCTGGGGCCTCGGCGTCCAGCTGCCGGTGTGGCCGCCGTTCCTGACCGGGAACTGAGCCGATGGACCTGTTCGCCAATCTCGCGACCGGCTTCGGTGTCGCGCTGACGTACCAGAACCTGCTGTACTGCTTCGCCGGGGTGCTGCTCGGTACGCTGATCGGCGTCCTGCCGGGAATCGGCCCGGTGCCGACCATCGCGATGCTGCTGCCGATCACCTACGCGCTGCCGCCGGTGTCGGCGCTGATCATGCTGTCGGGCATCTACTACGGCGCGCAGTACGGCGGCTCGACGACGGCGATCCTGGTCAACCTGCCCGGGGAGGCGTCGAGCGTGGTCACCTGCCTCGACGGCTACCAGATGGCGCGCCGGGGTCGCGCCGGCACCGCGCTGGCGGTCGCCGCGCTCGGGTCGTTCATCGCCGGCACCTTCGCCACGCTGCTGGTCGCCGCGTTCGCGCCGCCGCTCGCCGAGGTGGCGCTGAAGTTCGGGCCCGCCGAGTACTTCTCGCTGATGGTGCTGGGGCTGATCGCCGCCGTCGTGCTGGCGAGCGGCTCGCTGGTCAAGGCGATCGCGATGATCGTGCTGGGCCTCCTGCTCGGCATCGTCGGCACCGACGTCAACTCGGGAATGGCCCGGTTCTCCTTCGGCCTGCCGGAGCTTACCGACGGCATCGGCTTCGTCGTCGTCGCCATGGGCCTGTTCGGCTTCGCCGAGATCATCGTCAACCTCGAGCACACGGAGAAGCGCGAGGTGTTCACCGACAAGGTGTCGAACCTGATGCTGTCGTGGAAGGACTTCAAGTCGGCGCTGCCGGCCATCCTCCGCGGCACCGGCATCGGCTCCGCACTCGGTATCCTCCCCGGCGGCGGTGCGCTGCTCGGCGCATTCGCCTCGTACACGGTCGAGAAGAAGATCGCCAAGGACCCGTCGCGGTTCGGCAAGGGCGCGATCGAGGGCGTCGCCGGCCCCGAAAGCGCGAACAACGCCGGCGCGCAGACGTCGTTCATCCCGCTGCTGACGCTCGGCATCCCGCCCAACGCGGTGATGGCGCTGATGGTCGGTGCGATGACGATCCACTCGATCCAGCCCGGCCCGCAGGTGATGACCTCGAACCCGCAGCTCTTCTGGGGGCTGATCGCCAGCATGTGGATCGGCAACCTGATCCTCGTGGTGCTGAACCTGCCGCTGATCGGCATCTGGATCAAGCTGCTGTCGGTGCCCTACCGGCTGCTCTATCCGGCGATCCTGCTCTTCTGCTGCATCGGCGTGTACAGCCTGCAGAACAACATCTTCGACGTCATGATGACGGTCGTGTTCGGATTCATCGGCTGGATCTTCGTCAAGCTCGAGTGCGAGCCGGCGCCGCTGCTGCTTGGCTTCGTGCTCGGGCCCATGATGGAGGAGAACCTGCGCCGCGCGCTGCTGCTGTCCCGCGGCGACCCGACGGTGTTCTTCACCCGGCCCATCTCGGCGGTGATGCTCTCGATCGCCGCGGTGCTGCTGCTCGTCATCGTCGCGCCGTCGATCCGCAGGAAGCGCGAGGAAGCGTTCCAGGAAGAATGACGGCAGGCCGCCCTTGACCCGATTCGACTGGGCGCAGCCCTACCCCTCGCGCCGGCAACCGGTGCTGGCCCGCAACGCGGTCGCCACGTCGCAGCCGCTCGCGGTGCAGGCGGGACTCGCGATGCTGCATCGGGGCGGCAATGCGGTCGACGCGGCGATCGCCACGGCGATCGCGCTGACCGTCGTCGAGCCGGTCAGCAACGGCGTCGGCAGCGACCTCTTCGCCATCGTCTGGGACGGCCGCGAGCTCTGCGGCCTCAATGCGTCGGGTCGCGCTCCGGCCGCGGTGACGCCGGCGCGCTACGCCGGCCAGACGCAGGTCCCGCCCCGCGGCTGGGAGCCGGTGACCATCCCCGGCGCGGTCTCCGGCTGGGCCGCACTGTCGCAGCGCTTCGGCGTGCTGCCCTTCGCCGATCTGTTCGCGCCGGCGATCCGGCACGCCCGCGACGGATACCCGGTGTCGCCGACGGTCGCCGCGCAATGGGCCCGCGCCGCGGCGGTGCTGCCGCACGACCTGGGGTTCGCCGAGCACTTCCTGCCGCGCGGGCGCGCGCCGATGCCCGGCGAGACCTTCGCCTGCGAGCCGCTCGCGGCGACGCTCGAGGCGATCGGCGAGACCCATGGTCACGCGTTCTACCGCGGCGCGCTCGCCGCCGCGATGACCGACCACGCGCGTGCCCACGGCGCGCTGCACACGCGCGACGACTTTGCCGCGCACACCGTCGACTGGGTCGCGCCGCTGGGCCTCGACTGGAACGGCGTGCGCGTCCACGAGATGCCGCCGAACGGCCAGGGCATCGCCGCGCAGATGGCGCTGGGCATTCTCGCCCACTTCGACCTCGCCGCGCTGCGGCCCGACTCGGCCGCCAGCCAGCACCTGCAGATCGAGGCGATGAAGCTCGCCTTCGCCGACGCGCACCGCTACGTCGCCGATCCCCGGTCGATGGACGTCTCCGCCGAGGCGCTGCTCGACCCAGCGTACCTCCGCGCGCGTGCCCGCCTGATCGACCCGATGCGCGCGCAGGACTACGGCCCCGGCGAGCCGCCGAAGGGCGGCACCGTCTACCTTGCCGCCGCCGACGCGCGCGGCATGATGGTCTCGCTGATCCAGTCCAATTACATGGGCTTCGGCTCGGGCGTCGTGGTGCCGGGCACCGGCATCAGCCTGCAGAACCGCGGCGCCTGCTTTTCGCTCGAGCCCGGCCACCCGAACGAGATCGGCGGCGGCAAGCGCCCGTTCCACACCATCATTCCCGGGCTTCCTCACCGCCGGCGGCGCGCCGCTCGCGGCGTTCGGCGTGATGGGCGGCCCGATCCAGCCGCCGGGCCACGTGCAGACACTGGTGCGGATGGTCGCGTACGGGATGAATCCCCAGGCCGCGCTGGACGCGCCGCGATGGAAGGTCAACTCGGGGCTGTCGATCGACCTCGAAACCACCGCCGCGCCGGAACTGCGCGCCGGTCTCGCCGCGCTCGGCCACGAGTTGAAGTCGGTCGAGGATTCGTACATGGACTTCGGCGCCGGGCAGTTCATCGTCCGCGGCGAGGACGGCTACGTCGCGGCGTCCGACCCGCGCCGCGACGGGCAGGCAGCCGGGTTCTGACGTCGCGCCCTACCCACGGAAAGTTGCCATGACGATCGCTCCCCCCGCCGCATCCGCGCCGGCGCCCGCGGCGCGGCATTCCGCACGGGCAGCGCCGGTCGCCCTTGCGCTGCTGATCGCGTCGCTCGCGACGCCGCTCGCCGCCACGGCGCAGAAGAGCCCGACGCCGCCGGCGACCAGCTCGGTGCTTCGCGTGTCGATGCTGGGCGACGTCGAGACGCTCGACCCGGCCCGCGCGCCCGAACTCGGGACGATCAACTCGATCGCTCCGTTCTACCACCAGCTGCTGACCTACGACTACGGCTCGCGGCCGGTGCGGCTGATCCCATACGCCGCGACCGCGCTGCCGCAGCTGTCGGCGGACCGGCGCACGTACACGCTCAAGCTGCGGCCGGGGCTGCTGTTCGCGCCGCATCCGGCGTTCGGCGGCAAGCCGCGCGAGCTCGTCGCCGAGGATTTCGTCTACAGCTGGAAGCGCCTCGCCGACCCGGCGCACTCGTCGATGAGCTGGTCCGCGCTCGAGGGCCTGATCGAAGGCATGGACGACGCCGTCGGCCGCGCGCGGCGCGAATCGAAGCCCTTCGACTACGCGCAGTCGATCGCCGGGCTGCGCGCGACCGACCGCCACACGCTGGAGATCCGGCTCACGCGCCCGGACCCGACGTTCATCTACCAGCTCGCCTATGGAGGGCTGTCTGCGGTGCCGCGCGAGGTCGTCGAGGCCGAAGGCGCCGAGTTCTCGCGCAAGGCGATCGGCAGCGGTCCGTATCAGGTCAGCCGCTTCCAGCCGGGCACCCGGCTCGACGTCGTGCGCAATCCGAACTTCAAGCCGCTGCCCTGGGAATTCTTCGCGCCGAACGCCCCCGCCGGAGAGCCGCTGGCGAAGCTGATGCGCGGGCGCAAGGTGCCACTGGTCGATCGCGTCGAAATGCTGCGGATCCCGGAGCCGTCGACCGCGGTGCTCGCGCTGACGCGGGGCGAGATCGACGTGATCGTCTATGCCCAGGCGGCCCTGGTCTTCGACGGCACGACGCTGAAGGCGCCGCTGCGCGAAGCCGGGATTCGCGCCGAGCGCGCGCCCGACCAGGGCATGTACCTGCTGCAGTTCAACATGCGCGATCCGCTGATCGGCGGCTTCGCCCCGGCGCAGGTCGCGCTGCGCCGCGCGATTGCGATGGCCATCGACGACGCCGCCTGGCTGCGCACCTTCGACCAGGGCGTCGGCACGGTGCGGCAGCACGTCATCGGCCCCGAGACCGCCGGCCACGACCCCGCATACCGCAATCCCAACGCCTACAACCCGGCGACTGCCAACGCGCTGCTCGACCGGATGGGCTACACGCGCGGCGCCGACGGCTGGCGCCGGCGGCCCGACGGCAGCCCGCTCGAGCTCCGCATGATCAACGGCACGACGACCGAGTCGCGGCGGCTGGCCGAGTTCATGAAGCGCAGCCTCGACGCGATCTCGGTCCGGGTGAGCTTCGACTCGATGCCCGGCGGCGACCGGCTGAAGCGGCTGTCGACCTGCCAGTTCCAGATGACGACGATGAGCTTCGGCGGCGGCGCGCCCGACGGCACCAGCGCGATGGGCAACTTCCACAGCCCGAACATCGGCACCGTCAACTTCTCGTGCTACAAGAACGACGATTTCGACCGCACCTACGAGCAGCTGCGGGTGATGCCGGCGGGGCCCGAGCGCGCGCCCGTGTTCGCCGCGCTGACGGCGCTGCTCGACGCACACGCGCCGGCGCGGATCCTGCCTTCCGCCGACGACGTGACGCTGCTCGGGCCGCGCGTGCGCGGCTTCGCGGTCAATCCCTACCTGCCGCTGCCCTACTACCTGCTGGACGTCGCCAGCGCCCCCTGAGCGGGCGCCGCGCCGGCACCTCCGGCGGCGGCGTGCAGGCCGGAGCCCGCGGCGGCCGGGCCGCTACCTTCCTGCGGCCCGCCGGGCCGGGCGCTTCGCCGGGCGCTTCGCCGGTCCCGCCGCCGCTCCGATGGGCAGCACCTGGCGCAGCAGGCCCTCGCAGGTGGCCGGAGACATGTAGCGTGGCACCGGATAGTTGGTGTCGGCTTCCCAGCAGGCAGCCTTGGCCAGCCCGGGAATGTCCTCCTCGCGCAGCGCGTCGAGTTGCCGCGGGATGCCGAGCTGCCGGTTCAACGCCTCGACCGAGTCCAGGAACTTCTTCGCCAGGACCGGCGCTCGCTCGCCTTCCCTGCCGACCTTGGCGCGCACCGCCAGGATCGCCAGGCGTTTGGTGATCGACGGCGCGAGGAACCTGAGCACGTGCGGCAGCATGATCGCGTTCGCCAGGCCGTGCGGGGTGTGATACCTGCCGCCCAGCTGGTGCGCGATGGCGTGGACGTACCCGACGTTGGCGCGGGTGAACGCGAGGCCGGCGTACGTCGCCGCCAGCGCCATCTTCTCCCGCGCGACGAGGTCCTTGCCCTTCCGGTAGGCGACCGGCAGGTTGTCGTAGATCATGCCGACGGCCGCCAGCGCCATCCGGTCGGTGTACGCCGTCGCCCAGTGGCCGACGAATGCCTCGACCGCGTGGGTCAGCGCGTCCATGCCGGTTGCCGCGGTCACCGCGGGCGGCAACCCGGTCATCAGCAACGGGTCGAGCGCCGCCATCTGTGGCACGAGGCGCGTGTCGGCGATGACGAGCTTCCTGCTGGTCTTCGGATCCGACACCACCGCGGCCACGGTCACTTCGGACCCGGTGCCTGCGGTCGTCGGCACCGCGTAGATCGGCACCGGCGCGCGCAGTCCCCTGAAGTAGCCCGCCAGCTGCCGCGGATGCTTGTTGTTGGCGACCGCCAGCGCAATCGCCTTCGCCGCGTCCATCGGCGAGCCGCCGCCGAACGCCACGATGGCGTCGCAGCCCTGCTTCCGGTAGAACGCGATGCCCTTCTCGATCAGCGGGATCGGCGCGTCCGGCGTGATGGCGTCGAAGACGGCGTACGCGGTGCCGCCCGCCGACAGCGCCGCGGTCAGCTGGTCCGGCAGGCCCATCGCGGCAACGGTGCGGTCGGTGACGAGCAGGATCTTGCGGTGGCCGAAGCTGCACAGCGCCTCGCCCAGCCGCCGGCTCGAGCCCGGGCCGACCAGCAGCATCGGCTGCGGAATCGGCAACATCCCCGTGACCACCCCGGCGGCACGCATCGCCGTCGACAGCCCGACGGACCGCACCACGTCGCCCACTACGGCCGGCATCTCGATCATTTCGTCTCCCGCGTCGTTGCCCCCGGACCTGTCAGATTGCACCAATCCGCCCCCACGGACCAGTGGGCCGCCGAGCCGGTTCTTGGACGCAGATCAAATCGGCGCCGGATTCCCCGCCCATTCGATGCCGGGTATCGCCGTACAATTTCCGGAGATGGCCAGGGGCCGGCGATCGGGATGGATGCCAGGCGCCGATTTCCGACGCCGCGGCGAATCCGCGGCGACCCGGCGGGAGGAAGACAATGAAGACAGTGGTCGGCATCAGCCTGGGCGCGGGCGACCAGGATTTCGAGTTCAGCACCCGCTTCATGGGGCACCGGTTCAACGTCCGGCGCCTGGGCACGAACGGCAGCACCGCCAGGGCGGTCAAGCTGCTGAAGCACTGGCAGCTGCACGCCGACGCGATCGGGCTGGGGGTGGTGAAGGACAGCTACACCGTCGGGTCGAAGCGCTACGTCGAGAAGGACAGCGCGCGAATGAAGGACGCGGTGACCCGCGTTCCCGTCACCACCGGCGGGCGCCTGGGCGACATCCTGCAGGAATGGGCGCTGCGGCACGTCCAGGGCAAGCTCGGCGACTACTTCAACAACGCCAAGGTGCTCTTCTTCTCCGGGCGGACCAACTACAAGCTGGCGCAGTCGATGTCGGAGTACACGCAGAACCTCCAGTTCGCCGATCCACTGCTGCAGCTCGGCGTGCCCAAGATGCTGACGGCGCTGGACACGCTGGAGCTCTACACCAGCGGCGCCCATTACGTGCTCGACTGGACGCCGGACGCCCTGATGGCGTCGGCCCCGGTCCGGGAGTGGACCAAGTTCGTGCTGCGCAAGGCGATGCAGGACGCGACCGTCATCGTCGCGCCGGTGCACGAGCTGGACACCTTCGGTGCGGAGGAACTCGCGGGCAAGACCATCATCACTTCGACGGTCAATGACCGGCGGATCGCGCACTTCAAGGAAAAGGGCGTCCACCTGGTGATCGACGGCTCGCCGATGCTGTTCGACCACGTGCTGGGCCCGAGCCTGCTCGATGCGATGATCATCGCCGCGACGGAAAAGGCGCCGGACGAGATCCTCGAGGACGACTACCTGGAGATCATCACCGACCTCCAGCTCGAGCCCCGCATCATCTACCCGAACGGCTTCAGGCGCGTCAACCGCTTCGCCTTCGTCATCCATCCGCTGTCGCAGGAATACTTCAAGAACATCAAGCCGATCGAGCTGCTCTCGCAGGTGTCCCCGCCGGTGTTCATGAACACGCTGGAGAAGGCGATGGCGTACGCGCCGCCCTTCGTCTACACCAAGGTGACGGGCATCAAGTCGCCGACCGGCGTCGAGACCGAAGGCTGGCTGATCTCGGTGGGCGGCACGCCCAAGGAGATCATGAGCCACAGCCCCGAGTTCACCTACCGCCGCCTGCTCGATGCCGCGCGGATGGCCAAGCGCCTCGGGGCGCAGATCATGGGCCTCGGCGCCTTCACCAAGGTCGTCGGCGACGCCGGCCTCACCGTCGCGCGGCGCGCACCGCTGCCGATCACCACCGGCAACAGCTACAGCGCGTCCGGCGCGCTGTGGGCCGCGCACGACGCCGTGCTTCGCCTCGGCCTCGTGCCCGCGCCGAAGCGCGGGGACAAGGTGAAGTTCAAGGCGATGGTCGTGGGCGCCACCGGCGCCATCGGCTCGGTCTGCGCGCGCCTGCTGGCGATGGTCGCCGAGGAGGTCTACATGGTCTCCCCGGAGACCGCCAAGCTGCTGTCGCTCAAGGGTTCGATCCTGAAGGAGACGCCGGACGCGAAGCTGTTCCTGTCTTCGCGCGCCGACAAGGACATCGCCGACATGGACATGATCGTCACCGCGACGTCCGGCGCCGGCAAGAAGATCCTCGACATCATGAAGGTCAAGCCCGGCTGCGTGATCACCGACGTCGCCCGGCCGCTGGACCTTCCGCCGGAGGAAGTGGCCAAGCGGCCGGACGTGCTGGTGATCGAGTCCGGCGAGATCCTGCTGCCGGGCAAGGTGTCGATGAACAACATCGGTCTGCCGAAGAACGTCGCCTACGCCTGTCTCGCCGAGACCATCGTCCTCGCGCTCGAAGGCCGGTTCGAGAATTTCACCGTCGGCCGCAACATCGAATGGGAGAAGGTGCGCGAGATCTACCGCCTCGGCCGCAAGCACGGGATGAAGCTGGCGGCGATTTCCGGGGTCAACGGCCCGTTCTCCGACGCCGACATCCGCCGCGTGCGCAGGCTGGCGCTGGCCGCGCGCGCGACAGCGGCGAGGGGCGCGAAGCCCGCGCGGACCAGCGGGACCCGAGGGACCGGGCGGACCGTGGCATCGAAGCGGGTCGTGAAGGTCGCCGCGCCCCCCAAGGGGGCGAAGCTGCCGGCGAAACCGGCGCCGCGGAAGCCTGCGGCGGAACCGAAGCGGCGGAAGCCTGCCTCGAAGCCGGCGCCGCGGAAGCCGGCGGCCACCCGGCGCGGAGGAGCCGGGAAAGCCGGCGCGACGAGCTGAGGCCGCGGCCCGGCGCGGCCCGGATCAGACCGCCCGCGCCTTCAGCGTCGACAGCGGCAGCAGCTCGGGCAGCTCGAGGCGCTTGCGCCCCGGCTCCTCCGCGGCCAGCGGCCTGGCCGCGTGCATGGTCGCGAGGCACCGGCGCGTGAGTTCCTGGTACGTCTGCGTTCCCTCGACCTTCCACGCCAGCTCGGCGTCGGTCAGCGCGCGCACGATCTTCGCCGGGACGCCCGCCGCCAGCGACCGCGGCGGCACCACCATGCCCGCCTTGACGAACGCCATCGCCGCGACGATCGCCGATTCGCCGACGACCGCGTTGTCGTTGACCACGGCGTTCATGCCGACCAGCCCGTTGTGCTGGACGCGGCAGCCGTGCAGGATCGCGCCGTGGCCGATGTGGCCTTCCTCCTCGACCACGGTGTCGACGCTGGGAAACGAGTGCAGGATGCAGCTGTCCTGGATGTTGGCGCCGGCGCGGATCTCGATCCGGCCGAAGTCGCCGCGCAGGCTGGCGCAGGGCCCGATGTAGCAGCCGGGCCCGATCACGACGTCGCCGATCAGCACGGCGGACGGGTGCACGAAGGCGGTCGGGTCGACGACCGGCGTCAGGCCATCGATCGAATACACGGTCAGCTCGGTCATCGCTTGCCTCGTCGTTCGTCCTGCCTGCGGGCCGCGCCGCCGTGAGCCGGAGCCACGGCGACCGCGGGTCAGCCCAGCCAGCGTCGCGCGTTGCGGAACATCCGCAGCCACGGCGACGCCTCGCCCCATCCCTCCGGCCGCCACGACATCTGCACGCTGCGGAACACGCGCTCGGGATGCGGCATCAGGATGGTGAAGCGGCCGTCGGCCGTCGTGAGCCCGGTGATGCCCTGCGGCGAGCCGTTGGGATTGTACGGGTAGCGCTCGGTCGGCGCGCCGCGATCGTCGACGAAGCGCAGCGCCACCAGCGGCTCGACGGCGGCAAGGTGAGCGGCGTCGCGGAACTCGGCCTGCCCCTCGCCGTGCGCGGTGGCGACCGGGAGGCGGCTGCCCGCCATGCCGGCGAAGAACAGGCTCGGCGACGGCTGCACCTCGAGCAGCGCGAGGCGCGCCTCGAACTGCTCGGAGCGGTTGCGGACGAAGTGCGGCCACAGCGCGGCGCCCGGCACGAGCTCGCGCAGGTTGCTCATCATCTGGCAGCCGTTGCACACGCCCAGCGCGAACACGTCCGCGCGCCCGAGGAACGCGGCGAAGTCGTCGCGGGCCCGGGCGTTGAAGAGAATCGACTTGGCCCAGCCCTCGCCGGCGCCGAGCACGTCGCCGTAGGAGAAGCCGCCGCAGGCGACGAAGCCCGCGAAGTCGGCCAGCGTCCTGCGCCCGGCGATCAGGTCGCTCATGTGGACGTCGAAGGCGTCGAAGCCGGCGCGGGTGAACGCCGCCGCCATCTCGACCTGGCCGTTGACGCCCTGCTCGCGCAGGATCGCCACGCGCGGCCGCGCGCCGGTCGCGACGAACGGCGCGGCGACATCGTCGTCGGGATCGAACGCGAGGCGCGGCGCGAGCCCCGGGTCGGCGCGGTCGTCGATCCGCGCGTATTCCTCGTCGGCGCAGTCGGGGTGGTCGCGCAGCCGCTGCAGCTGATGGGTGGTGGCCGACCAGGCGCGGTGCAGGTCGACGCGCGACTCGTCGAGGACGACCGCGCCGCGCTGCCGGATGCGCACGCGCTCGCCCGCCGTCGGAGCGCCGAGGTCGTGCACCGCGGCGCCGCACGCGGCGAACGCCGCCGCCGCCCGCGCCGCTTCGGCGGCCGCCACCTGGACGACGGCGCCCAGCTCCTCGGCGAACAGCGCGGCCAGCGGCGCCACGGCGCCGGGCAATTCGACGTCGAGCCCGCAGCGCGCGGCGAAGCTCATTTCCGCCAGCGTCGAGAACAAGCCGCCGTCGCCGAGGTCGTGGTACGCGAGCAGCGTGCGGTCGAGCGCGAGCGCGCGCACCGTCGCCATGAAGCCCGCGAGCCGCGCCGGGTCATCGACGTCGGGCGCGTCGTTGCCGAGCTGGCCGAGGACCTGCGCCAGCGCCGAGGCGCCGAGGCGCAGCCGCCCGGCGGAGAGGTCGATCCACAGAAGGCGCGTCGGCCCGCGGTCCAGCCTGAGCAGCGGCGTCAGCGCGTGCCGGACGTCGGGCACGTGGACGAACGCCGACACGATCAGCGACACCGGCGAGGTCACCGCGTGCTCGCCGGCGTCGTCGCTCCAGCGCGTCTGCATCGACATCGAGTCCTTGCCGACGGGGATGGCGACGCCCAGCGCGGGGCAGAGTTCCAGCGCGACCGCGCGGACGGTGTCGAACAGCGCCGCGTCCTCGCCGGGGTGGCCGGCGGGCGCCATCCAGTTGGCCGACAGCTTGACGTGCGCGAGCGTCACGTCGCCGGCCGCGGCGAGGTTGGTCAGCGCCTCGCCGACCGCCATCCGGCCCGACGCCGGGGCGTCGATCAGCGCCAGCGGTGGCCGCTCGCCGATCGCCATCGCCTCGCCCGCGTAACCCTCGAAGTCGACCAGCGTCACCGCGCAGTCGGCCACCGGCACCTGCCACGGCCCAACCATCGGGTCGCGCGCGCACAGCCCGCCGACGGTGCGGTCGCCGATGGTGACGAGGAACGTCTTGTCGGCGACCGCGGGGAACTGCAGCACGCGGTACGCGGCGTCGCGGACGGTGACCCCGGCGAGGTCCAGCGGCGGCAACTCGCGCGGCACGCGGACGACGTCGCGGGTCATCTTCGGCGGCTTGCCGAGCAGCACGTCGAGGTCCATGTCGACCGGCTCGTTGCCGAACTTCGGATCGGCGACGACGAGGCGCTGGTCCGCGGTCGCGCGGCCGACGACGGCGAACGGGCAGCGCTCGCGCTCGCACATCGCGGCGAAGCGGGCGAGGTCCCGCTCGCGGATCGCCAGCACGTAGCGCTCCTGCGCCTCGTTGCACCAGATTTCCTTCGGCGCCATGCCCGGCTCCTCGGACGGCACCGCGCGCAGGTCGAAGCGACCGCCGACGCCGCCGCCGTGCACCAGCTCCGGCAGCGCGTTCGACAGCCCGCCCGCGCCGACGTCGTGCACCGACAGGATCGGATTGCCGGCGCCCTGCTGCCAGCAGCGGTCGATGACTTCCTGCGCCCGGCGCTGGATCTCGGCGTTGCCGCGCTGCACCGAGTCGAAATCGAGGTCCGCGGCGTTCGCCCCCGTCGCCATCGACGACGCCGCACCGCCGCCGAGCCCGATCAGCATGCCGGGTCCGCCGAGCTGGATCAGCAGCGCGCCGGGCTCGAGCGGCGCCTTCAGCGAGTGCGCGGCGTCGAGGTTGCCGACGCCGCCGGCGATCATGATCGGCTTGTGGAAGCCGCGCACCGCGCCGGCCACCGTCTGCTCGAAGGTGCGGAAGTAGCCGGCGAGATTGGGCCGGCCGAACTCGTTGTTGAACGCCGCGCCGCCGATCGGGCCTTCGAGCATGATCGACAGCGGCGTGGCGATGCGCTCGGGCTTTTCCAGGGGCGCTTCCCACGGCTGCGGCAGGCCGGGCAGGCGCAGGTGCGACACGGTGAAGCCGGTCAGCCCCGCCTTCGGCTTCGCGCCGCTGCCGGTCGCGCCCTCGTCGCGGATCTCGCCGCCGGAGCCGGTCGCAGCACCGGGGAACGGCGCGATCGCCGTCGGGTGGTTGTGCGTCTCGACCTTGATCAGGTAGTGCGTCAGCCCTGGATGCGCGGCGTAGCGGCCGTCGGCCCCGGGGTGGAAGCGCGCCGCGGTCGAGCCCTCGATCACCGCGGCGTTGTCGGAATACGCGACGACGGTCCGCTGCGGATTCGTTGCGTGGGTGTGCCGGATCATGCCGAACAGGCTGTCCGGCTGCGGCGCGCCGTCGATCACCCAGCGGGCGTTGAAGATCTTGTGCCGGCAGTGCTCGGAATTGGCCTGCGCGAACATCATCAGCTCGACGTCGGTCGGATCGCGGCCGGCGTCGCGGAACGCCGCGTCGAGATAATCGATTTCGTCCGGGGCGAGCGCCAGGCCGAGGTCGGCGTTGGCCGCGACCAGCGCCGCGCGGCCGTCGCGCAGCAGCGGAATCGACGCCAGCGGCCGGGGCGGAAAGTGGGCGAAGAGCCGCGCGGCGCCGGCGAGGTCGTCGAGGACGGCCTCGGTCATCCGGTCGTGAAGCAGCGGCAGCAGCGCGGCGCGGTCGTCCGGCGCGAGCGGCGCGCCGCCGCGGCAGCCGATGCGGAACGCGACGCCGCGCTCGATGCGCCGCACCGAGGCGAGCCCACAGTTGCGCGCGATGTCGGTCGCCTTCGACGACCACGGCGAGATCGTGCCGGGCCGCGGCACCACCAGCAGCAGCGCGCCGTCGTCGGCGGCCGGCGCGTCGTGCGGGCCGTAGGTGAGGATGCGTTCCAGCGTCGCGCGCTCGGGCGCGGTCAGGTCGCGCTCGAGCTCCGCGAAGTGCCAGTAGACGGCGTCGACGCGCTCGACCGCGTGGCCCGGACGGGCGCCGTCGAGGGCGGCCAGGAGCTTGGCCAGGCGGAACGCCGAGAGCGCATGGCGCCCGCGCAACGAGAGAAGCTGCATGTCCGGCAGGGAAGGCGGAAACGGCAATTATACGCCGCGGCCGACGCCTTCCCGGCCGCCGCCCTGGCCGCTGCGCCTCATCTTCCGCCGCACCCCGGCCCTGCGGCCGGCCGCCGCCGGTCGGGGCGCCGGCGTTCAGCCCTTGCCGAACACCTCGTTCAGCTGCTGCGACACGCGGATGAACGTCGTGCGCTTCGACAGCTCGCGCAACCGGCGCGCGCCGACGTAGGTGCAGGCGGAGCGCACGCCGCCGAGGATTTCCTGCGCGGTCGCGGCCACCGGCCCGCGGTACGGGATCAGCACTTCCTTGCCCTCGGCGGCGCGGTAGTCGGCGACGCCGCCGGCGTACTTTTCCATCGCCGGCTTGCTGCTCATGCCGTAGAAGCGGCGGAACTTCTGGCCGTCGCGCTCGACGACGTCGCCGCCGGACTCGTCGTGGCCGGCGAACATGCCGCCGAGCATCACGAAGTCGGCGCCGCCGCCGAAGGCCTTGGCGATGTCGCCCGGCGTCGCGCAGCCGCCGTCGGCGCAGATGTGACCCTCGAGGCCGTGCGCCGCGTCGGCGCACTCGAGGATCGCCGACAGCTGCGGGTAGCCCACGCCGGTCATCTTGCGGGTCGTGCACACCGACCCCGGGCCGATGCCGACCTTGACGATGTCGGCGCCGGACAGGATCAGCTCCTCGGTCATTTCGCCGGTGACGACGTTGCCCGCCATGATGACGAGCTGCGGATACTTTTCCCGGATTTTCGCGACGAAGCGGACGAAGCTCTCGGTGTAGCCGTTGGCGACGTCGATGCAGACGTAGCGGACCGCCGGCTCTCCGTCGACGGTGGCGCCGGCCATCACCCGGTGGAACTTGTCCTCGTCGGACTTGGCGATCCCGAGCGAGTAGAATGCCGCGCTCTTGCGCGCGAGGCCGGTGAAGAAGGAGACGCACTCGTCGACGGCGTAGTGCTTGTGCAGCGCGGTCGACATCCGGAAGCCGTCGAGTGCCTTCGCCATCTCGAAGGTGCCGGTCGAGTCCATGTTGGCCGCGATGATCGGGATGCCGGCGTACTCGCCGCCGGCGTGGCGGAAGCGGAACTCGCGCGAGATGTCGACGTCCGACCGCGTGCCCAGCGTCGAGCGCTTGGGGCGGATCAGGACGTCCTTGAAGTCGAGCTTGATTTCGGTTTCGATGCGCATCGCAGGCCTCCTGCCGGCGGGCAGAAAAAACGCCGGCTCCCGAGGCCGGGTCCGGCGATGACGGATTCTACGCGGAAATCGCGGGCGGGGCAGGCGCCCCCCTTCCCTTCGCGCGAGGTCCGCCGCAAACTGGCAGTCTCCTCAAATTCTGTCGTGGAGCCGCCCGGTGGCATTGCGCGCCCTGATCTTCGACGTCGACGGCACGCTGGCCGACACCGAGCGCGACGGCCACCGGGTCGCGTTCAACGCGGCCTTCCGTGAGGCCGGCCTCGACTGGGACTGGGATCCCGCGATCTACGGTCGCCTGCTCGACGTGTCCGGCGGCAAGGAGCGCCTCCGGCACTTCCTGGACACGAGCGGCGCCGATCGCGCCGGCCGCGGCGACGTCGACGGACTGATCGCCGCGCTGCACGCGGCGAAGACCCGCCACTACACCGCGATGCTCGCGACCGGCGCGATCCCGCTGCGGGCTGGCGTCGCGCGGCTGCTCCGCGATGCGCGCGCCGCGGGACTGCGGCTGGCGATCGCCACGACGACCACGCCGGAAAACGTGTCCGCGCTGCTGCGCCACAGCCTCGCCCCCGACGCCGAAAGCTGGTTCGCGACGATCGCCGCCGGCGACGTGGTGCCGGCGAAGAAGCCGGCGCCGGACATCTACGAGCTGGCGCTTGCGCAGCTGCACCTGCCCGCCGCGGAGTGCCTGGCTTTCGAGGACTCCGAGAACGGCATCCGCGCGAGCCGCGGCGCGGGGCTGCGGACCGTGGTGACGGTCAACGACTACACGCGCGGCCAGGACTTCACCGGCGCGGTCAGCGTGCTGGACGGCCTGGGCGAGCCCGGCTCGCCGGCACGGGTGCTGGCGGGCGCAGCGCCGCGCCTCGGCCACGTGACGCTGGACGACCTCGAGGCCTGGGCCTGAGAGCCCCCTTCCGCCGCGCGGCGATTCGGCCGCGCGCGTTCAGTGGTGCAGGATCTTGGCCAGGAACTGCTGCGCGCGCTCCGAGCGAGGCTTGCCGAAGAAGTCGTCCTTGGTCGCGTCCTCGACGATCCGGCCGTGGTCCATGAAGATCACGCGGTGCGCGACCTTGCGCGCGAAGCCCATCTCATGGGTGACGACCATCATCGTCATCCCGTCCTTCGCGAGCTGCACCATCACGTCGAGCACCTCGTTGATCATCTCGGGGTCGAGTGCCGACGTCGGCTCGTCGAACAGCATGCAGATCGGGTCCATCGACAGCGCGCGGGCGATCGCGACGCGCTGCTGCTGGCCGCCGGAGAGCTGGCCGGGAAACTTGTCCTTCTGCGCGATCAGGCCGACGCGGTCGAGGAGCTTCAGGCCCCGCTCGCGCGCCTCGTCGGCGCCGCGGCCCAGCACCTTGACCTGCGCCAGCGCCAGGTTCTGCGTGATCGACAGGTGCGGGAACAGCTCGAAGTGCTGGAACACCATGCCGACGCGCGCACGCAGCTTGGGCAGGTCGGTCTTCGGGTCGTGGACGCCGACGCCATCGACGGTGATCTGCCCCTTCTGGAACGGCTCCAGCGCGTTGACGCACTTGATCAGCGTCGACTTGCCCGAGCCCGAGGGTCCGCAGACGACGATGACCTCGCCTTTCTCCACCTTGGTCGTGCAGTCGGTCAGCACCTGGAACTGGCCGTACCACTTGGACACGGCGGAAATGTCGATCATTGCCATTGGTTGGCTTCCTTCAGCGGATTATCGCGATCTTCCTCTGCAGCCGCTTGACCAGCACCGACAGCGTGAAGCAGAGGACGAAATAGACGGCGGCCACGAACAGGTACATCTCGATCAGCCGCGAGTCGCGCTGCGCGACCTTCGCCGCGGCGCCGACGAAGTCCGTGGCCGAGATGACGTAGACCAGCGAGGTGTCCTGGAACAGGATGATCGTCTGCGTCAGCAGCACCGGGATCATGTTACGGAACGCCTGCGGCAGGATGATGAGCCGCATCGACTGGCCGTAGGTCAGGCCCAGCGCGTACGCCGAGTACACCTGCCCCTTCGGGATCGACTGGATGCCGGCGCGCATGATCTCGCAGAAGTACGCCGCCTCGAACATGATGAAGGTGATGATCGCCGTGCGCTCGGCGCCGACCTGCGGCGGCCGCTCGCCGCCGGTGATGCTCTGCAGGATCATCGGCACCAGGAAGAAGAACCAGAAGATCACCAGCACCAGCGGGATCGACCGCATCAGGTTGACGTAGCCGGCGGCGAAATTGGAAAGCACCTTCATCGACGACAGCCGCGCCATCGCCAGCAGCGTGCCGAAGAACAGGCCGCCGACCGCCGAGATCGCGGTCAGCTGCACCGTGTACTGGAAGCCCTTCCACAGGTACGGCAGCGAAGGCGCGATGACGCCGAAGTCGAGGTTCACCATGGCGTCCTCACTTTCCGCCGGCGATGTAGCCGGGCACCGCGGTCCGCCGCTCGATCAGCGCCATCACGCGGTTTGCGGTCATCGAGATGACGATGTAGATCAGCGTCGCCGCGGAAAACGCTTCGAAGAAGTTGAACGTGTACTCGCCGATCTCGCGCGAGCGGAACGTGAGCTCGGCGAGCCCGATGGTCAGGGCGATCGACGAGTTCTTGATCAGGTTCATCGTCTCGCTGGTCAGCGGCGGGATGACGATGCGGAACGCCATCGGCAGCAGCACGAAGCGGTAGACCTGCGGCTGCGTGAGCCCCAGCGCCTGGCCCGCGTAGCGCTGGCCCTGCGGCAGCGACTGGATGCCGGCGCGCACCTGCTCGGCGATCCGCGCCGAGGTGAAGAGGCCGAGGCAGAGCACCGCCGAGACGAACTGCGCGTAGACGGGGTCGGTCGAGACCATCCACTGCTTCAGCGGCGGGATGAACTCCGGGATCACGAAGTACCAGAGGAACATCTGCACCAGCAGCGGGACGTTGCGGAAGAGCTCGACCCAGGCGTTGCCGATGCGCGCCAGCCACTGGTTCGGCACCGTGCGCATGACGCCGATCACCGAGCCGACGGCGAAAGCGATGACCCAGGCGCAGGCCGACACCGCGAGCGTCCAGCCCAGGCCCGAGACCAGCAGCTCCCAATACTGGGTGCCGCCTTCCGGGGTCTCCTGGAAGAACACGCCCCAGTTCCAGTTGTAGTTCATGCCCCCTCCTCCGCTGCCGCCGTTCGCGCCGGGATTCCGGGACGGCCGCGCGGGCCATGGCCCCGGCGGCACGCCCCGTCGCCGGTCGGGCGTGGCGGTCCCCGCAGCTTGCCCTAAAAACAAACGGGCCGGAAGCGGTCGCCCGCGTTCCGGCCCGTCGAGTTCGCGCGCCCCGGCCCCGTGTGGCGGCCCGGGACCCGGGATGACGCGGTCAGACGCCCTTGTCGTTCGGGTTGGCGAAGGCCTCGCGCAGCGCCTGCGATTCCTCGAAGCTCATGTTGACGCCCTTGGGCGGAATCGCGTTGAGGAACCACTTGGCGTAGATCTTGTTGACCTCGCCCGACTTCATCACGCCGGTGATCGTCTTGTCGACCAGCGCCTTGAACTGCGGGTCGTCCTTGCGCAGCATCATGCTGTACGGCTCGGTGCGCAGCGACTCCTTGATGATCATGTACTCGCCCGGGTTCTGCGAGTTGGCGATCTGGCCGGCGAGCAGCACGTCGTCCATCACGAATGCCGAGACGCGGTCCTGCGCCAGCAGCAGGAACGACTCGGCGTGGTCCTTGCCGTAGATTTCCTTGATGTCGGCGGCCTTGGTCCGCTCGTACCCCTTGAGCAGCGGCACCGCCGTCGTGCCCGACGTCGTCGAGATCGTCTTGCCGTTGAGGTCCGCCAGCGTCTTGATGCCCGAGTTCTTCTTCACCGCGGCGGTGACGTTGATGACGAAGTACGTCGGCCCGAACGAGACGGTCTTCTGCCGCTCGACCGAGTTGGTCGTCGAGCCGCACTCGAGGTCGATGGTGCCGTTCTGCAGCAGCGGGATGCGGTTCGCCGAAGTGACGGGCTGGTAGTTGACCTTCAGCGCGGGCAGCTTGAGGTCGGCCTTGATGGCGTCGACGACCTTGGCGCAGAGGTCCATCGCGTAGCCGACCGGTTGCTGCTTGTCGTCCAAGTAGCTGAACGGGATCGAGGACTCGCGGTGGCCGATGGTGATCTGGCCGGTGTCCTTGATCTTCTTGAGGGTGCCGGTGAGGTCCTGCGCGGCGACGGGAAGCGCGACCAGCGCAGCCAGCGCGACGGCGAGCGAAAGGCGGTTGTGACGCATGGGGGTGATCTCCGGAAGAAAGTGGGCGAAAAGTCTGACGCGGCCGGTTGCGACCGGGTTAGCCGGTCGATTCTACGAGGCCGGCGGCAGAATGTCCAAGCCGGACGGCCTGGACGGCGGGAGCGCCGCGCGTGGCGACTTGCCCCTACCCGCGCCGCCTATAATCAAAGGATGCCCGCGAAGCCGCCCCCGCCCTCCTCCTTGGCCCCCGTCTACCCCGCAGTGGTGCTGCGGCAGGTCGAGCAGGCGGCTGGCGGCGCCCCGCTGATGGAACGCGCGGGCGCTGCCGCGGCGGCGGTGGCGCAGCGGATGACCGGCGGCGGCCGGGTGCTGGTGCTGGCGGGTCCCGGCAACAACGGCGGGGACGCCTTCGTCGTCGCGCGACTGCTGGCGGCGGCATTCCACGAGGTGACCGTCGTCTTCTCCGGCGACCCCGCCCGCCTGCCCCCCGACGCCGCTGCGGCGCTGGCGGCCTGGCGCGCCGGCGGCGGCGCGACCGTCGCGTCGATCCCGCCCGGCTGGCGCGGCGAGCTCGTCGTCGACGGGCTGTTCGGCATCGGCCTCACCCGGCCCGCCGCCGCACCCTACGCGGCGCAGATCGCCTTCGCCAACGCCGGTGCCGCGCCGGTGCTGGCGCTGGACCTGCCCAGCGGGCTCGACGCCGAGACCGGCCGCGCGCACGGGGAGGCGATCCGCGCGACGGCGACCGCAACGTTCATCGCCTGGAAGCCGGGTCTGCTGACCGGCGACGGACCGGATCTCGCCGGCGACGTCAGCGTCCATCCGCTCGGGCTCGATCCCGAGGCGATCGTCGCCGCGCCGGGCCATCGCCTCGACTGGCCGACGACCGCGCCGCTGGCCGGCGCGGCGCTGGCACGGCCGCGACGCAACGTCCACAAGGGCACGTTCGGCACGCTCGCCATTCTCGGCGGCGCGCCGGGGATGGCCGGCGCAGCGCTGCTGGCCGGACGCGCGGCGCTGGCCGCGGGGGTCGGCAAGGTCTGGGTCGGCTTCGTCGCCGAGGCGCGGCCGGAAGTCGACTTCATGCAGCCCGAGCTGATGCTGCGCGCCGCCGCCGACGCGCTCGCGGGCGACCCCGATGCGATCGTCTGCGGGCCGGGCCTGGGCCGCAGCGACGCCGCGCGGGCGCTGCTCAGCGACGTCATCGCGCGCGCGGTCCCGCTGGCGCTCGACGCCGACGCGCTGAATCTGGTCGCCGTCGACGCGGACCTGGCGCGAGCGCTGGCCGGCCGCAGTGCGCCGACGCTGCTGACGCCGCATCCGGCCGAAGCCGCGCGGCTCGCCGGCGTGGCTACCGCGGACGTCGAGCGCGATCGCGTCGCCGCCGCGCGCGCACTGGCGCAGCGCTTCAATGCAACCGTCGTGCTCAAGGGTGCGGGCAGCGTGCTCGCCGCCCCCGACGGCAGCTTCGACATCAACGGCTCGGGCAATCCGGGGCTGGCCAGCGGCGGCACCGGCGACGTGCTCGCCGGCTTCGTCGGCGCGCTGCTGGCGCAGGGTCTCGCGGCGCGGACCGCACTGCGGATCGCGGTCTGCCTGCACGGCGCGGCCGCCGACGCCTGCGTCGGGCGCGGCGCCGGCCCGATCGGCCTCACCGCGTCGGAGCTGATCCCGCAGGCGCGGGCGCTGCTCAACGCCGCGGCGGCAGGCGCCGCCTGACGCGCCCTCCGGCGCCGGCCGGAGATCGCGCGCTTCGGGGTGCCGGCCGCCCGCTAACGTCGCCGGTGCGCGGCCGGCCGCGGGCCCCTCGCAGCGGTCAGGGCAGCAGCAGCGTCGCCCCGGTCGTCTTGCGCGACTCGAGCGCGATGTGGGCGGCGGCTGCGTCCGCCAGCGCAAACGTCTGACCCACGTCGGCCTTGAGCTTGCCGGCGGCCATCAGCCCGAACATCTCGTCGGCCATCGCCAGCAGCGCCTCGCGCGTCGTCGCATGGCTGAACAGCGTCGGCCGCGTCGCGAACAGCGAGCCCTTCTGCGCCAGCAGGCCCATGTCGAACGGCGGCACCGCGCCCGACGCGGCGCCGAACAGCACCCACAGCCCGCGCGGAGAAAGGCAGTCGAGCGACGCGGGGAAGGTGTCCTTGCCGATCGAGTCGTAGACCACCGGCACGCCCTTGCCGCCGGTGATTTCGCGCACGCGGTCGACGAAGTTCTCGCGGGTGTAGACGACGGTGTGCGCGCAGCCGTGGGCGCGCGCGAGTTCGGCCTTGGCGTCGCTGCCGACGGTGCCGATCATCGTCACGCCCAGCGCCTTCGCCCACTGGCACGCGATCAGGCCGACGCCGCCGGCCGCGGCGTGGAACAGGATGGTGTCGCCGGCGGCGAGCCGCTTGGTCTGCCGGAACAGGTACTGGACGGTCAGGCCCTTCAGCATCATCGCCGCCGCGTCGCGCTCGGCGACGCCGGCGGGCAACGGCACCAGCCGGTCGGCCGGCATCACCCGCGACTCGCTGTACGCGCCCAGCGGGCCGCCGCAGTAGGCGACCCGGTCGCCCTCCTTCAGGTAGCCGACGTCGGCGCCGACGGCCTCGACCACGCCGGCCGCCTCGAGGCCGATGCCCGACGGCAGCGGCACCTTGTACGCGCCGGTGCGGTGGTAGGTGTCGATGTAGTTGAGGCCGATCGCCGTGTGGCGCACGCGCGCCTCGCCGGGACCCGGAGCGCCGACGGCGACTTCCTCGAGCTTCAGGACTTCGGGACCGCCGGTGGCGTGGAAGCGGATGGCGCGGGGCATGCGGAACTCCTTGGTGATGGGCGGGAAAGACGCGGCGCCGTCAGCCGGCAAAGGCACGCCAGGTCGCGAGCCCGGCGACGGTGAGCGCGAGCGAGCCGGCGAGATGGACGAAGGCGAGCCCGATGCCGGCGGCGTAGTCGCCGCGCAGCAGCAGCTGCGAGACTTCGGCGGAAAAAGTGGAGAAAGTCGTGAGCCCGCCGAGGAAGCCGGTGACGACCACCAGGCGGACTTCCGGCGCGAGGTCGTGCCGCGCGGCGAAGTACGCCACCGCGATGCCGACGAGGTAGCCGCCGATCAGGTTCGCCGCCAGCGTGCCGAGCGGAAAATGCGGCACGCGCGGGTTGAGCCAGGTCGACAGCCCCCAGCGCAGCCACGCGCCGAGCGCGGCGCCAATCCCCACGGCGGCGAATCCTCCGAGCATCCGGCGATTATACGGGGCCGTGCGCCGGCGCTGCGCGCCCCGATCAGCGGACGAACCGGTCGACGAACGACGCGCCCAGCCCGACGGCGGCGTAGTGGCGGCGGCACATCTCGATCTTGGTCCAGACGTCCTCGTAGCCGGTGGTGTTGCCGGCCTCGTCGACGTAGATCATCGCGCCGCTGATGTTGAAGAAGGTGATCATCTCGGCGCAGTCCTCGGGCACCGTCAGCGTGTGGACCTCGCCCGGCGGCTCGTAGACGAAGCTGCCCTCCTCGGCGATCCAGTCGTGCTCGAGGTAGCGCCAGCGGCCCTTGATCACGTAGCCGACGACGAGCATCGGGTGCCGGTGGCGCGACAGCACGCCCGACTTGCGCACCCGCAGCAGGTTGCACCAGCCCCCGCTGACGGTGTTGAGCAGCAGCGGCCGGAACCAGACGTCCGGCGCCTGCGGCACCCACACGCGCTCGTCGTCGGGCAGCGCGGCGACGGCGATCTCGGGCTGGATGCCCGGCGGTCCGGCAAGTGCAGCGGCGTTCATTGGCGGTCTCCTGGGATGATCCTGCGGGCTGCGCCGCACGGGGTCGGCGCGACCGCGACGGCAACGCCCGGGTCGGCGGACGCGGCGACGTCACGCGACGAGGTAGCCGCCATCGACCGGCAGCACCACCCCGGTGATGAACGCCGCTGCCGGCGAGCAGAGGAACACCGCCGCCCCGGCGATGTCCACCGGCTCCGCCCAGCGGCGAAGCGGCGTGCGCGCGAGGATCGCGGCGCTGCGCTGCGCATCGTCCTGCAGCGCGCGCGTGAGCGGCGTGCGCACCCAGCCCGGCGCCAGTGCGTTGACGCGGATGCCCTCGCCCGCCCACGCCGCCGCCAGCGACTTGGTCAGCTGGACGATGCCCCCCTTGCTCGCGCTGTACGCCGGAACGCGCGGGCCGCCGTGGAACGACAGCACCGAGGCAATGTTGACGATCGCGCCGCCGCGCTGCGCCAGCTTGGGCTTCGCCGCCGCGCAGCAGCGCATGGTGCCGGTGAGGTTGATCGCCAGCACCTCGGCGAACACCGCCGGGTCGAATTCCTCGTCGCGGCGGATGACCCCGGCGCAGTTGACCAGCAGGTCGAGGCGCGGCAGGTCGCCGATCAGCCGGCGGATCGCCGCGTCGTCGCGGACGTCGAGCGCCACCGCATCGCGGCAGCGGAATCCCTGCGCCTGCTTCGCGGCGTCGACTTCGGCCGCGGTGGCCCCGGTCACGGTGACCACCGCGCCGCAGCCGGCCAGCGCATCGGCGATCCCGGCGCCGATGCCGCTCGACCCGCCCACCACCAGCGCCACCTTGCCGGCGAAGACATCCGGGCCGAACGTGGACTCGATCATGCGCCGGCCCCGGCCGAGGTCCGGGTTGCGAGCAGCGCGCGCACGTCGCGGTCGCGCGGCAGCGGCGCGACCGCGCCGAAGCCGGTTGTCGCCAGCGCCGCCGCAGCGTTGGCGAAGTCCGCCGCGGCGAACGGGTCGTCGCCGGCGACGACGCGCGCCACGAACGCACCGTCGAAGCAGTCGCCGGCACCGGTGGCGTCGACGCTGGCGACGCGATGCGCGGCGATGTCGAGCCGCCGTCCCCCGGCGGATACGCGCACGCCGTCGGCGCCGCATTTGAGCGCGACCACCGGCGCGCCCTGCGCGTGGCACCATTCGATGATCGCGTCGGGCGCGTCGACTCCGGACAGCGTCCGTGCCTCGTCGAGGCTGGGAAGGAACCAGTCGCAGTGCGCCATCGTCGCGACGATGACGGCGCGGGCGCGAGGCAGCGGCCACAGCTTGAGCCGCAGGTTGGGATCGTACGAGACGCGTCCGCCGGCAGCGCGCACGGCGTCGATCGCGGCGAAGACCGCGTCGCAGGCCGTCGCGGAAATCGCCTGGCTGATCGCCGACACGTGCAGCACCTTGGCCCGCCGCAGCACCGCGAGCGGCAGCGTCGCCGGCGTCATCCGCGCCGCCGCGGAGCCCGCCCGCAGGTACGAGAACTCGTGGCCGTGCGCGCCGTGGGTGACGAAATAGACGCCGGTCGGCGCCGCGTCGTCGACCGCGACCCCCGTGGTGTCGACGCCTTCGGCACGCCACAGCTCGGAGAGCATCCGGCCGAAGGCATCGCCGCCGATGCGCGTCGCGTAGCCTGCGGCGGCGCCGAGCCGAGCCGCGGCGATCGCCATGTTCGAGGTGTCGCCGCCGAAGCCGCGCAGATACTCGGCCGGCGCGTTCGCGTGCACCTGGTTGAACTCGATCATCGCCTCGCCGAGGGCGAGGATGTCGAGCGGGCTTGGCTCGCTCATGGCCGCGGGGGCAGCGCACGCGCCGCCGCTGCGAACGCGGCGGCCGCCGCGCGCACGTCGACCGGCGTGGCTCCCGGCCGGTAGAGGTTCGACCCGGTGCCGAACCCTGCGGCACCCGCCGCCCAGTACGCGGCCATCGACTCCGGCCGGATGCCGCCGACGGCGAACACCGGAACCTGCTTCGGCAGCACCGCGCGCCACGCCTTCAGCGCCGCCGGCGGCAGCGCCTCCGCGGGAAACATCTTGAGGCCGTCCGCGCCGGCCGCGATCGCCGCGAACGCCTCGGTCGGCGTCGCCACGCCCGGCGCGCAGACGAGCCCTGCGGCCTTCGCCGCGCGCACCACGGCCCTGTCCGCATGGGGCATCACGACGAGCCGGCCGCCGGCGTCCCGTACGCGCGCGACGTCGGCGACTTCGATGACGGTCCCCGCCCCGACCAGGCAGTCGTCGCCATGCCGCTGCGCCAGCAGCGCGATCGACGCGAACGCGCGCGGCGAGTTGAGCGGCACCTCGAGCACGCGGAATCCCGCGTCGTACAGCGTGCCGGCGACGTCCGGAATCTCCTCCGGCGTGATGCCGCGAAGCACCGCGATCAGCGGCAGCGGCGCGAGGTACGGCGCGAAGGCACTCATCCGGCGATCATCCCTGATTCGCGGGCGCTCGGTCGACTGCCTTCGTGCTGCGCACTCCGGTATTCGCCCTTGGGGCGGCCCGGCGGGCTCATGGGGCTACCTTCGTGCTGCGCACTCCGGTATTCGCCCTTGGGGCGGCCCGGCGGGCTCATGGGGCTACCTTCGTGCTGCGCACTCCGGTATTCGCCCTTGGGGCGGCCCGGCGGGCTCATGGGGCTACCTTCGTGCTGCGCACTCCGGTATTCGCCCTTGGGGCGGCCCGGCGGGCTCATGGGGCTACCTTCGTGCTGCGCACTCCGGTATTCGCCCTTGGGGCGGCCCGGCGGGCTCATGCGAGGTTCACCCGGCCCGCGTGCAGCGCGACCTGCCACAGTCCGCGCGGCGCGGCGTCGGCCGGCCCGAGCGTGGCGTCGATGCCCGCCGTCGCGAGCGCCGAGACATACCGCGCGGCGAGCGCGTCGGTGCCGATCACGCAGACGGTCGACGCATCGTGGCCGGCGCGAAACGCCCAGCTGCGCGCGGTGCGGATTTCGCGCCCGATCAGCAGGCCCGAGAGCCAGTCCGCGACGCCGGCGGGGGCGAGCTCGCCGACGAGGCAGAGCGTGCGCGCGCCGAACAGGTCGTGCGTCAATCCACCCGCGCCGACGCCCCGCGCGACGCCCCGCGCGAACGCGTCCGGGTCCTGCCCGGCGGTCCCGCGCTCGGCCAGCCGCCCGAGGATGCTGTGCTCGAGCAGCACCGAGTAGAGCTCGCCGGTCATGTAGGTCTGGAAGTCGACAAGGTGTCCGTGCTCGACGCGGGTCCACTTGCTGTGGGTTCCGGGGAGCACCGCGAGGACCGACGCGGCGTCGCGGTCGATCGCGCCGACGACCTGCGTTTCCTCGCCCCGCATCACGTCCGGCATGCCGGCCGGGTCGCGGCTGATGACGCCGGGGACGATGGCAAGTTCCCCGCCGCCGGTGACGACGATGCCCGCGGCCAGCGCGTCGACGGTCGCCGGGCAGCCGACGTACGGCGCCTCACGCCAGCCCTGGCGGCTGCCGATCATCCCGCAGGCGAGCCGCGGCGCCGGGTCGTCGCGCCAGGGACCCAACAGTTCCGCCAGCGCCTCGGCAAAGCCCCGGTCGGCGAGCTTCTGGATCCCGAGGTTCGTGCCGCGCGCGTCCAGCACCCCGCCGTCCGGCCCGATCCGGTACGCCCGCGCGGCGGACGTACCCCAGTCGATGCCGATGAGCGCGCTGGCGGACATGAGTTGACTCGAGGCGGGACGCGACGTCGAAGCCGTCGCGCCACGGTGGGTCGATACTAGGCAGTCAGCGACAACCGGTCAAGTGGCCTGACCAGTTGTCCGGGTCGGCGCGCTTGCCTCGGGCCCCCAGCGGGCGGCGGCCTCGTCGTCGCTGGTGCGGGCGTCGACCCAGCGCTCGCCGTCCGGCGTGCGCTCCTTCTTCCAGAACGGCGCTTCCGTCTTCAGGTAATCCATGATGAAGCGACACGCGTCGAAGGCCTCGCCGCGGTGCGCGCCGGTCACTGCGACCAGGACGATCTGGTCGGTGGGAGCGAGTTCGCCGACGCGGTGGACGACGACCGCGTCGAAGATGTCGAAGCGGGCCTTCGCGCGGCCGACGATCGCCGCGAGTGCGCGCTCGGTCATGCCGGGATAGTGTTCCAGCGTCAGCGTCTGGACCGCGGCGGCGTCGTTGACGTCGCGGACGGTGCCGACGAACGTTGCCACCGCGCCGACACGGGGATCGCCGGAGCGCAGCGCGGCGATTTCCGCGGCGACGTCGAAGTCGGCCTGCTGCACGCGAACCGTCATCGGCGCGCCTCCGTCAGCCGCCGGTGACCGGCGGAAACAGCGCGACCTCGTCGCCCGCATGCAGCGGTGTCGCGGGCGCGGCGAGGTCGTGATTGACGGCGACGCGGACGGCGCGGCCGGCGGCGAGTTCGCGACCGAAGGCGCCCCCCCGCGCCGCCAACCAGGAACGCAGCGCGCCGGCGGTCGTCACGTCCGGCGGCAGCTCGACCTGTTCGCCCGGCGTGCCGAAGGCCTCGCGCAGGCGCGCGAGGTAGACGATCGTAACGGTGGTCATCGGGTGGTCGTCGCGCATGGTACCGAGCCTGGCCGGGGGACGGTGCTCCGGCGGCGAGTCGCAGACCGCGCCCCGGGCAGCGCCATTCTAGCGCGGCCCGCCAGGGGCGGTCCCCCGGTCAGAAGCGCAGCTGGACGCCCAGCGTGACCTGGTCGGTCTCGGGCAGGCCGCCGGTGAACTCGGTGCTGAAGCGGCCGAAGCGGCCGTACTCGAGGCGCAGCCCGAGTGCCGAGTTCATGTCGTAGCGCATGCCGACGCCGTAGTTCATGCCGTCGCGCGTGCGGCGACCGTCGGCGGCCGCCAGCGGCCCATAGAGGACCGTGGTTTCGGACTGCGCATAGCCCATCCGGCCGTACAGCGCGAAGCTGCGGTAGAACGACCAGCTGGTGAAGACGTCGACGTTCCAGGCCCGGCTGGTCGTCTCGCCGAGGGGGCCTGCATCGGAGGCAAGCTGCAGGCCGACGCCGCGGCCGACCGGCAGCGAGCGATCCGGCTTCAGCGCGTACTGGTCGCGCGACGAGAATGCCGCCTCGACCGCAAGGTCGTTCCGCCAGCGGTAGCCCCCCCAGAACAGCGACCGCGTCGCGTCATCCCCGGCGGGTGCGGTGTAGCGGCTCCATGCGGCCGACGGCACCGGCCCGAGCGACAGGGCACCAGCGTCGGTGCCGTGGTCGCGGCGCGCGATGCCACCATAGAAGCCCGAAAGGTCCGGTTCGGCGCCCGGCGTCGCGCCGGCCACCGGGCCGATGCCGAGTCCCGACGTCGCGAGGCGCAGCAGGCCCTGCGCCGACGTTGCGACCGGAATCGCAAGCAGAATCGAGAAAAGCGCCGCAGATATATGATTTATGGACATATTCGTTCGTCGCTCGTCGAGGCACCGATGGCGATCCCTGCTGCTGTTGACCGCTTCCGACACCCTCAAGTTCACGCTACGCCCGGCCCGGGGCGAAGTCAACGGGGAGCGGGCCAAACGGTCGCGTGCGCGACGACGAACGTTGCGATGGCGTCGGGGTCGTCGAGCGGCAGCACCGGCAGCCGTGCGATCGACTCCGCCGGCAGCGCGTGGCCATGGTCGGTGGCGATGCCGACGATGTGGGGATCGCGCGGGTGCAGCGGCGGCTTGCCGAGCTCCGCCCGGTAGATCTCGAGCTTCGGCAGCGGATACGCCTTGTACCCTTCGACCAGCGCCAGGTCGCAGGCCGACAGCCGCGCCAGCGCCTCCGGCAGGCCGAGTTCGGGCGCGCCGCGCAACTCGTGCATCAGCGCCCACCGCGTCCCCGACGTGATGAGCACCTCGCCGCATCCCGCCTGCCGGTGGCGGTAGCTGTCCTTGCCAGGCTGGTCGACGTCGAAGCGGTGATGCGCGTGCTTGACCAGCGAAACCTTGATCCCGCGCGCGACCAGCCGGGGGATCACCCGCTCGATCAGCGTCGTCTTGCCCGACCCCGACCATCCGGCGAAGCCGAAGACGCGTTCCGGTCCGCCGCTCACAGGCCACGCCCAAGCGTGGCGAGCGCGACCGTCAGCGCGCCCAGCACCAGGTTGACGCTGACCCACCGGCGGACCCGGCCAAGGGCCGCCGCGCCGGCCGGCCAGTCGCCGACGGCCACGGCGGCGACCAGCCGCGGAAACGCCGCCCACCGGATCCAGGCGAAGATGACGGCCATCGCGATACCGAGTCCGGTCATCGCGTGGACGTTGGCGCCGGCGGCGCGAAAGCCGCCCGTGACGGCGACGAGGGCGAAGCCGCTCGCGACGATCGCGACGACGGCGACGACGACCCAGGCGAAGAAGCGGCCCAGCGCCGCGGCCATCAGTGCCAAGCGCTGCGGCGGTTCCAGCGTGGCGGCCGCCGCCGGCCGCAGGACGAAATGGGTGAAGACCATGCCGCCGACCCAGACGATCGCCGCGGCGAGGTGGACGAACAGCAGCAGGGACGTGGAAGTGGGCACGGGGGATCGGGGTGACGGAATCGCCGCAAAGGCGACCGGGCAAGACGACGCCCTGGTCGGCGCCGCGCAGGCGCATTCTACCGGTCGACAGGTCGGCGCGGGTTGGCTAGAGTCGAACTCCCGCCCCCGAACCTGCCGCCCATGCGCCGCCCGACTTCGCTGCCCGTCCCCGTTTCCACGGCATCCACCGATTCCAACGACAGCGTACCGCGCAATGTCGAGGGTGCGATCGAGCGTGTCATCTCCGACGTCCCGCCGCCCCGCACCCACGCGGTGGCGGATCCCTTCGAGGCCGCCGAGGGCATTGCGCGCGCCGCGGCGCAGAAGGCGGCGCTGCTGTCCGGATCGCTTGCGCTGCCTCCGGGCCCGTTCGGCATGCTGACCGTGCTGCCGGACATCTACCTGATCTGGAAGGTGCAGCGGCAGATGGTGGCCGACATCTTCGCGCTGCACGGACGCGAGGCGGAACTCACGCGCTCGCACATGCTCTACTGCCTGTTCCGTCACCTCGCAAGCCAGGTCCTGCGCGACGTCGCGGTCCGCGCGGGGCAGCGCGTCATCGTCCAGCAGCTGACCGCCGGCGCGATGAAAAGCGCACTGTCGACGATCGGCATCAAGGTGACGCAACGGATCGCCGGCAGCACGGTGTCGCGCTGGGTGCCGGTGGCCGGCGCGGCGGCCGTCGGCGCGTACGCGTACTGGGATACGCAGCAGGTGGCGAAGACAGCGCGGCGGCTGCTCGAAACGACGACCGCGCCGGCACCCGGCGTCGAGCCCGTGGAACCCTAGGAACCGCGCGATGTGCGGTCGCTACGAACTGCACACCCACCCGGCCGCGATCGCGCTGGCGTTCGGCCTTGCGCATCCGCCGCCGGTCCACCCACGCTACAACATCGCGCCGATGACGGACGTGCCGGTGGTGCGTGTCAATGCGCAAGGCGAGCGCGAGTTGACCACGATGCGCTGGGGACTGGTGCCGCGGTGGGCGAAGGACCCGGCGATCGGCGCCAAGATGATCAACGCGCGCGGGGAAACCATCGCCGAGAAGCCGTCGTTCCGAATCGCCTACCGGCGGCACCGCTGCCTGCTGCCGGCCGACGGGTTCTACGAGTGGATGCCGGTCGGCGCGGGCGGCGACGCGCACAAGCAGCCGGTGCATGTCGGCATGAAGGACGGCGGGATATTCGGCTTCGCCGGGCTGTTCGAGCGCTGGCTCTCGCCCGACGGCGACGTGCTCGACAGCTGCACCATCGTCACCACCGAAGCCAACACGCTGCTGCGGCCGGTGCACGAGCGGATGCCGGTGATCGTCGCCCCGGCCGACTACGCGCGCTGGCTCGGGCCGGCCGAAGGGAACGTCGCCGACATCGTCGCGCCCTACCCTTCGGAGCGGATGGCCTGGTACCCGGTGTCGACCCGGGTCAACAACGTCCGTCACGACGACGCGTCGCTGATCGAGCACGTCGCCGTTGCGCTCGACCCGCCGGCGGGGGCGAAGGCGACGCAGGACGCCGCGGCCGGCCCGCCGGGCCGCGATCCCGAGCAGGAGTCGCTGTTCTAGACCGCCGGCGCGATGGTCCGCGCTACTGCGGTACGCACATCGTCACGCCGGCGCCGTAGCCCTCGGCGATCCAGTTCTGGTCGATCATCTGCTGCCGGATCGCGACGTCGGTGGTGAAGCGATGATTCGGCGCGCCGCTCGCGCTCCGGTTGTAGAGGCGGTAGACCGGTGCCAGCCCCGCCGGACAGGCGCCGTCCGCCAGCGCCGGGAGCCGGACGTGGAACACCTCGCCCTCGAACTTCCAGTCCCTGTTCGCCTTGACGTCGACGCATTCGGACGCGAACGAGGTGTAGAAGTGCGAGCTCTTCGGCGCAAACGCCTCGCTGAAGAACCGGCAGACCGGCGCGGTCCCCGTGCCCGGCTGCGCCCACGCCTTCCAGCTCTTGCCCGTGCGCGCCCAGCCGGCGAAGGTGCCATTGTCGAGCTTGGCGATCTCGTCGGGCAGATAGGTGACGAAGTAGTGTCCGAATCCGGCGTGGAAGTACTCGAGCACCGTGACCACCGACGCCACCGGCGCCGGGGCGTCGGTGACCTGGAATGTGACCGGGACGCGATAGCGGCCATCGCTGGTGTCGAAGGCGACGTCGATGGCGCGGGTCCCGACGATCGTCCCCCACGCGGAAAACTGCACGGCGCAGGACTGCCCCGGCT
The DNA here is from genome assembly GCA_963717705.1 of uncultured beta proteobacterium. GTDB lineage: Bacteria > Pseudomonadota > Gammaproteobacteria > Burkholderiales > Casimicrobiaceae > CAVQWT01. The sequence continues at coordinate 78,799 of CAVQWT010000005.1, forward strand.
GCAGCACGGTGCCGGCGGCGCAGCCGGCGTCCTTGGCGAGTTCAGGGCTGCCCAAAAGAGCGCCGCCGACGGTGATCGCCGCGTTGCCGTCGTTGGTGAACGCGATCGTCTGCGGCGCCGATTGCGAGTTGAGCGGCACGATGCCGAAGTCGATCTTCTTCGGCAGCGAGCAGCTGTAGCCCGCGGTCTGTCCTGCCGCGGGGCCGTACAGGCAGCGGCAGCCGCGGACGTCGTCGGGCTGCAGGTCGAGCAGACCGTTGTACGCCGTGTCCGGCGGGCCGCTCATGATCGCGTCCCCGACGTTCGAATGCGCGAGTCCCAGCGCATGGCCCCACTCGTGCGTCGCCGTGCGGTTCATCGCCTGCGTGCTGCGGACGCGGTCGACCGACAGGATGATGTCGGTGTCGAACAGCAGGCGCTCGCCGAGGCTGGTCGTGCCGTACCACGCATAGGTGATCCCGGCAGTGTTGTCGGGAAGCGAGCCCCAGCCGACGACGGTCTCGTAGTCCGGCTGCTCGCCGTATTGCGGGCTCTGGACGCGGGTGTTCGGCGGCACCGACGTCTCGCCGCGGTAGTCGAACCGGATGCCGCAGACCTGCGTCCACCGGGTCAGGGTCGACGTGATCGCCGCGACCGTGCCCGCGGGATCGGCTTCCCACGGCCCGGGCGCATTGGCGTGGTTGTACTTCCACACCAGCGGTCCGCGCCAGCGCGCCGCCGCGCCGAACATGAACTGGAACTTGGGCACCGGCCGGGCCGGGCCGAGTTGCGCGGGGGCGAGCGGCGTCGGCGCGACCGGGAGGAATTCGAAGTCGATGGGAGCTTCGGATGCGGCCCGTACCGGCGGCGCGGACAGCACCGCGGCGAGGCCGAGGACGGAGAGGGCGGCGGCGAAGCGCGCGGCGACCGGGGCGGCGATTGGGTGGTGCGAAGGCATATGGGGGAACCGGAACTGGAAACCGGCGGCAAGAATAGCATCGCCGGCCCGGTGCCTCCGGCTGGACGGCGACGAACGGACGGTGGGGCGGGCTGGACGTCGGGCGGTGACGACGGGCAGCGGCACGGCGGCCGGTGCGTCACCGTGTCGCCGGGACCGGCCCCGGGTGTTGCCCGGGCGGGGCCGTTCCGGCGCCGAAGGTCTCAGCGCATCGCCGCCCCGGCGGCATGCCACGCGCCGAGCTTCGCGCGCTCGGCGTCGGTCATGCCGGTGAGGTTGCCGATCGGCATCGCCCGGGTCGCCACCGCCTGCTCGTAGATCTTCCGCGCCTGCGCGGCGATCAGCTCCGGCGTATCCAGCATAACGTTCTTCGGCGCGACGACGAAGCCTTCCTGCGTCGGCCGCGCGGCGTGGCAGCTCGCACAGCGCTGGGCGACGATCGCCTGCACCTCGGCGAACGCCGGCGCTCCGGCGGCGTCGGGCTGCCGCGGCGCGATCGCCACCGCCAGCGCCAGCGCGCCCGCCGCCGCGGCGACCGGAATCGCCCACACGGTGCGCCCCTTGTGCCGCAGGTTGAAGAAGTGGCGGACGAACGCCGCGAGCAGCATGATCGCGACCAGCACCAGCCACGCCTGCGGGTGGCCCCAGGTCATCGGGTAGTGGCTGCTGATCATGATGAACAGCACGGGCAGCGTGAAGTAGTTGTTGTGCACGCTGCGTTGCTTGCCGCGCAGGCCGTGCACCGGGTCGGGCGCGACGCCGCGCTCCTTCGCCTCGACCAGCGCACGCTGCGACGGAATGATGATGTGCGCGACGTTGGCCGCCATCATCGTGCCGATCATCGCGCCGATCTGCAGGTACACCGCGCGGCCGCTGTAGAGGTGCGAAAGTCCCCACGCGACCAGCGCCAGGAAGGCGACGATCGTTACCGCCACGAGCAGCTCGCGGTCGAGACCGGCGCGCTTGCACAGCTGGTCGTAGAACAGCCAGCCGCCGGCCAGGAGCGCGATCGACGCGCCGATCGCCTGCGCCGGCGAAATGTCGGCAACCGCCGGGTCGATCATGTAGACGCGCGCATGGAAGTAGTACATGACGACGAACAGCGCCATGCCGGACAGCCACGTCGAATACGCCTCCCACTTGAACCAGTGCAGCGGGGCCGGCAGCTCGGCGGGCGCGACGCGGAACTTCTGCACGTGGTAGAAGCCGCCGCCGTGCACCGCCCACAGCTCGCCGCCGACGCCCTCGTCGGCGTCGTGCTCGCGCTTCGGCGGCAGCAGGCTGTTGTCCAGCCAGACGAAATAGAACGACGCGCCGATCCACGCGATGCCGGTGATCAGGTGAATCCAGCGGATCAGCAGTTGCAGCCACTCGCCGGCGTAGGCTTCCATCGTGGACCTTCGAGACGGGATCGTTTCGGCGGCGGGGGCCGGCGGCGGGAGGGCCTGCGCGTCAGCTGCCGCGATAGGTGGAATAGCTCCACGGCGACACCAGCAGCGGCACATGGTAGTGCCCCGCCGCGTCGGCGCAGCCCACGTCCACCACCACCTCGTCGACGAACGGGGGATCGGGCAGCGCGACGCCTCGCGCCCTGAAGTAGTCGCCGGCGAGAAACACCAGCCGGTAGCGCCCGGCGCTGAACGCCGCCCCTTCGAGCAGCGGCGCGTCGGCGCGTCCGTCGGCGTTGGTGACGACCTCTTTCACCAGGAGGTAGCGCTCGCCGAGGTTACGGTACAGCCGGACCGTGACCCCGGCACCCGGGGCGCCATGCGCGGTGTCGAGAACGTGCGTCGTGAGTCGTCCCATCCCTGGCTCCGTGGCTGTGCGACGAGAAGCACCTTGCCTCGCCCGAGCCGATTGTATACTCGCGCAAACCTGCGCTCCATGATCGCCCCCTACCCCCGCGACCTCGCCGGCTACGGCCCCAATCCTCCGCACCCGCGCTGGCCCGGCGGCGCGCGCATCGCCGTCCAGTTCGTCCTCAATTACGAGGAGGGCGGCGAGATGAACGTGCTGCACGGCGACGTCGCGGCGGAGACCTTCCTGTCCGAGATCATCGGCGCGCAGCCCGTTCCCGGACGGCACATGAGCATGGAGTCGCTGTACGAGTACGGCTCGCGTGCCGGCGTCTGGCGCCTGCTGCGGCTGTTCCGCGACCGCGGCGTGCCGCTGACCGTGTTCGGGGTCGCGACGGCGCTCGCGCGCAACCCGGCGGTGATCGACGCCTTCCTCGCCGACGGTCACGAGGTCGCAAGCCATGGCTTGAAATGGATCAGCTACCAGCACATCGACGAGGCGACCGAGCGGGCGCACATCGCCGAAGCGACCGCCTTGATCGCGCGGCTGATCGGGCGGCCGCCCGAGGGCTGGTACACCGGGCGCGACAGCCCCCGGACCCGGCGCCTGATCGTCGAGCACGGCGGGTTCGTCTACGACGCCGACAGCTATGCCGACGACCTGCCGTACTGGACCGAGGTCGAGGGCGCGCGCGGACCGGTGCCGCACCTGGTCGTTCCCTACACGCTCGACACCAACGACATGCGCTTCGCCACGCCGCAGGGTTTCAACAGCGGCGACCAGTTCTTCACCTTCCTCAAGGACGCGTTCGACGGGCTGTACGCCGAAGGCGACCCCGCCGGCCTCGACGCGCCGAAGATGCTGTCGATCGGGCTCCACTGCCGGCTCGTCGGCCGTCCCGCCCGCGCGCAGGCGCTGGCGCGCTTCGTCGACTACGCCCGCAGCCATCCCGACGTCTGGTTCGCGCGGCGGATCGACATCGCGCGCCACTGGCAGGCGACCCACCCGTTCCCGCGCCGCACCGCGGCCGGCCCGGCACAGGCTTCCGGAACGGGAACCGCCGCATGACGCTGGCCGAACTCAACGCGCTGCCTGCGGCCGCGTTCGTCGCCGCGCTCCGCGGCGTGTTCGAGCATTCGCCATGGGTCGCGGAGCGCGCGCTGGCGGCGCGCCCTTTCGCGAGCGTGGACGCGCTGCACGCGGCGATGGTCTCCGCCGTAGCCAGCGCCGGCGAGGCACCGCAGCTCGCGCTGCTGCGCGCGCATCCGGAACTCGCCGGCCGCGCGATGATCCGCAACGAACTGACCGCCGACTCGTCGCAGGAGCAGGCGGGCGCCGGATTGACGCACTGCTCGCCCGACGAGTACGCGCGGCTGCAGGAGCTCAACGCCCGCTACAACGCGAAGTTCGGATTCCCGTTCATCGTCGCCGTCAAGGGCCTGGACCGAGCGGGCATCCTGCAGCGCTTCGCCGCGCGCGTCACCAACGAACCCGCCGCCGAGTTCCGCGAGGCACTGGCGCAGGTGGCGCGGATCGCCCGCTTCCGCCTCGACGCGCTGCTCTCGGCATGACGATGGCCCGCGCAGGCTCCCCTCTCGATGGCATCGGCGCGCGGATCATGCGCCACGCCGACCTGCTCGCGCGCCACACCGAAGTGCCGGGCCAATTGACGCGGACCTTCCTCACCCCGGTCCAGCGCGCGGCCGCCGACACGCTGATGGGTTGGATGCGCGAAGCCGGCATGAGCGCGACGCTGGACGCGATCGGCAACGTCGTCGGCCGCTACGAGGGAGCGCAGCCGGGCCTGCCGGCGCTGATGTTCGGCTCGCATTTCGACAGCGTGCGCAACGGCGGCCGCTACGACGGCGACCTCGGCGTGATCGCGCCGATCGCCTGCGTCGACGCGCTGCACCGCGCCGGGCGGCGGCTGCCCTTCGCGGTCGAGGTCGTCGCCTTCGCCGACGAGGAAGGCGTGCGCTTCCAGGCGACGCTGCTCGGCAGCAAGGCGGTCGCCGGCACCTTCGACACCGGGCTGCTGAGCAAGCGCGACGCCGATGGAGTGTCGATGGCCGAAGCGCTCGTAGCCTACGGGCTCGACCCGGCCAGGGTCGCCACCGCGGCGCGCCGGAGCGAGGAGATCCTCGCCTACTGCGAGCTGCACATCGAACAGGGTCCGGTGCTGCTGTCCGAGGGGCTGCCCGTCGGCGTCGTGACGTCGATCGTCGGCTTCGACCGGTTCATGGTGCACGCGACCGGTCTCGCCGGCCACGCCGGCACCGTGCCGATGACCCTGCGCCGCGATGCGGCCGCCGCCGCCGCCGAGATCGTCCTCTTCGTCGAGCGCCGCTGCCGGTCGGTCGACGGCCTCGTCGGCACCGTCGGCCAGCTCAACGTCCCGCAGGGCGCGACCAACGTCATCCCGGGCGCCTGCGAGTTTTCGCTCGACGTCCGCAGCGGCGACGACGCGGTCCGCGACGCGGCGGTCGCCGACATCCTCGCCGAGATCGACGCCGTCGGCGCGCGCCGCGGTGTCGCGTTCGCCGTCACGCCGACCCAGCAGGCGAAGCGCTGCGCCTGCGCGCCCTGGCTGATGGACCAGCTCGACGCCGCCGTCGCGCGTGCCGGCGTGCCGCCGCGCCGGCTGCCGTCCGGGGCCGGCCACGACGCGATGGCGATCGCCCCGCTCGCCGACGTCGCGATGCTGTTCGTCCGCTGCGGCAACGGCGGCATCAGCCACCACCCCGACGAGACGATGAGCGAAGCCGACGCCGACCTGTCCGCACGCATCCTGCACGACTTCATCGTCCACTTCGATCCGGCGGCGCGACCGGTGTCCTGAGCGCGCGGACCCTTCCGCACGCTCGGGCAGCGCCACCGCCCGCGCACCCCGGCAGCACGTTTGCCGCGCGACCACCCGATCTCCGCACCCCACCTCCACCCGCCCACTCCCCGGACCACCATGACTCTCGATGCCAGCATCGTCGCCCGCGTCGACGCCGACCACCCCGCCGCCGTGGAGTTCCTGCGCAAGCTCGTCCGCGTCCCCAGCGACAACCCGCCCGGCGACTGCGCGCGTCACGCCGAGGTCGCCGCGGTGCTGCTGGAGGCGCTTGGTTTCACCGTCGAGCGGCATCCGGTGCCGGCCGCCGCCGCCGCCGCGGCCGGCATGGTCAGCGCGACCAACCTCGTCGTCCGGCACCGCTTCGGGCCGGGGCCGGTGATCGCGCTGAATGCGCACGGGGACGTCGTGCCGCCGGGGGCGGGCTGGACCAGGGAGCCCTACGGCGGCGAGGTCATCGACGGCGCGATGTACGGCCGCGGCGTCGCGGTGTCGAAGTCCGACTTCGCGACCTACGCCTTCGCGCTGAAGGCGCTGATCGACGCCGGCGCGCCGCTCGCGGGCACCGTCGAGCTGCACCTCACCTACGACGAGGAGTCGGGCGGCACCATCGGACCCAGGTGGCTGCTCGACCAGCGCATCAGCCACCCGGACTACGTCATCTGCGCCGGCTTCGCCTACGGCATCGTCACCGCGCACAACGGCGCCCTGCACCTCGAGGTCACCGTCCGCGGCAAGCAGGCGCACGCGGCGATGCCGGCGACCGGCATCGACGCGCTCGAAGCGGCGACCGGCGTCCTCGCCGCGCTCTACGCGGCCCGCCGCGCCTACCCCGCGTCGGTTTCCGCAACCGCCGGCATCGGGTCGCCGCAGCTCAACGTCGGGCTGATCGAGGGCGGTATCAACACCAACGTGGTGCCGGACCGGGTCACGTTCCGGCTCGACCGGCGCATCATTCCCGAGGAGCGCGGCGCGGCAGTCGAAGCGGACCTGCGGGCGATCATCACGCGCTCGATCGCCGGATTTCCGGGGGCGTCGGCCGACGTCCGCCGGATCATGCTGGCCGAGCCGCTGGCGCCCGTCGCCGGCAGCGAGAGGCTCATCGCACCGCTGGCGCGAATCGGCACCGAGGAGATGGGCGCGGCGGTGTCGGCGCACGGCGTGCCGCTGTACACCGACGCGCGCCATTACGCCGCCGCCGGCATCCCGACGGTGATCTACGGCGCCGGACCCCGCAGCATCCTCGAGGCGAACGCGCACAACGCCGACGAGCACCTGCAGCTCGACGACCTGCGGCGGGCGACGCGGGTGATCGCGCGGACGCTCGCCGAGGTGCTCGCGCCGGCCTGACCGGGGCGGCCGTCGCGCGCCACTCGGCCGCCCGGTTGGCTCTCAGCCGGGCCCTTCCGCAGCCGCCCCAGTGGCCGCCCCGGCTGCCGGACCCCGGATCGTCCCGGCTCCGGCTCGCGCCGCGCGCCGGAGCGCGCCGCGCCGCATGAGCAGGTAGCACGCCGGGATCACCAGCATCGACAGCAGAGGTGCCGTGATCATGCCGCCGATCATCGGCGCTGCGATCCGCTGCGTGATCTCCGAGCCGGTGCCGGTGTCCCACAGGATCGGCACCAGCCCGATCACCGTCGTGGCGACGGTCATCGCCTTCGGCCGCACGCGCAGCGCCGCGCCGTCGCGGATGGCCTCCAGCAGCGCCGCTTCGCTCGTCTCGCCGCGCGCGACGCGCTCGTCCCACGCCTGCTTGAGGTAGACCAGCATGACGATGCCGAACTCGGCGACGACGCCGGCGAGCCCGATGAAACCGACCGCGCTGGCGACCGATACGTTGTGGTCGAGCCACCACAGCAGCCAGACACCCCCGATCACCGAGAACGGGAGCATCGCCATCACCAGCAGCGCCTCGTCGGTCCGGCGGAAGGTCAGGTAGAGCATCACGAAGATGATCAGCAGCATCGCCGGCACGACGAGCTTCAGGCGCGCGGTCGCCCGCTCCAGATACTCGAACTGCCCCGACCAGGCGATCGAGTAGCCGGGCGGCAGCTTCACCTCGCGGGCAACGGCCTCCTGCATCGCCTGCACGGCCGACGACAGGTCGCGGCCCCGGATGTCGACGTAAACCCAGCCGGAAGGCCGCGCGTTCTCGCTCCGGATCATCGGCGGTCCGTCGGCAACGGAGACCCGGGCCACGTCACCGAGCCGGATCTGCGCACCGCGCCCAGTGACGATGGGAAGCGCGCGCAGCTTTTCGACCGAGTCGCGCAGCTCGCGCGGGTAGCGGACGTTGATCGGGAAGCGCTGCAGGCCTTCGATGGTCTCGCCGACGTTCTCGCCGCCGATCGCCGCCGCGACGACCTCGAGCAGGTCCTCGACCGACAGCCCATACCGCGCCGCGACGGTCCGGTCGATGTCGACGTCGATGTAGCGGCCTCCCGTCAGCCGCTCGGCGATCGCCGACGAGACGCCGGGAACCGTGCGCACCGCGCGCTCGATCTCTCCCGCGGTGCGGTCGATCTCGACCAGGTCGGGGCCAGCCACCTTGATGCCTACGGGGCTCTTGATGCCGGTGGCCAGCATGTCGATCCGATTGCGGATCGGCGGCACCCATACGTTGGCGAGGCCCGGCACCTGGACTACGCGGTCGAGTTCCTCGATGAGCCTGGCGCCCGTCATCCCGGGGCGCCACTGCTCCTTCGGCTTGAACTGGATCACCGTCTCGAACATTTCCAGCGGCGCCGGATCGGTCGCAGTCTCCGCGCGGCCGGCCTTGCCGAACACCCGGACGACCTCGGGCACCGACTTGATCATCCGGTCGGTCTGCTGCAGAAGCTCCGCCGCCTTGGCCGCCGACAGGCCGGGCAGCGCCGTCGGCATGTACAGCAGGTCACCCTCGTCGAGGGGGGGCATGAACTCGCGCCCGAGTCGCGACGCGGGGACCAGGGTCGCCGCTGCGAGGACGACGGCGACGACGACCGTCGTCCAGGGGAAGCGCAGCACGACGTCGATCAGCGGGCGATAGGCGGCGATCAGCACGCGGTTGAGCGGGTTGCGCTGCTCCGACGGGATGCGGCCGCGGATCAGATAGCCCATCAGCACCGGCACCAGCGTCACCGAGATTCCGGCCGCCGCCGCCATCGCGTAGCTCTTGGTGAATGCGAGCGGCGCGAACAGCCTGCCCTCCTGCGCCTCGAGGGCGAACACCGGCACGAAGGAGATGGTCACGATCAGCAGCGACGAGAACAGCGCCGGGCCGACCTCGACCGCAGCGTCCGTGATCACTTTCCAGCGCGCCTCGCCGTCGAGCGTCTCGCCGGGATGCGCCTCCTGCCACCGTTCGAGCTTGCGATGCGCGTTCTCGACCATGACCACCGCGCCGTCGACCATCTCGCCGATGGCGATGGCAATTCCGCCCAGCGAAACGATGTTCGCCGTGATGCCCTGGTAGCGCATCACGATGAACGCCGTCAGCACGCCCAGCGGCAGCGCGATGATCGCGACGAACGCGCTGCGCAGGTGGAACAGGAATACGATGCAGATCAGCGCCACGACGACGAACTGCTCGACCAGCGTGCCCTGCACCGTGGTTATCGACCGTTTGATCAGATCCGAGCGGTCGTACACGGTCACGATCTCGACCCCGGGCGGGAGCCCGGGTTTCAGCGCGTCCAGCTTGGCCTTGACCGCATCGATCGTCGCCAGCGCATTGCGCCCGGTGCGCATCACGATGATGGCGCCGGTCACCTCGCCCTCGCCGTCCAGTTCGGCGATGCCGCGGCGCATCTCGGGTCCGACCTGGATGCGCGCGACGTCCGCCAGCCGCACCGGCGTGCCGCCGTCGCCCACCATCAGCGGGATCGCCCGGAAATCGTCGAGCGTGCGCAGGTAGCCCTTCACCCGCACCATGTACTCGGCCTCGGCGAGTTCCAGCACCGAGCCGCCGAAGTCGCGGTTGGCAGCACGGATCGCGTCGATCACCTGCTTCAGCGGCAGGTTGTAGGCCTTCAACCGCTCGGGATCGACGACGACCTGATACTGCTTGACCATGCCGCCGACGGTCGCGACCTCCGACACGTCGGGCACCGTCTTGAGCTCGAAGCGGAGGAACCAGTCCTGGATCGCGCGCAGATCCGCCAGGCTGTGCCGGCCGCTGCGGTCGACCAGCGCGTACTCGTAGATCCAGCCGACGCCCGTCGCATCCGGCCCCAGCGACGAGCGCGCCGAGGGCGGGAGCCGTCCCTGCACCTGGTTCAGGTACTCGAGCACGCGCGAGCGCGCCCAGTACGGATCGGTGCCGTCCTCGAAGATGATGTAGACGAAGGAATCGGCGAAGAACGAGTAGCCGCGCACCGCCTTCGCCCCGGGCACCGACAGCATCGTCGTCGTCAACGGATAGGTCACCTGGTCCTCGACGATCTGCGGGGCCTGGCCCGGCAACGTCGTGCGGATGATCACCTGCGTGTCGGACAGGTCGGGGATGGCGTCGAGCGGCGTCGTGCGCGCGGCCCACAGGCCGAACACCGCCAGCGCCACCGAAGCCAGCACGACGAGGAAGCGATTTCCGACCGACCAGCGGATCACTGCGGCGATCATCGCTTGGCTCCCGGTTCCGCGCCCGCAGCGGCGGGTCCGCCGATGGGCGCGATGTCGGTGAGCGCAAAGTCGCCCTTGGGCGTGATGACGAAGCGGAAGCGCACGTCGGCGCCCTCCTTCACCGCGGCCGGAACCCCCGAGGGTGGGGCCTTGAACGCCATCGTCATCGCGCCCATCCCGGCGCTCGGAATCGCGCCGTGCTTGATCAGCACCTCGTCGCCGACGGAGCGCACGACGCCCTGCGCTTCGTGGACGACCGCACCGGGGGCCGCCGGCATGGCATGGCCGGCGTGCGCGTCGGCCGGCGGCGCCGCCTCGGCACCGGTGGTCATCCGGGCCAGCACGCCCTTGAGGCTCGCCTCCGAGTCGATCATGAACTGCCCCGATGCGACGATCTTCGCGCCGGGCTCGAGGCCCTTGCGGATCTCGACGCTGTCGCCGCTCTCTCGCCCCAGCTCGACCTCGACCGGGGCGTACCTGCCTTCGCCCAGTGCAACGATCACGACGTTCCGCTTGCCGGTCCGGATCACCGCCTCGGCGGGCACCAGCAGCACCGGCTTCGCCGACGATGCGGCCGCGGCGAACTGCACGGTCGCGAACATCCCGGGCTTCAGCGAGACGTCGGGATTGGCGAGCACGATGCGCGCGCGCACCGTGCGCGTCGCGGCGTTGACCTCGGGCAGCAGCGTCGACACCGTGCCCTTGAAGACGCGCCCGGGGAACGCCGCGATCGTCGCCTCGACCGGCGCGCCCGTCCGCAGCGCCCCGGCCTGCGCTTCCGGCACCTCGGCGACGACCCAGACCGAGCCCTGCCCCGCCAGCCGGAACAGCGTCGTCCCCTGCATCACCGCCATGCCGTCCCGCGCACCGATTTCCCACACCACGCCCGACTGCGGCGCGGTGATCGTCACCCGCGCCGACGGCCGGCCCTCGCGCTCGACCCGCGCGATCTCGGCGGCGGGCATGCCGAGCAGCCCCAGCCGCGCCCGCGCCGCGTCGACCAGCGCCGCGGCGCCGGGTTGCGCGCTGCCCTTCAGCGCCAGCAGCTCCTCCTGCGCGGCGAGCCATTCGGGCACGTACAGTTCCGCCAGAGGCTGGCCGGCGCGCACGCTGTCGTAGGTCGCGCGGACCAGCAGCTTCTCGACGTAGCCCTGCACCCGCGCCTGCACGGCGACGATCGTCCGCTCGTCGACGACCAGCGTCCCGGGTGCGGAGAACCCTCCGCCGAGCGTGCCTGCCTTCGCCTCGACCAGGCGCACGCCGAAGTTCTGCGCGAGCCGCGGGCTGATCGACAGCGTGCCGCTGTCCGCGCCCTCGTCGGCGTAGACCGGCACCAGCATCATGTCCATGAACGGGCTCTTGCCGGGCTTGTCGAAGCGCTGGCCGGGGACCATCGGATCGTGCCAGTAGAGGACCTTGCGGCCGGCGGCGTCGGTCGACGGCGCGCCGCCGGCCGTGGCCGGCGCGGCGGTTGGCGCCGATCCGGTCGCCGGTGCCGCAGCGTCCCCGGCAAGCCCCGCGTGCGGCTGGGCCTGCCGCGTGCCGAGCCACCATCCGCCCCAGGCGGCGAGCACGGCGAGGGCGACGGCTCCGGCCAGCGGCAGCGCCTTGAATCCACGTTGATGCGAACGGTTCGGTCTCATGCGGGCTCCGCGACGGGAAGAACGTAGGTGAGGTAGGCCCAGGCTTTCGCCGCGGCCTGTTCCATCTGCAACAGCGCCAGCGTGATGTCGAGCTCGGCACGCCGCGCTTCGAGCACCGCGGTCAGCGTGCCGGTGCCGCCACGGTAGGCCGCGAGCGCCGACTCGCGCCGCAGCGCATTGAGCGGCAGCATCTCCGCACGCATCCGCTGCGACTGGGCGCGCGCGGACTCCCATTCGGCGACCATCGTCTCGACCTCGGCGGAACGCATGCGCCGCGTGTCGTCGCGCATCGCGCGCGCGGCGTCCAGCTCCTTCAGCTTCGCCGCCAGCTCGCGGTCCTGGCGCGTGCCGGGCGACCACGGCAGGTCGATCGAGAACATCAGCGACACCATGTTGGCGTACCCCGACCCGCGGACGGCGTAGGACAACGCGGCGTTCCAGTCCGGCAGCCGGCCGGCCCGGGCGAGATCGGCCTCGGTCGCGAGATAGGCCTCCTGCGCATGCGCGGCCCGGAGTTCGGCCTGCGCGTCGACGTCGGTGAGCTCGGCCACGGCGGCCGGCAACCGCCCCAGGTCGGGCGCGTCGCCCAGCGTCCGCTCCGCGTCCGCGCCGAGGTAGCGTGCGAGCGCGATCCGCGCCCGGCGCGTCTGCGCCTTCGCTTCGGTTGCGCGGTTGGCCAGCTCGATCACCACCGACTGCGCCATCAGCAGCTCGGCCTGCGGCGCCTTGTTGGCGCGGTAGGCCGCGCCGGCCGCGACCACCGCCAGCTCCGCTTCGGCGATCTGCGCCGCGATGGCGCGCTCGGCCTCCTCGGCGTAGCGGCGCGCGAACCACGCGGCCGCCGCCTCGCGCCGCACGTTGGCTGCGGCGCTGACCGCAGCGGCGTCGCTGCGGGCGGCGTCCCGCACAGCGCGCTCGACGCGCAGTCGACGCTTTTCCTCGCGCGGGAAGTCCTGCATCACGCCGATGCGCGTCATAGTCATGAAGTCGCGATCGAGGGTCCAGGCGTCGGCGCCCGACGTGGGCACGTTCTCGAAGCCGCCGATGAGCTTGGGATCGGGCAGCTCGCCTGCGGCGACGCTCATCTCGCGCGCCGCAGCGGCCATCGATTGCTGGGAGGCTATCGCCGGCGAGCGGGCGACGGCGAGCCGGACCGCCTCGGCCAGCGACAGCGGCTGCTGGCCCGCGGCCAGCCCGGGCAGCAACGCGATCGACCAGAGCAGTGCCGCAACGGCGCGGCTGCGGCTCCGCGCAGGCCACTGGCGGCGCCCCGGGACCTGCCGGGAACGGGAAAACGAAACGATGCATGGGACCTCCGACGACACGACGAACGACGGCACCCGCGAGCGTGGCGGGCGGGACGAACGACGGCGGAGGTCTAGATCAGGAAGCGGACGTACGCGAGGCGCACCGGAGGCGCCGCGCCGCGTGCTTCGAGCTGCGCGATGGCGGCCGACGCCGGCGGCGGAACCACGGCGACGTCGACCCGCAGCGCGGGCGACGGGGCCGCGGGGGGCAGCTCCGGCGCGAAGGCCGACGGCGTCAGGTCGGTGCAATGGACTTCGCAGGCATTGGCGTCGGCCACCGCCACGGCAGCGGGGCCGGCCGCGGGTCCGCCGGCCGCATGGCCGTGGCAGGGCATCCGGACGACCTCGCCGTCAGGATCGACCCCGGTGACCGGAGCTGCGGTCGCGGCCGGCGACGTTGCGGTCGCCATCGTGGCGAACACGCTGCCTGCGGTCAACGGCACCGAACCCGCATGCGCCGCCGCGACGCCCTGGGCGAACAGCAACCCCAGCATGGCGACCCATGCAACGAGACGGCGAGAGGCGGAACGAAGGGGCAAGGGGAATCGGATCGACGGGAGGACGATGGGAGGATGCTAGCGCGATGCCGTGCCCGCGGCAACCTGTCGCGGGGCGGGAAGCTTGACCCCGGTCAAGGTACCGTCCGCGCCCCGTTCCTGCAGGCAACCGGCCCGGTGAGCCGCCGGCGCGCGCTCAGGGCAGCGCGCAGAATACCGGGCCTTCGATGACCCAGCCCTCGCCGGTCATGCGCGCGGTCTCGCTGCGGCTGGTGAGGTAGCGGTGGTTGGCCTGCCCGCCCTTGCCGTTGTTGTACAGCCGCGTGACGGGGACGCGCCCGGCCGGGCAGACGCCCACGCCCGACGGATCGATCGCGAAAGCGAGGCCTTCGTAGGTCCAGAACGGATTCGCCTTGACCTTCGCGCACTCCGCCGAGTCCACCGTGTAGAAATGCGAGGTCGGTCCCACGCCGGGGGTGCCAAAGAAGCGGCACGCAGGCAGTCCCAGCCCCGAGCCGCGATCGCTGGCCAGGAACGCCATCCCGGTGCGCTTCCAGCCGGGGACGACGACGCCGGCGTCGAGCATCGCCGCCTCGTCGGGCTCGGCGGTGAGGAAGTAGTGGTCGAGCGAGGCATTCCGGTATTCGATCACCGTGCGCTGAACGCCTGTCGGCGGGGAAGGCGCGCTGTAGTCGAGCACCGACCGGTCGTCGTTGCCGCCCGCCACCGTCGTCATCCGCGCGGAGGCAGCGCGCGCGATCGGGTCGCCCTTCACCTGCCCGTCGAGGAAGATGAGCGACCAGGTGAAGATGTCCGGCGCGTCATCCGGGTCGAGGCCGTGCTCGGTGCCAGCCAGCACCACCAGCTGCCGGGTCGATCCGAGCCGCACCATCCCGTCCTCGATTTGGGCGAGCGGCGCGAGCAGGTCGGCGCCGCCGCCGATGGCGAGGTACGGCAGCACGACGCCGTCGACGCCGCGCTGGTCGCGGCCGAACGCCGGCAGGATCGACTGGCCGAAATAAGGCACGTAGCCGACCGCCGCCTTGAGCCGCGGCTCGAGCAGCACCCGCTTCGACGATTGCCCGACGGTCGTGGTCAGCGCCGCGCCACCGGCAAGCATCATCGTTTCGCCGCCCAGGCTGGCGCCAAAGCCGCCGATGCGGCCGGCGTCGACGCGATCGCGCCAGTGCGGATGCGTGAGCGCGAGGTCCAGCGTCGCCGCGAGCCCGAGCGGCCGCACCGCCTGCATCGCGACGAACCTCGGGAACTCGACGAGCGACCGCAGGACATCGACGACGCCTTCGAGCTTGACCTTCGCGAACCGTGGGTCGCCGTGGAACGGTGCGACGACGACATAGCCGTAGCTCGCGAACTGCGCGATGAAGTCCAGGTAGCCGCTGCCCAACGGACTGCCGCCCAGCCCGTGCGAGAACGCGATGACCGGCCAGGGTCCGGTCGCATCGGCAAACAGGGGCGTCTCGCCGGCGCGCTGCATGTGCGGCACCCTGCGCCCGTCGGGCAGCACGTAGTCGGGGCGCGGGCTGTCGGCGCGGGTCGGGTAGCAGACCAGCAGCGACAGCGGATAGCTGCCGCCGCGGTACGGACCGTAGAGTTCGCGATCGTCGGGGACCGGCACCGGCTGCGTGTAGGCGCCGCCCGGAGTCACCAGCAGGTCGCCGAGATAGCGCGGCGTGCCGTCGTCGCGGGGCTGGCCTTCCCAGTACACCTCGGGCGTCTCGCCGGGCCGAAGCCGCGAGAAGTCCTGGCTTACGTCGCTGCAGCCGACCGCGTACGGTCCCGCCGTCGTCACGGCGGGGACGACGGCGAGCGGATCGGCGGCGAACGCCGCCGTCGCGCAGGCCAGCGCCAGCCATCCGGCACACGCGGCGCTGGCCGCCCGTGCGCAAGCGAGCCGACGTCGTCGCGACACGCTCGCCGGGCCGGCGCGGTCCGATGCACGCACCCCGTGGCCGCTCAAAACTGCTCCGCGGCGAGTGCGAGCGTCGAATCGCCGGCCTGCGCGATGGTGACCGCCAGCGACGAAGCCTGCGGCAGGATGGCATCGGCGTAGAAGCGCGCGGTGACGATCTTCGCGTGCAGGAAGCGCGCGTCGCCGGTGCCCGCGGCCAGGTGCTTCGCCGCCGCCAGCGCCCCGCGGCCGAGCTGCCAGCCTCCGGCCACCGTGCCCCAGAGCTCGAGATAAGGCACCGCCGCGGCGTGCGCCGCGCGCGGGTGCGCGCCGTAGGCCGGCACGACCCAGTCGATGGCGCGCCTGAGCGCGGCATTCGCGTCGGCCAGCGAGCGGCCGATGGCCTTGAGATTGGCGTCGGCGTGCGCCGACAGCTCGGCGGCGACCTTGTCGATCTCGCCGGAAACCGCGTGCGCGGTGGCGCCGCCGTCGCGCGCCGTCTTGCGGCCGATGAGGTCGTTGGCCTGGATGCCGGTCGTGCCTTCGTAGATGGTACTGATCCGCGCGTCGCGCAGGTGCTGCGCCGCACCGGTCTCCTCGATGAAGCCCATCCCGCCGTGCACCTGCACGCCGAGCGAGGCGGTCTTCTGCGCGACCTCGGTCGAATGGCCCTTGACGATCGGGATCATCAGGTCGACGAACGCCTGGTGGCGCTTGCGTGCCGCGGCGTCCGGATGCCGATGTGCGTTGTCCATCGCGGCGGCGGTGACGTAGGCGACGGCGCGCGCGGCCTCGGTGCAGGCGCGCATCGTCATCAGCATGCGGCGGATGTCCGGATGATCGATGATGGGGCCGGCCTTGGCGCCCTTGTCGGTGCCGACCGCCTTGCCCTGCACGCGGTCGCGCGCGTACGCCACCGCGCGCTGGTAGGCGCGGTCGCCGAGGCCGACGCCTTCCATCCCGACCGAGAAGCGGGCGAGATTCATCATCACGAACATGTACTCGAGGCCGCGGTTCTCCTCGCCGACGACCCAGCCGGTGGCGCCGCCGTGGTCGCCGAAGGCCATCACGCAGGTGGGACTGGCGTGGATGCCGAGCTTGTGCTCGATCGACACGCAGTGCGCGTCGTTGCGCGCGCCAAGGCTGCCGTCGGCGTTGACGAGGAACTTGGGCACGACGAACAGCGAGATGCCCTTGACGCCCTCGGGCGCGTCCGGCGTGCGAGCGAGCACCAGGTGGACGATGTTCTCGGTGTAGTCGTGCTCGCCGTAGGTGATGAAGATCTTCTGGCCGTAGATCCGGTACGTGCCGTCGCCCTGGGGCACGGCGCGCGTGCGCACCGCCGCGAGGTCCGAGCCGGCCTGCGGCTCGGTGAGGTTCATCGTTCCCGTCCAGACTCCGGCGACCATCTTGTGCAGGTACGTCTGCTTCAACGCGTCGCTGCCGTTCAGCTCGATGGCCTCGATCGCGCCCTGGGTCAGCAGCGGGCACAGGTCGAACGCCATGTTCGACGCGTGCCACATCTCCTCGACCGCGGTGGCGACGAGCTGCGGCAGCCCCTGCCCGCCGAACTCGGTGCTCTTCCCGAGCCCGTTCCAGCCGTTCTCGCAGAACTGCCAGTACGCATCGCGGAAACCGGCGGGTGTCCTGACCGTGCCGTCGTCGAGGCGCTTCGCGCCCTCCTGGTCACCCGGCCAGTTCAGCGGGTCGAGCACGTTGGTCGCGAACTTCGCGGCCTCGTCCAGCACCGCGGACACGACGTCGGGGTCGGCCTCTTCGAAACCCGGCAGCGTGGCGACCTGGTCGAGGCCTGCCAGCTCGGACATCACGAATTGCATCTCGGCAAGCGGGGCTTGGTATTGGCTCATGGCGATCGAGGACAGAGGGTGAATGAAAACGAACCCGGCAGCGAACCGGAAGCGGTGGCTTCGGCTGCGTGCCGCATCGGGACGCACTGCCGGCACGCCGCGACTCCGGGCGCGCCGAACCGCGTTGGTCAGGCTACCGCGCGCCCATAGAGCAAACACTCTAAACCGGTCGCACGCCCCTTGGACGGCCGCCGTCGGCGGAGAGGCTGGACAAACGCCGCGCGCTTCAGCCCAGCTCGGCCGTCAGCGCAGGAATGACTTCGAACAGGTCGCCGACGAGGCCGTAATCGGCGACCTGGAAGATCGGCGCCTCCGGGTCCTTGTTGATGGCGACGATGACCTTGCTGTCCTTCATGCCGGCAAGGTGCTGGATCGCGCCGGAAATGCCGACGGCGATGTACAGGTCCGGCGCGACGACCTTGCCGGTCTGGCCGACCTGGTAATCGTTGGGGACGTAACCGGCGTCGACCGCCGCGCGGGACGCGCCCATCGCCGCGTTCAGCTTGTCGGCCAGTGGCTCCAGCAGCGCGTGGAACTTGTCGCCGCTGCCGAGGCCCCGCCCGCCTGCCACGACGATGCGCGCCGCGGTCAGCTCGGGCCGGTCGGACTGCGTGAGCTCCTGGCCGGTCACCGCCGACAGCCCGGTGTCGGCCGCAGCCGCGACCGTGTCGACGGCCGCAGTGCCGCCGGTCGCCGCAGCGCCGTCGAACGACGTCGCCCGCACGGTGATCACCTTGACCGGGTCCTTCGACTGCACGGTGGCGAAGGCGTTGCCGGCGTAGATGGGCCGCACGAAGGTGTCGGCGCTCTCGATGGCGGTGATTTCGGAGATTTGCGCGACGTCGAGCAGCGCCGCCAGGCGCGGGGCGATGTTCTTCCCGAAGCCGGTGGCGGCGGCGAGCACGTGGGTATAGCCGCCGGCCTTGACGACCTGCAGCGCCGTCGCGGCGACGTTCTCGGCCGTCGGTGCGGCGAGATGCGGCGCGTCGACGTGCAGGACGCGCGTCACGCCGGCAATCGCGGCGGCGGCCCGGGCGGCTGGCGCTGCGCCGCTGCCGGCGACCAGCACGTGGATGTCGGCACCCAGGCGGGCGGCAGCAGTGACGGTGTGCAGCGTCGCGGACTTTAGCGACGCGTTGTCGTGATCGGCGAGGACGAGGACGGCCATGGCGGAGTTCCGTTCGGGATCGGGTGGACGAAGCGTGGGGAGGACGCGAGTGACGCCGGCGATCAGGGAATGATCTTGGCCTCGTTGCGCAACTTGGCGACGAGCTCCTTGACGTCGGCGACCTTGCCGCCCCCCTTGCGCGCCGGCGGCTCGACCACCTTCAGCGTCGTCAGCCGCGGCGTAACGTCGACGCCGAGCGCGGCCGTGGTCAGCGTCTCGAGCGGCTTCTTCTTCGCCTTCATGATGTTCGGCAGCGTCGCGTAACGCGGCTCGTTCATCCGCAGGTCGACGGTGACGACGACCGGCAGCGCCATCTCGATGCTCTCGAGGCCGCCGTCGACTTCACGCTTGACCGTCGCGCGGCCGCCTGCGATCTCGAGCTTCGACGCGAACGTCGCCTGCGGCCAGCCGAGCAGCGCCGCGAGCATCTGGCCGGTCTGGTTGGCGTCGTCGTCGATCGCCTGCTTGCCCATCAGCACCAGCTGCGGAGCTTCCCTGGCGACGATCGCCTGCAGCAGCTTGGCGACGGCGAGCGGCTGCAGGTCGGCGTCGGATTCGACCAGCAGCGCGCGGTCGGCGCCGATCGCCAGCGCCGTGCGCAGCGTCTCGGCGCAGGCGGCGATGCCGCAGGAGACGGCGATGACCTCGGTGGCGAGCCCCTTCTCCTTCAGGCGCACCGCCTCCTCGACGGCGATTTCGTCGAACGGGTTCATCGACATCTTGACGTTCGCGGTGTCGACGCCGGACTGATCGGGCTTGACGCGGATCTTGACGTTGTAGTCGACGACGCGCTTGATCGGAACGAGGACTTTCATCGGGGTCACCGGACGGTGCGGGAAAGGGATTTCAATTATACCGTCTCAGACCGCGGTGGCGTGACCCCTCGCCTCCGGCCGCCCGGTCCCGGCGCCCGCGGGAACGAGTTGGATGACGCGATCGGGCTTCAGCGTCGGCGGCACCCGATGGGTGATGAAGACGATCGTGGCGCGGCCGGAGAGCGCGTGGATGGTGGCGGCGATCTCGTCGGCCAGCGGCGCATCGAGGCTGGCGGTGGCCTCGTCGAAGACCAGGATCCGCGGCCGCTTCAGCAGCGCGCGGGCGATCGCGATGCGCTGCCGCTGGCCGCCCGACAGGCCGGCGCCCCGCTCGCCGACTTCGGTCGCGTAGCCGCGCGGCAGCGCCTCGATCGTGCCATGGATGCCCGCGAGCTTGCACGCCTGCACCACCGACTCGAACGACGCCAGCGGGTCGGCCAGCAGCAGGTTCTCGTGCAGCGTGCCGGCGAACAGCACCGTCTCCTGCGGCACGACGCCGAAGCGCGCGCGCAGATCGTTTGCCGGCAGATGCCGCGTGTCGCGTCCGTCCACCAGCACCGCGCCTTCCGTCGGACACGCGAAGCCCTGCAGCAGCCGCGCCAGCGTGCTCTTCCCCGCGCCCGAAGGCCCGGTGATCGCCACGCAGGCGCCCGGCTCGATCCGAAGATCGAAGTCGCGCAGCACGTACGGCCGGTCGCGGCCGTAGCGGAACGAGACGGCACGCATCTCGAGCCGGCCCGCCCCGCCCGGCTCCCGCGTCGCCGCGAGCGAGTGCGGCTCCGCCGGCGCGTCGAGGATGTCCGCCAACCGCCTCACCGCGATGGTCGCCTGCTGGAACTGCTGCCACAGGCCCGCGAGCCTCAGCATCGGCTGCGCGACGCGCGCGGCGAACATCTGGAACGCGACCAGCATCCCGACGGTGAAGTCGGGCCCCTGCATCACCTGCCACGCGCCGGCGCACAGCACCGCCGTCGACAGCGCCTGCTCAAGCGCCGATGCCAGCGTCTGGTAGGTCGCTCCCAGCCGCCGCGTCGCGAACTGCGCGGCGAGCGCGGCGCCGAGCAGCGTCTCGTAGCGGCGCTCCAGCTGGGGCTCCATCGTCAGCGACTTGACGGTCTCCACGCCGGCGACGTACTCGGTCATGAAAGCCTGCGCCCGCGCGCCCGCCTGGAACTGGGCGTCGAAGCACGACTGGAACCGCGGCGCGAACGCGACGGAGACGCCGACCAGCAGCGCCATCAGCGACAGCGCAACGATCGACAGCGGCACGCTGTAGGCGAGCATCAGCACGACGAACAGCCCCAGGAACGGCACGTCGAGCACCACGGTGACCGCGGTGCCGGACAGGAACTCGCGGATCGTCTCGATGCCGTTCATCCGCGCCGCCAGCACACCGGTCGGTCGCCTTTCGAAGTATGCGGCGGGCAGGCGGATCAGGTGGGCGAACACCGCGGCCCCGAGAACCGCGTCGACGCGGTTGCCGGTGTGCACGACCAGCACCTGCCGGATCCAGCCGAGTGCGCTCGAGAACACGATCCCGGCGAGCAGCGCCGACGCGATCACCACCAGTGTCGACGGCGTCCGATGGACGATCACCCTGTCGATGATCGTCTGGCTTGCCAGCGGCACCGCCAGCGCGATGAGCTGGACCACGAAGGAGGCGATCAGCACGTCGCGCCAGACGCGCCGGTGCCGCGCCAGTTCCGGCACGAACCAGCGGAAGCCGAATCCCTGCGTCGCCGCCGACGCGCCGCCGGTGTCGTCGCTCGCGTCCGCCGCCGGGACCGCGGGCGCGGTGCGAAGGTGGCCGCCGGCGCAGGTCGCGTCGAACCTGCCGCGGTCGAGGATCAGCGGCTCGTGGCTGCCTGCCGGGAACAGCACCGCCTGGCGCGGATCGAGTCGCACCAGCAGCGCGAGCCGCCGTTCGGGCGGCGGGCTCGCCTGCGCAGTCTCCGGCCCGACCTGCGGCGTCGCCGCGGCCGCGGTTGCGGCGGCGCCTGTCCCCAGCACCACGACCACCGGAGCGGCCAGCGCAACACGCGCGGGAAACGGCTCGGCAATCCAGCGTGCGGCAAGACCCAGCTGCGGCAGCAGGTCGACCAGCGTGCCGACGGTGACCGGCGGCACCAGCGCCCGGGCCACCAATGCGGCGTCGAACGGCCGCCGATGCAGATTGGCGATGCTGCCGGCGGCCCACAGCACGTCGGCCGCCGGCAGCGGCCACGCCGGCGGCAGCCGCGCGGTACCGTCGTCGGTCGCGGCGGCGCAGCGGCCGGGAAACGGCCACCACACGTCAGCGCTCGCGCGCGGCGTCGTGCCACGCTTTCTGCACCGGCGCGAGCAGATACTCGAGCACCGTGCGCTCGCCGAGGCGAATCTCCGCGGCGACCTGCATGCCCGCGGCAAGCGGCAGCGCTACGCCGTCGAAGGGCACGCTCTGCGTCGGCAGTGCAACCCGCGCGAGGAAGGCCCCGGCCGCCGCGGGGTCGCCGCCGGGCCCTTCGCGTCGCGCGGCCGGCGGCTCCGAGGCGTCCGGGTCGACGCGGACGACGATGCCTTCGACGAGCCCGTATTTCTGGAACGGGTACGCGGCGATCTTGACGCGAGCCGCCTGGCCCGCCCGTACGAACCCTGCATCGGTATTGGCGACGGCGACCTCCGCTTCGAGCGCATCCCCCGCCGGCACCAGCGTCAGCAGCACGGTGCCGGCAGCGACGACGGTACCGATGGTGTGCGTCGCGAGGTCCTTGACGATGCCGGCCTGCGGTGCGCGCAGCTCGACGGCTTCCGCCCGGACGTGCTG
Organism: uncultured beta proteobacterium; assembly: GCA_963717705.1. Lineage (GTDB taxonomy): Bacteria > Pseudomonadota > Gammaproteobacteria > Burkholderiales > Casimicrobiaceae > CAVQWT01. The sequence continues at coordinate 100,981 of CAVQWT010000005.1, forward strand.
CTTCGCCAGCTCCTCGGCGAGCCGTGCGCGCTGCGACGCCGCACCGGCGCGCTCAGCGTGCAGCTGCTGGCGGTAGGCCGAGGTCACCTGGGCCAGTCGCCGCGCCGCCTGCTCGCGCTGCGCCGCCAGCGCGGCGACCGCGTGTCGCTGGGCCGCGAGGTCGTGCTCGCGCTCGATGTGCTCGCGCTGCCGGTCGAGCGCGAACAGCTCGCTCACGAAGCCCTCCGCGGCGAGGCGCGCGTAGCGTTCCGCCGTCGTACGGTGGATCGGCACCGTGCGCTCGAGCTTTTCCTGCTGGGTCGACGCCGCCGCGAGCTCGCGTTCGACGCGCGCGAGCGCTGCAGCCTCCTGCCCCTGCGCGTCGAGCCACGCACTGCGGTTGGCGCGCCACTGGGCGTCCGCGCGCGCGAACGCCTCGTCGTCGTCGCCCGGGTGCCTGGCGATCGGCGCCTCGTCGAGTTCGGCCTCGATGCGGCGCAGCTGCAGCGCGCGCTGCGCGAGCTCGCCCGCCAGCGCGCGCAATTCGGCCTGCGCCAGCGCGGGGTCGAGGCGAACGAGCACCTCGCCGGCGATCACCTGCGCGCCTTCGGCCGCGAGGATCTCGCGCACGACGCCACCGTCCGCCGGCTGCACGATCTTGAGGCGCGTTCGCGGCACCAGACGGCCTTCGGCAACGGCGACTATGTCCAGCCGGCCGGAGTTCACCCAGACGCCGACGACCGCGACCAGCGCACACAGCACGTGCAGCAGCCAGCGCAACAGCGGCGAAGCCGGCGCCGCGTCGTGCCGCAGCCGTGCGGCATCGAAGGCCTCGGCGGACGGCGGCGGCGCGGTCGCGGCGGCGGCAAGTCGCAGCGCCATGGCAGGCGTTCATCCGGCGCGTCGAGGCGGCTGCGGGGGACCCCGCCGAGAGCCGCCGGAACGCGCCCGGCTCGATCAATGTCGGTTGCGCATCACCGGCTGCTCAGGCAGCGGCGGCACCGGTGCGGCTCCGTGCTCCCACCACGAGGCCCAGGGCGGCGCCTGCGGCCCCGCGAACGGAGACGGCAGCCCGTCGACGCCGCTGTCCGCCCCGTCCGCCCCCACCACCGCGTCAGCGCTCGCGATCTCGGTGCTGCCGGGTCCCCCGTCGAACCACGCGTCGGTCGCACCGCAATCGACGCACCAATCGCCATCGGGACCCGGCATCGATCCCGCCGGGAACGCACCTTCCGCGGCGGCGGCAATCGCGGACCCCGCGTAACCGGCGTCGAAGATCGTCGCGAGATCGGGCAGCCGGCCCATCGCCGCGACCGCGTCGGGCCAGGGTGGCAGCAGCGGCGCTTCCGGCGCGGCGTCCGGCGCGGGACCGCCCGGCGTGTCGTTGCCGGCGGCGGCGGCGCTGCCGGCGGCAGCGGTGACGTCGGCGCCCTCGTCACCGCCATCGGACGCGAAGGTCGCGCCGACGGCCGCGTCGCCGGCCTGGTCGCTCGCGGCACCGGCGATGGTTCCGCCGTCCGCTCCCGCCGCCAGTGCTGCGTCGGAGCCGTCGCCGAACGTGAGGCCCAGGTTGCCGTTGCGGAAGCCGCGAACGAGGATGGTGCCGTTGCTGCCGCTGGCCCCGTTGGTCGCGTCCGGCCCCAACCCGGCGCCGACGGTGATCGAGAGTTCGCCGCCCCGCTGCGGGTCGCCGCTGAACCGGAACGTCACGGTGCCGTCGGCGCTGCGCCACTCCCCGCCGTCCGCGAGGGTACCGCCGGACAGCACGCGATCGTCGACGACGATCCGACCGCGCCCGTCGGCATCGACGATGGTGTCGACGCCGTCGCCGCCGTCGAAGACGTAGGTGTCGTCGCCGCCTCCGCCCTCGAGCAGGTCGTCGCCGCGACCGCCCGCCAGGACGTCGTCGCCGCTGCCGCCGTCGAGGCGGTCGGCGCCGGCGCCGCCGTCGAGGTCGTCGTCACCGCGCCCGCCGGCGAGGTCGTCGTTGCCGCGACCGCCGGCCAGCGCATCGTCGCCGCGCTCGCCTTCGATGAGATCGTCGCCCCCGCCGCCGCGAATCCAGTCGTCCCCGGCGTCGCCGTGGATCCGGTCGGATTCGCCGCCCCCTGCGATCACGTCCGCCGCCGCGCTGCCGAACACGACCTGGTGGGGGCGCGCCGCGTCTGCCGCGGCGGCTATGTCGAGCCGCACGGGCTCGCCGTTTGCGTCGCGTCGCGCGTGATCGACGAACGACCAGGCGTCGTCGCCGGCGATGGTCATCGCGCCGCCGGACGCGGCATGGCGCTGCCACGCGACGAACCTGGCGCGATCGTCGATCCACGCGGCGGAACGCCGGTCGTCGCCAGCCCCCGTGCGCGGCCACGGCGGTACCGACGCGCCGTCGGCGAGCGACGGGTCGTCGCCGCGGAGCCCGCCCTCAGCACGCGCTGGAGCGTAGCGCATCGGCCCGGGATCGTATTCCGCGTGGACGCTCTCGACCGGGCTGCCGGCGGCGGTCGTGCCGAGCGGGTTGCCGCCGGCGGTCGTGCCGACCGGCGCGCCTGCCGCGCCCGGCCCTGCCGCCCACGCGGCCGGCGTCCACCCGGGCGGCGACCCCGGCGGCGGCGCGATCCAGCCTTCGCCGAGACCGCGAAGGATCTCCTCGCGCGGCATGCCCAGCCACACCGCGACGACGAATGCGACCGGGGGCGTGCCCGCGCTCGCGCCAACGTTCGCCCCGAAGTCCCTGCCCGCTGCCATGTCGTTCCGCATCGCCTCGCTCCCTGGTCCAGGACCCCGGAGACCCGCCTTGCGGCCCCCGCTGCCCGCGGCGCACGAACGCGCGCGCCATCGCCGGTGCACGCTGCGCGCACGTGGCGATGGCGTCAATTCGGCCGAATGGACTAGGCGGGACGAACGGTGGCGTGCCGCGGCGGAACCCGTTGATTCAAAATCGGAGTCGGGTCGACGACGCGCCGGGCACCCTGTCGCAACTGTCAGGTGCGTGGCGGCTTCCCGCGCCGCTCAGCGGGAAGGCGGGTCGTCGCGGCGCGCGAGGAACAGCGCCGCCTTCACCAGCATGTGCGCGCTGACCGGCGCCGTCAGGAACACGAACACGGTGATCATCAGCTCGTGCAGCGACACCACCGGACCGCGCACCGAGAAATACAGCGCCGACGCCAGCAGCACGCCGCCGACCCCGAGCGTCGTCGCCTTGGTGGGGCCGTGCAGCCGCTTGTAGAAGTCGGACAGCTTGACCAGCGCGACGCCGCCGATGAGCGCGAACGCGGCGCCGGTGACCAGCAGTGCCGCGACCAGCGCGTCGGCCCACAGCGGAAGCTGCGCCAGGTGGGCGTTCATTCGACGATCTTTCCGCGCAGGAGGAACTTCGCCATCGCGACCGTGCCGATGAAGCCCAGCGCCGAGATGATCAGCGCAGCCTCGAAATAGAGCACGGTGTCGTTCAGCACGCCGCCGAGGATCAGCAGCGCCATCGCGTTGACGTACAGGGTGTCGAGCGCCAGGATGCGGTCAGGCAGCGACGGTCCGCGCGCGAGCCGGATCGCGGCGAGCACGATGGCGGCGAGAAACGCGACGACGACCCAGGGCAGCACGGCGGCGGTCATTCGAAGATCTCCTTGAGCGGCGCCTCGTAGCGCGCCTTGATGTCGGCGACGAGCGCTGCCTCGTCGGTGACGTGCAGCGCGTGCACCAGCAGGTGGCTGCGGTCCGCCGCGACGGCGCAGGTCAGCGTTCCAGGCGTCATGGTGATGATGCCGCCCAGCGCGGCGATCGCATGCGGATCGGTCAGCGCCAGCGGCACGCGGACGAAGCCCGGCCGGATCGCGGACTCGGGACCGAGCACCCGGCGCGCGACCTCGACGTTGGACACGACGATGTCGCGCAGCACGACCAGCCCGAGCCGGACGATCGTCATCGGCCGCCGGATCCGCGGGCGCGGCCCGATGAACCCGGCGGCGACCAGCGGCAGGACCACCGCCAGCACGCTGCCGAGCAGCAGCTGCCCGGTGGCGAAGGTGTTGTTGAGCAGCAGCCACGTGGCGAGCAGCGTCGCCGAAAGCACCGGTGCCGGCAGCAGGCGCTTCACCGCGCGCCTCCGGGCTTCGCCACCGGCCGCGCGCCGAGCACGCGGTCGACGTACGCCGCCGGGTTGGACAGTTCCTGCGCCGTCGCCTCGGCGTAACGCTGCACCGGGCCGGCGAACACCATCAGCCCCAGGGCCGCGGCCGCGAGCAGCGAGAAGGCCGCGCCTTCCCCGGACCCGACGCGACCGGCGTCCCCCGCCGCGCCCTGCGTCTTCCAGAACACCACGCTGCCCGCCCGCGCCAGCGTGAACATCGCGACGAAGCCGCTGCCGAGCAGCGCGGCGACGAACGCCGTCCCTCCGGGCGCGCCCAGCGCCGGCGCGAGCAGCGCCACCTTGCCGATGAAGCCGGACAGCGGCGGCAATCCCGCCACCGCCACCGCCGCCCCCAGGAACAGCGCGCCCAGCAACGCCGGCTGCGCTAGCGGCGTGCATGACGCGACGCGGTCCCCGGTCGCCGGCCGCTGCCGGCCGATGGCGTCGACGACCAGGAACATCAGCGCCGCCGCCACGGTGCTGTGGACGAGGTAGTACAGCGCACCGGCGTGCACCGCTGCACCGAGCGCGACCGCCGCGACCAGCGTCCCGGCCGACACGACGACGAGGAAAGCGGCCAGCCTCGACAGTCCGTCGGCGGCGATCGCGCCCAGCGCACCGACCACGATCGTGGCGATTCCCGCCACCACGAGGGTCGTCGCGCCGAGCCCCGCCAGCGGCCCTCCGTCCGCACCGAACACCAGCGTCGTCACGCGCAGGATCGCGTAGACGCCGACCTTGGTCATCAGCGCGAACAGGGCGGCGACCGGCGCCGGCGCGCTGCCGTACGTCGACGGCAGCCAGAATCCGAGCGGGACGACCGCGGCCTTGAGCGCGAACACCACCAGCAACAGCAGGCCCGCGGCCTGCAGCAGGCCGTGGTTCCACGCAGGTGCCGCCGCCACCTTCGCCGCAATGTCGGCGAGGTTGAGCGTGCCGGTCAGGCCATAGATCAGGCTGGCGGCGACGAGGAACAGCGACGACCCGACGAGATTGACGACGACGTAGTGAAAGCCCGCCTTCAGCGCGCGTCCGTCGGCGGCGTGCAGCAGCAGCGCGTACGACGCGATCAGCAGCACCTCGAAGAAGACGAACAGGTTGAACAGGTCCCCGGTCAGGAATGCGCCGTTGAGCCCGACCAGCTGGAACTGGAACAGCGCGTGGAAGTGCGGCCCCCGTCGCGACCAGCCGTCGAGCGCCGCCAGCAGCGCGGGCAGCGCGATCGTCGCGGTCAGCGCCAGCATCAGCGCCGACAGCCGGTCGAGCACCAGCGAGATGCCGAACGGCGCGGCCCAGTTGCCGAGCAGATAGACGCCGGCCGCGCCGGACTCGGCACGACCGAGCAGCAGCGCAGCGATGGCTGCGAGCGTCACCACCGATGCGAGCGAGAGCGCCGCCTGGGCACGTGGCGCGACGCGCTCGACGACGAGCAGCAGCGCGCCTGCCAGCAGCGGGACGACGATCGGCGCGACGATCAGGTGCCCGGTACCGGCGATCATCGCGCCCCCTCCGCGCCGCGGGAATCGGGCGTGGCGCCTACCCCGCGCTCGGACCGGTCGTCGGGACCCGCGTCGACGCCGTCGTCGCCGTTGACGAAACGGGTCTTCAGCGCCAGCGCCAGCAGCAGCGCCGTCATCGCGAAGCTGATCACGATGGCGGTGAGCACCAGCGCCTGCGGCAGCGGGTCGGCGTAGTGCGCCAGCGTCGGCGGCACGTCGGGGCGCACGATCGGCGCGGCGGCGGCGGCCAGCCGCCCCATGACGAAGATGAACAGGTTGACCGCATAGGACAGTAGCGTCAGTCCGAGCACGACGTCGAAGGTCCGCGCGCGCAGCGCCAGCCACACTCCGGTGCCGGTGAGGATGCCGATCGCGGCGGCGACCACGATCTCGGTCATCGCCCGCTTCCCGGATCCACGGTGCGCAGCAACGCGGGGCTCATCAGCGCGAGCAGCGTCGCGCCGACCACGGTCAGGTAGACGCCGAGGTCGAACACCGCTGCAGTCGCCAGCGGGAGCTCGCCGATCACCGGCAGCACCGGATGGCCGAAGCTGCTGGTCAGGAACGGATGTCCGAACGCGGCGCTGAACACGCCGGTGAGCCCGGCGATCAGCAGGCCCGCGCCGATCCAGACTGCGTAACCGAGGTCCGCGGCCGCAGGCAGTGCCGACCCGCCGGCGACGCGGACGATCATCACCGCCGCCGCCAGCACCAGCCCCGCGATGAAGCCGCCCCCCGGCAGGTTGTGGCCCCGCAGGAAAAGGTACACCGAAACCATCGCCGCCAGCGGCAGCAGCGTGCGGGTCACCACCTGCAGCAGCAGCGGATTCCAGCCGGTGTCGGCCGGCACGGGCGCGAAATTCGAAGGCACGCGGAACCGCGACAGCAGCGCGAACACGATCAGCCCGGCGATGCCGAGCACGGTGATCTCGCCGAGAGTGTCGAACCCGCGGAAGTCGACGATGATGACGTTGACGGCGTTGCTGCCGCCGCCCTCCGGCAGGGACCGCGCGAGGTAATAGGGAGAGATCGAGTCGAAGGGCCGCGTCATCACCGCCCAAGCGATCGCCGCGGCCCCGGCGCCCGCGACCCCCGCCAGCGCGGCGTCGACGAGCTTGCGCGCCGGCCGCGGCTCCACCGGCGCGTCGGCGGGGAGATAGTGCAGCACCAGCAGCATCAGCAGGATGGTGACGACCTCGACCAGCAGCTGCGTCAGCGCCAGATCGGGCGCCGACAGCAGCACGAAGGCAAGGCTGACCATCAGTCCGACCGTGCCGAGCAGCACCAGCGCGAGGAAGCGTCGTCGGTAGCAGGCCGCGGTCCCGATCGCCGCGGCGGCGCCGACGACGAACAGGACCACGCCGGTGGCCTGCCAGAGCGCGTCGCCGGCGCCCGGGGCGATCGGGGCACCGCCGGGCGCCCCCAACCCGGCGCGCAGCAGCGGCAGCCCGGTGGCGGCGATCGCCGCGCCGAAGATGCACGCCAGGGTGCCGCGGAGCCGCCCGAACGGGAGCGCGGCAGTCAGCGTCGAGGCGACCCGCGCCACCGCCGCGACGGCCGCGTCGAACACGTGCTTGCCGTTCACCGGCAGCCGTGTCACCGAATGCAGGTTGATCGTCCGCTGCAGCGTGAAGTACGCCACGATGCCGGCCACGAGCGCGATCGCGCTCATCCCCAGCGCGTAATTGAAGCCGTGCCACAAGGCGAGGCTGTAGTCGGGCAGCGCGCCACCCAGCGTCGCTCTCGCAGCCACCGCCAGCAGCGGACCGACGGTGACGGCCGGAATCACGCCAACGACGATGCAGACGACGACCAGCACCTCCACGGGAATCCGCATCCAGCGCGGCGGCTCGTGCGGAGTCTTCGACAGGCCCACCGGCTCGCCGTTGAAGAACACGTCGTGGATGAAGCGCAGGCTGTACGCGACGCTCGCCGATGCGGCGACCGTCGCCACGATCGGCACGACCCACGCGAACACCCGGTGCGACTCGACCACCAGGGTCTCGGCGAAGAACATCTCCTTGGACAGGAACCCGTTGAGCAGCGGCACGCCCGCCATCGCCGCGGCGGCCACCATGGCGAGCGTCGCGGTGATCGGCATCGCCGACCACAGCCCGTTCAGCTGCCGCATGTCGCGCGACCCGGTCTCGTGGTCGATGATCCCGGCCGCCATGAACAGCGACGCCTTGAAAGCCGCATGGTTCATGATGTGGAAGACGCCGGCGACGACGGCAAGCGGCGAGTCGAGACCGAACAGCAGCGTGATGAGCCCGAGGTGGCTGATCGTCGAGTACGCGAGCAGGCCCTTGAGGTCCTGCTGGAAGATCGCGACGAAGGCGCCGAAGGTCAGCGTGGCCAGGCCCACGGAGGAGACGATCCAGAACCACGGCTCGCTGTCGCCGAGCGCGGGGTGCAGGCGGGCCAGCAGGAAGACCCCCGCCTTCACCATGGTCGCCGAGTGAAGGTACGCCGACACCGGCGTCGGCGCCGCCATCGCGTGCGGCAGCCAGAAATGGAACGGAACCTGCGCCGACTTGGTGAACGCGCCCAGCAGCACCAGCACCAGCGCCGGCACGTACCACGGATGCGCGCGTATGGTCGCCCCGGCGGCGAGCACGCGGTCGAGCTCGTAGCCGCCGGCGATGTGTCCGAGCAGCAGCACGCCGCCGAGCAGGCACAGCCCCCCCGCGCCGGTGACGGCCAGCGCCATCCGCGCCCCCTGCCTCGCATCGGCACGATGCCGCCAGAAGCCGATGAGGAGGAACGAGGTGACGCTCGTCAGTTCCCAGAACACGACCAGCAGGACGAGGTTGTCGGCCAGCACCACGCCCAGCATCGCGCCCATGAACGCGAGCAGGTAGGCAAAGAACCGCGCCGGCGGGTCGTCGGGGGACAGGTAGTAGCGCGCGTAGAGAACGACGAGCGCGCCGATCGCGCAGACGATCGCCGCGAACATGAACGCCAGGCCGTCGACGCGAAACCCGAAGTCGACGCCCGCGAACCAGGGCACCGACGCGCGCAGGACTTCGCCGCCGAATACCGCCGGCGCCATCGTGACGAGGATCGCGCAGCCGGCCAGTGCCGTCGCGCCGGCGATGCCGGCCGCGAGGTTGCGCGACCGCTCGGGCAGCGCCCCGACCAGCACAGCCGCGAGGAACGGCAGCAGCGCGAGGACGAACGTCACGGCACCGCGTGCCCGCTCATCGGCGCGCGCGACGAAGCCGGTGGCGCCAGAGCCCCATTGCGAGCGCCAGCAGCGTCAGCGGAATCACCGCGTAGCCCATCGCCTGGTCCGTGCGACGAACAGGAAAGCGGTCATTCAGCCCACGACGAGGATGTGGACCCGGTACGGGCCGTGGGCGCCGAGCACGATCGTCTGCTCGATGTCCCCGGTGCGCGACGGGCCGGAGATCATGTTGATCGCGCGCGGCAGGCCGCCGCGCTCGGATCGGATCTGCGCAAACGCCTCCTCCATCCCGGACACGATGCGGTCGCGGCGGATGACGGCGATCCAGCTGTCGGGCAGCAGTGTCGTCGCGGTCGGCGTGTCGGCGCCGGACAGGACCACCAGCGTGCCGGTCTCGGCAATCGCGCAGAACGCGCCGGTGATGCCCAGCCGGTCGTCGCCCTGCGTGGGTCGCGCCTCGATCGCGAGCCCGGCGCCGGACCAGTCGAGATCGGCGAATTCGGGCCAGCAGACGCCGGCGTGCGAGCGCTGCGCGGCCAGCGCCGGCGGCAGCTCCAGCGCGTCGAGGTAGCGGGCGACGGCGTGCGGAACCTCCCGGCGGTCGGCGAGTTCCTCGACCGTGCTCGCCATGTCGCGCGCCCGCTGGATGAATTTCGCCGCCAGGTCGGCCGGCATCGCCGGGCGCGGACCCTGCGGTCTCGCCGCGACGTGCGCCTCGGCCGCCGCGCGCGCCGCGCTGCGGTCCCCCTCCTTGCCCAGCGCCCTGCGCACGCGTTCGAGCACGGCGTCGCGCGCCGCGCGGTTGTCGGCAAGGCTCATGCGGTTCTCCCGTTCGCTGCGGCCATGATCGTCACGCTCCGCCGTGCCGCCGGACGAAGGCGTCGAGCCGTGCGACGCCCTCGCGGATTGCGTCGGGCGACGCAGCGTACGAGAACCGGATGTGCTGTCCGTCGCCGGGCACGCGGCGGCCGAAATGGATGTCGGCGAGCACGGCGACGCCGGCCTCGGCGAGCAGCCGCTTGCGGAACGCCTCGGAGTCGGCGCAGCCCGTGATCCGGCACGCCTCGGTGACGTTCGGCCACGCGTAGAAGGCGCCGCCGGGCAGCTTGCAGCTCACCCCCGGCACCTCGTTGAGCAGGCCCACGATGAGATCGCGCCGCTCGAGAAAGCTCGCACGCATCGCGGTCGCCGCATCCTGCGGGCCGGTCAGCGCCTCGACCGCCGCCCACTGCGAGATCTGCGATGCGCACGACTCGGTGTTGGTGATCCAGCGCGTGAACACGGGTGCCAGCGTGCGGTTGGCGACGTAGCCGATCCGCCAGCCCGTCATCGCCCACGTCTTGGACGCCCCGTCGGAAATGATCGTGCGCTCGAGCATGCCGGGGCGCGACGCCAGCGACTCGAACGCGCCTTCGTACGCCAGCCGCGAATAGATCTCGTCGGCGAATACCCAGACCTGCGGATGCCGCACGAGGACTTCGGCGATGGCGTCGAGATCCGCGGGCTTGAGCGTGCCGCCGGTCGGGTTGTGCGGCGTGTTGAGGATCAGGAGCCGCGTCTGCGGCGTGATCTTCGCCTCGAGTTCCGCGGGATCGAACGCGAAATCGCGCGCCTCCCGCAGGTAAAGCGGCACCGGCACCGCCCCGTTGGCATGGATCTGCGACTCGTAGATCGGGAAGCCGGGCACCGGGTAGATGACCTCGTCGCCTGCACCGTAGTCGGTCACCGACGCGACGGTGTAGGCGATGAAGGGCTTGGCGCCGGCGCCGACGACCACGTCCTCGGGCCTGATGTCGAGACCCCGGCGCGCGCCGAGGTCCCTGGCCGCCGCCGCCCGCAGCTCGTCGATGCCGGCGGAAGGCGTGTAGCCGTGCCTGCCGCCCCTGATCGCGGCGATCGCCGCCTGCTGGATGTTGTCCGGCGTCGGGAAGTCGGGCTGGCCGATGCAGAACGAGACGATGTCCTTGCCCTGGCGCAAGAGCGCGTTGACCTCGGCCAGGACGACGAACGCGTTCTCCGTGCCCAGCGACTCGGCACGGCGGGAGAGCCGCGGCGCGCCGGCCCCGGTCATGCCTTCGCCCCGTCGCGACGCGCCGCGTAGAGCTCGCGGAAGGTCCTGCCCGCGGGCGCCGGCATGTCGCGACCGTCGGTCCACCCCTTGCCCAGCGGCAACGAGTGGATCAGGCCGTCCCGCCCGCCCATCGCCTTGAGCACGCGCACACCGAGTTTCGCTCCGAGCGCGTACAGCGCCGGCCTCCGCGCGACCCAGGCCCAGGTCCTGATGCCCAGCCGCTCGTACCACGGGCGCAGGTTCTGCTCGAAAGCCTTTTCGCGCAGCTTGCGCTGCAGGTCGGGCAGCGGGATCTTGACCGGACAGACGACGCCGCACTGGTTGCACATCGTCGACGCCGCCGGCAGGTCCTGCGCCTTGTCGAGGCCGACGTACATCGGCGTCAGGATCGAGCCGATCGGCCCCGGGTAGACCCAGCCGTACGAATGACCGCCGACGTTCTGGTAGACGGGGCAGTGGTTCATGCAGGCGCCGCAGCGGATGCAGCGCAGCGCCTCGCGGACGTCGCTGCCGAGCACCGTCGTGCGGCCGCTGTCGACGATGATGAAGTACATGTGCTCGGCGCCGTGGAATTCGCCCTCGCCCCTGGTGCCGGTGAAGAAGTCGACGTAGTTCGAGATCGACTGGCCGGTCGCCGAGCGCGGCAGCAGGCGCAGCAGGGTCGCCGCGTCCTCGAGCGTCGGGACGATCTTCTCGATGCCGGAGATCGCCACGTGCACCTTCGGCAGCGTGGTCGACAGCGTCGCGTTGCCCTCGTTGGTGACGAGGATCACCGACCCCGTCTCGGCGACGAAGAAGTTGCCGCCCGAAATGCCCATGTCGCCGGTCAGGTAGTGCTGCCGGAGCACGCCGCGCGCCTCGAGGCAGAGCTCGGCGATGTCGGTCTTGCGCGGCGTGCCGTGCTTGGCGTGGAAAAGGTCCGCGACCTCCTCCTTCGACTTGTGCAGCGCCGGCCCGATGATGTGCGACGGCGCCTCGTAGTCGTTGATCTGCAGGATGTACTCGCCGAGGTCGGTCTCGACGACGGTGAGTCCCGCGGCCTCGATCGCCTGGTCGAGGGCGCTCTCCTCCGAGACCATCGACTTCGCCTTGATGATCTTGCGCACCGCGTGCCTGTGAGCGATCTCGAGCACCAGCGCGTTGACGTCGGCGGGCGTCTCGGCGAACAGCACCGTCGCGCCGCGCGCGGTGGCGTTCTTCTCGAACATTTCGAGCCACACGTCGAGGTTCTCGAGCGCCCGGTTGCGCACCGCCTTGCCGGCCTCGCGCGTGCCCTCGAAGTCGTCGAGCTCGGTGATCGACTCGCGCCGCTTGGCGACGAACTTGCCCTTGATCTTCTGCAGGTTGCGCTGGAGCTGCTCGTCGTTCATCTTGACGTGAGCGCGCTCCTTGAAGTGCATCGAGGCGACTTGCATGGGTGTCCTGGGCGGATCGGAATGATTGGCGGCGATGGATGGGCGCGGGGTCAGCGGGCGGGCCGCTCGCCGGCGAGCACCTCGGCGACGTGGAGAACCTGCGTCGTCGTGTCGCCGCGACGACGCAGCCGCCCCTCGATGTTGAGCATGCAGCCGAGGTCGCCGAGAACGACGGTTCCGGTGCCGCTGTTGGCGATGTGCTGGCACTTGTTGTCGGCGAGCCGTGACGAGATCTCGCCGAACTTGATCGAGAACGTGCCGCCGAAGCCGCAGCACATCTCGTTCTCCGGCATTTCCTCGAGCGTGAGTCCGGGCACCTTGGCGAGCAGCGCTCGCGGCTGTCGCTTCACGCCCATCTCGCGCAGCCCGGCGCAGCTGTCGTGGTAGGTGATCCTGCCGGCGAAGCGGCCCGGCACCGTGTCGAGCTTGAGCACCTCGGCGAGGAAGCTCGTCAGTTCCCAGGTCCTGGCGGCCAGCGCGTCGGCCCGGGCCTTCATCGCCGGGTCGTCGGCGAAGAGCTCGCCGTAGTGGGTGCGGACCATGCCGCTGCATGATCCCGACGGCGCGACCACGTAGTCGCAGCCCTCGAACTCCCCGATCAGCTTCTCAGCCAGCGCCTTGGTGTCGGCGCGGTCGCCCGAGTTGTACGCGGGCTGCCCGCAGCAGGTCTGCCCGGGCGGAACGAAAACCTCGGCGCCGCCGGCTTCGAGCAGCTTGATCGCCGCGAAGCCGATCGACGGCCGCATCAGGTCGACGAGACAGGTGACGAAAAAACCGACGCGCATGGTCATCTCCGGGAAACCGGAAAATGGTAGCACGCCCATCGCGCAGACGCCGTCCCGGAAGGCCCCAACGCCAGCGGGGGCGACGGCGGCCCGGACCACGCCGGTCAGGCGGCGGCGGCCGGCCGGCGCGCGCCCGGCATCGGCGGCGGGGTCAGAGGAAGCCGGACGACGCCAGCGCGACGACGCACAACCCCATCAGCGGCTGCGGCAGGACGCCGAACAGCAGCAGCAGCAGGCCGTTCGCCGACAGCAGCACCCGGGTGTCGCCGCGCGGCTCGATAGGAGCGTCGTCGACCGGGGCGTCGAAGTACATCAGCTTGACGATCCGCAGGTAGTAGAACGCGCCGACCAGCGAGGCCATGACGGCGACCACGGCGACCCAGACGTAACCTTCCTGCACCACCGCCTGAATGACCGAGAACTTGGCATAGAAGCCGACCGTCGGCGGCACGCCGGCGAGCGAGAACATCGTCAGCAGCATCATGAACGCCCACCACGGAGACCGCTGGTTCAGCCCCTTGAAGTCGTCGATGCGGTCGGCCTCGAAGCCCTCGCGCGACAGCAGGATGACGATTCCGAACGACGCCAGGCTGGTCAGCACGTAGGCGACCGCGTAGAACATCGCCGCCGAGTAGCCGTTCGGGGTTGCCGCGACGAAGCCGAGCAGCAGGAAGCCCATGTTCGCGATGGTCGAGTACGCGAGCATCCGCTTGATGTTGGTCTGCGCGATCGCCACCAGGTTGCCGACGATCATCGAGAGGATCGACAGGATCAGCAGCATGCCGGACCAGTCGACCTCGAGTCCGGCGAGGCCGACCGCGAGCAGCCGCAGCGTGATCGCGAATGCCGCCAGCTTGGGCGCAGTGCCGATGAAAAGCGTCACCGGGGTCGCCGCGCCGTGGTACACGTCCGGAACCCACATGTGGTACGGCACGACGCCGAGCTTGAACGCGAGCCCCGAGACGACGAAGACGAGGCCGAAGGTAAGCAGCACGCGGTTGCCGCGCCCGGAGAAAATCGCCTGCGAGACGGCGTCGAGCTGCAGCGACCCGGTGGCGCCGTAGACCATCGACATCCCGTACAGCAGCATGCCCGACGCCAGCGCGCCGAGGACGAAGTACTTCATCGCCGCCTCGGTCGCCGCGTTCGACGTCCGGTGCATCGCCACCATCGCGTACAGCGACAGCGCCTGCAGCTCGAGGCCCATGTACAGCGTGATGAAGTGGTTCGCAGACACCATCACCATGATGCCGAGCAGCGCGGTCAGCGTCAGGACGAAGGTCTCGCCCCTGAACAGCCCGCGCGCAAGCAGGTAGCTGCGGCCGTAGAACAGCATCAGCGACACCGCCGCGCAGCTCGCGAGCTTGAGGAAATCCGACATCACGTCGTCGACCACCAGCCCGTGGAACGCGACGACGGGCTCGGGGTTCATCGTCGTGACGGCGATCCAGGCGCAGGCGGCGAGCGCGGCCTGCGTCAGCCAGTACGAGACGTGGCGGCGGGCGTCCGACAGGAACAGGTCGAGCACCAGGATGACGCAGGCCATCGTCAGCAGGACGACTTCGGGCAGCACCGGCAGCAGCAACGCTTTCATGATCGTGGGGTCCGCCGGTCAGAGCTTCGATTTGGCCACGTGGGCCAGCAGGTCGGACACCGACGCGTGCATGACGTCGACGAACGGCTTCGGATACACGCCCAGCCACAGCACCAGCACCGCCAGCGTGGCGAGCAGCCAGAACTCGCGGCGGTTCAGGTCGACGAGCCCGGCCACGGCGTCGTTCGCGACCGCCCCGAAGATCACCCGCTTGACCATCCACAGCGTGTAGGCCGCGCCGAGGATCAGCGTCGTCGCGGCCGCGAGGCCGATCCAGAAGTTGAACTTGACCGCCGCCAGGATCACCAGGAACTCGCCGACGAAGCCGGAGGTCGCCGGCAGCCCGGCGTTCGCCATCGCGAACAGCACGGCGAACGCCGCGAAACGGGGCATCGTGTTGACCACGCCGCCGTAGTCGGCGATCTGCCGGCTGTGCATGCGATCGTAGAGCACGCCGACGCAGAGGAACATCGCCGCCGACACGAACCCGTGCGAGATCATCTGCACCAGCGCGCCTTCGGCCCCGAGCTCGCTGAAGACGAAGAAGCCCAGCGTCACGAAGCCCATGTGCGAGATCGACGAGTACGCGATCAGCTTCTTCATGTCGCCCTGCACCAGCGCGACGAAGCCGATGTAGACCACGGCGATCAGCGACAGCGTGATGATGAAGCCGGACAGGTAGTGCGCTGCATCAGGGAGGATCGGCAGGACGAAGCGGACGAAGCCGTACGCGCCGATCTTCAGGGTGATCGCCGCGAGCACCACCGAGCCGCCGGTCGGCGCCTCGACGTGAGCGTCGGGTAGCCACGTGTGCACCGGCCACATCGGCACCTTGACCGAGAACGCCAGGAAGAAGGCGACGAACAGCAGCAGCTGCGACTTCATCGAGAGCGGCACGTGGTACCAGTCGATGATCGAGAAGCTCTGCGACACGTTGTAGAGGTAGATCAGCGCGACCAGCATCAGAAGCGAGCCGAGCAGCGTGTACAGGAAGAACTTGATCGCCGCGTACACCCGGTTGGGCCCGCCCCAGACCCCGATGATGATGTACATCGGGATCAGCATCGCCTCGAAGAAGACGTAGAACAGCATGCCGTCCATCGCCGCGAACGCGCCGTTGATGAGGCCCGACATGATCAGGAACGCGGCCATGTACTGCGCGACGCGGGTCTGGATGACCTCCCATCCCGCCCAGACGACGAACAGCGTGGTCAGGCTGTTCAGCAGGACGAACAGCATCGAGATGCCGTCGACACCGAGGAAATAGTAGATGTCGAAGCGCGGGATCCACTCAAGGTGCTCGACGAACTGCAGGTCGGAGGTGCCGGCCTCGAAGTGGAGCCAGAGCGGCAGCGTGACGAGGAAGCCCACGATCGCGCCGACCAGCGCGATCCAGCGCGCGGCGCCGGCCGCGCGTTCGCGCCCGACGGCGAGCACGCCGAGCCCGGCGACGATCGGGACCCAGATGGCGAGCGACAGGTAAGGCATCACGGTTCCCTTGCCGCTAGCGGTACATCCACCACGTCAGCAGCGCGAAGAGGCCGATGATCATGGTGAACGCGTAATGGTAGACATAGCCGGACTGGGCGTAGCGCAGCAGCGACGCCGCCATCCCGACGACCTTTGCCGAGCCGTTGACGAAGAACCCGTCGATGATCGAGCGGTCGCCGACGTTCGACAGGAACGCCCCGAGCCTGCGCGCGCCGCCGGCGAAGACGACCTCGTAGAAGCGGTCGAAGCCGTACTTGTTCTCGAGCACGGTGTACAGGGGTCCGGCGAGCCGCTTCAGCCGTTCGGGCAGCGCAGGGTTGACGAGGTAGCAGTACCACGCGGCGACGACCCCGCCGATGGCCAGCCAGAACGGCAGCGACAGCACGCCGTGCTGGACGAATGCCGCCACGCCGCGCCACTCGTTCTTGAGCTCCCACAGCACCGCGTGCTCGGGACGGACGACGATCGAGCCGCCGAAATAGTCGCCGAACAGCATCGGCTCGATGTAGGTCCAGCCGGTGTAGACCGACGGGATCGCGAGCAGGATCAGCGGCACGGTGACGACCCACGGGCTCTCCTTCGGCGGGCCGTGGTGGCCGGCGTCGTGCCCGTGGCCGCCGTCGTGGGCGGCGTGCGCCGCGCCGACGTCGAAACGCTCCTTGCCGTGGAACGCGAGGAACAGCATCCGGAACGAGTAGAACGCGGTGATGAACACGCCCGCCATCACCGCAAAGTACGCGTAGCCGTGGCCGGGGATCTTCGACAGCTGGACCGCCTCGATGATCAAGTCCTTGGAGAAGAAGCCCGCGAACGGAGGGATCCCGGCCAGCGCCAGCGAGCCGACGACCGCCGTGATCCAGGTGATAGGCATGTACTTGCGCAGCCCCCCCATCCTGCGCAGGTCCTGCTCGTGGTGCATCGCGATGATGACCGAGCCGGCGGCGAGGAAGAGCAGCGCCTTGAAGAACGCGTGCGTCATCAGGTGGAAGATGGCGGCCGAGTACGCCGACACGCCGAGCGCCACGGTCATGTAGCCGAGCTGGGACAGCGTCGAGTACGCGACCACGCGCTTGATGTCGTTCTGCACGATGCCGAGGAACGCCATGAACAGCGCGGTCGTCGCGCCCACCACGGTGACGAACGACAGCGCCGTCTCCGACAGCTCGAACAGCGGGCTCATCCGCGCGACCATGAAGATGCCGGCGGTCACCATCGTCGCGGCGTGGATCAGCGCCGAGATCGGGGTCGGCCCTTCCATCGAATCCGGCAGCCAGACGTGCAGCGGCACCTGCGCGCTCTTGCCCATCGCGCCGATGAACAGGCAGATGCAGATCATCGACAGCAGCGACCACTCCGTGGCGCCCCAGGCGGCGACGCGGGTGCCCGCGAACTCCCCGGCGCGGGCGAAGACCGCCGCGTAGTCCAGCGTGCCGAAGTACGCAAGCACGAGCCCGATTCCCAGCACGAAGCCGAAGTCACCGACACGGTTGACCAGGAACGCCTTCAGGTTGGCGTGGATCGCCGTCGGTCGGGTGTACCAGAATCCGATCAGCAGGTACGAGACCAGTCCCACCGCCTCCCAGCCGAAGAAGAGCTGCACGAAGTTGTTGCTCATGACCAGCATGAGCATCGAGAACGTGAACAGCGAAATGTACGAGAAAAAGCGCGTGTAGCCGGGGTCGTCGGCCATGTACCCGATGGTGTACACGTGCACCATCAGCGAGACGAAGGTGACGACGACCATCATTGTCACCGTCAGCGGATCGATCAGGAAGCCGACGGCGAGCCTGAGGTCCCCCGACTGCAGCCAGGTGTAGACGTCGCCGTTGAACACGTTGCCGGCGCGGACGTCCTGCCACACGAACAGCGATGCGGCGAACGCCACCGCGACACCGAGGATGCAGAGCCAGTGGGAGAGGGATCGCCCGAGCTTCGGCCCGAGCAGGCCGACGATCGCCGCGGCGACCAGCGGCGCGAGCGGCACGAGGAGATAGACCTGCTGCATCGTCATGGCGTTCCGGTCAGCCCTTCAGCTGGTCCATGTCCTCGACGTCGATCGAGCCGACGTTGCGGAACAGGAGCACGAGGATCGCGAGGCCGATCGCCGATTCGGCGGCGGCCACGGTGAGGATGAAGAACACGAACACCTGCCCCGAGATGTCGCCGAGGTAGCTCGAGAACGCGATGAAATTGAGGTTCACGGCGAGCAGCATCAGCTCGATCGCCATGAGCAGGATGATGACGTTCTTCCGGTTGAGGAAGATGCCGGCCATGCTGATGGCGAACAGGATCGCCCCCAGCACGAGGTAGTGCGACAACGTCGGCGCCGACAGTAATGCCACGCAATGCTCCCTGCTGACCCAGGCCGCTTTCCTTGCGGGCGCGCATTTCGCCCGCCGCCACCGGGCGGGACGCGGCCTGCCCGCTCCCGCCCTGCCTCATTCGCCTGCGCTACCGCTCCGGCTTCTTCTCCGCCGGCATCGACAGCACGCGCAGCCGGTCCCCTGGCCGCACCTTCACCTGCTCGCCCGGCTCCTGGTACCGCGTTTCCTTGCGCTTGCGGTGCGTCAGCGCAATCGCGGCGACGATCGCGACGAGCAGCACCACGGAGGCAATCTCGAGCACGTAGGTGTATTCGGTGTACAGCGCAAGGCCGAGCGCGCGGGTGTTGCCGCCGGCCGGCGGCGACGCCGGCGTCGCCCCCTTCATGTAACCGCCCGCCAGCACCAGCGCCATCTCCAGCAGGACCAGCGCGCCGACCGTCGCGCCGACGGGGATGTAGCTCCGGAACTGGGCGCGCAGGCTGTCGTAGTTGATGTCCAGCATCATGACGACGAACAGGAACAGCACCATCACCGCACCGACGTAGACCAACACCAGCGCGATCGCCAGGAACTCGGCCTTCAGCATCAGCCAGTGCGCGGACGCGGTGAAGAACGCGAGCACCAGCCACATGGCCGCATGCACCGGGTTCCGGGCCGTGACGACGCGCAGCGCGGCGAACACGAGGATCGCGGCAAAGGCGTAGAAGAGGATGGTCGTGAAGGTCATGACGTATCGGTTCGGGCGGGCGGCGGCTGCGCGGTCAGCGGAAGCGCGCGTCCGCGGTGCGGTCGGCGGCAATCTGCCCCTCGTAGCGGTCGCCGACGGCCAGCAGCATGTCCTTCGTGTAGTACAGGTCGCCGCGCTTCTCGCCGTGGTATTCGAGAATGCGCGTCTCGACGATCGAGTCGACGGGGCAGCTTTCCTCGCAGAAGCCGCAGAAGATGCACTTGGTCAGGTCGATGTCGTAGCGCGTCGTACGGCGCGTGCCGTCGGCGCGCTGCTCCGACTCGATGGTGATCGCCAGCGCCGGGCAGACCGCCTCGCAGAGCTTGCAGGCGATGCAGCGCTCCTCGCCGTTCGGGTAGCGGCGAAGCGCGTGGAGGCCGCGGAAGCGCGGGCTCTGCGGCGTCTTCTCCTCCGGGAACTGGATCGTCACCTTGCGCGCGAACAGGTGCCGGCCGGTGAGAGCGAGGCCGCGGCCGAGCTCGAGCAGCAGCCAGGTGTTGAGCAGGTCCTTGACGCGGGCGAGCATCGGGCGGCTCCTCAGTGGAACAGCGGCGCGAAGCGCGTCTGGTTGACGACGCCGAGGAAGACGATCCACACCAGCGTCACCGGGATGAAGATCTTCCAGCCCAGCCGCATGATCTGGTCGTAGCGGTAGCGGGGGAAAGTCGCCCGCACCCAGAGGAAGATCAGCAGCACGAAGCACATCTTGGCCAGCAGCCAGGGCAGGCCGTCGCCGAACGGGGCGAAGCCGAGGATCGTCGCCTGGTTGAGGTCCGGCCACGGCGACAGCCAGCCGCCGAGGAACATCACCGCCGTCAGCGCCGCGATCAGGATCATGTTCGCGTACTCGGCGAGGAAGAACAGCGCAAACGCGACGCCCGAGTATTCGACGTGGAACCCGGCGACGATTTCCGACTCGCCCTCGGCGACGTCGAAGGGGTGGCGATTGGTCTCGGCGATGCCCGAGACGAGATAGACGACGAACAGCGGCAGCAGCGGCCAGACGTACCAGTAAGCCGCCCCGCCCTCCTGGCCGCGGACGATGTCCGAGAGGTTCAGGCTGTTGGCGGCCATCAGCACGCCGACCAGCGCGAAGCCCATCGCGATCTCGTAGCTGACGATCTGCGCGGCCGAGCGCAGGCAGCCGAGGAACGCGTACTTCGAGTTCGACGCCCAGCCGGCGAGGATGATCCCGTAGACGCCGACCGACGTCATCGCCAGCAGGTACAGCAGGCCCGCGTCGATGTCGGCGAGGACCAGTCCGTCGGCGAAGGGCACCACCGCCCACGCCGCGAGCGCCGGGGCCAGCGCCAGCATCGGCGCGATGAAGAACAGGTACCGGTTGGCGCCGGTGGGGACGATGATCTCCTTGAAGATCAGCTTGAACACGTCGGCGAACGGCTGCAGCAGTCCCATCGGCCCGACGCGATTCGGCCCGATGCGCACCTGCATCCAGCCGATGATCTTGCGCTCGGCCAGCGTCATGTACGCGACCCCGAGGATCACCGGCACCGCGATGGCGACGATCTTGAGCAGCGTCCACACCGGAAGCCACGCGGGTCCGAGCGCCTGCTGCAACGGGGCGAGCCAGGCGTCCATGGTCAGGCCCTTTCCACGGCGATGGGGCCCGAGAGACCTTCGAGGCCGCAGGTCGACGGATGCGCCGCGGCGATGCGGACGACGCCGGCGGGCACCGTCGCGTCGGCGGTCGCGGTGAGCACCGCCTCGCCGCTGCCCTGGCGCACGCGGACCTGCGCGCCGTCGGCGGCGCCGATGCGCGCCAGCGTCAGCGCGTTCATTCGCGCGCGCGGCGGCCGCGAATCCGCGGCCTGCTGCAAGCGACGGCGCGCGGCGGACCAGCGGATCGGCGAAGTGGATCGGCACGTCGGCGACGCGCTCGAGCCCGGCCGCCGCGCTGGCGGGAGTGTCGATCGCCACGCCGGTGCCGTTGGCCAGCCGCGACGGGAGCGCGGCGGCGTCCGGCAGCACCGTTGCCCGCACTTCGTCGGCCGAGTCGTACGCGAAGCCCTGCAGGCCCAGCATCGTCCCGAGCACGCGGAGCACCTTCCACGCCGGCCGCGTCTCGCCGCGCGGCTTGACCACGCCCTGGAACGACTGCACGCGGCCCTCGCAGTTGACGAAGGTGCCGGCGGTCTCGGTGAACGGCGCGACCGGCAGCAGCACGTCGGCGTACTGGGTGCCGTGGCGGAAGGGGGTCAGCGCGACGACGAATTCCGCCCGCTCCAGCGCGGTACGCGCGGCGACGGGGTTGGCGCAGTCGAACTCCGCCTCGGCGTGCAGCAGCAGGTAGGCCTTGCGCGGCGACGCCAGCATCGCCGCAGCGTCGAGGCCGCCCGGGCCCGGCAGCGCGCCGGCGACGTGGCCGCCGACGCTGTTGGCAGCCTCGCCGAGGCAGCCCAGCGCCGCCCCGGTGATCCGCGCCAGTTCCTGCGCCAGCGCAAGGAGCTGCGATGCCTCCCGATGCTGCTCGGCGTAGTTGCCCAGCAGGATCGCCTTGCGCTCGCCGGTCAGCAGCGACGCCGCGATCACCTGCGCGCCCGCGGTGGGCTCGATGGCGGCCAGCGCGGCCGGAACCGGCTGGCCGGCGCCGCGGGCGGCGGCCACGACGATCTCCGCCAGCGCGTGCGGCAGCAGCGACGGCGAGGCGACGAACGAATGCGCGACCGGCAGCAGCCAGTCGTCGGCCACCGAGTGCAGCATCGACACCTGCGCCCCCCGCTTGGCCGCCTGGCGCAGCCGATGCGCGACCAGCGGGTGGTCCTTGCGCAGGAAGCTACCCACGACCAGCGCGCGATCCAGCGCATCGAGGGCCGCGACCGGCAGCCCGAGCCAGGGGATGCCCGCGCCCCGGCCGTCGCCCCGGAAATCCGATTGCCGGAGGCGGAAATCGACGTTCGGGCTGCCGAGCGCGCGGGTGAGCTGCGCCGCCAGCGCCATTTCCTCGAGCGTCGCGTGCGGCGACACCAACGTGCCCAGCGCCTCGCCGCCGTCGCGGGCGACGATCTCGGCGAGCCGCGCGGCGACGAACTCCAGCGCGGACTGCCAGTCGGTTTCGCGCCACTCGCCGTCGCGCTTGACCAGCGGCCGGTCGAGCCGCTCTTCGCCATTCAGCGCTTCGTAGGAAAAACGGTCCTTGTCGGACAGCCAGCACTCGTTGACCGCCTCGTTCTCGAGCGGCAGCACGCGCATGACGCGATCGCCCTTCACCTGCACGACGACGTTGCTGCCCAGCGAGTCGTGCGGCGCCACCGACTTGCGCCGGGAAAGCTCCCAGGTGCGCGCGGCGTAGCGGAACGGCTTCGACGTCAGCGCGCCCACCGGGCAGAGGTCGATCATGTTGCCGGAGAGTTCCGAATCGACGCTGCGGCCGACGAACGAGAGGATCTCAGAGTGCTCGCCGCGACCCGCCATGCCGAGCTCCATGACGCCGGCGATCTCCTGCCCGAAGCGCACGCAGCGCGTGCAGTGGATGCAGCGGGTCATCTCCTCGGCCGACACCAGCGGGCCGAGGTTCTTGTGGAAGACGACGCGCTTCGCCTCGGTGTAGCGCGAGCCCGACGCGCCGTAGCCGACCGCGAGGTCCTGCAGCTGGCACTCGCCGCCCTGGTCGCAGATCGGGCAGTCGAGCGGGTGGTTGATGAGCAGGAACTCCATCACCCCCTTCTGCGCCTTGACCGCCTGCTCGGAATGCGTCCACACCTTCATGCCGTCGGTCGCCGGCGTCGCGCACGCCGGCAGCGGCTTCGGCGCCTTCTCGACCTGCACCAGGCACATCCGGCAGTTGGCGGCGATCGACAGCTTGCGGTGGTAGCAGAAGTGCGGCACGTAGACGCCGAGCTTGTTGGCCGCGTCCATCACCGTGCTGCCGTTCGGCACTTCCACCGGCCGGCCGTCGATTTCGAGGTTCAGCATCGCGTTTGCATCAGACGTAGGTCGGCACCAGGCACCGCCGGTGATCGATGTGGTGCTGGAACTCGTCGCGGAAGTGCTTCACGAAGCTCTTGACCGGCAGCGCCGCGGCGTCGCCCAGCGCGCAGATCGTGCGGCCGGCGATGTTGTCGGAGACCGACAGCAGCAGGTCGAGGTCCTCGGGCCGGCCCTTGCCGTGCTCGATCCGGTCGACGACGCGCCACAGCCACCCCGTCCCTTCGCGGCAGGGAGTGCACTGGCCGCAGGACTCCTCGTAGTAGAAGTAGGAAAGCCGCAGCAGCGACTTGACCATGCAGCGCGTGTCGTTCATCACGATCACCGCGCCCGAACCCAGCATCGAGCCGGCCTTGGCGATCGAATCGTAGTCCATGTCGGTCGCCATCATCACGTCGCCGGGCAGCACCGGCATCGACGATCCGCCGGGGATCACCGCCTTGATCGCGCGGCCGTCGCGCATGCCCCCCGCCATCGCGAGCAGCGCCGCGAACGGCGTTCCGAGCCGGACCTCGTAGTTGCCCGGACGCGCCACGTCGCCGGAGACGCTGAAGATCTTGGTGCCGCCGTTGTTCGGCCGGCCAAGATCGAGGAACGCCTCGCCCCCGTTGCGCATGATCCACGGCACCGCGGCGAAGGTCTCGGTGTTGTTGATCGTCGTCGGCTTGCCGTAGAGGCCGAAGCTAGCCGGGAACGGCGGCTTGAACCGCGGCTGCCCCTTCTTCCCCTCGAGCGATTCCAGCAGCGCCGTTTCCTCGCCGCAGATGTACGCGCCGTAGCCGTGGTGGTTGTGCAGGTGGAAGTCGAATCCGGAGCCGAGGATGCTGTCGCCGAGCAGCCCCGCCTCGAACGCCTCGGCGACCGCTTCCTCCATCCGCGCGTAGGTGTCCCAGATCTCGCCGTGCACGTAGTTGTAGCCGCGCCGGCAGCCCATCGCGTAGGCGGCGATCGCCATGCCCTCGATCAGCGCGTGGGGGTTGTACCGCATGATGTCGCGGTCCTTGAACGTGCCGGGCTCGCCCTCGTCGGAATTGCAGACGAGGTACTTGTCGCCGGGGAACTGCTGCGGCATGAAGCTCCACTTGAGCCCGGTCGGGAAGCCCGCGCCGCCGCGTCCGCGCAGCGCCGACTTCTTGACCTCGCCGATGACCGTCGCCGGCGGGATCTTCTCGGCCAGGATCTTCTTCAGCGCCTCGTAGCCGCCGCGCTTCACGTAGTCGTCCAGCCGCCAGTTGCGGCCGGAGAGCCCGGCGAGGATGATCGCGTCGGGACCGAAGTCGAGCAGGTCGGAAGGCGCGTTCATCCGGTCACCCCGTCTTGCCGGCCGCGGCCCGCAGCTCGGCGACGAGCGCGTCGATCGCCGCGGGCTGCATCCGCGAGCACATCCGCTTGTTGTTCACCGTCAGCACCGGCGCGTCGCCGCAGGCGCCCATGCATTCGTACTCGCGCAGCGTGAACACGCCGTCGGCCGTCGTCTCGCCGAAGCCGACGCCCAGCGAGGCCTTGAGATGCTCGGCGGCCTCGTTGGCGCCCGACAGCGCGCACGGCAGGTTGGTGCAGATCGACAGCTTGAAGCGGCCGGTCGGCGCCAGGTCGTACATCGAGTAGAACGTCGCCACCTCGTAGACCGCCACCGCCGGCATGCCGAGGTGCTTCGCGACGGCGTCCATCGTCGCCGTGGACAGCCAGCCGTGCTCGTCCTGGGCGATGGCCAGCGCCGCCATCACCGCCGACTGCCCATGGCCGGCCGGGTACTTGGCGACCTCGCGGTCGATCTTCTCGAGCGCTGCGGCGGACAGTGTCACCGGTCGATGCTCCCGAAAACGATGTCCTGCGTCCCGATGATCGCGACGACGTCGGCGATCATGTGCCCGCGCGACATCTCGTCGAGCGCGGCCAGGTGCACGTAGTCCGGCGCGCGCAGCTTGACGCGGTACGGCTTGTTGGCGCCATCCGAGATGATGTAGACGCCGAACTCGCCCTTCGGATGCTCGATCCCCGCGTAGGCCTCGCCCGGCGGCACGTGCATGCCCTCGGTGAACAGCTTGAAGTGGTGGATCAGCCCTTCCATGTTCGACTTCATCGACTCGCGCGAGGGCGGCGCCACCTTGTGGTTATCGACGATCACCGGACCCGGGTTCGCGCGCAGCCACTCGACGCACTGGCGGATGATCCGGTTCGACTGCCGCATCTCCTCGACGCGCACCAGGTAGCGGTCGTAGCAGTCGCCGCTGGTGCCGACCGGGATGTCGAAGTCCATCCGGTCGTAGACTTCGTAGGGTTGCTTCTTGCGCAGGTCCCAGGGCACGCCGGAGCCGCGGAGCATCGCGCCGGTGAACCCCAGCGCCATCGCGCGCTCCGGCGAGACGACGCCGATGCCGACGGTCCGCTGCTTCCAGATGCGGTTCTCGGTCAGCAGCGTCTCGTAGTCGTCGACGTACGCCGGGAAGCGCCGCGTGAAGTCGTCGATGAAGTCGAGCAGCGAACCCTGACGGTTCTCGTTCATGCGCGCGAGTGCCCGGGCGTTGCGCGCGTTCGCCGCCTGGTACTGCGGCATGCGCTCCGGCAGGTCGCGGTAGACGCCGCCCGGGCGGTAGTAGGCGGCGTGCATCCGCGCGCCGGAGACCGCCTCGTACATGTCGAACAGGTCCTCGCGCTCGCGGAAGCAGTAGAGGAAGGTCGTCATGCCGCCGACGTCGAGCGAGTGGCAGCCGAGCCACAGCAGGTGGTTGAGGATCCGCGTGATCTCGTCGAACATGACGCGGATGTACTGCGCCCGGAGCGGCACCTCGAGGCCGAGCAGCTTCTCGATCGCGAGGCAGTACGCGTGCTCGTTGCACATCATCGACACGTAGTCCAGGCGGTCCATGTACGGCAGCGACTGGAGGTAGGTCTTGTGCTCGGCGAGCTTCTCGGTCGCCCGGTGCAGCAGCCCGATGTGCGGGTCGGCGCGCTCGATCACCTCGCCGTCGAGCTCGAGCACCAGCCGCAGCACGCCGTGGGCCGCGGGATGCTGCGGCCCGAAGTTCATGGTGTAGTTGCGGATCTCGGCCATCGCCCCGTCAGCCCTTGCGGAAGCCCGCGTCGTCGGCGTAGTTCGATTCGCGGATCACCCGCGGAGTGATCTCGCGCGGCTCGATCGTCACCGGCTGGTAGATCACCCGCTTCTGCTCCGGGTCGTAGCGCATCTCGACGTGCCCGGTCAGCGGAAAGTCCTTGCGGAACGGGTGGCCGACGAAGCCGTAGTCGGTGAGCAGGCGCCGCAGGTCGGGGTGCCCCGCGAACATGATGCCGTACAGGTCGAACGCCTCGCGCTCGAACCAGTTGGCGACCGGCCAGACGTCGACCAGCGTGTCCAGCACCGGATACTCGTCGTCCGCCGCGAACGTGCGCACGCGCAGCCGCTGGTTGTTGGCGAGCGAAAGCAGGTGGCAGACGACCGCGAAGCGCGGACCCTCGCCGGCGCCGTTGCCGTACGTCGAGTAGTCGACGCCGCAGAGGTCGATCAGCAGCTCGAACCGCAGTTCCGGCCGGTCCCGCAGCGTGCGCATCGCGGCCGGCCAGCGGTCGGGATGGACGACGGCCGTCACCTCGCCCAACGCGGCGGTGACGGAGGTGGCGGCGTCGCCGAGCGCAGCGCGGACGTCGGCGGTCAGCTGTTCGACGCGGGTCGTCATCAGCGGGCGATGGTGTTGGTGCGCCAGATCTTGTTCTGGAGCTGCAGGATGCCGTAGAGCAGCGCCTCCGCGGTCGGCGGGCAGCCCGGTACGTAGATGTCGACCGGCACGATCCGGTCGCAGCCGCGGACGACCGAGTACGAGTAGTGATAGTAGCCGCCGCCGTTGGCGCAGGAACCCATGGAGATCACCCACTTGGGATCGCCCATCTGGTCGTACACCTTCCGCAGCGCCGGCGCCATCTTGTTGCACAGCGTGCCGGCGACGATCATCACGTCGCTCTGGCGGGGACTCGGCCGGAACACGATGCCGAAGCGGTCGAGGTCGTAGCGCGCGGCGCCGGCGTGCATCATCTCGACCGCACAGCACGCGAGGCCGAAGGTCACGGGCCACATCGAGCCGTTGCGCGCCCAGTTGATCACGCCGTCGAGCGTGGTCGTGACGAAGCCCTTCTCGAGTACGCCGTCGATCGCCATGGTCGCCGTTACCTCCGCGCGCCGCTCATTCCCACTCGAGCGCGCCTTTCTTCCATTCGTAGATGAAGCCGACGACGAGGATGGCGAGGAACACCATCATCGCGACGAAGCCCTCGAAGCCGATGTCCGGCAGCACGACGGCCCAGGGGAAGAGGAACGCGATCTCGAGGTCGAACAGGATGAACAGGATGGCGACGAGGTAGTAGCGGACGTCGAACTTCATCCGCGCGTCCTCGAAGGCCTCGAAGCCGCACTCGTACGGCGACAGCTTTTCCGGGGTCGGCCGGCTCGGCGAGACCACGCTGCCGACGGTCAGCAGCACCAGCCCGAGGGTCAGGCCGACGAGGATGAAGAGAAGGATCGGAAAGTACTGTTCCAGCATGTTGGTCGGCGCGCGCCGGGGGTTGGCCCGGACCGTCGCCGTCGTTGCGCCCGGACCCCGGTCCGGTCGGGACCGTGGCCGGACGGGGTTGCCCGTACCGTGCGTCCTGCTCGTCGCCGCACGGGACACCCGCCCGCGCAACGTTGCCAATCTGGTGCCGACGGGGAGACTCGAACTCCCACGGCTTTCGCCACTGCCCCCTCAAGACAGCGTGTCTACCAATTTCACCACGTCGGCGATGACGTTCGTTCGCGGCCGCCGGCATCCGGCCCGGCCCCCGCCGCCGGCATCACGGGCCGGCGCTCCGTCCTGCGTTCGTTACTTCGGCACCTCGCCCGACTTCGTTCCCGCGGGCGCCGCCGGCAACACCGGGGCCGCCTTGGCGGGTTCGGTCGGCGGGACGACGCTTCCGGCGGGCAGCGGCGGCACGTCGCCGGCCTTCGGCGCGACCTTGTCGGCGGGAAGCTTGTCCATCAGGCCCTTCTGTTCCATCACGGCGCCGACCGGCACGCTGCGGGAGCTGGCAAGATACGTGAGCCCCAGGCTGGAGACGAAGAACACGGTCGCCAGCGCCGCGGTCGTCCGCGACAGGAAGTTCGCCGACCCGGCGGAGCCGAACACGCTGCCCGACGAACCACTGCCGAATGCCGCGCCCATGTCGGCGCCCTTGCCGTGCTGGAGCAGCACGAAGCCGCAGATCGCCACGGCGACCGCGAGGTGCAGCACCAGCACCACCGTCTCGAGGATTCCCATTCTCTGTTCCTGTTCTCTTCCGCGCCGTCGCCGCCTGGATTCAGGCAGCGGCAATCGCCAAAAATTCCGCCGCGTCCAGCGACGCGCCGCCGATGAGGCCGCCGTCGATGTCCGCCATCGCGAACAGCGCCGCAGCGTTGCCCGCCTTCACGCTGCCGCCGTAAAGCAGCGGCACGTCCTTCGTTCCCGCCGCGACCAGCCGCGCCCGCAGCGTCGCGTGCACTTCCTGCGCCTCCGAGGGCGCCGCCGTCCGCCCGGTGCCGATCGCCCACACCGGCTCGTAGGCCAGCACCCACGGCGCCGCGGCACCTTGCGCCAGCGCCGCCAGCACCGCATCGAGCTGGCGCAGCACCACCGCGCCGGTCATCCCGGCGTCGCGCTCGGCCAGCGTCTCGCCGACGCATGCGATCGGGATCAACCCGGCCCGCATCGCCGCGACGGTCTTCGCGCCGACGCCGGCATCGGTGTCGCCGTAGTGCTGCCGGCGCTCCGAATGCCCCGTCAGCACGTACCGGCAGCCAAACTCCGCCAGCATCCCGGCGGACACCTCGCCGGTGTAGGCCCCGGCAACGTGCTCGCTGACGTCCTGCGCACCCCAACCCACCGCGGTGCCGCGCAACGCAGCCTGCGCCTGGCCGAGGTACGGATACGGGACACACACGGCGATTTCCCGGTCGGGCGGCGATTTCCAGTCGCGTACGAGGGCGGCCAGCAGCGCCGCGTTGGCCGCGAGTCCGCCGTTCATCTTCCAGTTGCCGACGACCAGCCGCTTGCGCATCAACGAACCCGCCTGCCTTTGACGAACCGCCTTTTCCCTGCCGCCGCCCCGGCCCGGACCCGGCGCACGGAATTCGCGCCATCCGACCGAAGCCACCCGTAACCGCACCGCCGACGCGCCGAAATGGTGCAAACCGACCCCGTCGATGCAAATCCGAAAGATTATACCGCGCCGCCGCATGAACGGGCAACGCGACGGCGCGGACCGGGACCAGGCGCCGACGCGCCCGGCCGCGCCCGTCGTCCGCGGCACCCTCATCCGCGGTACCTTCATCGCCCCCGCGCCCGCCTACGCCCGCAGCCGTGTTCGGGCCGCGTCCGGGCCCGACCACCGCTTGGTCAGGCTCCGGCGACCCGGCGCAGGCGGCGCACGACCGGCGGCAGGAACCACGCCGCAAGCGTCAGCACCCCCAGCAGCGCCGCGACCGGGCGGGCGAAGAACGCCGCCAGCTGCCCGTCCGCCTTGATCATCGAGGTGACGAAGTTCTCCTCGAGCATCGTGCCCAGCACGACGCCGAGGATCGCGGGCGCGACCGGGAAGCCGTTCTCCTCGAGGAAGAACGCGACCACGCCGGCGACCAGCATCACGCCGATGTCGAACGGCGTGTTGTTGATCGCGAAGGCGCCGACGAGGCAGAACAGCAGGATCACGGGCATCAGCACCTCGCGCGGCACGCGCAGGATCCGCTTCGCCGCCTTGATGCACAGCCAGCCCAGAGGAATCATGATCAGGTTGGCGACGATGAACAGCAGGTACACCGCGTAGATGTTCTGCGGGTTCTGCGTGAACAGCGTCGGCCCCGGATTCATGTTCTTCATGTAGAGGACGCCGATGACGATGGCGGTGATCGAGTCGCCAGGGATCCCGAACACCAGCGCGGGAATCCAAGCGCCGGCCAGCGCGCTGTTGTTGGCCGCCCCGCTCTCGACGATGCCCTCGACGTGCCCCGTGCCGAACTTCTCCGGTTCCTTCGACATCTTCTTGCTGATCGCGTAGCTCATCCAGGCGGCGATGTCGGCGCCCGCGCCGGGCAGCGCACCGACGGCGGTGCCCAGCGCGCTGCCGCGCAGGATCTGCATCGGGTACCTCTTCGTCAGCGCCCATATGCCGCGGAAGACGTTGTGGATCGGCTGGTCGAC
Organism: uncultured beta proteobacterium; assembly: GCA_963717705.1. Taxonomy (GTDB): domain Bacteria; phylum Pseudomonadota; class Gammaproteobacteria; order Burkholderiales; family Casimicrobiaceae; genus CAVQWT01. The sequence continues at coordinate 131,326 of CAVQWT010000005.1, forward strand.
GATCAGCAGCTTCGGGCCGGTGTGCACGGCGAAGCGGAGGATCTCCGATACCGCGAACATGCCGATCATCAGCGGAATGAGGCCGATGCCGCCCATGAGCTCGGTGCTGCCGAAGGTGAAGCGCGGGAAGCCCGCCGGATTGCCCAGGCCCACGCAGGCGATCAGCAGGCCGAGCAGCAGCGACACGATGCCCTTCAGCGGCCGCTCGGAGGTGATCACGATCGCGCAGGTGAGCCCCAGCAGCACCAGCCAGAAATACTCGAACGAGCTGAACTTGAGCGCGAACTCCGCGAGCGCGGGCGCGGCGACGATCAGCACCGCGGTGCCGAACAGCCCGCCGATGGCGCTGAACACCAGGCCGGCACCCAGTGCGAGCTCGGCCTCGCCCTTGCGCGTCATCGCGTACGCCTCGTCGGTGTACGCGGCCGACGCCGGCGTGCCGGGCATCCGCAGCAGGCAGCCGGGGATGTCGCCGGAGAAGATCGCCATCGCGGTCGCGGTCACCATCGCCGCGATCGCGGGGATCGGTGCCATGAAGAACGTGACCGGCACCAGCAGCGCGATCGCCATCGTCGCCGTCAGGCCCGGCACGGCGCCGACGAAGAGCCCGTAGACGGACGCGACCAGCATGACCAGCAGCGTGTACGGGTCGAACACCATCCCGGCGGCGGTGGCCAGCGCGTTCATCTCAGAAGGCGAGGTTCTTCAGCAAGCCCCACGGCAGCGGGACCCGCAGCAGCTTGTAGAAGACGTACCAGATCGCCAGCGTGCCGATCGCCGCGATCAGCGCCGCGCGCGGCGGCTTCACGCCGAGCACGAGCATCCAGACGAACAGCAGCACCGGGGCGACGAGCAGGAAGCCGATCGGCTCGGCAAGCCAGACGTACGCGACGCCTCCCAGCAGGATCGCCGCGAACGCGGTGAAATGCCCGCGCGAGCCCATCCAGTCGGCAACCGTGAACCAGGCCTCGCCCGACCGGCGCGCACGCACGCCCGAGACGCAGAGCAGCGCCCCGGCGACGACGAGGCCGGCGCTGATCAGCCCCGGAAAGAGCGCGGGGCCGACCTGCTGCCCGGGGATCTTCGGAAAGGACTGGACGTGCCAGAGCACGGCCCCGCCGAGAATGACGAGCAGTGCGCCGAAGACGGCGTCGTTGATCTTCATCGGACCACCGGCGGTGGAATGTGGCGCCGTCCGGACCACGCCGCGACCGCCGGCGGACCGGCGACGGGCACGGAACGGCGAATGCCGCGGCGGCGGACCGACGTCGCCGGCCCGCGCACCGCCACGATCACTTGGCCAGGCCGGCGGCCTTCATGACGACGCCCATGTCGGCGTCGCCCTTGGCCATGAACACGGCGAAGTCGGACTGCGCCGCCCAAGCGGTGCCGTAGCCCTTGCTCGAGGCGAAGTCCTTGAACTCCTGGCTGTCCCAGATCTTCTTGACCGCGGCGACCAGCCGCGTCTCGACGTCCTTGGGCATCCCCTTCGGGCCGGCGATGCCGCGCCACGCCGACACCGTCCAGTCGCTGCCGGACGCCGCCTTCATCGTCGGCGCATTCGGGAACAGCGGCGAGGGCTTGCTGTCCATCACCGCAAGCGGCCGCGCCTTGCCGGCGTCGATCAGGGCACGCGCCTCGGGCAGCGAACAGGTGACGACGTCGACGCCGCCGGCGGCGAGGTCCTGCATCGCCGGTGCCGCGCCGTTGGACGGGACCCACGGAATCGCGGTCTGCGGGATCTTGGTGTCGTTCATCAGGCCGGCGAGCGCGAGGTGCCAGATGCCGCCCTGGCCCGTGCCCGACGCCTTCAGCTTGCCGGGATTCGCCCTGGCGTAATCCAGCACTTCCTTCACCGATTTCCACTGCGAGTCGGCGCGCACCGTGAACCCGGCCGGGTCGGCGTTGACCAGCGCGAGCGGCGTGTACGACGTCGGGTTGAGCTCGGTCAGCCCCTGCCAGTGCATCATCGTGATCTCGACGGTGATCATGCCGATGGTGTACCCGTCCGCCGGCGCCGACGCGATGGCGCTGTGGCCGACGACGCCGTTGCCGCCGGTGCGATTGACGACGTTGACCGGCTGGCCGAGTTCCTTTTCCAGCATCGCCGCGAAGTAGCGCGCGGTGGTGTCGGTGCCGCCGCCCGCGCCCCAAGGCACGATGAACGTCAGCGGGCGGTTCGGGTAGTTCTGCGCCACCGCGCCACCGGCAACCACGGCGAGAACGATGAACGTCGCAAGGCGCGCGAAGGCGCGCGAAAGGGTGGACATGAAGCCTCCTGGCAGCGGCATGGATGGGGGTTCGGCAGCCCGCGCCGTCCGGGTGACGGCGCGACGTCGCGCGGCGCCGTGCCGGGCCGCGGGCCGACCGGCGCTTCGAGTGTGCGGGAGTTTGGCAGTCGCCCGAAAACCGGTCAAGTGGTCTGACCAGTCTCCCTGCGGACGAATCCCGCCAGCCCGGCGACGAGTCGCGCGACGTCGGCCTCGAGCCGGGCGTAGCCGGCGTTGGGCGCGAGCGTCGCCTCGTCCATGTAGAGCGTGCGCTTGATCTCGATCTGCAGGCTGTGCCGCCCCTCGCGCGGCCGCCCGTGCCGGCGGACGATCTCGACCCCCTTGTACGGATCGTTGACGGCGACGCTGTAGCCCATCGCCGCGACCTCGGCCGCCACGAACGCGGTGAACGCGGGCGCGCACGTCGTCCCGTCGCGGTCACCGAGGACGAAATCGGCGCGCTCGCGGCCCGGGTCGTCGGACAGCGCGTCGCCGACCGCCGGCATCGAGTGGCAGTTGACGTGCCAGACGGCGCCGAACGCCGCGTGCCGCGCATCGAGCACGCCGGCGAGCAGGTCGTGATAGGGTCGCCAGCAGCGGTCGATGCGGGCCCGGATCTCGGCCGCGGTCAGCTTCCGCGCGTACATCGGAACGCCACCACGCGCGACGCGCCACACCAGCCCGATGCCGAGCTCGGTCTTGCGCGTCGGCGCGACCGGCTCGTGCCAGGCATCCGCGAGCAGCTCCGGATCGATGTCGGCGAGGCTGCGGTTGGCGTCGAGGTAGGCGCGCGGGAACCGCGCCTCGACCAGCGTCGCGCCATGGCGCGGAGCGCACGCGTACAGCCGGGCGACGTGGGTGTCCTCGGCCTGCCGCACGACGGTGCGCGGTGGCAGGTGGTCGAAGTCGTCGGGGTACCACTCGCCGGAATGCGGCGAGTCGAACACCAGCGGCAGGGTGTCCCCGTCCGGGTCGTGCCGGCGCACCGCGTCCGCCATCGCGCCCGTCATCGCGTCGGCCATCGCGTCACGTCGCGGCGTTGAGCCAGCACGCGGCCTGCCGGCCCGGCGCGATGGTGACGAGCGGCGGAGCTTCCTCGCGACACTTCGCCATCGCGTGCGGGCAGCGCGGATGGAAATGACAGCCGGGCGGAGGGTCGAGCGGCGACGGGATCTCTCCCTTCACCGGCACGAACGTGCGCTTCTTCGGCTCGACCTTGCCCACCTCGTGCAGCAGCGCCTGCGTGTACGGATGGTTCGGCGCGGCGAAGAGCTCCGGCGTCGGCCCCGATTCCACCACCCGCCCGAGGTACATGATCACGACGCGGTCGCTGATGTGCTCGACGACGCCGAGGTCGTGGCTGATGAAGAGGTACGTGAGGTTGAGCGCGCTCCGGAGGTCCATGAACAGGTTGAGCACCTGCGCCTGGATCGACACGTCGAGCGCGGCGACCGACTCGTCGCAGACCAGGAACTCGGGCTTGACGGCGAGAGCGCGAGCGATGCCGATGCGCGCGCGCTGCCCGCCGGAGAACTGGTGCGGAAAGCGCCGCATCAGCGTCGGGTCGAGGCCGACGCGGTTCAGCTGCAGTCCGACGTACTCGACCTGCTGGCGCGGGCTGATCAGCCCGTGCGCGACGGGCGCCTCGCCGACGATGTCGACGACGCGCATCCGCGGATTCAGCGACGCATAGGGATCCTGGAAGATCATCTGCATCTTGAGCTGCTGGCGCCGCGCGTCGGCGGCCGGCAGCCCCGACAGCGGGTGCCCGCGCCAGAATCGCTCGCCTTCGGTCAGAGCGAGCAGGCCCACCGCGAGCCGCCCCAGCGTCGACTTGCCGCATCCGGACTCGCCGACGAGCCCGACGACCTCGCCGGCGGGAATCGCCAGGTCGACCCGGTCGACCGCGTGGACGATTTCCTCGCGCACCTGCGCGCCGAGCAGGTTGCCGAGTCTGGCCGCGACGTCGAGCGACTTCACGAACTTCTTGCTGACCGCGGCGAGCGTCAGCAGCGCCTCGGGCGCACCACCTGCACCCCGCGCGGCTTCGCCCGTACGCGTCGGCGAGACGGTCGGGCTCGCCGGACCACCTTCGGGCTGCGCACTCCGGTATTCGCCCTCGGGGCGGCCCGTCGGGCTCATTGGAGGACCTTCGTGCTGCGCACTCCGGTATTCGCCCTCGGGGCGGCCCGTCGGGCTCATTGGTGGACCTTCGTGCTGCGCACTCCGGTATTCGCCCTCGGGGCGGCCCGTCGGGCTCATGCCGGCACCGCCGGCTCGTGCACGAGCGGGTGGTGGCAGCACGCGGCGTGGGTGCCGCTGCCGTGCTGCCGCATCGGCGGCAGGACTTCGCAGGCCGCGGTCGCGAAGGCGCAGCGCTCGCGGAACGGGCAGCCCGGGCCGAGTTCGAGCAGCGACGGCGTCATGCCGGGAATCTGCTTCAGCCGCGCGCCGCGCACGCTGCGCGACGGGACCGAGTCGAGCAGCCCCTGCGTATACGGATGGCGCGGCGTCGTCAGCACGTCCCACGTCGTCCCCTGCTCGACGATCCGGCCGGCGTACATCACGCAGACGCGGTCGGCCAGCCCGGCGACGACCGACAGATCGTGGGTGATCCAGATCATCGCCGCACCGGTCTCGCGCGTCAGCTTCTGCATCTCGTAGAGGATCTGGCCCTGGATCGTGACGTCGAGCGCGGTCGTCGGCTCGTCGGCGATGATGAGGTCGGGGTCGTTGAGCAGCGCGATCGCGATGGCGACCCGCTGCCGCATGCCGCCGGAGAACTGGTGCGGATAGGCATTGAGGCGTTCGTCCGGCGACGGGATGCCGACCCTGGCCAGCGCCGCACGCGAGCGCTCGCGCGCCGCCTGCTCGCCGACCTTCTCGTGCGCGAGAATGGTCTCGATCATCTGCCGGTCGATGCGCAGGACCGGATTGAGCGTCATCATCGGGTCCTGGAAGATCATCGCGACCCGGTTGCCGCGAAGCCGGCGCATCTCCTCGGCCGACAGGCGCGAGAGGTCGCGGCCGGCGAGTTCGATGCGGCCGGCGACGATGCGGCCCGGCGGATCGATCAGGCCCATGATCGAGTACCCGGTCATCGACTTGCCGGAGCCGGACTCGCCGACCAGGCCCAGCACCTCGCCCTTGGCCACCTCGAACGACACGTCGTCGACCGCGCGGACCACGCCGGCCTTGGTGAAGAAATGCGTCTTCAGCCCCTCGACCCGGAGGATCGGCGAGCGCGACTGGGACGTGCCTGCGGTCGAACTCATCGCTGCAGCCTGGGGTTCAGCACGTCGCGCAGCTGGTCGGCGACGAGGTTGATCGAGACGATGGTGAGCAGCAGCGCGATCCCGGGGAAGAAGCTGATCCAGTACTTGCCCGACAGCAGATACTGGTAGCCGTTCGCGATCAGCAGGCCCAGCGACGGCTCGGTGATCGGCAGCCCGAGACCGAGGAAGGAAAGCGTCGCCTCGAGGGCGATCGCCGCGGCCACCTGGACCGTCGCGACCACGATCATCGGCGGCAGGCAGTTCGGCAGCAGGTGACGGAACACGATCCGCGCCGGCGACAGGGCGAGGCAGCGCGCGGCTTCCATGTACTCCTTGCGCTTCTCGACCAGCGCCGCGCTGCGGACGGTCCGCGCGTAGTAGGCCCACTGGATCGTCACCAGCGCCGCGATCACCTTGCCGGTGCCCTGCCCCAGCACGGCGATCAGGATCAGCGCGATCAGGATCGCCGGGAACGAGAGCTGGATGTCGACGATCCGCATGATCAGCGTCTCGATGCGGCCGCCGAAATACGCCGCGGCGAGACCCATCGTCAGCCCGATCAGCAGCGCGAGCACCGTGCTCGCGACGCCGACGCCGATCGAGATGCGCAGCCCGTAGAAGATCGCCGACAGCATGTCGCGCCCCTGGTCGTCGGTGCCGAGCCAGAACGTGCCGCCGGCCGGCGTCGCCGACCCCGGCGGCAGCCGGCTGTCCATGACGTCGAGCTGCGCCAGATCGTAGGGGTTCTGCGGCGAGATCAGCGGCGCGAACAGCGCCGCCAGCAGGATGACGAGGAACAGCCCGGCGCCGAACACCGCGAGCGGGTTCTGGCAGAAGTCGGCGACGATCCGGCGGAACGGCGACTCGGCGTCGCGGACGGGAAGCGGCATCGGCGCGGCGGCCATCGGTCAGCCCTTGCTGTCGGCGAGCCGCACGCGCGGGTCCAGCGCCGAGTAGAGCACGTCGACGACGAGGTTGATGACGATGAACATGGTGACGATGATCAGCAGATAGGCGACGATCACCGGCCGGTCGAGCACGCCGATCGAGTCGATCAGGAGCTTGCCCATCCCCGGCCACGCGAACACGCTTTCGGTGACGATGGCGAACGCGATGACCGAGCCGAATTCGAGGCCGATGACGGTGACGATGGGGATCAGGATGTTGCGCAGGACGTGCACGCCGATCACCCGCGCGTTGGTCAGGCCCTTGGCCCGCGCGAACTTGACGTAGTCCTGCAGCAGCGCCTCGCGCGCGCCGGCACGGGTCAGGCGGATCAGCAGCGCCAGCTTGAACAGCGCCAGGTTCGTTGCCGGCATGATCAGGTGCTGCCAGCCCTCGAGCGACAGGAACGATACCGGGATGCCGAGCAGCAGCGTCGTCGGCCCGCGCCCGTTCGACGGCAGCCAGCCGAGCATCACCGAGAACACCATGATGAACATCAGGCCGACCCAGAACGTCGGCAGCGAGAAGCCGAGGATCGATCCCGCCATGATCGTCCTGCCGGCGAAGCCGTTCGGCCGCAGCCCGGCCCACAGGCCGAGCGGAATGCCGAAGGTGATTGCGAGCAGCATCGCGACGATCGCGAGTTCGAGCGTCGCCGGCATCCGCTCGAGAATCAGGCCCAGCGCCGGCACGGCATGGACGAACGAGCGCCCGAGGTCGCCGGTGACGGCCCCCTTGAGGAACACCGCGTACTGCTCCCACAGCGGCTTGTCGAGACCCAGCGCGGCGATCGCCCGCTCGCGGTCGATCTGGTCCGCCTGCGGGTTGATCAGGATGTCGATCGGGTTGCCGATCGCGTACACGCCGATGAACACGATCAGCGACATGACGAACAGCACGACGACGCTCTGCAGGCTGCGGCGGATGATGTAGACGAGCATGGGCGGCGGTGGGCGGAAACGACCGCGGCGGCCCGGCGCGGGATGCGCGCCGGCCGCCGCGGGCGGATCGCCCCGAGTTTAGCCCTTTACCGGGCGGAACTGGAACGCCAGCGTGTACTCGTCGGTACGCGGGGTGTACGCCACGCCCTTCTTCGTCGCCCAGATCGTGTACTGGAAGTGGATCGGCATGATCCCGAGGTCGTCCATCGACAACTTGGTCGCCTGCTGCAGCATCGCGCGGCGGTTTTCGTCGTTGACCTGCTGCAGCGCCTGCTCGATCACGTAGTCGACTTTCGGGTTGCTGTAGCGACCCCAGTTGACGGCGCCGAGCCCCTTGTCGCGGTTGAACGTCGCCAGCAGCGAGCGCAGCGGGCTCGAGCTCTCGCCCGTCGACGCGCCCCAGCCGACCATGTGGAAGCTGAACTCCTGCTTCGAGGCCCGCGCCGAGTAAGGCGCCATCGGCGCGGTCTCGACCTTGGCGCCGATGCCGACCCGCGACAGCATCTGCGCGACCGCCTGGACGATCTTCTCGTCGTTGACGTAGCGGCCGGCGGGCCCGTGGATCGTCAGGTTGAAGCCGTCGGGATAGCCCGCCTCGGCCAGCAGCTTCTTCGCGCCTTCCGGATCGTACGGCTCCGCCTTCAGTCCCGGCACGTGCCCGAACAGCTTCTCGGACACGAGCTGGCCCGACGGATCGGCCTGCCCCTCCATCACGCGCTCGGCGATCGCGGGCCGGTTGATCGCCTTGCTGATCGCCCTGCGCACGCGGAGGTCGAGCAGCGGGTTCTTCGCGAGCGGCTTGCCGTCCTTGCCGGTGATGAACGGACTGACGCGGTCGAGGTGGTCGAAGTTGAAATAGATGACGCGGTGCGAGATCTTCGACGTCGTCGTGAACTTGGGATCCTTCTTGATCCGCGCGAGGTCCTGCGTCGGCACGTTCTCGATCGCGTCGACGTCCCCGGAGAGCAGTGCGGCGACGCGGGCGGCCTCGTTCTTGATGATCTTGAACTGGACCTTGTCCCAGGCCACCTTGTCGCCCCAGTACGCGTCGTTGCGGGCGAGCTCGACGCGATCTCCGGACGCGTAGCGGACGAACTTGAAGCGGCCGCTGCCGATCGTCGCCTTGCCGCTGTTGAAGTCCTCGGTGGTGGCGCCGGTGGCGACCTTCTTCGACACGATGTAGATCGTCGACAGGTCGTTGGGCATCAGCGGATGCGGCACCGCGGTCTTGAAGCGGATCGTGTACGGATCGACGATCTGCTTGCCCACGATCGCCTTGGTGTAGGCGACGAACGGTCCGGGGCTGTTCGGGATCTGCGCGACACGGTCGATCGAGAACGCGACGTCCTCGGCGGTCAGCTCCGAGCCGTCGTGGAACTTGACGCCCTTGCGCAGCTTGAATTCCCACGTGGTCTCGTCGAGCGCCTTCCACGACGTGGCCAGCCCCGGGATCATCTTCGAGTCCGCGTCCATCTGGACCAGCTTGTCGAAGATGTGCTCGGCGACGTTGTTGTTGGGGAACAGGTTGAAGAAATGCGGATCGATCGACGTGACGTCGGCGCCGACGGCGATCTTGAGGTCGTCGGCGCCCGCCGTCGGGACGAAAGCGAGCGAGGAGGCGACGGCGGCGGCGGCGAGCGCCCGGCGAAGGAAGGGAAAGCGCATGAGGAGAGCCTCGTGGAGGGGGTCGGGGGGAACCGGGCGCGACATTGCACCGCAGGAACGGCGGCAATCTTGCGCGAAAAGCCCGGCACCGGCAACACCGCACGATTTCGGTGCGTCCGGTCAGACCCCGAGGTAGTCGTGGAGCTTCTGCAGGTTGGCCGCGACGTCCGCCCGCAGGACCATGTCGGCCACGCGGCCATGGTCGAGGACGTAGTGGCGGTCCGCGAGCGCGGCGGCGAAGCGGAAGTTCTGCTCGACCAGCAGGATCGTGAATCCCCTCGCCTTCAGCGCCTCGATGGTGCGGCCGATCTCCTGGACGATCACCGGAGCGAGTCCCTCGGTCGGCTCGTCGAGCAGCAGCAGCCGCGCGCCGGTGCGCAGGATGCGGCCGATCGCAAGCATCTGCTGCTCGCCGCCGGACAACCGCGTGCCCGGGGTCCGCAACCGCTCGCGCAGGTTGGGGAACAGCGCGAGGATCTCGTCGAGCTGCAGCCCGCCGGCCCGCACCGTCGGCGGCAGCAGCAGGTTCTCCTCGACGTCGAGGCCCGCGAAGATGCCGCGCTCCTCGGGGCACCAGCCGACGCCGAGCCGCGCGATCCGGTTCGACGCGAGGCGGATCGTTTCGGTGCCGTCGAACACGATCGAGCCCTCGCGTCGCGGCAGCACGCCCATGATCGACTTCAGGGTCGTCGACTTGCCGGCACCGTTGCGTCCGAGCAGCGTCACCACCTCGCCGGCCGGGACGTCGAAGTCGACGCCGTGCAGGATCTGCGACTCGCCGTACCACGCGGCGAGCCCGCGCACCGAGAGCAGCGGCGCACCCACGGTCACCGCTTGCCGAGCCAGACCTGCGCGCGCTGGATCGCGATGAGGTCGGCCGCGGTCCCCATGCCCACGTGGTCCGCGGCGTGCAGCACGATCTGCAGCAGCTGCGCCGTCGCGAACGCGTCGGCCAGCGCGTGGTGCCGCCCGGCGCCCGCCAGTCCGAAGTGGCCGATCCACTCGTCCAGCGTCGCCGCTTCGGTCTTTGGAAACAGCGCCGGCAGCAGCACCGCGAGGTCGATCCAGGGATGGTGGAACGGCACCCCGAGCACCGCCTTCACCGCCCGCGCGAGCATCGTCCGGTCGAACTCGGCGCGAAACGCGACCAGCGGCGACTTCGCCAGGTACTCGAGGAACCCCAGCACGCCCTGCTTCGGCTCGACGCCGGCGAGCTGCGCCTCGCCGCCGATGTGGTGGATGAGGATGTTCGCGTCCGGGCTGGCGCTCGCCTGCCGCAGCACGACGTCGAAGCAGTCGGCCAGTCGCAGCACGCCGCCGTCGACGCCGGCGGCGCCGATGGCGATGACTTGGTCGCGCCTCATGTCGAGCCCGGTGGTCTCGGTATCGACGACGACGTAGCGTGCGAGCGCGTGCGGCAGCGCGGCTGGCTGCGCCGGGATGGCGAACCATCGGCGCAGCCGCTCCTCGTCGGGGCCGCCGACTTTCGGGCCGCCCAGCAGGTAGTCGACGACGGTGCCGAAGATGCCCACGCGGAGGTCCCGGGGTGGCGGCCTACAGCTGCCAGGTGGCCTTGAGGCGCTGCTGCAGCTTCTTCGCCTGCCGGAAGGCTTCCTTCAGCATCTGCTGGTCCACTTCGTTGAGCGCATAGGGGTCGACGCGATTGGCGGTGCCGTGCGCGCCGGGCAGGTGCTGCTGCCGCAGCCGCAGCAGCTGCAGGAAATGGAACGCCTCGACCGTCGCGGCGACGTGCCGGCGCTCCACCCCGAGCGCGTCGCCGGCCACCCGCAGCCGCGCGGCGGTGCCGGTCTCCGCGATGCCGCCGGCCAGCGCGAACACCCGCGCCGCGTCGACGAAGATCCGCGTTCCGCGCGTCTTGAGGTCGACGCTGCCCGGGCTCGCCGGATCGTCGTCGACGGCGAAGGTCCGGATCAGGCCGAGCGGCGGCTCGACCTCCAGCGCGTTCTGCACCATCAGGCGCAGAAACGGCTTGTTGTCCTGCGTGTAGCCGTGCAGCCAGTCGCGCAGCGCGTCGGAGAGCGTGGTGTCGCCGTAGAGCGGCCGGAAGTCGAACACGATGTTCGCCTGCAGCAGCGCCTGCGGGGTGGGCTCGCGCAGCCACTGCAGGAAGCGGCCGCGCCACTCCTCGACCGACAGGCACAGCTCGGGATTGCTCGCCATCACGTTGCCGGTGCAGCGCGGAAAGCCTAACGCGTCGAGCCCGTCGTTGACGTCGGCGGCGAACGCGAGCAGCGCCGGCCGCTGCCGCCCGGCGTCGGCATCGTCCTCCGCGGCGAAGACCAGCGCGTTGTCCTGGTCGGTCGCGAACGTCTGCTCGCCGCGCCCCTCGCTGCCCAGCGCCAGCCAGCACCAGTCGATGTCGCCGAGGTCGTGCCGCAGCAGCGTGATCTCGATGACCCGCCGCGACAGCGCGCCGTTGAGCGAGACGATGGTGCGGGTCAGCGGCTCGGCGGCCACGCCCTGCGCCAGCAGGTTCTGCGTCAGGCGGCGGATGTCGTCGGCGATGCGCTTCAGCTCGTCGACGCTCTTCGCCGCGCGCAACCCGCCGGTCACCTGCCGCATCGAGACGCGCTGCAGCGAGAAGAGATCGCGCTCGGACACCAGCCCCGCGACCTGGTCGCCGTCGACGACGATGAGCTGCCGGATCTGCCGCTCGGCCATGATCGCCAGCGCCTCGTACGCGGTCGCCTCGGCGGCAACGGTGATCGCCGGCGCCGTCATCACCTCGGCGACCGGTGTCGACAGCGGCCGCCCGGTCAGCACGACGCGCTGCAGCAGGTCGATCAGCGTGAAGATCCCCACCGGCACGCCGGCGTCGTTGACCACGACGATGGTGCGCACCGTCGCGTCGCGCATCCGCGCCAGCGCCTCGGTCAGCGGGGCGCTCGCCGGCGTGGTCACGGGAGCGCGCCGGAGCAGATCGGCCAGCGGGAGTGTGAGCGTCTGCTGCTCCGCCGCCAGCTGGCTGTACTGGCCCTGCAGCTGCGCCAGCGACTGCTTCAGCGTCTCGGTGATCGCCTGGGTGCACCAGCGCTCGAAGTCGGGCGAGCGGCGGCGCAGCTCGAGGAAGTCCTCGCGCGGCAGGCGATAGCAGAAGGTGTCCTGCGCCGCGGTGTAGAACTTGGTCGTCGGGCCTCCGGCCGACAGCGCGCCGACCGGAAAGAAGTCGCCCGGGCCGAGCGCGGGATCGGGGCCGGCGCGCGGGTCGGCAGGACGGCTGCCGACACTTCCGCGCTGGACCATGTAGAGGAACGCGACGTCGCCGGACTGCGGCGACAGCAGCGTCGCGTCGCGGCCGAAGTACGCGAGCTCGAGCCGCGGCACGACGAACTCCAGCGCATCGTCGGGCATCCGATTGAACGGGGGGAAGCGGCGCAGGAAATCGCGCGTCGCGTCGAACACGAGGGGCGGGGTGGAGGTCATGGCGTTACGTTACGAACGTCCGGCGTCGGGCGCAAGCTAAAAATGTCCCCGCCTCGCGGCAGGGCGCAGGCAAAAAAACCCCCGCACGGCGGCGGGGGTCTTGGTACGACGTCGACGCCAGTGCGTCAGTGGGCCGCGGCTTTCGACGCGAGGATGCCGGTGTTCTGCCGGACGTACAGTTCGTCCCACATGTCCAGCGCGCGCTTGTCGCGATAGAACAGCGACCCGAGGATCACCGCCAGGAAGCCCAGCGGGATCGAGATCAGCCCCGGGTTGCGCAGCTCGAACAGCGGCTTCTCGAGGCCCACCAGCGACGTCCGGGAGTCGCCCAGCGCCTTGATCTGCGCCTCGGCTGCGCCCTTGGCCTTCTCGCTGCGGGCGATCGCCGCCTTCGCCTTGTCCTGCGCCGCCGTATCGGCCGCCGCCGCGAGCTGCGTCGACAGCGTCGCCAGCTTCGCGGTTTCCGCCGCCACGACCTTTTCCTGCGCGGCCCTGACCGCCAGCGGATACGTCATGTTGGGCGACACCAGCACCAGGCCGATCGCGGTCAGCGTGCCGACGATCATCCCCAGCACGATGCCGCCGGTGTTGCAGCGCTTCCAGTACAGCGTCAGCAGCACGCAGGGGAAGTTGGCCGACGCGGCGACCGCGAACGCCAGCGCGACCAGGTGGGCGACGTTCTGCCCCTTGGCCGCGATGCCGATGGCGATGGCCATCGCTCCGACGATCACCGTCGCGATCCGCGCCGCCTTGACCTGCTCCTGCGGCGTCACGTGCTCGCTGCGGATCACGCCGACCCAGAGGTCGTGCGCCATCGCCGACGCGGCCGCCAGCACGAGGCCGGCTACGACCGCCACGATGGTGGCGAACGCCACCGCCGCGACGAACGCGAGCATGAAGTTGCCGAGCAGCGAATCCGCGCCGCCGCCCAGCGCCTGCGCCAGCAGCGGCGCCGCCATGTTGCCGCCCGGGTCGATCGCGCGGATCTGGTCTGCGCCGACCTTCATCGCCGAGCCCATGCCGAGGAACAGCGTCAGCACGTAGAAGCCGCCGATGATCGCCATCGCCCAGATCACCGAGATGCGCGCGGCCTTGGCCGTCGGCACGGTGAAGAAGCGCATCAGGATGTGCGGCAGGCCGGCGGTGCCGAAAACCAGCGCCATGCCCAGCGAGATCTGGTCGATCGGCGCCTTGAACAGCAGCCCCGGCTCGAGGAAGCGCGTCCCGAGCTCGGTCGGCGTCATGTTCTTCGCCCCGTCACCCAGGATCTGCGCGACGCGCGCCTGGACCTTCGGGTCGGCGATGACGTTGTTCAGGAAGTCGCCGAAGAAGCCGTACTGCGACCACACCATGATGACCAGCACGATCGACGCCGTCACCAGCAGCACCGCCTTGATGATCTGCACCCAGGTCGTGGCGACCATCCCGCCGAACAGCACGTAGCCCAGCATCAGGATGCCGACGACGATGACCGAGATCTCGTAGTCGATGCCGATCAGCGTCTTCACCAGCACGCCGCCGCCGACCATCTGCGCGGTCAGGTAGAACGTCGACACCGTGATCACCGAGATGGCGCCGACGATGCGCGTCGCCCGCGGATTGTTGCGGTAGGCGAGGATGTCCGCCAGCGTGTACTTGCCGATGTTCCGGCACGGCTCGGCGATCACCAGCAGCACGGTGATGTATGCGACCAGCCAGCCCACCGAGTACATGAAGCCGTCGTAGCCCCAGATCGAGATCAGGCCCGCGATGCCGAGGAACGACGCCGCCGACAGGTAGTCGCCGGCGATCGCCCATCCGTTCTGCAGGCCGGACACGCCGCCGCCGGCGGTGTAGAAGTCCGCTGCGCTCTTGACCCGCTTGGCGGCGAGGTACGTGACGAACATCGTCGTGCCGATGATCGCGCCGAAGACCAGGAACGTGAGCCAGCGCCACTTGTCGGCGACCGCGCCCTGTGCCAGCGCGGGGGTCGCCACGGCCAGCAGGCCCGCGGCGATGGCGGCGAATGCGATGCGGCGCGCGTTCATTTCTTCACCCCGTAGCGCTTCTCGATGTCCTTGACGATGTCCGCGGCCATCGGGTCGAACACGGTGTTGGCGCGGCGCGAATAGATGAGCGCGATGCCCCAGGCGACCACGAACTCGGACAGCGCGAACAGCAGGCCGACGTTGACCGGCCCCCAGACCTTGATGCTGAAGAGCTGCTGGAAATACGCCGCGCCGATCGGCAGCAGGAAGTAGTAGAGGACCGAGAAGATCATCAGGCCCCAGAGGAAGCCGGACTTCTTCCGGTGCAGTTCCTGGAATCGCGGATCGGCGGCGATTGCCTGCCAGTCCACCCGTGCGGTTTCCGCCATGATGCCGTCCTCCCCGTGGTCGCGCGCCGGTGATTCCCTCCGGCTGGGTCGCAGGATCGTGGCAGCCTGCGCCGCCAGCCCGCTTGATCCAGGTCACAACGGCCGCATGCTGCGACGCAACAACAAAAAAGTCAAGAGGTCTTATATCTTATAGATGACTGGTCCCGGCAGCGCGTCGCGACCGGGGGAGGCAGAGGCGGCGCCGCCGCCCCCCCCGCTCAGCCTCCCCAAACCGGAGGCCGCTTGCCCAGGAACGCGTCGATGCCTTCCGCCGCGTCGGGCTCCAGCAGGTTGCACGCCATCGCCTCCCCCGTCGATGCGTAGGCGGCGGCCAGCGTCTCGTCGACCTGGCGGTAGAACGCCCGTTTGCCCAGCGCGACCACGGCCGGGCTCTTGCCGGCGATGGTCGCGGCCAGCGCCGCCACCTCGGCGTCGAGCGCCTCCGCGGGCACCGCGCGGTTGACCAGCCCCCAGGCAACCGCGGTCGTCGCGTCGACCGGCGAACCGGTCAGGAGCATTTCCATCGCGCGCTTCCGGCCGACGTTGCGCACCACGCCGACCGCGGGGGTCGAGCAGAAGACCCCGATGTTCACCCCCGGCAGCGCGAAGGTGGCAGCGTGCGCCGCCACCGCCAGGTCGCACATCGAGACCAGCTGGCAGCCGGCGGCGGTGGCGATGCCGTGAACGCGCGCGATCACCGGCTGCGGCAGCGTCGTCAGCTTGGTGAACGTGCGGCTGCACGCGGCGAAGAGCTCGCGCTGCCAAGCGGCGTCGGCGTGCGCGCGCAGTTCCTTCAGGTCGTGCCCGGCGCAGAACCCGCGCCCCGCGGCGGCCAGCACGACGACACGCACGCCGCGGTCCGCCGCGATGCGATCGAGCTCGGCCTCGAGCGCCGCGAGCATCGGCCGCGACAGCGCGTTGAAGCGGTCGCCGCGGTTGAGCGTCACCGTGCAGACTCCGGCAACGGTGGACGAAAGGACGTAGGGCGTTTCGGCAGTGGCGTTCATCGCGGGACTCCGTGGCGAGGGCGAGACGATGATACTGCGCGCGCTTGCCGCGCCGGGCGCGTTTCCGTATGCTGCGCCGCATCACCCGAACCAGGACCGCCATGGCCAACCGGCTGTCGAAGATCGTTACCCGCACCGGCGACGCCGGCACCACCGGCCTCGGCGACGGCTCGCGCGTCGCCAAGGACTCGGCGCGGATCGCCGCCATCGGCGACGTCGACGAACTGAACTCGGCCCTCGGCGTGCTGCTCGCCGAGCCGCTGCCCGACGACGTTGCCCGCTGCCTCACCGCGGTCCAGCACGACCTGTTCGATCTCGGCGGCGAGCTGTCGATTCCCGGCTACACCGCGGTGACCGACTCGCACGTCGGCCGGCTGGAGCAGGCGGTCGAGGCGTTCAACGCGACGCTGCCGCCGCTGAAGGAATTCATCCTGCCCGGCGGCGCCCGCGTGGCCGGGCTCGCGCACGTCGCGCGCACCGTCTGCCGGCGGGCCGAGCGCGCGGTCGTGCATCTCGCCGCGCACGATCCGGTCAACGAGCCCGCCCGCCGCTACCTCAATCGGCTCTCGGACCTGCTGTTCGTCCTGGCGCGCGCGCTGAACCGCAGCGCGGGCCGGCCTGACGTGCTGTGGCAGAAGCGGCGCGACGCTGGCGAACCCGGCAGCTGACGCGATCACCTGACCTGACCGCGGGCCGACCGCGGGACGGCCGTGCGGCCCTGGCCAGGGGATCGCCGCGCGGCCCGACGCGCCGGCCGCGTCCCGTCGCGGGCCGGCCCCTTCGCGCTTTCGCCCGCAGTCGTCAGCGGGACTGGCGGACGACCTGGTCGATCGCGCCGAAGATCGTGCGGCCGCCGCCGTCGAGCATCTCGATGTGCACGCGGTCGCCGAAGCGCATGAACGGCGTCATCGGCTTGCCGGCAAGGATCGTCTCCACCGTGCGCTGCTCGGCGATGCAGGCGTAGCCGGCGCCGCCGTCGCACGCCGGCCGGCCGGGGCCCTCGCCCTCCCTGTTCGACACCGTCCCCGAGCCGATGATGCTGCCGGCGACGAGGTCGCGGGTCCTGGCAACGTGGGCGATCAGCTGGCCGAAGTCGAAAGTCATGTCGACGCCGGCGTTGGGCCGGCCGAACAGCGCGCCGTTGAGGTGCGATACCAGCGGCAGGTGGACCTTGGCGTCGCGCCACGCATCGCCCAGCTCGTCCGGCGTCACCGCGACCGGCGAGAACGCCGACGCCGGCTTCGACTGGAAGAACCCGAAGCCCTTGGCCAGCTCGGCGGGGATGAGGTTACGCAGGCTGACGTCGTTGACCAGCATGAGCAGGCGGACGTGGCCCCGCGCGGCGTCCGCGGCCGTTCCCATCGGCACGTCGCCGGTGATCACCGCGACCTCCGCTTCGAAGTCGATGCCCCAGGCCTCGTCGGCCAGCACGATGTCCTCGCCGGCGCCGAGCATGTGGTCTGACGCGCCCTGGTACATCAGCGGGTCGGTCCAGAATTCGGGCGGCATCGTCGCGCCGCGCGCCTTGCGCACCAGCTCGACGTGGTTGACGTACGCGGAGCCGTCGGCCCACTGGTACGCGCGCGGCAGCGGCGCCCTCGCGGCCTTCGCGTCGAACGGCCGGGCGTGGCGCGTCCCGCTGTCGCCGCCGTCGAGTGCCGCGGCGAGCTCGGCCAGCTTCGGCGCGACGATTTCCCAGTCGTCGAGCGCCGCCTGCAGCGTCGGCGCAATGCCCGTCGCGGGGACCGCGCGGCCAAGGTCGCGGGACACGACGGCGAGCTGGCCGTCGCGCGTTCCGTTGTGCAGCGTCGCGAGCTTCATCGGTTTCCTCTCCGGGTCGGGTCGGCGGTTCGGTGGCGCGCCGCGTGTCGCCGGCTGGCGCGCGCAGAACGCGGCTCAGCGCCGCTTCAGCGTGTAGCCGTCGGCGCGGTCTTCCGTCTCCCACCCGGCGGCGTGCAGCTCGGCGCGCAGCCGGTCGGCGTCGGCCCACTGCTTCGCGCGCCGCGCGGCGAAGCGCGCGTCGGCCAGCGCCTGCACCGCCGGCGGCGCGACCTCGACCTTCGGCCGCCAAGCGGCGAGGCGCAGGCCCAGAACGTCGTCGAAGCGCGCCAGCGTCGCGCGCTTGACCGCGCCGGGGAGGTCGCCGCGCAGCGCCTCCCACGCGACGGCCAGCGCGCGCGGCACGTTGAGGTCGTCGTTGACGTCGTCGGCGAAGCGCTCGACGAGGCCGGCGTCGGGCGCCGCGGCGGGGTTCTGCGGCAGCGCGTGGAATCCCTGCCGCATCCGGTCGAGCGCGGTCGCGGCGGCGTCGAGGGCGTCCCAGGTGAAGTTCATCTGGCCGCGGTAGTGGGCTGTAAGACAAAGGTAGCGGTAGGCGAGCGGGTCGTAGCCGCGGTCGATCAGCGACTGCAGGCGCAGGAACTCGCCCGCCGACTTCGCCATCTTGGCGTCGTTCTGCAGCAGGAAGTAGCCGTGCAGCCAGAAGTTGGCGAGCCGCCGGTGCTCGTGCGGGATCTCGTCGTGGCTCGCAAGCCGCGCCTCGGTCTGCGCGATCTCGTTGGTGTGGTGGACCGGGATGTGGTCCTCGCCGCCGCAGTGGATGTCGAACCAGTCGCCGAGGTACTTCTGCGCCATCGCCGAGCACTCGATGTGCCAGCCCGGGAAGCCGCGGCCCCACGGGCTGTCCCACTCCATCTGCCGCGACTCGCCGGGCGCCGAGAACTTCCACAGCGCGAAATCGGTGAGCCGCCGCTTCTCGCCGAGATCGACGCGCTTGCCGGCCTCGAGCCCGGCGACGTCGAGCCGCGCCAGGTGGCCGTAGTCCGCCAGCTTCGCGGTGTCGAAGTAGACGCCGTCCGACGTGCGGTACGCGAACCCGTTGCGCTCGATGTCGGCGATGAAGGCGATCTGCTCGGCGATGTGGTCGGTCGCCTTGCACAGCACCGTCGGCGGCTCGATGTTGAGCTCGCGCATGTCGGCAAGGAAGGCGTCGGTGTACAGCGCGGCGATCTCCCAGGCGGTCTTGCCGGTCCGGCGCGAGCCCTTCTCCATCTTGTCCTCGCCGGTGTCGGCGTCGGAGGTCAGGTGGCCCACGTCGGTGATGTTCATCACGTGGTTGACCAGGAGGCCGTTCCAGACCAGGACCCGCTTCAGCACGTCCTCGAACAGGAACGTGCGGAAGTTGCCGATGTGCTGGTAGTCGTAGACGGTCGGGCCGCAGGTGTACAGGCCGACGGGGCCGCCCCGCACCAGCGGCGTGAAGGGGCGGAGCGCACGCTCCCAGTTGTCGTAGAGCTCGAGGGGCCTGGGCATCGGGGCGCGGGTCAGAGCCGCTTCTCCATCACGTAGTCGTCCATCACGTAGCCCTCGCCGATGTCGACGACGACGGCCTTCTTCACCGCGAAGCCGTGCTTCTCGTACGCGCGGATCGCCTGCGCGTTGTGCTTGTTGACGTTGAGGATCAGCGACACGGCACCGGCCTCGCGCGCCTTCGCCGCGACGTGCGCGATCAGCGCCCCGCCCACGCCCCCCCGCTGCGCCGAGGGCAGCACGTAGAGCTTGTCGAGCTTCACCTCGCCGATGCGATCGGTCGCGTACCAGGCGGCGAAGCCCGCCGGCGCACCGTCGACGAGCGCGACGTCGAGGCCGCACTCGGGGCCGTCGACGAACGGCGCCAGCGCCTCGTCGGAGTAGCCGCGCGCCAGCATGTACTCGATCTGCTCCGGCGCGATGATGCCGGGGTAGTGGGCGCGCCACACGGTCTCCGCCAGCGCCCGGACCTCAGCCAGCTGGTCGGGTCGGGCGGCGGCGATGGAAAGGTTCGGGCGGGTCATGACGTGGCAAGCGGTGCAAACGTCGAAATTTAACATGGCGAGACGTGCAGGCTCGATGACCGGTGCCATCGACGCCGGCGCGCCGGGCCGCGGAACCGGTCGCCAGCGGCCCCGGCGGCGGTCGCGTCGTCGCCAGGCAGCCGCGCCGGCGTCGCGCCGGCGTGGGTCCGGTAAAATGCCCGCTGGCCAGGGTCCCGTCCCCGGACGCCACGTCAGCCCCCCTTGAATCGCGCCCCCATCCTCACCGCGACCGGATCGACCGGCCACCCGCCGTCGCGGCGCCGCCTGCGCGTCCCGCGGCGAGCGTTGCGGGGATGGACCCCCGGCCACGCGCGTGCCGCGCCGGTCCGTGTGCCGGCGTGGGCGCCGGTCCGTGTGCCGGCGTGGGCGCCGGTGCGCGTGCCGGCGCGCGCGCCGGTCGGCTGACGCGAGCGCCGGACCCGATGCGCCTCGCGCTCAAGATCGATGTCGACACGCTGCGCGGCACCCGCGAGGGCGTGCCGAATCTCGTCGCGCTGCTCCGCAAGCACGGCGTCGGTGCGACCTTCCTGTTCTCGCTCGGCCCCGACCACACCGGCCGCGCCATCCGCCGCGTCCTCCGCCACGGCCACGGCGGCAAGGCGCGGCGGTTCCCGGCGGCCAGGCACTACGGGATGCGAACGCTGCTCTACGGCACCGTGCTGCCGGGCCCCGACATCGGCCGCCGCGCGGTCGCCGAGATGCACGCGGTGCGCGACGCGGGGTTCGAGACCGGCGTGCACGCCTGGGACCACACGCGCTGGCACGATGGCCTCGCGCAGGCCGACGCGACGTGGACGGCCGACGAGATGCGTCGAGCCTGCGAGCGTTACGTCGAGATCTTCGGCGAGGACCCGAAGGTCCACGGGGCCGCCGGCTGGCAGATGAACCGGGACGCGCTCCGGCTGACCCAGCGGCTGGGCTTCGAGTACTGTTCCGACGGCCGGGGCACCCACCCGCACCTGCCGGTGTGGGACGCCGAACCGGTGCGCTGCCCGCAGCTGCCGACGACGCTGCCCACGCTCGACGAGCTGATCGGCACCGGCGCCATCACCGAGGAAAACGTTGCCGCGCACCTGCTCGAGCGCACGCGGGAACCCGCGCCGCACGGTCACGTGTTCACGCTGCGCGCCGAGCTCGAAGGGATGCGCCTCGCGGGCGCGTTCGAGCAGCTCCTCGTCGGCTGGCAGGCACAGGGCTGGACGCTGGGGTCGACGCGGATGCTGTTCGAAACCCTGCAGCCGATGGCGCTGCCGCGCTGCACCGTCGGCCCCGGCGAAGTCCCGGGCCGGGCCGGCACGCTGCTGCTGCAGGGACCGGAGTTTCTCGGCGACGTCGACCTCGCCGCGGCCGCCTGAGCGCTGCGCGGCTGCCCGCGAACCGGCACGCGCAGCGGTTCGATCCCGCCCACCACCCCCTTCCCCACGGAGCCCCACGATGCCCGCGAACAAAGTCGCCGATTTCACGCTTCCCGCCACCGGCGGCGGCACGTTCAAGCTGTCCGACCACGCGGGCAGTCCCGTCGTGCTGTACTTCTATCCGAAGGACAACACGCCCGGCTGCACCACCGAGACCGCGGCGTTCCGCGACCTGCACGCGCGGTTCGCCAAGGCCGGCGCCGTCGTCGCCGGGATCTCGCGCGATTCGGTCAAGTCACACGAGAGCTTCGCCGCCAAGCTCGGGCTGCCGTTCCGCCTGCTGTCCGACGCCGACGAAGCCGTCTGCACGCAGTTCGACGTCATCAGGATGAAGAACATGTACGGCAAGCAGGTCCGCGGCATCGAGCGCAGCACCTTCGTCGTCGCGGCCGACGGCACGCTGGCGCACGAGTGGCGCGGGGTCAAGGTGCCCGGCCACGCCGAGGAGGTGCTCCGGTTCGTGAAGGAAATGTGAACCCTGGCCGGCACGGCGGGGCCGCCGGCGGGCCGTCCGCGGCCGACCCGGTGTCGGCGGCAGGCCGCCGGCGCGGCGTTTGCGCCACAAGCGGTCGCGTCGCGGGTCCCGGACGACACAAGGGCTTGTGTTCGTCGTCGCGGCCGGTCTAGCATAGCCCGAAGCGGCGCCGCTCCTCCCCACCGGCGCCCCCTCGTGAACCGTCCGCCTGGAGGCCCATGGTCGAGCAGCGCAAGGTCCGTCCCGCCCCCCTCTCCCTCGTCGCGCGCAAGTCGTCGAAGTCGCCCAGGACGGGGGGAGCGCTCCGCAGCCTTCCCTCCAGCAAGCTCTTCGTCCTCGACACCAACGTGCTGATGCACGACCCGACGAGCCTGTTCCGGTTCGAGGAGCACGACATCTACCTGCCGATCCTCACGCTCGAGGAGCTCGACAACAACAAGAAGGGGATGACCGAGGTCGCTCGCAACGCGCGGCAGGTCTCGCGCTTTCTCGACGAGCTCGTGACCGCCGCCGAGGACAGGATCAACGAGGGGATTCCGCTCGACGGAAAGTCGGGCGGCGCCGCGACGGGGCGGCTGTTCCTGCAGACCGAGGCGATCGCGACGGCCTTGCCGCCGTCGCTGGCCGGCGGCAAGGCCGACAACCAGATCCTGGCGGTGACGATGCACCTGTCCCGCGTCCATCCGAAGCGAAGCGTGATCCTGGTGTCCAAGGACATCAACATGCGGATCAAGGCGCGCGCGCTGGGGATCGCCGCCGAGGACTACTTCAACGACAAGGTGCTCGAGGACACCGAGCTGCTGTTCTCCGGCCTGCGCAAGCTGCCCGACGATTTCTGGGACCGCCACGGCAAGGGAATGGAATCGTGGCAGCAGGGCGGCTACACGTTCTACCGGATCAGCGGCCCGCTGGTCCCGTCGCTGTTCCAGAACGAGTTCCTCTATCAGGAGCGGGCCGGCGAGACGCCGTTCTACGCGATCGTCAAGGAAGTCTCCGGCAAGACGGCGCTGCTGCAGACGCTGAAGGACTACACGCACCAGAAGAACAACGTCTGGGGCATCACCGCGCGCAACCGCGAGCAGAACTTCGCGCTCAACCTGCTGATGAACCCGGAGATCGACTTCGTCTCGCTGCTCGGCCAGGCCGGCACCGGCAAGACGCTGATGACGCTGGCCGCCGGGCTGATGCTGACCCTCGAGTTCAAGGTGTACTCGGAGATCATCATGACGCGCGTCACGGTGCCGGTCGGCGAGGACATCGGCTTCCTTCCCGGCACCGAGGAGGAGAAGATGAATCCGTGGATGGGCGCCCTCGAGGACAACCTCGACGTGCTCAACAAGACCGACGACGAGGCCGGCGAATGGGGCCGCGCGGCGACACGCGACCTGATCCGCTCGCGAATCAAGGTGAAGAGCCTCAACTTCATGCGCGGCCGCACGTTCATCAACAAGTTCCTGATCATCGACGAGGCGCAGAACCTGACGCCCAAGCAGATGAAGACGCTGATCACGCGCGCCGGTCC
This sequence comes from uncultured beta proteobacterium, assembly GCA_963717705.1. Classification (GTDB taxonomy): domain Bacteria; phylum Pseudomonadota; class Gammaproteobacteria; order Burkholderiales; family Casimicrobiaceae; genus CAVQWT01. The sequence continues at coordinate 154,495 of CAVQWT010000005.1, forward strand.
GGGGACGAAAGTGGTGTGCCTGGGCAACATCGCGCAGATCGACACGCCGTACCTGACCGAGGGCAGCTCGGGGCTGACGTACGTCGTCGACCGGTTCAAGGGCTGGTCGCACTCGGGCCACGTGACGCTGCAGCGCGGCGAGCGGTCGCGGCTGGCCGATCACGCGGCAGAGATTCTCTAGCCGGGGCGCGCGTTGCGGGCAGGTCGTGGCAAGGCGGGGCGGCCTGCCCTGCTCCAGCGGCCGACGGCGGAACTACACGTGCAGCGCGTGCCCGAGCGCGCGCATCGCCGCTTCCTGCATCGCCTCGCCCAGCGTCGGGTGGGCGTGGATGGTGCCCGCGGTGTCCTCGAGGCGCTCGCCCATCTCGATCGAGTGGCCGAAGGCGGCGGACAGTTCCGACACGCCGCGACCCACCGCCTGCCAGCCGACGATCAGGTGGCTGTCGCGGCGCGCGACGACCCGCACGAACCCTTCGCCTGATTCGAGCGTCATCGCGCGCCCGTTCGCGGCGAACGGGAACGACGCGACGATGCAGTCCAGACCGGATTGCGCCGCCTCGACCGGCGTCCGGCCGACGACGACGACCTCGGGGTCGGTGAAGCACACCGCGGGGATCGCCGCGGGCACGAAGCGCCGGCGCCGTCCGGCGAGGATCTCGGCGACCATCTCGCCCTGGGCCATCGCCCGGTGTGCCAGCATCGGCTCGCCGGTCAGGTCGCCGATCGCCCAGACGTTGCGCATCGACGTCCGGCACTGGTCGTCGATGCGCACCGCGCGGCCGTTCATTTCGAGCATCAGGGTCTGGAGCCCCCAGCCGTCGGTGCGCGGACTGCGCCCGACGGCGACCAGCACCTGGTCCGCCGGCAGCGACGACTCCTCACCCTGCGCACTGCGAATGCGAACCGCGTCGCCGCCGTCGTTCAATCCCTGCACCGTGCAGCCGAGATGCAGCTCGACGCCCAGCCGTCGCAGCGATGCGGCCACCGGCTTAGCAAGCTCGTCGTCGTAGGCCGGCAGCACGCGATCCAGCGCCTCGACCACCGCGACCTCGGCGCCGAGCTTGCGATAGGCAGTGCCGAGCTCCAGCCCGATGTAGCCGGCGCCGACGACCACCAGACGCTGCGGCAGCGTCTGCGGCGCCAGCGCCTCGGTCGACGAGATCACGCGCCCGCCGAACGGCATCGCCGGCAGCGCCACCGCCCGCGAGCCCGGGGCGAGCAGCAGGTGCTCGCAGCCGATGCGCACCACGCCGCCCGCGTCGCCCGTGGTCACCTCCACCGTCTTGCCGTCGACGATGCGGGCCCAGCCGCCGACGACCTGCACGCCGTTCTTCTTCAGCAGCGTGGCGACACCGCCGGTGAGCTTGCGGACGATCCCGTCCTTCCAGCGCACCGTCTGTGCGACGTCGATGCGCGGCGACTCGACCCGGATGCCGAGCGGAGAGTCCTGCGCGCAATGGCGGGCCTGCTCGAACCGCTCGGCGGCGTGGATCAGCGCCTTCGACGGAATGCAGCCGATGTTGAGGCAGGTCCCGCCGAGTTGCCCGCCCTCGACCAGCGTGGTCGCGATGCCGAGCTGCGCGGCGCGGATGGCGGCGACGTAGCCGCCCGGGCCGCCGCCGATGACGAGCAGGGTCGTCGACCGCGTCTCCATCTGCTATTCCAGGAACAGCGTTGCCGGGCATTCCAGCAGCCCGCGCAGCGCCTGGACGAACCGGGCCGCGACGGCGCCGTCGACTACGCGATGATCGAATGAACACGACAGGTTCATCATCAGCCGCGGCACCACCAGGCCGCCGCGCATCACCGGGCGCTCCACGATGCGGTTGACCCCGACGATCGCCACCTCCGGGTGGTTGATTACCGGCGTGGTGACGATGCCGCCCAGCGCGCCCAGGCTGGTGATGGTGATGGTGGAGCCGCCGAGCTCATCGCGCGTCGCCCTGGCCGCACGCGCTGCGTCGGCGAGGCGCGCGATCTCGGCGGCGCTGGACCACAGGTCGCGCGCCTCGGCGTGGCGCAGCACCGGCACCATCAGGCCCGCGTCGGTCTGCGTGGCGATGCCGATGTGCACGGCGCCGTGGCGGGTCACGATCCCGTTGTCGTCGTCGAAGCGGGCGTTGACCTCTCGGAACTCGCGCACCGCCACCACGATCGCCCGCGCCAGCAGCGGCAGCAGCGTGAGTCGCGTGCGCTCGGCGCCCCACTGCTCGTTGAGCCTCGAGCGCAGCGTTTCGAGCTCGGTGACGTCGACTTCCTCGACATAGGTGAAGTGCGGGATGCGGCGCTTCGCGTCCTGCATCCTCTGCGCGATCCTGCGGCGCAGCCCGATGACGGGAATCGCCTCCTCGTCGGTCCGCTCGGCGTACTGAACGCCGGTGCCCGGCGCGCCTGAGCCCGTGCGGCGCGCTGCATACGCGTCGAGGTCCTCGTGCGTGATCCGGCCTGCGGTGCCGCTGCCCGGCACGAACTGCAGCTCGACGCCGAGGTCCCACGCGCGCCGGCGCACCGCGGGGGAGGCGATGGGCCGGTCGCCGGGTCGGCGCGATGCGGGTGCGGGTGCGGGTGCTGGTGCGCGTACGGGCGCGGATGCGGATGAAGGCGGCGGCGGTTCCGCCGGCGCCGGCGCGGCCGGTCCGGCGGCCGCGGGACGCGCCGCGGCGACAGGTGCGACGCCTGCCTGCGGGGCCGCCGGCGCGGCCGGGGCCGAGGACGCGGCACCCGCCGCCGGGGCTTCCGTGACGTTGCCGGCACCCGCGACCTCGATGCGGATCAACTCGCTGCCGACCGCCATCACCTGGCCGACCTGGCCGCCCAGCGCCAGCACCTTGCCGTCGACCGGCGACGGGATTTCCACCGTCGCCTTGTCGGTCATGACGTCGGCCAGCACCTGGTCCTCGGCCACGGCGTCGCCCGGGCTCACGTGCCATGCGACCAGCTCGACCTCGGCGATGCCCTCGCCGATGTCCGGCATCCGGATGACGTGCACGCCCATGTCACGCCTCCCCGGAGGTCGGCATCGCGGTGCAGCAGCGGGCGCAGGGCTCAGCCATTCATTTCTCCATCGCGCGCCGGAACGCCGCGGCCACGCGCGCGGGCCCGGGGAAGTACGCCCACTCCTGCGCATGCGGGTAGGGGGTGTCCCAGCCGGCGACGCGCTCGATCGGCGCTTCGAGGTGATAGAAGCAGTGCTCCTGCATCAGCGCCGTCAGCTCGGCGCCGAAGCCGCTGGTGCGCGTCGCCTCGTGCACGACCACGCAGCGCCCGGTCTTCTTCACGGACTTGACGAGCGTGTCGAGGTCCAGCGGCCAGATGCTGCGCAGGTCGATGATCTCGGCATCGATGCCGGTCTCCGCCGCCGCCGCCTCCGACACGAACACCATCGTGCCGTAGGTGATGACCGTGAGCTCGCTGCCGGGCCGGAACACCGACGCCGACTCCAGCGGCACCGTGTAGTGGCCTTCCGGCACTTCGCCCAGCGGATGCTTCGACCACGGCACCACCGGCCTGTCGTGGTGGCCGTCGAACGGGCCGTTGTACAGCCGCTTGGGCTCGAGGAAGATCACGGGGTCGTCGCACTCGATCGAGGCGATCAGCAGCCCCTTGGCGTCGTACGGGTTGGACGGCATCACCGTGCGCAGGCCGCAGACGTGCGTGAACAGCGCCTCGGGGCTCTGGCTGTGCGTCTGCCCACCGTAGATGCCGCCGCCGCAGGGCATGCGGATGGTGATCGGCGCCGTGAAGTCGCCCGCCGAGCGGTAGCGCAGGCGGGCGACCTCGGAGACGATCTGGTCGGACGCCGGATAGAAGTAGTCGGCGAACTGGATCTCGACCACCGCGCGCAGGCCGTACGCGCCCATGCCGACGGCGGTGCCGACGATGCCGCCCTCGGAGATCGGCGCGTCGAACACCCGCGACTTGCCGTACTTGGCCTGCAGTCCCTCGGTGCAGCGGAACACGCCGCCGAAGTAGCCGACGTCCTGGCCGTAGACGACGACGTCGGGATCGCGCTCGAGCATCACGTCCATCGCCGAGCGCAGCGCCTGGATCATCGTCATCGGCGTCCTGCGTGCGTCCGCGGCCATCGCGCCCGATTCGGTTCCGGTGTCCATGCTCAGACTCCCAGCTGCTGCCGCTGGCGGCGCAGGTGCTCGGGCATGTCCTTGTAGACGTCCTCGAACATCTCGGCGGCGCTGCGCATGTGGCCGTCGGCCAGCGTGCCGTAGCTCTCGGCCTCCTTCTGCGCCGCAGCGACCTGCGCCTCCAGTTCCTTCTGCAGCGCCTGGTGCTGCGGCTCGGACCACGCCCCGATGACGATCAGATGCTGCTTGAGGCGCGCGATCGGGTCACCCAGCGGAAAGTGCGCCCAGTCGTCGGCGGGTCGGTACTTGGACGGATCGTCGGAGGTCGAGTGCGGGCCGGCGCGGTAGGTGACCCACTCGATCAGCGTCGGACCCAGGTTGCGCCGCGCGCGCTCGGCGGCCCAGCGCGACGCCGCATGGACGGCGAGGAAGTCGTTGCCGTCGACCCGCAGCGACGCGATGCCGCAACCCACGCCGCGCGCCGCGAAGGTCGTGCCTTCGCCGCCGGCGATGGCCTGGAACGTCGAGATCGCCCACTGGTTGTTGACGACGTTGAGGATGACCGGCGCGCGGTAGACGTGGGCGAAGGTCAGCGCGGTGTGGAAGTCGGCCTCGGCGGTGGCGCCGTCGCCGATCCAGCCCGAGGCGATCCGCGTGTCGCCCTTGATCGCCGACGCCATCCCCCAGCCCACCGCCTGGATGAACTGCGTCGCCAGGTTGCCGCTGATGCTGAAGAACCCGGCGCGCTTGTACGAGTACATCACCGGCAGCTGCCGGCCCTTCATCGGGTCGCGCTCGTTGGACAGCAGCTGGCAGATCATCTCGACCATGTCGACGTCGTCCCGGGCGAGCAGCAGGCCCTGCTGGCGGTAGGTCGGGAAGCACATGTCGCCGGGGTCGAGCGCCAGCGCGTGCGCGATGGCGATCGCCTCCTCGCCCAGGCACTGCATGTAGAACGACATCTTCTTCTGCCGTTGCGCGATCAGCATCCGGGCGTCGAAGATCCGCGTCTTCATCATCGCGCGCAGGCCGCCGCGGAGCAGCTCGGGGTCGGTCTCGGTCGCCCAGGGCCCGACCGCGCGGCCCTCGTCGTCGAGCACCCGGACGAGCTCGTAGGCGAGGTCGCTGGTCTCGACCGGCAGCGTGTCGACCGGCGGGCGCCGCACGGCGCCCGCGGGCGAGACGCGAAGGTACGAGAAGTCGGTGTGCCGGCCGGGGCGTCCTGTGGGCTCCGGCACGTGCAGCCGCAGCGGCTCGTGCGCGCTCATTGCGGGCTGCCTTCGTGCTGCGCACTCCGGCATTCGCCCTCGGCGCGGCCCGTCGGGCTCACTGGGCTGCCTTCGTGCTGCGCACTCCGGTATTCGCCCTCGGGGCGGCCCGTCGGGCTCATGCCCCCCCCGCGGTGCCGGCAATGCCCGCGGTGCGCGTCGCCGCGCATTGCGCGCCGCGTGCCGGCGACAGCTTGGCCAATCGCCCATCGTGTGATCCCCCTGCCCTCGCTCGTGGCTTGCGCCCGACCCGCTGCGTGACGGTCTTCCGCGCCGGCCTGCAACGCGAAGCGTAGCCGATTTCGGGCGCGCGGCGCACGCCGGACCGGATTGCGGCGTCCGCCCGGCCGAGTATTGGGCGAGCCGCGGCGGGGGTCAACCGTCGGCTGTCGCCGCCGCCGGCGTGCTCAGCGCTGCGGCGGCAGCGTGAAGCTGAACTCGAACAACGCCTTCGGGGCCGGCGGCGGAGGCACCAGCGCCGGAAACCGCTGCCGCGCTTCGCGGGCGTACCAGCCGAGCCGCGCCCCGTGCGTCGCGTGCGAAGGCTGCGCATCCGCCAGCGTCACGATCGCCGTCAGTCGCGACGCCAGGTCCGCCGGCGGCGGCGACGCGCGCGCGTCGAGCAGCGCGGAGAAGAACGCCGGGAACACCGGATCGGCCGGCACCGCCTCGGGCGGCGCGGCCAGCGCCGCGGCAAGGCCGGCCGGGTCGGTCCAGCGGTAGCCCGGATAGCGGCTGGCGAAGCCGTCGGTGTACGCGTCGAACACCCTTCGCGCGTCGTCCCAGCGATCGAGCGCCGCCAGTTCACCACAGGCGCGCGGCACCTCGGCGTCGATGAACTCGGCGGGCGCCACCGCGTAGCCGTGCGCTGCCGACGGGGCATGCGCATCGCGCGCCAGCGCCGAGAAGCGCGCGACCGCCTCGCCGTAGCGCCCGTCGCGCAGCGCCAGCGACGCGATGCGCGCCCGCGCCGGCCAGACCAGCGACAGCGCCTCGAGAAAATAGAGGAGCCCGGTCCTGCCGACCGCGAGCGCCAGCCGCTCGGCACCGCGGTACCAGCGCTCCGCTGCCGCCGCGTCGTGCGCGCCGACCTGCGCGATCGTGCCCAGGGTGAACCAGAACGCCGGCAGGAAGAACGGTGCGATGTCGCCGAAGTCGGTCTGGGTGACGAGGTTGCCGGCGCGCGCGACCATGGCGTCGGGTTCGAGCGCCGCCGCCCCGTAGCGCCGGACCAGCGCGGCGGCGAGCGCCTGCGCGACCGGCCCCGCCTCGTCGACCCGCCCGGTGTTGGCGAGATCGCGGGCCAGCCGGAAGGCGTAGCCCTGCCACACCGGCGAGGCATGGTCGGTATGCGCGTACCAGCGGAACAGGTAATCGAAGTACGCCGGTCGCAGCCGCTCCGCCGCGGGGTCGACGGCGAGCGGCCGCCGCGAAGCCCACAGCACCTGCCGCTCGCCGAACGTGCGCACGTCCACGTGGACGAAGCCGGCGTCGCGCGCCATCGCCTCGAACGCGCGCGGCGACAGCAGGAAGCCGTGGAAACCGGGGGCGAGCGTGGCCAGCAGCGGCGGCGCCGTGTGCTCGCTCCTGACGTAGTCGATGCAGGGCGTCGTCAGCACCAGCACGCCGTCGGCGGCGACGAACCGCGCGAGCAGCGCGACGAACGCGCGCGGATCGGGAACGTGCTCGACCACTTCGGACGCATAGACGACGTCGAAGGTCCGGCCGGCAAGCGGCGCGCAGTCCTCGAGCATCTCGCGGTGGACCGTGATGTCGAGCAGCCGCGCCCCCGCTTCGCCGTACTCGGCAAGCTCGACGCCGACCGCCTCGGCGCCGCGGACGCGCCGCCACGCGTCGACGGCGAATCCGAATCCGCAGCCGACGTCGAGCAGTGTCGCGCCGGGCTTCGGCCACGCGGCCAGCGGCGGCCACAGCGTTTCCCAGACGCCGCCGGTCGTCTCGACGTAAGCGCGCCAGAACTCCGCGCGGTTGAGGTCGAGGTCGGAAAAATCCCGGATCCCCGGGGGGTCGTAGAAACCGCTGCCGCAGCCGGCGCAATCGAGCAGCGTCAGCGGCGTGTGCGGCGGGGCGAGCGCGGGCACGGCGAGGCGGGGCCGGTGCGGGCCGGGGTCGCCGCACACGGTGCAGGGCAACGCCCGCGGCGCCGCATCGGTCGGCAGGAAGCGGATGTCGGCGGGGGTGATGGTTGTCATCGGAGGTGTGCAGGCAGACGCGGCACGGAGGCGAGCTCGAACGGCCGCGGCGTGGTCGCGAGGTTGGGGTTGCACGCGGGGTCCGCCGCCAGGCGCGCGCCCCAGCGCTCGCGCATCGCGGCGGCGTCGGCGGCCAGCACGGCGGCATCGCCGGAGGCCGACCCGGGCATCTGCGCCGCTTCGAACACGGCCGCAGGATGCCACAGCGCGCGCGCACCGGACGCGGCGAGCCGCAGGCAGAGGTCGACGTCGCGAAAATGCCGCGCCACCGGCGCCGCCGCCAGTCCGCCAACGGAGAGCCACCGGTCGCGGCGCGCCGCCAGCACGCCCTGCCCGACGGCGGACAGCGTCTGCACCAGCTCGACGCGCGCCCCCATCGACAGGCAGCCGGGGGACTTGCCGGCGTAGGCGGTCCGCGCCACCGCCTCGGGATCGAGCACGTAGCCGGCGTGGAGGACGCGACCGGAGTGGTCGTGCACCAGGCCCCCGGCCGCGCCGACACCCGCCCGCGCCACGTGCGCGGCCAGCAGCGCCAGCGCGTCCGGGCCGGGGGTGAGCGCGGCATCGACGACGATGACGACGTCGGCCTCGGCGCGCGCGACCGCGGCGTCGATCGCCGTCGCATCGGCGGCCGACAGCGGCCAGCCGGCCGCCTCCGGAGCGCCCTCGACCGCCACGACCTCGATCGACCGGGCCCCGGGCGCGCGCTCCTCCCAGGTCGCATGAACCGCGTCGATCGCCTCGATGACGTCGGTCGCGTCGCCCACGCGCGCCGCCACGACCAGCACGAAAGCCGGCGGAGTGCCCGCGGGGTCGGCCCGGAGGAACGTCCCGTTGACGACCCGGGTCAGCATCATCGCTTCGCCGCGCGCGGCGAAGTGGTCGGCGACGGCGCGCTCCTGCGCCGCCGCCGCGTAGTTCTTGCTCTCCATCGCCCGCGCCGTCGAGCCCTCGATGGCGCGCCAGTGGTACAGGACCCGCGGGATGTGGACGATGCGCGTCGAGCCGGCCGCGCGGGCGACGCGCAGCGCGAGGTCCCAGTCCTGCGCGCCCTCGCAGCCCTCGCGAAAGCCGCCGACCGCGCGCACCGCGTCGGCGCGGTAGACGCCGAGGTGCGACACGCAGTTCTGCGCGGCGACGAGATCGTCGTTCCAGTCGGGCTTGAAGTACGGATCGTAGCGCCGGCCCGCCTCGTCGATCTTGTCCTCGTCGCTGTAGAGCAGCGCGGCGTCCGGGTGCTTCCCGATCGCCGCGGCGACGAAGTGCAGCGCCTGCGGCGGCAGCAGGTCGTCGTGGTCGAGCAGCGCGACGAACTCGCCGCGGGCCAGCGCCAGCGCGCTGTTCGACGCCGCGGCGATGTGACCGTTGCGCTCGCGGTACGTCACGCGGATGCGCGGATCGCGCGCGGCGTACGCGTCCAGGACGCGCCGCACGGTGGGGTCCGGCGACGCGTCGTCGGCGATGCACAGTTCCCACCGGTCGTACGTCTGCGCGAGCACGCTGTCGAGGCAGGCGGCGAGCCAGCGCTCGGGCGAGTTGTACGTGGGCATCACCACCGAGATCAGCGGCCGCACGGAAAAGGCCGCTCCCTCGCTGCGCCAGCGCGCGAGCGTCGCCGCGTCCGGCGTGTCGCAGCGCCGCACCCAGTCGGCGTACGCCGCGCGCCCGGCATGCCAGTCGCGGGCGGTCTCGGCGAGCCCGCGGTTGTGGCGGGCTCCGGCATCGTGCGGGCGCAGCAGCAGCGCGCGGTCGATCAGCGCCAGCGCCTCGTCGAAGTCGGCACGCTGCATCCGCACGACGCCCAGCATGTGCAGCGCATCGAAGTGATCGGGCGCCTTCGCCAGCGCGTGGCGGTAGAGCCGCTCGGCCTCGTCGAAACGCAGCGCCTGCTGGGCCGCGAGCGCCTGCGCCAGCGCGTCGTCCAGCGTCAGCGACGGCGCCACCGCGGCGAGCGCGCCATGGCAGTCCTTCCAGCGGCGGCCGCTGCCGCAGGGACACGGCGCGAGGCGCGACGCCGGCGCGGAGAACGACGCGGTCATCGCGCCCATCCGCCGCCGAGATAGCCGCCGAGCCCCGCGTCGCGCGCGAAGGCGACGAAGGCGGCACGCGAGGCCGGCTCGACCAGCGCCGGATGCCCGCCGGCGGCGGCGAAGAAGCGCGCCAGGATCTCCTCGCTCTCGAGCCGCCCGGCGAGCGTGGACCCAGCGAAGGTGTTGCCGCCGTGCAGCCGGTAGGCGTACAGCGGCGCCGCCACGAACGCCGGCTCGGTCGCCAGCGCGGCGGCGAGCAGGAAGTCCCAGTCGTGGCAGACGCGCAGCGCCGCGAAGCCGCCGGTGGCGTCGAGCAGGCCGCGCCGGAACACGAGGTTGCCCGTCGACACCGCCGGGTTGTGCCGGACCAGCGCGTACAGCGGATGCGGCAGCGTCCCGACCTCGGCGACGCGCTCCAGGAGTTCCCGCGCATACGGCGTGTCGAGCGGACGATCGTCGTCGTCGACGGGCGCGACGCCGGAAAACGCCAGCGCGTGGCGCGAGTCCAGCGCGGCGACCAGCCGCTCCAGCCGCTGGGGTGCGTAGGCGTCGTCGGAGTTCAGCAGCGCGATGGTGTCGCCGGCGGCAAGCGCGAGGCCGCGGTTGAGCGCGACGTGCGCGCCCGCGTTCGCCTGCGTCGCCAGCGTGACGGGAAACGGCGCGGTTTCGGCGAACGCAGCGATGATGCCCGCGCTGCCGTCGCCGGAGCCGTCGTCGACGGCGATGAGCTCCGCCGGCAGCGTGGTCTGTGCCGCCAGCGACGCCAGCGCGCGCGGCAGGAAACGGGCGTGGTTCCACACCGGCATCACCACCGACACGCGGGCGCGGGAGTCGCCCGTGCCGCGCCCGCCCCCCCTCGGCGCGGCGCCGTTCGCGCCGGCCACCGCGGACCGGGTCCCGTTCGCCGGCGCGGCGCCCGGAAAGCGCCGCACCGCGAGCGCCCCGCTCGCCTGCGCCTCCGCGGCGTCGCGCTCGACCTCGCCGAGCGCGGGCCGCAGCCGCGGCGGCTCGTGCTCGGCCGCGCGCGCCGCCCGCGCCGCCTCGAGGTACGCCCGGCCGTGGGCCGCGTCCGGCTCGAGGTGGTTGCCCTCGGCCCACTCGTTCCACGCATTGACGAACAGCAGGCGCTCGTCCCCGGCGTGGCGCAGCCGCGTCTGCCGCAGCGCGTGCTCGAGCCATACGCCGAAGGCCTCCGGCGTCGAGCCGTCGACGATCATGCCGTCGTCCTGCCGGCGTGCGGTGTTGTCCCACATCGGGGTCACGCCGCGGAACTGCCGGAACGCCGGCCGCGGCCGCAGCAGGAAGTCGGCGGCGAGGTTGCCGTAGTCGAAGATCGCACCGCGGAAGCGGGGATTGGTGATCTCGCGCCGTGCGTTGACGAGTTCGGCCGCGTGGCCGATCGGCGGGAACTCGATCGCGGCGTCGAAGCCGAACGGCGTCGGGTCGTCCTGCGCATGCCGCGACACGGCGGCAAGGTAGAGCTCGCCCAGCCCCGCGGCGCGTGCGGTGTCGCGCCACACCGCGACGGTCGCGGCGAGGTCGGGGATGTCGGCGGTCTTGTAGACGACGACCAGCGGCCGGCCGCCGACGCGCAGGTAGCGGCGGTCGCGCAGGTACGGCGCGAGGTCGCGGATGAACGCGCGCGCGTCGTCGGCGCCGTAGCGCTGTGCCATCAGCACCTCGTGGTCGAGGCCGTCCCAGCGTCGCGTCCAGTTCTCGTTCGCCCAGCACAGGCAGAACGGGAAGTCGGGCTCGCCGGAAGCGAGCACCGCGTCGAGCGGCGCCTGCAGCAGCCGCCTGCCGCCGAACCAGTAGTGGTAGTAGCAGAACGCGTCGATGCCGTGCTCGCGCGCGAGCGCCGCCTGCCGCGCGCGCGTCGCGGGATCGGTCAGGTCGTACCAGCCGAGCTCGCCCGGCAGATGCGGCTGCGCGTGGCCGGTGAAGTTCGGCCGTGCGCGGCGCACGTTGGTCCACTCGGTGAAGCCCTCCCCCCACCACGCGTCGTTCTCCGCGATCCGGTGGAACTGCGGCAGCAGGAACGCGATGACGCGGGCCGCATCGGGGGCCGGTGGAGGGAGCGTCCGCACCCGCGCCGCGCGGTCGCGGAAGCCGGGCGCGGCGCGCTCGATCTCGGCCTCCGCGGGCCGTCGCGCCAGCGCGTCGGCGACGAGTCGCCGGTTGAAGCGGACCGAGGGATCGGCCGGCCGCCGCGCCAGCGCCGCGTCGAGGTCGGCCAGCGCCGCGTCGAAGGCGCCGCGCTGGAATTGCGCGACGCCGCGCATGTGCAGCGCGTCGAAATGGCCGGGCGCAAGCGCGAGCGCGGCGTCGTAGCCGGCGACCGCATCGGCGAAACGTCCGGCGCGCTGCGCTTCCAGCGCGGACGCCAGCGCCGATGCGAGGCGAGGCTCGCCGGCGTCGGCCGGCGGCAACGGTGACGACGGCGACGAACGCGCCGGGTGCGCCGCGACGCCCGCGCCGCCACCGGTCGCCGGCACCGCGCCGAGCGCGCCGTGGCACTCCTTCCAGCGGCGACCGCTGCCGCAGGGACAGGGGGCGTTGCGCGAGGCGGGCGGCTGCACGGCGGGCGGCGGGGATCGACGAGGGTCGGCGGCAGGACGCGACGGCGGGGCGGCGAGTCGCGGCTGCGGCGGTCAGTACCCGCCGGCCGTCGCGTGGTTCTCGAAGCGAGTGTACTCGCCCAGGAACGTCAGGCGCACGGTGCCGATCGGACCGTTGCGCTGCTTGCCGATGATGATTTCCGCGGTGCCCTTGTCCGGCGAGTCGGGGTTGTACACCTCGTCGCGGTAGATGAACAGGATGACGTCGGCGTCCTGCTCGATCGCGCCGGACTCGCGCAGGTCGCTCATCACCGGCCGCTTGTTGGGTCGCTGCTCGAGCGAGCGGTTCAACTGCGACAGCGCCATCACCGGCACCTGCAGCTCCTTCGCCAGCGCCTTCATTCCGCGCGAGATCTCGGAGATCTCGGTCGCACGGTTCTCGCCGGTCGACGACGCCTGCATCAGCTGCAGGTAGTCGACGATGATCAGCCCGAGCTTGCCGTACTGCTTGCGCATACGGCGCGCGCGGGAGCGCACCTCCATCGCGGTCAGCGCCGGCGTCTCGTCGATCAGGATCGGCGCGTCGTTGAGGCGGCCGAGGGCGACGGTCAGCTTTTCCCAGTCCTCGCTCGACAGGCGCCCGGTCCGCAGCTTGTGCTGGTCGAGCTTGCCGACCGAGCCGATCAGGCGCATCGCGAGCTGCGTCGCGCCCATTTCCATCGAGAAGATCACCACCGGCAGGCCGGCCGCCAGCGCGACGTGCTCGCCGATGTTCACGGCCAGCGCCGTCTTGCCCATGCTCGGGCGCCCGGCGACGACGACGAGGTCGCCGGGCTGCAGGCCCGAGGTCATCCGGTCGAGGTCGGAAAAGCCGGTCGGCACGCCGGTGACCTCGGACGGGTCGTCGCGGCTGTACAGCGCCTCGATGCGCTCGACCACCTCGGACAGCAGCGTGCCGATCTCGCGGAACTGCTGCTGGCCGCGCGCGCCCTGCTCGGCGATGTGCATCACACGGGTCTCGGCCTGGTCGAGCACGTCGCGGGCGGTGCGGCCCATCGGGTTGTACGCGAGGTCGGCGATGTCGCCGGCCGTCGCCGCGAGCTGGCGCAGCACGCTGCGCTCGCGCACGATCGCCGCGTAGTGGCGGATGTTGGCGGCGGTGGGAACGTTCTGCACCAGCGCGCCGAGGTACGCGAGTCCGCCGACGTAGTCGAGCTTCTGCAAGCCCTGCAGCGACTCCGCGACGGTGACGACGTCGGCGGGGCGGCCGTCGGCGACGAGCCGCGTCGCGTGGTCGTAGATCAGGCGGTGGGCATCGCTGTAGAAGTCGTTCGGCGCGAGCACGTCGCCGATGCGGTCGACCGCCTCGTTGTCCAGCAGCATGCCGCCGAGCACCGACTGCTCAGCCTCGAGCGAGTGCGGCGGCAGCTTCAGGGCGTCGATTTGCGGATCGTCGGGCACGAGGTCGGTACCGGTGGGAGCCTTGCCGCGCGGGCCGCATGGGAGCGGCTGCGAACGGCGGCGATTTGCCGGGAGCTGCGGCGAACGGCGGCTCCGAGTGCTCGATTCTACCGCCGCCGCGGGCCGGCGCAACGCGACGCCGGAGCGAAAAAAAGAAGGGCCGGCGAACCGGCCCCTCGTGGCGTGCGGCGATCGGCCGCCGCGCGCGTCAGCCGCTGACCGTTTCGCCGATGACGGTGACGTTGATGTGCGACACGACGTCGGTGTGCAGCGCGATGCTGATCGGGTGGTCGCCCACCGTCTTCAGCGGACCGGTGGGCAGCCGGATCGACGACTTCTCGATCTCGATGCCGTGGCCCTTCAGCGCCTCGACGATGTCGACGTTGGTGACCGAGCCGAACAGGCGGCCGTCGACACCCGACTTCTGCGTCACCTGCACCTGCAGCCCTTCGAGCCTGGTCGCCAGTTCCTGCGCCGCCGTGAGCTTCGCGGCGGCGGCCGCCTCGAGCTCGGCGCGCTGCGCCTCGATGACCTTGAGGTTGTCGGGCGTGGCGCGCTTGGCCTTGCCCTGCGGGATCAGGTAGTTGCGGGCGAACCCGGCCTTGACCTTGACGACGTCGCCCAGGTTGCCGACGTTGGAGATCTTTTCGAGCAGGATGATCTGCATGGCTTATTTCCCCAGGTGCAGGTCGGTGTACGGCAGCAGCGCGAGGAAGCGCGCGCGCTTGATCGCCGTGGTCAGCTGCCGCTGGTAGCGAGCCTTGGTGCCGGTGATCCGCGCCGGCATGATCTTGCCGTTTTCCTGGACGAAGTCCTTCAGCACGTCGACATCCTTGTAGTCGATCTGCTTCACGCCTTCGGCGGTGAAGCGGCAGAACTTGCGCCGCTTGAACAGCGCGTTGCCGCGATCGCGCTTCTTGCCGTCTTTGCGGCCCTTGCCTTTACCCATTGGACGGGGCATGGTCGTTTCCTTTGTTCAGTCTCGTTCGAAAATTCGTTCGCAGCGCACGACGTGCAGCGCGAGGCTCGTTCCGGTCCGCCAGCGGCGCGCGAGGAAACCCTCGACGTTCACCGCGGTCGACACCGGCAGCTTCGCCAGCGCCAGGGCCGTTTCGCCGAACGCCACCGCAGCCACCTCGCACTCGACCTTCCGTTCGCCGCCCGCTTCCGCCTGCACCGACGCGTGCCGGAGCAGGCAGTCGATGGCCGGAAGGCCGGTGGGCGTGTAGCGGAGGTCGCCGCGCTCGGTGATGGTGGCGTCAAGCGTCAGCCGGTTGGCGCCGTGCACGCCGCCCGCGCGTCGCTTCAGGCAGGCGCCGGGCTGTCGGCCGCCGGAGCCGCCGGCGCAGCTTCGCGCGGCGCGCGCTCGGCGCGGTCGCCGTCGCGCGGCGGACGATCGCCGCGGTCGCCGCGGTCGCCCCGATCACCGCGGTCGCCGCGTTCCCCGCGCTCGCCGTCGCGGCCTTCGCGCGCAGGCTTGCTCGGGTTCAGCATCGGCGACGGCGCAACGACCGCTTCGGGCATCGCGACGATCAGGTGGCGCAGCACGGCGTCGTTGAACTTGAACGCGTGCTCGAGCTCGTTCAGCGTCTCCTGGTCGCACTCGATGTTCATGAGCACGTAGTGCGCCTTGTGGACCTTCTGGATCGGGTACGCCATCTGGCGGCGGCCCCAGTCCTCGTGCCGGTGGATCTGGCCGTTCTTCGACGTGACCATCGCGCGGTACCGCTCGACCATGGCGGGCACCTGCTCGCTCTGGTCGGGGTGCACGATGAAAACGAGTTCATAGTGACGCATGCAGAACACTCCTCGAGGTCGTATTGAGCACGGGACCGGACGGATCCGGCAGTGCTGGCGGCCACCCCGTCTGCGGCGGGTGTGGCAAGGGAATCGAAAAGTATACCCGGTTTTCCTTGCCGGAACAAGCCTCTAGCGCGGCGGCCTCCCGGCGGGGGCGGCGGCCGAACGGGTCGCGGCGCCCGCCGCAGCCCGCTCGAAGCCGGCCAGCGCGGCGTCGCGCTCGGGCCGCGGCAGCGCCGCCAGCGCCTTGACCCGCAAGTAGAACCGCGGCAGGTCGCCCGCCTCGGCGGCCAGCAGCGCCCGGAACGCCGCCACGCGGTCGGTGTACAGCCCCACGGCGAGGATGCCCGCGTTGTTGGCCCCGGTGGCAAACCAGCGGTCGAACGCCGGCACGCCATCCCAGCCGGCCTTCATCCGGTCGTAGTCGGCGCGCATCGCCGCGAAGATCGCGGCCTTTGCTTCGCGCTTGGCGGCGTCGGGCGCGTCGCCGGCATAGAGCTCCGCCAGCCGTTCCCGGGTGCCGGCGACAAGGCCGCGAAAGTCGGCGCGCAGGCGCTCCGACCTTGCGGCGGCCGCGACCAGCTGCGCGTGGTCGGGCCGCCCGGCCTGCGCGTCGAGCCAGCGGGCGAGCCCCGCCTCCTCGACGGCGACGGCGAAGCTCTCGTTGAACGACGTGTCGTCCTTGACGTAGACGACCTGGTGCGCGAGCTCGTGGAACATGATGCGGGCGAGGTCGGTCTCGCGCCAGCGGACGAACGACGACAGCACCGGATCGTCGAGCCAGCCCAGCGTGGAGTACGCGGGCACGCCGCCGACGTGCACGTCGTCGCCCGCCGCGGCCAGGCGCGCCGCCTCGGCCCGCGCGTCGTCCTCGCTGAAATAGCCGCGGTAGTTGACGCAGCCGGCGATCGGGAAGCACCACTGCCGCGCCTTCAGCGCCAGCGGCGGCGCCGCGAACACGTTCCACACGACGTACGGCCGACCGATGTCGGCGTAGCGGGTGAAGGTGCGGTTGTCGGGCAGCGCAAGGTCGCGCGACGCGAACGCGCGGATCGACTGCGCGAGCTCGAGCCGTGCCTTCAGCACCGGGTCGTCGGTCGCCGCCGCGGCCTCCTCGATCGGCGTCGCGCGCCGGATGAGGTCGGCCTGGCCGGCCGCGCCCTGCCAGTAGAACTCCGCCGTGTCGGCGAGCCCGCACCCGGCGACCAGCAGGACCGCACCGGCGGCGACCGCGGCCACCGCGGGACGGATGGCGGTGCGTGCCTTGCTCACCGGCCGCCGAGGTGGCGCGCCAGCCTCGCCAATCCGTCCTCGAGCTTGTCGCGGGCGACGGTGTAGGCGAAGCGGACGTGCGCGTTCGCGCGGTGCGCGCCGAAGTCGATGCCCGGCGTGATCGCGACGCCGGTCGCCGCCAGCACGTCGCGGCAGAACGCGGCGCTGTCGGCGGCGAAGCGCGAGCTGTCGGCGTAGACGAAGAAGCCGCCGGACGGCGTGACCGGGATGCCGAAGCCGAGCTGCCGCAACGCCGGGACCAGCAGGTCGCGCCGCGCGGCGAACTCGCGCCGGCGCTCCTCGAGCAGCGCCAGCGTGTCGGGCCGGAAACACGCCAGCGCCGCGTGCTGCGACACCGTCGCCGGCGAGATGTAGAGGTTCTGCGCGAGCTTCTCGAGGTCGCGGACGTGGCGCTCGGGCGCAATGATCCAGCCCAGCCGCCATCCGGTCATGTTGAAGTACTTGGAGAAGCTCGACACCACGAAGAGGTCGTCGGCGTGCGGCCCGGCCACGTCGAGCACCGAGCGCGCGTTGCCGTCGTAGGTGAGGCCGAGGTAGATCTCGTCGACGACCAGCCGGCCGCCGAGGCGCGCGACCGTGGCGGCGATGCGCGCCATTTCTTCCGGCGGGACTTCGGTGCCGGTGGGGTTCGACGGCGACGCGATCAGCGCGCCGCGGGTGCCCTCGGTCCAGTGGCGCTCGATCAGCGCGGCCGAGAGCTGGTAGCGGGTGTCGGCGCCGACGGCGATGCCGACCGGCTCGCCCTCCAGCACGCGGACGAAGTGCCGGTTGCACGGATACCCCGGGTCCGACATCAGGATCCGCTCGTCGCGGTTCACCAGCAGCGCCATCACCAGCAGCAGCGCTGCGGACGATCCCGCGGTGACGATGACCCGCTCGGGCTCGATGTCGACGCCGTACCGGTCAGCGTAATGCCGGGCGATCGCCTCGCGCAGCTGCGGCAGGCCCAGCGCGGACGTGTAGTAGATGTTCCCGCCGGCCAGCGCCGCCTGCGCCGCGGCCACCACCTGCGGCGGCGTCGGGAAGTCGGGCTCGCCGATCTCCAGGTGGACGACGCTGCGCCCCGCCGCCTCGAGCGCGCGCGCGGCCGTCTGCACCTCCATCACGTGGAAGGGGGCGATGTCCTGCACCCGCGCGGCGGCGGCGTGGCGGAAATAGGGGCTCATCGGGGTCGTTCGTCCGGCCGAGTTCGCACGTTGGCGAAAAGCGGTATGGTAATGCCTGCGCCGCGGCGACCTTCCGCCGCCGCGGCAAACCCGAACGCCGGGACCGCCGAGCCGACCCTTTGCCGATGCCCCATCCCGCGATGCCCGAGACCCCGCTCGCGCGCAGGCCTGCCGCCCGTCGGTCCGGCGCCGGGCCGCGGCACGCGCTCGCGCTCGTCGCGGCGCTGGGCGCGCTGGCGGCACCGCTGGCGCAGGGCAGCGTGTTCAAGTGCAGCGGCGCCGGCGGCGTGCCGGTGTACCAGGAGGCGCCCTGCGCCGACGGGCGCGAGCTGCGCAATTTTTCCGACGACCCGCCGCCGCTTTCGGTGGTTCCGGGGACGACCGGCGGCAGCGTCCGGGCCGCGCCCGCCGACGCGCGCCCCGTCGCGAGCGGCAAGACGGCAAAGCCGGCCAAGCCCCCCCGCGACGCCAGCGAGCGGCGGCACCTTCGCACCGGCATGTCGCAGGGCGAGGTGCTCTCGCGGCTGGGCCAACCGGACACGCGCACCGGCGGCAAGGGCGACCGGCACGCGCGCTGGACCTACCTGCCGGCGCCGGGAGACCCCGAAACCATCACCACGCTGATCGTCGCCAACGGCGTGCTGGTCGAGATCGACCGCAAGGTGGTCAAGAAGTGACGCCGTGCGCGCGCTGATCCAGCGGGTCCGCGAGGCGCGGGTCGAGGTCGCCGGGCGGGTGACCGGCGCCATCGGCCCGGGCCTGCTGGTGCTCGCGGGCGTCGCCGCCGACGACACCGACGACGACCGCGACTGGCTCGCCCGCAAGATCGTCGCGCTGCGGATCTTCGGCGACGCCGCCGGGGTGATGAACCGGTCGGTGCTGGATGCCGGAGGCGCGATCCTCGCCGTCAGCCAGTTCACGCTGTTCGCGTCGACCAGGAAGGGCGCGCGGCCGTCGTGGTCGGGCGCGGCGCCGCCGGAACTCGCCCGGCCGCGCTTCGACGACTTCGTCGCGGCGCTCGCCCGGGAGCTGGGGCAGCCGGTGCCCACCGGCGAGTTCGGCGCCGACATGGCGGTGAGCCTGGTCAACGACGGCCCGGTGACGATCTGGCTCGACACGCGGCAACGGGAGTAGCGCTTGTTCGGCGTGCGATAATCGCGCGGCCGCTACACCGCCGACGCACGGCGGCAACGGTCACCCGTTCCCGCTGCCGCTTGCCGCCCCGCCCCCGCCGCCGATGTCCTTCCCCCGTCTCCCCCGCTTCCTGCTTGCCGCCATCGCGGTGGGGCTCGTGATCGCCGGCGTCGTGGCCTGGCGCAGCTGGCAGGGCCCGGTGGTCGAGGTCGCGACGGTCGCGAGCCGGCCGCTGAAGCAGACGGTCGTCGTCAGCGGCCGGGTGCTCGCGCCGGCGAAGACCGACATCGGGGCGACGATCACCGGCCGGGTCCAGGCGGTGAAGGTCGACGAGGGCGACCGCGTCGCGGCCGGCCAGGTGCTGGTCGAGCTCGAATCCGGTGAACTCGCGGCCGCGCTGGCGCAGGCGCGGGCCACCGAGAGCTCGGCGGCGACGCGGATCCTGCAATGGCGCGACGTCGGGGTGCCGCAGGCGCGCGAGGCGCTGGCGCAGGCCGAGGCGAACCTGCGCAGCATCGAGCGCGACGCCGAGCGGCAGGAGCAGCTGTTCAAGCAGGGCTTCATCGGGGCCGCGCGGGTCGACGAGGCGCGCCGGGGGCTGGCCGTGGCGAACAGCCAGTATCAGACGGCGCGCGCGCAGGCGACTTCGAACACCGCGACCGGCGCCGAACGCCGCCAGCTCGAGGACCAGCTCGCCCAAGCGCGCGCGGCGCGCGAGGTCGCCGCGGCGAAGCTCGCGCAGACGACGCTGCGCGCGCCGGCCGCAGGCACGGTGCTCGACCGCAGCGTCGAGCCCGGCGACATCGTGCAGCCGGGCAAGCGGCTGCTGACGCTCGCGCTGGACGGCCCGGCGCGGCTGACGGCGCTGATCGACGAGAAGAACCTCGGCCTGCTGCGGATCGGCGAGGCGGCGCTGGTTTCCGCCGACGCGTATCCAGAGCAACGCTTTCGCGCGGTGCTGTCGTATCTCGCGCCCGCCATCGACGTCGCGCGCGGCACCGTCGAGTCCAAGTTCGACGTGCCGGCGCCGCCCGCGTTCCTGCGCGCCGACATGACGGTGTCGATCGATCTCGTCGTCGCCGATCGCGCGCAGGCGCTGGTCGTCCCGGCCGCGGCCGTGCGCGATGCGGCAGGCGACGCGCCGTGGGTGCTGACGGCGAGCGAAGGACGCACCGCGCGCACGCCGGTGCGGCTCGGCGCGCGCAGCGCGAGCGAGGTCGAGCTCGTCTCGGGCGCGCCGGCCGGCACCGTCGTCGTGCTCGCCCCCGACGTCGCGCCGGGAACGCGCGTCCGCGCGGCGCCCGCGCGCTGAGGCGGCGGACGTGCCCTTCGAGTGGGTCGTCGCGCTGCGGTTCCTGCGCGAAGGCCGCTTCCAGACCTGGCTCATCATCACCGGCGTCGCCGTCGGCGTCGCCGTCGTGATCTTCATCACGGCCCTGGTCACCGGGCTGCAGAGCAACACCATCCGGCGCACGCTGGGCGCGCAGGCGCACATCGTCGTGCGCCCCGCCGAGGAAGTGGCGCGCCCGCAAGTCGCGCCGTCCGAGGGACAGGCGATCCTGCCCAAGATCGAGGCGCGCGCGCAGCGGCTGAAGTCGGTCGACCAGTGGCAGGCGCTGATCCCGGTCCTCGAGGCCACGCCGGGCGTCGAGGCGGTGTCGCCGCTGGTCACTGGCCCGGGTTTCGCGACACGCGGCGACGCGAACAAGTCGATCGCGCTGTTCGGCGTCGAGCCCGTGCGCTACAACCGCATCGTCGGCATCTACGACAAGGTCGTCGCCGGCACCTTTCGGGTCGAGCCGGGCGAGGCGGTGATCGGCAAGGACCTGGCCAAGGACCTGGGGCTCGCCGTGGGCGACCGTTTCCGGCTGGTGACCGCCGAGGACGGGCCGAGCATCTCGGATCCGTTCATCGTCACCGGCATGGTCGACCTGGGCGTGCGCGACCTCAACCGGCGGACCGTGTACGTCGGGTTCCGCACTGCGCAGAACCTGCTGCGGCTGCCGGGCGGCGCGTCGCAGATCGACGTCACCGTCGACGACCTGTTCGCTGCCGAGGGGATCGCGCAGCGGCTCTCCGCGCAGACCGGGCTGACCGTCGAGTCGTGGATGAAGACCAACGAGCAGCTGTTGTCGGCGCTCAACGCGCAGACGATCACCACGCGGCTGATCCGCGCCTTCGTGCTGGTGATCGTCGCGCTGGGCATCGCCAGCGTGCTGGTGGTGTCGGTCGTGCAGAAGCGCAAGGAGATCGGCATCCTGCGGGCGATGGGCGCGACGCGCGGCAAGGTGGAGCGCGTGTTCCTGCTGCAGGGAGTGATCGTCGGCGCCGTGGGTTCGGTGTTCGGCATCGGGCTGGCGGTGGCGTGGCTGGAGGTCTTCGCCCGCTACGCCAAGAATGCCGACGGCAGCCCGCTGTTCGACCTTCGCTTCACGCCCGACCTGCTGGGCGGAGCGGCGCTGGTGGCAGTCGTCGTCGGCCTGGTCGCCGCGTATGCGCCCGCGCGGCGGGCGGCCCAGCTCGATCCGGCGCAGGCGATTCGCTCGTGAGCGCCGCCGTCGACGTTCGCCGCGACGGCGACCCGGCGCCGGCCCCGGGCGAACTGCTGCGGCTGTCCGGCATCCGCAAGACGTACGGCGCCGGAACCGACGTCGAGGTCGAGGTGCTGCACGGCATCGACCTCTCGATCGCACGGGGCGAGTTCACCGCGCTGATCGGACCGTCGGGCTCGGGCAAGTCGACGCTGCTCAACCTCATCGGCCTGCTCGAGCCTCCGAGCTCGGGTTCGTACAGGTTCGGCGCGAGCGAGACCACGACGCTGCCGGAGGGGGCCCTGACCGCGCTGCGTGCGCGCAGCATCGGCTTCGTCTTCCAGTTCCACCATCTGCTGCCGGCGTTCACCGCAACAGAGAACGTGCTGATGCCGGGCATGGTCACCGACGGGCCGGTGACGCCGGCGCGACGCGAGGGTGCGCGCGACCTCCTGCGCGCCGTCGGGCTCGGCGACCGGCTCGACTACCTCCCGCGCAAGCTTTCCGGCGGCCAGCAGCAGCGAGTGGCCATCGCCCGTGCGCTGTCGCTCGCCCCGCCGCTGGTGCTGGCCGACGAGCCGACGGGCAACCTCGACACCCATTCGGCCGACGAGATCTTCGCGCTGATGCGGCAGTTCAACGCCGAGCGCGGCGTCGCCTTCCTCATCGTCACCCACGACCCCCGGCTCGCCCAGCGTTGCGACCGCATCGTCAACCTCGTCGACGGCCAGATCGAGTTGGGGTCGATCGAGTTGGGGTCAGGTCGAATTTAGCGCAGGCATCCGCCTGGCCTGCGTCTTGCAAACGCGCCGTCTCGATTGCAACAGCGTGAATCATCCGCCGCCATCGGCCGAACAGATGATGGTGGCGATCGAGCGCACGGCGGAGAATGCTGGCGAGCGGGGGGCGTTCGCGCGGTTCGCTCGCCCTGCCGACGATCGCTCCCGATCTGCGGCAGCCCGACGTTGTGAAAAATTCAACCTGACCCCAATTCGGCCGAAGGCTCGTCGTTGACCTTGTCGACAAGCGGGAACAGCTTGCGGGCGGGGGCGCCCGCTGCGCGCGCCCCGCCGGCCTGCGTCAGCCGCGGTCGATCGACCATCGCCCCGGACCGAAGGCGTAGACGGCAAGGAGCCCGCCGATCACCGAGACGTTCTTCCAGAACATCAGCCGTTGCGTGAAGGCGTCGGCACCCGTCATCGCCCAGTAATTGTGGAAGATCACGGTGGCTGCCGCGGTGAACACGGCGATGGCAAGCGCCGCCCAGCGCGCCTTCCAGCCGACGATGAGCATGATGCCACCTGCAAGCTCGACCACGATCGCGATCGCCGCGCCGAGCTGCGGCAGCGGCAGCCCCTTGCTCGCGATGTAGCCCGCCGTGCCCTCGAAGCCGCCGATCTTGCTGAAACCGGCGCTCACGAACATCAGCGCCAGCAGGATTCGTGCGACCAGCATCACCGCGTCGCTCGCGGGCGTCGTTGCATTCTGCGTTGCCATTTCCATCTCCTCGGTTGGGTCAATCCAGTTGGGGGGTTGCGGTGAAGTCACTTGAAGCGCGGTTCAGGGCAGGTCGAAGAGCAGCACCTCGGCAGCGCGACCGCCATCGAGACGGACTTCCGCCTCGGCTTCGATCTTCGCGGCGTCGCCGGCCACCAGCGGCACGCCGTTGACCGCGATCGCGCCGCGCGCGACGTGCACGTAGGCGCGACGGCCGGGGGCCAGCGCGTGGATGGCGCTCTCCGTGCCGTCGAAGAGCCCGGCGTAGAGCCGTGCGTCCTGGTGGATGGTCACCGCCGCGCCCGAGCCCGCCGGGCCGGCGACCAGCGCCAGCTGGCCGCGCTTGTCCGCCGGCGGCACGCTGACCTGCTCGTACTCCGGCTTGATGCCGCGCACCGCCGGCTCGATCCAGATCTGCAGGAAGTGCACCGGTCCCGTGCGGGACGGATTGAACTCGCTGTGCATCACTCCGCGCCCGGCGCTCATCCGCTGCACGTCGCCCGGAGCGATGATCGAGCCGGTGCCCATGCTGTCCTTGTGCTCGAGCCGGCCGTCGAGGACGTACGACACGATCTCCATGTCGCGGTGGCCGTGTGTGCCGAAGCCCATGCCCGGCTGCACACGGTCCTCGTTGATCACCCGCAGCGGGCCGTAGCCCATGTGGTCGGGATCGTAATAGTCGGCGAAGCTGAAGCTGTGGAACGAATCGAGCCAGCCATGGTTGGCGTGACCCCGCTCTGCCGCTTTGCGCAACGCTATCATTCGAATCTCCTGTGCTATCTGTTCACCGCCTTGCGGCCAGGAATTGAATTTCCTCCTACTATGATGGGGTTGCGCGCTCGACGAAGAAAGCGAAGAATTTCGACATAATCATTCAAATTTTTCGAATTCCATGAAACTCTCACTCGACGGCCTCGTCCTGCTCGATGCGATCGCCCGCCGCGGCAGCTTTGCCGCCGCCGCCGCCGAACTGCACCGCGTTCCTTCGGCGGTCACCTACCAGGTGCACAAGCTCGAGGAGGACCTCGGCGTCGCCGTGTTCGATCGTCGCGGGCACCGGGCGACGCTGACGCCGGCGGGCCGCGAGCTGTTGGACTCGGGCCGGCTGTTGCTGCAGTCGGCGGGCGAACTCGAACACCGGGTGCGGCGGGTGGCGACGGGTTGGGAAGCCGAACTCGCGATCGCCGTCGACGCGATCGTCCCGTTCGATCGACTGTGGCCTCTGGTCGGCGCGTTCTACCTCCACTGCCGCGAGAGCGCCGCCGCGCACACCCGGCTGCGCTTTACGCGCGAGGTGCTCGGCGGCGCGTGGGACGCCCTGGCCGACCGTCGCGCCGACTTCGTCGTCGGGGCCTCGGGGGACCCGCCCGCCGGCGGGGGCTACCGCTCGCGGCCGCTGGCCGAAGTCTCGACGGTGTTCGCGGTGGCGCCGTCGCACCCGCTCGCCGCCGCCGCCGAGCCGGTGCCGGAGGCGATCATCGCCGGGCACCGCGCGGTGGTCGCCGGCGACACGTCACGCGCACTGCCGCCGCGGACGCTGGGCCTGCTCGAGGGGCAGGACACGCTGACGGTGCCGGACCTCGCATCCAAGCTCGCGGCGCAGGTGGCCGGCCTCGGCTGCGGCTTCCTGCCGCTGTTCGTCGCGATGCCGGACCTGGCCGCCGGGCGCCTGGTGGCAAAGATCGTCGAGGTGCCGCGCGCGCCGATGCGGATGGCCGCGGCATGGCGCGAGCCGAGGCCGGGCAAGGCACTGGCGTGGTGGATCGATGCCATCCCTCGCGCCGACTGGGCATTCGCCGCGCCGTCGCCGCGGTCCGACGCTGCGGACGGCTCACGCGCCGCCGGAGCCGCGGCGGCCACGCGCCAACAACCGGCGCCACGGCCGGAGCCGGCGGCAGCGACGAAACGCCGCGGGAAGTCGCCGCGCGGCGCGGCGCGCTAGAGCTTGTACGCGCGCTTGGCGAGGCCGTAGGCGAGGTCCGGCGCGAGCGCGAACGCCTCGTCCTCCTCCAGCCGGTGCTCGCCGACCAGCGTCGACAGGAAGCGGCAGGCCACGCGCCGCCAGACGTCGTGCCTGGCCGGAATCGACAGGAACGCGCGGGTATCGTCGTTGAAGCCGACGGTGTTGGCAAAGCCCGCGGTCTCGATCGCCATCGAGAAGAATCGCAGCATGCCTTCGAAGCTGTCGTGGAACCACCACGGCGGGCCCAGCTTGAGCACCGGGTAGTGTCCCGCGAGCGGCGCGAGCTCGCGCGCGTAGGTCGACTCGTCGAGCGTGAACAGCACGATCGACAACCCGCGCTCGGTGCCGACGCGGTCGAGCAGCGGCTTCAGCGCCCGCACGTAGTCGGTGCGCGTCGGGATGTCGGCACCCTTGTCGCGACCGAAATCGCGGAACACCGCGCCGTTGTGATTGCGGAAGCTGCCGGGGTGGATCTGCATCACCAGGCCGTCGTCGAGGCTCATCTTCGCCATCTCGGTCAGCACCTGGCCGCGGAAGAGCTCCGCCTCCGCGGGCGAAATGGTGCCGGCGAGCGCGCGGTCGAGCAGCCGCTGGCACTCGGCCGGGGTGAGGTCCGCCGTCTGCGCGGTCGGATGCCCGTGGTCCGTCGACGTCGCGCCCATCGAGGCGAAGAACGAGCGCCGGTTTCGGTGCGCGGCGAGGTAGCCGGTCCAGGTCGCCGTGTTCTCGCCGGCCAGGGCGCCGAAATGCTCGACGTTGGCGCGGAAGCCCTCGAACTCGGGATCGGCGACCGGGTCGGGCCGGTACGCGGTGACGACGCGCCCGCCCCAGCCGCTGGCGCGGATCTTCGCGTGATGGGCGAGCGGATCCAGCGGCGACTCGGTGGTCGCGATCACCTCGATGCCGAAGCGGTCGAACAGCGCCCGCGGCCGGAACGCCGGCGTCGCCAGCGCGGCGTTGATGCGGTCGAAGATCGCGTCGGCGTTCGCCGGCTCGAGCCGCTCGCGGATGCCGAAATTCTCGTGGAACGCGTGATCGAGCCAGACGCGCGTCGGCGTGCCGCGGAAAAGCGGCCAGTGCGCGGCGAACGTGCGCCAGATCTTGCGCGCGTCGGTCTCGATGGCGCCGCCTCCCGCGGCCCCGGCGTCGCTGCGTCGCGGGATGCCGAGCGCCTCCAGCGGCACGCCCTGGCTGTAGAGCATGCGGAACACGTAGTGGTCCGGCGTGATGAACAGCGCCGACGCATTCGGGAACGGCGTGTCGTCGGCGTACCACTGCGGGTCGGTGTGACCGTGCGGGCTGACGATCGGCAGCGTGGCCACGGTGGCGTAGAGCGAGCGCGCCAGCGCGCGCAGGCCGGGGTCGACGGGGAACAGGCGGTCGGGGTGGAGATCGAGCGTGGTCATGCGATTGGCCTGAGGGACGCGAGGGACCGGGCACGACGATCGGCCCGGAGGGAATCGTGGACGATGTTCATCCGCCCGCGAGATGCGCAACCAGCGTGCGGCGCGCGCCGTCGCGCAGCAGCGCCGCGACGTTGTGTGCGACGGCCGCGCGGAATTGCGGGTGTGCCGGCAGATCGGCGCCGAATACCGCCGCCAGTGCCAGGAAGCCGTCGGTGAGCCGCGCGGCCGCGTCGGCGCCTTCGCCGGCCTCGGCCGCGATCGCGGCGAAGCGCGCCGACAGCGGGTCCGCCACGGCGATCGGCGCGCCCGCCTCGTCGCGCCCGCTGGCGTAGCGGATCCACGCCGCGATGGCGAGCGCGAGATGCCGGATCGAGCCGCCGCCGGCGAGCCGGTCGCGCACGGTCCCGAGCAGGCGCTGCGGCAGCTTCTGCGAGCCGTCCATCGCGATCTGCTGCGTCCGGTGCGGCAGCGCCGTATTGCGGAAGCGCGCCATCAGGTCGTGCCGGTAGCGGGCGAGGTCCACGCCGGGCGGCGCGACCAGCGTCGGCGCGATCTCCTCCTCCATCTGGCGCTCGACGAACGCCGCCAGGTCGGCGTCCGCGCTCGCCTGCCAGATCGTCTCGTGGCCGAGCAGGAACCCGAGGTACGCCAGCGAGGAATGGCTGCCGTTGAGGAGCCGCAGCTTCATCGTCTCGAAGGGAACGACATCGGAGGCGAACTGCGCACCCGCTTCCTCCCAGGGCGGCCGCGGTCCCGCGAAGCGGTCCTCGAGCACCCACTGGATGAAGGGCTCGGCGACGACCGGTACCGCGTCCTCGACGCCCAGTCGCGCGGCGGCATCGGCGACGTCGGCCGGGGTCGTCGCCGGGACGATGCGATCGACCATCGTGTTGGGAAACGCCACGTGCGCTCCCATCCACTCGGCGAGCGCGGCGTCGTGCGCCTGCGCGAACGCGCCGACGATGCCTTCGACGGTGCGCCCGTTGTGCGGAAGGTTGTCGCAGCAGACGACGGTGAGCGGCCCGGCCCCGGCGGCGCGGCGCGCGGCGAGGCCCGCGGCGAGCAGGCCGACGGCGGAGACCGGCGCCTGCGGAGTCGCGAGGTCGTGCGCGATGTCGGGATGCGCGAGGTCGAGGCGGCCGGTCGCAGGATCGTGGCAGTAGCCCTTCTCGGTGACGGTCATGGTGACGATCGCGATCCGCGGGTCGGCGAAGCGGGCGATCAGCGCCGCGCGGTCGGCGCCGGCGAACAGCGTCTCGCGCACGCTGCCGACGACCCGCGCCGACGTACCCGCGGTCGAACGGATCAGCAGCGTGTACAAGCCGTCCTGCGCCGCCAGCGGCGCAGTCGCCCGCGGCGTCTTCAGCGACACGCCGCAGATGCCCCAGCGCGGGTCGCGCGCGAGCACCGCGTCGGTGTAGACGGCCTGGTGCGCGCGGTGGAACGCGCCGAGGCCCAGGTGGACGATGCCGGTGACGACCGCTGCCGGATCGTACGCGGGCCGCGCCACGTCGGGCGGCAGGCCGGCCAGGTTCCGCAGGTTCAGCGCCGGCATCGTGTCGTCACCGCAGGTAGCCGGCGAGCCGCGGCAGCCACAGCGAGAACGCGGGGATGTAGGTGACGATCATCAGCGCCGCGGTCAGCGAGAGGTAGAACGGCGCGATCGTCTTCATCACCTGCTCGACCGAGATCTCGCCCAGCGCGCAGCCGACGAACTGCGTCGTCCCCACCGGCGGCGTGTTGAGGCCCAGCGCGCAGTTGATCAGCAGCATCATGCCGAACTGCACCGGGTCCATCCCGTACTGCTGGCAGATCGGCAGGAAGATCGGCGTGCAGATGAGGATCGTCGCGGCCATGTCGAGGAAGGTGCCCAGCAGGAACAGGATGATGTTGACCAGCAGGAAGATCACCCACGGCGTGCTGGTGATCCTCGACAGCGCGGCGCCGGTGACCTCGGCCACGCTGTAGAGGCTCATCAGGTAGCCCAGTGTGGCGGACACGCCGATCAGCAGCAGCACGACGCCGGTCTTCTTCACCGCCCGCGCCGCCGCCTTGAGGAAGTCGTCCCACGACAGGCTGCGGTAGACCAGCACCGTGATCAGCAGCGCATAGAGCACGGCGACCGACGCGGACTCGGTGGCGGTGAACACGCCGGAGAGGATGCCCGCGACGATGATGACGGCGACGAACAGGCCCGGTGCCGCCGCGGCGAGCGAGTGCCAGACCACGTCCCATCCCGGGAACGTGCCGGCAGGGTAGCCGCGCTTGATGGCGACGGCGTAGGCGGCGACGAGGTTGCAGATCGTCAGCACCACCGCCGGGAGCAGCCCGGCGAGGATCAGCGCGGCGATCGAGACCTTGCCTCCCGCCGCCAGCGAAAAGATGATCATGTTGTGGCTGGTCGGCATCAGCGCGCCCACCAGCGCCGCGTGCGTGGTCACGTTGACCGCGTAATCGGCGTCGTAGCCTTCCTTCTTCATCATCGGGATCATCACCGCGCCCATCGCCGAGACGTCCGCGACCGGCGAGCCGGAGACGCCGCCGAACAGCGTGCACGCGACGACGTTCGACATCCCGAGGCCGCCGCGGACATGGCCGACCAGGCTCTTGGCCAGCACGACGATCCGGTGCGCGATGCCGCCGTAGAGCATCAGCTCGCCGGCGAAGATGAAGAACGGAATCGCCAGGAACGAGAACACCGTCATCCCGGAGACCATGCGCCCGAACACGACGGCGACCGGCAGTCCCTCGTAGAGGATCGTGACGACGGCGGACAGTCCGATCGCGAACGCAACCGGGACGCCCAGCACCAGCAGCGCCAGGAACACGACGGAAAGGATGGTCAGCGCCATGAGGAGGTTGCCTTCCCGACGCCGGGTCGCGCGATGGTCAGTACCATGACGGGATCACTTCCTTGCGCCTGACCAGCGCGATGATGTGCTCGATGGAGAACAGCACGATCAGCACGCCCGCGACCGCGACCGGCACGTGGTTGAGGCCCTCGGGAATCCCCAGCGTCGGTATCTTGTAGCCCATCACCGATTCCGCCAGGATCGTCCCCTGCCACGCCATCATCGCGCCAAACAGCGCGGACAGGATGTGGATGAGGATCTCGAGCTTGCGTCGCTTTTCCTCGGACACCCAGACCAGCAGCGACTCCATGCCGATGTGGCCGGCGTCGCGGACGCCGACCGCGGCCCCGAACATCGTCACCCACAGCACCAGCACCAACGCCAGCGCCTCGGCCCAGGTCGGCGTGTCGTTGAGCACGTAGCGGCCGAATACCTGCAGTCAGCACGCAGACGACGATGACCAGCAGGCCGATCACCGCGACGACCATGCAGAATTTCGCCAGCGCGGCATTGAACCGGGTAAACATCAGGACACCCCCAGACGTGAATCCGCCCGGAGCCACGGGCCCCGGGCGGCGCATCCGCTGCCTACTTCGTGTCCTGCACGGCTTTGACCATGGACTTCAGCTTCGGGGTGGTCATGAACTTTTCGTACACCGGGCCCATGACGTCCTGGAACGACTTCTTGTCGACCTCGATGACCTCCGCGCCGCCCTTGACCACGGCTTCGCGCGACTTCAGCTCCTTCTCGTCCCACAGCTTGCGCATGTAGGGCACGGACTCCTTCGCCGCTTCGCGGAAGATCTTCTGCTCGTCGGGCGTGAGCGTGTCCCAGACCTTCTTCGACATCAGCAGCATCTCGGGCGCCATCGAGTGCTCGGTCATCGCGTAGTACTTGGCGACTTCGAAGTGGCGCGAGGTGTCGTACGACGGCCAGTTGTTCTCGGCGCCGTCGACGGTGCCGACCTTGAGCGCCGTGTAGACCTCGCCGTAGGGCATCGGCGTCGCGTTGGCGCCCATCGCCTGCAGCAGCGAGACCCAGAGGTCCGACTGCTGGACGCGGATCTTCATGCCCTTGGCGTCGGCCAGCGACTTGACCGGCTTCTTGACCGTGTAGAGCGACCGGGCGCCGGAGTCGTAGAACGCGAGGCCGATGAAGCCCTGTGACTCGCAGGCCTTGAGGATCTCGTCGCCGATCGGGCCGTCGAGCACCTTGCGCATGTGATCCTTCGACCTGAACAGGAACGGCATCGTCGGCACCATCGTCTCGGGGCAGATGTTGTTCATCGGCGCGACGTTGATCCGGACGAGGTCGAGGCCGCCGAGCTTGGTCTGCTCGATGGTGTCCTTCTCGCTGCCGAGCGTGCCGCCGAAGAACGTCTTGATCGAGTGCTTGCCGCCGGTCTTCTTGCTGATGATGTCGCTCATGTAGTTCACGGCCATCACCGTCGGGTAGTCGGCGGGATGGACGTCGGAATTGCGGAATTCCTTCGCGGCGACCGGCGCGATCAGGGCAGCGGCGGCCAGCGCCGCCGCGACACGGGTGAGTTGCTTCATGGTTGCATTCCTCCTCGAGTTGGCCGGCGGATCGCCGGAGTGTGGCGTGATGCTCGCCGCGCGACGCTCGCCGCGGCGGACGGCGCGGGCTTGACCCCCGCGCCATCGGTGGATTCGAAACCGCGCTGGAATTCGCGGGCGACGCGGGCGAGATGGCGCTGCATCGCGGCGCGCGCGGCAACGGGATCCCGTGCCGCCAGCGCGGCGACGATCGCGGCGTGGTCGTCGATCGTCTTCGCCCGCAGCGCGGGCGTGTGGAAGTGGCGCTCGGTGCAGGTCCACAGGTCGCCGCAGCGCTGGTCCCACAGGCTGGCGACGACGGCCGGCAGCGCATCGTTGCCCGAGGCCTCGGCCAGCAGCACGTGGAAGGCGCGATCGGCGGCGTCGCGGCCGGCGAAATCGGCGTCGCCCGCCAGCGCGCGCATCTCGTCGATGGTCGCGTTGAGCGCGGCGAGGTCGCCGCTGCGCACGCGACGGGCGGCGAGCGCCGCGACTTCGCCCTCGATCAGCGCGCGTGCGGCGAGCAGATCGAAGGGGCTCGCGCCGCCGTCGGGCAGGGGGTCGGCCGCGCGTCCTTCGGCAGTCGCTGGCGGCTTCCGGGCCGGGCGTCCGGGCGCGTCCGAGCCCTGACGCACGAAGATGCCGGTGCCGACGCGCACCTCGACCCGACCCGCGATCTCGAGCGCGATGATCGCCTCGCGCACGGAGGTGCGCGAAACACCCAGCAGCTGCGCGAGCGCGCGCTCGGGCGGAAGGCGGGAGCCGGCCGGGAACTCGCCGTCGTCGATCAGGCGGGCGATCTGCCCGGCGATCTGGCGATACAGCCGTGTCGGCTCGACGGTCTTGAGCGGCAACCCTTCCTCCCTGGCGGCGCTGGGCCGCGGCACCGCCGGAGCCTCTCGCCGGGGCGCCGTACGGCCTCGCCCGCGCCGTGCGGCGCGGGGGCTGATCGCACTCTAATCCCCGCCCAGGGTGTGGTCAAGTGGTCCAACCACCGGACCAAAATCCGGCCGCCCGGGACGCAAGGGCGGCGAGACTGCGGTATGTTTCACGGAGTCCCCCAACTCCCGGCATCGCACCCATGAGTTCACGCCCCCGCATCGCCCTCATCGGACTCGGCATGGCCGTCACGCCGCACGCCCGCAGCCTCGTCGATCTGGCACCGCGGGTCGAGGTGGCCGCCGCCTACAGTCCCACGGCGGCCCGGCGCGACGCGTTCGCGGCGCAGTTTCCGTTTCCGGTCACGGGCGATCTCGACGCGATCGTCGGCGACCGCTCGATCACCGCCGCCATCGTCCTGACGCCGCCCGCCGCGCATCGGGCCGTGGTCGAGCGCCTGGCCGGCGCCGGCAAGCACGTGCTGCTGGAAAAGCCGCTGGCGGCGACGCCGGACGACGCCGAGGCGGTGGTCGCGGCGTGCCGGCGCGCCGGCGTCGTCCTCGCCCTGGTGTTCCAGCACCGCTACCGGCCTGCCGCGCAGGCACTGGCGGCGCGGATGCGCAGCGGCGCCCTCGGTGGCCTTGCCAGCGCGTCGGCGTCGATCCGCTGGTGGCGACCGCAGTCATATTACGACGAGCCTGGGCGCGGGACGCTCGCGCGCGATGGCGGCGGGGTGCTGATCACCCAGGCGATCCATACCCTCGACCTCTTCCTGTCGCTGACGCCCGCGGTGGAGGAAGTCGTCGCCTTCGCGGCGACCTCGGTGGCGCACCGCATGGAGACCGAGGACACCGTCGCGGGCGCGCTGCGCTTTGCCGGAGGCGCACTCGGCGCGGTCGATGCGACGACGGCCGCGTTCCCCGGCTTCGCGGAGCGGATCGAGCTCGCCTGCAGCGAGGCGACCGCGGTGCTCGCGTCGGGCCGGCTGGAGCTGTTCCACCGCGACGGGCGGCGCGAAACCGTGGGCGACGGCGAGGCGACGGGCGGCGGATCCGACCCGATGGCGTTCGCCCACGACGCGCACCGCGCGCTGATCGGCGCCTTCCTGGACGCCGTCGACGGCGGTCCCGCACCTGCCAACGACGGCGACGCTGCGTTGCGGGTGCACGACCTGATCGATGCCCTGCTGGCCTCGTCGCGGCAGCGCCAAGCCATCGCCCTACGTACCCGCCATTCGGGGTCAGGTCGAATTTAGGTCAATGTGCGGCGTGGGGCGGGCCGAAATTCGGCGCCCCAGCCGCACGCTTTTGCCATTCGACTGCAGGCGACCGGGCGCCGCCATCGTCCGCTTGGACGATGGCGGCTCGTGGATCCACGAGGGATCATGAATGCTCCCAATATCGGACGAATCGCCACGGCGCGGTCGGCAGGGGCGCTTGCCCGTAATTCGACCTGACCCCGGCGGTAGACCCCGGCGGTAAGACCCCAACGGTTACGCGATGAAATGACCGGACTTCCCGCCGGACTTCTCGAGCAGCCGGATGGCGTCGATGCGCATGCCGCGATCGGCAGCCTTGCACATGTCGTAAATGGTCAGAAGGCCCACCGACGCGGCGGTCAGCGCCTCCATCTCGACCCCGGTCGGCCCCGTCGTCTCGGCGGTCACCTCGATCGCGACCGACGGCGCCGCGGCGTCGATCGTGAACTCCACGGCGACCCGCGTCAGCGCCAGCGGATGGCAGAGCGGAATCAGCTCCGACGTACGTTTGGCCGCCTGGATGGCCGCAATCCGTGCCACGCCGAGCACGTCACCCTTCTTCGCCGTCCCCGCCTGAATCAGCCCCAGCGTAGCCGGTTGCATGAGGATGCGGCCGCCGGCCCGGGCGACACGTTTGGTTACAGGTTTGCCGCCCACATCGACCATGTGCGCCTGACCGGCCGCGTCGAAGTGCGTAAAATGTGCAGGGCTCGTCGGCGCGGCCGGTTGGTCGCCCGCCGGCGCAGCCTCGGTTCGCGACGGGGTCGCGGCGGTCTTGCGCGGCACGGAGGTCTCCTGAATCGGTGAACTTTAGGGCTTCCGATCCATCTTATCATCGTGCAATACCCCCTCCCCCAATCTGCCGTGTCCCCGTCCCTGCGCTCCGGCGCGTTCCGCCGCCACGCCGTCGCGACGCTGACGGCGGTCGTGCTCGCGCTGCAGGCCATGGTCCCGGCGGGTGTCGGCGCCCAGGGGCTGCCCGACCTCGGCGATGAATCGCAGTCGTTGATCACGCCGACGCAGGAACGCAAGCTCGGCGAGTCGATCGTGCGGCAGATTCGCGCCTCGGGTGCCTACCTCGAGGACCCGGAAGTCAACGACTACCTGAACGAACTCGGGTACCGGCTGGTTGCGGCCGGCAAGGACAGCCGGCAGGACTTCGAATTCTTCGCCGTTGCCGATCCTTCGATCAACGCGTTCGCGCTTCCCGGAGGGTTCATCGGCGTCAACATGGGCCTCATCCTGCTGGCCCAGACCGAGTCCGAGCTCGCCTCGGTGCTCGCGCACGAAATCACCCACGTGACGCAGCGGCACCTGACGCGCTCCGCCGTCGGTTCCCAGCGCTCGATCCTCTATCAGCTCGCCGCGCTGGCGGTCGCCGTGCTCGCTTCGCGATCCAACTCGGCATCGGCGGGCGACCTGGCGTCGGCCGCGGTCGCCTCGGCCCAGGCATTGTCGATCCAGTCCCAGCTCAACTACACCCGCGAGCACGAGTACGAGGCGGACCGGATCGGGTTCGCCCGCCTGACCTCGGCGGGGTTCGACCCGAACGCGATGGCCGCCTTCATGGGGCGGCTGCAGCGCTCGGCGCGGTTCGTCGAAGGCAACGCGCCGTCGTACCTGCGCACGCACCCCATCACCTACGAGCGCATCGCCGAGGCGCAGAGCCGCTCCGACGGCCTGGCCTACCGTCAGGTGCCCGACTCGCTCGATTTCCACCTGGTGCGGGCATTGTTGCGCAGTTACATCGGGACGCCGGCCGAGGCCGTCCAGTGGTTCGACTCCGCCCTCGTCGACCAGAAGTTCAACAGCGAGCTCGCGACCCGGTATGGCCGCGTCGCTGCACTTGTGCGCGCCGACAAGATCCCCGCCGCGCGCGACGAATTCGCCCGTGTCGAGAAGATGGCTCCGCCGCACCCGATGATCGCCGCGATGGGCGCGCACGTGTACAAGGCGTCGGGCGACTACCCCGAGGCGCTGCGCCGGTTCGAAGCGGCGCTGGCGAAATACCCGAACAAGATGCAGCTGGTCCAGGACTATCCCGAGACCCTGCTCAGGGCCGGACGGGTCAAGGATGCGATCGCATTCCTCGAGCCCCAGATGCAGCGCTTTCCGGACAACGGCCTGCTGCACCGGACGGCCGCCGAGGCGTACGCGGCGCTCGGCAAGCGGACGCAGCAGCATCGGCACCAGGCCGAGTACTACGCGTGGCGCGGCGATCTGCCGGGTGCCGTCGTCCAGCTCGAGCTGGCGCTGAAGGCCAACGACGGCGACTTCTACGAGTACTCGGTGGTCGAGACGCGGTTGAGGACGATGCGCCGCGACCTCGCCGAGCAGCAGGCGGCCATGGCCAAGAACGGCTGACGCCCGCCCTCGACTTTCCCCGCGCGCCCCTGCGCGCCTTCCCGCTTCACCTTCGCCCCCCCTGGCCCCATGACTCCCGACCTCGCTTCCGCGCGTCCGCTCGCGCGTCGCCGCTGGCCCTGGCTCGTCGCCGCGCTGGTCGCCGCCGCCGCCGTCGCCGCGGCCGGCTGGTGGTACGCGCGCAGCGATCCCGCCCCCGCGTTCCGTACAGCCAAGGTCGAGCGCGGCACGATCACCGCCGTGGTGTCCTCGTCGGGGACGCTGAACGCGGTCACGACGGTGCTGGTCGGGTCGCAGGTGTCCGGCCAGATCAAGGACCTCTACGTCGACTTCAATTCGCCGGTGAAGAAAGGCCAGATCCTGGCGCGCATCGACCCCGAAACCTTCGAGCTCAAGGTGCGGCAGGCCGAGGCCGACCTCGACGCCGCGCGGACGTCGCTGCTCGCGCGGCGCGGCGACGTTGCGGCAGCGCAGTCGCAGGTGCTGCGCGCCCGATTGACGGCCGACGACGGCAAGCGCGAGGCGGACCGCAAGAAGCAGCTCGTCGCCAAGGGCTTCATCTCCGCTGCCGAACTCGACAAGGCGGTGTTCGTCGAGCTGGGGGCGGCGGAGGCGGTGCGCACCACGGAGGCGCAGCTCCGCGCCGCCGAGGCGGGCGCCGCCAACGCCGAGGCCGTCATCAAGCAGCGCGAGGCGGCGCTGGCGACGGCGCGCGTCGATCTCTCGAGGACTTCGATCATCGCCCCGGTCGACGGGGTCGTGATCTCGCGGCAGATCGACGCCGGCCAGACCGTCGCCGCGAGCTTCAACACGCCGCAGCTGTTCTCGATCGCGCAGGACCTCTCGCAGATGCAGGTGGACGTCTCGATCGACGAGTCGGACATCAGCAAGGTCCGCGTCGGCCAGCGCGTCACCTACACCGTCGACGCCTTCCCGTCGCGGACGTTCAACGGCTCGGTCAAGCAGATTCGCAAGGCCGCGGTCACCGTGCAGAACGTCGTCACCTACACCGTCGTCGTCGCCACCGACAATCCGAACCTGTCGCTGGTGCCCGGCATGACCGCCAACGTGCGCATCGTCACCGACACCCGCGAGAACGTGCTGAAGGTGCCGAACGCGGCGCTGCGCTATCGCCCGCCCGGCGTGGCGGCGGCCAAGGACGACGCCGCGCCCGCCCCCGCCGCGGGCGCCGGCGGCGGCAACGCCGGCGACGCCCAGGCGCGGCGGGCACGGCTGGTCGAGGAGCTCAAGCTCGACGCCGCGCAGCAGGCGCGCTTGGACGAGATCTTCGCCGAACTTCGCACCCGGATGGCGGAGCTGCGCGAGGCGCCCGAGGCCGACCGGCGCAGTCGCGGCGAGCGCCTGCGCGGCGACGTCCGGCAGAAGATCAACGCGATGCTGAACCCGGACCAGCAGAAGAAGTACGCCGAGATCGTGGCCGCCGAGACCGGGCGCGGCAGCTCGACTTCGGGGCGCGTGTTCGTGCTCGACGCCGGCAAGCCGCGGGAGGTCGCGCTCCGGCTCGGCCTGACCGACGGCAATGCCACCGAGGCGGTGTCGGGCGAGCTCGCCGAGGGCGCCGAAGTGATCGTCGGCAACATCGACCGCGGCGCCACCGCGGCGAAGGCCGCGACCGGCGCGCCCCGCCTGCCATTCTGACGACTCCGCCGCTGCGAACGCACCGAGAAGCACCCCGATGACCGCCCCCCTCGTCGCCGTCCGTGACCTGGTCAAGGTGTACCGGATGGGCGACACCGAGGTGCGCGCGCTCGACGGCGTGACCATCGACATCGCCGAGGGCGAGTTCGTCGCCGTGATGGGACCTTCCGGCTCCGGCAAGTCGACGTTCATGAACCTCGTCGGCTGCCTCGACCGGCCGACCAGCGGCGACTACCGCCTCGCCGGCAGCGACGTGGCGCACCTCGAAGGCGACGCGCTCGCCGACGTGCGCAACCGGCTCATCGGGTTTGTCTTCCAGCAGTTCAACCTGCTGCCGCGCACCAGCGCGCAGGAAAACGTCGAGCTGCCGCTGCTCTATGCCGGGGTGCCCGCCGGCGAGCGCCACGCCCGCGCCAACGCGCGGCTGTCCGAAGTGGGCCTCGCCGGCCGCGAGCACCACCATCCGGCGCAGCTGTCCGGCGGCCAGCAGCAGCGGGTGGCCATCGCGCGGGCGCTGGTCAACGACCCCAAGCTGATCCTCGCCGACGAGCCGACCGGCGCGCTCGACTCGGCGACCAGCATCGAGGTGATGGCCCTGCTGCAGTCGCTGAATCGCCGCGGCATCACCATCGTCGTCGTCACGCACGAGCAGGACATCGCGGCGTTCGCGTCGCGCCGCCTGGTGTTTCGCGACGGTCGCGTCGTGACCGACGTCCGCCAGACGCCGCTGGTGGCGGCGCCCGCCGGCGCGCCCGGAGCCCTGGCGGGCGCGTCCACCGGCGCCGCGGCCGCTGCCGGCGCGCCCGCCGTCCCTTCGCCGGCCGCCGCGGCGGTCGCGCCGCCGGCTCCGCCCGCCGCATGAACTTCCTCGCCACCCTGCGCATCGCGCTGGCGGCGCTGCGCGTCAACAAGCTGCGCTCGGCGCTGACGATGCTCGGCATCATCATCGGCGTCGCGGCGGTCATCACCATGGTCGCCGTCGGCGCCGGCGCGCAGGCGCGAGTCGAGGACCAGATCAGGAGCCTGGGCTCGAACCTGATCATCATCCTCTCCGGCAACTTCACCGCGGGCGGCGTGCGCCAGGGCTCCGGGTCGCAGAGCACGATCACCGAGGACGACGCGTATGCGTTGCAGCGCGACGTGGCCGGGATCGCGGTCGCCGCGCCGCAGCTGCGCGGCAGCGGCCAGGCCGTGTTCGGCAACAGCAACTGGGCCACGCAGATCCTCGGCATCACGCCCGAATACATGGCGGCGCGGGAGTGGAGCGTCGCCAGCGGCAAGCCGATCGACGCCGCCGACATCGACGGTGCGGCCAAAGTCGCGCTGCTAGGGCAGACGGTCGCCCGGTCGCTGTTCGGCGACGCCGATCCGGTCGGCGAGACGATCCGGGTCCGGCGGGTTCCGCACACCGTGATCGGCGTGCTCGAGCGCAAGGGCCAAAGCATGATCGGCCAGGACCAGGACGACGTCGTGCTGATTCCGATTTCGACGGCGAGGAAGCGCGTCCTCGGCGGCACGCAGGTGCGCTCGCGCAACGTGCAGTCGATCACCGTCAAGGTGCGCGACGGCGCCGACATGCCGTCGACCGAGCAGGAGATGCGCGATCTGCTGCGCCAGCGGCATCGCCTGGCCGCCAGCCAGGAGGACGACTTCTTCGTCCGCAATCTCTCCGACGTGCTCGCCGCGCAGGAGGCGAGTTCGAAGATCCTCGCGCTGCTGCTCGCCGCCGTCGCTTCCGTGTCGCTGGTCGTCGGCGGCATCGGCATCATGAACATCATGCTGGTGTCCGTGACCGAGCGCACCCGCGAGATCGGCCTGCGGATGGCGGTCGGCGCGCGCGGCCGCGACATCCTCACCCAATTCCTGGTCGAGGCCGTCACCCTGGCGCTGATCGGCGGCTTCATCGGCATCGCACTGGGCGCCGCGGCGTCGTTCGCGGTCGGCCACTTCGCCGGGTGGCGCACCGAGATGAATGCCACCGCTGTATTCCTGGCGTTCGGCTTCTCCGCCGCGGTCGGCGTGTTCTTCGGCTTCTACCCCGCGCGCAAGGCCTCCCGCCTGCTGCCGATCGACGCGCTGCGCCACGAGTAGCCGCGCGCACTCCCCTGTCACTACTGACAGGTGCGCTCCTGCCGGCGGAGCGCTAAGTTCTCGCCCATCGCCGCTCCGGGCGGCGCGATCCGGGCTGGAGGACTGCATGAAGATACTCGTCATCGACGACCACCCGCTGGTCGTCGACGCGCTGAAGGCGCTGCTGCCGCAATGGGGCGACGGCGTCGAGGTCCTCGCCGCCGGCGATGCCGCGACGGCGACCGGCTGGCTCGACCGCGAGCCGGAGATCGCGCTGACGCTGCTCGACCTCGGCCTGCCCGGCACCCGCGGCGTCGATTTCCTGGCGGACCTGATGCTCGACTACCCCGGGGTCCCGGTGCTCGTGCTGTCGGCGACCCACGACCGCGCGACGGTCGCGGCGGTACTCGCCGCCGGCGCCCGCGGCTTCGTGTCCAAGACCGCACGACCGGAGATGCTGTTCGACGCCATCGCCGCGGTCGCCGACGGCGACATCTACGTGCCCGACGAACTCGCCGACGTCCCCGATGCGGACGGCGTGCGCATTTCGCCGGACCAGCTCGGCCTCACGCGCCGGCAGTCCGACGTGCTCCGGCTGCTGGTCCAGGGCAAGCCCAACAAGCTGATCTGCCGCGACCTGCAGCTGTCCGAGGGCACGGTCAAGGTCCACGTCAGCGCGATCCTCAAGGCGCTGCGCGTGCACACGCGGGCGCAGGCGGTCGCCGAGCTCGCGCGCCGCGGGATCAGCGTCGAGACACTCTCCGCACACCGCGGCGCAACGCCCTGACCGCGGCCGGGGACGCCCTCGATGGCCGCCCGTGCGCTGCCCGCCTCGCTGCTCGCGCGCGCCCGCGCCGACCAGGTTCGCCAGCTGTACCGGCAATGGCACCGGACGACGGCATCGATGGTGTTCGGGGCGCTGCTGCTGTGCACGGTGTTGTGGGGCCACGCAGCGCCCGAGTGGATGGCCGCATGGTTCGCCGCCATCCTAGCCAACCAGGCGTGGCGCGGACTGCTGACGCGCGCGTACCGGCGCGCGCGCCCGACACCCGCCGCGGCACCGCGCTGGGGCCGCCGGTGGGCGGTCGGCTCGACCATCGCGGGCGCGCTGTGGGGCGTGGCGGCAGTGGCGATGTACCCGGCGTCACCGGCGCACGAGGCGCTGCTGATCGTCTGCCTGTTCGGCGTCGTGATGGGCGGGCTCAACCTCACCGCGGTCTGGTCCGCTTCGTTCTACGGCTTCGTCGTGCCGGCACTGGTGCCGCTGATCGTCCGCGTCGCGCTCGAGGGCGATCGTCCGCATCTCTTCACCGCACTGGTGATGGGGATCGTGCTGGGCTTCGTGCTCGCGTACGGACGCGAACTCAACGGCCTGCTGACGGCGTCGCTGGCGATGCGGCACGAGAACCTCGACCTGATCGCCGAACTGCAGGCGCAGACCCGCGCCGCCGACTCCGCGCGCGCCGCGGCCGAGACGGCCAATCGCGCCAAGAGCCAGTTCCTCGCCGCCGCCAGCCACGACCTGCGGCAGCCGCTGCACGCGCTGGGCCTCTTCGCGGCCGCGCTGGCTGCGCGCACCCGCGCGACCGACGTCGCCCCCCTGGTGCAGAGCATCCGCGCATCGGTCGAGGCGCTGGAAGGGCTGTTCGCGCAGCTCCTCGACCTGTCGCGTCTGGATGCCGGCGCTCTGACGCCGCGCATCGGCGCCGTCACGCTCGCACCGCTGTTCGCCCGCGTGGTCGCCGACCTCGCGCCCCAGGCGACGGCGGCCGGGATCACCCTGCGCGTCGCACCGACGACGCTGGCCGTGCAAACGGATCCGGTCCTGCTGGAGCGCATCGTCCGCAACTTTGCCGCCAACGCGCTCGCGTACACCCGTGCAGGTGGCGTGCTCATCGGCGCCCGTCGCATCGGCGGAGGCGTCCGCATCGACGTCGTCGATACCGGCATCGGCATCGCGGCGGCTGATCGCGAGCGAATCTTCGACGAGTTCGTGCAGGCCGCGCCGGGGATGCGTCCCCATGCGTCGGGCCGTGGGCTCGGTCTCGGTCTGGCGATCGTGCGCCGGCTGGCGGCGCTGCTGCGCCATCCGCTTGAAACCGCGAGCGTGCCGGGCCGTGGTTCGCGCTTTTCGGTGCGCGCGCCGCGCGCCGCCGTCGCGCCCGCGACCCGAAGCCTGTCGACGGGCGATTGCCGCGCCGCGTCCGCGCGACGCGAGCCGCATCTGCCCGGCCGGCACGTGGTGGTGATCGACGACGACGCGGCGGTCGTCGCGGCGATGGTGGCGCTGTTCGAGGCGTGGGGTGCAAGCGTCGTCGCGGCCACCGACGCGGCGACGGCCGTGGCCGGGCTGGACACGCGCGGGGTCGACCTCATCGTCGCCGACTTGCGGCTGGCCGACGGCGCGTCGGGGGTGGACGCCGTGCAGTTGCTGCGGCGCGCGCTCGGCCGCCCGACACCGGCGCTGATCGTCTCGGGAGATCTCGGCGAGCACGCGCGCGGCGAAGCTCGCCGCGCCGGGCTGCCGCTGCTGGCGAAGCCGCTGGTCGCCGATGCGCTGGCGCTGGCGGTGAAGCGGGCCTTGCCCGCAGCCTTCAGGCCCTCATGCCACGGCGCGCCCCGGGCCGACGCACCGGCGGCGTAGACCGGCGGCGCGCCCCCCGGTGGGGAACACGACGGCAGGCGTCGGCGCCGGCTGCCTCACCGGTCCGGCGCAACCCCGCGCCGTGCGGTCCTGCGCGGAGGCCGCGGTCCGGCCCCGTGGCGACGCCACGACACCGGACCGGGCGTCGGTCGCGATCAGCCGCCCTGCCCGCCCCGCTGCTGCATCCGCTCGTGCATCCTGGCGCGGAAAGCTTCGGCACGATCCATCTTCGCCTTCAGCATCTCGCGAACGACCGCCTTCTGCTCGGGCGAGAACGTGGCGTAGAGCTTGAGGAACTGGTCGCGGACCTGCTTGCGCAGCGCCTGACCCTGAGCCTGCGCGTCGTCGGCCGCCCGGGCCATCGCCTCGAGGTCGGGCTCGGGCTTCGCGAGTTCGGCGCGCATCGTGTCCCGCACCTGCTGGCCGACGCCGCGGCCCTGTTCGCGCGCGGCCTTCGCGTTGGCGATCGCCTGGTCGAACTGCGCCTGCTGCGACGTGTTGAGATTGAGCTTCGCCTTCGCCTCGGCGATGACGTGCTCGATCTGCGCGCCGCCGAAGCCCGCATGCGGGCCACCGGGGCCACCCGGCCCTGGACCGGGGCCGGGACCGCCGGGCGCGGCGAGCGCGGCACCGGCGAGCGTCAGTGAAAGCGCCGTGGCGATGGCGAGGGCCGCGCGGCGGGCGGAGAAGCTGGACGGGAGTGATCGTTGCATGGTCTGTCCTCGGGTCGATGCGCCCGGCTCGGCGAGTCGGAACGCGGTGGTTCGAAGTGCACGGCGGCTGGTGCGATTTCCCCGGCCCCCGCAGAGTCAGACCGGATTCTGCCCCGTCGTTCCCGCGCCGGGCGCTTGCATTGCAACGGGCCGTTGCCAAACCCGGGCTGCCGTTACAATCGGTTACACCTGCGGCCTGCCCCGCCCACGCGGGCGACGTTCAATAGCGGACATGAACACCAAGAGCACTTCGCCGAAGATCCTGGTCGTCGACGACGACGTCAAGCTGCGCGACCTGCTGTCGCGTTACCTGACCGAACAGGGCTTCCAGGTGGCGACGCTGGCCGACGGCCGCGACCTCGACCGGAAGCTGCAGCGCGATCCGCCCCATCTTCTCGTGCTGGACCTGATGCTGCCGGGCGAGGACGGGCTGGCGATCTGCCGGCGGCTGCGCGGCGCCGGCGAGAACGTCCCCATCGTCATGCTGACGGCCAAGGGCGAGGAAGTCGACCGCATCGTCGGCCTGGAAATGGGCGCCGACGACTACCTGCCCAAGCCGTTCAACCCGCGCGAGCTGGTCGCGCGCATCCATGCGGTGCTGCGCCGCCACGGCGAGCGCATCGCGCCCGGCGTGCCGGCGACCGAGGGCCGCGTGGCGTTCGGCCCGTGGACGCTGGACCTCGCCGCGCGCACGCTCGAGCGCGGCGACGAGCGCGTCCAGCTGACGACCGGCGAGTTCGCGCTGGTCAAGGTGTTCGTCGCGCATCCGCGGCAGCCGCTGGCGCGCGAAAAGCTGATGCTGCTGGCGCGCGGGCGCGATCACGACGTCTTCGACCGCGCGATCGACGTCCAGGTGTCGCGGCTGCGCAAGCTGGTCGAGCCCGACCCCGCCAACCCGCGCTACATCCAGACCATCTGGGGGTTCGGCTACGTGTTCGTGCCGGCCGACGCCCCGGCAGCCGACGATGCGCCCGCGGCGGGCGGCGCGCCGTGACGCTGCTGCCGCGGTCGCTGTTCGGGCGCCTCGCGCTGCTGCTGCTGGCCGTGGTCGCGATCGCGCTGGCGGCGACGATCCTGTTCTTCCGGCAGGACCGCGCGGCGCTGCTCGCGCGCCAGTTCGGCGACACCAAGATCGTCCAGCTGCAGACGCTGCGCGCCGCGCTCGAAGGCGCCGATGGGCCGGGGCAGCGGGAGACGCTGGCGCGGATCGGCCGGCAGTACGGCGCGCGAATCATTCCCGAGGCCGAGCGGCCGCAGGTCGGCCTGCCGGTCGGTTCGGCACCCGGGTTGCTCGAGCTCGAGGCGCGGCTGCGCGAGACGCTGGGCGAGGAAACCGACCTGCGGATCGCGCCCGGTCGCGGGCTGCTGTTCGTCCGCATCGCCGCGGGCGGCGCCGGCTACTGGGTCGGCTTCCCGCTGCCGCCCCGGCCGCAGGCGGAGGATGTCCCGTCGCGCGCCGCGGTCTGGAGCGCGATGCTGGCGCTGGTGCTGCTCGCCGCGGCGTTCGTCTTCGCGCGCTACCTCGCGCGTCCGCTGCGGGAGCTCGACGCCGCCGTCGGGCGCGTCGGCCGCGGCGAGATGCCGCCGCCGCTGCCCGAGCAGGGGCCGTCGGAAATCGCCAACGTCAACCGCGGCTTCAACCGCATGGTCGCGCAGCTGACGCAGGCCGAGCACGACCGTGCGCTGCTGCTCGCCGGCGTGTCGCACGACCTGCGCACGCCGCTTGCCCGGATGCGGCTCGCCGTCGAGATGGGCGGCCGCGACGAGACGCTGAAGGCGGCGATGGTCGACGACATCGAGGAGATGGACCGGATCATCGGCCAGTTCCTCGACTTCGCCCGCGGCGATCAGGCGACGGCGTTCGAATTGCGCCTGCCCGATCCGCTGGTCGCCGCCGCCGTCGACCGCTACGCGCGGGCGGGCAGCGACGTCCGGTTCGCCGCGGGCGGCGCACCGGCGATGCCGCTGAAGGCGACCGCGTTCGCCCGCCTGGTCACCAACCTGATCGACAACGCGCTCAAGTACGGCGCACCGCCGGTCGAGGTGACGACGCGGGTGGACGGCGACCGGTTCGTGCTGGAGGTCGCCGACCGCGGTCCCGGCGTCGATCCGGCCGACGTCGCGCGGCTGAAGCAGCCGTTCACCCGCGCCAACGCCGCAC
The DNA here is from genome assembly GCA_963717705.1 of uncultured beta proteobacterium. GTDB lineage: Bacteria > Pseudomonadota > Gammaproteobacteria > Burkholderiales > Casimicrobiaceae > CAVQWT01. The sequence goes on from CAVQWT010000005.1 coordinate 199,054, forward strand.
GGTCGAGCGCGCCGGGCGGCGCCGGCGCGGGGCTCGGCCTCGCGATCGTCGAGCGCATTGCGCGGCTGCACGGGGGAAGCTTCGACCTGCTGCCGCGCGACGGCGGCGGCACGCTGGCGCGCGTCCTGCTCCCGCTCGCAGCGGCGGCGGATGCGCCGGCCGGCGCGGCGACGGCCGGCTGAGCACCCTCGCCTGCCCGGCGGCCGGTCGGCCGTCGAGGGACGCCGCCGGCGCGGGGCCCGTCAGGCGCCCGGATTACGGCGCCGCGAGGAGCCCGTTGGAGCGCAGCAGGTCGACGACGTTGTTGGCGTAATTCGGGGCGTCCTGCTGCAGCGTCGCCGGGTTGAACGTCGGCGGATTGAAGGTCCACACCGGTTTCGCCGTCCGCACGTCGAACAGCGTCGTGTAGACGGTGGCGCGCTGGTATTGGACGTCGACGGACGGCTGGTACCAGCCGCCGTACATCCCGGGACCGCCGTAGAGCCCCGGACCGTAGACGACTGCCGGCACCGGCGCCGCGACCACCTCCGACTGGGTCGAGAAATCGGTGATCCGCGCGAGCAGCACCGCATCGGCGCCCGACCGCGCGACCGCGGCGCGGATCGTCGCCTCGTCCGGCACGCGGTCCGTCGGCACGAACTGCCAGCCGGGCACCGCGGCGATGCCCGCGCTCTGCAGCGTCGACACCATCAGGTTCTCGAAGCCGCGCTGGTCGGCAAGGTCGCGCGAGGAGAGCCCGACGACGAAGATCTTGCGGAATCCGGGTCCGGTGTAGGCCGGATCGCGCCAGGTCGTGGTCTGGTTCGGGGTCGCGCATCCGGCGATGACGACCACCAGGGCGAGCGACAGCAACGTGCGCAGCGTACGGGTTTGCATCGGCTTCTCCTCGAGCGCCGGCCAGCGGCGGCCGGTCCGACCGGCGCGCGAGACTATACCTCATGCTATCTTCCGGCCTTTGCAACGCTCGGAGCATCACGATGCACGCAACGAAACTGGCCCGGTCCGCCCTCGCCGGCGCGGCGTTCGCGCTGGCGATCGCGGGGCCTGCCTCTTCCGCCACCGCGGCGCCGGTCACCGTCAACCCGAAGCAGGAAGCGTCGCTGCCCGGAAAGTTCGTCTGGTTCGACGGCGTCACCGACGATCCCGCGGCGTCGGAGGCGTTCTACGGCGCCGTGTTCGGATGGACATTCGAGGGGGTCGGCGCCGGCGAGCACCGCTATACGCTGATTCGCAACGCCGGCCGCAACATCGGCGGGCTGATCCTGCGTCCGCGCGACAGCGGCGCGGCGCGCGGCGCGCGGTGGATCGTGCTGATGTCGGTGGCCGACCCGGTTCGCGCGGCGACCTTCGTCGAGGCAAAGGGCGGCAAGGTGCTGGTGCCACCCGTCCGCTTCGAGGGACGCGGCACGCATGCGCTGTTCCGCGACAGCGAGGGCGCGCTGTTCGGCGTTCTGAATTCCGAAACGGGCGACCCGCCGGACGGTCCGCTGGTCCCGGGCAATTTCGTCTGGGTCGACCTGTTTGCGCGCGACGCGGAGAGGGCCGGCGAGTTCTACCGCGGCCTTGCGGGCTTCAGCGTCACGCCGATGAACGTGGCGCCCGGAATCACGCGCCTCGTGCTCACCTCTGCGGGCAGACCGCGGGCGGCCATCGTGGCGATGCCGAAGGAGTCGACCGACACCGGCTGGCTGGCCTTCGTCGAGGTCGAGGACGTCGCGGCGACGTCGGCGAAGGTGGTCACCGGGGGAGGCAAGGTGCTGGTCGCACCCCGACCGGACCTCCTGGGCGGCCACGGCGCGATCATCGCCGATCCGCTCGGCGGCGTCGTCGGCATCGTCAACGGCCGCAAGGCCACGGAGGCTGCGGCTGCGGCGGCCGCAGCCGCTTCGCCCACCGCTCCGGCCGCCGCCAGGGGGACCGCCAAATGACCCCGATCCTTTCGCGCGGCATTCGATGCGCCATCGCCGCGGCGCTGCTCGCCGGCGCCGCGACGCTCGCCGGCTGCGTCAGCCACCGCGACGACTACGGCGGCAGCAACGACATCGGCTACAAGCCGCTCTACGGCGGATACAACGGATCCTTCGACGGCACGGTGAACTCGGGCTGGGGATACGCCGGGATGCCGGGGAACTACGGTCCCGTCGCCGTCGTCGTCGGCGGCCCGCTGTAGCCGCGACGGGCGCGCCCTTCCCGGGGGCGCGCGAGCCGCCTTCGACCGCGGCCCGCGTGATTGCGGCACCGGCCGCGGCTCGGGACCGCGAACCGGGCGGCCGGTGTCACTCGGCCTCGATTCCCAGCAATCCCTTCTTCCGCAGCATCGGCGTGGCGTCGGGGTCGCGCCCCCGGAACGCGCGGTACGCCGCGTCGGGCGGCAGCGAATTCCCGGAGCCGTAGATGAAGCGCCGGAGCCGGTCCGCGACGCCGGCATCGAACGGATCGCCCGCCTCGACGAACGCGTCGAAGGCGTCGGCGTCGAGCACCTCGGCCCAAAGGTAGACGTAGTAGCCTGCCGCGTAACCGTCACCCGAGAACAGGTGGCCGAAGTGCGTCATCCGGTGCCGCATCCGGGTGCCCGCGGGAACGCCCCACGACTCGACCTGCCGCCGCTCGAACTCGACGGCGTCGAAGTCGTCCGCCACCGCGGTCAGCTCGTGGGCGGCCATGTCGACCAGCGCCGAGGCGACGTACTGCACCGTCTCGAAGCCCTTGTTGAATAGGTGCGCCCTGCGGATGCGCTCGATCAGGTCGGCCGGCATCGGCGCCCCGGTCCGGTGGTGCCGCGCGTGGCGGGCGAGCACCTCCGGCGCGAGCAGCCAGTGCTCGAACAGCTGCGACGGCAGCTCGACGAAATCCGACAGCACGCTGGTGCCGGAAAGTCGCCGGTAGCGGACGTCGGACAGCAGGCCGTGCAGCCCGTGGCCGAATTCGTGGAACAGCGTCCGCGCGTCGTCGAGCGACAGCAGCGTCGCCTCGCCGGCCCCGGCCTTGGCGAAGTTGTTGTGGTTGGCGATGATCGGCAGCACGCGCTCCGGATTGCGCGACTGCAGCCGGTACTCGCTCATCCACGCACCGCCGGTCTTGGTGGTGCGCGCGAAGTTGTCCGCCAGGAAGATCCCGACCAGCTCGCCGGCACGGCCGCGCACCTCGTAGACGTGCACGTCGGGGTGATAGGTGCCTATGGCCGGCTGGGGAACGAACGAGATTCCGAACAGGCGATTGGCGCAGTCGAACATCGCCGCCGTCATCGCGTCGAGGCGAGAAGTAGGGCATCACCTCGGCGTCGTTCAGCCGGTAGTGCGTCTGCCGAACCTTCTCGGCCCAGTAGCGCCAGTCCCACCGCTCGACCGGCGCGTCGTGGCCGTGCTCGCGCGCCAGCGCCGACAGTTCCTTCACCTCCGCCGCCGCGCGCGCCTTCGCCGGCGCCCAGACCCGTTCGAGCAGTGCGTCGACCGCGGGCGGTGTGCGCGCCATGCGGTCGGCGAGCGCGTAGTCTGCGTAGCTCGCGTAGCCGTGCAGGCGCGCCTGCTCGAGGCGCAGGCGCAGGATCTCGGCGACCAGCGGGCGGTTGTCACTGGCACCCGCGTGCCCGCCGCGCGACGACCACGCGGTCTCCGCCTGCTCGCGCAGGTCACGGCGCTCCGAATAGGTCAGGAACGGCTCGACCGACGACATCGACAGCGTGATGACCCAGGCGTCGGCAAGCCCGCGATCTCGCGCCGCCTGCCGCGCCGAGTCGCGCAGCCAGTCGGGCAGCCCGGCCAGGTCGGCCTCGGTGGACAGGACCAGCCGGAACCCCGCTTCGTCGGCGAGCACGTTCTGCGCGAACTGCGTCGTCAGGGTCGCGAGCCGCTCGACGATCGCGGCGTAGCGCTGCTGCGCTGCCGGCGCGAGTTTCGCCCCCGCGCGAACGAAGTCGAGGTGCACGCGTTCGAGCAGCCGCAACTGCTCGGGGTCGAGCCCGAGCGCATCGCGCCGCGCGTGCAGCGCATCGATGCGGGCGAACAGCGCCGGATGCATGTAGGTTGCGCTGTCGTGCGCGGCCTGCAGCGGCGCGACGTCCCGCTCGACCGCCTGCAGTTCCGGCGAAGTCTCGGCGGCGGCAAGGTTGCCGAACAGCGTGTTGATTCGCGTCAGCAGCTCGCCGGCGCGATCGAAGGCGGCCACCGTGTTGTCGAAGTCCGGGGCGCGCGGATTCGCGGCGATGGCGTCGAGCTCGTCGCGGTGGGCCCGCCATGCGGCGTCGAACGCCGGCCGGAAGTGCGCAGGCTGAACGGCGGCGAACGGCGGCAGGCCGTGCGGCGTGTCCCATGGGGCGAGCAGCGGATTGGCGCCGGCGGCGGCGAGGGGTGCGCCCGCCGTCGTGGCGTTCGGGGTGGCGGCAGCGATTGAGTTGGGCATGATCGGGGCATCCGGTAGATTCGACGGCCGTGCGGCGCGGACGAGGGGCCGACGCCCGCACTACGGGGCCGGCATGAGGGACAGGGGGTGAGTGACCGCGCGCGATCAGCCAGCCTGGTCGTGCAGAGGACGCTCCAGCAGCACCGTCGCCAGCGCGGCGATGCCTTCGCCGCGGCCGGTGAAGCCGAGGCGCTCGGTCGTCGTCGCCTTGACGCTGACCCGCTCCTCCGCGCACTGCAGGTCCCGCGCGATGTGTGCGCGCATCTGCGGCACGTGCGGCGCCATCTTCGGAGCCTCGGCGATGATCGTCGCGTCGACGTTGCCGAGCTGCCAGCCCTGCGACTGCGCCAGGCCGAAGGCGAGGCGCAGCAGCGCGCGGCTGTCGGCCCCCTTCCACCGCGGATCGCTGTCGGGAAAGTGCGCGCCGAGATCGCCCAGCGCAAGGGCGCCCAGCACCGCGTCGGCGATCGCGTGGAGCAGCACGTCGGCGTCGCTGTGCCCGAGCAGGCCGCGCTCGTGTGGAATGACGACCCCGCCCAGCACCAACGGCCGGCCGGCGACCAGCGCGTGCACGTCGAAGCCGTTGCCGATGCGAAAACTCATCCGGAGCCTTTCTCCTGGGCCGCGAGGATCGCCGCGGCGAGCACCAGGTCGTGCGGAAGCGTGATCTTGATGTTCTGGGCGCTGCCGGCGACCAGCCGCGGCAGCGGCAGGCCGCGCGCGGCCGCGAGCACCTCGACGGCCTGCGCCTCGTCGGTCGCGTGCAGCGCGGAGGCACCGGCAAACGCGTCGCACAGGATACCGTAGCGGAACATCTGCGGCGTCTGCGCCTGCCACAGGCCGGTGCGATCGGCGGTCGTCTTCACCCGCGGCGGAGTCGCGCCGTCGCCGGCTTTCAGCGTGTCGGCGACCGGTATCGCCAGCAGTCCGCCGACCGGGTCGCCCCGCAGCAGGTCGACCAGCCGGGACAGCGCATCCGGGGGCACGCAGGGTCGCGCCGCATCGTGGACGACCACCCAGTCCTGCGGCGACGCGTGAGGAGCCAGCGCCGCCAGCGCGTTCCTGACCGTCTCGCCGCGAGTCGCCCCGCCGCAGGGCAGCGCGGTGACGTGCTTGCGGGTCCCGATGCGCGCGGTGTAGTGAGCGTCGTCGGGCGAGAGCGCCACCAGCGTCACCGCCAGCGGCAAGGCCGCGGCCAGCCGGTCGAGCGTGTGCGCGAGCACGGGCCGGCCGGCGAGATCGGCGTATTGCTTGGGCAGCCGGCCGCCGAAGCGCGACCCGCCGCCGGCGGCGGGCACGATGGCGATGAGCCGGCTGGTGTCCTTCACAGCAGCTTCGCGATGCGCTCTTCGTCGAGCGGCACGAAGCCCAGCCGCTCGTAGAAGCGCCATGCGCCGCGGTTGTCGCGGTGGCACGCGCAGTCGATCCGGGTGACGCCCCGCGCCGCGAGATGCGTCGCCAGCGCCTCGATCATCGCGGTGCCGACCCCGCGCCCGGTCGCGGTGGCGGCGACGGTCACGTCGTCGAGCTTGGCGACGATGCCGCCACGCGACGTCGAGATCGCGTAGCAGACGACGCAGGCGCCGACGACCTCCGGCACGGGCGCTTCCCGCCGCAGTCCGCTTCGCCGGCCTGCGGCGACCCAGACGAAGCCGAGTCGCGGGACGCGCGAGGAAGAGCTCGAGCGCGCGGTCCAGCGCGTCGTCGCCGCCGTCGCCGTAGGCCCCGCTCGATGCGCGGTAATGGTCGTCGCCGCGGAGGAACGCGGACAGCAGCGCCTGCGCGCCCGCGCGAGTTGCCGCGGTCATCGCGGCGAAACGCAGCGGGGCCGCCGGCGCCTCCGCCGGTGCGGTCGCCGGTCGCGCGGCATCTGCACTGCCTTCGTGCTGCGCACTCCGGCATTCGCCCTCGGGGCGGCCCGTCGGGCTTGCTGGGCTGCCTTCGCGCTGCGCACTCCGGCATTCGCCCTCGGGGCGGCCCGTCGGGCTCATCCCGGCACCGGAACGACGAGCGGCGCCAGCGCCGCGCGGATGGCGTCGGGAATCGCGACCGGGCGCTGCGTCGCGCGGTCGACCCAGACGTGGACGAAGCGGCCCGTCGCCGCCGGCTGGTCGTCGCCCTGCCGGTAGAGCCCGATTTCGTAGACGGCCGACGACGTTCCCAGCCGGATCACGCGCAGGCCCGCGTCGACGACGTCGGGAAAGGTCAGCGAGCGATGGAAGCGGCACGACGTCTCGACGACCAGCCCGACGACCGGCGCCGAGGCGATGTCGAGGCCGCCGCGCCTGACCAGGTGCTCGTTGACCGCGGTGTCGAAGTACGAATAGTAGGTGACGTTGTTGACGTGCCCGTAGGTGTCGTTGTCCATCCAGCGGGTCGGGATCGCCAGGAAATGCCGGTACGCGGAGCGCGGCTCCTCGCGCGCACCGGCCTGCGGCCCGGGCGCCGATCCAGCGCGCGGCGCGGCACCGGCAGTGACGGCGGAAGTGGGTGCCGGGGGCATGGAGATCACCGGTGGCGCCCCGCGCGAGGGACCGCGCGTCGGTCAGCGGCGGCGCAGCATCCGCGCATCGAGCAGCTCGATCCAGTGGACGACGCGCCGTCGGGTGCCCGAGGCGAGGTGGGTCATGCAGCCGATGTTCGCCGTCGCGATCACGTCGGGGCGACCGGCCTCGAGCGCCTTCAGCTTGTTGGTCCTGAGCTCGCCGGACAGCGCCGGCTGCAGCACCGAGTAGGTGCCCGCCGACCCGCAACACAGGTGAACGTCGGCGACCGGCAGTACCTCGAGCCCCAGCGCGTGCAGGATCTCCTCGACGCGCCCCTTGAGCTTCATCCCGTGCTGCAGCGTGCACGGCGGGTGGAAGGCGACCTTCTGCGGCCCGAGGTCCATCGCGATCTTCGGCGCGATCTGCGGCCACTCGGCGGCGACCACCTCGACCGGGTCCTTCGCGAGCTCGGAGATCCGCTTCGCCCTGGTCGCGTACACCGGGTCGTCGCGGAGCAGGTGGCCATAGTCCTTGACCATGACGCCGCAGCCGCTGGCGGTGACGACGATCGCCTCGCAGTCGCGTTCGACGTGCGGCCACCACGCGTCGACATTGCGCTTGACGCGCGCGATGGCGTCGGCCTGCGCGTCGAGATGAAACGGCAGCGCGCCGCAGCAGCCGCCGGCGGGGACGCGGATCAGCGAAATGCCGACACGGTCGAGCACCCGTGCAGTGGCGGCGTCGATCGACGGCGCGAGCGTCCCCTGCACGCAGCTGTCCAGCGCGATCGCCTTGCGGGCGTGCCGCGGCTCGGGCCAGTCGCCGCCGGGTGACGCGGCAGGCACCTTGCGGGCGAGCTCCCTGGGCAGCAGCGGTCGGAGCGCGCGTCCCGCCGCGATGGCGGTCGCGAACAGCGGTCGCGCCAGCAGCCCCTGCCGCAGCAGGTACCGCCGCGCGCGCTCCAGCGGCGGCCGCCCGACCTGCTGCTCGACCACGTGGCGCCCGATGTCGAGCAGCCGCCCGTATTGCACGCCCGACGGACAGGTCGTCTCGCAGCTACGGCACGTCAGGCAGCGGTCGAGGTGCAGCTGCGTCGACGCGGTCGCGGCGGCGCCCTCGAGCACCTGCTTGATCAGGTAGATGCGGCCGCGTGGCCCGTCGAGCTCGTCGCCCAGCAGCTGGTAGGTCGGACAGGTCGCCGTGCAGAAGCCGCAGTGCACGCACGAGCGCAGGATCGCGTCGGCCTCGCGGCCCTCGGCCGTGTCGCGGATGAAGTCGGCGAGCGAGGTCTGCATCGCGGTCAGAACGCGGCGTGCAGCCGGCCCTTGTTGAACACGCCGGCCGGGTCGAACGACGCCTTGAGCCGCCGGTGGATCGACTCCAGCGGCGCCGACAGCGGCTGAAACGCCGCGGCCGACTTGTCGAACCCGCGGAACAGCGTCGCGTGTCCGCCGTGCGCCTGCGCCCACGCGCGGAGCTTCGCCGGTTCGGACCGCTCGCCGACGACCCAGCGCAGCGCGCCGCCCCATTCGACCAGCTGGTCGCCACCCAGGTCGCTGAACGGCGCCGTCGACCGGACCGACAGCCGCCACAGCGAGCGCGACGAAATCTCGCTGCCGGTGGCGCCGATCCTGGCGGTGAAGAACGGATGCGTCTGGTCGCGCACCGCGCTCCAGAACGTGTCGTCGGCGTCGAGCGGCGCCCCGCCGAGGCGGTCGATCGCGGCGGCGACGGCGGGTTCCGCGCCGGACAGGCGCACCGCCAGGCGGCCCCCGTGCCAGCACGTCGCCGACAGCGGCAGCGGCTTGCCGCCCCACTCGTTGACCCACCGGATCGCCTCGTCGGCGCCGCAGTCGAACACCCGCGTCGCCGTCGCGCGCGGCAGCGGCAGGCACTTGAGCGACACCTCCGCGACGATGCCCAGCGTGCCGAGCGCGCCGGTCATCAGCCGCGCGACGTCGAAGCCGGCGACGTTCTTCATCACCCGGCCGCCGAACGTGAGGTCGTCGCCGCGGCCGTCGATGACGCGCACGCCAAGGACGAAGTCGCGCGCCGCGCCCGCGTAGGGGCGCCGGGGGCCGGAAAGTCCCGTTGCGATCGCGCCGCCAAGTGTCGCGCCGGCGCCGAAGTGCGGCGGCTCGAAGCCGAGCATCTGTCCGGCGTCGCGCATCGTGCGCTCGACCTCGGCCAGCGTCGTTCCGGCGCGCGCGGTGATCACCAGCTCGGTCGGGTCGTAGTCGACGACGCCCGCGTACGACGTGGTGACCAGTCGATCGACGGCGGCGGCCGAATCGACGGCGCAGGCGCCGTAGAAATCCTTGGTGCCGCCGCCGCGGATGACCAGCGGGCGCCCGGACGCGACCGCGCGGCGGATGCGTCCCTGCCACTCGTCGAGGATCGGGTCGCTCATGGTCGCGGGGTCACGATGCGATCGCGGCAGCGGCGCTCACAGCGGCACCGTCTTGCCCGGGTTCATCAGGTTGTGCGGATCCAGCGCGCGCTTGATCGCACGCATCAGGTCGACCGCCTCGCCGTGCTCGACGACGAGCGCGTCGAGCTTGTGCACGCCGATCCCGTGCTCGCCGGTGCAGGTACCGCCCATGCCGATCGCGCGCAGGCTCACGCGGTGGGCGAGCGCCTCGGCCTTCGCGCGCTCGGCGGCATCGGCCGGGTCGAACAGCAGCAGCAGGTGGAAGTTGCCGTCGCCGACGTGCCCGACGATCGGCGCGACCATGCCCTCGCGCGCGACGTCGTCGCAGGTTTCGCGCAGGCAGTCGGCGAGCCGCGAGATCGGGACGCAGGCGTCGGTGGAGAAAGCCTGCTTGCCGGGGCAAAGGGACAGCGCCGCGTAGTAGGCGTTGTGCCGCGCCTTCCACAGCCTGGAGCGCTCCTCCGGCTGCGTCGCCCAGCGGAAGTCGCTGCCGCCGTGGTCGGCGGTGATCTGCTGCATCAGCTGCGCCTGCTCGGCGACGCCGGCGGCGGTGCCGTGGAACTCGAAGAACAGCGTCGGCTTTTCCGCAAAGCCGTCGAGCTTCGAGTAGCGGATGCAGGCGCCCATCTGCAGCGCGTCGAGGAGCTCGATGCGCGCGACCGGGATGCCGTGCTGCATCGCCGCGATCACTGCGTGCGTCGCCGAGTCCAGCTTGTCGAACTGGCAGACCGCGGCGGAGATCGCCTCGGGCACCCCGTACAGCCGCAGCTGCACTTCGGTGATGACGCCCAGCGTGCCCTCGGCGCCGACGAACAGGCGGGTGAGGTCGTAGCCCGCCGCCGACTTGCGGGCGCGGCCGCCCGTGCGGATCAGGCGGCCCTCGGCGGTGACGACGGTGAGCCCGAGCACGTTCTCGCGCATGGTGCCGTAGCGGACCGCGTTGGTGCCCGACGCGCGAGTCGCCGCCATCCCGCCCAGCGTCGCGTTGGCGCCGGGATCGATCGGAAAGAAGAGGCCGGTGGCCCTGAGCTCGGCGTTGAGCTGCTCGCGGGTGACGCCCGCCTGCACGCGGCAGTCGAGGTCGTCGCCGTTCACCTCCAGCACCCGGTCCATTCGCGACAGGTCGATGCACACGCCGCCGGCCGGCGCCGCGACGTGTCCCTCGAGCGAGGTGCCGACGCCGAACGGAATCACCGGCACGCGCGCCGCGGCCGCGAGCCGGACGATGGCGACCACCTCGTCGTTGTCCCGCGGCCAGACCACGACGTCGGGCAGCGCCGCGTCGGGCATCCCCTCGCCCCGGGAGTGCTGCGCCCGGATCGCCTCGCCGGTGGTCGCGCGATCGCCGTAGTCGGCGACCAGCCGCTCGACCACGCCGGCGACGGCGGCGGCAGGCGGTCGCGCGAGCTTGAGGTCGGTCAGCGCGTTCATCGTCGGCCTCCGTTCAGAAGCGAGGCAGGTCGGAATGCGGGAGCTTGCCGTGGTGCACGTGCATCTTGCCGAACTCGGCGCAGCGGTGGAGCGTGGGGACGGCCTTGCCGGGATTGAGCAGTCCGTGCGGGTCGAACGCCGCCTTCACGCCGAGGAAGCGCTCGAGCTCCGCCGGGCGGAACTGCGAGCACATCCCGCGCAGCTTCTCGACGCCGACGCCGTGCTCGCCGGTGACGGTGCCGCCGACGTCGATGCACAGCTCGAGGATCGCCGCGCCGAAGCGCTCGGCGCGCGACGCCTCGTCGGCGACGTTGGCGTCGTACATGATCAGCGGATGCAGGTTGCCGTCCCCGGCGTGGAACACGTTGGCGCAGCGCAGGCCGTGCTCGCGCGCGAGCTCGTCGATGCGCAGCAGCACGTGCGGCAGCGCGCGGCGCGGGATGGTGCCGTCCATGCACAGGTAGTCGGGAGTGATGCGGCCGACCGCGGGAAACGCCGCCTTGCGCCCCGACCAGAACAGCAGCCGCTCGCGCTCGTCCTTCGACACGCGGATCTCGGTCGCTCCGGCCTCCGCCAGCACGCGCTTGATCTCCGCCATCTCGGCGGCGACTTCCTCGGGGGTGCCGTCCGACTCGACCAGCAGGATCGCCTGCGCGTCGAGCGGGTAGTTGGCGTGGACGTACGCCTCGACGGCGCGCGTCGCCGCCTGGTCCATCATCTCGAGCCCGCCGGGGATGATGCCGGCCGCGATCACCGCGCCGACTGCGGCGCCGGCCTTGCCGACGTCGTCGAACGCCGCCAGCGCGACCTGCGCGAGCTGCGGCTTCGGCGTGAGCTTGACGGTGACCTCGGTGATCACCGCCAGCAGCCCCTCCGAACCGTTGATCAGCGCCAGCAGGTCGTAGCCCGGCGAGTCGAGACCCTCGCCGCCGAATTCGACGATGTCGCCGGTGATGGTGACGCCGCGGACGCGGCGGACGTTGTGGACGGTCAGGCCGTACTTGAGGCAGTGGACGCCGCCGGCGTTTTCGGCGACGTTGCCGCCGATGGTGCAGGCGATCTGCGACGACGGATCCGGCGCGTAATAGAGGCCCAGCGGCGCGGCCGCCTCGGAAATCGCGAGGTTGCGCACCCCCGGCTGGACGACCGCGGTGCGGGCCAGGGGGTCGATCCCCAGGATCCGCCGGAACTTCGCCAGCGACAGCACGATGCCGCGGGGATCGGGCATGGCGCCGCCGGACAGGCCGGTGCCGGCACCGCGGGCGACGACCGGCACCCGGGCTTCGTGGCAGACCTTGAGTATCCCGACGACCTGCGCCTCGTCTTCCGGGAGCAGCACGGCCGCCGCCTGGGCGCGGTACAGCGTCAGGCCGTCGCACTCGTAGGGGCGCGTCTCCTCGGGCGTGGCGAGCAGCGCCGACGGCGGCACGAGGGCCGCAAGCTGCGCGTGGACTGCCGGGTCGAGCATCGGAGGCGGGCCGGTGGATCCGGTCGGTGTGCCGGTGGTGCGTCCGATTATTCCACATCCCCCGCCCGCTCAGTGCCCGGCGCGGCCGCCGGCCGTTGGACGGCGCGTTGGCGGCCCCGCTATACAGGACGCTCCGGGGGCCCTAGAATCCGACGCCCGGCACCGATTCCCCGGCCCGGCCGGACTCGATGCCCCCATTCACAGGAGGAGTACCCATGCGGATTTCCCGCCTCTTTGCCGCGCTCGCCGCAACGGCCGGCCTGGCGCTCGCCGCACCCGCGCTCGCGCAGACGGTCATGAAGATCAACATTTCGCTCGCCCAGAATTCGCACCAGGGCGTGGCGATCGACACCTTCGCCAAGGAAGTCGAAGCGCGCACCAACGGCCGCTACAAGGTCCAGACCTTCTACTCGGGTTCGCTCGGTGCCGAGCGGGAGTCGGTCGAGGCGGTGCAGCTCGGCACGCAGGACCTGACGTTCACGTCGACCGGCCCGGTGCCCAACTTCGTGCCCGACGTCGCGATCCTCGACATCCCGTTCCTGTTCCGCGACTACAACCACGCGCGCTCGGTGCTCGACGGCCCGACCGGCCAGGAGCTGCTGCAGAAGTTTCCGTCCAAGGGCATGGTGGCGCTGGCCTGGGGCGAGAACGGCTTCCGCCACATGACCAACAGCAAGCGCACGGTCGCGGCCCCGGACGACCTCAAGGGCCTGAAGATGCGGACGATGGAGAATCCGGTGCACATCCAGGCGTACAAGGCGTTCGGGATCATCCCGACGCCGATGGCGTTCACCGAGGTGTTCACCGCGCTGCAGCAAGGCACCGTCGACGGCCAGGAAAACCCGCTGTCGGTCATCACCGCGGCCAAGCTCGACCAGGTGCAGAAGTACCTGTCGCTGACCGGCCACGTCTACTCGCCGGCGCTGTTCCTGATGAACAAGGCGTCGTTCGACAAGCTGTCGCCCGCGGACAAGCAGGCGTTCCTCGACGCCGCGAAGGAGGCGGTCAAGGCCAACCGCGCCCGCGTCGACGAAGACGAGAAGAAGGCGGTCGCCGACCTGCGCGGCAAGGGCATGACCGTCACCGAGAACCTCGACAAGGCCAAGTTCCAGGCCACCCTCGGCCCGACCTACGCCGATTTCGGCAAGAAGTTCGGCCAGGAAAACATCGACAAGATCCGCAACGCGAAGTAGCCGCGGACACGCGCCGGCGGCGTTCCCGCCCCGGCGCGCGACGCGCAGACGCGAGGCCCGGTCCGCCGGGCCTCGGTCGTTTGCGGCCCCCGGGCGACGTCCGTCCGGCCGGTCGCGCGTCCGTCGCGCAGTCGATCACCGATCCCGCGGCGGCGGACCGGCGCCCGCCGGTTCGCTATACTCGCCCGGCAGCACGACCCGATCCCCGGAGGCCCGCCTTGCGCCACACCCTGCTTGCGATCGAGCGCCGCACGACCGCGCTTTCGCTCGCCTTCGCCTGCGCGATGATGGTCGTCGCCGCCTGCCTCGGCATGTACCAGATCCTCGCGCGGTTCGTCTTCCAGCAGCCGGCCGAGTGGTCGGAGGTGCTGATCCGGTTCTCGCTGATCTGGATGGTGTTCATGGGCGCACCGTCGGCGTTCCGCCAGGGCGCGATGGTGTGCATCGACCTCGCGCACCGAAAGAGCGGCCCGCTGGTGCGGCGCGCGCTCGAGTGGCTGACCGCGCTGGCCGCGCTGACGCTGCTGGGCTTCATGATCTGGTACGGCTTCGACTATTCGTGGCGCGCCCGCGTGCAGACGATCAGCGGCCTCGAGTCGTTCTCGATGACCTGGGCTTACCTCGCCATTCCCGTCGGGGCGGTGCTCTCGATCCCGGGCGTCGTCGGCTGCCTCGTCGACCCCCGGCGCCACGAACTCGACACCGCGCAGTAGGGAGCGAGGCCATGTCCGGAGCCATGCTGTTGACGATGCTGCTGGGCTTCGCGCTCACGGTGTCGATCGGCGTCTCGATCGGGCTCGCCAGCATCGTCGGCGCGCACCAGTCGAACGTCAACCTGCTGACGATCGTCAAGGAGATGTTCTCGGCGATCAACAAGTTCCCGCTGGCGGCGATCCCGTTCTTCATCCTCGCCGGCAGCCTGATGGAATCGGGCGGCATCTCGAAGCGGCTGGTCGAGTTCGCGAAGTCGCTGGTGGGCGGCGTCCAGGGCGGCCTCGCGGCCACCTGCGTGCTGACCTGCATGATCTTCGCCGCGGTGTCCGGCTCGAGCGTCGCGACGACGTTCGCCATCGGCGCCATCCTGATCCCGGCGCTGGTCAAGCACGGCTACCCGCTCAACTGGGCGGCGGCGCTGCAGGCGACCTCGGCCGAGCTGGGCGTGATCATCCCGCCGTCGATCCCGATGATCCTGTACGGCGTCTCGGCCGAGGTGTCGATCGGCGAGCTCTTCATCTCCGGGTTCGGCCCGGGGCTGCTGATCGGCGGCGCGCTGATGCTGTTCGTCGTCGTCTATGCGCGCTGGAAGGGCTACGGCAAGAACGACCACGAGGGCCGCCTGCCGTTCCTCGTCGCCCTGCGGCACGCGTGGCTCGCGCTGCTGATGCCGGTGATCATCCTCGGCGGGATCTACGGCGGGATCTTCACGCCGACCGAGGCGTCGGTCGTCGCGGTGTTCTACGCGCTCGTCGTCGGCGTCGGCGTGTACCGCGAGACCAGGATCGCCGACCTGCCGCGGGTGCTGCAGAAGAGCGTGATCTCGTCGACGGTGATCATGTTCATCATCGCCAACGCCGGCCTGTTCAGCTACCTCATCACCCGCGCCGGCATTCCCGACCAGATCGGCAAGTTCCTGGTCGAGTGGCTGCAGTCGCCGGCGCTGTTCCTGCTGGGCGTCAATGCGGCGCTGTTCGTCATCGGCATGTTCATCGAGACGTCGGCGTCGATCATCGTGCTGGCGCCGATCCTGGCACCGGTCGCCGTGCACTTCGGCATCGACCCGGTCCACTTCGGCATCATCATGGTCGTCAACCTCGCGCTGGGGATGATCACGCCGCCGTTCGGCGTCAACCTGTTCGCGGCCTGCACGGTGGCGAAGGTGTCGCTGGACCAGATCATCGCCAAGCTGATCCCGTTCGTGCTGGTGATCGTCGGCTGCCTGCTGATCATCACCTACGTGCCGATGCTGTCGATCGGCCTGCGCGACCTCGTCTACGCGCGCTGACGGCGCCGGCAGCCGATGGCCGGGAGTCCGCAAGCGGCAGGCCCCGTCGAGCCCGGCACCGCGCCGCCGCGCCCGCTCGCCGGTCTGCGCGTGCTGGAGCTGGGACAGCTGATCGCCGGCCCCTTCTGCGCCAAGCTGCTCGCCGAGTTCGGCGCCGACGTCGTCAAGATCGAGCCGCCGGGACTCGGCGACCCGCTGCGCAAGTGGCGGCACCTCAAGGACGGCACGTCGGTGTGGTGGCACGTGCAGTCGCGCGGCAAGCGCTCGGTCGCGCTCGACCTCCGCCACCCGGAGGGCCAGGCCGTCGCGCGCCGGCTCGCCCG
Organism: uncultured beta proteobacterium; assembly: GCA_963717705.1. Classification (GTDB taxonomy): domain Bacteria; phylum Pseudomonadota; class Gammaproteobacteria; order Burkholderiales; family Casimicrobiaceae; genus CAVQWT01. Next base: position 214,786 of record CAVQWT010000005.1, read on the forward strand.
CTCGGCCGACATCCTGATCGAGAACTTCCGTCCCGGCACGCTCGAGGCCTGGGGCATGGGCTACGACGAGCTCGCGCGCGACAATCCCGGCCTGGTGATGGTCCGCGTGTCCGGCTACGGCCAGACGGGACCGTACCGCGAGCGGCCAGGCTTCGGCGTCATCGGCGAGGCGATGGGCGGCCTGAGGCACGTCACCGGCACGCCCGACCGGCCGCCGTCGCGGGTCGGGGTGTCGATCGGCGACACGCTGTCGGCGCTCTACGGCATCATCGGCGCCCTGCTCGCGCTGCAGACGCGCGCTCGCACCGGCCGCGGCCAGGTCGTCGACGTCGCGCTGTACGAAAGCGTGTTCTCGGTGATGGAATCGACGCTGCCGGAGTTCGATGCCTTCGGCGTCGTCCGCGAGCGGACCGGGTCGATCCTGCCCGGCATCGCGCCGACGTCGGCGTACCGCTGCGGCGACGGCAGCTACGTGCTGATCGCCGCCAACGCCGACTCGATCTTCCGGCGCCTGTGCAAGGCGATCGGGCGCGACGACCTCGCCGCCGACGCCGCGCTGGCGCACAACGAGGGCCGCGCCGCGCGGCAGGGCTGGCTCGACGACCAGATCGAGGCGTGGACGTCGACGCGGGCGCCGGCCGACGTGCTGGCGGCGATGGCAACCGCCGACGTGCCCGCGTCGAAGATCTGCTCGATCGCCGACATCGCCGCCGACCCGCACTACGCCGCGCGCGAAATGATCCGCCGGATCGCGCTGCCGGACGGCGGCACGCTGGCGGTTCCGGGGGTCGTGCCGAAGCTGTCGGCGACACCGGGCGCGATCGCCGGCGGCGGCCCGGCGCTGGGCGAGCACACCGACGACGTGTTGCGCGAGGCCGGCTACGACGACGCGGCGATCGCCGCGCTGCGCGAGGCCGGGGTCATCGGCTGACCGCGGCAGGACGCCTCTACTTGCCCGCAGCGGCCAGTGCGGGCGCGCCGGGTCCGCGCGCGGACGTTCCGGCCGCGAGGTGGCAGGTCGTGCAGACGTAGGACGCGCGCGCCACCGTCGGCTTGCCGCCCTCGCTCCGGAAGTAGTGGCTCGCCGGCATCGGCGTCGCGATGCCGACCTTGGGATGTCCGACCAGGTCCGGGCGGTCGTGGCAGGCGAGGCAGGCATTCTTCTGCGCGGTGATCGGCAGGTACGGCTCGACCGCGTGCCGCACCGGCGGCGCCGCCTCGGCTGCGTCGGCGGAGCGCGCGAACAACGCCGCGGACACGGCCAACGCCGCCACGCCCAGCCACGCGCCGGCCGGCCGGGCGCGGCCGCGCCCGGGCCCGCGGAAACGGTCGCCTTGGGCCCGCTGCAATCCGCACGCCGGCTTCATACGCACCGCCCGCCGTCGACCTCGAGGCAGGCGCCGGTGATGAACGACGCCTCCTCCGACGCGAAGAACACCGCAGCGGTGGCGATGTCCGACGGCTGCGACAATCGCCCCAGCGGAATGCTGGCGACGAACTTCGCCCGCATCTCGGGCGTGTCCTGGCCCATGAAGTCGGCGAGCATCGCAGTCTCCCCGGCAACCGGGTTGATGACGTTGACACGGATGTTGTCGGGCGCGAGCTCGGCCGCCATCGACCGCGAGGTGACGATCGCCGCCCCCTTGCTGCCGTTGTACCAGGTCAGCCCCGGCCGCGGCCGCACGCCGGCGGTGGACGCGATGGTGATGAACACGCCTTCGCGCCGGTGGCGGAAATGAGGCACCGCGTGCTTCGCCATCAGGAATAGGCTCTTCACGTTGACCGCGTAGATGCGGTCGAACTCCGCTTCCGCGACGTCGAGCAGCGGCTGGTTGCGGTGCGTCGTGCCGGCGTTGTTGACGATCACGTGCAGGTCGCCGTACGCGGCGAGCGCGAACGCGACCAGGTGCGACACGTCGGCGTCCTTCGACACGTCGCCGGCGCAGAACTTCGCCTGCCCGCCCGCGGCGACGATCGCCTGTGCGACGCGCTCGCCGTTGGCGACGTGGATGTCGTTGACGACGACCCGCGCCCCCTCGCGCGCGAACCGCGTCGCGATGCCTTCGCCGAACCCGCTGCCCGCCCCGGTGACGATGGCGATCCGGTTGCGCAACCTCATTCGTGACCTCCCCTGTCCCCGCGCGCGGCACCGCCGCGCCGTTCAGCCATGCCGCAGCACGACGGTCTTCAGCGTGGTGAATCCGTACAGCGCCTCGAAGCCCTTTTCGCGTCCGTGGCCCGAGTGCCTGACGCCGCCGAAAGGCAGCTCGACGCCGCCGCCCGCGCCGTAGTTGTTGACGAAGACCTGGCCGGCGCGGATCGCGCGCGCCATCCGCAGCTGCCGTCCGCCGTCGTTCGTCCACACGCCGGCGACGAGCCCGAAGTCGGTGCCGTTGGCGATCCTCACCGCCTCCGCGTCGTCGTCGAAAGGCATCGCGGCCAGCACCGGCCCGAACACCTCCTCGCAGGCGAGGCGCGACGCCGGCGGCACGTCGCGCAGCAGCGTCGGCAAGGCGTAGTAACCCGACCCGGGTGCGTCCGCGGTGAGGGTGCCCTGCCCGGCGATGGCGAGCCCGTCGCGCGACGCGTCGGCGAGGAAGCCCTGGACGCGCTTCAGCTGCGAATCGCGGATCAGCGGCCCGCAGTCGAGGTCGGCGAGCGCCGGCCCCACCCGCAGCGCGGCAAACCTGGCGCCGAGGCGCTCGAGCACCTCCTCGTAGCGCGAGCGCTCGACCAGCAGGCGGCTGCCTGCCGAGCAGGTCTGCCCGGCGTTCTGCACGATCGCGTTGACCAGCACCGGCAGCGCGGCGTCGAGGTCGGCGTCGGCGAACACGATCTGCGGCCCCTTGCCCCCCAGCTCCAGCGTCACCGGGCAATGCCGCTTGGCCGCTTCCTGCGCGACCGCCGTCCCGGTCGGCGGCGAACCGGTGAACGAGATGTGGTCGATCCCGGGATGCGCGGCGAGTGCGGCGCCGGCCTCGCGGCCGAGTCCGGTGACGATGTTGAGCGCGCCGTCGGGCAGCCCGGAGGCGGTCGCGAGCTCGGCGATCCGCAGCAGCGACAGGCAAGCATCCTCGGCCGGCTTCACCACGCAGGCGTTGCCGGCGGCAAGCGCGCCGCCGACGCTGCGGCCGAGGATCTGCAGCGGATAGTTCCAGGGAATGATGTGCCCGGTGACGCCGTGCGGCTCGCGCCAGGTCAGCACCGTGTAGCCTTCCGGATACGGCAGCGTCTCGCCGTGGAACTTGTCGCACGCCCCGCCATAGAACTCGAAATAGCGGGCGCAGGCGGCGACGTCGGCGCGTGCCTGCGTCATCGGCTTGCCGCAGTCGCGCGCCTCGAGCCACGCGAGCTCGTCGGCGTGGTCTGCGATCGCGCGGGACAGCGCGGCGAGCTTGCGTCCCTTGTCGGCCGGGGACAGCCGGCCCCAGGCGCCTTCGAACGCCACGCGCGCGGCGCGTACCGCGGCGTCGATGTCCGGCGCGCCGCCGCGCGCGATCGACGCGAAGGGCTTGCCGTCGGACGGGTCGAGCATCGGCAGCGTCTCGCCGCGCACCGGGGGCACGAAACGCCCGCCGATGAAATGCTGCGCCGTCGTGCGCACCGCGAGCGCCGGCGTGGCGCCGGACACCGCCGCGGCGGCTTCGGACGGCGTTGCAGGCGGACGGGCCGTCACTTCTTGGGCGCGAACTTGTGCGCGAGCGTGTACTCGTCGACCCGCGGCTGGTAGGTGATGCCGTCGCGCGCCGCCCACTGCGCCACCTGGAAGTGCAGCGGGATGAGCCCGGTGTCGTTGATCGCAAGCTCGGTCGCCCGCTGCAGGTAGGCCTCGCGCTTGACGTCGTCGACCGTCTGCAGCGCGTCCTCGGTCAGCGCGTCGACCTTGCCGTTGGAGTAGCGGCCGCGATTCGCGGTGCCGAAGCCCTTGTCGCGGTTGAAGGTCATCAGCAGCGCCTTCAGCGACGACGAGGCCTCGCCGGTGCCGGTGCTCCAGCCGGCCTGCAGCAGGCTGAACTTGAGGTCGGTCGCCTGCGGGAAGAACGTCGCCGACGGCATCGCGACGACCTTCACGTCGACGCCGGCGCGCGTGAGCATCTGCGCGATCGCCTGCGCGATCTTGGCGTCGTTGACGTAGCGGTTGTTGGTCGCGTGCAGCGTGATGCCGAAGCCGTCGGGGTAGCCGGCCTCGGCGAGCAGCTTCTTCGCACCGTCCGGATCGAACTTCTCGACCTTCAGGTTCCTGGTCGAGCCGAACAGGAATTCGGGCACCAGCTGCCCCGCCGGCGTCGCCTCGCCTTCCATCACCCGCTCGACGATCGCCGGGCGGTTGATCGCCATCGACAGCGCTTTGCGGACGCGCGCGTCCCTGAACGGATTGCGGTCGAGCGGCTTGCCCGCCTTGTCGGTCGCGAACGGCGTGACGTCGCGGTTGCTGTCGAGGTGAAGGTACATCAGCCGGTCGGACACGGTGCGGTAGAGCCCGAGCCGCTTGTCCTGCTTCAATTTCGCGGCGTCGGCCGTCGGCACGTTCTCGATCGCCTGCACGTCGCCGGCGAGCAGCGCCGCGACGCGCGACGCGTCCTGCGTGAGCAGCCGCAGCGTGACCTTGTCCCACGGTGTCTTGCCGCCCCACCACGCGTCGTTTCTGGCGAGCTCGATGCGGTCGCCCTTGGCGTAGCGGACGAGCTTGTACGGGCCGGTGCCGACCGCCGCCTTGCCGCTGTTGAAGTCCTCGGTGGTGGCGTTGGCGAACTGCTTGTTGATGATCGCGATCTGCGTCATGTCCGACGGCATCAGCGGATAGGGCAGCGCGGTCCTGAAGCGGATCGTGTACGGATCGACGACGTCGATCTTGGTGATCTGCTTGGTGTACGCGGTGAACGGCGAAGGGCTGTTCGGGACCTTCGGCACGCGCTCGATCGACGCCACGACGTCGGCCGCCGTGAAGTCGCTGCCGTCGTGGAACTTGACGCCCCGGCGCAGCTTGAACTCCCACGTCGTCGCGTCGATCGGCTTCCACTCGACGGCCAGCGCGGGCACCGGCTGCGACTTCTCGTTGCGGTCGATCAGGTAGCCGAACACGTGCATCGCGACGTTGTTGTTCGGCGTCAGGTTGTGATAGTGCGGATCCAGCGCGGTGACGTCCGTGCCGAGGCCGATCGTCAGGCCGGCGGCAAGCGCGGGCAGGCCGGTGAGCGCGAGTGCGACCGCAGCGAGCGGCGCGAGAAGGCGGCGAAGCATGGATTCCCCCAGGCAATTGAGCGGCGGGGCCGGCAAGCGGCACGCCGCACGCGACGGCCGCGTGCGGCTGCGGACACCGGGCAAGGATAGCGCAAACCCTGCGTCCGGCGCGGGAAACGCTTCCATTTGTAACAGCGTCAACCGGCCGCCGCGGGCTGCCGTTGACGAGGGGGAGACACCATCGATCAACTTCCGGGAGACCCCATGATCCGCTCACTCGCGCTTGCCTCCGCCATCGCCGCCGGCGTCGCCGCATCCGCTCCCGCAGCGGCCGGCAACGTCGGCTGGAACGTCACCGTCGGCGGCCCCGGCTTCGCGGTCTCCGCCGGCCAGCCGGCCTTCGGCGGCGGCTTCATCGCCACCCGGCCGGTCGTCGGTCCCGCCGTCGGCTGGGGTCCCGCCTTCCGGCCGGTGCATCGCCACTGGGGCCCCCGGTTCGTCCAGCCGGCGGTCGTCGTTCCGGTGGTGCCGGGTTGGGGCCCCGGGTTCGTGTCCGGCGGATGGGTGCCCGCGCCGGCCCCCGTGTTCGCGCCGATCGTGACCGCTGGCTTCGCCACCGTCGGCCCGGCCTGGCACCGAACGGTCGTGGTAGCCCCGGTGGCCGTTCGCCGTCCGGTCGTCGTCGCGCCGGTGCTGCCGCCGCCGGCGTGGGCCTGGCGCTAGCCGCCGCCCCCCCACGACGCTCTCGCGGCGCCGTCGCGGCGAAGCCCGACTCGCGGTATCCTGTCGATCATGCCGCGGGGCCGCGTTCGGGGCGGCCGCAGGAATTGCGCATCGCAGGTCGCTTCGTCCGCTGCACCCTGCAGCACGACGGCCGACGCCTCGACGAGCGCGGCCGGCGACCGCGGAATCCGCCGGTGGCCCCGATCCGCCCTGCAAGGAAACCCGCCATGCGCCGCTGCGCCCCTCGTCCGACCCGCCCGCTTGGCCAGACCACTGCTGCCGCGAGGCTCGCGCGCGCGGCCGCTGCGTGCGCCCTGCTCGCCGCCGTTGCCGGCTGCGCACCCGACGCCTGGAAGAACACCCAGGCCACCGGATTCAATGGCTGGCTCAACACCATCGCATCTTCCTGCCAGCCGCTGACGATCGGCAGCGTCGACGTCGGCCGCTCGATCCAGGAGAACGCCATGGCCGCGGGCGACGACAAGTACTCGTACTTCCTCGACGTCTCGTCGCGCTTCTACGCCGGCGAAATCTCGCGGGACGCCTACCGGCAGTCGCTGGAGTCGTTCCTGGGTCCCGGAACGTCGAACGACGCCGCCTTCGACTGCATCTTCCGGTCGCTGCCGGGTCGCTGAGCCCGGCGCGGGCGGGCGCCATCCGACGGGCAGCCGATCAACCGGGCCGCCGCCGACTCGCAGCCGCCGCAACACAGCCGTCAAAGCATGGCCTTTGCCGCCCCGCGGCGCGCCGTGGTAGCGTTCCGCTCTTCCCCCGACCCGCACCCACCCGCGTGCGCAGGCACCGCCGGCTCGAGGAGTCCACGATGAACGCTCCCGCCACCTCCGTTTCCGTTGCCCCGGCCCGCGCCGAAGACCTGGTCGCCTGGGAACTCATCCGCACGCTGGTCGGGTTCGACACCACCAGCCGCGACTCGAACCTCGCGCTGATCCACTGGGTGCGCGACTGGCTCGCGGGCCACGGCGTCGCGTCGACGCTGACCTTCGACGACGAGCGGCGCAAGGCCAACCTGTTCGCGACGCTGCCGGCGCACGACGGCAACGCCGACACCGGTGGCATCGTGCTGTCGGGCCATACCGACGTGGTCCCGGTCGACGGACAGCCGTGGGACACCGACCCGTTCGCGGCGACGCCGGTCGGCGACAAGGTCCACGGTCGCGGCGTCACCGACATGAAGAGCTTCTCGGCGACCGGACTCGCGTTCGTGCCCGAGCTCCTGCGGCGTGGCCTCAGGCAACCCGTCCATTTCGCCCTGTCGTACGACGAGGAAACCGGCTGCATCGGCGTGCACCGGCTGCTCGCCGACATCGTCGCGCGCGGGGTCGCCCCCGCGGGCTGCATCGTCGGCGAGCCGACCGGCATGCAGGTCGTGGTCGCGCACAAGGGCAAGAAGGCCTGGCGCTGCCGCGTCCGCGGCTTCGAGGCGCATTCGTCGCTGACGCCGATGGGCGTGAACGCCGTCCAGATCGGCTGCGACATCGTCGCGTTCCTGACGCAGAAGGCACGCGCCTTCCGCGACCGCGGCGGCTTCGACGACGCCTACGACGTGCCGTTCACCACGGTGCACACCGGCGTGATCCGCGGCGGCACCGCCGTCAACATCATCCCGCGCGACTGCCACTTCGACTTCGAGATCCGGCACCTGCCCTTCGACGATCCCGACGCGTTCTTCGCCGACGTCAGGACGTACGCGGAGTCGCTGTTGCCCGAGATGCGCAAGGTCGCGGCGGACACGTGGATCGAATTCGACCACCTGTCGACGCTGCCGGGATTCGACACCGGCGGCGACAGCGCGATCGCCGCGCTGGGCCACCACTGCAACGGTGCCCACGACCACGGCAAGGTGTCGTTCGGCACCGAGGCGAGCCTGTTCCACAACGCCGGCATCCCGACGATCATCTGCGGCCCCGGCCACATCGCCCAGGCGCACCAGCCCAACGAGTGGGTCGCCGTCGAGCAGCTCGCGCGCTGCGAGGCGTTCATGCGCCGCCTCGCCGACCGCGTCTGCCTGCCGCAATGACGACTCCCGCCGGCCCGGCCACCGCGGCAGCGCCGGAAATCGAAGTCGCCTTTCCGGACCTCGACCGCTGGGCTGCCGGCAATGCCGGCGTTCCGTACGTCTGGACGTTCCCGGCGAAGGCCCCCGGCCCGCACGTCGTGCTGCAGGCGCTGACGCACGGCAACGAGGTCTGCGGCGCGATCGCCCTGGACTGGCTGCTGCGCGAGGCCTTCCGGCCGCTGCGCGGAACGATGACCGTCGTCTTCGCCAACATCGCCGCGTACCGTGCGTTCGACCACGCCGACCCGTTCGCCTCCCGCTGCGTCGACGAGGACTTCAACCGGCTGTGGAGCGCCGACGTGCTCGACGGACCGCGCGATTCGGTCGACCTCGCGCGGGCCCGCACGCTGCGGCCCGTCTACGACCGTGCCGAGTATCTGCTCGACCTGCACTCGATGACGGACTCCTGCCCGCCGCTCGCGCTGGCAGGTCGCCACACGAAGGGACTGGAGCTCGCCCTGGCGCTGGGCTACCCGGAGCACGTCGTCATCGACGACGGCCACTCGGCCGGCCGGCGCCTGCGCGACTATGCGTTCTTCGACGCCCCGGACGACCCGCGCAATTCGCTGCTGGTCGAATGCGGCCAGCACTGGGAGAAGGCCGCGCCCGGGATCGCGCAGCAGTCGACGCTGCACTTTCTCCGCCATTTCGGCATGGCCGACCCGACCTTCCTCGACGCCCATCTCGATGCCGCCCCGCGTCCGCCGCAGCAGGTGATCGAGGTGACCGCGGCGGTGACCATCCAGCTCCGAGCGCTTCGCGTTCGCGCTGCCGGTGCAGGGGCTCCGCATCATCCCGGCCGCCGGCACGCTGCTGGCGCGCGACGGGGACGACGAAGTCCGCACGCCCTACGACAATTGCGTGCTGATCATGCCCACGCAGCGGCCGAAGCCGGGGGAGACCGCGGTGCGGCTGGGGCGCCTCAAGACCTGACGGCCCCTCCGCGACGCGCGGCGGGTGCTAAGCGGGCCGTCGCAGGCGCCGCGACGGCAGGGGGCACGGCCGCCGTGCCCAGCGCCTGCTCGGCGAGCGACGCGACGTCGGCGCCGATCGCCTCGCGCCAGCGCGCGTCGACGACCCGAGTCGCGCTCCTGAACGCCGCGTGACCGGCGGCCGTGGTGCGCACGACCGCGACCCCGGTCTGCGCCAACTGCTTCAGCGCCGCCTCCTCGCGCGCGAGCGCAGACGCCTCCCGCGCGGCCTCGACCGCGGCCAGGCGCACCGTCGCGCGCGTCGCCTCCGGCCAGCGCCGCCAGGTCTCGTTGCGCACCGCGAACAGCATGACGTCGGCGACGGCACGCCAGTCGGCGACGTGCCGCTGACCGGACGCGTTGATCCGCGTCGCGGCCAGCACCGTCGGCATCGCTTCCTGCCCGTCGAGCGTCCTGTTCGCGAACGCGGCCTGCGCCTCGGGGTATCCCATCGACTGCGGCAGGGCTTCGAGTGCCAGCATCAGGTCGCGCAGGTACGGCAGCGGCGCGATGCGCAGCCGCAATCCCTTGACGTCGTCCGGGCCGTTGACCGCGCGCGTCGTCGTCGCCAGCGCGCGCCATCCCAGCGGCGCGACCGCGACCAGCGTCACCCCGGCGCCGTCGAGCTTCGCCGCCAGCGCGGCGGTGAGCGCCGCGTCGGCGGCAAGCGTCTCGATTTCCTTCGGTCCGGGGGCGAGCCACGGCAGGCCGTAGACGCCCAGCGGGGACACCTGTGCCGACCACTGCAACGCCGACGCGACGGCGAGTTCGGCCTTGCCCGCCTGCAGCGCGGCAAGCTCCAGGGCGGGATCGCGCTGCGCCAGCGTGGCGCCGGGATGGAGCCGGGCGACGAAGGCCTTGTCGACGCGTTCGGTGATCAGCGTCGCCCAGCGTTCGGCGGCCGCCCCCAGCGGGAACGCCGAACCCACCGCGACCGAGACCGGCACCTCGGGCGGTCCGTCCGCCTTCTTCTCCTGTCCGGACGCCGGCGCCGGCCAGGCGCCTGCGGCAGCGGCGAGGCCCGCGAGAACGGCGGCAATGAAGGCGGTGCGGATCATCGTCGCCCAGTCTACGGGGGCGCCCGCGTTCAGTCGAGCGGCGGCGCCGCGACCGCCGGCTCGATCCAATAGCGCGGCCGGGCGCTGCGCTCGGCGCTCGGCGCGCGGCCGGCGCCCGGCGCGAAACGGAACGTCAGCGCGCCGTCGCGATCGGTTCGGTGCAGGGCCGATCCGAACTGCTCGTAGCGGGCGACGACCTCGGGGCGCGGGTGGCCGAAGCGGTTCCGGTATCCCGGCGTGAACACCGCGGCGTCGGGCGCGACCGCCCCGATGAACTCCGGCGTCGACGACGTGATCGAGCCGTGGTGCGGCACCACCAGCACGTCGGCGCGCAGCGCGTCGGGATCGTGGCGCACGAGATCGACCTCGCTCCTCGCCTCGATGTCGCCGGCCAGCAGCACGCGGCCGTGCCCCGAGAGCACGCGAACGACGCAGGAGAGGTCGTTGGTCTTGATCCGCGGCAGCCGGTAGTGCGAGGCCGGCGGATGCAGCACCTCGAAACTCACGCCGTCCCATTCCCAGCGCTGCCCGCGTTCGCAGCGGCGGTGGGCGACGCCGTCGGTGCGCGCTTCGCGCTCGACCTCCCCCCCGCCCTCGAGCGGGGCCGCGACGCCCGCGCCCAGCACCGCCGCGTCGACCGCCACCGACGTCGTCAGGTCGCCGACCGGGATCGTCTGCAGCAGCGTCCGGGCGCCGCCGCTGTGATCGGTGTCAAGATGCGAAACGACCAGCGTATCGAGGGCGCGGATGCCCACGGTGCGCAGGTACGGCGCGACGATGCGCCCGCCGGCATCGGCGTCGTCGGTGTAGCGCGGCCCGGCGTCGTACACCAGCGCGTGCCGGTGCGTCCGCACGACCGCGGCGAGGCCCTGGCCGACGTCGAGCACGGTGAGGTCGAACGTGCCGGGCGCAGGCGGCTCGGGTCGCAACGCGAACAGCGGCAGGAACAGCAGCGGCGCCGCCGCGCGTCCCGGGACGCCGCGCGGCGCTGCGATCCACGCCACGCCCGCGACGGCGACCGCGACGGCCCACGCCGGCGGCGCGTGCTGTTGCCAGACCGCCCCGGGGAGCGCCGCCAGCGCTTCCAGCGGCACCATCAGCGCGGCGAACACCGCATGCGCGGCCTGCCACGGCGCCGCCAGCGGTACGACGATGCCCGCCAGCGCGAGCGGCACGACGACGAACGTGACGACGGGGATCGCAAACGCATTGGCCACCGGCGACACCAGCGACACCTGCTGGAACAGCGCCAGCGACAGCGGCACGAGGCCGATGGTGACCAGCGCCTGCGTCCGCCCCGCTGCACCCAGTCCGCCACGCAGACGCTCGCGCCACGACGCGGCGGGAGCCGCCGCGAGCCGCCCGGCCCCGGCGTACAGCAGCAGCCCGACGGCGCCGAACGACAGCCAGAATCCCGGCCCCAGCGACGCCCAGGGATCCCACAGCAGCACCGCGACCAGCGCCCACAGCCACACCAGCGACGCGCTTCCGGGTCGCGCCAGCCACAGGCCCACGGCGGCCACCGCGACCATCAGCAGCGTGCGCACCGCGGGCACCTGCGCCCCGGCGAGCAACACGTACGCCGCCGCGGCCAGCGCGCCCATCAGCGCGGCGACGCGCTGCGCCGGGATGCGCGACGTCAGGCGCACGCTTCGCCGTGCCAGCGCGAACGCCAGCGCCCCGGCGAGCGCCGCGAAGGCGGTGACGTGCAGGCCGGAGATGCTGATCAGGTGCCCGATGCCGGTCCGGTTGAATACCAGCCACTGCCGCTCGGGGATCGCCCGCTGCTCGCCGATCGCCAGCGCGACGATCACCCCGCCGTACGGCGCGCCTTCCAGCGCCGCCTCGATGCGCGCGCGCACCGCGGCGCGGGCGCGCTGGACGTGGTCGCGCATGCGGCCGGCAAAGGCGTCGACGCGGGCGTTCGCCTCGTCGGTCCGGACGTACCCGGTGGCGCGCAGGTTCTGCTCGAGCAGCCACGCCTCGACGTCGAAGCCGCCGGGGTTGACGTTGCCGTGGGGACGCTTCAGCCGCACGACCAGACGCCAGCGTTCCCCTGCCCGGATCTCGGGCACGTCGTCGATCGGCCCGCCGCGCAGCACCTGCCGGAACCAGGTCAGCGCGATGCGCGCGGGCACGATCGCGCCCGGGGTCTCCACGCGCTCGACGGCGAACGCAAAGCGGGTGCCCCGCGGTCCGGCAACCGGCAGGTCGTCGACGACGCCGACGACGGTGATGTCCTCGCCCTCCCACTCCGCCGGCAGCGCGTCGGCGAGCCGGATTTCGGCCCGCCACGCCGCGTACCCGAAGCCCAGCGCCAACGTGCCGGCGAGCGCGGCAGCGGCGCACACCCGCGGCACGCCACCGCGCGTCCTGCGCGGAATGCCGGTTCGCAGCAGCAGCGCGACGAAGAGCGTGCCGGCGCCGCCGACGAGCCACGGCACGGGCGACGACAGCGTCGGCTGGAACTGCAGCAGCACGACGCCGGCGGCGAAAGCGGAGAGGGCGAACGGGAGCATGGCCGGCGCGACAGCATCCGCGGGACCGCGCCCGGGCGTGCCAGCGGAGGGGCCACCGGGACGGACGACGCAGCGGGCAGCGACCCGCGGACGGAATCACTGTAGGTCCAACGCGCGCAGGCGCCTATCGGCCGGACGGCCGAGGGCGGGCAGGCACCGGCTGCGGGCCGGTCAGGCCCCGGCCTTGGGCCAGAGCACCATCTGCGTACAGCGGAACAGCGCGATCGTGCGGCCGTCGACGCGGCGGGAAACGACCGCGTCCCATACCTGCGTCGCGTTGCCGAGATGCGCCGGCCGTGCGACGCAGGCGATCGTCCCGTCGCGCGCGGTGCCCAGGAAGTTGGTCTTGAGCTCGACGGTGGTGAAGTTGTCCGCGCCCCTGGGCAGGTGCGCGATGCAGCCGTAGCCGCAGGCGGTGTCCGCCAGCGCGACCACGGTCGCCGCGTGCAGGAAGCCGTTGGGCGCGAGCAAGTCGTGCCGCACGTCGAGCTCGGCCACCAGCATGCCCTGCTCCAGCGCCATCACGCGGAACCCGACGAGCCCCGGCAGGCGGCCGGCGCCGCGCTGGTTGAGCGTCGAGACGTCGAACCCGGGGCGAAGGCTCATGGCATCCTCAGAGGTAGGCGATCAGGCGGCCGCAGACGATGGCGCCGGTCCACGTCAGCAGCGACAGCGCGGCGGCAACGCGCACGCGCCGCGGCGGCATCACGTCGGCGTCCCACGCGGCGACGCCGCGCAGCGGTCCGCGGTGGAGTGCCACCGCGTTGGCGACTCCCGCCGCCAGCAGCGCCATCTTGACGCCGAACACGGGGCTCGTCAGATAATCGTCGACGTGGCCCAGGAACATCGTCAGCCCCGTCGGCACGATCAGCAGGAATGCACCCTTGGTCCACGGCAGCGCGTGCGCCGCGAGCCGCGACACCGGCAGCGCGCGGTTGAGCCCCAGCAGCCGCAGGTCGACGATGACGACCGAGCCGTAGAGCAGCGCGAATCCCAGGATGTGCAGCGTCTCCAGCGCCGGGAACAGCCACAGCGACTGGCGGATCGGCGCGCCGAGCTGGTGGAGAAACGCGGGGTCGAGCACGAGGTCCGGCGCGGGTCAGCGGACGGCGGATGGCGGATGGTGTGGTCAACGCAGCTCGACGGTCTTGCCGCCGACGGTGATGCGCTCGGCGCGCATCTCCTCGGGCTTGCCGCGGTTCGGGTAGCCGACGACGGTGGCCGTCGTCCCCGCCGTCAGCAGCGCCTTGTCGAGGCCGCGCGCTTCCATCCGCGACGGCGGCGCGAGCACTGCGATCCAGGTCTTGCCCGGGACCGCCAGCCTGATGAAGCCGTGCGGGTGTTCGTAGCCCGAGGACTCGATGGTGCCGCTCAGCGTCAGCGGCTGGCTCGAGTCGTACTCGCTCCACCCATGGTGGGCGTACGCGGGGACGGCCACTGCGAGGGCCAGGGCCAGCGCCCATCCCGCCGTGGCGGGACGGGTCGGGTTCAGCGAACGGATGGACCGCATGGCAATGCTCCTCGATCGATCGGCGCCCGGGCGACCCGCGGCGCTGGGGTTGACGGCGCCCGGTCGGGCGACCTGCGTTGGATGCGCCCCGGTCGGCAGGAGTTCAACGGATCCGGCGGCCGCTCACTCCGCCTTGACGCCCGCCTTGACCCGCTCCTCCACATAGATGCGGACGGCCTTCAGCGCCTCCGCCAGTCGCGACGGATCGGTGCCGCCCGCCTGCGCCATGTCGGGCCGGCCGCCGCCCTTGCCGCCGACTTCCTTCGCCGCGACGTTGACGACCTCGCCCGCCTTGAACCGTCCGACCAGGTCCTTGGTGACGCCGGCCACCAGCGCGACCTTGCCGTCGACGACGGACGCGAGCAGCACCACGCCGCTGCCGACGCGCTCCTTCGCCTTGTCGAGCGCATCGCGCAGCATCGCGGCGTCGGCGTCGTCGATCCGCGCAGCGACGAGCTTGACGTCGCCGATGTTGAACAGCGCCGCCGCCAGCACGTCGTCGAGCGATCCGGCGGCGAGCTTGCCCTTGAGCTTCGCGACTTCCTTCTCGGCCGCCTTCGCTTGCTCGACGAGCTGAGCGATGCGCGCCTCGATTTCGGCGGCGGGCGCCTTCAGTGCGGCGGCGGCGCCGGCGAGCTGCGCCTCCTGCGCCTGCACCCACGCGAGCGCGTTGTCGCCGGTGACCGCCTCGACCCGGCGGATGCCGGCGGCCACGCCACCCTCGCCGACGATCTTGAAGAACCCGATGTCGCCGGTGCGCGTCACGTGCGTGCCACCGCAGAGCTCGCGCGAGCTGCCGATGTCGAGCACGCGGACCTCGTCGCCGTACTTCTCGCCGAACAGCATCATCGCGCCGACCTTCTGCGCCTCGTCGATCGGCATGACGCGCGCCTGCGTCGCCGCGTTGCCGACGATCTCGCGGTTGACGATCGCCTCGACGCGGCGGATCTCGTCGTCGGTCATCGGCGCGTGGTGCGCGAAGTCGAAGCGCGTCTTGTCGGGATCGACCAGCGACCCCTTCTGCTGGACGTGCGTGCCCAGCACCTCGCGCAGCGCCTTGTGCATCAGGTGCGTCGCGCTGTGGTTGCGCACCGTGCGCGCTCGCGCCGCGTGGTCGACCTCGGCCGCGACGGTGTCGCCGACCCTGAGCTCGCCGGTCTTCACCTCGCCCAGGTGCCCGAACACGTCGGGCTGGACCTTCTGCGTGTCGTCGACGGCGAACAGCGTCAGGCACACGCCGCTCTTCGACAGCTCGCCGCGGTCACCGACCTGGCCGCCCGACTCGGCGTAGAACGGCGTGTGGTCGAGCACGACGACGCCGCGCTCGCCCGCGGTAAGCGAGGCGACCGGCGTGCCGTCCCGGTACAGCGCCGTCACCCGGCCCTCGTGCGACAGCGTGTCGTAGCCGTGGAACGCCGTCTTGACCCCCTCGTAATCCAGCTTCTCGCCCATCCTGAACTGCGAGGCGGCGCGCGCGCGCTCGCGCTGCGCGGTCATCGCCTTCTCGAAGCCGGCCTCGTCGACGGCGATGTCGCGCTCGCGGCAGACGTCGGCGGTCAGGTCCAGCGGGAAGCCGAAGGTGTCGTACAGCGCGAACGCGGTGTCGCCGTCGAGCGTGCGGCGGCCGTCGGCGAGTGCCTGCTCGAGCAGCTTCATCCCGTTCTCGAGCGTCTCGCCGAAGCGCTCCTCCTCGGCCTTGAGGATCTGCGCGACCCGTGCCTTTTCCCGGTGCAGCTCGGGATACGCGTCGCCCATCTGGCGGTCGAGGTCCTCGACCAATTTGTGGAAGAACGGCTGCTTCTGGCCGAGCTTGTAGCCGTGGCGGATCGCGCGGCGGATGATCCGGCGCAGCACGTAGCCGCGGCCGTCCGACGACGGGATGACGCCGTCGACGATCAGGAACGCGCACGCGCGGATGTGATCGGCGATCACGCGCAGGCTCGGCGACAGGTAGTCCTGCGCGCCGGTCTCGCGCACCGCGGCGCGGATCAGGTCCTGGAACAGGTCGATCTCGTAGTTCGAGTGGACGTGCTGCAGCACCGCGGCGAGGCGCTCGAGGCCCATGCCGGTATCGACGCAGGGCTTGGGCAGCGGCGTCATCGTGAACGTGTCGCCGGTCTTCTGGCGGTCGAACTGCATGAAGACCAGGTTCCAGATCTCGATGTAGCGGTCGCCGTCGGCCTCCGGCGACCCGGGCGGGCCGCCCCAGACCTCGGGCCCGTGATCGTAGAAGATTTCCGAGCACGGCCCGCAGGGACCCGTGTCCGCCATCTGCCAGAAATTGTCGGAGGCGTACTTGGCGCCCTTGTTGTCGCCGATGCGGACGATCCGCTCCTTCGGCACGCCGACGTCGTTGGCCCACAGGTCGTAGGCCTCGTCGTCGTCGATGTAGACGGTGACCCAGAGCTTGTCCGCGGGCAGCCCGTAGGTCGTCGTCAGAAGCTCCCAGGCGTAGCGGATGGCGTCGCGCTTGAAGTAGTCGCCGAAGCTGAAGTTGCCCAGCATCTCGAAGAACGTGTGGTGCCGCGCCGTGTAGCCGACGTTCTCGAGGTCGTTGTGCTTGCCGCCGGCGCGCACGCTGCGCTGCGACGACGTCGCGCGCTTGTACGGCCGCGGGTCGACGCCGAGGAACACGTCCTTGAACTGGACCATGCCGGAGTTGACGAACAGCAGCGTCGGATCGTTGCCGGGGACCAGCGACGACGACGGCACGATGGTGTGGCCGCGGTCGGCGAAGAACTGCAGGAACTTGCTGCGAATATCGTTGGCGGTCATGCGCGAAACCATCCGGGTTGGCCCGGCCGGCGCCGATGGGCGCGACCGTTCGGCAAAACCGCTGATTTTACGCGGGAAGCGGGGGGTGCGCCAAATCGCCTCGGGACGCCGCGTCAGGGCTCGTCGTCGACCCGCGCCCCCGCCGCGCGCAGCACCTTGAACGCGATGCCGGGGCCGTAGCCGCGCGACAGCAGGAAGCGCAGCTGGCGCGCCTTCTCGCGGTCGTCGGCGGGAGGCGTGCCGAAGCGGCGCTGCCAGAGGGCGGTCGCCTGCGCCAGCTCGTCGGCGGGGTCGATGGCGGCCAGCGCGTCGCGCGCGGCCTCGTCGCCGACGCCCTTCTCCTTCAGCGTGCGCGCGATGGCGCGGCGCGCGTAGCCGCCGGCCTTCTGCCTGACGACGCCCTGCGCGAAGCGGGCGTCGGACAGGAAGCCGGAGGCGGCAAGCTCGTCGAGCAGCGGGTCGACCTCCGCCGCCGTGGCACCGGTGGCGAGCAGCCGCGCGCGGAGCTCGGCGCGCGGGTACTCGCGCCGCGCCAGGTGGGCGATGGCGCGCTGCTTCAGCGTGCGCGGCGCAGCGCCCACGCGCGGGCGGGGGCCCCGGTTGGGGCCTATTCCTCGATCGGCGCCGGCGGCTCGCCCTTGGCGCGCAGCGCGCCGGGCGCCGGGACGCCGACCGCGGCGCGGATCTTGGCCTCTATCTCGCGCGCCATCTCGGGATGCTCGCGCAGGAACTCGCGCGTGTTGTCCTTGCCCTGGCCGATCTTCTCGCCGTTGTAGGCGTACCAGGCGCCCGACTTGTCGATGATCCGGTGGGTGACGCCGAGCTCGATGATCTCGCCTTCGCGCGAGATGCCCTCGCCGTAGAGGATGTCGAACAGCGCCTCGCGGAACGGCGGCGCGATCTTGTTCTTGACGACCTTGACGCGCGTCTCGTTGCCAACGACCTCCTCGCCGCGCTTGATGGCGCCGATGCGGCGGATGTCGAGGCGGACCGACGCGTAGAACTTGAGCGCGTTGCCGCCGGTCGTGGTTTCGGGGCTGCCGAACATCACGCCGATCTTCATCCGGATCTGGTTGATGAAGATGACCAGCGTGTTGGCGCGCTTGATGTTGGCGGTGAGCTTGCGCAGCGCCTGGCTCATCAGCCGCGCCTGCAGGCCGGGGAGCTGGTCGCCCATCTCGCCCTCGATCTCGGCTTTGGGCACCAGCGCTGCCACGGAGTCGATGACGACGATGTCGATGCCGCCGGAGCGGACCAGCATGTCGGCGATTTCCAGGCCCTGCTCGCCGGTGTCCGGCTGCGAGATGAGGAGGTTGCCGACGTCGACGCCCAGCTTGCCGGCGTAGACGGGGTCGAGCGCGTTCTCGGCGTCGATGTACGCCGCGGTGCCGCCGGCCTTCTGCACCTCGGCGACGACCTGCAGGCACAGCGTGGTTTTGCCCGACGATTCCGGACCGTAGATCTCGACGACGCGGCCGCGCGGCAGGCCGCCCGCGCCGAGCGCGATGTCGAGGCCGAGCGACCCGGTGGAGACCACCTGGAGGTCGTTCTGGACCTGCGACTCGCCCATTTTCATGATCGAGCCCTTGCCGAACTGTTTTTCGATCTGCGCCAGGGCGGCGCTGAGGGCCTTGCTTTTCTGGTCGTCCATGGAGTGGTCGAGGGGCATGGGGGAAACTCCGAAGTATGGCGCAGCGCGATGGGGCGCGGGGGCCTGCTGCAGCCTGCTCAATTCGTCCGATGCCGCCCTCCCGGACGGGGAAAGATCGAACGACGCGGGCGGATGATGGCATAGAACGAACGTTCGACGCAACCCCCCGGACGGCCTAGGCCGGCCGGGCGCCTGCCGGCAGTGCGCCCTCCTGTGGCACCCGCCCTTGGCGCCGGCGGCGACGGACCCCGCCCCGCCGCACCCACGGGCCACCCTGCCATCCCCGCTGCCCGTCGCCGGCGGCCGTGGTGGCACGACTCGTGCGTCAGCCAACGGCTGGAAACCGCCATTCGAGCAAAGCGCGAGCAGGAACATGGAACTGAGCACGTCGGCATCCGGAAGCGGACCTCCGTCCCAACTGCACGCCTGGGCGCAGGGGGACGATTTTTGCGAATCCCTGCCGCCCCACGATCCGATCGCCGCGCAGAAGCTCCTCTGCGAAGCCCTCGCCAGGCTGGTCTCCAGTCGCGAACCCGCCGACCGCCAGCTCGACGCGATGCTCGTGTTCGATCGGCACGCCCATCAGCTCAGCCGGCGCCTGCTGGTCCAGTACGGCGAAGGCGACGCCCGGCTGCGCACGCTCGACCGCAGGTATTTCATCGCTGCCATGCGGCTCAGCCGGTCGTTCGCGCAGGCCTACGAGCGGTTTCCGGGACTCATCGCGAAGTCGGCCGACCGCGCACGGCACGAGCACGCCGGCACGGTCCTGGTCCAGCTGTTCCGGCACTGGGAGGTGGAGCTGCTGCTGCGCCTCTTCCGCTACAAGAAGCGCAATTCCGAGCAATGGCGGCAGTTCCACGACGCGTACCGGTCGGCGCGGGAGCAGGGACTGGCCACGGACAGCCCCCGGCTTCGCCTGGACGACGACAAGTCCGCGCCCGTGCAGACGCTGGAGCAGCAGTACATCCAGGTGCTGCTGCTCGGGGCGATGAACACCGGCCAGTTTTCGCCGCGCGAGCTGCTGCGCGCGCGCGGCTGGATCGAGCGCTGGCGCAGCCTGCTGAAGCTCGAGTCGCCCACCGCCGGCAACGCGACCGCTCGCGATCGGCACGGGTTCGTGGTCGATCTCGCCAGCGTGGAAGGACTGACGCGAACCCACAGCGGGGACGGCGGCGACCTGCTCCGGCTCGACACCGCGCCGCTGATGGAAGCGATCGACCGGGAAATGGCGGCGCCGGACGGTGCGCCCGCGGCCGCGGACCCGTCGACCGCGACCGAGCCGGAAAGCCGGATCGCGCTGCTGTCGAAACTCCGAATGCTGTTCGCCCCGGACCCGGTTCACGTCAAGCGGCGGGGCGACCGCCTGCCCGTCGCCTACGACGTCCAGGCGATATCCGGCCTGCCCCAGATCGTCCAGATGCTCCGCGCGGAGGCCAAGGGGACCACGGCGCAGCTGGCGACCGCCGCGGCGCGGCTGGAGGAAGTCACGATCTCGCCGACCACCGGACATACGCGCATGTCGGGCTCCGTGCTCGGCGCCGGCGGGCTGGCAGGCTTTTCGATCGTGACGACCGTGGGCGCGAGACCCCAGGCATGGCAGGTCAAGGACCGCAGCGACTCCGGATGCCGGATGCGCGGGCAGGCGTCCGACCTCAACGGCCTGATCCCGGGATCGCTGCTCGCCATCAGGGAAGACCAGAATCCCCAGTGGACCGTGGCGGTGGTGAGGCGGCTGCGCCGGCTCATGGTCGACCATGTCGAGATCAGCGTCGAGTACATCGGACGCCGGCCGCGCTTCGTCAAGCTGGTGACCGACTACGACGCGGTTCCCTCGATGGACGGCGAACCGGAAAGGCGCAGGTGCTTCGGGGCGCTGTATCTGCCGGCGAGCGACCGGCACCCTGCCGTGCCGATCAAGACGCTGCTGGTTCCCGCCAGCGTGTTCAACGGCGGGCGCGCCGTGACGCTGCTGTCGTCCACGGCGACCTACACCCTTCGACTCAACCAGTCGCTCGAGCAGCAGACCGACTTCGTCTGGACGTCGTTCGCGGTGGTCGACAAGGCGGTGGCGGCGTCGCAACGGACGGCAGGCGCATCGGTCGCCAACGGGCGCGGGCGCGCCTCGACGGGCCAACCGCACGCTGCGGGTGCCGGGCCCGGACGGCGCGGCTAGCGACGAATCATGGACCGCCTGTCCAGCCTGTTCCGGCGCCACCTGCGCTGGCCCGGCCGCCCGCTGCCGGTGCCGGCCACCGCCGCCGCCGCCGGTGACGAAACTCGCTATCTCTTTCCGCGGTCGCAGGAGCCATGGCCGCCCGTGCCGCCTGCCCAGAGGAACGCGGACAACCGCGAGCACACACCCGAGTCGAAACTGCGCCAGCGCATCGCGGCCATCGCCGCGGCCGAGGCCCGCTTCCGCAGCCTCACCCTGCTCTGCGCGGACTGGCACTGGGACCAGGATGCGCAGTTCCGCTTCACCGCCGTCAGCGGCAACCTGCGGGACGCCGTCGGAGCGACGATCGAGCGCAACCTCGGCCGATCGCCGTGGGAGCTGCCCCAGGTCGAGCCTCCCGACGGGGGATGGGACGCGCACCGCCGATGCCTCGAAGCGCACCAGCAGTTCCGCGACGTCGTCCTGCGCTGCCCGAGAGAAGACGGCGGCGCGAGCTACGTCTCGATCAGCGGCGAACCCGTTCTCGGCCGGGATGGCGCATTCCTCGGCTATCGCGGCGTCGGGCTCGACATCACGATGCGCAAGCTCACCGAAGCGAACATCAGCCGGCTCGCCCGCTTCGATTCGCTGACGGGGCTGTACAACCGGACCGCATTCTTCGAGCGCGTGGGTCATGCGCTGGCGGCCGCGCGCCGCCACGATCGCGCCGCCGCCATGCTGTTCGTGGACCTCGACCGGTTCAAGGACGTCAACGACGCCTTCGGCCACGTCGCCGGCGACGAAGTGCTCAAGGTGATGGCGCAGCGCCTGGCCAGGGCGATCAGGGCCAGCGACACGGTCGCGCGCCTCGGCGGCGACGAGTTCATCGTCCTCGCCGAGGACGTCGCCAACCAGGTGGACGTGAACGAATTCGGCCTGCGTCTGCTGGAAGCGCTGTCCGAGCCGTTCATGCTGCACGGCCAGGAGTGCCGCCTCGGCGCCAGCATCGGCGTCGCGATGTTTCCGAACGACGGCGAGGACGCGGCGATCCTGCTCAAGAACGCGGACGTCGCGATGTACCGCGCCAAGGAGTCCGGCGGCAACAGCCTCGCGTTCGCTTCCGAAGTGGGCACCCGCCCCGCGACCGAGCGGATGGTCCTCGGGGCCGGCCTTCGCCGGGCCCTCGACGGCAACCAGCTGCTGCTGCTCTACCAGCCCAAGGTGTCGCTCCGGACCGGCGCGCTCACCGGCGTCGAGGCGCTGGTTCGCTGGCAGCACCCGGAGCGCGGCCTGGTGCTGCCGGACGCATTCATCCCGCTGGCCGAGGACTCCGGCCTCATCCGCCAGATCGCGCGCTGGGTGCTCCACGAGGCGTGCACGCAGGCCCGTCGATGGAGCGAGGATGGACGCAGCCCCATCCGTGTCGCGGTCAACCTCTCGGCCCGCCAGTTCATCGACGGCGGGCTCGTGATCGAGGTCGCGCACGCCCTCGCCCAGACCGAGCTGCCCGCGGACCTGCTCGAGCTGGAGATCACCGAGAGCATGATGATGGCGCACCCGGAGCGCGCGGCCGAGACGCTGCTCGAGATCAAGGCGATGGGCGTCCACGTGTCGATCGACGATTTCGGCACCGGCTATTCGTCGCTGGCGCGACTCAAGAAATTCCCGTTCGACAGCGTGAAGATCGATCGGTCGTTCATCGCGGACGTCGCCGTCGACGCCGATGACGCCGCGATCGTCTCCGCGGTCATCGCGATGGCGCACAACCTGCGCCTCAAGGTCGTGGCGGAAGGCGTCGAGACGCCGGAGCAGATCCGGTTCCTGCGCGAGCGCAACTGCGACGAAGTGCAGGGCTACCTGGTCAGCCGTCCGATCTCCGCGGACCAGGTCGGGGAATTCGCGCTGCGCCGGGCCGCCGACCCGCTCGAGTCGATGGCGATCGACTGCGACGACGCCGTCGATTCGCAGCCGTCGGAGATCCCCGGGCCCTGACCCGGCCAACGGCCCGCGGGCGAATGCACTAGAATGCGCCACCACGGGACGGCGTTCCGGCAGGCGGACGCTTCGACTCCCGGTTCCCACGGTCGCGCCGGTTCGCGGCCGACATTCACTGCCGGATGCGAGTCATGCCCGAATGCCGCGGTGCGCTTCCGCTGAATGATGTCCGCTGACTCCGGCAGCGTCGATCGGGTGCCCGCGTGGTCCTGGGCCGCCCCGGTGGCGGCGTGCCTGCTGCTCGTCGCCACGTTCGCCGGAGTTGCCGGCCCCGGATCCCCCGTGGTGCTGGCGGCGGCCGCCGCGCTGCTCGGCGGGGCGGTGTTCGCCGCGGTTCACCACGCGGAGATCATCGCGATCAGGGTCGGCGAGCCGTTCGGGTCGATCGTCCTGGCGATCGCGGTCACCGTCATCGAGGTGGCGCTGATCGTCTCGATCATGCTGTCGGCCGGCGACGGCAGCGAGGTACTCGCGCGCGACACCGTGTTCGCCACCGTGATGATCGTGATGAACGGCATCGTCGGCCTCTGCCTGGTGACGGGCGGCGCGCGTCACCACGAGCAGGTGTTCCAGACCGACGCCGCGGCGGCGACGCTGAGCGTCCTGGGCACGCTGGCCGTCATCACACTGGTGCTGCCCAATTACACGCTGTCGGCGCCGGGGCCGATCTATTCAACACCGCAGCTGGTGGCGATCGGCGTGTTCTCGATCGTGCT
Source organism: uncultured beta proteobacterium (assembly GCA_963717705.1). Lineage (GTDB taxonomy): Bacteria > Pseudomonadota > Gammaproteobacteria > Burkholderiales > Casimicrobiaceae > CAVQWT01. Next base: position 238,114 of record CAVQWT010000005.1, read on the forward strand.
CTACTGCGTGTTCCTGTTCGTGCAGACGATCAGCCATCGCGACTACTTCCTCAGCGCGCCTGCCGCGTCGACGGGGGACGCCGCCTCGGACGAGGCGCTGCCGCTGCCGTCGAACCGGACCGCGCTGATCAGCCTCGTGCTGCTCCTCGTCGCGCTGTCGGCGGTGGTCCTGCTGGCCAAGCTGCTGGCGCCGGCGCTGGACCTGGCGGTCGCGCAGGCGGGCCTGCCGCCGGCCTTCGTCGGCGTCGTGATCGCCGCGGTGGTCCTGCTCCCCGAGGGCATCGCGGCCGTGCGCGCCGCGCGCGCCAATCGGCTGCAGATCAGCCTCAACCTTGCGCTGGGGTCGGCGATGGCGACGATCGGCCTCACCATTCCGATCGTCGCGCTGGCGGCGTTGATGCTTGACCAGCCGCTGGTCCTGGGCCTGGACCCGGCCGAGACCGTGCTGCTGCTGCTGACCCTGTTCACCGGCACGGTCACGCTCGCGACGGGCCGCACCACCATCCTTCAGGGCGCGGTCCACCTGGTCATCTTCGCGGTCTTCCTGCTGGTGGCGATCGCGCTCTGACCCGGCGGCTGGCGCGGTCACCCGCGGTCGGCCGGGCCGCGCGGATCGCCGTCGGCGGACGGCGGCGCCTCGGCGCGCGCGATCAGTCCGTCGAGCGCCACGGCGACCGACCGCGCCCGTACCGCCGCCCGGTCGCCGTCGAAGCGGTGCGTCGCCGCGGTCACCGGCGCGCCGCGCCGGCCCCACGCGAAGCACACCATGCCGACCGGCTTCGCCACGCTCCCGCCGCCCGGGCCGGCGATGCCGGTCACCGCGACGACCAGGTCCGCCCGGCTCGCCGCCAGCGCACCTTCGGCCAGCGCCCGTGCCACGGCTTCGGACACCGCTCCCTCGCGCGCGATCAGCGCCGCGGGCACGCCCAGCAGTTCGCTCTTCGCCTCGTTCGAATAGGTGACGAATCCGCGGTCGAACCACGCGGAGCTGCCGGCGATCGCCGTGATCGCGCCCGCGACGAGGCCGCCGGTGCACGACTCGGCCGTCGCGACGCGCCACCCGCGCGCGTCGAGCGCCCTGCCCAGCGCGGCGGCCAGCAGCTCGATCCGTTCGTCGTCCGGCACGATCAGCGGCATTCGCCGGGCCTCGCGCGGTAGTGGTAGGTGTACAGCGTCTCGAAGCCGAAGCGCCGGTAGACCGCATGCGCCGGCCGGTTCCCGCCGTCGACCTGCAGGTACGCGGCGCGCGCGCCGCGCTGCCAAGCCCAGGCGAGCAGCCACGAGCACGCCAGCGTGGCGTGCCCCCGGCGGCGCGCATCCGCCGCGGTCACCACGTCGTAGATGCCGGCGAGCCCGTCCTCCAGCGCGACCAGCCCGGTGCAGACGGGACGGCCGCCCGCGCGGACGACGACGAAGCGGCGCTGCATCACCGCGTGCTCCAGCCGCTCGCGATGCGCCGCACGCTGCTCCGGCGGCGAGCCGCGCAGTTCGCCCGCCGCCTCGACGAACGCCGGGACGTCGGGCGCGGTGAGGTCGACGTCGTCGGCGGGCTCGGGCACGTCGGGCGGCCGGTCGAGCGGCGCGGTCTGCACCCAGGTCTCCTCGAACACGTCGTAGCCCTGCGCGGCGAGCGCGGCCTCGAGGTCGTGCGGCTGCGCGAACGGCGTGATCCGGAACAGCGCAGGCAGGCCGCGCTCCTCGTAGATCCGCTCGCAGTACGCGATCTTCCCGGGCAGCGGCAGCGACGAGCCGAAATGCGGATTGACGCTGCGCGCGCGCTTGGCCTTGCCCGGCGACACCCGCAGCAGCCAGCCGTCGTAGAACAGCTGCTTCTGCGTCTGCAGCGCGTTGAGGCCCGCCTCCTCGACCCGGCGCGGATCGACGGCGGTGCGCGGTGCCCCCGCCATCACGCCCCCAACACCCGCACGCCGATCGCGAACGCGACCAGCGCGTAGCCGGCGGCGACGAAGTCGTCGAGCATCGTGCCGAAGCCCCCCTTCACCGTGCGGTCCAGCCAGCCGATCGGCGGCGGCTTGGTGATGTCGAACAGCCGGAACAGCAGGAACGCGAACGCGACCTGCAGCCGGCCGTCGCCGACGAAGAACAGCACCAGCAGGAACGCGACGACCTCGTCCCAGACGATGGCGCCGTGGTCGGATTCGCCGAGGTCGCGACCGGTCACGTCGGCGGCCCAGACGCCGATCAGCGTGAACGCGACGATCGCCGCGGCGAACAACGCGTCGCCCCAGGGCCGCAGCACCGCTGCGAGCGGAATGGCGACCAGCGTGCCGAAGGTCCCCGGCGCGACCGGCGAAAGACCCGTGCCGAACCCCAGCGCGAGCACGTGCGCCGGATGCGCGAACAGGAATTTCCAGTCGGGCCTGGTCGCGCTCATCGCGAGCGCCTCCGGGAAGCCGATGCCATTGGCGCGGCGTTCATCCGCGGCTCACTCCGGCGCGGCGGCCGCGAAGTGGTCGAACGCGCGCGGCAGCGCCGGCAGCGGCGTTCCGGTCGCGTCGCGGACGACGAGTCCCGGCCCGGGGGTGATCTTGCCGATGCGGGTGACCGGCACGCCTGCCGCCGCGCCGGCCGCGGCGACGCGCTCCCGGTCGACGTTGCGCGCGGTGAACAGCAGCTCGTAGTCGTCGCCGCCGGCGAGCAGGCACGCCTGCGCCAGCGCGCGCTCGGCTCCGTCGCGCCGCGCCGCGAGCGCGGGACAGGCGGGGATGCGCGCGAGGTCGACGCGCGCACCCACGCCGCCCGCGTCGAGCAGGTGGGCGAGGTCGCCCGTGAGCCCGTCGGAGACGTCGAGCATCGCCGTCGCGACGCCGCGCAGCGCGATGCCCAGCGCGATTCGCGGCTGCGGCCGGTCCAGCCGCGCGCGGCACGCCGCGAGCGCCTCCGGGTCGAGCGTCGTGCGGCCGGCCAGCGCGGCCAGCGCCAGCGCCGCATCGCCGAGCGTGCCCGACACCCAGACGTCGTCCCCCGCGACCGCGCCGCGCCGGCGGATCGCCTGCCCGGCCGGGACTTCGCCGATCACGGTGATGCAGAGATTGCGCGGGCCCCGCGTGGTGTCGCCGCCGATGAGGTCGACGCCGTGCGCGTCGGCGAGCGCGAACAGGCCGCGCGCGAAGGCCTCCAGCCACGCCGGGTCGGCGTCCGGCAGCGCGCCGGCGAGCAGCGCGTACCGCGGCAGCGCCCCCATCGCCGCCAGGTCCGACAGGTTGACGGCGAGCGCCTTGTGGCCCAGCGCTTCCGGCTCGGCGCCGACGAAGAAATGCCTGCCCTCGACCAGCATGTCGACGGAGATCGCGAGCTCCATCCCGGGCGCGGGGGCGATCAGCGCGGCGTCGTCGCCGGGGCCGAGCACCACGCCCGGCGCGCGCGGAGGCCGCCGGAAGTAGCGGTCGATCAGCGCGAATTCGGAAAGGGCTTCGCTCATGGAACGATTGCCCGGCACGGGTCGCGGCGCCGCGCGAGGAATGCGGCCACCGCGGCGGCGCGCATCAGCCCGCCGCGCCGCCCGCCTCGCGCACGCGCGCGGCGATCTCGGTCGCCCGCAGCGTGCCCGCGACCTTGTCGAGCACGCCGTTGACGAAGCGGTGCCCGTCGGTGCCGCCGTAGCTCTTGGCCAGCTCCACCGCCTCGTTGATGACCACGCGGTAAGGCACCTCGAGCCGGTGCTGCAGTTCCCACGCGCCGATCACCAGGATCGCCCGCTCGACCGGCGACAGCTCGGCCGGCTTGCGATCGAGATGCGGCGCCACCTCGGCGAGCAGTGCGTCCCAGTCGCCGGTGACGCCGCGCCACAGGTCGTCGAAATACTCGCCGTCGGCGTCGTCCCAGCCCGGCGCCTCGACCAGCTGCTGCCGGATGGTGTCGGCGTCGTGGTGCGCGAGCTGGCGCTGGTAGAGCCCCTGCAGCGCGAGCGAGCGCGATCGGCGGCGGGCGGAGGCGCGCGTCATTCGAGGTCGTCGATGGCGACGAGCAGGTTGGCGAGCTCGAGCGCGGCCTGCGCCGCCTCGTAGCCCTTGGTCGCGGCACGGTCCAGCGCCTGGCCCTCGTTCTCGGTGGTGAGGATGCCGTTGCCGATCGGCACGCCGAACTCGAGCTGCACGCCGGCGACGCCCGCCGCCGACTGCTCGGCGACGATCTCGAAGTGGTAGGTCTCGCCGCGGATCACCGCCCCCAGCGCGACCAGCGCGTCGAAGTCGTCGCTTTGCGCCAGCCGCTGCAGCGCGAGCGGCGTTTCCAGCGCGCCGGGCACCGTCACGACCAGGACGTCGCGCTCGGAGACGCCGCTCTCCGCGAGCGCCTTCAGCGCGCCGGTGAGCAGCCCCTCGCCGACGCGGGCGTTGAAGCGCGACACGACGATGCCGACGCGGCGGCCCTCGCCGCGGGTGTTGTGGGCAATGCGCTTGACGCTCATACGCGGTCCTCAGGAGGCGGCCCGCGAGCGCGCGGGCGGGTCGATGTAGCCGGCCACTTCGAGGTCGAAGCCGGTCATGCTGGGCATCTTGCGCGGCTTGGCGAGCAGCCGCATCCGGCCGACGTTGAGGTCACGCAGAATCTGCGCGCCGATGCCGTAGTTGCGCAGGTCCATCTTGGTCGGCGTGACGGCCGTCGTCGACATCGCGCGATGCCGCAGCTCGGCGGCGCTCTCGGGACGGTGCAGCAGGACGATGACGCCGCGGCCCGCATGCGCGATTGCGGCCATCGCGGCCGGGATGCTCCACGAATGCGCCGCGCTGTCCGCATCGAGCAGGTCCATCACCGACAGCGGCTCATGGACGCGCACCAGCGTCTCGGTGTCCGGCGACAGCGGCCCGCGGGCCAGAGCGAGGTGCGTCGCGTCGGTCAGCTTGTCGCGGTAGACGAGGAGCCTGAACGCGCCGTGCGGCGTGCCGAGCGGCCGCTCGCCGACGCGCTCGATCAGCCGCTCGGTGCGGCTGCGGTAGTGGATGAGGTCGGCAATGGCGCCGATCTTCAGGCCGTGGGTGCGCGCGAACTCGACCAGGTCGGGCAGCCGCGCCATGGTGCCATCGTCCTTCATGATCTCGCAGATGACCGCCGCGGGCGTGAGGCCGGCCAGTCGCGCGAGGTCGCACCCCGCCTCGGTGTGGCCGGCGCGCGACAGCACGCCGCCGGGCTCCGCCATCACCGGGAAGATGTGGCCCGGCTGGACGATGTCCTCCGGACGCGCGCTGGGGCTGATCGCCGCCTGCACGGTACGCGCGCGATCCGCGGCCGAGATGCCGGTGGTCACCCCTTCGGCCGCCTCGATCGACGTCGTGAAGTTGGTCCCGTGGGCGCTGCGGTTGGCGCTGACCATCCGCGCGAGGCCCAGCTGGCCGCAATGCTCCTCGGTCAGCGTGAGGCAGACGAGTCCGCGCGCGTGCCGCGCCATGAAGTTGATCGCGTCAGGGGTGACGAATTCGGCCGCGAGCACGAGGTCGCCTTCGTTCTCGCGGTCTTCCTCGTCGACCAGCACGACCATGCGGCCCGCCTTGAGCTCGGCGACGATTTCGGTGGTCGGGGACAGCGGGGACGTGTTCATGGACGGGGGCTCGCGGAGCGTGGCGTGGAAATGGCTAGTACCCGGGGAGAGGACTCGGCATTTTACCCCGCCGCGGCGCCCCGGGGTCAGGCCGACGCCGGCGCCTCGGGCTCAGGCCGACGCCGGAACGTCGGGCGCCCCCGCCCGGCGCACGCGGAACCACGTCGCGTAGAGCGCGGGCAGGAACACCAGCGTCAGCACCGTGGCGACAACGATGCCGCCCATCATCGCCACCGCCATCGGGCCGAAGAAGTCGCTGCGGGCCAGAGGTATCAGCGCCAGCACCGCGGCCGCCGCGGTCAGCACGATCGGCCGGAACCGCCGCACCGTCGCGCCGACGATCGCGTCCCAGGCCGGCGCGCCGGCGGCGATGTCGGTGTCGATCTGGTCGACCAGGATCACCGAATTGCGCATGATGATCCCCGACAGCGCGATCGTCCCCAGCATGGCCACGAAGCCGAAGGGCTTGCCGAACGCCAGCAGCGCCGCGACGACGCCGATCAGGCCGAGCGGCGCGGTCAGCACGACCATCGCCGTCCGCGAGAAGCTCTGCAGCTGCAGCATCAGCAGCGTCAGCACCGTGATGACCAGCAGCGGTACCCCGGCGGCGATCGAGCGCTGGCCGCGCGCGGAGTCCTCGATCGCCCCGCCCATTTCCACGCGGTAGCCGAGCGGCAGCTGCGCGCGGATCGGGTCGAGCTGCGGGTTGATGCGGCCGGCGACGTCCGGCCCCTGCGCGTCGCCCTTCAGGTCGCTGCGCACGGTGATCGTCGGCAGCCGGTCGCGGCGCCAGACGATGCCTTCCTCCAGGTCGTAGCGGATCTCGGCGAGCTGGGTGATCGGGATCGCCTTGCCCGACCGCGTCGGCAGCGCGAGGTCCGGCAGCGACGACATCCGCGCCCGCTCGGCGCCGGCGCCGCGCAGCACGACGTCGATCTGCTTGTCGCCCTCGCGGTACTGCGTGACGGTGAAGCCCGACACCGAGTTCTGCAGGAACGCCGCGATGTCCTGCGACGTGAACCCCAGCACGCGCGCCTTGTTTTGGTCGATGGCGAGACGGATCGCCTTGGTCGGCTCGTCCCAGTCGAACTGCACGTCGAGCGTGGCCGGATCGGCGCGCATCACCGCCGCCACCTCGCGCGCGATCCGGCGCACCGTCGGCACGTCCTCGCCGCTGACGCGGAACTGCACCGGAAAGCCGACCGGCGGGCCGTTCTCCAGCCGCGACACGCGACCGCGCAGCGCCGGGAAGTCGGTCTCGAACAGGCCGAGGAAGCGCGAGCGCAGCCGTTCGCGCTCCTCGTTGCTGGCGGCGATCACGACGAACTGCGCGAAGTTCGACTGCTGCAGTTGCTGGTCGAGCGGCAGGTAGAACCGCGGGCTGCCGCTGCCGATGTACGCGGTGAAGCTCTCGATGCCGGGCTCGTGCTCGAGGATCGCCTCCATCTTCTTCGCCTCGGCGAGCGTCGCCGCGAACGAGCTGCCCTCGTGCAGGCGCAGGTCGACCAGCAGCTCCGGCCGCGACGACGACGGGAAGAACTGCTGCGGCACGAAGCGGAACGCGACCAGCGCCAGGGCAAAGACCGCCAGCGTGGCGACGAGCACGGTCTTGCGGTGGCCGACGCACCAGTCGACCAGCGCCCGGAAGCGCAGGTAGAACGGCGTCCGGTAGACGTGGTCGGGATCCGGGTGCGCCGGCGGCACCGGCGGCGGCGCCGGCCGGCCGCGCAGCCGCGCCCACAGCCGCGCGGCGAGCGATGCGGGGCGCGCCCTGGTGAAGTCCGGCAGCATCCGGTAGCCGAGGTAGGGGATGACGACGACGGCGACGACCCACGACGCGATCAGCGCGATCGCCGACACCTGGAAGATCGACCGCGTGTACTCGCCGGTGCCGCTCCTTGCCGTCGCGATCGGCAGGAAGCCGGCGACGGTGATCAGCGTCCCCGTCAGCATCGGGAACGCCGTCGAGGTGTAGGCGAAGCTCGCCGCGCGGAAGCGGTCGAAGCCCTGCTCCAGCTTGATCGCCATCATCTCGACGGCGATGATCGCGTCGTCCACCAGCAGCCCCAGCGACAGGATCAGCGCGCCCAGCGAGATCTTGTGCAGGCCGATGTCGAACAGCCACATGAACAGGAAGGTGATCGCCAGCACCAGCGGGATCGACACCGCGACGACGAGGCCGGTGCGCAGTCCCAGGCTCAGCAGCGACACCGCCAGCACGATGACCACCGCCTCGGCCAGCGAGCGGACGAACTGGTTGACCGAGCGCTGCACCGCGCGCGGCATGCTGGCCACCGGCGCGATCTCGACCCCGACCGGCAGCTGGGCGGAGATGCGCGCGATCTCGGCGTCGAGGTCGTGGCCGAGCTGGATCACGTCGCCGCCGGCGACCATCGTGACGCCGAGGCCGAGCGCCTCGCGCCCCTGGTGCCGCATCTTCTGCTGCGGCGGGTCGACGTAGCCGCGCTCGACCGTGGCGATGTCGCCGAGGCGCAGCACGCGGTTGTTGGCGCGGATCGAGAAGTCGCGGATGGCGTCGAGCGAGTCGAACGCACCGGTCGGCCGCAGGAAGATCCGCTCGCTGCTGGTGTCGAACACCCCGGACGCCGCCACCGCATTCTGCGCCGCCAGCGAGGAGAAGATCTGCGCCGGTTCGATGCCGAGCGTCGCCAGCTTGACGTTCGACAGCTCGACGAACACCTTCTCCTCCTGCTCGGCGATGAAGTCGACCTTGGCCACGCCGCGGGTGCGCAGCAGCTCGGCGCGGATCTTGTCGCCGAAGCGCTTGAGGTCGCGGTAGCCGAAGCCGTCGCCGGTGATCGCGTAGATGTTGGTGTAGGTGTCGCCGAACTCGTCGTTGAAGAACGGTCCCTGGATGCCGGACGGCAGCGTGTTGCGCATGTCGCCGACCTTCTTGCGCACCTGGTAGAAGGCGTCGGGCACGCTCGCCGGCGGCGCCGAGTCCTTCAGCGCGAAGAACACCAGCGATTCGCCCGGCTTCGAGTAGCTGCGCACCCAGTCGACGTTGGGCACCTCCTGCAGCTTGCGCTCGATCCGGTCGGTCACCTGCTGCTCGACGTCGCGCGCGGTCGCGCCGGGCCAGTTGGTCTTGACCACCATCACCTTGAACGTGAACGGCGGGTCCTCCGACTGGCCGAGCCGGCCGTACGACAGCGTGCCCGCGACCGCGAACACCAGGATCAGGTAGAACACCAGCGTGCGGTGATGCAGCGCCCACTCGGACAGGTTGAACGCGCTGCGCGCGGCGCCGGGCGGCGTGACGGGGCTCATCGGAACTCGCCCGGCGGGGTCAGGACTTCGGCGCCGGGGCCGGCGGGGCGGCCGGCGCGGACGGCGTGGCAGCCGGGCCGCGCGGCGCCGGCGGCTGGCCAGACGGCGGCGCAGCCGGCGCCGACGGCGCGTCCGCCCCGGCGCCTTCGTACGGTCGCACCTTCTGCCCCGGCTGCAGCTTCTGCACGCCGGCCGCGACGACCCATTCGCCCGACTTGACGCCGCGGACGACGACGCCGTCCTCGCGGTACTGCACGACCGTCACCGGCCGCAGCGCGACCTGCTGCGACGCCGGATCGTAGACCCAGACCGCGGGCGCCGCGTCCTGGCGATGCAGGCTCGCGAGCGGCAGCTGCGCGGCGTCGGCGGGTCCCTCGGCCGTCAGCGCGACGTTCGCCGTCATCCCCCACTGCAGCGCGGCGTCGGCCGAAGGCACGGCGACCCGCACCGCGAACGTCCGCGTCACCGGGTCGACCGACGGCGCGATCTCGCGCACCGTGGCCGGATACAGCTGCTTCGGATCGGCCCACAGGAACGCGACGATCCGGCGGGCGGCCTTGAGCTCGCCCAGCCGGTTCTCCGGCACCGCGATGACGATCTCGCGCTCGGTCTCGTCGGCCAGCTTCATCACCGGCTGGCCGGCGGTCACCACCTGCCCGGCCTCGACGCTGACCGCGGTGATCACGCCGTCGCCGGTGGCGACCAGCGTCGCGTAGGCGGCCTGGTTCTGCGCCACCGCGAGCTGCGCCCGGGCCTGGTCGTAGCGCGCCCGGGTCGCGTCGCGCGCGTTGCGCTTCTGGTCGAGCGCGCTCGCGCTGACGAACTTCTGCGCGTACAGGTTCTGGTAGCGGTCATACTCGGCGGCCGCGTATTTCCATTCGGTCTCGGCGGCGGCGACGCCGGCCTTCGCGCTCTCGGCCTGCAGCGCGACGTCGGCCGGATCGAGGCGAGCGAGCACCTGGCCCCGGCGCACGCGCGCGCCGACATCGGCGCTGCGGCTCGTCACCTTGCCGCCGACGCGGAACGCGAGGTCGGTCTCGTGGCGGGGCCTCACTTCGCCGGCGAACACCGCGACCGGCGTGGTGCCGCCCGTCTGCACGGCGACGAGTTGCACGGGGCGCACCGGCGGCGGCGGCGCCTCGTGCTTGGCACAGCCGGCGAGCGCGGCCAGCATCGACAACGCCGCGACCACGACGACCCTGCGCAACGTGCTCATCGCGCGCGGTCCGTGCCGGCCGCTTCGCCGCCGACGCTGCCCCGCCACAGGCTTCGCAACGCGCGATCGACTTCAGGCGCGTAGGTCCAGCGGTAGACCGGCGAAGCACCGGGCCCGGCGATCGCGCAGCCCTCGTTGCCGTCCGCCGTCGCCGACATCTGCCACAGCCCGATGATCAGCGCGTAGCTGCGGCGCAGCAGCGCTACGCCCTCCCCCGGAGCCAGTTCGCTGAAATGCCGCTCGAGTCCTGCGCCGGCACGCTCGAGCCGCCCGGCCATCCTGCCCTTGAACGCCAGCGCCGCGGCCAGCGGGAGGCTGTGCGCCATCAGGCCGAAGCAGCGCGCCGCCAGCGGCAGGAACAGCGGCGGCGCCACCAGGTGGCGCTGCGTCAGCACCAGCATGTCGTCGATGCGCACCGGCCCGTCGCCCTCGACCAGCGCGATCACTTCGCGGAAGAAGCCGTCGATGCCGCGCTCGTGCACCGCGAGCAGCAGCTCCTCCTTGCTGGGAAAGTAGAGGTAGACGGTGCCCTTGGCGAGGCCCGCCTCCTCGGCGACCTCGGCCACGTTGGCGACGCGGTCGGGCGAACGCAGCAGCAGCCGCTCCGCCGCATCGAGGATGGCGTCGTGGCGCTCCTGCTTGTCTTCGGCCTGGATGGCCCGCTGGCGGATGACCATGGTGCTGCGCTCCCTGACCTTAACTGACTTCGGGTCATTTCAAATCGGAGCGTAAATGACCATTAGTCAGTTGTCAAATTCCGCAGCGGGCCGGTCCGGGCCGCGGCACTCAGCCGCCGCGGAGTTGCAGCAGGGCGAGCAATCCGCGCGTCAGCGTCACTGTCCGGGTCAGCGTGGTCGGCGACGACGCTGAAGTGGTCCTTGCCCGGGACCACCAGCGGCCCGGTCGATCCCGGCGGCCGCTGCGCGGGCCACGCGTCCCACTGCAGCTGCGCCTGGCGCAGGAACTCGGACGTCTCGGCTCCGCCGACCGCAACCAGCAGCGGCGCGTCGACCGACGGCTCGAGCCGGGCCGGCGACAACCGCGCCGCCTCCGCCGCGTCGAGCCTGAAGTCGGCGTTGAACGAGAACAGGACCATCGGTGCCAGGTCGTGCACCCCCGACAGCGACAAGCCGCCGACGAACGGCGCGCGCGCAAAGCCCGCCAGCGCCCAGTCGATAGTCCACAGCATCGCCGCGAGGTGGCCGCCGACCGAATGCCCGCCGACGACCAGCGGTCCGCGGGCGCCGTGCGCGGCGCCGTCGCGCGCGAGCCAGGTGACCGCGCGCACGATCTGCCCGACGATGGTCGCGATCGAGACGTCGGGGCAGAGATCGTAGTTGACGTTGGCGACGGCGTAGCCCTCGGCGACCAGCGGCGGCGCGACGAACGAGAAATCCGCCTTGTCCAGCGCGCGCCAGTAGCCGCCGTGGATGAACGCGAAGGTGCCGCGCGCCGGCGCCGGCGGCACGAAGAGATCGAGGGTCTCCTTCGGTCCGGGTCCGTAGCGCAGGTCGAGCTGCGGCCCGAGCGCGGCCACCGCCGCCGCCGACAGCTCGGCGTAGCGGGCGAACCACCGCGGATGGTCGGGCACCGCGGCGCGGTTGTTGTAGCCCCGCTCGACGAACTCCGGCGTGAACTCCACGCGCGCCCCGCTCACGCGGCCGCCGGGTCGATCACGATCGCCAGCGGCGACAGGCCCGCGATCGCCGCGTCGAGGCGGTCGCCGGGCACCACCGGGCCGACGCCCGACGGCGTGCCGGTGAAGACGAGGTCGCCGGGCAGCAGCTCGTACAGCTGCGACAGGAAAGCGAGCGTGTGCGGCACGTCCCAGATCATGTCGGCGAGGTCGCCGCGCTGCCTGACCGCGCCGTTCACCGCGACCTCGATCGTCCCGCGCGCAGGATGCCCCGCGTCGGCGACGCGATGGATCGGCCCGATCGGCGCCGCCTGCGCGAACGACTTGCCGATGTCCCACGGCCGCTTCTTCTCGCGCATGTCCGACTGCAGGTCGCGCCGCGTCATGTCGAGGCCGGTCGCGTAGCCGTAGACGACGTCGAGCGCGCGCTCGGCGGCCAGCCTGACGCCGCGCGCGCCGATGGCGACGACCAGCTCGACCTCGTGGTGGTAGTTCTTCGTCGCCAGCGGATAAGCGACGCGCCCGACGGCGGGCGGCACCACCGGCACCACGGCGTCCGCCGGCTTGGTGAAGAAGAACGGCGGCTCCCTGGTCGCGTCGCCGCCCATTTCCGCGGCGTGCTCGGCGTAGTTGCGGCCGACGCAGTAGATGTGCCGGACCGGGAACAGGAGGTCGGTTCCGGCGACCGGCACGGCCGGCAGGTCCCAGGGCTTGAAGGCGTAGGTCATCGGGGCAGCTCCCATCGGGGTCCGGCTCGCGGTCAGGGTTCGGCGTCGGGCTGGACCCCCGGCGCCGCGGCGGCGAACGCCGGCAGCGCCTGGCACGCGGCGTCGATGCGCGAGAGCGTCGGGAACGCCGACAGGTCGACCGCCATCCGCCGCGCGTTGGCCAGCTGCGGCACCAGGCAGACGTCGGCCAGCGTCGGCGCGGCGCCGTGGCAGAACGCGCCGGTCGCCGCGTCGTCGGCAAGCCGCCGCTCGAGCGCCTCGAGGCCGGTGTCGCACCAGTAGCGGTACCAGCCGTCCTTCTGCGCCTCGGGAACGCCGAGCGTGCCGGTGAGGTACCGCAGCACCCGCAGGTTGTTGAGCGGATGGATGTCGCAGGCGATCGCCAGGGCGATGCCGCGCACCCGCGCGCGGCCGTTGGCGTCGCGCGGCAGCAGCGGCGGCAGCGGATGCGTCTCCTCGAGGTACTCGATGATCGCCAGCGACTGCGTGATCACCGCGCCGTCGTCGGTCTCCAGCACCGGCACCAGGCCCTGCGGATTCAGCGCGCGGTAGTCGTCGCTGTCCTGCGCGCCGCGGCGCAGGTGGACGAACGCCCGCTCGGCGGCGAGGCCCTTGAGGTTCAGCGCGATGCGGACGCGGTACGCGGCCGACGAGCGGAAATAGTCGTGCAGCTTCATCGCCGCTCCCGTCAGAACGCCGCGATGCCGGTCTGCGCCCGGCCGAGGATCAGCGCGTGGATGTCGTGCGTGCCCTCGTACGTGTTCACGGTCTCGAGGTTGAGCACGTGGCGGATGACGTGGAAGTCGTCGACGATGCCGTTGCCGCCGTGCATGTCGCGCGCCGTCCGCGCGATGTCGAGCGCCTTGCCGCAGGAATTGCGCTTCATGATCGACGTGATCTCCGGCGCGGCCTTGCCCTCGTCCTTGAGCCTTCCGAGCCGAAGGCAACCCTGCAGCCCCAGCGTGATCTCGGTCTGCATGTCGGCGAGCTTCTTCTGCACCAGCTGGTTGGCGGCGAGCGGCCGGCCGAACTGCTTGCGGTCGAGCACGTACTGCCGCGCCGCGTGCCAGCAGAACTCGGCCGCGCCCAGCGCGCCCCACGCGATGCCGTAGCGCGCGCTGTTGAGGCAACCCATCGGCCCCTTCAGCCCCTCGACGTGCGGCAGCTCGTTCTCCGCCGGCACGAACACGTCGTCCATGACGATCTCGCCGGTCACCGAGGAGCGCAGCGAGAACTTGCCCTCGATCTTCGGCGCCGACAGCCCGGCCATCCCCTTCTCCAGGATGAAGCCGCGGACCACGCCGTCGTCGTTCTTCGCCCAGACGACGAACACGTCGGCGATCGGCGAATTGGAAATCCACATCTTGGCGCCGGACAGACGGAACCCGCCGTCGACGGCGTGCGCGCGGGTGACCATCGACCCGGGGTCGGAGCCGTGGTCCGGCTCGGTCAGCCCGAAGCAGCCGATCGACTCGCCGGTCGCCAGCTTCGGCAGGTATTTCCGCCGCTGCTCGTCGCTGCCGTAGGCGAAGATCGGGAACATCACCAGCGAGCTCTGGACGCTCATCATCGAGCGGTAGCCCGAATCGACGCGCTCGACCTCGCGCGCGATCAGCCCGTAGCTGACGTAGTTGAGGCCGGCGCCACCGTATTCGGCCGGGATGGTCGGGCCGAGCAGGCCCAGCGCGCCCATTTCCGGGAACACCGACGGGTCGACGATCTCGTGGCGGAACGCGTCGCGGATCCGCGGCAGCAGCTTTTCCTGCGCGTAGTCGTGCGCGGTGTCGCGCACCATCCGCTCCTCCTCGGTCAGCTGCTCGTCGAGCAGCAGCGGGTCCTCCCAGACGAACTTCGGCTTGACGGAATGCAGGCGCTCGGGGGCGTTCATGGGATGACTCGCGGCGGAGCCCGGGCCATGGCCCGGGCGGGGTTGGGGAAGGCGCTGTGGGCGGGAGCGGGTGCGAACGCCGATTATCGCGCCCCGGGGCGCACGCCGTCCATGCGACGCCCGCGTTCAGTCCGGGATCACCGCCGTGGCCTCGATCTCGATCCGGGCGGCGTCCTCGATCAGCGCTGCGACCTCGACCGCCGTCATCGCCGGGTAGTGGCGGCCGATGATCTCGCGGTAGACGGCGCCCAGCGCCTTGAGGCTGCCGAGGTACTCGCGCCGGTCGACGACGTACCAGGTGAGGCGGACCAGATGCTCGGGCCGCGCGCCCGCGGCGGCGAGCACCGCGACGACGTTGGCCAGCGCCACGCGCGCCTGGCCGACGAAATCGGTCGCCTCGAACTGCTGCCGGGCGTTCCAGCCGATCTGGCCGCCGACGAATACCAGCGTGCCGCGGGCGGCGACCCCGTTGGCGTAGCCCTTCGGCTCCGCCCAGCCCGGGGGCTGCAGCCGGACGAGGCCCGGACCGCGCCCCGGCACGCCCCGCGCCCCGTCGCTCATATCGTCTCCCCGCGCGCGTCGGCGGCGGCCATCTGCCGCAGCCGGAAACGCTGCAGCTTGCCGGTCTCGGTCCGCGGCAGCGCCGCGACGAACTCGATCGCGCGCGGATACTTGTATGGCGCGATGGTCGCCTTCACGTGGTCCTGCAGCGCGCGTACCTGCGCCGCGTCCGGCGCGTGGCCGTCCTTCAGCACGACGTAGGCCTTGACGATCGCGCCGCGCTCGTCGTCCGGCGCGCCGACGACGCCGCATTCGGCGACTGCCGGGTGGAGCAGCAGCGCGCCCTCGACCTCCGGCCCGGCGATGTTGTAGCCGGCGGAGACGATCATGTCATCGGTGCGCGCCTGGTAGACGAACCAGCCGTCGGCGTCGACGAGGTACGCGTCGCCTGTGTAGTTCCAGCCGCCCTGCACGTAGTTCTTCTGCCGCTCGTCGTCGAGGTAGCGGCAACCGGTCGGGCCCTTGACGGCGAGCCGGCCCACCTGCCCCGGCGGCAGCGGCCGGCCGGCGTCGTCCATCACGCAGGCGCGGTAGCCGGGGACGACCTTCCCCGTCGCGCCGGGCCTGGCGTCGTCGTCCGGGTGCGAGATGAAGATGTGCAGCATCTCGGTGGCGCCGATGCCATCGATGATCTCGATGCCGGTCGCCTGCTTCCACAGCGCGCGGGTCGCGGCCGGCAGCGCCTCGCCGGCGGCGACGCACTTGCGCAGCGACGAGAGGTCGCGGCCCGCGGCCTGCAGCGCCATCGCGCGGTACGACGTCGGTGCCGTGAACAGCACCGTCGGCCGGTGCGTCTCGATCGCCGCCAGCAGCGCCTCGGGCGCCGGCCGCTCGACCAGCAGCGTCGCCGCGCCGATGCGCAGCGGAAACAGCAGCAGCCCGCCCAGGCCGAAGGTGAACGCGAGCGGCGGGCTGCCGGTGAACACGTCGTCGGCCGTCGCCTTCAGCATCGCCGGCGGCCAGCAGTCGCACGCCGCGAGCGCGTCGCGGTGGAAGTGCATCGTCCCCTTCGGCGTGCCGGTGGTGCCGGACGTGAAGGCGATGAACGCGACGTCGTCGGCCGCCGTGGCGACCGCCGGGAACCGCGGCGGCTTCGCCGCGGCGCGCGCCTCGACGCCGTCGCCCTTCGTGGTCGCGAACAGCGCCACCTGCTCCAGCGTCGGGCAGCTCTCCCGGGCGAGGTCGAGCTCCGCCGAGAGCCGCGAATCGCACAGCGCGTGGCTGACGCGCGCCTTGGTGATGACGTCGACGAGCTCGCGCGCGCGCAGCAGCGGCATCGTCGGCACCGCGATCGCGCCGGCCTTCATCACCGCGAACCAGCACGCGGCCATCGCCGGCGTGTTCGGTCCGCGCAGCAGCACCCGGTTGCCGGGCACGACGCCCATCTCGCCGGCGAGCACGTGCGCGATGCGGCTCGCCTGCGCATCGAGGTCGGCGTAGGTCCAGCGCGTGCCGTCGGGCGCCAGCAGCGCCAGCCGGTCGCCGCGCCCCTCGCGCACCGCGCGCTCGAGCAGCTCGGCGGCGACGTTGAGCCGCTCGGGGTAGGCGAGCTGCGGCAGCTCGAAGATCAGCTCCGGCCACTGGTCGCGCGGCGGCAGGTGGTCGCGGGCGAACGTGTCGACGTGCGCGGTGGTCGTCATGCCCGGCCCTCCCTGATGACGTCGCGGCCGATGATCAGCTGCTGGACCTCGGTCGCGCCTTCGTAGATGCGCAGCGCGCGCACGTCGCGGTACAGCGTCTCGACGACGCTGCCCGACTGCACGCCCAGTCCGCCGTGCAGCTGCACCGCGCGGTCGACGATCCGCTGCGCCGCCTCGGTCGCCATGTACTTGGCCATCGCCGCCTCGCGCGTCGTGGGCAGGCGCCGGACGTCGCGGCGCCACGCCGCCCGCGCGGTCAGCAGCGCCGCCGCGTCGAGCTCGGTCGCCATGTCGCCAAGCGCCGCCTGCGCCAGCGGCAGGTCGGCCAGCGTCGCGCCGAACATCCGGCGTCCGCCGGCGCGCTCGACGGCGGCGTCGAGCGCCCGCCGCGCGAAGCCGAGCGCCGCCGCGGCGACCGAGGCGCGGAAGATGTCCAGCGTCGACAGCGCCAGCCGGAAGCCCTGCCCCGGCACGCCGAGCAGCGCGTCGCCGGGCAGCCGGCAGCCGTCGAAGACCAGCCGCGCCAGCGGGTGCGGCGCGATCGTGTGCAGCCGCTCGGCGACGACGAGCCCCGGCGCGTCGGCGGGGACGACGAACGCCGAGATGCCCTTCGCCCCGGGCGCCTCGCCGGTGCGCGCGAACACGCAGTAGAAGTCGGCGATGCCGCCGTTGGAGATCCACGTCTTGGTGCCGTCGAGCACCCAGCCGTCGCCGTCGCGGCGCGCGGTGGTGGCGAGCGCCGCGGCGTCGGAGCCGGCGTCGGGCTCGGACAGCGCGAACGCCGCGATCGCGTCGCCGCGGGCGACCCGCGGCAGCCAGCGCGCGCGCTGCGCCTCGCTGCCGGCCAGCGTGATCGCGCCGCTGCCGAGGCCCTGCATCGCGAACGCGAAATCGGCGAGCCCGTCGTGCTGTGCCAGCACCGCGCGGGCGACGCACAGCGCGCGCGAGTCGAGCGCCGGCAGCGCGCCGCCGTATGCTGCCGGAACCGTCCACCGCAGCCATCCCGCGTCGCCCAGTGCGCGGACCCAGCCGCGGCACGCAACGTCGACGTCCGTCGTGCCGCCGGGAACGGTGCCGGCCGCAGCGGTCGACGCCGCAAATGCGGCGAGACCGCGCGCGAGCTCGCCGTGGACGGGCTCGAAGAACGGCCAGTCGAGATCGAAGGCGCAGGGGGATTTCATCGGTTGCCGGATCGGTTGCTGGCTCGGTTGCCGGATGGTTGGCGGATCGGTGGGCGGATCGGTTGCCGGATCGGTTGCCGGATCAGTTACCTTCAAAGCGCGGCGCGCGCTTCGTGGCGAACGCCTCGTACGCGCGGCGGAAGTCGGCCGTCTGCATGCACAGCGCCTGCGCCTGGGCCTCGGCCTCGATTTCCGCGTCGAGGTCCAGCGCCCACGCCTGGTGCAGCAGCGTCTTGGTGATCCCGTGCGCGAACGTCGGGCCGTCGGCCAGCGTACGCGCCAGCGCCGCCGCTTCGGCGGCCAGCGCGTCGGCGGCGACGATGCGGTTGAAGAACCCCCACGCATCGCCCTCGTCGGCACTCATCGCGCGACCGGTCAACAGCAGCTCGGCGGCGCGGCCCTGGCCGATGGTCCGCGGCAACAGCGCGCAGGCGCCCATGTCGGCACCGGCGAGCCCGACGCGGACGAACAGGAACGCCGTCTTCGCGGCCGGCGTGCCGAGCCGCAGATCCGCCGCCAGCGCGACCATCGCGCCCGCGCCGGCGCAGACGCCGTCGACGGCGGCGATCACCGGCTGCGGGCAGTGGCGGATCGCCTTCACCAGGTCGCCGGTCATCCGCGTGAACGCGAGCAGCTCCGGTGCGGCCATCCTCGTCAGCGGCCCGATGATTTCGTGCACGTCGCCGCCGGAGCTGAAGTTGCCGCCGGCGCCGGTGACGACGACGGCCTTGACGTCGCTCGCGTGGACGAGGCCGCGAAACAGGTCGCGCAGCTCGGCGTAGGAGTCGAAGGTCAGCGGATTCTTCTTCTCCGGGCGGTCGAGCGTCACCGTCGCAACCTTGCCGTCGGCGGATGCGTCGAAGCGGAAGTGCGTCGCGCGGTAGCCGGCGAACGGCCTGCGCTGCGCGGTCATCGCGTCCGGTGCGGTCGGGGTCATCGTCGGTCTCCGCTCAGGTCGGTTCGGTGGTCCGCTCGGTGGTCGGGCCGGTGAGCGAGCGCTTGAGCCCGCCCAGCAGCTCCTGCAGCCGCGCCCGCTCGGAGGGCGCGAGGCCGCCGAACATGGCCTCGATCCACCGCTCGTGCTCGTCGGCCATGGCGTCGAACGCCTCCTTGCCGCGGGCCGTCAGCTTGACCACCAGCGCGCGACGGTCGCGGGCGGTCGGCGTGCGCGTCACCAGGCCTTCGGCGACGAGCTGGTCGACGAGCCCGGTGACGTTGCCGCCCGTCACCATCAGCCGCTGCGACAGCTCGCCCATCCGCAGTCCGTCCGCATGACGCTCGAGCTGCGCCATCAGGTCGAAGCGCGGCAGCGTCGTCGCGAACCGCTCGCGCAGCTGCGTGCGGATCCGCTTCTCGATCAGCAGCGTGCAGGTGAACAGGCGCAGCCACAGCCGCAGCGAATCGTGATGGTCGTCGGCAAGGCGCGACTCCGGATCGTGCGTGGCGGGATTCGTTGCCGCGGCGTCGCCGGCGCGGTCGGCGTGCGCGTCGGAATCCTCGCCCGGCGCAGCGGCTGCGGCGATGGTGGTCGCGGTGCCGGTGGCGGTCGCAGCGGTCGCTTCCTCCGGATGCGCGTCCGGCGGCGGCAGCAGGTCGAGTCGGCGGTTCATCGTCGCCTCAGCCGGCCATCACTTCGCCGCCGGCGACGGGCAGCGCCTGCCCGGTGATCGCCTGCGCGTCGTCGCGCGCGAGCCACGCGACGACGGCGGCGACCTCGTCCGGCGTGACCAGCCGCCCCTGCGGATTGCGCGCCGCCAGCGCGGAGCGGGCCGCATCCTCGGTCCGTCCCGTCCGGGCGACGATGGCCGAGACGGCGCCGGCGACGAGGTCGGTGTCGGTGTAGCCCGGGCAGACGGCGTTGACCGTCACCCGCGTCGCCGCCAGCTCCGCCGCCAGTGCGCGCGTGAGCCCGACCACGCCGTGCTTCGCGGCACAGTACGCGGCGACGTACGGATAGCCGATGAGCCCCGCCGTGCTGGCGATGTTGACGATGCGGCCGGCCGGCGCGGCCAGCAGCGCGGGCAGCGCGGCGCGCGTGCACAGGAACGTCCCGGTCAGGTTGACCTGCAGCATCTGCGCCCACAGCGCGTCGTCGGTGGCGGCGAACTTCGCGCTCGTCGCGACGCCGGCGTTGTTGACCAGCAGGTCGACGCCGCGCCCCGCCGCCGCGATCGCGGCGAAGGCCGTGCGCACCGATGCCGCGTCGCCGACGTCGCAGGCCGCCTGCGCGACGCAGGCCGCGCCGAGCGACTGCGCGGCGGCGGCAAGCCGCGCGCCGTCGCGGCCCAGCAGCGTCAGCGTCGCGCCGTCGGCGGCGAGGCGCCGCGCGATCGCGAGCCCGATGCCGCGGCCGGCGCCGGTGACGACGGCGTGGCGACCGGCCAGCGGCGGCGAGCTCGCGCTCATCCGTTCGCCTCCGGCTTCACGTCGGCGTCGCGGGCGGCGCGGGCGAGATTGCGCTCGAGCTGCGCCTTGCCGCTGAGGTACTGGACCGGCCACGTCGCGCCGTCGTATCCGAGCAGCGCCGCGGCGTGCAGCGTCCAGTACGGATCGGCGAGGTGCGGCCGGCCGATGGCGCACAGGTCGGCGCGCCCGGCCATCAGGATGCTGTTGACGTGGTCGGGCTCGAAGATCGCGCCGACGGCCATCGTGGCGATGCCGGCCTCGTTGCGCACGCGGTCGGCGAACGGTGTCTGGTACATCCGCCCGTAGACCGGCCGCGCCGCGCGCGTCGTCTGCCCCGACGAAACGTCGATGAGGTCGGCGCCGGCCGCCTTGAACGCGCGCGCCATCGCCACGGCGTCGTCCGGCGTGTTGCCGCCCTGCGCCCAGTCGTGCGCCGAAATGCGCACCGACATCGGCCGGTCCTGCGGCCACGCGGCGCGCATTGCCGCGAACACTTCCAGCGGCCAGCGCAGTCGGTTGGCGAGCGTGCCGCCGTACTCGTCGTCGCGCTGGTTGGTGAGCGGGCACAGGAACGCCGACAGCAGGTAGCCGTGCGCGCAGTGCAGTTCCAGCCAGTCGAAGCCGCAGGCGGCGCCGCGCTGCGCCGCCGCGACGAACCCGGCGGTGACGCGGTCCATGTGGTCGCGGGTCATCGCGCGCGGCACCTGGTTGCGCTCGCCGTACGCGATCGCCGACGGCGCGATCAGCGGCCAGTTGGCGACCGGCGAGCCGGCGGGCAGCGGCTCGTCGGCGTCGGCCCAGCCGACCTGCGTCGAGCCCTTCGGGCCCGCGTGGCCGAGCTGCAGCGCGATCTTCGCCGGCGTGCGCGAGTGGACGTAGCCGACGATGCGCTTCCACGCCGCCGCCTGCGCGTCGTCCCACAGGCCGGCGCAGCCGGGCGTTATCCGCGCGTCGGGCGCGACGCACACCATCTCGGTGAACACCAGCCCGGCGCCGCCGTGCGCGCGGCTGCCGAGGTGGACGAGGTAGTAGTCGTCGGGGACACCGTCGACGCAGGAGTACTGCGCCATCGGCGACACCACGACGCGGTTCGGCACGGTGACGCCGCGCAGCGTGAACGGCGTGAACATCGGCGGCGGCGCGCGCTCGGCCGTCACGCCGCCGGCGCGCGCGAACCACTGCTCCATCCGCTCGACGAAGCCGCGGTCGCGCAGCCGCAGGTTCTCGTGCGAGATGCGCTGGCTGCGCGTCAGCAGGCTGTAGGCGAACTGTTCGGCCTCGAACGCGGTGTAGCGGTCGACGCTCTCGAACCACTCGGTCGAGTTGCGCGCGGCATTCTGGATCTTCGCCACCTCGACGCCGCGCTCCGCCTCGTAGCCTGCCAGCGCGGGCCCGAGGTCGGCCGGCCCGGCCGCGGCGACGGCGCGGGCGAGCGCGATGGCGTCCTCGAGCGCGAGCTTGGTGCCCGAGCCGATGGAGAAGTGCGCCGTGTGCGCGGCGTCGCCGGCCAGCACCACCGGCACCGAGCGCCCGTCGATGCGCGTCCAGTGCACCCAGGTGCGGCACAGCACGCGCGGAAAGCGGATCCAGATCGCCGAGCCGCGCAGGTGCGCGGCGTTGCTCATCAGCTTGTGCCCGTCGAGCCACGGCGCGAACAGCCGCTCGCAGAACGCGATCCCTTCGTCCTGCGACATCGCCTCGAGCCCGGCCCGCTCCCAGACCTCCTCCGGCGTCTCGACGATGAACGTCGACGTCTCGCCGTCGTACTGGTACGCGTGCGCCTGGAACCAGCCGTGCGGAGTTTCGGCAAACGCGAAAGTGAACGCCGGGAATTTCTTCGTCGTGCCCAGCCAGACGAAGCGGCAGCGGCGGACGTCGACGTCGGGCGCGTAGGTCTCCGCGTACCGGGTGCGGATGCGGCTGTTGATGCCGTCGCTGGCGACGACCAGGTCGGCGGCGAATTCGCGCGCCGCCTGCTGGTCGTCGGTCACGTCCTGGTCGAACACCAGCTCGACGCCGAGCGCTTCGCACCGCCGCTGCAGGATGTTGAGCAGCCGCTTGCGGCCGATACCGCAGAAGCCGTGGCCACCCGAGCTGATCGTGCGGCCCCTGAAGTGGACGTCGATGTCGTCCCAGTGGTTGAACGCGCCGACGATCTCGCCGGCGGTCTCCGGGTCGGCGGCTTCGAGGTTGCCGAGCGTCTGGTCGGAAAACACCACGCCCCAGCCGAAGGTGTCGTAGGGGCGGTTCCGCTCGACCACGCGGACCACGTGACGAGGGTCCGCGCGCTTCAGCAGCAGCGCCAGGTAAAGGCCGGCGGGACCCCCACCGATGCAAAGCACGCGCATGGCGACCTTTCGTCACGGCCGACGGTCATCCTCGTCGGCTACTGCTTCAGTGATGAATATATTAACCCTAAAGTATTTTTCGTCAACCCCCGGGAATCCGGGACCCCCGGGACCCGTCCGCCGGAGCTGGGGACGATCGGCGGACGACCGCGCGTCGGCCATCCGGCCGATCGCAGGGCCCGTCGCGCGGGCGTAGCCTCGCTGCTCCACCGCACTTCGTGTCGCCGCCCGAGGTCCCCCATGCCCCAAATTCCCGCCTTTCAGCCGGTCGTCGCCCGGGGATTCAGCCTGATCGAGGTAGTGGTCACGCTGGCGCTGGTCGCCGGCCTCGCCGGGCTGGCCGTTCCTTCGTGGCGGGACTACCTCGAAGGCTATCGGCAGCTGGTCGACGCCCAGCACCTCGCCGGGAGCCTGACCCACGCCCGGTCGGAGGCGATCAAGCGCGGCTACCGCGTCAACGCCTGCGTGTCGGCCGACGGCACCTCCTGCATGGAGGCACCGGACTGGGACGCCGGCTGGATCGTGTTCGAGGACACCAACCGCAATGGCACCCGCGACCCCGGCGAGCCGCTGATCCGCCGCGAAGGACCGGCGTACCGCGGCGTCTCGATCGTCGGCAACCAGCCGGTCGAACACTTTGTGTCGTACACCAGCCTGGGGCACGCCCGCCGTCCGGGGGGCGCGCTGCAGATGGGTACGTTCGTCGTCTGCAAGCCCGGACGCGACGCGCTGCGTGTGATCCTCGCGCACAGCGGTCGCGTGCGGATCGAGCGCGGCCGCGATCGGTGCCGTTGACACTGCCGGCACCGCGACGGTCGGCCCCGACGGGTCGGCCCGCGCGCAGGCGGCGCCCGCACCTCGCCCTGCGACCCGCCGCTGCGACCCGTCGCCGCGGGACCGTGCGCGCCGCGCGGCACCCGAAATGTGACGCTGCGCGGCGGTTGGCGACGGGCCGGGCGACGCCCTGCGCCGCCCATTCCCGCCTGTATGCCACTGGTCGGTTACCGGTGGCCCGTCGCAGCGCAACGCCTACCATGCGCTCATCCGAGGAAGAGGCATAGCGCCATGCGCGTCCGACACGTCCCGCAGGTTCCCAGGCAGGTCTCCATCCCGCAGCGGGGCTTCACGCTGATCGAGCTGCTGATCGCCATCGCGATCATGGGCATCCTCGCGGCCATCGCCCTGCCCCAGTACCGCGAGTACGTCCAGCGCAGCCGCATCATCGACGCGACGTCGCGCCTGTCCGACCTGCGCGTGCGGATGGAGCAGGCGTTCATGGACTTCCGCGCCTACGACAACGCCGGCGCGTGCCGCGACGCCGATGCCCGCAGTCACCGGCAACGACGCGTTTCCAGATGACCTGCGCGGCTACGGCGACGACGTACACGATCACCGCCCAGGGTCTTGCCGCCAAGGGCATGAGCCCGTTCACCTACACGGTCAACCAGGCCAACGTGCGCGCGACCACCGGCCTGCCCGGCGGCTGGACGACCAGCGCGAACTGCTGGGTCACGCGAAAGGACGGCTCGTGCAACTGACGCCCCTCCCGCGCGGGCGCGGGTTCACGCTGATCGAGCTGATGGTCGCCGTGTCGATCATGGGGATCCTGGTCACGCTCGCGATGCCGGTCTACCGGGACTGGATCGCCAACGTCCAGATCCGCAACGCCACCGAATCGATGTCGGCCGCCATCCGGCTGGCGCAGGCGGAAGCGATCAAGCGCAACGGGCAGGTCGAATTCCGGCTGACTCCGGCGACCGGCTGGGAAGTGCGCGACCTGGTCAACGACGAAGTCGTGCAGGAGCATGCCTTCACCTCCGGCTCGAAGAACGTCACGATCACGACGACGCCGGGCAGCACCACCGGCGTCCGCTTCACCGGCCTGGGCCGGATGATGGCCGACACCCAGGACGGCGTGGCGCGGATGACGCAGGTCGACGTGACGTCCGGCGCCGCCTCCACCCCCCATCCGCTGCGCGTCGTCGTCGGCGCGTCCGGCGTGCGCATGTGCGACCCGCATTTCGCGCCCACCGACCCGACGGGGTGCCCATGACACGGCATTCGTCCCGCGCCCGCCCGACCGCGCCCGCGAAGCAGCGCGGCGGCTTCCTGCTGGAAGCGTTGGTCGGCATCCTGATCTTCTCGTTCGGCATCCTGGGTCTCGTCGGCCTGCAGGCCAACGCGATCCGCCACGTCAACGACGCGCAGTACCGCGGCGAGGCGGTGTACCTCGCCAGCACGATCGTCGGGCGCATGTGGACCGACAACCCGGCGCAGCTCGAAGCCAATTACGACAAGGACCTCGCCGGCCCGGGCTACCTCGCGCTGAAGGAGCTCGCCAAGAATCTGCCCGGAGCATCGATCCCGGCGAACGAGCCCGACATCCAGGTCGTTGCCGGTCCGTCGGCGAACAGCAGCGTCGCGACCATCACCATCTTCTGGCAACTGCCCGGCGACGCCACCCAGCACAACTATTCGACCACCGCGGTGATCGGCGGCAACTGACCGCCGATCACCGGGCCCACCTTCATGTCACTCCGACGCCATTCACCCCCCCCACGCCGACGCTCCCGCGGCGCCAGCCTGATCGAGATCATGGTCGGGGTAGTGATCGGCCTGATCGCGGTGCTGGTCATCTACCAGATCTTCACCGTCGCCGAGGGATTGAAGCGCAACACCACCGGCGCCGCCGACGCCCAGCAGAACGGCCTGCTGTCGACGTTCACGCTGGCGCTCGAGCTCAACAGTGCGGGCAATGGAATCTCGCCTGCGGCGCTGCGGATGATCCGGTGCCCGACGGACACGATCGAGGCGACGCGCAAGCCGATCCCGGCGCTGATCGAGCCGGGCGCGTCGGACGACGCACCCGATGCGCTGGTCGTCCTGTATGGCACGGCCCCGTCGGTGACCGATGCCGTCGAGACCGCGCCCGTCGGCACGCTGGTCGCCGGCGCCGTGAGCCTTCCCGTGCGCAGCCCCAACGGCTTTCGCCAGGGCGACCAGGTGGTCCTGATCCAGGACGCCGGCGCGGCCCCGCCGGGAACCACCCCCTGCTCGGTCAGCGTCGTCAGCGCGGCGGTGCCGGCGCCGAACCTGAGCGGCGTGGTCAGCCTGCCCATCGCGCCGGCCACGCCGTTCGACATCAACAGCAACTCGATGGTGGTCAACATGGGGCAGGCCAACCAGACGCAGCGCGTCCGCTACTCGGTCGCCAGCGACACGCTGCAGTCGCTCGACCTGGTGAACCC
This sequence comes from uncultured beta proteobacterium, assembly GCA_963717705.1. GTDB lineage: Bacteria > Pseudomonadota > Gammaproteobacteria > Burkholderiales > Casimicrobiaceae > CAVQWT01. The sequence continues at coordinate 263,814 of CAVQWT010000005.1, forward strand.
TGCCGCCGTCCCCGTGCCGCTGGCGTCGAACGTCGTCAACATGAAGGCACAGTACGGCATCGACAACAACAACGACGGCATCGTCGACACCTGGGTCAAGGCCGACGCGGCGCCGTTCCAGCCGGCCAACCTGCTCGCAGCGACGCATTCGGACATCAACGACTGCAACGTGAATCCGATCTCGTGCATCCGGGCGTTTCGCATCGGCCTGATCGTCCGCAGCGACCAGTGGGACCGAGATCTGGCGACGCCGGCCGGCGACTTTCCCTGGGTGCTTTTCGACTGCGAAGACCCGGTCAAGGCCAACTGCCCGGGCCGGATGACGGGCACCATCGTCCAATCGGCCACGGGCGGCTGGCGCTATCGCGTCTTCGAAACCGTCGTGCCCCTGCGCAACCAGGTCTGGGTGTATTCGCCATGATGATGACCCACCGCTCCCGCGCCCGCGCGGAACCCGCCCGTTCGCGCCGCCAGCAGCGCGGCATCGTCCTGATCATCGCGCTGGTCGTGATGGTCGCGATGGCACTGGCCGGCGTCGCGCTGGTCCGTTCCATCGACACCACGACGTCGGTCGTTGGCAACCTCGCGTTCCGGCAGGCGTCGATCCTGCCGTCGAACCTGGCGGTGGAACACGCGGTCCTCGCGCTGTTCGAGAGCAACGTCCTCGCCGATCGGGAGAACAACCTGCCGGCGCAGAGCTACTTCCCCAAGCAGCAGCCGGGCGAGGACCCGAACACCGGCGTTCCCGCGGTGCTGCAGTCGGTCGCGGCGTACACGGCCTACGGCGGCCGGGTCGAGGACGCGGGCAACGGCAACACCGTGCGCTACGTCATCGAGCGGATGTGCCGCCCCGACGCCCCGACCCCGCTCGCCTCCAGCGAGCAGATCACGCAGTACTGCAACCGCGTTCCGCCCAACCAGTCCGCCGCCGGCACCGCGACCGAGCAGAAGATCGAGCTGCCCCGCGTCCCGCTGTACCGGCTGACCATCCGCGTCGACAGCCCCGCCAACACCGTCACCTTTGCGCAGGCCATGCTGCGCTGATTCCGGCGCACGAGAAAGTACAGGGTAAACGCCATGACCACGACTCCCGCCTCCGCCCGCGATTCCGGCTCGCATCGTTCGCCGAACCGGCCAGCGACGCGGCATCCGCAGCGTCCGAGGGTGCGCCCGCTCTGGCAGCGCATCCTCGCGGCGTCGCTCGCCTGGCTGGTGGGCTTCGGGCCGATGACGCCGTCGGCGTTCGCCGCACTGACCAAGCTCGCCGACGAGCCGCTCAACGTCAAGAACTCGGCCGAGCCCAACATCGTGCTGACGCTCGACGACTCGACGTCGATGCTGTCGGACTTCCTCCCCGAACTCGTCGTCGACAACTACTGCCGCGACGGCAACGGCGTCCTGCAGGCCGCCTGCGGCCGACGTCCGGCGTCCGCCGCCGACGATTATCCGGCGTTCATCTACCACCAGAACGGCGTGCCCTACAACGCCTACGACACCGGCGCGGGCCGCACGCCGGTGCCGCCGTTCAATGCGCCCAACGTCCCGACGACGGCGCAGCAATGGCCGGCGGTCGCGCACAATGCCGCATTCAACCGCCTCTACTACAACCCGCGAATCACCTACGAGCCGCCGGCGAAGGCCGACGGAACGTCCTGGCCGTCGATGAACTCGGCCAACACGACCGCCTGGACCAGGGTTCCCGCCGATCCGTTCAAGACTCCCGCAGCGCCGCTGACGGCCACGCCGCAGGTCAACCTCACCAGCGCCGTCAGTGTCGGCTTCTGGTGCAACACCGACTGGACGCAGGGAGGTTCGCCCACCCCCTTGCAGAACGACCCTGCGTATTGCCGGACCAACGGCTCCGGCGCGAGTTCGCTGGCCATCGCCGCACCGGCCTACGCGGCTTCGCTGATGGGACCGCGCCCCGGCGCCGCGTACGCCGGCGACGCCACCGACGGCGACTACCTGCTGCCGTGGCCCAAGCCGGGCGCCGCGGCCAACGACGTCAAGTATTTCTCCCGCACCGGCACCAACAGCCTCTGGTGCAATACCGCATCCCCGTACTGGCCGCAGTCGTGCGTCAACACCACGTGCAGGACCCCCGGCCCGCCCACGCCGCAGACCTGTAACGCGGTCCCGGTGGTCAACCAGACCTGCAACCTGCAGGCAAATCCCAACAACTGCTCGTGGTCGCCCATACGCACCATCCCGCCAGGTTGCAATCTGTCCTGCGTCGGCGCCGAATGCCCGTTCTGCGTCGAGGACAAGTCGGCGCCGTGCCCGCCTGCGTACAGGTGCTCCAATACGGGTGCCGGCTGCACGCCCGCAACGGCGGCCACCGCATGCCCGCCGCAGGGCGGCGGCTACCGGTGCTCGGGCACGGGCAATGCCTGCACGCCGGCGACGGCGGCCACCGCGTGCCCGGCGATCGCGACCTGCTCGGTGTGGAACCAGTCCTGCACCCCGGCGGCCAGTGCGAACTGCACGACCAACATGCGGGGCGTGTCTCCGGCGAAGACGCTGCGTCAGGACGCCGATACCCTGGGCGAGGTTTGCCGGCACAACAACGGCGGCAGCGGGTACTCGGCGGGTCGCTGGGACTTCCCGTCCGGCGTCTACACCAGGCAGGTGACCGGAAGCTGCCCTAGCACGCCGACCACCGCCAATGTGCCGCGGCACTACTGGAAGACCAGCGTCGAGTGGTGCCAGAACCGCATCGCCACCGCCGCCACCGCCGATCCGTGGCGCGGCGCCGGCGGCAGCGCCTGCAAGGCGTTCCGCGACACGACGACGAACCACATCTACCCGCGCTTCTACCGCTTCGGCAGGGACCCGGGCACCGACAACGTGACCCAGCCGGCCTTCCAGCGCGTCGACCTGCACCCCGGGATCGTCGAGTACTACCACGAGTGGAAGGACGAGGCCGGCGACGTGGTGTCGGTGTCGCGGACCTACGCGGAGGAGATGGAGAACTACGCCAACTGGTTCGCGTACTACCGCACGCGGATCCAGGCAGTGAAGACGGCGACGTCCCTGGTGTTCAAGGAACTCGACAACAAGTTCCGCGTCGGCTTCCACACGCTGGGGAACAATCCGGCCACGGACTTCGCGAACGTCGACTACTTTGACGCCGCGCAGAAGACGACGTGGTTCAGCAAGCTCTACGGCGTCTTCATCAAGACCGGCCAGGAAACGCCGAACCTGAACGCGGTGGTCCGCGTCGGCGAGTGGTATTCGACCGGCACCCACCCGGAACTAGCGGCGGCGAGCGACCCGATCGTGCCGACGCTGACCTGCCAGAAGAACTGGCACATGTTGTTCACCGACGGCATCACCAACCAGCCCGCCGTCCCGACAACCGTGGTAGGCAACGTCGACCGGACCATTCCGGTGCTGCCCGAGGACCTGTCCGTGCAAGGGCTCGTGCCCGGCGCGCCGTGGCCGTTCCTGTTCCGCGAAAACGCCGCGGCGACCAGCAACTCGCTCGCCGACTACGTCACCTATTACTGGTCGAGGGACTTCAAGCCGGCGATGACCAACAACGTGCCTGCCAGCGACCGCGACCCGGCGACGTGGCAGCACGGCAACTTCGCGGCGATGTCGCTGGGCACCGAAGGCAAGCTGCCGGCGGGCAACCAGTCGTCGACCGAGGACCAGATCAAGGCCGGCACGACGCAGTGGTCGCAGACGATCCCGACCGTCTACAAGCCCGATGCGTCGGGCGTCGATGACCTGTGGCACGCCGCCATCAACGGGCGTGGCCGCTTCGTCAATGCGCAATCGGTCGACGAGCTGCGCCTCGGCATGGGCCAGATCCTCAAGGACATCGAGAACCAGCCGGGCTCGCGCTCGGGGGTCACCTTCGACAGCGTCAACCTGTCGGACACCAACAAGTTCGTCTACCGGGTCAAGTTCGAGCCTGGCTGGGCGGGCTCGCTGACCAAGGTCGAGATCGACCCCACGTCGGGCGCCGAGGTGCTGGAAAAGTGGCGCGCGGCCGACCGCCTCGCGGAGCAGCTGACGGTCCTGCCGGCGCCGAACGACGAGCCGTGGTTCACCAAGCGCAAGATCCTGACGAAGAACGGTACGACCACCGTGCCGTTCCTTTGGGGCAGCCTGTCGCCGGCGCAGCAGGACTCGCTCGCTCCCGGCAAGCCGACGCGCGGCGCGCAGACGGTCGAATACCTGCGCGGCGACCGCAGCCGCGAGGGCGCGAGGCTGGGCCAGTTCCGCGTGCGTTCGGGCCCGCTCGGCGACATCGTCAATGCGCAGCCCGTGATCGTCGGTCCGCCGAAGCCGCTGTTCGGCACGACCAACACGCCGTTCTACGACCCGGGCCTCAACCCCGGCTACCAGGCGTTCTTCGACCTCCACGCGGCCCGGCAGAAGACGATCTTCGTCGCCGCCAACGACGGGATGGTGCACGCGTTCAGCGACCCCGCGGCGGATGACGCCAATCTGCTGCCGCTGCCCTACCCCGAGACGGCGAGCGGTTACGAGACCTGGGCGTACGTGCCCAAGGACCTGTACCGTCCGGACAAGACCGGCCTGGGTGGGCTGACGCTGCAGGACGGCGGCCTGCCCCCGTTCACGCACCACTTCTACGTCGACGGCCCGATGCGCGTCGCCGACGTGGACTTCGGCGGCATGGACTGGCGGACTCTCCTCGTCGGCGGCCTTGGCAAGGGCGGCAAGTCGTTTTACGCCCTCGACGTCACGACGCCGGTGGCCCCGGCCGACTCGGAGGCGGACATCATCTCCGCCAACAAGGTGCTGTGGGAATTCACGCACCCCGACATGGGGTACTCGTACGGCAAGCCGCTGATGGTGAAGACGCAGGCTCACGGCTGGGTCGTGATCCTGACGTCGGGCTACAACAACCCGTCGGGCGACGGCAAGGTGTACTTCGTCAATCCGAGCACTGGCGCGCTGCTGACTTCGGCGGGCTTCCCGGGCTACCTGTCGACGGGTGTGGGCACCGCCGCCACGCCGTCGGGACTGACGCAGGTCTCCGGCTACGTGCGCAACTTCCGCAATCAGGTCGTCGATCAGCTCTACGCCGGCGACCTGCTCGGCAACCTGTGGCGATTCGACGTCAGGGACGCCGATCCCAGCCTCTGGAGCGTCACCAAGCTCGCAGTCGTCACCGATCCGGGTGGGATTGCCCAGCCGATCACGTCCCCGCCGCAGATCGAAATCGACCTCGCCACGGGCGCCGATCGCTGGGTGTTCGTCGGCACCGGCAAGCTGCTGCACGACGACGACCTGGTCGGTCCGTACCAGACGCAGTCGGTCTACGCGATCCGCGACGGCAACGTGAGGGACTTCGAGACCGCCGGCGCGTTCCCGCGAACTCGCGGGGACCTCGACGTGGTGGCGGGCGCCGCCGGGCTGGCCAGCCGGCCGGCCTACGGCTGGATCGACGACCTCACCGACGCCGCCGGCCAGCGCGTCGTCGTCCCGGTGCAGGCCGAGCTGTCGGTCATCGCCTACGTCGCGACGCAGCCGCCCGGCCCGGACAAGTGCCTGACGGGCCAGCCGTCGCGGGTCTATGCCCGCGAGTTCTCCCGAGGCAATTCGCGGCTGCAGGAGGTCTCCGGCGGTCCGTTCGTCGAGAGCATCTACGTCGCCGAGGGCGCGGTGGGCATCGAGCTGATCACGCTGAAGAGTCCGCTGGCGGCCGGCAGCTACATCCCGGAAATCCGGCTGGGCATCACGCGGGGCTCGGACGGCAGGCTGGTGCCGATCCTCATCAAGCTGCCGGACTCGGTTTCCAAGCACCGGATGTCGTGGCGGCTGCTGGGCGAGATCTGATCACCTCGCATTGACCAACGACGGCCGCCCCTGCCAGCGCGGGGGCGGCCGTTTTCTCGTCGCCCGCGTCACCGTGAATCCGCAGCCTGCCGGAGCCAACGCCGGTCGTGCCATCATCACGGCGTGGACGCCGATGCCCCGATGACCGCCGCCTCCCTGATGCCGGGATCTTCGGCGCCGGCCGGGCCGGAACGACGCAGCCTCGCCATCGCGATCGTCGTCTCGGTCGCCGCGCATGCGGTGCTGACGCTGGTTCCGCTCGCCGCGGGCAACGACGCGATGAAGGCGCTCACCCGCGCGACGAGCGCCGCGGCCGCGATCACCGCGGTGCTGCTGCCCGCCCGCGTCGAAGCGCCCGACCGCGACCCGGCGCCGGCGCCCCCGCAACCGACGCTGGTCACGGCACCGCCGACTGCGGCGTCCCCCGCCACGGTGCCGACACGCGTCGGCGACCCGCGACCCGCCGCCCCCGCGGCGGACCGCGGCCCCGAAGCGGCGCCGGCGCTCGCCACGCGCGTCGACCGCGCCCCGCCCCGGCCGGTCGAAGGCCGCGTCCTGATCGAGGACCTCGGCGCCATCGACGCCGTCGGCACCGGCTCGGCCAACGACGACGCGATCGCCCCGTTCCGCAGCAGCGGCGCCGACACCCCGCCCCGGCTGCCCGAGACCTTCCTGGTCGGCTATCCCGATCTGGCGTTCGACAGCGTGGTCGAGGGCACGCAGCGCGTGCTGGTGCTGGTCAACGTCGAAGGCTCGGTCGATTTCGTCGTGTTCGAGCAGGAGCACCCATGGTTCGCGCCGACGATCGAGGCCGCGCTGCGCGGCGCGCAGCTCACGCCGGCGCAGCGCAAGGGCGAGCCGGTGCCCGGCTGGCTCGCGCTGGAGTTCGAATTCCAGATCGTCGGCGGCGGTCCCGAAGTGGCCGCGATGCGTGAGAACGCCGCCGTGCGCGTCACCCCATGAGGGGCATTTGGAATCCCGGCGCGGCGCTGCCGTCGTCGGGCCAGCGGCCGGTGACGACCTTGGTCCGTGTGTAGAAGCGCACACCGTCCATGCCGTGGACGTGCAGGTCGCCGAACAGCGAATTGCGCCAGCCGCCGAACGAGTAGAACGCCATCGGCACCGGGATCGGCACGTTGATGCCCGCCATGCCGACGTCGCACTCCTGCTGGAAACGCCGGGCGGCGTGCCCCGAGCGCGTGAACAGCGCCGCGCCGTTGGCGTAGGGGTTGGCGTTGACCAGCGCGATCGCGTCGGCGAGCGACGGCACGCGGACGACGACCAGCACCGGCCCGAAGATCTCCTCGCGGTAGACGGCCATCGCCGGCGTGACCCGGTCGAACAGCGTCGGCCCGACGAAGAATCCCCGCTCGTGCCCCGCGATGCCGGGCGCGCGGCCGTCGACGACCAGGGCGGCACCGTCGGCCACGCCGCCGTCGATCGCCGCAGCGATGCGGTCGCGCGCGGCCCGCGTGATCACCGGACCCATCTCGATGCCCGGCGCGCTGCCCGGGCCGGTGCGGATGCGCGCGGCGCGCGCGGCGAGTTCCGACACCAGCGCGTCGGCGACGTCGCCGACGGCGACCACCGCCGAGATCGCCATGCAGCGCTCGCCGGCCGAGCCGTAGCCGGCGCCGATGATCGCGTCGGCGGCGAAGGCCACGTCGGCGTCGGGCAGCACGATCGCGTGGTTCTTCGCTCCGCCCAGCGCCTGGACCCGCTTGCCGTGCGCTGCGCCGGTGGCGTAGATGTACTTCGCGATCGGCGTCGAGCCGACGAACGACACCGCCTTGACCTCGGGGTGGACGAGCAGCGCGTCGACCGCCTCCTTGTCGCCGTGGACGACGTTGAACACGCCGTCGGGCAGGCCCGCCTCGCGCAGGAGCTCGGCCATCCGCAGTGACAGCGACGGCACGCGCTCCGAGGGCTTCAGCACGAAGGTGTTGCCGCAGGCGATCGCCACCGGGAACATCCACATGGGGACCATCGCCGGAAAGTTGAACGGCGTGACGCCGACGCAGACACCCACCGGCAATCGCAGCGACCAGCTGTCGACGCCGGTGCCGACGCTGTCGCTGAACTCGCCCTTGATCAGGTGCGGCACGCCGGTCGCGAACTCGATCACCTCGATGCCGCGCGTCACCGAGCCTTCGGCGTCGTCGAGCGTCTTGCCGTGCTCCTCGGTGACGATTTTCGCCAGGTCCTTCTTGTTCGCCTCCATCAGCTCGCGGAAGCGCATCAGCACGCGCGCGCGGCGCAGCGCCGGCGCGGCGCGCCAGTCGGGCAGCGCGTTCGCCGCGGCGGCCACCGCGGCGTCGACGTCGGCCGCATTGGCGAGCGGCACGTGACGAATCACGTCGCCGGTCGCCGGGTTGGTCACTTCGCCGTAGCGGGTGGTCGTCGCGGCGACCGCCTTGCCGCCGATCCACAGCGGCAGCCGGTCCAGCGTGGTCAGGTCCATCGCAATTCCTCCGTGCGGCCGCGGCGGCCGACATTTCCCGTTGCGGAACTCCGCCCGCCCGGCCGCACCGGCCGCTGCGGCCTCGCTCAGCCCTGCTCGTGCAGCCGCGCGACGTACCGCGCGACCAGGTCGATCTCGAGGTTGACGCGCGCGCCGGGGACGAGCAAACGCAGCGTCGTCGCTTCGAGTGTATGCGGGATCAGGTTGACGTGAAAGCGAACGCCCTCGACGCCGTTGACGGTCAGGCTGACGCCCTGCACGGCGATCGACCCCTTGGCGGCGATGAAGCGGGCCAGCGGGGCCGGCGCGTCGATCGCGAGTCGCCAGCTGCCGTCGACGCCGCCGGTGCCGCTGCCCTCGACCTGCGCGAACGACGCGACGACGCCGACGCCGTCGACGTGGCCCGTCATCAGGTGGCCTCCCAGCCGATCGGCGAGGCGCAGCGCCTTTTCCAGGTTGACCTCGCCGGGCGTGCCTAGGCCGACGGTGCACGCAAGCGTTTCCATCGACACGTCGAACTCCAGGCGGCGTCCGGTGCCACCCGGCGCGATCGCGACGACGGTCAGGCAGCAGCCGTTGACGGCGATGCTGTCGCCGAGCGCGACGTCGTCGGTCGACAGCGCTCCTGCGTCGACGACGACGCGCGTCGCCGCGGGGCCCGGGCCGGTCGCCACGATCCGTCCGACCGCCTGCACGATGCCGGTGAACATCAGCCCTCCTCGCGGCGCACGCGCGCCAGAATCCGCAGGTCGGCGCCGAGGCGCTCGACGCTGGTGAAATCGAGCCGCACGCGACGGTCTAGTGACTCGAGCCCGTCGGCGAAAGTCGCGACGCCCCGCGCCGGGTCGCCCAGCAGCGACGGCGCGACGTAGACGAGGAACTCGTCGACGAGCCCGGCGGCGACCAGCGCGCCGTTGAGCCGCGCGCCCGCCTCGACGTGGACCTCGTTGCAGCCGCGATGCGCCAGCGCCGCCATCAGCGCGGCAAGGTCGACGCGTCCCGCGTCGTCGGGCAGGGCCAGCACCTCGGTCGTCGCGGGCCAGCCGGCGTTGTGTGCCCCGGCGGTGACGACCAGCGCGCCGGCCCCGGCCAGCACCTTTGCTGCCGGCGGCGTCTCGCCGTGCCGGTCGACGACGACGCGCCGCGGCTGCCGCGGCGTCGCGATGGCGCGCACCGTCAGTTCGGGATCGTCGTCCAGCACGGTGCCGATGCCCGTCAGCACCGCGCACGCCCGCGCCCGCCACGCGTGGCCGTCGGCGCGCGCGGCCTCGCCGGTGATCCAGCGGCTCTCGCCGTTGGCGAGCGCGGTGCGGCCGTCGAGCGAGATCGCGGCCTTCAGCCGCACCCAGGGCCGGCCGCGCGCAACGTTCGCGATCCAGCCGACGTTGAGGTCGCGCGCCTCGGTCTCGAGCAGGCCGACGGCGACGTCGATGCCGGCGGCGCGCAGCGTCGCCGCCCCGCCGGAGGCGAGCGGATGCGGATCGGTCATCGCGGCGACGACGCGCGCGACGCCGGCGTCGACCAGCGCGCGCGCACACGGCGGCGTGCGCCCGTGGTGGTTGCAGGGCTCCAGCGTCACGTAGGCGGTCGCGCCGCGGGGGTCGCGGTCGTGCGCACGCGCGTCGGCGAGCGCCGCGGCCTCGGCGTGCGGGCCGCCGGCGACCTCGTGCCAGCCTTCGCCGACGATCTCGCCGTCGCGGGCGAGCACGCAGCCGACGCGCGGATTGGGGGTCGTCGTGAACAGCCCGCGCGCCGCCAGCAGCAGCGCGCGACGCATGAACGCCTCGTCGGCCGCGGTGAACGGCGGTGCTGCCGTCATTCCGGCCCCGCGGATACGACCGGCGGTGGCGCGGTGACGGCGACCGGGCGTGCGACGAGTGGCGGCGAGGCGGTCATGGCGACCGGTCCGGAACCGTCAGCTGCGGCGCGGGCGCTTGCCCGGCGTCTCGACTTCCTTCAGCGCGTCGCGGAAGTCGGACACGTCCTGGAACGAGCGGTAGACCGACGCAAAGCGGATGTAGGCGACCTTGTCCAGCTTGTAGAGCTCCTGCATCACCATCTCGCCGATCTGGCGCGAAGCGATCTCGCGCTCGCCCAGCGACAGCACGTGGCCGACGATGCGGTCGATCGCCTGGTCGACGAACTCGGTCGGGACCGGACGCTTGTGCAGCGCGCGCTGGAAGCCGTTGCGCAGCTTGGCGACGTCGAAATCGGAGCGCGTGCCGTTGGTCTTCACCACCTGCGGCAGCCGCAGCTCGACGGTCTCGTAGGTGGTGAACCGCTTCAGGCACGCAGTGCAGCGGCGGCGGCGGCGGATCGAGTCGCCCGGCTCGGAGACGCGCGAGTCGACGACCTGCGTGTCGATGCTGCCACAGAACGGGCACTTCATCGCGGCACGCCCGCCGCCACGCCGTCGCCGCGCGGGTCGCTCACGGGTCCCTAGCCGTAGACCGGGAACTTCGCCGTCAGCGCGGCGACGCCGGCGGTGGCCCGCGCGACGGTCGTCGCGTCGCCCGGCGCGTCCAGGATGTCGGCGATCAGGTGCGCGAGTTCCTCGCACTCGATCTCGGTGAAGCCACGGGTGGTGATCGCCGGGCTGCCGAGGCGGATGCCCGACGTGACGAACGGCTTTTCCGGATCGTTGGGAATCGAGTTCTTGTTGACCGTGATGTGCGCCTGCGAAAGCGCCGCCTCGGCGTCCTTGCCGGTGATCTTCTTGGCGCGCAGGTCGACCAGGAACAGATGCGAATCGGTGCCGCCGGAGACGATGCGCAGGTCGCGCTCCCGCAGCACCTTGGCCAACACCCGCGCGTTCTCGAGCACCTGCTCCTGGTAGCGGCGGAAGTCCTTGTGCAGCGCCTCGCCGAACGCCACCGCCTTGGCGGCGATCACGTGCATCAGCGGCCCGCCCTGCAGGCCGGGGAACACCGCCGAGTTGATCGCCTTCTCGTGCTCGGCGTCGGTCAGGATGATGCCGCCGCGCGGGCCGCGCAGCGTCTTGTGCGTGGTGCTGGTGACGAACTGCGCGATGCCGACCGGCGACGGGTAGACGCCGGCGGCGACGAGCCCGGCGTAGTGCGCCATGTCGACCATCAGCTTGGCGCCGACCGCGTCGGCGATGGCGCGGAAGCGCTTCCAGTCGATGACGCGCGAGTACGCGGAAGCCCCGGCGACGATCAGCTTCGGCTTGTGCTCGTGGGCGAGGCGCTCGGCCGCGTCGTAGTCGATGAGTTCCGTCTCGGGGTGCAGGCCGTAAGCGACGACGTTGAACCACTTGCCGCTCATGTTGACCGGCGAGCCGTGGGTCAGGTGGCCGCCGTGCGGCAGGCTCATGCCCAGGATGGTGTCGCCCGGCTGCAGCGCGGCGAAGAAGACCGCCTGGTTCGCCTGCGCACCGGAATGGGGCTGGACGTTCGCCGCTTCGGCGCGGAACAGCTTCTTCACGCGCTCAAGCGCGATGGTCTCGGCGACGTCGACGTGCTCGCAGCCGCCGTAGTAGCGCTTGCCCGGGTAGCCCTCGGCGTACTTGTTGGTGAGCTGCGAGCCCTGCGCGGCCATGACCGCGGGGCTGGCGTAGTTCTCGGACGCGATCAGCTCGATGTGGTCTTCCTGGCGGCGCGTCTCGGCGGCGATCGCGGCCCAGAGGTCGGGATCGGATTGGGCAAGGGTCAGCGAGCGATGGAACATGGCGGGTAACGGTAGGTGTAACGATCGGGCGCGGCTGGGTGGGACGACGGATTCGCAACGAAGGATTCTAGCACCCAGCCCCCGCCGCCGCCGGGTCGCCGGACGCGCCGCCCGGCATCACGCCCCGCCCCCCCGTTGTCAGCGAGCCGCGGCGGCCGCCACGCCGGGTGCGCCACCGGTCCGCGTCCTGACCTATAATCGCCCGACGCCATCGCGGCCGCCGGCAGCGGCGGTCGACCATGGCGCGGCCGATGCCGCCGCGCCGCGCAGCCCAGGAGGAACCTTGAACGCCCTGCTTGCCCTCTCGCGCCTGATCGACCGCATCAACGAGCGGATCGGAAGGACGGTCATGTGGCTGGTGCTGGTCGCCGTCGCCGTCAGCGCCGTCAACGCCATCGTCCGCAAGGTCTTCAACATGAGCTCGAACGCCTTCCTCGAGGCGCAGTGGTACATGTTCTCGGCGATCTTCCTGCTCTGTGCCGCCTACACCCTGCAGCGCAACGAGCACATCCGCATCGACGTCATCGCCGGCAAGCTGTCCAAGCGGGCGCAGACGTGGATCGACATCCTGGGCACGATCTTCTTCCTCACGCCGATGGCGCTGCTGATCATGGTGCTGTCGTGGAAGGTGTTCACGATGTCCTACATCAGCAACGAGGTGTCGACCAACGCCGGCGGCCTGCCGATCTGGCCCGCGCGCGCGCTGGTGCCGGTCGGCTTCTTCCTGCTGCTGCTGCAGGGGCTGTCCGAGCTGATCAAGCGATTCGCGTTCCTCAAGGGACTGATCCCCGACCCGACCGAGAAGGTGCTGTCGAAGAGCGCCGAGGCCGAGCTGGCCGAGGCGATCCGCCAGGCCCGCGGGGAGGTTGCATGACCGCGTTCATCATCGCCAACATGGCGCCGCTGATGTTCGCGGCGCTGGTCGTGGTGCTGCTGCTCGGCTACCCGGTCGCGTTCGCGCTGGCCGCCGTCGGCATCGGCTTCGGCCTGCTGGGCATCGAATTCGGATTGCTGCAGCCGACGCTGTTCCAGGCATTGCCGGAACGGCTGTGGGGGGTGATGTCGAACGACACGCTGCTCGCGATCCCGTTCTTCACCTTCATGGGGCTGATCCTCGAGCGCAGCGGCATGGCCGAGGACCTGCTCGACACCATCGGCCAGCTGTTCGGGCCGGTCCGCGGCGGCCTCGCCTACGCGGTGATCTTCGTCGGCGCGCTGCTCGCGGCAACCACCGGCGTGGTGGCGGCGTCGGTGATCTCGATGGGCCTCATCTCGCTGCCGATCATGCTGCGCTACGGCTACGACCGGCGCCTCGCGTCGGGCGTGATCGCGGCGTCGGGCACGCTGGCGCAGATCATCCCGCCGTCGCTGGTGCTGATCATCATGGCCGACCAGCTGGGCAAGTCGGTCGGCGACATGTACGCGGGCGCCTTCATCCCCGGGTTCGTGCTGACGGGCCTCTACGTCGGCTACGTCGTGCTGGTCACCATCTTCAAGCCGGATCGCGCACCGGCGCTGCCGGCCGACGCGCGGACGCTGCTCGAGCCCGACGGCTCGCACGGCACCCGGTCGCTGATGGCGCTGACGGTGCTGTCGGTCGTCGCGGCGGTCGGCTACGAGCTGTGGTACTACGCGGGGAAGGAGTCGCCGCTCGACGAGAAGATCGTCATCACCATGTCGGTCGGCATCGGCTTCGCCTTCTTCGCCGCGGTGATCAACCGGGCGCTGAAGCTCGGGCTGCTGTCGAAGCTCGCCGAGCGCGTGGTGTTCGTGCTGATCCCGCCGCTGGCGCTGATCTTCCTCGTGCTCGGCACGATCTTCCTCGGCATCGCCACGCCGACCGAGGGCGGCGCGATGGGCGCATCGGGCGCGCTGATCATGGCGGTGGCGCGGCGCCGGCTGTCGTTCTCGCTGCTCAAGCAGGCGCTGGACACCACCGCCAAGTTGACCGCCTTCGTCGTGTTCATCCTCGTCGGCGCGCGGGTGTTCAGCCTGACGTTCTACGGCGTGAACGGCCACGTCTGGGTCGAGCACCTGCTGTCGGGGCTGCCGGGCGGCCAGATCGGCTTCCTGATCGTCGTCAACATCCTCGTCTTCCTGCTCGCGTTCTTCCTCGACTTCTTCGAGCTGGCGTTCATCGTCGTGCCGCTGCTGGGGCCGGTCGCCGAGAAACTCGGCATCGACCTCATCTGGTTCGGCGTGCTGCTCGGCGTCAACATGCAGACGTCGTTCATGCACCCGCCGTTCGGCTTCGCGCTGTTCTACCTGCGCAGCGTCGCCCCGGCGAAGGAGTACGTCGACAAGCTCACCGGCAAGCTGATGGCCCCGGTGACGACGATGCAGATCTACTGGGGCGCGGTGCCGTTCGTCGTCATCCAGGTCATCATGGTCGGCCTGGTGATCCTGTTCCCGCAGATGGTGATGGTGTACAAGGACAATGCGCCCACGGTCGACCCCAGCACCATCCAGATCGAGGTGCCGTTCGACCAAGCGCCGGACCGCGGCGGCACCGACTTCGACGCCAAGCCCGGCGATGGCAAGGATGGCGCGGCGCCGGCCAAGGAGGAGAACTACAACCCGTTCGCCGACTCGCCGGCGCCGACGCCCGCGCCCGGTGCCGCGCCCGGCGCCGCCCCCGCCGGCGGCGCGCCGCCGAAGTAGCGGCCGTCGACGTCACTGCGCCAATGAAAAAGCCCCGCGTCGCCGCGGGGCTTTTTTTCGCGCCCGGTCCGCGCGGCGGACCGGGATGGCGAAGGTCCTGCGCCTACTTCTTGGCCGCCGCCGCCGGGCCGCGGATCGCCTGCGCCATGAAGCCGTCGAAACGCGCTTCGGAGACGCCGAACCAGCGGATCTGCTCGTCGCGGAACTTCTTCCATTCGGTAAAGATCTTCTTGAAGTTCTCGTTCTTCGCCGACGTTTCCTCGTACACCTCCTCCGCCGCCTTGTAGCTGGCTTCGAGGATCGCCTGCGGGAACGGGCGCAGCTGGACGCCGGCAGCGACCAGGCGGCGCAGCGCCGGCGGATTCAGCGCGTCGTACTTCGCCATCATGTCGACGTTCGCTTCGTGGCACGCCGCCTCGAACGCCGCCTGGTATTCCTTCGGCAGCTCGCCCCAGGCCTTCAGGTTGACGAAGCAGTCGAGCTCGGGACCACCCTCCCACCAGCCGGGGTAGTAGTAATACTTGGCGACCTTGTAGAAGCCGAGCTTCTCGTCATCGTACGGGCCGACCCACTCGGCGGCGTCGATGGTGCCCTTTTCCAGCGACGGGTAGATGTCGCCGGCGGCGATCTGCTGCGGGACCAGGCCGAGCTTGGAGAGGACGACGCCGGCGAAGCCGCCGATGCGCATCTTCAGGCCCTTCATGTCGGCGACCGTCTTCACTTCCTTGCGGAACCAGCCGCCCATCTGCGCCCCGGTGTTGCCCGCGGGGAAGCTGATGATGTTGAAGGTCTTCACGAACTCGCGGTACATCTGCAGGCCGCCGCCGTGGTACATCCAGGCGTTCTGCTGCCGGGCGTTCATGCCGAACGGGATCGCGCAGGCGAACGCGAACGTCGGGTCCTTGCCGTAGAAATAGTACGGCGCCGTGTGGCAGGCCTGCACCGTACCGTTCTGCACCGCTTCCATCGCCTGCAGGCCGGGGACGATTTCACCCGCGGCGAACACCTGGATCTGGAACTTGCCGCCGGTGATCGCCGCGACCCGCTTGGCAACCGTTTCGGCACCACCGTAGATGGTGTCGAGGCTCTTGGGGAAGCTCGACTGCAGGCGCCACTTGACCTCGGGACCGCCTTGCGCGATCGCCGGGGCGGCGAGCGCACCGGCGGCGACACCGACGCCGGCTTTCTTAAGGAATGAACGACGTTCCATTGAAACTCCTCTCTGGGAAGATCGCCGGCGTGGTTCCGGCGCGAACGCAAGCGGCGAGCGTCAAAGCCTCTGCGCGGCCGCGATGGGATGCGGATCCGGTGCTTGTCTGCGCGGGATTCTAACCGAATTATCCCCGTGCGCCAGACGCGGCCGCACCAGGGATTGACCCGGCGCAACATTGCGGCGCTGCGGTCGCCGGCGCCCGCGCTGGTGCGGCCTGGGCCGGACGGGATCCCACCCCGGTCGGAGGACGCCGGCGTCGCGCCCGGCCGCGTGCCCCGGCGCCGGCGGCGCGCGACGGGTCGCGGCTCAGCCCGCCAGTTTGCGCACCGCAGCGAACAGCGACCAGGCCCAGCCGGGCTGGTGCTCGAGCGTCTGCGAGAACCGGATCAGGTACCGGGCGCTGCCGGTGTCGAGCTCGACCATGCCGCCGGGCAGGAACCGGTCGTCCGGGCCGATCAGGCTGCGCTGCGTCGACTGCCGGTTTTCCGGATGCGCCGGCAGGTACAGCCCGAAGAACGGCCGGTCGCCGCCGGCGCGCGACGCCGCCGTCGGCGTCGCCCAGGTGCGCAGCAGCACGCGCACCAGGCGCCGCGCGATCACCTCGACGCCGACGGTGACTTCCTCGACCTGGTGGCGCTGCATACGGCGCACGACGCCCAGCGTCCAGCTGTCGCCTTCCTTGATGCCGATGAGCTCGCCCAGTCGTGCCGGCGCCTCGCGCGACGGCGCGGTGAGCCGGTAGCCCGAGTCGCTGCGGTCCTGGATCCGCCACATCGTGCCCTTGATCCGGCGCGCGACCGACTCGGGATTCGCGACCGGGTTCACCATCTGCGTGACTTCGTCGTAGCTCGCGGCGACGCCGGGCGTCCGCGCCGCGTCCGGGAGGCGGTCGATCTCGGCCACCGCGCGCGTCAGCGCCTGCAGACCGACGACCACCCGCACCTCCCCGTCGGTGGCGTAGCGGGTCGCCCGCGGCGCATGGGCGATGGCGTCCGGTCCGAACAGCGACGCGAGCCGCATCAGCAGCAGCTTCTGCTCGCGCGCCGGCGGCTCGCCCTGCTTCGGCACGTCGTCGTCCTGCTCGGGGAGCCAGCGCATCTGCTCGACCACCCGCGCGTAGACGGGGCTGGCGTCGAGGAACAGCACGCGCCCGCCGGCGGTTGCGCGGTCCTGTCGCCGCAGCCCCTGCGTGCCGGTGAGGTCGACGAAGAACGCCGCCGGCGGGCCTGGGGGAGGCACCAGCGTCAGCGACGGCGACCAGTCCTCGAGCTGCCGCCCCACCCACTCGACCTGGTCCGGCGTGAAGTTGCCGGAATCGAGCCGCATCAGCAGCAGTGTCTTCAGGTATTCGTGCTCGACGCAGACCCCCGGTCGCGCGAAGGTGCCCGCGCCGAAGACGAGCTGCTCGCGCTGCCAGCCCCGCATCCGCGCGAACTCGTACAGCTCGTGCAGCTCGCGCCACTGCGCCGGAATCCAGTGGCCGTAGCGGAACAGCCGGAACTTGCCGTCGAGGCTCTTGTAGAACGCGAGCCGCACCAGGATCCACGGCAGCACCGCCCGCCAGCGCTTGTTGTCGGCGTTCGGGTACCCCGCCTTCAGCGCCATCTGGTACGCCGCGGTGAACGCCTTGACCAGGTCGAACACCGCGTGCCACAGCCGCGACTCGACGGCGGTGCTCTTCTGGTAGTTGGTCGTGTACTGCTGCGTCAGCTGCGCAAGGATCGGCTCGATCCGGGCGTCGATCTTCAGGAGCGCCTCGACCTGGGTCGGGCTGACGTCCTTGCGCGTGCCGGGGAAGCCGACGACGAGTTCGAGCGCCTCCTTCTGCAGCGCCAGCGGGTCGCTTTCGGGCAGCGTGGCGATCCACTGCTGCGCCGAGCCGGCGCCGCGCAGCGGATCGCGGAATCCGCGGAACCAGTTGACGACGGCTTCGATCATCGTGCGGCCATGGGGTCCGTTTCGTGGGGCGCCGATCAGCGCCCGGCGACGGTCATGCGACCGACGAGGATGGAACCGGTGTGGCGGCTGCCGCGCCGGTCGACGTCGTTGCCGACGGCGACGATGTCGCGGAACATGGCGTTGAGGTTGCCGGCGATGGTGATCTCCTCGACCGGGAAGGCGACGACGCCGTCCTCGATCCAGAACCCGGCGGCGCCGCGCGAGAAATCGCCGGTCACCGGGTTGACGCCCTGCCCCAGCTGCTCGGTGACCAGCAGCCCGCGGCCCATCCGTCGCAGCAGTGCCGGCAGGTCGTCGTCGCCGTGCGAGACGACCAGGTTGTGGCTGCCGCCGGCGTTGCCGGTCGTGGCCATGCCGAGCTTGCGCGCCGAGTAGCTGCCGAGGAAGTAGCCGGTCACGACGCCGTCCCGGACGACGTCGCGGGGCGCGGTGGCCACGCCCTCGTTGTCGAACGGCGTGCTGGCGCGGCCGCGCGGCAGGTGCGGCTCCTCGCGGATCGACAGATGGGGCGCGAACACCTGCTTCCCCAGCGAATCGAGCAGGAACGACGACTTCCGGTACAGCGCGCCCCCGGAGACCGCGCCGACGAAAAAGCCGAGCAGGTCGCCCGCCTCGGCAGCCTCGAACAGCACCGGGCACTCCAGCGTCTCGAGCGGGCGCGAACCCAGCCGGCGCACGGTGCGCTCGCCGGCCCGGCGGCCGACGGCCGCGGCGGCCTCGAGGTCCCCCGGAGCGCGCGCCGCCGTGTACCAGAAGTCGCGCTGCATGCCGGCGTCGTCCTCGCCGATCACCGCGCAGTCGATGTGGTGGCGGGAGCTGCGGAACCCGCCGGCGAAGCCGAGCGAGTTGGCGTAGACGAACTCGGCTTCGCCGCGCCCCACCGTCGCACCCTCGGTGTTGGTGAGCCGCGAATCGACCGCCAGCGCCGCGGCCTCGGCCTCGCGGCCGAGCTCGATCGCCGCGTCGACGGAAAGGTCCCACGGGTGATAGAGGTCGAGGTCGGGAAAGGTCCGCGCGAGCCGGTCCGGGTCGGCGAGCCCCGCCGCGGGATCCTCGGCGGTATAGCGCGCGATCGCCAGCGCCTTGTCGACGGCGGCGCGCACGGCCTCGGGCGCGAAATCCGCGGTGCTGGCGTGGCCGCGACGCTGCCCGACGTAGACGGTGAGGCTGATGCCCTTGTCGCGGTTGTAGGCGACGGTCTCGACCTCGCCCTTGCGCACGGTGACGCTCTGGCCGACCGCCTGCGAGACGTCGGTTTCGGCGGCCGTCGCGCCGCCGGCCTTCGCCGCGGCGAGCACGGCCTCGGCGACGCGTGCAAGCTCGTCGGTCGGCAGCGGGAAACGGGTGTCGCGGGTGTCGCGCGCAGCGGCAGCGGTCATGGGCAAGGGCCGAAAGGGGACGTGGCGGGTGGGAGCGCGCGGGTTTTCAGCGGTCGTCGACGGACTCTGTCGACGGCGCCGGCCGGGCCGGTCGCCGTCGCGCGGCTGATTGCGTCGGCTATCATAGCAAACGGTCCGCGCCGATCCCCGCCTGGCGGCCCGCCTTTCCGACAGACGATGCCTCTGCCCGACCGACCGTCGCGCCGCCGCCGCGGCGACCTCCCCGCGGACTCCGCCGGCGCGCCCGCAGCCGACCGGCCGCCCGCCGCGCCGGCGACCGGCGTCGACGACGAGTCCGTGCTGCCGCCGTCGAAGACGCGGCGCAAGGCGGACATGCACGCGCTGCAGGACCTGGGCGAAGCGCTGGTCGAGCTCGACGCCCGGCGCTTCGACGTCGTGGTCGAGGAGGCCGGGCTGCCGGAGCGGCTGGTCGACGCAATCCGGGCCGCGCGCTCGATCACCGCGCACGGCGGACGGCGGCGCCAGCTCCAGTACGTCGGCAAGCTGATGCGCGGCGTCGACCCGACGCCGATCCGGACCCGGCTCGACGCCTGGGCCGAAGGTCGCGACGCCGACGCCGCCAAGCTGCACGCGCTGGAGCGGCTGCGCGAGCGGCTGCTGGCCGAGCCGGCGGCGCTCGACGAGCTGGTGGCCCGGCACCCGACGCTCGATCGGCCGCGGTTCCGCTCGCTCGTGGCCAAGGCGAAGGACGAGCGCGCGAAGGGCGCGCCGCCGCACGCCTTCCGCGAACTCTGGCGCGCACTGCGCGAGCTTCCGGACTGAGGACCCGATGACCACTTCCCAGGATCGCCCGCTCGTCGTCGGGCTGGTATCGATCTCCGACCGCGCGTCCTCCGGAGTCTACGAGGACAAGGGCCTGCCGGCGCTGTCCGAGTGGCTGACCTCGGCGCTGTCCACCCCGTGGCGACCCGAGACCCGCCTGATCCCCGACGAGCAGCCGGCGATCGAGCGCGCGCTGATCGAGCTGGTCGACGTCGCGCACTGCGACCTCGTGCTCACCACCGGCGGCACCGGCCCCGCGCCGCGCGACGTCACGCCGGAAGCCACACTCGCCGTCGCGCACAAGGTGATGCCGGGGTTCGGCGAGCAGATGCGCCAGGTGTCGCTGCGCTTCGTCCCTACGGCGATCCTGTCGCGGCAGGTCGGCGCGATCCGCGGCCGTGCGCTGATCCTTAACCTGCCCGGACAGCCGAAGGCGATCCGCGAGACCCTCGAGGGCGCCCGTGACGAAAGCGGCACCGTCGTCGTGCCCGGCATCTTCGCCGCGGTCCCTTACTGCCTCGACCTCATCGGCGGCCCGTACGTCGAGACCCGCGACGCGGTGTGCAAGGCGTTCCGGCCGAAGAGCGCGCAGCGGCCGCCGGCGGCGGCGTGACCCCGGCGGCGGAGCCGCGACCGCGCAACGCGCCGGACCGCGGCTGGGGCATCGCGGCGGTGCTCGCGTCGGCGCTGGCGTTCGGCGCCATGGCCATATTCGCGCGGCGGGCCTACGCCGCCGGCGTCGACACCACGACGCTGCTCGCGCTGCGCTTCGGCATCGCCGCGATCGCGATGGCCGCGCTCGTCGCCGCGCGAGGCGTCGCGTTGCCGCGCGGCCGCGTGCTCGGCGGCCTCGTCATGCTGGGCGCGCTGGGGTACGGCGGCCAGGCGTTCACGTTCTTCACCGCACTCACGCTGGCGCCCGCCGGCGTGGTCGCGCTGCTCCTCTACCTGCATCCGGCGCTGGTCGCGCTGCTCGCCGCCGCCTTCCTGCGCGAGCGGCTGACGCGATGGAAGCTCGTCGCACTGGTGCTGGCACTGGCCGGCATGACGCTGACGGTGGCGCCGGCGCTGGGCGGCGGCGCCGGCGCGGCGACGCCCGCCGGCATCGCGTTCGGCGTCGCGGCGGCGGCGATCTACGCCGTCTACATCGTCGCCGGGACGCGCCTGGGCCGCCACTCGGCACCGCTGGCGATGGCGGCGGTGGTCATCGCCAGCGCCGCCGTGGTGTTCGTCGTCGCCGTCGCCTGGCGCGGTCCGCGCTGGCCGCAGGACGCCGGCGGCTGGGCCGCGGTGGCGGCGATCGCTCTGGTGTCGACGGTCGCCGCGATCACGCTGTTCTTCGCCGGCCTCGAGCGCATCGGCCCGGTGCGCGCGTCGACGCTGTCGACCGTCGAGCCGCTGTTCACCGTCGCGCTTGCCGCGCTGGTGCTCGGCGAGACGATCGCGCCGGTGCAGCTCGCCGGCGGCGCGCTGATCCTCGCGGCGGTGGTGCTGCTCGCCCGCGCGCGCTGAGCCGGATCGCGCCGCGCGCTCCGGAAACGGCGACGCCACGCGGTTCGCGCGTGGCGTCGGTCCGGCAGCCTGCGACGGCGGTTACTTGATGTCGAGGATCTGCATCGCCTTGGCCAGCGTGTCGACCGACTCCTGGTGCTTGCCGGCCTTGTGCAGCGTCTCGCCCTCGGCGCGGTATTTCTTGACCTCGTCCGCCTGCGCGGCGGTGAGCTTGGGATTCTTAGACATCGCGTCGTCGATCTTCTTCATGTCGGCAGGACAATGGAAGGCGAAGGCGGTGGAGGCGGCGAACATCGTCGCGGCGAACAGGGTGAATCGGCGCATGGGATCTCCTTGGCAACAGGACAGGCGACCGCCTGCCTCAAGCGCGCGACAATGCACGAATCGGGCGCGGATGAGAAGCCGGACAGCGGCCCCGGCGCCGTTTGTCCAGCGCCGGAAACCACGCCCGATGAATGGTCATTCCTCCTCGAGCAGCAGCTCGCTGCGCGACGCGGGGTCCTGCCGGTAGAACCAGCGGAACTTCTCGTACACGTCGGGGTAGTCGTGCTTCAGCAGCGCGGGATCGGCGAAGAACACCTCGGACAGCACGGCGAAGAACTCGGCCGGCGACTCGGCGGCGTAGGGGTCAATCGCCGTCTGCTCGCCGCGGTCGACCCGGAGCCGGAAGTGCTCGAAGGCGGCGTTCAGCGTCCTCTGCCAGGCGCGCGGCGGCATCTCGGCCGGCAGCGGCGGGCAGCCGTTGGCCTCGCCGTTGCGCATGTCGATCTTGTGCGCGAACTCGTGGATGACCAGGTTCATGCCGGCGGTCTCCCAGTCGTACGACGCCTCGACGTCCGACCACGAGAGAACCACGGGACCGCCGGGCATCGCCTCGCCGGCGAGCGCCCCGTCGTTGCGGTGGACGACGCCGGCCTCGTCCTCCCATTCCCACTCGGGGACGAACTCGCCGGGATAGACGACGACGTTGTCCCAGCCGTCGTAGTAGGCGAGGTCCAGGTTCAGCACCAGCGCGCAGGCCTGCATCGCGATCACGACGCGCTGCAGGGGCGTCACCGGATACGAGCCCGCACCGACGATGTGCTTGGCGTCGAGGAACAGCACGACCTTCTCGCGCAGCCGGGTGAGCTCGTAATCGGTGTAGACCGCGAGGAACGGCAGCGCCTCCTGCGCCTCGCGCCACAGCGGGTCGGGGATGGCGGCGTTCCGCAGCACCCGCCGCTGCCGCCACTTCCTCAGCGCGTCGAACATCGTCCCGGTCAGTCGGGCGCGGCGTCGGCGTCGTCGGGACCGGGCACGTCACCGGCGCCTTCGGCCGCGGCATCGCCGTCGAGCGCCGCGCCCAGCAGGCGCGCCGTCTCCGGACCGGGCAGCGCCTCGACCTTGCGCAGCTCGCGGGTGATGGCGCGGCTGCGCACCCCGGCGCGGTCGAGCTCCTCGCTCGCCTTGTCGATGCGCTCCTTGGTCTTCGCCAGCACGTCGCCGAACTTGCCGAACTCGGTCTTGACCGCGCCGAGCAGCGTCCAGACCTCGTTGGTCCGCTCCTCGATCGCCAGCGTGCGGAAGCCCATCTGCAGGCTGTTGAGCAGGGCCAGGAAATTCGCCGGCCCGGCGAGCGTCACGCGGTAGTCGTGCTGCAGCTTCTCGGCGAAGCCCGGCCGCGCCATCATTTCCGCGAACAGGCTCTCCACCGGCACGAACAGGATCGCGAAGTCGGTCGTGTGCGGCGGCGCGACGTACAGCTCGCGGATGGTCTTGGCCTGCGCGCGCAGGAAGTCGGCGAGGTCCTTGCGCGCGACTTCGGCCCCCGGCGCGTCGGCGCGCTCCAGCGCATCCTGCAGCCGCTGCCAGTCCTCGAGCGGGAACTTGGCGTCGATCGGCAGCCAGCACGGCGCGCCGTCGGCGCTGCGCCCGGGGAGCCGGATCGCGTATTCGACACGCCTGCCGGTGCCGGGCCGCGTCTCGACGTTCGCCTCGTACTGCTGCGGCACCAGCACCTCGGCGAGCAGCAGGCCGAGCTGCACCTCGCCCCAGGTGCCGCGCGACTTCACGTTGGTCAGCACGCGCTTCAGGTCGCCGACGCCGACCGCGAGCGTCTGCATCTCGCCCAGGCCCTTGTGCACCTGCTCGAGCCGGTCCGACACCTGCTTGAACGACGCGCCGAGCCGCTGGTCCAGCGTCGTCTGCAGCTTCTCGTCGACCGTCGCGCGCATCTGGTCGAGCTTGGCCGCGTTCTCGTTGCGCAGCGTGTCGAGACGCTGCTCGACCGTCGTGCGCACCGCCTCGAGCCGCTGCTCGTTCGACTTCGCGAGTTCGCCGATCCGCTCGGCGGTGACCCGTGCCTGCTCGGCCTGCGCCGCCGCCCCGCCCGTCAGCGCCTGCTGCGTGGTCTGCGTGAACTGCCCGAAGCGCTCGCCGAAGGACTTCAACTGGTCGCTCTGGGTCTGCGTCGACGCCGACAGCTGCTGCTGCGTCGCCGAAGTGAACTGCGACAGCCGCTCGCCGAAGGCCTTGAGCTCGGCGCCCTGCGCCGCGGTCAGCGCCGCGACCTGCTGCTGCGTCGTCTGCGTGAACTGCGTGAGGCGCTCGCCCACCTCCGTCCGCAGCGTCTGCGCGGAGACGCCCTGCTCGCCCCGCGCGATGGCGAGATCCTGCTTGAGGTCGCGCTCGAGATCCTGGCCCTGTGCCTTCAGCACCGCGACGTCGGTCGCCATCGCGAACAGCCTGACCAGTGCGACGACGGCGACGAGCGCGGCGACGACGGCCGCGACGACGACGACGATGAGCAGGGACTCGTTCATGACCTTCGATTCTAGCAGCGGGGCAGGTTCACCGGATTGACGCCACGATGAGCGCGTGCGCCGCGAACGAGGCGAGCCAGTGCGCGCCGACGAAGTCGTCGCTGTCGAGGCCCGTCATCCCCGCGTCGAGGTGCCGCCCGGCGGCCGCTGCCAGCAACGGCGCGCGCGGGTCGCCGGCCGGCAGCGCACGCGCGATGCCCGCGAAGCACCACGCGCGCGACAGGTTGAGGCCGTCGAGATGCACGATCTGCGGATCGCCGCGGTCGCTCACCGGCACCGGCGCGAACAGCGTCGCGGGCTCGCCGCGCGCGAGGCCCGGCAGGAACGCGTCGAGCCAGCGCGAGAACGCCGGCGCGTCGAGCACGCGCCGCATCAGGTCGGCCTCGACCAGCACCGGCGACAGGAAATCGGCGCCCGAGGGCTCCCACGCCGCCGGGCCGTCGCGGTCTGCGGCGTACCAGCCGAGCGCCTTGGCGACGAGCGCCCGCTCGAGTTCCGCCGCACCCGCGAAGCGCGCGTAATCGAGGGCGAAGGCGAGGCCGAACGCGCTGTTGGGATGGATGCCGTAGCGCACCGGATAGTGCGTCCGCGGCAGGAAATCGAGCCAGCGCGCACCGAACGCCCGCGCCAGCGGCGCGATCGCCACGGACCAGCGCGCGACGTCCGGATCGGCCGGCGCGCCTTCCGCGAGCTCGTGCGCGAGCTTCAGCAGCCACGCCCAGCCGTAGGTGCGGACGAACGACGCGTTGTGCGGCGTGCCGAGATACGCGACCTCGGCCTCGATGGCCGCCGGCGCGAGGTTGCGATCGAACGTCGCGGCGATCGCCGGCCGCAGCGGCAGCTCCGGGAAGCGCCGGTAAAGCGTCGCGAGCAGCCAGTGCATGTGGACGCACGAGTGCCAGTCGTAGCTGCCATGGAACGACGGGTGCAGCGCACGCGGCGTGCGCGCGTCGCCGGGGCCGCCCAGCACGTGGTCCAGCTTGTGGGGGTACTCGCGGCCGATGTTGTCGAGCGCGATGCGCGCGAACCGCGCGGCGAGGGCCGGGGACAGCGCGGCGGAGTGCCCGGGCGCGGTCACCGTTCAGGCGTTCGCGGCCTTGGCCTCGTCGGCGCCGGAGAGCTCGCGCGACGCGCGCTTGCGCTCGTGCTCCTTGAGGAAGCGCTTGCGGATGCGGATCGACTGCGGCGTCACCTCGACCAGCTCGTCGTCGGTGATGAACTCGACGGCGTACTCGAGCGTCAGTTCGATCGGCGGCACGAGGCGCACGGCCTCGTCGGTGCCGGACGAGCGGACGTTGGTCAGCTGCTTGCCCTTGATCGGGTTGACGACGAGGTCGTTGTCGCGGCTGTGGATCCCGATCACCATGCCTTCGTACAGCTTGTCGCCCGGGGAGACGAACATCCGGCCCCGGTCCTGCAGCTTCCACAGCGCGTAGGCGACGGCCTCGCCGTCCTCCTGCGAGATCAGCACGCCGTTGCGGCGCTCGGGGATCTCGCCCTTGACCGGAGCGTAGCCGTCGAACACGTGGCTCATGATGCCGGTGCCGCGGGTCAGGTTCATGAACTCGCCCTGGAAGCCGATGAGACCGCGCGCGGGAATCCGGTAGTCGAGCCGGGTGCGGCCGCGGCCGTCGGCGACCATGTCGGTGAGGTCGCCCCGGCGCGGTCCCAGCGCTTCCATCACCGCGCCCTGGTTGGCGTCCTCGACGTCGACCGTCAGCGCCTCGTACGGCTCGCAGGTCACGCCGTCGATCTCGCGCAGCACGACGCGCGGACGCGACACGGCGACTTCGTAGCCCTCGCGCCGCATGTTCTCGATCAGGATCGTCAGGTGCAGCTCGCCGCGCCCGGACACGAGGAACACGTCGGTGTCGCCGGTCTCCTCGACCCGCAGCGCCATGTTGATCAGCAGTTCCTTCATCAGCCGGTCGCGCACGTTGCGCGAGGTGACGTACTTGCCCTCGCGGCCGGCGAGCGGCGAGGTGTTGACCTGGAAGTACATCGACAGCGTCGGCTCGTCGACGGCGATCGGCGGCAGCGCCTCCGGCGTGTCCATCGCCGCCAGCGTCGTGCCGATGGTGAGGTTGTCGATGCCGGTCACCAGCACGATGTCACCCGCCTCGGCCGCCTCGACCGCGACGCGCTCGAGGCCGGCGAACTTGAACACCTGGCCGACCTTGCCCTTCGTCGGCATCTGCCCTTCGGCGAGCGGCCCGTTGAGCACCGCGACCTCCTGCCCGACGCGCAGCGTGCCGCGGCGGATGCGGCCGATGCCGAGGCGGCCCACGTAGCTCGAGTAGTCGAGCGCGCTGACCTGGAACTGCAGCGGGGCCTCGGTGTCGGCGCGCGGCGCCGGCACGTTGGCGAGGATGGTCTCGAACAGGTCGCGCATCGACGCGCCGCCATCGCCGGGCACGCCCGTCTTCGCGACCGCGACGTCGAGCGTCGCCCATCCGTTCAGCGCCGACGCGTAGACGACCGGGAAGTCGAGCTGGTCCTCGCTGGCGCCGAGCCGGTCGAACAGGTCGAACGTCTGGTTGACCACCCACTCGGGGCGCGCGCCCGGGCGGTCGACCTTGTTGATGACGACGATCGGCTTCAGCCCCTGCTGCAGCGCCTTCATGGTGACGAAGCGCGTCTGCGGCATCGGCCCCTCGACCGCGTCGACCAGCAGCAGCACGCCGTCGACCATGCCCAGCACGCGCTCGACCTCGCCGCCGAAGTCCGCGTGGCCGGGCGTGTCGACGATGTTGATCTGCGTGTCCAGGTACTGGATCGAGCAGTTCTTGGCCAGGATGGTGATGCCGCGCTCGCGCTCGAGGTCGTTGCTGTCCATCATCCGCTCGGCGACGTGCTGGTGCTTGGCGAACGTGCCCGCCTGGACCAGCAGTTTGTCGACGAGGGTCGTCTTGCCGTGGTCGACGTGGGCGATGATGGCGATGTTGCGCAGGGCGCGGGGAGCGACGGACATGGGTGTTTACCGGGTTTGCTGCAGCGCGGGATGGCCGCGCCGCCAAACCTAGAATTATAGCCTCGTTTGACCCCGGACGACCACAAAAATTTTGTAAAATCCGCAAGTTAGGCTACAATACGGTTTCGGGCGGCCGTTCCGGTCACCGCCCAACCCGGCGCGGGTTTCCCGCGGTCGCGGTCGTCGCCTCCAGCGGCACCCGGCCCGCCCGCCTCGCCTTGTTTCCAGACACACGCTGCCTGGACCGGAAGCCGCCTCAAGCGGTGGGCCGCGACAGGAGCACTCCCTTGCACGCTACGAGCTTTGCCGAGCTCGGGTTGCGGCCCGAATTGCTGCGGGCCGTCGAAGAAGCCGGCTACACCACGCCCACGCCCATCCAGGCACAGGCCATTCCCGTCATCCTCGCCGGCCACGACGTCATGGGCGGCGCCCAGACCGGCACCGGCAAGACCGCCGGTTTCGCGCTGCCGATCCTGCAGAAGCTGGCCCCGCTCGCCAACTCCAGCCCGTCGCCGGCGCGCCACCCGGTGCGCGCGCTGATCCTCACCCCGACGCGCGAGCTCGCGATCCAGGTCGAGGACGCGATCAAGACCTACGGCCGGCACACCAAGCTGCGCTCGACCGTCGTCTACGGTGGCGTCGACATCAAGGCGCAGCTCGAGATCGTCCGCGCCGGCGTCGAGATCCTCGTCGCCACCCCGGGCCGGCTGCTCGACCACGTCGAGCACAAGAGCGTCTACCTGGGCCAGGTCGAGGTGTTCGTCCTCGACGAGGCCGACCGCATGCTCGACATGGGGTTCATTCCCGACATCAAGCGGATCATGGCGCTGCTGCCCGTCACGGCGAAGCGGCAGAACCTGCTGTTCTCGGCGACGTTCTCGAACGAGATCAAGAAGCTCGCCGACCAGCTGCTCAACCAGCCGCAGCTGATCGAGGTGGCCAAGCGCAACACCGCCGCCGAGACCGTCGCGCAGAGCGCCTACAAGGTCGCGCAGGACGCCAAGCGCCCGCTGCTCGTGCACCTGGTGAAGTCCGGCAACCTCAACCAGGTCCTGTGCTTCATGCGCACCAAGCACGGCGCCTCGCGCCTCGCCCGCCAGCTCGAGCGCGACGGACTCGCCGCGTCTTCGATCCACGGCGACAAGAGCCAGATCGCGCGGATGGAGGCGCTCGACGCGTTCAAGGAAGGCAAGCTGCAGGTGCTGGTCGCGACCGACGTCGCCGCGCGCGGCCTCGACATCGACGACCTGCCGCTGGTCATCAACTACGAGCTGCCGTACGTGCCCGAGGACTACATCCACCGGATCGGCCGCACCGGACGCGCCGGCGCCTCGGGCCTGGCGATCTCCTTCGTCGCCCCCGACGAGGCGCGGCTGCTCGACGAGATCGAGAAGCTGCTTAAGAAGTCGGTCCCGGTGGTCAGCGCCGACGGCTTCGACCCGGCCGCCGCGGCGAGCGCCGAGCGCCGAGCGCCGCGCGAGCGCGGTGCACGCGCCGAGTCGTCCGGCCGGGCCGAGCCGGCCGCCCATCGGTCCGCCCGGCCGCCGCGTGAAGAGCGGCCCGCTACCGCCCGGCGCGACGTCGCGCAGCCGCCCCGCGGCGATCGTCGCGTGGAGCGCGAGGCCGCGTACGCCCTCAATCCCGATCAGCCGCCGGCGGTGAAGGCAAACGCCGCGACGCCGGACGCTGCGGCGAGCGCGCCCAGCCGCGGCGGTCCGCTGTCGCGTCCCGGCTTCGGCCACAACCGGCCGGTGCCGGCGCTGCTGATGCGCCGGCCCGCCGCCGCCGCGACCGAAGCCCCGGCCGAGGCCGCAACGCCCGCCGCTGCTGAAACGCCGGCCGGCGCGACCGCCGACACGGCAGCGAATCCCGCGCCGGTGATGGCGCCCGCCGCCGACCGGACCGAGACCGCGCAGGCGTAAGCCGCGGGGTCCGCGGTGGCCGCCGCGCCGTTCACCGCGACGCTGGTCGCGCATTGCCGCGCCGGCTTCGAGCCCGAAGCCGCGGCCGACCTCGTCGCGCTGGCAGGGCGCGCGGGCGCGGCGACGGTCGTCGAAGCCCCGCCCGGCCGCGGATTCGTCACCGCGACGCTCACCGGCGGCACCCCGTCGCGCCTGCATGCGGCGCTGCTCGCCGCGCCGCCGGTGTTCATTCGCTCGCTCTTCTTCGGCACCGGCCCGCACGCGCTGTTCGACCCGGCGGCGACGGGCAAGCGCAGGCCGGATCGCGTCGCGCCGCTGGCCGCGGCGATCGCCGCGTTGCGCGAGCGCGACTGGCCCGGCGTCGCCCGCGGCGCGGCCGTTCGGCGAACTGCGCGTCGAGATGCCGGACACCAACGAGGGCAAGGCGCTGTCGGGCCTGTGCCGCGGGGTCGAGTTGCCGCTCGCCGGCGCGCTGCTCGAGGCCGACGCCATGGCCGAGGTCGACGAGGACGCGACCGACGCCGAGCTCGCGCGGCATCCCGCCGTGCACGTGCTGTTCGCCGACGGCGCGACCGCCTTCGTCGGCGTCAGCGCGGCGCCCTGGCGCAGCCGCTGGCCGCAGGGCATCCCGCGGCTGCACATGCCCCGCGCCGCGCCGTCGCGCTCGACGCTGAAGCTCGCCGAGGCCTTCCTGACCTTCCTCGGCGACGACGCGGCGACGCTGCTGCGGCCGGGCATGAAGGCGGTCGACCTCGGCGCCGCGCCGGGCGGCTGGACCTGGCAGCTCGCCGGGCGCGGGCTCAAGGTGACCGCGGTGGACAACGGCCCGCTCAAGGGCGCCGTGGCCGAGGATTCGCTGGTGACGCACCTGCGCGTCGACGGGCTGACCTACGTGCCCAAACGCCCCGTCGACTGGCTGGTCTGCGACATCGCCGAGCAGCCGGCGAAGATCGCCGCGCTGGTCGCACGATGGGTCGCGCAGGGCGATGCGCGCCGGGCGATCTTCAACCTCAAGCTGCCGATGAAAAGGCGCCACGCCGAGGTCGAGCGCTGCGCCGCGCTGATCCACGACACGCTGCGCCGCGCCCGCGTCCCCGCCACCCTCGCGCTGAAGCAGCTCTACCACGACCGCGAGGAAGTCACCGGCTACCTCGCCACCCCGGGGTCAGGTCGAATTTAGATCAACGTGCTCCGCGGAGTCGCGGCTGCGGCACCGGCATCACGCCATCATGCCGACGCGTCGATCCCGCCGCCATCGGCCATCCGGCCGAGTCCGACCCCGCCGCCGGCGCCACTCAGGTCTGCCCGCGCTCGACCCACTTCGGCACCGCGGGCGCCTCGTAGAGGGCGAAGCGATCGAGCAGCCGGCCCGGATCGTCGTCGACCAGCAGCATCCCGCGGTGCACCGGCTTCACGAACTGCGCGTCGGTGGCGTGGTCGAGAAACGCGACCAGCCCGTCGTAGAAGCCCGCGATGTTGAGCACGCCGCAGGGCTTGCGGTGCCAGCCGAGCTGGCCCCAGGTCCAGATTTCGAACAGCTCCTCGAAGGTCCCGAGGCCTCCGGGCAGCGCGATGAAGGCGTCGGCGCGCTCGGCCATCTGCGCCTTCCGCTCGTGCATCGACGCGGTGACGATGAGCTCGGTCAGCCCGGTGTACGCGAGCTCCTT
This sequence comes from uncultured beta proteobacterium, assembly GCA_963717705.1. GTDB lineage: Bacteria > Pseudomonadota > Gammaproteobacteria > Burkholderiales > Casimicrobiaceae > CAVQWT01. Next base: position 294,644 of record CAVQWT010000005.1, read on the forward strand.
GGTCATCAGCGCCTGCGGAATGACGCCGGTGACGCGTCCGCCGGCGGCCAGCGCGGCGTCGGCGACCACGCCCATCAGCCCGACGCGCCCGCCGCCATAGACCATGCCGAGGCCGCGCTCCGCCAGCGTGCGGCCCAGCGCCGAAGCGGCCTCGGCATACGCCGGATCGCGCCCCGGATTGGCGCCGCAGTAGACGCAGACGTTGGCGAGCGCGACCGCCATCGCGACGGTCAGGCGAGGCGCGCGAGCTGCTCGCGCAGCTTGGCGAGCGTCGCGACGAACCCGGCCAGCCGCGCGCGCTCCTGCTCGACCACCGCCGCCGGCGCGCGCGCGACGAAGCCCTCGTTGGCGAGCTTGGCCTCGGCCTTGCCGATCTCGCCTTCGAGCCGCGCGATCTCCTTGCCGACGCGCTCGCGCTCGGCGCCCTTGTCGATCTCGATGTGCAGCATCAGCCGGGTGTCGCCGACGATCTCGACCGGCGCATCCGTCGCCGGCAGCGCCTCGACCACGGTCACCTCCGACAGCCGCGCGAGCGGCGCGAGATAGGGCGCGAACGCGGTCAGCCGCGCGCGCCCGCCAGCTTCCGCCGACGCCGCGATCAGCGGCACCTTCTGCGCCGGCGACAGGTTCATCTCGCCCCGCAGCGCGCGGCAGGCGTTGACGACAGCCTTGAGCGCCGCCACCTCGGCCACGGCGCCCGCGTCGCGATTGGCGTCCTGCGCCTGCGGATACGGCTGCAGCTGGACCGAATCGCCGGCCTTGCCCGCGAGCGGCGCCACCGATTGCCAGAGCTCCTCGGTGATGAACGGGATGAACGGATGCGCGAGGCGCAGGATCGCCTCGAGCACGCGGACCAGCGTGCGCCGCGTGCCGCGCTGGACGTCCGGATCCGGGTTCGCGAGCTGCACCTTGGCGAGCTCGACGTACCAGTCGCAGTATTCGTCCCACGCGAACTCGTACAGCGCCTTCGCGGCCAGGTCGAAGCGGTACTCGGCGAGGTGGGTGTCGATCGCGGCCTCGGTGTCCTGCAGCGTCGAGATGATCCACCGGTCGGCCACCGACAGCGGCGGCTTCGGCCCGTCGACGCCGCAGTCCTTTCCCTCGACGTTCATCAGCACGAAGCGCGTCGCGTTCCACAGCTTGTTGCAGAAGTTGCGGTAGCCCTCGCAGCGGTTGAGGTCGAAGTTCAGCGTGCGGCCGTAGGTGGCGAGGCTGGCGAAGGTGAAGCGCAGCGCGTCGGCGCCGAACGCCGGGATGCCGTCGGGGAACTGCCTGCGCGTGCGCTTCGCGATCGAATCGGCCTGCCGCGGGTCCATCATGTTGGCGGTACGCTTCGTCACCAGCGCGTCCAGCGAAACGCCGTCGATGAGGTCGAGCGGGTCGAGGACGTTGCCCTTCGACTTCGACATCTTCTGGCCTTCCTCGTCGCGGACGATGGCGTTGATGTAGACGTCGCGAAATGGCACCTTGCCCGTGAAGTAGGTCGTCGTCATGATCATCCGCGCGACCCAGAAGAAGATGATGTCGAAGCCGGTGACGAGCACCGACGACGGCAGGAACGTTTTGAGCTCCCGCGTCGGCTCGGGCCAGCCCAGCGTCGAGTGGCACCACAGCGCGGAGCTGAACCAGGTGTCGAGCACATCGTCGTCGCGGCGGAAGGCGGCCGGCTCGCGGCCGAGCTTCGCGCGCGCCTGCGCCCGCGCCGCGTCCTCGCTGCGCGCCACGTAGACGTTGCCCGCTTCGTCGTACCACGCGGGGATCTGGTGACCCCACCACAGCTGGCGGGAGATGCACCAGTCCTGGATGTTGTTCATCCAGTGGAGGTAGGTCGAGATCCAGTCGCCGGGGACGAAGCGCACGCGCTCCGCGATGCCGGTCTCCGGGTCGACGAGGCCGGCGTCGCCGACCGCCGCGAGGCAGAGGTCCTGGATGCTGCGGCCCGGCCAGTACGGATGCGAGGCCGGCGCCGCCTTGGTCATCGCCAGGTACCACTGGTCGCTCAGCATCGGCTCGACCACCTCGCCGGTGCGTCCGCAGCGCGGCACCACCATCTTGTGCGGCTTCTCCGACACCAGCAGCCCAGCGGCATCGAGGTCGGCCAGGACCGCCTTGCGCGCGACGTAGCGATCGAGGCCGCGATACTTCTCCGGCGCGTTGGCGTTGACCCTGGCCTCGAGGTCCAGGATCGGGATCGCGGGAAGGTGGTGGCGCTGGCCGATCGCCCAGTCGTTGAGGTCGTGCGCGGGCGTGATCTTGACGCAGCCGGTGCCGAACTCGCGGTCGACGTAGGCGTCGGCGATGATCGGGATGTCCCGGCCGGCGAGCGGCAGCCGGATCGTCTTCCCGACGAGGTGACGGTAGCGCTCGTCGTCGGGGTTCACCGCGACCGCGGTGTCGCCGAGCATCGTCTCCGGCCGCGTCGTCGCCACGACCAGCGAGCCGCTGCCGTCGGCAAGGGGATAGCGGATCTCCCACAGCTTCCCCATTTCCTCCTCGCTGTCGACCTCGAGATCCGACACCGCGGTGCCGAGCTTGGGGTCCCAGTTGACGAGGCGCTGGCCGCGGTAGATGAGGCCGTCCTCGTGCAGCCGGACGAAGGTCTCGAGCACCGCCGCCGACAGCCCCTCGTCCATCGTGAAGCGCTCGCGCGTCCAGTCGGCGGCGCTGCCCAGCCGGCGCATCTGGCCGGTGATGGCGCCGCCGGATTCCTCCTTCCAGGCCCACACCCGCTCGACGAAGGCCTCGCGGCCGAGGTCGTGCCGCGTCTTTCCCTCCGCCTTCAGCTGCTGCTCGACGACGATCTGCGTGGCGATGCCGGCGTGGTCGGTGCCGGCCTGCCACAGCGTGTTGTCGCCGCGCATCCGGTGCCAGCGGATCAGCACGTCCATCAGCGTGTGCTGGAACGCGTGGCCCATGTGCAGCGTGCCGGTGACGTTGGGCGGCGGCAGCTGGATGCAGAACGGCGACCCCTTGGCCGCGTAGTCCGGCTTGAAGTATCCGCGCGACTCCCACAGCGGATACCACTTGGATTCGATCGACGAGGGTTCGAAGCTTTTGGCGAGTTCCATGCGGGGGGCGCTCGTGGCGCGCGTTGGCGGTGCAAAACATCGAATTATAGCGGCCGGGCGCCCCCGCGCCCTTCCGCGCCGGCCGGCGGGCGACGGCGCGTCAGATGCGGTCGAGCCAGGCCGCGAGAGCGGCGGTCACCGCAGCGGGCCGTTCCAGCGGCGACAGGTGGCCGCTGCCATCGACGACGACGAGGCGCGCGCCGGGAATCGCCGCCGCCATTTCCTCGTGGATCGCGACCGGCGTCAGCGCGTCCTCGCGGCCGCAGAGCACCAGCGCCGGGCAGGCGATCGCCGGCAGCAGCGGCCGGCTGTCGGCGCGCGAGATGATCGCCTCCTGCTGCCGCGCGAACGACCCCGCGTCGAACGCGCCGGCCATCGCGCGGACCGTGCCCGCGATCGCCTCGTCCGCGAGGTGCGCCGGCGCGAGCAGCTTCGGCAGCAGCTCCTCGACGACGCGCCCGTAGTTCTGCGCAGCCAGCGCGACCAGCCGCCGCCGGTTGGCCGTCGACTCGGGCGTGTCCGGACGGGCGGAGGTGTCGAGCAGCGCCAGCGCGGCGACCCGCTCCGGCGCCTGGCGGACGATCTCGAGCGCGCAGTAGCCGCCCATCGACAGCCCCGCCAGCGCGAACCGCCCCGGAGGCGCCCTGGCCAGCACGTCGGCCGCCAGCGCCGCCATCGTGCCGGCGGTGGTCATGTCGGCCACCCGCGCCGTCGCGCGGGCGCCCAGCGCCCGGACCTGCGCGTCCCACAGTCGCGCATCGCAGATCAGTCCCGGCAGCAGCAGCAGGTTCATGCGGCGATCATCCCACGCGGGGCGGCGGCGGCCAAGCGGTTCCGCTCACCAGCCCGGCGTCACCAGCCCGGCATCACCAACCCAACGCCCGCGCCGACTGGTAGAACGCGAAGCTCGCCAGCCACGCGAGCGCCAGCGACCACCCGACCGACACCAGCGCGAACCGGGTGCTGCGGGCCTCCGAGCGCAGGGTCGCGATCGTCGACACGCAGGGCGTGTAGATCAGCGTGAACAGCATGAACGAGATCGCCTGCACGGCGTCGATCCGGGTCGCGAGCTCGGTCGCCAGCGCCTGCCCCTCGAGGCCGAAGATCACCGCCAGCGCGCCGATCAGGATTTCCTTGGCGACGAAGCCGAAGATCAGCGCCACCGTCAGCCGGTCGTCGATGCCGATCGGCGCCAGCACCGGCTCGGCGAAGCGGCCGAGCATGCCGGCGAAGGTTTCCGGACCGCCGGGCACGGTGCCGGCCGGCAGGTGCGTCAGCAGCCACACCAGCATGACGCCGGCAATGATGAAGCGCGTCGCGCGCCGCAGGAAGTGGCGCACCTCGTGCCAGGCACGCAGCGCGATCTGCCGCAGCGTCGGCAGCCGGTAGGGCGGCAGCTCCAGCACGAACGGCTCGTCGTTGCGGTAGCGGCCGCGGAACACGAACGCGGTCAGCAGCGCCACGGCGAAGCTCGCGAGGTAGAGCACGAAGATCACCCACGCCCCCTGCGCGGGCGCGAACAGCGCGGCGGCGAGGAAAAGGAAGACCTGCAGCCGCGCCGAGCACAGCGAGAACGGCACGATCATCATCGTCAGCAGCCGCAGGCCACGCGAGCGCATGATCCGGGTCCCCATCAGCGCCGGCACGTTGCAGCCGAACCCGAGCAGCAGCATCACGAAGCTGCGGCCGTCGAGCCCCATGCGCGCCATCAGCGCGTCGGTGAGGAACGCCGCGCGCGACAGGTAGCCCGAGTCCTCGACCAGCGCCATGAACAGGAAGAACAGCACCACCAGCGGCACGAACGCCGCGACCGTCGACACGCCGGCCCAGACGCCGTCGAGAAGGAAGCCGCGAACCAGGTCCGGCAGCGGCGCCAGCGCCGGCTCGAGCGCGTGCGCGCGGGTGAATTCGAACGCCGCCTGCAACCCGTCCTGCAGCGGCTTGCCGAGTGTGAACACGCCCTGGAACACGGCGAACATCAGCACGAAGAACAGCGGCAGGCCGAACAGCGGGTGCAGCAGCACGCGGTCGACGCGGTCGGTCGTGCCCTCGGGCAGCCGCGCCGGGATGTCGACCGCGGCGGCCAGCGCCGCGGCCACCGCGGCGTCCCGGGCGGCAGCGTCCTGCGGTGCCGGCGCGACCGGTGCCGCCAGCACGCCGCGCGCCAGCGCCGCGAGCGCCTCCAACTGGCCCTCCCCGCGCTTGGCCGCCATCGGCACCACCGGCATGCCGATCGTGCGACCGAGGGCCTCGGCGTCGACGCGCACGCCCAGCCGTCGCGCCTCGTCCGTCATGTTGAGCAGCAGCACCGTCGGCACGCCGCGCGCCCGCAGCGTCAGCGCGAGCGGCAGCTGGCGGTCGATCTGCGGGGCGGCGACGATGACGGCGACGAGGTCGACGCGGGTGCTGGCGAGGAACTCGCGGACGACGCGCTCGTCGTCGGCCTCGCCGTCGAGGTCGTAGACGCCCGGCAGGTCGACGAGTTCGACCATCGAGCCGCCCAGCAGCACCCGCGCGGCGAACAGTTCCACGGTGATTCCGGGCCAGTTGCCGACCCGCGCCGAGGCGCCCGTAACCCGGTTGAAGAACGTCGACTTGCCGGTGTTCGGCATGCCGACCAGCGCGATCCGCTTCACCGCGGCCGCCGGTCAGCGATGGACGAGGATCGCGCGGGCGTGACCCCGCCGGACGACGATGTCGGTGGTGCCGACGCGGAGGTGCAGCGGACCCGCCATCGCGCCGCGGCGCATCAGCCTCAGGGCGCGGCCGGGGCGGACGCCCAGTGCGGCCAGCCGCTGGCGCAGCGCGAGGTCGCCGCCGACCGTCGCGACGGTCGCTTCATCGCCGGGGCGAAGTTCGAGCAGGGGGGACATGGGGCGGGATCGATAGACAAACGAGAATTATTCGCATTATTCCTCGTTTTCGGAATCCTGCCTTGATCTGGCTCAAGGCGCGCTCGCCGGTCGGGCGCCCGCCCCCATCTGCCGGATGCCGTCCCGGCGCGCGCCCCCGCCCCTGCCGGCGTCCGCCAGGACGCCCGCCACGAAGCCCGGACTCCCCCGCACCGCATCGCATCGCATCGCATCGCATCACACCCCAGTACGGTTGCCCCGGCCGTCAGAACGTTCCGCGCACACCGACGGTGACGCCGCGCGCCGCCATGGGGGCGATGTTGACGAGGTAGGAGACGTGGTTTCGCGCGTCCTCGTCGAGCAGGTTCGTGCCCTTGACGAACGCGGTCAGTCCGTACCGGTCATTCGTCAGCCGGTACGTGAAACTGGCATTGACCATCGTGTAGCCGTCGGTCGGCAACTCGTTGGCGGCAACGCGGTTCTGCGCCTGCACGCGAAGGACGTCGAGCCGCATGTCCCACCGGTCGCCGCCGTAGACGAGCGCGCCCCCGAAGCGGACCGGCGAGATGCGCGGGATGGGTTCGCCGGTATCGGTGTTGGTGGCGCGCAGGTAATCCGCCTGCAGCTCGAGGTCGAGCCGGCCGGGCCCGTGGTTTCCCAGCTCGAACCTGGCTTCGGCCTCGAAGCCGTAGAACTCCGCCGCCGACGCGCGATAGGCGTAGATGGGCAATTCGAACGCGGGATCGATCAGCCCCGTGTCGTAGAGCGTGATGTAGTCGTCGAACCGGTTGTAGAAGGCGCCAAGACTGCCGGTCCAGCCGCGCCCCTTCTTGCGCAACGCGAGGTCGAAGCCCAGCGACTTCTCCAGCCCCAGGTCGCGATCCCCGACCTCGACGAGGCCGGTCGCAAGGTGCGGTCCGTCCGCGAACAGCTCCTGGTAGCTCGGCGGCCGCTGGGTGTAGGCGACCGAACCCACCAGCGAATAGTCCGAGGTCAGGCTGAACGCGGCGCCGGCGGACAGCGCGCCGGTGTCGAAAGTGCGCGTGAGCGCCGGCCCGAACTGCGGGTTGTCGTCCGCCGCGACGCGCGTGTGGTCGTAGCGGCCGCCGACCTGCAGTCTCCACCGATCGAGCGCGGCTTCCTCGTAGATGAACGCCGACCAGCTCCGCGTCCCGGTCTTCGGCAGGAAGCCCTCGTCCCCCAGCGCCTCGAAGTCGAAATCGATCGCCTGGAAGCCGAACGCGCCTTCGAACGCTCCGATCCTGTTGTGCACGACGTCGAGCCGAGCCTGGTAGCCGTCGTTCCTGAACGTGGTGCCGGGCTCCGCCCCCTCGTACTCGGTGTGCTCGTAACTCGACCGGGCGAACTTGAGGTCGACCGTCCTCACGCCGTCGGTCGGCGCCCGCCACTGGCCCGCGAAGTCGAGGCGCTGCTGCTTCATCCTGATCGTGACGTCCGGCTCCGCGACGGTTCCGTATTCGGAGTTGAACGTCGTGTACGACGCGCCGGCAAAACCCCTGCCGCCGACGTAGGCGGCGCCGAACGAGCCGCCGTCGGAATCGCTGGCGCTGTTGGGCAGCGTTCCGGACGGGCCCTGCTCGCCGGATGGCAGCGTTGAGCGCAGCTGCGGCGAATAGGCGTACCCGGCAATCCTGAGATCGCTGGTCAGGCGCTTGAAGCCGTCGGCGTGGAACTGCAGCCCCTGCGCGGTACCGAATTCGACGAACCCCGACGCGGCACGCTCGTCGGCCGGCGACGCATAGCGCAGGTCGACGCCCCCGGTGACGCCGTCGACGCGTTCGTAGGGAACCCGGGTGTCGATGACGTTGACCACGCCGCCGATGGCCGTCGGCCCATACAGCAGCGTCGCGGGGCCGCGGACCACCTCGATGCGCCTGACCGTCAGCGTGTCGATGGGCACCGCGTGGTCGACACTGGTCCCGGCGGCGTCGAACGAGGCCATGCCGTTCTGCAGGATCTGGACCCGGTCGCCGTCGAGGCCCCGGATCACCGGCCGGCTGGAGTTGGGTCCGTAGTACGACGAGTTGATGCCGACCAGCGTGTTGACGATTTCACCCAGCGTGGGCTGCATGTTGAGCCGCAGCCTTCTCGCCGCCCAGCACGGCGATCGGCGTCACCATGTCCAGGAGGTCGCTGCCGAGCGGATTGGCGGTGACGACGACGGTCTGCATGGCCGGGGGCTCCGCGGGCTGGGCGCGGACGACGGCGGCGACGGCGATGATGGCGAGCGCGACGGCGCTGCGCACCGGGACGGATCCGGGCATCTGCGTACTCCTCTGGTCGGGCGACGAGTTCACCCCCAAACGCGGGGGCGCTGCGGGATCGCTTCAGAGGACGGCAGGCGGCGCGCGCGCGAGAAACGCGAAGAGGGTGGAAGCACCGAGGCGCGGCCGCGCCGGCGGCAATGCGTCGACGGCGCCCGCCGCCGCCAGCACCGGCACGGCGCCCGTCGTCGCCGCGAACGTGACGACCTGGGCATAAGCCGGGCACTCGGCGCAGGGCTCGCCGTCCGGCGCCGGCAGGGTCGAGCCGACGGAAGCCCCGACGCGGGTCTCCGCGGCAAGCCTCGCGGGTTCCGCCAGGTGGGAGATCGCGTGCAGCAACGCCGCCTGCTGCGTCGACAGCAGGACGAGGGCGGCAAGGAACCCGAGCGCGAGGCGCGTCGGTCCGGCCGGCCGTGCGTGGCGTATCGGGGCAGCGGGCATCGAACTCTCCGCAACGGGGATCGCGCCGCCGCGCGCCAGCAGGACACGATGCGTTACGCAACCCGGTTGCACTAGAGGACGATTCTATCTGAATGCAACTGCGTTGCAAACAGGGCGGGCTGCCGCTTCGCGACCTTGCGCGTCCGCGCGACCCGCCGCTACGGCGCGCCGGCGGCGGCGCCCTTCGCCGGCGCCGAAGGCATCGCGAGCCCGATCATCTCGGCGTCGGTCATCCGGTAGAGCATTCCCGACGGATCGTCCTTCAGCACCTCGAACCTGCCCGACACGACGATCGGCTCGAGGCTGTAGCGGACCGCCGCTTTGGCGTTGATCTCGACCACCGCATCGGGACCCGCGGGCAGGCAGAAGCTGCAATGGGGCGGCACGGCGGCGATGAGGAAGCGCTTCTGCTTGTCGCCGATGTCCAGCGGGATCATGAAGCCCTGGACCCGCACGTCCTTGCGGTCGAGGCTCAGGATGTCGGCGGAGAAAGACGGCACCATCCGCCCGTCCTTCTTCACCGGCTCGACCTTCGCCAGCGTGCGCCATGACACGACCCCCGCCCGCTCGGGCAGGAGTTGCGTGCCGTATTCGCTGGCGGACGGCAGCCCGGCCGGCGGAACGTTGGTGGTCACGGCGCCTGCCGGACCCGCCGTCAGGGCGACGGCGGTCAGCGCCAGCCCGAACGCGAGCCCGAAGGCCGTGGAGGAAATGCCGGAGTCGAAAGTTCGCATGGGATTCGCTGCCTCGTCAGGCGTCGGCGAGCGTCGCGGCGACGTCCAGACGGTACGCCCGCCACGCCGGCCACGCAGCGGAAAGTATACCCGCCCCCAGCGCCAGCGCGACCAGCGCCCAGCCCGCCGGCGGCCAGGTCCACGCGGCGGCGGCGAGCGGCGCCGCGGCGGGAATCCACGCGCCGATCGAGGCCACCAGGACATTCGCCGCGACGAGGCCGAGCACCAGCCCGGCGGCGGCGAGGAACAGGCTCTCGATCAGGATGACGGCGACGACCTGCCCGCGCGACGCGCCCAGCGCGCGCATGATCGCGAGGTCGTAGCGCCGCTCGTCCAGCGCCTGCGCCAGCGCGACGAACAGCCCGAGCGCCGACGCCGCCATCAGCAGCAGTGCGAACGCGCGCAGGATGTCGGCGGCGAAGGCGAACACCGTCAGCAGCCGCGCCGACTCGTACGCCGGCGACGCGGCCTGCAACGGCGTCCCGGTATTGATCGCGCGCGGCAGGCTCGCCGCGGCGAGCGGGCTGCGGTACCGGACCAGCGCCAGCGTCACCTCGCGGTCGGGACCGTCGGCGGCCACGGCGGCATCGGGTGCGGCAGTCGCGTCGTGCCCGTGCCCGGCGTGATGATCGTGGTCGGCGGCGCGGCCGTCCTTCGCCACGGGGCCAGGCGCCTCTTTCGCGGCGGGACCGTGCGCCGGGTGCGGACTCTTCGCGCCGCCACCGTCCGCGGCCGGCTTCGGCCCGGGCGCGTGCCCGTGGGCATCGTGCACCGTCCACACCGACTCGATCGCGGTCAGCGCCAGGCGGTCGATCGCGCGCCCGGTCGGGGCCAGCACGCCGACGACGCGATACGGCGCGTCGCCGTGCTCGGCACCGGCCTCGCCCAGGCCGTGCGAACCGGTGAACGTCGCGCCGACGGCGAGGCCGGTCGCGCGCGCCACTTCGGCGCCGAGCACCGCCTCCATCGGCTCGTCCCACAGCGCCCCCGCCGCCAGCTGCGCGCCGTAATGCGCGATGAACGCGGGCTCCACGCCGGCGATGCGGAAGCCGCGGACGCTGTCGCCGAGCGCCAGCGGCAGCACTTCGGCGACCAGCGGGTTCGCGCGCAGCTTGTCGATCTCGGCGAGCGGGATGTTCCCGGGCGGCACGTCGGCGTGATAGACGCCGGCGAGGATGAGCTGCAGCGGGCTGCCCTTGGCGCCGACGACGAGATCGATGCCTTCGGCGTCGCGCGTCAGCCGCGTCTCGAAGTCGCGGGCGAGCAGCAGCACCAGCGCGATCGTCGCCACGCCGACCGCGAGCAGCAGCACGTTGAGCAGCGTCGCCAGCGGCCGGCGGCGTGCATAGGCGAGCGCCAGCGTGACGGCGTTCATCGCGGCTCCGCCGGCGCCGGCAGCGCGAACACGTTGGGCAGCAGCGGCCGCACGCGCGCGTCGTGCGACGCAACCACCAGCGTCGCGCCGGTCGCCACCGCCTGCGCGCGCAGCAGCTCGAGCGCGGCCGCGGCGTGCGCATCGTCCAGGTTGGCCGTCGGCTCGTCCGCGAGCAGCAGCTGCGGGCGGTTCACCACCGCGCGGGCGACGGCGACCCGCTGCGCCTGGCCCTGCGAGAGCGTGCGCGGCGCGCGCGCAGCGAGGTCCGCGACGCCGACCGCTGCGAGCAGCTCGCGGATCCGGTCGTCGTCGGCGCCCGCGCCGGCGAGATAGCGGGCGAGGCGCAGGTTGTCGCGGACCGACAGCGCGCCGACCAGGTGCAGCCGCTGCGGCACCAGCCCGACGTGCTGCCCGCGCCAGCGGTCGCGGGTGCCGCCCGAAAGCGTCGCGAGGTCGGTGCCCGCGACGATCACCCTTCCCTGCGTCGGCACGATCAACCCGGCAAGAATCGACAGCAGCGTCGACTTGCCGCAGCCGGACGGGCCGGACAGCAGCCAGTGCGATCCCACATCGGCAGTCCACGACGCGACGCGCACGGCGCGGGCGGCGCCGTAGCGGTGCTCGAGATCGGATAGTGCGAACATGGCGGCGACTCTAGCGCAGAAGGCCCGACCGCGGGAATCTCGCAACGGTCGCGCCAGCGAACACTCCAGCTATCACACCAGCCACCACGTCGGCCATCACGCCTGCCATCACGCTACCCTGCGCGCCACCCCGCGCGCCCGCCGCGTCGTCCCGCCGCCGGCGCCTCACCGGCGCGGCGCGCAGGCGTCGCAGCTGCCCTTGATCGTGACCTCGACCTCGCGGCGACGGTAGCCCGCCGGCACCGCGATGGCGGGCACGCGAGCCTCGTCGAGGCAGACGACCTTCCCGCACTCGCTGCACTGGAAGTGCGCGTGCGCGTGACCGGGATGGTCGTGCCCCGCGGCGGAAAAGCGCCAGATGCGATCGTCGCCGGACACCTTGTGCGCCAGACCCTCGGCGGTCAGCCACTCCAGCACGCGATAGAGCGTCACGCGATCGACGTCGCCGTGCCTCGCCAGCCGCTTCTCGATGTCGTGGTGGGTCAGCGCCTCGCGCGCCTCGAGCAGGCAGGCGAGCGCGGCGATGCGCGCGCGGGTGACGCGGGCGCCCCGCTCCACCAGCAGCGCTTCCGCGGCCGCCGGCGGCGCGACGCGCTTGCCCGCGGTCATCCGCCCTGCCGCCACTTCTCGATCTCGCGCTCGATCGCCTCGGCCACGTAGGAGCGCAGGATCTGTCCGACGTGCTGGTTGATCGCGGCGACGAGGTCGGCGCTGGCGCGGTCGACGATCGGCTGCAGCCGGGTCGTGAGCTCGCCCTGCAGGCCGGTGTCGGTGAAGATGTCGAGCCGCTGCAGCACCTGCATCCGGATGTCCTCGGCCAGCACCGCCCAGCGCGCGTCGTCGGAGCCGGCGAGCGGAGCCAGTGCGGCCGGGATCGCCAGCGACGGCAGCGGCTCGTCGGGGAACTCGCGCGCGGCAGCCAGCAGCGGTTCTTCCGCGGCCGCAGGCACGGCGATGTCGATCTCGACCACCGCATCCGGCGACGCATCCCACTGCGCGACGTCGGGCGGCGGCTCGGTGACCGGAGGGATGGGCGTCGTCCGCGCCTCTTCCCACGACAGCTCCGGCGGTGCCATCGCCGCCGCCGTGCGCAGCGCCTCGACCGCCGTCGGCGCGCCCGCCGCATCCGCCGCAGGCGGCGCGAGGAACGGGGCCAGCTCCGGCGACACGTGCGGCGCCGCCGCGGGGGCCGCCGCCGGCGCGGCACCGGCCCATGCACCGGATGGAGTCGGCACCGCGGCCGCGGCCCCGGCGGTGGGCGCAGCCGAGGCATGCAGCGTCGTGGGCACGGCGATGACCGAGTCCGGCGCGGGACCAGTGACGCTCTTCTCGCCGCGGTCGATCTCGAGCCAACGCGACAGTTCGTCGTCCTCGGACGGATCGAGGATCGACGGCGCCTCGATTTCCTCGACGGCGTCGGTCAGCTCGGGCACGTCGTCGAGGCTGACAACCTCGCGGGCGGACGGGGCCAGCGCCACGGTCTCCGGCGGCACCGCGTGCGCGGGAGCCGGCGGAGGAACCATCGCCTCGGTGAGCTCGGGGACGTCGTCGCCCACGGGCGCCTCGCGGTCGGCCGCGGCCTCCGCTTCGGCGCGCGCGCGGTTGCGTCGCATCAGCGCGTCGGCCTGCTCCAGCAGTTCGCGCGCAGTGGGCATGGCGTCAGCTCCGTTCCGACAGGTCGTGCGAGCGCAGCTCGTAGCCGCGCTCGCGGTAGAACTTCCAGCGCTCGCGTCCCGCCGCGACGGCGTCGTCCCCGGCGACCACGATCTCGGCCAGCCGCTCGAAGCGGGAGAAGAACGGCGGCGGCGACGCCTGCAAGTTGATCAGCACGGCGGCCGGGCCCTGGTGGTCGAGCGCGTGATCGATGATCACGGGCGTATCTTCGGCGCACGCGGCGCCGAGCCGGCAATGCGGGACGAATCCGGTCGCCGGCACCTGCCACAGCTGCCGGTCGAGGGCGGCGGTTGTGGCGGCGTCCGGCGTCAGCACGCGAACGTGGCCGAACTGCCCCCAGGCCTTGACGACCAGCCGGGCGGCGACCGCCAGCGGATCGGCGCAGCCCGTGTAGAAATCGATCGTCGTCATGCGGTTCCGTTGCGGGGCGGCCCAGGTCAGTGCTGGACGCCCTCCTGCGCCAGCAGCCAGGTGGTCAGCAGCGGCACGGGGCGTCCGGTGCCGCCCTTCTCCTTGCCGTCCTTCCAGGCGGTACCGGCGATGTCGAGGTGGGCCCAGTCGTACTTCTTCGCGAACTTCGACAGGAAGCACGCGGCGGTGATGCTGCCGCCGGCGCGGCCGGCGACGTTGGCGAAGTCGGCGAAGTTGCTCGCCAGGCCCTCGTGGTAGTCGTCCCACAGCGGCAGCTGCCACGCGCGGTCGAAGGCATCGTCGCCGGCGGCGACCAGCGCCCGGCCCAGCGTGTCGTTGTTGCTGAACACGCCGGTGGCGACGTGACCCAGCGCGATGACCATCGCCCCGGTCAGCGTCGCGATGTCGACCACCGCCATCGGGTCGAAGCGCTCGGCGTAGGTCAGCGCGTCGGCAAGGATGAGCCGGCCTTCCGCGTCGGTGTTGAGGATCTCGATCGTCTGTCCCGACATGCTCTTGACCACGTCGCCCGGCTTGGTCGCGCGCCCGGACGGCATGTTCTCGCAGGCCGCGACCAGCCCGATGACGTCGATCTTGGCCTTGAGCTCGACGATTGCGCGCAGCGCCCCGAACACGCTGGCCGCGCCGCACATGTCGTACTTCATCTGGTCCATGTCGTGCGCCGGCTTGATCGAGATGCCGCCGGTGTCGAAGGTGATGCCCTTGCCCACCAGCACCAGCGGCCGCCCCGGCTTGGCGGCGCCGCGGTACTCGAACACGATGAACCGCGGCGGTTCGTCGCTGCCGTTGGTCACCGACAGGAACGACCCCATGCCGAGCTCCTCCAGCGCGGGGCGCTCCAGCACCGTCACCTTGAGATCGGGAAATTCCTGGGCCATGGCGGTGGCGCGGTCGCCCAGGTACTTCGGCGTGCACACGTTGCCGGGCAGGTTGCCGAGGTCGCGGGCAAGGTCCATCCCGTGGGCGATGGCGAGCCCGCGGGCGGCGGCGGCTTCGCCGTCGGTCAGGTCCGAGCGCTGCGGAACCGACAGCGTGAGCTTGCGCAGCGGGCGGCGCACCTCGGCCTTTTCGCTCTTCATCTCGTCGAAGCGGTAGACGGCCTCCATCGCCACGACGACGGCGTGCTCGACCCGCCACGCGACCTCGCGCCGCTTGACCTTTTCCTCGGTCAGGTAGACGACGGCCTCGTAGGACCCGGTCTCGTTCAGCAGCTTGACCGCCGACTTCATCGCCGAGCGGAATTCCTTGTCGCGGAAATCGCGCTCCTTGCCGAGGCCGACCAGCAGCACGCGATCGGCGAGCGTGCCGCGGACGTTGTGCAGCAGCAGCGTCGCGCCCAGCTTGCCTTCCATGTCGCCGCGACGGATGATTTCGCTGATGTAGCCGTTCGACGCGCGGTCGATCAGCTCCGCCGACAGCGAAAGCTTCCGGTTGTCGAACACGCCGACGACGACGCAGGCGCTGCGCTGCTTTTCAGGGCTGCCGCTTTTTATGGTAAATTCCATCGCAATCCGCTGCCTCCTCGGTGGCGTTTCTTTGCCGTAGTGCGCTGTTCCCCGCATTATCGGCAAAACCGCCCGAAAAAGTCAAAATTCTCCCGCTGTCATGATTTTCCGGCGCAGCCTGGTCCGAGAGCTGACGGCCACGGCGGTCGGGATGTTCGTTGTCCTGCTGGCGATCCTGTTCACCAACCTGGTGCTGCGGCTCTTGGGACGGGCGGCCGGCGGCGCCGTGGCGGTCGAGGGAATCCTCCCGCTCCTCGGTTTCAACGCCCTGTTTTACTTCAACATTCTGCTCTCGGTCGCGCTGTACATGACGGTGCTGCTGACCCTGTCCCGCTGGCACCGGGACAGCGAGATGATCGTCTGGTTCACCTCCGGCCAGGGGCTGACGGCCTGGCTCAAGCCGATCCTGCTGTTCGCGGCGCCGTTCCTGGTCGCGATCCTCGTCCTGTCGCTGTTCCTTTCGCCCTGGGCCGAGCGCCGCAAGCTCGAGTACGAGCGCCAGCTGCAGTCCAAGGACGAGATCACCCTGCTCACCCCGGGCCTGTTCCGGGAGTTCCGCGGCGGCAAGCTGGTGGCCTTCGTCGAGAGCATCAACACCTTCGACGGCACGATCCGGAACATCTTTCTGCACACGACCGACGACGGCAAGGACGTCACCATCGTGGCCAAGTCGGGGACGCTGGAGATGGCGGCGAACGGCGACCGTTTCCTCGCCCTCTCGTCGGGGCGCCTGGTCGAGACCACCCCGGGCACCGCCGAGGCCCGCGTCCTCGAGTTCGAGCGACTCGCGCGGCGGATCGAGCCGGCCGAGGTCCGCGCGCTGCCGGTCTCCCGCCGCGGCATTCCGACCACCGCACTGCTTGCCGCCGACGGCAACTTCGAGCGCGGCGAGATGTTCTGGCGCATCTCGATACCGCTGTCGGCGCTGGTGCTGACCGTGCTCGCGATCCCGCTGGCGTACGTCAACCCCCGCGTCGGCCGCTCGTTCAACCTGCTGTCCGGGGTGTTCCTCTACATGCTCTACAGCAACACCCTGAACGTGGTGCAGAGCCTGATATCCCAGGGCAAGGTCAACTTCTGGATCGGACTCGCGCTGCCGCACCTGGTCGCGGTCGCGATCGTGCTGGTGCTGTTCAGCAACCAGCTGTCGGTGCTGGGCCTGGTGCGCAATCCGTTCGCCCGCCGGACGTCGGAATGAAGACGCTGACCCGCTACGTCGGCAGGGAGGTGCTGGCGTCGATCGCGCTGATCTTCGCCTCGCTGGTCCTGCTGTTCGCGTTCTTCGACCTGATCAACGAGCTCGGCGACGTCGGCCGCGACGGCTACTCGGCCAGCGCGGCGCTGCTGTTCGTCGCGCTGCAGCTGCCGTCGCGGATGTACGAGCTGTTCCCCATCGCGGCGCTGATCGGAACGCTGTTCGCCATCTCGCAGCTGGTGTCGAACTCGGAGTACACGGTGATGCGGGCGTCCGGCGTGTCGCTGACCCAGGTGCTGTGGGCGCTGGTGCGCGTCGGCATCCCGCTGGCGATCGTCACCTTCCTTGCCGGCGAGTTCGTCGCGCCGCCGGCGGAGCGCCTGGCGCAGGCCGTGCGCGCGTCGGCCAAGGGCGAGACGCAGCGCTTCGCCGCGCGGCAGTTCCAG
The DNA here is from genome assembly GCA_963717705.1 of uncultured beta proteobacterium. Taxonomy (GTDB): domain Bacteria; phylum Pseudomonadota; class Gammaproteobacteria; order Burkholderiales; family Casimicrobiaceae; genus CAVQWT01. The sequence continues at coordinate 311,295 of CAVQWT010000005.1, forward strand.
TCGGGGTTCTGGTTCAAGCAGGACCGCAGCTTCGTCAACATCCGCGGCGTGCTCGGCAACAGCACGCTGACCGGCATCAGCATCTACGAGTTCGACGCCGACCTGAGGATGACCGCGGTGCGCAACGCCGCCACGGCCACCTACGCGGGACCGGGGCAGTGGCGCCTCGCCGACGTCAGGACCACCGAGCTGCTGCGCACCGGCACCCGGCTGACGACGCAGGACTCGCTGGTCTGGGACTCGGTGCTGCGGCCGTCGCTGCTGACGGTGTTCCAGGTCGCGCCGGAGCGCCTGGAGCTCGGCACGCTGTGGGACAACATGCGCCTGCTGGGCGGCGGCGCGCAGAAGACGACGCGATTCGAGATCGCGTTCTGGCAGAAGCTGTTCAACCCGGCCGCCGTCATCGTGATGATGGTGCTGGCGCTGCCGTTCGCGTATTTCCAGCGTCGGCAGGGCGGCATCGGCTTCCGCATCTTCGCGGGAACGATGCTGGGGCTGAGCTTCATCCTGCTGGGCCGCCTGTTCACCAACCTCGGCGTGCTCAACGACTGGCCCGCGCTGTTTTCGGCGGCGTTCCCGGTGGTGGCGTTCGTGACGGTGGCCGCTGCGCTGCTGTGGTGGCTGGAGCGGCGGTAGCCGGTCCGCCGACCGCTGCGCGACCCGTCCCGCCGCGGTCGCGGCGGATGAAAACGGACGAAAAAAATCCCGGCGCGAAGGCCGGGATTTCTCGCCGCGGGCCGGGATGGTTTCCCCCGGGACTGCTCGCCGCGGGTCTCCCCGCGAGCGTCCCGAGCGTCGCCTCTCCCGGCGCCTGGGCGCGGGGGCGGCGTCAGGCCGCGGCCGACGCCTCGACCGGCTTGACGCTGGCGAACTTGCGCTTCTTCGGGCCCTTGGTCGCGAACTCGACGGTGCCGGTGACCAGCGCGAACAGCGTGTGGTCCTTGCCCATGCCGACGTTCACGCCCGGGTGCACCGTGGTGCCCCGCTGGCGAATGATGATGCTGCCGGCGGAGATCAGCTCGCCGCCGTAGCTCTTCACGCCGAGGCGCTTCGATTCCGAGTCGCGGCCGTTGCGCGAGCTGCCGCCTGCCTTTTTGTGTGCCATGACATCGACTCCTTAAGCGACGATCGCTTCGATCTTGAGTTCGGTGTAGTTCTGCCGATGCCCCTGGTGCTTCTGGTAGTGCTTGCGGCGGCGCATCTTGAAAATCTTCACCTTTTCGCCGCGACCGTGCGCGACGACCGTGGCCTTGACCGTCGCACCGGCGACGGTGGGCTGACCCAGACGGACGCTTTCGCCTTCCCCGACCATCAACACCTGGTCGAGAATCACAACTGCGCCCACGTCCGCCGGTATCTGTTCTACTTTGAGTTTTTCGCCGGGGGCAACCTTGTATTGCTTGCCGCCGGTTTTTACGACCGCGTACATGAGGGAACTCCTGCTAGGGCGTTTTCCCGCGCCAATTCGCGGAAAAGCCTTGCATTTTAATCGCTTAGCCGTCCCTCTGTCAACGCCCTCCCGGCGGCACGCCGGGCGCGGGCGCGTCGACCGTTGCCGGCGCCGGCCTTCCCGCGCCGTCGCGCCCCGATCCCGGGGTCGCCGCCCCGATTCGGGAGTTGCCCCAGCGCAAAATCCGGGCGGCCCCTTCGGTTACAATTCGCCCCGCTTCGAGCACATTTCCGACCCCGGCGCAGGAATTTGCCCCCCTCCTGCGACAGGCCGCGGCGCCCGTCCTGCCGGTTGCCCTGCGCTCGCCCGACCCCGCCCTTCCCGAATCCCCGCCCGTGCCACGAACCGCCGCCCGACCGCCCTTGAACAACGACAGCCTGAAGACGCTGCTGGCACCCGACATGGTCGAGGTCGACCACGCGCTGCGCGCCGCGCTCGCGTCCGACGTGCCGCTGGTCAGGCAGGTCGCCGAGTACATCATCAACAACGGCGGCAAGCGCCTGCGCCCCGCGCTCACCGTGCTGTCGGCGCGCGCCTGCGGCGTCGAGGGGCCGGCCAAGTACACGATGGCGGCCGTCGTCGAGATGATCCACACGGCGACGCTGCTGCACGACGACGTCGTCGACGAATCGTCGCTGCGCCGAGGCCACGCCACCGCCAATGCGTCCTTCGGCAATGCCGCGGCGGTGCTGGTCGGCGATTTCCTCTACTCGCGCGCGTTCCAGCTGATGGTCGGTCTCGGCCAGCCGCGCGTCCTGCAGATACTGTCGGACGCGACCAACGTGATCGCCGCCGGCGAGGTGCTGCAGCTGATGAACGCCGGCAACCCGGACCTGAGCGAGGCGAGCTACCTCGAAGTCATCCACCGCAAGACGGCGAAGCTGTTCGAGGCCGCCGCGCAGCTCGGCGCGGTGCTCGGCGGCGCGTCGCCGGAGGCCGAGGCGGCGCTCGCCCGCTACGGCATCCACCTGGGGACCGCCTTCCAGCTGGTCGACGACGTGCTCGACTACTCGGGCGACCTCGCCGCCATCGGCAAGAACCTCGGCGACGACCTCGCCGAGGGGAAGATGACGCTGCCGCTGATCCGCGCCGTCGCCGTTGGCGGCGACGAAGCCGGGACGATGATCCGCGGCGCCATCACCGAGGGCCGCCTCGACGACTTCGGCCCGATCGCCGCCCTGCTTGCCCGTACCGGCGCGCTCGATTACACCCGGCAGCGGGCGCAGGAGGAGAGCGAACTCGCCGCCGCCTGCCTCGCGCTGCTCCCGGTTTCCCCGTACCGCGAAAGTCTGCTAGAATTGTCAGCCTTCGCTTCGCGGCGATCCTTCTGACGCGGTCTCCGGATCGCGACCGAGCCGCGCCAAGTCGGGACACAATTCGGGGTGTAGCTTAGCCTGGTAGAGCGCTACGTTCGGGACGTAGAGGCCGGAGGTTCAAATCCTCTCACCCCGACCAGCATACGACGGCACGAACGCCGCGGTTCGCAAGAGCCGCGGCGTTTTGCTTTCCTGCCTGGGTCGGGAAACGCCGCGTCGTCTTGCTTGCCGGCCGCGGTTCGGCCGAGCCGCGGCGCTGGTCCTTCCGGCCGCGGCGTCGTCGCGCGGCGCGGACCGCGCCCCTCGAGAGTCAGCGTCCCAGCATCGGCAGGTTGAGCCCCTGCGCCTTCGCCACCTCGATCGCCTTCGCGTAGCCGGCGTCGGCGTGGCGCATCACGCCGGTCGCGGGGTCGTTCCACAGCACCCGCTCGATGCGCCTGGCGGCGGCGTCGGTGCCGTCGCAGACGATCACCACGCCGCTGTGCTGCGAATAGCCCATGCCGACGCCGCCGCCGTGGTGCAGGCTCACCCACGTGGCACCGCCGGCGGTGTTGAGCAGCGCGTTGAGCAGCGGCCAGTCGGACACGGCGTCGGAGCCGTCGGCCATCGCCTCGGTCTCGCGGTTGGGACTGGCCACGCTGCCGGTGTCGAGGTGGTCGCGGCCGATGACGATCGGCGCCTTCAACTCCCCGCTGCGCACCATGTCGTTGAACGCAAGCCCGGCGCGGTGGCGCTCGCCCAGCCCCAGCCAGCAGATGCGCGCCGGCAGCCCCTGGAACGCGATCCGCTCGCCGGCCATGTCCAGCCAGCGATGCAGGTGCGCGTCGCCGGGAAAGAGCTCCTTCACCTTGCGGTCGGTGCGGCGGATGTCCTCGGGATCACCCGATAGCGCCGCCCAGCGGAACGGCCCCTTGCCCTCGCAGAACAGCGGCCGGATGTACGCGGGGACGAAGCCGGGGAACGCGAACGCGTCGGCGACCCCTTCGTCCTTGGCCACCTGCCGCAGGTTGTTGCCGTAGTCGAACGTCGGCACCCCCATCCGGTGGAACGCCAGCATCGCCTCGACGTGCCGCGCGCAGGACACGCGCGCCGCCTGCGTCAGCGCCGCATGCTGCGCCGGATCGGCCTGCGCCGCGCGCCAGCGCTCGACGCTCCAGCCGATGGGGAGGTAGCCGTTGACGAGGTCGTGCGCCGACGTCTGGTCGGTCACCATGTGCGGGCGCACGCCGCGCCGCACGAGCTCGGGCACGACCTCGGCTGCGTTGCCGAGGAGCCCGATCGACACCGGCGCGCGCGCCGTGCGCGCCGCCTCGATGCGCGCCAGCGCGTCGTCGAGGTCGCGCGCCTGCACGTCGAGATAGCGGGTGGCGAGTCGCATGTCGATGCGGCTCTGCTGGCACTCGACCGCGAGCATCGACGCGCCCGCCATCGTCGCCGCCAGCGGCTGCGCGCCGCCCATGCCGCCGAGCCCGGCGGTGAGGATCCACTTGTCGGCGAGCTCGCCGCCGTAGTGCTGGCGCCCGGCTTCGACGAAGGTCTCGTAGGTGCCCTGGACGATGCCCTGCGAGCCGATGTAGATCCACGATCCGGCCGTCATCTGCCCGTACATCATCAGGCCCTTGCGGTCGAGCTCGTTGAAGTGCTCCCAGGTCGCCCACTTCGGCACCAGGTTCGAGTTCGCGATGAGCACGCGCGGCGCGTCGGCGTGGGTGCGGAACACGCCGACCGGCTTGCCCGACTGGATCAGCAGCGTCTCGTCGTCGCCGAGCGCGCGCAGCGCGTCGACGATGGCATCGAAGCAGGCCCAGTCGCGCGCGGCGCGGCCGATGCCGCCGTAGACCACGAGTTCCTTCGGATTCTCGGCGACCTCGGGGTCGAGGTTGTTCATCAGCATCCGCAGCGGCGCCTCGGTCAGCCACGATTTCGCCGTGAGCTCGGTGCCGCGCGGCGCGCGGATGGTGCGGTCGGCGTAGCGGGAGGGGCCGGAGAGCTTGGCGGGGTCGTCGCGATGCATGGCGGGAGGCTCCGGAAGGTGACGGGACGAAGGTGATCAGCCGGCGAGCGCGGCGGGAACCCAGGACAGGTAGGCGCCCGCCTCGACCCGCGCGCGCATCCGCGCGAGGTCGGGCGCGAACGCCCGGTCGCGGTCCCAGAACGCCGCCTCGGCGCGAATCGCGCCGATGGCGGCCGCCAGGCGCGGCGACGTCGCCAGCGGTGCGCGCAGCTCGACCCCCTGCGCGGCGGCGAGCAGCTCGACCGCGACAATCGCCGCGGTATGGCCCGCCATCGGCAGCAGGCGCAGCGCCGCGTTGGTGGCCATGCTGACGTGGTCTTCCTGGTTGGCCGACGTGGGCAGCGAGTCGACGCTGCGCGGGGTCGCCAGCGCGCGATTCTCGGCGGCGAGCGCCGCCGCCGTCACCTGCGCGATCATGAAGCCCGAGTTGACGCCGCCATCGGCGACCAGGAACGGCGGCAGGCCCGAGAGGTTCGCGTCCATCATCAGCGCGATGCGCCGCTCGGACAGCGCGCCGATTTCGGCGATCGCCAGCGCCAGGTGATCGGCGGCCAGCGCCACCGGCTCGGCGTGGAAGTTGCCGCCGGACAGCACTTCGTCGTCGGCGCCGTCGCGCCCGGCGAACACCAGAGGATTGTCGGACACGGCGTTGGCCTCGACCAGCAGCGTCCGGCCGACGTCGCGCATCGCCGCGAGGCATGCGCCCATCACCTGCGGCTGGCAGCGCAGGCTGTACGGATCCTGCACCCGCGGGCAGTCCTTGTGCGAATCGCGGATGCCGCTGCCCGCGAGCAGCCCCCGGTAGATCGCCGCGGCGTCGGACTGCGCCGCGTGGCCGCGCACGCCGTGGATCCGCGCGTCGAACGGCGTGTCGCTGCCAAGGCACGCGTCGATCGCCAGCGCGCCGGCGACGAACGCCGCGGCGGCGATGCGCTCGGCGGCGAACAGGCCCGCCAGCGCGATCGCCGTCGACACCTGCGTGCCGTTGATCAGCGCCAGGCCTTCCTTCGGCGCCAGCACCAGCGGCGCCAGCCCGGCCGCGGCGAGCCCCTCCGCCGCCGACCGCACGGTGCCGCCGATGCGCACCTCGCCTTCCCCGATCAGCACCGCGGACAGGTGCGCGAGTGGCGCGAGGTCGCCCGACGCGCCGACCGAGCCCTGCGCCGGCACGCACGGCATGACCCCCGCGTTCGCCAGCGCGACCAGCGCCTCGATCACCTGCCAGCGGACGCCGGAGAAACCCCTTGCCAGCGAAGCGACCTTCAGCGCGATGATCAGCCGGACGATCGCGTCGTCGAGCAGCGGCCCGGTGCCCGCGCTGTGGGACAGCAGCAGCGCGCGCTGCAGCTCGGCGAGCCGCGTCGCGTCGATCCGCGTCCGCGCGAGCAGGCCGAAGCCGGTGTTGACGCCGTAGACGGTGCGCCCCGACGCCAGCACGCGGGCGATGGCGGCGGCTGCCGCGTCGACGGCGGGCCGCGCCGCGGGATCGACGGCGAGCGGGCGCGGCGCTGTCCACAGCGCGCGCAGGTCGGCGAGCGCGAGACGGCCGGGAACGAGGACGAACGGTGCGTTGGTCATGGCGTGGGGCGCAGGTGGCGCCGCCGATGCGCGCGGCGGGCGCCGGGGGCGTCCGGGCGAGCGCGGCGGGCGGATGCGCGATTGTGCCGCAGTTCGCCGCGGCGCGGGCACCCCGCGCGACGGCGTCGGGCGTGCGATCGCCGCTATAATCGCGCCGATGTCGCCGTCCCCCGGTGCCCCCGACGGCACGCCTCCTTCCGCTCCCGGAACCGTCTCCGCAGCAGTCCCGCCGGTGGAGTCCGCGCCGGCGGCCGCGCCGTCGCCTGTCGCCTCACCTGGCGCCGCCTCAATTGGCGCCGCCGCGCCGGCGCCGCCGGCGGCCCCGCTGTCCGCACACACGCCGATGATGCAGCAGTACCTGCGCGTCAAGGCGGAGCATCCGGACAAGCTGGTGTTCTACCGGATGGGCGACTTCTACGAACTCTTCTACGACGACGCGAAGCGCGCCGCGCGCCTGCTCGACATCACGCTGACGGCGCGCGGCCAGTCGGCGGGCGCGCCGATCCCCATGGCGGGCGTGCCGTTCCACGCCATCGAGCAGCATCTCGCGCGGCTGATGAAGTCCGGCGAGTCGGTGGTCATCGTCGAGCAGTTCGGCGACCCGGCGACCAGCAAGGGGCCGGTCGAGCGCAAGGTCGCGCGCATCGTCACTCCGGGCACGGTGACCGACGCCAACCTGCTCGACGCCCGGCGCGACGCGCTGCTCGCCGCCGTCGCGCCGGGCCGCCACCGCACCGGCGTCGCCTGGCTCAACCTCGCCTCCGGGCAGTTCACGCTGGCCGAGGTGCCCGCGTCCGACGCCGCGGCGTTCCTCGATCGCCTCGATCTCGCCGAGCTGCTGGTTCCCGACGGCATGGCGGCACCCGCGCTGCGCGGCGCGGCGCCGGTGCGCGCGCTGCCGCCGTGGCAGTTCGATGCCGCGGCGGCGACGCGCGCGCTGACGCGTCACTTCGGCACGCAGGACCTGGCGGCGTTCGGCGTCGACGAGGCCGAGGCCGCGATCGGCGCGGCGGGCGCGCTGTTCGCCTACGCGCAATCGACGCAGCAGGCGGCGCTGGCGCACGTGCGCGGGCTCGCCGTCATGCGCCAGGGCGAGTTCCTGGCGCTCGACGCGGCGACGCGCCGCAACCTCGAGATCGTCGCCACGCTGTCCGGCGAGCCGGCGCCGACGCTGCTGTCGCTGTTCGATGCGTGCGCGACCGCAGCGGGCAGCCGGCTGCTGCGGCAGTGGCTGACGCAGCCGCTGCGCGCGCAGGCCGCCGCGGCCGCGCGCCACGACGCCGTCGCCACGCTGCAGGCGGATGTCGTCGCACGCCGGGCGCTGGTCGAGGCGCTGGGGCGCACTGCCGACGTCGGCCGCATCGCCGGTCGCATCGCGCTGATTTCGGCTCGGCCGCGCGACCTCGCCGCGCTGCGCGAGACGCTCGCCGCGCTGCCGGCGCTGACCGCGGCGCTCGACGCTTTCGCGCCACACGCACCCCGCGGTCCCGCCACCGCCGCCGCCGCCGCCTCCGCCGCCTCCACTGCGTCCTCTGCGTACGGCGCGCCCTCCACCGTCTCCGCCGCCTTCGCGCCACCGCCCGCCCCGCTGCTGGCGAGCACGGCCGCCGACCTCGCGCTCGACCCCGCGTGGCACGCCCTGCTCGCGCGCGCGATCGCGCCGGAGCCGGCTGCGCAGGTCCGCGACGGCGGGGTCGTCGCCGACGGCTTCGACGCCGCGCTCGACGAGCTGCGCGCGATCGACCGCGACTGCGGCAGCTTCCTGCTCGACCTCGAGCGACGGGAGCGCGAGCGCACCGGCATCGCGACCCTCAAGGTCGAGTTCAACAAGGTGCACGGGTTCTACATCGAGGTCACGCACGCCAACACCGACAAGGTGCCCGCCGACTACCGCCGCCGGCAGACGCTGAAGAACGCCGAGCGCTACCTGACGCCGGAGCTCAAGGCGTTCGAGGACAAGGCGCTGTCGGCGCAGGAGCGCGCGCTGGCGAGGGAAAAGCGGCTGTTCGAGCAACTGCTCGCCGACCTCGGCCCGGCGATCGAGCCGCTGCAGCGCGTCGCCGCGGCGCTGGCGGCGCTCGACGTGCTGGCGACGTTCGCCGAGCGCGCCGACACGCTGGGCCTCGCCCGCCCGGTGTTCCGGACAGCGCCCGGACTCTCGATCCGCGCGGGCCGCCACCCGGTGGTCGAGCGGCAGGTCGACACCTTCATCGCCAACGACCTGGTGCTGGACCCTTCGCGGCGGCTGCTGGTCATTACCGGCCCCAACATGGGCGGCAAGTCGACCTACATGCGGCAGGCCGCGGTCATTGCGCTGCTCGCGCACTGCGGCTCGTTCGTGCCCGCCGCGGCGGCGGAGATCGGCCCGCTCGACGGCATTCACACCCGCATCGGCGCCGCCGACGACCTCGCCGGCGGCCGCTCGACGTTCATGGTCGAGATGACCGAGGCGGCGGCGATCCTGCACCGCGCGACGCCGCAGAGCCTGGTGCTGATCGACGAGATCGGCCGCGGCACGTCGACCTACGACGGCCTGGCGCTGGCGTGGGCGATCGCGCACCACCTGGCCGAGAAGAACCGCTGCCTCGCGCTCTTCGCCACGCACTACTTCGAGCTGACCGCGCTGCCGGCCGAGATCGAGGGCTGCGCCAACGTCCACTTCGACGCCGTCGAGCACGGCGACGGCATCGTGTTCATGCACGCGGTCGCCGACGGTCCGGCGAGCCGCAGCTACGGCGTGCAGGTGGCGAAGCTCGCCGGCGTGCCGGCGGAGACGATCCGTCGCGCGCGCGGCTATCTCGCGCGGCTCGACAAGTTCAACGCGGGGGCTTCACCGCAGCACGACCTGTTCGCATCGGGAGCGGGCGCGACGGCGGGTCGCGAACACCCGGTCGAAACAACGCCGGCCGACGCCGCGCTGCGCGCCGCGGTCGAAGCGCTCGACCCGGACGCGCTGACGCCGCGCGCCGCGCTCGAGGCGCTGTACGAGCTCAAGCGCCGGCTGCGCGGGTCCGACGGTACGTAGGCCGGCGGCGTCCGGCGTCGACGAGGCGGGACCGCAACCCGGCGCGGGCGCGCCGCGTCAGTGGTGATGCCCGCCCTGCCCGTGCACGTGGCCGTGCTCGATTTCCTCGGCGGTGGCGGGGCGCACCTCGACGATCCTGCAGTCGAAGCGCAGCGACTTGCCGGCCCAGGGATGGTTGCCGTCGAGGACGACCTTGCCGTCGGCGATGTCGGTGACGGTGAACACGCTGCCGCCGCCGTGCTCGTCGGCGCCGGAGTGGGCCTCGAACTGCATGCCCACCTCGATCTCGGCGGGGAAGCGGTCGGCCGACTCGATCTTGACCAGCTCGGCGTCGTAATCGCCGAACGCGTCGGCGGGCTCGAGGCTGACCGAGATCGCGTCGCCGGCCTGCTTGTGGTTGAGCGCTTCCTCGAGCTTGGGCAGCATGCCCGAGTAGCCGCCGTGCAGGTAGGTGATCGGCTCGGCGGCGGCCTCGAGCAGCGTGCCGTCGGCGTCGAAGAGGTCGAACGTCAGCGTGACGACGGTATTGGCGAAAATGTTCATGGTGGGGGCGACCTTCGCGGGCGACGGCCGATGTCGGGGAGTTGGGAAAAAGGTCGGAGGAAGGTGGGAAGGCGCGGCGGCAGCGAGCCGGCCGGCACCGCGATCGACCCGGAGACGACGGCGCCGATTCTAGCGCACCTGCGCCGTATAATTCCGGCATGAGCGCGAACACCGCCGGGGGTCGGCCGGACGCCCCGCAATCCCTCCCGCCGCGGACGCTGCTGGGCGGCCTCGCGCCGGCGTCCTTCCTGCAGCGCCACTGGCACAAGGAGCCGCGCCTCGTCCGCGGCGCGGTGCCCGGTTTCGCGGGCCTCGCGACCCGCGCCGAGCTGCGGGCGCTGGCCGAGCGCGACGACGTGGAGTCGCGGCTGGTCGTCCGCGACGGCGCCCGCTGGTCGCTCGCCTGGGGGCCGTTCCGCCGTGCCGACTGGAAGGCGCTGCCCGCGCGCGACTGGACGCTGCTGGTCCAGGGGGTGAACCTGCACCTGCCCGCCGCCGACCGGCTGCTGCGCCGCTTCTCCTTCGTGCCCTGGGCCCGGCTCGACGACCTGATGGTCAGCGACGCGGCCCCCGGCGGCGGCGTCGGGCCGCATTTCGATTCCTACGACGTGTTCCTGCTGCAGGGCAACGGCCGCCGCCGCTGGCGCTGGGGCCGGCAGGACGACCTGGCGCTGCGGCCCGGGCTGCCGGTGAAGATCCTGCGCCGCTTCCAGCCGACGGCGGACGCGGTGCTCGGCCCCGGCGACATGCTGTACCTGCCGCCGCAGTACGCGCACGACGGCGTCGCGGTCGACGACTGCACGACCTGGTCGATCGGCTTTCGCGCGCCGGCGGCGACCGAGCTCGCGCAGGCGTTCCTCGACCACCTGCGCGACACGGTCGAGCTGCCCGGCCGCTACGCCGATCCGGACCTGAAGCCGACCACGGCGCCGGCGCGCGTCGACGCCGCGATGCAGCGGCGCGTGACGACGATGCTGGAGGCGATCCGCTGGCGGCGCGAGGACGTCGCCCGCTTCCTCGGCGCCTGGCTGTCGGAGCCCAAGCCGTCGGTGTTCTTCACGCCGCCGAACCCACCACTTGCGCGCGCCGCGTTCGCGCGTCGCGCGGCGGCGAACGGCGTCGCGCTCGACGCGCGGACGCAGATGCTGTTCGACGACGCGAACCTGTTCGTCAACGGCGAGACGCGGCGCTGGCCCGACGGCGACCGCACCGGGCTCGAGCGGCTCGCCAACGACCGCGCGCTCTCCGCCGGCGTCGCCGCGGGGCTGTCCGCGGCTTCCCTTGCCCTCCTCCACGACTGGTACCGCGATGGCTGGCTCCACCCCGCTTCCGCCTGATCCCGCGCGCGGCGGCGCGCCTGCGGCCCCGGCCACGCCGGTCCCTCGGCACGAGACGCTGACGACGGTGGCCGCGCAGGTCGCGGCGATCGACGAGCTGATCGGCTACGCCCGCGCGTCGATCCGGGTGTTCGACGTCGACCTCGGCCAGACCGGCTGGAACTCCCCGGCGCGCACCGAGGCGCTGGCCGCGTTCCTGCGCGCTCGCAACGACGCGAAGCTCGACATCATCGTCCACGAGACCCGCTGGATCGAGGCGTCGGGCGCGCGGATCGTCGCGCTGCTGCGGCGCTACAGCCACGGGGTCACCATCCGGCGCACCGGCGCCGAGGCGCACTCGGCGATGGACCCGCTGCTGATCGTCGACGGGCGCCACTACCTGCACCGCTTCCACGTCGACCATCCGCGGGCGGCGCTGGGGGTCGAGGAACCGCTGGGCGCGAAGCCACTGGTCACGCGGTTCGAGGAAATCTGGGGCACCGGCGAGCCTGGGCTCGCGGCGACGGTGCTCGGGCTCTAGCTACAGCGGCGCGCCGATCCGGCGGCCGACCTCGCGGTAGTGCTCGATGACGCTGCCCAGGTCGCGGCGGAAGCGATCCTTGTCCATCTTGTCGCCGGTGGTCGCGTCCCACAACCGGCAGCCGTCGGGCGTGAACTCGTCGCCCAGCACCAGCGGGCCCCCGGGCGCGTCGAGCGGATGGCCGAACTCGAGCTTGTAGTCGACGAGGTCGATGCCGGCGCCGGCGAACAGCGGCTTCAGCACGGCGTTGACCTTGTGCGTCAGCGCCTTCATCTCGACGATCTCGCGGTCGTTCGCCCATCCCAGCGCGCGGATGTGATCGTCGTTGCACATCGGGTCGTGCAGCGCGTCGCTCTTGTAGAAGAACTCGAACACCGGCTGCGGCAACCGCGTGCCCTCGGCGACGCCGAAGCGCTTGGCCATCGAGCCGGCGCAGACGTTGCGGACGACGCACTCGACGGGAATCATCTTCATCGCCTTCACCAGCGACTCGCGCTCGTTGAGCAGGCGCACGAAATGCGTCGGCACGCCGGCGGCGGCGAGCTTCTCCATCACGTAGGCGTTGATGCGGTTGTTGGTCTCGCCCTTGAGGTCGAGCTTGGCGAGCTTGGCCCCGTCGAACGCCGACACGTCGTCGCGGTAGTGCATCACCAGGTGATGCGGGTCGTCGGTCGCGTAGACGGTCTTGGCCTTGCCGCGATAGAGTTCCTGGCGCTTTTCCATGTCGGTTCCCCGTGGTCTATAGCTCGCGCCAATCGAAGCCGGCGGCCTGGTCGGCGAGACCGATCCAGTCCCCGGTGCAGCCCAGTGCGCCGGCGAGCGCGGCGCGGGCCAACTGCGGCGTGTTGTTGTGCTGCGAGAGATGCGCGGCGACGATGTGCTTCAGCCGCGACGTTTCGAGACGCGACAGCAGCGCCGCGGCGTCGTCGTTGCACAGGTGCCCGAAGCGTCCGGCGATGCGGGCCTTGAGCGCCGGCGGATAGTCGGACGCGGCCAGCAGGTCGAGGTCGTGGTTGCACTCGAGGACGAGCGCATCGCAGCCCGACAGCGCCTCCTCGACGTGAGGCGTCGACGTGCCGACGTCCGTGAGCACGCCCAGCCGCCGCGCGCCGTCGGACACGACGAACTGCACCGGCTCGCGCGCGTCGTGCGGCACCGGCACCGGCGTGATCTCGAGGTCGCCGATCGCAAAGGCGTCGTGACTGTCGAAGCCGTACACGCGGTCCATGCCGGCGAGACGGCCGTTGCCGTTGGACAGCGTGCCGAAGGTCGCCCAGACGGGGATGCGGTGGCGTCCTGCGAACGCCGGCACGCCGCCGATGTGGTCCGAGTGCTCGTGGGTGACTAGGATCGCGTCGAGCGACGCCGGTTCGAGTCCGAGGCGCGCCAGCCGCGCCGCGGTGTCGCGCACGCCGAACCCGCAGTCGATCATGACCCGGGTGCGTCCTGCCTCGACCACCAGGCCGTTGCCCTCGCTGCCGCTGCCGATCGACGCGAAGCGCATCAGGCCGGGATCGGCGCGACGCGGGCGGCCACGGCGGCCGTGGCGGTCACTTGAGCTGGTCGCGCAGGAGACCGAGGATCTTCTCGGCGCTCGGGCTGCGGTCGGGCTCGCCCTTGGGATCCTGGACGGTCACGATGCTCGTGGGCGGCGTGTCGACCACCTTGATCCGGTACTGCTCCGGCTTCTCGGTGTTGTCCTTCCAGAACATCAGCTTCGACAGGAAGCCGCTCTCCTTGTCCTTGCGCGCCATGTCGACCTCGGGGTCGGAGTAGCGGACGAAGTAGAGCCCGGTGCTGCGGTCGCGGTCGGTGACGGTGAAGCCGACGCGATCGAGCGCCAGCCCGACCCGGCGCCAGGCGCGGTCGAACGAGTCGTCGACGACCAGCTGCGACGTGCCGTCGGCGGCCTTGGTGATGCGGGCGCGCTCCTGCTGCGGCGTCGCGGTCCCGGCGACCGCGGCCGCCGCCTGCGTCTGCGGCGTGCCGAAGCGCACCATCAGCCGCGTCAGCATCTCGGCTTCGAGCTGCGGGTCGGGGGGCATCAGCGCCCACGCGAACGCCGCCGGCGACGAGTTGTCGATCTTGGTCGTCGGCACCTGCTCCATGCCGCGATGCGAAACGTAGATCTCCATCGTGCCGGGCTCGCTGCCGCGCTCGAGCCGCGTGCGGAACTTGTCGCGCTTGTAGGTCGTGTAGAACAGGTCCATGAACTTGCCGGTGGTGCGGCGGATCCAGTCCTGCGGGATGTCGGCGCGGTTTTCCGCCCAGTCGGTCTCCATGATCCCGGCGGTCGGCTGCTCCACCGCCAGCACGAATCCGGTGTCGGTCCAGAACTGGCGCGTCGTGCTCCACACTTGGTCCGGCGTACCTTTGACGACCAGCCAGCGCTCGTTGGCGGCGCGGACCACCCGCGCGTCGGGCGTCTGGTTCTGGGCGATCTGCGACTCCTGGGCCGGGCGGCTCGCGTCGCGGGCGGCGGCGCCGGACGCCGTCGTCACCGTGTAGCGGTCGTCGAACTGCGGGCTGGTGAGATCGGGCGGAATCTCGAGCGCAGGTCCCGACGAAATGGACTTGTAGTCGATCCGCTTGCCGGAGGAGAGCGAGACAGTCTCGCACCCGGCCAGCAGGAGGGCGGCGCCGGCAAGCAGGGCCGCCGAGGCGAGTCGGGAAAGACGCATGGAGGAACTCCGGTACGGAACTAGAGACACCCGGCCTCGCGCAGCGCGGCGCGGACGGTGTCGTGATGGGCGGCGGACAGCGGCGTCAACGGCAGCCGCAGCGTGTTCTCGATCAGGCCCATTTCGGCCAGCGCGAACTTCGTCGGGATCGGGTTGGCCTCGACGAACAGTTTGGTGTTGAGCGGCATCAAGCGGTGGTTGAGCGCACGGGCATTGTGGAGGTCGCCGGCGAGCGCCGCGCGGCACATGTCGCTCATCAGGCGCGGGGCGACGTTGGCGGTGACCGAGATCACGCCGTGGCCGCCCAGCAGGATGTACGGCAGCGCCGTGTCGTCGTTGCCCGAGTACAGCGCAAAGCCCTTGTCGGCGGGCAGCCGCCGGATGAGGTCGAGGTGGCGCACGAGGTCGGACGTCGCGTCCTTGAGTCCGACGATGCCGGGCACCTGGGCGAGCCTCAGCACGGTGTCGTTGCCGAGATCCGCCACCGTGCGCCCGGGCACGTTGTACAGAAGCATCGGCAGGTCGACCTTCTCGGCGATGGTGCGGAAATGGCGGTACAGGCCTTCCTGCGTCGGCTTGTTGTAGTAGGGAACGACCGACAGCGACATGTCGGCGCCGACGGACTTGGCGTAGGCCGCGTACTCGATCGCCTCGGCGGTCGAGTTGGAGCCGGTGCCGGCGATGACCGGCACGCGCTTCGCGACCAGCTCGACCGCCGTGCGGATCAGCAGGCAGTGCTCGTCGTGGTCGACCGTCGGCGATTCGCCGGTGGTGCCGACGATGACGATTCCGGCCGTGCCGTTGGCGACGTGGAATTCGACGAGGCGGCCGAGCGCGGGAAGATCCAGCGCCCCGCCTTCGTGCATCGGGGTCGCGATGGCGACGAGGCTTCCGGTGAGCATGGGAGGAAAACGAAAGGTAAAGGGTGATTTTACCGCATTCGACCCGCCGGGACCGGCCGGGGTTCAGTCCGGCGTGGGAAGCCGCGGCGGCCAGGCGTGCGCGGCACCGACGGCGGCGAGCCGCTGGACCACGGCGTGGCGGCCTTCGGCCTCGACGTGTCCCTGCTCGAATGCCGCCACGGCCAGCCCCGCGTCGGCGGCGAAGGCCAGCAGTTCCCCCGGGGCCAGCAGGAAGTCCGGATTCGCCGGCCGGCCGTACACCTCGTTGCCTCGCGCAAACGTCTCGTAGAGCAGCACGCCCGCCGGCGCCAGCGCCGCCGCCAGCGGACCGAACAGCGGGCGGTGCAGGTAGTTGGCGACGACGATGGCGTCGAAGCGCTCGTCGCCCAGCGGCCAGGCGCCCGCCTCGAGATCGACCACGCGGGTCGACACGCCGCGGACGCCGGCCAGCGCCGCGAGCGCCGACGCGTCGCGGTCGACCGCAGTCACGACCGCGCCGCGGGCGGCGAAGAACCGCGCGTGCCGGCCGCGCCCGCAGGCGAGATCGAGCAGCCGCGCCCCCGGCGCGATCAGCGGCGCGAAGCGGACGAACCAGGCGGAGGGCAAGGAATCGGCGTGCGAGCGGTCGGGGTGCATCGGGGCGGCCCGGGACGAGGTTGCGCCGCGTTCGCACCGGCAGCGACGCCCGGTGCACAGGCGACGGGAGCCGGCGGCAGCGGCCGGCGGCAACAGCAGAAAGGAAAACGGCGCGGGAGTCCCCCGCGCCGCTTCGACGAACCTGGAGCCGGTCAGCCCGGCATCACTTCTTCGGGCCGACCACTTCGACCACCAGCGCCTCGGTGTACTTGACCTCGACGCTGTCGCCGGCCTTGACGTCCTTCAGCAGCGCCGGGTTCTTGACCTTGATCGGCAGGTACTTGCCGCCGGGGCCTTCGAGCACGACGACGTTCTTCGCCGTGTCGACCGACTGCACGTTGGCGACGATGACGGTCTGCTGCGCCGTGGCCATGCCGGGCTTGGCGCCGGCCGGGGCGGTCTGCGGCGGCAGCGTCGTGGTGACGGCGCTGCGTCCGCCCGAACCCTTCTTCAGCTCCAGCGCGACGGCTTCGGCGTGCTTGAGCACGAGCTCGTCGCCCGCCTTGACCTGCGCGAAGTTCTTGACCTCGGGGCCTACCTTCATCGTGGTGACTTTGCCGTCGGCGCCCTTCAGCGTGACGGTGCGGTTGGCCTGGTCAACGGCCTCGATCTTCGCGGTGATCGTGACGACGTCGCCGACCATCGCGGCGTCGACGGCCTTGGCGGTCGGAGCGGTCGCGGCGGTCTGGGCGGCGGCGGCGGCGGCGAACGCGAGGGCGCTCACGGCCAGGATGGACTTGATGGTATTCGACATGTGTTTCTCCAATTGAATCGGCCGGGCCCGCCAACGCGGCGGACCCGAAAACGCCAACCGACAAGTATACGCTATTCCGGACTGCGCGCCTGCGCCCGGTCCCAAGGACCGCGCATCGGCCGGGCGGCCGCCTGCATCCGCTCCCCGGCCGCGGGCGCCGGGGTCAGCCCTTGCTGAACGCGATCTCGCCGCCGACGGCGCCGACCTTCACCGTGTCGCCGGCGGCGTACTTGCCGCCGAGGATTTCCTTCGCCAGCGGATTCTCGATCTGCTGCTGGATCGCCCGCTTCAGCGGCCGCGCACCGTACACCGGGTCGAAGCCGGCCGCGGCGACCGCCTTCAGCGCGGGCTCGGACACCGACAGCCGGATCTCGAGCTTGGCCAGCCGCGCCTCGAGCGCCCGCATCTGGATGCGCGCGATGTCGGCGATCTGCCCCTCGCCCAGCGGATGGAACACAACGATCTCGTCGATCCGGTTGACGAACTCGGGCCGGAAGCTGGCCTTGACCTCGGCCATCACGGCGAGCTTCACCATCGCCGGCTCGGCGCCCTCCTCGGTCAGCTGCTGGATCTTGTTCGAGCCCAGGTTCGACGTCATCACGATGACCGTGTTCTTGAAGTCCACGGTGCGGCCCTGGCCGTCGGTCATCCGGCCGTCGTCGAGGACCTGCAGCAGGACGTTGAAGACGTCCGGGTGCGCCTTCTCGACCTCGTCGAGCAGGATCACGCTGTACGGCTTGCGGCGGACCAGTTCGGTCAGGTGACCACCTTCCTCGTAGCCGACGTAGCCGGGCGGCGCGCCGATCAGCCGCGCGACCGAATGCCGTTCCTGGAACTCCGACATGTCGATGCGGATGAGGTGCTGCTCCGAATCGAACAGGAATTCGGCCAGCGCCTTGCACAGCTCGGTCTTGCCGACGCCGGTCGGGCCGAGGAACAGGAACGAGCCGTACGGCCGGTTGGGGTCGGCGAGGCCGGAGCGCGAGCGGCGGATCGCGTCGGCGACCAGCCGCACCGCCTCGTCCTGGCCGACGACGCGCCGGTGCAGCGCGTCTTCCATGTGCAGCAACTTGTCGCGCTCGCCCTGCATCATCTTCGACACCGGGATGCCGGTCGCGCGCGAGACCACCTCGGCGATCTCCTCGGCGCCGACCTCGGTACGCAGCAGCTTCGGCTTCTTCGCCTCGAGCGTGTGCGTCTTGGCGTCGGCCTTCCCGAGCTGCGCCTCGAGCTGCGGCAGCTGGCCGTACTGCAGCTCCGACACCGCCTGCCAGTCGCCGCGGCGCTTGGCCTCTTCCATCTGGAGCTTGATCCTGTCGATCGCCTCCTTGATGTGCTGCGTGCCGGCGACGTTGGCCTTCTCCGCCTGCCACACCTCGTCGAGGTCGGCGTACTCGCGCTCGAGCCGGGCGATCTCCTCCTCGATCGCGGCGAGGCGCTTCTTCGACGCTTCGTCGGTTTCCTTCTTGACCGCCTCGCGCTCGATCTTGAGCTGGATCAGGCGGCGGTCGAGCTTGTCCATCGACTCGGGCTTGCTGTCGATCTCCATCTTGATCCGGGCGGCGGCCTCGTCGATGAGGTCGATCGCCTTGTCCGGCAGGAAGCGGTCGGTGATGTAGCGGTGCGACAGCTCGGCCGCGGCGACGATCGCCGGGTCGGTGATCTCGACGCCGTGGTGGATCTCGTAGCGCTCCTGCAGTCCGCGCAGGATCGCGATCGTCGACTCGACCGAGGGTTCGTCGACCAGCACCTTCTGGAAGCGCCGCTCGAGCGCGGCGTCCTTCTCGACGTACTTGCGGTACTCGTCGAGCGTCGTGGCGCCGACGCAGTGCAGCTCGCCTCGGGCAAGCGCGGGCTTCAGCATGTTGCCGGCGTCCATCGCGCCCTCGGCCTTGCCGGCGCCGACCATGGTGTGCAGCTCGTCGATGAAGACGATGGTCTGGCCGGCATCGGCGGCGATGTCCTTCAGCACCGACTTCAGCCGCTCCTCGAACTCGCCGCGGTACTTGGCGCCCGCGAGCATCGCCGCCATGTCGAGCGACAGCACGCGCTTGTTCTTGAGCGTCTCGGGCACCTCGCCGTTGATGATGCGCTGCGCCAGGCCCTCGACGATCGCCGTCTTGCCGACGCCGGGCTCGCCGATCAACACCGGGTTGTTCTTGGTGCGGCGCTGCAGGATCTGAATGGTGCGGCGGATCTCGTCGTCGCGGCCGATGACCGGGTCGAGCTTGCCGTCGCGGGCGCGCTCGGTGAGGTCGATGGTGTACTTCTTCAGCGCCTCGCGCTGCCCTTCGGCCTCCTGCGTGTCGACGCCGGCCCCGCCGCGCACGGTGTCGATCGCGGCCTCGAGCGCCTTGCGGTCGAGGCCGTGCTCGCGGGCGAGGCGCCCGGTGTCGGACTTGTCGCCGGCGAGCGCCAGCAGGAATAGCTCCGACGCGATGAACTGGTCGCCGCGCTTGGTCGCTTCCTTGTCGGTCAGGTTGAGGAGGCTGTTGAGATCGCGCGACACGCCGATCTCGCCGCCGACCCCTTCGACCTTGGGCAGCCGGCCGATCGCGGCCTTGAGTGCGGCCGACAGCCGCGGCACCGCGACGCCGGCCCGCGCGAGCAGCGACGACGTGCCGCCGTCCTCCTGCGCGAGCAGCGCGGCGAGCATGTGCTGCGGCTCGATGAATCCATTGTCGTTGCCCAGCGCGAGGCTTTGCGCGTCGGCAAAGGCCTGCTGGAACTTGGTGGTCAGCTTGTCGAAGCGCATGGAACGCCCCCTCCGGGATCTGGTCTGCTTCGAAGATGGGGGGAAACCGGGGCGATTCAAGGCGCGGGCGGCCGCGAGCGGAGCCCCGGGCTAGAATGCTCCCGCCGGGCCAGCCGGAGCGCGCGCATCCGGCCCGCGCTTGGCGGATGGGCCGCCGCCCGCTGGGCCCGGCCCGGTGACTCCGGCCACCGAACCCGCGCCCACCGACCGCCCCCGCGATGCCCGACGCCGCCCCCACGCCGCCCACACCCCCCGCGCCGACCTACGCGCCGACCCCCGCCCCGCCCCCCGCGCCGACGCCGGCGCCCGCGACGTTCCTGCAGGTCTGCGGCGCGGTGTTCTGGAGCTTCTTCGGCGTCCGCAAGGGCCGCGCGATGGCGCAGGATGCGGTGACGATCAAGCCGCTGCACGTCGTCGTCGTCGGCTTGCTCGCCGGCGCGGCGTTCATCGCCACGCTGCTCGTCATCGTGCGGCTGGTGATCCGCAGCGCAGGCGCCTGACGCCGCGCCGGCCGGGTCCCGCCGCGGATCAGCCGCGCATCACCTCGGCCAGGCCGCCGGCCGCGGCCGCCAGCTCGGCGCCGGTCGACAGCACGTCGGGGCAGAGCCTCAGCCAATCGCCCCGTGCGTCGCAGACGACCCCGCGTGCGCTGGCGGCGTCGGCAAGCGCCACCGCCCGCGGATCGCGGACCACGACGAACGCGCCGCGGTCCTCGGTGCCCCCCAGCGCGGCGATGCCGTGCGCGGCAAGGCAGTCGACGAGTTCGCGTTGCCGTGCGAGCGAATGCGCGCGCAGCCGCTCGACGCCGACCGACTGCACGAACAGCTGGCCGGCCCGCGCCTGGTAGAACGGCAGCACCGGCGGAGTCGACTCCAGCCAGCCGTCGCCGCCGGCGGCAAAGACCGGCGGATCCGGCCGCGCATAGCTGAACGGCGCGTCCTTGGCGAACCAGCCGGTGTCGAGGGTGCGCAGCCCCGAGTCCAGATGCCGCGGATGCACGTACAGGAAGCACGCGCCCGGGCCGCCGCGCAGGTACTTGTAGCAGCCCCCGACGACGAAATCGACGCCGGTGTCGGCGTGCTCCTGCGGCACCACGCCCAGCGAATGGTAGACGTCGACCAGCACCCGCGCGTCCTGCGCGTGCGCGGCGGCGACGATGTCCCCCAGGCCGTCGAGGCGCTGACCGGTGGTGAAGACGACCTCGGACACGACGACGAGGTCGCAGCCGGCACCCACCGCGGCGAGCAGGTCCGCGGTGTCGAAGCGGCCGTCGGCGCGCGGTTCGACCAGCGCCAGCGCGATGCGTCCGCGCCGCGCGTACTCGCGCAGCACGACGTCGAGCGAATCGAACTCGCCGCGGGTGGCGACGACCCGCGGCGTGCCGTCGCTGCTGTTGAGCACCGCGCGCAGGCCCTGTGCCGCGCTGGTCCTGGGCACGACGCTGTCGGCGCGCGGCACGCCCAGGAGCCCCGCGAGCCGCGCCCGATAGGCACGCATCTCCGCCTCCCAGGCGTCCCAGGCGCCGCCCATCGCGGCGTACCAGTGCGCGAGGCCTTCCGCCACGTCGTCGGCGGTCGCGTCCAGCGGCCGGCCGAGCGAGTGGTTGGCGAGGTAGATTCGCCCGGCGTACGCCTTTCGATGGCGCGAGAACAGCGGCGCGACGTGGGCGGCGATCGCGGCGTCGGAGAGGTCCCGGCCGGACAACGCGGCAAGCGCGTGCTCGACCGGGTGCGACGCGGATGCGCGCGCAGCGGCGGGACGCGACTTGGACGGGCGGGTGGGCATCGGGGCGGGTGGTGGCAAAAGCGCGGCAAAGGCGCGGCAAAGATGCGGCGACGCGGCGCCGGCGGGACCGCCCGCCGCGCCATCGCACAGCGCATTGTAGTCGGCCCCGCTAGCGCGCGCCGATCTCGGTGCGCACGTCGATCAGCTCAGGGAAGAACCGCAGCTCGAGTGCCTGCTTCAGGAACCCGACGCCGGTCGAGCCGCCGGTGCCGCGCTTGTGCCCGATGATGCGCTCGACGGTCTTCATGTGGCGGAAGCGCCAGAGCTGGAACGCTTCCTCGACGTCGACCAGCTTCTCGCACATGTCGTAGGCGTCCCACCACCGGCGCGGATCGCCGTAGATCGTCCTGAACACCGGCACCAGGTCGGGATTGCGTGCATACGGCTGCGACCAGTCGCGCTCGATGCACTCTGCGGGCACCGGCAGCCCGCGACCGGCGAGATGGCGCAGGAACTCGTCGTACAGCGACGGCGCGCGCAGCAGGGCCTCGAGCTGTCCATGGGTGGCGGGATCGTAGCGGAAGACGTCGAGCATCCGCGCCTGCTTGTTGCCGAGCAGGAACTCGATGGCGCGGTACTGCGCGGACTGGAACCCCGACGACGTGCCCAGCGCCGGCCGGAACGCCTCGTACTCCGAGGGCGTCAGCGTCTCCAGCACCGCCCACATCTCGAACAGCTGCTTCTGGATCAGCTTGACCCGCGCGAGGATCTTGAAGTTCGCGCCGAGCTCGCCGCTCTGCACGCAGGCGATGGCGGCCTTGAGCTCGTGGATCATCAGCTTCATCCACAGCTCCGACACCTGGTGCTGGACGATGAACAGCATCTCGTCGTGCCCGGCCGGGCTGGTCGCGTCGCCCGACAGCGGCCGCTGCGCGTCGAGCAGGCGGTCGAGGTGCAGGTAACCGGCATAGCTCAGCCGGTCGGTGAGGTCGGTGACGATGCCGGGTTCGAGCGCGCGGGAGGTCATGGCGGCGAGGTCCGTGAGCAGGGGTCGGGCGAGTATACGGCCCGCCCCATCCGTCGTCGCCGATCGCCGTCCGGGCGGCGCGGTCGTCGTTTCGTCGCCGCGGGCCGGCGGCCGGCGCGCAGGCTCTGCTACCATCCGCCGCCATGACCGAGTTCGGCCTTCGACCGCAGTACGCGCCGCGCCGCCCCCCGCGCTCCAGCGGGCGGACCGGCCGGCTGTCCGCGTGGCGCGCGGCGGCCGTGGCCGTCGCGCTGGCGGCGAGCGTCGCCGGCTGCGGCGACGGCGCGGGCCCGAAGCGCACGCTGCTGCTGTCCGAGTGCCGGCTGCCCAGGCTGCCGATGGCGGCACAGTGCGGCGAGGTCGAGGTGCCGGAGGATCGGGCCCGGCCGGACGGACGGCGCATCCGGATCTTCGTCGCCGTGCTGCCGGCCAACACGCTGACGCCGAAGCGCGACCCGCTGTTCATCCTGGCCGGCGGGCCGGGCCAGGCGGCGTCGCACCTCGGCCCGTTCGCCGCGCTGCTCAACCGCGTGCGCAAGGACCGCGACATCGTCCTCGTCGACCAGCGCGGGACCGGCCGCAGCTCGCCGCTCACCTGCGCCGCGTTCAAGTTCGACGAAGGCGACATCGAGGCCGCGCTGGAACTCGACCCGGTGCCCCGCGCGAAGGCCTGCGCCGCCGAACTCGCTGCACAGGGCGTCGACGCCGGCCAGTACACCACCGCCGCGTGGATCGCCGACCTCGACGCCGTGCGCGCCGCGCTCGGCTTCGACCGCATCAACCTCTGGGGCGGCTCGTACGGAACCCGCGCGGCGATGGAGTACGCCCGGCGCCACCCCGATCGCGTGCGCAGCCTCGTGCTCGACGGCGTCGCGCCGCCGGACATGCGGATCTCGCTGGAGATCTGGCCGACGCGCGACGCGGTGCTCGACGGCGTGATCGCCGCGTGCAGGGCGTCCGCCGCCTGCCGCGAGGCGCACCCGGACCTCGCCGCCGACCTCGCCGCGCTCGAGACCCGGCTCGGCGCGGGCGTCGACGTCGAGCTCGCCGACCCGCGCACCGGCGAGACCCGCACGCAGAAACTCCGCTTCGACCACGTCGTCGGGGCGCTGCAGCCGCTGACCTACCTGCCCGAGCTGCAGGCGCTGATCCCGGAAATCGTCGGCCGCGCCGCGGGCGGCGACTTCGGTCCGCTGTACGCCGCCGCGTCGCTGGTGACCGCCGACCTCACCGACCAGATCAACGCCGCGCTCCACTACTCGGTGACCTGCGCCGAGGACGTCCCGCGCATCGCGCCGGGCGAGGCCGCGACGGCGCTGGCGCGAGTGCGCACGCGCGAGCTCGCCCAGCGGCTGCTCGCCGTGTGCACGGTCTGGCCGAAGGGCACCCAGCCTGCCGACGCGACCACGCCGTTCGGGTCCGACATCCCGGCGCTGATCCTGTCGGGCGGCCTCGACCCGGTCACGCCGGCCGCCAACGGCGCGCGCGTGGCGAAGACGCTGCCGAACAGCCGGCACGTCGTCGCCAGCGGCTACGCCCACATCGTGTCGCCGCACGCCTGCGCGCCGCAGCTCATCGCCACGTTCATCGACCGCCCCGATTTCAGCACGCTGCCGCAGGACTGCGTCGACTATTTCGCGCAGAGCACGCGCCCGCCCCTGTGGCCGGGCCGGATGGGAGCGGCGCCGTGATCGCCGTCGACGGACTGGTCAAGCACTTCGGCCGCAGGCATGAGGTCAGGGCCGTCGACGGCGTCTCGTTCGCCGCGCCGGACGGCGCGATCACCGGCCTGCTCGGGCCGAACGGCGCCGGCAAGACGACGGTGCTGCGGATGCTCGCGACGCTGGTGGTGCCGGACGCCGGACAGGCGAGTGTCGGCGGCGCCGACGTGGTGCGCGAGCGCGCCGCGGTCCGCCGCTCGATCGGCGTGCTGTCCGACGCGCGCGGGATGTATCCGCGCCTGACCGCCCGCGAGAACATCCGTTACTACGGCAAGCTGCACGGCATGGGCGGCGTTGCGCTCGACGCACGCATCGATGCGCTGCTCGACACCCTGGGCATCGCCGCCATCGCCGACCGCCGCACGCAGGGCTTTTCGCAGGGCGAGAAGATGAAGACCGCGATCGCCCGCGCGCTGGTCCACGATCCGCACACCATCCTGCTGGACGAGCCGACCAACGGCCTCGACATCATGAGCGTGCGCGCGCTGCGCGAGTTCCTCCGCGCACTGCGCGGCGAAGGGAAGTGCCTGCTGTTCAGCTCGCACGTGATGCAGGAGGTGTCGGCGCTGTGCGACCGGATCGTGATCCTCGGCGCGGGGCGCGTCGTCGCCGAGGGCACCGCGGCGGAGCTCGTCGCCCGCTCGGGCGCCTCGACGCTCGAGGACGCCTTCGTCACGCTGCTCGGCTCGGGAGAAGGCCTTGCAGCATAAGCACATGCTCGCCCGGGTCGCGGCCGTCGCGCGCAAGGAGATCGTCGACCTCGCGCGTGACCGGCGCACGATGACGGTTACGCTGCTGACGGCGATCGCCGCGGGCCCGATCTTCTTGCTGCTG
The DNA here is from genome assembly GCA_963717705.1 of uncultured beta proteobacterium. Classification (GTDB taxonomy): domain Bacteria; phylum Pseudomonadota; class Gammaproteobacteria; order Burkholderiales; family Casimicrobiaceae; genus CAVQWT01. The sequence continues at coordinate 336,113 of CAVQWT010000005.1, forward strand.
ATCTTCAACCTGATCGCGAGCCAGGCCGACAAGGCGCGCGACCTCACGCTCCCCGTCGCGGGCCGCGAGCATGCGCCGGCGCTGATGGCGTTTCTCGAGCGACGGCAGGTGAAGATCGTCGACGCGCCTGCCGACTACGACGCCCAGGTGCGCGCCGGCGACCTCGACGTCGTGCTGGAGATCGGCCCCGGCTTCGGGGATGCCGTCGAACGGGGCACGCAGGCGAAGGTGCACCTCACCTACGACCGCTCGCGCGACCGCGCCCGGGCGGCGATCGACCAGACCGAGTCGCTGCTGCGCGCCTTCGACCGCGAATGGGGCCGGGGCCGCCTGCTGCTGCGCGGCGTCGCGCCCGAGGTCGCGGCGCCGCTCGAAATCGAGGTCGTCAACGTCGCGACGCCGCAGAGCTCCGGCGCGCTGGTGCTGTTCCTCGTCGCCTACTACGGGCTGTTCGCGTCGGTGATCGGCGGCATGGCGGCGGCGCTCGACGCTACCGCCGGCGAGCGCGAGCGGCAGTCGCTGGAGCCGCTGCTGATGACGCCGGCTACGCCGCTGGAGCTGGCCGCGGGCAAGTGGCTGGCCGTGGTCGCGCAGGACGCGCTGGTGGTGGTGCTGACGCTCGCCGGGTTCTACCTGACGCTGCGCTTCGCGCCGCTGCCGTCGGTCGGCGTTCCGTTCCTGTTCGGCGAACGCGAGTTCGCCCGCTTCGTCGCGATCCTGGTCCCGCTGATGACGCTGGCGCCCGCCGTGCTGCTGTGGGTCGGCGCGCGCGCGCGGACCTTCAAGGAAGCGCAGTCCAACCTGTCGCTGCTGCTGTTCGTGGTGTCGATCCTGCCGATGCTGCAGCTCTTCCTGCAGCGCAAGGAGCCGGCCTGGCTGACGCTGGTGCCGATCTCCGGCCAGTACTCGCTGCTGGCGCGCGCGCTGCGCGGCGAGGCGATCGGGACCCACGAGCTTGCGCTGTCGTACGTGGTGCCGGCGGCGCTGACGCTGATCGCGCTCGCGGCGGTGGCGCGGCTGTGGTCGCGCGAGAGCGTGCTGTCGGGGAAGTGACGGCCGCCGCGGGCGCCCTACTGCAGCCGCCACGCCGGCGGCGGGCTGCCGGCAGTCGTGCCCAGCAATTCGCTGACGCCCTCGATGCCGTCCTGCCAGGTCCGTTCCACGCCGGTGTCGGCTGCGTCGCGTCCCGCCGCGCGGAGGGGTTCCGGTTCCGCAACCCCGAACGCTCGGTTGCGTCCGCGCTTCTTTGCCGCGTACAGCGCGCGGTCCGCCAGGTCGAGCGCCCGTTCCCAGCCTGACGCGGCTTCGTTCGGCGCCAGGCGCATCGGCGCGTAGCCGATCGACGCGGTCACGCGGATGTCGGTGCCCTGGTAGCTGATCGGCTCGTCCGATACGGCGTGCAGCACCCGCAGCACGATTTCGTCGACGCGGTCCGCGGGCACCATCGGGATGAACACCAGGAATTCCTCGCCGCCCCAGCGGACGATCATCTCGGTTTCCCGCAGCGCGCTCCGCAGCCGCTGCGCGACAGCGACGAGGACGGCGTCGCCCGCGGCATGGCCGTGCTGGTCGTTGATCGACTTGAAGTGGTCGAGGTCGATCAGCAGGATCGCCTGCACCGGGTTGTCGATCGCCGGACTGCGCCGGTTCTCCGTGGCGGGCGCCTCGCTGATGAACTGCTGGAAGTGGCGGCGATTGTAGAGCGAGGTCAGCGGGTCCCGCGTGCTGTAGAAGCCGAGCTCGGTGTTGCGCCGGGCGAGCAGCCGGTTGGTCAGCTGCACCTTGCGGTAGAGGAAGGCCACGACCAGGAACGACAGCGCGAACATGACGGCGAACATCCACCAGACGCGCTGCTCCGATTCCCGGCTGTCGAGCTCCAGCCGGTTGATGCGCCGCTCGGAGTCGAACTTGCTCTGCAGCTCGAGCAGGTCCCGTTTCCGCGTCGTGGTCGCGATCTTCTCGATGACCTTGTGCTGGCGGTCGCGCAGCTCCAGCGCCCCCTTGTAGTCGCCGGCGCTGGCGAGGTACCTGCCGTACTCGTCCATCAGGTCGACGATCTCCGCGCTGGCCCCGGTGCGCTCGGTCTCCACCAGCGCCTCCTCGGCCAGGCGCTTGCCGGCTTCGATCCGGCCGAGGCCGAACAGCGCGAATCCCATGTTCGCCTTGTTGGTGGCGATCAGCGCGCCGTCGCCGGACTGGGTGGCGAGGGCGAGCGATTGCCTCGACATCTCGAGCACCGTGTCGAAGTCCTTGCGGCGAAGGTAGATGTCGGCGAGGTTGATCAGCGCGAGGCTTTCCTCGACGCTGGACCCGGCGGCGCGGGCGATGGCCAGCGCCTCCTGCATCGTCGCGAGCTCCCCCACCGGCCGATCGAGGACCTCGAGCGCCGCCGACTCCGCCATCTTGGCCTTGGCCATGCCGAACGTGCTGCCGGCGAGCTTCGCCTCGGCGAACGCCTGCTGGCTCTGCGTCAGCGCGCGGTCCGCCTGCTTGTTCATCCGATCGAGGACCGACAGCTGGTACAGCGCGGCGGCACGCCGGTAGGGATTCTGCGCGTTGTCGGCCACCACGTAGGCCTCCCGCAGGCTGGCCTGCGCCTCGTCCAGCTGCCCGAGCAGCCGTGCGGTGACGCCGGCCGACATCGCCGCCCAGTACCGGACGTAGTTGTCGCCGGCGTTCTGCGCGAGGGTCCGGGCGTTGTTCGCGATCAGGTTCGCGTGGGGGACGTCCCCCTGCCAGACCTGGGCATCGCTGCGGATCAGCAGCGCGACGGCCGCAGTGGCCTCGCTGCGCGACTCGCGGGCCTCCTTGTCGAGCTGGTCGGCGAGTTCCAGCGCCGCGTCGATGTGCGCCGCGGCGACCCGCGCCTGCCCGGTGAGTGCGAAGCCGAACCGTCGCGTCGCCGCATCGGCGGCGCGGGTCTGCGCGGCGAGGGCGTCGAGTTCCGCCTCGGCCCGGCGCGGGAATCCGAGCAGGTCGACCTCGATCGCCAACAGCCGGTCGTCGAGATCCCCTTCCGCCGGCACGACCGCCGCCGGCGCGACGCCGGCGGACGCCAGGCAGAGGAGCAGCAGGGCGTGCCGGCAGAATGCGCGCAGCGCGACCGCCATGGGCAGCCCGGCAGCGGCGATGGCCGTGACCAACCCTCTGGGGGGAAGCTCCGTCGGACGCGGGCCGGGGACCATCTGTGGCTTGGATTGCCGTGTTTTCAAAGGAGTTTTTGCCAACCCCGGAAAGGACGACGGCCGTGGCCGCGATCCCTTCCCGGGAGTTCACTCTGAAAACAGCAACAAGCATGCCAAGTGCGGATCCGGATCGGCGGTTGCCGATCGTCGGCGACGGGCGCGCGTCCGGGCTACCCCTCCCGGTTGCGCATCCAGTCCGCGGTGCCGAAAAACGCGTCCATCAGCTTCGTCGCCAGCGCCGCCTCGACCCCCGTGTCGTCGAGCGCCTGCCGCATGCAACCGAGCCACTGGTCGCGCTCGCGGGTCCCGATCGCGAACGGCAGGTGCCGCGCGCGCAGCCGCGGATGGCCGTAGCGGTCCGTGTACAGCGGCGGTCCGCCCAGCCATCCCGCGAGGAACAGGAACAGCTTCTCGCGCGCCGCGTCGAGCGACGGCGCGTGCAGCGCACGAATGCCCGCGTACGCCGGCTCGAGTTCCATCAGGTCGTAGAAGCGGTCGACCAGCGCGCGTACGCCGGGCTCGCCGCCGATCGCCGCGAACGGCGTCGCCGGATCGGCCGGCGCGCCTTCGACGTCGCTCATCGTCGCCGCCTCAGCCCAGCTGCCGGATCACTTCCAGCGGCGGATGCTTGGCCGTGCTGCGCGTGCCCAGCCAGCCGGCCAGCGTGACCGCGACTGCACCGCCGCCGATGCCCCAGACCCACACCGTCCAGCTTGCCGCGAACGGGATCTGGAACACGCGATCGGCGAGCACCTTGCCGGTGATCCACGCCCCGGTCGCGGCCAGCAGCCCGGCCAGCGCGCCCAGCACGACGAATTCGGCGATCTGCGCGGCGGACAGCTGCCGCTGCGACGCGCCCAGCGTGCGCAGGATCGCGGCATCGAAGCGGCGCTCGTCCTGCGTCGCGGCGATCGCCGCCTGCAGCACCAGCAACCCCGCGGCAAGCGTGAACAGGAACACGAACTCGACCGCTCGGGCCACCTGGTCCATGATCGACTGCACCTGCCGGATCACCTCGCCGACGTCGATCGCCAGCACGTTCGGAAACTGCTGGACGAACGCGGACAGCCACGCGCCGCCGGCGGCGTTTTCCGGCACGCGCACCGCACCGAGGTACGACGTCGGCATGCCGTCGAGCGCGCCCGGCGGGAAAAGCGTGAAGAAGTTCGGCCGGAAACTGTCCCAGTCGACCTTGCGCAGGCTGGTGATCGGCGCGGTCACCGGCGTGCCCGCGATGTCGAACGTCAGCCGGTCCCCGAGCTTCAGCTGCAGCGACCCGGCGATGCCGTCCTCCATCGAGATCGCCGGTTCGGGCTTCGCGTCGCGCCCCCAGAACCGGCCCGCGGTCAGCCGGTTGGTCGACGGCATCGTGTCCGCCGTCGACAGGTTGAACTCGCGCTCGGCGAGGCGGCGCGCGCGGGGATTGTCGAACCGGGTGCTGTCGAGCGGCGCGCCGTTGACCGCGACCAGCCGGCCGCGAACCATCGGGAACAGCGTCACCTCGCCGCCGGTCACCTGCGCGAGCGACGCGCGCACGGCGTCGACCTGATCCGGCAGCACGTTGATGACGAAGTGGTTCGGCGCGTCGGCGGGCAGGCTCGCGCGCCAGTTCTGCATCAGGTCCCCGCGAACGACGGTCAGCAGCAAGAGCGCCATCAGCCCCAGCGCCAGCGCGGCGACCTGCAGGCTCGACGCCAGCGGCCGCCGTCGCAGGTTGGCGAGGCCGAAGCGCCAGGTGACGCCGCGCTGCGGCAGGCGCTTCAGCAGCAGGATCAGCAGCCACGCCGCCAGCGCCGACACCACCAGCAGCCCGCCGATCGCACCGACCATGATCCCGCCGGCGGTCGGATCCTTCGCCTGCCACGCGATCAGCAGCGCGATGACCACGGCGCCCAGCGCGTAGACCAGCACCGACGACGGTCGCGGCCGCGGCAGGTCGCGGCGCAGCACGCGCAGCGGCGGCACGCCGGCCAGCGCGACCAGCGGCGGCAGCGCGAATCCCAGCAGCAGCAGCATGCCGGCGGCGAAGGCGGCAAGGCCCGGCAGCGCATCGGGCGGCGGCAGCGTCGTCTGCGCGATCGACGCCAGCAGCGAGACCAGCAACGCCTGGCCCGCCAGCGCCAGCACGACGCCGACCGCGCTGGCGGCAACGCCCAGCACGACGAACTGCAGTGACGAACAGCGCCAGCGCCCGCCGTTGCGACGTGCCGAGGCAGCGCAGCATCGCGGCGGTGTCGAGGTGGCGGCGCAGGTAGCGCGAGGCCGCGAGCGCGACCGCGACCGCGGCCAGCATCACCGCGACCAGCGACGCGAGGCCGAGGAAGCGCTCGGCGCGCTCCAGCGTCTGCCGCACCTCCGGCTGCACGTCGCGGACGTTCTCCAGCCGCTGCCCGGGCTTGAGCTCGTTCTGCGCCCAGGTGACGTAGCCGGCCAGCGAATCGCGGCCGGCGCGATCGGCGACCAGCAGCCGGTACGTCGCGCGGTTGCCCGGCTGCAGCAGGTTGGTCGCCCCAACGTCGTCCTGGTGCATCAGCAGGCGTGGCCCGCTCGACAGGATGCCGGTGGCGACTTCAGGCTCCTGCAGGATGACGGGGCCGACGGTGAGCACGGTCTCGCCGACGGCCAGCCGGTCGCCGGTCTTGAGGCCGAGGCGCTGCGCGAAGCGCGTGTCGGGCCAGACCTCGCCGCGGGCGGGGATGGCGTCGGCGCGCCGGCCATCGGGGCGTTCGGGGTCGACCAGCGTCACCGCGCCGCGCAGCGGATACCCGGGGCCGACCGCCTTCACCGTCGCCAGCACCAGCCCCCCCGCGCCGCCTTCGCGCTGGACCATGCTGTTGAAGCGGACGACGGGCACCGTCAGCAGCCCTCGCTTCGCCGCGTCGGCGGCGAGCGCGTCCGGCAGCGGCCGGTCGCTGGAAATCACGACGTCGGCGCCGAGCAGCAGGTTCGCCTGCAGCGTCAGCGCGGTCTTCACCCGGTCGGCGAAGAAGCCGACGGTGCCCATGCTGGCGACGGCGAGCACCAGTGCGGCGGCGAGCACGGTCAGTTCGCCGGCGCGCCAGTCGCGCACCAGCATCCGCAGCGCGAGCCTGAACGTGGCGATCATCGCGGACGCACCCGGCGGCATGACGGCCGCGCCGGCGCGACGTACGGCAGGTGCCTCGACGCGAACCTCATGCGGCCGCGCGCTCGTCGGCGACCAGCCGGCCCGACGCCAGCGACAGGCGCCGGGCGCAGCGCGTGGCCAGCGTGGTGTCGTGCGTGACCAGCACCAGCGTCGTGCCCCGCTCCCGGTTCAGCCGGAACATCAGGTCGGCGACCTCGACCCCGGTCGCCGCGTCGAGGTTGCCGGTCGGCTCGTCGGCCATCAGCAGCTTCGGCTCGCCGGCGAAGGCGCGGGCGATCGCCACGCGCTGCTGCTCGCCGCCGGACAGCTGCTTCGGATAATGCGTCGTGCGCCGCCCGAGGCCGACCTTGCCCAGCCACTCGCGCGCCACGGCCGCCGCGTCGGGTGCGCCGGCGAGTTCCAGCGGCAGCATCACGTTCTCGAGCGCGGTCAGCGCGGGCAGCAGCTGGAACGACTGGAACACGAAGCCGAGCAGCCGCTGCCGCATCGCCGCGCGGGCGTCCTCGTCGAGGCCCGCGAGCGAGATGCCGTCGACGAACACGTCGCCCTGCGTCGGCCGGTCGAGCCCCGCCAGCAAACCCAGCAGCGTGGTCTTGCCCGACCCCGACGCGCCGACGATCGCGACCGTCGCGCCCGGCTCGACGTCGAACGAGACGCCGTCGAGGATGGTCAGCGGCTCGTCGCCGCTGGTGACGATCTTGGTCAGGGTGTCGGCGCGCAGCAGGGAGGAATTCATGGGGGAGGCAGACGAAGGGGCGGCGGGCGTCATCGCCCGCAAGGGCTTTACATGAGGGCGCCGGCGGCGCGGCGCAACCGCTGCGCGGCTGGACAGCCGAGCGTCGACGGTCGGGCGCGGCGGCGGATTCGGGACCGCGTCGCCTGATTCTACCCGCCTGCCCCGCCGCCGCCGGCCGAGGCTCTACAATCGCGGTTCGCCGCCTTGTCCCCGCCGGTTCGCACCCCCATGGTCGAAAGGCGGAGCGCCCCGTCCGCCACCGCAGCCGCCCTGATGCCATCCCTCCCGCCCTCGCCGTCCCGCCGCTACGCCTCTGCGCTGGCGTTGCGCGCGCTGTTCGCGATCGCAGTCGCCGGGGCGGCGATCGTGGCGCCGGCCCGCGCGGCCACGGCCGAGGCCGCCGGCGCGCCCGTCATCCTGGTCGTCGGCGACTCGATCTCGGCCGCCTACGGGTTGCCGGGGGGCACCGGCTGGACCGACCTCCTCGCCCGCAGGCTCGCCGCAGAGCGGCAGCCGCATCGCGTCGTCAACGCCAGCATCAGCGGCGACACCACCGCCGGCGGCCGCAGCCGGCTGCCGGCGCTGCTGGCGCGGCACCAGCCGGCGGTCGTCGTCATCGAGCTCGGCGGCAACGACGCGCTGCGTGGCGGCGACCTCGCCGCGACGCGCGCCAATCTCGACGCGATGGTCGTCGCCGCGCAGGCCGCGCGCGCCAGGGTGCTGATCGTCGGAATGCGGGTCCCGCCCAACTACGGGGCTGCCTACGGGCGCGGCTTCGAGACACTGTTCGCCGACGTCGCCAGGGCGCGCCGCACCGCGCTGGTGCCGTTCTTTTTCGAGGGCTTCGGCGACCGCAACGAGTTGTTCCAGCCCGACCGCATCCATCCGTCGGTCGCGGCGCAGCCGCTGCTGCTCGACAACCTGTGGCCGGCGCTCGTGCCGCTGCTGAAGCCGCGATGACGGCGAGCCCCGCCTCCGGACACGGGCGTGGCCGCGAGCGCGAGCGCGACCACAAGGTCGGCATCGACGCGCTCGCGCGCCATCCCGACCGCATCGACGTGCGCAGCCCGGCGGAGTTCGCCGAGGACCACCTGCCCGGCGCCACCAGCCATCCGGTGCTCGACGACGAGCAGCGGGCCCGGATCGGCACGCTGCACGCGCAGGATTCGGCGTTCGCGGCCAAGCGGGCGGGCGCGGCGCTGGTGGCGCGCAACATCGCGCGGATGCTCGAAGTCGACTTCGCGGACAAGCCGCGCGACTGGGCGCCGCTGGTGTACTGCTGGCGCGGCGGCAAGCGCAGCGGCGCGCTCACCCACATCCTCGGCGAAATCGGGTGGAAGGCGGTACAGCTCGACGGCGGCTACCGGACGTACCGGCGCCACGTCGTCGGCCAGCTCGAGACGCTGCCGGCGCGGTTCCGGTACCGGGTCATCTGCGGCCTCACCGGCTCGGGCAAGAGCCGGCTCCTCGCCGCGCTGGCGGCGATCGGCGCGCAGACGCTCGACCTCGAGGGGCTCGCGCGGCATCGCGGCTCGCTGCTCGGCGATCTCCCCGGCGATCCGCAGCCGTCGCAGAAGGGCTTCGACAGCGCGCTCCTCGCCGCGCTCGAGCGGCTCGACCCCGCGCGGCCGGTGTACGTCGAATCGGAGAGCAAGAAGATCGGCACCGTGCAGGTCCCCGATGCGCTGCTCGCGGCGATGCGCGAGTCGCCCTGCGTGCGCGTCGACACTCCGCAGCCGCTGCGCGTCGCGCTGCTGAAGGACGAGTACGCGCACTTCCTCGCCGACCCGCAGTCGCTGTCCGACCGGCTCGCGCATCTCGCGCCGCTGCACGGCAAGTCGACGCTGGACCGCTGGGCGGCCGCGGGAGCGGCGGGCGACTTCGACACGCTGGTCGGCGAGCTCCTGGTGCGCCACTACGACCCGACCTACACGCGCTCGATGGCGCGCAACTTCCCGCGGCACGCCGACGCGCTGGTCGCCGTACCGCAGGCGACCGACGAAGCGTCGTTCGTCGCGCTTGCCCGCGCCGTCGACGAGGGGATCCGGTGACCCGCTACGCTTTCCGCCTGGTCAACGTATTCGCCGAATCGCCGCTGGCCGGCAACCCGCTGTGCGTGTTCGAGGACGCGCGCGGCCTCGACACGCCGACGATGCAGGCGCTGGCGCTGCAGTTCAACCTGTCGGAGACGACGTTCGTGCTGCCGTCGACCGCCGCCACCGCGCAGGTGCGCATCTTCACCCCGACCTTCGAGATGCCGTTCGCCGGGCACCCGACGCTCGGCACCGCGCACGTCGTCCGGGCGCTGCGGCAGGCCGGAGACTCGCCCGCTCCGGATCGCGTGCCGCGGCGCACGGGAGAACCGGCCGTGCCGCCGCAGGCAGCGGGCGGCGACCCCGACCGGGTGACGCTGGAGATGAAGGCGGGCGTCATTCCGGTCGCGGCCGCCGGCGACGTGTGGACGCTGGACGCCAACGCGCCGCGGCATCGCGCCGTGGCCGCGACCCGCGCCGAGCTGGCGGCGATGCTCGGGCTCGCCGAGGACGACGTCGCGCCGGATCCCGCGGCGCCGCCGCTCTGGGTCGACACCGGGTCGGAACAGCTCGTGATCCCGCTGGCGTCGGCCGCGGCGGTCGCCCGCGCGGCGCCCCGCGCCGACCTCCTGCAGGCGCACGGCGGCAACGGCACGCGGGCGATGGCCTACGTGTTCGCGCCCTCGGGCCCGGGCGCGATGGACGTCCGCTTCTTCTTTCCCAAGCACGGCAGCGTGCTCGAGGATCCGGGCACCGGCTCGGCCTGCGCCAACCTCGGCGGCTGGCTGCTCGCCACCGGCGCGCCGCTGCCGCAGCGGCTCTCGCTCGCCCAGGGCGATGCCGTCGGCCGCCTCTGCAGGCTGGGCCTCGAGGTGACCGCCGACCGGAAGATCCGCGTTTCCGGCCGCGTGGTCGAACTGGGGCGCGGCACCATCTCCCTCTAGGCGCGCGGGGCCGGCCGTCACTTGGGAAACATCAATTGCACTTGGGCGCGTAGTTGCCAGTTCGCGCCGAAGTCCGGCTTCACGACGTTGTAGTACGCCGACAGCTGCGCGTTCACCGGTAGCTTGCCGAAGTGGAAGATCTTGCCCACGCCGCCGCCCAGCGGCACCGTCCACTGGTTGCCGCTGTCCGCCTTCCAGTCGACAGTCAGGATCGGCGCGCTGGTGAGGTAGAACCCATCGGAGAAGTTGTAATTGACGAACGGCTGGATCAGCCCGTTGCTGTACGAGCCGCCCTGCTTGTTGCTGGTCAGCGACCAGACGTTGTTCACCAACGCCCCGTACACCCAAGGATTGCCGTGCTCGAGGTGCAGGACGACGAACGATGCGCCCATCCCCCAGTTCTTGTTGCCCAGCACTGCGTTGCTGTTGGTCGGCAATTGCACAACTGGGCCCGCACCCCAGATCCAGTGGCCCGGCTTGGCCGGCGACAGGAATGCCGTGAACGTCGTGTCGCCGATGCCGGTGTTGCTGTCGATTCCCGGGCCCAGCGACGGCTGCCAGATCACCGGCAGGATGGTGCGCGTGATGATGTTCCACTCCTCGTTCACCGAGATCGGGATCACCGGCTGGATGTTGAGGATGTTCTGCGTGCCCTTCTCCGGCCCGAAGTTGAAGTTGGTGTTGTTCTGGAACGGCAGGCTGATGAGATTGCCGACCGGGTTCTGCGCTAGCTTGGCGAGCTCCTCGGCGCTCATCTCAGCGCGGGCGGGCGCCGCCGCGAGCAGCGCGCCCGCGGCCAGCGCGGTGACCAGCGCCGTCGATGTCGTCCATTTCGCTTGCATCTGGTTCATCGTTGCGTTCTCCACATTGGATCGGCGTCGTTCACCCGAACGCCGACATGAGTCATTGCATCAGTACGGCTGCGCCGGACCGATCTGCGGCGCGCGCACCGGCTTCGCCATGCCGAAGAAGATCACCACGCCCTGCCCACCGCAGCGCGTCGACAGCGCCTCAGCGGGACCGGCGTAGCAACTGTCGATGTCCTGCCAGTTGTTCATAGCCCAGACGTCGCCCGCCGGGCCAATGGCGATGTCGGTCTGCAGCTGCAAACCGCCGCCGACGTAGCCGCCCGGCGGCGAGATCTGGTCGCCGGTCTTCATCCCCGGCGGGCAGTTCTCGGTGCGTACGCCGCAGAGCTGCACGATCGGGCTAGCCGGCATGGCGAAATTGCTGACCCAGACGTTGTCGTTGCCATCCACCACCACCGCCCAGGGGCCGGGCAGGCCGCCGCCCTTGAACGGCGAGCCCGGGAACTGCGTTCCGTCGGGCCGCAGCAGGGTGACGCTGCCGCTGCCGCCCTTCTGTTCCGACATGGTCTTGGTCAGGTAGTCCGAGGCCGAGAGCACGCCCCCGGTCTTCAGGTGCACGGCCATGTCGACCATGTGCGCCATGCCCAACAGGCCGGGCCCGAAGCGGTTCGTCACCCAGACATTCCCCTGGCTGTCGATGTTGAGGCCGCTGTTATTGGAGCGCACCTCGAGCTTCACGGCCTTGCTGGGTTCGGACGCCGGGAAGCGGATGACGTGGAACGAGCTGTCCGAGACCCAGATGCGGTCCTGCTGGTCGATGGCGAGGTGGAACGGCGCCGTGAACGACTTGCAGGGCTCGGCGCTGTCGCCCTCGCAGACAATCCTGCCGTTCTTCCAGTCGCCTCCCGGAAAGTGGAGGAGCTGTCGTTTCGAGACTCCCAGCGCCCACACGTCGCCGTTGGGTGCCGTGATGATTCCTTGCATCAAGCCAAGGCGGCCGCTGAAGTTGATGCCCTCGGGCGGGGTCAGCGGCTTGCCGTCCTTGTCGAACACCGTGATCGACTTGCTGCCATAGCTCGACAGCCAGACATTGCCCTTCAGATCGACCGCCGCTCCGAAAGTGCCGCCCTCCATGCCACCGCCGGTGAAGCCGGTGGTGATCGGCGACAGCGGCTTGCCGTTGGGGTCGAACTTGCTGGCGTTGCCCTGCCACAGCGCGTCGTTGGCCTGCCAGCCGACGGTGAAATTGTTCCCGACCCAGAGGTTGCCCTCGCGGTCGAACATCGCCTTGCCACCGGCGCGATAGCCACCGCCGTCGAATTTCAGCGGCAGCACCCAGGCGCTGGGCGAGAACTGCAGGTACGGTGCATACGGCGCCGGGCGCAGGTTCTTGCCCTGTGGCACCGGATAGAACGCGTCGAGCAGCGCGAACACGCGCGCTGGCCGGTACCACGGAGCACGGGCGATCGCCTGGGCAGCCGTCAACGTGTCACGCGGTGCGGGCCCGACGGGGCCTTTCGCCGCATCGAACAGCGCCTCACACGCGCCCGGCTTGACCTGCGTCACGCAGCCAGCGAGTGCGTTGGCGAGGGTGGCGAAGTTGGCCATCGTCGGCGTCTGGCCGCTGTTGAGTGGGTCCTGAATCGTGCCGCCCCAGCCACCGGTCGCGAGGTCGACGAAGCTCGGCACGTTGCCGGCCGTGATCTTGAGTTGCAACGGGAGGCCCTTGATCGCGGTGCCGTCGATGAACTGGTTGTGCGTCCATACCGACGCGATGGTCGTCATCTCGTTGATCGTGACCTTTGCCGGAGCCTTGCTGCCCAGCACGGTCATCAACGCAGTCGCGTCATTCGGGCCGGTCCCCTTGTCGGCCGCCGAGCGGCCGCCTTTCGCCGTCAGGTAAAGGCTCGCGCCGGCATCGGGCGCATCCGGCGCCAGGAGCGCGAAGCTGCCGTCGGCGCCGGTCGTCGCCTGCGCCAGCGACTTGGGTGTTCCGGCGCTCGCGGCCCACAGCGTCACAGTTGAGCCCGCGATGGGCGTCCCGCCGCCGAGGACCTGGCCATTGATCGGCGCGGCCGCAGCCGACGCTGCGGCCATCACGCCCATCGCCGCGGCGAGCGCAGTCGCCCGAACGGCACGATCAAGAAGAGAATGTTCGCAGGTACGCTTCATACCGATCCACTCCGTATGCAATCAAATGCGCTTGTCGAAATGAAAGGCCGCCGCCAGCCGGTGAGGGCTTGGACGACGGCCCAGGTGCAACGCTCTTGCGCGTCATCGCGGCGAAAGACACCACTCTCGGCCGCATTCAAGATCGACGCGCCCAGCCACCGTCGGCCTCACCCGCGTCTCGGCAGGCCAAAAGAACGTCGCCCTCCATGCCTTTACGGATATGCAGCGCGACGGTTCACCCCTGTGCTACTGCTGGCCGACGGTGCACTCTGATGCCGGGTGCTCGGCGCTAGTTGCCGGTCGGCAGCGAGATGTTGACGCCGTCCTTCATCAACTGTTCACGCACCCACTGGAACTGCTGGTACTTGGAAATCTCGACCGGTCCGTCGTAGCCCATGCTCTGCAGCTTCCGCGGTGGGTACTGGACATAGGTCTTCATCAGTTTGGTGATGGCCTCGGTGATGGGGACCATCGTCCAGGTGCGCTCGGTGTAGTTGTTCATGAAGATGTCGTAGCGCTCCTGCGGGTCCTGCCACAGGTCGAAGATCTGCGGCACCGTGGCGACGTATTTCGCCGCACCTTTCCAGCCCAGGTTGGTGTCAACCGCAAGGCCACCGGTGGGCTGGCCGTTGTCGCCGCGGAGGTTGAAAACGGCCTTGTAGTTGCCGACGCGGGCCGCGCCCGGCGACAACTCGTTTTCCGTGAAGTAGAACCACTCCTTGCGCGGGGACTTGCCCGTCCCGAACAGCACCGGCGACAGGTCGTAGCTGTCGAAGATGATCGGCTGTCCCTCGCGATCCTTCTCCGGCAACTTGACCCCGCCGACGGCGGCGAAGGTCGCCATCAGATCGAGGCCGCCGACGATCTCGTGGTTCTTTGCCTGGGCCTTGATCCTTCCCGGCCAGACGGCGATCGCGGGAACGCGGTTGCCGCCTTCCCGCACGGTGCCCTTGGTGCCGCGGAACGGCGTGTAGCCCGCATCCGGGTAGACGTCCTGCCAGGCCCCGTTGTCGGTGGTGTAGACGACGAGCGTGTCCTTGTCCAGACCCAGCGCGCGCAGCTTGTCCATGATCCGGCCGATGCGGGTGTCGAGCTCGACGACCGAATCGGCGTACTTGCTCTTGGACAGGGACTTCAATTCGAACTCCGGCGCCGGCATGTTCGGCTGGTGCACCTTCATGAAGTTGACATTGATGTAGAACGGCTTGCCCGGGGACTTGGCCGCCTTGTCGAGGAACTCCAGTGCCGCCTTCTCGACGTAGCCGTCGAAGTACGGAATGCCGACGACCCCCGGCTTGCCGTCGATGACCGGCGTGTCGACGTACTGGCCGTTGATCTTGAACTCCTCGAACGCCTTCTCCCCGGCCTTGCCGGAGAGCGCGCCCTTGGTGACCTTCGCAAACATGGCCCGCAGTTCCGGATCCATGTCCGGGAACCACTTCGGGTCGGCGTAGGTGTAGGCATTGAGGTGATAGAGGCCGACGTACTTCATCTCGTCGTAGCCCTGCGCGTTGGGCAGCGCGTAATCGGCTTCGCCGAGGTGCCACTTGCCCGTGAAGTAGGTCTGGTAGCCGCCCTGCTTCAGCACCGACGCAAGCGTCCACTCCGCCGCCGGCAACCCGCCGCCCTGGCCCTGGAACGCCACGGTGGTCATGCCGCTGCGATTGGGGATGCGCCCGGTCTGCATCGCGGCGCGACCCGGCGTGCAGCTCGGCTGCGCGTAGAACGAGAAGAACGTCATCCCGTCGTTCGCCATCCGGTCGATGCTCGGCGTCGGCATGCCGCGGCCCTCGCCGCCACCGTAGGGCCCGAGGTCGCCGTAGCCGGTGTCGTCGGACACGATGAACAGGATGTTGGGCTTCTTGGCCGGCGCCTGGGCAAGCACAGGCGATACAACGCCCAGCGCAACCACACCGCCCGCGACAAGTGCTGCAAACAGATTTCTCATTCTCACTGTCTAGACTCCTTGGGAAGATTTGTTCGGGCCTGATCAACCGTCGTCATTGCTCGCGTCACTCGAAGGAGAAGACACGCCTCCAGTCGTTCTTCATGCTGATGACCGTCCAGCCCTGCTTCTGCGCCTGTTCGTACAAAGTCTGCGGAAAAGTGCCGACCTTGCTGGGGGGCAGCCCTCGCGCCGGACCGTATTCATATTCGCGTTTCGCATCGTCGTGCAGCACCAGCATCGACAGCCGCGCGCCGTCGCCGGCCTTGGTGTATTCCAGCATCTGCTGGTCGCCGGTCGAGTTGCCAACCGCCATCTGCGGACGGCGCCCGATCATCAGGTGGATACCCTCGGGCTTGCCGGCGTTGTTGTCGTTGAGCAGCAGCTTGGGCTCCTTGGTCAGGAACGGCTTGCCGTCCTTGGCGTAGCCGTACTTCGTGCCGCCGGCAGTGCCGATCACCTGCTCCGGCGGGATGCCATAGACGGCCTCAGAGTACTGGCGCACGAAGTCCTGGCCACCGCCGGTGACGATGTAGGTCTTGTAGCCGTTGGCACGCAGGTACTTCAGCACTTCCTGCATCGGCAGGTAGGTGAGCTCGGTGTACGACTTCTTCCAGCGCGGGTCCTTGGCTTCGGCGAGCCACTTCTTCGCTTGTGCCTGAAAGGTCTCGACCGACATGCCGGTCAGCGTGGCGGCGGCCAGCTTCTCGAGGTCGGGCACCGTCAGCTTGACAATGGCGGCGCGATCGCCCTTCAGAATCTCCAGCACCGTCGAGAACGGCGCAACCTTGGCCAGTTCGGGCTTCGCCTTGACCAGCGCCGGCACACTCTCGAGGATGTACATCACCTGCGAGTACACCGGATGCTCGACCCACAGCGTGCCGTCCTGGTCGAACGTGGCGATGCGCTCCTCAGGCGGCACGAACTGCGGGCTGCCTTGTGTCGTTGTCGCCTGCACGAACGCGACGATCGCCTTCTTGGCGGCACCGTCGTTCCACGATGGCAACGGGTCGGTTTGCGCAAGGGCGGGCGTGCCCAGGGCAAGCAACGCACCCAATGCAAGGACGCGAAAAATGGCTGGATGTCTCGTTAGGGCCTTCATATTTGGCACCATTTCGCAAGAAGTGCGAGCGCCGCTTTCTTGGCGCCCGCTTACGTCAAACAAAGATCGCCGCTCCACGCGCTTTCATTGCGACCTAGTCTCCACGGGTGCGAGTCCGCGCCATCTGTTTCCTACCTGCGTGAGAACCTGGCCCAGGCTGTGGGACGTCGGGGACTGCAGCGCCGGGCACAGCCCGTAGGACTCAAGTTCCTGCAGCCACAGCGCTTGGCCGATGGGAATGATGTTCCAGTCGTAGAACATGTTAAATTAACTCTAGCGACAGTGAAACTTATTGTTCGATAACCCAAAATCTATCGTGATCACAGCATTGCGATTGCGTCATGCCGTGAGCGTGGCCGAGCACGCGAGCTTCCGCCGGGCGGCGGCCACGCTGCGGATCTCCCAGCCCGCACTGACCAAGAGCATCCAGAACCTCGAGTCCGAACTGGGCGTGAAGCTCTTCGAACGCCGACGGGACGGAGTCATCCCCACCGAGTTCGGCAAGCTCGTCGTGGAGCACGCGCACGACACCGTTCAGATGGAGAGCGAGTTCCTGCGCAGGATCAACCTCCTCGCCGGCCTGGAAACGGGATCACTGACGGTTGCGCTGGGCCCGCTGCCCAGCGCCATGTCCGCATATCCGGCGGCCGGTGCTCTCTTGGCCAAGCATCCGAATCTCAGAGTCTCGTTTCAATCGACCGCCTGGCGGGAGGTGACCCAGGCAGTTGTCAACAAGAAGGTCGACCTCGGCATCGCCGAACTCAGTGGCGCCGTGCTGGACGACTCGCTGCAGACCGAAATGATTGGGCAACACCGGGCCCATTTCTGCTGCCGCGCGGGGCACCCGATTCTCCGCAAGCGCGCGATCACGCTCCAGAACCTGGTTCAATATCCCTGGGCCACCACCCGTCTTCCGCCTCGCCACGCTGCAGCCTTGCCACGGGACATCGGACGCGCAGGCTACATCGACTCCTTCAGCGGCGACTTCGTTCCGGCGGTCGACGTCGGGACGCCGACCATCCTCGGGCATTTGGTTGTCCGGAGCGAGGTCCTGCTCCTGTGTACGCTGACACTGGTGGAGCAGGACCTCAGGACCGGTGGCGTGGTGATTGTTCCTACGCCGGGGCTCGACTTCCGTGCGAGCTACGGGTTCATCTATCTGAGAAGTCGACCTCTGTCGCCCGCCACCGAAGCATTCATGAATGAGATTCGCGCTCAGGAGCAGGCACTGGTGGATCATGAGTCCAGGCTCGAGGCGCAATTTCGATCTGCCAGCAAGCAAGCGTCGGCGTAGCAAGCTTCCAGCTTTTCCCATTCGACCGGGCGAGGGGTTCGCTATTCTGCGGCCGTCGAAGGCGGACTCGAAGCCGAGTGTCTGCTTGTAGGCAAATTGCATAGCGATCCAATACGTCTGTCCCTGGCCGGTTGTTGACCGACAGGATCGTATCTCGCCCCCCGACTCAGCGCAGCCGCCCATGCGACGATCGGGCTGCCGCGGAGCGGCCGTTGAGCAAGACGGCCGCCCAGTCAGTACAGCCGGATCGCAACGTCGAAGTGCCAGGTCCGTCGGATCTCGATCACGTCGAACTCGCTGGCCAGGCCCGGCGGGAACACCTGGTAGGGCGTCTGGCTGTGCACGACGCGTCGAATCGCTTCGTCGAGGGCGGGCACGCCGCTGGATTGATCGAAGGTCACCGACTCCACCGATCCATCGCGACGAACGGCCACCGTGACCAGGGGATTCTTGTGAGGCTGCTTCGCCGCTTCGCGGGCCATGTCGAACGTCATGTTCAGCTCGATCTTTCGGCTCCAGGCTTCCACGTAAAGGATGAGTTCCGCGTTGGGATCGGTCCGACCGAATAGCCTGTATCGACGTGCGCTGCTCGACGATGGTGACAGGCGCGCTGCAGCCGTTGCCGCGTCACGCCGGGCGGCCTCCTCGTCCAGCTGTCGTCCGATCGCCCGAAGCGCTGCTTCCCGTCTATCGGCCGCTTCCTGCCGTGCCGCTTCCTGCCGTGCCGCTTCCTGCCGTGCCGCTTCCTGCCGTGCCGCTTCCTGCCGTGCCGCTTCCTGCCGTGCCGCTTCCTGCCGTGCCGCTTCCTGCCGTGCCGCCTCCTGCCGTGCCGCCTCCTGCCGTGCGGTCTCCTGCCGTGCGGTCTCCTGCCGTGCGGTCTCCTGCCGTGCGGTTTCCTGCCGTGCGGTTTCCTGCCGTGCGGTTTCCTGCCGTGCCGCTCTCCTGCCGTGCGGTCTCCTGCCGTGCGGTCTCCTGCCGTGCGGTCTCCTGCCGTGCGCTCTCCTGCCGTGCGCTCTCCTGCCGTGCCGCTTCCTGCCGTGCCGCTTCCTGCCGTGCGGCCTCCTGAAGTTCGGCTTCCCGTCGCGCCGCCTCGACCCGCGCCGCCTCTTGGCGGGCCGCCTCCTGACGCGCCGCCTCCTGAGCGGCAGCGTCCATTTTTTCCGCCTTCAATTGCTCCGCCTGCTTGGACGGATCGAGCTTGGCCGGTTCAACGGATCGCTCCGACGACTCTCGATCGATTCGTGGCCGCGCTTCATCGCCGGCATCTCGAAGCGACGGCATCGCGGCCCCCGGGCTCGAAGCAGTCGGCGCTGCCGCGACGATGGGCGTTGTCATGGCCGGGCCGGCGGGCACGGCCCACTGGGCTTCGTCGGTCCGCGGCAACGCGATGACGGTCGCCGCGGGAATCGGCGGGGCTGCCGTATCACCGGGCCGATCGGCGCCCGATGGCATGTTCGCAGGAGCGCCACCGCCAGCCGCCGCGTCCGTTGCTGGATTGGCTCCTGCCGTCGCATTGGCCCCGGGCAGGATCGCCGCAGCAGTCTGTGTCGGGGTCGGCGCACGGGACGCAGATGACGTCGGCGTCGCCTCGCTGGCAACACGCCGCTCGAACCGTGCCTGCGGCAACGGCTCCGCAACCGGCGGGACGGCCGGCGCCGCGGCAGCGACCTGCGCCGGCACGACCACGACGCGCAGATCGGGGGCCTCGATCCGTCGAGCCTGCCAGGGGAAGCCGAAGCTCGGAAGCCAACGTCCCTGGCCGCCGAAGGTCAGGCTCAACAGCGACGAGTGGACCAGCAGCGACAGCAACAGCGCATGCGTCAGTCGCCGGCGCTCGGGGCTCATGCGTTGGCTGTCGACTCGCCGCCAGGACCGGTGGAACTCAAGCGCGCGGCGCCGTCGCTGGTCGGGCACTGCTGCTGGCGCGAGGCACGACCGCACCACGTCCGGTGCGCGCGTCGACCTGACGCGCCCGCCGGCAATGACCTTGCCAAAGCGCTTCGCAGACGTTGGTGAACCGCATCCGGCCCTTGTCATCTCCGCGCCCGTCTGAGCCTGGAGCACGACGGCGCCGTTTGCGAATCGTGAGGCCGGTCGCCTTCGGCGCTCTTCCATGACCATCGCGAAGAGCACCAACCGCCGTGCTCCGCCGCGGCGCGCGCTATCCGATCGGCAGCGTGCTCATCAGCATGCTTCGGCCCGCACCGGACTCGCGGCGATCCTGCTCACCGCGGACCCGGTGCCGGACCGGGAGCCGTGATCGTCGTCGACCCGGACTACTTCGTCGCCTTCGCGACGTCGGCCAGGAAGGAAGCGGCCTTGGGACTGGTCACCGTCCTGCGGATCAGGATGTCCGGCGGAAGCAGATTGCTCTTCCCGAAGAACGCGTCGTTCCAGGGGATGTTGGTGCTCACGACCGTGCCGTCGAGGTTGAGACCTCCGAACACGCCCTGGGCGCGCGTGAACGAAATCAGGTCGGCCGTGACCGTGGACCTCGCCCCGGCGCCCACCGGGCCTGCGGCAATGCTCGCGTCGCCGCCGACCTTGAAGGAGGTCGACAGCAGCGAATTGAATCCCTTTTCGGTCATCACGACGATGATGACCTCAGACACGTCGATGCCCGCCTGGAAGCCCACGCTCGCGGTCGCCAGGTTGTAGAACGCCGGTCCCGCCCAGGCGCGCCCGTCTCGCGCGACGAGCACGCCGCGCCCTCCGGAGCCGCCGAAAATGAAGCCCGCCCTGACCACCTGCGGCGCGATCAGGAGCGCCCTCGCCCGACCGAGGTTGTCCTGGATCCACGTCTGGGCCGGATCGCGGATGAAATTGCTGAGCGTCGTTTGCGCATCGGCGACCAGCCGCTCCGGCTCGCCGGGGGAGACCGACTGCGTGGCGCACCCGGACAGCGCTGCCGCCGCCAGGACACCCAGCGCGTTGCGGCGGGAAGGACTTTCAATCATCTTGGACGTCATCGTGGCTCCCTAGAGGTCTTGCGGTGGTCGACGATGCGACCATGCGTGTTGCGGGCCGGCGGATGTCCGTTGATCCCCCGCTGCAAGCATTCTGCCGCAACGGGCCGCGGACCACAATTGCAGTCGTATCGCGGACGCAGGCCTTCGCTCAGGCGGTCCAAGCCGCCAGGAACTCCTGCCAGTGCGTCGCGCCGGTCGCGGCGAGCTTCTCGCGCGCGAGCGAGAGTTCCTTCGCGTACTCGCCGGCGGACAGTTCCCCGCGCATCAGCCGGAAGCGCTGGTAGAGCAGGTAGGTGTTCATGACGTCGGTCTCGCAGTATGCGCGGACCTCGGCGAGCCGTCCGTCGCGGACCGCGCCCAGCACCTCGCTGCCGTCCATTCCGAGCTTTCCCGGGAACCCCGACAGCTTCGCCATCGCGTCGAGCGGCGCGCTGGCGCGCGGCTGGTACTGCGCGAGCACGTCCATCAGGTCGAGATGCCGCGTGTGGTAGCGCGACAGGTAGTTGTTGTACTTGAAGTCGCGGTCGTCGTCGCCCCAGTCCCAGTACTTCGCCGCGGCGACGCCGTGGATCAGCGCGCGCTGCTGCAGCACCGGCAGGTCGAAGCCGCCGCCGTTCCAGCTGACGAGCTGCGGCGTGAAGCGCTCGATGCCCTCGAAGAAGCGACGGATCAGCTCGGGTTCCGGATCATCGAGCTCGCCCAGCGACCAAACCTGCAGCGTCTCGCGCGTGCGCAGCGCGCAGGCGATCGCGACCACGCGGTGCAGGTAGTGCGGCGGGAAGTCGGTGCCGCCCTGCGCGCGCCGCTGCTGCATCCAGGCGTCGAGCACGCCGGCGTCGTCGAGCGCGTCGGGCATGTCGTGCACGCGCCGGATGCCGTCGAGGTCGGGAATCGTCTCGACGTCGAAGACGAGGATCGGGGTCATGGCAGGGGCCTCGCCGGAGCTCAGTTGGAAAAGACGCCGGTCGACAGGTAGCGGTCGCCGCGGTCGCAGACGATGAAGACGATGGTGGCGTTCTCGACTTCGCGCGAGATCCGCAGCGCGACCGCGCAGGCGCCGCCCGCGGACACCCCGCCGAAGATGCCCTCCTCGATCGCGAGCCGGCGGGTCATGTCCTCCGCCTCCTGCTGCCCCACCGGCTCGACGCGGTCGACGCGCGCGGCGTCGTAGATCCGCGGCAGGTACGCCTCGGGCCACTTGCGGATGCCCGGGATCGACGCGCCGTCGGCGGGCTGCGCGCCGACGATGGTCACCGCCGGGTTCCGTTCTTTCAGGTAGCGCGAGACGCCCATGATGGTGCCGGTGGTCCCCATCGCCGACACGAAATGGGTGACTCGCCCGCCGGTGTCGCGCCAGATCTCGGGGCCGGTGCCCCGGTAGTGCGCCAGCGGATTGTCCGGGTTGGCGAACTGGTCGAGGATGGTGCCGCGGCCTTCGGCGCGCATCCGCTCGGCCAGGTCGCGCGCGCCCTCCATGCCGTCGGCCTTGGCGACGAGGATCAGCTCCGCCCCGTACGCCGTCATCGCCTGCCGCCGCTCGACCGACAGGTTGTCCGGCATGATCAGGACCATCCGGTAGCCCTTCATCGCCGCGACCATCGCCAGCGCGATGCCGGTGTTGCCCGAGGTCGCCTCGATCAGCGTGTCGCCCGGCCGGATGTCGCCGCGCTTCTCGGCCTCGACGATCATCGACAGCGCGGGCCGGTCCTTGACCGAGCCGGCGGGATTGTTGCCCTCGAGCTTGCCCAGGACGACGTTGGTCGTGGTGCCCGGCAGGCGGGCGAGGCGGACCAGCGGGGTGTTGCCGACGGTGGATTCGAGGGTCGGGTACATGACGGGAAGACGGCGAAAGGACGGCGGCGGGTCGGGCGCCATTCGCCGGCAGCGACGCAACGGCGCGCAACCGGGCGCGACAGCGCGCAACGGCGAGTTTAGCGCAGCGGCGACGCCGGCCGGGGTCGACCGCGTGGTCGAGGCCGCGGCGGCACCCGCCTTCGCCGGGCGTGCACCGGCGGCCCGCCACGATGGCGGAGAGCCCGCCGCGCGGGAATTCGCCCGCGGCGGTGGCGCAGCGGCGACGGACGCGGTTACCATGCGGACTCGATTTCCCGCCGGTCGGCGCCGCCCGCGCACGACGCGGCGCCGCACCGTTCCAGACCAAGGCAACCACGATGACCGCCGCCTCCCCGCCGCTACCCGCCCCCGGCCAGCGCTGGCTCTGGCTGCCGGCGCCCGGTTCCTGGCGCTACTACGCCATGCTGGCCGCGCTGGGCATCCTCGTCCTCGGGCCGCTGGGCGGCATCGCGGCGGCGTACATGAACTTCTCGCTCGGCTTTTTCGTCGGCGGCCAGACGCTGGCCGGCATCCTGGGATCGCTGGTCACGCTGGGCTATGGCAGCGACGGCAAGCACGGGGCGAACTACATGCAGACGACCGCGGCCTCGGTCGCGAGCATGAGCGGCCTGGCGGTGACGGTGCAGGCCTTCGTCTGGCTGGGCCTGCCGCTGCCGCCGACCTGGCAGCTGGTCGTCTACCTGACGTGCATCGGGATGTTCGGCATCGGCGTCGGCATGCTCTACACGCCGCTGCTGGTCGACCGGATGCGGCTCGCTTACCCGTCGGGACTCGCCGTCGCCAACATCCTGCGTGCGCTGACCGATCCGCGCCTGCTGCGCCGCTCGGTCGGGATGCTCGGCAGCGGCATCGGCGCCGGCCTGCTCGGAGGGGTGCTGCCCGGGCGCGTGGCCTGGCTCGGGGCGATCGAGTTCAGCGCCTCGACGTTCGGCGCGGGCATGATCGTCGGCGCGCGCATCGGCCTCGCCGCGCTGGTCGGCGGGTTGGTCAGCTGGGCGGCGATGCCGTGGTTCGTGTCGATCGGCTGGCTCGCCCCGACCGATCCGTTCCGCAAGATCACCTTCCTGATCGCGCTGGGAATGATCCTGGGCGCCGCCATCCTCGACGTCGGCATCGTGCTGTGGCAGGCGTGGCAGCGGCTGCGCGCGCCGGGCGAGCGCGCGGCCGATCCCGATCCGAAGGAAGCGTGGCGCCGCGTCGACACGCGGCGCGTGCTCGCGTGGATCGCCTGCTGGGGCGTGGCGGTGGTGGCCACCGGGTCGAGCTACTTCGGCGCGCCGGTCGGCTTCCTGCTGTTCGCGCTGGCGCTGGCGTTCGTGTTCGCGCTGGTCAACGGCATCTCGGTGGGGATCAGCGACTCGAACCCGATCTCCTCGGCGTTCGTCGTCACCGTGGTCCTGCTCGCGGCGCTGGGCCTGCGCGAACCGGCGGTGGGGATGATCGTCGCGACCGTGCTGCTGGTCTCGACCAGCGTGGCCTGCGACATGCAGCAGGACCGGTCCACCGGCTGGCGGCTGGGCACCAACCGGACCATCCAGTTCCGCTTCCAGGCGGGGGGCGTGCTGATGGGAGCGATCCTCGCCGTCGTGCTGGCGCAGCTGTTCATGGCCGCCTACCCCGTGCTGCGGCTCGACCAGACGACGCTGCCCGCCGACCAGCAGCCGGCCGAGTGGGCGGCGGCGATGACCTACAAGTTCGTCGGCGCGCTGCGCGGGCTGGTCGACGACAAGCCCTACCAGCGCACGGCGATCTGGCTGGGCATCGGCATCGGACTCACCGTCGCCGTGCTGCGCAAGCTGCTGAAGGAAAGCGCCCGCTACCGCCGCTTCGTCGCCGGCGGACGCGCCGGCTTCGCGACCGACTTCCTGGTGGATTCGGTGCTGCTGCCGTCGCCGTACGCGTCGTCGTTCGGCGGCTTCGTCAACCTGCCGACCTCGGCCTGGTTCGCCGCCGGTGGCGTGGCGGCGAGCGCGATCAACACCCTCGCCCATTGGCGCGGACGCAAGCGGCCCGGCGACGACGACGTGCCCGAGGACATGAACGCGACCTCGCTGGTCGGCGGCGGCCTGATCGCCGGCGACGCGCTCGCCGCGCTGGGGCTGGGCGTCGCCGGCCTGGTCAGGACGGTCACCTGAACCCGGGGCGGCGAAGCGATGACGGTGACCGTCGGCGCGTTCGCCGCGGCCCGGAGGTGTTCCTTGGGGGTGACGAAAATGCTGCGTGAATCTCTGCGGTTGGCGTGCCTGCTGCTCGTCCTGGGCGTCGGTGCCGGGGTCGCATCCGCCGCCGCGCCGGTCCCCGGCGGCATCGCGCCGCCGAAGCTCGTGGTCGTGGTGATGATCGACGGCCTGCCGCAGGAGCAGCTGACCAAGAACTACGACCTCCTGGGCAGGAACGGCTTCCGGCGGCTGATGGACAAGGGCGCGTGGTTCTCCGACGCGCACCAGGCGCACGCGTTCACCGTCACCGCCGTCGGCCACGCGGCGGTGCTGTCGGGCGCGTACCCCTACCAGACCGGCATCATCGGCAACGAGTGGCGCACCCGCGACGGCAAGTACGTCTACAACACCGCGGACCCCGCGCACCGCTACCTCGACGGCACGGCGACCGGGCCCGACGACGGCGTGAGCCCGAAGAACCTGCAGGTCAGCACGCTGGGCGACGAGCTCCGCTACGCGACCAACGACGCGAGCCGCGTGTTCAGCGTCGCCGGCAAGGACCGCGGCTCGATCCTGCTCGCCGGCAAGACCGGCACCGCGTACATGTACTCGACCAAGACGGGGCGCTTCACCAGCACCAGCTACTACATGAAGGAGCACCCCGCCTGGTGGGAGCGCTACTACGCCGGCAATCCGCAGAACCAGTGGTTCCAGAAGCGCTGGGACCCGCTGCTGGACGCCAAGGCCTACGAGCGCTCGCTGCCCGACGGCCAGCCGTGGGCGACGAGCTACCGCAAGATGGGAACGCGGATGGGCTACGTGTACGGCCTGGGCGAGGCGGCGCCCGGTCCGCTCTACTACGGCACGCTGCTCGCCGGCCCCTACGGCGACGAGGCCACCGCCGGGTTCACGATCGAGCTGCTCAAGAACGAGCAACTGGGACGCAACCCGACCGGCGCCCCCGACATCCTCGGCGTCAGCTTTTCCAGCCACGACTACATCAACCACAACTTCGGCCCCGAGAGCATCCAGTCGCAGGATCACCTGATCCGCCTCGATCGCTCGCTCGCGCAGCTGTTCGACGCCATCGACGACGCGGTCGGCGCCGACAACGTGCTGACGGTGCTCACCGCCGACCACGGCTTCATGAACGTGCCGGAATACAGCGCCGGGCGCGGCTTCGACGCGGCGCGCATCGACCCCACCGACCTGCAGAACGCGGTGAACGCGGCGGGCGAGAAGAAGTTCGGCATCGCGAAGCTCGTCACGCAGCACATGACCGGCGGCTTCACGCTCGACTACGCGGCGATCGAGGCCAAGGGGCTTTCGCGCGAGGAAGTCGAGTCGTTCGTCGCGCGGACGACGCTGGAGCAGCCGGGGATCGGCTTCAC
Source organism: uncultured beta proteobacterium (assembly GCA_963717705.1). GTDB lineage: Bacteria > Pseudomonadota > Gammaproteobacteria > Burkholderiales > Casimicrobiaceae > CAVQWT01. The sequence continues at coordinate 361,833 of CAVQWT010000005.1, forward strand.
CTTCACGCGGACGCAGCTCGAGCGCGGCACGGTGCCGGCGCACCGCGTCGGCACGCTGGTGCAGCGCGCGTGGCACCGCCAGATGGCGATCGACGTCGTCGTCGTGCAGAAGCCCTTCTGGTACTTCCAGTCGAAGAACACGTCGTCGCCCAACGCCTGCTCGCACGGCGCGCCCTATACCTACGACACCAGCGTGCCGCTGCTGATCCACGGCGACCGCTGGATCAAGGCCGGACGCTACGGCGACTACGCGGAGACCGTCGACATCGCGCCGACGCTGGCGCAGGTGCTCAACGTGCGGGTGCCGAGCGCGAGCGAGGGCAAGGTGCTGACGCGCGCTCTGGTCACCGGCCGCTAGCGGCGGCCTCTTGCGCGCAACCTGCAGACGTCCCCGCCATGCAGCCGCCCCCCGCCGTCCCCGTCCGCTCGAAGCTGCCCGCCGCGGGCACGACGATCTTCAGCGTGATGTCGGCGCTGGCCCAGCAGCACGGCGCCGTCAACCTCGGCCAGGGCTTTCCCGACTATCCGATCGATCCGGCGCTGATCGACCTCGTCACCGCGGCGATGCGCGCGGGGCACAACCAGTATCCGCTGATGCCCGGCGTGCTGGCGCTGCGCGAGGCGATCGCGGCCAAGGTCCAGCGCCTGTACGGCCGCAGCTACGACCCCGGGAACGAGGTCACCGTGACGACCGGCGCCACGCAGGCAATCTTCACGACCATCCAGGCGCTGGCTCACCCCGGCGACGAGGTCATCGTCTTCGAGCCGGCGTACGACAGCTACATCCCATCGGTGCAGCTCGCCGGCGCCACGCCGGTGCCGCTGCCGCTGACGTTTCCCGGGTACAGGATCGACTGGGACGCGGTCCGCGCCGCCATCACGCCGCGGACGCGGTTCATCCTGCTCAACACCCCCAACAATCCGGGAACCAGCGTCCTCGCCGCCGCCGACCTCGACCATCTCGCCGCGCTCGTCCGCGACACCCCGATCGTCGTGATCGGCGACGAGGTCTACGAGCACATGGTCTACGACGGCGCACGACACGAAAGCCTCGCGCGCCACGACGAGCTCGCCGCGCGCAGCGTCGTCATCGGCTCGTTCGGCAAGACGTTTCACGCGACCGGGTGGAAGGTCGGCTACGCGCTGGCGCCCGCGGCACTGACGGCCGAGATCCGCCGCGTCCACCAGTTCACGGTGTTCACCGTCAACAGCGCGGTCCAGCACGCGCTGGCCGCGTTCCTGCAGGACCCGGCGCGCTACGAGGCGCTGCCGCAGTTCTTCCAGCGCAAGCGCGACCTGTTCCGCGAACTGCTCGCCGGGACCCCGCTCGACCTGCTGCCTTGCGCCGGGAGCTACTTCCAGCTGGCGCGCTACGGGCGCGTCAGCGACGAGCCGGCGGCCGCGTTCGCCGAGCGCCTCGTCGTCGAGTTCGGCGTCGCGACCATCCCGCTGTCGGCGTTCCACCGCGACGGCACCGACCACAAGGTGATCCGCTTCTGCTTCGCCAAGCGCGAGGAGACGCTGCGGGAGGCGGCCGCGCGGCTGGCGGGGCTCGGCGCAGCGATCAGATCAACGTCTTCGCGAGCTTCAGAAGCAGGTCCTTGAGCGGGACCTGCAGCGCCGCCAGGGCCAGCAACGGCAGGGCCAGCGGCACCAGTATCGCCATCAGCGAGTGCTTGCTGAACGGGAACGCGCGCATCGACTTGACCGCGTCGTACATCGCGTTGGCGTCGGCGACCGGGCCGATCTCCGGGGCGTCGAGCAGTGGCGTCGCCTCGACCGGCTCGCCGAGTATCCAGCGGCGATGGACCAGCCGCCCCTGCTCGCCGACCAGGTTCGAGTACGCAACCAGGGCGTTGCGCCGGCATGCCGCCAGCGCCGGCATCAGCGCCAGCAGCGGCGCGAGCAGCAGCAGCGACCAGAGCACGACGAACCCGATCATCGGCAACTTGAGCGAACCCAGCGTGGTCCCGTGATGGACGACGTCGTGCGCCCAGCGCGACGCCAGCACTGCGGACAGCGCAAAGGTCACCATCGAGAACGCTCCGGGCAGCTTCTCCAGGAAGCCCAATCCGCCGACACGGTCCGGATGCGTGGGCACCAGCGACAGGTTGAGACGCCCGACTCGAGCCATCCACAGCGTCACCAGCGCCAGCCGCCACAGCCAGCCCAGCAGCAGCGCGAGGAAGACCGGTCGTGCGACGTAGGCGAACCACCACCCGCCGAAACCCATTCCGCCATCGGGCTCGACGGCCCAGGCCATGTGGTCGGAGTGCGGCTCCACCGAGGTGCCGATCGACCACGCGAGAGCGACGCCCAGCATGAAGATCCATGGCAGCGACGTGTTGCGCAGCTGCCGTATCCCCGCGAGCTGCTGGTCGAAGCGAACACGCTCGGCCGGCCCGATCAGGCCGCCCGCGACGAACTGCGGAACGAACTTCAGCGTCGCCTTGTGCAGCGCCGCTTCGGCGAGAATGAACAGGGGGATCGCTACCAGGCAGCGAACGTGGACTCCGTAATGCTGCAGCAGCCGCTCGCCGCTGTCGTCGGCGAGCAGGCGCCCCTGCAGGGCCGCCCAGATGGCGATCGGCAGCCAGGTGACGAGCGCGTAGAAGACCGCGCGCCGCCCGGCGCCCAGGCCATCGGCCGGCGCAAGGTGGAGCCGGCGATGCCAGCGCAGCGGAGGCTCGTTCTCGACGGGAGAGAATTCCGAGGCGGACGTTTCGGCGGGTTCGGCTGTGCGCATGGCGTTCACCGGCAAAGGAATCCATGCCGCCGGCCCCAGGGGGCGGCCGGCGGCAGGGGGACGCGAGCAACGCGTCCGGTTGAAGCGAACGGCGAGGCCGTCCGTGTTCGCTGCGGATCTGACGTCCGCAATCGCTGTTACTGCAGAGGCGCCACGACGACGTATTGCACCGACGTGCCGACGTACTGGGGCTGGTACCAGGTGCCGCCGCAGTTGCTGTAGCCGATGCCGTTGACGATCACCGTCTGGCATTGAGGCGGCAGCGTATAGACCATCGACCCGATCACCGCCGACGTGATCGCGGCGGTCGCGCCGATTGCGACACCGGTCGCGATCGGATGGTGGTGGTCGTCCCAGTCGTTATCCCAGCCGCCCCGGCGATCGACGTCGACGTCGATGTTGACGTCGCGATCCCGGTTGACGTTGACATTGGTGTTCTTGTTGACGTTGGTGTTGCGGTTGATGTTCGTATCGCGATTGACGTTGGTGTTGCGGTTGACGTTGGCGTCGCGCTTGGGAGCGGCGTCGCGCTTGGGACCGGCGTCCCGATTGGCGCCGGCGCTCACGTTGTTGCGCGCGCCACCGCCACCCTTGACGTCGCGGGCGTCCGCGGGCGCCGATACGGAAAGCCCGATGGCAACGGCAAGCGCTGCAGCCGCGCCGGCGGAAAGGATTCGATTCGTCTTCATGGTGTCATTCCTGTCTTGGCCTGGGAGAGAGTTACTTGGCCGCTTCTTTGACGGCAATCCTGGTCGCGCCCTTGGGCGGCACGAAGGTGAACGCCGCCGCTTCCGGCGCCGTTCCCGCTTTCCAAGTGAGAATGGAGCGGCGTACCGGCTGCGCCGCGTCGCCGTCGGTGCCGGTGACGACCAGCTTGCGCGGCAGCGGTGACTTGCCCCGCCCGATGCAGATCTGCCAGTCGACGCCGGGCTGGCGGAAGGCCAGCTGGTCGCACAGCACGCCGCCGATCATCTGCGGCCCCACGTAAATGGCCTCGGTGATCGACTTGGTGTCGAATTTGTCGGTGCCCATCAGGAACAGATCGGCGAGCGGTACTTCGAGGCCGTACTTCTTGGCCGCGACGTCCACGGTTTGCGCTATCGTGGCGGGCGCGGCGAACGAGCCGTAGTAGCCGAGCTTTTCCCCGAAGATCGTGACGGACTTGCCGTCGTAATAAATCTTGCGGCTGCGCTCGGCGGCCGTCGTGTGGACCCGCAGCTTGTCGGGCATGCGGGCGGCGATCTCGACCATGAGCGCGTTCTCGACCTTCTGTCCGGAGTCGAGCACCTCTTCCACCGTGACGTCGGCGTTGACGGTAAAGGCCTTGAGCGAGCGCAGGTACGCGCCCATCGCATTGAGGCGCTCGACCGCCTTCGCGTTGATGATCGCGGCCGCGGCCGGCGCGGGCGCGGCGGCAGCGGCCGGCGCCGCCGGTTGCTGCGCCCATGCTGCGCCTTGGGCCGCCAGCAGCGGCAGCAATGCACCGGCGGCAAATGCGGCACCGGCACGCCGGAGTGAGCGTCCGGTCGATGTCGAAAATCCTTCGTGCTTGTTCATCATTACCTCTCTTGTTGTTCGGGACGGGTGCTTCTGGTGCGTTGCTTCACGAGTTGCCGCATCGCCGATCCCGCTTTACCACACGAGACGGCGCGTCGATTTCAGTTCATCTTCACGTTGACGGCGCCGATCTTGCCGTCGAAGCGGAAGGGCCTCCGGTCAAAATAGTCGAGCGAGACCGTCGCGCCGAGGTCGACGCCGACGTCGAAGGTCTCGCTTGCCGAGAAGGCGGCGGGAACGGTTCGCTTCACCGTCGTCCGCGCCACTTCCTGCCCGTCGACCTTCAGCACCACCTCGGCCGGGGAAAGCGGCTGGACCCCCGCCAGCGTCGTCGTGACTTCGATGCGCCGCTTGCCGGCAGGAATCCTGTTGGCCGACCGGGCGATGTAGCGCTCGATGATCATCATGTTGTACTCGTAGACCAGCTGCCCCTTGTCCATGTACAGCGCGAGGCCGCCGCCCGATCCACCCAGTGCGTACAGCACGCCCGAGGCGTTGTCCCCGAGTTCCGCTTCGATGGTCACCGTGCTGTTCTCGCGGCCAAGTCCAGGCGCGGTGAATTCGGGCATGCGCACGGTGGTCGCGTCGAACTGCCAGCTCGTGTACGGCGACTTGATTCGGTCCTCCGGATGCAGGCGCAGCCAGATGCCCGCGCCGAGCGGGTAGACCTTGTTGGCGACGGCGAGCTGATCGAAGGTCTTCTGCAGCTGCGCGAGACGCTGCGGCTCGCGGGCCGCGAGATCGTCGGCCTCCGAGAAGTCGCGGGCGATGTTGTAGAGCTCCCACTTGTCCTTGGCGGAGTCCCATTCGGCAAGACCGGGGGCGCCGGGCAGCCACGGCGTCAGCGGTCCGAACGTCGCTGCCACCCAGCCGTCCTGGTAGATGGCGCGGCTGCCGTTGTTGTCGAAGTACTGGACCTTCTTGCGCCCGGGAGCCTTGGCATCGGCGAAGGTGTAGGCGAGGCTCACGCCGTCCATCGGATCCTGCACGAAGCCGTCGACCACTTTCGGCGGCCTGATGCCGGCGACTTCGTAGATCGTGGGTACGATGTCGTTGACGTGATGGAACTGTGCCCGCGGCGTCTTGTCGGGCTTGATGCCGTTCGGCCACGAGATGACCATCGGGTTGCGCGTGCCGCCGAAGTGCGATGCGACGAGCTTGGTGTGGTGGAACGGCGTATTGCCGGCCCACGCCCACCCGGCGTGGTACATGCTGTCGGTCTTGGGGCCGCCCAGCGCGTCCAGGCCGCCCAGCTTGTCGAGCGCCGCGATCTGCTGCTCGACGGTGTTGGGGATGCCGTTCTGCGCCAGCAGCTCGCTGATGGTGCCGTTCTGGCCTTCGGCGCTGGCGCCGTTGTCGCCGAAGATGTAGATCACAATGGTGTTGTCGCGAATCCCGAGCCGATCGAGTTCGTCGATCAGCCTGCCGGCCTGCGCGTCGACGTGCTCGACGAAGCCCGCGTAGATTTCCATCAACCGCAACTGGAACGGCCTCTGGGCCTCCGGAATGCTGTCCCAGGACGGCATGTTCGCCGCGCGCGGCGTGAGCTTCGTATCGGCGGGAATCCATCCGAGCTGCTTCTGGCGCGCAAACACGCGCTCGCGATAGGCGTCCCAGCCGGCGTCGAACTTGCCCTTGTACTTGCCGGACCACTCCTTGCCGACCTGGTGCGGACCGTGCGCCGCGCCGGGCGCCCAGTACATGAAGAAGGGTTTGTCCGGCGAGAAGGAGCGATGCTTGCGCAGCCAGTCGATGCCGCGCACCGCCATGTCCTCGGAGAGGTGGTACTTCTCGTCATGGGGCGGTTCGATGGCCGTCGTGTTCTCGACCAGCCGCGGTTCCCATTGCGATGTCTCGCCGGCGAGGAAGCCGTAGAAATAGTCGAAGCCGTGACCCGTCGGCCAGCGGTCGAACGGACCCATCGCCGTCGTCTGGTCGGCCGGCGTGTTGTGCCACTTGCCGAAGGCGGCCGTCCGGTAGCCGTAGTGCCGCAGGACTTCGGCCATCGTCGCCGACGTCTTCGGGATCACGCCGGTGTAGCCGTCCCAATCCACCGCGCGTTCGGCGATCGTCCCGTTGCCCACCCGCTGGTGATTGCGCCCGGTGAGCAAGGCTGCGCGCGTCGGCGAGCAGATCGCCGTGGTGTGGAACGTGTTGTAGCTGATGCCCTGGCTTGCGAGCTTGGTGAGTGCGGGCGTGTTCATCTCCCCGCCGAATGTCGACGCCTGGCCGAAGCCGACGTCGTCGAGCAGAATGATCAGCACGTTCGGCGCGCCGGGCTTGAGGTGCTCGGGCTGCGCGCGGCGCTTGTGGACGGAATCCTGTAGGCGCGGTGCAGCCTTGCTTGCCGAGGGCACCGGCGGGAAAGGCAGCACCGAACCGTCGGAGGGCACGGTGGCCGCGTGCGCCGTGCCAATCACCGCCCACAGCGTCGACAGCGCGACCGCGCGGCTTCGCATCGAATGCTTCATGTCATTGATCCTCGTCGTCCGCAATTCGGAGCCTGTTACTTCTTGAGATAGGTGATCGTCGTCTTGCCGATGCTGCCGTTGAAAGCAAACGGCGCCTGGTCGTAGTAGTCGAGCGACACCGGCGAATCGAGGTCGGTGCCGATGTCGAAGGTGGCATTCGACGTGAAGTGGAGCGACATGGCTGCCGGAACCCGACCCTGGCCCACGACTTCGCCATTCGCCCGCAACGTGATGTCCATCGGACCTCCGATGGCGCCGGCCAGCTTCGACTCGACCTCGACCTTGACCTTGCCCACAGGCAGTTTGGACTTGGACTTGATCTTGGTGCGCTGCACTTCGAACAGGTTGAATTCGTAGTTGAGGAAGCCGTCCTTCATGTACGTGGTGATGCCGCCGGAAAAGCCCGCCAGCGCGTAAAGCACGCCGTTGGCGTTCGCCGGCACATCGACTTCCATGGTGACGAGGCTGCTGTTCTTGCCGAGCTTGGGCGCAGCCGACTCGGGCATCCGGGTGATGGGGTAATCGAACGTCCATTCGGTGAGTGCCGACGCGGGCGCGTCTTCCGGATGGAACATCGCGGTGGACCACAAGCCGCCGCCGATGGGGAGGTTCTTGTTCTTCGTGGATTCGACGATGAACAGCGCCTTCATCTCCTCCAATTTCTGCGGATTCGACGCGGCAAGGTCGTTCGCCTGGCTCCAGTCCTTGTCGATGTTGTACAGCTCCCACTTGTCGGTCAGGGGCGACCACTCCTTGATGCCCTTCGGCATGCCGCTGACCCACGGCTCGCGCGGGCCCGGGGCGCTGGCGAACCAGCCGTCGCTGTAGATCCCGCGGCTGGCCATGATGTCGAAGAACTGAGTCTTGCGCGTGCCCTTCGCCCTGGGATCGCCGAACGCATACACCATGCTGACGCCTTCGATCGGATCCTGCTCGAAGCCGTTGACGACCCGGGGCGCTGCGATCGACGTGAATTCGTAGATCGTCGGCACGATGTCGATCACGTGGTGGAATTGCGGCCGCGCCACGGCGTCCGCCTGAATGCGCTTGGGCCACGAGACGGCCATCGGCTGGCGCGTGCCGCCGAAATAGGCACCCATGAGCTTGGTGCCCTGGTAGGGGGTGCTGCCCGCCCAGGCCCAACCGGCGTGGAACATGTTGTCGGTCTTCGGTCCGCCCAGCGCGTCCAGGCCGCCGAGTTCATCCAGCGCCGCGAGGTGCTGCGCGATCGTGGTCGGAATGCCGTTCTGCGCGAGTTGCTCGCTGATGGTGCCGTTGAGGCCTTCCGACGAGGAGCCATTGTCGCCCCAGATGTAGAAGATCAGCGTGTTGTCGAGCTTGCCCTGGCGCTCGATTTCGGCGATGACCTTGCCCGCGTTGTAGTCGGCGTGCTCGGTGAAGCCGGCGAACACCTCCATCAGGCGGCGCTGGAACGGCTTCTCGGCGTCGGGGATCGAATCCCACGAGGCCATCGATGCGGGGCGGGGCGTGAGTCGCGCGTCCTGCGGGATCCAGCCCTTGGCCTTGGCGCGCGCAAAGGTGCGCTCGCGATACTTGTCCCAGCCGTCGTCGAACTTGCCCTTGTACTTGTCCGCCCATTCCTTCATGACCTGGTGTGGCCCGTGCGATGCGCCCGGCGCCCAGTACATGAAGAACGGCTTGTCCGGCGCGTAGGCCTTCTGCTCGCGCAGCCACTTGATCGCGTCCTCGGCAATGTCCTCGGAAAGGTGGTAGCCCTTCTTCGGGTGCATGACGACATCGGTGGTGTTGCGCGTCAGCGTCGGCTCGTACTGCGACGCCTCGCCGGCAAGGAAGCCGTAGAAATACTCGAACCCGTAGCCGGAGGGCCAGTAGTCGAACGGCCCCTTGCTGGTGATCTGTTCCTCGGGTGTGTTGTGCCACTTGCCCCAGGCGCCGGTGTTGTACCCGTAGTTCTTGAGAACTTCGGCGACCGTCGCCGACGATTTCGGAATAACCCCGGAAAAACCGTCGAAGTCGTTGGCGATCGCCGCGATCTGGCCGTTGCCGACAAAGGTGTGGTTGCGCCCGGTGAGGAGCGATGCCCGAGTGGGCGAGCACATGGCGGTGGAATGGAACCGGTTGAAGGAGACCCCCAGCTTCGCGACCCGGTCGAGCGTGGGCGTATTGATCTCGCCACCGTAGGTCGAGGGGGTGCCCGGCCCGACGTCGTCCATAAGGATGATCAGGATGTTCGGCGCGCCGTCCTTGAGGCGCTTCGGCTCCACGCGCTTCTTGTACGTGGACGTCTCGATCGTCAGCCCGGCCTTGGAGGCGGACGGTGTGGGCGGGAACGGCAGGATCTCCTGCGCCGACGCCGCCGAGAAGGACAGCGCACAGAACAGTGCGCTGATGGAAGACCATGTGGACTTGAGTTTCATTCCGTGCGCTCCAATGTGGCAGTCAGTCTTTGTCGGCGGGTGTTGCGCAAAGGAACCAATCGTCACTTCATCCCGAACACGGTCACGTCGGCCTTGCCCTTGAGAAAACCCTTGGTGTCGTACCAGAAATCGATCCTGCGGACACTGCGCTTGCCGATCCCGCGCAGGTCGATGGCGCGGCTTTCGCCGCCCTGCGGAATTTTCTGGCGGATGTCGATCTTGTCGGGCTGGCCGTTGTCGTAGGTGACGACCATGTGCTGCATGTTCAGCGGAGCGTCGGTGACCTTGAATTTGATCTTGCGGAAGTTGTCGAACGGGCCCTTGACGATGATCGAGTCGTGGTCGGCCCCGTGATCGGCGTGCGTCTGGCCAATGAGGCGCCACTCTCCGGCCGCGCCCGCGTTCGGGCGAACGACCTGTTGGGCGAGAGCGCCGGCGGAAGCGGACAGTGCGATGGAAGCAAACAGAGTCAGGACGGCGATGCGAGTGCGTTGCATGATGTGGTTTTCCTGGATTGTCGTGAGCGATCGGGGTCGGCGGGTCAGAACGTGTAGACCATCTTCAGCCAGATGTAGTCGCCGTTCAGACGATTCTTGGTTTCCAGCTCGGGCAGCCACTTGAATTCGAACAGCAGCTTCTCCTTGCCGATCGGCTGGATGTAGCCCAGCACCGGCCCGATGCCGGCGGTGCGTCCCTTGAAGCAGCCGAGCGTCGCGCCCGATCCGCTGTCGCAGGTCACCTGCTGGAAGTACCAACCCTCGAGGCCGACGTTCGCGAATCCCGAACCGAGCGGCAAGATCTGCTGCACCGCCGCGTCGAAATGCAGGATGTCGCCGCTCTTGTAGCTGGTGTCGTTGTTCTCGGTGTTGATCGCGTAGCCGAGGTGCGCGGCCGCGGTGAGGCCGGACTTGGCGTTGCTGTACGCCACGCCGAAGATCGGATCGAAGGTCCAGTAGTTGAGGCCCGTGTTGCCGAGCCGGCCGACCTCGTAGCTGCCGGTCGGCGCGTAGACCGGCATCAGGAAGTCGTACTGCAACTCGTCGGCCTTCCAGCCCAGCAGCACCGGCACCACCGTCAGGTCGCCGATGCCGGACACGCTGTTCTGGATCTGCTTTCCGCCCAGCGCTGCCGAGTTTCCCGAGAGGGTGAGCCAGGTGTAGGGCAGGAACGCGGCGACGCTGTAATGGGCGCCGCCGAGGACCGTCTGCTCGAAACTGTAACCACCGCCGAGCACCAGCGTGTTGGCATCCGCGTCCAGATTGGCGACGATCCCGGCCGCCGTGGGGACGCGCGCCGAGGCGTCGCCCCGGTAGTTGATGTACATCGGCTTGACGAAGCCTCCGGGCGACGTCGGCGGCAGATCCACCAGCGTTGCATTGGCGCCCGGCATGATGTGCGACGTGCCGCCTTCGCCGGCGAAGGCGACGGGGGATGCGGCAACGAGGACCGAGAGCGTCGTGGCCGCCAGCCACGACTTGCGGCAATGTGCCCGTCCATTGAACTTCGTTGGCTTCAGCATTCTGCGGAATCTCCTGTTTGAATCAGACCTTGCGCGAGCGTCGCACCACGACCGCTTACGATGGGTACCGGCAGGGCGATGATGGCCACCTGTTTCGCCTTCACTGGGTCGGCAGCAGCAGCACGATGCCCGCCCGGAAGGTCCACTTCGGGTTGCCGTAATCGTTCTGGAAATCGTAGTCGGCCTCGACGTTCGGGCGCCACTTGTGCCCGGCGAAGGTCACCACCTGGCCATAGTTCACACCCAGAGCGAGCGATGCCCAACGCGACTTCTCGGTGTCGTAGACGAACGCGCTGTTGCCGAGCGACAGCGAGCGACCCTCGCCCAACTGGTAGCTGAAAATGGGCTGCAGGTTGACGAGGCCGACATCCGGCGCACTGCCGCTCCCCGCGAACGAGAAGAAGGACTGCGCGAACAGGCCCCAGTTGTATTGCTTCGAGGACGAATTGACGAAGCCCAGCGCGGGCCCCGCGGTCCACTTGTCGGTGGTGAGTCCGTCCTGCCCCGTCGGCAGCGTGCCCGAGATGCCGACGCCCCAGCGCCCCCACAGCTGGTTGAACACCATGAGGTCGAAGACGGTGGTGTCGGCGAAGCCCGTCGCCCCGGACGGCGACGACGTGACGTAGGGCTGCGTGATGCGGAAGATGTGATTGGTGCTGCCGAGCGCAAAGGGAATCGCCGCTCGGAACACGACCTGGTTGAGCGAGTCGTCGATACCGTGGAAGTTCGCCGTATACCAGTCGTTGAGCTGGAACGACATCAGCGACGCCGTGGGATCGGTGGCCTGCGCAGCCAGATCCTCGACGCTGGTCGCCTGCTGGGCAAGGACGGGGGCCGCAGAGCCGATCGCGCATGCGGCCACCACCAGCGCCCGCGTCAGCGGCGTCGGTGTCTTCGACGGTGTCGGCAACGCTGACCGCAAATGGCCGCTGCAACTCAAATCGACTCTCCTGGGGCCGGATTCGGGGATTGCCGCTCGCAAACGTCAGCTTGGCGATGCAGGTATCGCATTCGGTGGTGCCTGCGCCCCGGGTCCGCGCCATCTGGCACGGACAACCGCGGAGCGTACGTGGTCAAGGCGACGGCGCCGATGCAGGTTGGTCACTAATTCATGCACCCGACGCATATCGACGCGCCCGCCCGGGAACCCTGCGGCGAAGCCGCGCACTCCAGTCCCCCTCCTCCCAGGCTCCGCAGGACGGCGCGGCCCAGGCTGGCGGGGCTCAGGCCCGCTCCCGCCGCCTGATCGGCGCCCTGGGCAGCATCTGATCGGATTCGATGCCGGCTGGCCAGCCGATCTGGCGTGATTGTCTTGGGCACATGCATGTGCTCCAATGACAGAAACGCACACATCCATAACCTCGACACATGTCTCTGCTGAACCGGGAGTTGGATTACTTCCTCGCCATCTGCGAGACGCGCAACCTCGGTCGCGCCGCCGAGACGCTTGGCGTGAGCCAGCCCGCCCTCACCCGGAGCTTGCAGCGGCTGGAGGCGCATTTCGGCGCCAAGCTCTTCGTACGTGCGCCGCGCGGCGTCGAGTTGACGTCGATCGGGACGGCACTTCGCGCCCGCGTCGACAGGGCCCGGATCACGCTCGACGACGCGGCGCGGGAGGTGGAACAACTGGGGGCCGGCAAGATCGGCAAGGTCCGCATCGGCGTGGGTCACACCCTCGTTCGCCTGGTCAGCCAAGCGCTCTTCCCGCGCTTCATCGTGGAACGTCCCGCCGCCCAGGTTCAATTTCATGTGGGCTTCAATGCGGAACTTTTCGGGCTGGTGCAGGCGGGCAACCTTGACTTCGCGGTGTGCGGCCTGCTCGAGACCGCGCCCAACCTGGAGTTTCGCGAACTCTTCGTCAGCGAACTGGCCATCGTCGTCCGCCAGGGTCACCCCCTGACCGAAATCGAGAGCCCGACGATCCGTGATCTCGCCGCGTTTCGCAGCGCCGCCCCAAGCGCCGGCGTACCTGCGCGGCAGCTGGTGGAAGCGCAGCTCGCCAAACATGGCTTCGGTGACCGGATGCACGCCGTCGAGAGCAATTCCTGGGAGGCGATCCTCGACGCGGTCGCCACCACGGACCTGTTCAGCCTGGCGCCGCGCACGGAGGTCCTTCGCCAGGCAAGGACCCGGCAGTTGGTAGCGATCACCATTCCCGAAATCGACATCCATCCGCGAAACGGAGTCATCACCCGGAACGACGCCTACCTGTCTCCGCTCGCCAACCGGGCAATCGAGCTGGTCGAACTCGCATTCGCCGACCAGGTGCACGATCAGGATGCGCAAAGTGCGCGCGCTCCGAAGGCGGCGGCGCGCTGACCCGCCGACGCGTCCGCCTTCTGCCCCATGATCGTTGCCGCACCTGTGCCGGCCGCGACGACGCGCCGCCCGCTGGCGTCGTGGATCGTCTACGACATGGCGGCACACGGCTATACGCTGATGGTGTCCGGCGTCGCGTACCCGGTGTACTTCGCAACGGTGGTCGCCGCAGGTCGCGGCAACACGGACATGCTCTGGTCGATCGCGCTTGGGCTGCCACTGGTCACGGCCGGCGTCCTGGGACCCCTGATCGGCGCACTCGCCGATGCGACGGGACGAAGACGCGCGCTTCTTGCCGCAGCGACCCTCGCGTGCAGCGCAGCGACGGCGCTGCTCGTTTTCGTCGGCGCCGGCGACGTCGCACTGGGCATCGTCCTCTTTGCAGTGGCGCACCTCGCGCACCTGCTGGCGACCAGCCTGTACAACTCCTACCTGCCCCTGATCGCAGCGCCGAATCGCCTGGCCCGCATCTCCGGGATTGCCTGGGGCCTGTCCTACCTGGGAAGCGTTGCGGTTTTCGTGCTCTGCCTGCCCTTCACGCGCGACGGCCTCGCCCCCGCCAACGTGCAGCAGTTCACCGGCACCTTCCTCGTCGCCGGCGCGTTCCTTGCCGTCATCGGGCTGCCCGCCGTCATCGGCCTGCCGCAAACCGCGCGGCAATACGCGGCGGATGGGGAGCCAGGCCCGTACCGCCGCATCGCGTCGACGATCCGCGGCTGGCGACGCGATTGGAATGTGCCAAGGCTCCTGCTCGCCTACTACCTCGTCAATGACGGCGTCGTCACCGCCGTCTTCTTCACCGCGCTCACCTTTCGCAAGACCTACGGAATGGGCGTGCAGGAGATACTGGGCTTGTCGCTGCTGCTGCAACTGGTCGCCATTCCCGCGACGATCTTCTTCGGGTGGCTTGGCGGGCGGTGGTCGCAACGCGGCGCGCTCAACGTCGCGATCGTGCTGTGGATCGCGGTGCTGATGCTGATGGCCACGGCCGATGGCCTCAACGGCGCCATCGCGGTCACCGTGTCCCTGGGCGTCGTCCTCGGCTCGACGCAGAGCCTGTTCCGCAGTCTCTTCGCCGGGTTTGTCCCGCTCGACCGCGCCTCCGAGTATTTCGGCTTCCACGCGCTGGTGGGTCGCGCGTCGGCGGCCCTGGGGCCGCTCACCTTCGGCCTGGTCAGCGCCTGGACGGGCAGCCAGCGGATCGCAATGGCGTCGCTCGCCGTGTTCTTCATCGCCGGAGGCGTCATGCTGGCGTTCGTGCGCACCCCGCGGCGGGTCGAACCCGGGCTGCAACGTCGCTGATCGCGCTCGGCGGGACGCAGCCGGAGCGAGGGGTCGACGGCGAGGAACTCGACACTGCGCCGACGACTGCACGCCACGCGGCTGCGTCCAGTGCCATTGCGGGCACCCGCCGACGCAACTCGCGCCCCCAAAGTGGCCGGGGCCTTCAAGTGCCCTGATGCGGGTCCGGCACCTGCGGCGGAAATGAAAAACCCCGCCACGCGGGCGGGGTTTCCTCGACGCAGCTTACTGCCGGCCTTACTTCTTCGGCGCGGCTTCCTTGGCCTTGGCTTCCTTGTCGGCCTTCGCCTTCGCGTCCTTGGCTTCCTTGTCGGCCTTCGCCTTCGCGGCCTTCTCATCGGCGGCCTTGGCCTTGGCTTCCTTGTCGGCCTTCGCCTTTGCGGCCTTCTCGTCGGCGGCCTTGGCCTTGGCTTCCTTGTCGGCCTTCGCCTTCGCGGCCTTGTCGTCCGCCGCCTTCGTCTTGGCTTCCTTGTCGGCCTTGGCCTTCGCGGCCTTGTCGTCCGCCGCCTTCGCCTTGGCTTCCTTGTCGGCAGCCGCCTTCTCGGCCTTGGCATCGCCAGCCTTCACCGGCTTGTCGGCGGCCTTCGCATCGGCAGCCTTCGCCGCCTTGTCCGCGGCCTTCGCGTCGGCAGCCTTCGCCGGCGCCGCGGCAGGAGCGGCCTTCGGCGCCTCGGCCTTGGCGGGCGTCGCCGGGGCGGCCGGGGCCGCCTTCGGCGCCTCTGCCTTGGTCGGCGCGGCCGGAGCGGCCGGTGCGGCCGGGGCTGCCTTCGGCGTTTCGGCCTTGGCCGGCGTGGCTGCCGCCGGGACGCGCGTGGCGCCCGAGACGGCGATGTCGCCCTTGATGTTCTGGAAGGTGACGTCGCCGACGCCGCTGACGTCCTTGATCCCCTCGATCGACTTGAACGGGCCGTTGGCCTTGCGGTAGTCGATGATCGCCTGCGCCTTGACCGGCCCGATGCCGTTCAGCGCCTCGAGCTCTTCCTTGGTCGCGGTGTTGATGTTGATGGCCGCGAGTGCCGCGCCGGAAAAGAACAACGCGGCGATGAAAAACAGCAACTTCTTCATGAACTTCTCCCTGGTTGGACGGTGTGCTGCCGCTCTTGTCGGCGGTCGGGCGCGCGAATACTACGCCCCCCCGCCGGCGTCAGCAAGCAAGGCATCAACGTACCGGGGCACGCCTTCGTTGACCGGCGTGGTCGGAATGCGGCATCCCGCCGCACGCAGCCGCGTCAGGTCAGCCTCGGTGAAGCTCTGGTACTTGCCGACCAGCGCCGGCGGGAACGGCACGTAGCGGATGGCGCCGGCGTCGACCAGCGCCTCCAGCGTTTCCGCCGGCTGCCCCGCGGCGGCGCGGACGGCGTTGATGGTCGCGACCGCGACGTCGTTGAACGTCGCCGCACGGCCGCTGCCCAGGTTGAAGATGCCGCTGCGCCCGGGGTGGTCGAGGAAGTCGAGATTGACCCTGACGACGTCGTCGATGAACACGAAGTCGCGGCGCTGCTCCCCGGCGGCGTAGCCGTCGGAGCCTTCGAACACCCGCACGTGGCCGTCGTTGCGGTACTGGTGGAAGAAGTGGAACGCCACCGACGCCATCCGTCCCTTGTGCTGCTCGCGCGGGCCGTAGACGTTGAAGTAGCGGAAACCGGCGATCGGCGCCGTGCGGTCCGGCAGCACGCGCCGGACGTACTGGTCGAACAGGAACTTCGAGTAGCCGTAGACGTTGAGCGGCGACTCGAGCGCGCGCTCCTCGCGGAAAGCCGCGCCGCCGCCGTAGACCGACGCGCTGGACGCATACAGGAACGGCACGTCGTTGTTCTGGCACCACTCGAGCAGCGACACCGAGTAGCGGTAGTTGTTGCGCATCATGTAGCGCCCGTCGGTCTCCATCGTGTCCGAGCACGCGCCCTGGTGCAGCACCGCGCCGATGTCGTCGTCGAAATCGCCCTCGGCGAGCCGGACGAGGA
The DNA here is from genome assembly GCA_963717705.1 of uncultured beta proteobacterium. GTDB lineage: Bacteria > Pseudomonadota > Gammaproteobacteria > Burkholderiales > Casimicrobiaceae > CAVQWT01. The sequence goes on from CAVQWT010000005.1 coordinate 378,110, forward strand.
ATTCGTCCTTGTCGACGAAGTCGGCGATCTCGCAGTCGACGAGGTTGCGGAACTTGTCGGCGCGCGCGAGGTTGTCGACGGCGATAATCGCGTTGTCGCCCCGCGCATTGAGCGCCTTGACCAGGTTGGCGCCGACGAAGCCGGCGGCGCCGGTGACGACCGTGTACACGATGGAATTCCCGTGGTTGGTTGCGTGGTTCAGAAGTGGAGGTCGACCGCGCCGACGCGCGTGGTGACGAAGGGAACGCGCGGCGCCACCGCGCACAGCAGCTCGTAGCCGACGGTGGCGGCCGCCGCGGCGACGTCGTCGACCGGCAGGCCCTCGCCCCACAGCACAACGGGGCTGCCGACCCGCGCCTCGGGCACCTCGGACAGGTCGACGGTGATCAGGTCCATCGACACCCGGCCCGCGAGGCGCACCTTGCGGCCGCAGACCAGCGCCGGCGTGCCGTTCGGCGCGTGGCGCGGATAGCCGTCGGCGTAGCCGCAGGCGACGACGCCGATCCGGTGCGCGCGCGACGCGACGTAGCCGCCGCCGTAGCCGACCGCGTCGTTGGCCTTGAGCTCCTGGACGGCGATGAGCTCGGAGCGCAGCGTCATCACCGGGCGGACGCCGATCATCTCGGCGGTGTCGTAGGGAAACGGCGTCGCGCCGTACAGCATGATTCCGGGCCGGACGAATTCGCCGCCGACCTCGGCGTAGCGGATGACGCCCGCCGAATTGGCGAGCGATCGCGGATACGGCAGGCCGCGGCAGGCGGACTCGAACACCGCGAGCTGCTCCTTCAGCCCATCCTCGTCCTCGGCGCGCGCGAAGTGGGTCATCAGCCGGATCGCCGCCACGGATTCGCAACTCGACAGGCGCTCGGCCACCGCGGCGACGTCGCCGGGCTTGAGTCCCAGCCGGTTCATGCCGGTGTTGACCTTGAGAAAGACCTCGACCGGCCGCGGCAGCCGCGCCGTTTCCAGCATCCGCGCCTGCGCGTCGTCGTGGACCACGGTGGCAAGTCGCCGCGCGGAGATCTCCGGCAGTTCCGAGGCCTCGAAGAACCCCTCGAGCAGCAGGATCCTGCGGCTGAACCGGGCCTCGCGCAGCGACACGGCGGCGTCGAGTTCGAGCAGGGCCAGCCCGTCCGCGTCGGCCAGCGCCGGCAGCACCCGCGCCAGCCCGTGCCCGTAGGCGTTGGCCTTCACCACGGCCAGCATCTGCGCGCCCGGCGCGCAGGCGCGGACGCGCGCGACGTTGCCCTCCAGCGCCGCCAGGTTGACCTGGGCGTAGAGCGGGCGGGTCATCGGCACCCCGCCGGCGGGCGGCTTCGCGGCGCTGCGCAGAGGGTCTCGCGACCGAGGTCGGCGGGGATTTGTCGCGGAAGCAAGGCGGCGGCCATCCTGGGGTCTGCGGCATCCGGCGGACGCGGGGGCGCGGTCCGGGCCGGCGCGCCCGAGTCCCGTAACATGGTATAAAGCCGCGGGACGCGGGTGCGCCGCGCATGATTATAACCATGGCCCGCCGCCCGACCCGCGCCTTCGCCGGCGCACGTGCCGAACGCTAAGGTCCGATGAAGCCCGGCTTCTACACCATCATGGCGGCGCAGTTCTTCAGCTCGCTCGCCGACAACGCGCTGCTCGTCGCCGCGATCGCCCTGCTGCGGTCGCTGTCGGAACCGGCGTGGATGGCCCCGGCGCTGAAGCAGAGCTTCGTCGTTTCCTACGTGCTGCTGGCGCCGCTGGTCGGCGCGTTCGCCGACTCGATGCCCAAGGGCCGGGTGATGCTGATCACCAACGGCATCAAGGTCGTCGGCTGCACGCTGATGCTGTTCACCCTCCATCCGCTGCTCGCCTACGCCGTCGTCGGCTTCGGCGCGGCCGCCTACTCCCCCGCCAAGTACGGCATCCTGACCGAGCTGCTGCCGCCGCAGCAGCTGGTCGTCGCCAACGGCTGGATCGAGGGCACGACGGTGACGTCGATCATCCTCGGCGTGCTGATGGGCGGCCTGCTCGTCAGCCCCCAGGTTTCGAACGCGCTGCTGGGCTTCGACATCCCCCGCTTCGACACCGGCATCGACACTCCGCCCGAGGCCGCGATCTCCGTGATCATGATCTTCTACGTCATCGCGGCGGGGTTCAACTGGTTCATCCCGGACACCGGTGTCGACCACAGGATGGTCAGCCGCAACCCGATCCACCTGATCCGCGAGTTCGCGCACTGCAACAAGCTGCTGTGGAAGGACCGCCTCGGCCAGATCTCGCTCGCGACCACGACGCTGTTCTGGGGCGCCGGCGCGACGCTGCAGTTCATCGTCATCGACTGGGCGGCGAAGGCGCTGGGCTTCAACCTGTCGCAGTCGTCGTATCTGCAGGGTGTCGTCGCCGTCGGCATCGCCGTCGGCGCGGTGCTGGCGGCCAGGCTGATCTCGCTGCGCGGATCGGTCAAGGTGCTGCCGATCGGCATCGCCATGGGCGTGATCGTGATGTCGATGATCTTCGTCACGACCCTGCCGGTCGCGATCGTGCTGATGGTCGCGGTCGGCGCCTGCGCCGGCTTCTTCGTGGTGCCGATGAACGCCCTGCTCCAGCACCGCGGCCACGTGCTGATGGGCGCGGGGCACTCGATCGCGGTCCAGAACTTCAACGAGAACATCGGCGTGCTGGCGATGGTCGGCCTGTACGCGCTGATGGTGAAGGGCGGGCTCGACGTCAACACCGCCATCGTGATCTTCGGTCTCACCGTCGCCGGGTGCATGACGCTGGTGCGCCTGCGGCACGTGATGAACCAGCGCCAGGGTGACTCGCTGCACCTCATCGGCATGGAAAAGCCCGAGCACGGGCATGGCGCCGCGCCGGGCGCCAGGCCGGCGCCGGCGGCGACGGGCCAGCCGGCCCGCGGCACGCCGGACGACGGCCACTCGGACTGACGAGAGGAATCGACGCGCCGGCTCCGGCGCGAGCACCCGGGGCCGCTACAGGACCAGCGGCCGGTCGGGCAGCTCGTTGACGGCCGTGGACATGTCGCCCGCGTGCCGGGCGTAATGGCGCTGCAGCAGCGCGTTGATGGCGCGCACCCCGGCTTCCGCGCCGTCGCCGAAGCGGCCGTCGCGAAACGCCGTCTCCATCGTCCGGCAGACCTCTTCCCACGCCTCGCTGCCGACGGCGCGATGGATGCCGCGATCGGCGACGATCTCGACGTCGCGATCGGCGAGCAGGATGTAGATGAGGACGCCGCAGTCGTCCTCCGTGTCCCAGATGCGCAGCAGCCCGAACGCCTCGAGCGCCCGGTCGCGCGGCGACAGGCGCGCGAGCACGCGCGCGAGCGGCAGCGCGGGTTCGACGACGAAGCGCACCTGTCCACGATGCGTGCGCTCCCCCTCGGCGATCGCGCGCTCGATGCGGTCGAGGTCGGCGTCGGGAAAGCGCCGTCGCGCGGTCCGGTGGTCGGTCGCGAGGTGCCGGAAAAAGCGCCAGGGTCGTTGCCAGGGCATCGCTGATCCTTGTTCGTGGGGCCGGCCCGTTGCCTACCAGTCGCCCGACGCGCCGCCGCCGCCGAAGCCGCCGCCGCCGCCGGACCAACCGCCGCCGCCACCACCGCCGCCGCCGCCCCAGCCGCCGCCGGAGGGAATCCAGACGCCGCCGCCGCGGCGCCCGCCGGACAGGAGGCCGGTACCGGTGCCGGCGAAGATCATGACGATGAAGGCGACGATGGCCGCAATGACGCCGATGGCGATCGAGCCGGCGAACAGCCACGCCGCCGCGCCGACGAGGCCCGACCCCACCGTCGAGCCGACGAGCTTGCCCAGCAGCTTCTTCAGCACGCCGCCGACGGCCGGCACGACGATGAACACCAGCACCAGGATCATCACGGGGACGGAGCCGCCGCTGCCCGCGGGCGGCGAGCGCGCCTTCGCGGCCGGCAGCGGCTTGCCTTCGGCCAGCACGTTGATCACGCGGTCGACCCCGGCGTTGATGCCGGCGCCGAACGCGCCCTCGCGGAACTTGGGCGCGACGGTCTCGGCGATGATGCGCTTCGACGTCGCGTCGGTCAGGACGCCCTCGAAGCCGTAGCCCACCTCGAGGCGGATCTTGCGGTCGTTCTTGGCGACGACGAACAGCACGCCGTTGTCCGACCCCTTGCGGCCGATCTTCCAGGCGTCGGCGACGCGGATCGCGTACGCCTCGATCGGCTCCGGCTGCGTCGACGGCACCAGCAGCACGGCGAACTGGTTGCCGGTGCGCGCTTCCCAGTCGGCGAGCTTGGCCTCGAGCGCCTGCCGCTCGGGTGCCGCCAGCGTCTGCGTGACGTCGGTGACGTGCGCCGACAGCGGCGGAATCGGGACGAGGCCGTCGGTGCCCGCCTCCCAGGCCTGCGCCGTGGCGGCGCCGACCAGGGTGACGAACGCGAACAGCGCCGCCGCGAGGGCGCGCATCACGGCCGCGGCGAAGGTGCTCAGTAGCCCTTCTTCAGCAGCTCGGAGCCGGCGTCACCGGCCGCCGCCTGCTTGCTGTCCGCGGGTGCGGCGGCCTTCGGCTGCGGCGCGGGAACGGCCGGAGCGGCCGGGGCCTTGTTGAAGTCGACCTTGGGCGGCGTGCTCACCGCGGCTTCGTCGGCGACGGCGAAGTTGGGCTTGACGTCCATCTTGAACAGCATCGCCGTCAGGTTGGTCGGGAACTGGCGCACTGTCGTGTTGTACTCCTGCACCGTCTTGATGTAGCGGTTGCGGGCGACGGTGATCCGGTTCTCGGTGCCCTCGAGCTGCGACTGCAGGTCGCGGAACAAGGCGTCGGACTTGAGCTCCGGGTATTTCTCGACGGTGACCAGCAGCCGCGACAGCGCCCCGCCCAGCTCGCTCTGCGCCTTGGTGAACTTGGCGAACGCGGCCGGGTCGTTGATGAGCTCGGGCGTCGCCTTGATGCCGGCGACGTTCGAGCGGGCGTTGGTGACCGCCTCGAGCACGTCCTTTTCCTGGGCGGCGTAGCCCTTGACCGTGTTGACCAGGTTCGGGACGAGGTCGGCGCGGCGCTGGTATTGGTTCAGCACCTCGGACCACGAGGCCTTGATGCCTTCGTCCTGCCGTTGCAGATCGTTGTAGCCACAGCCGGAAAGCGCCAGGACGGCGAGTGCGGCAATGGCGGCGGCAAATGTGCGGAACATGCTTCCTCCGGGTGTCGGGACACGGCGCGCGATCCGCACCGGTAGCGAAAGATAGGGCCAACCCGCCCCCGGCGCAAGTCGCCGCGCGACGAAGCGGGCGCCCCGCGGCACGGCGCCGCGCCCCCGCGCGACGAACGACGAGGACAGGGAACCTCGGCCGCCGGCTCGATACCGCGCAATGCGCGCCTCGAGGGCGGCTCCCGGGCAGGGACGTCGCGGCCGCTGGGGCCGCTCGCGGGCGCTCGTCAGCCGGCCGCCGCGGTGCGGCGTGCGAGCAGCAGGTCGTCCCAGGCCTTCGCCTTGTCCGGGAGATTGCGCAGCAGGTAAGCCGGGTGGTAGGTGACGATCAGCGGGACGTCGCGGTAGCGGTGGACGCGGCCGCGCAGGCTGGCGATGGTGGCGTCGTTGGCCAGCATGGTATTGGCCGCGCTCCGGCCCAGCGCGACGATCAGCCTCGGGCGGATCAGCTCGATCTGGCGGTCGAGATACGGCCGGCAGGCGTCGACTTCGGGCGGTTCCGGCGTGCGGTTGCCCGGCGGCCGGCACTTCAGCACGTTGGCGATGTAGACGTTGCGTCCGCGCGCCAGCGACAGCGCGGCCAGCATCGCGTCGAGCAGCTTGCCGGCCTGCCCGACGAAGGGCTCCCCGCGCTCGTCTTCCTCGGCGCCCGGCGCCTCGCCGACGAACAGCCATTCCGCGGCGCGGTCGCCCACGCCCGGTACGCTGCAGCGACGCGTGCGCGCGAGTCCGCACGCGGTGCAGGCGTCGACGTCGGCGGCGAAGCCGTTCCAGTCCAGCGCAGCGATGCGCAGCCGCCGTGCGTCGGAATCCGTCACTGCGCCGGCTTCGGCGCCCACGACCCGCGGCGCGACACCATCGCCGGCGTCGATCCCGCGGTCCGCCTCGCGATCGGCCACGGCGGCGCCGGGCTCGGCGGCGGCCGGGGCGGCGCCGGCTGGAGCTTCGCCGGCCCCGGGAAACTCGGCGCCTGGGCGCCGGCGCCAGATCGGCGCGAGCCCGAGTTCGACCAGGAGTTCGTCGCGCGTCGCCATCACCTGCCGCCTGCGCCCGGCGCCAGCGCCCGGCGCAGCACCAGCGCGTCCTCGTGCGCGCCGGTGGCGTCCGCGGGGTAGTACGCGGCGCGCCGGCCGACCGCGACGAAGCCGGCGCTGCCGTAGAGCCCGATCGCCGGCACGTTGCCGACGCGGACCTCGAGAAAGATCTGCTCGGCGCCGCGCTGCGCCGCGTCGCGCATGAAACGCTCGAGCAGCGCGCGGCCGAGGCCCTCGCGGCGCGCGTCGGGAACCACCGAGATGTTGAGCACCTGCGCCTCGCCCGGGGCCAGCATCAGCACGCCGTACGCGACGATGCGGCCCTCGCGTTCGCCGGCCTGCGCGAGGTACCCGGCAGACAGCGCGTCGCGGAAGTTGCCCAGCGTCCACGGCGAGGCGTGGATCTGCGCCTCGAGTGCGGCGACGTAGGCCAGGTCGTCGTCGGCCAGCGGTCGCCAGACGACGGGGGCGGCGAAGCGCGGTCGGGGCAGCGTGGCCACGGATGCCGGACCGGTCAGAGCACCGCGCCGGCGGCGCGTTCCGCCGTCGTCAGCGCGACGCGATGGCGGACGTAGACGGGCAGCGCGGCGGCCGCCCGGACCGTGTCGCCGGCAGCGACGCGCGCGACGGCGAGTCGCCCGACCGCGCGCGCCGTCGGGCGGGCGGTGGCGTCCACGGCGTCGAGCCGCAGCCGCAGGGCAAGACCGGGATACGCCAGGAAGCCGTTCCCCGCGCCGCGAAATCCGCCGCCGGTTGGAGCGATCACTGCGTCCGGCGCCAACACCGCCGGCGCCGCGACCTCGCGCACCGCCTCGCCGTCGCGCGCGTACGCGGCGACGTAGACCTCGCGCATCCGCGCATCCAGGCAGGCGACCACGTGCGCGCCGCCGTCGCCGAGGGCGAGCGCGGCGAGCGTGCCGACGGGAACGACGGGAAGGTCGGCCCCCAGCGCCAGTCCCTGCGCGACGCCGCAGCCGATCCGCAGGCCGGTGAACGAGCCCGGACCGGCGCCGAAGGCGATCGCGTCGAGCGAGGCGAGCGGCCAGCCGGCAACCGCCAGGGCGCGCCGGATCATCGGCAGCAGCAGCGTCGAGTGCGCGTTGCCGGCGTCGACCGCGCGCTCGTGCCAGTCGCGGCCGTCACCCACGGCGACGCTGCACCACGACGTCGACGATTCGAGGGCCAGGATGCGCATCGGCCCGATTTTACCGGTTCGTCCGCGGCCGTGCCTTTGGCGGGCGGTACAATCCGCGCCTCCCGCACCGACACCCTGCCCGCTTCCCGGACCTGCCGCATGTCCCTCCGCCCCTCAGCGGCCTCGCCCGCCGCTTCGCCCGCCGGCCGGTCTCCCGCCGTCGCGACCGACCGGCCGGTGGTCGCGATCGACTCGCTCGACCAGGAAGGGCGCGGCCTCGCGCGCGTCGACGGCAAGGCGGTCTTCGTCGAGGGCGCGCTGACCGGCGAACTCGTCACCATCACCACCCTGCGGCGCAAGCCGACGTGGGAACTCGCCCGCGCCGAGTCGATCGTGCGCGCGAGCGCCGTCCGGGTCGAGCCGCGATGCCCGCACTTCGGCATCTGCGGCGGCTGCTCGCTGCAGCACATGGACGCGGCGGCGCAGGTCGCCGCCAAGCAGCGGGCGCTCGAGGACGCGCTGTGGCACCTCGGCCGCGTGCGCCCGGGCCAGGTGCTGCCGGCGATCCACGGTCCGGCCTGGGGCTACCGTCATCGCGCCCGGCTGTCGGTCCGCGACGTCGTCAAGAAAGGCGGCGTGCTGGTCGGGTTCCACGAAAAGAAGTCGAGCTACGTCGCCGACATGACGTCGTGCGCGATCCTGCCGCCGGACATCTCGGCGCTGCTGCCGGCGCTGCGGAGACTGGTCGAGAGCCTCAGCATCCGCGATCGCCTGCCGCAGATGGAACTGGCGGTCGGCGACGCCGCGACCGCGGGCGGGCAGGCCGCGCGCGTGCTGGTGTTGCGCATCCTCGCCCCGCTGGCTCCCGCCGACGTCGACGCGCTCGACGCGTTCGCCGCGCGGCACGGCGTCGACTTCTGGCTGCAGACCGCCGGACCCGAGACCGCGGCGCCGATGCACGCCGATGCGCAGCCGCTGTCGTACGCGCTGCCCGAGTTCGACCTCGTCTATCCCTACGGCCCGACCGAGTTCACGCAGGTCAACGCGTCGATCAACCGGGTGCTGGTCCGGCGCGCCGTCGGCCTGCTCGATCCGCAGCCCGGCGAACGCGTCGCCGACTTCTTCTGCGGGCTGGGCAACTTCACGCTGCCGATCGCGCGCCGCGGGGCCGACGTCACCGGTGTCGAGGGCAGCGCCGCGCTGGTGCGCCGCGCCGGCGAGAACGCGGCGCGCAACGGCCTCGCCGGGCGGGCGCGATTCGTCGCGGCGAACCTGTTCGAGGCGACGCCGGAGACCGTCGAGGCGCTGGGCCCGCTCGACAAGGTGCTGATCGACCCGCCGCGCGAAGGCGCGATCGCGCTGGTCAAGGCGCTGCCCGGCGACGGCCCGCCGCGGCGCATCGTCTACGTGTCGTGCAGCCCGGGGACGCTGGCACGCGACGCCGGCGTGCTGGTCCACGACCACGGCTACACGCTGGCCGCCGCCGGCGTGGTCAACATGTTTCCGCACACCGCGCACGTCGAGTCGATCGCGGTGTTCAACCGCTGAACGCACGACGCCGGCCCCGACGCCGGCTGTCCGGTCAGGCGCGCGGACGCCGGAAATGAAAAAGGGCGACCCGCGAGGGCCGCCCTTTTGCTGCGCCGTCAGCCGGTCAGTCGCGCTGCCCGGTGAAGGCGAGCAGCAGGTGGAGCAGGCTGGTGAAGATGTTGTAGAGGTTGAGGAACAGCCCCAGCGTCGCCATCACGTAGTTGGTCTCGCCGCCGTTCACGATCCGGCTGACGTCGTGCAGGATGAAGGCCGAGAAGATCAGCACCGCGATCGCCGAGATGGCCAGCGACACCGCCGGCACCTGGAAGAACAGGTTGGCGAGCGACGCCACGATCAGCAGGATCACGCCGATGAACAGGAACTTCCCCATGAAGGAGAAATCGCGCTTGGTCACCGTCGCGACCGTCGCCAGGGCGAAGAAGATCGCCGCCGTCATGCCGCCCGCCAGCGCCACCAGCTGGCCGCCGTTGCTGAAGCCCGCGGCGACCGTGAGGATCGGCGTCAGGAACACGCCCGACACGAACGTGAACCCGAACAGCGCGGCGACGCCCCACGCGCTGTCCTTCAGCAGCGTCACGACGAACAGCATGCCCATCATCGCGCCGAACATCAGCAGCGGCGTCATGATCGGCGCCGACTTGAACAGGGCGCTGAAGTTCATCTGCATGCCGAGCAGCGCGCCACCGACGGTGGGTAGCAGCGACAGTGCGAGCAGCCAGTAGGTGTTGCGCAGCACGCGATTGCGCGTGCCCGCCAGCGCCTCGCCCCGCGGGGGCAGCGAGGCTTCGCCGCGGCCGATCGAGACAGGCTGGAGTTTCGAATCCATGTTCCCTCCGTGAGCGGCCCGAAACGGGCCGGTTCGAGCAGTTAGACTAACAGAAACCGCAGAGGTTTCAACGACCTAAGTCCATGAAGCCGTTGCGGTCTTGCGTGCTAACATGCGGCCGCGCCGCGGCCGTTGCAAGAGTGGGCGCCGGCAGCCGCCAACGCGGCTGGCGCGCCCCGCTCCGGGAAGGTTGGCAGAGTGGTCTATTGCACCGGACTTGAAATCCGGGCAGGGGATCGTAAGCGCTTCTTGTCCTGCCCATTCGCGTCGGAGCAAGACCCCCAAAAGACACCAGGCGCAACATGTACAAAGTCCTGGGAACTCCAGTGGGCGGGGGGGGGTTACGAAGCGTTGCGAGCGCATGCAGCGTGACAGCGACAACGTGCAGAAGGACCTGACCAAGAATCTGCGCAAGCGCTTGAACTGCATCGAGATTCCGACTGGCGTCGAAGATTGCCCGACAACATTCCGCAAGGCCGTCCGCAACCTGACGAACGGCGTGAACAAGGCCGCCTGAAACCCGATTGCAGTCTGACAACCTGCGGAAAGCCACCCGCTCGGGTGCTTTTTCCTTGCTTTCTCCGCTGCCGGGCCATCCGGCGAGACTGCGGGAAACCGCACCGGCTGATAAACTGGCCGCGCCAGGTGACCGAAAGTCTCGGGAACCGATCGCGCACCGAGAGGCCGGAACACGCATGCTACGCTGCGCAGCCCTGCTCGCTGCGGCGCTCGCGCTCGATGCGCAGGCGGTCGATGACTACGCCAACGCGCGGTTTCGGGTGCTGCACGACGCGCCGTGCCTGTCGGTGTGGCGGAACATGAGCGCGCAGTTCGACGACTACGAGCCGTTCACCGGCAACGGGTATCCGGACGACCGGACCTACTTCGTCGTCCGCCACATGGGCGAGCCCGGCTCGGTGGAATTGCGCGAGCAGATCGGCGCGGCGGTGAGCTGGGATCCGGGCGTCTTCACCGGCCTGCACATACCGCAGGCGCTGCGGGCGCACACGCAGCGCGGGTTCCGCGACGACCCGGCCAGCGGGTCGTCCGTGTACCAGCTAGGGTGCCGGTCGGCCGGCTTTCTAATCAACACCTTTTCCTTCGTGCACGGCAGCGGGGATATCGAGTGCCCGCCGGATGCTCCCGATTGCATCGGCGGTCCGCAGGTAGCGATCCAGCGCGAGTTCGGCGACAAAGGAACGGAAGTCTTCCGCACCGAGTCGTCCGAATTGACGATGCAGGCCCTGGTGCGGCTCCCGTTCGTGCACTGGGACGACAACCGGGCAGTCGCACAACAGTATTTCGGAGCCTACCTGCGCGATCGAACGACCGGAACGCTACTGGCGTGGTTGGCTGGGTTCTACGATTCGCGTCCCTACGGCCCGGGCAACGGCGAGGCGTTCATTGCCGATGACGGCATCACGACGTTTGTGAGCGCGCCGCTGTCCGATACGCTGGCCAGCGGACAGCGCAACCCGTTCCTGTCGAAGAGCCCGTATTCGTGGCCGATGGCCACCCAGTATCAGTGGGGCAACGAGGAGCGCTTCTTTCGTGCCCACCTCAAGCCGGAGCAGTTGCGCGAGATCACCCGCCGCGTCAATGCGGCTCGCGCCGCGCGCGGCCAGGCGCCGGTGTCGACCGACCCGGCAGACTGGCTGCTGCACACGATCGTCATCAGCGCCGAAATCGCCTGGGCCGGCGATCCGGGCCGGCAGATTTCGCTCGGCGGGAGCTGGCGCAGTTTCGGCGTGTACGAGGCGTACGAGGAGTAGCGTCCTCCGACATCCCGCCGTGGGCCGGAACGACCACGGGTGTCGGGTTGCCTGGGCGCGGCTGCTCGCTCGCATCTACGAAGTCTTTCCGCTGGTGTGCCCGCTCTGTGGCGTCGAGATGCACATCATCGCCTTCATCACCGATGGCCCCACCGTGCACGACATCCTCGGCCACCCCGGTAAGCCCGTGTGCGGCGCCGGGCCGGCTCGTGCTCGCGACCGCCCGCCTGCCCGCGCGCAGCTGCTCAAGCGTCCCCGCCCTCCCGAAAGTGCCACGACAAGCACGCGGTGCAGCCGGTTGCCACCGCAGATCCACGCTTGACCCGCCCTACCTGCTCCCCCACACTCCGCCTCGTGCGCTTGAGATGACTATCCGTCCGGCCAGCGTGGTCAGCACAACCAGTGGGCGGTTCCCCACCGCAGCAAGCCGATCACGCGCCAAGGCGACAACGGGTTACGCGCGGCCAGCAAGGCCGCAGGGCCGAAGGATTTCCGGTGGCACGATCTACGCCACACGTGGGCGAGCAGGCAGGTCCAGAACGGGACGGCGCTCGCGGTGCTCCAGCAGCTGGGGGGGTGGCGCTCGCCGTCCAAGGTCCAGCGCTACGCTCACTTGGGTCCGTCGCGCCTTGCTGCGTACGCCGCGAATGCGGATGTCAAACACATGCAAGTCCGTGTACACGAGCCAAGAAGCGAACGCGGCGAAAAGCCCGGTTCAGACAGGGAAAAGGAAGGTTGGCAGAGCGGTCTATTGCACCGGACTTGAAATCCGGCGTGCCGGCAACGGCACCGTGAGTTCGAATCTCACACCTTCCGCCAATGCGGCTTTCGCCGGGATTCGAGCAGCGCCCCCCACGCATCATCAACACACGGTCGGCCCGACTCCGGGCCTACGACCTTTCTACGGCTTCCGGAGCGACACAGCCCCTTGCATCGGCCTCGATGGGCACTCGGCGTCGTGCCGCCGATCAATCAATGGGATTCGCGCCGAAGAAGTAGGCCCGCGGCAAGCAGCATCAGAACCAGTGCACCAAGCCCCTCAACTGACATTGCGGGGACCTCGGTCGCAACAGCTTCGGCAATCGGGTCGAGACGATAGGCGCGGCAATCGCCAAGGGGGTAGTAGGGAATGTCGCAGTTTGCGTTAGCAACAATTTGGCCGCCGTCATTGATGCCATTTGCCTGCGTCAACGTCGCGCCGGCAGCTAGTCCAGAGATTACAAGCGAGTTCAAGTCATAAACGTTGCCGTCAGAAAAGAAAAGAGCGCGTGACGGACCTGCCGTTACGCCCAAACCTACTACCTGGTTCCTGTTGTTAATTGCTGTGCCAATACTGCCTATGTATCCGGGCAGGATGCCAAGGTTTGTCATGACGCCTGAGGCGTACAAGAACGCTCGCGACTGGCCGCTTGTCGTCTGCGAACTTCCAGTTACCTGCCCACGGTCGTTAATGGCTACGGCGTTGCTGCCCATACCGCCGAGCGTGCCCAAGTCGGTCATCGTTCCGCCAAAGTACAAGAACGCGCGAGACGGATTGGGTATAGTGAACGCATTGCCAATCACTTGACCGCTCGCATTAATCCCCGATGCACTGCTGCGTTGTTCGCCCAGCGCGCCCAAGACGGTGGTCGTCCCGGCGGCGTAAACGAACGCACGGTATACGTTGGCGGCGGTGAATACCTCTCCAGTTATCTGGCCTGCAGCGTTGATGCCATTACCCGCGCTGCCAGGGCCAACCTGTGTGCCTAGGTCGGTCATCACTCCGTTGGCGAAGAGGAACGCGCGGGCGACAGTACTGGCGTCAAACGAGGCGTTTCCGGTCACCTGACCGCTGTCGTTGATGGCATTTCCGGCGCTGAACGGCCCGCCGAGCGTGCCCAGGTCGATCATGGTTCCGGAGGTGTGCAGGAAGGCATGTCCTTGGCCACCTGCCGTCTGCGCCATTCCTGTGATCCGGCCGCTCGCATTGATGGCCCTGCCCAAGCTGTAATTCCCACCAAGCGCACCAAGCGGGGTAGCGGTGTAATGCTGAGCTGCGATCGCTGGCACGGTCACAATTCCGAACGCCACCACGAGGGCCCAGCGAAACGAGTTGGGGTGGTTCCCGGTCAGACTCATTTGCCCGCCTTGTCCTAGATATGAAGCGAGGCGTTTCCGCAAATGCGGCCACGTGGTTCGATGTTCCCCCCTGTTGACTGAGCGCCAATTGACCTTTGGCAATCTCTCGTCGGATTGTGCGTTGGAAGAAATTGCGCTGCCAGCACGCGCCGGACATGCCGAGTAGACCTACGGAGTGCGTGTCAGGGCGGCGGTACTGAATGGCTGGGGACGAACAAGGCAGCCCCGGAACCGCCATTGAGAACAGGCGGTTAGCAATGATACTTTGGGGGTAACTCTGGGGGTAACTATGACGGAATTAGACCGCGTAGCCCCTCACTATGAATGACACACCTCCGCCACCCGTGCGCTTTGGAACCGCCTACACTCCCTTCGCCCCCGCCCTGTCTTGGACGAAGTTCTAACGAAACGATCAGGCGGCGGGCGCCGGTACCGTGAAGGGGCCTCGAGTCAACACGCCAACGGCATCATGTTTCCGTCGTAGGTGCCGAGGCATGTCATCGAGCCGGCGATGGGGCCCACGATCTGGGTATGGGCGAAACGCACCGTTCCGCCGTAGACGGCGACCGCACCGTGGTAAAGCCCCGCCGGGGACAATACACGCGACGCGCGAACGTTCAGATTCCCTTCGTCGACAACGATGGTCCTCGTCGAGCCGCCACCGGATGCCAGGGTGACGCCGTCCATGTCGATGCTGCCGGACCACAGATGCGCGCCGATGCTGTCCTCTGATCCGGACGCCGTGACGGTCGATTGCGCCAAGGTCACGGCACCGTCGGTGGTCCCGACCCCATGGGCGTATTCGGCGCTCGATCGCACTTCGCAGCCACGCAATTGGATACTGCCGCCGGTCAGCGCCACTGCGCCGACGGCCGAGAGCGTGCTCTGCGCGTTCAGCGTCGAATCGACAAGCGTCAGGGCACCGGCGTCGCGCGCGTACGCAGCGTACGCGATGACCGAGCCGCCGCTCGCGGTCAGCGTCGCATGGTCGAAACGGGCGACGCCTCCCAGAATGTACACGACCAGTGACATCTCCCCGGGGCCTGCCATCATCGCCGTGACGTGCGAGAAGCGCGAACTGCCGCTCGTCTGCATGATCGTTGCACCGTCGGGGTAAGAACTGGCCCCCAGGGCGGCGTTGTTCACCACGGTCAGGCGACGCAACTCGGCATTTGCTCCGGCGACGATCGTGCCGCCCGGTGTGTCGGCGCGCAATACGGTGACACCTTCCCCGGAGCCTTCGACGTCGACGTAGTCCTTTAATGTCACCTGCCCAGTGTAGGCCCCCGGCGCGATGCGGACGAGGTACGGCGTCGCGGGGCCGGCCCGGGCAGCGGCGTAGTCAATCGCCGACTGGACCGAGCCGAACATCCCGCCGCTCATCGCGACCCACACGACCGCTGGCGGCAGCAACACGTCGCCGGTTCGATTCAGAAAGACGGCCATCGACAGCCGCGTGACCGGCTGGTCGGGACAATAGAGTCCTGGCGCACACCCCACGGTGATGCCGCGGTTCTTGATCCATTCGACGTTGGTGCAAAACGCGCTCGCTGCGTCGACGTCCGCAAACCCGACACAGGGAACACCCGACACCAACGGAGCCCAAGCCCAAACCAGCAGAGCCGACACGCGCCGGATGATCGTCTTCATGATCACTCCTTTGGATGGTCACCGCAGTTTCATGCTGCGCTCGGGCAAACTCGCAATCATTGACGGCGGTCAATGCGGTCGATGGTCGCGACCAGGGACGGCCCCGCCCGTCAGCGAATGCCAATGTGCCGCGGGCGCGGGCAATCTGTCGGGGTCCGCAATGCAATCGACTGCGGCAGGCTGCCGCGGCGTCCAAGCCGGAGCGCGCGGCTGACGCGAGGACCAACGCCCGAAGAAGGCCGCGCAAGGCGTTGGCGCGGTCCGGGTCCCCGCGCGAAGGCCCAGCATCAGGTCATCGACGCCGACCCGCCGATCACCCCAGCGGCGCGACCTTCACGACCTCCTCGGCCGTGGTCACCCCCGCCGCGACCTTCATCGCACCGGACACCCGCAGCGGCTTCATGCCGTCCTTGAACGCCTGCTCGCGCAGCCGCGCGTCGTCGCAGCCGGGAACGATCAGCCGGCGCAGTCCCGGCGTCATCGTCATGATCTCGTACAGGCCGACGCGGCCGAAGTAGCCGGTCATCCGGCACTCGAGGCAGCCGACCGCCCCCATCACGTGCTCCGGCTTGTCGGCGCGCCACGGCGCGGTGATCGCGCGCCAGGTCTCGTCGTCGGGCGGCTCCGCCGGCTTCTTGCAGTGCGGGCACAGCGTGCGCACCAGCCGCTGCGCCATCACGCCGAGCACCGTCGACTGGATCAGGTACGACGGCACGCCGAGATCGAGCAGCCGCGTCACCGCCGTGGGCGCGTCATTGGTGTGCAGCGAGGACAGCACCAGGTGCCCGGTCAGCGCCGCCTGCACCGCCATGTCGGCGGTGTCGCGGTCGCGGATCTCGCCGACCATGATGATGTCGGGATCCTGCCGCAGCAGCGTGCGCACGCCGGTCGCGAAGTCGACGCCGATGATCGGCTGCACCTGCATCTGGTTGAACGCAGGCTCGATCATCTCGATCGGGTCCTCGATGGTGCAGACGTTGACCTCAGGCGTCGCCAGCTGCTTCAGCGACGAATAGAGCGTCGTCGTCTTGCCGGAGCCGGTGGGCCCGCTGACGAGGATGATCCCGTTCGGCTCGCGGATCATCGCCTCCCAGCGTACGCGGTCGTCGGCGGTCAGCCCCAGCTCGACGAAGTCGCGGACCAGCACCTCCGGCGTGAAGATCCGCATCACGAGCTTCTCGCCGAACGCGGTCGGCATCGTCGAGATCCGCAGCTCGACCTCCTGGCCGGTCGCCGACACCGTCTTGATCCGGCCGTCCTGCGGCCGCCGCTTCTCGACGATCTCCATCCGCGCCAGCAGCTTGATCCGCGACGTCATCGCGTTGAGCACGGGGATCGGGATCGCGTAGACCTGGTGCAGCACGCCGTCGATGCGGAAGCGGATGAGACCGACGTCGCGCCGCGGCTCGACGTGGATGTCCGACGCGCGCTGCTCGAACGCGTACTGCCACAGCCAGTCGACGATGTGGACGACGTGCTGGTCGTTGGCGTCGAGGTTGCCGCGCTGCCCGAGCTCGACCAGCTGCTCGAAGTTGCGCGCCAGCGAGAGCTCGCCCTTGCTGGTCTCCGACGCCT
The DNA here is from genome assembly GCA_963717705.1 of uncultured beta proteobacterium. Lineage (GTDB taxonomy): Bacteria > Pseudomonadota > Gammaproteobacteria > Burkholderiales > Casimicrobiaceae > CAVQWT01. The sequence goes on from CAVQWT010000005.1 coordinate 394,935, forward strand.
TCTTCATCGACCGCGCGAGGTTGTAGAACTCGACCAGGTAGCGGCGGATGTCCGCCGGGTTGGCAAAGACGAGCCTGACGTCGAGCTTCAGGATCTGCCCCAGCTCGCCGGCCCACGAGCGCACGAAGGGCTCGGCGGTGGCGACGGTCAGCGTCGTCCGGTCGACCGCGATCGGCAGGATGCGGAAGCGCTCGGCGTAGGCGTTGGACATCGTCGCGGTCACTGCGGCGAGGTCGATCTTCAGCGGATCGATGTGCTGGTAAGGCACGCCGAGCTTGCCGGCCAGCCACTCGACCAGGACCTCGAGCGTGAGGAGCTGCGGATTGGCGCCGCCGCTGCGCCATCGCTGCAGCGCGACGAGCTCGAGCGGGTGGTCGAAGCGCGCCGCGCGGTTCTGCCGCAGCTTCTCCGCGTCCGCCGCCGAGACCAGGCCGTCGGCCACCAGCAGCTTGAGGATGTCCTCGAGGTGCAGCCGGCGGTCCGCGGCGCGCGGATCGGCGGCACCGCCCTTGGCAGCGGGCGCAGCACCGCCGGGGGGTGGCGCGGGACGGGTACCGGGGATGGGCGTGGCCATGCGCGAACTCTACACCGAAGGACCGGCCCCGCGCATCGGGCCGGACCCGGCCGCCTGCGCCTCCCTACGCGGGTGGCGCCGGCACCTGGAACACCTCGCGCAGGTAGGCGACGTACGACGGGTCGTAGTCCATCGACTTCGACGGCTCGTCGCTGATCTTCGCCACCGGCTGGCCGTTGCAGCGCGTCATCTTGATGACGATCTGCAGTGGCTCGTAACCGAGGTCGTTGGTCAGGTTGGTGCCGATGCCGAAGGCCGTGTGGGTACGTCCCCGGAAGTACTGGAACAGCCGGATCGCCAGCGGCACGTTGAGGCTGTCGGAGAAGATCATCGTCTTGCTTTGCGGATCGATCCGCATCCGCTGGTAGTGGGCGATCATCTTGTCGCCCCATTCGAACGGATTGCCCGAGTCGTGGCGCACGCCGTCGAACAGCTTGCAGAAGAAGAGGTCGAAGTCGCGCATGAACGCGTCCATGCCGCAGACGTCGGACAGCGCGATCCCGAGGTCGCCGCGGTACTCCTTCGCCCAGGTGTCGAACGCGAACTTCTGCGAGTCGCGCAGCCGCGGGCCGACCGCCTGGCAGGCCTGCAGGTACTCGTGCGCCATCGTTCCCAGCGGCGTGAGCCCCGCGGCGCGCGCGAGATCGACGTTGCTGGTGCCGACGAAATGGGTCGGCATCTCCCGCTTCAGCGTCGCGACGACCTCCTCGTGCCAGCGGCGCGAGAACCGTCGCCGCGTGCCGTAGTCGGCGATGCGGAACTCGGGGTCGCCCACCGCGTTGGCGTCGGCGATCTTGGCGGCGAGCCGGCGGCGGCCCTCGGCGAAATCGGGATCGCGGACGGTGTTGCGGTAATAGACCTCGGCGACGATCGCGAGCACCGGCACCTCGAACAGGATCGTGTGCAGCCACGGCCCCTTGATCGTGATGTCGATCTCGCGGTCGGACCCCTCGAGCGGCGCGACGGTGATGAACCGCTCGTCGAGCCGGAACACGCCGAGCAGGTCGACGAAATCGCTCTTGAGAAAGCGCAGCGACCGCAGGTAGTCGAGCTCGTCGCCGCGGAACGTCAGCGACGTCAGCGCGCGGATCTCGTCCCGGATCTCGTCGACGAAGGGCACGAGGTTGATGCCGGGATTGCGGCACTTGAACCGGTACTCGACGTGCGCGCCGGGGAAATGATGCAGGACGACCTGCATCATCGTGAACTTGTACAGATCGGTGTCGAGCAGCGACGGGATGATCATGGGGGAATCGGGAGCGCCGGCGGTCGGCCGGGAGTCGGCGGGCGCGGTGCCGGCGATCTTACTCCGGGCCGGCCGCGCCGGGAACGCCGGATGCGGAAATGGCGGCGCCCGCCGCGGTCGACGGCGGCGGCGCACCGTCGACGACGCGGATACGTTGGGCAAGCACGATGGTGAGGAGCGTGCAGGCGACGGCGAGCCAGCCGACCCAGCCGAAGCGGGTCAGCGAGCCGTCCGGCGCGCGGCCGATGATCAGCCCGGAGGCGAGCACCGCGAGTCCCGAGCCCACCTGCTGCACCGAGGCGTTGAAGCTCATGAAGCTGCCGCGCAGCCGCGGCTCCACCGAGCCCGTGATCAGCGCCATCGCCGGCCCGAAGCGGCCGGTGACGAAGATGAAGAACAGCGTCGCGAGCGGCACCACCGCCGCCAGCGGCAGGCGCGGCATGTGGGTCGTGATCAGGATCGGCACCACCGAGATCGCGGCCAGGATCGTGAACATCCGCTGCTTGCCGTAGCGGTCCGCGAGCCAGCCGAAGACCTGCGCGGTGACCAGCGTCGCCAGCCCGCCGGCGAAGTAGATCACCGACAGGTCCTGCTCGGTCAGCCCGACGTTGGCGACGTTGTACGGCGCGATGAACGGTATCACGGTGAAGCCGGCGAACATCAGCGTGATCATCAGGGCGAACGCGCGGCGGTGATTGGGCACGCCGAAGATCGCGCGCAGCTGCTCGACCGGATGCCTCCGGTGGCCGCGCGAGACGTGCGTGCCCATCGTCGGGAGCACGCGCGCAGCGACCAGCCCGACGGCGATGCTCGCCGCGGCCACCGCCAGGAACGGCGTGCGCCACGTGTAGTGCGCGGCGAGCCACAGCCCGATCGGCACGCCGGCGATCGACGACAGCGCAAACGCCGCGCCGACGATGGCCGTGGCCTGTGCGCGGCGCGCGTACGGCACGGCGTCGGCGACGATCGCCAGCACCAGCGCGCCCATCACGCCGCCGAACGCGCCGGCGGCGACGCGCGCGGCGAGCAGCGCCTCGAAATTGGGCGCGATCCCGCACAGCGCCGTCGCCACGACGAAGCCCGCGTACAGCACCAGCAGCGCGTGCTTGCGGTCGAAGCGGTCGATCCAGAAGGCGGCGACGAAGCCGCTCGCCGCGGCCGAGAAGGTGTAGGCGGAGACGAGCGTCGAGAACCCGGCCGGGCCGATGCCGAACAGCCGCATCAGCTGCGGCCCGAGCGGCATCATGATCATGAAGTCGACGACGTGGGTGAACTGGATCGCCGCCAGCGTCAGAAGCAGCGCAAGCTCGCGCGGCGGGCGCCTCTCCCGTGATCGCGGCTCGGCGGCAGGTTGCGCGGGAATCGGGGGCGGTTCGGATGGCAAGGGTAGATCTCTCGAACTGACCCGAAGTCAGTTGAGTCTACCACGCGTCCGCCGACAACGACTTCAGACCGAAAGACGTCCCGCCAGGGTGAACCCGGCGGAACCCCGCGGCTCCCTCCCTGGCTCCCGCGCCGGCACCAGCACCAGCGCCTCGCCCATCGCCGTGTTCTCGCCCGCGATCGCGGCGATGTTGACCATGTGCGTCACCAGCACCAGCGTGTCCGGTCCGCGCCACGCGGCGATGCGCGCGCGCGCCGCCGCGGTCCGCTCGGGCTCGTCGCGGCGATCGTCGAAGAACGAGTCGAGCGGCGGCCAGCGTTCGGCGCGGCCGAACGCGAGCGTCGCGGTGTCGAGGCAGCGACACCACCCGGAAGAAAGCACCGGCCCGAACCGTACCCCCGCGGCGGCCAGCCGCGCGCCGAACGCCTGCGCCGACGCTCGGCCCGCGGCGGAGAGATTGCGCTGGGTCGAGCAGTCGCCCAGGCGGAATCCCGGCGGGTCGCCGATGCCCGCCTCCGTCGCCGCGTGCCGCAGCAGCAGCACGCGCCCACCGGCCGCGAGCTCCGCCAGCGCGGGCGTTTGAGGCGTCGCGCCGACCGCGCGCGGGACCGCCGCCGCGATTGCCCATGCCGCGGCGCCCTGCAACCACCGCCTGCGTCCGTTCGCCATGCTTTGCTCCTTCCGTCTGCGCCACTCACGCCGGCGGCCCCGGCGGCCCCTGCCCGCCGCCGCCCGGGCCCGCGCCGCCCTGCGCGGTGGCGTGGCGTGGCGTGGCGTGGCGTGGCGTGGCGTGGCGTCCGGGCTTCGACGCCGATATCATCGGGGACGTTCCACCCCACGGTCCACTGTCCATGCTCGTCAACTGCAGCGTCTATCGCGACGGCCGCAAGCTCGCCGACATCCCGAAGGAGGACATCAGCGAGTATGTCGTCCGGCCGGACTGCCTGATCTGGGTCGCGCTCGCCGACGCGACACCGGCCGAGCTCGCCGAGATGGCGGAGGAGTTCGGCCTGCATCCGCTGGCGGTAGAGGACGCGCGCAAGGGCCACCAGCGGCCCAAGATCGAGGAATTCGACGAGTCGCTGTTCGTGGTGCTGAAGACCGTCGAGTCGATTGACGACGCCGACGAGTCGGGCGACGCGTACCTGATCGGCGAGGTCGACATCTTCGTCGGCCGCAACTACGTGCTGTCGGTTCGCCACCACACGCAGAAGGGGTTTGCCGACGTGCGCGCGCGCTGCGAGCGCGAGCCGGAGCTGCTGCGCCACGGCGCCGGCTTCGTCCTGTACGCGGTGATGGACGCGGTCGTCGACCGGTACTTCCCGATCCTCGACGAGCTCGAGGAGGCGCTGCAGGACGCCGAGGACCGGATGTTCGACAGCACCTCGTCGCGCGGCAAGATCGAGGACCTCTACGCGCTGAAGCGCCGGCTGATGGTCCTGCGCCACGCGGTGACGCCACTGCTCGAGGCGGCCGGCAAGCTGACCGGCGGGCGCGTGCCCACCGTCTGCGCAGGACTCGAGAACTACTTCCGCGACGTCTACGACCACCTGTCGCGGATCCAGTCGGTGATCGACGGCATGCGCGAAATGCTGCAGACCGCCGTCCAGGTGAACCTCGCGCTGATCAACCTGGGCGATTCGGAGGTCACCAAGCGCCTCGCCGCCTGGGGTGCACTGATCACCGTGCCGACGCTGATCGCCGGCATCTACGGGATGAACTTCGAGCACATGCCCGAGCTGAATTGGCTGCTCGGCTACCCGGTCGCGCTGGCGCTGATGTTCGGCATCGACGTCGTGCTGTACTTCAAGTTCCGCCAGGCGAAGTGGCTGTAGGCCGGCGGCCCTCAATCGTCGCGGCCGGCACGCGCCGCGCGCTTGCCTCCGGCGATCGCCCGCACCGCCACCGGCACCGCCTGGCCCCCGGGCGCCGCCACCGGCCACGCCGGCTGCAGCGTCACGTGGTCGATGCCGAAGTCGCGCGCCAGCATCCCGCGCGCCGCGGCCAGCGCGCGCGGCCACGCGGCGGCGGCGTCGAGCGCGACGTGCGCCGACAGCGCGACCCGGTCCGCCGACAGGTGCCACACGTGCAGGTCGTGCACGCCGGTCACGCCGGGCAGCGCGGCCAGCGCGTGGCCGATGGCGTCGAAATCGAGGTGCGGCGGCACGCGCTCCAGCAGCACGCCGGATGACTCGGCGAGCAGCCGCCAGGTCGAGCGCAGGATCAGCACGACCACCAGCAGCGACAGCAGCGGATCGACCGGCGTCCATCCGGTGAAGTGGATCACCGCGCCGGCGACCAGCGCCGCGACCGATCCCAGCAGGTCGCCGAAGACGTGGAGCAGCGCGCCGCGCGCGTTGATGCCGTCGGCGGCGCGGGAGAGCACCCACGCGGCGGCGACGTTGACCGCCATGCCGGCCAGCGCGATCGCCATCACCATGCCGCCGGCGACGGGGACCGGGTCGAGCAGGCGCCGCACCGCCTCCACCGCGATGAAGACGACCAGCGCCAGCATCGCCAGCGCGTTGATGAACGCCGCCAGCACCTCCGCACGCGCGTAGCCGTACGACGCGCGCGCCGACGGCGGCCGCCGCGCGATCGCCTGCGCGAACAGCGCGACGGCGAACGCCGCGGCGTCGGTGGCCATGTGGCCGGCGTCCGACACCAGCGCCAGCGAGCCGGCCAGCCAGCCGCCGACCGCCTCGACGACGGCGAAGCAGGCGGTCAGCCCGAACGCGATCCACAGCGCGCGTCGCGTCGCGTCGCCGCGATGCTGCGCGGGTGCGTGACCGTGGGAGTGGCCGTGCGGTTGCGGGTCCTGCGCGGAGCGATCGTGCGGCATCCGGCGATTGTCCGGCGGGAGGCCCCGGCGGCGCAACCCGCGTGCCCGTCCGAATGCGCCGGACGCAAGCAGCGCGCGGTCGCGCTGCCGGCCGCCGGACGCGTCCGAATCGCGGCCGGGCGACTCAGGCCGGCGGCGTGTCCTTCAGCCGGATCGGTCCCTGCAGCTCGGGCCGCCGGCCGGTCGCGCCGGCGTACGCCGCGGCGATGCGCGCGAGGTCGGTGGCGGGATCGCCGGTCAGCTCGACGAAGCCGCCGACGCCGACCCGGCGGGTCGGATAGTCGATGAACGCGAGTCCCAACGGCACGTTCGCCGCGCGCGCCAGGTGGTAGAAACCGGAGCGCCAGTGGCCGGTGCGGCTGCGCGTTCCTTCCGGCGCGATGACGACGCGGCAATCCCGCTCGCGCGCCATCAGCTCGGCCAGCTGTTCGATGAAGCCGGTGCTGGCGCGGCGATTGACGGGGATGCCCCCCCAGCGCTCGAACATGCCGCGCCATGGACCGCGAAACAGCGTGTCCTTGCCGACCCAGCGGAAGTGGATTCCGACCGCCCAGTCGGCAAGGAGCCCGATCGGAAAGTCCCAGTTCGACGTGTGCGGATAGAAGACCACGACGCAGCGCCACGGCACCGGCTGCGCGAGTACGACGCGCCAGCCCATCCGCCGCAGCACCCACGCTGCGACCGCGGCCCGGCGTCCCGGGGCGGGGGTGGACGTGACGTCGGGGGCGTCGGCGAACGCAATGTCCGGCTTGGGCGCGGTGGAATTCACGATGGCGGGACGGAAGGGACCTCGTGGCGGGCGCATCGACGGCGCTCTCGTGACGCAGCGGCACCGATCGCCGCCGCGCCCACGATGACGGCATGGCCAGTCTAGCAAACCGGCGCCGCGCCACGTGGCAACGCTAGAATGGGCCGATGCTGCCGCTCCCGCCCCCGCCCGCTGTCGCCGCCGCCGCGCCCGCCGCCACCCGCGCGGACGCCGGCGCGACACGGCCGTCGACCCGGGTCGACGCGATCGACGCGTTGCTGCCGCAGACGCAGTGCACGCGCTGCGGCTACGACGGTTGCCGGCCCTACGCCGAGGCAATCGCCGGCGGTGACGCGATCAACCGCTGTCCGCCTGGCGGCGCGGCGACGATCGCGGCGCTGGCGCGGCTGACCGGGCGCGCGATCGTCGCGCTCGACCCCGCGCATGGCGAAGAGGCGCCGCTCGCCGTTGCCCGCGTCGACGAGGCCTGGTGCATCGGCTGCACGCTGTGCATCGACGCCTGCCCGGTCGACGCCATCGCCGGCGGTCCCAGGCGGATGCACACGGTGCTGCCGGCGCTGTGCACCGGCTGCGCGCTGTGCCTGCCGCCCTGTCCCGTCGACTGCATCGACATGGTCGCGGCCGGCCGGACGTGGTCGGGCGGCGACGCCGCCGCCGCGCGCCTCCGGTTCCTCGCGCGCAATCGCCGCCGCCCCATCGACGCCGGGGCCGTCGAGTTCGCCGCGAAGCAGGAACGGCAGGCCGCCGTCGCCGCCGCGCTGCAGCGGGCGCGGGCCCGGCGCGGCGCGGCTGCAGGCGGAACCCCGTGAGCGCCCGCCTCGCCGCAACGGCCGCGACCTGCGTTCTGCTGTCGGCCTGGGCGTGGTCGGCGCGCGCGGCCGACTTCTCGGCCACGCTCGACGCCGCGTGGGACTTCGCCGATCCCGCCGCGTCCGAGGCGCGCTTCCGGGCCGAGCGCGGCAAGTGGCCCGCCGGCTCGCGCGAAGCGCTCGAGGTCGACACCCAGATCGCGCGCACGCAGGGCCTGCGCCGCCGCTTCGACGACGCGCACGCCACGCTCGACCCGGTCGCGAAAGCGCTACCGGCTGCGGGACCGCGCGTCGAGGTCCGCTACCTGCTCGAGCGCGGGCGCACGTTCAACTCGGCCGGCGACAAGGCGCGCGCCGCGGCGCTGTTCCGCGAGGCGGCGACGCGTGCCGCCGCCGACCCGACCGAGGGGGCGGCGTACTACCACGTCGACGCGTTGCACATGCTCGGCATCGCCACGCCGCCGGCCGAGCAGCTCGAGTGGAACCTGAAGGCCCTCGCGGCGGCCGAAGCGGCCACCGATCCACGTGCCCGCGGCTGGCGCGGCTCGTTGCTGCACAACATCGGCTGGACCTGGTTCGACCGCGGTGACCCGGCGCGCGCGATCGGCTTCTGGCAGCAGGCGCTCGCCGTGCGCGAAGCCACGGGCGACGCGGCGAGCATCCGCATCGCGCGGTGGACGCTGGCCCGCGGCTACCGCGCCGCCGGCCGGCTCGACGATGCCGAGGCGATCCAGCGCGCGCTGGTCGCCGAGCTCGACCGCGCCGGCGCGCCGGATGGCTACGTCTACGAGGAGCTTGCCGAGATCGCGCTGGCGCGCGGCGACGCCAAGGCCGCGCAGCCGTGGGCGGCGAAGGCGCACGCGCTGCTGAAGGACGACGCGGGGCTGCGCGCGGTCGACGCGGCGCGCCTCGCCCACCTCGCCAGCGTGGCGGCGGGCGTCGCGGCCGGCGCGCCGCCGGCCGCCCCGACAGGCCCACGATGAGCCGCCGCCCTTCCCTCTCCCGCAAGCCGGCGGCGAGCGCCGCACCGAAGGCGCCCGCGTCGCGCACGAAGCCGCCGGCCGCTGCGGCGAAGGCGCGACCGGCCGTGCCAGTCGCCTTGCCCGCGCGGGCGCGCGAGGCGCTGTTCGCGCGCCTCGCCGCCGCCGACCCCGAGCCGCGGTCGGAGCTCGAATGGACGACGCCGTTCGAGCTGCTCGTCGCCGTCGTGCTGTCAGCGCAGGCGACCGACAAGGGCGTCAACAAGGCGACGGCGAAGCTCTTTCCGGTGGCCAACACCCCCGCCGCGATCGTTGCGCTGGGGGTCGACCGTCTGATTCCCTACGTGCAGACGATCGGGCTCTTCCGCAACAAGGCAAAGAACATCGTCGGGCTGGCGCGGCAGCTCATCGAGCGGCACGGCGGCGAGGTGCCGCGCGACGCCGCGGCGCTGGAGGCGCTGCCCGGCGTCGGCCGCAAGACCGCCAACGTCGTGCGCAACGTCGCCTTCGGCGAGCCGACGATCGCCGTCGACACCCACGTGTTCCGCGTCGCCAACCGCACCGGCCTCGCCTCCGGCAGGACGCCGGACGCCGTCGAGGCGCAGCTGCTGCGCGCGGTGCCCGCCGCGTACCTGCCGCACGCGCACCACTGGCTGATCCTGCACGGGCGCTACGTCTGCGTCGCGCGCAATCCGAAGTGCGGCGAGTGCCCGGTCGCCGACCTGTGCCGCTGGCCGGAGAAGAGCGCGCCGGCTGCGGTCGAGGCGTCGACAGGTGCGAAGGCCGCGCGCGCGACGCCGCAACGGAAACCCGCAGCGCCGGACGCCGGCCAGGCGGCTTCGAAACCGCGCGGCAGACGCCGGACGACGACCCGGGATCGCTGACGATGTTCAGCCCGTCGCGCGACGAAGCCCGCCGCTTCCTGATCGACGCCTGGAGCAAGTTCCGCGCGCAGGCGCCGCTGACACCGCTGGAGTCGATGGCGGCGCGGCTGGCCGCCATGCATCCGGAGTACCACGCGCTGCTCGAAGCGGGCGAAGCGCACCTCGACCGCGACTGGCGGCCGGAGCACGGCGAGACCAATCCCTTCCTCCATCTGTCGCTGCACCTCGCCGTCGCCGAGCAGCTGTCGATCGACCAGCCGCGCGGCCTGGTCGCACACTTCGAGCGCCTGAAGCTCGCCCGCGGCGACGAGCACGCGGCGCTGCACGCGGTGCTCGACTGCCTCGGCGAAACGGTCTGGCACGCCCAGCGCCACGGCACCCCGCCCGACGCGACGGTTTACCTGGGCTGCCTCGAGCGGCAGCGCTGACGCGCGATCGGATCGCCTCCTCGCCGTCCGGCCCCGCGCGAACCGCCGGACCGCGGCGCAATGACACAGGCTGTCCAGCGCGGTTGATGCAGGTCAACCCCGCCGCATTGCCCTTGCGCCCATCCCCTCCGGCGTGATCCTGATCAACGTCCTCGCCGATCGCCCGGGCCAGCATGCACGCAACGCGATATCGGCAGACGATATCGACGTTGGATAGCAGCGAACCCGCCGCACTCCATCTCTGTGAGGATTCTCATGCACAACAGGACCAAGATCGCCATCGCGCTGGCTGCGGCTTCGCTCGCGGCGTGCTCCACCGTCGACTCGCCGCCGCCCCCCAACACCCTCGTGGTGGCCAAGGCCGCCGCGGCTCCCGCGCTCGACGGCAATGCCAACGATGCCGTTTGGGCGTCGGCGAAGCCGTTGAGCGTCAAGCTCTCCGGCGGCGCCAACTTCGGCACCACGGGCGAGACGACGGCCACGCTCAGGGCGGTGACCTCGGGCGACATGATCTATTTCCTGCTGCAGTACGCCGATCCGACGCAGTCGATCCAGCGCGGCCCCTACAAGAAGCAGCCCGACGGCAGCTGGAAGAAGCTGTCCGACCCGAACGACAAGGGCGGCGACGACAACGTCTATTACGAAGACAAGTGGTCGCTCATGTGGAACGTCAACGACTCGGTCGCCGGCTTCAACCAGAACGGCTGCGCGGTGATGTGCCACCTCGGCGAGACCAAGCCGTACGGCAACAAGTACACCGACAAGACGGGTGAAGTCGCCGACATGTGGCACATGAAGAGCGGCCGCAACGGGGTGATGGGCCAGGTCGACGATCAGTACGTCGATGCCACGCGCTACGACAAGGAAAAATCGCCGAACGCCGGCCGCAAGGGCGATCCGGGCGGTCCCGAGTACAAGGCGTTCAGCCTCGTCAACGGCAAGCCCGAGTTCATGAACAAGGACGGCAAGGCGGCCAGCGCCGGCGGCACGTACTGGATCAAGGACGGCGACCAGGTCGCCTTCGACGACAGCAAGTTCAAGGCGGGCGACGAAGTCTCGTCCTACTTGGTCTTCGCAGCCAAGGGGGATCGCGGCGACATCAAGGTGGCCTCGCGCTGGCAGAACGGCACGTGGACGTACGAGATCGCGCGCAAGCTGACCACCGGCAGCCAGTTCGACGTCCAGTTCGGCGACATGGGCAAGACCTACACGTTCGGCGTCGCCGCGTTCGACAATGCGCAGGTCCGGCACGCCGTCGCCTGGGAGCCGCAGAAGCTCGTGTTCGCAAAGTAGCATCACCCCCCGCCACGCGGGTCCGGCTCGGGTGACCGCGCCGGGTCCGCGTGCGCATCACGATCCGCAACGGCGGGCCCGTCGGGACGGTGAAATGGCATCGACAGCGAGTCAGAAAGTCCTGCGCGACGCCTTCCTGGGCTTCATGCGGATCCACGTCCTGCACCACGCCGCGAAGGCACCCGTCTACGGCCTCGAGATGAGCGACGAGCTGAAGCGGCACGGCTACGTCGTCGGACCCGGCACGCTGTACCCGATGCTGCACGCGCTGGAAGCCGCCGGACTGCTCCGCTCCAGGGTCGAGCTGGTCGCCGGCAGGAACCGGAAGTACTACCGCACCACCCGCGCGGGCGACGTTCTTCTCGCCAAGCTGCGCGCGCAGATCGGCGAACTGGTGGACGAGGTCGTCCACCAGCGGGACGAGTAGGGAAGGTGACGCGCCGTCCCGGCGGGCATGGCGCGCGCCGCGGCACGCCAATGCCCATGAAAAAGGGCGCCCACCCTGGGCGCCCCTGACCGACGCGGGCCGCAACGACGCGGCCGTCCGGGAACTCAGTACCGTGCCGTCAGCACCGGCGACTGTGCGGCGAAGTACGCCGACAGGTTGTCGATGTCCTTCGTCGTCAGCGTGGTCGCGAACGCCGCCATGATCGCGTTCTTGCGCTCGCCCGACTTGTAGTCGCGCAGCGCCTTGGCGAGGTAGTCGCGGTACTGGCCGGCCAGCCGCGGATTGGCGGGGTCGGTGCTGTTGCCGTCCATGCCGTGGCAGGCGGCGCAGACTTCCTTCACCTTGGCCTTGGCGGCTTCGAGGTCGGCGGCGCCGGCCGCCGGCACGATCAGCAGCGCGCCGGCGAAGCCGAGCGCGACGAGTGCGTGGTTGGTCTTCATCATTTCACCGCCACGGCGAGGCCGGTCTGCGCGTAGTACGCGGCGAGGTCGGCCATGTCCTTGTCCGACAGCGTCGCCGCGATCGCCTTCATCGACGGGTGGCTGCGCTCGCCGCTCTTGTACGCCTGCAGCGCCTTGACCACGTAGGCGGGATGCTGGCCGGCGATCTTGGGCACGTGGTAGACCTCCGGGAAGGCCGTGCGCCAGCCGACGATGCCGTGGCATCCCTGGCACATCTGCACCAACTGGCTGCCGCGCGCCGCGTCGCCGGCGGGCGCGGCGCCCTGGGCGGCGGCGCTGCCGGCGGCGAGCGCAGCCAGGGCGGCTGCGAGCATGGTCATTCGCTTCATCTGCGTGGATTCCTGTGATTCCGTCGGTTCGGGGCCGGGGCCGCGGTCCCGGGCGGTGCCGGCGCGCGGTCGGGACCGCGTGCCGGTCGGACGACCGGGGGCAAAACCTGGCAATTCTAGGGGTTGGCGCGCCCGGAGGTCAAACGGGTGCCCGGGAGTCAGCGCTCGAGGAACTCGCGCTTGCCCTTGACGCCCTTCCACTGGTCGGCGTCGGCGGGCGCCGGCTTGCGCTCGATGATCGGCTTCCACAGCTTCGAGAGCTCGGCGTTGATCGCCTTGAACGCCTCCTGGTCGGCCGGCACGTCGTCCTCGGCGTAGATCGCCTCGACCGGGCACTCGGCGACGCACAGCGTGCAGTCGATGCACTCGTCCGGGTCGATGACCAGGAAGTTCGGCCCCTCGCGAAAGCAGTCGACGGGGCAGACATCGACGCAATCCGTGTATTTGCAGCGGATGCAGGTTTCGGTGACGACGTAGGTCATGGCTTCGGCCCGTGGCGGCAAAGCTTGAATTCTAGCAAATCGGACCCCATTCTCCGGCCGCTGGACAAAGGAAACCGGCTTGCACCGACCCCGGGCTTCCGTTACCGTTGACCCGGGCGTCCGGCCGAACCGGACCCTGGCCGCGCCCCCCGGCCTCTCCCGACGCCGGCGCGGCGCCTCCCCCAAAGGAAACCCCATGAGCGACCACATCAAGCACGTCACCGACGCCACGTTCGAGAAGGAAGTCCTGCAATCGACCACCCCGGTCCTCGTCGACTACTGGGCGGAGTGGTGCGGACCGTGCAAGATGATCGCGCCGGTGCTGGAGGACGTCGCCAAGTCGTACGCCGGCCGGCTGACGGTGGCGAAGCTCGACATCGACGCCAATCCGGGCGTGACCGGGCAGTTCGGCATCCGCGGCATCCCGACGCTGATCGTGTTCAAGGACGGCAAGCCGGCGGCGCAGAAGATGGGCGCGCTGTCGAAGTCGCAGATGACGGCCTTTGTTGACAGCGTGCTCTGAACCCGTTAGTCTGATTTTCGCGCGGACGGTGGCTCCCGGCTGATTGCAGCCGGAAGCACCGCCGCAGCGATGCGCGGCGCCGCCCCCGTCAGCGGGGTTCCTGCAGCGAAGCCGCCGGTTCCCCGACCCGAACCCCGTTACCCGCAGTACCTACCGCGCCCCGGGTGCGTCAACCCGGAATGCCCGCGGCCCGAAGTGCCATCGGCCGCCCCGCGCAGCACCCCCTTCCGCACCGCCGCGATCCATCCCCGCTCGCCTTCCCTGCTTTCCATCCCCGCTTTCCATCCTCCAAGCCCCGCCATGCACCTGTCCGAACTCAAAGCGAAGCACGTGTCCGAACTCCTCGAACTCGCCAACACGATGGAGCTCGAGGGCGCCAACCGGATGCGCAAGCACGACCTCATCTTCGCCATGCTGCGCCTGCACGCGAAGAAGGGCGAAAGCATCTTCGGCGACGGCACGCTCGAGGTGCTGCCGGACGGCTTCGGCTTCCTGCGCTCGCCCGACACCAGCTACCTCGCCGGCACCGACGACATCTACATCTCGCCGTCGCAGATCCGCCGCTTCAACCTGCACACCGGCGACACCATCGAGGGCGAGATCCGGACCCCGAAGGACGGCGAGCGCTACTTCGCGCTGGTCAAGGTCGACAAGGTCAACGGCGAGCCGCCCGAGGCGGCGAAGAACAAGATCCTGTTCGAGAACCTGACGCCGCTGTTCCCCGACGAGTCGATGGTGCTGGAGCGCGACATCAAGGCCGAGGAAAACCTGACCGGCCGCATCATCGACATCGTCGCGCCGATCGGCAAGGGCCAGCGCGGGCTGCTGGTGGCCTCGCCGAAGTCCGGCAAGACGGTGATGCTGCAGCACATCGCCCACTCGATCGCCGCCAACCATCCCGAATGCGTGCTGATCGTGCTGCTGATCGACGAGCGGCCCGAGGAAGTCACCGAGATGCAGCGCACCGTCCGCGGCGAGGTCGTCGCGTCGACCTTCGACGAGCCGGCGACGCGCCACGTGCAGGTCGCCGAGATGGTGATCGAGAAGGCCAAGCGCCTGGTCGAGCACAAGAAGGACGTCGTGATCCTGCTCGACTCGATCACCCGCCTCGCCCGCGCCTACAACACCGTCGTCCCGGCGTCGGGCAAGGTGCTGACCGGCGGCGTCGACGCCAACGCGCTGCAGCGCCCCAAGCGCTTCTTCGGCGCCGCGCGCAACATCGAGGAAGGCGGCTCGCTGACCATCATCGCCACCGCGCTGATCGACACCGGCTCGCGGATGGACGACGTGATCTACGAGGAGTTCAAGGGCACCGGCAACATGGAAATCCACATGGACCGCCGGATGGCCGAGAAGCGGATCTACCCCGCGATCAACGTCAACCGCTCGGGCACCCGCAAGGAAGAGTTGCTGCTCAAGCCCGAGGTGCTGCAGAAGGTGTGGGTGCTGCGCAAGCTGCTCTACCCGATGGACGACCTCGAGGCGACCGAATTCCTGGTCGACAAGATCAAGCAGACGAAGAACAACGCCGAGTTCTTCGACTCGATGCGGCGGCAGTAGGGTCGGGGCGCCGGCGTCAGCGCCGGCCGATGAACGAGAGTTCGCGCAGCTCGACCGGTTCCGGGCCGGCGTTGCGCACCCGGTACCAGCGGTTCTGCGCGGCCAGCCTCGGCAGCAGCGCCTCGGCCCTCCCCGGGCCGTCGGTATTCAGCGTGGCGACTTCGTGCCAGCGGTCGTGGTCGGGGTGCCAGTTGCGAAACGGCAGCGCCTCGACCACCAGCTCGGCCGGCCCCCGGGTGTCGGCGACCACCGAAATCGACGCGTAGGGCGCCATGTCGACCCGGAACGTCCGCTCCCCGGGCGCGAGCACGGGCCGCGGATGGTCGGCGTAACCCGCCATCTCGTAGAACGCGCTGCTGTCCATCACCACGGGCTTCGCGCAGTACGCGGACGAGAGGTCGGTGAACGGCGCCGGCTTGGGCACCCGCAGCAGCGTGAGCCTGAGCGCGGTCGGGTCGGGGCCGTACTCGCGGTTCATGCCCCCGGCGACCCAGAACGACGAACCGTCGTAGACCAGGCCGGTGATCCACTTCATGCCGAGCGACAGTTCGCGACAGCTGGCACCGCCGTCGTTGCTGAGGTAGAGATACCCGCCGGAGTCGGCGCGGATGGTGTCGCTGACGAAGGCGTAGCTGTCGCTCGCCGCGGCGAGCAGCCCGTCGGGTGTCGCCACGAGCGAGCGGAACTGGTGATAGTCGTGGCGCGCCTTGCCGAGCGCGTACTCGAAATCCGCCAGCTCGATCGACTGCGCGTTGTCCTGCACGCGCAGCACGCCGCCGGAGAGCGACTCGTTGCCGACGTAGACGTGCTTGCCGTCGCCGGCGAGACCCACCAGCCGGTAGCCGGGCCGCTCGCGCAGCACGTAGCGGAACCCCGCCAGCGTGCCGTCCGCGTCCAGCGACTCGAACGTCGTCACCCCGCTGCCGGCCCCCGACGGGTCGTCGCCCCCCGTCACCCACAACCTCGACGCGCGGCCCAGGGTCGCGCTCCGGTGCAGCAGGACCTCGTGCACGTGGTGGGCAAACACATCGCCCAGTTCCTGCCGGCGCCACGTGACCCCGTCGTCGAGGCTGAACCAGAAATGGGCCGGCGACACGTAGACCGACAGCGCCACCATCTCGCGGGGCGGCGTGCCGAACCAGCCCGCCGTCGCGTTGCCGCCCTTGGTCGTGCCCCACGGCGGATCCGTCGCCACCGTGCGCGTGAACGTTCCCGCACCCGCCGGCCGGCGCCAGACGACGCCGCGCTCCGGCCCGTCGTGCCGGTCGCGCCCGAGCAGCAGCACCGTTCCTCGCGGCGTGTCGACGATGGCATCGATGTGCTGCTCGCCATGGAGCGCGAGCGCGCCCGCGCGGCGGTTGACTTCCGGGACCTCGTGCCAGTAGCGGCCGCCGTTGTCCGACCAGAACACGAAGGCATTCGCGACCACGACGTAGAGGCGCGCATCGGCGGCGGTCCATGCGAGCGCATGTATGCGCGCCTCGGCGGCCGGCCCCGCATGGGCAGGCTCGAGGTACGCGGGGTCGATCCGCCGCAGGTGCGGCGCGAGGTCGACGAATTCGATCGCGGCATCGTTCATGGCGTTCTCTCGCGGCGGCCCCGGTCAACGTCGCCGGCGGGTCGTCACCCGCACCGTACCCACCGCGCGCTCCCCCTCGTAGATGTCGTGAACGGTGATCGCGCCCGCGTCCCCGCGCTCGACCACGGTCGAGCGGATCCGGAAGTCCTCGGCGCCCTGCGTCGGCGACCACCATTCGATCGCCAGCTCGCCCGGCACGCCCCCGTCGTCGATCACCCGCGCCGCGTGGACCGCCATGCCCTCGAGAATCCGGCCGAAGGGATGGTGGCGACGACCGAGCGGCTCGGCCGCGCCGCCGACCGGATTTCCGAGCAGGCGCAGCAGGTCGCGCGGGAACAGCCATTCCCAGGTCGCCTTGCCCTGCTCGTCCTCGTAGCGCCGGAGCACGCGCGGGCGGCGCAGGGAGAACAGATCCGGCGCGGGCGCCTCGGGTGCCTGGACCAGCGCCGGCGCGGTGTCGCTCCAGACGTCCAGGCCCTCCCACGCCGGGGGGGCCGGAGGCGCGATGCGATCCTCCTCGCCGGGCGGCGCCGGGCGGCGCGCGCGTGCGCCGGAGGCGGAGGCGCGCGGCACGCGCGGCGAAACCGGCGCGTCCGGGGTCCGGCGCGGGTCGATGGTGTAGAGGCCGTCGGCGTCGCCGGCAACCGAGACGAAGACGAACTCCCCGGCCACGACCACGTCACCGCGCGCCCGACTGAACGTGCGGTACGGCAGGCGTGCAAACCGCCCCAGCTCGGCCAGCCGGCAAGTCGCGACCAGCGTCTCGTCGGGCGCGCAGGCGCGCCCCCAGCGGACGACGTTGCTCACGCCGGTCCATGTGTTCACGCCGTCGAAGCCGACCGGCTCGACGACCGCATACGCCGCCGTGCCGGCCGCACCCACGGGAATCGTCCACTCGAAGGCTCCGCCCTCGCCGAGCGCCGGGCCCCCGTCCTCGCGCAGCGACAGGAACCGGAGCAGGCCGGGACCGAACTCGATGACCGCCTCGTCGCCGACGGTAAAGGTCCGCAGGTCGGCCCGCCGCGCGGAAACGATCCGCGGCCGCGTGACGCAAAGGTCATCGCCGGGGGGGGGAATGTGCGGCGCACCGGAATGGGTCATCGGGCGGGACCGTCGACATGGGGCCGGGAGGGACACACCGCGCGAGACTATCACGGGCGCAGACGGCGAGAACCGGCCGGCGGCCCGTCCGGCTCGCCCGCCACGACCTTGCGGAATCCCCCCGATCAGGGCATAATTATCGTTTTCCGTCAGTGCCCTTGGAAACCCGGTTTCCGGCCGCACCTGACACTGCCGACCCGGCGCGCCAGCGGGGCAATCAAGCCCCGGCGCGTGGGCCGCACGAGAGGACACCATGAAGGCCGACATCCATCCGAAGTACGCCGAAATCCAGGTCACCTGCAGCTGCGGGAACACCTTCACCACGCGCTCCGCCGTCGTGAAGCCCCTGCGCCTCGAAGTCTGCTCGGCGTGCCACCCGTTCTACACCGGCAAGCAGAAGGTGATGGACACCGCGGGTCGCATCGACAAGTTCCGTCAGCGCTACGGCACCAAGGCCGCCGGCGGCGTCGCCCCGAAGGCCTGATCGCGGCGGTGGCAGCGGGTAACCGCCCGGAATGAAGGCAGCTTCGGCTGCCTTTGTTTTTTCCGGCGCGAGCCGCAACCCCTCCCTCCCGGCTCCGCCCACCCGGCTCGTCCAACCCACTCACCGACCGTGGCCCGCTCCCAGCCCGTGATCTCGTCGCGCGACCCGCCCGACCTGTCGCCGTCGGCGCCCTTTCGCCGCTGGAAGGAGGCCGGGCTGGTGCTGCTGCTGGCGTCGTGGGTGCTGCTCGGACTCGTCGGCCACGACCCGTGGAAGACCGAGGACGCGACGGCGTTCGGCGTCGCCCGGGGCATGATGAACGGCGGCAGCGTGCTCGCCCCCTCGCTCGCGGGCGAGCCCTACGTCGGCCGCCCGCCGCTGGTGCACGCGCTGGCCGCGCTCGCCGGCACCGCACTCGCGCCGCCGCTGGCACCGCACGACGCCGCGCGGCTCGCGACCGGGGTGCTGCTGGCGCTGACGCTGCTGTTCGCGTCGCTGGCGACCACCGAACTCGGCGGCCGCACGCTGCGCTGGCTGCCGATGCTGATGCTGGCGGGGTCGATCGGCATGTGGGACCGCGCGCATCACCTGGCGCCGGAGATCGGGCTGCTGGCCGCGATCGCGGCGGGGATGTACGGCTTCGCGCTGGCGCTGCGGCGTCCCGTCGCCGGCGGCATCACGCTCGGTCTCGCGGCCGGGCTGGGGTTCCTCGCCTGCGGCATCGCCGGCCCGCTGTGGCTGGTGGTGACGGCGGTGGCGCTGCCGGCTTTCTGCGCGGCCTGGCGGACGCGCGGTCACGCGATCACCGCCGCGGTCGCGCTGGCGATCGCCGTGCCGCTGGTCGCCGCGTGGCCGCTGGCGCTGGCCGCCCGCTCGCCTGCGCACCTCGCCGCTTGGTGGGCGGACCAGGACGCCGGCGACTGGCTGGCCCCGCTGCTGCGTCCCGCGTCCAGCAACGTGTTCTGGCACCTCCGCAATCTCGCGTGGTTCGCGTTTCCCGCGCTGCCCCTCGCGCTGTGGACGTTGTGGATTCGCGGTCGCGGCTTCAACGGCGGCCTCCGCGATCCCGCGGTGCAGCTTCCGGCGACGATGGCGGCGGTGATCTTCGTCAGCGTCAGCGTGATGGCCGAGCCGCGCGCGATCATCGCGCTGCCGCTGCTGGTGCCGCTGGCGATGCTGGCATCGATCGAGTTCGACACGCTGAAGCGGGGCTTCTCCGGAGCGCTCGACTGGTTCGGCATCCTCACCCTCGGCCTGGTCGCCGCGCTGGTCTGGCTGCTGTGGTTCGACACCTGGTCGAACGGCATGACGCTGCGCATCGCGCGGCTGTTCCGCGACACCGAAGTGGGCTTCAAGCCGCCCTTCCAGCCGCTGGCGATGGGCATCTCGGTGTTCCTCACCGCGCTGTGGCTGGCCCTGGTGCGGCCGGCGCGGCGGTCGAACCGGCGCGCGCTCCTGAACTGGACCGCGGGCGTCGTGCTGGTCTGGGGCCTCTACGCCGCGCTGTGGCTGCCGTACCTCGACTCGCGCCGCAGCTACCGCAGCGTCGCCGTCGACGCCGCGCTGCACGTGCCCGCACGGGGTTGCATCGCCAGCCGCAACCTGGGCGAGCCGCAGCGCGCGCTGTTCGAGTACTTCGGCGGGATCGTGACGGTGCGCGAGGAGAGCATGCCCGCGCAGGGATGCACCGCGCTGCTGGTCCAGTACGGCCGCGACGGCGAGGTCAATCCTCCTGCCGGCTGGGACGTCGCGTGGCAGGGACGCCGCCGCGGCGACGACAGCGAGCTGTTCGTCCTCTACCGGAAGGCGGGAACGTGAGATTCGTCGACGAAGCAACGATCGAAGTCCTGGCCGGGGACGGGGGCAACGGCGCGGCCAGCTTCCGCCGCGAGAAGTTCGTGCCGCGCGGGGGCCCCGACGGCGGCGACGGCGGCCGCGGCGGCAGCGTCTGGGTCCAGGCGGACCGCAACATCAACACGCTGATCGACTATCGCTACGCGCGAATCCACCGCGCGAAGCGGGGCGAGAACGGCCGCGGCGCCGAGTGCTACGGCAAGGGCGCCGACGACATCCTGCTGCGCGTTCCCGTCGGCACCGTGCTGACCGACGCCGACAGCGGCGAGTTCATCGCCGATCTTGCGACCGATGGCGCGCGCACGCTCGCGGCCAAGGGCGGCAAGGGTGGCCTCGGCAACATCCACTTCAAGTCGTCGACCAACCGCGCGCCGCGGCAGTGCACGCCCGGCGAGAAGGGCGAGCAGCGGCGGATCCGCTTCGAGCTCAAGGTGCTGGCCGACGTCGGCCTGCTGGGGATGCCCAACGCGGGCAAGAGCACGCTCATCCGCGCGATCTCGGCGGCCAAGCCGAAGGTCGCCGACTATCCGTTCACCACGCTCGCGCCCAACCTCGGCGTCGTGCGCACCGACGAGGGCCGCAGCTTCGTCGTCGCCGACATTCCCGGCCTGATCGAGGGGGCCGCCGAAGGTGCGGGGCTCGGCCACCGCTTCCTGCGGCACCTCGCCCGCACGCGGATACTGCTGCACCTCGTCGACATCGTGCCGCCGGATCCCGAGGCGGACCCGGTGAAGGACGCGAAAGCGATCGTCAAGGAGCTTCAGCACTACGATCCGGCACTGTTCGACAAGCCGCGCTGGCTGGTGCTGAACAAGCTCGACCTGGTGCCCGAGGAGGAGCGCGCGGCGCGGGTCAAGGCGTTCGTCAAGGCGTTCAAGTGGAAGGGCCCGGTGTTCGCGATCGCCGCGGTCAACGGCACCGGTTGCCGCGACCTCGTCTGGAAGCTGCAGGACTGGCTCGACGCGCATCCGGCCGCCCCCCGACTGGTGCCGGACGCGGACCGCGATGCCGACGGCGAGCCGATGCCCGATGCGGCCGCCGCCACCGCGGCGCCTGCCGCCGATGCCGATGGCGGTTCGGCGTGAGGGACTCGCCGGCATGACCTCGCCCGTCGCGTCCGCCCGCCGCCTCGTCGTCAAGGTCGGCTCCAGCCTCGTCACCGACGAGGGCCGCGGCCTCGATCACGCCGCCGTCGCCCGCTGGGCCGCGCAGATCGCCGCGCTCGCCGGCGCGGGCAAGGAGGTCGTGCTGGTGTCGTCAGGGGCGATCGCCGAGGGCATCAAGCGCCTCGGCTGGACGTCGCGCCCTTCGTCGATGCACGAGCTGCAGGCCGCGGCGGCCGTCGGCCAGATGGGCCTGATCCAGGCGTACGAGCGCGCGTTCGCCGAGCACGGCCTCAAGACCGCGCAGATCCTGCTGACGCATGAGGACCTCGCCGACCGGCGACGCTACCTCAACGCCCGCTCGACGCTGACGACGCTGATCGGCCTGTCGGTGATCGCGATCATCAACGAGAACGACACCGTCACCACCGACGAGATCAAGGTCGGCGACAACGACACGCTCGGCGCGCTGGTCACCAATCTCATCGACGCCGACGTGCTGGTGCTGCTCACCGACCAGCCGGGCCTCTACACCGCCGATCCGCGCCGCGATCCCGCGGCGACGCTGGTCGGCGAAGCGCGCGCCGGCGACCCGGCGCTGGAGGCGATGGCCGGCGGCGCCGGCAGCGCGCTGGGGCGCGGCGGCATGCTCACCAAGGTGCTGGCGGCGAAGCGCGCGGCGCGATCCGGCGCGTCGACGGTGATCGCCAGCGGCCGCGAGCCCGAGGTCCTGACACGGTTGGCCGCCGGCGAGCCGCTCGGCACCGCGCTGATCGCGGAAACGCAGCCGCTGGCGGCGCGCAAGCAGTGGCTCGCCGACCACGTCCAGCTCGCCGGCCGCCTGACGCTCGACGCGGGTGCGGCGCGCGCGCTGATCCGCGAGGGCAAGAGCCTGCTGCCGATCGGCGTCGTCGCCGTCGACGGGGTGTTCGAGCGCGGCGAGGTCGTCGGCTGCTTCGACGCCGACGGCCGCGAGCTCGCACGCGGACTCGTCAACTACGGCGCGGCCGACACGACGCGGATCCTGCGCCGGCCCTCGGCCGAGATCGAGGCGATCCTCGGCTACGTCGACGAGCCCGAGCTCATCCACCGCGACAACCTCGTGCTCCTCGGCTGAGCGGCGCGGCGGGGACGGACTTCGGCGCGCGCGTCGCGCCGCCCGCAGCGCTGCTGCCCCCCGATCCGGCGGGGCATGCCGCCTTGGCGCGGCCACGCGCACGGCACTTCCGTTCCCCGCCTCCGCCCGGGAAAAGGTTGAGCGGGGAGGTACCGATCGCCTACACTGGCCAGGTCAACGCCACCGGAGGGGAACGGATATGGGCATCGTCGACCGCGTCAGGAACATGCTGTTCGTGCCGAAGGAGGAGTGGCCGCGCATCGCCGCCGAGCCGGCGACGGTGGGGTCCATCTACTCCGGCTACGTGATGCTGCTGGCCGCGGTCCCCGCGATCGGCGTGCTGGTCGGCTTCCGCAGCATCACCTTCGCGATCACGAATTACGTGATCACGCTGGTGATGACCTACGTGATCGCGCTGGTCGTCGACGTGCTGGCGCCGAAGTTCGGCGGCGAGTCCAATTTCATCGCCGCGCTCAAGCTGTCCGCGTACAGCTACACCGCGGCGTTCATCGGCGGCATCGCGCACATCCTCGGCGCCATCGGTGGACCGCTGGTGATCGCCGCGACGATCTACGCGTATTACACGTTCTACCTCGGCGCGCCGGTGCTGAAGAAGTGCGCGCCGGACAAGGCGGTGCTGTTCACCGTCGTCATCGTCGTCGTCGGCATCGCCATCGGGATGACGATCGGGATCGTCTTCGGGCGCCTCGGCATGTCGCCTGCCATCGGCTGACCGTCGTCGGCAGGACCCGGTGCGAGGCCGGGTCCCGCGCCCCTCAGTCGCCGGTCAGTCGCCGGTCGGAGTGCCCTGGTCGGCGTGCGCCGCGGGGCCCGGCCCGGCGAACCCGCCGGTCCCGGCGTCGGCATACGACGGCGGCTTTTCCGGGTGCGGCGGCCTGAACAGGCGATCGCGCCGGGTCTGCGGCTTGAGGTGCAGGTAGCGCTCGAGCTCGGCCAGCGCGCGGCGGTAGACGTCGCGCTTGAACTCGATCACCGTGTCGAGCGGAATCCAGTACTCGTGCCAGCGCCACGCGTCGAACTCGGGACGATCCGAAGCGCGCAGGCTGACGTCCGAGTCGCGGCCGACGAGCCGCAACAGGTACCAGATCTGCTTCTGCCCGCGGTAACTGCCACGCCACTCCCGCCTGACCCAGTGCTGGGGCACCTCGTAGCGCAACCACTCGCGCGTGCGGCCGAGAATCCGGACGTGATCGGGTTCGAGCCCGACCTCTTCACGGAGCTCCCGGAACATCGCCCGTTCGGGCGTTTCACCGGGATTGATGCCGCCTTGCGGAAACTGCCACGAGTGCTCGCGTACCCTTTTGCCCCAAAAGACCTGGTTTCTTGCGTTGACGATGACGATGGCGACGTTCGGGCGATAACCGTCGCGGTCCAGCATCGCGGTCACCCCTGCAACGATAAGTTGCCGTCGATTGTTCCACAGTTCGCGGCGGCTGCCTAGTTGCGGCGCGCCGTGGCGCCTGGACGACCTACTGCAGCTGGAAGGCGTTCGGCGTGGAAGCGTCGCCCTCGGCCGGCGGCGGGATGTCGGTCGCCTCGAAGCGGCCTTTCGCCACGTCGAGCACCAGCACCCGCCCGTCCTCGATCACGTAGTACCAGCCGTGCAGGTGCAGTTCCCCCCGCTCGGTGCGCTGCCGCACCATCGGATAGTCGAGCAGGCGCTCGAGCTGCAGCACGATCGACCGCTGCTCGGTGTGGCGCAGCGCCTCCTCGGACGGGGTGACCGGCAGCACGGCGTCGCGGGCGAGGTCGAGCCATCGGTTCATGTGCGGCGCGTCGGGCAGCGGATCGTCGTACAGCGCCTGGATCGCCCCGCAATGGCTGTGGCCGCAGACGACGATGTCGCGCACGCCGAGGCGCTGCACCGCGTACTCGATCGCCGCGGTGGTGCCGTGGTAGCCGTGCGAGGCGTCCCACGGCGGGATCAGGTTGCCCACGTTGCGGACGATGAACAGCTCGCCCGGACCGGTGCCGGTGAGCAGGTACGGCACCAGCCGGGAGTCGGAGCAGCCGATGAACAGCGTGCCGGGCTGCTGGCCCTCGGCGACCAGCCGCCGGTACTCGCGGCGGTAGCGCGGGAAGAAGCCCTGCTGGAAGCGCCGCAGGCGGTCGACGAGGTCGTCGGTCATTGCACCAGCGGGGTCGCCGCGGCGTCGAGGTCGACCCCGGCCAGCTCGGCGCGGCCGGCCAGCACCTGCACGTACTGCCGCAGCGCGCGCTCCTGGACACGCGCGGTGAGCGACGCGGCGATCCGGTCGCGCACCGCCTCGAAGGGCAGCGCGCGGCCGGGGATTCGTCGGTCGATCGCGACGATGTGGAAGCCGTAGCGGCTGTGGACGAGTTCAGGCAGCACGCCGGTGGCCGTCGTGCCGAAGACCGCGCGATCGAACTCCGGCACCATCTGCCCGCGCCCGAACTGGCCGAGGTTGCCGCCGGTCTCGCCGGACGGGCAGTTCGACCACGCGCGCGCCTCGACCGCGAATGCCGCCGGATCCGCCAGCAGTGCGGCGAGCATCGCCTCGGCGCGAGCGCGCAGCGGCGCCACCGGCGTGCCGGCGGTGACGGCGAACAGGATGTGCCGGGCCTCGACCAGCTCGCCGGTGGTCCAGCGCTCCGGGCGGGCGTCGTACACGCGGCGGCATTCGGAGTCGTCGGGCTCCGGCGTGGTCACCTCGGCGTCGAGCACCCGCGCGATGACCTCCTCCTCGGCCTCGCGGCTGGCGAACGCCACCGTTCGCTCTCGGCGCGCCGTCCTCCAGCAGGCCCAGCGCGCCGGCGCGCTGCAGCAAGAGCTCGCGGATCGCCAGCGTCCGCCGCGCCGCCGCCGCGGCGTCCGCGCCGGCGACGCCGTCGAGCCCGGCCGCCTCGCGCTCGATCGCCGCGGCGGGAATCGTGACACCGTTCACCGAGAGTTCCATGGTGGCGTCCTCAGCGCGGCCGCGAGATCTGGTACGCGCGGGACAGGTACGCCACCGCGCCGAAGCCGCTCCAGATGTGCACCAGCCGCGAGAACGGGAACACGACGAAGATCGTCATGCCCAGCAGCAGGTGCAGCTTGAACACCGGCGAGGCACCGGCGACGAAGCTTGCCGCGTCGCCGCGGAACGTGACGATGTGCTGCGCCCACGCCATGAACTTGAGCATTTCCTCGCCACTGCGGTGCTCCCACGACAGCGGCAGCGTGGCGAGGCCGAGCAGCAGCTGCGCGATCAGCAGCCACAGCACCACCCAGTCCATCGTCCGCGTGGTCACCCGGATCCGCGGCTCGGACAGCCGCCGCGCGATCAGCAGCACGAGCCCGGCGAGCGTCAGCAGGCCGAAGACGCCGCCGGCGACGATGGCGAGCATCTGCTTGGCCGCGGCCGACACGCCGAGCGCGTGCCAGACCGGCAGCGGCGTCAGCAGCCCGACCAGGTGGCCGCCGAAGATGCCGAGGATGCCGATGTGGAACAGATTCGACCCCAGCCGCAGCCGTCGCCGCGACAGGAACTGCGACGAGTCGCTCTTCCACGTGTACTGGCCGGTATCGAAGCGGGCCAGGCTGCCGACCAGGAACACAGTCAGCGCGATATACGGGTACATCCCGAACAGGAATTCGTTGAGCCAGGACGACATGGGGGACTCCTTCAGAGCGGCGCGGCCGGCCGCGGCATGAACTGGATGACGGACGACGCCGGGGCGGCGGCTCCGCAAGAGGGCGCGGCGCCGGGGCCGAAGATCACCGGTTCCTCCGCCCACTCCTCGTCGATCGACTTCTCCGGCCTGGGCGATTCGCGGCGCGCCTTCGGCGGCGCGAGGCCGTCGGCGCCGATCGCGGCGAGCAGCGCCGCGAACACCGCCGCGTACGGGCTGTCCCGCTCGGCCAGCGCCTCGCCGATCCGGCGCAGGATATGCGCGCATTCGCCGAGCAGCTCCTCGGCGGCAGCGTGCGGCTGGGTGCCCAGGAACTCGAGCACCGCCGGCACGTAGTCGGGCAGCTCGCTGCCGACGAACGCGTAGCCCGCGCGCTCGTAGACGCCCTTGAGGTCGAGCATCGCGGTGCCGCGGTCGCGCGAGTCACCGTGCACGTGCTCGAACAGGTTGAGCGAGGTCGCGCGCCCGCGGTCGAAGGTGTCGACGTAGCGCTCCTGCGCGTCGAACGGGTCGGCCGCGGCCAGCGTCGCGCACAGCGCGTCGAGCGCCGCCGCGTCGCGCCGCGGCAGGCGGCGGTCGGCGGCGACGAGCGCGCGGATCTCGGGCAGCGCGTCGACGAGGTCCGGCGTCGGGTACGACAGCAGCGCCGACAGCGCCCTGAAGGTCGATTGCATCGTCGTTCTCCTTAGGGGGCGACCTTGAGCGGGATCACCTTGCGCCCGGCGTTGCCGCCGAACAGGTTCTTGACCGTTCCGGTCGAGTCGCAGCCCTCGTTGAAGCTGAAGCCGCAGCCGCCGCGCAGCGCGTAGGCGTCCTCGGCGTACTCGCGGTGCGTCGTCGGGATGACGAACCGGTCCTCGTAGTTGGCGATCGCCATGTACCGGTACATGTCCTCGACCTGCGCCCGGGTGAGCCCGACCTGCTGCAGCACCGCGGCGTTCTCGCGCTGCTCGACGTGGCGGTCGCGCATGTACGCGCGCATCGCCAGCATCCGCTCCAGCGCCGCGACCACCGGCGCCTCGTCGCCCGCCGTCAGCAGGTTGGCGAGATACTTGAGCGGAATGCGCAGGCTGCGCAGGTCCGGCAGCTCGCCGAACGAGCCGATCTGTCCCGAGCTGGCCGCGGCCTGGATCGGCGACAGCGGCGGGACGTACCAGACCATCGGCAGCGTCCGGTACTCCGGGTGCAGCGGCAGCGCGACCTTCCAGTCGACCGCCATCTTGTAGACCGGCGACTCCTTTGCCGCCTTGAGCCACGCCTCAGGCACGCCGTCGGCGCGCGCCTGCGCGATCACCGCCGGGTCGTTCGGATCGAGGAAGAGGCCGAGTTGCGCCCGATACAGGTCCTGCGGATTCTCGACGCTCGCCGCCGCCTCGATGCGGTCGGCGTCGTACAGCAGCACGCCGAGATAGCGGATGCGGCCGACGCAGGTCTCGGAGCACACCGTCGGCTGGCCCGCCTCGATGCGCGGGTAGCAGAAGATGCACTTCTCCGCCTTGCCCGACGACCAGTTGTAGTAGATCTTCTTGTACGGACAGCCGGACACGCACATCCGCCAGCCGCGGCACTTGTTCTGGTCGATGAGGACGATGCCGTCCTCCTCGCGCTTGTAGATCGACCCCGACGGGCAGCTCGCGACGCACGCCGGGTTGAGGCAGTGCTCGCACAGCCGCGGCAGGTACATCATGAAGGTGTTCTCGAACTGGCCGTAGATGTCCTTCTGGATGCCGTCGAAGTTGGCGTCGACCGAACGCTTGGCGAACTCGCCGCCGAGGATCTCCTCCCAGTTCGGGCCCCAGACGATCTTCTCCATCCGCTCGCCGGTCAGCAGCGAGCGCGGCCGCGCGACCGGCGTCGCCTTCATTTCCGGCGCCGTGTGGAGGTGCTGGTAGTCGAAGGTGAACGGCTCGTAGTAGTCGTCGATCTCCGGCAGGTTGGGGTTGGCGAAGATCTTCATCAGGATCGAAAGCCGCCCGCCCTGCTTCGGCTCGATGCGGCCGCTGGCCTTGCGCTCCCAGCCGCCCTGCCAGCGCTTCTGGTTCTCCCACTCCTTCGGGTAGCCGATGCCGGGCTTGGTCTCGACGTTGTTGAACCACGCGTATTCCATGCCCTCGCGGTTGGTCCAGACGTTCTTGCACGTCACCGAGCAGGTGTGGCAGCCGATGCACTTGTCGAGATTCAGGACCATCCCGATCTGCGCGCGAATCTTCATGTTCCGGTCTCCTTGGGATGGCGGGTCAGGCGGCGGACGGGTTGGTCGCGCCCGCGGTCGCGTCGGCCGGCGTGTCCAGCCAGTCGACGTTCTTCATCTTCCGCACGACGACGAACTCGTCGCGGTTGGTCCCGATGGTCCCGTAGTAGTTGAAGCCGTAGGACTGCTGCGCGTAGCCGCCGATCATGTGCGTAGGCTTCAGCACGATCCGCGTGACCGAGTTGTGGATGCCGCCGCGGGTGCCGGTGATCTCCGAGCCCGGCGTGTTCACGATCTTCTCCTGCGCGTGGTACATCATGATCATGCCGGGATTGACCCGCTGCGACACCACCGCCCGCGCCGCGATCGCGCCGTTGACGTTGAAGAGCTCGACCCAGTCGTTGTCCTCGATGCCGACGCTCTTCGCGTCGGTCTCCGACAGCCAGACGATCGGCCCGCCGCGCGACAGCGTCAGCATCATCAGGTTGTCGGTGTAGGTCGAGTGGATGCCCCACTTCTGGTGCGGCGTGATGAAGTTGAGCAGGATCTCGGGATTGCCGTTGGAGCGCGTTCCCGACATCGGCCCGACGGCGCGCATGTCGACCGGCGGCCGGTAGACGCAGAGGCCCTCGCCGAAACCCAGCATCCACTTGTGGTCCTGGTAGAACTGCTGGCGGCCGGTCAGCGTGCGCCAGGGGATCAGCTCGTTGACGTTGGTCCAGCCCGCGTTGTAGCTGACGTGCTCGGACTCGATGCCGCTCCAGGTCGGGCTGGAGATGATCTTGCGCGGCTGCGCCTGGATGTCGCGGAAGCGGATCTTCTCGTCCTCCTTCGTCCGCGCGAGATGGGCGTGCTCGCGGCCGGTCGCCTTGGACAGCGCGTCCCAGGCCTTGACCGCGACCTCCCCGTTGGTCTCCGGCGCCAGCATCAGGATCACCTCGGCGGCGTCGATGTCGGTCTCGATCCGCGGCAGGCCCTTGCTGACGCCCTCCTCGGTCACCGTGTAGTTCAGCGCGCCGAGGTTCTTGACCTCGGTCTCGGTGTTCCAGGAGATGCCCTTGCCGCCGTTGCCGATCTTGGTCATCAGCGGTCCCAGCGACGTGAACTTCTTGTACGTGTTCGGGAAGTCGCGCTCGACCACCGTCATCAGCGGCGCGGTCTTGCCGGGGACGAGGTCGCACTGGCCCTTGCGCCATTCCTTCACCTCGAACGGCTGGCCGAGCTCGGCCGGCGCGTCGTGCATCAGCGGCGTCAGCACCAGCTCCTTCTCGACGCCGAGGTGGCCCACGCAGACCTCCGAGAACTTCTGGGCGATGCCCTTGTAGATCTCCCAGTCCGAGCGCGCCTCCCACACCGGGTCGATCGCCGCCGACAGCGGGTGGATGAACGGGTGCATGTCCGAGGTGTTGAGGTCGTTCTTCTCGTACCAGGTCGCCGTCGGCAGCACGATGTCCGAGTACAGGCAGGTCGTCGACATGCGGAAGTCGAGCGTCACCAGCAGGTCGAGCTTGCCCTCGGGCGCCCGGTCGTGCCACTGCACCTCCTCGGGCTTGCGGCCGCCGTCCTCGCCCAGGTCCTTGCCCTGGACGCCGTTCTGCGTGCCCAGCAGGTGCTTGAGGAAGTACTCGTGGCCCTTGCCGGAGCTGCCGAGCAGGTTCGAACGCCAGACGAACAGGTTG
The DNA here is from genome assembly GCA_963717705.1 of uncultured beta proteobacterium. Taxonomy (GTDB): domain Bacteria; phylum Pseudomonadota; class Gammaproteobacteria; order Burkholderiales; family Casimicrobiaceae; genus CAVQWT01. Next base: position 424,709 of record CAVQWT010000005.1, read on the forward strand.
CGCGGGAAGTTCGCGGGGTTGTCCGGGTCCTCGCAGGACATCCGCAGCGCGCCTTCCTTCAGCGCCTTGACGGCGTAGTCCTTCGGGTCGGCGCCGGCCGCCGCCGCGTCGCGGCATACCTGCAGCGGGTTGGTCTGCAGCGCCGGCGCCGACGGCAGCCAGCCCATCCGCTCGGCGCGGACGTTGAAGTCGATGAACGAGCCGGTGTAGTCGTTCGGATCGGCCAGCGGCGAAACGATCTCCGAGACGCCCAGCTTCTCGTAGCGCCACTGGTCGGTGTGCGCGTAGAAGAACGACGTCGAGTTCTGCTGCTTCGGCGGCCGGTGCCAGTCGAGCGCGAACGCGAGCGGCGTCCAGCCGGTCTGCGGCCGCAGCTTCTCCTGGCCGACGTAGTGCGCCCAGCCGCCGCCCGAGACGCCGACGCAGCCGCACATCATCAGCATGTTGATGACGCCGCGGTAGTTCATGTCCGAGTGGTACCAGTGGTTCATCGCCGCGCCGATGATGATCATCGACTTGCCCCTGGTCTTGTCGGCGTTGTCGGCGAACTGGCGGGCCACGGTGATGATGTCGGCGGCCTTGACGCCGGTGATCGTCTCCTGCCACTTCGGCGTGTACGCGACGTCGTCGTCGTAGCCCTTCGCCACGCCGCCGCCGCCCAGCCCGCGGTCGATGCCGTAGTTGGCGGCTGCGAGGTCGAACACCGTCGCCACCATCGTCTCGCCGTCGCGGGTCGCGAGCCGGCGGGCCGGGACGTTGCGCACCAGGATGTCGGCGCCCTGGTCGTTGGCGCGGAACTGGTCCGGGGCGACGCCGGCGAAGTACGGGAACGCGACGGGCAGCACCTCGTCGCGGCGGTCGATCAGCGACAGCGAGAGCTTCACCTCGGCGCCGGCGCGGCCGTCCTTCGGCTCCAGGTTCCACTTGCCCTTGTCCTCGCCGTCCTTCTGGCCCCAGCGGTAGCCGATCGCACCCTGGTGCGACACCGGCGCGCCGTTCGCCTCGTCGAGCGCGACGGTCTTCCAGTCGGGGTTGTTCGCCTGGCCGAGGCCGTCGGCGAAATCCGATGCCCGCAGGTAGCGGTCCGGCACCCAGCGCTCGCCGCGCTTGACGAGCTTCACCAGCACCGGCATGTCGGTGTAGCGCCGAACGTAGTCGGTGAAGTACGCCGACGGCCGTTCGAGGTGGAACTCCTTCATGATGACGTGGCCCATCGCCATCGCGAGCGCGGCGTCGGTGCCCTGCTTCGGGTGCAGCCAGAGGTCGGCGAGCTTCGACACCTCGGCGTAGTCGGGCGTCACCGCGACGATCTTGGCGCCCTTGTAGCGGACCTCGGTGAAGAAGTGCGCGTCGGGGGTGCGGGTCTGCGGCACGTTGCTGCCCCAGGCCATGATGAACGTCGAGTTGTACCAGTCGGCCGACTCGGGCACGTCGGTCTGCTCGCCCCAGATCTGCGGACTCGCCGGCGGCAGGTCGCAGTACCAGTCGTAGAAGCTCATGCACACGCCGCCGATCAGCGACAGGTAGCGCGAGCCGGCGGCGTACGACACCATCGACATCGCCGGGATCGGCGAGAAGCCGACCACGCGGTCGGGGCCCCAGCGCTTGATGGTGTAGGTGTTCGCCGCGGCGATCATCTCGTTCGCCTCGTCCCAGGTCGCGCGCACGAAGCCGCCGAGCCCGCGGATCGACCGGTAGCTCTTCACCTTCGCCGCGTCCTCGACGATCGACGCCCACGCCTCGACCGGCCCCAGCGTCTTGCGCGCCTCGCGCCAGAACCGCGCCAGGCGACCGCGCACCATCGGATACTTGACTCGATTGGCGCTGTACAGGTACCAGGAGTACGACGCGCCGCGCGAGCACCCGCGCGGCTCGTGGTTGGGCATGTCCGGCCGCGTCCGCGGGTAGTCGGTCTGCTGCGTTTCCCAGGTGACGATGCCGCCCTTGACGTAGATCTTCCAGCTGCACGACCCGGTACAGTTGGTGCCGTGGGTCGAGCGGACGATCTTGTCGTGCTGCCAGCGCTTGCGGTAGGCGTCCTCCCAGCCGCGGTCCTCGGCGCGCGAAACGCCGTGGCCCTCGGAGAACGGCTCCTGCGCCCTGGAGAAGTACGTCAGACGATCGAGAAAGTGACCCATGTGCGGCTCCTGGTTGGAGGTAATTCGATCAGCGTTGCGGCGCTCGCGGCGCCGGCGGCGCGACCGGCGAGGCCGGCCGCAGGTAATGGCGCCACGTGACGGCGACGCACGAGACGTAGAACAGAAGGAACAGCCACAGCGCCGCAGTCGTGGCGCCGGTGAGCTCGACGGCGGTGCCGTAGGCCTTGGGAATGACGAACGCGCCAAGCGCGGCGATCGCCGATGCGAAGCCGAGCGCCGCGGCGCCCTCGACCGCGGCGGCCCGGGCGACCTCGCCGGTCCCGCTGCCGTGCGGCGCCTGAGCGCGCCGCCGCGCCGCGAACACCGCCGGAATCAGCTGGAACACGGCGCCGTTGCCGATGCCGCTGGCGACGAACAGCACCCCGAACAGCGCCAGGAACGGCGCCAGCCGGGCGCCGGGGCCGGCCAGCGCGATCAGGCCGGCGACCGCCGCGCCCATCGCGGCGAAGCACGCCAGCGCCACGCGCGCGCCTCCTGCGCGGTCGGCCAGCCAGCCGCCCAGCGGACGCATCAGCGCCGCCGCGAGCGGCCCGGCGAAGGCGAAGCCCGCGACGTCGACACCCGCGAAATCGGTCGTGACCAGCAGCGGAAAGCCCGCGGCGAAGCCGATGAACGAACCGAAGCTGCCCAGGTAGAGCCACGCCAGCAGCCAGGTGTCGGGACGGGCGACCACCGCCGCCTGCTCGTCGATCGACGCGCGGATCGGGGCGAGGTCGTCCATCCAGCGCCACGCCAGCGCGGCGACCACGAGAATCGGGAGCACGAACACGAGGCCCGCGTTCTGCAGCCACACCGGGTGCGCAGCCGGGCCGTCGTGCCAGGGCTGCGGCGCGCCGCCGAGGGCGCCGAACAGCGCCGACGCGACGACCAGTGGCAGCGCGAACTGCGCCAGCGGGACCCCGAGGTTGCCCAGGCCCGCATTCGTCCCCAGCGCGGTGCCCTTGCGCTCCGCCGGGTAGAAGAAGCTGATGTTCGCCATGCTCGACGCGAAGTTGCCGCCGCCGATGCCGCACGCGAGCGCAAGCAGCAGGAACGTCGGATACGCGGTGCCCGGATCGCGGACGGCGATGGCGAAGCCGACCGTCGGCACCAGCAGCAGCAGCGTCGACAGCACCGTCCAGGTGCGCCCGCCGACCAGCGGCACGGCGAATGCGAACAGGAAGCGCAGCGTCGCGCCGGCGAGCCCCGGCGCCGCCACCAGCCAGAACAGCTGGCTGGTGGTGAAGCGGAAGCCGGCGTGCGGCAGCAGTGCCGCCAGAGTGCTCCACATCATCCACACCGCGAACGCCAGCACCAGCGCCGCGACCGACACCGCCAGGTTGCGACGCGCGACCCGCTCCCCCTCCGTCTGCCAGAAGAAGGGGTTGTCGGGTTCCCAGCGGGCGAGCTGCACGATCATGGACGGAGCCGGATGCGCCCGTTCACGGGTTCTTCACGTACGCGTTGCGGCGCAGGTAGAACCACCAGTTGAGGACCAGGCACAGCGCGTAGAAGATCGCGAAGCCGTACATCGCGTACTGCGGCGTGCCGGCCTTGATCTGCTCGCCGATCACCAGCGGCGCGACGAACGAGCCGTAGGCCGCGACCGCCGACGTCCAGCCCAGCACCGGGCCGGCCTGCACGCGGTCGTAGATGACGCCGATGGTGCGGAAGGTCGAGCCGTTGCCGATGCCCGACGCCGCGAACAGCAGGATGAACAGCGCCAGGAACGGCATGAAGTACTGCTCGGGCGTAGCCGACGCGTACGCGAGCATCATCACGTAGCCCACGGCGACCGAGGCGATCACCATCACGATCGAGATGACCTGGGTGACGATCGAGCCCCCGACCTTGTCGGAGATCCAGCCGCCGACCGGCCGGATCAGGGCGCCGACGAACGGGCCGATCCACGCATAGGTCAGCGCCGACGGCGCGTTGGGGTTCGGCAGGTGCTTGAGCACGCCCGCCGCGTCGACCGCGTGGCTCTGGCCGAAGATGACGGTGATCGCCAGCGGCAGCGCATTCGAGAATCCGATGAACGAGCCGAAGGTGACGATGTAGAGCGCCGTCATCGACCAGGTGTGCTTGTCGCGGAAGATCGCGAACTGCTTCTCGAGGTTCGGCTTCATCTCGCCGAACGCGACCAGCTTCATCGCCAGCAGCGTGCCGACGATGATCAGCGGCATCGCCACCCACATGTTGAGCAGCCCCAGCCCGGTCGGCTTCGGCAGGTACAGGTACAGGCCGATCGCGGCGGTGACCATCGCCACGCCGTAGAGCAGCAGGATCTTGAAGAACGCCTTGGCCGTCGATCCGATGTTCGGCGAGATCGGCGTCAGGTTGTTCATGCCGAAGAATCCCGCGAACGCGAGCGGCACCAGCAGCACCAGCCAGATGAACCCGGCGTTCTGGATGAACGTCGGCGTCCCGGCCGGGATCTTGCCGATCAGCGTTCCCGAGGGCTTGATCAGCGTCATCGCGTCGCCGCCGAACGCGCCGAACACCGCGGTGGTCATCACCAGCGGGATCAGGATCTGCATGGTGGTGACGCCGAAGTTGCCGAGGCCCGCGTTGATTCCCAGCGCGGTGCCCTGCTGCCGCTTCGGGAAGAACGTGTTGATGTTCGACATCGAGCACGCGAAGTTGCCGCCGCCGATGCCCGACAGCAGGGCCAGGAACTGGAACACCCACAGCGGCGTCGTCTTGTCCTGCAGCGCGAGGCCGGTACCGAGCGCCGGGATCATCAGCAGCGCCGTGGTCAGGAACACCGTGTTGCGCCCGCCGGCCAGCCGGATGAAGAACGAAGCCGGGATGCGCAGCGTCGCGCCCGACAGCCCAGAGATCGCCGCCAGCGTGAACAGCTCCGGCTGCGTGAACGGGAACCCGAGGTTCTGCATCTGGACGGTGATGATTCCCCACATCACCCAGACGGCAAAGCCGCAGAGCAGGCTCGGCACCGAGATCCAGAGGTTGCGGTTGGCGACGCGGCGCCCGGTCGATGCCCAGAACTCGGCGTCCTCGGGCCGCCAGTCGGCGATGTCGACCGAGCTCGTGGCCTTCGGCGGCGCCGCTTTGGCGGCGGGTGTCGTGTTCATCCTGTTTTCTCCCCTTGCAGCGGTTGGCGCGCGCGGTCAGCCGCGCAGGCTGAACTTCTTCGAGCGCGGGCCCATGACTTCGGAACGGCGCACTTCGGTCCAGTACATCCAGATCAGCGAGACCCAGACCACGGCGTAGAGCAGCATGAACGCGCTCGAGCGGATGCCGGTCAGGTCCATCAGGATCCCGAACATGATCGGCAGCAGGAAGCCGCCGAGACCGCCGGCGAGGCCGACGATGCCCGAGACGACGCCGATGTTGGTCGGGAACTCGTCGGAGATGTACTTGAACACCGACGCCTTGCCGAACGCCCAGGCGATGCCCATGATGAACATCAGCGCGGTGAACACCCAGACGTTGAGCCCGACGTGGAAGGTCTTCGGGCCCTCGGTCGTCGCGATGGTCATGTCGGTCTGCGGATACGACAGCAGGAACAGGCAGATCCAGCTGACCCACAGCACCCACCAGGTGACGGTGTGCGCGCCCCACTTGTCCGACATCCAGCCGCCGATCGCGCGCAGCACGCCGCCGGGCAGCGAGAAGGCGGCAGCCAGCAGCGCCGCCATCTGCAGCGACATGCCGTACTCGCCGACGTAGTACTGCGTCATCCACAGCGCCAGCGCGACGTAGCCGCCGAAGACGATCGAGTAGTACTGCGAGTACTTCCACACCCGGGGGTCGCGCAGCGCGGCCAGCTGCTGGCGCCAGGTGATGTGCGAGCCGACGAGATGCTTGGGGTCCGAGGCGCTGAACAGCCAGAACAGCACGACGGTGCCCAGCATCACGGCGGCGTAGACCTGCGGGACCGCGGTCCAGCCGAAGCCCAGGATGATGGCCGGCGCGATGAACTTGTTGACCGCGGAACCCGAGTTGCCGGCGCCGTAGATGCCCATCGCCAGGCCCTGCTGCTTGCGCTCGAACCAGCGGGCGACGTAGGGCGTGCCGACCGAGAACGAGCCGCCGGCGAGGCCGACGAACAGCCCCAGCACCAGGAAGTGCCAGTACGCCGTCGCGTACGACATCATCCAGATCGGGATGATCGTGCACGCCATCAGCAGCGTCATCACGATGCGGCCGCCGTACTTGTCCGTCCACATGCCCAGCGGCACCCGGATCAGCGAACCGGTGAGGACCGGCGTGGCGGTAAGGATGCCGAACTCGGTGGAGTTGAGGTTGAGCGTCTTGCGGATCGGCACGCCGATCACGCCGAACATCAGCCAGACCATGAAGCAGACGGTGAATGCCAGCGTGCTGACGATCAGCACGGACCACGCCTGCGCCTTGTGAGACTTCGCCATGTTGGATCCCCCGTTCGGCCCTTTTGCAACCTGCGGCCATTCTGGGCGGGGTGCCCGCGCGGCGGCATTCCCCACCCGGGGGTCTGCGACACGGCAGACGGCGGATGCCGGCATCCGCCGAAAGGACTATGCGGACGGCCAGCGGGGTGCCCGGAGGGACGGGCAGCAACGCGGCGATACCGGCCGCGCATGCCGCGCGCGGCCGGCGCGCGCCCCGTGGAGGGAACGGTCAGCGATGACGCGGGCGGCTGATGCCCGCCGCGTGGCGGCGCCGGTCAGGGCCTGGCGGCGAGGCCGTGCTCGATCGCCCAGACGGCGACCTGCACGCGGCTGGACAGGTCGAGCTTGCGCAGGATGTGCTGGACGTGGATCTTGACCGTGCTCTCGGCGATGTCGAGCTCGCGCGCGATTTCCTTGTTGCTCGTCCCGCGCGCGAGGCAGGCGATGATCTCGCGCTCGCGCGGGCTCAGCGCCGGACCGGCCGCCGGCGACGCGCCGCCGCGCACTTCGCGCAGCAGCTTGCCGGTCATCTCCGGCGACATCACCGAGTCGCCATCGGCGGCGCGACGGATCGACGCGACCAGGAAGTCGCTGTCGATGTTCTTGAGCAGGTAGCCGAGCGCGCCGGCGCGCAGGCAGGCCATCAGGTCGTCCGGCTCCTCGGACACGGTCAGCATGACGACGTGCGCGCCCGGCGCGTCCTTGAGGATCGCCTGCGTCGCCTCGAGGCCGGTGATGCCCGGCATGTGCAGGTCGAGCAGCACGACGTCCGGCCGCTCGGCCGCGACGACGCGGATGCCCTCGAAGCCGTCGGCTGCCTCGCCGACGATGTCGAAGTCCGCCACCCGCGCGAGCAGCGCGGTGATGCCGCGCCGGAACAGCGTGTGGTCGTCGACGACGACGATCCGGATGCGGCGATCGGCGGTCGCTGGCGGCGGCGTCTGGCCGGGCGTCATCGCTTCAGGCCGCCTCGCGCTGCGCCACCGGCAGCGTCAGCACGACCTCCGTGCCGCCGCCCGGGCGCGAGCTAACCCGCACCTCGCCGCCGATCCGCGCCGCGCGTTCGCGCATGATGCGCAGCCCCACGTGGTCGGCGGTGTCCGCCGGCGCCGCCGCGGGATCGAAGCCGCGGCCGTCGTCGCGGACGACGAACCGGTAGCCGGGCCCGCGCGCGAGCTCGACGTCGACCCGCGAAGCCCCGGCGTGCTTGCGGACGTTGGACAGCGCCTCCTGCACGATGTGCATCGCCTGCAGCTGCGTGTCGGGCGCCAGCGGCACCGTCGCGCCGCTCGCGTGCAGCTCCGCCGGTATCCCCGTCTGGTGCTGGAACTTCGCCAGCATCGTGCGGATGCCGTGCTCGACGTCGCCTTCGCCGGTGCGGGTGCGGAAGTGCACCAGCAGCTCGCGCACGTCGGCGTAGGACTCCTGGACGCCGGCCTGGATCTCCTCCAGCACCCGCGCGGCCTCATCGGCTTCCTGCGCCGTCAGCGCTTTGCGCAGCATCTGCACCTGCAGGTTCAGGAACGCGAGCGCCTGGGCGATCGAATCGTGCAGCTCCTGCGCGAGCAGGTTGCGCTCCTCGGCGATCGCGAGCTCGCGCTCGCTGGAGACGAGGCGCAGGCTCTCGATGGCGACCCCGAGGTGCTGGCCGAGGCTGTCCAGCATGTGCCGCTCCTCGCTGCCGATGTCGCGCGGCTCGCGATGGAACAGGTTGTACACGCCCAGCACCTGGTGCTGCGCGGCGATCGGGTACGCCGAGACCAGCGCGAAGCCCGCCTCGCGGCAGTGCGGCAGCGTCATCGTGATCGGGCTGCGCTTCGCGCCGAGCACGTGGACGATGCCCATGCTCTTGGCCGCCGCCTCGCCGCATGCGCACTCGCCGCGCTGCAGGCAATGCTCCTTGGCGGCGAAGCTAGCCGGCAGCCCCTCCTCGACGAAGAGGTGGAGCGTCTCGCCGTCGCGCGCGACCAGCCGTACCGCGCCCGCAGTGGCGCCGGTCGTCACCAGCAGCCGGCGCAGGAACCCGCGGCACAGCTCCTCCTGCGTGTTCGGCGCGTTGAGGAAGGCCGTCATGTCGTACAGCGTGGCCAGGCGCGCGTTCTGGTCCGCGAGCGACCGCGTCTTCTCGGCGACCCGGCCCTCGAGCAGCCTGTACGATTCCTCGAGGTGGGCGGCCATGTGGTTGAAGCCCTCGGCCAGCGCGCCGAACTCGTCCTTCGACTGCACCGGAACCCGGGTGGCGAAATCACCCTCGGCCATCCGACGCAGGCCGTCCTCGATCTGGTGCACCGGCCGGATGATGAACAGGAACGACAGGTAGATCAGCGCCAGCGCACCGACGATCGCCAGTGCGACCAGCGCCAGCTGGATCGTGCGCAGCAGCGACGTCGTCCGCGTGATGTCCTGCTCCAGCGTGGCCACGAAGGCGTTGACCTCGCCGACGAAGCGCTCGATGCGCGCGCGCGACAGCGCCTGCGGGTCGCCGGCCGCGGCGCGCTCGAGTGCCGGCTTCAGCACCGCCCATTCGCGGTCGAACACCGCGAACTGCGCGGCGATCGCATCGGTCTTGGGCACGAACAGCGGCCGGCCGGGGTCGCCGTGCCGCAACGTCGCTACGACGTCGTCGAACGCCGCGATGTCGCGGGTGATCGCCGGGCCGTTGCCGGATGGCGCGGACGTGCGCGCGAGTTCCTCGGTCAGGTAGGCGAGGCGGTACGTCCGCATCCGCAGGCTGCCGGCGTCGTTGATCGCCGCGGCGCTGCCCTCGAGCCGCCAGGAAACCACCAGCGTCAGCCCGATCGAGATCAGCGCGACGGCCAGGAAGATGACCTGGATGCCGACCAGCTTGGCCGACAGTTTCTGGGGAGGACGCAGCGCGGGAGGCATGGGAGGAGGCTGGAATGCGGCGCCAGGCGCCGGACCATGGGACAGAATGCCGCATCGGGCCGGTCCCGTGGCTTGATCCGCGTCAAGGGGCGGCGTCGCCCCCCGCGACGATCGCGACAATAGCCTCGCCGTAGCGCGCGAGCTTGGCCGCGCCGATGCCGCCGACGGTGCCCAGCGCGTCGGGACCGGCGGGCCGCGTCTGCGCGATCGCCGCCAGCGTCTTGTCGTGGAGGATCACGTAGGCGGGCACCCCCTGCGTGCGCGCTTCGGCGAGGCGCCAGGCCTTCAGTCGCTCGAGCAGGTCGCGGTCCGACGCCGAAAGGTCTCCGGCGGCATCGACCCGGGTCCGCGCGACGCGCCCCGCGCGCGCGACGACGCGACGCATCGCCACCCGCACCTCGCCCTTCAGCACCGGGCGGCTCGCGTCGGTCAGCGCCAGCGCGCCGTGGTGCTCGTGCTCGACCCGCGCGTAGCCCAGTGCGACCAGCTGGCGAAAGACGCTCCGCCACGCGACTTCGTCCAGATCGGCGCCGACGCCGAAGACCGACAGCGCGTCGTGCCCCCACCGCGCGACGCGCTCGCCGGACTTGCCGCGCAGCACGTCGATCAGGTGCACGGCGCCGAAGCGCTGCCCGGTCCGGTAGATCGCCGACAGCGCCTTCCGCGCGGCCTCGGTCGCGTCCCAGGTGTCGGGCGGCTCGAGGCAGGTGTCGCAGTTGCCGCAGGGCGAACTCTCCTCGCCGAAGTACGCGAGCAGCCGCACGCGGCGGCAGCCCGCCGTCTCGCACAGGCCGAGCAGCGCGTCGAGCTTGGCTGTCGCGACGCGCTTGAACGCCTCGTTGCCTTCCGACTGGTCGATCAGCCGCCGCTGCTGGACGACGTCGGCGAGGCCGTAGGTCATCCACGCGTCAGCCGGCAGCCCGTCGCGGCCGGCGCGCCCCGTTTCCTGGTAGTAGCCCTCGATGCTCTTCGGCAGGTCGAGGTGCGCGACGAAGCGGACGTCGGGCTTGTCGATGCCCATGCCGAAGGCGATGGTGGCGACCATCACCACCGCGTCGTCGCGCTGGAACCGCGCCTGGTTGGCGGCGCGGGCGGCGGTGTCCATCCCGGCGTGGTACGGCAGCGCGTCGATGCCCTGCCCGGCCAGCCACGCCGCGGTCTCGTCGACCTTGCGCCGCGACAGGCAGTAGACGATGCCGGCCTCGCCGGGGTGCTCGTCGCGGATGAAGCGCAGCAGCTGCGACCGTGGCTCGTCCTTGTCGACGATGGTGTAGCGGATGTTCGGCCGGTCGAAGCTCGATACGAACACGCGCGCGCGGTCGAGCGCCAGCCGCTCGACGATCTCGGCGCGGGTCTGCGGATCGGCGGTGGCGGTCAGCGCGACGCGCGGCACCGCCGGCCAGCGCTCGTGCAGCACCGACAGGCCGAGATACTCCGGCCGGAAGTCGTGTCCCCACTGCGCCACGCAATGCGCCTCGTCGATGGCGAAGAGCGCAATCTTGGCGCGATCGAGCAGGTCGAGGCAGCGCGGTGTCAGCAGCCGCTCGGGCGCGACGTAGAGCAGGTCGAGCTCGCCGTCGACCAGCGCGCGCTCGACCGCCGCGGCGGTGCGCGCGTCCTGCGTCGAGTTGAGGAACGCCGCGCGCACGCCCGCCTGCTCGAGCGCGGCGACCTGGTCCTGCATCAGCGCGATCAGCGGCGACACGACGACGCCGGTGCCCTCGCGCAGCAGCGACGGAATCTGGTAGCAGACCGACTTGCCGCCGCCGGTGGGCATCAGCACCAGCGCGTCGCCGCCGCCGGCGACATGAGCTACGATGTCGGCCTGCGCACCGCGGAAGGCGTCGTGGCCGAAGACGCGGCGCAGTGCCGCGAGCGCGGGGTCAGCGGCGGGGCGCAACGGGTGTGGAGCGTTCGACGTCATCGTCACGTATGGGTCAATGCGGGCGCAGGCCTGCCGCACTCCGGTGGAGCCCTCGGCGCGGAGGCGCCACTATACCGGTCGCTGCCGCCCGCACGCCCGGTCCGCCATCGTCCCCACGCTTTTTCCCGAGAACTGCCGTGCCAACAACCGTCGTCGCGCCTCAACTGTCCATCGACCTGCACGCCGCGGCGAGTTCGTACACCGGACAGGGGGTGTCGGTTCGCGGCTACCTGCACTACCTCGCGCGGCACGACGTCGCGATCCGCCTGCTCGACCTGTCGCCGGGCGGCGGCCGCGAGGGGTTCGTCCGGCGCTTTGCCGGCCTCGCCGCCACGCCGCTCGACCCGACGCGGCCGGGCGCGTGGATCCACGTCGGCGGCGGCGGCGAATTCTCGCCCGGGACCGCGCACCACCGCGACCAGGCGCAGGCCGCGGGCCGCGCCGCGGCGTACCACTTGTGGTGGGAACTGCCCGTGCTGCGGCCCGAGGTCGTCGCCGAGCTGGAGCGCTTCGACGCCGTCGTCGTCTCGACGCGCTTCATCGAGGACGTCGCGCGCCGGCACCTGCGCTCGCCAGCCGTGCTGTACGCGCCGCAGCCGCTGGCGGTGGCCGACCTGCCGCGCCCCGCGCCGGATCGCGGCCGCTTCGGCATTCCGCCGGCCGCCGTCGCCGTGCTGTTCGGCTTCGACCCCTCGAGCGACCTCGAGCGCAAGAACCCGCGCGCGGCGCTCGAGGCCTTCGCGCGCGCGGCCGCGCACGCGCCGCAGTTGCGGCTGGTGATCAAGCTGATGCTGCCGCCGGCCGGTGCCGATGGACTGGCCCCTCGACTGGCCTGGCTGCGGGCTGCCGCGGCGGCCGATCCTCGGATCATCGTCGTCGACGACGCGCTCGGCGACGACGATCTGTACACGCTGTTCGCCAGCTGCGATGCCTACCTCTCGCTGCACCGCGCCGAGGGGCTCGGCCTCGGCATGCTCGAGGCGATGCACCTCGGCCTGCCCGTGGTCGCCACCGCGTATTCGGGCAACATGAGCTTCATGGACGAGCGCAGCGCGTGCCTGGTGCCGTTCCGGACGGTGCCGGTGCAGGGGACGAGCGTGCCGACCTACGCCGCCGTGGCCGCGCTGGGACCCACCTGGGCCGATCCCGACGTCGACGCGGCCGCGGCTCACCTCGTGCGCCTGGCCAACGACGCGGGCTGGCGCGCCGAGCGCGGCCGCGCCGCGGCATCCGCCGCCGCCACGTATCAGCGCGAGGCGCTCCGGTTCGAGTGGCTGGCGGCGCTCGCCGCGATCGCCCGCGAGCGGCAGGCGCGCGCCCTGGCAGCGCGCCGCGTGTACCCGGGCGTCGCGGCGACGTTCAGGCTCGGCTGACCGCCGGCATCGCGGCCGTCGCCGGCCGCTTCATGCCGACGCGCCGCGCGCGACCCGCGCGATGTCGGCTTCGACCATCGCCCGGCACAGGTCCTCGAGCGGCACGGTCGCCGACCAGCCCAGCTCGCGCCGCGCCTTTGCCGCGTCGCCCGCCAGCCGGTCGACCTCGGCGGGCCGGTGGAACGCCGGATTGATCCGCACCCGCACCGCGCCATTCGCCGCGTCGATGCCCGTTTCGTCGACGCCGTCGCCCCGCCACTCGATGGCGATGCCGGCAGCCGCGAACGCCAGCGTCGCGAACTCGCGCACCGACGCCGTGCGGCCGGTCGCCAGCACGAAGGTGTCGGCGCACGGCGCCTGCAGCATCCGCCACATCCCGGCGACGTACTCCTCAGCGTGGCCCCAGTCGCGCCGCGCGTCGAGGTTGCCGAGCTCCAGCGCGTCCTGCATTCCCGCGCGGATGCGGGCGACGCCGTCGGTGATCTTGCGGGTGACGAACTCGCGACCGCGCAGCGGCGACTCGTGGTTGAACAGGATGCCGCTGGCGGCGAAGATGCCGTGCGCCTCGCGGTAGTTGACCGTCATCCAGTGCGCGTACAGCTTGGCCGCGCCGTAGGGGCTGCGCGGATGGAACGGCGTCTCCTCGTTCTGCGGCGAGACGCGCGCCTTGCCGAACATTTCCGACGTGCTGGCCTGGTAGAAGCGGATGCCGGTGTCGACGCTGCGTATCGCCTCGAGCAGGTTCACCGCGCCGATGCCGTTGACCTTGGCCGTCAGCACCGGCTGGCCGAACGACGCGGCGACGAAACTCTGCGCCGCCAGGTTGTACACCTCGGCCGGCGCCGCGACGTCGAGCAGCCGCAGGCAGGCGCCCGCATCCTGGACGTCGCATTCGACCAGGCGCAGCTCGGGATGCGCGGCGACGCCGAGCTCCTCGAGGCGCCAGAAGTGGGTCGAGCTCGTGCGCCGGAACGCGCCGAAGACGCGGTAGCCGCGGTCGAGCAGCCAGCGCGCGAGGTACGCGCCGTCCTGGCCGGTGATGCCGGTGATTACCGCCGACTTCGTCATCGCGACACGCTCCCCCTCATCGCCGCGGCAGGAACGGCAGCACCAGCGCGTGCGCGTCGACCTGCGCCCCGATGCGCGCCAGCAGCAGGAACGAGCCGACGAGCTTGCGCTGCAGGAAGATCGTCTCGGGCGGCGGCGGTCGCAGCAGGCGCTTCCGGAATGCCAACTCGAAGCCGAGGTCGCGCACCCGCGCCGGCAGGTCCGAGTGCCCGAAATCGTAGCGCCCCGGATGCCGCAGCGGCTCGCAGACCAGGAAGCAGACGTCGACGACCGCCGCGATCCGGTCCGGCGGGTCGTCGGGCAGCGCGTACCCGATGCGGATGGCCGCGCGCGCGACCGCCTCCCGGTCGCCGTCGATCACGCCCCGGGTGACGTGCGCGAAGTGGCCGACGAAGGCGGCGGCGAAGCTCTGCGTGGCGCCGAAATCGAGCAGCACCACCCGCCCGCTCTCCGGCTGGTACAGATAGTTGGCGAAGTTGGGGTCGGTCTGCATGACCCGGAACTCGAACAGCTCGCGGAACAGCAGGCGCTCGAGCAGCTTGCCGACCGCGTTGCGCCGGGCCTGCGGCGCGGAGGCGAGCGCGTCGAGCGGCTCGCCCTCGACGAAGTCCATCGCCATGATGCGCGGCGTCGTCAGGTCCCGGTGCACGCCCGGGACCAGCAGCGCCGGCTCGTCGGCGACGAGGCCCGCATAGCGCTCCAGGAACCTCGCTTCCCGGAGATAGTCGGCCTCCTGCGCGAGCTGCCGCTTCGCTTCGGCTGCGAGGCCGTCGACGTCGAGGTCGACGGGCAGCAGGTTGAACAGCCGCAGCAGCGCCGCCACGTTGTCGACGTCGCTGGCGATCGAGCGGGCGACGCCGGGGTACTGGATCTTCAGCGCGAGGTCGCGCCCGTCCGCGGCGACCACCCGGTGCACCTGCCCGATCGACGCCGCGGCCACCGGCTCGTCGTCGAATTTGGCGAACAGCCGCCGCCAGCCGGCGCCGTACTCGCGCCCCAGCACGCGGTGCAGCTGCTGCGCCGGCATCGGCGCTGCCTGCGAGCGCAGCACCGCCAGCGCATGGGCGAACTCCGGCGGCAGCACGTCTTCGCCCTGCAGCGAAACGAGCTGGCCGATCTTCATCGCCGCGCCGCGCAGGCGGGCGAGCCGCGCCGCCAGCCGCCGGGCGTTGGGCGCCGACAAGAGCGCACCGCGGAAGTCCGGCGCCTGCCCGCGCGCCATGCGCATGAGCCCTTCCGTCGCGGCCCCCGCGGCAAGCCCGCCCGCGGCGAGGCCCATCCTCGCGAGACGGCCGAGGCGGGACTGCGGGATGGGGGCGGGAGGCGGCTTGCGGGTCATCGGAACGTGGGTGGGCGCGGGAGACTTCGCCCATTCTACGGGGGGACCTCGGGCCACCGCAGGCGGGTCGGCGCGGAAGGCAACGCAGGCGCGACGTGGGTAGGACGGCGCGATTGCGGGATGGAATACGCGGCGCCGCCGCGGGGCGCCGCGGCTTCGAACCGGTCTCGCTCCGGGGGGAGAGTGAATCAGGGGCTAGAGGAGGACTGGCGGAGAGGGCGGGATTCGAACCCGCGGAGGGCTATTAACCCTCGCACGCTTTCCAGGCGTGTGACTTAAACCGCTCATCCACCTCTCCGTGGAGGCGCGATTTTACCGCAGTCCGGCGCCGGCCGCCGCCCGCCGCGGCCGCCCGCCCGGGGCGAGCGCCCTACCCCCCCGCCTGCGACCCGCGGTGCGCCCAGCCGGTCGTCCGCCGCTCGACGACGGCGAAGAGCTCGTACATCACCATCGCCATCACGCCGATCACGAACAGCCCGGCGAACACCAGCGGCATCCGCATCGACGACCCGGCCGACATCATCAGGTAGCCGATGCCCTCGTTCGCCGCCACGGTCTCGGACACGACGGTGCCGACGAAGGCGAGCGTGATCGCCACCTTCAGCGACGCGAAGAAGTACGGCAGCGAGCGCGGCAGGCCGACCTTGAGCAGCACGTCCTTGCGCGTCGCGCCCAGCGAGCGCAGCACGTCCTCGAGCTCGGGCTCCAGCGTCGCGAGCCCGGTCGCGACGTTGACCATGATGGGGAAGAAGCAGATCAGGAACGCGGTCAGGATCGCCGGCGTCGCGCCGATGCCGAACCAGACGACGAGGATCGGCACGAACGCCGCCTTGGGGATGCTGTTGAACGCGACCAGCAGCGGGTAGAGCGCGCTGTAGATGACGCGCGAGCTGCCGACGAGGAAGCCCAGCAGCAGGCCGACGGTGACGCCGAGGGCGAAGCCGGCCATCGTCGTCCAGTAGGTGCGCCAGGCGTGGCCGGCGATCGGGCCGGCGAACTCGACCAGCGCCTTCGCGATCGCCGTCGGCGCGGGGAAGATGAAGTCCGACACCGCGAACACGCGGCACACGGCCTCCCACGTGAGCAGGATCAGCAGCGACAGGATCCACGGGCCCAGCCGCTCGAGGCGGCGCTCGCGCTCGGTCATCTCAGGTCTTCCGGATGAGGCCGATGCGCTCGCGCAGCTCGTGCACGATGCCGGTGAACTGGTCGCCGTAGGTCACGTCGAGGTCGCGCGGGCGGGCGAGGTCGATGGCGCGCTGCGCCACGATGCGGCCGGGCCGCTTGCTCATCACGCAGACGGTGTCGGCGAGGAACACCGCTTCGCGCAGGTCGTGCGTGACCAGGATGACGGTGAATTTCTGCAGCTGCCACAGGTCGCGCAGCACGCACCACAGCTCCTCGCGCGTGAACGCGTCGAGCGCGCCGAACGGCTCGTCGAGCAGCAGCATCTCGGGCTGGTGGATGAGCGCGCGGCAGATCGACGCGCGCTGCTGCATGCCGCCGGAAAGCTGCCACGGGAACTTGTCCTCGTAGCCTTTGAGCCCCACGGTCGCGAGCAGCGCGCGGGCGCGCTCGGCGAACTGCGCGCGGTCGCGCTTGAACGTCCGGCGGAACGGCTCGACGATCTCCAGCGGCAGCAGCACGTTGTCCAGCGTCGTCCGCCACGGCAGCAGCGTCGGCGCCTGGAACGCCATGCCGACGATCTTGAGCGGCCCGGTGACCTCGTGGCCGTCGACGATGACGGTGCCCCTCGTCGGCGGCTTCAGGCCCGTCGCCAGCTTCATGAACGTCGACTTGCCGCAGCCCGACGGCCCGACGATGGCGACGAACTCCCCGGGCTCGATCGTGAGGGTGATGTCCTCGACGGCGAAGTCGTCGTGCCCCTCGTAGGCGAGGAACACGTTGGTGAACTCGACGCGGCCGCGCGCTCCCGCGGGCACGCCCTCGGGAGACGACGCGGCCGGCGCCACCCGCACGCCGACGTCGCTCACGCCGCCTCCCGCCGCCGCGGCCCTCGCGCTTCCCTCGACCTCACTTCGGAAACACCATGCGGTCGGCCTTCGCCGGCAGGAAGCCCGCGTTGAACACCTGCTCCGGCGTGACGGGGTTCTTGAGCTCGAACGCCGACGACACCTGCGTCACCATGTCCGCAAGGCGCGCCGGCTGCACGCCGCCCAGGCCGTCGGCCTTCGCCGTCGGCGTCGCGATCACGCTGTCGATGGCGAGCTTCATCCGCCGCTTCTCCAGCGCCTCGTCGACCAGCGCGTCGCGCTCCTTCACGTACCGGATCGAGCCGTCGGGGTCGGCCAGCACGTCCTTCATTCCCTTGGTGAACGCGCGCAGGAACGCCTTCACCACTTCCGGCTTCTCCTTCAGGAACTGCTCGGACACGATGATCGCGTTGCCGTAGAGGTTGACGCCGTACTTCGGGTACATCATCACGTCGACGTCCTCGTCCTTGACGCCGCGCGCGTTGAGGTTGAGCAGGCTGGTGAAGTAGAACCCGGTGATGGCGTCGACGTCGCCGCGCACCAGCATCGTCTCGCGCAGCGGCGGGTCCATCGCGGTCCACGCGATCTTTCCGGCGTCGAGCTTGTTCGCCTTGACGAAGATCGGGAACGCGCGGCGGCCGGCGTCGAACACCGGCGCGCCCATCTTCCTGCCCTGCAGATCCGCCGGCGCCTTGATCCCGGTCTTCTTCAGCGAGAAGACCGCGGCCGGGGTCGAGTCGTAGACCATCATCACCGCCACCGGCTTGTTCGGCGCCGTCGGGTTGTTGCCGACGAACTCGATCAGCGCCGCGAGGTCGGCGAAGCCCATCTGGTAGGTGCCCGACGCGACGCGGTTGACGGCGTTGCCCGAGCCGTTGCCGGCGTCGACGGTGACGTCGAGCTTCTCCGCGGCGAAGTAGCCCTTCGCCTTCGGCAGCAGGAACATCGCCGCGGGACCCTCGAACCGCCAGTCGAGCTGGAAGGCGATCTTGGTGTCCTGGGCGACGGCGGCGGTGGCGCCGAAGGTCAGCGCCGCGGCCAGCGCGGTGCCGGCAAGGCAGGCTCGAATGCGGTTCGACATCGTGGATCTCCCGGAGGGCGGATGGCGGTTGCGGAAACGTCAGGAAACGGCGGCGGCGGATCGGCCTGCACAACAAGCGGGCATTCCTGCAGGCCCGAAGGCGGCGGCGCACCGTTACGGCGCGCGCAGCCCCGAATCCGGGCCGGATCCGTGAATGTTAGCGAAATCCGTGCCCCGGGTGCCTGGACGATGGCCGCGCCGGGGCTCCCGGCGTCAGAGCAGCTGCGGCTGCCGCTGGACGTTGGCGTCGACGACGGTCAGCGCGGTCATGTTCACCAGCCGGCGCACCGTGGCCGACGGAGTGAGGATGTGCGCGGGCTTGGCCACCCCCAGCAGCATCGGCCCGATGGTCACGTTGCCGCCGGCCGACACCTTGAGCAGGTTGAACGCGATGTTCGCGGCGTCGGCCGTCGGCATGATCAGCAGGTTCGCCTCGCCCTTGAGCCGCGAGTTCGGGAACGCCGCCATCCGCACCGATGCGTCGAGCGCGGCGTCGCCGTGCATCTCGCCCTCGATCTCGAGCTCGCGGTCCAGCGCGTTGACCAGCGCCAGCGCGTACTGCATCTTCTTCGCCTGCGGGTGCTCGCTGGAGCCGAAGCTCGAATGCGACAACAGCGCGACCTTCGGCGTGATGCCGAAGCGGCGCACTTCCTCGGCGGCCAGGATGGTGATGTCGGCGATCTCCTCGGCGGTCGGATCGGCGTTGACGTAGGTGTCGGCGATGAACACCGTGCGCCCGGGCAGCATCACCGCGTTCATCGCGGCGTACACCCTGGAGCCGCGCCGCCGGCCCAGCACCTGGTCGATGTACTGCAGGTGCAGCGCGTGCGTGCCGAACGTTCCGCAGAGCATGCCGTCGGCGTCGCCGCGATGGATCATCATCGCGCCGATCAGCGTCAGGCGCCGGCGCATCTCGATCTTGGCGTACTGCTGCGACACGCCCTTGCGCTCGGTCAGCCGGTAGTACTCCATCCAGTAGTCGCGGTAGCGGGCGTCGTGCTCGGGGTTGACCACCTCGAAGTCGGTGCCGGGCTTGATCCGCAGCCCGTACTGCTCGATCCGCCGCTCGATCACATGCGGCCGGCCGACGAGGATCGGCTTGGCGATGCCCTCGTCGATGACGACCTGCGCGGCGCGCAGCACGCGCTCGTCCTCGCCCTCCGCGTAGACGATCCGCTTCGGCGACTTCTTGGCCGCCTGGAAGATCGGCTTCATCAGCAGGCCCGAGTGATAGACGAACTGCGTCAGCCGCTCGCGGTACGCGGCGAAGTCGTCGATCGGCCGCGCGGCCACTCCGGAGTCCATTGCCGCCTTCGCCACCGCCGGCGCGATGGTCACGATCAGCCGCGGGTCGAAGGGCTTGGGGATCAGGTACTCGGGGCCGAAGCGCAGGTTCTCGATGTCGTAGGCCTGCGCGACGATGTCGGACTGCTCGGCCATCGCGAGCTCGGCGAGCGCGCGCACCGCGGCCACCTTCATCGGCTCGTTGATCCGCGTCGCCGCGACGTCGAGCGCGCCGCGGAAGATGAACGGGAACACCAGCACGTTGTTGACCTGGTTCGGGTAGTCCGAGCGCCCGGTGGCGATGATCGCGTCGGGCCGCGCCGCCCGCGCGAGGTCCGGCATGATCTCGGGCTCGGGATTGGCGAGCGCCATGATCAGCGGCTTGTCCGCCATCTGCGCCAGCCATTCGGGCTTCAGCACCCGCGCCGCCGACAGGCCGAGGAAGATGTCGGCGCCGGGAAGGATGTCGTTCAGCGTGCGCGCGTCGGTGGGCTGCGCGTAGCGCGCCTTGTTGTCGTCCATCTCCTCGGTGCGCCCGGCGTACACGACGCCCTTGATGTCCGACACCCAGATGTTCCGCTGCGGGATGCCCAGCGACACCAGCAGGTCGAGGCAGGCGAGCGCCGCGGCGCCCGCGCCGGAACACACGAGCTTGACCCTGGCGGGGTCCTTGCCGACGACGCGCAGGCCGTTGAGGATGGCGGCGCCGACGACGATCGCGGTGCCGTGCTGGTCGTCGTGGAACACCGGGATCTTCATCCGCTCGCGCAGCTTGCGCTCGACGTAGAAGCACTCGGGGGCCTTGATGTCCTCGAGGTTGATGCCGCCGAACGTCGGCTCCAGCGAGGCGATGATCTCGACCAGCTTGTCCGGGTCGCGCTCGTCGATCTCGATGTCGAAGCAGTCGATGCCGGCGAACTTCTTGAACAGCACCGCCTTGCCTTCCATCACCGGCTTGGCGGCCAGCGGGCCGATCGGGCCGAGCCCGAGCACCGCCGTGCCGTTGGTCACCACCCCGATCAGGTTGCCGCGCGCGGTCAGGTTGCGAGCCTCGGTCGGGTCGCGGACGATTTCGTCGCACGCTGCCGCCACGCCCGGCGAATACGCCAGCGCCAGGTCGCGCTGGTTGGTGAGCTGCTTGGTCGGCGTCACCGAGATCTTGCCCGGCGGCGATTGGCGGTGGTACTCGAGCGACGCGCTGCGAATATCCGAGTCGGGCATGGGGTTTTTCCCGTCGAAAGGGGTGTCGACCGACGATCATAGCCGATCGGTCACGCCGCCCGGACGGGCGGGCCGGCGCGCCGCCGGCGACCGGCGTCCCGTCCCTTGACGCGGCGCAAGGTCGCAGGGGGGTGGTTCGCTATAATGCGAGGTTGGTCGCGCCCCGATGTCCGGACGCGTCCCGATCCCTCATCCCCTGCCCCTGCCACCAACCCGCTTCCCGATGCTCGAAGCCCGAGACCTCGCCGCCCGCCGCGGCCACGCCCGCCTGTTCTCCGGCGTGAGCTTCCGCGTCGACCGCGGGCAGGTGCTGGTCGTGACCGGCGCCAACGGCACGGGCAAGACGACGCTGCTGCGGATGCTGGCGGGCTTCTCCCTCCCGGAGCACGGCGAGATCCGCTGGGACGGCGAGGCGATGGCGCCGTTCGACCCGCGGTTGCGGGCCGCGATCGCGTTCGCCGGGCACGCGCCGGCGCTGAAGGACGAGCTGACCGCCGAGGAGAACCTCGCGTCGCTGGCGGCGCTGGCCGGCGAATCGGTCACCCCCGACGAGCTGCGCCGCGCGCTCGCCGAGGTGGCGCTCGAGCGCAAGCGCGCGCTGCCCGCCCGCGTGCTGTCCCAGGGCCAGCGGCGCCGGATCGGCCTCGCCCGGCTCGCGCTCGCGCACCGGCGCCTGTGGGTGCTCGACGAGCCGGTCACCGCTCTGGACGCCGCCGGCACCGCGCTGCTCGCCGACATGGTCCGCCGGCATCTCGAATCCGGCGGCGTCGCCGTCGCCGCGACCCACGCGCCGCTCGGCCTGCCGGACGCCCGCGTGCAGCCGCTGGCGCTGGCCTGACGATGGAACCCCTGGCCCTCGCCTCCGCCGGCACCGCCGCGCCCGCCCAGGGCGCGGTGCTGCCGGGCTTCGGCTGGGCGCTCGCCCGCGATCTCAAGCTCGCGCTGCGCTCGCGCGCGGAACTCGGCGTGCAGGTGCTGTTCTACATCATCGTGGTTTCACTCTTCCCGCTGTCGACGTCGCCCGAGCGCAACCTGCTCGCGACCATGGGCCCCGGCGTCCTGTGGGTCGCCGCGCTGCTCGCGTCGCTGCTGTCGCTGTCGCGCCTGTTCGCGTCCGACTGGGCCGACGGCACGCTGGAGCAGATCGCCCTGTCGCCGTACCCGCTCGCCGCCGTCGTCGGCGGCAAGGTCGCCGCGCACTGGCTGTCCACGGGACTTCCCGTCGTGATGCTGGCACCGCTGCTGGGCATCCAGTATTCGCTCGACGGCGAGTCGATCCTCGTGCTGATGGCGGGGCTGCTGCTCGGCACGCCGATCCTGTCGCTGCTCGGCGCGATCGGCGCCGCGCTGACGCTGGGCTTGCGCCACGGCGGCGGCAGCCTGCTCGCGCTCCTCATCCTGCCGCTCTACGTGCCGGTGCTGATCTTCGGCGCCGGCGCCGTCGACTCGGTGCGCGCCGGGCTCGGCGCCACCGCCAACCTTTCGCTGCTGGGCGCGGGGCTGCTCGTCGCCATCGTCGGGGCGCCGTTCGCGGCCGCCGCAGCGGTGCGCATCGCCCTCGACTGACCTCACTTCAACGATGAACCTCTTCAAGTACAGCTCCCCCGCCACGTTCTACCCGCTCGCCGGGAAGATGATCCCGTGGTTCGCGGTCGCCGCCGCGATCCTTGCTGCGATCGGCCTCTACGTCGGCCTGTTCGTGGCGCCGACCGACGCCACGCAGGGCGAGGCGTACCGGATCATCTTCATCCACGTGCCCACCGCGTGGATGAGCATGTTCATCTACCTCGTCATGGCGTTCTGGAGCGCGCTGGCGCTGGGGTTCAACACCCGGCTGTCGGCGATGATGGCGCAGTCGCTCGCGCCGACCGGCGCGCTGATGACCTTCATCGCGCTGTGGACCGGAGCGTTCTGGGGGCGGCCGACGTGGGGCACGTACTGGGCCTGGGACGCGCGGATGACCTCGGAGCTGATACTGCTGTTCCTCTACTTCGGCATCATCGCGCTGCGCAACGCGATCGAGGACACGCGCCGCGCGGACCGCGCCTGCGCCGTGCTGACGCTGGTCGGCGTGGTCAACATCCCGATCATCTACTTTTCGGTGCACTGGTGGAACTCGCTGCACCAGGGCGCGACGATCAGCCTCACCAAGGCGCCGAAGATGGCGGCGATGATGCTGACCGGGATGGCGATCATGGCCCTGGCGGCGTGGTTCTACACCATCGCCGTGTCGTTCTCGCGCGTTCGCTCGATCATGATCGAGCGCGAGCGCGACTCGGCCTGGGTCTCGGCGCTGCCCGAAGTGCGCCACGGATGACCGGGCGGCCCGCGGCCCACCGCGCGCCGCGCATCGACTTGAACGAAACCGACGCAATCGAACGAAGCAACGAGGTGACGACGAATGGCTGAATTCTTCGCAATGGGCGGCTACGGCTTCTACGTGTGGTGGTCGTACGCGGTGGCGGCGATCGTGGTGATCGCCGAGATCGTGAGCGTGCGCGCGCGCCGCAAGAGCACGCTGGAGGAAGCGCGGCTGCTGCAACCCGAGACCTTCGCCACTACCGCCACGGGAGGTGCACGATGAAGCCCCGCCACAAGCGTTTCGCCTGGATCGGCGTCGGGCTGGTCGTGATCGCCGGCGCCGTCGGCCTCGTGCTGCAGGCGTTCCAGTCGAACCTGGTGTTCTTCTTCTCGCCGTCGCAGGTCGTCGCCAACGAGGCGCCGCAGGGCCGCGCGTTCCGCATCGGCGGCCTGGTCGAGGAGAAGAGCGTGAAGCGCGGATCGGACGGCCTCACCGTCAGCTTCAACGTCACCGACACCGCCAAGACGATCCCCGTCTCGTACACCGGGATCCTGCCCGACCTGTTCAAGGAAGGGAAAGGCGTCGTCGCGCAGGGCAAGCTGGGGCCGGACGGCGTGTTCCGCGCGTCCGAGGTGCTGGCGAAGCACGACGAGAACTACATGCCGCCCGAGGCCGCCGACGCGGTGAACAAGGCGCACGGCAAGGCGGCGATGGACAAGGCCGCCAAGACGCTGAGCCATTGAGCGAATGAATTCATGCACCCGCTGAGATCCACCCAAGTGCCACGGAGACACGGATGATTCCCGAGATCGGCCATTTCGCCCTGATCCTCGCGCTGCTGCTCGGCGCGGTCCTGGGCTCGCTGCCCCTCGTCGGCGCCGCGAAGCGCATCCCCGCGTGGACCGGGCTCGCCCGACCGGTGGCGCAGGGACAGTTCCTGTTCGTCGTCATCGCCTGGGGCTGCCTCGCGTGGTCGTTCGCAAGCAGCGACTTCTCGGTCGCCAACGTCGCCACCAACTCCAATTCGCAGCTGCCGCTGCAATACAAGCTCGCGGCGTCGTGGGGTTCGCACGAGGGGTCGATGCTGCTGTGGGTGCTGATGCTCTCCGGCTGGACCGTCGCCGTGAGCTTCTTCTCGCGCCACCTGCCCGAGGAAATGGTGGCGCGCGTGCTCGGCGTGATGGGCCTGGTGTCGGTCGGCTTCCTGCTGTTCATGCTGACGACCTCCGATCCGTTCGACCGCCTGTTCCCGGCGCCGGCCGACGGGCGCGACCTGAACCCGCTGCTGCAGGACCCGGGGATGGTGTTCCACCCGCCGCTGCTGTACATGGGCTACGTCGGGTTCTCGGTCGCGTTCGCGTTCGCCATCGCCGCGCTGCTCGGCGGGCGGCTCGACGCCACCTGGGCGCGCTGGTCGCGGCCGTGGACGACGATGGCCTGGTGCTTCCTCACCCTGGGCATCATGCTGGGCAGCTGGTGGGCATACTACGAGCTCGGCTGGGGCGGCTGGTGGTTCTGGGATCCGGTCGAGAACGCGTCGTTCATGCCGTGGCTCGTGGGCACCGCGCTGATCCACTCGCTCGCAGTCACCGAGAAGCGCGGCACGTTCAAGGCCTGGACGGTGCTGCTCGCCATCTCCGCGTTCTCGCTGTCGCTGCTCGGCACGTTCCTGGTGCGCTCGGGCGTCCTCACGTCGGTGCATGCATTCGCGACCGACCCGCGCCGGGGCGTGTTCATCCTCGCGTTCCTCGTCGTCGTCATCGGCGGCTCGCTGGCGCTGTTCGCGCTGCGCGCGCCGAAGGTCAATTCGGGGGGCAACTTCGACGCCGTGTCGCGCGAATCGGCGCTACTCGCCAACAACGCGCTGCTGGTCGTCGCCTGCGCGTCGGTGCTGCTCGGTACGCTGTACCCGCTGTTCCTCGACGCACTGAACCTGGGCAAGATCTCGGTCGGCCCGCCGTACTTCGACTCGACCTTCGTCCCGATCATGACGCCGCTGGTGTTCCTGATGGGCATCGGCCCGCTGGCCAGGTGGAAGCGCGCCGAGCTGCCGGACCTCGTCCAGCGTCTGAAGTGGGCGGCGGTCGTCTCGGTTGCCACGGCGCTTCTGCTGCCGCTGGTCGCCGGCGAGTTCCGCCTGGCCACGAGCTTCGGCCTGCTGCTCGCGCTGTGGATCGTCACCACCTCGGTGGTCGTCATCCGCGAGCGGGTCCGCGGCGTGCGCAGCGGCGTGCTCGCGCAGCTCGCGCGCCAGCCGCGCGGCTTCTGGGGCATGATCGCCGCGCACCTCGGCGTCGCCGTGTTCATCGTCGGCGTCACCCTGGTGAAGAGCTACGAGGTCGAGCGCGACGTGAAGATGAACGTCGGCGACACCGTGGCGATCGCCGGCTGGACGTTCAAGTTCGAGGGCACGACCGAGACCCGCGGCCCGAACTACCGCGCCGCCCGAGGCAACTTCGACGTGTCCAAGGACGGGCGCTTCGTCGAGAAGATGCACCCGGAAAAGCGCGTCTACAACGCGCAGGGCATGCCGATGACCGAGGCGGACATCGACAGCGGTATCTTCGGCGACCTTTACGTCTCGCTGGGCGATCCGGTCGGGGACCAGGGCGCCTGGGCCGTCCGCGTCTACCGGAAGCCGTTCGTCACCTGGATCTGGGGCGGCTGCATCCTGATGGCGCTGGGCGGTTTCCTCGCGCTGTCGGACCGCCGGTACCGGACGCGGCGCGAGGCCGAGGTGCCGCGCGCGGCCGGCCGGGCCGCGGCGTGAGGGGGGTCGCATGAACAAGAAATTGCTGATCCCCCTCGCGCTGTTCGTCGTCCTCGCGGGCTTCCTCTTCGTGGGGCTGTTTCGCGATCCGCGCGAGGTGCCGTCGCCGCTGATCGACAAGCCGGCGCCGGTGTTCACGCTGCGTCAGCTCCACGCGCCCGACAAGACGCTGGGCACCGCCGACATGAAGGGCCAGGTGTGGCTGCTCAACGTCTGGGCTTCTTGGTGCGTGTCCTGCCGCGTCGAGCACCCGCTGCTGGTCGAGCTGGCGAAGAGCAAGGTGGTGCCGATCGTCGGCCTCAACTACAAGGACGAGCCCGCCGCCGGCATGACGTGGCTGCGGCAGAACGGCGACCCGTACAACCTGTCGGTCGTCGACCGCGACGGGCGCGTCGGCATCGACTGGGGCGTCTACGGCGTGCCGGAAACCTTCGTCGTCGACAAGGCGGGCGTCATCCGCTACAAGCAGATCGGCCCGGTGACCGCCGAGGCCCTCGAACAGAAAATCCTGCCGCTCGTGCGCGAGCTGCAAAAAAGCTGATGCCAAACCACACTTCATTGCTCTGCGCCGCCGCGTTCGCGCTGGCCACCCTGCTGACCGCGCCGGCCTCAGCTGCCGACGCGGTCCCGACCGACCAGGACAAGGTCGCCGCCGCGCGCGCGGTCAGGCTATCCGAGCAGTTGCGTTGCCTCGTGTGCCAGAACCAGACGATCGCCGAGTCGAATGCCGAGCTCGCGGTCGACCTGCGCCGGCAGGTCAAGGAGCAGATCGCCGCCGGCAGGACCGACACCGAGATAGTGGACTTCATGACGGCGCGCTACGGCGACTTCGTCCTCTACAAGCCCCCGTTCAAGGCGACTACTGCACTCCTGTGGCTGGGACCGGTGCTGATGCTGCTGATCGGCGCGGCCGTGCTGATGTCGGTCGTGCGCCGCCGCCGCCGCAATCCGGCGACGACGCCGGAGCTCACGCCCGAGCAACGCGCGCGCGCGGCGAAGCTGCTTGCGGGCGGCGACAACGGGAGCGCCCGATGATCACCTTCGTCGTCGTGGCCGCGGCGATGCTGATCGTCGCCCTCGCCTTCCTGCTGGTCCCGCTCCTCACCCACCGGTCGGTCGTCGAGGTCGATCGCGACGCATCCAACCTCGCGCTGCTGCGCGACCAAATGCGTGAGCTCGATGCGGATCTGGCCGCGGGCACGCTGTCGCCCGAGCAGCACGTGCAGTCGAAGCGCGAGCTCGAGGCGCGCGTGCTCGAGGAATCGGTCGCAGCCCCGGGCAAGGCCGCGGTCGACACGCGTTCCGGCGCGATCACCGCCGCCGTGCTTGGTGCGTCGGTCCCGGTGCTCGCCGTCGCCGCCTACCTCGCGTGGGGCGGCATCGACGCGTTCTCGCCGCACCCGGGCGGCGGCGCGGCCACGACTGCCGACGGGCAGCACGACCTGTCGCCGGAGAAGGTCGCCGAAATGGTCGGGCGGCTCGCCGCGCGGCTGGAGCAGGAGCCGGGCAACGCCGAAGGCTGGGTCGTCCTCGCCCGGACGTATTCGTCGATGGGCCGGTTCCCCGAGGCCGCCCGGGCCTACGAACGCGCGGTCGCGCTGCTTCCCGGCGACGCGGGTCTGCTCGCCGACTACGCCGATGCGCTGGGCGCGACGCAGAACGGCCTCGCCGGCAAGCCGACGCAGATCATCGAGCAGGCGCTGAAGGCCGACCCGACGCAATGGAAGGCGCTGGCGCTGGCCGGCACCGCGGCGTTCGATCGGCGCGAGTACGCGGCCGCCGTCGCGTACTGGGAGCGGCTGAAGGCGACGGTGCCGCCGACCGCCCCGATCGCCAAGTCGATCGACGACAGCATCGCCGAGGCACGCTCGCTCGGCGGACTCACGGGTCCGGTCTCCGGGGCGATTCCGCCGCTGCCCAAGACCGCCGCGGCGGCCCCTCAGCCCGCACCCGCGATGGCGCCCCCGGCGCCGGCAAAATCCCCGCCGCCTTCCGGCGCACCGCTGGCCGGCGCCTCGGTGTCCGGTACCATCGCGCTCAGCCCCGCGCTTGCGGCGAAGGCCGGCCCGTCGGACGTCGTGTTCGTGTTCGCGCGCCCCGCCGATGGTTCGCGGGTGCCGCTCGCGATCCTGCGCAAGGAAGTGAAGGACCTGCCGCTCAAGTTCACGCTCGACGATTCGCTGGCGATGAACCCGGCGATGGCGATCTCCAAGCACGGCGAGGTGATCGTCGGCGCGCGGGTGTCGAAGTCCGGCAACGCCGCGCCGCAGAGCGGCGACCTCGAAGGGCTCACCGCAGCGGTCAAGGTCGGCACCTCCGGCCTGACGGTGACCATCGACCGCGCGCTGCCCTGAACGCTTCGGCCGTCCGGGGCGGACGCTGCGGCGCAGCGTCGCGGCCGCGCCGGAATTGATGCGTCCTAAGTTTCGGCAAGCTCCCCCGTCCGGCGCCCAAGGCTGTTTGATCTCGATCAAATTGCGCGAGGCGACGGACGCGTCCTTCCCGTCTCGCCGCTGCTAGAGTGGTTGCGACACCGCAGATACCCAGGGAGGGGTTCATGTCGCAGACCGCATTTCGCAGCGTTTCGCAGGTTGCCCGGGCCGCACTCTTCACCGCCGCCGTCGCACTTTGCGCGAGCGCGGGCACGGCCTGGGCCCAGGCGAAGAAGACCGCCGTGGCGGCGGGCACCGACAATTCGGCCTGCCTCGCCTGCCACCAGCCGATCAAGGCGTTCCACGACGCCGGCAAGCACAAGGGGCTGGCCTGCGCGTCGTGCCACAGCGGGACCGACAGCCATCTCAAGGACACGAAGGCACGGCCGGTCACCAAGACCGACCCGGCGGTGTGCGGCGGCTGCCACCAGAACCAGTTCCAGTCGATGTTCAAGATGAATTACGAGAAGACCGCCCGCAAGGAAAAGCTGCTGGCCACCGGCCCGGCGCCGAATCCGGCGTTCGACAAGCTGATGCTGCCGCACGGCTTCACGCGCGAGCACAACGAGCCGCGGTCGCACTCGTTCATGCTCTACGACCAGCTCGTCATCGACCGCGCGTTCGGCGGCCGCTTCGAGAACAAGGAAGGCTGGCGCGGCCTGGCCAAGGCCGGCGGCAACTTCAGGATCTGGGACGTGCTCGAGGACAAGTACCCCGGCCAGGACCACAAGGCGTTCAAGCCCGGCACCGCCGCGGCTGCGAATCCGGTGTGCATGTCGTGCAAGACGCAGGACCACATCCTCGACTGGGCGTACATGGGAGACCCGGTCCCCGGCGCCAAGTGGAGCCGCACGTCGAAGGTCAACGAGTTCGTCAAGGACGTCAATCACTCGCTCAACTGCTTCTTCTGCCACGATCCGCACTCGACGCAGCCGCGGGTCGTCCGCGACGCGCTGATCCAGGCGGTGACGCGGCCCGAGAAGGACACGCTCTGGCACAAGGACCCGCGCGCCGCCAAGGTCGACGTCAAGGACCTGGGCGTGCGCGGCTACACCCGCAAGATCGGCATCCTCGACCGCTACGACATGAACCTGCAGTGCGGCCAGTGTCACGTCGAGTACAACTGCAACCCCGGCACCGACCCGACCACGGGACAGCCGGTGACGATGGCCGACGCGCGCACCAACCACTTCCCGTTCAAGCCGGTCGACGAGATCGGCAAGCACTACACCGACCTCAAGTTCCGCGACTTCAAGCACGGCATCACCGGGGCGCTGCTGTGGAAGGGCCAGCACCCCGACGTCGAGGTCTACTACGGGTCGAAGCACCAGCTGGCCGGCGTCGAGTGCAGCTCGTGCCACATGCCGAAGGTGAAGGACGCGAAGACGGGCAAGACGTACACGTCGCACTGGCAGACGAGCCCGAAGCACTATCTCAAGGAAACCTGCCTCACCTGCCACACCGAGTGGAGCGAGAAGCAGGCCAACTACGTGATCGATTCGCTGAAGAGCCGCTACGAGGGCAAGAAGCGCAAGGCCGAGTTCTGGCTGACGCGGTTCATCGACAAGTTCGAGGAGGCGAAAAACCTGGGCGTTGACGAGCCGACGCTGAACAAGGCGCGCGACCTGCACTACGACGCGCACATCAACTGGGAATGGTGGACCGCGGCGAACGGCGCGCACTTCCACAACCCGGACCAGGCGACGACGTCGCTGAACAAGTCGATGACGATTTCGCAGGACGGCATCAAGCTGCTCGACGACGCGATGACGGCCAGGCGCGGGGCGACCCGCACCGCGGCGGCCCCCGCGACGCCGGCGACCCCTGCGACTCCTGCGACTCCTGCAGCTCCTGCGGCTCCTGCGGCGGCCGCACCGAAGTAGCGCGACGCGCAGCAGCGGTTTGCGCTGGAGCAAGGCGGGGCGATTGTGTCCCGCCTTGTTCATTCCGGCGCCGCTTTCGCGCGGTAAAGTAGCGGCTTGGAGAACGCCGCTGCCTCGTGGGGATTCTGGGCGCTGGCGGCCGCGATGACCGCGGCCGCGCTGGCCTTCGTGCTGCCGCGGCTGCTGGCGGGAAAGGGTCGTGCGGCGGGTCCGTCGGTGAGCGCGTCGAACCTCGCGGTGCACCGTCGCGCGCTGGCCGAACTCGACCGCGACTTCGCCGAAGGCCGCCTCGACGCCGAGCAGCACGAGAGCGCCCGCATCGATCTCGAGCGACGCCTGATCGAGGACATCGACCGGGCCGACGCCGACGTCCGGGCGCGACCTCCGCGCCGCGCGACGCGTGCGCTGGCGGTGGTGGTCGCCATGGCGCTGCCGCTGGCCGCCTTCGGCCTCTACGCCCGTTTCGGCAATCCCGGAGCGCTGCTGGCACCGGCCGGCGAGACTTCGCTGATGCTGCGCACCGCCGACCCGGCGGCGCAGCGTGCCGAGCTCGACCGCCAGATCGCCCGCAACCCCCGCGACGGGCGGGCGCTGGTGCTGCTGGCACGGCTCGACATGGACGAGAACCGTTTCGCCGATGCAGCGAAGCGCTACGAGCAGGCGGTCGCGGCCGCGCCCAAGGTCGCGGCCGACCCCGCGGTCTGGTGCGAGTACGCCGACGCGCTGGGCATGACGCAGGGACGCTCGCTCGCCGGCAAGCCGACCGAGCTGATCCAGCGCGCGCTGGCGCTGGACGCCGCGCATCCGCGGGCGCTGGAAATGGCAGGCAGCGCCGCCTACGAGCAGCGCGACTATGCCGCCGCCGTCCGCTGGTGGAGCCTGCTGCTGGCGCAGCTCGCGCCGGGCACGCCGCCGCATGACGAACTTTCCGCCGCGCTGGATCGCGCGCGGCAACGAGCGCAGTTCGCCCTCCCCGGCGAAGCGCCGTCCCCCCCCTCCCGGCCCGCAGGCCAGCCACCGATGCAACCAACATGACCGACACCAACGCACCTGCTTCGCCCCCGCTCGACGCCATCGTCATCGGCGCGGGGATCTCCGGCCTCACCGCCGCCTACCGGCTGCACAAGGCCGGCCGTCGCGTCACCGTCGTCGACGCCGGTGCGCAGCCGGGCGGGGTCATCGGCACCGTCCGTCGCGACGGCGCGATGTACGAATGCGGCCCCAACAGCTCACTCGACACGACGCCGCTGATCAACGCGCTGCTGGACGACCTCGGCATCCGCGGCGAGCGGCTGGACGCGAGCGAGGTCGCGTCGACGCGCTACGTCGTGCGCGACGGCAAGGCAACGGCGCTGCCGACCTCCCCCGGCGCGTTCCTCACGACCTCCGCCTTCAGCCTCGGCGCGAAGCTGATGCTGCTGCGCGAGCCGTTCGTCGCGCGCGCGCCGGCGGACCTCGAGGAATCGATCGCTCAATTCGTCCGCCGGCGACTCGGCCAGGAATTCCTCGACTACGCGATCGATCCGTTCGTCGCCGGCATCTACGCCGGCGACCCCGAGCGCATCTCGGTGCCGGCGGCGTTCCCGCGGCTGCACGCGCTGGAGCAGAAGTACGGCAGCCTGATCAAGGGCCAGATCCTCGGCGCGCGCGAGCGGAAGAAGAATCCCGAGCAGTCGAAGAACACCGCCAAGAGCTTCAGCTTCAGGGGCGGCATGCAGACGCTGACCGACGCCCTCGCCCGCGCGGTCGGCGGCGTCACCGCGAACGCCCGCGCCGCCCGGATCGCCCGCGGCGCCGACGGTGTGTGGACGGTCGAGGGGACGCGCGACGGCGCGCCGTTCACGCTGCGCGCGCGCGCCGTGGTCGTCGCGACGCCGGCGCCGGCGAGCGCCGCGCTGATCGAGGCGTTCGCGCCCGCCGCCGCGCGCGGGCTCGCAGCGATCGACTACGCGCCGGTGTCCATCGTCGCGAGCGCCTACCGCCGCGCCGACGTCGCGCATTCGCTGGCGGGGTTCGGCTTCCTGGTGCCGCGCAAGGAAAACCGGCGCGTGCTGGGCACGCTGTTCTCGAGCAGCATGTTCGCCGGTCGCGCGCCCGAAGGAACGGTGCTGCTGACGACCTTCGCCGGAGGCCGCCGCAACCCCGACGTGGCCGCGCTCGCCGACGGCGCGCTGGTCGACACGGTGAACGCGGAGCACCGTGCGTTGCTGGGCACCACCGCGGCGCCGCTGTGGTCGGCGGTCACCCGCTGGTCGCAGGCGATCCCGCAGTACGATCTCGGCCACCTCGACCGCGTGCTGCCGGCCGCCGAGGCCGAGACCGCGTGGCCGGGGCTCGCGTTCTGCGCCAACTGGCGCGGCGGCGTTTCGGTCAGCGATTGCGTGAAGAACGGGCACGCCACCGCCGAGCGCCTGCACGCGCTGCTGGGCGCCGCGGCCTGATCGTCAGGCGGCGTGACCTGCGCGCCCGCCGCCGGTCACGCCGGCAGCGCGGCGCCGCACTTCCAGCACAGGTCGAACGCCTGCGGCGACGCCTCGCCGCAGGCGGGACAGACGCGCTCCTCGGCCGACGCCCCGTCGCGCTCGATCGCCGCGAGCACCGTCGCCGCCCGCTCGCGATCGTCGTCGCGCTCCAGCCACACCTGCGGCTGCGCGACGTCCGGCGGCACGTCGCCGACGATGCTCGACGCGTTCTGGTTGAAGACGTGGGCGCGGATTCCGGCCTGGTTGAGGCGGTCGGCGACCAGGAACGCGTCGAAGCGGTGCCGCGCGGTATAGAAGCGCACCATCGCGTCAGCGCGGCCGCCAGCCGGCCAGCACCTGCGCCAGCCGCTCGAGCACCGCGACGAGCGCTGCCGCGCGCGCGGGCTCCCAGCGATACGGCGGCGCCTCGTCCATGTAGCAGGCCTGCGCGACCTCGAACTGCAGCGCGTGCACGCCGGCATCGGGCCGGCCGTGGCGACGGGTGATCCACCCGCCCTTGAAGCGGCCGTCGACGACGTGGCTGAAGCCGGCGGCCGCCGCGAGCACCGCCGCCGCGGTCTCGCGCAGCGACGGCGCACACGCGCTGCCGCCGGCGGTGCCGAGGTTGAGATCGGGCAGGCGCCCGGCGAAGAACCGCGGCACTTCCGCGCGGATCGAATGGCCGTCCAGCACGACCGCCCAGCCGTGCCGCGCGTGGACCCGGGCGACCTCCGCCGCCAGCGTTGCATGATAAGGATCGAAGTACGCCGCTCGGCGCGCCGCCACTTCGGTGTCGTCCGGCGGCGCACCGGCGTAGATCGGAGCGTTGTCGAACGTCCGCGTCGGGCAAAGCTCGGTATTGTCGGCGCCCGGGTACAGCGCGGCCCCCGACGGGTCGCGGTTCAGGTCGACGACGTAGCGCGAGTGCGTCGCGGCAACCAGCGTGACCCCGGCGCGCCCGGCGAACGAGTAGAGCTTCTCGACGTGCCAGTCGGTGTCCGGAACCGCGCGCGCGGCGGCGGTGAGGCGCGCTGCGAGTTCGGGCGGCAGCTGCGTCCCCGCGTGGGGGACGTCGATGACCAGCGGCGAGTCGCCGCGAACGAGGGTGCAGAGGTTCATCCGACGCTCCAGCGCAGCACTTCGCCGCCGCGGACGACGCCGACGCAGGGGTTGCCGCCGATCCGGTACGCGAGTTCCGCGGGCGTGGCGACCGCGTACAGCGCGAGGTCCGCGCGGTGCCCCGGCGCGATGACGCCGCGATCGGCGAGTCCCAGCGCCCGTGCCGCGTGCACCGTGGCGCCGGCGAGCGCCTCCGCCGGGGTCAGCCGGAACAGCGTGCACGCCATGTTCAGCATCAGCAGCAGCGACGTCGCCGGCGACGTGCCCGGATTGCAGTCGGTGGCGACCGCCATCGGCACCCCGGCCGCGCGCAGCGCGTCGACCGGCGGCAGCCGGGTTTCGCGCAGCGCGTAGTAGGCGCCGGGCAGCAGCACCGCGACGGTGCCGGCGCGGGCCATCGCTGCCACGCCGGCGGCGCTGGTGTACTCGAGGTGATCGGCCGACAGCGCGGCGAACTCCGCGGCGAGCGCGGCGCCTCCGGTATCGGACAACTGATCGGCGTGCAGCTTGACCCGCAGCCCGTGCGCCGCCGCCGCGTCGAACACCCGGCGCGTCTGCGCGGGGGAGAAGCCGATGGTCTCGCAGAAGGCGTCGACCGCGTCGGCGAGCCCCGCCCGCGCCACCGCGGGAATGATGTCGCCGCAGACGACGTCGATGTAGGCGTCGGCGCGGCCGGCGAACTCCGGCGGCACCGCGTGCGCCGCGAGCAGCGTCGTGCGCACGTCGACGTCGACCGCGGCGCCGAGTCGGCGCGCCGCCAGCAGCAGCTTCACCTCGCTGTCGGCGTCGAGCCCGTAGCCCGACTTGATCTCGACGGTGGTGACGCCCTCGGCGGCGAGCGCCGCCAGCCGCGGCCGGCTCGCCGCCACCAGCGCGTCGGCGGATGCCGCGCGCGTCGCCCGCACCGTCGCGTTGATGCCGCCGCCGGCGCGCGCGATGTCGGCGTAGGTCGCCCCCTCCAGCCGCGCGGCGAACTCGTCGGCCCGGTCGCCGGCCCAGACGAGGTGCGTGTGGCAGTCGACGAGCCCGGGCGTCAGCCATCCACCGCCGCCGTCGAGCTCGTGCCTCGCCGTCGCGTCCGGCGGCAGCGCGGCGTGCGCGCCCACCCACGCGATGCCGCCGTCGGCGATGCCGACGCAGCCATTCTCGATCGCTCCGTACGGCGACGCGCCGGACATCGTCGCGAGATGGACCCCGCTGATCAGCAGGTCGAACCGCATCGGCATCATCGTCATGCCGTCATCGTCCGCGCCAGCGCGGCGCGGAAGCGCGCAAGCACCGCGTCCTCCTGCGGATGCCGGCCTTCGCGCACGACGAAGCGCCCGCCGACCAGCAGATCGCGGACGGGGCGGCGGCACGGGCCGAAGATCGCCGCGTCCAGCAGTTGCTCCGGCGCCAGGCCCGCGAGCGCCGGCTCGTCGGCATCGAGGACGACGAGGTCGGCCCGAAGGCCGGCCGCGATGGACCCGGTCGCGCGTCCGCAGGCGCGCGCGCCGTCGCGCGCCGCGGCGAGCCACAGCGCGGTCCCCACGCTCGCGCCGCCCTCGGCCAGCACGTTGCGCCGCTGCAGCCGAAGCCGCTGCGACCACTCTAGCTGCCGCAGCTCGGCGAACGGGTCGATCACGGTGTTCGAATCGCTGCCGATGCCGAATCGCCCGCCCGATCGGGTGAACTCGTCGCCGGCAAAGGTGCCGTCGCCGAGATCGGCTTCCGTCGTCGGCGCGAGGCCGGCGACGGCACCGCTTGCGGCCAGGCCCCGGATCTCTTCGGTCGTCATGTGGGTTGCGTGGACGAGACACCACCGGGCGTCGACCGCGGCGTGCGACAGCAGCCATTCGACCGGCCGCTGCCCGCTCCAGGCCAGGCAGTCCTCGACCTCGCGCAGCTGCTCGGCGACGTGGATGTGCACGGGCCCGCGGGCGGGTGCCGCGGCGACGACGTCGCGCAGTTCGCCGGGGGTCACCGCGCGCAGGCTGTGCGGGGCGACCCCGACGATCACGTCGGTGCCGACCACCGCGGCCGACAGCCGCTCGACCAGCCGGGCGAACGAAGGCGCCGAATGCACGAACCGCCGCTGCCCGGCGGCCGGCGCCGTGCCGCCGAACCCCGCGTGCGCGTAGAAGACCGGCAGCATCGTCAGCGCGAGCCCGGCTTCGCTCGCGGCACCGGCAACGGCGAGCGCAAGTTCGGCGCCGTCGTCGTAGGGCCGTCCGGCGGGATCGTGGTGCACGTAGTGGAACTCGGCGACCGCGCCGTAGCCGGCCTTCGCCATTTCCACGTACGCCTGCGCCGTCACCGCGGCGAAGTCCCCTGCATCGAGGCGTTCGAGCATGCCGTACATCGCCTGCCGCCAGGTCCAGAAGCTGTCGCCGCCCGCCGCGGCCGCGCGCCCGGTGCGCCCGGCGAGCGCGCGCTGGAACGCATGCGAATGGAGGTTCGGCATCGCCGGCACGACCGGCCCCGCGAGCCGCTCGAAGCCGGGGGATGCCGTCAACGGGACATCCCGCCGGACCGCGGCGATGACGCCGTCGGCGCCGACGTCGATCTGCACGTCGCGCGCCCAGCCTTCGGGGAGCAACGCGGCGGCCGCGGCGAACGTGGTCACCGCGATGCCCCTTCGGCGTCGATCGTCACGACCAGCGCGACGGCATCGGCGGAAAGCGGATGCACCGACATCGGCGCTGCTGCTTCGGCCTCGTCCTGCCACAGCCCGTGGCCGGGGGCCAGCGCGAACGGCGCGTGTCCCGGCACCAGGCACTCGACGGCGCCGGCGGCGGTCCAGCACAGGCGATGACCCGCGCCGGCCACCCGGGCGGCCCCGTCGCGGACCACGGTGACGACGCCGCGAGCCGCGCCCCGGCGGACCATCAGGTTGAAGTCGCGCACCGCACCCTCGACAAGCCGGCAGCCGACCGGCTGGTCGCCGGAGAATGCCCACGGCTCGTACGGAACGGCGAGCGTGACGCTGCCGTGCGCGTCGGTCAGCTCCATGCCATTGCCCCGTAAAAGGACGATGGTGCGGTCGACACCGGGAAAGACGGAGAACGGACCGTCGC
This sequence comes from uncultured beta proteobacterium, assembly GCA_963717705.1. Lineage (GTDB taxonomy): Bacteria > Pseudomonadota > Gammaproteobacteria > Burkholderiales > Casimicrobiaceae > CAVQWT01. Next base: position 461,435 of record CAVQWT010000005.1, read on the forward strand.
GCTCGACGTCGGCGATGGACACGCGCCAGGCGAAGCCGTCGAGCGTCGATCCCGGCGGCCCGGCGGCGAGTTCGGTCGTGCGGCCGCCGCCGTTCTTCCACGGCATCGGGCGGGCGTCACCGGGCGCAATCAGTCGATGCATGGCGGGCGGGCGGCGTGAACGTGGCGTCGGAGCCGGAGTGGGCAAAGAGCGGGCAACCAGCGCGCAAGCGGCGGGCACACCGCGGACAACGAGCGGCGTCCGGGGCCGACGGCCGATTGTATGCCAACGCGCGGCTGCAAACGATTGACAGGAGCGGCACCCGACGCCTAGATTCCCAAGGTTCCCACCCACGCTCCGGAGCATCGCATGCGCACCCCCCTCAAGCTCGCCGCCGCCACCGCCACCTGCCTGGCGTTCGCCCTCCCCGCCGCCGCGCAGGAATCCAAGGTCGCCGTCGGCATCTCCGGCTGGACCGGCTTTGCGCCGCTGACGCTCGCCAAGGAGGCCGGGATCTTCAAGAAGAACGGCCTCGACGTGTCGCTGAAGAAGATCCCGCAGAAGGACCGGCACCTCGCGATCGCCTCGGGCGACGTGCAGTGCGCGGCGACGACGGTCGAGACCTGGATCGCCTGGAACGCCAACGGCGTGGCCACGACGCAGATATTCCAGCTCGACAAGAGCTACGGCGCCGACGGCATGGCGGTGCGGAACAACGTCGCGAAGATCGCCGACCTCAAGGGCAAGACCGTCGCGGCATCCGCGCCGGGCACGGCGCCGTACTTCACGCTCGCCTGGTTCCTGAAGAAGAACGGCCTTTCGGTCAAGGACGTCACCGTCGTCAACCTCGAGCCCGGCCCGGCGGCGCAGGCCTTCGTTGCCGGCCAGAACGACGCGGCGATGAGCTACGAGCCGTACCTGTCGACGGTGCGGACGAATCCGCAGGCCGGCAAGATCATCGCGACGACGCTCGACTACCCGATGATCATGGACACCTTCGGCTGCACGCCGAAATTCCTCGCCGAGAATCCGAAGGCCGCGAAGGCCCTCGCCGACAGCTACTTCGAAGCCCTCGACATGATCGCGAAGGACCCGAAGAAGAGCTTCGAGATCATGGGAGCCGACGTCAAGCAGACGGGCGAGCAGTTCGAGGCCTCGCAGAAGTACCTGCGCTGGCAGGACCGTGCCGCGAACAAGGCGTTCTTCGCGGGCCCGCATGCGCAGTTCAGCAAGGAGGCAGCCGACCTGCTGCTCGAGGTCGGCATCATCAAGCAGATCCCCGACCTGTCGACCCTCGCCGACACGCGATTCATCCAGTAGCCGGTGCGCGCCACGTCGCCGGCAGCGACCCGCGCGGGGCACCCGGTGCCGGGCGCGTCGCGCGTCGCCGGTTCAGCCAGGGACGCCGCCGCGCGGCCAGCCCGTTGAAGCCCCTCGTCCCGGTCTCCCGGCCGCGCCGGATCGCGCTCGGCATCGCCTTCTTCGTGGTGTTCGTCGCCGCGTGGAGCGCCGCGACCTTCGGCGGCTTCGTCTCGAGGACCTTCCTCGCCGACCCGCTGACGATGCTGCGCGAAGGCTACGCGCTGTTCGCGCAGTACGGCTTCGCGAAGGATGTCGGCATGACCGTTTGGCGCGTCCTCGGCGGCTTCGTGCTGGCGACCGTCCTGGGCGTGCCGCTCGGCATCGCGATGGGGGCGTGGAAGCCGATCGAGGCGTTCTTCGAGCCGTTCGTTTCGTTCGCGCGCTACCTGCCCGCCTCGGCGTTCATCCCGCTGCTCATCCTGTGGGCGGGCATCGGCGAGACGCAGAAGCTGCTCGTCATCTTCATCGGCGTGTTCTTCCAGATCGTGCTGATGGTGGCCGTCATCGTCGGGTCGACGCGCCGGGACCTGGTCGAGGCGGCGTACACGCTCGGCGCGTCGCACCGGGGGATCGTGCGCCGCGTGCTGCTGCCCTCGGCCGCGCCGCAGATCGCGGAAACGCTGCGGATGGTGCTGGGCTGGGCGTGGACCTACGTGATCGTCGCCGAGCTGATCGGCGCGTCCTCGGGCATCGGGCACATGATCACCGACAGCCAGGCGCTGCTCAACACCGGGCAGATCATCTTCGGCATCATCGTCATCGGCGTCATCGGCCTCGTTTCCGACTACCTGTTCAAGGCGGTCAACCAGAAGACGTTTTCCTGGGCGCTCGCCGATCGATGAGCCAGCTCGTACTCGACGGCGTGGGTCGCACTTTTCCGGGGGTGCGCAACGGCGCGCCGACCGTCGCGCTGCAGCCGACGTCGCTCGCCGTCGCCCACAACGACTTCATCACCATCCTCGGCCCGTCCGGGTGCGGCAAGTCCACGCTGCTGCGCATCGTCGCGGGGCTGGACACGCCGACGACGGGGCGCGTCGTGCTCGACGGCCGCGAGGTCACCGGGCCGGGCGCCGACCGCGGCATGGTGTTCCAGTCGTACACGCTGTTCCCGTGGCTCACCGTGCGCGAAAACATCTCGTTCGGACTGCGCGAGAAGGGAATGCCGCAGCCCGAGCTGGAGCGCATCGTCGCGCACTACGTCGAGCGCGTCGGGCTCGCGGGCTTCGAGCATCATCACCCGAGGATGCTCTCCGGGGGTATGCAGCAGCGCACGGCGATCGCCCGCGCGCTGGCCAACGACCCGAAGATACTGCTGCTCGACGAGCCGTTCGGCGCGCTCGACAACCAGACGCGCGCGCTGATGCAGGAGCTGCTGCTCGGCATCTGGGAGAGCGAGAAGAAGACCGTGCTGTTCGTCACGCACGACATCGAGGAGGCGATCTTCATGGCCGGGCGCGTGTGCGTGATGAGCGCGCGCCCGGGGCGGATCAAGGCCGAGGTCCCGGTCCTGCTGCCGCATCCCCGGCACTACACGGTCAAGACCACGCCGGAGTTCTCCGCGCTGAAGGCGCAGCTCACCGAGGAGATCCGGGTCGAGGCGATCCGGGCCGCGACGGTGGAGTGACCGCCACCCGGCCGGCGTCGTAGCGGCCACCGTTCTGCTGCCACCGCCACGCATCGGCGCAGATCGTATCCAGCCCGCGCGTCGCCCTCCACCCGAGCGTTTCCAGCGCCCGGGACGGATCGGCGTAGTACGCGGCGACGTCGCCCGGCCGGCGCGGTGCGAGCGTGCGCGTGATCCGGCGGCCGCAGGCCCGCTCGAACGCGGCGACGACTTCGAGGACGGAATGGCCGCGCCCGAGACCGAGGTTCAGCGTCGTCGCGCCCGGATGCGTCGCCAGGTGGCGCAGCGCCGCGACGTGCCCCGCGGCGAGATCCTGGACGTGCAGGTAGTCGCGGACTCCGGTGCCGTCGGGCGTCGGCCAGTCGGTCCCGTGGATGGCGAGGCTCGCGTACTCGCCGGAGGCGACGCGGGACAGCAGCGGCACCAGGTTGTTCGGACGGTCGGTGGGCGCCTCGCCGATCTGTCCCGACGGATGCGCGCCGGCCGGATTGAAGTAGCGCAGCACCGCGATGCGCCAGTTGGGATTGGCGCGCGCCAGGTCGCGCAGGAAGTCCTCGACGATCCGCTTGGTGCGCCCGTACACGCTCTGCGGCTGCAGCGGCGCGTCCTCGGTGACCGGCAGCGCGTCGGGCTGCCCGTAGACCGACGCCGACGAGCTGAACACGCACGTGGCGACTCCCGCCTCGCCCATCACCTCCGCCAGCGCCAGCGTGCCCCCGACGTTGACGTCGTAGTACGCCAGCGGGCGCGCCTCGGATTCGCCGACCGCCTTCAGGCCGGCACAGTGGACCACGCCGGCGACCGGATGGTCATGGAAGGCCCGCCGCAGGGCCTCGACGTCGCGGACATCCGCCTCGATGCACGGCACCGGCATCCCGGCAAGCGCCTCGAGGCGCGGCAGCACCGCCGGCGAACTCGTAACGAAGCTGTCGAGGACGACCGGCGCGTAGCCCGCCTGCGCGAGCTCGACGACCACATGCGAGCCGATGTAGCCCGCGCCACCGGTGACGAGGATGCAGTCTGCCATCGCGCGATGCTACCCCACCGGCGGGCGGTCGGGGAGCACCGGGGCGGTCAGGAGCCGTCGGCACGTTGGCGCCGCGACCTCGGGCGCAGCGCGACCCGGGGCGGGCGGCCAGGCGGAGAGCCGACCGGCACGGGCGGGCCGCGAGCCGGCCTGCAGCGGCGGCGGAAAGCACAAGGCCGGGCGCTCGGCCCGGCCTTGTGGATTACAACTGCGGCCCCGCAGGATCAGCCGGCCTTCGCCTCTTCGGCGGGCGCCGCGACTTCCGGCCGGTCGACCAGCTCGACCAGCGCCATCGGCGCGTTGTCGCCCTGACGGAAGCCGAACTTCAGGATCCGCAGGTAGCCGCCCGGGCGCGCCTTGTAGCGCGGACCGAGCTCGTTGAACAGCTTGGTCACGACGTCGCGATCCCGCAGCCGGTCGAACGCGAGGCGGCGGTTGGCGAGCGTCGGCTCCTTCCCGAGCGTGAGCAGCGGCTCGGCGACGCGGCGCAGTTCCTTCGCCTTCGGCAGCGTGGTCTTGATGACCTCGTGCGTGAACAGCGAATTCGTCATGTTGCGCAGCATCGCGAGGCGATGCGAGCTGGTGCGGTTGAGTTTCCGCAGGCCGTGGCGGTGACGCATGATCTTCTTCCTTCCTGTCCGCGCGCGTTACGGGCGGTCGAGGCCGGCCGGGGGCCAGTTCTCGAGCTTCATCCCGAGCGACAGCCCGCGCGACGCGAGCACTTCCTTGATTTCGTTCAGCGACTTCCGGCCGAGATTGGGCGTCTTGAGGAGCTCGGTCTCGGTACGCTGGATGAGGTCGCCGATGTAGTAGATGTTCTCGGCCTTGAGGCAGTTGGCCGAACGAACGGTCAGCTCGAGGTCGTCGACCGGCCGCAGCAGGATCGGGTCGACCTGCGGCGAGCCGCGATCCGGCGCCGGCTGGTCCGTGCCCTGCAGGTCGGCGAACACCGACAACTGCTCGACCAGAACCGACGCGGCGTAGCGGACCGCCTGCTCCGGCTCGACGACGCCGTTGGTCTCGATGTCGAGGACGAGCTTGTCCAGGTCGGTGCGCTGCTCGACCCGCGCGCTCTCGACCGCGTAGCTGACCCGGCGCACCGGGCTGAACGACGCGTCGAGGAGGATGCTGCCGATGTTGCGGCCGCCCTCGGGCTTCAGTCGCGCGGTCGCCGGCTGGTAGCCGCGGCCCTTCTCGACCTTGATCTCCATCTCGAGCTTGCCGCCGGCCGTGAGGTGGGCGATCACGTGGTCGGGATTGATGATCTCGACGTCGTGGTTGGGCTCGATGTCGGCGGCCGTGACCGGGCCTTCACCGGACTTCACGAGCTTCAGCAGCACGTGGTCGCGGTTGTGCAGCTTCAGCACGACGCCCTTCATGTTGAGCAGGAGATCGACGACGTCTTCCTGCACCCCGTCGAGCGCCGAGTACTCGTGCAGCACCCCGGTGATGCGGACCTCGGTCGGGGCATAGCCCGGCATCGAAGACAGCAGCACGCGCCGGAGCGCGTTGCCGAGCGTGTGGCCGTACCCGCGCTCGAACGGCTCCATGACCACCTTCGCGTGGAACGGCGAGGTCGACTGGACGTCGATGATGCGCGGTTTCAACAGAACATTGCTCTGCATGCGGAACCCTCAAGCGAATCTCAAACCGGCAAGCCGGGCGGTTACTTCGAGTAGAGCTCGACCACCAGACTTTCGTTGATGTCCTGCCCGAACTCCGAGCGGTCCGGCGCCCCTTTGAAGGTGCCGGACATTTTCTTGACGTCGACTTCCACCCAGGAGGGGAAGCCGACCTTCTCGGCAAGCTGCAGCGAATCCTGGATCCGCAGCTGGGCCTTCGCCTTGTCGGTGACGCCGACGACGTCGCCGGCCTTGACCAGCGCCGACGGGATGCTGAGAACCTTGCCGTTGACGGTGATCGAGCAGTGGCCGACGAGCTGCCGCGCCTCGGCGCGGGTCGAGCCGATGCCCATCCGGTAGACGACGTTGTCGAGGCGCGACTCGAGCAGCTGCAGCAGGTTCGTGCCGGTAGAGCCCTTGCGGCGGGCCGCCTCGGCAAAATAGCGGCGGAACTGCCGTTCGAGCAGGCCGTAGATGCGGCGCAGCTTCTGCTTCTCGCGCAGCTGGAGACCGTAGTCGGACATGCGGGCGCCGGATTTCACGCCATGCTGGCCGGGTTTGGTGTCCAGCTTGCACTTGGAGTCGAGCGAGCGACGCGCGCTTTTCAGGAAAAGGTCGGTGCCTTCCCGTCGCGCCAGCTTACATTTGGGTCCGGTATATCGAGCCACAGTAGCTATCCTGGTTGCAAGTGAATCTGGTTGTCGTCAGATGCGGCGGCGCTTGGGCGGCCGGCAGCCGTTGTGCGGGACCGGCGTCACGTCCGAGATCGACGTGATCTTGATGCCGAGCGCGTTCAGCGCGCGGACCGCCGACTCGCGGCCGGGGCCCGGGCCCTTGATCCGCACTTCGAGGTTCTTGATGCCGCATTCCAGGGCCGCGCGACCGGCACGCTCGGCCGCGACCTGCGCGGCGAACGGCGTCGACTTGCGCGAGCCCTTGAACCCGGCGCCGCCGGAAGTGGCCCACGACAGCGCGTTGCCCTGGCGGTCGGTGATCGTGATGATCGTGTTGTTGAACGACGCGTGTACGTGCGCGATGCCTTCGGCGACGTTCTTCTTGACCTTCTTGCGGGCGCGTGCCGCCGAGGCGGCCTTCGAGGGTTGCTGTGCCATCGTGTGTCCTTGTCTTTACTTCGACTTCGTCGCCTGACGCGCCTTCTTCGGGCCCTTGCGGGTCCGCGCGTTGGTCCGCGTGCGCTGGCCGCGCACGGGGAGGCCCTTGCGGTGACGGACGCCGCGGTAGCAGCCGAGGTCCATGAGCCGCTTGATGCTCATCGTCACCTCGCGGCGCAGGTCACCTTCGACGGTGAACTGGCCGACCTGCTCGCGCAGCTTGTCCATCTGCGCATCCGACAGGTCCTTGACCTTGACCGTCGGCGCAACGCCGGCCGCGACGCAGATCGCCTTGGCGCGCGCGCGTCCGATGCCGTAGATCGCGGTGAGCGCGATCTCGGCATGCGAGTGATTGGGGATGTTGACGCCTGCAATACGGGCCATAGTTCTAACCTGTCCTGGAAATGTCCGTCAGCCCTGCCGCTGCTTGTGGCGGGGATCCGTGCAAATGACGCGCACGACACCGTGACGCCGGATGATCTTGCAGTTGCGGCAGATCTTCTTCACCGAAGCGAGAACCTTCATGTCAGTTCCTCTCTGTTGCGTTACTTCGCGCGGAACGTGATCCGCGCCCGGGAGAGGTCGTACGGCGTCAGTTCGACCGTCACCTTGTCCCCCGGCAGAATCTTGATGTAGTGCATCCGCATCTTGCCGGAGATGTGTCCCAGCACGACGTGGCCGTTCTCTAGCTTCACGCGGAACGTCGCGTTCGGGAGCGTCTCGACGACCTCCCCCTGCATCTGGATAACGTCTTCTTTCGACATCAGCGCGTCGGCAATCCGCCCTTGAAGTTGGCCTTCTTGAGCAGACTCTCGTACTGCTGCGACATCAGGTACGCCTGCACCTGGGTCATGAAATCCATCGTGACCACGACGATGATCAGGAGCGACGTGCCGCCGAAGTAGAACGGCACATTCTTCCACGCGATCAGGAAGTTCGGGATGAAGCACACGACCACCAGGTACAGCGATCCCAGCAGCGTGAGGCGCAGCGAGATCTTCTCGATGTACTTCGCGGTCTGGTCGCCAGGCCGGTACCCGGGGATGAACGCACCGGACTTCTTGAGGTTCTCGGCCGTTTCCTTCGGGTTGTACTGCAGCGCCGTGTAGAAGAAGCAGAAGAATATGATCGCCGCCGCGTACAGGATCTCGTGCACCGGCTGGCCCGGTCCGAGCGTCGACGCCAGGTCGCGCAGCCAGACCGTGCCCTCGCCCGCGCCGAACCACTGCGCCAGCGTGGCCGGGAACAGGATGATCGACGACGCGAAGATCGGCGGGATCACGCCGGCCATGTTCAGCTTCAGCGGCAGGTGCGAACTCTGGCCCTGGTAGACCTTGTTGCCGACCTGGCGCTTGGCGTAGTTGACGAGGATCTTGCGCAGCGCACGCTCGACGAACACGACGAACGCCGTGACCAGGACCACCAGCGCGGCGATCCCCAGCACCAGCGGGATCGAGTAGGCACCGGTCCGCGCCTGCTCCAGCGTCAGGCCGATCGCGTTCGGCAGGCCGGCGGCGATGCCGGCGAAGATCAGCAGCGAGATGCCGTTGCCGAGGCCCCGCTCGGTGATCTGCTCGCCTAGCCACATCAGGAACATCGTTCCGGTCACCAGCGTCACCGCGGTGACGATCCGGAAGCCGGGGCCGGGCAGCAGCACCAGGCCGGGCTGCGCCTCGAGCGCGACGGCGATCCCGAGTGCCTGGAAGAGTGCGAGCCCAAGCGTCGCGTAGCGCGTGTACTGGGTGATCTTGCGCCGGCCGGCCTCGCCTTCCTTCTTCAGCGCCTCGAGCGTCGGCACGACCACGGTCGCGAGCTGCATGATGATCGACGCCGAGATGTACGGCATGATCCCCAGCGCGAGGATGGAGAAGCGCGACAGCGCGCCGCCCGAGAACACGTTGAACAGCCCGAGGATGCCGCCCTGCTGCGAGCGGAACAGCTCGTCGAGGATGCTCGCGTTGATGCCGGGCACCGGGATGTGCGTCCCGATCCGGTAGACGACGAGCGCGCCCAGCAGGAACCACAGCCGCCGCTTGAGATCGGCGTACTTGGAACCTGTCTTCAGCGCGGGATTGGAGGTGGCCAACGTCGTTTCCTGTGGATTCTCGGGCGCCGCGTCAGGCGACGCTGCCGCCGGCGGCTTCGATCGCCGCCTTCGCACCCTTGGTGACGCCCACGCCCTTCAGCGTGATCGCCTTGTCGAGCTTGCCGGAGAGGATCACCTTCGCCGACTTGGCGATCGCGGGGACCACGCCCGCCGCCTTCAGCGCGAGCAGGTCGACATCGCCGACCGGCAGCCTGGCGAGGTCGGACAGGCGCACCTCGGCGGTGTCGTTCTTGGCGAGCGAGACGAAGCCGCGCTTGGGCAGCCGGCGCTGCAGCGGCATCTGGCCGCCTTCGAAGCCGACCTTGTGGAAGCCGCCCGAGCGGGACTTCTGGCCCTTGTGGCCACGCCCCGCGGTCTTGCCGAGGCCCGAGCCGATGCCGCGTCCGACGCGGCGGCGGGCCTTGTTGCTGCCCTCGGCGGGCTTGATCGTATTGAGACGCATCGCTTGACTCCGGTGCAGTCGGACTAGCCGACCACCTTGACCAGGTAATAGACCTTGTTGATCATGCCGCGCACCGAAGGGGTGTCGACAACCTCGACCGTGTGGTTGGTCCACTTGAGGCCGAGACCGCGCACCGTGGCGCGATGATCCTCTTTGGTGCTGGCCGTGCTCTTGACGAGCTTGACCTTGATCTTCGTCGCGGCGGTCATGGTCACGCCTCCAGAATCTGCTCGACCGTCATCCCGCGCTTCGACGCGATGTCGGCAGGCGAGCTCAGGTTCTCGAGCGCGTTGATCGTGGCGCGGACGATGTTGTACGGGTTCGTCGAGCCGTGGCACTTGGCCAGGATGTTGGTCACGCCGACGACCTCGAACACCGCGCGCATCGGGCCGCCCGCGATGATGCCGGTGCCTTCGGACGCGGGCTGCATGTACACCTTGGTGGCGCCGTGCTTGCCGATCACCGCGTGGTGCAGCGTGCCGTTCTTCAGGCGCACCTTGACCATCTTGCGGCGCGCCTGCTCCATCGCCTTCTGCACGGCCACGGGCACTTCCTTCGACTTCCCCTTGCCCATGCCGATCCGGCCATCGCCGTCGCCGACCACGGTGAGCGCGGCGAAGCCGAGGATCCGGCCGCCCTTCACCACCTTGGTGACGCGGTTGATGCTGATCATCTTCTCGCGCAGGCCGTCGCCGCGATCGTCCTGCTGGTGCTGCTGCATTCTCGCCATGATGTGCTCTTCCTGATCCTGCGCGTCAGAACTTGAGGCCGGCTTCGCGGGCCGCTTCGGCCAGCGCCTGGACGCGGCCGTGATATCGGTAACCCGAACGGTCGAACGCGACGGTCTCGATGCCTGCCGCCTTCGCGCGGTCGGCGATGCGCTTGCCTACCAGCGTCGCGGCAGCCTTGTTGCCGCCGTTCTTGACGTCCTTGCGCACGTCGGCCTCGAGCGTCGAGGCGCTCGCGAGCACCTTGTCGCCTTCCGGCGCGATGATCTGCGCATAGATGTGGCTGTTCGAACGGCTCACCACGAGCCGGGTCGCCCGCTGCTCGGCAATGCGCGCCCGGGTCTTGCGGGCACGGCGGACTCGAGCTTCCTTCTTGTTCATCGCTGACCTCGTATGGCTGGCGGGGCAACCGGCCCCGCGCGCGTCACTTCTTCTTCGTTTCCTTGAGCACGACGCGTTCGTCGTGGTAGCGCACGCCCTTGCCCTTGTACGGCTCGGGCGGACGATACGCGCGGATCTCCGCCGCGACCTGTCCGACGACCTGCTTGTCGATGCCCTTGACCAGGATCTCGGTCTGCGCCGGCGTCTCCACCTTGATGCCCTTGGGCATCGCGTGGACGACCGGGTGGGAGAAGCCCAGCGTCAGGTTCAGCTTGTCGCCGGCGGCCTGCGCGCGATAGCCGACGCCGACCAGCGTGAGCTTCTTCTGGAAGCCCTCGGTGACGCCCTTGACCATCCCGGCGACCAGCGCCCGGAGCGTGCCGTGCATCGCCCGGTTCTCGAGGCTCGCGGCCTTCAGCACCAGCGTGTCGCCGGCCTTCTCGATCGAGACGCCCGCGCCGTAGCGGCGCGACAGCGAGCCGAGCGGGCCCTTGACGGTGATCTCGCCCTCGCCCAGGGTCACTTCGACCTTGGCGGGAAGCGGAATGGGATTGTTGCCGATACGCGACATGGTTCCCCCTTACGCCACGATGCAGAGGACTTCGCCGCCGACGCCGGTGGCGCGGGCCTTGCGGTCCGTCATGACGCCGCGCGAGGTCGAGACGATCGCGATTCCGAGCCCGTTCATCACGCGCGGAATGTCGTCCTTGCTCTTGTAGATGCGCAGCCCCGGCTTCGACACGCGCTCGATCTTCTCGATCACGGGTCGTCCGGCGTGGTACTTGAGGGCGATCTCGAGCACGGGCTTGATCGCCTCGCTCGAGACCTTGAACCCGTCGATGTAGCCCTCGTCCTTCAGCACCTTGGCGATGGCCAGCTTGACCTTCGACGAGGGCATCACGACGACTGCATTCTCCGTCATCTGCGCATTGCGGATGCGGGTCAGCATGTCGGCGATCGGATCACTCATGCTCATGCTTCACCTCGTTACCAGCTGGCCTTGACCATGCCCGGCACTTCGCCGCGCATCACGAACTCGCGCAGCTTGTTGCGGCCGAGACCAAACTTCCGGAAGTAGCCGCGCGCGCGGCCCGTGACCGCGCAGCGGTTGCGCAGGCGCGTCGGATTGGCGTTGCGCGGCAGCTGCTGCAGCTTCAGCCGGGCCGCGAAACGGTCCTCCTCGGACGCCTTCATGTTGTTGATGATCTCGAGCAGGGCCGTGCGCTTCTTCTCGTACTTCTTGACGAGCGCGCGGCGCTTCTGGTCGCGGTTGATCAGTGAGAGTTTCGCCATGGCGGCCTCAGTTCTTGAACGGGAACTTGAACGCGGCGAGCAGCGCACGGGCTTCGGCGTCGGTCTTCGCGGTCGTGGTGATCGTGATGTTCATGCCCCGGAGCGTGTCGACCTTGTCGTACTCGATCTCCGGGAAGATGATCTGTTCCTTGACGCCCATGTTGTAGTTGCCGCGGCCGTCGAACGCGCGGCCGGAGACGCCGCGGAAGTCGCGCACGCGCGGCAGGGCCACGGTGATGAGGCGGTCGAGGAACTCGTACATGCGCTCGTGGCGCAGCGTCACCATGCAGCCGATCGGGTAGCCGACGCGGATCTTGAAGCCCGAGATGTCCTTGCGGGCCTTGGTGACGACCGGCTTCTGGCCGGCGATCTTGATCATGTCGCCGACGGCGTTCTCGAGCAGCTTCTTGTCGCCGATCGCCTCGCCGACGCCCATGTTGAGGACGACCTTCTGGAAGCGCGGCACTTCCATCGGCGACTTGTACCCGAACTGCTTGATCAGCGCGGGCACGACTTCCTTCTTGTAGATTTCCTTGAGGCGGGCCATGGTCTCTCCTTTACGCGCCGACGAGCTCGCCGTTCGACTTGAAGAAGCGGACCTTGCGGCCGTCCTCGAGCACGCGCACGCCGACGCGGTCGGCCTTCTGCGTGACGGGGTTCCACAGCGCCACGTTCGACACGTCGATCGGCATCTCCTTGGTCAGGATGCCGCCCTGCTCGCCCTTCATGGGGTTCGGGCGCACGTGCTTCTTCACCTGGTTGATGCCGGCGACCAGAACGTGCGAGGCGTCCACCACGCGGGTGACGGAGCCGCGCTTGCCCTTGTCGCGGCCGGCGATGACGACGACGTTGTCGCCCTTGCGGATCTTGCGCATCCCTGGCCTCCTTACAGCACTTCGGGCGCGAGCGACACGATCTTCATGAAGCGCTCCGTGCGGAGCTCCCGGGTCACCGGGCCGAAGATGCGCGTGCCGATCGGCTCGAGCTTGGCGTTGAGCAGCACGGCGGCGTTGGTGTCGAATTTCACCAGCGCGCCGTCGTTCCGGCGGACGCCCTTGCGGGTGCGCACGACGACCGCGTTGTAGATCTCGCCCTTTTTCACGCGGCCACGCGGAGCGGCGTCCTTGACGGTCACCTTGATCACGTCACCGATGTGGGCGTACCGGCGCTTGCTGCCGCCGAGCACCTTGATACACATGACCTGACGGGCGCCGGTGTTGTCGGCGACCTCCAGCATCGACTGCATCTGGATCATTGCTGCATCTCCAACTTAACCCGCGGCGGGTGCGCCCGGAGGGCGCCATTGCGCACCCCGCGGCCACCGCGCTTGTCGCGGCCAGTTTTGGACCCCGCTGGTGGACGGGGCCAAGAGGCACCGTCCCGGGGAAGGACCGCAGTGGCGCCGTCCGGGGACCCGGGGGCGTCGCCGAACTGCGGCGGGCGAAACGAAAAGTATGACAGGGTTTCGGTAATCCCGCAACCCCTGCCGGCGATCAGACGATCTTGGCCTTCTCGACCAGCCGCTTGACCCGCCAGGCTTTGGTCTTGGCGAGCTTGCGGCAAGCCTCGATCTCGACCGTGTCGCCGGCCTTGCATTCGTTGTTCTCGTCGTGGGCGTGGTACTTCTGCGACTTGGTGACGACCTTGCCGTACAGCGGGTGCTTGACCCGCCGCTCGACGAGGACGGTGACCGTCTTGTCCATCTTGTCGCTGACGACCCTGCCGGTCAGCGTCTGGATGATGACCTTGCGCACCGCCGGGGCCTGCGCTTGCTCGTTCATGCCTGTCCCTGCTTCTGGTGGAGGATGGTCCGCACGCGGGCGATGCTGCGCCGCACCTGCTGGATCTTCCCGGTGTTGGTGAGCTGCTGCGTCGCCTTCTGCATGCGCAGGCCGAACTGCTCCTTCAGCAGCGCGTCGAGCTCGGTCTTCAGTTCGACCGGGCCCTTGCCGACCAGCGCCTTCTTCGTCTCGGATTTCTTCATGTCGTCGCCTCTCGTCTGCCGTCAGCCGCCGATGAGCCGGTGCACGAACGTCGTGCGGATCGGCAGCTTGGCGGCGGCCAGCGCGAACGCCTCCCGCGCCAGCGGCTCGTCGACGCCGTCCATCTCGTAGAGCACCTTGCCGGGCTGGATCTCGGCCACGTAGTACTCCGGGTTGCCCTTGCCGTTGCCCATCCGCACTTCGGCGGGCTTCTGCGAGATCGGCTTGTCCGGGAAGATGCGGATCCAGATGCGGCCGCCGCGCTTGATGTGGCGCGTCATGGCCCGCCGCGCCGCCTCGATCTGGCGCGCGGTCAGGCGGCCGCGGCCGACGGCCTTCAAGCCGTACTCGCCGAAGCTCACCTTGTTGCCGACGGTCGCAACGCCCTTGTTGCGGCCCTTCTGTTCCTTGCGGTACTTCCTTCTAGCTGGCTGCAGCATTCTTCGCTCCTGGCGGCGGGGTGCGGCGCGGCGGACGCTTCGGCGCGTCCGTGGCAGGCGCCGGCGCCTGTACCGGTTCGGCGTTGTGGGCCAGCCGTTCGCCCTTGAAAACCCAGACCTTGATGCCGATGACGCCGTAGGTCGTGCGCGCCTCGGAGAAGCCGTACTCGATGTCGGCGCGCAGCGTGTGCAGCGGCACGCGGCCTTCGCGGTACCACTCGCTGCGCGCGATCTCGGCGCCGTTCAGCCGGCCGGCGGTCATGATCTTGATGCCCTGCGCACCGAGGCGCATCGCGTTCTGCATCGCGCGCTTCATCGCGCGGCGGAACATGATCCGCTTCTCGAGCTGCTGCGCGATGGAGTCGGCGACGAGCTGCGCGTCGATCTCCGGCTTGCGGATTTCCTCGATGTTGAGGCCGACATCGCCGCCCATCATCCGGCGCAGGTCGCTGCGCAGCGTCTCGATGTCCTCGCCCTTCTTGCCGATGACCACGCCGGGGCGGGCGCTGTGGATCGTGATCCGGGCGTTCTTGGCCGGACGCTCGATCGACACCTTGCCCACCGACGCGTGCGCCAGCTTCTTCGCCAGGTACTCGCGGATCTTGATGTCTTCCTTCAGCGTCGACGCGAAGTGCTTGCTGTTCGCATACCACTTCGACGTCCAGTTCCGGGTGACGGCCAGGCGGAAGCCGATCGGATGAATTTTCTGTCCCATGGACCTCTTCCCTTACTTTCCGTCGCCGACGGTGACGTGAATGTGGCAGGTCTGCTTCAGGATCACGTTGCCGCGCCCCTTGGCCCGCGCCGTGAAGCGGCGGAGGCTCTCGGCCTTGTCGACGAGGATCGTCTTGACCTTCAGCTCGTCGACATCGGCGCCGTCGTTGTGCTCGGCGTTGGCGATCGCCGACTCGAGCACCTTCTTGATGATCTTCGCGCCCTTCTTGGGGCTGAAGGCCAGCAGGTTCAGCGCCTTGTCGACGGGCAGCCCGCGGATCTGGTCGGCGACGAGCCGGCCCTTCTGGGCCGACAGCCGCACTCCGCGCAGGATGGCTCTGGTTTCCATCGTGGCTCCTTACTTCTTCTTCATCACCGGCGCCGCGCTCTTCTTGTCGGACGAATGTCCCTTGAAGGTGCGGGTCAGTGCGAACTCGCCGAGCTTGTGCCCGACCATGTTCTCGGAGACGTAGACCGGGATGTGCTGCTTGCCGTTGTGGACGGCGATCGTCAGCCCGACGAAATCGGGCGTGATCGTCGACCGGCGGGACCAGGTCTTGATCGGCTTCTTGTCGCTGGTCGCGCGCGCCGCCTGCACCTTGTCCTGCAGGTGGTCGTCGACGAACGGACCCTTCTTGATCGAACGTGCCATTTGAAGTTATCCCTCGTTACCCTTTGGCCGCGTGCCGGCGACGCACGATCAGCGAATCGGTGCGCTTGTTCTTGCGCGTCTTGTAGCCCTTGGTCGGCGTGCCCCACGGCGAGACCGGATGGCCGCCGCCGTTGGAGCGGCCGCCGTGCGGGTGGTCGACCGGGTTCATGCAGATGCCGCGGACCGTCGGGCGGATGCCGCGCCAGCGGTTCGCGCCGGCCTTGCCGATCGAGCGCAGGCTGTGCTCCTCGTTGCCGACCTCGCCGATCGTCGCGCGGCAGTCCACGTGCACCTTGCGGATCTCGCCCGAGCGCAGGCGCAGCTGCGCATAGACGCCTTCGCGGGCGAGCAGCTGGACACCGGTGCCGGCCGACCGCGCGAGCTGCGCGCCCTTGCCCGGCAGCATCTCGATGCAGTGGATCGTCGTGCCGACCGGGATGTTGCGCAGCGGCAGGCAGTTGCCCGGCTTGATCGGGGCCTCGGGACCGGAGTGCAGCAGCGCGCCCACCGCGACGCCGCGCGGCGCGATGATGTAGCGGCGCTCGCCGTCGGCGTAGCACAGCAGCGCGAGGTGCGCGCTGCGGTTCGGGTCGTACTCGAGCCGCTCGACCTTGCCCGCGATGCCGTCCTTGTTGCGGCGGAAGTCGACGAGCCGGTATTGCTGCTTGTGACCGCCGCCCTTGTGCCGGATCGTGATGTGGCCGTTGTTGTTGCGGCCCGAGCCGCGCTTCTGGCTCTCGGTCAGCGCGTCGATCGGCCGCCCCTTGTGCAGGTGCGGGTGGACGACCTTGACCAGCGCGCGGCGGCCCGGCGATGTCGGTTTTACTTTCTGCAGTGGCATGTCAGCTCTCCGCCGCGAAGTTGATTTCCTGGCCCGGCTTGAGACAGACGTAGGCCTTCTTCCAGTTGCGCCGACGGCCGGTGAACTTCCCGAAGCGCTTCTGCTTGCCGCCGACGTTCACAACCTGGACGCTCTCGACCTGGACCTTGAACATCGCCTCGACCGCGGCCTTGATTTCCGGCTTCGTCGCATCCTGGACGACGCGGAAGACCACCTGCTCGTGCTTGTCGGCGATGTACGTGCCCTTCTCGGACACGACCGGCGCGAGCAGCAAGGTGGCCAGGCGCTCGCTGTTGTATTGCTTGGTGACGTTCATCCCAGCATCTCCTCGAATTGCGACACCGCGGCGCGGGTCAGGAGCACGTTGTTGAACTGCACCAGGCTGACGGGGTCCACTTCGCGCGTTTCCAGCACCAGCACGTCGTGCAGGTTGCGCGACGAGAGCAGCATGTTCTCGTCCAGGCTGTCGACGACCACCAGCACCGAGCCGGTGAGCCCGAACGCCTTGATCTTCTGCGCGAACTGCTTGGTCTTTGGCGAGTCCACGGTGATGCCCTCGACGACCTTCAGCCGGTCCTCGCGGACGAGCTGCGAGAGGATCGACGCGATGCCGGCGCGATACATCTTGCGGTTGACCTTCTGCTCGAAGTTCTCGTCGGCCATCGACGGGAAGATCTTGCCGCCGCCGCGCCACAGCGGGCTGTTGGCCTGGCCCGCGCGGGCGCGGCCGGTGCCCTTCTGGTTCCACGGCTTCTTGTGCGACTTGTTGATCATGCCGCGCGACTTCTGCGCGCGCGTGCCCTGGCGGCCGTTCGCGCGGTACGCGGTGACGACCTGGTGGATCAGCGCCTCGTTGTACTCGCGGGCGAACAGCGCGTCCGACGCGGCCAGCGTCGCATCCGCCTGGCCGTTGCCGTTGATGAGCTTGAGTTCCATCGTCAGGCCCCCTTCTTCGCCGGCGTCTTGACCGACGGGCGGACGATGATGTGGCCGCCGTCGGCACCCGGCACCGAGCCGCGGACGAGCAGCAGGCCGCGCTCGGCGTCGACGCGGACGACCTTGAGCGTCTGCACCGTGCGCGTCACGTTGCCGTGCTGGCCGGCCATGCGCTTGCCCGGGAACACGCGGCCCGGATCCTGCGCCATGCCGATCGAGCCCGGCGTGTTGTGCGAGCGCGAGTTGCCGTGCGACGCGCGGTTCGAGCTGAAGTGGTGGCGCTTGATCACGCCGGTGAAGCCGCGGCCCTTCGTCGTGCCGGTGACGTCGACCAGCTGGCCGACCTCGAACGCGGTGACGGGGAGCGTCGACCCCAGCTTGAGCTCGGTGAGCGCCTCGGGCGCCACCGGGAATTCGCGCAGCAGCTCGCCCGCCTCCACGCCCGCCTTGGCGAGGTGGCCGGCGGCCGGCTTGATGACGCGCGACGCACGACGCTTCCCGAAGGTGACCTGCACGGCCGAATAGCCGTCGGTCTCGGGGGTCTTGATCTGCGTGACGCGGTTGTTGGCGACGTCGAGCACCGTCACCGGCACGGCGGAGCCGTCGTCGGTGAAGACGCGCGTCATGCCAATCTTGCGACCGACAAGTCCGAGAGTCATTGTTCGATTCCTTCTCACGCCGCCGATTGCGATTGACCGGCGGCTTGGCCCAATTTCCCCGGCATCGTCGCCGGGCATCTGTTGCTTCTGTTGCGTTACTGCAGCTTGATCTCCACGTCCACGCCGGCCGGGAGGTCGAGCTTCATCAGCTGGTCCACCGTCTTGTCGGTGGGGTCGATGATGTCCATCAGGCGCAGGTGCGTGCGGATCTCGAACTGGTCGCGCGACGTCTTGTTGACGTGCGGCGAGCGCAGGACGTTGTAGCGTTCGATCTTCGTCGGCAGCGGGACCGGGCCCTTGACGACGGCGCCGGAGCGCTTCGCCGTCTCGACGATCTCGAGCGCCGACTGGTCGATCAGCTTGTAGTCGAAAGCCTTCAAGCGGATGCGGATACGTTGGTTTTGCATTTCGTTCCTCGTGAACGAGTGAATGGGTGATCGGCTGGACGGGCGGCTTGCACCCGTCCGCGCGTTCACTTGTTCACTGCCTTACTCGACGACCTTGGCGACGACGCCGGCGCCGACGGTGCGGCCACCCTCGCGAATCGCGAAGCGCAGCCCCTCTTCCATCGCGATCGGCGCAATCAGCGTCACTTCCATCGCAATGTTGTCCCCCGGCATCACCATCTCCGTCCCCTCCGGCAGCACGCACGACCCCGTCACGTCCGTCGTCCGGAAGTAGAACTGCGGCCGGTACCCCGGGAAAAACGGCGTGTGCCGCCCACCCTCTTCCTTCGACAGGATGTACACCTCGCAGGTGAACTTGGTGTGCGGCGTGATCGAGCCCGGCTTCGCCAGCACCTGCCCCCGCTCCACCTCCTCCCGCTTGGTGCCACGCAGCAGCACCCCCACGTTGTCCCCCGCCTGCCCCTGGTCCAGCAGCTTGCGGAACATCTCCACCCCCGTGCACACCGTCTGCAGCGTCGGCTTCAACCCCACAATCTCCAGATTCTCCCCAACCTTCACCACCCCGCGCTCCACCCGGCCCGTCACCACCGTGCCACGCCCGGAGATCGAAAACACGTCCTCCACCGGCATCAGGAACGGCCCATCGATCAGCCGCTGCGGCTGCGGAATGTAGCTGTCCAGCGCCTCCGCCAGCTTCAGGATCGAGCCCTCACCCATCTCGCTCTTGTCACCTTCCAGCGCCAGCTTCGCCGAACCAATCACGATCGGCGTCTTGTCCCCAGGAAACTGGTACTTCGACAACAGCTCGCGAACCTCCATCTCGACAAGCTCCAGCAGCTCCTTGTCGTCGACCATGTCCGCCTTGTTCATGTACACGACGATGTACGGCACCCCCACCTGCCGCGCCAGCAGAATGTGCTCCCGCGTCTGCGGCATCGGCCCGTCCGCCGCACTCACCACCAGGATCGCCCCGTCCATCTGCGCCGCACCCGTGATCATGTTCTTGATGTAGTCCGCGTGCCCAGGACAGTCCACGTGCGCGTAGTGCCGGTTCTTCGTCTCGTACTCCACGTGCGCCGTGTTGATCGTGATCCCCCGCGCCTTCTCCTCCGGCGCCGCATCAATCTGGTCGTACGCCTTCGCCTCGCCGCCGTACAGCTTCGACAGCACCAGCGTCAACGCCGCCGTCAACGTCGTCTTCCCGTGATCAACGTGCCCGATCGTCCCCACATTCACGTGCGGCTTCGTCCGCTCGAACTTGCCCTTGGCCATGGTCTGTATCCTCGATTCTCGATTACGATTTCTTGTTGATCACCGCTTCGGCGACGTTCTTCGGCGCCTCGGTGTAGTGCTTGAATTCCATCGTGTACGTCGCGCGTCCCTGCGACAGCGACCGCAGCGTCGTCGAGTAGCCGAACATCTCGGCCAGCGGGACTTCCGCCTTGATCACCTTGCCGGTCGGCAGGTCGTCCATGCCCTGGATCATGCCGCGGCGCGACGACAGGTCGCCGACGACGTTGCCCATGAAGTCCTCGGGCGTCTCGACCTCGACCGCCATCATCGGCTCGAGCAGGACGGGACTCGCCTGCCGCATGCCGTCCTTGAACGCCATCGACGCGGCCATCTTGAACGCGTTCTCGTTCGAGTCGACGTCGTGGTACGAGCCGTCGAACAGCGTGACCTTGACGTCGACGACCGGGAAGCCGGCCAGCACGCCGTTGGGCAGCGTCTCGACCAGGCCCTTGGCGACCGCCGGGATGAACTCGCGCGGCACCGTGCCGCCCTTGATCGCGTCGACGAACTCGTAGCCCTTGCCCTGCTCGTTCGGCTCCATCTTGATCCAGACGTGGCCGTACTGGCCGCGGCCGCCGGACTGCTTGATGAACTTGCCCTCGACCTGGACCGGCTTGCGGATCGCCTCGCGGTACGCCACCTGCGGCGCGCCGACGTTCGCCTCGACGCCGAACTCGCGCTTCATCCGGTCGACCAGGATCTCGAGGTGGAGCTCGCCCATCCCCGAGATGATCGTCTGGCCCGACTCCTCGTCGGTGCGGACGCGGAACGACGGATCTTCCTGCGCCAGCCGGTTGAGCGCGATGCCCATCTTCTCCTGGTCGGCCTTGGTCTTCGGCTCGACGGCGACGTGGATCACCGGCTCCGGGAAGACCATCCGCTCCAGCATGATCACGTGCGCCGGGTCGCACAGCGTGTCGCCCGTCGTCGCTTCCTTCAGGCCGACCGCCGCGGCGATGTCGCCGGCGCGCACTTCCTTGATTTCCTCGCGCTGGTTGGCGTGCATCTGCAGGATGCGGCCGATGCGTTCCTTGCGGCCCTTGATCGGGTTGTAGATCGTGTCGCCGGAGTTGACGACGCCCGAGTAGACGCGGAAGAAGATCAGCTGGCCGACGTACGGGTCGGTCATGATCTTGAACGCGAGGCCGGAGAACGGCTCGTCGTCGGCCGCGCGGCGATGGCCCTCGGAACCGTTCTCGAGCTCGCCGCTGACCGGCGGGATGTCGGTCGGCGCGGGCATGTATTCGATGACCGCGTCGAGCATCGCCTGGACGCCCTTGTTCTTGAACGCCGAGCCGCAGAGCATCGGCACGATCTCGCTGGCGATCGTGCGCGTGCGCAGGCCGAGCTTGATCTCCTCGACGGACAGCTCGCCCGTCTCGAGGTACTTGTTCATCAGCTCTTCGCTCGCCTCGGCGGCGCTCTCGACCATCTTCTCGTGCCATTCCTTGGCTTCGGCCTCGAGCTCGGCCGGGATCGGGCGCATGTCGTACTTCATGCCCTGCGTCGACTCGTCCCAGTAGATCGCCTTCATCCGGACGAGGTCGATCACGCCTTCGAACTTCTCCTCGGCGCCGATCGGCACCTGGATCGGCACCGGGTTGGCCTTGAGCCGCGACTTCATCTGCTCGAAGACCTTGAAGAAGTTGGCGCCCTGGCGGTCCATCTTGTTGACGAACGCGAGCCGCGGCACCTTGTACTTGTTGGCCTGCCGCCAGACGGTCTCCGACTGCGGCTGCACGCCGCCGACCGCGCAGTACACCATGCACGCGCCGTCGAGCACGCGCATCGAGCGCTCGACCTCGATCGTGAAGTCGACGTGGCCCGGCGTGTCGATGATGTTGATCCGGTGCTCGGGGAAATTCTTGTCCATCCCCTTCCAGAAGCAGGTCGTCGCGGCGGACGTGATCGTGATCCCGCGCTCGCGCTCCTGCTCCATCCAGTCCATCACCGTGGCGCCGTCGTGCACTTCGCCGATCTTGTGCGAAACGCCTGTGTAGAAAAGGATGCGCTCGGTGGTCGTGGTCTTGCCCGCGTCGATGTGCGCGCTGATTCCGATGTTGCGATACCGGTCGATGGGGGTAGTTCGTGGCACTTTGGTCTACGGTCCGCGGGCCGGTGCCGGGGGATCGCCCCCGCGCCTGCCCGCCGCGCCGTCCTGTCGTGTTGCGTACGGTTTTGTTCTGCCTTCGCCGCCGGCCGCGCCGGCGCTCCGGACCTGTCGTCAGAAGCGGAAGTGCGAGAACGCCTTGTTCGCTTCCGCCATGCGGTGGACTTCCTCGCGCTTCTTCACCGCGCCGCCGCGGCCTTCCGCCGCATCGAGCAGCTCGGCCGCGAGGCGCTGGCCCATCGACTTCTCGCCGCGCTTGCGGGCGGCTTCGCGCAGCCAGCGCATCGCCAGCGCCATCCGCCGCACCGGGCGGACCTCCACCGGCACCTGGAAGTTCGCGCCACCGACGCGGCGGCTCTTGACCTCGACCATCGGCTTCGCGTTGGCGAGCGCCTGGTTGAAGACTTCCAGCGGATCCTTGCCACCCTTCTTGGTGATCGAATCGAACGCGCCGTAGACGATGCGCTCGGCCACCGACTTCTTGCCGGCGGTCATCAGCACGTTCACGAACTTGGCGAGATCGCTCGAACCGTACTTCGGATCGGGCAGGATTTCGCGCTTGGGTACCTCTCTGCGTCGGGGCATAACGTCCTCAGTTCAATGCGTGGCGGGGCGCGTGGGCGCGCATCACGCCTTCTTGGGCTTCTTGGCGCCGTACTTCGAGCGGGACTGCTTGCGGTCCTTGACACCCGCGGTGTCGAGGCTGCCGCGCACCATGTGGTAGCGCACGCCGGGCAGGTCCTTCACGCGGCCGCCGCGGATGAGCACGACCGAGTGCTCCTGCAGGTTGTGGCCCTCGCCGCCGATGTAGGAAATGACTTCGAAGCCGTTGGTGAGCCGCACCTTGGCGACCTTCCGCAGGGCGGAATTCGGCTTCTTCGGCGTCGTCGTGTACACACGCGTGCACACGCCGCGCTTCTGCGGGCTCTGCTGGAGCGCCGGGACTTTGCTTTTCGACACGGCGGGCTCACGGCCCTTCCGCACGAGCTGATTGATGGTTGGCATCTCTTGTAAACCCGCTGAGTTGTCTTGAGTGTGCAACGCCGGCTGCAAGACGCGCCGGCGCGCAGGGCTCATGGTTCTGCTGCCTGCCTTCGCGCGAGACCGGAGAGCGCCGCCGCACGATGCGAAATCAAAGTGGCCCAAGCGCATCCCGGCGTGTCGCCGGTCGGGAGCCTGGACCACCTTGCTCGCGCCACGGCACCAGCTCGTGAGAGCGGCGGCCGGGTACGCCTGCCCGGAACCACGCGATTTTCGGCGGGGCGTCGGGTGAAAAGACCAAAAGTTTAAGGCCTTACGGCGGATGTGTCAACCCTGCTGTGGCGGCGCAACAAAGGGCGGCGGGCCGCAGTTCGTGCGGCCCGCCGCCCCGGTCCCCGCCGGGCCGTTCAGTAGTAGCGGCCGCCGACGCCCTGCTCGAGCCGGCGCATGCGCCGTTCGAGGTCGTGGACGTCGTACGAGGCCGCCAGGAACGCCTCGTCGTCGCGCAGCCGGCGCTGCTGCAGCCAGCGGTCCAGCCGGAGCCAGGCACCCGCGGGATGCGCGGGCGCCGCGGCCCGGGTCGCCGCTTCCGGCCGGGCCGTACGGGTGCCGCCGCCGGGGGGGAGTCCGCCCAGGGCATCCGCCAGCACCGCGATGACGCCGGGCACGGCTTTGTGGTCGACAAACGAGTGGAGGGTCTTCATGGGGTCTCCCGAAGGGGTGGTACGGGGTTGTTGGCCTGATCGGCGCCCTTGTGGTGCGCCGCACCATGCCAATATCGGCCTCCCGCCACCCGAAATCCAATCGTCTCTTTGGATTGCGACCATCAGCCGCGCCGATGCCCCCGGCCCTCCGCGTCAGGGCGTCCGGCGCCCGGATTTTGCATTGCAACATTCTCCGACTATAGTGGTCGGATTCACATTGTTGGCCTTGTCGCCGCGGGAATCGGTCCTTGGAGCTCTACCAGCTGCGCAGCTTCGCCACCGTCGCCGAGCTCGGTCACCTGACCCGGGCGGCCGACCGGCTGCACGTCAGCCAGCCGGCGCTGTCGGCGCAGATCAAGGCGCTGGAAGACGAGCTCGGCGTGCCGCTGTTCGACCGCGGACCGACCGGCATGACGCTGACCCCGGCGGGCAAGCGCCTGCTGCCCGACGCGCTGAAAGTGATCGCCGACACCGAGGCGCTCCGCGGCGCCGCCGCCAGCATCAAGGGCGCCGTCGCCGGCCCGGCCCGGGTCGGCACGCTGTCCGACCCCGATTTCATCCGCCTCCCGGATTTCCTGTCCGCGTCGATCGAGCGCTTTCCGCTGATCGAGATCGAGCTGCACCACGAGGTGACCGGCGCCGCGTTCGCCGAAGTGCGCGACGGCCGGCTCGACATGAGCTTCTACTACGGCGACCTCGCCCACCCGACGGTGGCCACGGTGCCGCTGGCCGAGGTCGCCTACGTGGTCGCCGGGCCGGCCGCCTGGCGCGAACGAATCGAGGGCGCCGACTGGGAAACGATCGCCGGGCTGCCGTGGATCGCCGCACCGGCCATCAGCACCCACCGCGTGCTGGCCGAGTCGCTGTTCGATGCGCGGGGGCTGGCGCCGACGCAGCTGATCGGCGCCGACAACGAGGCGGTGATCCGGTCGCTGGTCCACGGCGGGCTGGGCATGGCGCTGATGCGCGAGGACGTCGCCGCCGCAGGCGTGGCCGCCGGCGAGCTCGCCGTGTGGTCCGACGCCAGGCTGGCGACGACGCTGCAGTTCATCTACCTCAAGGCGCGGGCGGACGAGCCGGTCGTGAGCGCGCTGCGCTCGGTGATCGAGGGGTTGTGGGGCGTGCCGGCTCAGCTGGCCAGCGCGCACCAGGCGATGCCGTCGTCCGACCAGCCGTAGCTTCCGACCATCGCCTCGATCGTGGCCGGATCCGTGCTGTAGCGATGGTTGGAATCCCACGGGTTCCTGACGCCCTGTCGCCACGCGTTGTTGTACGCGCGGTAGACGGGCATTCGGCCCAGCGGGCACGACCGCGTCGCGTCGTCGTTCACCACGGCCGGCGTCCCGGCGAACGCCAGTCCTTCGTGATTCCACTGCTGCGCGGTTGCCGGCACGGGCACGACCTGCATCGCCAGCAGCTCATCCGACTCGACGGGGCTGACGGTGTAGAAGTGCGAGTTCGGACCGGGCTGCATGCTGCCGTAGAAGCGCGCCACGGCCGAGGTCCCGCCCGCACTCCATGACTGCCCGGTCCGCTGAAACGCTCCGGCGGTGCCGCTGTCGACAAGACGCGACTCTGCGCTGCCGTCGAGCGTGTAGAAGAAGTGCCCCCCGGGTTCGGCGGGGAAGTCTCCGGTGTTGACATACTCGATCACCCGGCCCGCACCGGGGACCGCTTCCGCGACGCCGAGCAGGCGGGTCACCGCCATCGCCGGGTGCCTGACGTCGTCCACCGTCGCTCCGGCGGCAACGATCCGGCCGTCGGGCTGGATGGCGAGCTGCCGAGCGTCTCCGGTCGGAATGGCGCCATGCACGACGCCGTTGACGCCGTAGCCGAGATTCACGAAGCCGTCCGGGTCGAACCGTGCCGACATGAACCGGGAGCCGGCGATCACCAGCCGTCCGTCCGGCTGGATGGCGATCGCATGGGCCTCGAGGTCGCTCGATCGATCCGACACGCGGACCGAGCCGCTGCTTCCGAACGCCACGTCGATCGACCCGTCGGTGCCGAAGCGCGTGATCTGCGCGAAGCGACGGCCGGTGCCCTCGTCGGTGCCGAAGCCCGCGGCGACGAGCTTCCCGTCGGGCTGCTGCAGCAGCGCATCGGCGCCGGACGGCGCGCCGGCGCAGGAGCGGACGCGGCCGTCGAGGCCGAAATCATGGTCGACCGAGCCGTCGACGGCGAAGCGCCACAACGTCGCGCAGGACTCCGCCGCCGGGGTTACATCGGCCGTCTCCCCCGCGACGACCAGCTTGCCGTCGGGCTCGGCGACGAGCGCATGAACGGTGCCGTCGACCGGCACGCTGACGACACCGGCGGTGCCGAAGGAGGCATCGATGGTCCCTTCCGGGTTGAATCGGGCGAGCAGCAGGTGGCGCAGGCCAAGGTGGGCGGCACTGCCGGCCACGGTGATCTTGCCGTTCGGCTCCACGACCACCGCGCTCACCGCCGGACCCGGAAGGAAGTCCGGCGGCCAGACCCCGTGGCTGGTCGCGACCCCGTTCGTTCCGAAGGTCGCGTCCACCGCGCCGTTGGCATGCCACTGGACGATGCTGATGGCAAAGGCGACCTGCCCGGCGCCGGGGATCGTGATTCCCGCGCCGATCAATCGCCCGTCGTCGCGTCGGGCAAGCACGCGCGCACGAATGGGTGCGCTGCCGACGATTCCCGACACGCCGAAGGTGAAGTCCGGCGATCCGTCGATTGCGTATCGGGCCAGCGCAAACCGGTGCACCGGCGGCGACGATCCCGCGACGACACCTTCGCCGATGACGACGGGCTTGCCGTCGGGCTGAAGCACCAGCCCGCTGGCGCCGATGCCCGCGAGTTCGACGATCGAGCCGGTTCCGCCGAAGGTCGGGTCGAGGTCGCCGGGGGCCGCGGTCGCGACGTCCGAGCCCACCGCCGTGGCCAGCAGAGCGAAGGCGACGGCGAGTGATGCGCCGCGGCGCATCGCCAGGAAACACGGCGCAGCCAGCGCTGGCGCGCGTGCCGTGGCGACGGCACGTCCGATGGTCAGGGTCATGGTCGATCTTTGCTTTGGGGCTACCGAACGAAGTCCGGTACGCTGGTGCCACGCTACCCCATCGCGGATTGCCGCTCCGTGCGCTGCCGAACGGAGTCCGCCATGCCGTTCATCCGCTGCATCGGGGAGCGCCGGTCGGCGACTCGAAGCGCCCCCGCGACTTCCGGCCGCAAGAAAGCAGGAGGCCGGCGGATCGCTCCGCCGGCCTCCTGTTCGCAACGACCACGGCGACCGCTACGCCGCGTCGGCCGACACCTCCGGTGATGCCGGCGACGCCGGGGCCGGCACCGCGCCCTCGACACCCTCGGCCGGCACCGCTTCGCCTTCGCCCGGCGTCGTGAACGCCGACTCCGGCCCCACGAGCTTCTGCTTCTTGCGCGCGTTGTGGTACGCGAGGCCGGTGCCCGCCGGGATCAGGCGCCCGACGATCACGTTCTCCTTCAGGCCGCGCAGGTCGTCCTTCTTGCCCATGATCGCCGCTTCGGTCAGCACCCGGGTCGTCTCCTGGAACGACGCCGCCGAGATGAACGAGTCGGTCGACAGCGACGCCTTGGTGATGCCCAGCAGCATGTGCTCGTAGACCGCCGGCTGCTTGCCGTCGCCGGTCGCCTTGTCGTTCTCGTCCAGGATGTCCGACCGCTCCGCCTGCTCGCCCACGATGAAGCGGGTGTCGCCGGCGTCGGTTACCTGCACGCGACGCAGCATCTGCCGCACGATCACCTCGATGTGCTTGTCGTTGATCTTCACGCCCTGCAGCCGGTAGACGTCCTGCACCTCGTCGGTGATGTAGCGTGCGAGCGCCTCGACCCCGAGCAGCCGCAGGATGTCGTGCGGGTCCGCCGGACCGTCGACGATCGACTCGCCCTTGTTGACCACCTGGCCGTCGTGCGCGGTGACGTGCTTGTCCTTCGGGATCAGGTACTCGTGGGCGACGCCGTCGAGGTCGGTGATGACCAGCCGCTGCTTGCCCTTCGTGTCCTTGCCGAACGACACCGTGCCGGTGACTTCCGCCAGCAGGCCCGCGTCCTTCGGCGAGCGCGCCTCGAACAGCTCCGCCACCCGCGGCAGGCCGCCGGTGATGTCGCGCGTCTTCGACGTCTCCTGCGGGATCCGCGCCAGCACCTCGCCGACGCCGACCTGCTGGCCGTCCTTGACGGTGATGATCGAGCCCAGCTGGAAGGTGATGTTGACCGACAGCTCCGACCCCGCGAGCTTGATCTCGTCGCCCTTGTCGTCGAGCAGCTTGACCTGCGGCCGGACGCCCTTCGCCGTCGCGCCGGCGCGGCGCTTCGGGTCGATGACGACCAGCGTCGACAGGCCGGTGACCTCGTCGACCTGCTTGGCGACGGTGACGCCTTCCTCGACGTTCTCGAACTTCACGCGGCCGGCGTACTCGGTGACGATCGGACGCGAGGTCGCGTCCCACATCGCCAGCACCTTGCCCGCCTTGACCACGTCGCCGTCCTTCGCCTGCAGCGTCGCGCCGTACGGGATCTTGTGGCGCTCGCGCTCGCGGCCGTTGTCGTCGTGGATCATCACCTCGCCGGAGCGCGCGATGACGACGAGCTCGCCCTTGGCGTTGGTGACGTAGCGCATCAGCGCCGAGAAGCGGATGGTGCCGGCCGACTTCGCCTCGAGCTGCGAGGCGCTGGCGGTACGCGACGCGGCGCCGCCGATGTGGAACGTCCGCATCGTCAGCTGCGTGCCCGGCTCGCCGATCGACTGCGCGGCGATTACGCCGACCGCCTCGCCGACGTTGACCAGGTGGCCGCGGCCGAGGTCGCGGCCGTAGCAGCTCGCGCACAGGCCGTAGCGCGTGTCGCAGGTGAGCGGCGTGCGCACCTTGACCTCGTCGATTCCAAGCATCTCGATCTGCTCGACCTCGTCCTCGCCGAGCAGCGTGCCGGAGTGGTACAGCGTCTCCTGCGTCTCGGGGTTGACGACGTCGGCGACGACGGTGCGGCCGAGGATGCGCTCGCGCAGCGCCTCGATCACCTCGCCGCCCTCGACCAGCGCCTTCATCGCGACGCCGTTGGTGGTGCCGCAGTCGTTCTCGACCACCACCAGGTCCTGCGTGACGTCGACCAGGCGCCGCGTGAGGTAGCCCGAGTTCGCCGTCTTCAGCGCGGTGTCGGCGAGGCCCTTGCGCGCGCCGTGCGTCGAGATGAAGTACTGCAGGACGTTGAGGCCTTCGCGGAAGTTGGCGGTGATCGGCGTCTCGATGATCGAGCCGTCGGGCTTGGCCATCAGGCCGCGCATGCCGGCGAGCTGCCGGATCTGCGCCGCGGAGCCCCGCGCGCCGGAGTCCGCCATCATGTAGATCGAGTTGAACGACTCCTGCGCGACCTCGGCCTGCTTCACCGGGACGCCGGTCTCGACGTACATCGCCTTCCACCAGTCCTTGCGCGCGACACCCGCGAAGTGCTCGGTGCCCTTCTCCTGGCCCAGCTGCGTCATCATCGCCTTCGCGATGTCGTCGCCGGCGCGGCCCCAGATGTCGACCACCTTGTTGTACCGCTCGCCCTGCGTGACGAGGCCCGAGGTGTACTGCGCCTCGATCTCCTTCACTTCCTTCTCGGACTTCTCGATGATCACGTGCTTCTCGGCCGGGATCTTCATGTCGTCGGCGGCGAACGAGATGCCGCCGCGCGTGGCCAGGCCGTAGCCCGCCTGCATCAGCTTGTCGGCGAAGATCACCGTCTCGCGCAGGCCGCAGCGGCGGAAGCTCACGTTGATGATGCGCGAGATCTCCTTCTTCTTCAGCGGCTTGTTGATGACGTCGAACGGCAGCGTCGGCGGCAGGATCTCCGACAGCAGCGAGCGGCCGACCGTCGTCTCGTAGCGGACGAGCTTCTCGACCGGCTCGCCGCCGTTGACGGCGACGCGCTGGCGGATGCGCACGGTGATCTTGGCGTGCAGCTCGACGCCGCGCGACTCGTACGCGCGCGAGACCTCGCCGACGTCCGCGAAGATCATGCCTTCGCCGCGGGCGCCGACCTTCTCGCGCGTCGCGTAATACAGGCCCAGCACGATGTCCTGCGACGGCACGATGCAGGGCTCGCCGTTGGACGGCAGAAGCACGTTGTTCGAGGCCAGCATCAGCGTGCGCGCCTCCATCTGCGCCTCGAGCGACAGCGGCACGTGGACGGCCATCTGGTCACCGTCGAAGTCGGCGTTGAACGCCGTGCAGACGAGCGGATGCAGCTGGATCGCCTTGCCCTCGATCAGCACGGGCTCGAACGCCTGGATGCCGAGGCGGTGCAGCGTCGGCGCGCGGTTCAGCAGCACCGGGTGCTCGCGGATGACGTCCTCGAGGATGTCCCAGACCACCGGCTCCTGGCTCTCGACCATCTTCTTCGCCGCCTTGATCGTGGTGGCGAGGCCCATCGTCTCGAGCTTGTTGAAGATGAACGGCTTGAACAGCTCGAGCGCCATCAGCTTCGGCAGGCCGCACTGGTGGAGCTTGAGCTGCGGGCCGACGACGATGACCGAGCGGCCCGAGTAGTCGACGCGCTTGCCGAGCAGGTTCTGGCGGAAGCGGCCGCCCTTGCCCTTGATCATGTCGGCCAGCGACTTCAGCGGCCGCTTGTTGGCGCCGGTCATCGCCTTGCCGCGGCGGCCGTTGTCGAGCAGCGAGTCGACGGCTTCCTGCAGCATCCGCTTCTCGTTGCGGACGATGATGTCGGGCGCCTTCAGCTCGAGCAGCCGCTTCAGCCGGTTGTTGCGGTTGATGACGCGGCGGTAGAGGTCGTTCAGGTCGGAGGTCGCGAAGCGGCCGCCGTCCAGCGGGACCAGCGGGCGCAGCTCGGGCGGCAGCACCGGCAGCACCTCGAGGATCATCCACTCGGGCTTGATGCCCGACTTGTGGAACGCCTCGAGCACCTTGAGCCGCTTGGCGATCTTCTTGATCTTGGTGTCCGAGCCGGTCGTCTCGAGCTCCTTGCGCAGCGTCTCGATCTCGTGCGGGACGTCGAGGCTCTTCAGCAGCTCGCGAACGCCCTCGGCGCCCATCGTCGCGTGGAAGTCGTCGCCGTACTGCTCGACCTTGGCGATGTAGTCGTCCTCGGTCAGCAGCTGCGCGCGGTTGAGCGGCGTCAGGCCCGCGTCGGTGACGACGTACGCCTCGAAGTAGAGGACGCGCTCGATGTCGCGCAGCGTCATGTCGAGCACCATGCCCATGCGCGACGGCAGGCTCTTGAGGAACCAGATGTGCGCGACGGGGCTGGCGAGCTCGATGTGGCCCATCCGCTCGCGGCGGACCTTGGCGAGCGTCACCTCGACGCCGCACTTCTCGCAGATCACGCCGCGGTGCTTGAGGCGCTTGTACTTGCCGCACAGGCACTCGTAGTCCTTGACCGGCCCGAAGATCTTGGCGCAGAAGAGGCCGTCCCGCTCGGGCTTGAACGTGCGGTAGTTGATCGTCTCCGGCTTCTTGACCTCGCCGTACGACCACGACCGGATCTTCTCCGGCGAGGCGAGGCCGGTCTTGATCGAGTCGAACTCTTCTTCCTGCGTTACCTGCTTGAACAGATCGAGCAGTGCTTTCATGCGTACTCCCGGATGATTCGTGTTGGGTGCGCGGCGGCGTTCAGAAGCGCTCGAGATCGATGTCGATCGCCAGCGAGCGGATTTCCTTCACCAGCACGTTGAACGACTCCGGCATGCCGGCCTCGATCTTGTGCTCGCCCTTGACGATGTTCTCGTAGACCTTGGTGCGGCCGTTGACGTCGTCGGACTTGACCGTGAGCATTTCCTGCAGCGTGTACGCGGCGCCGTAGGCCTCGAGCGCCCACACTTCCATCTCGCCGAAGCGCTGGCCGCCGAACTGCGCCTTCCCGCCCAGCGGCTGCTGGGTGACGAGGCTGTAGGGGCCGGTCGAGCGCGCGTGCATCTTGTCGTCGACGAGGTGGTGCAGCTTGAGCACGTGCATGTAGCCGACGGTGACGGGGCGGTCGAACGCCTCGCCGGTGCGGCCGTCGTGCAGCGTGATCTGGCCGCTTCTCGGCAGGCCGGCGAGGTCGAGCATCTTCTTGATCTCCTCCTCGGTCGCGCCGTCGAACACCGGCGTCGCGAACGGCACGCCGTTGACCAGGTTGCCGGCCATGCCGACGATCTCGCCGTCGGTCATCGTCTCGAGGTGCTCCGGGCGCCCGGTCGAGTTGTAGATCTCCTCGACCAGCTTGCGCACCTCGGCGGCCTTGGCATTGGCCTTCAGCAGCGCGTCGATGCGACGGCCGAGGCCCTTGGCCGCCCACCCGAGGTGGACTTCCAGGATCTGCCCCACGTTCATCCGCGACGGCACGCCCAGCGGGTTCAGCACGATGTCGACCGGCGTGCCGTCGGCCATGTACGGCATGTCCTCGACCGGCACGATCTTCGACACCACGCCCTTGTTGCCGTGGCGGCCGGCCATCTTGTCGCCCGGCTGCAGGCGGCGCTTGACCGCGACGTAGACCTTGACCATCTTCTGCACGCCCGGCGGCAGCTCGTCGCCCTGCGTCAGCTTCTTCTTCTTGAGCTCGTACATCGCGTCGAAGCCCTCGCGCTGCTTGGCCAGCGCTTCCTTCGTCGCCTCGAGCTGCCGCGCGGTCTCCTCGGTCGCCATGCGGATGTCGAACCAGTCGTGGCGGGCGACCGACTCGAGGTAGTCCTTCGTGATCTTGGTGCCCTTGGCGATGCGCTTCGGGCCGCCGTTGACGACCTTGCCCAGCAGCATCTTCTCGATCCGCGCGTAGGCGTCGTTCTCGACGATGCGCAGCTGGTCGTTCAGGTCCTTGCGGTAGCTCTTGAGCTCGTCCTCGATGATCTGCTGCGCCCGCTTGTCGCGCTCGATGCCCTCGCGCGTGAACACCTGCACGTCGATGACGGTGCCGGAGATGCCCGACGGTACGCGCAGCGAGGTGTCCTTCACGTCGGAAGCCTTCTCGCCGAAGATCGCGCGGAGCAGCTTCTCCTCCGGCGTCAGCTGCGTCTCGCCCTTCGGCGTGACCTTGCCGACCAGCACGTCGCCGGCCTCGACCTCTGCGCCGATGTAGACGATGCCCGCCTCGTCCAGCCGGCCCAGCTGCGACTCGCCGAGCGAGCTGATGTCGCGCGTGATCTCCTCCGGGCCGAGCTTGGTGTCGCGCGCGACCACCGACAGCTCCTCGATGTGGATCGACGTGTAGCGGTCGTCGCCGACGACGCGCTCGCTGATCAGGATCGAGTCCTCGTAGTTGTAGCCGTTCCAGGGCATGAACGCGACGAGCATGTTCTGCCCGAGCGCGAGCTCGCCCATGTCGGTCGACGCGCCGTCGGCGATGACGTCGCGGCGGGCGATCACGTCGCCGACCTTCACCAGCGGCCGCTGGTTGATGTTGGTGTTCTGGTTCGACCGCTTGTACTTGGTGAGGTTGTAGATGTCGACGCCGACGTCGCCGGCCATCGTCTCGGCGTCGTTGACGCGGACGACGATCCGCGACGCATCGACGTAATCGACGGTGCCGCCGCGGCGCGCGAGCACCGCGGTGCCGGAGTCGACCGCCGCGGTGCGCTCGACCCCGGTGCCGACCAGCGGCTTCTCGGGCCGCAGGCAGGGGACGGCCTGGCGCTGCATGTTCGAGCCCATCAGCGCGCGGTTGGCGTCGTCGTGCTCGAGGAACGGGATCAGCGACGCGGCCACCGACACGATCTGGCTCGGCGCGACGTCCATGTACTGGACCTTGTCGCCGGTCGACAGCATGAACTCGTTCTTGTGGCGGCAGCTCACCAGCTCGTCCTCCAGCCGGCCGCCCTTGTCCAGCTGGGCGTTCGCCTGCGCGATCACGAACTGGCCTTCCTCGATCGCCGAAAGGTAGTCGATGTGGTCGGTGACCTTGCCGTCCTCGACCTTCCGGTACGGCGTCTCGAGGAAGCCGTACTCGTTGGTCCGCGCGTACAGCGCGAGCGAGTTGATGAGGCCGATGTTCGGGCCTTCCGGCGTCTCGATCGGGCACACGCGGCCGTAGTGCGTCGGGTGCACGTCGCGCACCTCGAAGCCGGCGCGCTCGCGCGTGAGGCCGCCCGGGCCGAGCGCGGAGACGCGGCGCTTGTGCGTGATCTCGGACAGCGGGTTCGTCTGGTCCATGAACTGCGACAGCTGCGACGAGCCGAAGAACTCCTTGATCGCGGCCGAGATCGGCTTGGCGTTGATGAGATCGTGCGGCAGCAGCTGGTCGGTCTCGGCCTGGCCGAGGCGCTCCTTGACGGCGCGCTCGACGCGGACGAGGCCCGAGCGGAACTGGTTCTCCGCGAGCTCGCCCACCGACCGCACGCGGCGGTTGCCGAGGTGGTCGATGTCGTCGATCTCGCCGCGGCCGTTGCGCAGCTCGACCAGGATCTTGATGACGGCGATGATGTCGTCGTTGGTCAGCGTGCCGGTGCCCTTGAGCTCGGCGCGGCCGACGCGGCGGTTGAACTTCATCCGGCCGACGGCCGACAGGTCGTAGCGCTCCTCGGAGAAGAACAGCCCGTGGAACAGCGCCTCGACCGAGTCCTCGGTCGGCGGCTCGCCGGGGCGCATCATCCGGTAGATGGCGACGCGCGCCGCCATCTGGTCGGGCGTGTCGTCGGCGCGAAGCGTCTGCGAGATGTACGGGCCTTCGTCGAGGTCGTTGGTGTAGATCGTCTTGACCGAGGCGACGCCAGCCTCGGTGAGCAGCGGGAGCAGCTCCTCGGTCAGCTCGTCGTTGGCCTTGGCCAGGACCTCGCCGGTGGTCGTGTCGACGATGTTGACGGCGAGCGCGCGGCCGACCACGTAGTCAGTGGGGACGGCGATCTTCTTGACGCCGCCGTCGACGAGCTCGCGGACGTGCTTGGCGGTGATGCGCTTGTCGCGGGCGACGACGACCTTGCCGTCCTTGCCCAGGATGTCGAAGCGGGCGATCTCGCCGCGCAGGCGCTCGGGCACCAGTTCGAGCTCGACCCCGGCCTTGCCGAGATGGAAGGTGTCGAACGAGAAGAACGTGCGCAGGATGTCCTCGTTGCCGAGGCCGATGGCCTTCAGCAGCGTCGTCACCGGCATCTTGCGGCGGCGGTCGACGCGGAAGAACAGGAAGTCCTTCGGGTCGAACTCGAAGTCGAGCCACGAGCCGCGGTAAGGAATCACGCGGGCCGAGAACAGCAGCTTGCCGGAGGAGTGCGTCTTGCCGCGGTCGTGCTCGAAGAACACGCCGGGCGAGCGGTGCAGCTGCGAGACGATGACGCGCTCGGTGCCGTTGACGATGAACGAGCCGTTCTCGGTCATGAGCGGGATCTCGCCCATGTAGACCTCCTGCTCCTTCACCTCCTTGACGGTCTCCTTGGCGGCTTCCTTGTCCATGATGATCAGCCGCACCTTGGCGCGCAGCGCCGAGCAGAAGGTGAGGCCGCGCTGCTGGCATTCGACCACGTCGAACGCCGGCGACAGCAGCGAGAAGCCGACGAACTCGAGCCGCGCGTTGCCGGAGTGGCTGGAGATCGGGAAGATCGACGTGAACGCGGCCTGCAGGCCCTCGTTCTTGCGCTCGGTCGACGGCGTGTCCGCCTGCAGGAACGCGCGGTAGGAGTCGAGCTGGGTCTCGAGCAGGAAGGGCACCTCCAGCACGCTCGCGCGCTTGGCGAAGCTCTTGCGGATGCGCTTCTTCTCGGTGAACGAGTACTTCTGCTGCGACGTATTAGCGTCGATCGCCATGGGCACTTCTCCGAATCACGCCCGGACGCGACTGCGCGTCCGCCGTTCATCGACTGGTCGTTGGGCGCGTTGCACGCCCGGCTTGGTGGTTGGCCGCTACCAACCGCTGGCTGACGACGGCGCCGCGGGGGTTTCCCCGCGATGCCGCCCGACCTTGCCTTGATCCCCTGCAGTCGCTTCAGAGGACAAAGAGGAACGGAGCCGCGACGGCGTATCCGCTCTTCTTCGGCCTCTGATTCCGCGTTGCCGCGGCGAGCCAAAGAGGCGCAAAAGGCCGGCGGTCGCCCGCCGGCCCGTCGCGCCGATACCGCGTGTTACTTGATTTCGGCCTTGGCGCCGGCTTCTTCCAGCTTCTTCTTCGCCGCTTCGGCGTCGGCCTTCGAGACCGCTTCCTTCACGGCCTTCGGCGCGCCGTCGACGAGGTCCTTGGCTTCCTTCAGGCCGAGGCCCGTCAGTTCGCGCACGGCCTTGATGACGTTGACCTTGTTCTCGCCGATCGTCGCCAGCATGACGGTGAATTCGGTCTGCTCTTCGGCGGCGGCGGCCGGGGCGGCGCCCGCCGGGGCCGCGACGGCCACGGCAGCGGCGGCGGAGACGCCGAACTTGGTCTCCATCGCCTTGATGAGCTCGGACAGCTCGAGAACGGTCATCGACGAGATCTTGTCGAGAATTTCGGTTTGGACTGCGGACATTTGCGTGCTCCTGGAACGTGGAAAGATTGGTTTTCGATCGCGGTGAGGCTAGGCTGCCGGGCGCGCGTCCCGTACCGCTGCGAGCGTCCGGACGAACTTCGACGGCACCTCGTTCAGGGTGCGGACGAACTTCACCACCGGCGCCTGCATCGTGCCGAGAAGCTTGGCCAGCAGTTCGTCGCGCGAAGGCAGCGACGCGAGCGCGGTGATCTCCTTGGCGGACATCACCTGCCCGGGCATCGCACCGCCCGTGATCACGAACTTGTCGTTGCCCTTGGCGAAGTCGTTCAGGACCTTCGCCACGGCCACCGGATCGGGACCGATGCCGTAAGCCAGCGGACCGACCATCTTGTCGGTCAGCGAGGCGAACGGCGTGTCGGCGACCGCCCGGCGCACCAGGGTGTTCTTCACCACCCTGAAGTACACGCCGGAAGCCCGTGCTTTCGCGCGCAGCTGCGTCAGTTGCGCGACGGGCAAGCCGCGGTTCTCGGCCATCACGATGGCCTGAGCGCCGGCGACCTGCTTCGCGACTTCCGCGACGACCGCTTGCTTCTGCTCGAGATTAAGACCCAAGGTCTACCTCCATTTCTTCGAAACCTGGCCCCGTTGCCGGGACCCGGCTCCACCTGCCGCACCCATGGACCGGTGCGGACCTGCGGTGACCATGCGTCCAGGAAAATCCTGTACGAGGGCACCATCTGCGCTGGATCGGGCGGCTGTTTCCGGCGGTCGGGAATCGTTCGATTCCCTTGCGCCGGTCGTCCCGCCCGGTTTGAGCTTCCGCTCCAGCGGTCTTTGACGGTCCGCCGGGGTCGCCCCCGGCAGTCCCTCAAAATTTCGTTTGCTGCGCTATCCCCTACTGCGCCGCCGGCTGGGCCAGCGACGCCGTGTCCACGCGGATGCCGGCGCCCATCGTGCTCGAGACGCTGACCTTCTTCAGGTACACGCCCTTGGTGC
This sequence comes from uncultured beta proteobacterium, assembly GCA_963717705.1. Lineage (GTDB taxonomy): Bacteria > Pseudomonadota > Gammaproteobacteria > Burkholderiales > Casimicrobiaceae > CAVQWT01. The sequence continues at coordinate 498,195 of CAVQWT010000005.1, forward strand.
CCGACGGCCGGGCCTTGTTCAGCGCCTCGATCAGCGCGAGCAGGTTCGACTTCAGCTGCTCCGGCGCGAACGACGCGCGCCCGATCGTGCACTGGACGATGCCCGCCTTGTCGGTCCGGTACTGCACCTGGCCGGCGCGGGCGTTCTTCACCGCCTGCACGACGTCGGCGGCGACGGTGCCGACCTTCGGGTTCGGCATCAGGCCGCGCGGGCCGAGGATCTGGCCGAGCTGGCCGACGACCTTCATCGCGTCCGGCGTCGCGATCACGACGTCGAATTCCATGAAGCCTTCCTTGATCTTCGCGGCGAGGTCGTCGAAGCCGACGATGTCGGCGCCAGCTTCCTGCGCGAGCTTCGCCTTGTCGCCCTGCGCGAACACGGCGACGCGGACGGTCTTGCCGGTGCCGGCCGGCAGCACGACCGAGCCGCGGACGGTCTGGTCGGACTTCTTGGCGTCGACGCCGAGGTTGACGGCGACGTCGACCGACTCGTCGAACTTGGCGACGGCGGTCGCCTTGACCAGGCTCAGCGCCTCGTCGACGGCGTAGAACTTCGAGCGGTCCACCTTGCCGCGGACCGCCTGCATGCGCTTCGACAGCGCCGGAGCCTTCTGTGCGGTGGCCATGATCACTTCACCCCTTCGACGACGATGCCCATGCTGCGGGCGCTGCCGGCGATCGTCCGCACGGCGGCGTCGAGATCGGCGGCGGTAAGGTCGGGCTGCTTCGCCTTGGCGATTTCCTCGGCCTGCGCGCGGGTGAGCTTGCCGACCTTGTCGGTATGCGGCTTGGCGCTGCCCTTCTCGACCTTGGCGGCCTTCTTGATCAGCACCGTGGCCGGCGGCGTCTTCATCACGAACGTGAAACTCTTGTCCGCGTACGCCGTGATCACCACGGGAATGGGCAGGCCGGGCTCGACCTTCTGCGTCTGGGCGTTGAACGCCTTGCAGAATTCCATGATGTTGAGACCGCGCTGGCCCAGCGCGGGACCGATCGGCGGCGAGGGATTCGCCTTGCCGGCCGGCACCTGCAGCTTGATGAAGCCGACGATTTTCTTCGCCATTGCCTTCTCCTTTTGGGTTCAAGCGGGCCGCAGGTCAGCTGCGCGCCCTCCCCGTTCAAACATCAGACACGCGGCACCTGCCGCCGCCGCCACCACTACCGCCCTGCGCCAGCCGGGCCTCCGGACCGTGTTGAGCGTCGGCATCGCCGACGCTCCAACGCAGCCATGTACTCCGTTGCGCCGGCAGAGCCGGCCCGACGGACTAGGCCTTTTCGACCTGACTGAAGTCCAGCTCCACCGGCGTCGACCGCCCGAAGATCGTGACCGACACCCGTAGCTTGCTCTTCTCGTAGTTCACGTCCTCCACGTTGCCGTGGAAATCGGTGAACGGCCCTTCCTTGACCCGCACCGCCTCGCCCGTCTCGAACAGCACCTTGGGCCGCGGCTTCTCGACGCCTTCCTGCACCTGCCGCAGGATCGCGTCGACTTCCTTCTGCGAAATCGGCGTCGGCCGGTTCGCGGTGCCGCCGACGAAGCCGGTGACCTTCGGGGTGCTCTTCACCAGGTGCCAGCTCTCGTCGGTCATCTCCATCTCGACGAGGACGTAGCCGGGGAAGAACTTGCGCTCCGAGATCGCCTTGGCGCCCTTCTTCATCTCCACCACTTCCTCGACCGGAACCAGGATCTGGCCGAAGAGGTCGGCGATGTCCGAGCGCTTGACCCGCTCGATCAGCGCGCGCTGGACGCTCTTCTCGAAGCCCGAGTAGGCGTGCACGACAAACCACTTCTTGCTCATCCTGCGCCCCTGCCGGTCAGCATTTTCACGATCCACGCGAGCGTGGTATCGACGGTGAACAGGAAGAGCGCCATGATCACGACGAACGCGAACACGATCCCCGTCGTCTGCAGCGTCTCCTTGCGGGTCGGCCACGAGACGCGGCCGGCCTCGGCCCACGACTCCTGCGCGAACGCGAAGAACTCCTTGCCCGGGGTCGACAGCCATGCGACGGCGCCGGCGGCCACGAGGCCGCCGATGACCATCAGCACCCGCAGCACCTGCGCGAGCTCGCTGAACTGGTAGTAACCCCAGACGCCGGCGATGATGCATGCCACCGCCAACGCAATCTTGATCTTGTCTGCCATCTGCCTTCCGCTGCCGCAACCGGGTCTTGTTCAGGCCCGCCGCGGCATCGTGGCAGGCCAGGAGGGAATCGAACCCCCAACCTGCGGTTTTGGAGACCGCCGCTCTGCCAATTGAGCTACTGGCCTGTTGCTGCGTGAATGAATATCGGAGCGCCTTTACGGTGCCTTACTCGACGACCTTGGCGACGACGCCGGCGCCGACGGTGCGGCCACCCTCGCGAATCGCGAAGCGCAGCCCCTCTTCCATCGCGATCGGCGCAATCAGCGTCACTTCCATCGCAATGTTGTCCCCCGGCATCACCATCTCCGTCCCCTCCGGCAGCACGCACGACCCCGTCACGTCCGTCGTCCGGAAGTAGAACTGCGGCCGGTACCCCGGGAAAAACGGCGTGTGCCGCCCACCCTCTTCCTTCGACAGGATGTACACCTCGCAGGTGAACTTGGTGTGCGGCGTGATCGAGCCCGGCTTCGCCAGCACCTGCCCCCGCTCCACCTCCTCCCGCTTGGTGCCACGCAGCAGCACCCCCACGTTGTCCCCCGCCTGCCCCTGGTCCAGCAGCTTGCGGAACATCTCCACCCCCGTGCACACCGTCTGCAGCGTCGGCTTCAACCCCACAATCTCCAGATTCTCCCCAACCTTCACCACCCCGCGCTCCACCCGGCCCGTCACCACCGTGCCACGCCCGGAGATCGAAAACACGTCCTCCACCGGCATCAGGAACGGCCCATCGATCAGCCGCTGCGGCTGCGGAATGTAGCTGTCCAGCGCCTCCGCCAGCTTCAGGATCGAGCCCTCACCCATCTCGCTCTTGTCACCTTCCAGCGCCAGCTTCGCCGAACCAATCACGATCGGCGTCTTGTCCCCAGGAAACTGGTACTTCGACAACAGCTCGCGAACCTCCATCTCGACAAGCTCCAGCAGCTCCTTGTCGTCGACCATGTCCGCCTTGTTCATGTACACGACGATGTACGGCACCCCCACCTGCCGCGCCAGCAGAATGTGCTCCCGCGTCTGCGGCATCGGCCCGTCCGCCGCACTCACCACCAGGATCGCCCCGTCCATCTGCGCCGCACCCGTGATCATGTTCTTGATGTAGTCCGCGTGCCCAGGACAGTCCACGTGCGCGTAGTGCCGGTTCTTCGTCTCGTACTCCACGTGCGCCGTGTTGATCGTGATCCCCCGCGCCTTCTCCTCCGGCGCCGCATCAATCTGGTCGTACGCCTTCGCCTCGCCGCCGTACAGCTTCGACAGCACCAGCGTCAACGCCGCCGTCAACGTCGTCTTCCCGTGATCAACGTGCCCGATCGTCCCCACATTCACGTGCGGCTTCGTCCGCTCGAACTTGCCCTTGGCCATGTCTCAAGACTCCTGACGTCGATGTCGTAATGCAAATCGATGGTGCCCATGGCGTGGATTGAACACGCGACCTCTCCCTTACCAAGGGAGTGCTCTGCCACTGAGCTACATGGGCGGATGTTTCCGAATCCGCCGGCGCGTTCTTCGCTACGCCTTGCGACTCCGTATGTTCTGTTCTCGTTTGGTGCTACGTGGAGCGGGTGAAGGGAATCGAACCCTCGTCGTAAGCTTGGAAGGCTTCTGCTCTACCATTGAGCTACACCCGCGCTTACGCCGTTCGGCGTTTCCCCTTCCCGGCTCGCGCCGCTCGGGATCGCGCCGAGTCGTTCTGGTGGAGGGGGAAGGATTCGAACCTTCGAAGGCAGAGCCGACAGATTTACAGTCTGTTCCCTTTGACCGCTCGGGAACCCCTCCGACGAAACGTGCGATTTTAGCAACCCGGTGCCCAACCTGTCAAACCGGATGCCGCGGCGCAATGCCGCGCACGCGGGCCGCGCCGGCCTGGAGTTTCTGATCTCAAGTATCTGATACAATGGGATTTTTTGCCGGGACCCGTTCGCCGTCGGCGCGCGCGGGGCTGCGGGCGCGGCCGGCGTCCCGGCGCCGGCGCCGCGACGAATTCGGCCAAACTGCGCCGCGCTCAGCTACGGATAGCCGTGTTGCCGGCGGCCGCCGGCGTCGCGGCGGCTGGCAACAGCCGGCACGGAGTCGCGGCCGGCGGCAGCCGATCCGGCGGACGCCACGCCGCCGTCGTCGCCCGGCGGCGCCGCGCGCCGGACCCGCCGCGACGGCAGCCTCACCGAGAACGTGCTGCCCCGTCCCGGCTCGCTGTCGACGGCGAGTTCCGCCTGGTGGCGCAGCAGCACGTGCTTGACGATCGCGAGCCCGAGGCCGGTGCCGCCCGACGCCCTCGACCGGCTGCGATCGACGCGGTAGAAGCGCTCGGTCAGCCGCGGCAGGTGCTCGGGCGCGATGCCGATGCCGCTGTCGGTGACGGCGAACACGCCGGTGCCGTCGGCTTCCACCCGCCACGCGAGCGTGATCGTGCCGCCGTCCGGGGTGTAGCGGACCGCATTCGACACGAGATTGCCGAAGGCGCTGGCGAGTTCGTCGCGCGACCCCACGACCATGGCGGCGTCGGCGAGGTCGACGGCGATGCGGTGGTGCCCGCCGGACAGCGCCTTCGCGTCGGCGGACAGCCCGAGCACGAGCGGCGCGACCGCGAACTCGGATTCGCTCGGGGCGTTCTGCTCGCTCTCCAGCGCCGACAGCGTCAGCAGGTCGTCGACCAGCCGCTGCATGCTCCTCGCCTGGTCGGCCATCAGCGCGAGGTAGCGGTCACGCTGCCGCGGCTCGAGCTCGAGATCCTGCATCGTCTCGAGGAACCCGGAGACCACGGTCAGCGGCGTCTTCAGCTCGTGCGAAACGTTGGCGATGAAGTCGCGGCGCATCCTCGCGACGGCGTCGAGGCGCGTGATGTCGCGCGCGATCAGCAGCTTCTCCTCGGCGCCGAAGGGGACGATCTGCAGCGACAGCGTCAGCGGTGCGTCGCGCTGCGACGTGATGGTCACCGCGTCGGAATAGTCCCCCCGGTCGAGGTAGCCGACGAACTCCGGCTGCCGGGCGAGATTGGCGATCGGCGCGCCGACGTCGCGCGTCGGGTCGAGGCCCAGCAGCGCCTGTGCGCTCGGATTGCTCCAGCGGATGCGGTCGTCGCGGTCAAGGACGACCATACCGTCGGGGATCGCCTGCGCGGCGCTCGCGAACCGCTCGATCGTCTGGGCGAGGTCGCGCTGGTACGCCATCCGCGTGCGGGCGCGCCGGTGCAGCTCCGAGAACGCGATGCGCCAGCCCCCGTAGCCCTCCGGGACCGCCGCGCCGAGGGGCGCCGAAGCCCAGCGCGCGAGCTTGTCCAGATGCCAGAGGTGAAATCCCAGGAGCGTCGCCGCCCCGACCGCCAGCACCGCCAGCGCCGGCAGCGCCCCGAACGCGAAGAAGGTCACGACCGTCACGACGGCGAGCGCCGCCGGCCCGGCCAGCGCGGCGACCAGGGCGGCGCTCATCGCGGGGCGGCCGAGTCCATGGCGACGCGGCTCAGCGCTCCGTCGGCGCGGCGAGCCGGTAGCCGCTGCCGCGCACCGTCTCGATCAGCACGTCCTGGCCGAACGGCTCGAGCGCCAGCCGCAGGCGGCGGATGTGCACGTCGACCGTGCGCTCCTCGATGTACACCTGGTCGCCCCAGACCTGGTCGAGCAGCTGCGCGCGGCTGTGCACCCGCTCGGGCCGGGCGAGGAAGAACCGCAACAGGCGGAACTCGGTCGGGCCGATGTGCACAGGCTGCCCGTCGACGGTGACGCGATGGGTCGACGGATCGAGCCGCAGCGACCCTGCCGTCAGCGGCTCCTGCGCGGCCTCGGGCGCGCGCCGGCGCAGCACCGCCTTGATCCGGGCCTTGAGCTCGCGCGGCGAGAACGGCTTGGTCACGTAGTCGTCGACCCATGCCTCCAGCCCCGCCACCTTGTCGGCCTCCTCGGTGCGCGCCGTGACCATGATGATCGGCAGCTCCTTCGTGCGGGCCGAGGCGCGCAGCTCGCGCGCGAACGCCAGCCCCGACTGGCCCGGCAGCATCCAGTCGAGCAGCACGAGGTCGGGCAGCGACGCCCGCAGCAGCGCCTGCGCCGTCTCGGCGTCGGGGGCGCCCTGCACCTGGTATCCCGCGTCGACGAGATTGACCTTGATCAGCTCGAGGATCGCCGGCTCGTCCTCGACCACCAGCACGGTCGGGCTCATTCCCCGGCCACCTCGGCGCGGATCTGCTCGGCCGACGCGTGGCGCACGTCCTTGCCCTTCACCAGTTGCACCACCGCCTCGGCGATGTTCTTGGAATGGTCGCCGATGCGCTCGATCGACTTGGCGATGAACACGATCTCGAGCGCCGGGGTGATCGTCCGCGGGTCCTCCATCATGTAGCTGACGAGCTGGCGCATGATCGCATTGAACGCGGCGTCGATCTCCTCGTCGCGGTCGATCACCTCGGCCGCGGCGGCGGGGTCGAGTCGCGCAAAGGCGTCGAGCGCCAGCTGCAGCATGTCGCGCGCGCTGGTCGCCGCGCGCACCGCGTCGAAGTAGCGGATCCGCGTCAGCTGGTCGCTGCCGCGCACCTGCGCCGCCTTGTACGCGACCTTCTTCACCTCGTCGCCGACCCGCTCGAGGTCGTTGACGATCTTGGTGATGGTCATGATCATCCGCAGGTCGATCGCGGTGGGCTGGCGCTTCGCGATGATCTGCGTGCACTGCTGGTCGATCGTCATCTGCATCTGGTTGATCTGCTGCTCGTCGGCGCCGATCCGGTCGATTCCCTCGGTGTCGTCGTCCTCGAGCGCCGCGATGGCGCGCGCGAGCTGGGTCTCGACCAGGCCGCCCATGGCGAGCACGCCGGTGCGGATCGATTCGAGCTCGGTGTCGAACTGCTTGTGCGTGTGCTCGTTCATCGTGGTCCTCGTGGTCGGGCGCACATCAGCCGAAGCGCCCGGTGATGTAGTCCTCGGTTTCCTTGCGCTTCGGCTTGAGGAAGATGGAATCGGTGGCGTCGAATTCGATCAACTCCCCCAGGTACATGTAAGCAGTGTAATCCGACACCCGCGCCGCCTGCTGCATGTTGTGGGTGACGATGGCCACCGTGTAGTCGCGCTTGAGCTCGGTGATCAGCTCCTCGATCTTCGCGGTCGAGATCGGGTCGAGCGCCGAGGTCGGCTCGTCGAGCAGCAGCATCTCTGGCTGCACGGCGACGGCGCGGGCGATGCACAGCCGCTGCTGCTGGCCACCGGAAAGCGCCATCCCGCTCTGCTTCAGCTTGTCCTTGGCCTCGTCCCACATCGCCGCCTTGGTCAGCGCCCACTCGACGCGCTCCTCCATCTGCCGCGGCGACAGCGACTCGTACAGGCCCACGCCGAACGCGATGTTGTCGTAGATCGACATCGGGAACGGCGTCGGCTTCTGGAACACCATGCCGACCTTGGCCCGCAGAATGTTGAGGTCGACGCCGGGCGCGAGGATGTTCTGCCCGTTGAACAGGATGTCGCCGACGGCACGCTGGCCCGGGTACAGCGAGTACATGCGGTTCATCGTACGCAGCAGCGTCGACTTGCCGCAGCCCGAAGGCCCGATGAAGGCGGTGACGCGCCGGTCGGCGATGTCGAGATTGATGTCCTTCAGCCCCTGGAACTTGCCGTAGAAGAAGTCGAGGTGCCTGATCGACATCTTGGCCGCCGCGGGCGGCAGCGCTTCCACCTGGGCCTCGGGCCGCGGCATCATCGTTTCGAACACCATCGGGATCTCCAGTGGATCGGCTGAGTCAGCGCGTCGCCGACTGCCGGAACAGCGTGCGTGCGAGGATGTTGAGGACCAGAACCGTCAGCGTGATCAGCAGCGCGCCCCCCCAGGCCAGCGTCTTCCAGTCCTCGTACGGGCTCATCGCGAACTGGAAGATGACGACCGGCAGGTTCGCCATCGGCGCGTTCATGTCGCCGCTCCAGAACTGGTTGTTGAGCGCGGTGAACAGCAGCGGCGCGGTCTCGCCCGAAATCCGGGCGACGGCGAGCAGGACGCCGGTGACCACGCCGCCGCGGACCGCGCGCAGCGTCACCATCAGGATCACCTTCCACATCGGCGCGCCCAGCGCGACGGCGGCCTCGCGCAGGCTCGCGGGCACCAGGTGCAGCATGTTCTCGGTCGTCCGCACGACCACGGGCACCGCAATCAGCGCCAGCGCGACCGAGCCCGCCCAGCCCGAGAAGTGCTGGACCGGCGCCACGTAGACCGTGTAGACGAACAGCCCGATGACGATCGACGGTGCCGACAGCAGGATGTCGTTGATGAAGCGGGTGACCCGCGCGACCCAGCCGTCCTTGCCGAACTCGGCGAGGTAGATCCCGGCCAGGATCCCGATCGGCGTGCTGATGAAGGTGGCGGCGGCGACGATGACGATGCTGCCGAAGATGGCGTTGGCAAGACCGCCCTCGGATCCGGGCGGCGGCGTCATCTGGGTGAACAGCGTCGGCGACAGCGCGGCGAAGCCCTTGCCGAAAAGTACGATCAGGATCCAGAACAGGAAGATCATCCCGAACGCCATCGCGGCCATCGACAGGACCAGGTTGATGCGGTTGGTGCGCAGGCGCCGCCGGTAGAGCGGCGTTGTCGCCGGCACCGGGACGGCGACCGTTGCGGCAGGCGTCGTAGGCATGTCGGCAATCCTCTCAGGTCCGCTTGCCCTCGCCCTTGGCCAGCTGGGCGATCAGCATCCGCGACAGTGCGAGCACGACGAAGGTGAGCAGGAACAGCACCAGCCCGAGCGCGATCAGCGACGCGCGGTGCACCGGGTCGGCCGCCTCGTTGAACTCGTTGGCGAGCGCGGAAGCGATCGAGTTGCCGGGCTCGAACAGCCCGGCGCTGATCTTGTACGCGTTGCCGATGACGAAGGTGACCGCCATCGTCTCGCCGAGCGCGCGGCCCAGCCCGAGCATGATGCCGCCGATCACGCCGACCTTGGTGTACGGCAGCACGATGTTCCAGACGACCTCCCAGGTCGTCGCGCCGATGCCGTACGCCGACTCCTTCAGCACCGGCGGCACGATCTCGAACACGTCGCGCATCACCGACGCGACGAACGGGATGATCATCACCGACAGGATGATTCCCGCCGTCAGGATGCCGATGCCGTTGGGCGCGCCCTGGAACAGCGCGCCGATCACCGGCACTTTGCCGATCGTGGCCGTCAGGAGCGGCTGCACGTGGTCGCCGAACAGCGGCGCGAATACGAACAGACCCCACATGCCGTAGATGATCGACGGGATCGCCGCGAGCAGCTCGACGGCGGTGCCCAGCGGCCGCTTCAGCGACGCCGGGCACATCTCGGTGAGGAACAGCGCGATGCCGAAGCTCACCGGCACGCCGATGAGCAGCGCGATGAACGACGTGACCAGCGTGCCGTAGATCGGCGCGAGCCCGCCGAACTGGCTGGTGACCGGATTCCAGACGTTGGTGAAGAAGAACGCGGGGCCGAACTTCTGCAGCGCCGGCCAGGCGGTGATCAGCAATGCGAGCAGGATGCCGACCAGCGTCGCGAGGACCAGCAGCGCGAAAAAGCGCGTCGTGTTCTCGAACAGCGCATCCTGCCAGCGGCCGGCCGAAGCGTGCCGCGCGGGCGGGTTGGGCTCGCGCTGCTCGCGGGTCGGGCGGTCGGCGGACATGGCTCTGGGCAGCGTGGCGGTCGCCGCGTGGGTGTTCATGATACCCCCTGGGAAATCGCTGCGGCCGCGGCGGAGCGCGGCCGGCGTGTGACCATGGGCCGCCGGGACCCGCGGGCGGAAGCCGGGGTCCCGGACCGTCGACGTCAGTTCCAGAGCGCCTTGCCGCCGCCGTCCTTTATGTTCGCCTTCCACGTATCCGCGATCTGCTTCGACAGCACGTCCGGGATCGGCACGTAGTCGAGTTCCTCGGCCATCTTGGCGCCGTTCTTGAACGACCAGTCGAAGAACTTCATCACCTCGACGGCGTTGGCCGGCTTGTCCTGCTTGGCGTACATCAGAATGAACGACGCCCCGCTGATCGGCCAGCTCGCCTTGCCCGGCTGGTCGGTCAGGATCACGCCGAAGCCGGGCGTCCCCTTCCAGTCGGCGCCCGCAGCGGCGGCCTGGAACGTCGCGTCGTCCGGCTGCACGTACTGGCCGTCGCGGTTCTGCACCGCGCCATGCGCCATCTTGTTCTTCTTCGCGTACGCATACTCGACGTAGCCGATCGACCCCTTGATCCGCTGGACGTACGCGGCGACGCCCTCGTTGCCCTTGCCGCCCACGCCTTCGGGCCAGGAGACGGCCGTGCCGGCCCCGACCTTCGTCTTCCATTCCGGGCTGACCTTGGAAAGGTAGTCGGTCCAGATGAACGTCGTGCCCGATCCGTCCGAGCGACGGACGACGGTGATCGGCTCCGCGGGCAGCTTGACGCCCGGGTTGAGATCGGCGATCGCCTTGTCGTTCCAGCTCTTGATCTTGCCGAGGTAGATGTCGGCGAGCACGGGGCCGGTGAAGCGCAGCTGGCCCGGGGCGATACCTTCGAGGTTCACGATCGGCACGACACCGCCGATGATCGCAGGGAACTGGACCAGGCCCGACTGCGCGAGATCCTCTGCCTTGAGCGGCATGTCCGACGCGCCGAAATCGACGGTCTTCGCCTTGATCTGCGCGATGCCGCCGCCGGAGCCGATCGACTGGTAGTTCATCCCGACGCCGGTGGCCTTCTTGTAGGCCTCGGCCCACTTGGCGTAGATCGGGTAAGGGAACGTGGCGCCGGCGCCGGTGATGTCGGCGGCGTGCGCGGTGGCGGCGCCGACGCCCAGCGCAAGCGCGGCGGCGGCGAGAAATCCTTTGACGGCGTGAAGGCGATGCATGGCGATCCTCGTGGGTGTCGGGTGACGCCGAGCATTGTTACGGCCTCGCGTGACAGCACGATGACAACTGAGCGAATCCGGATGACAGCCCGCCCGGTCCCGGGTCGCCCGTCGCCCCGGCCAGTCGGAACAAGGAGTTGGCGCGCCCGGACGGCCCGTCACCGGTCGGCGGCAGGCACCCAGGACCCGAGCACCGATCGCGGCTCGTCGACGCCGCGCCCCTTCGGCGGCGCGCCGGCAGTCCCCGCCGCAATCCAGCCCAGCAACGCCTCCCCCGGACCGCAGAACGCCGCCGCAATGACCGGGTCGGCGGCGCGCGCGCCCGACAGCATCTTGCCGGCGTAGCCTAGCGCGTGCAGCGCGTTGAGGAAGTTCGCGACCGCCCCGCCGGCGCACGCCCATTGCTCGTGCGGCGGCACGTCGGGGTTGGCCGCGTCGATGCGCGTCACCACCGCGACGACGACCGGCGGCCCCGCCGCCCGATCGCGCTCGGCCGCGACGTCTCCGGCGGACTTGCCGCGCCGGCGACCGTAGTCCTCGAACAGGTCGGCCAGCCGTTCCCGCGCCGCGCCGCGGACGACCGCGAAGCGAAACGGCACCAGCTTGCCGTGATCGGGGGCGCGCAGCGCCGCTCGCGCGGCCAGTTCGAGCGCAGCATCGTCAGGCGCCGGATCGCGCAGATGCTTCGGCCCGACCGAGTGGCGGACGAGGATCGACGCGAGCGCGGCGGGCAATGTTTCGATGGTCACGGGTCATCCTCGACGAGTCGCGGGGCACCGCTCCCGCCGTCCGACGTTGCGCCGGTCATGCCCCGATCCGACCGCGACGCCGCAGGGCCCCTGCGGCGATTTGACCCATATGCCGGCCGGACCCGATTGACTCAGGTCAACTTCGGCGACGAATTCGCCCTCGGACGCGAAGTCGCCCCGCCCGGTGCGCCGCCGGCAGCGACGGCTGGCGGCAGCGACGCGCCCTCGGCCGCCTGCATTGCAGCGCAGCGTTGTTGACGCCGCTCAATGCGCCGGGGCTCGGTGCGGGCGCAGCATGAGAGCGCCGGCCGGCAATGCCGCAGGGAGTATCCAGGGCGCGCGCCCCGCACCGACGTTGGGGTAGCGGGCAGTGGCGGCCGTCGTCGTAGTCGTGACCGCGGCAGTCGTGGCGGTCGGTTGCGTGTTCAATGCATTGCTGTGACGCCGTACGCAAGTCGGCGGGAAGGAGTCGGCGATGATCGAAGTCAAGGTCCTGGGCACAGGCTGCGGGCGCTGCCAGACGACGGCGCGGGTGATTGCCGAAGTGGCCCGGGAACGCGGCATTGCCATCAACCTGGAAAAGGTCGAGGACCTGCAGGAAATTGCACGCTACGGCGTGCTGTCGACGCCGGCGGTGCTGGTCAACGGCAAGGTGGCCGTGGCGGGCGTCGTCCCCGACCGCGCGTCGATCGTCCAGTGGCTGACGGCGGCGGCGCCGGCGCACTGAGCCGCGCCGGGGCCACCACGCGCGGCCGGCGGCCCGCGGCGCCCTGCTCCGTTCCCCCCCAACGGCAGGGCTGAAGGGGTCACCGATGCGCCGGCGACGCCGCCGGTCGAGCCCGGCCAAGTAAGATGGCGGGCCAAGGGGGAAACCGAACGATGAATCGCAGCCTGATCGTTGCCGTCGTCGCGGTCGCGACCGCCGCGGCCGCCGCGCCGTGGGTCGTCGGCTGGCGGACCGAACAGCTCGTCCGCGCGCGCGTCGCGCAGGTCGAGGCGGACAGGGACGCCAGGATCCGGTTGCGCATCGACAGCTACGAGCGCGGCTGGCGGGGCGCCACGGCGCGGATCAGCGTCGTCGATCGCGACGGCGCGCCGCTGGTGACGCTGCCCGCCGCGATCCGCCACTGGCCGTTCGCGTCGGGGGGGCCCGCCGACTGGGTCGCGGTTCCGGAACTCGGCCAGAAGGTCCGCGATGCCCTCGGGCCGTGGGGCGCGAAGCTGCCGGAGTTCACGACCCGCACCCGGCTGTCGTGGGGCGGCGATGCGCTGACGCAAATCGAATCGCAGGCGTTCAAGCGCCGGGTGCCGGAGGTGGCCGGCGGGACGCTCGAGATCGCCGCTGTCGCCGGCACCGTCGACTGGCGGCGCGACGGCGCACTGACCTACGACATCGTGCTGCCCGTGCTGCGGGTCGAGCGCCAGCCGATCGGTCGCGCCGACGCTCCGGACGTGATGGAGTTCAGGGACGCGGCGCTGAAGGGCGAGGGCTCGCTGGGGACCGTCGAGCGCCGGTGGAACCAGAAAGGGTCGCTCGGCGCAGCGTCGGTGTCGTTGACCGAGGCGGGGGCGACGATCCTGACCGCGACCAATCCGGTGTCGACCTTTGCCAGCCGCGACGAAGGCGAGCATGTGGGCATGCAGTTCACCCTGGCGGCCTCGGCGCTCGCCGCGAAGCACACGCTGCAGAACCTTTCCGACGCGGCGATCGAATTCAGCTTCGACGCGCGGCACCTCGCCAAGGAACCGCTGGCGCGCTTCATGGACGAGGCGGCCAGGATGACCGACGGCGACGCGGCGGTCACCGCGCCGCCGCGGCCGGGGCGCGCGCCGGCGACCCGGGCGCCGTCGGCCGAGCTGTTCGAGGACCTGCTGCGCGGCTCGCCTGCAGCCGACATCCGGTTCGGGTTGAAGGCGCGCGAGGGCCGGGTCGAGATCAGGATCGCGCTGACCTTCGACGGCCAGGGCTACGACCCGAAGGGCGGCAACGCCGGCGCGCTGGACCGGCTCGATGCCGAGATCAACGCCCGCGCCACCACGTCGCTGGTCGTCAGCGGAACCCGCGCCGGTGCCAAGGCCGCCGCGGGACTGGTGTCGCCCCCGGGCGGCGCCGCCAGCCCGTATCCGCTGCCCGAAGCTCTGGCGCCGGACCCCGACGCCGCGGCGCGGAAGCAGCTGGAGCAGGCCGCGGCGCAGGGCTGGATCCGGATCGAAGGCGACGAAGTCGCCACGACGCTGCTCTGGCGCGACGGGCGCCTGCGGATCAACGGCCAGGACATGAACGAGCTGCGCGACCTCGCGCGCGGGCTGACCGCGCGCTGAGGGCGGCGCGACGCGTCACACCGCCGTCGCGCGGCACTTCGCGCGGTGCCGCACCGGCAGCCCAAGGGTCATCGGCCCGGTCTGCGGGGTCACCACGAAAGTCAGGTACGGTGCAGCCTGCCGCGGACCGCCGGTTGCGCTCAGCCCATCACCCCGGCCGGATCGACGTACGCGTAGCCGAGGGCCTCGGCCACCGGCGCGCAGGTGACCTTGCCGAACGCGATGTTGAGGCCGGCGAGCAGGTGCGGATCGGCCGCCAGCGCCGCCTTCCATCCTCGGTCGGCCAGCGCCAGCACGAACGGCAGCGTCGCGTTGTTGAGCGCAAAGGTCGACGTGCGCGGCACGCCGCCCGGCATGTTGGCGACGCAGTAGTGGGTGACCCCGTCGACGACGTAAACCGGCTCGGCGTGCGTCGTCGCATGCGAGGTCTCGAAGCAGCCGCCCTGGTCGATCGCGACGTCGACGATCACCGAGCCGGGCTTCATCCGCGCGACGAGTTCGCGCGAGACGAGCTTCGGCGCCGACGCGCCCGGGATCAGCACCCCGCCGACGACGAGGTCGGCGGTGGTGACGTGCCGCTCGATCGCATCGCGGGTCGAGAACACGGTGTTGAGCGGCCGGCCGAACTGCCGCCACAGCGCGCGCAGCACGTCGTTGCTGCGGTCGAGCACCCAGACTTCCGCGCCCATGCCCAGCGCGATGTGGCAGGCGTGCGAGCCGACGACCCCGCCGCCGAGCACCACCACCTTGGCCGGGTCCACGCCCGGCACGCCGCCCAGCAGCACGCCGAGGCCGCCGTGCGGCTTCTCGAGGTAGTACGCGCCGGCCTGGATCGCCATCCGTCCCGCGACCTCGGACATCGGCGCCAGCAACGGCAGGCCGCCCGCGGCCGAGGTGACGGTCTCGTACGCGATGCAGACGGCGCCGCTGGCGATGAGATCCGCCGCCTGCTCGGGATCGGGTGCGAGGTGCAGATAGGTGAACAGGATCTGCCCCTTTCGCAGCATCCTGCGCTCGCCGGCCTGCGGCTCCTTCACCTTGACGATCATGTCGGCTGCGGCGAACACCTCCGCCGCGGTGGCGGCGACGGTCGCGCCCGCCCGGCGGTAGGCGTCGTCGTCCATCCCGATCCCCTGCCCCGCGTTGTGCTCGACGACGACCTGGTGGCCGTGCGCGACCACCTCGCGGACGCTGCCGGGCGTGAGGCCGACACGGTTTTCGAGAACCTTGATTTCCCTGGGTACGCCGATGCGCATGACCTGCCTCCGGATGTCGTGGACGCGCCGACGGTAGCGCGGTTTGCCCGCCGCGGAAAGGGGGCACCCCCGCTGCGGCACCCCTCCAGCCGCGGCAGGGGCCGCGCGCTACTGGCGTCGGCACGGGTGTAGGATCAGCGCTGCACACGCATTCGAGGAGCCGACGATGGGCCACGCCGAGCCGAAGCTGCAGGACCCCGCCGCGTCGAAGCAGCTGTCGCTCGACGAGTACTGGATGCCGTTCACGCCCAATCGCGACTTCAAGCACGACCCGAAGATGGTCGTCCGGGCCGAGGGCATGTACCTGTGGAACGACCGCGGCGACCGGCTGATCGACGCGTCGTCGGGCCTGTTCTGCGTCAACGCCGGTCACGCGCGCCGCGAGATCGCCGACGCGGTCTCGGCGCAGCTGCGCGAGCTGGACTTCATCGCGCCGTTCACGCGCGGGCACCCGAAGCAGTTCGAACTCGCGACCCGCATCGCCGAGATGACGCCGGGCGACCTCAACCGCATCTTTTTCGTCGGCTCCGGCTCCGAGGCGGTCGACACGGCGATGAAGGTGGCGCTGGCGTACTGGCAGGCGAAGGGCCAGGGCGGCCGCACGATGTTCGTTTCGCGCGAGCGCGCCTACCACGGCGTCAACTTCGGCGGCGTCGCGCTGTCGGGCCTCGTCAACAACCGGCGCAAGTTCGGCCCGACGCTGCCGGGCATCGCGCACATGCGGCACACCCATCTCAGGGAGAACTTCCTGGTGCCGGGCGAAGGCGCGCACGGCGCCGACCTGGCCGACGACCTCGCGCGGCTCGTCGTCCTGCACGGGCCCGAGAACATCGCGGCGTGCTTCGTCGAGCCGATCGCCGGATCGACCGGCTGCCTGGTGCCGCCGAAGGGCTACCTCAAGCGGCTGCGCGAGATCTGCGACCAGCACGGCATCCTGCTGGTGTTCGACGAGGTGATCACCGGCTTCGGCCGCACCGGATCGGCGTTCGCCGCGCAGAGCTTCGGCGTCACGCCCGACCTGATGACCATGGCCAAGGGCATCACCAACGGCGCGCAGCCGATGGGCGCGGTGGCCATCAGCCAGCGCGTCCACGACACGATCATGGGCGCAGCGGCCGACGGGGCGATCGAGTTCTTCCACGGCTATACCTACTCCGGGCACCCCGCGTCGTGCGCGGCCGGGCTCGCCACGCTCGACATCTACCGCCGCGAGGGTCTGTTCGAGCGCGGCCGCGAGCTGTCGCCGTATTTTCTCGACGCGATGTTCTCGCTCGCCGACCTCCCGGTCGTCGCCGACATCCGCGGCTACGGGATGATGGCCGCGATCGACGTGCAGTCCGACGGCGTCCCCGGCCGCCGCGGACACCGCTTCCAGAAAATGCTGTTCGACGCCGGCCTGCACCTCAAGGCGACCGGCGACGCCGCGATCGTCGCGCCGCCGCTCATCGCCGAGCGCGGGCACATCGACAGCATCACGGACATCCTGCGCCGCACACTCGGCGCGCTCTAGCACCTGCGTTCGCGCGGCGACCGGTGACCCTCCGGCAGGTTCGCATCTGCTGCGCACGGAGGTGCGGGGCATGAGCACCGTCGCCATCGGCATCGTCGCGTACGGGTTCGACCTTCCGATGCGCCGGGACGAGCGGCTGGTCGTGCCGCGGAAGGCGACGGCCTGACCGGGTGCGGCGTCCCGGCCGGTCGGTGCGGCGTCCCGGCCGGCCGCCGCGGGATGCCGTCCGTCGGCCTGAGCCGTCCCGCCGGCAGGCTGGCTGCGCCGCGACATTGACAACGTCATGGCGGGTGGGCAGGCTCACGGGATGGTGATCCGCCCGCACCTCCAGCGCCTGGTCGAACGCCTCCGGATGCGTCCGCCGCTGCGCGCGGCATTCGTCTACCCGTGCGACCGCGATTCGCTGCAGCTGGCGCTGTCCGGCAGCTTCGCCGGCTACCTCGCGCCGGTGCTGGTCGGACCGGAATCGCGGCTGCGCGACCTCGCGAACATGGCCGGTCTCGACATCTCGCGACTGGAACTGGTCGACACCGCCGACGATCCGCGTGCGGCCGCGGTCCGCGCGGCCGAGCTCGCGCGCGACGGGCGCGTCGCCGCGCTGGTCAAGGGCAGCCTCGGCAACGAGGACCTGCTCTCGCCGGTGGCCGCGCCCGAGTCGGGCCTGCGCACCGACCGCCGGCTGTCGCACGCGACCTTCCTCGACCTGCCGGGACGCGCCGCGGGGCTGCTGCTCGCGGACGCCCACCTCAACATCAACCCGAACCTCGCCGCCAAGCGCGACATCGTGCAGAACACGATCGATCTCGCATTGGCGCTCGGCTTCGCGACGCCGGCGGTGGCGCTGCTCGCGGCGACCGACGTCGAGTCGCCCGCGTTCCCGTCGACGCGTGACGCGATCGCGCTGAAGCTTATGGCCGCGCAGGGCCTGTTCCGCGGCGCGATCGTCGACGGCCCGCTGACGCCCGACAGCGCCCTGTCCGGCGCCGCCGCGCGCGCCAACGGCGTCACCTCGGACATCGCCGGCCGCGCCGACGTGCTGATCGCGCCGTCGATGGAAGCCGCGACCATGGTGCTGCGCACGCTGACGGCGCTGACCGGCGGGCTCGCGGCCGGGCTGGTGCTCGGCGCGAGGGTGCCGGTCGTCGCGCCGGCGCGCACCGACCCGATGGAAGTGCGGATGGCCTCCTGCGTGCTCGCCTCGGCGGTCGTCCATGCCGCGGCGGAGCGCGCGGAGAAGGAACCGCCCGGGACCGCCTCGCCTGCCCCGGCCGAAGCCGCGGCACGCGTCGCCGCCTGACGCCCCCCGCCTCCCGCCCCCGCGGCAGGATCGCTGCCGCGCCTGCCCCGCGTCACTTCTGCCGCACGCAGTCCATGTAGTAGCGGGTCCTGCCGCCGACGGTCTCCTCGACCAGGCCGTGGATGTCGGTGTCGAAGCCCGGGAAGCGCTCGTTGAAACTGCGCGCGAACTTCAGGTACTCGACGATGGTCCGGTTGAACCGCTCGCCGGGAATCAGCAGCGGAATCCCGGGCGGGTACGGGGTCAGCAGCACGCTGGTCACGCGCCCCTCGAGGTCGTCGATCTCGACGCGGTCGAGCTCGCGATGCGCCATGCAGGCGAACGCATCCGAAGGCTTCATCGCCGGCTCCATGTCCGACAGGTACATCTCGGTCGTGACGCGGGCGACGTCGTTGGCCTTGTACATGTCGTGGATCTCCTGGCACAGGTCGCGCAGGCCGACCCGCTCGTAGCGGGGCTGCTTGGCGACGAACTCCGGCAGGATCTTCCACAGCGGCTGGTTGCGGTCGTAGTCGTCCTTGAACTGCTGCAGCGCGGTCACCAGCGTGTTCCAGCGGCCCTTGGTGATGCCGATGGTGAACATGATGAAGAACGAGTACAGCCCGGTCTTCTCGACGATGACGCCGTGCTCGGCCAGGAACTTGGTGACGATCGACGCCGGGATGCCGCTCTTGGCGAACTTGCCCGAGACATCGAGGCCGGGGGTGATGACGGTCGCCTTGATCGGATCGAGGATGGTGAACCCCGGCGCGAGGTCGCCGAAGCCGTGCCACTTCTCGTTCGCGCGCAGCAGCCAGTCGTCGCGCTTGCCGATGCCTTCGGCGGCGAGGCGTTCCGGGCCCCAGACCTTGAACCACCAGTCCTTGCCCCACTCGTCGTCGACCTTGCGCATCGCGCGCCGGAAGTCCAGCGCCTCGCTGATCGATTCCTCGACCAGCGCGGTGCCGCCGGGCGGCTCCATCATCGCCGCCGAGACGTCGCAGGACGCGATGATCGCGTACTGCGGCGACGTCGACGTGTGCATCAGGTACGCCTCGTTGAACAGGTGCCGGTCGAGCTTGCGGGTCTCCGACTCCTGCACGATGATCTGCGACGCCTGCGAGATGCCGGCGAGCAGCTTGTGCGTCGAGTGCGTCGCGAAGATCATCGCCTCCTTGCTGCGCGGCCGGTCCTTGCCGATCGCGTGCATGTCCTTGTAGAAGTCGTGGAACGTCGCGTGCGGCAGCCAGGCCTCGTCGAAGTGCAGCGTCTCGATGCTGTTGCCCAGCGTCTCCTTCAGCATCTCGACGTTGTAGGCGATGCCGTCGTAGGTGCTCTGCGTCAGCGTCAGGATGCGGGGCTTCTTGTTCTTCGCCTCGCGCGCGAACGGGTTGGCGTCGATCCGGCGCCGGATGCTCTCGGGACGGAACTCGTCGAGCGGGATCGGCCCGATGATGCCGAGGTGGTTGCGCGTCGGCGGCAGGAACACGGGGATCGCGCCCGTCATCGTGATCGCGTGCAGCACCGACACGTGGCAGTTGCGGTCGACGACGACGATGTCGTTCGGCGCCACGTTGGCGTGCCACACCATCTTGTTCGACGTCGACGTCCCGTTGGTGACGAAGAAGCAGTGGTCGGCGCCGAAGATCCGCGCGGCATTGCGCTCGGCCGCGGCGACGGGCCCCGTGTGGTCGAGCAGCTGGCCCAGCTCGTCGACGGCGTTGCAGACGTCGGCGCGCAGCATGTTCTCGCCGAAGAACTGGTGGAACATCTGGCCGACCGGGCTCTTCAGGAACGCGACGCCGCCCGAGTGCCCGGGGCAGTGCCAGGAGAACGAGCCGTCCTGCGCATAGTCGACCAGCGCGCGGAAGAACGGCGGCGACAGCGAGTCGAGGTAGCTCTTCGCCTCGCGGATGATGTGCCGCGCGACGAACTCCGGCGTGTCCTCGAACATGTGGATGAAGCCGTGCAGCTCGCGCAGCACGTCGTTCGGGATGTGCTGCGAGGTGCGCGTCTCGCCGTACAGGTAGATCGGTATCTCCGCGTTCTTGAAGCGGATCTCGCGGATGAACGCGCGCAGGTTGACGACCGCAGGGTCGAGCTCGGGACCCGGCGTGAACTCCTCGTCGTCGATCGAGAGGATGAACGCCGACGCGCGCGACTGCTGCTGCGCGAACTGCGACAGGTCGCCGTAGCTGGTTACTCCCAGCACTTCCATCCCCTCCTTCTGGATCGCCTCCGCGAGCGCGCGGATGCCGAGGCCGGAGGTGTTCTCGGAGCGGAAGTCCTCGTCGATGATGACGATGGGAAAGCGGAATTTCATGGCGGCGTCGATCCTCGTGGACGGCGGTGCGGGCGGTTTCGCCGGGGCTGGCGGTGGCGGGCCGGGTGCGGCGCGGGGGCGGTCAGATCCGCGGCAGCGTGACGCCCTGCTGCCCCTGGTACTTGCCGCCGCGGTCCTTGTACGACGTCTCGCAGACCTCGTCGGACTCGAAGAAGATCACCTGCGCGACACCCTCGTTGGCGTAGATCTTGGCCGGCAGCGGCGTCGTGTTGCTGAACTCCAGCGTCACGTAGCCCTCCCACTCGGGCTCGAACGGCGTGACGTTGACGATGATGCCGCAGCGGGCGTAGGTGCTCTTGCCCAGGCAGATCGTCAGGACGTTGCGCGGGATGCGGAAATACTCGATGGTCCGCGCCAGCGCGAACGAGTTCGGCGGGATGATGCAGACGTCGCCGCGGAAGTCGACGAACGACGCCGCGTCGAAGTTCTTGGGATCGACGATCGTCGAGTTGATGTTGGTGAAGATCTTGAACTCGGTCGAGCAGCGGATGTCGTAGCCGTAGCTCGACGTGCCGTACGAGACGATCCGGCGGCCGTCGACCTCGCGCACCTGCCCCGGCTCGAACGGCTCGATCATGGCGTGCTCGCTCGCCATCCGGCGGATCCACTTGTCCGACTTGATCATCTGGGGTCGCTCCTCGTACGGAGGCGCGTTGCGCCTCCGCGGCGGTTCAGGTGTTCTGGATCACGATGCTGGGGAACTTGGCGGAGAAGTCCTCGGCTTTCTGGGCCACGAACACCGCGGTCCTGCGCGCGATCTCGCGGTAGGTGTTCGCGACCGCGCCGTCGGGGTCGGCGACGACCGTGGGGCGGCCGGAGTCCGCCTGCTCGCGGATGCGGATGTCGAGCGGCAGCGCGCCGAGGAACGGCACCTTGTAGTCGTCGCACATCTTCTGCGCGCCGCCTTCGCCGAAGATGTGCTCGGCGTGGCCGCACTTGCTGCAGATGTGGATCGCCATGTTCTCGACGATGCCGACGATGGGCACGCCGACCTTCTCGAACATCTTGAGTCCCTTGCGCGCATCGAGCAGCGCGATGTCCTGCGGCGTGGTGACGATGACCGCCCCGGTGACCGGCACCTTCTGCGAGAGCGTGAGCTGGATGTCGCCCGTGCCCGGCGGCATGTCGACGACCAGGTAGTCGAGGTCGCGCCAGTTGGTGTCCTTCAGCAGCTGCTCGAGCGCCTGCGTCACCATCGGGCCGCGCCAGACCATCGGCGTGTCGACGTCGATGAGGAAGCCGATCGACATCGCCTGCAGCCCGTAGGCCTCCAGCGGCTCGAGCGTCTTGCCGTCCTTCGACTCGGGGCGGCCGGCGATGCCCAGCATCGTCGGCTGCGACGGCCCGTAGATGTCGGCGTCGAGCACGCCGACGCTGGCGCCCTCGGCGGCGAGCGCCAGCGCCAGGTTGACCGCGGTCGTCGACTTGCCGACGCCGCCCTTGCCGCTGGCGACGGCGATGATGTTCTTGACGCCGGGGACGAGCTTGACCCCGCGCTGGACCGCGTGCGACGTGATCTTCTGCGTGACGTTGACGGTGATCCGGCCGGCGCCCGACAGCGTCGCCAGGTCGCCGGCGACCAGCGTCCGCAGGGTCTCGTGCTGCGACTTCGCCGGGTAGCCGAGCTGCAGGTCGACGCTGACGTCGGCGCCCGCGACGGCGATCTTCTTCACTGCCTTGCCGGCGACGAAGCTCTTGCCGGTGTTCGGGTCGACGAGCGCGGCGAGCCGCGCGGTGACGTCGGCCTCGGTGATTGCCATGGGGTGCTCCGTGGATGCTATTGGGAAACGCCGGGAAACGCGCAAGTCTATCGAAAAGCGGCGCCTTTCGATATGCCGGGAGGGGCCGGTTTGATAGAATTGCCCTTTCCCCCGTTTCCGGCAAGGCCTTCCGCATGTCCGCCCCGGGCGCCCCCGCGCGCCGCACGCTGTTCGTCACGACCGCGCTGCCGTACGCGAACGGCCCGTTCCACATCGGCCACATCATGGAGTACATCCAGGCCGACATCTGGGTGCGCTTCCAGCGGATGCAGGGCAACGCGGTCCACTTCGTCTGCGCCGACGACACGCACGGCGCGCCGATCATGCTCAAGGCGGAGGCCGAGGGGATCACGCCGGAGGCGCTGATCGGCCGGGTCGCCGAGTCGCACCGGGCGGACTGGGCGCGGTACCTGATCAGCTTCGACACCACCCACACGACGCACTCGGCCGAGAACGTCGGGCTCGCACAGGGCATCTACCGCGCGCTGCGCGACCGCGGCCTCGTCAGCACCCGGACCGTCGAGCAGTTCTACGACCCGGTCAAGGGCATGTTCCTGCCCGACCGCTACATCAAGGGCGAATGCCCGAAGTGCGGCGCCAAGGACCAGTTCGGCGACGCCTGCGAGGTCTGCGGCGCCACCTACGCGCCGACCGACCTCCGGAACCCCTACTCGACGATCACCGGCGCGACGCCCGAGATGCGCGCGTCGGAGCACCTGTTCTTCCGGCTGTCCGCGCCCGAGGTCGTCGCGTTCCTGCAGCAGTGGACGAAGGCGACGCCGCTGCAGCCGGAGGTGTTCAACAAGATCCAGGAGTGGCTGGGCGAAGGCGGCACCGCGCTGGCCGACTGGGACATCTCGCGCGACGCCCCCTACTTCGGCATCGAGATTCCCGACCTGCCGGCCGGCGCGCCGAAGAAGTACTTCTACGTCTGGCTCGACGCGCCGATCGGATACCTCGCCGCGCTGGAGAAGCATTTCTCGTCGGGCGCCGCCGCGAAGCTCGGCGAGCCGCGCGACTTCGCGGCCTTTCTCGCCGACCCCGCGGTCGAGCAGTACCACTTCATCGGCAAGGACATCGTCTACTTCCACACGCTGTTCTGGCCGGCGATGCTGCACTTCTCGGGCCGCAAGACTCCCGACAACGTCTTCGTCCACGGCTTCATCACCTTCTCCGGCGAGAAGATGTCGAAGTCGCGCGGGACCGGCATCTCGCCCCAGCGCTACATGGACCTCGGCCTCAACCCCGAGTGGCTGCGCTACTACATCGCGGCCAAGCTGAACGCCCGCGTCGAGGACCTCGACTTCAATCCCGACGATTTCATCGCCCGCGTCAACAGCGACCTCGTCGGGAAGTACGTCAACATCGCGAGCCGGGCGGCGACGTTCATCGCACGCCACTTCGACGGGCAGCTCGGAACCCCGGCGGAAGACGACAACGACCGCGCCAACCGCCTCACCATCGCGCAGATGGAAGCGGAGGCGGCGCGCTCCGGCTACGAGGCACGCGAGTTCGGCCGCGTGCTGCGCGACGCCATGCGCATCGCCGACCGCATCAACGAGGCGTTCGACGCCGCGCAGCCATGGCTGCTGGCCAAGGATCCCGGCGCGCGCGACCGGCTGCAGACGGTGTGCACGACCGCGCTCGCGGGCTTCCAGCAGCTCACCGTGATGCTGGCGCCGGTCCTGCCCGCGGTCGCCTCGCGGGTGGCCCGCGAGCTCTTCGGCCTCGACCGCGACTACGTCTGGTCCGACGCGTGGAAGCCGCCGGTCCGCATCGGGCCGTACCGCCACCTGATCTCCCGCATCGAGCCCAAGGACGTCGACGCGCTGCTCGAGGGGCCGAAGGCCGTCGCCGCGGCGGCCGCCGCGATCCCGGTGTCCGGCGGCGCCGGGCCCGTCGTCGCGCCGACACCGGCGCCTGCGGCCGCTCCGCCGGGCCCCGCAGCCGCGTCGGCCGGCCCGGCCGGTTCCGCGGCGACCATCGGCATCGACGACTTCACCAGGATCGACCTGCGCATCGCCCGCATCGTCGCCGCCGAGCACATCGAGGGCGCCGACAAGCTGCTGAAGCTCACGCTCGACGTCGGCGAGGAGCGCCACCGCACGGTGTTCGCCGGCATCAAGTCGGCGTACCGGCCCGAGGACCTGGTCGGGCGGCTGACGCCGATGGTCGCCAATCTCGCACCGCGCAAGATGAAGTTCGGCCTGTCCGAGGGCATGGTGCTCGCCGCGTCGGGCGACGGCCCCGGCATCTTCCTGCTGGCCCCGGACAGCGGCGCGAAGCCCGGCATGCGCGTGAAATGACCCCCAGCGATTCCGCCGCGCGGTGCGCCCGCCGATGAACGCGGCAGTGCGCCTGCCGGGCCGTCCCAAGGGCGAACATCGGTGTGCGCAGCACGAGGGCTGTCCGGCAACCCCGCCGGGCCGTCCCAGGGGCGAACACCGGAGTGCGCAGCACGAAGGCAGGCAATGAGCGCGTTGCGCCCGGAGTTGCTGACCCTGGTGGTCGCGGCCATCGGCGCCTGGCTCCTGATCGGCGCGCTCGGACTCGCGCGCCCCCGGCACTTCGGCTTCGTCAGCCGCGTCCTGTTTCCCCTCGGGGCCGCGGTCGGACTCGCGCTCGCGATCGTCGGCTTCGTCGGCATCGCCTCGCCGCCGCGAACCCTGGTGCTGCCGCTGGGGCTGCCGGACCTGCCGTTCCACCTGCGCCTCGACGCATTGTCGTCGTTCTTCCTGCTGCTGCTGGGAGCCGCCGGCGCCGCGATCTCGGTGTTCTCGATCGGCTACTTCCGCTCCAGCGAAGGTACGGCCCCCGGCGTGATCTGCGCCCAGTACCACGCGTTCCTGGCGTCGATGGCGCTGGTGCTGATCGCCGACGACGCGTACGCGTTCATGGTCGCCTGGGAGTCGATGGCGCTGTCGTCGTACTTCCTCGTCACCACCGAACACCGGATTCCCGAAATCCGCCGCGCGGGTTTCCTCTACCTCCTGATCGCGCACGTCGGCGCGATCGGCATCCTGCTCTGCTTCGGCGTCCTTCAGGGCGGCAGCGGCGACTACACCTTCGACGCGATGCGCGCGGCGAAGCTCGCCGGCGCGTGGCCGTCGGCGGCGTTCTTCCTCGCGCTGTTCGGCTTCGGGGCCAAGGCCGGGATCGTTCCGCTGCACGTCTGGCTGCCCGAGGCGCACCCTGCGGCACCGTCGCCGGTGTCGGCGCTGATGAGCGGCGTGATGCTGAAGACGGCGATCTACGGGCTGCTGCGCGTGACCTTCGACCTGCTCGGAACGCAGCTGTGGTGGTGGGGCGTGACCGCTCTCGCGCTCGGCCTCGTCACGGCGCTGTTCGGCGTGATCTTCGCCGCCGTGCAGACCGACATGAAGCGCCTGCTCGCGTATTCGTCGATCGAGAACATCGGCATCATCGTCGCCGGCATCGGCCTCACGATCCTGTTCAAGGCCTACGACAAGTCGCTGCTGGCCGCCGTCACGCTGACCGCGGTGCTCTACCACACGCTGAATCACGCGTTCTTCAAGAGCCTGCTGTTCCTCGCCACAGGGTCGGTGCTGCACGCGACGAAGGAGCGCAGCCTCGGCAAGCTCGGCGGCCTCATCCACCGGATGCCATGGGTCGCGTGGCTCGCTCTGGTCGGCACGCTGGCGATCGCCGGCCTGCCGCCGCTCAACGGCTTCGTCTCCGAGTGGCTGCTGCTGCAGGCGTTCCTGTTCACGCCGACGCTGCCGCAGTCGTTCGTCAACATGCTGGTGCCGCTGGCCGCCGCGGCGCTGGTGCTCGCCGCCGCACTGGCCGCGTACGTGATGGTCAAGTTCTACGGCGTGATCTTCCTCGGCCAGCCGCGCGAGGCCAATCTCGCCTACGCGCAGGACGCCGGCTGGCCGGAGCGGGTCGCGCTGATCTGGCTCGCCGCCGGCTGCGTGCTGCTCGGCGTGTTTCCGGTCGCCGTGATCGCCGCGATCGATCCGATCAACAGCATGCTGCTCGGCTCCACGGCCATCCGCTCGGTCACCGGCAACTGGCTGCTGCTGACCCCGATCAGCGCGGATCGCGCGAGCTACAGCCCGCTGGTCGTCCTGGCGGTGATCGTGGCGATCGTGCTGCTGACCGCGCAGGTCGTCCATCGCCTCTACCACGGCCGGGTGCGCCGCGCGCCACCTTGGGACTGCGGCTTCCCGATGCAGACACCGCGGATGCAGGACAGCGCCGAAGGCTTCGGACAGCCGATCCGCCAGGTGTTCGAGCCCTTCTTCCGGATGGAGCGGCATCTGCCCTCGCCGTTCGACACGGCGCCCGCCTACTCGGTCAAGGCCGGCGACCACTGGTGGCACTGGCTGTACCTGCCGATTGCGCGCGTGGCCGATTTCACCGCCCGGCTGATCGGTCGCATCCAGCAGGGCCGCATCTCGGTCTACCTCACCTACAGCTTCTTCACGCTGCTCGCGCTGCTGTTCTTCGTCCGATGACCGCCTACGGCTTCCTGTCGCAGCTGCTGCAGCTCGCCATCGCCCTCGCGCTGGCGCCGCTGCTCGTCGGCTGGGTCAACCAGTGCCGCGCGTGGCTGCAGAACAAGTCGGCGCCGTCGCTGCTGCTGCCGTATCGGATGATCCGCAAGCTGTTCATGAAGGACGCGGTCGTCGCGGCGAACGCGTCGCCGCTGTTCCGGATGACGCCGTATCTCGTTTTCGGCGCCATGTGCTGCGCGGCGGCGATCGTGCCCTCGCTCGCGACCGACCTGCCCTTCGCGCGCGCCGCCGACGCGATCGCGCTGGTCGGCCTGTTCGCGCTGGCCCGCGTGTTCATCGCGCTGGCGGCGATGGACATCGGCACCTCGTTCGGTTCGATGGGTGCGCGCCGCGAGATGTTCGTCGGCTTCCTCGCCGAGCCGGCGCTGCTGATGGTGCTGTTCACGGCCTCGCTGATCTCCGGTTCGACGTCGCTGCCGACGATCGTCGACACGCTGGCGCACCGCGAGCTCGCCATCTACCCGAGCCTGGCACTCGCCGGCGTCGCGTTCACGATGGTGTCGCTGGCCGAGAACGCGCGCATACCTGTCGACAACCCGGCGACGCACCTCGAGCTGACGATGATCCACGAGGCGATGATCCTCGAGTACTCGGCCCGCCACCTGGCGCTGATCGAGTGGGCGTCGGCGCTGAAGCTGTTCAACTACTCGTGCATCGGGCTGGCGATCTTCTTCCCCTTCGGCATCGCCGCCGGCAGCAACGACTGGATGGCGATCCTGGGCGCCGTGCCGGCGCTGATCGCGAAACTGCTCGTCGGCGGCTTCGCGCTGGCGCTGATCGAGACGCTGTCGGCCAAGATGCGGATCTTCCGCGCGCCGGAGTTCCTGGGCACCGCGTTCCTGCTTGCGGTGCTGGCGATGCTGGTCCACCTGCTGCTGGGAAGCTGACCGTGGCCGCGCTCCCGTTCTACGCCCAACTCATCAACCTCTTCGCCGCGCTGCTGCTGCTGCTGGCCTTCGCGATGCTCACGCAGCGCCGCGTGCTGTCGCTGATCAACCTGTTCGCGGCGCAGGGCCTGACGCTCGCGGCGTCGACGGCGGTCGTCGCCTGGGGCACCGGACAGTCGCACCTGTACTGGTCGGCGGGGCTGACGCTGCTGCTCAAGGTGATCCTGCTGCCGTGGCTGCTGTACCGGCTGATCCGGCAGCTCGAAGTCCGGTGGGACGTCGAGCCGCTGATCAACATCCCCACGACGATGCTGGTCGGCATCGTGCTGGTGGTGTTCTCGTTCAATCTTGCGGTGCCGATCTCCCAGCTCGCCAGCACGGTGACGCGGGCGACGCTGGGGATCGCCATGGCCTGCGTCATGCTCTCCTTCCTGATGATGATCACGCGACGCAAGGCCATCACGCAGGTCGTCGGCTTCCTGTCGATGGAGAACGGCTTGTTCTTTGCCGCGACCAGCGCCACCTACGGCATGCCGATGGTGGTCGAGCTCGGCATCGCGCTCGACGTGCTGGTCGGCATGCTCATTCTCGGGGTGTTCTTCTTCCAGATCCGCGAGCAGTTCGACAGCCTCGACCTCAAGCACCTGGAGAAGCTCAAGGAGGGCGAGTGATCGAGATCCTCGCCGTCCTCGGATTCCCGCTTGCGGGGGCACTCGCGCTGGCGATCATCGGCGAGCGCGACGAGGCGCCCATCGTCAACGCGGTCGCCAGCTTCCTCACCTTCGCCGCGGCGATGGCGCTGACCGCGCGCGTGATTGCGGACGGGCCGCTGCTGGTGCTCGACCGGCAGTTCTTCGTCGACCCGTTCAACGTGTTCCTGGTCGCGCTGACGGCGTTCGTCGGATTCACCACGTCGATCTTCTCGCGGCCGTACATGCGCATCGAGCACGAGCGCGGGAAGCTGAGCGCCGCGCGGCTGCGGCTCTATCACAGCATGTACCAGCTCTTCAATTTCACGATGCTGGTGGCGCTGCTGACCAACAACATGGGCATCCTGTGGGTGGCGATGGAGGCGGCAACACTGACGACGGTGCTGCTGGTCTCGCTGTACCGGACGCCGGCCAGCCTCGAGGCCGCGTGGAAGTACTTCATCCTGTGCGGCGTCGGCATCGCGCAGGCGCTGTTCGGGACGATCCTGCTGTTCTTCGCCGCGGAAAAGCTGCTCGGCGCGGAAGGCGGAGCGCTGCTGTGGACCGAGCTCAACCAGGTCAAGGGCCAGCTCGAGCCGACGGTGCTGCTGCTGGCGTTCGTGTTCCTGCTGGTCGGATACGGCACCAAGGTCGGGCTGGTGCCGCTGCACAACTGGCTGCCGGATGCGCACGCCGAAGGCCCGACCCCGGTGTCCGCGGTGCTGTCCGGCCTGCTGCTCAACGTCGCGCTGTACGCGGTCGTCCGCTGCAAGGTGCTGGTCGACGGCGCGGTGCACACCGGCATCGCCAGCACGCTGATGATGGGCTTCGGCCTGCTGTCGGTGGTCGTCGCCGCGTTCCTGCTGTCGCGGCAGAAGGACATCAAGCGGCTGTTCGCGTATTCGTCGATCGAGCACATGGGCATCATCACCTTCGCCTTCGGCATGGGCGGACCCATCGCGAACTTCGCCGCGCTGCTGCACATGACGGTGCACTCGCTGACCAAGTCGGCGATCTTCTACGCCGTCGGCCACGCGGCACAGAAGACCGGGACGCAGCTGATCGACGGCATCCGCGGGCTGGTCACGACCAGCCCGGCGATCGGCTGGGGGCTCGCGCTGGGTACGCTGGCGATCCTGGGGATGCCGCCGTTCGGCGTGTTCGCCAGCGAATTCCTGATCCTCACCACGGCGATGCGCGAGCAGCCGTGGGCGACGCCGTTCCTGCTGCTGGCGCTCGGGGTCGCGTTCGCCGCGGTGTTCTCCAAGGTGCAGCCGATGGTGTTCGGCGAGACGACGGCACAGCGGCTGCCGGTGCGGCCGGCGATGCTGCCGGTGTTCGTCCACCTCGCGCTGGTGCTGATGCTCGGATTGTGGATTCCGCCCTGGCTCGCCGAGTGGTATCGGCAGGCCGCGCGGATGATCGGATGACCGCAGGCGGCCCGCCATGAACGTCAACCCCCTCGGCCTCGCCGCCGCGTCGCTGCCCTCGTCGATCCCGGCGCAGCGGGTGCCCGTCAGCTCCGGCCAGCTGCTGCCGGCGTGCCGCCTGTGCTGGGAGCGCGGCGGGCAGCTCGCCGCGCTGTGGGCCAGCGACGAGCGCGACCGCGATCGCGGCTTCGTGCTGCGCGTGGCGCTCCACGACGCCGACGGCCTGACGGTGCTCGAGCAGATGCTGCCGCCGAACGACCCCGCGTTTCCCGATCTCTGCCTCATCTTCCCGGCGGCCGGCCGCATGCAGCGGGCCGCGTTCGATCTGGTCGGGGTGGCGTCGGAGGCCGACGACCAGCGGCCGTGGCTGTGGATGGCGAGCTGGCCGATCGACCGGTTCCCGCTGCGCCGCGACTTCGAGGCGTCGCCCAAGTGGGAGCCCGGGCAGGAGGAGTACCCGTTCGTCCGCGTCACCGGCGAAGGCGTGCACGAGATTCCGGTCGGGCCGGTGCACGCCGGGATCATCGAACCGGGGCATTTCCGCTTCCAGGTCGTCGGCGAGAAGGTGCTGCGGCTGGAGCAGCGCCTGGGCTGGGTGCACAAGGGCATCGAGAAGCGCTTCGAGTCGATGTCGCTCGCCGACGGTCACCGGCTGGCGGGCCGCGTGTCCGGCGACAGCACCGTCGCCTATGCGCTGGCGTATGCGCAGGCCGCCGAGGCGATCGGAGCCGTCGCGGTGCCGCCGCGGGCCGTCTGGCTGCGCGCGCTGCTGCTCGAGCGCGAACGCATCGCCAACCACCTCGGCGACCTCGGCTATCTCGGCAACGACGGCGGCTTCGCTTTCGGCCTCGCGCAGTTCTCGCGCCTGAAGGAGGACGTGCTGCGCGCCAACCGCGCGGCGTTCGGCCACCGGCTGCTGATGGACGTCGTGGTCCCCGGCGGCGTCGCGCAGGGTCTCGCTGCCGACGATGCGGCGGCGCTCCGCGATCAATGCACGTCGCTGGAAGCGGAGATCCGCAGGCTGCGCGACATCTACGACGACCACGCGGGACTGCAGGATCGCTTCCGCACGTGCGGACGGGTGCCGCCCGACCTCGCCGCCCGGCTCGGGCTCGCGGGCATGGCCGGTCGTGCCAGCGGCCAGGCGCGCGACCTGCGGTGCGACTTCCCATCCGCGCCGTGGGATGCCCTCGGCGTGCGCAAGGCGGGCCACGCCGACGGCGACGTCGCGGCCCGGGTCGCGGTCCGCTTCGACGAGGTGCTGGAATCGCTGCGGCTGGTCCGGGCGATCGTCGACGCGCTGCCGGCGGGCGACTGCCGCGCGGCGCTGCCGGAGGCCGCCGCGTGGCCGGCGTCGCGGCTGGCGATCGGCTGCGTCGAGGGCTGGCGGGGACCGGTGCTGGTCGCGCTCGAAAGCGGCCCCGGCGGCTCGATCCGCCGCTGCCATCCGCACGACCCGTCGTGGTCGAACTGGCCGGTGCTGGAGCACGCCGTCATCGGCAACATCGTTCCCGACTTCCCGCTGATCAACAAATCGTTCAACCTGTCGTACAGCGGGCACGACCTCTAGCCCGCCGCCTTCGAACCGCGACCTTCCGCTCTCACCGACCCGCCGCAACCGCCCGCCCCGGCTCCCACCCGCCATGCTGCACATCCTTCGCCAGATCGCCCGTACCGGCATCAGGACCGAGCCCGCCCCGGCCCCCGCCCCTGCCGACGAAACGGCCGCCGTCGCGCGACTCCAGCGCCAGGTGCTGCGCACGCTGGGGCGAGCGCTGACGATCCGCCAGGTAGACGCCGGCTCGTGCAACGGCTGCGAGCTCGAGATCCACGCGCTGGGGAACCCCTACTACAACATCGAGGGCATGGGCATCCGCTTCGTCGCGAGCCCGCGGCACGCCGATCTGCTGCTGGTCACCGGGCCGGTGTCGAAGCACATGGCGATCGCACTGAAGCGGACGTACGATGCGACCCCGGAGCCGAAGCTCGTCGTCGCCGTCGGCGACTGCGGCTGCACCGGGGGCATCTTCGGCGAGAGCTACGCGAGCCTGGGCCGCGTCTCCAACGTGATCCCGGTCGACGTCGAGGTTCCCGGCTGCCCGCCAACACCGACGGCGCTGCTGCAGGGCATCCTGGCCGCGGTGACGCGCCATGCGGATGCCGCCCAGGCGGGCACGGGCGCGACGGAAGCGGCCGCTGCGGCAAGCGACACCGGCGCCGGCTGACCGGGCGTCGCGCGCGGTCGGCGGCGGCAGACGACCCCGAGACACCTCCCGTTCCGACTCCTCCACCCCGACCAGGGAACGACCATGACCGAAACGACGCAAGCCCCGGCCCCGGCCCCGGCGCCGACGCCGACGCCGACCCCGGACGATCCGGCCAGGCGCCTGCGCGAAAAGCTCGACAAGCTGCTCTCCCGCGCCCCGTGCCGCAGCGAATCCTCGATCGTGCTGAACGGCCGCACGCTCAAGTACCGCGCGATCGCCGAGTTCGTGCCGGTCGTCGCCGGCGGCGTCGACGACAAGCGCGGCGACCCCGAGGCAGCGATCTTCACGACGTCGTACTTCCTGGACGCCGCCGACCCGGCGACGCGGCCGGTGTGCTTCGTGTTCAACGGCGGCCCCGGCTCCGCGTCCATCTGGCTGCACCTCGGCGCGCTGGGACCGAAGCGCGTCGTCATCCGCGAGGACGGCACGATGCCGCCGCCCCCGTACACGGTGACCGACAACCAGGAATCGTGGTTCGAGCACTTCGACCTCGTGTTCATCGACCCGCCGCACACCGGCTACTCGGTCACCGCCAGCCCCGACGCGCGCAAGAAGATGCTCTCGGTCGACGGCGACGTCGACGCGCTCGCCGAGTGCATCCGCACGTGGCTCGGGCGGCATCGGCGCTGGAGCTCGCCGGTCTACGTCGCCGGCGAGAGCTACGGCACGACGCGCGGCGCGGCGCTGGCGGACAAGCTGCAGGACATCGGTGTCGCACTGTCCGGGCTGGTGCTCGTCTCCTGCGCGATGGACCTGCAGAGCATCGTGTTCGCGCCGCGCAACGACCTGCCGTACGCGCTGTTCCTGCCCGCCTTCGCGTGCGTCGCGCAGTACCACGGCAAGCTGAAGGGCAGCCTCGGCGCCTCGCCGGCGGCCGCGCGGGCCGCCGCGGAGGCGTTCGTCGACGAGGACTACCTCGGCGCGCTCCACGCCGGGTCCCGGCTGTCGCCCGCCGCGCGCCGGCGCATCGCGGGTCGCATCGGGCAGCTCACCGGCCTCGCGCCGTCGCTGGTCGAGGAAAAGAACCTGCGCATCAACGACCACACGTTCTTCGTCGAGTTGCTGCGCGACCGCGGCCGGATCGTCGGCCGGCTCGAGGCGCGGGTCACCGGGCCGATGGCCGCGAGCCGCTCGCACGACTGGGAGTTCGACCCGGGCATCGAGGCGATCGTCGCGCCGTACACGATGGCGGCGCACGCGTACATGAGCGAGACCCTGGGCGTCGACACGCAGGCGCGCTACGAGGTACTGTCGGAGGAGGCGCACAAGCAGTGGAACTGGAACCGCCGCGAGGAGCGGGGCAACAGCTTCGCGTGCACCAGCCCCGACCTGTCGCGCGCGCTGCGGCGCAACCCGCACCTGCGCGTGCTGGTCGCGAGCGGCCACTACGATCTCGGGACGCCGTACAGCGCGTCGAACTGGTCGCTGGCGCAGCTCGACGTGCCCGCGGACGTGCTGGCGCGGGTCGAGCACCACTACTACGACGCCGGCCACATGATGTACACGCGCGAGGCCGACATGATGAAGCTGAAGCGCGACCTCGCGGCGTGGCTCGCCGCGTAGCGCCGGCGCGCAGCCGATCCGGTCAGCGCGCCAGCGCGAGCTCGTAGACGACGTCGGGCTCGCCTTCCTCGTTGCCCTTGCCGTCGCCGAGCCTGGCCGCGACGAAGCCGTTGCGCTCGTAGAACCGGCGGGCGCCCGCGTTGCGCTGGAAAGTGGCCACCCGCAGCACCGCCGTCTTCGTCGCCGCCTCGGCGATCACGGCGTCGAGCAGCTGCTGGCCGATCCCGTGCCGGGACCAGCCGGACTTCACGTAGAGGTGCATCAGCCACGCGCCGTCGCGGGCGGCGAAGCCGACGATCTCGCCGCGCAGCGCCGCAAGCCACACCGACTGCTTCGGCAGCACCTCCCCGCGCATCCAGGCCCGGGTCTCGGCGTCGTCGTGCACGACGCGCAGCCACGGCATCGCGTCGCGGCGCGCGGCGGTGAACAGCGCGGCGATCGCGTCCGACTCCTCGGCGAACCGGTGGACGTCGGGTCGGCGCAGCTCGAGCCGTGGCGTCGCGCTCACCCCAGCAGGTCCCCCGATGCCTTGCGGCCACGGGTGGTCCCGGCGCGCGCCGGCGGCGCGGCGCGCCCGGCGCGCGCGGCGGCGGCGGCGAGCACCGGCTTCAGGTACCTGCCGGTGTGGCTGGCGGCGACCTTGACGATGTCCTCGGGCGCGCCCTCGGCGACGATCATGCCGCCGCCGGCGCCGCCTTCCGGCCCGAGGTCGACGATCCAGTCGGCGGTCTTGATGACGTCGAGGTTGTGCTCGATCACGACTACGGTGTTGCCGTGGTCGCGCAGCCGGTGCAGCACCGTGAGCAGCAGCTCGATGTCGTGGAAGTGCAGGCCCGTCGTCGGCTCGTCGAGGATGTACAGGGTGCGGCCGGTGTCGCGCTTCGACAGCTCGAGCGCCAGCTTGACGCGCTGCGCCTCGCCGCCGGACAGCGTGGTCGCCGACTGTCCCAGCGTGATGTAGCCGAGGCCCACGTCGAGCAGCGTCGCCAGCTTGCGCGCCACGGTCGGCACCGGCTCGAAGAACGCATGCGCCTGCTCGACCGTCATCGCCAGCACGTCGTGGATGTTGCGGTCCTTGTAGCGGATCTCGAGTGTCTCGCGGTTATAGCGCTGGCCGTGGCAGACGTCGCAGGGCACGTAGACGTCGGGCAGGAAGTGCATCTCGACCTTGATCAGGCCGTCGCCCTGGCAGGCCTCGCAGCGGCCGCCCTTGACGTTGAACGAGAACCGGCCCGGACCGTAGCCGCGCTCGCGCGCCTCGCGAACCTGCGCGAACAGCTCGCGGATCGGCGTGAACAGCCCGGTGTACGTCGCCGGGTTCGAGCGCGGCGTGCGCCCGATCGGGCTCTGGTCGACGCTGATCACCTTGTCGAAGTGCTCGAGCCCGTGCATCTCCTCGTGCGCGGCGGGCTCGGCGGTGCTGCCGTAGAGCTGGCGCGCGACGGCGTGGTAGAGCGTGTCGTTGATCAGCGTCGACTTGCCGGAGCCCGAGACGCCGGTGACGCAGACGAACAGCCCGACCGGCAGGCGCAGCGTGACGTTGCGCAGGTTGTTGCCCGTCGCGCCCTCGATCACCAGCGCGTTCTGCGCGTCGCCGCGATGCCGTCGCGCGGGGATCGGGATCTGCCGGTAGCCGGAGAGGTACTGGCCGGTCAGCGAATGCGGCGCGCGGCGCACCTCGTCGGGGGTGCCCTGCGCGACGACCTGGCCGCCGTGCTCGCCGGCGCCCGGCCCCATATCGACGACGTAGTCGGCCGACAGGATCGCATCCTGGTCGTGCTCGACGACGATGACGCTGTTGCCGAGGTCGCGCAGGTGCTTCAGCGTGTCGAGCAGCCGGTCGTTGTCGCGCTGGTGCAGGCCGATCGACGGCTCGTCGAGCACGTACATCACTCCGGTGAGCCCCGAGCCGATCTGCGACGCGAGGCGGATCCGCTGCGCCTCGCCGCCGGACAGCGTCTCCGCCGAGCGGTCGAGCGACAGGTAGTCGAGGCCGACGTTGTTGAGGAAGGCAAGCCGCGAGCCGAGCTCCTTGACGATCTTGTCGGCGATCGCCGCGCGCTGGCCCTCGAGCTTCAGGCGCGCGAAATATGCCGCCGACTCGCGCAGCGGCGCCGCCGAGATCTCGTAGATCGCCCTCGCGTCGGCGCCGTCGCCGACCTTGACGTTGCGGGCCTCGCGCTTCAGGCGCGTGCCGTCGCAGGCGGGGCAGGGCCGGCTGTTCAGGTACTTGGCGAGCTCCTCCCGCACCATCACCGAGTCGGTCTCGCGGTAGCGGCGCTCGAGGTTCGGCAGGATGCCCTCGAACGGGTGCTCGCGGACCGCGGCGCGGCCGCGCTCGGACAGGTACGCGAACGGCACCGCCTCCTCGCCGCTGCCCTCGAGGATCAGCGTCTGCACCCGCTCGGGCAGCTTCGAGAACGGCTTTTCCAGGTCGAAGCGGTAGTGCTTCGCCAGGCTCTGCAGCATCTGGAAGTAGAACTGGTTGCGCCGGTCCCAGCCCTTGATCGCGCCGGACGCGAGCGACAGCTGCGGAAAGGCGACGACCCGCTTGGGGTCGAAGAAGCTGATCGCGCCGAGGCCGTCGCAGCGCGGGCAGGCGCCGGCAGGATTGTTGAACGAGAACAGCCTCGGCTCCAGCTCGGCCAGCGCGTAATTGCAGATCGGGCACGCGAACTTGGCCGAGAACAGGTGCTCGCGGCCGGTGTCGAGCTCGAGCACGATCGCGCGCGAGTCGCCGTGGCGCAGCGCCGTCTCGTACGACTCGGCCAGCCGCTGCTTCATGTCGGCGCGGACCTTCAGCCGGTCGACGACGACCTCGATCGTGTGCTTGGTCGTCTTCGCGAGCTTCGGCGTGGCGTCGATCTCGTGCATCGTGCCGTCGACGCGGACGCGGACGAAGCCCTTCGCGCGCAGCTCGATGAAGAGCTCGGCCTGCTCGCCCTTGCGGTTGACCACGACCGGCGCCAGGATCGCGAGCCTGGTGTCCTCGGGGAACGCGAGCGTCGCGTCGACCATCTGCGAGATCGTCATCGCTGCGAGCTTCTGCTCCGGATGGTCGGGGCAGTACGGGTCGCCGACGCGCGCGAACAGCAGCCGCAGGTAGTCGTGGATCTCGGTGACGGTGCCGACGGTCGAGCGCGGGTTGTGGCTGGTGGCCTTCTGCTCGATCGAGATCGCCGGCGACAGGCCCTCGATCAGGTCGACGTCGGGCTTTTCCATCAGCTGCAGGAACTGCCGGGCGTACGCCGACAGCGACTCGACGTAGCGGCGCTGGCCTTCGGCGTACAGCGTGTCGAACGCGAGCGAGCTCTTGCCCGACCCCGACAGGCCCGTCAGCACGATCAGCTTGTGCCGGGGCAGGTCGAGGTTGACGTTCTTGAGGTTGTGCGTGCGCGCGCCGCGGATGCGGATGTAGTCCATCGGGTCCGGTTCGTGTCTGGTGGCGCCCCGGCGGCGGCTCCGGCATCCCCGGCAACGGCGGCGGGCGGTGCGGTGCGGGTCTCGGCCGTCCGGCCGAGGGAGCTACACGGGGCAACCTGTTACTATACCGCCATTCGCCCGCCCGTTTCGACTCCGCAGTTTCGACTCCGCAGCATCCCCGTTCAGCCCAGCCCGTGCGCGACCCCGCCGCGTCCTCATCCGCCGCGCCATCGCCGGTCGCCGCTTCCCCGGCGGCGGCACCCGGCCGTCCCGCCAAGGTCAGCATGACCCCGGCGGAGCGCCGCGCGACCATGGGCCTGGCCGGCATCTTCGGCCTGCGCATGCTGGGGATGTTCATCGTGCTGCCCGTGCTCGCGCTCTACGCCGAAGGCCTTCCCGGCGGCGCCGACCACACGCTGGTCGGAATCGCGCTCGGCGCCTACGGCCTTGCGCAGGCGGTGCTGCAGGTGCCGTTCGGCTTCGCGTCGGACCGCTGGGGCAGGAAGCCGGTCATCGTCGTCGGCCTCGTCATCTTCGCGCTCGGCAGCTTCGTCGCCGCGTGGGCGCCGACCATCCACTGGACCATCGCCGGCCGCGTGCTGCAGGGTGCCGGCGCGATCTCGGCGGCGGTGCTGGCGCTGACCGCCGACCTCACCCGCGACGCCGTCCGCACCCGCGCGATGGCGGCGATCGGCATGACGATCGGCGCGACCTTCGCACTGTCGCTCATCGCCGGCCCGCTGCTGACCAACGTCATCGGCGTGCCCGGCATCTTCGTGCTGACCGGCGTGCTGGCGCTGACGGCGATCGTCGCGCTGCAGCGCGTGGTGCCGGTGGCGCCGCCGCCCGTGGCACCCGCCGAAGGCGACTGGCGGCGGGTGCTCGCCGACGGCCAGCTGCTGCGGCTCAACTACGGCATCTTCGCGCTGCACGCCGCGCTGATGGCGCTGTTCGTCCAGGTCCCGTTCATGCTGCGCGACGCCGGGCTCGCCGCGCCGCGACACTGGCTGGTCTACCTGCCGGTGCTGCTGGGCTCGGTCGTGCTGATGCTGCCGGCGATGATGAACGCCGACCGCCCGGGCCGCGGCAAGCCGATCTTCGTCGGCGCGGTCGCGCTGCTGTTCGTCGGGCAGGCGCTGCTGGCGCTCGCGGGAACGTCGCTGGCGATGATCGTCGCCGCGCTGCTCGTGTTCTTCACCGCATTCAACCTGCTCGAGTCGAAGCTGCCGTCGATGGTGTCCAAGTACGCGCCGCCGTCGGCGCGCGGCACCGCGAGCGGCGTCTACTCGAGCGTGCAGTTCCTCGGCGTCTTCACCGGCGGCGCCGTCGGGGGCTGGCTGTCGCAGCACCACGGTCCGGCGGCGGTGTTCGGCTTCTGCCTCGCGCTGACGGCGCTGTGGCTGGTCGCCGGCGCCACGATGAGCGCAGCCCCGGCGTACAATCGCGCCGATCTTTCGATGGGAGAAACATAAGATGGCCTCGGTCAACAAGGTAATCCTGCTCGGCAATCTCGGCCGCGATCCGGAAACGCGCTACACGACCGGCGGCGACGCGGTCACCAACCTGCGCATCGCGACCACCGAGCAGTGGAAGGACAAGAGCGGCGAGAAGCAGGAGAAGACCGAGTGGCACTCGGTGGTGCTGTTCGGCCGCCAGGCGGAAGTCGCCGGCGAGTACCTGAAGAAGGGCCGCTCGGTCTACATCGAGGGCCGGCTGCAGACGCGGAAGTGGACCGACAAGGAAGGCGTCGAGAAGTACTCGACCGAGATCGTCGCCGACCGCATGCAACTGATCGGCGGCGCGCGTGAAGGCGGTGGCGGCGGAGGCGGCGGCGACGTCGAATTCTCCGGTGGTGGTGGCGGCGCAGGCGGCGGCGCGTCCGCGCCCAGCGGCGGCGGCGCTCGCGGCGCGGCCAAGCCTCCGGCCAAGAAGACCGACGACTTCGACGACGACATCCCCTTCTAGCGGAGAAGGCGCCACCTGCGCGGCCGGCGGCAGCCGCGCGCCGCGCGCGGGGCCGCTCAGGCCGGCGAGGGCTCCGGCGCGGGAAGCACGGCGCCCGCATGCTCGACGATGACGCCGCCGCCGAGGCACACGTCGCCGTCGTAGAGCACCAGGTACTGGCCCGGCGTCGGCGCCCACTGCGGCGACGCGAACGTCGCGCGACCGCCGCCCTCGGCGTCCAGCGCCAGCGCGCACGGCGCGTCGGGCATCCGGTAGCGCGTCTTGGCGCCGAGGCGCGCCAGCACGTCCGCCGCCGGTGGCGCGCCGGCGATCCAGTGCAGCGCCGTCGCGTCGACGGTGTCGCGGTACAGCCGCGGATGATCGTGGCCCTGGACGACGACCAGGGTGTTCGCCGCCATGTCCTTGCCGGCGACGAACCACGGCGCGGCGCCGCCGTCCTTCGTGCCGCCGATGCCCAGCCCCTGCCGCTGGCCCAGCGTGTAGTACGCGAGCCCCTCGTGCCGGCCGACCTCGGCGCCGTCGGGGGTCCGCATCGGGCCGGGCGTGCGCGGCAGGTAGCGGGCGAGGAACTCGCGGAACGGCCGCTCGCCGATGAAGCAGATGCCGGTCGAATCCTTCTTCGCCCAGGTCGGGATGCCCTCGCGCCTGGCGATCGCGCGCACGTCGCGCTTCTGCAGCTCGCCCAGCGGAAACAGCACCGGAGCGAGCTGCGCCTGCGTCAGCCGGTGCAGGAAATAGCTCTGGTCCTTGCCGGCATCGAGCGCCTTCAGCAGCTCGACGCGCGGACGGCTGCCGGGGCCGCTCGACGCGCCCGCCTCGTCGTCCGCCGTGCGCAGCGGTTCCGCCGCGCCGTCGCCGACGCGCCGCACCCGCGCGTAGTGCCCGGTCGCGATGGCGTCTGCGCCCAGCGCCAGCGCGTGGTCGAGAAACGCGCGGAACTTGATCTCGCTGTTGCACAGGACGTCGGGGTTCGGCGTGCGGCCGGCACGGTACTCGGTCAGGAAATGCGCGAACACCCGCTCGCGGTACTCGGCGGCGAAGTTGACCGCCTCGAGGTCGATGCCGATGACGTCGGCCACGCTCGCCGCGTCGACCAGGTCCGCGCGCGTCGTGCAGTGCTCGTCGGTGTCGTCGTCCTCCCAGTTTTTCATGAACAGGCCGACGACGTCGAAGCCCTGCTGCTTCAGCAGCCACGCGGCGACCGACGAATCGACACCCCCGGACATGCCGACGACGACCTTGCGCCGCCGCGTCATCATCCGATCTCGGTGACGGTGGCGAGCGGCAGCCGGCACCCGGCGCGCCAGTCGTCGATGCATTGCAGCACCAGCGGGCTGCGGTGCATCGCACGCCGCGCGACCAGCTCGTCGTAGCTGAGCCACAGCGCACGGACGATGCCGTCGTCGAGCGCGCGCTCGGGCTCGTGGCCGACGACGTCGGCGGCGAAGGCGAAGCGCACGAACGTCGCGCCGGTGTCGGCGGCCTGCCAGCGGTAGATGCCGACGACCGCGCTCGGCGCGACGCGGTAGCGCGTCTCCTCCAGCGTCTCTCGCGCGGCGGCAGTGACGAGCGTCTCCGCCGCCTCGAGGTGACCGGCGGGCTGGTTGAGCTTCAGCCCCGAGCGCGTCATTTCCTCGACGAGCAGGAACGCGCCGTCGCGCTCGACGATGGTCGCGACGGTGACGGCGGGACGGGGAAGGTCGACTTCACGCATGACGGACCGGTGCGCGCGGCGGCGCGTTGGTTGCGGGGGCCACAGCGCAGCGATCGCGCAGCGGCGGCGGCATTGGAAGCTTCCGCCCGGGGCGGCAAAGAAAAAGGCAGGAACCTCGCGGTCCCTGCCTCGTTCACGAAGACCGGCGAACGCTTACGGCGTCGACAGCTTCTGTTCCTTCGTATACGCGTCCTTGGCCTTGAAGTCGGGCTTCGCGGCCTTCGGATCGTTCTTGGTCGCCGCGGTGTTCGCCTTCGCCTTGGCGGCGTCGGTGGCGGTCGTGTTCGCCGTCGCGGCGGCTTCGGTCGTCGAGGCGACGGCCTTCTGCTTCTGCGCCTTGTCGGCCAGCGGCTTCGCATCCTTCTTGGACGCTTCGACGTTCTTCTTCTGCATCGCGGCGTCGCCCGCCGTCGTGGTCGCCGCCGCGGCGGCTTCGGTGGTCGACTTCACGGTCTCTTGCTTGGCGGCGTTGGTGGCGGCCTTGGTCGCCGGAGCGGCGGCCGGAGCGGCGCCAGCAACCGGGGCGGCGGTTTGAGCGGCAGCGACGGTAGCGAACGTGCTGGCGATCAGCGCAACGAGGAGCTTGTTCATGGTGGGTCCTATCTCAGTGGTGGTGGAAGTTTCAGTGCTTACGCATGATCGGCCGGATTGATCTGATGCCCGTGTGACCTGTTGCCCGTGCTGGGTTCTCGCGGCTCGTTATACGAAACTGTAAAACCTTTCGATTATAGCGAAATTCTGGCAATTCCACAAGCCGAACAACGACTTCCATGCGCTTGGAGCATCGCCGGGGCGCCGTTTTGCGTTGCACCCTGCCGCCATCAACGGGGGGGATTGGCGTCCGGTTGACAGCGGGGGCTGGCACCGACGGCGTCGAGAACGTACCCTATTGTTTTAAATGATTAATTGTGGAAGCTCCGGCGGCCGTGGACATCGCGCGCGCACCGGGCGGGCGGGCGATTGCGCCCCGGGGGGGCACGCCCGACGGCGCCCGCTCGGTCAGCGTCCGGTCAGTCCGGGCGCGCGGTGAAGCCGATGTCCCGCTGCAGCCAGTCGCGGACCAGCGGCACGGTGATTGCGCGCCGCGTCGCCAGCGAGTGGCGGTCGAGCGCGGTCAGCGTCGCCAGCAGCGACGCCATGTCGCGGCGGCCGTGGGCGAGCAGGTAAGCCACCACGTCGTCGGACAGCGCCAGGCCGCGCAGCCGCGCCCAGGCGACCAGCGCCGCCGGTTTCTCCTCGTCCGCCAGCGGCAGGATCTCGAACACCAGGCCCCAGCCCAGCCGGGAGCGCAGGTCGTCGCGCAGCGGCAGCCGCACCGGCGCGGCGTCGGCCGCGACCAGCAGCGCGCCGCCCGCCGCGCGCAGGGCGTTGTACAGCGTGAACAGCCGCGCCTGGGCGTCGGCCCCGGCCGCCTCGACGCGATCGACGGCCACCAGCGCCGAACGCGCCAGCACCTGCGGATCGGAGGCGAGCGCGCCCGGCTCGGCGGCGTAGACCGCCGCCCGGCCCGCTGCTGCCGCCGCCGCCACCGTCGCCCGGAGCAGGTGCGTCTTGCCGACACCGTTCGCGCCCCACAAGCACGACGCCGGGCTCGCGGCCGTGCCCGGAAGCGAGCGCGGCCAGCGCCGCCAGCGCCTCGGCATTGCGCCCGGTCACGAAATTGGCGAACGCCGGCGGCTCCGGCGGGGCCAGCTCGAAGACGAGCTGCTCGGTCATCCGCCGCCCCGCGCCGATCCGGCCGGCACGTCGCGCGCGCGCCGGAGCGCGACGCTTCGCCGCCGGTCGTGAGGCTCGAGGCGTGGCGCGGAGGGCGCCGGCGCCGCGTTCGCGCGAGGGGCGGCGCCGGATTCCGGTTGCTGCGGGGACGTTGGCGAGGCCATCTACGGTAAAATCCGGGAGCGCGCTACGGCTGCTGCGTGCATCGAGGCGCCGGACCCATCACCGGCGCGGAAGCGTTCCATTTTAGCCCGCTGCGCTCGCCCCGGTGCAATCGATCCCCGCGATCCCCGGCCCCGCGCGATCCACCGACCCCTCCCCGCCGATGACCAACTCCGAGCGCACTCCCTCCCCTTCGCTGTCGTACCGTGATGCGGGCGTCGACATCGACGCGGGCGATGCGCTGGTCGAGCGCATCAAGCCGTTCGCCAGGCGGACGATGCGGCCGGAAGTCATCGCCGGCATCGGCGGCTTCGGCGCGCTGATCGAGATCGGCAAGCGCTTTCGCGAACCGGTGCTGGTCGCCGGCACCGACGGCGTGGGCACCAAGCTGAAGCTCGCGTTCGCGCTCGATCGCCACGACACCGTCGGCATCGACCTCGTCGCGATGAGCGTCAACGACATCCTGGTGCAGGGCGCCGAGCCGCTGTTCTTCCTCGACTACTTCGCCTGCGGCAAGCTCGACGTCGACGTCGCCGCCGACGTCATCAAGGGCATCGCCGCGGGCTGCGAGCAGGCCGGCTGCGCGCTGATCGGCGGCGAGACCGCCGAGATGCCCGGCATGTACGCCGCGGGCGAATACGACCTCGCCGGCTTCGCCGTCGGCGTCGTCGAGAAGAGCCGGGCGATCGACGGGCGCTCGATCGCCGCCGGCGACGTGCTGCTCGGCCTCGCGTCGAGCGGGCCGCATTCGAACGGCTTTTCGCTGATCCGGCGCATCGTCGACGCCGCCGGCGCGGACCTCGCGGCGCCCTTCGCCGGCGGCACGCGGTCGCTGGGCGAGACGCTGCTGGAACCGACGCGGATCTACGTGAAGCCGCTGCTGGCCCTGATGGCCGCGTTGCCGGTCAAGGGCATGGCGCACATCACCGGCGGCGGCCTCGTCGAGAACACGCACCGGATGTTCCCGGACCACGTCGCCGCGCGGCTGCACCGCGAGCGCTGGCCGCAGCCGGCGGTGTTCGCCTGGCTGCAGCAGCACGGCAACGTTGCGGACGCCGAGATGCACCGCGTGTTCAACTGCGGCATCGGCATGGTCGTCGTCATCGGTCCCGAACACGCCGACGAGGCGCAGCGCCTGCTCGCCGCGGCAGGCGAGACGGTGTACCGCATCGGCGAGGTCGTGCCGCGCGCCGACGGCGCGCCGGCCACCGTCGTCGTCTGAGGCGAGGCGGCCGGGTCCGCGCGCAGGTCCGGGCCCCTCCCCCGCTGCCGTCCGCCCGTCCGGTCCCTCGCGCACAACGATGTCCGCTCCCCGCATCACGGTCCTCATTTCCGGCCGCGGCTCCAACCTCGGGGCGCTGCTCGACGCGCAGCGCGACGGCCGCCTTGGCGGCGGCATCGTCACCGGCGTGATCACGAACAACCCGCAGGCGGCGGGGCTCGGGCTGGCGCACGCGCGTGGCGTGCCCACGACCGTCGTCGACCATCGCGCGTACGCCGATCGCGCCGCGTTCGACGCCGCGCTGGCCGCGGCGGTCGCGGCGGGCGCACCCGACCTCGTCGTGCTCGCCGGCTTCATGCGCATCCTCGACGCCGCGCTGGTCCGAAGTTACGAGGGTCGCCTGCTCAACGTGCATCCGTCGCTGCTGCCGCTCTACCCCGGGCTGCACACCC
This sequence comes from uncultured beta proteobacterium, assembly GCA_963717705.1. Taxonomy (GTDB): domain Bacteria; phylum Pseudomonadota; class Gammaproteobacteria; order Burkholderiales; family Casimicrobiaceae; genus CAVQWT01. The sequence continues at coordinate 542,389 of CAVQWT010000005.1, forward strand.
ACCGCAGGGCGCTGGCCGACGGCGTGCGGATCCACGGCTGCACCGTTCATTACGTCACGGCGGCGCTCGACCATGGGCCGATCGTCGCGCAGGGCGCCGTCGCGGTGCACGACGACGACGACGAGGCCACGCTCGCCGCACGGGTGCTCGACGTCGAGCACCGGGTGCTGCCGGCGGCCGTCCGCGCGCACTGCGAAGGACGCCTGGTCATCGCCGGGAACCGCGTGCGCGTTGTGGACGGCAGGCAGGCGACGGGCGCCTTCGAGTCCCCGCGCCCCGATTGAAGCGCCGGCGGCGACGCTCCGCGACGCCGGGCGCCACCGCGCGAGGCAGCGTCCCATTGCCGCCGGATCGACCGGCCCCCAACTGCGGAGGGAACACTTTGGCCGCCCCGCCCTCCAACCTCCCGTGACCACCGCACCCGCCGCTGCCCTCGCCCTGCCCGCGCCGGCCGCACCGACGCCGCCCCGACCGCGGCGCTGGCGGCTGTCGCGTGCGCTGCTGTGGGCGCTGGCCGGCTCGCTGCTGCTGCACCTCGGCATCACGCTGTGGCCGGTGGACGAGGTGGCGGTGCCGGAGGCGACCCCGTTGCAGGCGACGATCACCGAGCTGCCGCCGCCGCCCCGCGTCACTGCGGCGGCGCCGGCCCCGGCACCGAAGCCGCGTCCGAAGCCGCGCCGCCCCGACGCGCCGCCGCCGCCGATCGCCGCGGCCGAGCCCGCTCCCGCCGTCGACGTCGCGGCAGAGGCCGCGGCCGCCGAGCGTGCCGCCGGCGAGGCTGCCGTCGCGTCCGAGCCGGCGCCGCCGGCGCTCGCCGAGGCCGTCGCGCCCGACGCGCCGGTGCCGCCCGCGAAAGTCCTGCCGCCGCGCGTCGATCTCGCGTACAAGGTGTACTTCGGCACCCGCGGCTTCCTCATCGGCGAAGCGACCTACCGTTTCGAGCACGCCGACAACCGCTACCGGATCTCGACCGTCGGCGAGGCGCGCGGCCTTGCCGCGCTGCTGCTGCGCGGACAGGGCAAGCTGGAGAGCCGCGGCAACATCACCGCCGCGGGGCTGCAGCCGTACGAGTTCATCGCCGAACGCGGCTCGCGCGACCGCCGCGAGCGCGCCACCTTCGACTGGGAGTCGGGCATCGTGAGCCTGCACGAGGACAAGACCGCCGCGCTGATGCTGCCCACCTTCGATCCGCTGTCGCTGATGTGGCAGTACTACTTCGCCCCGCCGACGAAGGGCGAGGAGACGATCAGCGTCGCCACGACGCGCCGCGTGGCGACGTACACCGTCACGCGCACCGGCACGGAGAAGATCGCCTGGGCGAACGGCGAGCTCGACACCGAGGTGTGGCACCGCGTCTCCGCCGACGGCAAGACCGACGCGCTCATCTGGCTCGCGCCGAAGCTCAACTTCATCCCGGCGAAGATCCGCATCAGCAACACCGACCGCGGCACGCTGGAAGTGGTGCTCGACGCGATCCGCGTCGACGAACCCGACCCCGAGGTGGCGCCCGCGCCGCTCGCCGCGGTCGCCGCCCCCGCCAACCCGGCGCCGGAATCCCGGCCCCTCGCCCCTATGCCCACGCCCTCGCAGCCTGCCGCCCCCCCACCTGCCCAAACCCCACCCACGCCTTCAGCGGTGACGCCGTGAGCCCGCCGGGCCGCCCCAAGGGCGAACGCCGGAGTGCGCAGCACGAAGGCATCCCCACGAGCCCGCCGGGCCGCCCCAAGGGCGAACGCCGAAGTGCGCAGCACGAAGGCATCCCCACGAGCCCGCCGGGCCGCCCCAAGGGCGAACGCCGAAGTGCGCAGCACGAAGGCATCCCCACGAGCCCGCCGGGCCGCCCCAAGGGCGAACGCCGGAGTGCGCAGCACGAAGGCAATCCGACCAACGTGAGACCCAACCAGATCGCGACGCTCGCCGACGCGATCGCCGCGCTGCAGACGCTGACCGGCCCGGCCGACGCACTGCTGCGGCAGTTCTTCCGTGCGCATCCGGAGGCCGGCCGCGCCGACCGCGCGTTCGTCGCCGAGGGAATCTTCGCGTGGCTGCGGCGCCGCCGCTCGCTGGAGGCGCTCGCGGAGACGACCAGCCCGCGCGCGCTGGCGCTGGCGGTCGCGACGCGCGAGCTCGGGCTGTCGGTGCGCGAGCTCGAGCCGCTCGTCTCCGAACGCGACGCGCTGTGGCTGCGCGCATTCAAGGCGCGGCTCGCGACACCGCTGCCGCCGGCCGTCGTCGCCGACCTTCCCGACTGGCTGTGGGAGCGGCTGGGCACGGCGTACGGCGACGCGGAACGCGCGGCGCTCGCGCAGGGACTGCTCGCGGCGGCGCCGCTCGACCTGCGCGTCAATCCGCTGAAGACGACGCGTGACGACGCGCGCGCGGCACTCGCCGCCGCCGGCATCGACGCCAGGCCCACCGCCCACTCGCCGCTGGGCCTGCGAGTCGCCGGCCGGCCGGCGATCAACGAACATCCGCTGTTCCTCGACGGCTCGATCGAGGTGCAGGACGAGGGCAGCCAGCTCGTCGGCCTGCTGCTCGCGCCGAAGCGCAACGACATGGTCGTCGACTTCTGTGCCGGCGCCGGCGGCAAGACCCTGCTGCTCGGCGCGCTGATGCGTTCGCAGGGACGCCTCTACGCGTTCGACGTTTCCGAGAAGCGCCTCGCCAACCTCAAGCCGCGACTCGCGCGGTCGGGGCTGTCGAACGTGCATGCGCAGCTGATCGCGCACGAGCGCGACGCCAAGGTGAAGCGCCTCGCCGGCAAGATCGACCGCGTGCTGGTGGACGCGCCGTGCACCGGCTTCGGCACGCTGCGGCGCAACCCCGACCTCAAGTGGCGGCAGACCGAGCGCGACCTGGCCGAACTCGTCGCCAAGCAGCAGACGATCCTTCGCGCCGCCGCGACGCTGGTCAAGCCGGGGGGACGCCTCGTCTACGCCACCTGCAGCGTGCTGCCCGACGAGAACGAGGCGCAGATGGCGACGTTCCTCGCCGAGCACCCGGGATTCGCCGCGGTCGACGCCGCCGCCGAGCTCGCGCGGGCCGGCGTCGCGCTCGACACCGGGCCGACGCTGCGGCTTGCCCCGCACCGCCACGGCTGCGACGGCTTCTTCGCCGCCGTCGTCGAACGGCGCACGTGAGGCCGGCGGCAGCGAGCCCACTCGCATCGTCCGGCCCGCCGTCCGGCTGACGCGGGCGGCGACGTTTCGCCGCGGCGCACCGACCCCGGTTCGCCGCAGGGCCCGGAGCGAAATCCGGTAGACTCTCGCCGGTGATTTCCACCATCGACTTCAGCCGGATCGAGGCCGCGCTCGCCACCACCCGCGGCTGGATCGAGTTCGCGCTGGTGCTGGCCTGCATCGCGATCGCGTTCGTCGTCGACCGGAGGATCGAGCGGGCGCGGGAGGCGCGCCGCGCCGCGACCGGCGCACCGGGCCTGCACGGCGGCGTCGTCCGGGTGATCTTTCCCGTCGTCGCGCTGCTGCTGCTCGGCATCCTGCGCGTCGCGCTCCAGGACTGGCCGCCGTTCTTCGTCAAGATCGCGCTGCCCGCGTTCTACGCGCTGCTGGCGATCCGCCTGCTGGTCTACGGGCTGCGGCGGATGTTTCCCAACAGCCGCTGGCTGCCGTCGTCGGAGCGCGCGATCGCGTTCACGATCTGGGCCGCGGTAGTCCTTTATTTCGTCGGCGTGCTGCCGGAAATCGAGAGCATCCTCGACGAGGTTCACCTCCCGCTGGGCAAGCACCAGACGTCGCTGCTGACCGTCGGCAAGGGGCTGGCGGTGATCGCGATGACGCTGGTGGCGACGCTCTGGGTGTCGGGCCTGCTCGAGCAGCGGCTGCTGGCGCTGCCCACCGCCGACATGAGCATGCGCGTGGTGCTGGGCAAGGCGGTGCGTGCGGTGATGATCGTCGTCGGCATCCTGATCGCGCTGCAGGCGATCGGCTTCGACCTGACGCTGCTGTCGGTGTTCGGCGGCGCACTGGGCGTCGGCATCGGGCTGGGCCTGCAGAAGCTCGCCAGCAACTACATCGCCGGCTTCACCATCCTGCTCGACCGGTCGATCCGGCTGGGCGACATGGTGACCGTCGACGGGCGCCAGGGCCACGTGTCCAAGGTGACGTCGCGCTACGTCGTCGTGCGCAGCCTCGACGGCATCGACGCGATCGTGCCCAACGAGACGCTGGTCACGACGACGGTGCTCAACCATTCGTACACGTCGAGCGACGTCCGGTTCGGGGTCCCGGTCCCCGTCGCCTACGACGCCGACGTCGCCAAGGCGATGGCGCTGATGGTCGAGGTCGCGCGCGGCGAGAAGCGGGTGCTGCCCGAGCCCAAGGGCCCGGCAGCGTTCCTGGTGCGGTTCGGCGAGTCGGGCATCGAGCTCGAGCTCGGGGTCTGGATCAACGACCCCGAGAACGGCCAGCTGGCGCTGCGCAGCGCCCTCAACCAGGGCATCCTTGCGGCATTCCGCGAGCACGGGATCACGATACCGTTCCCGCAACGCGAAGTCCGGGTCGTCAACGCCGCCGAGCTCGTCCGGGGCGACGCGGCCGCCGCCGCGAAAACGACGCCCAAGCCTTGACCTGCGTCATGCAGTCGCGCCCCCCGGAAGGGCGGGCGCGGGAGTATAATCAAGGGATTACAACAATTGGCCGTCCGGCACGCGCCGTCCGGCCCGGTTCCCCTACATGGATGAATTCCTGAGTTTCGTCGGCCACGGACTGCTGCCCCTGCCCTGGTGGGGCTACGTCGTCGTCGCGCTGGCGCTGACGCACGTGACCATCGCCGCGGTGACGATTTACCTGCACCGGCACTCGGCGCACCGGGCGCTGGACCTGCACCCGGCCGTCGCCCACTTCTTCCGCTTCTGGCTGTGGCTAACCACCGGCATGGGGACCAAGGAGTGGACGGCGATCCACCGCAAGCACCACGCCAAGTGCGAGACCGACGAGGATCCGCACAGCCCGCAGACCCGCGGCCTGTCGACGGTGTTCTGGCAGGGTGCCGAGCTCTACCGCGCCGAGGCCAAGAACGCCGAGACGCTGGACAAGTACGGCCGCGGCACGCCCGACGACTGGATGGAGCGCAACGTCTACACGCGCTTCTCGTGGCACGGGCTCGGCCTGATGCTGATCGTCGACCTGATGCTCTTCGGCGCCGCCGGCCTCACGATCTGGGCGGTGCAGATGGTCTGGATCCCGATCAATGCCGCCGGCGTCATCAACGGCATCGGCCACTACTGGGGCTACCGCAACTTCGAGTGCGCCGACGCGTCGACCAACATCGTGCCCTGGGGCATCCTGATCGGCGGCGAGGAACTGCACAACAACCATCACGCCTTCGGGTCGTCGGCGAAGTTCTCGTCGCGCTGGTACGAGTTCGACCTCGGCTGGGTGTACATCCGCATCCTCGCGTTCCTCGGCCTCGCCACGGTGCGCAAGGTCGCGCCGAAGCTGACCGTCGAGCGCACCCCGAAAACGGCGCCCGACCTCGCCACGCTGCAGGCGGTGATCACCCACCGCTACACCGTCGCGGCCGAATACGCGCGCGAGCTGAAGACCGCGTGCGCGGCCGAGATCGAGAAGCTGCGCGAGCGCGCCGGCCGCGATGCCACGCGTTCGCTGCCTTCGCCCTCGGTGCGCCGCCTCAAGGCGTGGCTGGCCACCGCCAGCGCCAACGCGTTTCCCGAGCGCGACCGCCCCGCCATCGCCTCGGCGATGGAAGCGAGCAAGCCGTTGGCGACCATCTACTCGATGCGCCAGGAGCTCAACGCGCTGTGGGAACGCTCGACCGATTCGAGCGAGCAGCTGCTCGCCCGCCTGCAGGACTGGTGCCACCGCGCCGAGACCTCGGGCATCGCGCCGCTGGCGCAGTTCTCGGTGGGGCTCAGGCGCTACGCGTGATCCCGCGGCGGCGGGCCGCAGGGCGTCGCTGATCCGCGGCGCGAACTTCGCCGGAGCGGGCTCGGGGTTTCCCCGGGCCCGTTTCGTTTTCGCGCCCTGATGCTGCAACGAAAATGCCCGCAGTCGCCTGCGGGCATCGTCGGGACACCACCTTGGCGCGGCGTTGCCGCGCGATCGGTGCGTCAGCAGCCGCCCTTCTTCTTCTTGGGATCGGCGGGCTTCGCGGCGACCTGCTTGGCGATGACCTGGTCCTTGATCTCGTTGTAGACGCTCTCCGGCACGATCTTGCGGTCGAGGAGCTCGTTCTTGCCCTTGTACGGGCGGCCCTTGATGATCGCGTCGGCGCGCGCTTCGCCGATGCCCTTGAGCTTGATCAGGTCCTCGCGGGATGCGCTGTTGAGGTCGAGCAGCGCCTCGGTCTTGGCCGGCGCGGACGCGGCGGTCTTGGCCGGCGGGTCCGCGGCGAGTGCGGTTCCGGTCGTGGCGAGCAGCGCGATGGCGAGCGCGGCGATGAGCGTTTTCATGGAATTCTCCTGTTGGCGGGGGTGCGGGGCGAAAGCAACGCGATTCTAGCCGCTTCCGGGACAATGCACACCCGCGAGGAGGTCGCGGCCGCCCGTCGCGGCATCCCGCCGGCGGGCCGCTCCGCACCAATGGAAAACGGCCCGCATGACGGGCCGTTTCTCCGGCAGGGCGCAGGGCGCCCCGGAAAACGGGCTTACTTCAGCTTCGTTTCCTTGTACTCGACGTGCTTGCGGACGACGGGATCGTACTTCTTGATCGCCATCTTCTCGGGCATCAGCTTCTTGTTCTTCGACGTCGTGTAGAAATGGCCGGTGCCGGCCGTCGACTCGAGCTTGATCTTTTCGCGGACCTTGGAGGCCATGGTCTAGCGTCCTTTCGTCGGGAGGTTCAGACGTGCTCGCCGCGGGCGCGCAGGTCGGCGAGCACCGAGTCGATGCCGTTCTTGTCGATCGTGCGCAGCGCGGCGTTGGTCAGACGCAGGTTGATCCAGCGGTTCTCGCTCTCCACCCAGAACCGGCGACGCTGCAGGTTCGGAAGAAAACGACGCTTGGTCTTGTTGTTCGCGTGCGAAACGTTGTTGCCCACCATCGGGGCCTTGCCGGTCACTTGACAGACTCGAGCCATGGCTCGCTCCTTGGAATCTTGGGTTGCTGCAAAGCTCGAAATTATAGCGCGGAACGCGCCCAAACAGCAAGCGCAGGAAAATCAGGCGCTTGGCGTGCGCAGCCGGCCTCGCGGCGGTGCGCCCGCAGGCACCCGGGGGGCCCCCGCCCGCTACAGCAGCCCCCGCTCGGCCAGCGACGTGAGCCGGCCTCCGGCGACGACGAAATGGTCGAGGGTGCGCACGTCGACCAGCGCCAGCGCCTGTTTCAGCGCCTGCGTCAGCAGCTCGTCGGCGCGGCTTGGCTCGGCGACGCCGGACGGGTGGTTGTGGGCGAAGATCATCGCCGCCGCGTTGCGGGCGAGCGCCGCCTTGACGACCTCGCGCGGGTAGACGCTGGTCTGCGCCAGCGTGCCGCGGAAGAGCTCCTCGCTGGCGACCAGCCGGTTCTGGCTGTCGAGGTAGAGCGCGACGAAGACCTCGTGCGGCCGCCCCGCCAGCAGCTGCCGCAGGTAGTCGCGCACCGCCTGCGGCGACGTCAGCGCGTCGGTGCCGGCGGCGGCCTCGGCGGCCGCACGCCGGCCGATTTCCGCCGCCGCCGCGAGCCGCGCGGCCCGCGCCGGGCCGACGCCGCGGACCGCCGCCAGCTTCGAGGGCGCCGCTGCCACCAGCCCGGCGAGCCCGCCGCAGCCGCCGACGACGTCGCGGGCAACCACCAGCGCGCCACGCCCCGCGACGCCGGCCCCGAGCAGCACCGCGACCAGTTCGGCGTCGGTCAGGCCATCGACGCCGCGCATGAGCAGCCGCTCGCGCGGCCGCTCGGCGGTGCCGGGGGTAGTCCCGGGCTTGGTCCCGGACGTGGTCCCGGGCGTGCTGCCGGCGGGTGGGTTGTCTTCCGCGCTTGCCTGCGCGAGCGCTTGCGGCGCCACCCCTGGCCGGGCCCGCGGAGCTCGAGCCGGGGTCCCGGCCCGCGTCCGAGGACGCCGGGACCGCATCGTCGAAGTGTCCATGCGGGCCAGTGTAAACTTCGCCGCTCCGGTCCCTCCATCGGCCGGATGGACGACACCGTGGCCACGACTCCCCCTGCCACCCCCCCTGCCGCTGCCCCCGCCAAGCCTCCTGCCGCCAACGCCGCGACAGGCCCGGCCGGCGCACCGGCTGCCGCATCCGCAACCGGCCTTCCCGGCGGCAGCGGGACCGCGCTGGCCCGCGTCGTGCTCGGCATCACCGGCGGCATCGCCGCGTACAAGGCCGCCGAATTGACACGGCTGTTCGTCAAGGCGGGCGTCACGGTCGACGTCGTGATGACCGAAGCCGCGACCCGGTTCGTCGCGCCGATCACGTTTCAGGCATTGTCCGGCCGGCCGGTGCTGACCGATCTCTGGGCCACCGGCAGCGACAACGGCATGGGCCACATCGACCTGTCGCGCGGCGCCGACCTCGTCGTCGTCGCGCCGGCGTCGGCCGACTTCCTGGCGCGGCTCGCGCAGGGCCGCGCCGACGACCTGCTCGCCTCGTTGTGCCTCGCCCGCGACTGCAAGCTGGCCGTCGCCCCGGCGATGAACCGGCAGATGTGGAGCCACCCGGCCACGCAGCGCAACGTCGCGCAGCTCGTCGCCGACGGCGTCGCCGTGCTCGGCCCCGGCAGCGGCGACCAGGCCTGCGGCGAAACCGGCGACGGCCGCATGCTGGAGCCCGAGGAGATCTTCGCCGCCGCGGTCGCGCTGGCGCAGCCGAAAGTCCTTGCGGGCAGGCGCGTGCTGCTCACCGCGGGCCCGACGTTCGAGGCGATCGACCCGGTGCGCGGCATCACCAATTCGAGTTCAGGCCGCATGGGCTACGCGCTGGCGCAGGCCGCCGCCGACGCCGGCGCCGACGTGACGCTGGTCAGCGGGCCGACCGCGCTGGCCACACCCTGGGCCGTGACGCGCGTCGACGTGGTGAGTGCCGCCGACATGGCGCGCGCCGTCGACGCCCGCGTCGCGCACTGCGACGTGTTCATCGCCGTCGCGGCCGTCGCCGACTACACGCCAGCGCAAGCATCGGACCGCAAGCTGAAAAAGGCCGATGCGCCGCTGACGCTGACGCTGAAGCCGACCGTCGACATCCTCGCCCGGGTCGCCGCCCGCGCCGACGCGCCGTATTGCGTCGGCTTCGCCGCCGAGAGCCACGACGTCGAGGCGCACGCGCAGGACAAGCGGCGGCGCAAGAACGTGCCGCTGATGATCGCCAACCGCGCGCAGGACGCGCTGGGCGCCGCCGACAACGCCGTCACGCTGATCGACGACGTCGGCGCGCAGCCGCTGCCGCGGATGGACAAGCTCGCGCTCGCGCGGACCCTCGTCGCCGAGATCGCGCGTCGCCTGCCCGCGTCGAAACGATGACCAACCACCCCACCATCGCGCTGCGCGTGCTCGACGAGCGCATCCGCCCGCACCTGCCCGCGTACGCGACGCCCGGCTCCGCCGGCATGGACCTGCGCGCCTGCATCGACGCGCCGCTGGTGCTCGCCCCGGGCCGGACCGAGCTGGTGCCGACGGGCGTGTCGATCCACATCGCCGATCCCGGGCTCGCCGCGGTGATCCTGCCGCGCTCCGGGCTGGGTCACAAGCACGGCATCGTGCTGGGCAATCTCGTCGGCCTGATCGACAGCGACTACCAGGGCCCGCTGATGGTGAGCTGCTGGAATCGCGGCCACGAGCCGTTCACGCTGCAGCCCCTCGACCGGCTGGCGCAGCTCGTCATCGTGCCGGTGGTGCAGGCGCGGTTCGAGGTGGTGGAGAGCTTCGAAGAGAGCGCGCGGGCGGCGGGCGGGTTCGGGAGCACGGGGCGGGGGTGAGGCCTGGCGGAATGAGCGCACGGCGTCCGGCGGCGTGCGATGGCGAAGCCATCGAGATAGGCATACCAGCCGACGCGTCTGGTAGCCGGCGATAACCGGTCGCCATGTTCGCGCAGCAGACGGCCCAAACCCTTGCGGTCCTGCATTGCTGCGAGCGCGGCACCTTCGGCTGCGAGCAGGTATTGCCATTGCGCCGGAGTGTTGCCGGCATCGGACAGGAGCGGCGCCGTGGCCTGCCGGATCGACGCTGCGTCGCGGGCAGCGGTGGCGAGAAACAGCGCCAGCCAGAGGCGCTGTCGTGAGGACAGCGCCGCAGCGCATTTCCCGTCGGCAAGCTGCTGCCACATCGCGCGTGCGTCCGCGGACGGGAGCTGCGGGATCGTCTCGGCAGCCAGCACGACGACGCGATCCCACACCGCTTCCGCCAACTGGGGCGGCAGGCAGTGGCCGAAAACGGCGCCCAGTGCCGCGAGATTCTCGCCAACCGGAGTCGCCGCAGCCTTTTCGGCCGGCAGGCCCGGCAATGCCGCGGCAAACGCTGCCGCTTCCTCGGCGTAGAGGGCCTGCCGCAATGCATCCAGCGGTTCGGTCAGCGGGCGCGGCCGCGACAGGCGCTCCGACATGCCCCCCCCCTCGATCAGGTCGAGCAGCGGGACCGGTGCCATGCGCAACGAACGCCACTCGTCGCTGCTGGAGCGCATGAACCGTGCACGCGCCGCGTTCTGGTCGACGTACGGGAAGTAGTCGGAGTTCGGAGGGGCATCGATCGCCCGCGCAATCGTGTCGGAGGTGGCGGTGCGCGCGACGCGCAAGCGCGCAACGTCGCCTGCAGTCGCGATCCCCAGTTCACGCATCCCGGCCCCCAACCCGTCGAACGCGAAGACGTCGTCGCGCGCCGGCGGCAATCGGCCCGCGGCGACGGCGACGATGACGAGGTCGCCGCTCTCGCTTTCGTAGATGGCATAGTCGCTGAAATTCCTCCGCAGTGCCCGCAGGATCGAGGCCATCAGCGGCGAGCTGAATTCGTAGGTGTGAATCCATTGCGCGAAGACGCCGCCCGGCGCCAGCTGCGTGACGACGCGGGCGTAAAATTCCTCGGTGAACAGCGACGCGGTTCCCGAGACCCACGGGTTCGATGGCTCGGAGACGACGATATCAAAGCGCCGGCCCGCCCGCGCGAAATAGGCCTTGGCGTCGTCGACGACGATGCGGCTGCGCGCGTCGTCGTAGGCCTTCGAGTTCCGTGGCAGGAAAGCGCGCGCACCCTCGATCATCGCCGGCTCGATCTCGATCGTCACCACCTCGGCGACGCGCGGGGACTCGAGCAGCATCGCGCTGGTCATGCCCGATCCGAAGCCGATGACGGCCACCTGCGCCGCATCGGGCCGGTGCAGCAACGGCAGCGCCGCGAGCAGCAGTTGCGTCGCCTCGTCGCCCGCGTCGCCGCCCTTCGCTTGCGGTGCGCGCATCGAGGCGTCGGTCTTGCCGTTGGTTCGCAACACGAGCACGTCGTTCGCGCTGCGGAGGACGTCGACGGTGGCGGTCTTGCCGTCCCGGTGATACACGACTTCCGTATCGTCGCCCATCCGCGCCACCCCGGTGCGATAGACGCCGGCGGCGAGCTTGAGTGGGTCGAGCGGGGTCGAGGCGCCCGCGAGCAGCAGGGCGCCGCCGACAGCGAGCCCGAAGCCGAGGCGTCGCCTGTCGGCGATCGGACGCGGCGCGAGGGCGATGAGCCATATGCCGAGCGCCACGTCGATGCCGGCCGCGACGATCAGCGATCCGCGCAAGCCAAGCAGCGGCAGCATCAGGTTGACCGCGACGATCACGCCGACGATCGAGCCGAAGGTGTTCGCGCCGTAGATCCATCCGATGGCGCGCTCGCCCGTGCCGCGGCGCATCAGCAGAGCAGTCAGCAGAGGCAGCGTCATGCCGGCGAAGAACGCGGCGGGAAGCATGACCGCCATCGACAGCGCGGCGCCGAACAGCAGGTAGAGCCGGTAGCCCTGCGGCGTCGGCGCGACGGCGGAAGCGAACCCGGCGAGGGCGTCGAAGGAGGCGGCGTAGATCGGCAGCGTCGCCAGCGCGAATGCGCCCATCAGCACCTGGACGACGGCCAGCACGATCAGCGGCTGCGTGAAGCCGTCGATGCGGCGGCGTATCCACAGGCTGCCGAGCGCGAGGCCGAGAATGAACGCGGCCAGCATCAGCTCGAACGAATGGGTCGACGCGCCAATGACCAGCGTCAGCATGCGCGTCCACACGACCTCGTACATGAACGACGTCGCGCCGGTCGCTGCCGCGACGGCCAGCAGCACCGCCGCGCGAGGAGGCGGTGCGCAGGTTGCCGAGGCCGCCGACGGCACCGGCGCCGGCCTATCGGCCTGCCTCCTCCGCTGGATTGCGTAGACGGCAAACGCCAGCGCGACGTTCACCAGTCCGGCGGTGAGCACGGTCCCCGGCAGCCCGAGCGCCGGGATCAGCAGGAATCCGCTCGCCAGCACGCCGACTACCGCGCCGAAGCTGTTCAGGAAGTAGAACAGCGCGATGCGCTCGCCGGACCGTGCCGGATCGAGGCGCAGCACCCCGGCCGTCATCAGCGGAAACGTCGACCCCAGGAGGACCGATTGCGGCAGGATCAGCAGCGTCGCGATCGCATACGACGCGTAGCACGTCGAATCGGCCGAGCACGCCGCGGGCAGCAGCGATTCGTAGGCCCAGCCGGTGATGCCCACGAACGCAGGATGGAACAGCAGCGCCATGCCGCCGATCGCCCCCTCGACGACCGCGTAGGCCAGCAGCGGCCGGCGGATGCGGTTCGCGACGAATCCGGTGCCCGTGGCGCCGAGCGCCATGCCGCCAATGAACACGACCAGCACCAGCGCCTGCGCGTGCGCGGCGTGTCCGGCAGACGCTGCCCGGCAGCGAGATCCTCGTCACCACGTCGACGCCGTCCCGGCAGATCGAGGCCGTTGCATCCGAGCACGCGGTCGAGCTCCGGATCAATCCGCGTCGCGGCAACATCGGCAGCGACTGGAACTTCGCGCTGACCGCAACCGGCGCCGAGCTGGTCACGCTGGCACACCAGGACGACCTGTACGAGCCCCGCTACGCCGAGACGCTGCTCGCGGCGATGCGCGCGCGGCCCGACGCGCTGATCGCGTTCTGCGACTACCGCGAGGTCACGCACGCCGGCCCCCGTCCCGACAACCTCAATCTCCACATCAAGCGGCTGATGTGCCGGGCCAACTTCGGACGCCGAAATGCATTGACGTCGGTCTCGGCGCGCCGGCGGCTGCTGTCGCTGGGCAACCCCATCTGCTGCCCGAGCGTCATTCTCAACCGGGCGCGGGTTCCCGATTTCCGATTCATCGAGTCGATGCGCAGCAACCTCGACTGGGACGCATGGATGCGCCTGGCCGAGCGCCCAGGCGACTTCGTCTACGTCCGCGAGCCGCTGGTCGTCCGCCGGATCCACGGGCAGAGCGAGACGTCGGCGGCGATCGCCGACCGGCAGCGCGAGGCCGAGGATCGCCAGATGTTCGGACGCGTCTGGCCGGGACCGGTGGCCGCGCTGATCAGCCCGCGTCTACCGCGCCAGCTTTCGCGCGAATCGGAGCTGACCGGCGGGCAATGGGAAGTCGCCCTGGGGACTTCAGGGCAACGGCGGGCCGGCCGCGGACCCGGCCCGTTCTGGCGGCTTGATCATCAGCCCCTGTCCCGTAGGAAGCGCGCAAACGGCGACGCCCTTCGCCGCGGCGAAGTCGTCCATTGCATGCTTCTGCGTCTCGTAGCCGAGGTACGCGTAGTCGTCGAGCAGGATGACCGCCCCGGGAGCGAGCCGGTCCCAGAAGTAGGTCGCTGCGGCGACTTCCGGCGGCGCACAGTTGAGGTCGAGATGCAGGTAGGCGATCCGCTGCGCTTCGACCTGCGGCAGCGTCTCCGGAATGGATCCCACGACGATGCGCGTGTTCCTCCACTGCGCGAAGTTCGCCACCACGCTGGCGGGGCCGTCGACGTAGAAGCCGTCGCGGAGCTCGCGCTCGTTGCGCTCCAGCGCGCCCCGCTCGACTTCCTCCGCGGAGACGTAGCGCTCGTCCAGCCCGGCGAAGGTGTCCAGCAGCCAGAACGTCCGGCCGCGGCGGTCCCAATCGAGCGACTCCATGATCGCGCTGCTCATGAAGCCGCGGTTGACGCCGCACTCGACGAAGTCGCCGTCCACGCGGCTCGCCGTCGCCGCGGCCCACAGACCCACGTGCACGCGCCAGTGCCACCGATAGTCCTCGTGGCCGCCGAGCGCCTCGACGCCTCGGGCATAGGCGCGCAGGAAGCCGGGGTCCCGCAGGAATTCGTGGCTGTGGACGCTGATCAGCCCGTCCTGCGCGTAGACCCCGGGGAACAGCGCGCGCGCCATCCGGTAGACCGCCGTCGCCGCCATGCCGGTGAGCGCTCGCGGGAGCTTCATCACCGTCCGCCTACGCCTGGGGCTGGAACATGCACGCCACGCCGACGGTTATCAGGACGACGCCCGCCCACTGGACCGGCCCGAGGCGCTCGTCGAAGAACACCCACGCCAGCACGGCCATCAGCAGGTAGAAGCCCGATCCCAGCATCGCCACCGCGACGCCGACCTTTTCCTGCGTGAGGACGACGATCCACAGCGCGTAGCCAAGGACCTGCAGCACCAGCGAGATCCAGACCGCCGGCGACCCTGCGGCCGCGACGAAGAACTGCAGAAGCCCCGGATACGCCGCGGGGGCCCCGATGTCGTTGACCGCACGCTTGAGCAGCAGCTGGCTCGCCGCGGAATTGCAGACAACCACCAGAATGAGCAGCTTGGTCAGCATGGAGCCCCCCTCATCGCCAGAATACCAGCGCGTAGTTGGGCCGGTCCTGGGCATACAGCGAGGTTTCCTTCCAGCGGACGCCGGCGGCCGCACGCCGCATCGCCGCCACCAGCTCGTCGCGGCCGATCAGGCGGACGGAGCGATCGCCGCTGACGAACCGGTCCGACAGGTAGCCGAGCGTCGCCCGCGCGTGCCCCGGCTCGACGTCCTTGAACACGATGCGGAGGTCCGGCGACTGGCGGAGCAGCCCGGCGACGGCCGCGAAGAACGCGCCGCGCTCCGCGACGGGGATGTGGTGGACCACGTCGGCGATCAGCAGGACGTCGGGCAGTGGGTCGCCGGGGCCGGGGAAGTCCTGCAAGCGGGTCGCGGGAAGGCGGCGGACGCGATGGGCGTGCCTGGCTTCGATCCACTGCCCCACGACCGGGGCAACATCGATCGTCGTCACCCGGATGTCGTCGCGCCGGTCGAGCAGCGCATTGAGCGGCTCGCCGTCGCCGCCGCCGACGTCGAGCACGTGCGCCCGCGGCGGGATCTCCGCGGCGATCGCGTCCGCGGCCTTGCCGAGATCGACGAACAGCGCGCGGTAGGCGCGGCCGGCGACGCGCGACCCGCGCTCGCCGAGCAGCATTCGGGCGAGCCGACCCGGCGTCATCGCCGCACGGGCCGCCACGGCGTCAGATGCGCGCCCGGACGACATAGCCGAACGACAGCAGGGGGAACATCCATTCGACGACGTTGACCGCCCGTTCGCCGGCCGCGACCAGCAGACCGGCCGCGCCCGGGATGACGCGCCCGCATTTCCGGGAACGCCGCGCGGTAGGGAATGACCTCCCACGACGCGAGCCCGGCGCGGCGGCACAGCGTGTGCAGCGTCTTGAACGACAGGATGCAAAGGTGGTCGTGGTGCGTCGACTCGCGCGACGCGAGGCCGACCGCCACGTTGTGCGCGGCAGTGGCGTTGGGCGTGGTCAGGATGAGCGTGCAGCCACGCAGGCGCTCGATCGACGCCAGCGACTGGAGGAACTGCAGCGGATTCGGCAGGTGCTCGATCAGTTCGCCGGCGACGACGACTTCGGGCGCGAAATCGAGCGCCGCCAACACTCCGTCGAGGTTGCCGACGTCGCCGCGCACGATCTTCGCGTTCGCCGCGGTGACCAGTCCGGGCTCGGGGACCTGCGGCGAGCTGTCGACGCCGACGACTCGCGTCGCGACTTGCGCGATCGACTCGTGCAGCCAGGTGCCGCGGCCGCGCTTGGCGTCGACGGCGGTTTCGTCCATCGCGCCGAGGTCGAGGACAGACTTGCCGCGGCACTGCGCGACGACGAAGGGGATCCGGTCGACCGGGCGCGGCACCCGCAGGCGTTCGAGCGGCTCGTAACGCAGGTCCATTGGCACCGGCATCGGCATCAGTCCGCGATCCCGCCGAACGCCGATGCGAATCGTTTCGAGCAGTCGATCGGTTGCGGACCGTGCGCCCAATCGGCGGCGGCGCCGATCTCGATCGGATCGCCGCCACGCAGGGAGTTGTAGTACCTGACTTTCCCGTCCTCGATCCACACCTGCATTTCCGTGCCCATCGAGTAGCGTCGCAACCACTGGGGCGCCTCTTCGGTCACCGGACCCGGGGGGTGGAAGAGGTTCGGACACGCCGCCTCGACTCGATCGAATATCGGCGCGACCGCCTTCGCGCCAGCGGCGTAGGCAAGCGCTTCCTCCGGCGCCGGCAGCAATCGGCAGCTGATGAAGTGGGTCCACTCGCGGGGCTTGCCTGCCTGACGCAGTGGCCCCACGCAGATTCCCCTCGACCCGGAGGAACTCGCAATCGGACGGATCGACCCGAAGCCCGAAGCGGCGCACATGGATCGCCAGCCCCGCCGGGGAGCCGGGCAGCGTCGCCCGATCGACGGCGCCGGGCGGGAGCGGCATCAGCAGTCGGAGGCGGCCGGCGTTGCGTTCGATCATTGCCTGCGTCCGCGACCCGCCCGGATGATCGGGACCGATGACGTGGAAGCCCGCCGTGTTGATCATGCCCGAGTCGGGATGCAGGAATGGCAGCAGACCGCTGCCGGAGAGGAAGGCCACCGACAGGAACAGGTGCGGCTCCTGCACCAGGCGCGCGGGAACCTCGACCCTCGCCCAGGGGCCCTCCCACGCGAGACCTTCCCGCTTCAGGTCGGCACCCATGCCAAGTTGCACCGTCTGTCCGGCGAGCAGCAGCAGCACGAGCACGGTTGTCGCGTCGCGCCAGCGCAGGTAGACCCGTTGGAACACGAGGGCGAGGACCGCGCTTGCCACGCAGGCCATCGGCAGGAAATAGCGGCTGTTGCCAGACTGCTGCAGCCAAAGGCACCAGGCGAAGGCGAGTCCTGCCAGCAGCCCGCCTAGGACCCGATTCGACGCGGCAGCGCCGGCTTGGTCGTTCCCGCACGCAGTCTCGACGACTCGTCGGCGATCGCGCCGGCGCGGCGTCGCCACCAGCGATCGCGCAGCGCAAGCGCACCCCACACTGCGAGCATCGCGACCAGCGCAGCATAGCGGAGGTCGGGCGCGCTCGGCTCGGTGTGGACCATGGTGCGCGCCGACAGCATCCGGAACGGCCGCAGCAGGAAATCGGACGCCGATGCGGGGAGGAAGCGCTCGTAGCGCAGCGGCGCCGTCGGAAAGTCCGGCGACGCGAACCACTGATTGAAAAGCGGCAGGACCGGATTGCCGAAGTGCTGCCAGACGGTCAGCCCCCAGGGGAGCGCAACGGCGACGAACACGACAACGCACGCAAGTCCGTAGCCGAGCGCGCCACGGGCGCGCCGCATCCACGACCCCGGCAGGAAGACGAGCGCCGGGACGACGGCAGCGGCGTAGATCGCATTCGACAGCTTGAGCGCGGCGGCGAATCCGCACAGCGCTCCGGCCAGGACCAGCAGCGCAAGGCGGCCGCTGCGCAACGCATGTGCGAGTGCGAGCCACCCGCCGACGACGAAGACGCCGGTCGAGATGTCGGCGATCGGCGTCCCCATCTCGCTGAGCATGATCGGACACGCTGCCGCCAGCACGACACCGAGGAACGCGAACAGCCACGGCGCCGCCCGCGGGCCGCGCAGCCCCCCCGCGACCCCGATTTCGAACACCTGCCAGAGGATCGTCGCATGGAAAGCCGCGAACGTGACGGCAATCCATAGCGCCGGTGTCCCCGCCTTCACCATCAAGTACAGCGGCACGTACGCGTACGGACTGAGGTACGACGGCGCGCCCGCCGCGAAGAAATCCTGCGCGAAACGGTCGTTGAATGCGCTGAACCCCAGGTACAGGTGGTAGTTCAGCGTATCCCAGTGCAGGTCCTTGCCCTGGATAAGCGTCCATCCCAGCACGAACAGCAGCGCCGCGGCGTAGGCAAACACACGCCACGCGGTGTCGCTGCGCAAGTCCACTCGCGCCGCTACGGACGTCGGCCCGGCCACCTCGGCGCCGGTCTCGACGCCGGCCTCGGCGCTCAACGCCTTTCCCCCGGGCCGGGCAGCGGCCGCAGCGGCTCCACGAAGCTCACGACGAAAGACGCGAACACGATGTCCGCGCCGGCGATCATCAGGGTCACCGACGGGATGGCCCAGCGCATCATCGCCGCCGGGTCGAGCGCCGCAAGCTGCGCCCCGAACCAGAGGTCGACGGAGTGGACGGCGAGAACCAGACCGGCGAGGACGGTGAGGGCGCCGATGACGATGCCGCGCTCGAGGGTAAAGAGCCGCAGGAAGCGCTGCAGCGACGGCGTCATCGGCAGCACGCCGCGGACGTAGCCGATCGACCGCGACATCACCGAGAACGCGACCAGTTGAAGGCCGAGGATCGAGGCGCCGGCGGCGTACAGCATCGTGTGGATGTCGAAGCCGACGCCGCGGACGACGATCGGGCCGCGCAGGATCGCCGCCTGCGCCAGCAGCCCCACCACGAGCAGCGCCAGTCCCGGATAGAGCAGCAGCCAGCGCGGACTCATCAGCAGCAGGAACCGCAGGTGCCGCCAGCCGTCCCGCCAGCTGCGCAGGTGCGGCGGCCGCGAACGACCGTCGCGCGACAGCGTCGTCGGTACCTCGGCGATGTGCAATCCCGCGAGCGTGGCCTTGACCACCATCTCGCTGGCGAACTCCATCCCCGGGGACACCAGTCCGAGACCGGCGACGGCCTGGCGGTCGAAGCCACGCAGCCCGCAGTGGAAGTCGCGGATCCCGGACCGGAACAGCACGCGGCCGATGAAACTCAGCACCGGGTTGCCCAGGAATCGATGCAGCGGCGGCATCGCACCGGGAGCGATGCCGCCGGCGAAGCGGTTGCCCATCACCAGCTGGTCGCCCTTGCGCAGGCGATCGACGAAGGCGTCGAGCCGGCTGAAATCGTAGCTGTCGTCGGCGTCGCCCATGATCACGTAGCGGCCGCGCGCCGCCCCGATCCCGGCGATCAGCGCGGCGCCGTATCCGCGCATGGCCACCGGCACGACCCGGCGCGCCCGCCGCTTCGGCGAGGCGCTGCGAGCCGTCGGTCGAACCGTTGTCGGCGACGACGACTTCGCCGGCGATGCCCGCCCGCCGCAGGAACGCCTGCGCCTTGCCGACGCAGACCTCGACCGTCTCCGCCTCGTCGAGGCAGGGCATCAGCACGGTCAGTTCGACGTCGGCGGCGCGCGGCGACGGCGCCGCGGCAGGCGCTGTGGTCGCGGCGTTCGCCAGTGGCGCGTTCAAAAGGGTCGTATCCACGGGTTGGGTCAACTTGGCGTCATGGTACTTGCGATCGGCGCATCCCGTCCTGAATCGTCGGCGTTGCGCTGGCGCAACACCTCGCCCAGCCCCGTCGAATCTGGGGCGACCGAAACGAAAAAGCGGGGCGCCTTCGCGCCCCGCTTCCTTGTTGACCGACCCGGCATCGAGCCGGGCCTGTCATGCGTTACTGACGCAGGTTGGCGGGCAGGCAACGCTCTTCGCCGCCCCAGTGCGGTGCGCGCCCAGGTGACCGAACCGTTCCGGTCCGTCGGCGTGAGCTCAGCGTCGGCGTCGCGCTTCCGCAGGTGGTCGCGCTCAATCCAGCGTAGAGGATGTCGATCGCGCCGTTCGCGACGGTGACCGAGGTGACGTTGTTGCCCCTGATGTCAGTGGCAGCGGCAATCCCCGCCATGGCATTGTCAGCCGGGAAGCCGGCCTGCGAGCTGTAGTACTCCGCGACCGCCGTCTTGGCGCCGGCGGCGAGCTGCAGGCCTTCGCCGACCTTCGCACGGTTGGTGTATTCCGCGTACTGCGGGATGGCGATGGCCGCCAGGATGCCGATGATCGCGACAACAATCATCAGTTCGATCAGGGTGAAACCTTGTTGAACGCGCTTCATGGTTTAGCTCCGTAGCGTGTGTTGTGGAAGACCCGATGCAACCCGAAAAACTACGCATCCAGCGATGCTGGTCCTTCTAACGCAACGGGTGTGCCAGCGTCGAAATCCGCCGGTCGATCGAACGGATGATCGCCATAACGCTATGTTTCATAGAAGTTTTTGCTGATCTCCAGGAAGAAGGGCCGGCGACGAGCGGTCGGCACCGCCCCCGACCCCGATGCCAGCCCGACGGGCATCGGCTGACGCTTGGCGGCGAGGTGACGCTGCGCGTCAGTCGCGGCGCTGCCTCAGGCTGCCGGCGCCACCAGCTCCAGCGAGACACCGCCGAGCTCGATCCGGTCGCCGACCGCGACGGGGGCCCCTTCGGCAGGGACGGGCGCGCCGTTGACGGTCGCCGGCCCGCCTTCGACCGGCACCAGCAGCCGTCCGGCTGCGGTGCGGCGGATCGCGGCGACGGCGCGGCCCGGGCGGCCGATGATCAACTCGTCCTTGGCCAGCGCGACGGTGTGGCCGGCGGCCGGTCCGTTGAGCACGCGCAGCAGCGGGGGTGCCGGCGCGAATCCGTCGGGGCCGGGGCCGGGCCTGGCACCAGCTTCGCCCGCTCCGCCCGCTCCGCCCGCCGGCGCGCGGATGCCGCCCGCGCCGCCACCGGCGGCGCCGTCCCGGCCGCTCGCACCGGCGCCGCCCGGGATCGCGCCCGGTCCCGGCGCATCGAGCAGCGAATCGACGCTCGCCGACTCCGGCATCGCGTCGAGCTCGGCACCGAGCGCGGCCAGCGCGGGATCGACGGCGGGCGGCGGCGGGCGGCGGTCCTGCCCGGCCGCCTGCAGCGCCGCGCGCGCCCGCGCGGCGTCGACGCGCTCGGCCAGCAGCCGGATGTCGCGATGGGCGACCTCGGGCGGGTCCGGTTCGAGCTTCTCCGACTCGTCGGCGAGGTAGATGATCTTCTGCTTGCCGATGTCGATGCGGTCGCGGTCGCGCAGGAAGTGCTTGGCGATCGGCTTGCCGTTGACGAGGGTGCCGTTGGTGCTGCCGACGTCCTCGAGGAACGAGTCGGCGAGGATGGTGACGACGGCGGCGTGCTCCCCCGAGACGGCCGGGTACGGCAGGCACACGTCGTTGTCGGGGCGACGGCCGATGGTGACGCGCTCGCGGTCGAGCTTGACGTCGACGTTGCGACCCTCGGGAAGGAAGACGACGAGCTTGCCCATGGCCGCGGTCAGCCCGCCTTCTTCTTCGCCAGCCAGCGCTGCGCCCAGCCCGACGTCGGCAGGAACTCCGGCGGCACGCGGACCAGGATGACCGAGATGTTGTCGCGGCCGCCGTTGCGGTTGGCGACGTCGATCAGCTCGGCGGCCGCCTCGGCCAGGTCGGCGCGCTTGTCCTCGATGATCGTGTGGATGGCGTCGGGCTCGACCATGTCGGTGAGCCCGTCCGAGTTGAGCAGGTAGATGTCGTTGGCTTCGAGCCGGTACTCGACGATGTCGGCGGGCACGATGGCCTCGATGCCGAGCGCGCGGGTGACGAGGTTCTTGTTGAGCGAGTACTTGGCCTGCTCGGCCGTCAGCACGCCGCTGTCGATCTGCTCCTGCAGCAGCGAGTGGTCGTGCGTCAGCTGCTCGAACTTCTCGCCGCGCAGCCGGTAGCAGCGCGAATCGCCGATGTGGCCGATCGACACGCGGTTGCCGCAGAACACCGCGGTGACCAGCGTCGTGCCCATGCCGGCGCACTCCGGCCGCGCCTGCGCCGCCTCGTAGATGCCCTTGTTGGCCTGCGCGATCTGCAGCTGCATCAGCAGCGCGCCGTGGGTGAGGCCGCTGGCCGCGTCGATCTTCGACAGCTCGCGGCCGGACACCAGGTTGGGCATCATGCCGTTGCTGATCACGTTGACGGCGATGCCGCTCGCCACCTCGCCGGCGTTGTAGCCGCCCATGCCGTCGGCGAGCACGGCGATGCCGGCGTCGCCGTCGACGAACACGGTGTCCTCGTTGTGCGAGCGGACCATGCCCGGGTGGGACAGGCTGGCGACGTCGAGCGGGGCGCGGGGCGGCTGCATCGGGTTCGGGGGTGGACGGTTGAGGGTCGACGCGCAGTTTACCGGCGTCAGGCCGTTTCGCGCGAGTTGCGCGCGGCGGCGTGCCGGTGCAGCAGCCACTTGGCCACCGCGACGACCAGGATCGCCCCCGTCGCCGAGAAGGCGTAGTGCGTCCACGACGGCAGGCCCGCCAGGTGCGGCGCCGTCAGCGGGTCGGTCGCGATCAGCTCGCCCGCGATCCAGCCCAGCAGCGCGCCGCCCAGCACGATGATCGCCGGGAAGCGGTCCAGCGCGCTCAGGACGAGCTTGCTGCCGACGACGACCAGAGGAATGCTGACCAGCAGGCCGAACACCAGCAGCATGAAATTCCCCTTGGCCGCGCCGGCGACCCCGATGACGTTGTCCAGGCTCATCACGAAGTCGGCGATGATCACCGTCCGGATGGCGCCGGACAGGCTGGCGCTGCCCTCGATCTCGTGCCCTTCCTCCTCGGACGGGCCGATCAGCTTGATGCCGATCCACAGCAGCGCGAGGCCGCCGACCAGCTTGAGGCCGGGCAGCGTCAGCAAGGTCGCGGCAAACGCGGTGAGCGCGACGCGCAGCCCGATGGCGCCGGCCACGCCCCAGAAAATGCCCTTTCTGCGCAGGTCCGGCGGCAGGTTGCGGCACGCCAGCGCGATGACCACCGCGTTGTCCCCGGCGAGCAGGATGTCGATGACGATGATCTGGACGACGGCCACCCAGAACTGCGGGGTCGCGAGCTGCTCCATCGACTCCTCCAAGGCGTGCCGGTTCAGGTGGCCGGCAGGTGATGATCCGGGTCGACTGCGGCGGTCGGCCGGTCGTGGTCCGCGCCGACCGCGGCGACCGGCAGGCAGGTCCGCGCCGGCGCTTCGTCCGGCGCCGGTCGCGGGGTGCGTTACGTTGACGCGGTCAGAGTACGCTCTTCAGCAGCCGGCCCATCTCGGCGGGGTTGCGGGTGACCTTGATGCCGCAGGCTTCCATGACGGCGAGCTTTTCCTGCGCGGTGCCCTTGCCGCCGGAGATGATCGCACCGGCGTGGCCCATCCGCTTGCCGGCCGGCGCGGTGACGCCGGCGATGAAGCCGACCACCGGCTTCTTCATGTGCGCCTTCACCCACTCGGCGGCGGCTTCCTCGTCGGTGCCGCCGATCTCGCCGATCATCACCACGGCGTCGGTCTCGGGGTCGTCGTTGAACAGGCGCAGCACGTCGATGTGCTTGAGGCCGTTGACCGGGTCGCCGCCGATGCCGACGGCGCTCGACTGGCCGAGGCCCAGCTCGGTCAGCTGGCCGACCGCCTCGTAGGTGAGCGTGCCCGAGCGCGAGATGACGCCGATGCGGCCCTTCTTGTGGATGTGGCCCGGCATGATGCCGATCTTGAGCTCGTCCGGCGTGATGATGCCGGGGCAGTTGGGGCCGAGCAGCAGCGTCTTCTTCCCCTTCATCCGGTCGCGGGTGCGGATCATGTCGCGCACCGGGATGCCCTCGGTGATGCAGACGACGAAGTCGAGCCCGGCGTCGACCGCCTCGTCGATCGCCGCGGCCGCGAACGGCGGCGGCACGTAGATGACGCTGACGGTGGCGCCGGTGGCCGCCTTCGCGTCCTTGACGGTCCCGTAGATCGGGATGCCCTCGAAGTCCTCGCCGGCCTTCTTCGGGTTGACGCCGGCGACGTAGCAGTCCTTGCCGTTCGCGTATTCGCGGCACATCCGCGTGTGGAACTGGCCGGTCTTGCCGGTGATCCCCTGCGTGATGACCTTGGTGTTCTTGTTGATCAGGATCGACATCGCGTTGTCCTTACTTGCCGGCGACGGCCGCGACGATCTTCTGCGCGGCGTCGGCCATGTTGTCGGCGGAGATGATCGGCAGCCCGGAGTCCTTCAGGATCTGCTTGCCGAGGTCCTCGTTGGTGCCCTTCATCCGCACCACCAGCGGCACCGAGAGGTGCGTCTCCTTCACCGCGACGACGACGCCGTTGGCGATGGTGTCGCAGCGCATGATGCCGCCGAAGATGTTGACCAGGATGCCCTTGACCTTCGGGTTCTTCAGCATGATCTTGAACGCCTCGGTGACCTTCTCGGCCGTGGCGCCGCCGCCGACGTCGAGGAAGTTCGCCGGCTCGCCGCCGAACAGCTTGATCGTGTCCATCGTCGCCATCGCGAGGCCGGCGCCGTTGACGAGGCAGCCGATGTTGCCGTCGAGGGAGATGTACGAGAGGTCGAACTTCGACGCCTCGATCTCCGCCGCGTCCTCCTCGTCGAGGTCGCGCATCGCGACGATCTCGGGGTGGCGGAACAGCGCGTTCGAGTCGAAGTTGAGCTTGGCGTCGAGCGCGATCACCTTGCCGTCGCCGGTGACGATCAGCGGGTTGATCTCGGCCAGCGACGCGTCGGTCTCGTCGAACGCCCGGTAGAGGCCCTGCAGCATCGAGCGCGCCTGCGCGACGCTGCCTTCGGGCACGCCGATCTTGCGCGCGACGTCGTCGGCCTCGGCGTCGGTCAGTCCCTTCGCGGGGTCGATGAACACCTTGTGGATCTTCTCCGGCGTGTGCGCGGCGACGTGCTCGATGTCCATGCCGCCCTCGGAGCTCGCCATCAGGCAGACACGCTGCGTCGTGCGGTCGACGACCATGCCGACGTACAGTTCCTTCCTGATGTCGGCGCCCTCCTCGACCAGCAGCCGGCGCACCTTCTGGCCTTCGGGGCCGGTCTGGTGCGTGACGAGCTGCATGCCGAGGATCTCGCCGGCGAGCTTCTTCACCTCGGGGATCGAGCGGGCAAGCTTGACGCCGCCGCCCTTGCCGCGGCCGCCGGCGTGGATCTGCGCCTTGACCACCCACACCGGGCCGCCCAGCGACTCGGCGGCCTTCACCGCCTCGTCGACCGAGAACACGGGGACGCCGCGCGGCACGGGCATGCCGTACTTGCGGAAGATTTCCTTGCCTTGGTACTCGTGGATCTTCACGGGAGCTCCTGGAGTTCGGGCGCTCGCGCGCGACTGCCGGCGGGATCACCGGGCCGCGCGCGCGTCCCCCTTCGAAAGCGGATCGACGCCGGTCACGCCGCGCCCCGGTACCACTTGGGGTAATAGCGGCGCACCGTGTCGCTGGTGTGCTCGAGCGCGTGGCAGCGATCGAGCTGGTACGGCCTTTCCTCGTGCGGCTCGATCTCGCGGCGCAGTCCGGCAAAGGTCTGCAGCGCCGCGGTCGGCAGGAATGCGATCAGTTCGGTCAGGTGCGTGCAGCCGTGCACGCCGCCCATCACCTCGAACAGCCGCTGGCGGAAGCCCTTCATCAGGTTCGCGCCGACCAGCTTCGCGTAGGCGGGGCCGATCAGCTCGCAGCCGTCGGTGTACGGGACGCGGTCGCTGACGGCGACGATGGCGTGGATGACGAACGTGCGGTCGATGGTCACGCGGACCGCCATGTCGTGCACCGGCTCGCCCGCCAGGCGCACGCCGGACAGGAGCTCGTAGTCCCGGTCCTTGACGTCGGCGAGGTAGGCGTCGATGTCGTAGAGACCGTCGTCGCGCCGCCAGCCCTCATAGCGGATGCGGCGCACGTGCAGGCGCTCGCGGGACTCGGGGGCGGCAGGAAGGGGCATCGGCGGCGGGTCGGGGGGCGGAAGTTGGCGCAGGGCGGCGGGAGGGTGGTGGAACGGCGGCGGGACGAAGGCGTGCGGACGGGAGCGGATGGGGGCCGCGGGCATCCGCGGCGGCACCGGCTACAATTCCGGCGCCGGCGGTTCGCTCCGGCGGGATGGGCCCCGCCGCACCGGACCGCGCCGCAAAACCCCCATTTTATGACGCCGCCCGAGGGTGCCGCAACCGCGGCGCCGAAACGGCCGGCGCAGTGTCCGGGAGACCGCCTCGATGCCCTACGTCCTCGCCCTCGACCAGGGAACCACCAGTTCCCGCGCGCTGGTGTTCGACCGCGAAGGCACCGTCCGCGGCTCGGCGCAGCAGGAGTTCCGGCAGATCTTCCCGCACCCGGGCTGGGTCGAGCACGACGCCACCGAGATCTGGGCGACGCAGTCGGGCGTGCTGCACGAGGCGCTGGCCAAGGCCGGCGTCGGCGCCGGCGACATCGCGGCGATCGGCATCACCAACCAGCGCGAGACCACCGTGCTGTGGGACCGCCGGACGGGCCGCCCGGTCGCGCACGCCATCGTCTGGCAGGACCGGCGGACCGCACCGTACTGCGACGAGCTGCGCGCCGCCGGCCACGCGCCGATGATCGCGCGCAAGACCGGGCTGGTGCTCGACGCGTATTTCTCCGGCACCAAGCTCAAGTGGCTGCTCGACCACGTGCCCGGCGCCCGCGCCCGCGCCGCCGACGGCGAGCTCGCGTTCGGCACCATCGACAGCTGGCTGGTGTGGAACCTCACCGGCGGCCGCGAGCACGTCACCGACCCGTCCAACGCCAGCCGGACGCTGCTCTACGACATCCATCGCGGCGACTGGGACGACGAGCTCCTCGCGCTGTTCGACGTGCCCCGCGCGGTGCTGCCGCGCCTCGTGCCCTCGTCGGGGGTGGTGGCGACGGCGCCGCTGGGCGGCGTCGACGTCCCGATCGCGGGCATCGCCGGCGACCAGCAGGCGGCGCTGTTCGGCCAGGCCTGCCATGCGCCGGGGCTCGCCAAGAACACCTACGGCACCGGCTGCTTCCTGCTGCTCAACACCGGCACCCGCGCGGTGGCGTCGCAGAACAACCTGCTGACCACCGTCGCCTGGGAGCGCGCCGGGCAGCGCGACTATGCGCTCGAAGGCAGCGTGTTCATCGGCGGCGCCGTCGTGCAGTGGCTGCGCGACGGGCTCAGGATCATCCGCACCGCGGCGGACATCGGGCCCCTGGCGGCTTCGGTGCCCGACAACGGCGGCGTCTACCTGGTGCCGGCGTTCGCCGGGCTGGGCGCGCCGCACTGGGACGCCTACGCCCGCGGCGCCGTGTTCGGCCTGACGCGCGGCGCCACCGGCGGCCACCTCGCCCGCGCGGCGCTGGAGGCGATCGCGTTCCAGAGCGCCGACGTGCTGGCCGCGATGCAGAAGGACGCCGGCCTCACGCTGACCGAGCTGCGGGTCGACGGCGGCGCGACCGCCAGCGACCTCCTGATGCAGTTCCAGGCCGACCTCCTCGGCGTGCCCGTCGTGCGGCCGAAGGTGCTGGAAACCACCGCGCTGGGCGCCGGCTACCTCGCCGGCCTGGCGGTGGGCTACTGGACCGACCCCGCCGACGTCGCGGCGAACTGGAAGATCGACCGCAGCTTCGAGCCGTCGATGCCGCGCGATCGCGTCGCCGAGCTGACCGCGGGCTGGAACAAGGCGGTCGAGCGGGCCAAGGGCTGGGCCTAGGGAGCCAAGGTCCGGGCCCGGCGGGCCAAGGTCTGGGCCCAGCGGGCAAATGGCGAGGGCGCGGACATGGGCGCGTGCACCCGGGCCCCGGCTGGTGCGGCCCGGGGTCCCGCGAGCCGTCGGAAGCCCCTCGACTAGAATGCGCGGATGAACGCGTCGCACCGCGCCGACTGGCGCACCCCCACCATCGTGCTCATCGCCAGCAGCGTCATCCTGGCGCTGGCGATGGGCATCCGCCACGGCTTCGGCCTGTTCCTGCAGCCGATGAGCACGGAGCTGGGCTGGGGCCGCGAGACCTTCGCCTTCGCGATGGCGGTGCAGAACCTGGTCTGGGGCGCAGCGACGCCGTTCGCCGGCATGCTCGCCGACCGCTTCGGCGCGCACCGCGTCACCTTCGTCTGTGGCCTGCTGTACGTCGCGGGCCTCGCGACGATGGCGCAGGCGACGACGCCGCTCGCACTGGTGCTGTCGGCCGGCGTGCTGATCGGCCTCGGCCTTTCCGGCGTGACATTCTCGGTCCTCGCCGGCGTGATCGGCCGCCGGTACCCGCCCGCTAAGCGCAGCATGGCGCTGGGCGTGTCGTCGGCGGCGGCCTCGTTCGGGCTGTTCGCCGTGCTGCCGCTGACGCAGGGGCTGCTGTCCGGCGTCGGTTGGTACGCCGCGCTGCTGACGCTGGCCGGGGCGGCGCTGCTGATGCTGCCGCTGTCGACCGTGTTCAACGAGACGCTCCTCCCGCGCGCGCATGCCTTCCAGCAGTCGGCCGGGCAGGCGATCCGCGAGGCGATGGGCCACCGCGGCTACCTGCTGCTGACGCTGGGCTTCTTCGTCTGCGGCTTCCACGTCGTCTTCATCGGCGTCCACCTGCCGGCGTACCTCGCCGACAAGGGGATGGCGCCGCACGTGGCGGTGACGGCGCTGGCGCTGGTCGGATTGTTCAACATCGTCGGCACCTACACCGCAGGGCTGCTCGGCGGCCGCATGCCCAAGCGCTGGATCCTGTCGTTCATCTACTTCGCGCGCGCCGTCGTCATCGCCGTCTTCGTCTGGTTGCCGGTCACGCCATGGAGCGTGTACGCGTTCGCGATGGCGCTGGGCCTGCTGTGGCTGTCGACGGTGCCGGTGACCAACGGCATCGTCGCCGGCATCTTCGGTGTCCGCTACCTCGGCATGCTGTCGGGCGTGACCTTTTTCAGCCACCAGATCGGCAGCTTCCTCGGCGCGTGGCTGGGCGGGCGCCTGTACGACACCACCGGCAGCTACGACGTCGTCTGGTGGCTGGCGATCGCGCTGGGCGTCGTCGCCGGCCTCATCAACCTGCCGATCGACGAAAGGGAAATCCGGCGCCCGGCGCCGGCGTGACCTCTATCGTTCACGTCGGCGTCGCGCCGGGTGCGTGGGCTGGCTTTCCCGGGCCTGGAATCCGAAGCCGGCGTGCCGGCGCGCGCCGGGGTCGCCGATCAGGGCAGCGGCGGCGCCGCAACCAGCGAATCGGCGGCCACGCGGTCGACGGCGTCGGTGATGATGCCGTCGACGCCCCACGCGGCCAGCTCCGCGATGCGGTCCGCCTCGTTCGGCGTCCAGCAGAGTACGCGGTAGCCGGCGGCGCGCGCGTCGGCGACGAGGCCTTCGTTCAGCAGCTGGTGGTCGACGTCGACGGCGACGCAGTCGAGCCGCGCGAGCCGCGCCTTCCAGTCGTCCGGCATGGACGTCCTCCAGCAGCAGCGCGCGAGGCAGCGCCGGCACCGCATCGCGCGCCGCCGCGAGCGACTCCTCGTCGAACGACGACAGCAGCGGCGGCACCTCGGCGTCGCGCCACAGCGTCGCCGCGTCGAGCGCGACGGCGGCGCCGGTCTCGCGCTCGCGGCCCGGCGTCGCCTTGATCTCGATGTTGCACATGACCCCGTGGGCGCGCGCCCAGCGCGCGATCGCCGCCAGCGTGGGCAGCGGCTCGCCGGCGTACTTGGCCGAGTGCCAGCCGCCGGCATCGAGCCGCGAGAGCTCGCGCCAAAGCAGCGCGTCGGCGCGCCCGCGCCCGGACGTCGTGCGCTCGAGCGTCGCGTCGTGCAGCAGGAAGCTCACGTTGTCGGCGGCGAGCTTGACGTCGAACTCGACCATCCGGTAGCCGTGCGCGTGACCGACGCGCATGGCGGTCAGCGTGTTCTCGGGCGCGAGCCTGCCGGCGCCGCGGTGGGCGACCAGCCGCGGATAGGGCCAGGCGCGCGCGAACGCGGCGGTCGGTGACGCGCGATCGGTTGTGGTCATCGGATGCGTGCCCCCCCCACCGGATCGAAAAGCAGCACGCGTGCGGGATCGGCGCGCACATGCAGCGTCGTGCCAATGGCCGGATGGATGCCGTGCGGCACGCGCACCAGCATGCGCTCGGATCCGTGGCCCAGGTGGAGCAGCGCGTCGGCACCCAGTTGCTCGACCATCTCGACCGGGCCGGCGAACGAGGACTCGCCTTCCCCGCACGGCGCAAGGTGCTCGGGGCGCGCACCGACCATCACGGGCCGGCCAGCCTCGAGCGCCGCACCTGCGATTTCGACCCGGCCGCCGGCATCCAGCGCAACCGCGCTGCCGCCCGCCGCCCTGCCGGGCATGAAGTTCATCGCCGGCGAGCCGATGAAGCCGGCGACGAACATCGTCGCCGGATCGTCGTAGACGCTCATCGGCGTGCCGATCTGCTCGGCGCGCCCCGCGTTCATTACCACCATCCGGTGCGCCAGCGTCATCGCCTCGACCTGGTCGTGGGTGACGTACAGCGACGTGGTGCCGAGCCGGCGGTGGAGCTGCTGGATCTCGAACCGCATCTGCACGCGCAGCTTGGCGTCGAGGTTCGACAGCGGCTCGTCGAACAGGAACACCGCCGGCTCGCGGACGATGGCGCGGCCCATCGCGACGCGCTGCCGCTGGCCGCCGGAGAGCTCGCGAGGCCTGCGGCCGAGCAGCGGCCCCAGCTCGAGGATGCCGGCCGCCCGGTCGACGCGCGCCCGGATGTCGTCCTTCGCGAAGCCGCGGATCTTGAGGCCGTAGGCCATGTTGTCGAACACGCTCATGTGCGGGTAGAGCGCGTAATTCTGGAAAACCATCGCGATGTCGCGGTCCTTGGGTTCCAACTTGTTCACCACGCGGTCGCCGATCGCGATCTCGCCGGAGGTGATCACCTCGAGGCCGGCGACCATGCGCAGCAGCGTCGACTTGCCGCAGCCGGACGGACCGACGATCACGACGAACTCGCCGTTGGCGACGTCCGTCGTGACCCCGTGGATCACCTGGAGGTCGCCGTACTTCTTCTTGACGTCGCGGAAGGAAACGCTGGACATGTTCTATTTCTCGGTTTCGACGAGGCCCTTGACGAACCACTTCTGCATCAGCACGACCACCAGCGCCGGCGGCAGCATCGCCAGGATCGCCGTCGCCATGATCAGGTTCCATTCGTTGGCCGAGTCGCTGCCGACGATCATGCGCTTGATGCCGATCACGGTCGTGTACATCGACTCGTCGGTGGTGATGAGCAGAGGCCAGAGGTACTGGTTCCAGCCGTAGATGAACTGGATGACGAACAGCGCCGCCATCATGGTCTTGGACAGCGGGAGCAGGACGTCCAGGAAGAACCGCATCGGCCCCGCGCCGTCGACCCGCGCGGCCTCGGCCAGCTCGTCGGGAACGGTCATGAAGAACTGCCGGAACAGAAAAGTGGCCGTGGCCGATGCGATCAGCGGCACCGTCAGCCCGGCATAGGTGTTCAGCATCCCGAGATCGGAGATCACCTTGAACGTGGGGATGATGCGGACCTCCACCGGCAGCATCAGGGTGACGAAGATCATCCAGAAGAAGAACATGCGGAACGGAAAGCGGAAGTAGACGATCGCGAACGCGGAGATGACCGAGATCGAGATCTTGCCCAGCGGGATCACCAGCGCCATGACCAGGCTGTTGACCAGCATCCTCCACACCGCCGCCTTCGACCCGGTCGTCGTCCCGGCGCCGAGGACCTGCGAATAGTTGTGCAACAGCTGATCGCCGGGGACCAGCTGCATCGGCACCTGCATGACCTGCTCGAGCGTGAGGGTCGAGGCGACGAACGTGACGTAGAGCGGGAACGCGATCACCAGCACGCCGCCGATCAGCACCGCGTGCGAAAGCACCGTCAGCCAGCGGCGGTTCTCGACCATCAGTACTGGACCTTGCGCTCGATGAAGCGGAACTGGGCCACCGTCAGGGTGATGACGATGAACATCAGGATCACCGACTGCGCGGAGGAGCCACCAAGGTCAGCCGCCTTAACGCCGTCGTGGTAGACCTTGTAGACGAGGATCAGGGTCGCCTGCGCCGGCCCGCCCTGCGTGGTGGCGTCGATGACGCCGAAGGTCTCGAAGAAGGCGTAGACGATGTTCACCACCAACAGGAAGAACGTCGTCGGCGACAACAGCGGAAATATGATCGTCCAGAAGCGGCGGGTCGGTCCCGCGCCGTCGATCGCCGCCGCCTCGATCAGCGATTTCGGGATCGACTGCAGGCCGGCGAGGAAGAACAGGAAGTTGTAGCTGATCTGCTTCCACACCGACGCGATCACCACCAGCAGCATCGCCTGGTTGCCGTTGATGATCCAATTCCAGTCCACGCCGAAGCCCTTGAGCACGTAAGTGACGATGCCGATCGAGGGCGCGAACAGGAATGCCCACAGCACGCCCGCGACCGCCGGCGCCACCGCGTAGGGCCAGATCAGCAGCGTCTTGTACGCCAGCGCCCCGCGCAGCACGCGGTCCGCCATGGTCGCCAGCAGCAACGAGACCGCGAGGCCCGAGACCGCCACCAGCACGCTGAACACCGCCGTCACCTTGAAGGATTCGAGGTAGTTGCGGTCGTTGAACAGCGCAGTGAAATTCTGCAGGCCGACGAACTGGGTCTTCAGGCCGAACGCGTCCTGCAGCTGGAACGAGTACCAGACCGCCTGCGCGGCCGGCCAGAAGAAGAAGACGACCGTGATGACGATCTGCGGGGCCACCAGCGCGTACGGCAGCCAGGCCGAGCGGAAGACGACTCGCTTCTCCACGGGGGAAGGGGAAGGAACAGGGAAAGGGCGCCGAAGCGCCCTCTCTGCCGACCCGCTACTTGTTAGCCGCCTCGAACTGCCGCAGGATCTCGTTGCCGCGTCGCACCGCGTCGTTGAGCGCGGTCTGCGCGTCCTTCTTGCCCGCGAACACGCTTTCGAGCTCCTCCTCGATCACCGTGCGCCCCTGGACGAAATTGCCGAAGCGCAGGCCCTTGGAGTTCTCGGTCGGCGCCTTGTTGGTGAGCTGCTTGGTCGGCATGTCGGCGCCCGGGTTCTTGTCGTAGAAGCCCGACTTGCGCGTCAGCTCGTAGGACGCCTGCGTGATCGGTACGTAGCCGGTGGAGGTATGCCACTCCATCTGGATTTCCGGCTGCGACAGGAACGCCATGAACTTCGCCACGCCCTTGTACTCTTCGGGCTTCTTGCCGCCCATCACCCACACCGAGGCCCCGCCGATGATGGAATTCTGCGGTGCGCCGGCGACGTCGTCGTGGTAGGGAATGAAGTTGATCGACCAGTCGAACTTCGCCGCCTTCTTGATCCCCGCCTGCGCACCCGCGCTGCCGCTGAACATGGCGCATTCGCCGCTGGAGAACTTGGCGTCGCCCTGGTTGGTGCGGCCCGCGTAGGTGAACAGCCCCTTCTTCGCCATGTCGCCGAGCATCGCGATGTGGCGCACGTGCAGCGGCGAGTTGATGGTGAACTGCGTGTCGAGGCCGCCCATGCCGTTCTGCTTGGTGCCGATCGGCACGTTGTGCCAGGCGCTGAAGTTCTCGATGTGCATCCACGACGGCCAGCTCGTGGTGTACACGCAATCCTGACCCGATGCCTTGAGCTTGTCCGCCGCGGCGAGCACTTCCTTCCAGGTCCGCGGCGGCTTGTTCGGATCCAGCCCGGCCTTCTTGAAGGCGTCCTTGTTGATGTAGAACATCACCGTCGAGCTGTTGAAGGGGAACGACAGCATGTTGCCCTGAAGGTCCGTGTAGTAGCCGGTGACGGTCGGCAGGTACGCTTTCGGATCAAACGGTTCCTTGGCGTTCGCCATCACCGTCGCCACCGGAACGATGGCGCCCTTGGCCGCCATCATCGTGGCCGTGCCGACCTCGAACACCTGCAGCAGGTGCGGCGCGTTGCCCGCCCGGAACGCCGCGATCGCGGCCGTCATCGATTCCGGGTACGCGCCCTTGTACGTGGTGACGACCTTGTAGTCCTTCTGGCTGGCGTTGAACTTGTCGGCGAGGCCGTTCAATGCGTCGCCGAGCGCGCCGCCCATCGAATGCCACCACTGGATTTCCGTCTGCGCCTGCGCGGCGGCGCTGGTGGCGAAGGCAGCGGAGACGAGGACAACGCGCAGGGCGCGATCGAGACTACGGGTCATGGAGTGCTCCTCAGGTGGTAAAGGGCAGGAGATTGCCTTCTTGTGGTGACGATTCTATGTCAAATGTCGCGGCCGTGGCAGCCACCCCGCTGCCGCCGGGCGGGCGGCCGCGTGGGCGCCCCGGCGCGGCGGATCAGTCGCCCTGACTCGGGGCGGGGGCGTGATGCGCACCCCCCGGATGCGGCGGCGGCGCGTGCACGTCGATGCCGTGGGCCTCGATGTGGGCCTTGCGGGCGAGCAGCGAGTAGGCGACCGGCACCACGAACAGCGTCAGCAGCGTACCGAACGACATCCCGCCGACGATGACCCAGCCGATCTGCGTCCGCGACTCCGCGCCGGCGCCGCTCGCCAGCGCCAGCGGCAGCGAGCCCAGCACCATCGCGCCGGTGGTCATCAGGATCGGGCGCAGCCGCAGCGTCGCCGAGTCGACCACCGCGTCGATCATCTCCTCGCCCTGCGCGCGCAGCTGGTTGGCGAATTCGACGATCAGGATGCCGTGCTTGGTGATCAGGCCGACCAGCGTGATCAGCCCGACCTGGCTGTAGATGTTCAGCGTGCCGCCGGTGAGCCAGAGCGCGAACAGCGCGCCGGTCATCGACAGCGGCACCGACAGCATGATGACGAACGGCGAGACGAAGCTCTCGAACTGGGCCGCCAGCACCAGGTAGATGAACATCAGCGCCAGCACGAAGACGAAGTAGATCTCGCTGCCAGATGCGCGGAACTCGCGCGACTGCCCGTCCAGCCCCGTCTGGGCCTGCGCGGCCAGCGCGACCTTCGCCGCCGCGTCGAAGGCCTTCAGCGCCTCGTCGATGGTGTACCCCGGCGCCAGGGTCCCCGTGACCTTGACCGCGCGCAGCCGCTGGAAGTGGTTGAGCGACTGCGGCGCGACGCCCTCCTTGACGGTGACGAGGTTCGCGAGCTGGACCATCTCGGCGTTGCGGCCGCGCACGTAGATCTCGCTGATGTCGGCCGGCGACGTCCGGTCGAGCGGCGCCACCTGGACGATGACGTCGTACTGCTCGCCGTCGCGCTTGAACCGCGTCACCTGCCGGCCCCCGAGCATCGTCTCGAGCGTGCGGCCGACGGTGTCGACGTTGATGCTCATGTCGCCGAGCTTGTCGCGGTTGATGTTGACGCGGACCTCGGGCGTGTTGAGCCGCAGGTCGGTCTGCAGGTTCTGCGCCCCGGGGAACTTGCGTGCCTCCTCGAGGAAGCGGTCGACCAGCCGCTGCAGCTCGGCGTAGGGAACCTGCGCCATGATCACGTACTCGATCGGCGTCGAGCGGAAGCTCTGGCCCAGCGACGGCGGGTTGATCGGGAACGCCTGCGCGCCGGCGATCGACGCGAACTTCGGCCGCAGCTCGTCGGCGATCTGCTGCTGGGTCTTCTTCCGCTCCTCCCAGGGCTTGAGCCGCAGGATCGCGTTGCCGTCGACGACCGTAGGGAAGCCCGAGATCGAGGTGTAGGCGAAGGCCTCGGGCACCTGCCCGTAGAACTCCTCGATCGGCTTGATCTGGTTCGACGTGTACTGCGGCGTCGAGCCCTGCGGCGCGGTGACGATGCCGAACACGACGCCGCGGTCCTCGATCGGCGAGAGCTCCGACTTGAGGTTGACGAACAGCATCGCGCCGATGCCCAGCGTGACCAGCCACCCGGCGACGACGACCCAGCGCGCGTGCAGCGCCGCCGTCAGCAGCCGGCGGTAGCCGTCGGTGAAGGCCACGAACCCCGCCTCGATCCTGTTGTAGATCCACGAGTGCTTCGGCTCGTGCCGCAGCAGCAGCGAGCACATCATCGGCGTCAGCGTCAGCGCGATGAATCCGGACACCATCACCGCGCCGGCGAGCGTCAGCGCGAACTCGATGAACAGGCGGCCGGTGCGGCCGGTGGCGAAGGCGAGCGGGGCGAACACCGAGGCGAGCGTCAGTGTCATCGCGACGACGGCGAAGGCGATCTCCCGCGCGCCCTGCATCGCGGCCTTCTTGCGCGGCATGCCCGCCTCGATGTGCCGGAAGATGTTCTCCAGCACGACGATCGCGTCGTCGACGACCAGCCCGATCGCCAGCACCATCGCCAGCAGCGTCAGCGTATTGATGGTGAATCCGAACAGGTACATCAGCCCGAACGCGCCGATCAGCGACACCGGGATGGTGACGATCGGGATGATCGTGGCGCGAAGGCTCCGCAGGAAGAAGAAGATCACCAGCACGACCAGCACGATCGCCTCGACGATGGTGGTGAACACCGACGCGATCGACCGGTCGATGAACACCGAGGTGTCGTAGGCGACGACGAGCTTCATGTCGGACGGCAGGTTGCGGTTGATGTCGTCGACCTCGGCCCGCACGGCCTTCGACAGATCGAGCGGGTTGGCGACCGCCTGCTTGATCACGCCGATGTTGAGCGACGGGCGGCCGTTGTAGCGGGAGATCGAGCGCTCGTCGAGCGCGCCGACCGCGATGGTGGCGACGTCGCGGACCCGCACCGGGTAGCCGCCGACGTTGGCGACGATGATCTGGCCGAACTGCTCGGGCGTCTGGACGTCGGTCTCGGCGACGACGGTGAACTCGCGCGCCGTCGATTCGATCCGGCCGGCGGGAATCTCGGCGTTCTGGCGCCGGATCGCGTCCTCGACGTCCTGCACGGTCAGCCGGTAGCCGGCGAGCCGCGTGCGGTCGAGGTCGATGCGCATCGAGATCTTGCGCTCGCCGAAGATGCGCACGTCGGCCGCCCCCGGCAGCACCGACATCCGCGGCTTGATGTAGCGGGCGACGTAGTCCGACGCCTCGAGCGGCGTCAGCGAGCCCGCCTCGACGGCGATGTAGAGGACGGGCTGCGAATCGGCCTCGACCTTCGCGATCACCGGCTCGTCGACCTCGTCGGGCAGCCGCCCGCGCACCCGCGACACCTTGTCGCGCACGTCCGCCGCCGCCGAGTCGGGGTCGCGCGACAGCCGGAAGCGCACGTTGATCTGGCTGCGCTCCGAACGGCTCTGCGAGGTCATCAGCTCGACGCCCTCGATCCCCGACAGCGAGTCCTCGAGGATCTTGGTGACCTGCGACTCGATCACCTCGGCCGACGCCCCGCGGTAGATGGTGCTGACGCTGACGACGGGCTCGTCGATGCGCGGGTACTCGCGGACGGCGA
This sequence comes from uncultured beta proteobacterium, assembly GCA_963717705.1. Lineage (GTDB taxonomy): Bacteria > Pseudomonadota > Gammaproteobacteria > Burkholderiales > Casimicrobiaceae > CAVQWT01. The sequence goes on from CAVQWT010000005.1 coordinate 579,461, forward strand.
GCCGCTGGTAGGAGATCAGACCGACCAGCAGGATGACCAGCGACAGCACCGTCGCGAAGACGGGTCGGCGAATGCAGAGTTCGGGCAGGGTCATCGGCGGACGTCGATCGGTCGCGGCGGCGGGATCAGGACTTCGGCACGGCGGGTGCCGGCGCGCCGGCCCCGGACGCAGCGGGCGCCGCCGGCGCGCCATCGGCCGGCGCAGCCTTCCCGGGCGCCGCGACCTGCGCGCCGCGGGCGCCCTCGGCACCGGCGACGCGGACCGCGACCCCGTCGCGCAGCCGCAGCTGGCCCGCGGTGACGATGACGTCGCCCTTGTCGACGCCGCTGACGACCTCGACCTTGCCGTCGCGGCGCTGGCCCGTCTCCACCTTCACCCGGGTCGCCTTGCCGTCGATGATGCGGAACACGAACTGCTCGGTGCCCTGCGGCACCAGCGCCTCCTCGGGCAGCACCAGCGCTTCCCGCTCGGCGCGAGTGATGAGCCGCACCCGCGCGAACATGCCCGGTCGCAGCGCCGCGTCCTGGTTCCTCACCTGCGCGCGGATGACGATGGCGCGGCCCGCAGCGTCGACCAGCGGGTTCAGCGCGATCACCTTGCCGTCGTAAGACTTGCCGGGCAGCGCGTCGAGCGCGACTTCCACCGCCTGGCCGACCTGGACCTGCCGCAGGAACGTCTCGGGCACGCGGAAGTCGACCTTCAGCGGATCGATTGCCTCGAGGTTGACGAGGTCGGCGCCTTCCTTGACGTAGTCGCCGACCGACACCACGCGCAGGCCGATGATCCCGGCGAACGGCGCCTTGATCTCGGTCTTCGCGAGCTTGGCCTCGACCAGCGCGACCGCGGCCTGCGCGACCTTGTAGTTGTTCTCCGCCTCGTCCTTGGCCTGCCCGGAGATGAAGTTCTGCCGCGCGAGGTCGACCGCGCGGTCGAACTTGGACTTGGCCAGCACCAGGTTCGCGCGCGCCTGCTGCAGCTCCGCGTCGGTGACCGCGGCGTCGAGGCGAACCAGCGGCGCACCCTTGGCCACGCGCTGGCCTTCCTGGAACTGGATGGCGCTGATGCGGCCGGCGACTTCGGGACGCAGCGTCACCGACTCGTCGGAACGCAGGCTGCCGACCGCGGTGATGATCTGCGGCAGCGACGTCGTCGCGACCTTCACCACCTCGACGGCGGCCGCAGCCCCCTGCCCGCCGGGACCGCCCGTTCCGCCGCCGGGGCCCCCTCCCCCTTTCGCCGCCTGGGCCGGTCCGCCGGGCCCGCCGCCCGGCGCGGCTGCGGCGGGAGCGGCGCCGCTTCGCTGGGTGCCGAACCAGTAGCCGCCGAACGCGGTGGCGGCGAGGCCGATGACGACCAGGAAGATGCCGAGGGGTTTGGACATTGCGGAGTCGGGGGACGCGAACCGGGAGAAGGGCGAGATTATGCGCCCCCCGGACCACGGCCGCCAACGCGACCGGGCCGGAACCCCTGCCGGGTCCGGCCCCGGGGCGCTGCTAGAATCGGCGAATCCGCCCCACCGCGCCGCACCGAGGAGTTCAACGTGCCGTCGATCCCCCCGCCCGCATCACCGCTTCCCGCGCCGCCCAATCCGTCGCCGCGACCGCCGGTCGGATCGCGGCGCGGCACGCCGACGTCGCTCCTCCGCCGCCATGTCTGCGCGCTGTCGCTGCTGCTGCTCGGCGCCGCGGGCCTCGTCGCCGCACCCGCCGCCGCGCAGTCGTTCCCGAACCGGCCGGTGAAGCTCGTCGTGCCGTTCCCGCCGGGCGGACCGCTGGACACCGTCGGCCGGACCATCGCGCAGAAGCTCACCGAGGCGTGGGGACAGAGCGTGGTCGTCGAGAACAAGCCGGGCGCCGGCGGCAACATCGGCGCCGACGCCGTGGCGAAGTCGCCGCCGGACGGCTACACGGTGGTGATGGGCGCGCTGTCCACGCACGCGGTGAACCCCAGCCTGTACCCGAAGATGCCGTACGACGCGGTCAGGGACTTCGCGCCGATCACGCTGGTCGCCGTCACCCCCAACGTGCTGGTCGTCAACCCGTCACTGCCGGTCAATTCGGTCAGGGACCTGGTGGCGTACGCGAAGGCGAATCCGGGCAAGCTCAATTTCGGCTCGGGCAGCAACGGCAGCGCCGGCCACCTCGCGGGCGAACTGTTCAAGGTCGACACGGGGACCGACATCGTCCACATCCCGTTCAAGGGCGGCGCCCCGGCGACGCAGGCGCTGCTCGCCGGCGAGACGCAGTTCATGTTCGACAACCTCGCCAACGCCATGCCGCAGGTAAAGGCGGGCAAGCTCCGGGCGCTGGCCGTCACCACCGCGCAGCGCTCGAAGCTCGCGCCCGAGCTGCCGACGATGGCCGAGGCCGGCGTCCCCGGCTTCGACATCACCACGTGGTTCGGCCTGCTCGCGCCGGCCGGCACGCCCCCGGACGTGATCGCCAGGTGGAACGCCGACGTCGTCAAGATCCTCAACTCGCCGGACATGCGCGAACGCCTCGTCGCGGCCGGCGCCGAGCCGGCGCCGACGACGCCGCCGGAGTTCGCGGCGTTCATCGAGCGCGAGCTCGCGAAGTACGCACGCATCGTCAAGGCCAGCGGCGCGAAGGTCGACTGACGCGCGCTGGCAGCATCGCCGGTCGCGGCGTCCCGGGGAGACGGGCGCCGCGGCGGCGCCGACCGTTTCGTTCGCAGCCAGAGCCCCGTCCGAGGGCAGGAGGAAGCCATGAACACCGTCCGTCGCTTCGCCGGCGCCGCCATCGCGGCGTCGTTCGCGCTGTTGTCGCTCGCCGCACTGACGCACCCGTCCCCGGCAGGCGCGCAGGCCGGCGCGTATCCGAACAAGCCGATCCGCATCGTCGTGCCGTTCCCCGCCGGCGGGACGACCGACATCCTGGCCCGCGCCGTCGCCCAGCAGTTGACGCAGGCGTGGGGCCAGCAGGTCATCGTCGACAACCGGCCGGGCGCCGGCGGCAACATCGGCAGCGAGCTCGTCGCCAAGAGCGCGCCCGACGGCTACACGCTGCTGATGGGCACCGTCGGCACCCACGCGATCAACCCCAGCCTGTACGCGAAGATGCCCTACGACCACGTCAGGGACTTCGCGCCGGTGATCCTGGTCGCCGGCGTGCCGAACGTGCTGGTCGTCCACCCGTCGGTGCCCGCGAACACCGTCGCCGAGCTGATCGCCTACGGCAAGGCGAATCCGGGCAAGCTCAACTTCGCGAGCTCCGGCAGCGGCACGTCGATCCACCTCGCCGGGGAGCTGTTCCGCGTGCAGACCGGCATCCAGATGACGCACGTGCCGTACAAGGGCAGCGCACCGGCGATCCAGGACCTGCTCGGCGGCCAGGTGCAGCTGATGTTCGACAACCTGCCGTCGGCGCTGCCGCAGATCAAGGCCGGCAAGCTGCGCGCTCTGGGCGTCACCTCGGCCACCCGGGCCGCCGCGCTGCCCGACGTGCCGACGATCGCCGAGTCGGGCCTGCCGGGCTTCGAGGCATCGAGCTGGTTCGGCCTGCTGGCCCCGGCGGGCACGCCGCGCGACGTCGTCGCCAGGCTCGACGCCGAGGTCGCGAAGTGGCTCGCCTCGCAGGACGCCAGGGACAAGCTGCTCGCACAGGGCGCGATCGCCGCTGGCGGCACTCCGGAGGATTTCTCCGCCCACATCGCCGCCGAGACGGCGAAGTGGGCGAAGGTGGTGAAGGAATCCGGCGCGAAGGTGGATTGACTCGCGCGCGCTACTCGAGCTTGCCGATCTTCTTCACGACGTCGGTCATCTTCGCCGCGTCGACGTCGACGTAGCGCTGGAAGTCCGGCGCGTCCTGGTACTGGACCGGGCTGCCGGACTTGCCCAGGCCCTCGCGCACCCGGGGGTCGTTGCCGGCGGCCCGCGCCGCGTCGCGCAGCTTCTGCACGATCGGCTCCGGCGTCTCGGCGGGGACGAACAGCCCCGCCCACTGCGCGTAGTCGATCGGCACACCGAGTTCCTTCAGGCTCGGCACGTCGGGCAGCGACGCGAGGCGGGCGTCGCCCCACTGCGCCAGCGCGCGGATCTTGCCCGCCTGGACGTGCTGGACGATGGTCGCCGGTCCGGTGGCGATCGCGTCGACCTGCCCGCCCAGCAGCCCGACGATCGCCGGCCCCGCGCCGGTGTAGGGGATGTGCGTCATCTGAATCCCGGCGCCGAGCATCAGCATCGCCATCGGGATGTGCATGGTGCCGTAGTTGCCCGACGAGCCGAAGTTGAGCTTGCCCGGATTCGCCTTCGCGTACGCGATGAACTCGGCGTAGGTCTTCCACGGCGAGTCGGCGCGCACCGCCAGCACCGTCGGATCGGCGGTGAACCGGGCGATGGGCTTCAGGTCCTTCACCTGGAATGCCGGCGCGCGGCCGAGGACCTTGTCGGCCTCCGGCAGCACGACCAGCGACGACAGCGCCATCAGCACCGTGTAGCCGTCGGGCTTCGCCTTCGCCACCTGCGCCATGCCGATGCCGCCGCCGGCGCCGGCCTTGTTCTCGATGATCACCGGCTGGCCCAGCGCGCGACCCATCGCCTCGGCCACCGGACGCCCGACGGTGTCGGCCACGCCCCCCGGCGGGAACGGCACCACCATCGTCACCGGCCGGTCCGGGTACTGCGCGTTCGCCGCCGCCGCCATCATCAGCGCCGCGGCAAACGCGGCTGCACGTCGCATGCTCATGCCTTCCTCCTCGTCATTCCGGAACGTCGTACGCGTCCCGGTTCGTCATCCGCCCGACCGCCAGCCGGCCCAGGCCAGTGCCGCCCATCCCGCCAGGAACGCCACGCCTCCCGCCGGCGTGATCGCGCCGAGCCCGCGCACGCCGGTCAGCGCCAGCGCGTACAGGCTGCCGGAAAAGAGTGCGATGCCGGCGACGAAGCACCATGCAGCCAGCGCCACCCCCGGCGCATCGGGCCGCAACAGCAGCCACAGCCCGGCGGCCAGCAGCCCCAGCGCGTGCCACGCTTGGTACTGGACGCCGGTGTTCCAGACGACCAGCAGGTCCGGCGCCAGCCGCGACTTCAGCGCGTGGGCCCCGAAGGCGCCGAGGCCGACGGCGACGAACATCAGCGACGCAGCAAGGGCAAGGGCAAGGCGGGCGGTCATTTCGTCTACAATCTCCGATGAGGACGGCGCCGCCGGCGACGGCCTCCGAGTGGCAACTTCAGGATACAACAACATGACAATCGAACGCCGCGGCGTCGGCAAGCGCCTTTCCGAAATGGTCGTGTTCCAGCCCGCGGTCAGCGAGCGGCTGGTCTTCCTCGCCGGGCAGGTCGCCGACGATCCCAAGGCCGACATCACCGGCCAGGCGCAGCAGGTGCTGGCGCAGATCGACGAGCTGCTGTTCGAGGTCCGCTCGGACAAGACGCGCCTGCTGTCGGCGACGATCTATCTGCCCGACATGAAGAACTTCGCCGCGATGAACGCCGTCTGGGAGGCGTGGGTCGCGCCCGGCCATCCGCCGGCGCGCGCGACGGTGCAGGCCAGCCTCGCCGCGCCCGAGTACCTGATCGAGATCCAGGTCGTCGCCACCGCCCCCGCGGTCGGCGCCTGACCTCACCCGACCTCCGCCGGAGCCGCCGATGAATTCGCCCGCCGACGCCAATGCCGCCGCCCGCGCCACCGCCCCCGCGACGGCGTCGGCGCGACGCGACGTCGAAGCCGCCGGAGGCGCGGGGGCACTGCCGGTGACGCGCGCCGATTTCGACCGGCTGATGGTGCCGTGCTACGCGCCCGCCGCGTTCGTGCCGGTGCGCGGCGAGGGCTCGCGCGTGTGGGACCAGGACGGCCGGATGTACATCGACTTCGCCAGCGGCGTCGCGGTCACCGCGCTCGGCCACTGCCACCCGGCGATGGTGCGCACGATCGAGGAGCAGGCGAGGAAGCTCTGGCACGTGTCGAACTGGTTCACCAACGAACCCGCGCTGCGGCTGGCCGCGCGCCTCACCGCGCACACCTTCGCGGACCGCGCGTTCTTCTGCAATTCCGGCGCGGAAGCCAACGAGGCCGCGCTCAAGCTCGCGCGCCGGTACGCCCACGACCGCTTCGGCGCACACAAGATGCGGGTGGTGTCGACGCTGAACGCCTTCCACGGCCGCACGCTGTTCACCGTCACCGCCGGCGGGCAGGCGAAATACTCGAGCGGCTTCGGCCCCAATCCCGAGGGCTTCACGCACCTGCCGTACAACGACGTCGCCGCGCTCGAGGCCGAGTTCGCCGCGCACGGCGCCGACATCTGTGCGGTGATCCTGGAACCGATGCAGGGCGAAGGCGGCATGCGCCCCGGCACGCCCGAGTACCTGCAGGCGGCGCGGCGGCTGTGCGACGCGCACGGCGCGCTGCTGATCCTCGACGAGATCCAGTCCGGCATGGGGCGCACCGGCGCGCTGTTCTCCTACATGCACAAGGGCATCACGCCCGACATCCTGACCAGCGCCAAGGGCCTGGGCGGCGGCTTCCCCATCGGCGCGATGCTGACGACCGACAAGGTCGCCCCCGCGTTCAGCGCGGGAGTCCACGGCACCACCTACGGCGGCAACCCGCTCGCCTGCGCCGTCGCGGGCACGGTGTTCGACATCATCAACACCACCGAGGTCCTCGACGGCGTGAAGGCGCGGCACGCGCTGTTCATGGAGGGCCTGAAGGCAATCAACGTACGCCGGCGCGTGTTCGCCGACCTGCGCGGCGAAGGCGTGTGGATCGGCGGCGAGCTCGACCTGCCGTGGAAGGGCAAGGCGGCCGACGTGATGAAGGCCGCGAGCGACGCGGGGCTGCTGCTGCTGATGGCGGGCCCGGACGTCGTGCGCATCGCGCCGTCGCTGGTGATTTCGCTCGACGAGATCCTCGAGGGCCTGGCCCGGCTCGAGACCGCGCTCAACCGGGCGCTGGCGTAGGTCCGGCCCGCGCGACGACGGCCGATGGACTCCGGACCCGGTCCAGACCGCGCGCGGCGCGCCCGCCGGCCCCGCTGATCGCGCGCATGTTCCTCGTCCGCCCGATCGCGCGCGCCGACCTGCCCGCGGTGCTCGCGCTGTCCGAGCGCACCGGCACCGGCCTCACCACACTGCCCGCCGACCGCGAGCGGCTGGCGGCGCGGATCGAGCGCTCGCTCGCGTCGTTCGCGGGCAGCGCGACGCGCGCCGACGAATGCTACGTGTTCGTGCTGGTCGATGCGGGCAGTGATCGCGTCGCCGGCATCGCGGCGATCGAGGCTGCCGTCGGCCTGGCCGAACCGTTCTACAACTTCCACGTCGGCACGCTGGTGCACGCATCGCGCGCGCTCGACGTCTACACCGTCGCGCCGACGCTGTTCCTCGCCAACGACCACACCGCGCACACCGAGCTGTGCTCGCTGTTCCTCGACCAGGCGCACCGGCACGCGAAGAACGGGCCGCTGCTCGCCAAGAGCCGGCTGCTGTTCATCGCGGAATTCGCCGACCGCTTCGCGCCGAAGGTCATCGCCGAGATGCGCGGTCGGCTCGACGCCGGCGGCAGGAGCCCGTTCTGGGAGGGACTGGGGCGCCACTTCTTCGCGATGGAGTACTCGACCGCGGACTACCTCACCGGGCTCGGCCAGAAGGCGTTCATCGCCGAGCTGATGCCGCGCCACCCGGTGTACGTGAACCTGCTGCCGGAGACGGCGCGGGCGGCGATCGGCGAGGTCCACGCCGACACCCTGCCGGCGCGCGCGATGCTGGAGCAAGAGGGATTTCGCTACGAGGGCTACGTAGACATCTTCGACGCCGGCCCGACGCTCGAGTGCTTCCGCGACGACATCGGCGCGGTCGAGCGCAGCGTCGTGCTGCCGGTGCAGCTGGGCGAGGAGGATCCGGTGCCCGACAGCCTCGCCGAGGGCATCCTGTGGCTGGTCGCCAACCGGAGTTTCGCCGGCTTCCGCGCGGCGATCGTCGCCGCCTCGGCCCGCCTCGACCGCTTTCCGCTGCCGCCGTACACCGCGCGCCAGCTCGGCGTCGGCGACGGCGACACCGTCCGCGCGGTGCCGCTCGCGCCCCGGGACCGTCGCTGAGCGCCGATGACGCTGGTCAACTTCGACGGCATTCCCGGCCCGACGCACAACTACTCGGGCCTCGCGCGCGGCAATCTCGCGGCGGAGAAGAACGCGCAGCACCGGTCGAATCCGCGCGCGGCAGCGCGCCAGGGCCTCGCCAAGATGCGCTCGCTGGCCGCGCTGGGGTACGCGCAGGCGGTGCTGCCGCCGCACGAGCGGCCGCACCTGCCGGCGTTGCGCGCGCTGGGTTTCGCCGGCGACGACGCGGCAGTGCTCGCCCGCGCCGCGCGCGAAGCCCCCGCGCTGCTCGCCGCGTGCTCGTCGGCGGCCGCGATGTGGGTCGCCAACGCGGCGACGGTCAGCCCCTCGGCCGACACCGCCGACGGCCGTGTCCACCTCACGCCCGCCAACCTGGTCAGCCATTTCCACCGCGCGCTCGAGGCCGCGACGACGACGCGCGTGCTGCGCGCGATCTTCGCCGACCCCGCGCGCTTCGTCGTCCACGACCCGCTGCCGGCGGCGCCGCAGCTCGGTGACGAGGGCGCCGCCAACCACACCCGCCTCGACACCGGCGACGGCCGCCCCGGCGTCGAGCTGTTCGTCCACGGCAGGAGCGCGTTCGCCGGCGGCCCGGCGCCGACGCGCTTCCCCGCGCGGCAGACGCGCGAGGCGAGCGAGGCGATCGCGCGCCGCCACGGCCTCGATCCGGCGCGGACGGTGTTCGCGCAGCAGGCACCCGCGGCCATCGACGCCGGCGTGTTCCACAACGACGTGATCGCCGTCGGCGAAGGGCCGGTGCTGTTCTGCCACGAGCACGCGTTCGTCGACACGCCGGCCGTGCTCGCGGTGCTGGCGGCCCGCCTCGGTCCGGGGTTCCGCGCGGTCAGCGTGCCGGCAGGCGAGGTCTCGTACGACGACGCGGTCGCCACCTACCTCTTCAACAGCCAGCTGCTGCCGCGGGCGGACGGGCGCTTCGTGCTGATCGCGCCGGCCGACGTCGGCGCGCGGCCGCGCGTGGCCGCGTATCTCGAGCGGCTCGCCGCCGGCGACGGCCCGATCGCCGAGGTGCAGCGCTTCGACTTGCGCGAGAGCATGGCCAATGGCGGCGGCCCCGCGTGCCTGCGCCTGCGCGTGCACCTGACTGTTGCCGAGCGCGCGGCGATCGGCCCGCGGGTATGGCTCGACGACGCGCTGGCGGCCGATCTCGACGCGTGGATCGGCCGCCATTACCGCGACCGGCTGGTGCCCGGCGACCTCGCCGATCCGGCGCTGCTCGACGAGTCGCGGCGCGCGCTCGACGAGCTCACCGCGCTCTTGCGGCTGCCGTCGGTCTACCCGTTCCAGCTCGGCTAGTCGGCGGCGACCGTCGGCAGCTTGTGGTGCCGTCGCACCGGCGACCACGCGATCGCGCCCGCCGCGAGCAGCAGGCCCAGCACGCCGACGGTGATCAGCGTGCCGCGCAGCCCGACGAGCGTGGCCAGCGCTCCGCCGGCGAGCGAACCCAGCGGCGCCGCGGCGACGGACAGGAAGCGCATCGTCGCCGTCATCCGGCCGAGCAGCCGGTCCGGCGTGATCGCCTGCCGTAGCGCCAGGTAATTGATCCCCCACAGCACGCCGCCGAAGTCGAACAGCAGCATCGCAGCGCCCAGCGCGACGGTCGCGAACCAGACGGGCCCGGAGATGAAGCCGAACGCCTGCCAGGCGATCGCGGTCGCGAGGAGGCCGTGGACGATCACCGGCCCGACGCCCAGCCGCGCCGACAGCTTCTCCGCCGACGCCGCCGCGAGCATGCAGCCGAGGCCGCCGAAGATGTAGGCGACGCCGATGGCGCCGGCGGACAGCCCGAGCTCGCGCGTGGCGAACAGGATCAGCACCGCGAGCTGCATGTGGTGGAGCAGCTGCCACAGGCCTGCGAGCCACGCCAGCGCGAACAGCGTCCGGTTGTGGCGGACGAGCTTCAGCCCCTCGACGATCTCGGCGGTGACCGACTGCCGCGGGCCGTCGTGCGGCACGTCCTGCGGCGCCCGGATCCGGCGCAGCATCAGCGCCGAGATGAAGAACGTCACCGCGTCGAGCGCGATGGCGAACGGCGCCGTCATCAGCTGGATGAGGCCGCCCGCGAGCCCGGGCCCGACCAGCGCCGACGACGTCTCGCCCAGCGAGATCTTGGCGTTGGCCTCGACCAGCCGCTTGCGTCCGGCCATCTGCGCCAGCAGCACCTGGTACGCCGCGCCGCCGACGACGTTCTGCGCCCCGCACAGGAACCCGACGACGTAGAGCACCTCCATCGACAGGTGCTGGGTGAACGCGGCGACCGGGATCGCGAGCAGCGCGAGGCCGCGCCCGAGGTCGGCGAGGATGACGATCGGCAGCTTGCGCACGCGGTCGAGCAGCACGCCGGCGTGCAGCGAGACGAGCGCGAACGGCAGCGTCTCCAGCGCCACCAGCACGCCCATCTGCATCGGCGTCGCGTCCAGCAGCACGGCGGCCGTCAGCGGCAGCGCGAGATTGGTGATCTGCGCGCCGAACGCCGTGATGGTCATCGACGTCCACAGGCGCAGGAAGTCCGGGCGGCGCCAGAGGCCGCCGAAGAATCGCCCGAATTGTCGTGACAGCGTTGCCATGGTGAAACCTGTTCTCGTGCCCGGGGCCGCGATGGGCCGGCGCGCGTGACCGCGCGGAAGAACAGACGGGATGCGTGGAGTTGAAGCTACGGATCCCGCCTGCCGCCTGGCGGGGGGACCCGGCAGGCGCCTACCCGGCGGCGACGCGCGGGCAGGTCGGTCGGTGCGTCGACGGCAGGTCGACCGCCGCGATGCCCGGCTCCCAGGCGAGGGAGCCGCTCACGCGCGCGACCGCGGCCGACGCCGTGACGGCGGCAGACGACGGCAAGTGAAGGCGCGTGATGGACATGGGACCCCGGTGCAGGATTGCTACGAAACCGAGTCTACGCGGCGCGGCGCGCCGCCGCAATCGCCGGACCGCAGGCCGGTGCTTCCGCGCGCTTGCGCTGTTGCAACGGCGCGACGCGTCGCCTTCAGCGGGCGCGCTTCTGCGCCGCCGGATCGACGTCCAGGTAAAGCCACGCGTGCTCGCGGTAGACGTGCTTCTTGTAGCCGTCGACCCATGGCCGCACCAGCGTGTTCTCGACCCGCCAGACGCCGAGATCCCAGGGGTTGAACGCGTTGACCTGCTCGGCCAGCGTGCGGTACATCGCGGTGCGCTCCGGCCCGTCGGGAACGCGCTTGGTCTTCGCGTACACCGCGTCGTACTCGGGCCGGCTGAACCGCGAGTAGTTCGACTGCCCGATGTTCCTCGAGTACAGGAGCTGCATGAACGCGTCGCCCTCGCCGTACTGGGTTATCCAGCCGACCGGCCACATCTGCAGCTTGCCGGCGCGCCCCATCTTCAGCAGGTCGGGCCACTTCTGCTTCAGGAAATCGATGCGGATGCCGATCGCCGTCATGTTCTTCTTCCACAGCTCGTCGCGCTCGCGGTCGCGGCCGGCGGTGGCGCTGCCCATGGTGATGGCGAGCGGCGAGCCGTCGGGCAGCTCGCGGAAGCCGTCGCCGTCGCGATCCCGGTAGCCGAAGCGGTCGAGCAGCTTGCGCGCGAGCTCGGGGTCGTACGGCGGGCGGGCGGAAAAGCCCTCGCTGTGCCCGGCGACCACGGGGGGGATCGGCTGCGTCGCGCGGATCGCCTGCCCCTGGTACCAGACGCGGATCAGCTCGTCGGTATTGAAGCCCATCACCATCGCCCGGCGCAGCGCGACCTTGTCGGGCGTGTAGCCGCCGACGACGGGATCGTCCATGTTGAAATAGGTGTACGCGAGCGCCGGCTGCGCCGCGCGTGCGTGGCGCACGCCCTCCTTCGCGTAGTACGGCTTCAGCGCGTTGCCGGCGTCGAGGACGTTGCCGATCAGGTCGGCGGGGACGTTGACGAAGTCCGCCTCCCCTGCATTGAACGCCAGCAGGTGGGGGTTCGACTCCTCGATGATCGAGACCTCGACGCGGCCGATCTGCGGCAGCCGCTTCCCCTTCATCCGCGCGATCATCGGTGCGTCGGCCGGCTCGCCGGCCGCGGGGAAGCGGACATCGCGGAAGCCGGGGTTGGCCTCGAGCACGATGCGTTGGCCGCGCCGCCACTCCTTCAGTCGGAACGGCCCGGTGCCGACGGGGTTCGCCATCGCCCAGCCCGAAGCGTCGCCGTAGGCCTCGATCACCTCGCGCGCGACCGCCGCCATCGCCGCATGCGACAGGTACCCCAGCAGCACGTAATCGGGCTCGACCAGCTCGATGCGGATGGTGTAGCGGTCGAGCGCGCGCAGCCCCGGAATCACCGCGTCGTAGTCGAGCCTGCCGTCCTGCTTCGCCTTCGCCAGCACCGGCTCGGCCCCCGCCAGCTTGCCATCGAGGAACCAAAGGAACGGCGCGCGCATCCGCGGGTCGAGCAGGCGCTTCCAGGCGTAGACGTAGTCGTGCGCGGTCAGCTCGCGCTTCGCACCCTTGAACGCCGGATCGTCGGCGAAGTGGATCCCCGGCCGGATCCTGATCGTCCACACCCGGCCGTCCGCCGAGATCTCCGGCAGCGCCGCTGCGGTGTTCGGCACCATCCGGTAAGGCCGTGCCAGCCAGTCGTACGCGTAGAGCGAATCGAAGATCGCGCGCTCGATGTTCGCCGAGTAGTAGTCCGACGTCGCCTGCGGGTCGAACCCGGTCTCGGCGGTGGGAAACACGACGCGCAGCACCTTCGCCGGATCGGCCCACGACGGCGCCTGCGCCAATCCCGGCGCAGGCGCGAACGCAGCGACTGCCAGCGCCGCAGCCCATGCCAGCACGCCGAACCGCCGGCGCACCCGCGACGGCGCGACCCTGCCGCCAGGCCCGCCAGCCCCGCCGTCGACCGGGCCCGCGGCGGCCGGGGCGAGGCCCGCGCTCACTTGGACGACGCGGTCGCCCGCGCCTTCGTGTCCACGTCGAGGTACGCCCACGGATGCAGCCAGTTGGGATTGAACTTGTAGCCCAGCACCCACGGCTGGACGACGACGCTGTCGACGCGGAAGGCGAGCAGCACCCACGGCGCGTAGTTGCGCACGATGTCGTTCATCTGCCGCGTCAGTTTCTGCCGCTCCGCGCCGTCGGGCAGCGACCGCGCGGCGACGTACAGCCGGTCGTACTCGGCCAGCTTGAACCGCGCGAGGTTGGCAAACCCGCCGTTCGGTCCGTAGAGCAGGCCGAAGAAGCCGAAGCCCTCGGGATGCGTGTTGATGCCGCCCAGCCGCCACGTCTGCAGCTGGCCCAGCCGCGCGGCCTTGAGCAGGTCGGGCCACTTCTGCTTGACGAACTCGACGTCGATGCCGACCGCCGCCATGTTCTTCTGCCACAGCTCGTCGTTCTGGCGGTCGATCGCCGACGGCGTCGAGTACATCTTCAGCTTCAGCGGCGAGCCGTCGGGGAGCTCGCGCAGGCCGTCGCCGTTGCGGTCGCGGTAGCCCATCCTGTCGAGCAGCGCGCGCGCGGCCGCGGGATCGTAGGTGCGCCGGGACGCAAGCCCCGGGTCGTGGCCGCTCATCCCCGGCGGCACGACCTGGGTCGCCGGCATCCCCTGGCCCTGGCGGATGACGCGGATGTCCTCGTCGACGTCGTAGGCCATCGCCACCGCCCGGCGCAGCGCGATCTTGTCCGGCGTGTAGCCGCCGACGACCGGGTCGTCGAAGCTGAAATAGAGGTAGCTCATCGCCGGCAGCACCTCGCGCTGGAGCCGGACCCCGGCCTGCGCGTACTGCGGCAGCAGCCTGTTGCCGGCATCGAGCACCTTGGGCACCAGGTCGACCGGCACGACGAGATAGTCGAGCTGGTTCTGGCCGAACGCGAGCAGCCGCGGGCTCGACTCCTCGATCACGCTGATCTCGATGCGGCCGATCAGCGGCAGCTTGCGACCGACGAGCTTCGCCGCGAGCGCGCGGTCCGCCGCCGCCGCCGGCTGCGGGTAGCGCTCGTCGCGGAAGCCCGGGTTGGCCTCGAGCACGATCCGCTGGCCCCGCCGCCATTCGTGCAGCCGGTACGGCCCGGTGCCGACGGGGTTGGCCATCACCCAGCCCGACGCGTCGCCATACGCCTCGACGACCTCGCGCGCGACGGCCGCCATCCCCGACGTCGTCAGGTTGGCCATCAGCTCGTAGTCGGGAAACGCCAGCCGGAAGCGCAGCGTGTAGCGGTTGGTCGCCTGCAGTCCGTCGATCGGCGCATCGTAGTCGAACTTGCCGGTCTCGCGTGCCCTGGCCACGACGGCGTCGGCGCCGACGAAGCGGCCGTCGACGACGGTCAGCTGGTTCGAGCGGAGCTTCGGATCGAGAATGCGCTTGATCGCGTAGACGTAATCGGCGGCGACCAGCTCGCGCCGCTGCCCCTTGAACGCGGGGTCGTCGGCGAAGTAGATGCCGGGCCGGACCCGCATCGTCCAGGTGAGCCCGTCGGCGGAGATTTCCGGCAGCGCCTGCGCGGTGTTGGGCATCAGCTTGTACGGCCGCGCCAGGTAGTCGTAGCGGTACAGCGGGTCGAAGATCGCGCGATTGACGTAGTTCGAGAACGCGTCGCCGGCCGCCTGCGGGTCGAACCCCGTCTCGGCGACGGCGATCGACACCCGCAGCACCTTGTCGGGGTCGGCCTGCGCATGCGCGCCGGGCGAAGCCAGCAGCGCGAGCAGCACCGCGCACGCGACCGCGGCCCGACGCCCCGCCGCGAACACGCGCCGCGCGCGCGCGGCGCCGGTCACCGCGGCAGCCCGCGCCCCTGCCCCCATCGTCCGTGCAGGCATGCGCCGCCCCGGGTCAGAGCAGCTTCTCGATGTCGCCGGCGATCGCCGCCGGCTCGTCGTTCGGCGCGAACCGCGCGACGACCTCGCCGCTGCGGTCGACCAGGAACTTGGTGAAGTTCCACTTGATCGCCTCGGTGCCGAGCAGCCCCGGCTTCGCGGCCTTGAGGTGCCGGTACAGCGGCGCGGCATCGTCGCCGTTGACGTCGACCTTGGCGAACAGCGGGAAGGTGACGCCGTAGTTGATCTCGCAGAACGACGCGATCTCGTCCTCGCTGCCGGGCTCCTGTGCGCCGAACTGGTTGCAAGGGAAGCCGAGCACCACGAGGCCCTTGTCGCGCAGCTTCTGGTACAGCGCCTCGAGGCCCTTGTACTGCGGCGTGAACCCGCACTTGCTGGCGGTGTTGACGATCAGCAGCACCTTGCCCTTGTAGCGGTCGAGCGGCACGGTCTTGCCGTGGATATCCTTGACGCTGAAGTCGTGGACGGTGGCCATTGCGGTCTCCGGGAGGCGAAGGGGCGATTATGCCGCGCGAAGCTCCGCGCGGCGAGAGTACAGCGCCTCGCCGGCCCGTCCTGCGGCCATCCCGCGCGCGTCAGCGATGGCAGGTCCCGGTGCCGGCGTCGATCGGCGCGCCGCCGCCGGCCGGCACGAACTGCCAGCTGTAGCTGCCCGGCTCCAGCGCAAGCCGCAGCACGCCCCAGCTCGTGTTCTGGCGGAATTCGCTGTTGGGAGCGGGCGGCCCGAGCGGATTCAGCTCGTGGCCGCCGGTGCCGATGACGAACTGGCGGACGCCGCGCACGGGATCCGCCGTCCCGTCGGCCTTCTGCGGCGCGAACCGCTCGTAGATGTGCTCGTGGCCCGACAACACCATCTCGCGCCCGCGGCATGGAGCGCGTCGAAGAACGGCCGCATCTGCAGGATGCTGCCGTACACCCCGCCCGAGTTGAACGCCGGATAGTGCCAGTAGGCGATCGTGCACAGACTGCTGCTCGACGCCAGGTCCGACTTGAGCCAGAGGTACTGCGCCGACTGCGCGGAGACGTCGACGAGGCTGTTGAGCGCGATGAAGTGCCAGCCCCCGTAGTCGAAGCTGTAGTACCCGCGGCGGTCCGAACCCGCCAGCGCACCGAAGTACCCGAAGTAGCCTTCGGCGCCGGGGGTGTTGTAGTCATGGTTGCCGGGGCTTGGGCGGATTCGGTCCTTGAACGCGCCCCACGTCGGATCGAAGCAGTTCGCGAATTCGGCCGGCGTGCCGTTGTCGTACGCGTGGTCGCCCAGCGTCAGCACCAGGGCGTCCTGCGGGGTGACGAGCGCGGCGGTCCTCGCCGCCGCGCTGGCCGCCGCCGGCGCGGCGAAGCACTGGCCGATGTCTCCCGCCGCGACGATCGTGACCGGGGCCACAGGCGCCGGCACACAGCCGATGACGCCGATGCCGGAGCCCTCCGCGACCCACCCCTGCGCGAGCATCTGCGCCCGGATCGCCAGCCTGGTCGTGTAGCGGTGGTTCGGCGCGCCGGTCGGCGGTGGATTGTTGTACATGCGGTAGAGCGGCACCGTGCCCCCGGCGCAGTTGCCCGCTGCATCGGAAAGCATCATGGAGAACACCTGGCCTTCGTACTGCCAGGCGGGATAGCCCTTGACGATCGCGCATTCCCAGTCGAAGGGCGTGTAGAAGTGCGAGCTCTTGGGCGCATACGTCTGCCCGCTCCAGAAGCGGCAGACGTTCGCCGCCCCGGGCGCGTCGAGATCGAGCACGCCGAACGACTCGCCGGTGCGGCTCCAGCCGGTGAACACCCCAGCGTCGAGCTTGGCGATTTCCTGCGGCGACGCGGTCACGAAGTAGTGACCGTAGCCGGCGTGGTAGTACTCGACGGCGATCGGCGTCGCGGCGACGGCGAGGCTCGTCGCCAGCCCCCACGACACGATGAACAGTAAGCGGAACACGGCGCGCATCGCGACTCCTTCAGTGTTTCGACCGGAAATCCTACCTGCACAGCGCATTGAATGCCTCCGGGCTCGCATAGGCCTTGTCGAGCCACGCCATTCGCTCGTTCAGGAAGCGCCGGACGAACGCCACCTCCTCGTCGTGGCTCGTGAACACGTAGTAGTTGGTGAGCGGCAGGTCGAAAGTCGGCCAGCGCTGGAAATTGCGCTGCTGCGCGACCATGAGGCGGCGCGCGTAGGTGTCGATGCTGAAGTTGACGAAGGTCTCCAGCGCCTGCCGCTTCTGCTTCCAGCGCGAGAGGGTCAGCGCCAGGAAGTCCGGGTTGTCGAACGCCTCGCTGAACCAGTTGGGCTGGAAGGGCTTGGTGACCCAGCAGCCCTCGGACTGCCATCCGTCCAGGTAGTTGGCGTTGCCGGCGCTGCGGTCGAAGTCCCAGATCGGGCCCATGTTCAGCAACCGATCCCGCGGGTCGGCCGCGGCGGCGGTGTCCTTCCACATGAAATCGCTGGAGAAGAACGCGGCGTCGACGTTCCGGAACAATTCCTCGAGCAGGTACCAGTCGACGAAGCTCGCCTGGTTGATCCTGTCCTGCCGGTTGGGGCCGTACAGGTCGCCCTCGACCTGGACCAGCAGGTTCTTGACGTAGGCGAGCTGGGCGGACGTGATCGCCGACTCGTCCGGGGTGTCGATGCACATCGGCACGCCCTGAGGTGTGATCAGCTGCAGGTCGAGGTCTGCACCCTTGTAGCAGTCGAGGCGGAAGTCGACCTCGGCGATGTACCCGCCGTCGAGGTCGTTGACCGTCGGACTGGAGCTCATCTTCTTGATGTTGAGCCTTGCCGGGTCGATGCGGATGTCCTCGGTCAGCAGGTAGACGCCGACGTAGTCGCCGTTCAGCCAGACCTCGACGTGCTGGCCCGACGGCGTCCACTTGAGTCCGTCGGCGAACACGCTGCTGCTGCCGAGCGACAGCGCCAGCTTGTTGCGGATCAGCGAGCGGTCGAAGTAGTCCGCGAGCAGCGCCCAGTTGCGCTGCTTCTTCATCCCCAGCACATCGGCGATCGCCGCGTAGCTCGCGTCGTTGGCGAACTGGACCTTGTACGGATTCTTGGCCTGACCCCAGGTCGAGTTGCCCCGTCCGCGGATCTTGCCGTTCAGCACCACGTCGGCCGCTGCGGCCGCGGGATTGTTCAGCACGTAGGTCGCGTCGACGTAGATCTCCTTCGAATCGATCGGGGCGCCGTCCCGGGTGGCGATCCGCAGGCGCGGCAGGTCGGTCAGGGCGATCGAGAAGGAGTCGACGACGGTCATCAACGCGCCCGACGCCGAGAGGTCGAGCGTCATTCCGTTCGCCTTCAGCGCCATCACGATCCACTTCGCCACCGCCTGCTTCAGCGTCCCCGGTTGTGCCGCGGCAGCGAGCCTGATGTCGTAGGTCGGCGGCAGGCCGAGCACCCCGCGAACGAGATCCTCCGCCAGCCGGTAGTCGCTGAGCCTGGTGAGGTGCACCAGCGTCGAGAACGGCGTGATGTCGGTGCCGTAGACGCGCGACGGCGACGCCATGCGGAACGAGGCGTCGACGGCCGCCTGCGGCTGGTCGCTGTCGCGGGACACGCCGGCGACGACCTCGGCCACGAGCGGCGCCGCCGAGTCCCTCGGGATCGAAAGCTCGTAGACGCCGCCCACGTCCGTGCGGGCCTGCGCCTCGCCAGCCATCGCAGCGGCCGTTCCGGTTGAGGTCGAGACAGACCACCGCGCCCTCGATGTAGCCGTCGATGACGCGTCCCTTGACGGTCTCCCATGCGCCCGGCGAGGGCACGCAGGCGACGACACCGAGCCCCGCGCCCTCTGCGATCCATCCCTGTGCCAGCATCTGCGCCCGGATGGTCAGCCGCGTCGTGTAGCGGTGGTTGGGTGCGCCGGTCGGAGGCGGATTGTTGTACAGGCGGTAGAGCTGCGCCGTGCCCGCGGCGCAGTTGCCGGCGGCGTCGGACAGCATCGTGGCGAACACCTCGCCCTCGAACGTCCACTCGGGATTGGCCCTGGTCGTCGCGCACTCGCCGGCGAGCGGCGTATAGAAGTGCGAACTCCTGGGGGCATACGACGGCCCGCTCCAGAAGCGGCAGACGTTGGCCGCCCCGGGGGTGTCGACCGCGAGCACGCCGAACGACTCGCCGGTGCGGCTCCACCCGGCGAACGCGCCGGTATCGAGGGCGGCGATCTCCTGCGGCGACGCGGTCACGAAGTAGTGACCGTAGGCGCCATGGTAGTACTCGACGGCGGTCGGTGCAGCTGCGCCCGAGGAACCGGCCGCCAGTCCGCACGCCGCGATGAGCAGGAATCGGAACGTGGTTCGCATGGCCTCTCCTTCGCTGGGGCCGATGCGCCGCCGGGCGACGATGGCCCGAGCTTGTGTGTTGCTGGATTCATTACGCGCGCCGCAGCGACCCTGCGCATTGACGCAGGTCAACGGCACGCCGCGCGTGATCACCGGTGGCGTCGCTTGCTCGAACGTGCGTGCAGCGCCGGCAGCGTTGTCAGCGGCGTGACCGCGCGAGCCGTGCCGCGATCGAACCCGCGGCGGCGCATCGATCAGGGTGCGTCAGCGTGGCGCATCCGTGCCGGCGGGCGGACCGAAGCCACCGCCTCCCGGCGTCTCGATCACGAACACGTCGCCCGGCTTCATCGCGGTGGCGAACGTCGCGCCGAAGTCCTCGCGCCGGCCATCGGCGCGCTCGACGTAGTTGACGCCGACCGCCCCGGGCGCGCCGCCGGCGACCCCGAACGGCGCCACCCGCCGGTGGTTGGCCAGCATCACCGCCGTCATCGGCTCGAGGAAGCGGACGCGGCGGACGGCACCGTCGCCGCCGCGGTGCGCACCCGCTCCGCCGCTGCCGCGCCGGATCGAGAACGAATCGAGCCGCACGGGGAAGCGCCACTCGAGCACCTCGGGGTCGGTCAGCCGGGAGTTGGTCATGTGCGTCTGGACGACGCTTGCGCCGTCGAAGTCGGGCCCCGCGCCCGCGCCGCCGGAGATCGTCTCGTAGTACTGGTAGCGCTCGTTGCCGAAGGTAAAGTTGTTCATCGTCCCCTGCGACGCGGCCAGCACGCCCAGCGCGCCGTACAGGCAGTCGGTGACGGCCTGCGAGGTCTCGACGTTGCCGGCGACGACCGCCGCCGGGTAGCACGGCGCCAGCATCGAGCCTTCGGGGATGACGATCTCCAGTGGCTTGAGGCAGCCGGCGTTCATCGGGATCTCGTCGTCGACCAGCGTGCGGAACACGTACAGCACCGCCGCCTTGCACACCGCCGACGGGGCGTTGAAGTTCGTCGGCTGCTGCGCGCTGGTGCCGGTGAAGTCGATCCGCGCGCTGCGCGCGGCGCGGTCGACGCGTATCGCCACCCTGATCACGGCGCCGCTGTCCATCTCGTAGGCGAACTCGCCGTCCTTCAGCGCCGTCAGCACGCGGCGCACCGCCTCCTCCGCGTTGTCCTGCACGTGCTGCATGTACGCGCGGACGACCGGCAGCGAGAAATGCGCAACCATCTTCGCGAGCTCGTGCGCGCCCTTGGCGCAGGCCGCCACCTGCGCCCGCAGGTCGGCGAGGTTCTGGTCGGGGTTGCGCGACGGCCACCGTCCTCCCTCGAGCAGCGCGCGCATCTCCGCCTCGAGAAAGCGGCCAGCGGCCACCAGCTGGACGTTGTCGAGCAGCACGCCCTCCTCGTCGACGTGCTTCGAATCGGGGGGCATCGAGCCTGGCGTGATGCCGCCGATGTCGGCGTGGTGGCCACGGCTGGCGACGAAGAACTCAGGCGCCGTCCCCCCGGCCAGGAACACGGGTGCGATCACCGTCACGTCGGGCAGGTGGGTGCCGCCGTTGTAGGGCGCGTTGAGGACGAACACATCGCCAGGGCGCATCGTGCCGGCGCGGCGGGCGATCACGGTCGCCACGCTCTCGCCCATCGACCCCAGGTGCACCGGCATGTGCGGCGCGTTGGCGATGAGGTTGCCGTCGGCGTCGAACAGCGCGCAGGAGAAATCGAGCCGTTCCTTGATGTTGACCGAGTACGCGGTGTTGGCGAGCGTCACGCCCATCTGCTCGGCGATCGCCATGAACAGGTTGTTGAACACCTCGAGCAGCACCGGATCGGCGGTGGTGCCGATCGCGTGCGCGCGCACCGCCGCCTCGACCCGCTCGAGCACGAGATCCCCACGCGCGGTGAGCGTCGCGCGCCACCCGGGCTCGACGACCGTCGTCGCGTTCGCCTCGCGGATGACCGCCGGTCCGGCGACCGCGTCGTCCGGCACCATCGCGTCGCGGTCGTAGACGGCGGCGTCGACGACGCGGCCGCCGGTGTAGACGCGGTTCGACCGCAGCGGCGTCAGCGGCGCGCGACGCGGCGCGAACGTCGGCGGCGACTGCGCGGCGTCGTGCGCCTTGCCCACGGCCTCGAACCCCACCGCCTCGATCACCAGCGCGCGGCCGGGCATCAGGAAGCCGTACTGCTGCCGGTACCGCCGCTCGAACCCCGCGACGACGTCGTCACGATCGCCCAGCGGCACCTCCAGCGTGGTGTCGGTGCCGTCGTACTTGACGTGCAGCGTGCGCACGCCGCCGATGCGGGCGGCGGGTATGCCCTGCGCCTCGACCTCGCGCCTGGCCTCGGCTTCGAGCGCGGCGAACGTCGGCGCGACCGCGGCGAGCGACGCGTCGTCGAGCCGGGCCTCGACCGCCGTCTGCCGCAGCGCACGGACGTCGGCCAGGCCCATGCCGTACGCCGACAGCACGCCGGCGAACGGGTGCAGCATCACCCGCGTCATCCCGAGCGCGTCCGCCACCGCGCAGGCGTGCTGGCCGCCAGCACCGCCGAAGCAGCACAGCGTGTACTCGGTGACGTCGTAGCCGCGCTGCACCGAGATGTGCTTGATCGCGTTGGCCATGTTCTCGACGGCGATCCTGAGGAAGCCGTCGGCGATCTCCTCGGGCGCCCGGCGGATGCCGGTGGCGCGCTCGACCTCGTCGGCCAGCGCGGCGAACTTGACGCGCACGACGTCGGCGTCGAGCGGCAGGTCGCCGTCCGGGCCGAACACCGCGGGGAAGAGCGCCGGGTCGAGCTTGCCGACCATCACGTTGCAGTCGGTCACCGTCAGCGGGCCGCCGCGGCGGTACGCGGCCGGGCCGGGATTGGCGCCGGCCGACTGCGGGCCGACGCGAAAGCGCGCGCCGTCGAAGGTGCAGATCGAGCCGCCGCCGGCCGCCACCGTGTGGATGCGCATCATCGGCGCGCGCAGCCGCACGCCGGCGACCTCGGTGACGAACGCACGCTCGTACTCGCCGGCGTAGTGCGTGACGTCGGTCGACGTGCCGCCCATGTCGAAGCCGATGATGCGGTCGAAGCCGGCGAGCCGCGACACCTCGACCGCGCCTACGATGCCGCCCGCCGGGCCGGACAGGATCGCGTCCTTGCCCTGGAAGCGGTGGGCGTCGGTGAGCCCGCCCGAGCTCTGCATGAACTGCAGCCGCGGCGCCGCGCCGGCGGCCGCGGAAGCGCCCGCGGTCCCTGCCCCGCCGGCGAGGTCGCGCTCGACCTCGTCGACGTAGCGGCGCAGGATCGGCGACAGGTAAGCGTCGACGACGGTGGTGTCGCCGCGCGAGACGAACTTCATCAGCGGCGACACCTCGTGCGAGACCGAGACCTGCGGGAAGCCGATCGCGCGCGCGAGTTCCGCCAGCGCCCGCTCGTGCTGCGGATACCGGTAGCCGTGCATCAGCACGATCGCCACCGCGCGCACGCCGTCGCCGTACGCGGCGCGCAGGGCGCCCTCGACCGACGCCGGGTCGAGCGCGCGCACGACCTCGCCGCGGGCGCCCATCCGCTCGTCGGCCTCGATCACGCGGTCGTAGAGCAGCGTCGGCAGCTCGATCCGCCGCACGAAGAGATGCGGACGGTTCTGGTAGCCGATGCGCAGCGCGTCCGCGAAGCCGCGGGTGACGACCAGCGCCGTGCGCTCGCCCGCGCGCTCCAGCAGCGCGTTGGTCGCCACCGTCGTGCCCATCTTCACCGCGTCGACCGCCCCGGCGGGCAGCGGCGCGCCGGGCGGCAGGCCGAGCAGCTCCCGGATGCCGTGGACCGCCGCGTCGCGATAGCGCTCCGGGTTGTCGGACAGCAGCTTGTGCGTGACCAGCGAGCCGTCCGGGCGGCGAGCGACGATGTCGGTGAACGTGCCTCCGCGGTCGATCCAGAATTGCCAGGCGGGGACGGCGGCGGACGGCGCGGACGCCGGCGGAACGGGAGCGGTCGGCATCGGATTGCCTTCTAGAGCGACGCCGCGGCGCGCGCGGCCTGGTCGTAGAGTCCGGACAGCCGGCGCAGGAAGCGCGCCAGTTCGGCGAGTTCGAAATTCTCGCCGGCCTCGCCGGTCAGGCTGGCGACGAGGCAGGCCTCGCGGACCTCGCGATACTTGGCGATGTGCTGCTGGCCCTTCGGCGTCGTCGCGAACAGCACCTCCTTGCCCCGGCGCTGCGACTGCACGAGCCCCAGCGCCGCCAGCTTCTTCAGCGCGTACGCGACGACGTGCGTGTCCTCGATGTTGAGCATGAAGGCGATGTCGGCGAGCTTCTTCTCGCGTGCCCGGTGATTGACGTGGTGCAGCAGCAGCACGTCGAGCGTGGTGAGGTCCTTCAGTCCCGCGGCGGCCATGCAGCGGACGACCCAGCGGTTGAACGCGTTGCCGCCGATGATCAGGCCGAACTCGAACTCGGACAGCTCGCGGCTCTTCGCCGAGACGAGGTGCGACGACGAGACGAACAGGCGCGGCGCGGCTTCCGCCGCCTGGCCGTCCGCGGCGCCTGCCGTGGCGACGGCTGCGGCGGGCTTGCTTGGCTTCGGCGCGCCGGGGCCGCGACCTCCTGCCGCGCCGCCGCCGCGCCTCGGCCCCGATCCCGTCGGCGCCGCCGCGGCCTTCCTGCCGCTTCCACCCGCCATCGTCGTCTCCCGCTTCGGGCCTGCACCGGCCCCGTCTGTCGAGAAATGTTGACAAATTGTCGACGAATTGCCAACATTTTTCGATCATGACCGTTCCCGCGGCTCCGTTGGGGGTGCTGACGCTGGACACCGCATTCCCGCGGATCCCGGGCGACCTCGGCTGTCCCGCCACCTACGCCTACCCGGTCCTGTTCGAGACGGTCGCCGGCGCCACGCCGGAGAGCACCGTCCACCACCGCGACAACCGCCTGCTGCCGGCGTTCGTCGCCGCAGGGCGCCGGCTGGCCGACCGCGGCGCCGTCGGCATCGTGACCACCTGCGGATTCCTCGCTCGCTGGCAGAAGGAGCTCGCCGCCGAGCTGCCGGTGCCGGTGGCGACGTCGGCGCTGCTGCAGGTCGCCTGGCTCGAGCGGCTGCTGCCGGCGGGCCGGCGCGTCGGCATCGTCACCTACTCGGCGGCGGACCTGCCGCCCGACACCCTCGCCGCCGTCGGCGCCAATCCGTACTCTCCGGTCGAAGGCGTCGATCCCGCCGGCCATTTCGCACGCACGATCCGCGACGGCGCGACGACGCTTGACCGCGCGCGGATGGCCGCCGACGTCGTCGCCGCGGCCCGCCGGCTGGCCGGCGCGCATCGCGACCTCGGTGCGGTGGTGCTCGAGTGCGCGAACATGCCGCCGTATCGCGACGACGTCGCGGCCGCCGTCGGGATGCCGGTCTTCGACGCCGCCGATCTCGTCGCCTGGTTCCACGCCGGCCTCGCCGGCGTTCCGTCCCGCTACGCGCGTCGCGATTTGTGGTAAAACGGCGCGTCTTCCGCCTGCACCGGCGCGCATTGTCCGCGCCACCTTCCAAGGAGAGCAACATGCACCGCCTCGCTTCCCTCGCCGCCGTCGCGCTTGCGTTCGCGCTGCCGGCGTCCGCCCAGACCAAGTGGGACCTGCCGACGGCGTACCCGGCGTCGAACTTCCACACCGAGAACGTCCAGCAGTTCGCCGCGGACGTCGACAAGGGCACCGGCGGCAAGCTGAAGATCACCGTCCACGCGAACGCGTCGCTGTTCAAGGCCCCCGAGATCAAGCGCGCCGTGCAGGGCGGGCAGGCGCAGGCCGGCGAGATCCTGCTGGTCAATTTCGAGAACGAGGACCCGCTCTACGGCATCGACGGCATCCCGTTCCTGGCCACGTCGTACGCCGAGTCGCTGAAGCTCTACAAGGCGTCGAGGAAGGCGCTCGAGGACAAGCTCGCCAAGCAGGGCATGATGCTGCTCTACACCGTGCCGTGGCCGCCGCAGGGCATCTACTCGAAGAAGACGCTCGCCGCCGGCGCCGACATGAAGGGCCTCAAGTGGCGCGCGTACAGCCCCGCGACGTCGAAGATCGCCGAACTCGTCGGCGCGCAGCCGGTGACCGTGCAGGCCGCCGAGGTCTCGCAGGCGCTCGCCACCGGCGTCATCGACTCGTACATGTCGTCCGGCGCCACCGGCTACGACAGCAAGACCTACGAGCACATCAAGAACTGGTACGACACGCAGGCCTGGCTGCCGAAGAACGCGATCATCGTCAACAGGAAGGCGTTCGAGGCCCTCGACAAGCCGACGCAGGCGGCGCTGCTCAAGGCCGCCGCCGAGGCCGAGACCCGCGGCTGGAAGCTGTCCGAGGAGAAGAACGGCTGGTACCTCGCCCAGCTCAAGGACAAGGGCATGACCATCCACAAGCCGTCCGAGCAGCTGACGGCGGACCTGCGCAAGGTCGGCAACTTCATGCTCGCCGAGTGGCTGCGCAAGGCCGGCGACGACGGCCGCAAGGTCATCGACACCTACCGCGGGATGTGACGACGGCCCGCCCGATGCGTCGCGCGCTGGACCGCCTCTACGACGCCGCCGCCGCCCTGGCGGCGGTTTTTTTGATCGGCGTGCTGGCGATGGTGGTGACCGGCGTCGCGGGCCGGCTGCTCAACTTCCACGTGCCCGGCACCGACAGTTACGCCGGGTACTGCATGGCGGCGGCCGGCTTCCTCGCGCTCGCCCACACGCTGAAGCGGGGCGAGCACATCCGCGTCAGCCTCATCCTCGAACGCCTCGGGGCCGGGGCGCAGCGCGGCCTCGAGCTGTGGTCGCTGGCCGCGGCGACGCTGCTCGCCGCGCTGTTCGCGTTCTACAGCGTCCGGCTGGCCGTCCAGAGCTGGCAGTTCAACGACGTCTCGACCGGCAACGACGCGACGCCGCTGTGGATCCCGCAGCTCGCGATGGCGGCCGGAACCGTGGTGCTGCTGATCGCGTTCATCGACGAGCTGGTGCTGGAGTGGCGGGGCAAGCGCCGCCGCGTCGCGCCGGCCGAGGCGCTGCACAACGAATGAGCGATCCCGCCATCACCGGCCTGCTGGTCGTCACGCTGTTCCTGCTGCTCGGCAGCGGCGTGTGGATCGGCCTGGCGCTCGCCGGCGTCGCGTGGATCGGCATGGAGCTCTTCAGCTCGCGCCCTGCCGGCGACGCGATGGCCGTCACCATCTGGGGCAGCGCGTCGTCGTGGACGCTGACCGCGCTGCCGCTGTTCGTCTGGATGGGCGAGATCCTGTTCCGCACGCGGCTGTCCGAGGACATGTTCAAGGGCCTCGCGCCGTGGCTCGAGCGCGTGCCCGGGCGGCTGCTGCACACCAACATCATCGGCTGCACGATCTTCGCCGCGGTGTCGGGGTCGTCGGCGGCGACCTGCGCGACCATCGGCAAGATGACGCTGCCGGAACTGAAGCAGCGCGGCTACCCCGAGGGCATGACCATCGGCACGCTGGCCGGCGCCGGCACGCTGGGGCTGCTGATCCCACCGTCGATCATCATGATCGTCTACGGCGTGTCCGCCGACGTCTCGATCGCGCAGCTGTTCATCGCCGGCGTCGTTCCCGGCCTGATGCTGGGGCTGCTGTTCTCCGGCTACATCGTGGTCTGGGCGCTCGCCAACCCGGGAAAGATCCCCGAGATCACCCACCGGACCACGCTCGCGCAGAAGCTCGCCGCCGCTCGGCACCTGATCCCCGTCGTGCTGCTGATCGCCGCGGTGCTGGGGTCGATCTACGCCGGCGTCGCGACCGCGACCGAGGCGGCGGCGTTCGGCGTGCTGGGCTCGCTGGCGATCTCGGGCTGGCAGGGCTCGCTGACCTGGGCGAGCTTCCGCGACAGCCTGCTCGGCGGCACGCGCCTGTACTGCATGATCGCGCTGATCCTCGCGGGCGCGGCGTTCCTGACCTTGTCGATGGGCTACATCGGGCTGCCGCGGCACCTGGCCGAGTGGATCGGCTCGCTGGGCCTGTCGCCGTTCGCGCTGATCGTCGCGCTGGCGGCTTTCTACATCGTGCTCGGCTGCTTCCTCGACGGCATCTCGATGGTCGTGCTGACGATGGGCGTGATCCTGCCGACGGTGCAGGCGGCCGGCATCGACCTGCTCTGGTTCGGCATCTTCATCGTGCTGGTCGTCGAGATGGCGCAGATCACCCCGCCGGTCGGCTTCAACCTGTTCGTGCTGCAGGGCATGACCAGGCGCGAGATCACGTACATCGCCCGCCACACGCTGCCGATGTTCTTCCTCATGATCGTCGCGGTGCTGCTGATCTGGTTCTTCCCGCAGCTCATCACCTGGCTGCCGCAGCAGATGAAGCTCGGATGACCCGCTCGCGCTCGCCCTGCACGCCCCGAGCGCGCCGCCGGCGCTGAGCAATCCGCCTTGCGAACTTCCGCCGACCTCATCGACGCCTTCTGCGACCAGGTCTGGCTGCAGGATGGCCTCGCCGCGTCGTCGCTCGCGAGCTACCGGCGCGACCTCGCCGCATGGGCCGCATGGCTCGAAGGCCGCGGCGGCGGGCTGCTCGCGGCGAAGCGCGACGACGTCGAGACCTGGCTCGCCGACCAGTTCCGGGCCAGGGCGAAGGCGACGTCGATCGGCCGCCGGCTGTCGTCGCTGCGCCGCTTCTACGCGCTGCAGCTGCAGCAGGGAACCCTGACGAAGGATCCGACGCTTCGCGTGCAGGCGCCGAAGCTCCCGCGGCGGCTGCCGAAGAGCCTGTCCGAGGCGCAGGTCGAGGCGCTGCTGGCGGCGCCCGCCGCCGGCACGACGCTGGGCCTGCGCGACCGCGCGATGCTGGAGACGCTGTACGCGACGGGGCTGCGGGTGTCGGAGCTGACGGGCCTCAAGCTCGCGCAGGTGTCGCTCGACATGGGCGTCGTGCGGGTGCTGGGCAAGGGCAGCAAGGAACGCCTCGTCCCGCTCGGCGAGGAGGCGATCGACTGGCTGAAGCGCTACCTCGCGTCCGCGCGGGTCGAGCTCGCCGGCACGGCGAAGTCCGACGCGATGTTCGTCACCGCGCGCGGCGGCCCGATGACGCGTCAGGCGTTCTGGGGGCTGGTGAAGCGCTACGCCCTCAAGGCCGGCCTCGCGCCGGCGGGCCTTTCGCCCCACGTGCTGCGGCACGCGTTCGCGACGCACCTGCTCAACCACGGCGCCGACCTGCGCGTCGTCCAGCTGCTGCTCGGCCACGCCGACATCACGACGACGACGATCTACACGCACGTCGCGCGCGAGCGGCTGAAGGCGCTGCACGCGCAGCATCACCCGCGCGGCTAGCGTGGGATAATCGGCGCCCCCGGCTCCCCACCCTCCCGTTCACCCGCTGCGCGATGGTCCGAACCCTGCTCAGCCGCCTTGCCCGCCGGCTCGCCGGCCCGCGAGGCGGTGCGTTCGCCGCGGACTCCGCGCCGGCGGTCCCGCGGGCGCCGGATGCCGGTTTCGCGGTGCTGCCGGAAGCCACCGACCTCGCCGCGCTGCCGCGGGGAACCCCCGTGCCGTTCGTCTGCAATCTCTGCGGCCTCGCGAACATCGTCCCGGTCGAGGCGCTGTCCCGCGAAGTGCCGTCGTGCGCCGGCTGCGGGTCGACGGTGCGCTTCCGTGCGATGGCGCATCTCGTCGTCCGCGAACTCGGCCTGCCGGACGCGCCGCTCGCCGCGCTGCCGCGGCGGAAGGACGTGGTCGGCCTCGGGCTGTCCGACGCCGCCGCCTACGCCGTCGCGCTGGCGGATCGCTTCGACTACACCAACACCTGGTATCACGCCGAGCCGCGGCTCGACATCGCGGCGATTCCCGCTGCCCGCATCGGCACGCTCGACTTCCTCGTCGCGAGCGACGTGTTCGAGCACGTCGTGCCGCCGATCGGCGTGGCGTTCCGCAATGCGCATGCGCTGCTCAAGCCCGGCGGCGTGCTGGTCCTCACCGTGCCGTTCTCGCTCGACGCCGAAACGGTCGAGCACTTCCCCGACCTCCACGACTGGCGGATCGAGGTCGAGGACGGCAGGCACGTGCTGCTCAACCGGACGCACGACGGGCGGTCGCAGCGCTTCGCCGACCTCGTCTTCCACGGCGGCCCGGGGTCGACGCTGGAGATGCGGCTGTTCTCGCGCGACGCGCTGCTGCGCGAGCTCGCCGCCGCCGGCTTTCGCGAGGTACGCATCGCCGCCGAGCCCTGCGTCGCGCACGGCATCGTCTGGCCCGAGCCGTGGTCGGTGCCGATCGTCGCGCGCGCCTGACCACGGCCCCGCCGCGATGAGCAAGGACCGGTTTCCCGTCACCGCCGCCGTCCGCGTCCTGCGCGAGCACGACGTCGCATTCACGCACCACCCGTACGACTACGAGGAGCGCGGCGGCACCGCGGTGTCGGCGCGCGAGCTCGGCGTACCCGAGCACCAGGTGGTCAAGACGCTGGTCATGGAGGACGACGCGAAGCGGCCGCTGGTCGCGCTGATGCACGGCGATCGCGAGGTGTCGACCCGCAACCTCGCACGGCTGATCGGCGTGAAGACCGTGAGCCCGTGCGCGCCCGCGGTCGCCGACCGGCACTCGGGCTATCAGGTCGGCGGCACCAGCCCGTTCGGCACGCGGCGCGCGATGCCGGTCTACGTGCAGGCGACGATCGCCGAGCTGCCGTACGTCTACGTCAACGGCGGGCGCCGCGGCTACCTGGTGGGCATGGCGCCCGCCGACCTGATCCGCGTGCTGCGGCCGGTGGTTGCAGAGTTCGCGACGGCGGCGGGCGATCCGGGCTAGCGGCGCGCGCCCGCGTCACGCGCCGGCGCGGCGCTCGATCGACACGCCGATCTCCCGGACGCCACGGATCGCGCCGAGCTTGGCCACGCGCACCTTGACCCACGGCGCATGGAACTCCGCGAGCACGAGCCGCGCGATCGCGTCGGCGAAGCGCTCGAGGAGCTGGTGCGGATGCTCGGCGGCGAACGCCTGCAGCCGGCGGACGACCGCGGCGTAGTCGAGCGCGTCGGCGAAGTCGCCACTTTCGAACACGCGGTCCGACGGCATGCCGAGCTCCACGTCGATGCGCACGGCCTGCGAGCGTGCGCGCTCCCAGTCGTAGATGCCGATGCGTGTCTCGACCCTGAGCTCGTGGATGAAGATGGTGTTCATGTCGGCGTCCGGCGGCCCCGTGCCGGCGCGGGTTGCGGACGGCGAACGATTGCAGGAAACTGCGGACGCATTCTAACCGACGCACCGCCCCATGCCGGCGGTCGCCCTGCCCGATGACTTCCTCCCTCGCCTTCGTCGCCCTCGCCTACCTGATCGGCTCGGTGTCGTTCGCCGTCGTCACCAGCAAGCTGTTCGACCTGCCCGACCCGCACAGCTACGGCAGCGGCAATCCGGGCGCGACCAACGTGCTGCGAACCGGCAACAAGGCCGCCGCGGCGCTCACGCTCGTCGGCGACGGCATGAAGGGCTGGCTGGCCGTGGTGCTCGCCCAGCAGCTCGGACCCTCGTTCGGCGTCGCGGCGTGGACGGTGCCCGCGGTGGCGCTGGCAGTCTTCCTGGGTCACCTGTTCCCGCTGTACCACGGTTTCAAGGGCGGCAAGGGCGTGGCGACGGCGGCGGGGATCATGGTGGCAATGCACTGGCCGCTGGGGCTGGCGCTCGCGGTCCTGTGGGCGGTGATGGCGCTGGGCTTCAAGATCAGCTCGCTGGCCGCGCTGACCACCGCGCTGCTGGCCCCGCTCGGCGCGTTCTATGTGTTCGGCAACACGCTCGCGGCATGGATCTGGGTGCCGATGGCGGCGCTGCTGTTCTGGCGCCATCGCGGCAACATCCGGCAGCTGATGCAGGGCCGCGAGCGCACCATCGGGCGCTGAGCCGCGCACGAGGCCGGGCGCCGATCGCGCGAAGCGCGCCGCTGGCGGGCGCTCCGACGGGCGGCGCTCGCAACTCCGGTACCGGCCGGCTCGGCAACGTCCGAGTGCCGTTCAGGCATTCGGGCAGAAACCTGCAGCCTCAGCCCGGCGCCGGCAGCGACGCGAGATCCCAGCGCGGACGCACGCCGAACGCGCCGGCTTGCGCATCCGCGACGCCGGCGGCGGCGCTTTCCGGCGGCAGCCGCGCCGCCGTCCCTGCCTCCGGCACGCCGCCCGCGGCTCCCGCCAGCCGCAGCGCGCCGACCAGCGCGATCATCGCGCCGTTGTCGGTGCAGAACGCGAGCGGCGGATAGAACACCGCGCCGCCGCGCGCCTCGACCGTGGCCGTCAACCGCTCCCGCAGCTCGCGATTGGCGCCGACGCCGCCGGCGACGACCAGCCGTTCGCGACCGGTCGCGCCCAGCGCCGCGAGCGCCTTCGCCACCAGCACGTCAACGACCGCGTGCTGGAACTCGCGGGCGATGTCGGCGCGGCGCGCGTCGGTCAGCGCCTCCTTCCTCGTCGCCGTCAGCACGGCCGTCTTCAGCCCCGAGAAGCTGAAGTCGAGGTCGCCCGAATCGAGCATCGGGCGCGGCAGGCTGAGCGCGCCGTCGCGTCCGTCCTCGGCGAGCGCCGCCAGCGCGGGTCCGCCGGGATAGCTCAGGCCGAGGAGCTTCGCGGTCTTGTCGAAGGCCTCGCCGGCGGCGTCGTCCTGCGTGTCGCCCAGCAGCCGGTAGCGGCCCACGCCTTCGACGTCGAAGAGCTGCGTGTGGCCGCCCGAAACCAGCAGGGCGACGAACGGAAACGCCGGGCTCGGTGCCGCCAGCAGCGGCGACAGCAGGTGGCCCTCGAGGTGGTGGACGCCGATCACCGGCCGCTCGAGCGCCTGCCCCAGCGCGCGGGCGACGCTGGCGCCGACCAGCAGCGCGCCGGCGAGTCCGGGCCCCTCGGTGAACGCGATGCCGTCGATGTCGGCCAGCGCAAGCCCCGCATCCGCCAGCACGCGCTCGACCAGCGGCACCACCCGCCGCACGTGGTCGCGCGAGGCGAGCTCGGGGACCACCCCGCCGAAGGCCTCGTGCATCGCGACCTGCGAGTGCAGCGCGTGGGCGACGAGCCCGCGGTCGCTGTCGTAGACGGCCACGCCGGTTTCGTCGCAGGAGGTTTCGATGCCCAGTACGCGCATGGCCCGATTATAGTGACGCCCCCGCCCGTCCACCCCGGGTCACGCCGCCATCTCTGCAGCCTCCCGGGGGGGCTTGCGCCGGTGCCGGCGCGGCGGTTATAATTGCGGGCTACCGGTAACCTCCTGAACCAACAGGAAAAGAACAGGACTGTCCAAGATGCCCAGCGTTCGCGTCCGCGAAAACGAGCCGTTCGAAGTGGCCCTCCGCCGCTTCAAGCGCACCATCGAGAAGACCGGCCTTCTCACCGAACTGCGCGCCCGCGAGTTCTACGAAAAGCCGACCTCCGAGCGCAAGCGCAAGCTGGCGGCGGCGGTCAAGCGTCACTACAAGCGCCTGCGCAGCCAGCAGCTGCCGCCGAAGCTGTACTGACCCGGCTCGAGCCGTACCGCAAGCGAGGGGCGAAGCGATTCGCCCCTTTTGCTTTCCGGGCCTTCCGCCCCCACCCTGGAGATCAGCGCCGGGCGCATGTCGCCCGCATTCACGGGAGCCGTAGATGTCGCTCAAGGCCCGCATCACCGAAGACATGAAGACCGCCATGCGCGCGAAGGACAGCGCGCGTCTGTCGACGATCCGCCTGCTGCTCGCGGCAATCAAGCAGCGCGAAGTCGACGAGCGCATCGAGCTGACCGATGCCGACGTCCTCGCCGTGATCGACCGGATGGTCAAGCAGCGGCGGGACTCGATCAGCCAGTTCGAGGCCGGCCACCGCGCCGACCTCGTCGCCGTCGAGCGCGCCGAGGTCGACGTGCTGTCGGCGTACCTGCCGGCGCAGGCGACGGCGGCGGAGATCGACGCCCTGATCGACGAGACCATCGCCGCGACGGGCGCCGCCGGCATCGCCGGCATGGGCAAGGTGATGGCGGTGCTGAAGCCCCGGCTGGCCGGGAGGGCCGACCTGGCCGCCGTTTCGGCCCGGGTCAAGGCAAAACTGGGCTGACGATTCCACTGTTCAAAGCCCGCCGGTTGCCTATAATCCAATCGTTCCCTGCCGTGTGACGCGCCACGCGCGGCCGGTTCGCGTATCGATCCGCGGGCCGGCCACGCGTGGCGTGGTTTTCTCGGCAACCGCCTTTCCAGGCCCGCGCCCGCCCCGCGGGGAGCCAACGGCAACTCCATGATTCCGAACGATTTCATCCAGACGCTGCTGGCCCGGATCGACATCGTCGACGTCATCGACCGGCACGTCCCGCTGAAGAAGGCGGGGGCGAACTGGGTCGCCTGCTGTCCGTTCCACAGCGAAAAATCGCCGTCGTTCACGGTCAGCCAGTCCAAGCAGTTCTACCACTGCTTCGGTTGCGGCGCCCACGGCACCGCCATCGGCTTTCTGATGGACCATGCCGGCAAGAGCTTCCCCGATGCCGTCGAGGAACTCGCCCGCGACGCCGGCATGCAGGTGCCGCGGATCGAACGCCCGGGCGAAGCCGAGCGGCGCGAGCAGGCGGCCGACCTTGCCGGCTTCAATCTCGCCGCCGCGAAGTTCTACCGGGGCGAACTCAAGGAAGCCCCGGCGGCGATCGACTACCTGAAGCGCCGGGGGCTCACCGGTGCCATCGCGGCCCGGTTCGGGGTCGGCTACGCGCCCGACGCCTGGCAACCGCTGGCGGCGGTGTACCCCGACTACGCCGACAACCGCCATCTCGAAACCGTGGGCCTGGTCATCGCCGGCGACGGCGGCAAGCGCTACGACCGCTTCCGCGACCGGATCATGTTCCCCATCCACGACAGCCGTGGGCAGGTGATCGGGTTCGGCGGCAGGGTGCTTGGAAGCGGCGAGCCGAAATACCTCAACTCCCCCGAAACACCCCTCTTCTCGAAGGGAAGAGAGCTCTACGGCCTCTATCTCGCAAGAAACGCCATCCGCGATGCCGGCCGCGTGGTCGTCGTCGAGGGGTACATGGACGTGGTCGCGCTCGCCCAGCACGGCGTCGATTACGCGGTCGCGACACTGGGGACGGCGACCACCCCGGTGCATGCGCAAAAGCTGTTTCGCCTGACCGACCACGTGGTGTTCTGCTTCGATGGCGACAACGCCGGCCGCAAGGCCGCCTGGCGGGCCCTCGAGAACACGCTGCCGGTGATCGCCGACGGCAAGAACGCGACCTTCCTGTTCCTGCCGGACGGCGAGGATCCCGACGACTTCGTGCGCAAGCGCGGCAAGGCGGCGTTCGAGGCCGCGATCGCCGGCTCGATGCCGCTGTCGGAATTCCTGCTGTCCGAGCTCGCGAAGGCCCACCCGCCGACCAGCGCCGAGGGCCGGGCCGCGTTCGTTGCCGCCGCCAAGCCGCTGTACGCCCAGCTCGGCGCACCGATCCTCGCCGCGCTGCTGCGCCGTCGGCTGGCCGATCTCACCGGGCTGGCGGAGACCGACCTGCGCGGCCTGCTCCCCGCGGCGGGCAGCGAGCGGCCGGCGCCGGTCCGCGACGAAGCCCGCGCCGGCGACGACGGCGGCGATTTCGACCACGGCTACGTCGAGTCCGCCGGCGAGGACCGGGGCGCCTTCCGCGGCGGCAGCGCGCGGCGACCGGGCGCACCGGCGCGGCGAGCCCCGTCGCTCGCCCGCGGCCTGATCGAGGCGCTGTTGCTGAAACCCGGGCTTGCCGGCGCCATCGACGGCGTCATGGTCGACGACGACCCGCCGGCCGCAGCCGCGCTGGCTGCACTCACCACTTTCTGCACCGCATCACCCGGCGCGACCACGGCGGCGATCGTCCAGCAGTTCGCCGGCACGCCGCATGAGCGAGCGCTCGCTGACGCGCTCGCCCGCTGCGAGGATCATGGCCTGACCGCCGACCAGGCCGATGCGATCGTCGCCGGCGCGCGGGCGCAATTTGCCGCGAGGAACGAGGCCGCGGAAGTCCGGCAGCTGCTGGCCACGCCGCTCGACCAGCTGACCACCGAGCAGCGCGACCGCCTGCGGGCGTCGCGCCGCGTTCCGGCAAAGGACCCGTCGGGGGCCGCCGGCTAGGTCCGAGACCCCTCCCCGTGCTAGAATGTAAAGTTTTCCCGATCGCCCCCACGTAGGGGAATCGGAGTGCCCCAACCGTCAGGATGACCATGGCCAAGAAGCTCGCGAAGCCCGTGCGGAAGTCGCCCGCCAAGTCCAAGCCCGCCCCGAAAAAACCGGCGGCGAAGAAGTCCGCCCGTCCGCCCGCCAAGAAGCCCGTCGCCCGCAAGCCCGCGGCCAAGCCGGCTTCCCGCGGTGCCAAGACCAAGTCCGCCGCCAAACCGGCGGCGAAGCAGCCGGCCGCGCGCAAGTCGGCGCCGAAGGCGGCGGCCCGGCCGGCCGTCAAGGGCAAGCCGCCGGCGAAGGCGACGGGTGCGCGGAAGGTCGTCAAGTCCGCGCCGAAGACGCAACCCCGGGCGGCCGCCCGGGTGCAGACGCGCCCGGCACCGAAGGGCGCAGCGAAGCCGGCCGCGAAGCCGGCCTCGAAGCCGCAGCTCAAGCTCGTCCCCAAGGTCACTCCGAAGGCCGCGAAGGTCGCCCCGGCGCCGCCCCCCGTCAAGCCGCTGCCGGTCGTCAAGGGCGCCGCCAGGCCGGCACCCGGCGGCAAGATCGCGGCCGTCCCGGTCAAGGTGCCGGTCCCGGCCAAGGGCGCCGCCAAGCCGGTGCCGCCCGCCAAGGGCGCGGCGCTTCAAGCCAAGACGCCCCCGCCCGCCAAGGGCGCCGCCAAGCTGACGGCTGCGGCCGCCGCGGCGGCCGCCAAGGCCGCCCCCGTCGCGGCCAAGGCGTCGGTCGGCGAGATCGCCGCCCGCCTGTCGGCCAAGCGGACCGAGGAGGCGGCCGCCAAGAAGGGGCGCGGCAGGCAGGAGATCGCGCATCGGGAGCCGACGCCCGCCGAGCTCGAGGCGCGCAAGCGCCGGCTGAAGACGCTGATCGTCCTCGGCAAGGAGCGCGGCTACCTCACCTACGCCGAGATCAACGACCACCTGCCCGACGACGTCCTCGATGCCGAACAGATCGAGGGCATCATCAGCATGATCGGCGACATGGGGATCCAGGTCTACGACGAGGCCCCCGACGCCGAGACGCTGCTGATGTCGGAGACGCCGGCCACGGTGCCGGCCGAAGACGTCGAGGAGGAGGCCGAGGCCGCCGTCTCGACGCTCGACTCCGAGTTCGGCCGCACCACCGACCCGGTCCGCATGTACATGCGCGAGATGGGCTCGGTCGAGCTCCTGACGCGCGAGGGCGAGATCGAGATCGCCAAGCGCATCGAGGAGGGCCTGAAGCACATGATCATGGCGATCTCGGCCTGTCCGATGACCGTCGCGCAGATCCTCGAGCTGGCCGACAAGATCGGCAAGGACGAGCTCAAGATCGACGACGTCGTCGACGGGCTGATGGACTTCAACGAGGAACTCGAGGAGATCGAGGCCGACGAGGAGATCGACGAGGACGAGGACGAGGGCGACGCGGGAGCCATTGCCGCCGAGAACCTCGCGCGGCTGAAGACCGCCGGGCTCGAGCGCTTCGCGACGATCCGGCGGCACTACACGCGGATGCTCTCGGTGCTGCAGAAGGAGGGGCACAAGGCGCCGAAGTATCTCGAGCTGCAGAAGAAGGTCCAGGCCGAGCTGATGCAGATCCGCTTCGCGGCGCGCCAGGTCGAGCGGCTGTGCGACAGCGTCCGCACCGAGGTCGACAACATCCGCCAGACCGAGCGCAAGATCCAGGACCTCGTCGTGCACAAGGGCGGCATGCCGCGGCCGGACTTCATCAAGGCGTTCCCGACCAACGAGACGTCGCTGCGCTGGATCGACCGCGAGGTCGCCGCGCACCACCCGTACAGCGAGCAGCTCGGCAAGTACCGGCAGGCGATCGTCGAGCAGCAGCAGAAGCTCCTGAACCTGCAGTCGCGCGTGATGATCCCCCTGAAGGACCTTAAGGAGATCAACAAGCAGATGTCGACCGGCGAGGCGAGGGCCCGCAAGGCCAAGCGCGAGATGACCGAGGCCAACCTGCGCCTTGTGATCTCGATCGCCAAGAAGTACACCAACCGCGGGCTGCAGTTCCTCGACCTGATCCAGGAAGGCAACATCGGCCTGATGAAGGCGGTCGACAAGTTCGAATACCGGCGCGGCTACAAGTTCTCGACCTACGCGACGTGGTGGATCCGCCAGGCGATCACGCGCTCGATCGCCGACCAGGCGCGCACGATCCGCATCCCGGTGCACATGATCGAGACGATCAACAAGATGAACCGGATCAGCCGGCAGATCCTGCAGGAGACCGGGCAGGAGCCGGACCCCGCGACGCTCGCCGAGAAGATGGAGATGCCCGAGGAGAAGATCCGCAAGATCCTCAAGATCTCGAAGGAGCCGATCTCGATGGAAACGCCGATCGGCGACGACGACGACTCGCACCTCGGCGACTTCATCGAGGACCTGTCGACCATCGCGCCTTCGGACGCCGCGATCAACTCCAGCCTGCGCGACGTGTGCAAGGACATCCTGGACACGCTGACCCCGCGCGAGGCGAAGGTGCTGCGCATGCGGTTCGGCATCGAGATGAACACCGACCACACGCTGGAGGAAGTCGGCAAGCAGTTCGACGTCACGCGCGAGCGCATCCGCCAGATCGAGGCGAAGGCGCTGCGCAAGCTGCGCCACCCGTCGCGGTCGGAAAAGCTGCGGAGCTTCCTCGAGGGCGAATGACCCCTCGCCGCCGCCGAGACGAAAGAAAACGCCCCGGGAGCCCGGGGCGTTTTCGCTTGCGGCGGGACCCACCGGGGTCCGCCGTCCGGCCGGCCCCCGGTGGGTCCCCGGTCGTCGCTCAGTTCGAAGCGAAGCAGTAGACCTTGCCCGCGCCGCCGCTCGCCTTCAGCTGGTCGACGCTGCAGCCGCGCGACCCGTGCGAGGAATTCCACGAGATTGCCTCGGCGACCGGCACCGTCGGCAGGCCCGCCCGGTCGTGATGCCCGACCACGGCCGAGCCGTCGCCGCTCTTGGTCCAGTTGCCGCAGGTCTTGTCCTCCGCCACCGCGAACGCCGTGCCGTTGGGTTGCGTACCCGTCAGGATGTCGTGTTCGTTCGGCGTGTCGCCGCGACCGTTGACCACGGCACCCGTCTCGGTCAGCGCGGTCTGCTTGGTGAGGTTGTTGCTGCCGCCGTGCAGGTCGGCGACGTCCTTGGCGATGACCTCGCCCTTGGCGTTCTTCCAGGGGCCGGTGCCGATCCGGTCCTTGGCGTTGACCGCAGGCGTCGATCCCGACGCCTGCGTGCTCAGATAGGCACGCCAGGTCCGGTCACCCGCACCGGCGGCGGTCGCAAGCTTCTGGCAGAGCGCGTCGGCCCCCACGAGGCCGCCGAAATCGGCGCCCTTGCCCGAGCCCGTGCTCGACACGAAGAAACCCAGCTGCGACTTCTTCTCCATGCCCTGGCTGGCGCAACCCGCCAGCACCACTGCCACCGCAACCGCAACGAGACCACGCTTCATTGTCATTCCTCCTCTGGGCCCCCGGCACGGGACTCCGCCCGGTGGACGCCCTGTGAACAGGTTGCGGATGCGTCCTATTCCGGGGCGGCACGATTCTACCTGCGGCAGCCGGTCGCAGGAAGCCGGGCGCCGGCTGCCGGGTCCCTCGCGGACGACTAGGCCTTCGGCCAAGTGTCGAGCGGCCGGACCACGCGCACCTGCTCCGGGTCGTCGGGGTCGTTGTCGATGACGAAGCCCAGTGTCTCCATCAGTCGCAGCATCCCGTGGTTCTGCTTGAGCACGACGCCCTCGAGGCGGGCGAGGTCGCGCGCCTTGCCGCAGTCGAGCAGCTCGCGCATCAGCATCGACCCCACGCCGCGCCCCTGCCAGGCATCTCCGATGACGATGGCGAACTCGGCGCTTTCCTGGTCCGGATTGGTGACGTAGCGCGCGACCCCGACGAACGAGGTCGCGTCGCCCTCGCCGGATATGGCCACCAGCGCCATCTCGCGGTCGTAGTCGACCTGCGTGAAGCGCGCGAGCATCTGCGGCGTGAGCTGCGGCAGGTGATGCATGAAGCGGAAGTAGCGGCTCTGCTCGGACAGGCCGCCGACGAATTCGCGCTCGAGCTCCGCGTCCTCGGGCCGGATCGGCCGGACGTGCAGCTTCGTCCCGTCCTTGAGCGCCACGTCGTGGACAAGCTCCATCGGGTAGGGATGGATCGCCATGTGGCGGTAGCGGTCGCCGTGCGGCCGCCGCTTCGGCTCGATGACGATCCGGGCGTCGACGATCGCGGCGCTGCGCGCGCCGACCTGAACCGGGTTGAGCTCGACCTCGCGCACCCACGGCAGCGCGCAGACCAGCGAGGACAGCTGCAGCAGCAGCTTGACCACCGGGTCGAGATCCGCGGCCGGCAGCTTGGGCGTGGTGCCGAGGAACCTTCCCGCACGCGTCCCCAGGATCAGGTCCAGCGCGAGCTTCGCGTTGAGCGGCGGCAGCATCACCGCCTTGTCCGTCTCGACTGCAGCGGTCATCCCGCCGTTGCCGAACGCGATCACCGGACCGAACACCGGGTCGGTCGAGACGCCGATCGCGACTTCGCGCGCGCGGGGCACGGCGACCATCTTCTGCACCGACAGATGCCAGGGACGCGGCAGCGACTCCTGTGCCCGCGCGTCCGCCAGCATCTCGCCGTACGCGCGCGACAGCGCCGCGCGGTTGCGCAGGTTGAGCCGCGACAGCACGACCTGGTGCGGATGCAGCACCGCGTCGGTGTACAGCTTCAGCGCCACCGGGTAGCCGATCCTCCGCGCCGCGTTGACCGCCTCGGTCAGCGTCTCCGCCGGCAGGGTGACCGGGGCCGGGATGGCGAACGCGGCGAGCAGCTGCTGCGCCTCGACGTCGGTGAGCACGCGGCGCCCGGCGGCCAGCGCGCGGTCGCGCACGCGCTCGGCGGCGGCGAGATCGGGGGGCTGCGGCTCCGGCTGCGGCGGCGGCACCTCGAGCAGCCACGCCTGGTTCCGGCGGTACGCGGCGAGGAAGGAGTACGCGTCGACCGCATTCTCCGGCGTATAGAAATTCGCGATCCCGCCCGCTTCCAGCGCCTGCCTTGCCTCGTTGCGGTCGACCGAGCCCATCCACGACGCGAGGACCAGCTTGCCGGCGCCGCGGGCGACCCCTGCGACGGCGCGCGCCGTGTCGGTCGCCGGCGACGCCGGCAACGGCACGTGCAGCACCGCCACCGCGTCGGTGTTCTCGTCGGCCAGCACGGCGCTGACCGCAGCGGCGATCTGCGCCGGCGGCGCAGTGCCGCGGACGTCGAGCGGGTTGTGGATCCTGGTGTCGGCCGGCAGCACCTCGTTCAGCCGGTCGAAGGTCTTCTTGGTGAACTCCGCCAGCGGGATGCCGACGCGCGCCGCGGCGTCCGCCGCCATCAACCCCGGCCCGCGGCCGTTGGTGACGATGGCGAGCCGGTCGCCGCGCGGGATGCGCCCCAGCGAGAGGATGCGCGCGGCGGCGAACAGCTGCGTGTAGGTCTCGACCCTGACGGTGCCGGCGCGCTGCAGCGCCGCGCTGAACACCTTGTCCGGAGACGGCGCACCCGTGGCTTCGAGCGGGTCCTCCGCCCGCACGCCGTTGCGGCCCGCCTTGAGGACGATGATCGGCTTGGTCCGCGCCGCGGCACGCAGCACCGACAGGAAGCGGCGCGCGTCATGCAGCGACTCGAGGTAGAGCAGGATGCCGTCGGTATGCGGATCCAGCAGCAGGAAGTCGAGCAGCTCGCCGAAGTCGATGTCGAGCGCGCCGCCCAGCGCCAGCACCGACGAGAAGCCGATCCCGAGCGGGGTGGCGAAGTCGATCAGCGCCGAGCAGATCGCCCCCGACTGCGTGACCAGCGCGAGGCGGCCGGGCAGCGCCTGCCCGTTGCCGACGGTGACGTTGAGGCCGATGTCGGTGCGGATGACGCCGAACGCCTCGGGGCCGAGCAGGCGGATCCCGTGCTTGCGCGTCGCCGCCAGGATGTCGCGTTCCCAGAGTTTGGCGTGCGCCGGATCGTGCGGCGGCGCGGTGAGCAGCACCGCGCATTTCACGCCGGAGGCGCCGCCTTCGTTCAGCAGCGGAACAACGGTGTCGCAGGGCGTCGCGATCACCGCGAGGTCGATCTTCGCCTTGGCCGCGGCGAGCGTCGGCACCGCCTTGTGGCCGAGGATCTTCTTGTGATGCGGGTTGACCGCATACGTGGTGCCGCGGAAGCCGCCGGCGAGCAGATTCTCGAACACGATGCGGCCGAGCGATCCCGCGCGTTCGGAGGCGCCGATCAGCGCCACCGAGTCGGGCATGATCAATGGGCGAAGGCGGTGCTTGAACACGATGGGGCCGATTCGAAGGGAGGGTATTGCGCCGGCACGGTGAGGTGACCGCAGGTGACGAGTGGCAGGCGCGAACCCCGCCGATTTTACTCTGCCGTCGCGGCCCGCGGCATCGAAATGTCGTTGCTGCAAAGGGCGGACGCGGCGCGGCGCGCAGGATCGGGTATCGTTGCACCTTGATGCGCCGCACCGGCACCGGGACGGGGCACGACGGGCCCGTAGCTCAGCCGGTTAGAGCAGAGGACTCATAATCCTTGGGTCGCTGGTTCGAGTCCAGCCGGGCCCACTTCCTTCTCCGCCGGCGCCGTCGTCCTCGCGCGCACCCCGCGAACCGGACGGCGGCGAACGTCGCGCTGCCGGGGCCGACGAAGTCGCGGACCATTGATCGGCGTCAACGGTGCGCGGCGTCCCCTCCACGACGACGCATCCCCGGGCTAGGATGCAATCGGCTGTTGGCGATCTCTCCCATGTCCGCACATCCCTCGCCTCTGGTCTGGATCGGCCTCGCCGGCGTCTCCGACGACGACAATGCGCGGGCGAAGGAGTGGCAGGGGCGCCTGCATTGGGTGATGGTCGCGGTGGCGCTGCTGGCGCTGCCTGCGTACGTGCTCGATACCGCCGACCTCGACCCGCGCCTCGCCCAGGTCGGGCACGTGATCGACGCCGTGATCGCGGTCGCGTTCGTCGCCGAGCTCGCATTCATGACGTCGCTCTCCAGCCACCCGTGGCGCTACGTCACGGAGAACTGGCTCAACGTCATCGTCGTCGCGAGCTCGATCGCCAGCGTGCTCGGCGCCGCGATCGAATGGATCGCGGTCACCCGCGTGCTGCGCGTGGCGACCGCCGGGCTGATACTGGTCCGCGCCATCACCGGCTTCGGCTACCTCTTCACCCGGCGCGGTGCGCCGATGCTGGTGGGCACCGGCACCATGTTCCTCGCCGCCGCCGGCGCGATGTTCTACTGGCTCGAGCCGGACGTCCGGAGCTACTGGGACGGCCTGTGGCTGGCGTTCATCACCGGGGCGACGGTGGGCTACGGCGATTTCTACCCGCGCACCGGCGGCGGGCGCGTGGTGGCGGTGTTCGTCGTGCTGGGCG
Source organism: uncultured beta proteobacterium (assembly GCA_963717705.1). GTDB lineage: Bacteria > Pseudomonadota > Gammaproteobacteria > Burkholderiales > Casimicrobiaceae > CAVQWT01. The sequence goes on from CAVQWT010000005.1 coordinate 622,025, forward strand.
GATGGGCGCTGCTGTCGCTGTTCACCGCCAACATCGTCGCCCTGTTCATCGGCCGCGACGAGCGCAAGCTGCGCGAGGAACTGCATCGCGACATCCGCAACCTGCGCGCCGAGATCGCGCAGCTCGTCGGCCGCGAGGAGATGCGCTTCCGCGACGACCTTCGGCACGACGTCGGGCAGCTGCGCCACGACATCTCCCGGCTGTCCCAGGAGGAACGCCGGCAGGCCCGCGTCGAGACCGGGTCCGAGCTCGACGAGCTGCGGCGCGAGATCGCGTCGATCCGGGAGGAGCTCGCGCGCCGCCGATCCTGACCGAGTGAACGGGCGCGCGGCCTTGCGCCTAGGCGCGAACGCCCCCCGGCGCGACGCCCAGCTTGCGCAGGATGATGTCCAGCGGGCAGAAGCGCGTGAATCCGCTCTGCAGCAGATTCGCACCGACGAAGGCGGTGAACCACAGCCAGTTCGCGTTGTGGAACAGCGGGCTGCCCGGGGCGCCAAGCGCCAGCGACAGCAGGACGAAGATGCCGGCGAAGATTCGGATGTAGCGTTCGGTGGTCATGAGGGGGTCGCTTTCAGGTTGGAGCGGAAACGCGCGCCGGCGGCCGGGAAGTCCCCGGCGGGCGAGCGGGGTCAGGGAAACTTGCGGCGGTTCACCGCGTAGTACAGCACGGGGATCACCACCAGCGTCAGCAGCGTCGACACGAGGATGCCGAACACCAGCGCGATCGCGAGGCCGCTGAAGATCGGATCGTCGAGGATGAACAGCGCGCCGGCCATCGCCGCGAGGCCGGTCAGCGCGATGGGCTTCGCCCGCGCCGCGGCGGCGTCGACGATCGCCCGCGCGAACGGCACGCCGCGTGAGGTCTGCAGGTTGACGAAGTCGACCAGCAGGATCGAGTTGCGCACGATGATGCCGGCGAGCGCGATCATGCCGATCATCGACGTCGCGGTGAACGGCTTGCCGAGCAGCGCGTGGCCGGGCATGACGCCGATGATGGTCAGCGGGATCGGCGCCATGATGACCAGCGGCGTCACGTACGAGCCGAACTGCGCGACCACCAGCAGGTAGATCAGCACCAGGCCCACCGCGTAGGCAAGCCCCATGTCGCGGAACGTCTCGTAGGTGACCTGCCATTCGCCGTCCCACTTGATCGCGTAGCTGCGGTACGGGTCCGACGGCGCGGAGATGAAGTGCTCGTCGACCCGGCCGCCGGCGGGTACCGCGACGTCGGCAAGCCGGCTGCGGATGCCGAACATCCCGTAGAGCGGGCTGTCGGCGCCTCCGGCGGTGTCGCCGATCACGTAGGTGACCGGCAGCAGGTCCTTGCGGTAGCGCGTCGTCTCGCGCAGGCCGTCCTGGACGCGTACGATCTCGGCGAGCGGCACCGCCGCGCCGTCGGCGCCGCGGACCGTAAGCGCGAGCACGGCCTCGAGCCTGCCCTTCAGCTCCGGCGCGAGCGTCAGCCGCACCGGCACGCCGTATTTCGCCTGGCCGTCGTGCAGCGAAGTCGCGTCGTCGCCGGCCAGCGCCGCGCGCAGCGCCGCGACTGCGTCGGCCGGCGCGATGCCCGCGAGCGCGGCCTTGCGCTGGTCGATGCGCACGACGAAGCGCGGCGCCGGGTCCTCGATCGAGTCGTCGACACCGACCACGTGCGGCGTCGCGGCAAAGGCCTGCCGCAGCGACTTGGCGTACGCATGCCGGCCGGCCTCGTCGGGGCCGTAGATCTCGGCGACGATGGGAGAGAGCACCGGGGGCCCCGGGGGCACCTCGACGACCTTCACCTTCGCCTTGTGCGCGGCGCCGATCTTCTCCAGCCCCGGTCGCACCGCCAGCGCGATCTCGTGGCTCTGGCGCGAGCGATGCCGGCGGTCGACGAGGTTGACCTGGAGGTCGCCCGATTCCGGCTGCTGCCTCAGGTCGTACTGGCGGACGAGGCCGTTGAAGTTGATCGGCGCGGCCGTGCCCGCGTACGCCTGGATGTCGGCGACTTCGTCGACCGTCGCGAGGTTCGCCGACAGGTCGGCCAGCACCGCCGCCGTCGCCTCGACCGGCGAGCCCGCCGGCAGGTCGACGATGACTTGGAACTCGCTCTTGTTGTCGAACGGGAGCATCTTCAGCACCACGAGCTGGACCGCCGCCAGCGAGACCGACAGCAGGATCGCCACCACGATGGCGGCGCCGAGCGCGAGTCGCCGCCGCCCGCCGCGCGCGGGATCGACGAACGGCGACAGCAGCCGCGTGAACGTCGACTCGAGCCGCCGGTCGAGCGCGCCGGGGCCGTGGGCCGCCGCATGCTTCGGCGCGAGCTTCAGCGCCAGCCACGGCGTGATCACGAACGCGATCGCCAGCGAGATCAGCATGCCCATGCTCGCGTTGATCGGAATCGGACTCATGTACGGGCCCATCAGCCCGGTGACGAAGGCCATCGGCAGCAGCGCGGCGATGACCGTGAAGGTGGCGAGGATCGTCGGCCCCCCGACTTCGTCGACCGCAGCCGGTATCAGCGCGGCCAGCGGCGCGTCCGGATGCAGCCCCCGGTGCCGGTGGATGTTCTCGACCACCACGATCGCGTCGTCGACGAGGATGCCGATGGAGAAGATCAGCGCGAACAGGCTGACGCGGTTGAGCGTGAAGCCCCAGGCCCACGACGCGAACAGCGTCGCCGCGAGCGTCAGGACGACGGCGACGCCGACGATCGCCGCCTCGCGCCATCCCAGCGCCAGGAACACCAGCGCCACCACCGACAGCGTGGCGAACATCAGCTTGGAGATCAGCAGCTTCGCCTTGTCGTCGGCGGTGCGCCCGTAGTCGCGGGTCACCGCGCTCTCGACGCCGGCGGGGATCACCGTGTTCGCAAGCTCGGCCAGCCGCTGCTCGACGCGCCGCGCGACGTCGACCGCGTTCTCGCCGGCCTTCTTGGTCACCTGCAGCGTCACCGCCGGGAACGCCTGCCCGACGTCGCCGGCACGATCGGCCCCGGCGGCCTTGCCCGGCGTGTACCAGGCGTAGCGCGCGGCCGGCGGCGGGCCGTCGACGATGCGCGCGACGTCGCCGAGGTAGACGGGCTGGCCGTCGTGGACGGCGACGACGAGGTCGCGGACGTCCTGCGCCGATTCGAGGAAGCCGCCGGCGTCGACGCGGATCGTCGCGTTGCCGCGCACGAGGTCCCCGGCGGGCAGCGAAGCGTTGGCCCCCTGCAGCACCCGGCGCACCGCGGCGACGTCGAGCCCGTGCGCGCCGAGCCGCGCCGGGTCGAGACGCACCTCGACGATGCGGCCGGGACCGCCGATGGTGGTGACCTCGCGCGTGCCGGGAACACGCTTCAGTTCGGCCTCGACGGCGTGCGCAACGCGCTCGAGATCGAACGCGCCGCGGGCCGGGTCCCTCGAGTACAGCGTCAGGGCGACGATCGGCACGTCGTCGATGCCCTTGGGCTTGACCAGCGGCTCGCCGACGCCGAGCTCGGGCGGCAGCCAGTCGCGGTGCGAGAGGATCGTGTCGTGCAGCCGCACGACGGCGTCGTTGCGCGACACGCCGACCTTGTACTGGACCGTGATCAGCGCCTGGCCCGGCTTCGACACCGACCAAACGTGCTCGAGGCCCTGGATCTGCGACAGCACCTGCTCCGCGGGCAGGGCGACCAGCCGCTCGACGTCCGCGGCCGACGCGCCGGGAAACGGCACCAGCACGTTGGCCATCGTCACGTCGATCTGCGGCTCTTCCTCGCGCGGGGTGACGATGATCGCGAATATGCCGGCGAACAGCAGAACGAGCGCGATCAGCAGCGTGAGCTGCGACGTCAGGAAGAAGCGCGCGATGCGGCCGGACAGGCCGAGCGGCGGGGAAGCGGCGTTCATGCGAAGGGTGCCGTCGCCGGCCGCAGTCCGGCGCGGGCGAACGCGCGGCGCTTCATTTCGGCGTCGCCGCGGCCATGCCGGCGGCCACCGGGTTGGCTGCGATACGCTCGCCGCCGGCGAGGCCGGCGAGGATCTCGACGTCGCCGTCGCCGACGCGCTCGCCGGTGCGCACCTGCCGCATTTGCGCGCGGCCGGTGCCGTCCAGCACGTACACCGCGGTCACTTCGCCGCGGCGGAGCAGCGCCGTCTCCGGCACCGCGATCATCCGCGCCGTGCCGGTGGCAAGTCGCACGCGGACGAACTGTCCCGGCAGGAGGCCGTCGGCCGCGGGCAGGTCGAGCCGCACGCGCGTCGTGTGGCTTTTCGCGTCGGCGAGCGGTATCACCGTCGCCTTGACCGGCGTGAGGGTCCGGCCGAGCGCCGGCACGTCGACGCGCACGCTGCCGTCGAGCTTCACCTTGGCGAGCGTCGCTTGCGGAACCGCCGCCACCGCGCGCAGCTCGCCCGGATCGAACAGAGTCACCAGCGGCCGCCCCGGCGTCGCCATGTCGCCGAGCTCGGCATGGGTCGCGCCGACGACGCCGGCGTAGGGTGCGACGATCACGGTGAACGACTGCGCGGCGCTGGCCGAGCCGGCGTTCGCCTTCACTGCGGCGACCTGGGCCTGCGCGGCCTTGTACGACGCGTCCGACTGGTCGACCGCCGCCTGGCTGACGAACTTCTGCGCCAGCAGCGCGCGGTTGCGCTCGTGGACGCGCTGCGCGTTGGCGAGGTTGGCCTCGGCTTCGGCGATCTGCGAGCGGCTGGCGGCCACCGCGGCGTCGGCGGTGCGCGCGTCGATGCGCACCAGCACCTGCCCCGCGCGGACACGGTCGCCGGCGTTGACGCCGAGTTCGACGATGCGTCCGGCGACCTGCGCGCCCAGCGTGGCCTGCCGCACGGCCTCGATCGTGCCTTCGACCGCGATGGTCTGGGGCAGGTCGCGCGCGGCGACGTCGATGACGGCAGGCGCCGGCGGCCGTGCAGGACCCGTGGCCGGGGCCACCGGACCCGCGGGCGCTGCCGGCGCGGTCGACGGCGCCGCGGTGCCCTGGCCGTGCGCCGGCCACGCCAGCGCGGCAGCGACCGCGAACACCGCCGTCGCGCGGGAAAAGGGCAGGACGGCCCGCCGGAACTGCGCTGGCATCACGGGGTCCGGCAGGTCTTGATGCCGAAGGGGAGGTACAGCGGGCACCAGCGGACGAGCCCAGTGAACAGCAGCACGCCGCCGACCAGCCCCCACCAGCGCATGTTGCCTTCCACCAGGAAGACGAGCGAAAGCAGCGCGAGTCCCGCGACGATTCGGATGATGCGGTCGAGTCCGCCTACGTTGGCTTGCATGAGAACCTCCTTGGTTGATGACCGTTCCGACTATAGGCGCGCTGCGGCGCGCTTTCTGTGACCTGCATCACATGCGCTGCAACGCATGCTCCTGCAGCCTGCCCGGGCGCGGCACGGTGTCGCAACTGCATGCTTCGCGACGCATGCAGCCGGGCCCGGCGCCGCCGGCCAACCCGGCGCGGCCGGGCAGCGGGGCGCGACACCCCGGCCGCGGCGTCGGCGCGGTCACCTACGTCCGCCACCGCACCGAAGGTCAGCGCCCCGAGAGGTACCTGGCGTCGTCGAAGGTCGTCACCCAGCCGGGGCGATAGACGACGAACAGCGTGATGATCATTCCGCCGAGCGTGCCCTCGCCGAAGGCCAGGTACAGGACGTAGGGCAGGTAATCGCCGTAGATCACCGACGGATCGCGCCCGGCCGCCTCGACCAGCACGAACGACCCCGCGAGCCCGGCCGCCCCCAGCGCCAGCGCCGAGCCGAGAAACGCGGTCACGAAGATGTAGATGAAGAAGTTGGGCGGCAGCAGCCGCTCCGCCCCGCGCCACACGAGCCACACCACGCCGATGGGCGCCGCGACCATCGTCACCAGCGTCAGCCCAGCGTTCGCCCACAACCCGTCGCCGATGGCCGTCACCACCGCCAGCGCCACCGCCGACCCGATCAATGCCAGCGCCGGACCGACAAGCAGCGTCAACGCGCCGGTGCCGAGCAGGTGGAAAGCGAAGCCTTCGCCGACCACGGCCCGGAGGCTCCAGAGCAGGATCGTGGCGAAGATCCCGCCGTAGAAGACGTGTGTCGCCTCGCTGCTCGCGAAGCGGCCCCACGGCGCCCGCCGGAACGCCGCGGCCAATGCCAGCCCCGCCAGCACGAGGCCGGCACTCGTCCACGCTGAAGGCAGGGGAACGGCGCTGGGATCCATGACCAATGGGCTGATCGATCCCGCATTGTAGAATTCGCGCTGATCCATGGACATCCAACGGACCCTGTCGCCGCTGGCGGCGCGCATCGCCGCTGCGTTTCCCACCCTCGCACCCGCCCCGGCGGCGACGCTCGAGCGCCTGGCCGATCGCAGCGCGCATCGGCAGGTGCCGGCCGGGACGGTGATGTTCAGCGCGCACACGCCCTGCGGCGGCTTTCCGCTGGTGCTCTCGGGCAGCATCAAGGTGCTGCAGCGCTACCCGAACGGCCGCGAGCTCCAGCTCTACCGGGTCAAGCCGGGCGAATCGTGCCTGCTGTCGGGCAGCTGCCTGCTCGGCCACGCCGAATACGACGCCACCGGCATCGCCGAGACCGAGGTGGAGCTGCTCGTCGTCCCGGCCACCGAATTCCACGCCCTGATCGCAGGCGACGAAACCTTCCGCACGCACGTTTTCTCGCTGTTCTCGGAGCGCCTCGCGGGCTTGATGCAGACGGTCGAGGCAATCGCGTACCAGAAGCTCGACCAGCGGCTGGCGGCGCTGCTGGTCGAGCGCGCCGGTGCTCGCCGGGAGGTCCAGGCGACGCACCAGGCGCTGGCGGACGACCTCGGCAGCGTGCGCGAGATCGTCTCGCGCCTGCTGCGCAATTTCGAGGACCGGGGCTGGGTCGATCTGGGCCGCGAGCGCATCGTGCTGGTCGACGCGCCGGCGCTCGCCGCGCTCGCGCGCGGCTGATCCGGGCGGCAGCGGCCGCGGGGCCTCAGCGCGTCGGCCCCACGCCGATCGGCGGCGGCGCGAGATTGACGATCTTGCGGAACAGGGCCTCGAAGCCGGCGCCCTGGTCGGTGCCCAGCAGCGGATCGGTGTGGCCGGCGAACGCCGCGTCGATCGCCTCCCAGTCGGCCGCCGTCAGGTGCTCCTTCGCGAGCGGAATGACTTCGCGTTCCTCACGCCGCATGTGGTCCCAGTGGAATACCGCATAGGCCTCGACGGCGTCGGCGAAGGCCGGGAATTCGGCGGCCCCGCCCTCGCGGTACCGCGCAAGCCGCTGCTCGAGCTCGCGGATCTTGTCGGCGCCGATCTCGTGCTGGTTGTGGAGCAGGTCGACCAGCGACCCCGCCGCCGGGTGGCGCGCACGCAGCAGCGCGAACAGGTAGCGGTCCTCCTTCGGATGGTGGAACCGCTCGGGAAAGAGGTCGATGTAGTGCAGCATCGCCCCCAGCAGCTCGAAATCGGGCGCCGCGCCCCGGTCGCGGATTTCGCGGACGAGGTAGAGCATGCCGTGCAGCACCGCTCCCAGCGCCCGGTGCTCGTCCTGGATGATCGCGATCGCCTGCATGGTGCCTCCCGTTCCCGTGCCCGCGGCGGCACGGCGTCCCGGCGGGCGAACGCCGTCGCGGCGGTCCCGTCGCCCGGCAGCCCGGTGCCCACGATCCTAGGCGCACGCGTCGGCCGGGGCCTTAACCTGCGTCAATCCGCGCGCCCCGCCGGCACCCGGGCGCCCCGTCGCCGGCGGGGCGCGGTACGATGGATTCCCCGAACGCGCCGCGCACGCGAGGACTCCCGATGAACCGCGACCCCTTCGGCGGCAGCGCCGCCTCCTTCGACGATCCCCTCGCCATGCTGTCGGCCTGCCACGGGCGGATCCGCCGCCAGCTCGAGACGCTCTCGCGCCTCGAGCGGCACCTGCCCGAGCACGGCTGCGACACCGACGCGCGCGTCGCGGCGCGGGCGATCCTGCGCTACTTCGACACCGCGGCGCCGCACCATCACGAGGACGAGGAGGTCGACGTGTTCCCGCGCGTCGTCGCCCGGGCGCCGGAGTGCGCGGCGCTGGTCGCGCGGCTGGAGGCGGAGCATCTCGTGCTGGCGGCGAACTGGCGCCACCTGCGGCCGCTGCTCGCGGGCATCGCGGCCGGACAGCGCGCGGTGCTGCCGCCGAAACTCGTCCGCGACGCCACCGCGGCCTACGACGCGCACATCGAGGCCGAGGAGACGGAGCTGATCCCCCTCGCGCGCGAGCTGCTCCCTGCGGAGGAGATCGCCGCGGTCGGTCGGGCGATGGCGCGGCGCCGTGGCGTCGCGCCCGCCGGCGCTCAGATCACCTTGGAGTAGCGCGCCTTTTCCGCCGTCTCGCGCAGGTGCCGGTCGAACTGCATGGCCGCGATGCGCACCAGCAGGCGGCCGCGGGGCGTGACCACGACGCGGCGCTCGTCGACCTCGACGATGCCGTCGACGGCGAGCGCCTTCAGCGCGACGATCTCGGGCGCGAAGTAGTCGGCGAAGCGGATGCCGTGCTGCGCCTCGACCGCGGCGAAGTCGAGGTCGAAGTTGCACATCAGGCTCTGGATGATCTCGCGGCGCAGCAGGTCGTCGGCGGTCAGTTCGACGCCGCGCAGCACGGGCAGCGTTTGCGCGTCCAGCCGGCTGTAGTACTCGTCGAGCGTCTTGACGTTTTGCGCGTACGCGGCACCGACCTTGCTGATCGCCGACATGCCGAAGGACAGCATGTCGCAGTCGGGCCGGGTCGAATAGCCCTGGAAGTTGCGGTGGAGCTTGCGCTGCGCCTGCGCGACGGCGAGCTCGTCGGTCGGCTTGGCGAAGTGGTCCATGCCGATGTAGACGTAGCCGGCCTCGCCCAGCTTGCTGATGGCGAGCGCGAGGATGTTGAGCTTCGTCTCCGGCGTGGGCACCGCGGCGGTGTCGATGCGCCGCTGCGGCTTGAACAGGTGCGGCACGTGCGCGTACGAATACAGCGCGATCCGGTCCGGCGACGCGGCGATGACCTTGTCCAGCGTCACCGAGAAGCCGGCGAGCGTCTGCATCGGCAGCCCGTAGATCAGGTCCGCGTTGACCGAGACGAAGCCGTTGGCCCGCGCCGAGTCGATGACGACGCGCGTCTCCTCCTCGCTCTGGATCCGGTTGACCGCCTTCTGCACCGCGGGGTCGAAGTCCTGGATGCCGACCGAGATGCGGTTGAAGCCCAGCGTGGCGAGGTGGGCGACGTCCGCCGCGGTGACCTTGCGCGGATCGACCTCGATCGACACCTCGGCGTGCGGGTCGAAGCGGAACGCGCCGCGCAGCATGCCCATCAGCTCCGCCATCTCCTCGCGCGACAGGAACGTCGGCGTGCCGCCGCCCCAGTGCAGCTGCTCGACCGGCGGCGACCCTTCGACCAGGCCGGAGACGATGCCGATCTCGCGCCCGACGTAGCGGATGTACTTGGCCGAGCGCCCGTGGTCCTTGGTCACCACCTTGTTGCACGCGCAGTAGAAGCAGATGGTGTTGCAGAACGGCAGGTGCACGTACAGCGACAGCGGCTGCTGCACGCGCCCCTGGTTGCGCGCCGCAAGGGCGTTGACGTAGCTCTCGGCGGTGAAGCCGTCGTGGAAGCGGTCGGCGGTGGGGTACGACGTGTACCGCGGCCCGAAGGTGTCGTACTTGCGAATGAGCGCGGTGTCGAGCACCAGGTCGCGGGCGGAAACGATGGGCATGGGAATCCTTGGTACGGGCGTTTTGCCCTGCTGCGTCGGATTGTCACGCCTGATGTAACACCCGGCCTTGACCGAGGTCAACCGGGCGGCGCGGCCGGGGGGTTGGCCACACCCGCCAAGCCCGGTGGCGGGCCGCTGGCGGCGGGCGGCAGGCTTGGCCCCGGTCCCGTGTCGTGCCGGTCACGCCGGCGCTCCCGCCGCTCGCCCGCCGTCCGCTCCCGGGAGCGAGCCGGCGGCGCGGCGTCGTTCCCGCAACGTCAGACAGTGAGCCGCTCGCGCACCCCGTCGCGTTCCATGTCCTCGCCCCTGCCGGCGAGCACGACCTCGCCCCGCGAAAGCACGACGTAGCGGTCGGCGAGCGACCGGGCGAAGTCGTAGTACTGCTCGACCAGCAGGATCGCCATCTGCCCCTCGCCGGCCAGCAGGCGAATCGCCCGCTCGATGTCCTTGATGATCGACGGCTGGATGCCCTCGGTCGGCTCGTCGAGCACCAGCAGCTTCGGCTCCAGCGCCAGCGCGCGGCCGATCGACAGCTGCTGCTGCTGGCCGCCGGAAAGGTCGCCGCCGCGGCGATGGCGCATGTCCTTCAGCACCGGGAACATCTCGTAGATGCGGCCGGGGATCGCCGACCCGCGCGGCCGCGTGGCGAGGCCGAGCTTCAGGTTTTCCTCGACCGTCAGCCGCGGGAAGATCTCGCGCCCCTGCGGCACGTAGCCGAGGCCGCGGCGCGCACGCTCGTACGGCGCCGCGCGCGTCACGTCGCCGCCGGCCAGCGCGATGGTGCCCGACCGCGCGGGCAGCAGGCCGGCGATGCACTTCAGCAGCGTCGTCTTGCCGACACCGTTGCGTCCCAGCACCGTCGTGACCTCGCCGGTGCGCGCCTCGAAACTGACGTCGCGCAGCGTGTGGCTGCCGCCGTAGTACTGGTTCAGGGCGTCGACGGTCAGCACGGTTCAGCGTCCCAGGTAGACTTCGATGACCCGCGGATCGGCCGACACCGCGTCGAGCGGGCCCTCGGCGAGCACCTGGCCCTCGTGCAGCACCGTCACCTTGCGCGCGATGCGGCCGACGAATTCCATGTCGTGCTCTACGACGACGACCGAATGGCGCCCCGCCAGCGTCAGGCACAGCTCGGCGGTGCGCATCGTCTCCTCGTCGGTCATGCCGGCGACCGGCTCGTCGAGCAGGATCAGCCGCGGCTCCTGCATCAGCAGCATCCCGATCTCCAGCCACTGCTTCTGGCCGTGCGACAGCAGGCCCGCCGGACGGTCGAACGCGTCGCCGAGCTGCACCAGCGCCAGCGTGTCGGCGATGCGGTCGAGCTCGGCGCTGCCAAGTCGCGCGAACAGCGTGCTGCGCGCGCGCTTGTCGGCGGTCATCGCGAGCTCGAGGTTGTCGAACACCGTGTGCCGCTCGAACACCGTCGGCTTCTGGAACTTGCGCCCGATGCCGGCCTGCGCGATCTGGGCTTCGGTGAGCCGCGTGAGGTCGATGGTCTGGCCGAAGAACGCCGTGCCGCTGTCGGGACGCGTCTTGCCGGTGATCACGTCCATCATCGTCGTCTTGCCGGCGCCGTTGGGGCCGATGATGCAGCGCAGCTCGCCGTCGTCGATGGTGAGCGTCAGGTCGTTGAGCGCGCGGAAGCCGTCGAAGCTAACGGTGATGCCGTCCAGGTACAGGATCGGACCGTGCGTCGTGTCGACGGCGGCGTCGGCGTGGCGCATGCCGATCTGCGCATCGTGGCCGGTGCCGGCGTCGGTGGTGCGCAGCGCATCGCTCATGAGCGCCGCCGGAACAGGCTCACCACGCCGCCGGGCAGGAACACCGTGACGGCGATGAACAGGAAGCCGAGGAAGAACAGCCAGAACTCGGGAAACGCGACGGTGAACCAGCTCTTGGCGCCGTTGACCAGCACCGCGCCGACGATGCCGCCGACCAGCGTCCCGCGGCCGCCGACCGCGGTCCAGATCGCGATCTCGATCGAGTTGGCCGGCGACATCTCGCCCGGATTGATGATGCCCACCTGCGGCACGTACAGCGCGCCGGCGATCCCGCACATCACCGCGGACAGCGTCCATACGAAGAGCTTGTAGTGGACCGGGTTGTAGCCGCAGAACATCACCCGGCTCTCGGCATCGCGGATGGCGGCCAGCACGCGCCCCAGCTTGGACGTGACGACGAAGCGGCCGACAAGCAGCGCGCCGAAGAGCGCGAGCCCGGTCAGCGCGAACAGCGTCGCCCGCGTCTCGGGCGCCGCGATGGGAAAGCCCAGAATCCGCTTGAAGTCCGTGAAGCCGTTGTTGCCGCCGAAGCCGGTGTCGTTGCGGAAGAACAGCAGCATGAAGGCGTAGGTCAGCGCCTGCGTGATGATCGAGAAGTAGACGCCCTTGATGCGGGAGCGGAAGGCGAACCAGCCGAACACGAACGCCAGCACGCCCGGCACCAGCACCACCAGCAGCGCCGCGTACCAGAAGTGATCGGTGAAGCTCCAGTACCAGGGGTAGGCCTTCCAGTCGAGGAACACCATGAAGTCCGGCAGGTCGCTGGCGTAGACGCCCTCGCGGCCGATCGAGCGCATCAGGTACATGCCCATCGCGTAGCCGCCCAGCGCGAAGAAGAGTCCGTGACCCAGCGACAGGATGCCGGCGAACCCCCAGATCAGGTCCATCGCCAGCGCGACGATCGCATAGCACATGATCTTGCCGGCGAGCGTCACGAACCAGTCGGGGACGTGCAGCGGGTGGCCCGCGGGCAGCGCCAGGTTCGCGAGCGGCAGCACCACGGTGACCACGACGACGGCGACGACGAACGCGCCCCAGCCGCGCCGCGTGAACAGTGCGCGCGTCGGCGCGGCGAGCGGCGGCCGCGCCGCGCCGGCCGTGGCGGCCGCGGGGATCGCGGCCCCGGGGGCGGCGGCCGGCGCGGCCGCTGCCGGCGCGGACGAGGCGACCGGTGCGTCCATTGCGGTCATCCGTCCGCCATCCGGCCCTTGAGCGCGAACAGGCCCTGCGGACGCTTCTGGATGAACACGATGATGAACACCAGCACGATGATCTTGGCCAGCACCGCGCCGGACCAGGCCTCGAGGAACTTGTTGACGACGCCCAGCCCGAGCCCGGCCACCACGGTGCCGGCGAGCTGGCCGACGCCGCCCAGCACGACCACCATGAACGAGTCGACGATGTAGCTCTGCCCGAGGTCGGGTCCGACGTTGCCGATCTGCGACAGCGCGCAGCCGGCGAGCCCCGCGATGCCGGAGCCCAGCCCGAACGCCAGCATGTCGACGCGCCCCGTCGGCACGCCCAGGGCGCTCGCCATCGGCCGGTTCTGCGTGACCCCGCGGACGAACAGCCCGAGCCGCGTCCGGTTGAGCAGCACGTAGACGAGGCCCAGCACGGCGAAGGCGAAGCCGATGATCACGATGCGGCTCCACGGCAGCACGGCGCCCTCGATCATGGTCAGCCCGCCGGACATCCAAGCGGGGTTCTCGACCTGCACGTTCTGCGCCCCGAAGATCGTGCGCATCGCCTGGATCAGGATCAGCGAAAGCCCCCAGGTCGCGAGCAGCGTCTCCAGCGGCCGCCCGTAGAGAAAGCGGATGACGGTGCGCTCCATCGCCATGCCGACCAGCGCCGACGCCATGAAGGCCACCGGCAACGCGGCGAGCAGGTACGCGTCGAACAGCCCCGGGGCGTACTGGCGGAAGAGGTTCTGCACCACGTAGGTCGCGTAGGCGCCGATCATGATCAGCTCGCCGTGCGCCATGTTGATGACGCCCATCAGCCCGTAGGTGATGGCGAGGCCGAGCGCCGCCAGCAGCAGGATGCTCCCGAGCGAGAGGCCGCTGAACACGCGGGCGACGAGCTCGCCTGTGGCGAAGCGTCCCTCGATCGCGCGCAGGCTCTTGTCCGCCTCGGCGCGCACGTCGCCGTCCGGCTCGGCCCAGACTTCACCCTTCTTCGCCAGCAGGCCGATGAGCAGCGTGCGGGTCGCCGGACTGGTGCTGTCCGCCAGCGTCCGGATCGCGGTGATGCGGACCTCCTTGTCGGGACTGCCCAGCCGGATCGACGCGCCGGAGACCGTCAACAGCTCGCGGATCTCCGCGTCGGTCTCGCCTGCCGTCGCGCGTTCGATCGCCGGCAGCACGCCTTCGTCGGCGCCGGCCTGCAGCGCCTTCGCGGCCGCCAGCCGCACCACGCGGTCAGGCGACGCCAGCTTCAACGCCGCCATCGCCGACGCGAGCTCGCGCCGCACCCGGTTGTTGACGACGACATCGTCGAGGGGCGTCGGCAGCGGCGCGACCGCCGCGCCGCTGGCGGCGTCGACCGCCCCGTCGCCGCGGACGACCAGCACCGCGGTCTCGCCCGAGGTCTTCACTTCGTCGGCGGCAAGCGCCTCGAGCAGCGCCAGAGCACCTTCGGGCGCCGTCGCTGCGAGGTCGTGGATTGCCCTGATCTTCGCGTCGTTGTCGCCGAACGCGAGTTCGCGCACCGTGCCGGCCGGAAGGGCGGCCCCCGCCCCCCCGGCCGCCGCGGCCAGCGACACGAACAGCACGATCCTGCGCAGCATGGCCGCGATCGGCACGAGCACTCCTTGCGGGTTTGGGAACGGGGCCGACGCGGCGACGCGCTACTTCTTTTCCGGCCCGTCCTTCTTCTTGTCGTTGCCGGCGATGAACGGGCTCCACGGTTGGGCGCGCACCAGGCCCTTCGGATCCTTCCACACCACGTTGAACTGGCCGTTGGCCTGGATCTCGCCGATGAACACCGGCTTCCAGAGATGGTGATTGGTCAGGTCCATCTTCATCGTGTAGCCGTTCGGCGATGCGAAGGTCTGGCCGGCCATCGCCGCGATGACCTTGTCAGGATTCGTCGACTTGGCCTTCTCGACCGCCTGCTTCCACATCCACATGCCGACGTAAGTGGCTTCCATCGGGTCGTTGGTCAGCGGCCTGTCGGCGCCGGGCAGCTTCTTCGCCTTGGCGTAGTCGGCCCACTGCTTCTTGAACGCGTCGTTGGCCGGGTTCTTCAGCGACATGAAGTAGTTCCACGCCGCGAGGTGGCCGACCAGAGGCTTGGTGTCGACGCCGCGCAGCTCCTCCTCGCCGACCGAGAACGCCACGACGGGCACGTCGGTGGCCTTCAGGCCCTGGTTGCCCAGTTCCTTGTAGAACGGGACGTTCGAGTCCCCGTTGATCGTGGAGACCACCGCCGTCTTGCCGCCGGCGGAGAACTTCTTGATGTCGGCGACGATGGTCTGGTAGTCGCTGTGGCCGAACGGCGTGTACTTCTCGTCGATGTCCTTCTCGTCGACGCCCTTCGACTTCAGGAAAGCGCGCAGGATCTTGTTGGTCGTGCGCGGATAGACGTAGTCGGTGCCGAGCAGCACCCAGCGCTTGGCGGCGCCGCCCTCCTTGCTCATCAGGTACTCGACCGCAGGAATCGCCTGCTGGTTCGGCGCCGCGCCGGTGTAGAACACGTTTTTCGACAGCTCCTCGCCCTCGTACTGCACCGGATAGAAGAGCAGGCCGTTCAACTCCTCGAACACCGGCAGCACCGACTTGCGCGACACCGACGTCCAGCAGCCGAACACCACGTCGACCTTGTCCTGCGTCAGCAGCTGCCGGGCCTTCTCGGCGAACAGCGGCCAGTTCGACGCCGGGTCGACGACGACGGCCTCGAGCTTCTTGCCCAGCACGCCGCCCTTCTTGTTGATGTCGTCGATCGTCATCAGCGCGACGTCCTTCAGCACCGTCTCGCTGATCGCCATCGTTCCCGACAGCGAGTGAAGGATGCCGACCTTGATGGTGTCGGCGGCGAGCGCCGGTCCGGCCGAGAAGCCCGCGGCGGCGAGCGCAGTGGTGAGGGCGAGGCGTTGCAGGAAGCGTCTGCGTTGCATGGAATTCCCCGTGTGCGTGATGGAGGAGCGGGCGTTGTCTTCGATCGGAGCGGCGGGGTCGCGATGATTCGGCAACTGCGGTCGCCGGCGCTCGTCGTACATTGCATCGCACAATCCATGCCATGGCACGATCGATGTCATAACATGCTGTTCTGGAATGAAAAAAGCGCATCCCCGCAGCGACATGAACGGCCCCGTGGTGCGTTGCCCACCGAGCCGACGCGCCATGCTGGTGCGCACCGGAAACGGCGCGCACGTTTTCGTGCAGCGCGCGGCGATGCCACTACAATGTCGCTGCAATTGCCGCCGCGCCCGTGCGGCCAGGCACCCTACTTTCCCGGGAAAACGCGATGCCGCCACCGCTCCGCAAGCCCCTCGTCACCGTCGCTGTCGCTGTCGCGGCGCTCGTCACCACGCCGCTGGCTGCCTGGCTCGCCGCGGTGGTCGTGGCAGCTCCGGCGAGCGCGCAGGCGCCCGCGTGGCCGACGAAGCCGATCCGCCTCGTCGTTCCGTTCGCCCCCGGCGGATCGTCGGAAATCATCGCGCGATCCCTCGCCGGCAAGCTGTCGCAGTCGCTGGGCCAGCAGGTCTACGTCGAGAACAAGCCCGGCGGCGCCGGCAACGTCGCGATGGAAGAAGTGAAGCGCGCGCCCGCCGACGGCTACACGCTGATCCTCGGCCACGTCGGAACGCTGGCGGTGAACCCCGCGATGTTCGGCAAGACGTTGCCCTACGACCCGGTGAAGGACTTCGCACCCGTGTCGCTGGTGGCGACGGTGCCGAACGTGATCGCGGTCAACAACGAGTTGCCGGTGAAGACGCTGGCCGAGCTGGTCGCGCTGGCGCGCAAGGAGCCGGGCAAGCTCAACTACGGCTCGGCCGGCAACGGCAGCGCGGGGCACCTGGCAATGGAGTACTTCAAGATGCAGGCGAAGGTCGACATCGTCCACGTCCCCTACCGCGGGACCGGGCCGATGCTGACCGACCTGCTCGGCGGCCAGCTGCAGATGACCTTCAACGGCGTGCCGCCGATCGCCGGCCAGATCAAGGCCGGGAAGCTGCGGCCGATCGCCGTGGGCTCGGCCAAGCGCGTGCCGTCGCTGCCCGACGTGCCGACGATCGCCGAGAGCGGCTACCCGGGCTTCGAGACGTCGCAGTGGTACGGCATCCTGGTCCCCGCCGGCACGCCGGCGCCGGTCATCGAGCGGCTGCACCGGGAGATCGTCGCCGCGCTCAGGAACCCCGACACGACCAGGCGCATCGTCGACGACGGCGGCGTCGCGGTCGGCGACACGCCGCAGGAATTCGCCGCGGTCATCGCAAGCGAGGCCAAGCGGTGGGGCGAGGTGGTCCGCGCCGCCGGCGTCAAGCCGGACTGATGCCGGCGGCGGCCCGCGCCGTCCGCGCGGGGCGGGGTCGCGTCAGGCCCCGGACGGCACCAGGAACTGCCCGAACCGGCCGCGCAATTCCCCAGTGATCGGCACCGGCTGTCCCGTGTCCAGCGACGTCAGGACCACGACCAGCCGGGCGCGGATGCGGACCTGCCCGCCGCGCCCCGCCGTCACCGCCAGTGTCATCGACGTGTTGCCGAGCCGCTCGACCGCGAGGCTGAAGGTCAGCCGGTCGCCGACCCGGCTGGGGGCGAGGAAGTCGCACTCGAGGTGTGCCATCGGCAGGCCGAGGCGCTCGATCCCCACGAAGGTGCTGAACGGATGGCCGAGGCCTGCGTCGAACCAGTCCTCCACCAGCTCGTTCATCAGCACGAAGTACTGCGGATAGAAGACGATGCCGGCTGGATCGCAGTGGTGGAACCGGATCAGCTTGTCGCGCTCGTAGGGCAAGGGTCGTCTCCGACGGTGGGGGCGCGCCCGCGCGCACCGGGGTGGAAGGCAGCGGTTCGCGGACGCCGGTTCGGGCCGCCGACGCTCATGGTCCCGCCGGCCCGCCGGGCAGGCGGCCGACGAATCGTGCCACCGCGTCGAGCACTGCTTCCGGCTGGTCGCGATGCGGCGAATGGCGGCAGTCGGCGAGCCGGACGATCTCGGTGTCGGGCACGACGCGCGCGATGCGCTCGACCTGGTCCATCGTACCGTACTCGTCGTCCTCGCCCTGGATCGCCAGCACCGGGCAGCGGACTGCCGCCAGGCACTCCTCGATGTTCCAGGCGCGAAATTCCGGATGCAGCCAGATGTCGTTCCAGCCGCGGAACGCGCCGTCGGGGTCGTCGTGGTAGCGCGCGAGCCGTGCCCGCAGATCGGTCTCGTCCCAAGCGAGTTTCGCCGCGGCGATGCTCTCGACCGCGACGTCCTCGACCCGCACGTGCGGCGCCATCGCGATGACCCCGCTCACCGGGCGCGCCGCCGCGGCCGGACTGCCCGCACACAGCAGCGCGATCGACGCGCCGTCGCTGTGGCCGAACAGCACCGGTCGCTCGAGCCCCAGCGCGTCGAGCAGCGCCGGCAGCGTCACCAGCGCCTCGTCGTGCATGTAGCGGACCCCGCGCGGTCCGTCGATCGGGGTCGAGCGGCCGTAGCCGCGCCGCGACCAGACGACGACGTCGCGACCGGCCGCGCGCGCGACCCGCTCCGGAAAGTCCTTCCACATCGCCACCGAGCCCAGCCCCTCGTGCAGCATGACGATCGACGGCAGGTCCGGGCGCGCCCCGTCGATGCGCACGACCTCGAGCTCGACGCCGCCGATCCGCAGCAGCGGCATGGCAGCGCGTCAGACGCCGAGGAAGCGCGCGAGCGCCGCCGGGTCGCCCTGCGCCGTGGCGCGATCGCACTCGTAGGCGACCTGGCCGCGCACCAGCACGACGTTGCGGTCGGTCAGCGCGGAGACGTGCGCGTAGTTCTTGTCGACGATGACGGTGGCGATGCCGGTCGCGCGGATCTCGCGCACGATGCGCCATATCTCGCGCGCGATCAGCGGCGCCAGCCCCTCGGTCGCCTCGTCGAGGATCAGCAGCTCCGGATTGGTCAGCAGCGCGCGGCCGATGGTCAGCATCTGCTGCTCGCCGCCCGACAGCTGCGCGCCACCGTGGCCAAGCCGCTCGGCGAGCCGCGGAAAGGTCGACAGCACGCGGTCGAACGTCCAGTCGCGACGGCCGTCGCGGCCGGCGCGCGCGGCCATCTGCAGGTTCTCGCGCACCGACAGGTTGGGAAAGATGCCCCTGCCCTCGGGCACGTAGGCGACGCCTTCGCGGGTGATGCGGAACGCCGGGCGCCGCGTGACGTCGACGCCGCGCAGCCGCACCTCGCCGCCACGGGCCGGGACCAGGCCCAGCATGCTGCGCAGCAGGGTCGTCTTGCCCATGCCGTTGCGGCCCATCAGGCCGACCGCCTCGCCCTCGCGCACGCAGAAATCCACGCCCCGCAGCACGTGGCTGGTGCCGTAGTAGGTGTTGAGGCCGCGCGCCTCGAGCAGCACGTCAGCCAAGCTCGTCCTCGCCGTGGCCGAGGTAGGCGCGCTGCACGTCGTCGTTGGCCCGGATCGCCGCCGGCGCGCCGCTGGCGAGAACGCGGCCGTTGACCATCACGGTGATGGTGTCGGCGAGCGCGAACACCGCGTCCATGTCGTGCTCGACCAGCAGGATGGCGTGGTCCGCGGCAAGCCGCTGCAGCAGCTCGACCATCCGCGACGACTCCTCCGCGCCCATGCCCGCCAGCGGCTCGTCGAGCAGCAGCAGCCGCGGCTCGGTCGCCAGCACCATCGCGATCTCGAGCTGCCGCTGCTCGCCGTGCGACAGCACGCCGGCGATGCGCTCGGCGCGGCCGGCGAGCCCGGCCAGCTCGAGGCCGCGCTCCGCGCGCCCGCGCGACGGCGCGTCCGCGCCGGCGTCCGCGAACACCGCGAACGGCCGCGGGTGCCGCGACTGCGCCGCCAGCCGGCAGTTCTCGTACACCGTGAACGCCGGGAAGATGTTGGTCTTCTGGTAGCTGCGTCCGATGCCCAGCCGGGACCGGCGGTCGGCGGGGAAGTGCGAGATCTCGGCGCCAAGGTAGACGATGCTGCCGGCGGACGGCGCGAGGTCGCCGGACAGCAGGTTGATCAGCGTCGACTTGCCCGCGCCGTTGGGACCGAGCAGCGCGTGCAGCCCGTTGTCGGCGACCGCGATCGCCACCCCGTCGCAGGCCGCGAGACCGCCGAAGCGCCGGGTCAGGCCGCGGGTCTCGAGCACCGCCTCAGCCATCGCCGCCGGCTCCGCCGAGGCTGCGCCGAACGCGCCGCACCAGGTGCCCGAGGCCGCCCGGGAGGAACAGCACCAGCAGCACGATGGTCGCGCCGAACCAGAGCTGCCAGTGCGTGGTCAGCGACGAGAAGAACTCCTGCAGCAGCGTCAGCGCGAACGCACCGACGATCGGGCCGTAAGGCGTCGCGCTGCCGCCGAGGATGACCATCAGCAGCACGTTGCCCGACTGGTGCCACGACAGTATCTCGGGGTTCACGAAGCCGAACTGCGCGGCCGCGAGG
Source organism: uncultured beta proteobacterium (assembly GCA_963717705.1). Lineage (GTDB taxonomy): Bacteria > Pseudomonadota > Gammaproteobacteria > Burkholderiales > Casimicrobiaceae > CAVQWT01. Next base: position 642,044 of record CAVQWT010000005.1, read on the forward strand.
TAGCCGGCGAGACCGGCGAGCGCGCCAGCGAGCGTGAAACTCGCGAGCTTGTATGCGAACACCGGGTAGCCGAGCGAGCGCATCCGCTGCTCGTTGGCGCGGATGCCCTGCAGCGCGCGGCCGAGCGGCGATCGCAGCACCAGGCGCAGGCCCACGAACACGAGCACCAGCGCCGCGAGCACGACGTAGTACGCCTGCAGCGGCCGGTCGAGGTCGAACGGCACGAACCCGGCGATCGACGCGTCGGGCTTGATGTTGATGTACCGCCCGTCCGACCCACCGCCGAACTTGGTGTCGTGGAAGATGAAGTAGAACATCTGCGCGAACGCGAGCGTGACCATGATGAAGTAGATGCCACGCGTGCGGAGCACGAACAGCCCGACGACGAACGCGCACGCCGCGGCGACCAGGACCGCGGCGCCGAGGGTGGCCCAGAGCCCGGCGGCGGCGGCCTTCGGCGTCAGCATCGCCAGCGTGTAGGCGCCGACGCCGAAGTAGGCGGCGTGGCCGAACGAGACCAGCCCGGTGTAGCCGACGAGGAGGTCGAGCGACAGCGCGAAGATCGACATGATCATGATCTTCGTCACCAGCTCGGTGTAGAAAGTCGCGCCGGCGAGCGGGAACGCGGCGACCAGCGCGAGCGCGACGACCGGGAGTGCGAGGCGGCGCAGCATCGGCTCAGGCGCGCCTGAAGAGGCCTTCGGGCCGCCAGAGCAGGATTGCCGCCATCAGCAGGTAGACGGCGACACCGGCGAACTCGGGTGCGACGACCTTGCCGAAAGTGTCCACCAGCCCGATCAGCAGCGCCGCCACCAGCGCGCCCCACACCGAGCCGATGCCGCCGATCACGACCACGACGAAGCAGATGATCAGCACCTGCTGCCCCATCCCGGGGTAGACCGACGACACCGGCGCAGCCAGCATGCCGGCGAACGCGGCCAGCGCCACGCCCAGCGCGAACACCAGGCGGAACACCAGGTTGACGTTGATGCCGAGCACCTCGACCATCTCGCGGTTCGACGCGCCGGCGCGGATCATCATGCCGAGCCGCGTGCGCTGGATCAGCACGTACATGCCGGCGGCGAGCAGCAGGCAGACCCCGGACATCACCAGCCGGTAGACCGGATAGGTCATCGTCTCGCCCAGCGCGATCGACGCCTTGAACATCTCCGGCACCGGCACCCCGTGGACGTCGTTGCCGACGATCAGGCTGCGCAGTTCCTCGAAGATCAGGATCAGCCCGTAGGTCAGCAGCACCTGCTCGAGGTGGTCGCGCCTGTACAGGTGGCTGAACAGCGCCCATTCGAGAAACAGCCCGAGCAGCACCGACAGCACGACGCCCAGCACCATCGCCACCGCCAGGCTGCCGGTCAGCGACGACAGCGTGAACGCCATGTACGCGCCGATCATGTAGAAGCTGCCGTGCGCGAGATTGATGATCCCCATGATGCCGAAGATCAGCGTGAGCCCGCTCGCCACCAGGAACAGCAGCAGCCCGTACTGCAGGGCGTTCAGGAGCTGGATCAGGAGGACGGCGGGTTCCATGGGGCGTGTCGTCGGGCGCCGCGGTGCGCGCAGGCGCGGGGGTCGGAAACGGCCGGGGCCGGGAGTCGCCGTGAGCGTCCCGGCCCCGCTCTGCTCGCGGCGGCAGGCACGGCGCGCGCCGCCCCGCCGCGGCGATGGGCGCGACCTACATCTTGCAGCCGATCGCCGGGTCGGCGTAGTTCTTGATCGCGATGCCGATGGCCTTGTTCTCCTTGCCTTCGACGCGCCGCAGGTAGAAATCCTGCACCGGATTGTTCGCCTTCGACAGCGTGAACGGGCCGCGCGGGCTGTCGATCTTCGCCGTCTGCATCGCCTTGATCAGCGCATCGCGCTTGCCCACGTCGCCGCCGACGGCTTTAAGCCCCGCCGCCAGCAGCTGCCCCGAGTCGTAGCCCTGCATCGCGTAGACGTCGGGCTCGACCTTGTACGCGGCCTTGTACGCGGCCCGGAAGGCGTTGTTCTTGGGGTTGTCGAGCTGGTCGGCGTAGTGCAGCGTGGTCAGCAGCCCCTGCGCCGATTCGCCCTGCGCCTCGAGCGTGCCGTCGGTGAGGAAGCCCGGCCCGTAGAGCGGGATCGACTTCTTGAGCCCCGCGGCGTCGTAGTCCTTGACGAACTTGACCGCGCCGCCGCCGGCGAAGAAGACGTACACCGCGTCGGGCTTCAGCGCGGCGATCTCGGTCAGGAACGCCTGGAACTCGACGTTGGGGAACGGCAGCGTCAGCTCCTTGACGACCTTGCCGCCGCCCTTCTCGAACGCCTCCTTGAAGCCCCCGGTCGACTGGCTGCCGGCCGCGTAGTTCCAGGTCAGCGTCACCGCGGTCTTGTGCCCGCGCTCCGCCGCGACCTTGCCCATCGCGTAGCCGGGCTGCGAGTTGGAGAACGACGTGCGGAAGATGTTCGGCGCGCACAGCGGGCCGGTGATCTCGTCGGCGCCCGCGTTCGGGATGATGAGCAGCGAGTTGTTGTCGCGGGCGGCCTTCGCCAGCGCCATCGCCACGCCCGAGTGGACGGTGCCGACGATCACGTCGACCTTGTCGCGCTTGATCAGCTTGTTCGCGTTCTCCGGCGCCTTGGCGGGGTCGGACTCGTCGTCGACGGTGAAGTACTCGATCTCGCGGCCGCCGAGCTTGCCGCCCTGCTCGGCGACGGCAAGCTTGAAGCCGTTGGTGATCGCGTTGCCGAGCGCGGCAAAGGTGCCGGTGTAAGGCAGCATCAGGCCGACCTTCACCTTGTCCTGGGCGAGGGCATGCGGCGCGGAGAGCGCGAAGGCCGCGGCGGCGAGCGCCGCGGCCAGGACGCGGCCGCGCCGCGGGTTGGATCGGTTGCGTGTCATCTGGGGCTCCTCCTTCGGATCGGGTGCGGGTGCGGCGCTCGCGTCAGGATGCCGGCGAGCGCAGCTTGAAGCGCTGGATCTTCCCGGTGGCCGTCTTCGGCAGCTCGTCCAGGAATTCGATCCAGCGCGGGTACTTGTACGGCGCCAGCCGCGACTTTACATGGTGGCGCAGCGCTTCGGCCAGTCCCGCCGTCGGCGCGTGGCCCGGCTTGAGCACGACGAAGGCGCAGGCCTTGACCAGTTGCTCGTCGTCCTCGCGGCCGATGACCGCGGCCTCGAGCACCGCCTCGTGGGTGACCAGGGCCGCCTCGACCTCGACCGGGGAGACGTAGACGCCGCCCACCTTCAGCATGTCGTCGCTGCGCCCCTCGTAGCGGTAGAACCCATCCGCGTCGACGCGGTACTTGTCGCCGCTGCGCGTCCAGCCGCCCAGGAACGTCGCCCGCGACTTGTCCCGCTGGTTCCAGTAGCCCGCCGCCGCCGTCGGGCCGGCCACCTGCAGCTCGCCGACCTCGCCGGGCGCCACCGGGCGGCCGTCGTCGTCGACGACGCGCAGCGCGTAACCGGGGACCGCCGTGCCGCTGCTGCCGTAGCGGACGGCACCCGCGCGGTTCGACAGGAAGACGTGCAGCATCTCGGTCGAGCCGAGGCCGTCGAGGACGTCGGTGCCGAAGTGCTCGGTCCAGCGGCGCCCGATGTGCTCGGGCAGCGCCTCGCCGGCCGACGTGGCGAGGCGCAGCGCGACGTCCCCGCGGGCCGGCAGGCCGGGGCTCGCCAGCATCGCCGCAAACAGCGTCGGCACGCCGTAGAAGATCGTCGGCCGGTGGCGGGTGAGCCGTGCGAACACGGCGTCGGGCGTCGGCCGCTCGGCCATCAATACCGCGGTCGCGCCGAAGGCCATCGGGTAGGTCAGCGCGTTGCCGAGTCCGTACGCGAAGAACAGCTTCGCGGCCGAGAACACGACGTCGTCCTCGCGGACGCCGACGACGGGCCCGCCGTGCAGGTAAGCGGTGTGGATCAGGCTCGAGTGCACGTGCATCGTGCCTTTCGGGGCGCCGGTCGAACCGGACGAGTAGAGCCAGAACGCGACCTCGTCGCGCGAGGTCGCCGCAGGGTCGTGGCTCCCGGACGCCCGCGCGAGCAACGCGGCGAGATCGTGCCGGCCGGGCGCGGTGTCCGGACCGCCGCCGGAGACCAGCACGTGCCGCAGGTCCGGAAGCTTGCCGAAGAGCGGAGCGAACACCGGCAGCAGCGCGGCCGAGACGACGAGCGCGCGGGCGCGACTGTCGCGCAGCATGAACTCGTAGTCGGCGGTCGTCAGCAGCGTGTTGACCGGCACCGGCACGATCCCGGCCTTGATCGCGCCCAGGAAGGCAATCGGGAAGTCGATGCCGTCGTGGAGGCAAAGCAGCACCCGCTGCTCGCGTTCGACGCCCAGTCCGGTCAGCGCGTTCGCGCAGCGGTTCACCTGCGCCGCGAGTTCGCCGTAGGTGATCGCGCCGCGATCGTCGACGAACGCCGTGCGCCCCCGGCGCCCGGCGGCGAGATTGCGCTCGACCAGGTCGTGCGCGGCGTTGTAGTCGCGCGGGATCTCGATGCGCGGCGGACTCGTGCGAAAGTCGGCGCGGGACAGTCCGGTCAAGCGCGTCTCCCCGGGTTGATGGTTGGATGGCGGACGTTCGCTCGCCGTGATCGGTCTGGCATCGCCATCGGCGCGTCCCCGACCGGTGCGCCGCGACCGCCGCGTTCGCGGTTGCGGACGATCAGGTGCGCGTGAATTCGATCGCGCCCCGAGGCAGCAGGTAGAGCACCAGCGCGCGCCCGCCGGCGACGGTCGGATGGTGTGCGGTGCCCGGCCCGTAGACGAGCCAGCCGGCGCCGCGGCCGTCGAAACGCGCCTCCGGGGTCAGCGGCATCACCAGGTCGATCTCCCCGTTCGGATGTGCGTGGTGGGGGCCGACCACGTCGTTCATGTCGACGACGTCGACCGAGAAGCCGTGGGTCACGGGATCGGGCTTCAGCACGCGGCCGTAACGGATGCCGCCGGCCTCGCGGCTGCACATCCAGCCGGCGGCGATCGCCTCCCGGCAGGCATCGAATATCGCTCGGAATGTCGCCCCGCCTGCGGGATGCGCGGCGTTGAGGTCGGCTTCGAGCGCGGCATCCAGCGGACGTCCGGCGATCGGGGCCACCACGGTGGCGACAAGGTCGGTGAACCGGTCGGGGGTCATCGCCGCTGCACTCTAGAGGCGCTCCGCGGAGGCTGTCAAGCACTTTGCTTCATGTTCGGCAAATATGTGACAAGTTATTGATAAGTAAAATTAAATTGTAAACCAGTATGCTGCATTGCATCATCGTTCAATCGACAGGCACAGGTAACATGCATTAAATTGCTTGCACCTCTCGGAGGGCGCTGTATAGTTCACCGCGCCCGATCAGGACCTCCGCCGACGATGATCCACGCCAGCTCCGACTTCCTCGCCGCACCGCCCGCGGCCACCCAGCCGCCCGACGGCGACGCCGAGTTCCTGGCCGGATTGGGCCGTCGCGTCCGCCAGGCCCGCGAACGGCGCGGCATGTCGCGGCGCGCGCTGTCGCACGACGCCCGGGTGTCCGAGCGCTACCTCGCCCAGCTGGAAGCGGGCGAAGGCAACGTCTCGATCGTGCTGCTGCGGCGGGTCGCCGCCGCGCTCGGTTCCGGCGTCGCCGACCTGCTCGCGCCGGCCGAGGTCACCACCGAGCAGCGGCTCATCCACCGGTTCCTGGAGCGGCTGCCTGCACACCGCCTCGAGGACGTCGTGTTCCGGCTGATGCGCGAGTTCGGCCACGAGGAGGCCGCCCGGCGCCGGCGGATCGCGCTGGTCGGGCTGCGCGGGGCGGGCAAGTCCACGCTCGGCAGCGCGCTGGCGAAGGAGCTGCGCCGCCCGTTCGTCGAGCTCGACCGCGAGATCGAGCGCGACGCCGCGGTGAGCCTGTCGGAACTCTTCATGCTGTACGGCCAGGCGGGCTACCGCCGGATCGAGCGCCGCTGCCTCGAGCGGGTGCTCGACGCCCACGACGAGATGGTGCTCACCGTCGGCGGCGGCATCGTGTCCGAGCCCGAGACCTTCAACCTGCTGCTCAGCCGCTGCCATACCGTCTGGATCAAGGCCGCCCCCGCGGAGCACATGGCGCGCGTCGCGGCGCAGGGCGATTTCCGCCCGATGGCCGGGCACGACGAAGCCATGGGTGACCTCGAGCGCATCCTGGCGGCGCGCGAGCCGCTCTACCGCAAGGCCGACGCGATCGTCGACACGTCGGGCGCCGACCCCGCCCGATCGCTCGCCGCGCTGCGGGCCGCGCTCCAGACCTGAGCGCGATTCCACCGCGCCCACCATTCGAGATCCCGCCATGGCCGAACCCGCCCCGCTGCTCGCCGCGGCACCCGCTCCGCCGGTCACCTACGACACCCACCCGGAGCGCTATGCGCACTGGCGGCTCTCGTTCGACGGCCCCGTCGCGACGCTCACGCTCGCGATCGACGAGGACGGCGGCCTCATGCCCGGCTACAAGCTCAAGCTGAACAGCTACGACCTCGGCGTCGACATCGAGCTCGCCGATGCCCTCCAGCGGCTGCGCTTCGAGCACCCGGAGGTGAGGAGTGTCGTCATCACAAGCGGCCGCGACCGCGTCTTCTGCTCGGGCGCCAACATCTTCATGCTGGGCCTGTCGTCGCACGCATGGAAGGTCAACTTCTGCAAGTTCACCAACGAGACCCGCAACGGCATCGAGGACGCGAGCCGCCATTCCGGCCTCCGGTTCGTCGCCGCCTGCAACGGCACCACCGCCGGCGGCGGCTACGAGCTCGCCCTCGCCTGCGACGAGATCCTCCTGATCGACGACCGCAGCGCCGCGGTGAGCCTGCCCGAAGTGCCGCTGCTCGGCGTGCTGCCGGGCACCGGCGGGCTGACCCGCGTCACCGACAAGCGCCGCGTCCGCCGCGACCTCGCCGACGTCTTCTGCACGCTGGTCGAAGGTGTCCGTGCACCTCGCGCGCAGGAATGGCGGCTGATCGACGGTTACGCCAAGCCACAGCAATTCGCGGCGCTGGTGCGCGAACGTGCGCTGGCGCTGGCGGCGACCAGCGACCGGCCGGCGGGCGAGCGCGGCGTCGCGCTGCCCACGATTGCCCGTCGCATCGACGAACACGGCTATCACTACGAGCACGTCGACGTCCGCTTCGACCGCGCCGGGCGCACGGCGAGCGTCACCGTGGTGGCGCCTGCGGCGGCCGGTCCCGGCGAGATCGGCGGCATCGTCGCCCTCGGCGCCGCCTGGTGGCCGCTGGCAATGGCGCGCGAGCTCGACGACGCGATCCTGATGCTGCGCACCAACGAGCCGGAGCTGGGCACGTGGGTGCTGCGGACCCGCGGCGACGCCGCCGCGGTGCTGGCCTGCGACGAGGCGCTGGCGAGACACGCCTCGCACTGGTTCGTCCGCGAGACCATCGGCATGCTGCGCAGGACCCTGGCGCGGCTCGACGTGACGTCGCGGTCGATGTTCGCGCTGATCGAGCCCGGGTCGTGTTTCGCCGGCACGCTGGCGGAGCTCGCGCTGGCGGCCGACCGCAGCTACATGCTCGCGCTGCCCGACGACCCTGTCCGCGCGCCCCGCCTGGCGTTGTCCGCCGCCAACTTCGGGTCGTACCCGATGGTGAACGGCCGGGCGCGGATCGCGGCGCGCTTCTGCGACGAGCCGGCGCCGATCGGCGCGGCGCGCGCACGCATCGGCGAACCGCTCGACGCCGATGCCTGCGTCGCGCTGGGCCTGGTCACCGCCGCGCCCGACGACCTCGACTGGGACGACGAGCTGCGAATCGCGCTGGAGGAACGCGCAAGCCTGTCGCCCGACGCGCTGACCGGGATGGAGGCGAACCTGCGCTTCGGATCCGGCGAGACGATGGAGACGCGGATCTTCGGCCGCCTGTCGGCGTGGCAGAACTGGATCTTCATCCGCCCGAACGCGACCGGCGACGCCGGCGCGCTGAAGGTCTTCGGCAGCGGCAGCAAGGCGAAATTCGACCGCAAACGCGTATAGCCCGGCGCCCGGCAGCCCCCCGCCCTGCACCCGCGGGCGCCGCGCGCGACCCCTTCGTCCGAGGATTCCCATGACCATCGACTACAGCCAGAAGATCCCCAACAACGTCGGCCTCGACGGCAACCGCACGCTGCAGCGCGCGCTCGAGCACTGGCAGCCCGAATTCCTGCGCTGGTGGGGCGACATGGGTCCGGACGGCTCGCAGGATTTCGACGTCTACCTGCGCACGGCCACGAGCGTCGACCCCAAGGGCTGGGCCCAGTTCGACTACGTGAAGATGCCCGACTACCGCTGGGGCATCTTCCTCAACCCGGCCGAGGCGGACCGCAAGGTGAATTTCGGCGCGCACAAGGGCGAGCCGGCGTGGCAGGAGGTGCCGGGCGAGTACCGCGCCAACCTGCGGCGGCTGATCGTGACGCAGGGCGACACCGAGCCGGCGTCGGTCGAGCAGCAGCGGCACCTCGGCCTGACCGCGCCGTCGCTCTACGACCTGCGCAACCTGTTCCAGGTCAACGTCGAGGAAGGCCGCCACCTGTGGGCGATGGTGTACCTGCTGCACGCCTACTTCGGGCGCGACGGCCGCGAGGAGGCCGAGGCGCTGCTCGAGCGCCGCTCCGGCGACGCCGACAACCCGCGCATCCTCGGTGCGTTCAACGAGCGCACGCCCGACTGGCTGGCGTTCTTCATGTTCACCTACTTCACCGACCGCGACGGCAAGTACCAGCTCTGTTCGCTTGCCGAGTCCGGATTCGACCCGCTCGCGCGCACCTGCCGCTTCATGCTGACCGAGGAGGCGCACCACATGTTCGTCGGCGAGACGGGCGTCGGGCGCGTGATCCAGCGCTGCTGCGAGAAGGCCAACGAGCTCAAGACCGACGACCCGGCCAAGCTGCGCGCCGCCGGCGTCATCGACCTGCCGACGATCCAGCGCTACCTGAACTTTCACTTCTCCGTGACGATGGACCTGTTCGGCGCCGACGTGTCGAGCAACGCCGCGACCTTCTACACGACGGGACTCAAGGGCAGGTTCGACGAAACGAAGATCGGCGACGACCACGTGCTGACCGGCGCCACCTATCCGGTGCTCGAAGTGCGGGGCGGACAGCTCGTCTCGGTCGAGGCGCCGATGCTCAACGCCCTCAACGAGAAGCTGCGCGACGACTACATCAGGGACGCCGCGGCCGGCGTCGAGCGCTGGAACCGGATCATCGAGAAGGCCGGGCTGCCGTTCCGGCTCAAGGTCCCGCACAAGGCGTTCCACCGCAAGATCGGCCCGCTGTCGGCGGCCGCGATCTCGCCCGACGGCGAGGTCGTCGACGCGTCCGCCTGGGCGCGGCACGAGCGCGACTGGCTGCCCTCGCCTGAGGACCGCGCGTTCGTCGCTTCGCTGATGGGCCGCGTCGTCGCCCCGGGCGCCTACGCGAACTGGATCGCGCCCCCCGCCCGCGGCATCAACAACCAGCCCGTCGACTTCGAGTACGTCCGGTTCAACTGACCGGCGGTCCCGGACGCGTCCCCCTGCCTGCTGCCAGCCATCCACGCATGACCGAAGCCACCGCCATCGTCCGTCAGCACCTGATCGATCCGGAGATCTGCATTCGCTGCAACACCTGCGAAGAGACCTGCCCGATCGACGCGATCACGCACGACGCGCGAAATTACGTGGTCGACCCCGCGATCTGCGACGCGTGCAACCTGTGCATCGCACCCTGCCCCACCGGGGCGATCGACAGCTGGCGGCAGGTCGCGAAGGACGAGGTCCATTCGACCGCGGCCCAGCTCGGCTGGGACGCGCTCCCCGCGCAGGCCGCGCTCGGCGCCGCCGCGCCGCAGGAACTGCCGCAGGACGTCGCGCGGATCACGGCCGAGGCCTCGGCCGGCCAAGGCGGCGCCGCGGCGCCGCCGTGGTCGGCGGCGCATCCCTACGTCAACCTGTACACGGTGCAGAAGCCGGCGCGGGCCACGGTGAGCGGCAACTTCCGGCTGACCGGCGAAGGCGCGTCGAGCGACGTGCGCCACCTCGTGCTCGACTTCGGCGCGCTCGCGTTCCCGGTGCTCGAAGGCCAGACCATCGGCATCGTCCCGCCGGGGCAGGATGCCGCGGGCAGGCCGCACCACCTGCGCCTGTACTCGGTCGCAAGTCCGCGCGATGGCGAGCGGCCGCGCTACAACAACGTCGCGCTGACGGTGAAGCGCGTCACCGAGGATCACGAGGGCAAGCCGGTTCGCGGTGTTGCGTCGAACTTCCTCTGCGACCTTGCGAAGGGCGACGTCATCGACGTCATCGGCCCCTTCGGCACCACCTTCCTGATGCCGAACCACCCGGGTTCGAACCTGCTGATGGTCTGCACGGGAACCGGCTCGGCACCGATGCGTGCGATGACCGAGCGGCGCCGACGACGCATCGGACAGAAGGAAGGCGGCCGGCTCATGCTCTTCTTCGGCGCGCGTTCCCCGGACGAGCTGCCGTACTTCGGGCCGCTGCAGAAGCTTCCCGCCGATTTCATCGACATCAGCTTCGCGTTTTCGCGCATGGCGGGCGCACCGCGGCAATACGTGCAGGACCGCATCCGCGCGCGCAGCGCCGACGTCGCCGCGTTCCTGGCGGATCCGCAGACCTACATCTACGTTTGCGGGCTCAAGGGAATGGAGGACGGCGTCGCGCAGGCGTTCCAGGACGTCTGCCGCCAGCATGGCCTCGACTGGGAGGTGCTGCTGCCGCGGCTGCGCTCCGAGGGACGCTACCATCTGGAAACCTACTGACACGTCGCTTCGCCGCGACCACGCACGGCACGATCGCCCGGGAGGGCGTCAGTCGCGCTCCCCGCGGCGCGCCACCGCCCGCGCGTAGAGTTCGTCGCGCGACAGTCCCGTCGCCGCGGCCGCGACGCGCGCGGCCTTCGCGGGCGGCAGTTCGGCCAGCAGCGCGTCGAGCAGGCGGTCGGCGTCGATCGGCAGCGCGGACGCGAGCGTCGTCGCCGGAGGCGCGTCGACCAGCAGCACGAATTCGCCGCGCTCCCGGTTCGCGTCGGCCGCGAACCACGCCGGGGCGTCGGCGAGCGGCATCGCGGTGATCGTCTCGTAGATCTTGGTCAGCTCGCGCGCGACGACCAGCGTGCGGAGGGGATCAAGCGTCGCCGCCAGCGCTTCCACCGTCGCCCGCACGCGGTGCGGCGCCTCGTAGAACGCCAGCGCGCAGGGCAGCCGGCCGACGCGCTCGAGCGCTTCGCGCCGGGCCTTGGCCGCCGACGGGAGGAAGCCGGCGAACAGCACCTCGCCGGCCTCGAGCCCCGCGGCGGACAGCGCCGCCGTCAGCGCCGACGGCCCCGGGATCGGGATGACGCGATATCCCGCCGCGCGCGCGGCACGGACCAGGCGCGCGCCCGGATCGCTGACCGCCGGGGTTCCCGCATCGCTGACCAGCACCACGCGGCGACCGGCGGCGAGCTCGGCCAGCAGCACGGGCGTCTTCTGCTGCTCGTTGTGCTCGTGCAGCGCCGTCACCCGCGCGACGATGCCGCAATGCGCCAGCAGCACCGCGGTGACGCGGGTGTCCTCGGCCGCAATCAGGTCCGCCTGCGCCAGGGTGTCGCGGGCGCGCGCGGTCAGGTCACCGAGATTACCCAGCGGGGTGGCGACCACATATAATTCTCCCCTCGCCCCGGCACCGGCCGCGTCGTCGGTCCCGGCGGAGGTGTCCTGCGCGGCGCGGGAACGCGTGGGGCGACGACGGGAGGCGGTCATGGGCGGGGGTATGGCAGGACGGTGCGCGATGCGCGGGGCGATGGCGGCGCTTGCCTTCGTCGTCCTGACGCTGCCCGGATTGTCGCGGGGACAGGCGCCGGCCGCAAGCGAAGTCGCCGTGCCGGGCGTCGATTTCGTCCTCGTGCTGCCGCTCGAGTCCTCGAGCTACGGCCGGGCCGCCGACGCATTGCGCGCGGGTTTCGCCGCCGCCGCGTCGTCGACCAAAGCCAGGACCACCGTCATCGGCCACGACGACGGCGGCGCCATCGACGCGTTCGCCAAGGCGCGAAGCGCGGGTGCGCGCGTCATCGTGGGCCCGCTCGTGCGCGACGACCTCAAGCTGGTCGCAGCGGTCGCCACCGAGGGCACGGACCCGCCGACGCTGGCCCTCAACCAGCTCGACGACGGCGCGCAGCTGCCTCCTTCCTTCTACACGCTGGCGCTGGCGATCGAGGCGGACGGCAGGGTCGTCGCGCGCGCGGCACGCGACCTCGGGGCGCAGACCGCCGGCGTGGTCGGCGCCGACACGCCGCTGCAGAAGCGCTTCGCCGATGCGTTCACCGCCGAGTGGCTGCTGCTCGGCGGGGCGTCGCCGGCCACGCTGCGCTTCGGTCGCGCACCGGAGATGCTGGCGCAACTGCGCACCGAGCTCGGCAAGACGCCGCTGGACGCGATCGTCCTCGCGGTCTCCGGCGACGACGCGGCATTGGTCAAGCCCTTCGTCGGACACACCCCGGCGTACGCGAGCAGCCAGGTCAACGACCGCCCGACGCAGGCGACGGTCCGCGACCTCGATGACCTGCGGTTCGTCGAGATCCCGTGGCTGGCGGTGCCCGACGCGCCTGCGTACGCGAAGATTCCGCGCCGCGACTACCAGAACGCAGCGCTCGACCGGCTTTACGCGCTGGGCATCGATGCGTTCCGCGCGGCGCAGCTGCTGGCCGACGCAGCGCCCGACCGCGGCATCGATTTCGACGGGGCCACCGGCCGCGTCGTCCTCGACGCGGACTCGCGCCAGTTCATCCGCACCCCGGTGCTGATGCAGTTCCGCGCCGGGCAGAAGGTACCCGTCGGGCCGCGCTGACCGCGGCCCCGAAGCCGATGCCGCCGTCCGGGCCCCGACCGAGCCGGACCGCGCGCGCCGGCGACCCGCGCCACGCGGCCGGCGAACGCGCCGAGGCGCTCGCTGCGACCTTTCTCGAGGCCCGCGGCATCTCCATCGTCGAACGCAATTTCCGCTGCCGCACCGGAGAGATCGACCTCGTCGCGCGCGACGGCGACACGCTGGTCTTCGTCGAGGTTCGGCTGCGTCGTCGCAGCGACTTCGGCGGCGCCGCGGCGAGCATCGATGCGCGCAAGCAGGGGAAGCTGCTCGCTGCCGCGGCGTATTACCTGTCCCGCTACCCCCGGCCACCGGCCTGCCGGTTCGACGCGGTGCTGCTCGACGCCCTCGATCCGTCGCGAATCGAATGGCTGCGCGACGCCATCAGCGCCTCGCGCTGACGCCGGCCCTGCGTCCCGTCCGGTCGCGGCGGCCTGCGGCGGGTCGCTCGGGGTGCCTGCTACAATCGCCCGACTTCCCCGTCACTCGCGGCGCTGCTCGCGGCGTCGCCCTCCCGCGATGAACCATCTCGACCGCATCCGCCAGCATTTCCACGACAGCGCGCAGGTCAAGCTTGCCGCCGTCGACCGGCTCGCCCCGGAAGTTGCGCGGGCCGCCGGGGTGCTGTCCGACTGCCTGCTCGCCGACGGCAAGCTGCTCGCGTGCGGAAACGGCGGCTCGGCCGCCGACGCCCAGCATTTCGCCGCCGAGATGGTCGGCCGGTTCGAGCGCGAGCGGCCGGAGCTGCCGGCGATTGCGCTGACGGTCGACACCTCGATCATCACCGCAATCGCCAACGACTATTCGTACGACCAGATCTTCGCCAAGCAGGTGCGGGCGTTGGGCGCGAAGGGGGACGTGCTGATCGTGTTTTCCACCTCGGGCAACTCGGGCAACGTGATCACCGCCATCGAGGCGGCGCACGAGCGGGAGATGCGCGTCGTCGCACTGACGGGGAAGGGTGGCGGGCGCATCGGCGCGCTGCTCCGCGACGCCGACGTCCACCTGTGCGTCCCGCACGACCGCACCGCGCGCATCCAGGAGGTCCACCTGCTGATGCTGCACTGCCTTTGCGACGCGGTCGACGCGACGCTGCTGGGAGACGAGGAGTGACCCTTGCTGCAGGGCGCGCCTTCGGCGCCCGCATTGCGCCGGCGCCGCATTCCCGAAATCGGCGGGCCGCGGCGGTCGCGCTGCTGCTTTCCCTGGTCGCCGCCGGCTCGCTCGCGCTGTCCGGCTGCGCACCGATGATCGTCGCGGGCATGGGCAGCGCGGTGTTGATGGCGGCGGACCGGCGCTCGTCCGGGGCGCAGCTCGACGACCAGACGATCGAGCTCAAGGTCTCCGCTGCGGCAACCGAGAAGTTCCCGGACGCGCACCTCAACGTCAACAGCTACAACGGCATCGTGCTGCTCACCGGCGAGGCGCCGACGGCGGAGGTGCGCGGCGGCATCACGCAGATCGCCGAGAAGACCGACCGCGTGCGCAGCGTGGAGAACGAGATGGTCGTCGGGCCGAACAGCGACTTCGGCGACCGCAGCAACGACACGTTCATCACGTCGAAGGTCAAGGCGCGGCTGGTCGAGGCCGACAAGGTGCCGGCAAACCTGATCAAGGTCGTCACCGAGCGCGGCGTGGTGTACCTGCGCGGCCTGGTCACGCCGCAGGAAGGCGACGCCGCGGCGTCGATCGCCGCGACGACCGAGGGCGTCCTCCGCGTGGTCAAGGTGTTCGAGTACACGAACTCGCCGTCGTGACCGGTACCGCCACCGGCGCGGCGCCGCCGCGTCTCGAGGACAAGGTCGCCACCGCGGCGAACGCGCTGGAGCGCATCGCGCGGTTGCCGAGGCCGCTGGTCATGACCAACGGCGTGTTCGATCTGCTGCATCGCGGCCATGTGACCTACCTCGAGGCGGCGCGCCGTGAGGGTGCGGCGCTCGTCGTCGCGGTGAACTCCGACGATTCGGTGCGTCGGCTCGGCAAGGGTGACGACCGCCCGCTCAACCCGCTGGCGGACCGCATGGCGGTGCTTGCCGCGCTGGCGTCGGTCGACCTCGTCGTCCCCTTCGACGGCGACACGCCACGGGACCTGATCGTCGCCTGCAGTCCGGACGTGCTGGTCAAGGGCGGCGACTACACGGCGGCGACCACCGCCGGTGCCACCGAAGTGGTTGCCGCCGGCGGGCGGTTCGTCGCGATTCCGTTCGCGCACGACCGCTCGACCACGGCGCTCGTGCGCCGCATCCGCAGGTAGCCGGCGCGCCCCCGCGCCGCGTTCGTGGCCGCGGCACCGGCTCTGGTAAAATCGCAACTCCGATTTGCGGGCGTCCTGCGCCCGCCGCCCGAGGAGGCACGCCGATGCTGCAACCCGACCGCGAAGTCGATGCCCGCGACCTGAACTGCCCGCTGCCGATCCTGCGCACCAAGAAGGCGCTCAACGACATGGTGCCGGGCCAGACGATCAGGGTGCTCGCGACCGACCCCGCGTCGGTCCGGGATTTCCAGGCGTTCGCCCGCCAGACCGGCAACGAGCTCGTCGAGCAGGGCGAGGCCGAGGGCGCTTTCTTCTTCCTGCTGAGGCGCAAGTGAGCGGCGCGGTCGAAGTCTCCGGCGGCGCCGGCGGGACGGTGGTCGAACTCGGCCAGGCGGGATTCGACGCCGCGATCCGCGGCCATCCGTTCGCGATCATCGACTTCTGGGCGCCGTGGTGCGGACCCTGCCGGTCGTTCGCACCGACCTTCGTCGCCGCGGCCGCCAAGCATCCCGATGTCCTGTTCGCGAAAGTGAACACCGAGGCCGAACCGGAACTCGCCGCGTCGTTCGGCATCCGGTCGATTCCGACGCTCGCTATCTTCCGCGACGACATCGTCGTCTACATGGAAGCTGGCGCGCTGCCGCCGTCCGCGCTCGAGGAGCTGATCGGACAGGCTCGCGCGCTCGACATGGATGCGGTGCGGCGGGACATCGCCGCCCAGGGCGACAGTCCCGGCTGACGGTCCCGACCCGGTGCCGCCCGCGGGCGGCCGCGCGAGGTGAGCGCGGCGCTCCTTCTCCTGCCGGACTTCCTGCTGATCGCCGGCGGCGCGCTGCTGCGCCGCGTCCGCGGCCTCGACGCCGGGTTCTGGGCCGGGGTCGAGCGGCTGGTCTACTACGTGCTCTTCCCGGCCTTGCTGTTCCGGTCGCTCGCGGCGGCACCGTTCGCCCCCGCCGCCGCCGGGTCGCTGATCGCGACGGGGCTCGTGTTCACGCTGTCGGCGATGGCGCTGTCGGCGCTCGCTCGGCCGCTGTTCGGCCTGCCGAAGGATGTGTTCGCCGCCTGTTTCCAGTGCGGGTTCCGCTTCAACACCTACATCGTGCTGGCCGTCGCCGACCGGCTGGGCGGCGCGCCCGGCCTGGCGCTCGCGAGCCTGCTGGTCGGCGTGCTGGTGCCGACGGTCAACGTCGCTGCCGTCTCGATGCTCGCGCACGGCCGCGGCGTCTCCGTCGGCGCCGAGCTCGCGCGCAACCCGCTGGTGCTGGCCACCGCAGCCGGCCTGGCGTGGAGCGTCGCCGGGCTGCCGCTGCCGGCGCTGCCCGCGCGGGTGCTCGGGCTGCTGGCGAGTGCAGCGTTGCCCCTGGGGCTGCTCGCCGTCGGCGCGGGCCTGACGTTCGAACGCCGCGCGCTGCCGTTGCCGGCGCTGGCGTGGTTTCACGCGGTGAAGCTGCTGGCGATGCCCGCGATCGCGTTCGCGGCCGCCCGCGCGCTGGCGCTGTCGCCGCTTGAGACGCAGGTGGCGATCACGCAGGCCGCGGTGCCGACGGCGACGTCGGCCTACATCCTCGCCGCGCGGATGAACGGCCGCGGCGCGCCCGTCGCGCTGATCGTGTCCAGCGGAACCCTGCTGGCGGCGTTCACGATGCCGTTCTGGCTGGGGCTGATCGGCGCCGGGTCGGGCTAGCCGGGGTCCTTGCGACGGTCTCGCGCGGCACCGGGTGACGGGGCCGAAGGGTCAGCGCTGGTAGCGGTTGAAGAAGTCCGCGACGATGCCCTTCTGACTGCGATCGATCGCCGCGTCGAGCGTGCGGTCGGCCGGATCGTACTGCTTCGCCTTGCGGAAGGCATTGATCGCTTCCTGATGATAGCCCTGCGCCTGCTGCGCTTGGCCCAGGCACTTCCAGGCTTCGGCGTTGCCCAGATCCTGGTCCGCCCAGGACCGGCAGAGTTCGGCGGCTCGGCGGAAATTGCCGGCGCGAAGCATCCGTGTGCCCTCGCTCTTGAGCGCCGCCACGCGCGCCCGGCGCTCGGCGAACTCCTGCGCGAGGCCGGGGTCGACCGGCCCCGTCGACGGCACCACGACCGTCGCCGCGCGCGGCGACGGCGACGAGACCGCGCCCGTGATCGCGTTGCCGACCCCGGCGAGTCCGGTGATCACGCCGCCGCCCGTGACGTTGCCCGGCATCAGCGACGACGCCGAGGGAATTGCGTCAGAGATCGACGTGCGCGCCCAGGCGATCGAATCCGCCATCGGCTGGTGCCAGGCGACGCCGTAGAGCCACAGCATCGCCGCCAGGCCGCACACGCCCGTGACCGCATTGAGCACCCCGGGCGGGCCGTGGGTGACGAGGCAGTCCTGCGCGAAGTCCCAGTCGGTTTCCTGGTTGTGCGCAACCTTTTCGTAGGCGACGGCGATCAGGACCGGGGCGAGCAGCGGAAAACCGCAGGCCACGCCCTCCCACCAGACGCGAAACGACCGCTTCAACGCCCGGTCGAGCTGCGCGCGCGTGTCGCGTCGCGCGTAGGCATCGGAAATCGAGAACTGCAGGTAGCAGCCGAACAGCCACTTGCCGGGAGTCGTCTGGAGCGACCCGATCAGCAGTGCCTCTACGGGGACCCAGCTCGCGGTGATCAGGATCGGCGCGAACAGCGGGTGGCCGATCCAGTACCCGAGTGCCTCGGGCACCACACCGGCGCCCTGCAGCTCGGACAGGAGCAGCGCGAGCACCAGCCCCCAGATCGCGTAGTCAAACAGGCGCGCGGCGAGGCGGTTCCACGGCCGCGGCTCGCTGGTCCGGCCGGATTTCGCCCGCTCGAGCTCGGCCATCCGCAGCTGGAAGATCCAGCTCGCGTCCTCCTGCGGCTGGTTGGTGCCGAGGAACACGCTCTTCTCGCGCCGCCAGTTGAGGATCGCGAGGTCGGTCTGCGGCACCAGCACCGGCTCCGTCGCCCGGCGTCGGCGCGAGGCCCAGGCCACGCCGTGAACGACGCCGTAGACGAGGGTCAGCACGAGCAGCGTCACCGTCAGCCAGACGAGCACCTGCTTGGCGACGAGCACCGCGTCCGCGGGTGTGACGAAGACGATCGCGGCCGCGATGAAGGCGCCGAACAGCGCGCACAGGCCGATGGTGACGATGGTCGAGCGGCCGAACGTCGCGACGCGCTCCGTCAGGCCCGGGTGGTGCAGATTCTCGTCCTCGATCGGCTCGACGCCGTCGAGTCCGGTCTCCAGGACCTCGTCGGCCGAAGGCTCTGCCGCCGGCGCCGCGACGTCGGTGTGCTCGCCGCCGTCTTCGGACACCGCGTTGCTGACGACATGGGCGATCTTCTGCTCGGTGGTGCCGTCCGACAGCGCGAGCTCGTCGTCGTAGCGGTGGCGCCGGTCGCCGTCGCTGAGTATGCGACTGGCATGATTGATGAAACGAAGCGCCTCTTCCACGTTCCCCTGGCCGTCCCGCGTCTTCGCGTAATACTTTCTGATCAGGCGGCGCAGCGCGGCACGGACCTCCTCGTCGGGGGCGGTCGGCGGTATTCCTAGCGCTTCGTAGAGCGTGGCGCGCATGGGCAATTGTCGATGTTTCGGCGAAATCTTGGGCGAAAACCCAAGCCATATCAAGTCAAGGACAGTGCAAGTTTCGGGCCAGCGGGCGCGGCGCGGGACGGTCCCACCTCCGCGCGCCCGTCGTGCAGGGCCCCGGAGGCGCCTGGCGGGGACAAAAAAAGGGCAGCCCGCGGGCTGCCCTCTGGCGACGGCGCGGCAATTGCTGCCGCTGGCGTTCGCGGACCGATCACTCGGCCGGCTTGGCCCGGGTCGTGAGTTTCTCGCGGATCCGGGCCGACTTGCCCGAGCGATCGCGCAGGTAATACAGCTTCGCGCGGCGGACGTCGCCCCGGCGCTTGACCTCGATCGAGGCGATCAGCGGCGAATACGTCTGAAACGTCCGTTCCACGCCTTCGCCGCTGCTGATCTTGCGCACGACGAACGACGAGTTGAGCCCGCGATTGCGCTTGGCAATGACCACGCCCTCGTACGCCTGGACGCGCTTGCGCTCGCCTTCGACGACGTTGACGTTGACGATGACCGTGTCGCCGGGGGCGAACAAGGGGATCGTCTTGTTGAGACGGGTGATTTCTTCCTGCTCTAGCGTCTGGATCAGATTCATCGTGCGTTCTCCGTGGATTTCTGCTGCCGGCCGTTGGCCATGGCGCACAGCGCAGGGCGCCCCCTGATGCGCGCGGTTTGTTGTGCAGGTCTCCGGAACGGCGGACCGTCCGTCGGCTGCTGTTTGCTGTCTCTCGTTTCCTGCCGCCTGATTACTTTGCCGCTTTCCTGCTTTGCTGCGCAACTGATTGACTGCCGTTTTGCCTGGTGGCTCGAACGCCCGACCGCTTCATCGCTCTCGTGCGCCCGGCGATGCGTCGGCACGCCGGCCGCACCGTCAACGCTTCGGCCCGCCCGCAGCCTCGCGTTCATTCGCGTACTCCCGCAACAGCGCCTCGTCGGCCGCGGACAACCCGCGCGCGGCGAAGAGGTCCGGCCGCCGCCGCCACGTCCGCCCCAGCGCCTCCTTCCGGCGCCACCGCGCGATCGCCGCGTGGTTGCCCGAC
Source organism: uncultured beta proteobacterium (assembly GCA_963717705.1). Lineage (GTDB taxonomy): Bacteria > Pseudomonadota > Gammaproteobacteria > Burkholderiales > Casimicrobiaceae > CAVQWT01. The sequence goes on from CAVQWT010000005.1 coordinate 661,706, forward strand.
AGGAGCACCGCCGGCACCGCCGTCCCCGCGTACACCTCCGGCCGGGTGTAGTGCGGGCAGTCGAGCAAACCGCCGACGAACGAATCCTGCCCCGCCGACGTCGCATCGTTCAACACCCCCGGCCGCTGCCGCACGATCGCATCGATCAGCATCAGCGCCGGCATTTCTCCGCCCGACACCACGAAGTCGCCGATCGAGATTTCCTCGTCGACCTCGAGTTCCAGCAGCCGCTCGTCGATTCCTTCGTACCGGCCGGCAAGCAGCACCAGCCCGGTGGAATCGCCTGCAGCCGCCAGCTCCATCACCCGCGCATGCGTCAGCGGCGCACCCTGCGGCGACAGGTGGATCACCCGGGTCGTCCGGGCGGTCGCGCCGCCGTCGTCACGCTGCGCCGCACGCGCCGCCGCCAGCGCCTGCGCCAGCGGCTCCGCCATCATCACCATCCCCGGCCCGCCGCCGTACGGGCGGTCGTCGACGGTCCGGTAATTGTCCGTCGCGAAATCCCGCGGATTCCACGTCGCGAGGCGCCACAGCCCCCGCTCGAGCGCCCGGCCCGTCACGCCGAAGCGCGCCGCGTGCTCGACCAGCTCGGGGAACAGCGTCACGACGTCGATGCGCATCGCGCCGCCCCGGTCAGTAATCGCTGCCCCAATCGACGCTGATCCGCCGCGAGGCGAGATCGACGTCGTCCACATGCGCGCCGACGAACGGGATCAGCCGCTCCCTGCCGCCGCCCGCGGGTCCGGCGCGGACCCGCAACACCGGGTGCGCGCCGAAGTCGTCGACGGCGGCCACCACACCCAGCGCGTCTCCCTCGCGGTTGACCACGTCGAGTCCGACGAGATCGGCAAGGTACACCTCTCCGGTGGCCGCCGCAGGCAGATCGGCCCGCGGCACCCCGACCAGCGCCCCCCGCCACGCCATCGCCGCCTCGCGGCTGTCGATGCCTTCGACGCGGGCGACCAGGGAATCGGAATGCAACTTCGACTCCAGCGCGGCACGGGCTTCCCACGCCGCGCCGGGCCCGCGCTGGAACCACCAGCGCTCATGTCCCAGCAGCGCGTCCGGCGCCGCCGACAGCGGCCGCAGCTTCAGCCAGCCGTGCACGCCGAACGGCGCGAGCACGCGTCCCATCACGACGATGCCGTCGGCGTCCGGCGCCGCGGTCATCGGCGGAGGATCCGGTTGCAGTGGCGTCAGGCGGCCTTCGGGGTCGCGCGCTTCACGAGCCCGGCGACCGTGTCCGACAGCTTGGCGCCGCGGTCCTGCCAGAAGGTGATGCGATCGAACGACAGGCGCACCGCTTCCTCGCGCTCGGTCGCGATCGGGTTGTAGAAGCCGACGCGCTCGATGAAGCGACCGTCGCGACGGTTGCGCGAGTCGGCGACGACTACGTTGTAGAAGGGGCGCTTCTTGGCGCCGCCGCGGGCAAGTCGGATGACGACCATGGCCTTGGAATCCTGTGAGAAAGACGGAAAAAGAGCGAAATTATACAAGGATTTGGCATCGCCGGGCAAGCGGCGCCGCATCCGCCCCCGCCCCCCGCCGGCATTCATCCCCGCGTCCGCCCCGGGCGTCGGCGCCGGCCCGACGTGCCGCCCTCCGTCGTCCGGGTCCACGAAGAATTTCCTTTCTGATCAGCGGGTTAGGCCGCAAGCCCCCCGCGCGCCGCCCGCCGTCAGCGGCCCGGGAACATCCCCTTCATCCCCCGCATCATCTTCTGCATGCCGCCCTTGGCTACCATTTTCATCATCTTCTGCGTCTGCTCGAACTGGTTGAGCAGCTGGTTGACCTCCTGCACGGTGACGCCCGCGCCGGCTGCGATGCGTCGCTTGCGCGAGGCCTTGAGAAGCTCGGGCTTTGCCCGCTCGGCCGGCGTCATCGAATTGATGATCCCCTCGATGCGCCCGATCTTGCGCTCGTCGACGTTGGCGCCCTGGGCGGCGCGCGCGAGTTCCGCCGGCAGCTTGTCGACCATCGCCTTCATGCCGCCCATCTTGCGCATCTGCGCGATCTGCGCCTTGTAGTCCTCGAGGTCGAACCCCTTCCCCGACTTGACCTTCTTCGCCAGCTTCTCGGCCTCGACCAGGTCGACGTTGCGATGCGCCTCCTCGACCAGCGACAGCACGTCGCCCATGCCGAGGACGCGCGACGCCATCCGGTCGGGGTGAAAGACCTCCAGGCCGTCGACCTTCTCGGACACGCCGACGAACTTGATCGGCGCACCGGTCACGTGGCGCACCGACAGCGCGGCGCCGCCGCGCGCGTCGCCGTCGAGCTTGGTCAGGATGACGCCGGTGAGCGGCAGCGCGTCGCGGAACGCCTTCGCCGTGTTCACCGCGTCCTGGCCCTGCATCGCATCGACGATGAACAGCGTCTCGATCGGCTTCACCGCAGCGTTGATCTCCGCGATCTCCCGCATCATCGCCTCGTCGATCGCGAGGCGGCCCGCGGTGTCGACGATGAGCACGTCGTGGTAATGGCGCCGCGCCCAATCGAGCGCGCCGGTCGCGATGGCCACGGGTGCCTCGCCGGCGGCCGACGGGAAGCAGTCGACGCCGACCTGCGCCGCCAGCGTCCGCAGTTGCTCGATCGCCGCCGGGCGGTACACGTCCGCCGACACCACCAGCACCTTCTTCTTCTGCTCGCGCAGCAGGCGCGCGAGCTTGCCGGCGGTCGTCGTCTTGCCAGCGCCCTGCAGGCCGGCGAGCAGGATCACCGCCGGCGGCTGAGTGGCGAAGTCGAGCGGCACCGCCGCGCCGCCCATCAGCGCGGCGAGTTCGCGCTGGACGACGCCGATCAGCGCCTGGCCCGGCGTCAGCGACCCGACCACTTCCTCGCCGACCGCCTTCGCACGCACCGCAGCGATGAACTCCTTGACCACGGGCAGCGCGACGTCGGCTTCGAGCAGCGCGAGACGCACCTCGCGCAGCGCCTCCTGGATGTTGTCGTCGGTGAGGCGGGCCTGGCCGCGGAGCGTCTTGACGACGCGCGACAGGCGTTCGGACAGGTTTTCGAGCATGGCGTGGGAGACCGGGCTGGCAGCGGCGACGGCGACGGCGACGCCTGGGGTAAACTGGAGGGGTGCCCGACATCTGCGTCGGCACCGTCAAACCGATGATTTTACTGCACCTTGCCGCCGTCGCCGCGTATGCGCTCGCCGCTTTTGCGATGTGGCCCGCGGCCGTGGCGCCGACGGGTGCCGCCGCACCGGCCGCGCCGCCGTCGATCCGCCGGTTCGCGCCGGGCCTGCTGGTGCTGGCGCTGATCCTGCACGGCATCGCCGTCGCCAACGACATCGTGTCGCCGGACGGACTCGACCTGTCGATCGCGAATGCCTTCTCGTTGGTCGCGGGGCTGGCCGCCGGCCTGGCCGCGCTGTCGGGCCTGCTGACGACGCTGCCGGTGACCGTCCCGATCGTGTTGCCCGTCGCCGCGGTGGCGGTGCTGACGCCGCTGTTCGTCGACAGCCCGCACCGATTCGCGTTTTCGGGCGCGCCCTGGGCCGCCGCCCACGTCGCCGTCGCGCTCGTGGCGTACTCGCTGTTCCTGGTCGCGGCGCTGCAAGCGCTGGTGCTGATGGGCCTCGAGCGGCGGCTGCACCGCCGCGTCCCCGACCCGGAGGCCGCGGCGCTGCCGTCGCTGCTGACACTCGAGCGGTACATGTTCCGGCTGGTGATCGCCGGGTTCGTGCTGCTGACCGTCACCCTGGTCAGCGGTGCGCTGTTCTCCGAGCAGGTCTTCGGCCGGCCGGTGACGCTGACGCACAAGAACATATTTTCCGTGGCCGGCTGGCTGACGTTCGCCGTCCTGCTGTGGGGACGCTGGCGCTACGGCTGGCGCGGCCGGCGCGCGCTGCGCTGGATCGTCGCCGGCACCGCGCTGCTGTTCCTCGCCTACCTCGGCTACAAGTTCGTCCTCGAAGTCCTGCTGGGGCGCTGACGTCCCGCCTCCGCGCGGCCGCGCCCGCCCTGCCCCGCCCCTTCCCTCGGCCCGCACCGCTTGGACGACATCTCCCTAAGCACGCTCGGGCTCGCGCTCGCCGTCCTCCTCGTCGTCTCCGGCTTCTTCTCGCTGGCGGAGACGGCGATGATGGCGGCGAACCGCTACCGCCTCAAGCACCGGGCGCTGCACGGCGAGCGCGGCGCGAAGCTGGCGGTCGCGCTGCTGGGCCAGACCGACCGCCTGCTGGGCGTGATCCTGCTCGGCAACAACCTGATCAACGCCGCGGCGGCGACGCTGACGACGGTGATAACGGTGCGCCTGTTCGGCGAGGGCGAGCTCGCGCTCGGGCTCGGCACCGTCGCGGTGACCTTCGCTATCCTGGTGTTCTCGGAAATCACGCCGAAGGTCATCGGCGCCGCGCACGCCGACCGCATCGCACCCGTCGCGAGCTTCGTGCTGGCCCCGCTGCTGAAGGCAACCTGGCCGATCGTCGGCTTCGTCAACCTGTTCGTGCAGGCACTGCTGCGGCTGCTGCGCGTGCAACCCGCCACCGAGGCGGGCACCGCGATGACGCAGGAGGAGCTGCGCACCATCGTGCTCGAGGGGCAGTACCTGCGGCGCAAGCATCGCGCGATGATCGCCAACCTGCTCGACCTGGAGAACATCACCGTCGAGGACGTGATGACGCCGCGCCCGCAGATCCACGGCCTCGACCTCGCCGCCAAGCCCGCGCTGCTGACCCAGCAGCTCGCGACGACCTACCATACGCGGCTGCCCGCCTACGAGGACCGCCTCGAGAACATCGTCGGCATCGTCCACGTGAAGCAGGTGCTGCAGCTGCCGCACGACGGCGAAATCGACGGCGACGCGCTGCGCACGATCATGCGGCCGCCGTACTTCGTGCCGGCCGGCACGCCGCTGCTGACCCAGCTGCAGCACTTCCAGACCGACCGCCAGCGGCTGGGACTGGTGGTCGACGAGTACGGCGAGCTGACCGGGCTGGTGACGATCGAGGACATCATCGAGGAGATCATCGGCGAGTTCACGACCCAGGCGCCGGACGGCCCGGGGTCGTTCGCCAGGGGGCCCGACGGCAGCGTCGTCGTCGACGGCATGACGCCGCTGCGCACCCTCAACCGGAAATTGGGCACTTCCTTCGGGCTGGACGGCCCGAAAACACTCAACGGGCTGATCGTCGAACATCTGGGGGAAATCCCCGAAGCGGGGGTCCGGGTCGAGGTTGCCGGCCAGCCGATGGAGATCCTGCAGACGCAGGACCGTGCCGTGAGGGTCGTCCGGCTGCTCTCTCCCGTGGGGCGCCCCCCCGCCCCGCCTTTACAAAGCACCGGCCCGCAGGCATCATCGGCCGGATAAGTTTTATGCGCTTGGAATAAGCGGATCGCCCCTTGCGGGCGCGGCCGTGACCACCGCCGGGCATGAGGCTTGCTTGCCATGTCGGGGTTACGGAACCCAATCCTGAGACACCGACGACGCCCATGGCCACCCACGCCGCCTCGACCCGGAACCTGAGCGGTCTCGCGCGCGCGCTCGCCCAGCACGGGCTGCTGTCCGAGTACGACGCCGAGGCGCTGCATTCGCAGGCCCAGGCGGCTGGCATCACGTTCGTCGAGCAGCTGCTGACCAACAAGCGGATGTCGTCGTCGCAGCTGGCGACCTTCGGCTCGCGCGCCTTCGGCGTGCCGCTGCTCGACCTGGCCGCGTTCGACCTCGACCAGATCCAGAAGGACCTCATCGACATCAAGATCGCGCAGAGCCGGCGCGTGCTGCCGCTGCACAAGCGCGGCAACCGACTCTACGTGGCGACGTCCGATCCCGCGAACCTCCAGGCGCTCGAGGAGGTGCGGTTCAAGACCAACCTCGTCGTCGAGCCGCTGGTGGTCGAGGACGACAAGCTCGCCCAGGCGATCCACAAGCTGATCGAGGCCACCGGCGCGACGTTGAAGGACGTCGCCAGCATGGACGACCTCGAGGTCGACATGCAGGAGGGCACCCCGATCGTCTCCGACGAGGAGAACGCGGAGGTCGAGGATGCGCCGGTCGTCAAGTACATCCAGAAGATCCTGCTCGACGCGATCAGCGCCGGCGCATCGGACGTCCACTTCGAGCCGTACGAGAAGTTCTTCCGCATCCGCTATCGCGTCGACGGCATCCTGATGGAGATCGCTCAGCCGCCGCTGGCGATCAAGGACAAGGTCGCGTCCCGCATCAAGGTCATCAGCCGGCTCGACATTTCCGAGAAGCGGGTGCCGCAGGACGGCCGGATGAAGCTCGTGCTGTCGAAGACGAAGTCGATCGACTTCCGCGTGTCGACGCTGCCGACGCTCTACGGCGAGAAGATCGTCATGCGGATCCTCGACTCGGCCGGCGTCAAGCTCGGCATCGAGGCGCTCGGCTACGACCCCGACCAGCAGGCGCTGCTGCTGCACGCGATCGGCCGGCCCTACGGGATGATCCTCGTCACCGGGCCGACCGGCTCGGGCAAGACGGTGTCGCTGTACACCTGCCTCAACATCCTGAACCAGCCCGGCGTCAACATCGCGACGGCGGAGGACCCGGCGGAAATCCAGCTGCCCGGGGTCAACCAGGTCAACGTCAACGAGAAGGCCGGCCTCACCTTCGCCGCCGCGCTGCGCTCGTTCCTGCGGCAGGATCCGGACATCGTGATGGTCGGCGAAATCCGTGACCTCGAGACCGCCGACATCGCGATCAAGGCGGCGCAGACGGGGCACCTCGTGCTGTCGACGCTGCACACCAACGACGCGCCGACGACGCTGACCCGGCTGCTCAACATGGGCGTCGCGCCGTTCAACGTCGCCTCGTCGGTGATCCTGATCACGGCGCAGCGGCTCGGCCGCAAGCTCTGCCCGCAGTGCAAGCAGCCCGAGGACATTCCGCCCGAGGCGCTGCTGCGCGCCGGATTCAGCGAGGAGGACCTCGACGGCTCCTGGCAGCCCTACGGACCGATCGGCTGCGACCATTGCAAGGGCACCGGATACAAGGGTCGGGTGGGGGTCTACCAGGTCATGCCGATCAGCGACGACATGCGCCTGCTGATCATGCGCAGCGGCAATGCCCTCGACATCGCAGAGCAGGCGAAAAAGGAAAGCATCCGCGACCTGCGACAATCCGGGCTGATCAAGGTCAGGCAGGGCATCACCTCGCTCGAGGAAATCGAGGCGATCACCAACGAGTGACGCCCGGAAACGGGACCGAAGAGGACAGTTCATGGCAACCGCGACCGCGACCGCACGCAAGGACGTCAAGGAGTACACCTTCGTCTGGGAGGGGCTCGACCGCAACAACCGCCAGGTGCGCGGCGAGATCAAGGCCGCCTCCGAGACGGTCGTCGTCACCAACCTGCGGCGGCAGGGCATCAAGATCAGCAAGATCAAGCGGCAGACGTTCCGCGGCGGCAAGAAGGTCACCGAGCGGGACATCACCTTCTTCACGCGCCAGCTCGCGACGATGCTCAAGGCCGGCGTCCCGCTGCTGCAGTCGTTCGAGATCGTCGCGCGCGGCCACAGCAACGCGCGCTTCTCGCGGCTGATGATGGACATCAAGAACCGCGTCGAGCAGGGGTCGAGCCTGTCGCAGGCGTTTCGCGCTCACCCGAACCAGTTCGACACGCTCTACTGCAACCTCATCTCCGCCGGCGAGACGTCGGGCATGCTCGACGGCGTCCTCGACCGACTCGCGACGTACAAGGAAAAGATCCTCGCCATCAAGGCCAAGATCAAGTCCGCGCTGTTCTACCCGATCTCGGTCATCGTCGTCGCGATCGTCGTCGTCTGGGTGATCATGGTGTTCGTGATCCCGGCGTTCAAGGAAGTGTTCAAGAGCTTCGGCGCCGACCTCCCGGCGCCGACGCTGATCGTGATGGCGATATCGGATTGGGTGGTCACCTACTGGTGGGCCGTCTTCCTGATCGCGGGCGGAACCATTTTCGGAATCGGTGCGCTCTACCGGCGCTCCGAGGCGGTGCGCTATGCCGTGGACCGCATGGTGCTCAAGATCCCCATCATCGGCGAGATCCTCGAGAAGGCGACGATCGCGCGCTGGACGCGGACGCTGCAGACGATGTTCGCCGCCGGCGTCCCGCTGGTCGAATCGCTCGACGCGGTCGGCGGCGCATCGGGCAACCTCGTCTACGTGAGCGCCACCAAGCGGATCCAGACCGAGGTCAGCACCGGCACCAGCCTGACGACGTCGATGGCCAACACCAAGCTGTTTCCGTCGATGGTGCTGCAGATGACGCAGATCGGCGAGGAGTCGGGCTCGCTCGACAACATGCTGGGCAAGATCGCCGATTTCTACGAACGCGAGGTCGACGACGCCGTCGCCGCGCTGTCGAGCCTGCTGGAACCGATCATCATCGTGTTCCTCGGCGTCGTCATCGGCGGCCTCGTCATCGCCATGTACCTGCCGATCTTCAAGCTCGGAGCCGTGGTTTGACGGCGGCGGCCGCGCCGCGGCAGCCGTGATAGAAACCCACGCCGCGGTCATCGCCGCGCTGGTCGTGGGGCTCTGCGTCGGCAGCTTTCTCAACGTCGTCATCCACCGGCTGCCGAAAATGCTCGAGCGCCGGTGGCGCGCCGACTGCGCAGACCTCGACGGGCGGCCGGCGCCGGACGAGCCCGCCTACAACCTCGTCGTGCCGCGCTCGGCGTGCCCGGCGTGCGGTCACGCCATCAGCGCGGTCGAGAACATCCCCCTGGTCTCCTGGCTCGCGCTGTCCGGGCGCTGCCGGGCGTGCAAGGTCCGCATTTCGGTCCGCTATCCGCTGGTCGAGCTGCTGGGCGGGGTTCTCGCCGCGGCCGCAGTCTGGCGTTATGGCGCCACGGCGCAGGGCCTCGCCGCCTGCGCGCTGCTGTGGACGCTGCTCGCGCTCACCTTCATCGACTTCGACACCCAGTACCTGCCGGACGACCTGACGCTGCCGCTGCTCTGGGGCGGCCTGGTCGCCAACCTCTGGGGTCTTTTCGTGCCGCTGTCGGAAGCGGTCATCGGCGCAGTCGCCGGCTACCTGGCCCTGTGGTCGATCTACTGGCTGTTCAAGCTGATCCGTGGCAAGGAAGGCATGGGCTACGGCGACTTCAAGCTGCTGGCCGCACTGGGCGCCTGGCTCGGCTGGAAGATGCTGCCTCTGATCATCCTGCTGTCGTCGGTGGTCGGTGCGGTCGTCGGCATCGCGCTGATCGTGTTCAAGGGGCGCGACCACCAGGTTCCGCTCGCGTTCGGTCCCTACCTCGCCGCGGCAGGCGCGATCGCGCTGTTCTTCGGCGCCAGCCTGACCAGGCACCTGCTGCCCTGAGCGCCCGATGACGCTGGTGGTCGGCCTCACGGGCGGGATCGGCAGCGGCAAGTCGGCGGTCGCCGACCTGTTCGCGGCCCGCGGCGTCCCGGTGGTCGACGCCGACGCGATCGCCCACGCGCTGTCGCGCCCCGGGCAACCCGGGCACGCCGCGGTGGTCGCGGCTTTCGGCCCGGACGCGCTCGCCCCCGACGGTACGCTTGACCGCGCCGCCCTGCGCCGCGCGGTCTTCGCCGACCCGGCCGCTCGAACCCGGCTGGAGAACGCACTGCATCCGCTGATCCGCGCCGAGGCGCGGCGGCTGATCGCCGCGTGGACCGCCCCCTGGGGGCTCGTCGTCGTCCCGCTGCTGCTCGAGCGCGGCGGATTAGGCGACGTTGTCCGGCGCGTGATCGTCGTCGACTGCCCCGAGGACGAGCAGGTCCGCAGGGTGGTCCTCCGCAGCGGGCTGCCGGCGCCCGAGGTCCGGGCGATCATCGCCGCGCAGCTGCCGCGCGCCGAGCGGCTGGCCCGGGCCGACGACGTGATCGACAACGCGGGCCCGCCGGCGGCGCTCGCCCCGCAGGTCGCCGCGCTGCACGTCCGTTACGACGCGCTGGCGGCCGCCGCGGAGGGCGCGGCATGACGACGGCGCTTGCGCCCGCCGCGCGATGCGGCAGAATGGCGTTCTTGAGCCCGAGTCGCGCGCCGTGATCCGTTACGAACATCCCCTGAACGAGCGTGTCCGCACCCTGATGCGGCTCGAGGACCTCTACGGTCGCGCGCAGTTCTTCGCCGCGCGCACCGAAGCGCTCGAGCATCACGCCGCGCTGCTGGCGCTGTTCGAGATCACCGACGTGGCGGCGCGCGCCGACCTCAAGACCGACCTGCTGCAGGAACTCGAGCGGCAGAAGCAGCTCCTCTCGCCGCTGCGCAGCAACCCGGCGATCGACGTCGCGGTGCTGGAGCCGCTGCTCGTGGAAATCGACCACGTCTCCGCCGGGCTTCTCGCGCAGACCGGCAAGCTCGGCCAGCACCTGCGCGACAACGAGTGGCTGATGATGATCAAGCAGCGCACCGCAATTCCCGGCGGCGTCTGCGAATTCGACCTGCCCGCCTATCACTATTGGCTGAATTCCGACGCCGCCGCCCGGCAGAACGACCTCGAGGCGTGGCTCGCGCCGCTGCTGCCGGTGCGCGACGGGCTGGCGATCGTCCTGCGGCTGCTGCGCGACAACGGGCGCACCAGCCGGCAGATCGCGTACCGCGGCGTGTTCCAGCTGATGCTGACGTCGTCCAAGGTCGCGCAGCTGCTGCGGCTTGCCGTCACGCGCGACCTGCCCTGCGTGCCCGAGATCAGCGCCAACAAGTACGCGCTCAACATCCGCTTCCTCGGCGTGACCGGCATGGACCGGGGCGCGGTGTTCGACCGCGACGTCGAGTTCGAGCTGTCTTTCTGCAACCTGTAGGCGTCGTGGCCGGTCCCCGCGTCGTTCGTTGTCCGCAATGCGGTGCGCCCGTCGAGTGGACCGCCGCCTCGGCGTTCCGGCCTTTCTGCTCGGAGCGGTGCAGGAACGTCGACCTCGGCGCGTGGGCGAGCGAGGCGTACCGCGTGCCAATCGCCGAGTTCCCGGAAGCCGACGATCTTGCCGCGGCGGTGGACGACGACGAGACCGGGCCCGCGGGCGAGCGCAGGGTCGTTCGCCGCCGCCGCTAGCCCGGCAGCGGGCCGGCGGGAAGACCCGGAGGCGTCAGGGCCCCGGCGGCCACGCGCCGCGCATCGCCGCGATGCCGTGCGCCCCGGCATCGATGGCGGATGGCAGGTCGCCGGCCGCGAGACCGCCGAGCGCGTACACCGGCAGCGTCGTTGCCGCGACCGTGCGGGCAAAGCCGTCGAAGCCCATCGCGGGCGCCCCGGGGTGTGACGGCGTCGCGCGCACCGGCCCGAGCACCGCAAAATCCAGCGCCAGGTCCCCGGCCCGCGCGATCTCGGCGGACGTGTGGCACGAGGCCGCGCACACGAGGTCGCCGGGCCGCGTGGTCGCCGCCGCGAGGCGCGCGGACGTCCAGTGCACGCCGTCCAGCCCCCACGCCCGCGCATCGGCTTCGTCGCCGTTCAGCAGCACCATTGCTCCCACGGGCCGCGCCAGGTCCCCCAGCGCCGCGGCGAACGCCCGCTGGCGCTCGCGCGGCCAGTCCTTCTCGCGCAGCTGCACGAGGCGGATCCCCGCGGCGAACGCCGCCCGGGCGCGCTCCAGCATCGCCGCCTCGCCGATCGCAGCGGCCATCGTGATGGCGTACAGCGGCGGCAGGGTCAGCGCGCGCAGCACCCGCGTGTTCGCGGGCAGCAGCGGAGCGACGTCGAATCGTCCCGGAGTCTGCCACGCGAATGCCTGTCCATCGTGGCCGACCGGCTCGCCCTCCCAGGCGAACACGCGGAAGAAATGCAGCTCGACGTGCGCGTGGGGATAGACGAAGCGCTGGACCAGCCACGGCGCGGCGCGGCGCACGGTCAGTCCGAGCTCCTCGTGCAGCTCCCGGTCGAGCGCGGCGCGCGGAGTCTCGCCGGGCTCGAGCTTGCCGCCCGGGAATTCCCAGTAGCCGGCGTAGACCTTGCCCGCGGGGCGCTGGGCCAGCAGCACCTCGCTGTCGCCGCGGATGATGACGGCAGCGGCGACCCGGGTGAGCGGCGTCGTCACGCGCGGGTCTTCAGCGCCGCGGCACCGGCGTAGCCTCGCGCGAACTGCCACGCCACGCGGCCGGAACGCGAGCCGCGCTGCAGCGCGAACTGGATCGCCTCGCGCTGCCGTGCCGCGCGGTCGCGCGCCAACCGCGGTGGCTTGACCCCGAAGTGGGCGAGCCAGCCGTCGACGGCGGCCAGGTAATCGTCCTGCGCGAAGGGGTAGAAAGAGATCCACAGCCCGAAACGCTCCGACAGCGAGATCTTCTCCTCGACCGACTCGCCCGGGTGCACCTCGTCGCCGACGTGCCTGGTCTCGAGGTTCTCGCTCATGTACTCCGGCAGCAGGTGGCGCCGGTTCGACGTGGCGTAGATCAGCACGTTGCCGCCGGCGCCGGCGATCGATCCGTCGAGCGCGACCTTGAGCGCCTTGTACCCCGGTTCGCCGGCGTCGAAGGTCAGGTCGTCGCAGAAGATGACGAAGCGCTCGCGCCGACCCGCGAGGCGCGCGGCGATGTCGGGGAGATCGACGAGGTCGGCCTTGTCGACCTCGATCAGGCGGAGCCCCCGCCCGGCGTAACGCCCGAGCATGGCCTTTACCAGCGACGACTTGCCGGTGCCGCGCGAGCCGGTCAACAGCACGTTGTTGGCGGGCAGTCCGGCGACGAACTGCCGCGTGTTGGCGTCGATCGCGCGTTTCTGCGTGTCGATCGCGACCAGCGCGGAGAGATCGATCGCCTGCGGGTGCGCCACCGGCTGCAGCCAGCCGGCGGGGCCGCGCTTGCGCCACCGCGCCGCCGTCACCTTGCCCCAGTCGGCGTCCGGCTGGATCGGCGGCAGGAGTGCCTCGACCCGCGCCAGCACGCCGTCCGCGCGGACGGCCAGCGCCTCGATCCGGGCCAGCAGCGCGAAATAGTCGCCGATGCCGGCCACGCTCAGCTCCGGTAATCCGCGTTGATCGACACGTAGTCGTGCGAGAAGTCGCAGGTCCACACCCGCGCCGCGGCGTCGCCGCGACCGAGCGCCACGCGGACACCGATGTCCTCGGCTTTCATCACCCGCAGGCCGTCCTCCTCGCGGTAGCTGGCGGCGCGCCCGCCGTGGTCGACGACCAGCACGTCGTCCAGCCAGAACGACACTCCCGCAGGGTCCAGGTCGGGCGCCGCCGCATTGCCGATCGCGCAGACGATGCGACCGAGGTTCGGGTCCGACGCGAAGAACGCGGTCTTGATCAGCGGGGAATGCGCAATCTGCAGCGCGATCTTCCGGCATTCGGCCGCGTCGCGGCCGCCTTCCACGGCGATGGTGATGAACTTGGTCGCCCCCTCGCCGTCGCGAACGATTGCCTGCGCCAGTTCGATCGCGACCCCGGCCAGCGCGTCGCGGACGGCGGCGAGCCGCGGGTCGTCCGCGCGTGCGAGCGGCGGCAGCGGCGCCCTGGCCGTCGCCGCGAGCACGAAGCTGTCGTTGGTCGACGTGTCGCCGTCGACCGTCGCGCAGTTGAACGAGACGTCGGCGATCTCGCGCGCGAGCGCGCCGAGCAGCGGCGCCGCGATCGGCGCGTCGGTGGCGATGAACGACAGCATCGTCGCCATGTTCGGATGGATCATTCCGGCGCCCTTGGCGATGCCGGTGACGGTGATCGGGACGCCGTCGACGAGGATGCGCCGCGACGCGCCCTTGGGCACGGTGTCGGTGGTCATGATCGCCGACACCGCCGCGAACCAGTTGTCGGGCCGGGCGGCGCCCTTCGCGGCCGGCAGCGCCGCGACGAGCCGGGCGACCGGCAGCGGCTCCATGATCACTCCGGTGGAGAACGGCAGCACTTCCTGCATCGTGCAGCCGACGATGCTGGCGACCGCGGCGCAGGTCGTCTCGGCGTCGGCGAGCCCGCGCGCGCCGGTCCCCGCATTGGCGTTGCCCGCGTTGACGACCAGTGCCCGCAGCGAGGCGCCGCCGGTGCCGTCGCGCGCGAGGTGGCGGCGGCAGACCGTGACCGGCGCGGCGCAGAAGCGGTTCTGGGTGAACACGCCGGCGGCGACGGTGCCGGGGTCGAACAGCGCGACGAGCACGTCGTCGCGTGCCCAGTTCTTGATCTTCGCGGCGGCCGTGCCCAGCGCGACGCCGGCGACGGGCAGGAGGTCGGAGGGCCTGGGCGGCGTGTAACGGACGGGCATAGGGAGGTCCGGAAATGGAAAAGGGCCGCGGCGATTCTACCGCAGCCCTTCCCGTGTCACCCCGCGGCGGTCAGCCGAGCTTGCCGTGGCACTGCTTGTACTTCTTGCCCGAGCCGCAGGGGCAGGGATCGTTGCGGCCGACCTTCTCGCCGGCACGGGCGAACGGTGCCCTCGCCGGCGCCGCCTCGTCCGGGGCCGCGGCCAGCGCCTCGTCGTAGTCGGCGTGCTGGTACTTGACGTTGCTCACCGCTGGCGCTTCCTCGACGGCCTGGACGTCCTCCTGCGTGCGCACCTGCACCGACAGGATGATCCGGGTCACGTCGGTCTTGATGCGGTCGAGCATCTCCGAGAACAGCTCGAAGGCCTCGCGCTTGTACTCCTGCTTCGGGTTCTTCTGCGCATAGCCGCGCAGGTGGATGCCCTGGCGCAGGTGGTCGAGATTGGCGAGATGCTCGCGCCAGTGCTGGTCGACGGTCTGCAGCATCAGGCTCCGCTCGAACTGGCGCATCAGCTCGGGCCCGACCTCCGCCTCCTTGGCCTTGTACTGCGCGACCGCTGCCTCGACCAGCCTGTCGCGCAGCGTTTCGTCGGTGAGGTCGTGATCGCTGGCGATCCAGTCGGCGACCGGCGCCTGCATCTGGAAATCCGACAGCAGCGCCTGCTGGAGGCCGGCTGCGTCCCACTGCTCCTCGACCGATTCCGGCGGGATGTAGCGCCGCACCGTGGCGTCGGTCTCGCCGCGGATCATGTTGTGGATCGTCTCGGAGATGTCCGTGCTTTCCAGCAGCTCGTTGCGCTGCTGGTAGATCACCTTGCGCTGGTCGTTGGCGACGTCGTCGTACTCCAGCAGCTGCTTTCTGATGTCGAAGTTGCGCGATTCGACGCGGTTCTGCGCCTTGGCGATCGAGCGGTTGACGATCGGATGCTCGATCGGCTCGCCGTCGGGCATCTTGAGCTTCTGCATGATGACGCCGAGCCGCTCGCCGCCGAAGATGCGCAGCAGCGGATCCTCGAGCGACAGGTAGAACCGCGAGCTCCCGGGGTCGCCCTGCCGCCCGGCGCGTCCGCGCAGCTGGTTGTCGATGCGGCGCGACTCGTGCCGCTCGGTGCCGATGATGTGCAGGCCGCCGGCCTTGATGACGGCATCGTGGCGCACCTGCCATTCCGACCGCATGCGGCCGATGGCCAGGTCGCGCTCGGCGGGCGCGAGCGCGGCATCCTCGCGCAGCACCAGGATCTTCGGCTCGATGCTGCCGCCGAGCACGATGTCGGTGCCGCGGCCGGCCATGTTGGTGGCGATGGTGACGGAGCCCGACTGCCCCGCCTGCGCGACGATCTCGGCCTCGCGCGCATGCTGCTTGGCGTTGAGCACCTCGTGCGGCAGTTTCTCCTTTTCCAGGTACTTCGACAGCAGCTCGGAGTTCTCGATCGACGTCGTGCCCACCAGCACCGGTTGGCCGCGCTCGTGGCAATCGCGTACGTCCGCGATGATCGCGTCGATCTTCTCCTGGAAGGTGCGGTAGACCTGGTCGTTGGCGTCCTTGCGGACCATCGGCAGGTTGGTCGGGATGACGACCGTCTCGAGGTGGTAGATCTGCTGGAACTCGAACGCCTCGGTGTCGGCGGTGCCGGTCATGCCCGCGAGCTTGCCGTACATCCGGAAGTAGTTCTGGAAGGTGATCGAGGCGAGCGTCTGGTTCTCGCGCTGGATCGGCACGCCCTCCTTCGCCTCCACCGCCTGGTGCAGGCCGTCGGACCACCGGCGGCCGGACATCAGGCGCCCCGTGAACTCGTCGACGATGATGACCTCGCCGTTCTGCACGACGTAGTGCTGGTCGCGGTGGTACAGCGCGTGGGCGCGCAGCGCCGCGTACAGATGGTGGACCAGCGCGATGTTCTGCGCGTCGTAGAGCGAGGATCCGGGAGCGATCAGGCCCATCGCGGAGAGCACGCCCTCCGCCTTCTCGTGGCCCTCCTCGGACAAGAGCACCTGGTGGGCCTTCTCGTCGACGAAGTAGTCCCCCGGCCCCTTCTCTTCGGCCTGGCGCGCCAGCTTCGACGGCAGCTCGTTGAGCCGGTAGTAGGTCTCGATGTTGTCGTCGGCCTGGCCGGAGATGATCAGCGGCGTGCGCGCCTCGTCGATGAGGATCGAGTCCACTTCGTCGACGATCGCGTAATTGAGGGTCCGCTGAACGCGCTCCGCTCCCTGGAAGACCATGTTGTCGCGCAGGTAGTCGAAGCCGAACTCGTTGTTGGTGCCGTAGGTGATGTCGGCGTTGTAGGCAGCCTGCTTCTCCTCGTGCGCCATCTGCGACAGGTTCACGCCGACGGTGAGCCCGAGAAAGCGGTAGATCCGGCCCATCCAGTCGGCGTCGCGCTGGGCGAGGTAGTCGTTCACCGTGACCAGATGGACGCCCTTGCCCTCGAGCGCATTGAGGTAAGCGGGAAGCGTGGCCACCAGCGTCTTGCCCTCGCCGGTGCGCATTTCGGAAATCTTGCCGTTGTGCAGCGCGATGCCGCCGATCAGCTGGACGTCGAAGTGACGCATGCCGAGCGTCCGCTTCCCCGCTTCGCGGACGACGGCGAAGGCCTCGGGCAGGATCGCGTCCAGCGCCTCGCCCTTGGCGACGCGCTCCTTGAACTCCGCGGTCTTCGCCTTCAGCGCGTCGTCGGACAGCGCGGCGGTGGCCGGCTCCAGGGCGTTGATCTGGCGGACCGCCTGGGCGTACTGCTTGAGGAGCCGCTCGTTGCGGCTGCCGAAGATGCGGGTGAGGATGTTGGAGATCATGGAAATTTGAGTTGGCTGCCGACGGGGCAAAAAACAAGGGGTGAGGACCGCCTCACCCCTCGCATTCGCGCCGACATCCCGCGCCGCGGAAGTCAGCTCTTGCCCAGGAAGCGCACGGGATTCTGCGGCACGCCGTTCAGGCGGACCTCGAAATGCAGATGGGGGCCGGTCGAGCGCCCGGTCGTGCCGACCGCGCCGATGTGCTGGCCGCGAACGACGAGATCGCCTTCCTTGACGCCGAGCTGCGACGCATGCGCATAACGCGACACCAGCCCGTTGCCGTGATCGATCTCGACAATTTTACCATACTGGGGATGCCACCCGGCTTCGACCACCAGCCCGCTGGCGGCGGCGACGATCGCGGTTCCGGACTCGGCGGGGAAGTCGATGCCCTCGTGGAAGGACTGCTGGCCGGAGAACGGGTCGATGCGGTAGCCGAAGTTCGACGAGAACCACCCGTCGACGACCGGCAGCAGCGTGGGCAGGAACTTCCGGCTTGCCGAGTCTTCGACCAGCAGCGCCTCGAGCACCCCGAGCTGGTCGGAGCGTTCGTTGACCTCCCGTGCAAGCCGCTCGAGGAGGGCGGTGAACTCAGCCACCGACAGATTGCGCGCCGGCAGGCTGCTTTCCGCGCCGCCTCGCCCGGGGGCCTGTCCGGCCGGAAGTTCCTGCGGCTTCAGCCCCGCGGCCTTGGCCAGCCGGTCGCCGAGACCGTCGAGGCGCAGCATCCGCGCCTGCAGCTCGCCCAGGCGAACCGCCATCGCGTTGAGGTGCCCCTGGACCTTTTCCTGCGTCCGCAGCGCCTCGGCCCGCTGATCGGCGAGCACGATGGCCTGCAACCACGGGTGCTGCGTCGCCGCAGCGTACCTGAGGGTGACGAAATTGAAGGCCAGCGTGAAGCCGACGAACAGCACCAGCAGCGCGAGGCCACCTACGATGCCGTGCCGCCAGTCCAGCGTCAGGGTCCGCGCGCGCGCCGTGGCGCCGGACACCAGTATGATATTCAAGTCGCATTCTCCCGCTTGGCTGGTCGCCGGCCTGCCGCCGGCGGTGAACGTCGAACCGCGCCTTCCACCGCAGATGACCCGCCTTCCACAACCCCTGTCCCGCGTCGTATCCGCGGACTCCGCGCTGGCCGACTGGCAGCAGCGACTCGCCCGCGAGACCGCGATGACCTCCGTCGTGCGCCGCTGCCTGCCGCGTCTCCTGGCAGAGCGCGTTCACGTCCGGATGCCGCCCGGAGCCGATCCGCTGATCACCACGGATGCCGGTGCCGTCGCCGCCATCGTTCGGCAACGCCTGCCCGAACTCGCCGCCGCCTTGCAGCGCGAAGGGATCAACTCTAGCGGATTGCGGGTTCGGGTGCAAGTTCGGGTCGACCCGGAACAGGTGAATAAACCCCATAAAAATCAGCCAGATAGACAAGCACTCCAGCCGCTGGGCGAGCTTGCCCGGCGGCTTGCGCCGGGCCCTTTGCGCCTGGCGCTCGAGCGCTTCGTGCGCCGCGTCGGCCGCTAGGGCTGCCAGGTGAGCGCGCCCACGGTCGGTGCGCCGGTCTTCGGCGCGAGGGGGCGATGGGCGACGATGCGACAAATTAATCGACTTTGGGCGACGTTGACGGTCCCTTGAGCGAGGTTGTCGCTGACGCCCGTGGTCATAGACCTCCCGGGCGAGCCGGTCCCCGGCACGGCTGCCGGCAGCCGGCGACCGAGCCGGTTGGCCCGACGGGCCGCTAGAGCAGCGGGGACAGGAACGGGCCGAGGACGCGCTCGGCCGCGAACAGCAGCAGCACCAGCAGCAGTACCAGGATCGTGAATTTCACGACCTGCCCGATGAACCGCAGGTAGCGGCGATCACGCTTGATCAGGTACAGGAAGCCCGCGACGGCGATCGTCGCAAGGGCGAAAAAGAGCAGCAACCGGACGAGGACCATGGCCTTGAAGGATGGGCGGCGACGCGTTGGTCAGGGTGCGGGCACGGCGGGACCGCAAGGGTGCCCGCCAGAAACGTCCTGCGCGGGTGGCGGAGTGGCGGTGGGTCAGGCGGGCGCGAGCCGCCAGTCCTGGAAGGCCGACGGCGCGTCGGCCTCGGCCGCGAACGTGACCACCTCGTGCGCGTCGGCGCGGGCGAGCAGCGCCCGGGCCAGCGCGTTGTTGAGCGCGTGCCCCGACTTGTACGCGGTGTACTGGCCGATCAGCGGGTGGCCGAGCAGGTAGAGGTCGCCGATGGCGTCGAGCACCTTGTGCTTGACGAACTCGTTCTCGTAACGCAACCCCTCGGTGTTGAGGACGCGCGTTTCGTCGAGGACGACGGCGTTCTGCAGGCTGCCGCCGAGGGCGAGACCCATCGAGCGCATGGTCTCGACGTCCTGCATGAAGCCGAAAGTCCGCGCCCGCGCCACTTCCTTGATGTAGGAATGGTCGGCGAAGTCGATGATGACGTGCCGGTTTTCCGATCCGAAGACCGGGTGCGGGAAGTCGATGGTGAAGTCGAGCTTGAACCCGTGGTGCGGGTCGAACCGCGCCCACTTGTCCCCGTCGCGGACTTCAACGGGCGCCGTGACGCGGAGGAAGCGTTTCGGCGCATCCTGCTCGACGATCCCGGCCGACTGCAGCAGGAACACGAACGGTCCCGCACTGCCGTCCATGATCGGAATCTCGGGACCCGCGACGTCGATGTGCAGGTTGTCGATGCCGAGGCCGGCGAGCGCGGACATGACATGCTCGACGGTGGAAACCGACGTGCCGCCGACCTTCAGCGTGGACGACAGCCGGGTGTCGCCGACCAGTTCCGCGGTGGCGGGAAGGTCGACCGTGCGCTCGAGATCGACCCGGTGGAAGACGACGCCCGTGTTTGGCGGCGCCGGCCGCAGGACGAGTTCGACCCGCGCGCCCGTATGCAGGCCCACGCCGGTCGTCCGGATCGTCGTCTTCAGCGTGCGTTGCTTGAGCATCGCGGCGTCTTCGGCGCAGTCGGCAGGCCTGGCGGGTACGCTGCCGGCTCGACGGGAGGGTCGATGGTCATGTCGACAGTGTTCTCGACGGATATTGCATCGCAATAATCGAGCAGTCTAGCACGCTGCCGCGGGTCCGAAAACCACGCCGGTCGGGCGCCGGGCCCCGCCCCGCGGCATCGATGCGCGCCCCCTCAGTCCGCCTGCTTGCGCAGGAAGGCAGGAATGTCCGACGCGTCGATCGACGGCCCCGACGACGGCGCCGGGCGCGCCCGGCGGACCACGGCCGGCTGGTCGAGGTCGTCGTAGTTGATCGTCTCGATCCCCCTCCCGACCGGCTGGTTGTCGGTTCCCGTCCGCATCACCGGCGTCTCGACGAGCTGGATGTTCGGCGCCCGCAGCGCCGCCTTGGTCGCACCGAGACCTGTCGCGACCATCGTGACGCGCAGCCGGTCGTCCATCGTGTCGTCGATCACCGTGCCCACGATCACCATCGCCTCCTCGGCGGTGAATTCCTTGATGGTGTTCATGACCTCGTGATACTCCTTCATCTTGAGGCCGGCGGACGCGGTGATGTTGACCAGCACGCCGCGCGCGCCGGCCAGGTTGACGTCCTCGAGCAGGGGGCTTCGCACCGCCGCCTGCGCAGCGCTGCGCGCGCGGTCCGAGCCGCTGGTCGTCGCCGATCCCATCATCGCCATGCCGACTTCGCCCATCACCGTGCGCACGTCGGCGAAGTCGACGTTGACGAGGCCGGGATTGTTGATCACCTCGGCGATGCCCGCGACGGCATCGTGCAGGACGTCGTTGGCGGCGGCGTAGGCGTCGAGCACCGAGACGTCCTCGCCCAGCACTTCCATCAGCTTGTCGTTCGGGATGATGATCAGCGAGTCGACGCGCTTGCCGAGCTCCTCGATCCCGGTCTGCGCGACCTTCTGGCGCTTGCCCTCGAACTGGAACGGACGCGTGACGACGGCCACCGTCAGGATGCCCATGCTCTTCGCCAGGTCGGCGATCACCGGCGCCGCGCCGGTGCCGG
Source organism: uncultured beta proteobacterium (assembly GCA_963717705.1). Classification (GTDB taxonomy): domain Bacteria; phylum Pseudomonadota; class Gammaproteobacteria; order Burkholderiales; family Casimicrobiaceae; genus CAVQWT01. The sequence continues at coordinate 682,599 of CAVQWT010000005.1, forward strand.
TGCCGCCACCCATGCCGGCGGTGATGAACAGCATGTCGGCGCCGTCGATCAGCTCGGCGATGCGGTCGCGATCCTCGTTGGCCGCGTCGCGACCGATCTCGGGCTTGGCGCCGGCGCCGAGGCCACGCGTGAGCGCGCTGCCCAGCTGCACCTGGACGCGGGCGGTCGAGCGCTTCAGCGCCTGCGCGTCGGTGTTGGCGCAGATGAATTCGACCCCGGACAGGCCGCGGCCGATCATGTGTTCGACGGCGTTGCCCCCGCAGCCCCCGATGCCGATCACCTTGATGATCGCGCCCTCGGGGGTGGTCTGGTCGATGATTTCAAACATGGTGTGCTCCTTTTTCCTGTCCGGTCTGCGGTTGTTGTAGTGGGGTTGGATGCCGTACGTTGCGTGAATCGCCTGCCATGTCCCTGCTGCCTTTTTCGTCTCGTCGATGTTGGTCGATTGCCGTCAGAAGTTCGCCTTGAACCATTGCCTCATCCGTTCCGCCACGCCGCCGATCCCGGCGGGAGCACGCGCGTCCTGCTCGCGCAGGTACTGGTCGCGCCCCTCGATCAGCAGGCCGACTGCGGTCGCGTAGCGCGGGCTGCGCACGACGTCGGCCAGTCCGCCGACGTACGCGGGCACGCCGACGCGCACCGGCAGATGGAATACCTCCTCGCCGAGCTCGGTCATCCCGGCGAGCAGCGCGGTGCCGCCGGTGAGGACGAGCCCGGAGGACAGGAGCTCCTCGAATCCCGACCGGCGCAGCTCGGCCTGGACCAGCGTGTAGAGCTCCTCGATCCGCGGCTCGATGACCTCCGCCAGCATCTGCCGCGACAGCTTGCGCGGTCCGCGCTCACCGACCCCGGGCACCTCGATCACGTCGTTGGCGTTCGCCAGCTGCCGCAGCGCGCAGCCGTGGCGGATCTTCAGCTCCTCGGCGTCCTTGGTCGGGGTGCGCAGCGTCATCGCGATGTCGTTGGTGACCTGGTCGCCGGCGATCGGAATCACCGCGGTGTGCCGGATCGCGCCATTGGCGAACACGGCGATGTCGGTGGTCCCACCGCCGATGTCCATCAGGCAGACGCCGAGCTCCTTCTCGTCGTCGTTGAGCACGGCGATCGACGAGGCGAGCGGCTGCAGGATCACGTCCCTGACCTCGAGCCCGCAGCGCCGGACGCACTTGGTGATGTTCTCGACGGCCGAGACGGCGCCGGTCACGATGTGCACCTTCACCTCGAGGCGCACGCCGCTCATTCCGAGCGGCTCGCGCACGTCCTCCTGGCCGTCGATGATGAATTCCTGCGGCAGGATGTGCAGGATCTGCTGGTCGTTGGGGATGGCGATCGCCTTGGCGGTCTCCACGACGCGGTCGATGTCCGCCTGCGTCACTTCCTTTTCCTTGATCGCGACCATGCCGCTGGAATTGAGGCTGCGGATGTGGCTGCCGGCGACCCCGGTGTAGACCTGGGTGATCCGGCAGTCGGCCATCAGCTCGGCCTCCTCCAGCACGCGCTGGATCGACGCCATCGTCGCCTCGATGTTGACGACGACGCCCTTCTTCAATCCGCGCGAGGGCTGCGAGCCCATGCCGATGATGTTGAGCGCGCCGTCGGGCGCCACCTCGGCGACGATCGCGACGATCTTCGACGTGCCGATGTCGAGCCCGACGATCAGGTTCTTGCTGTCCTTCACCATCTATTCCCCGCTTCCCATGGGACTTCAGGCCGCCTTCTTCGGCGGCTTCTCCCGGAACCCCGGCACCCGCGCCGCGAAGCCGTTCCGGTAACGCAGATCGACATGCCCCACCTTCGTGCCGACGCGCGCCAGCGCGCCGATGGTGCGTCCGTAGGCGGCGACAAAGCGGCCGAGGCGCGTCGAAGGTTCGTCGCGGCCCAGCTCGAGCTGCAGCCGCCCCGCCGCGCCGGCGGCGGACAGGCTCCAGCCGCCGCGCTCGGACAGCCGGATCGCCGGTAGCGTGAGTGCCAGCGGCGCCAGCACCTCGGTCCATTCGCGCCAGCGCAGCGTGACTTCGGCGGCGCGGCCCTCGGGACCCGCGAACAGGGGCAGTTCGCCGTTCCAGTCGGCGACGAACGTCTCTCCGTCCGTGTTGACCAGCGCCGCATCGTTCCAGCGCGCGAGCGGCACGTGCTCCTCGACCGTCACTTCCAGCCGGCCAGGCCACTGCCGCCGCAGCGACACGGTGCGCACCCACGCCACCTTCTTCAGCGACTCGCCGGCGCGGGCCAGGTCCATGGTGAAGAAGGTGCCGGCCAGCTCGTCGCGGATCACCGCCTCGACGTGCGGCGCGCTGGCGCGCTCGAGCGGCGCCGCGACGACGACCTCGCGGAATGCGGCCCACGGCTGCCGCACCAGCCACCCGCCGGCGGACCAGAGGACGGCGAGCGCGGCCAGCGCGACGAGGACGCCGGCGGCGATGTTCATCTGGCGGGCGTCATCCCACATGGGCGCCCCTCAGGATGTCGACGCAGAGGTCCGGGAACGCGATGCCGGCGACGCTCGCGGCGATCGGCACCAGCGAGTGCCCGGTCATGCCGGGCGACGTGTTGACCTCGAGGAACGAGAACGTCCCGTCGGGCCGCAGGATCAGGTCGAGCCGGCCCCAGCCGGTGCAGCCGACCACGCGGAATGCCGCCAGGGAGGCGTCTCGGATCGCCTGCTCCTGCGCGTCCGGCAGCCCCGCGGGGCAGTGGTACCGGGTCTCGTCGGAAAAGTACTTGTTGTGGTAGTCGTAGTTGCCCTGCGGTGCCTCGATCCGGATCAGCGGCAGCGCACGGTCGCCGACTACCGCCGCGGTGAGCTCCTGCCCGGCGACGAATTCCTCGACCAGCACCAGCGGGTCGTGCTCCGCGGCCACCGCCCAGGCCTGCGGGAGTTCGCCGTGGTCGACGGTCGTGACCTTGGTGAGGCCGATGGTCGAGCCCTCGTGCGCGGGCTTCACGATCAGCGGCAGTCCCAGCTCGGCGACGATGCCCATCCAGTCGGTGCCCGCGTCGGCGACGCGGTAGCGCGGCGTCGGCACCCCGCTCGCCTGCCACACGAGCTTGGTGCGCCACTTGTCCATCGCCAGCGCCGAAGCCATCACGCCGCTGCCGGTGTACGGTATGCCCAGCGTCTCCAGCGCACCCTGCACCGTGCCGTCCTCGCCGAAGCGCCCGTGCAGCGCGATGAAGACGCGCGCATAGCCGTCGCGCCTCAATTCCCACAGGTCCCGCTCCGCGGGGTCGAACGCGTGCGCGTCGACGCCGCGCTCGCGCAGCGCCCGCAGCACCGCGTTGCCGGACAGGAACGAGATCTCGCGCTCGGAGCTCGGCCCGCCCATCAGCACCGCCACCTTGCCGAAGTCGCTCCCATTCCCGTTCATTCACCCTCCTGCGCCCGCGCGCCGATGATCCGCACCTCGGGTTCGAGCAGCACGCCGGTGCGTTCGCGCACGACCCGCTGGACGTGGAAGATCAGCGCCTCGATGTCGGCGGCGCGCGCGGTCCGCCGCGGGTTGACGATGAAGTTCGCGTGCTTCGCCGATACCTGGGCGTCGCCGATAGCGAACCCCTTGAGTCCGCACGACTCGATCAGCCGCGCTGCGTGATCGCCCGGCGGGTTGCGGAACACGCTGCCGGCGTTCGGCTGGTCGAGCGGCTGCGCCGCGATGCGCCGCGCCAGGAGCTCGCGGATGCGCGCCCGCGCGGCGGCGGCGTCGCCGGGGGGGAAGCGGAACCAGGCGGCGGTGAAGATGCCGTCGGGGGGCGCGCCGTCCGCGCGGTGCACCGAGCGGTAGCCGATCCGGTAGTCCGCCGGCGTGCGCACCTCGAACACGCCGGCGCGCGTCAGCACCTCGACGCGCACGACGTAGGTCCACGTCTCGCCGCCGTAGCAGCCGGCGTTCATCGCCAGCGCGCCGCCGACGGTACCGGGAACGCCTGCGAGGAACTCGGCGCCTGCGCAGCCGTGGATGGCGGCGAAACGCGCGAGTTTCGGGCTCGCCACCGCGGCGTCGGCGTAGATCAGGCCGTCGGCGACGGCGAGCGCCGCGCCGGGGCTGTGGGTGACGACGACCGCGCCGGCGATGCCGCCGTCGCGGACCAGCGTGTTGCTGCCGAGCCCGAGCACCGTCAGCGGCATTGCCGGCGGCAGCTGCCGAAGAAATACCGCGAGGTCGTCGCGGTCGGCGGGAAGAAACAGCAACTGCGCCCGCCCCCCGGCGCGCCAGCTCGTGTACCTGGCGAGCGGCGCGTCGGCGACGAGCGCGCCGCGCAATTGCCGGAAGTGACGGGTCTCGGCCATGTCCATCATGCCCCCGTCCCGGCCGCGGGCGCGGTCAGCTGCGCCGGCACCTGGCCGATCGAGCCCGCGCCCATCGTCACCACGACGTCGCCGGCACGCGCAAGCGAGCGGATCGCCGCAGGAACCTCGGCCACGCTGTCGACGAACAGCGGCTCGACTTTGCCCGCCACGCGGACAGCGCGGGCCAGCGCGCGACCGTCGGCGGCGACCAGCGGCTGCTCTCCCGCCGGATAGACGTCGGCGAGCACCAGCGCATCGACCGTAGACAGCACGCGGGCAAAGTCCTCGAACAGGTCGCGCGTGCGGCTGTACCGGTGCGGCTGGAACGCGAGCAGCAGCCTGCGGCCGGGGAAGCTCGCCCGGACGGCCGCGATCACCGCGGCCATCTCGACCGGGTGGTGGCCATAGTCGTCGATCAGCGTGTACGCGCCGCCGCCCAGCAGGACTTCCCCGTAGCGCTGGAAGCGGCGGCCGACGCCGCGGAACTCGGTGAGCGCCCGCGCGATCGCGGCGTCGGCGACGCCGACTTCGCGGCCGATCGCGATCGCCGCCAGCGCGTTCCGGACGTTGTGGATTCCGGCGAGGTTGAGGTCGACGGCGAGGTCGGCCGTCCCGGCGGCGCGGGCGGTGAAGCGCATCCTGCCACCCGCATGGACGACGTCGACCGCGCGCAGCGCCGCATCGTCGTCCAGCCCGTAGGTCAGCTGCGGCTTGGCGATGTCGGCGGCGATTTCGCGGACGTTCGGGTCGTCGGTGCACAGGACCGCGACGCCGTAGAAAGGCAGCCGCTGCGCGAAGTCGACGAACGCGCGCTTCAGGCGGGCGAAGTCGTGACCATAGGTCTCCATGTGGTCGGCGTCGATGTTGGTGATGACGGCGAGTACGGGCTGCAGGCAGAGGAACGACGCATCGGACTCGTCGGCCTCGGCGACGAGGAAGTCGCCGCTGCCGAGGCGTGCGTTGGCACCCGCGGCGAGCAGCCGGCCGCCGATGACGAAGGTCGGGTCGAGCCCTCCCTCGGCGAGCACCGACGCGACCAGGCTGGTCGTCGTCGTCTTGCCGTGCGTGCCGGCGACCGCGATGCCCTGTTTGAAGCGCATCAGCTCGGCCAGCATCAGCGCGCGCGGCACCACCGGCACGCCGCGCTCGCGGGCGGCGACGACTTCCGGGTTGTCCGCCGCCACCGCGGTCGACACGACGACGACATCCGCGCCGGCGACGTGGGCAGCGTCGTGCCCCGTGGCCACGGCGATGCCGAGGCCGGCAAGCCGCTGCGTCGTCGCGCTCGCGACGAGGTCCGAGCCGGTCACGCGGTAGCCCTGCGTCGCGAGGACTTCGGCAATGCCGCTCATGCCGGCGCCGCCGATGCCGACGAAATGGATGTGCCGGACCTTGTGCTTCATGTCCGTGCTCCGGCGAGCTCGGCGCAGACGTCGGCGACCCGCGCCGCCGCGCCCGGACGGCGGAGCGCGCGCGCCGCCATCGCCATCGCGAGCAGGCGCTCGCGCGTCGCGCCGGCGAGCCACGCCGCGAGCCGATCGGGCGAGAGGTCGCGCTGCAGGATGAGCTCGGCGGCCCCGCGATCGGCGAGCTGCCGCGCGTTGTCGACCTGGTGATCGTCGGCGGCGTGGGGGAACGGCACCAGCACGCTGGCGACGCCGGCCGCAGCGATCTCCGCGACGGTGGTGGCCCCGCTGCGGCAGATCACCACGTCGGCGGCCGCATACCGCCGCGCCATGTCGTCGATGAACGGCAGGCATTCCGCCGCGACGCCGGCCCGCGCATAGGCGGCCGCCAGCGCGTCGATGTGCTTCTCGCCCGCCTGGTGGACGACGCGCGGGCGCACCTCCGGCGCGAACAGCGCCAGCGCCTGCGGCACGCAGTCGTTGAGCGCGACGGCGCCGAGGCTGCCGCCGACGACCAGCACCGACAGCGGCCCGGTGCGGCCGGCGAAGCGCGCCTCCGGCGCCGGCAGCGACTCGATCTCCGCGCGCAGCGGATTGCCGATCCATTCGGGGCGGCCGCCCTCGGTCGCGCCGAAGGTGCCGGGAAAGCCGGTCAGCACGCGATCGGCGCCGTAGCGGAGCACCCGGTTGGCGAGCCCCGGCTTGGCGTCGAGATTGTGGATGACGAGCGGCAACTGCTTCGCCACCGCGGTGAGCGCCCCCGGGAACGAGGCGAACCCGCCGAAGCCGACGACGACCTGCGGCGCACGACGCCGGATGACGCCGGCAGCCTGGACACAGGCGCGCAGGATCGCGAACGGGCCGAACAGCAGCCGCCGCCAGCCCTTCCCGCGGACGCTGCCGAAGTCCATGCCTTCGAAGTCGACGCCGTGCCTGGGGACCAGCCGCGCCTCCATGCCGTCGCGCGTGCCGAGCCAGAACACCCGATGGCCGCGGCGGGCGAGCTCGCCCGCTACGGCGAGCCCGGGGAAGATGTGGCCGCCGGTGCCGCCGGTCGTGATCATCACCGTCATCGCACCGGCGCTCATTCCTGGAACCCCCGCAACAGCCGGCGGTTCTCGAAGTCGACGCGAAGCAGGATCGCCAGCGCGACGCAGTTGGCGACGATGCCCGAGCCGCCGAAGGACAGCAGCGGCAGCGTCAGGCCCTTCGTCGGCAGCACGCCCATGTTGACGCCGATGTTGATGAACGCCTGCACGCCGATCCACAGCCCGATGCCCTGCGCAACCAGCGCGGCAAAGGGACGCTCGAGCAGCGCAGCCTGGCGCCCGATCGCATACGCGCGGAACAGCAGCCACACGAACAGCGCCAGCACCGCGAGCACACCGACGAGGCCCAGTTCCTCGGCGATCACCGCCAGCAGGAAATCGGTGTGCGCCTCGGGCAGGTAGAGCAGCTTCTCGACCGACGCGCCGAGGCCGGCGCCGAACCACTCGCCGCGGCCGAACGCGATCAGCGAGTGCGAAAGCTGGTAGCCCTTGCCGAACGGGTCGGACCACGGGTCGAGGAAGGCGGTCAGGCGTTGCAGCCGATACGGCGCCGCAACCAGGATCGCGCCGAGCGCGACCGGCAACAGCAGCGACAGGCCGAGGAAGAGCCGCCAGTCGAGGCCGCCCAGGAACAGGATGCCGAACGCGATCGCGACGATGACGACGAAGGCGCCGAAGTCCGGTTCGAGCAGCAGCAGCGCGCCGATCCCGGTCGTCACGACGAACAGCGGCAGGAAGCCCTTCAGCAGCGTGTGCTTGAGCGGCTGGCGCGCGTGCAGGAACGCCGCCTTGCGGACCGCGTAGCTGGCCGCGTACAGCACGACCGCGAGTTTCATGAACTCCGAAGGCTGGAGGTTCGCGACTCCGAGCGGCAGCCAGCGGCGCGCTCCGTTCACCGAGCGGCCGACGCCGGGGATCAGCACCGCGACCAGCAGCACCGCGCCGCCGATGAACAGCCACGGCGCCAGGCGCTGCCAGACCTTCACCGGCATCTGGAACGCGACGAAGGCGGCGACGCAGCCGACGCCCACGAAGACTGCGTGGCGGACCAGGAAATACCACGCCCGGTTGCCGGTGTGCGGCGACGCCTCGGCCATCGCGATCGACGACGAATAGACCATCACCAGCCCGAGTGCCAGCAGCAGCGCCGAAGTCCACGCCAGCGACACGTCGTAGGCGAGCATCGTCCGCGGGTGGCGCGACGCGGCGGGAAGCGACCGCATCCGGCGCAGCGCGTCGAGCGGCGACAGCGTCGCGGTGGCGGCGATGGTCCTACGCATCGGCCGCTGCCCCGGTAACCGCACGGACGAGGGCGGCGAAGCGCTCGCCGCGCTCGACGTAGCTCGCGAACTGGTCGAGGCTCGCGCAGGCGGGGCTGAGCAGCACCGTGTCGCCGGCCTCCGCCAGTGCCGCCGCACGCGCAACCGCCCTCTCGAGCGTCCCGGCGGCCTCGACGCGCGCCGGCGTCCCCTCGAGCGCCTGCTCGAGCAGCGGCGCGTCCCGGCCGATGGTCAGCACGGCACGGCAATGCGCGCCGACGGCGGCCTTCAGTGGCGCGAACGACTGGCCCTTGCCGTCGCCGCCGGCGATCAGGACCACGCGACCCGTGGCGCCCTCCAGCGCCGCCAGCGTGGCGGCGACCGTGGTGCCCTTCGAGTCGTCGATGTAGTCGACCCCGCCCGCCCGCGCGACGCGCTGCATCCGGTGCGGCAGGCCGGTGAACCGGGCCAGCGCGCCGAGCACGGCGGTGTCGATCTTGGCGACGGCGGACGTCAGCGCGAGCGCGGCCAGCGCGTTCAGCGCGTTGTGGCGGCCGGCCAGCGCCAGGTCGGCGGCCGGCAGCAGCAGCGCGCCGCCGCGCGCGAGCCACGCGCCGTCGGCGCGCGGCACCAGGCCCCACTCTTCCTCCGACATCGGCACGCCGGCGCCGAAGGTTTGCGCCGTATGGCCCGGCCGGCGCATCAGCCGGACGACGGCGTCGTCGCGGTTGAGAACCTGGACGTCGGCATGGGTGAAGATCGTCGCCTTGGCCGCGGCGTAGTCGACGATGCCGGCGTAGCGATCGAGATGGTTGGCGGAGAGGTTGAGCACGGTGGCGGCCACCGGCTTCAGGCTCGTCGTGGTCTCGAGCTGGTACGACGAGAGTTCCAGCACGAACACCGCGGGCCACGGTGCACCGGCCTCGATCTGCGCCAGCACGTCGAGCACGGCGTCGCCGATGTTGCCGGCAACGACCGTCGACAGCCCTGCCGCGACGGTGAGCGCGCCGGTCAGCGCGGTCACCGTCGACTTGCCGTTGGTGCCGGTGATCGCCAGCACGCGGCGCCCGGGCGGCAGCTCCCGCGCGAACAGCTCGATGTCGCCGACCAGCTCGGCGCCGTCCGCGACCGCAGCGGCGATCGCCGGCTGGTCCTTGGCGATGCCGGGGCTGATCGCGATCAGGTCGGCGCCCGCGAAGGTGGACGCCGAGAACGGCCCGGTCTCGAGCGGCACGCCGGGAAGGTCTCGCGCCAGCGATTCGGCGTGCGGCGGCGCGTCCCGCGTGTCGGCGACCCGCACCTTCGCTCCGCGACCGGCGAGGAAGCGCGCCAGCGAAAGGCCGGTCAGCCCGCATCCCAGCACCACCGCCCGGCGTCCCTTGTATCTGGTCATCAGCGCAGCTTCAGCGTGGACAGGCCGGCGAGCACCAGCAGCATCGTGATGATCCAGAAGCGGACCACGACCTGGTTCTCCTTCCAGCCCTTGAGTTCGTAGTGATGGTGGATCGGCGCCATCCGGAACACGCGCCGGCCGGTGAGCTTGAACGACGCCACCTGGATCATCACCGACAGCGTCTCGACGACAAACACGCCACCCATGATGAACAGCACGATCTCCTGCCGCACGATGACGGCGATCGTCCCGAGCGCCGCACCGAGCGCGAGCGCGCCGACGTCGCCCATGAACACCTCGGCCGGATAGGCGTTGAACCAGAGGAACCCGAGGCCCGCCCCCGCGATCGCCCCGCAGATCACCGCCAGCTCGCCGGCGCCCGGGATGTAGGGGAACTGCAGGTACTTGGCGAAGATCGCATTGCCGGACACGTAGGCGAACACGCCGAGCGCCGCGCCGATCATCACCGTGGGCATGATCGCGAGACCGTCGAGGCCGTCGGTCAGGTTCACCGCGTTGCTGGTGCCGACGATGACGAAGTACGTGAGCGCAATGAAACCCCAGACGCCCAGCGGATACGAGATCGACTTGAACAGCGGCACGATGAGGTCCGCCTTGGGCGACAGGTCGACGTTGAAGCCGCTCTGCACCCAGGCCACCAGCAGCCGCGCGAACTGCGCGTTGTCGGGGGCCGAGACCGCGAACGCGAGCCATACCGCGGCGACCAGCGCGATCAGCGACTGCCACAAAAGCTTCGCCCGCGCCGAGAGCCCCTTGGGGTTGCGGTGGACGACCTTGCGCCAGTCGTCGACCCAGCCGACGGCGCCGAAGCCGATCGTCACCAGCAGCACGATCCAGACGAAGCGGTTGTCGAGGTCGCCCCAGAGCAGCGTAGTCACGATGATCGAGACCAGGATCAGCGCGCCGCCCATCGTCGGCGTGCCTGCCTTGACGAGGTGCGTCTGCGGGCCGTCGTCGCGCACAGCCTGGCCGATCTTCATCCGGGCGAGCCAGCCGATCATCCGCGGGCCGATGACGAACGAGATCACCAGCGCGGTCATGCAGGCGAGCACCGCCCTCAGCGTCAGGTACGAGAAGACGTTGAACGCGCGGACGTCGCGGGCGAGGAATTCGGTGAGCCAGAGCAGCATCAGTGGACTCCCGCCACCGCCGGCGCGCCGATCAGCGCGCCCACCACCCGCTCCATCCGCATGAAGCGCGAGCCCTTGACCAGGATCGTGGTGCCGGCGGTTGCCGACGCGGCGGCATCCGCGACGACCTGCGCGGTCAGTTCCTCGACCGAGCCGAAGTGGCGCGCCTCGCGGCCGAACTCCTCCGCCGCCTCGGCGGCGAGCGGGCCGGCCGAGTAGAGCTTCTCGATGCCGGCCTCGCGTGCGTACGCGCCGGCCTCGCGGTGGAAGCCGGGCCCCTGGGCCCCGACTTCGCCCATGTCGCCCAGGACCAGCCAGCGCGGCGGCGGCGCGGCGGCGAGCACGTCGATGGCCGCGCGCACCGAATCCGGGTTGGCGTTGTAGGTGTCGTCGATGACGGCGGCGCCGCTCGAACCGGTCAGCGCAACCAGGCGCCCGGCGACCGGGCGGAATGCCTCGAGGCCGCGCACCACCGCGGCGACCGGCACGCCCATCGCCAGCGCCGCGGTCGCGGCGGCGAGCGCGTTCGCGGCGTTGTGGCGGCCGCGGGTGCCTAGGCGGACGGTGAAGTCCCCCGCCGGCGTCATGAGATCCAGCGCGCCGGTCGCGCCGGCGTGGCGGCCCCGCACCGCGGCCGGGTGGTCGAGCGCGAACTCGACGGCCGCCGCCCCCGGCGCGACGGCGTCGCGCCAGACGCCGACGAACGCGTCGTCGGCATTGAGCACGGCCACGCCACCTGCGGGCAGCGCGCGCGGCAGCGCAGCGTGCTCGGCGGCGACGTCGGCGACCGTGCGCATGAACTCCTGGTGCTCCCGCTGCGCGTTGTTGATTACCGCGACGGTGGGTTGCGCCACGGCGGCCAGCGACGCGGTCTCCCCCGGGTGATTCATGCCCAGCTCGATCGCGGCGGCACGGTGGTGCGCGCGCAGCCCGAGCACTGTCAAAGGCAGGCCGATCGAGTTGTTGAGGTTGCCCTGCGTCGCGAGCACCGCGTCGTCGCCGAAGGCCGCGCGCAGGATCGCCGCCAGCATTTCCTTGACCGTCGTCTTGCCGTTGCTGCCGACGATGACCGCCACCGGCAGCGCGAACTGCCGCCGCCAGTGCGCGGCAAGCCGGGCCAGCGCCACCAGCGGGTCGGGCACCGCGACGAGGTTGCCGCCGAGCGCGTCCGCGCGCGCGTCGGCGACCAGCGCCGCGGCGGCGCCGCGCTCGAAGGCAGCCGCGACGAAATCGTGACCGTCGAAGCGCTCGCCGGCGAGCGCGACGAAGAGGTCGCCGCGCTGCAGCGTGCGGGTGTCGGTCGTCACGCGCGTGAAGGGCACGCTCGCGCCGACCAGGCGGGCGCCGAGGATCGCCGACACGGCCCCGGTGTCCATCATGACCGCTCCATCGTCGCCAGGGCCGCCTCGACTTCGCGCGCATCGGAGAACGGCGTGCGCACGCCGCCCGCCTCCTGGTAGTCCTCGTGGCCTTTGCCCGCGATCAGCACGACGTCGCCCCAGCGCGCGGCCGTCACCGCGCCGCGGATCGCCGTCGCGCGGTCGAGCTCGACGTGATAGCGGCGGAAGCCCGCCTCCGCGAGGCCGCGCATCACGCCCTGCGCGATCACCCCCGGCTCCTCGCCGCGCGGGTTGTCGCTGGTGACGACGATGCGCGTCGCGAGCGACGCTGCGGCGCGCCCCATTTCCGGCCGCTTGCCGGGATCGCGGTCACCGCCGCAACCGAACACGCACACCAGGCTGCCGCCCTCCGCCACCGCGGGCTTAAGCGCCAGCAGCGCCTTCTCCAGTGCGTCCGGCGAGTGCGCGTAGTCGACGACCACCAGCGGCACTCCGTCACCGCCGAACCGCTGCATCCGCCCCGGCGGCGGCGTCACGCCGGCGAGCGCCGCCGCGGCGTCGGTGAGCGGCACGTCGCTCGCCAGCAGCACGCCCAGCACGCCCAGCAGGTTGTAGGCATTGAATTCGCCGACGAGACTGGTGTCGATTTCGACACGGCCCCACGGGGTCGTCGCGGACAGCGCGAGCCCGGCCGGCGTTGCCGTCACGGCGGTGGCGGCGATGTCGGCGCTGGCGAGGCCGTAGGTCAGGACCTTGCGGCCGCGACCGCGCGCATCGTCGATCAATCCCTGGCCGAACGCATCGTCGACGTTGATGACCGCGGCGGCGAGCGACGGCCACCGGAACAGCTTTGCCTTGGCCGCACCGTACGCCGCCATCGTGCCGTGGTAGTCGAGGTGATCGCGCGACAGGTTGGTGAACAGCGCGACGTCGAACGCCACCGCGTTGACGCGGCCCTGCTCGAGCCCGATCGACGACACCTCCATCGCCACCGTCCGCGCGCCCTCGGCCTTCAGCGCGGCCAGCGTCTGGTGCAGCACCGCGGCGTCGGGCGTCGTGTTCGCCGACGGCGCGAGTCGGCCGACCATTCCATGGCCGAGCGTACCCAGCACCGCGGACGGCCGGCCGCAGGCTTCGAACGACTGCGCGATCCACTGCGAGCACGACGTCTTGCCGTTGGTACCGGTGACGCCGGTCAGCCACAGGTCCTGCGACGGGTGGCCGTAGATGAAATCGGCGAGCGCACCGAGTGCGAGCCTCAACGCCGGCACGCCGACGTTGGGCACCTGCCACTCGGGCTTCCAGGCGAAGCGATCCGTATCCCAGAGGACGGCGCCGGCACCTCGCGCGATGGCGTCGGCGATGAACGCGCGACCGTCGGCCGTCGCCCCGGGGAAGGCGGCGAAAGCGTCGCCCGGCGCCACTTTTCTGCTGTCGGAAGTGATGCCCCGAGGCGCCGCCTTGAGCCTGGCGAAGAGGTCGATGACGTCGCGGTCGGCGAGCGGGAGGTTCACGTCTCCTCCCGGATCTCGACGCCCTCGGGGGGCAGCACGACGTTGTCGACCGGCGCGTCGGTGGGGACGCCGAGGAGGCGCAACGCGCCGCCGGTGACGGCGGAGAACACCGGCGCCGCAACCGCGCCGCCGTAGTACTGCCCGGCCGCCGGCTCGTCGATCATCACCGCCACCACCAGCCGCGGCTTCGACGCCGGCGCGAATCCGACGAACGACGACACGTACTTGTTGGTGTAGCCGCGTCCCTCGAGCTTGTGGGCGGTCCCGGTCTTGCCGGCGACGCGATACCCGGCGACCTGCGCCCGCGGCGCGGTGCCGCCGGGCAGCACGGCGAGCTCGAGCATGTGCCGCACGGCCAGGGCGGTCGCGGGTGCGAGCACCGGCCGGCCGGCGGCGGGGCCCGCGGTCCTGAACAGGGTCGCGGGCTTGAGCTCGCCGTCGGTCGCGAACACCGTGTAGGCACGCGCCAGCTGGACCAGATTCACCGACAGCCCGTGCCCGTACGACATCGTCGCCTGCTCGATCGGCTTCCACGTCTTCGCCGGCCGCAGGCGGCCCGACACTTCCCCGGGAAAGCCGGTGGCCGGCGGCGTGCCGAAGCCGGCGCCGGCGAGCGTCTTCCACATGGTGTCGGGCGGCAGCCCGAGCGCGATCTTCGCCGCGCCCACGTTCGACGACTTCTGGATGACCTGCTCGACCGTCAGTGCGCCGCCGGGGTGCGCGTCGTGGATGGTGTGCGGCCCGATGGTGAGCGCGCCGCCGCCGGTCTGGATGACGGTGGCCGGAGTGACCGTGCCCGCCTCGATCGCCGCGGCGATGGTGAACGGCTTCATCGTCGAGCCCGGCTCGAACACGTCGGTCAGCGCGCGGTTGCGCATCTTGTCGCGCGCGACCTTGTTGCGGGCGTTGGGGTTGTACGTCGGCCAGTTGGCGAGCGCGAGGATCTCGCCGGAACCGGCGTCGATGATGACGATGCCGCCGGCCTTCGCCTTGTTGAGCTCGATCGCGGCCTTGAGCTCGCGAAACGCCAGGTACTGCAGCCGCGAGTCGAGCGCCAGCGCGAGGTCACGGCCCGCCTGCGGTGCGCGGACCGACTCGACGTCCTCGACGACGTCGCCGCGGCGGTTGATGACCACCCGCCTGCTGCCGGCCCGTCCGGCGAGCCACGGCTGCTGCGCGAGCTCGAGGCCCTCCTGCCCGACGTCACCGTCGCCGGTGAAGCCCAGGATGTGGCTCGTCGTTTCCGCGGCCGGGTAGAAGCGGCGGTACTCGTTCTGGTCGTGGATGCCCTTGATCCGCAGCGCGGAGACGCGATCTGCAACGTCCGGCGGCACCTGCCGCGCGAGGAAGACGAAGTCGTCGCCGGACCCGAGCTTCGCGGCAAGCTTCGCCGGCGTGGTCTCGAGCAGTTTCGCGAGCGCGCCGATCTGCCCGGGGTTCGCCTCGACCTTCGCCGGAAACGCCCACACCGACTTGACCGGCGTCGACACCGCGAGCGCTTCGCCGTACCGATCGACGATGCGGCCGCGGTGGGCCGGCAGCTCGATCTCGCGGCTCGAGCGCGCGCTGCCCTGCTCCTGCAGGAACTCGTTGTCGATGCCCTGCAGGTAAAGCGAGCGCACCGCCAGTGCGGCGAACAGCAGCGCCAGCACGCCGAACACCAGCGGCGAGCGCAGTCGCGGCAGGGCGGAACCCGGCGCCGTCTGCTTGGCCCCCGCGCGCGGCCGCGCCAGCGTCCCGGTCTTCACGGCGCGCGCCCCCCGCCGACGATCTCGACGCGTCCGGGCCCGGGCAGCTGCATGCCGAGCTGCTCGCGCGCGATCTTCTCGACGCGCGCGGGCGTCGCCCAGGTCGACTGCTCGATCGACAGCTGCCCGTACTCGATCTCGAGCTGCCGCGAGCGCTGCTGCTCGCGCTCGAGCTCGGCGGTGAGCTTGCGCGCCTGATGGCGCGACGTCACCAGCGACACGGCGCACAGGACGAGCAGCGCGAGCAGGAGGAGGTTGATGCGCGCCATGGCGTCAGGCCGCGGCCTCGGCGACTAGCCAGGCGGGCGCCGCGTGCCCGGTGCGCTCGGCCACGCGCAGCGTCGCGCTGCGGGCGCGCGGATTGACCGCGAGCTCGGCGTCTCCGGCGCGGATCGCCCGCCCGATCGCCGCCAGCGGCGCGCCGGGCAGCGACGCCGTCGGCAGCGGCAGGCGCTCGAGCGCGGTGTCGCCGCCGAAAGGATGCACGGCGCGCGCGATGAAGCGCTTGACGATGCGGTCTTCCAGCGAGTGGAAGCTGATCACCGCGAGCCGGCCGCCGGGAGCGAGGCGCATCACGATCCGCGGCAGGGTCAGCGCGAGCTCCGCGAGCTCGCGATTGACGAAAATCCTAAGAGCCTGGAATGTCCGCGTGGCCGGATCCTGACCCCAATCACCCCGCGTGCGCGCGCCGACGGCTTGGGAAACGATCGTGGCCAGCTGCCGCGTGCGGACGACGGGTGCGACCGCGCGAGCCGCAACAATCGCTCTTGCAATCGATTGAGCAAACCGTTCTTCACCATAGTCGCGTAGCACCTCCGTCAGTTCGCGCGCATCGGTGCGCGCGAGGAAATCGGCGGCCGACTCGCCGCGCGCCGGGTCCATCCGCATGTCGAGCGGGCCGTCGCCGCGCAGCGAGAAGCCGCGCTCCGGGTCGTCGATCTGCGGCGAGGACACGCCGAGGTCCAGCAGCGCACCGTCGATGCGCGCGATGTCCATCGCGTCGAGCACCGCCGGCAGTTCCGAGAACCAGGCGCGGCGGAACGCGAAGCGCGGGTCGTCGATTGCGCGCGCGCTGTCTTCGGCCTGCGGGTCGCGGTCGAGCGCGACCAGCCTGCCGGCCGGGCCCAGCGCGGAGAGGATCGCGCGGCTGTGCCCGCCGCGACCGAAGGTGCCGTCGACGTAGACGCCGTCGGGACGCACGGCCAGTGCGGCGAGCGCTTCGGCAGGCAGGACGGCAACGTGGTCGCCATTCAAAGCGAGAAGCCGTCGAGTTCGGGCGGCAGGCCGCCAGCCGGGAACGTGACGGCGCGGGCGGTCTCCCCGAGCCATTTCGTCTCGTCCCACAGCTCGAGCTTGTTGCCCTGGCCGACGAGGACCGTCTTGTGTTCGAGGTCGGCGTAGGCGCGCAGCGCAGGCGGGACCAGGATGCGACCGGCGGAGTCCATCTCGACGTCGTCGGCGTGGCCGACCAGCAGGCGCTGCAGGCCGCGGATGCGCTCGTCGAACGACGACAGCGCCATCAGCCGCGCCTGGATCGGCTCCCACGCGGCGCGCGGGTAGACCAGAAGGCAGCGGGACGGGTCCGCGGTGACGACCAGCGGCGTCAGGCCGTCGGCGCCGGCGAGTGCGGTGCGGTGTCTGGCCGGAATCGCGAGGCGGCCTTTCGCGTCGAGCGCGAGATGGGTCACGCCCCGAAAGAACGTCGTGCCGCCCGCCGAAAATGCTCCGCCCTCGACCACCGCCTGCCCCTCCTGCCGGACGGGGGTGAGCGCTCGTTCACGTCCCGAAGTCGCCTTCGGTCGGCGGACCCGCCTGCCAGGTCCAAGAGCC
The DNA here is from genome assembly GCA_963717705.1 of uncultured beta proteobacterium. Lineage (GTDB taxonomy): Bacteria > Pseudomonadota > Gammaproteobacteria > Burkholderiales > Casimicrobiaceae > CAVQWT01. The sequence goes on from CAVQWT010000005.1 coordinate 699,577, forward strand.
CCACTTCACCCCACTTTTCCCCACTTGGCGGCACTATAGGGGAAGAAATCGCGCGGGTCAACCGCTTTCCGGTTTGCGAACAACGACTTAGCGAGGGTGTTGCATACAAATACGATATTGCTATTAAACATGGACTTAGCGATCATTTCGAAAGTAATGTCGCAGCCTAGCTCGCCATCCTGCGCGCCGGGCGTACGAACGTTCGACGCATCCCCCGCGAACCGGCAGGAAGCGGCTTTCCGTGCGCCGCGCCGCCGCCCCGACCCGTCCGCCGGTGTCCCCAAAACGGCGAAAACGAAGGGACCTGGGGCCCAGCGGCGGTTTGGCGCCATCCCCCATGCGCTTCATGCCGACGGAATGGGCACGGCCGGCACCCCGCGGGGCGGGCAGTCCCCACGTTGCGCTGTCCAGCCGGCCTGCGCGGCCAGGCCGAGCGGCCCCTGGCGCCGCTGCGCTACAATCAACGGGTTGCCACGTCTGCCTCGGGTCGAACTGGAACCTAAGGTCCGGGCGGGGAGTCCATGGAGGCGTCCGGTCGCTTCGTCCGGTTCGCATCCCGCCACCTTCTGGAGCCGCCGATGGTCCCGTTCTTCCGTGCCCTTGCCGGGTTCGCCGCCTCTGTCGCGTTCGCCGCGTCCCCCGCCCTTGCGCAGAAACCGCCGGGCACCGTGACCTCGAGCGCGTCGCTCACCGGCGTCACCCAGTTCGACACCGACCTCGACAGCGGCGGCCAGTTCCACTGGGGCGGCGGCATCCTCTCGGGCAGCGTGTCGCGCCAGTTCACGCCGCAGTGGTCGGCCGGGTTTTCCGCGCGCTACGACTACGAGGAATGGAAGTTCTACCCCGAGCTTTCCGCGTTCCCCGCGGGCGCGCCGTGGGGCACGATCAACCGCCCCAACATCGGACTCAACGTCACCTACGCGGCGTCCCCGGACCTCATTTTCGCCGTGGCGCCGGCGATCGAGTGGGGATTCGAGTCCGGCGCCAACACCGGCAATGCGATCAGCGCCGGCGCGGTGATGACGGCGCTCAAGGTGTTCGGGAAGGGGCAGGTGCTCGGCGTCGGGGTCGGCGTGTTCCGGCAGATCGACGACACCAAGGTGTTCCCGTTCCTGATCGTCAACTGGCAGCTCACCGAAAAGCTGCGGCTCACCAATCCGCTGCCGGCCGGGCCTTCGGGCGGCGCCGGCCTCGAACTCGCCTACGCGCTCGACGACAACTGGGAAGTGGCGGGTGGCGGCGCCTACCGGTCGTACCGCTTCCGGCTGAAGAGCGACGGTCCGTACCCCGACGGCATCGGCGAGTCGACGTCGATCCCGCTGTTCGCCCGCATCGGGCGCAAGTTCGGCGAAGGCTCGCGGTTCGACTTCTACGCCGGCGTCGTCACCGGCGGCAAGCTGACCGTGATGGACAGCAACGGCAACGACATCGCCAACGACGGGTACAAGACAGCGCCCGTGATCGGGCTTACACTGTCGAGTCGGTTCTGATCCCTACGCGAGGTTCCCGATGCGCCACGTTGCCACGCTGCTTGCCGCCGCCGCGCTTGCGACGCTCGCCGGCTGCACCACCATGTCGGATGGCCCCACCTACACCGTTTACCCGGGCCGGTTCCTTTGGTTCGGCGGCCCGAATCCGCCCGGCCCCTGGGAAACCTACGGACCCCGGTACCGCGCCGCCGAACTCCCCCCGACCAGCTACGAGCTGCTGAAGGACGCGCCGCCGCGCTGGGATCCGCCGGTGTGGCCATTCTCGAACTGGGAAGGCCCGGCGCGGGACGCCCCGATGAACGACAACAATGCTGCCTGCGCGTCCCCGTGCGACTCCGCCCCTGCTCCGGGCTTGGTGGCTGCTGACGCTGGCGGCGGTCACCGCGAGCGTCGCGCCCCCTAGCCGGGGCGCCGACCTCCCGGGCACCGGCGACCCGGCGGCCCCCGCGCCGCCGGCCGTCTCCGCGCCGGCCCCGGGCAACAACCTTCGCTATCGCGTCGTGGTCGACGCGCCGGACGCGCTCGTACCGCTGCTGGAGCGGGCGGTCGACCTGGTCCGCTGGCAGTCGTTCGACTCGATGACCGACGACCTGCTCGACCGCCTCGCGCGCGAGGCGCTGCCGCAGGCGCGCGAGGCCGCCGCGTCGCAGGGCTACTTCTCGGCCGCGGTCCACGTCACGCTCGACTCGTCGTCCACGCCGATGACGGTGACGCTGCGCGTCGACCCCGGCCGCCCGACGAAGGTCGATGCGGTGCAGCTCACCTTCACCGGGCCGGCGGCGACCGACGTCCCGGTCGGGATCGCCACGGTGGCCCAGGTGCAGGCAGGCTGGTCGCTGCGTCGCGGGGATATCTTCGACCAGGACGAGTGGGCCGCGGCGAAGTCGAAGGCCGTGGCCACCCTGCGGGCGGGCCCGTACGCCGCCGCCGCCATTGCGCACAGCGAAGCGCTGGTCGATCCCGACGCCGCCACCGCCGGCCTGACCGTCGAATTCGCCAGCGGCCCGGCGTTCCGGTTCGGTGCGCTCGACATCCGCGGCCTCTCCCTCTATCCGGAGTCGCTGGTGCGCAACTTCAGCACGCTGCGTCCCGGCGACCCCTACTCGATCGAAGCGATCGAGGCGTTCACGCGCCGCCTGGTGCAGTCCGGCTACTTCTCCAGCGTGCGCGCGGAGATCGACGCCGACCCGGAGCAGCACGGGAACGCGACGGTGAACGTCGCCGTCATCGAGGGGCCCACGCGCCGGGTCGAGGTCGGGGTCGGCTACTCGACCGACACCAAGTTCCGCGCCAACGCCACGTACTCCGACGTCAACGTCGACGGCAATGGCATGCAGATGCTGCTCGACGGGCGGCTGGAGACCAAGATCTCCGCGCTGTCGCTGCGCCTGACCCGCCCGCCCACCGCAGGCGGGTGGCTCGACACGTTCACGGCGGCGGCCACCCGCACCGACATCGAGAACCTGATCACCGAGACCGCGGGGATCGGCGTCGTCCGGCGCGGCGTCGACAACCTCGATACCCCGAGCATGGGTATCGGATTCTTCATCGACCAGCAGCGGCCGCTCGACGCCGAGGAGACCTCGTCGCATGCGCTGTACGTCAACGGCGGGTGGATCCGCCGTCGCGTCGACCACGTGCTCGCGCCGACCCGCGGCTGGATGGGCGAGGTCGAAGTCGGGGGCGGGATTCCCGGTGCGTCGACGCGCTCGTTCGGCCGCGTCGTCGGCAAGGCGAGCGCGTGGGTGCCGATGGGCGCGCAAAACACGCTGGTGCTGCGGGCCGAGGCGGGCGCCGTCATCGCCGACAGCCGCGACGGCATCCCGTCGGTGTTCCTGTTCCGCACCGGCGGCGACACGACGGTGCGCGGCTATGCCTTCGAGAGCCTGGGCGTCCAGGACGGCAGCGCGACCGTGGGCGGACGGTACTACGCCTTCGGCAACGTCGAGGCGATCCACTGGATCGAGGAGTCGTGGGGCATCGCGGTGTTCGTCGACGCGGGCAACGCCGCGGATTCGCCGAAGGACCTGACGCCGGCGATCGGCGCCGGCGTCGGGCTGCGGCTGCGCACGCCGATCGGCCCGTTCCGTTTCGACCTCGCTTACGGAGAGCGCACGGACAGCGTGCGCATGCACCTCTCGGTGGGGCTGTCCTTCTGATGGCCGCGACCGGAAACTCCACGGCACCCGGCGATTCGCCGGTGCCCCCGCCTTTGCGGACGACCCGGCCGCGCTTCCGGTCGGTGCTGATGGGGATGCTCGTTGGCGTCGTTGCGGTGCTGCTCGCGATCGGCGCCGGCATGGTGTTCCTCGCGTCGGAGGCCGGCCTGCGCTTCGTCGTCGCCGAGGTCGTCGCGGCCAGCAACGGGCGGCTGACCGTCGACGGCGTCGAGGGGTCGCTACTCGGGACGATCCGCGCGCACGAACTCGCGTGGCGCGGCCCGGAGACGACCGTCGTCGCGTCCGACGTCGCGGTCGAGTGGAGTCCGCTCGCATTGTGGTCGCGCCGGGTCGCGATCCGCGGGCTCGGCGCCCAGCGGATCGTCATCGAGCTGAAGCCCTCCAGCGGCGCCATCGCCCCGCCCGCTGCGCTGGCGCTGCCGCTCGAGGTGTCGATCGACGGGGTCGGGGTCGGGGAGGTCGCGTGGCGCATCGGCCCGCAGCAGGGGCGCGTCACCGGCCTGACATTCGGCTATGCCGGCGGCGCGACGCGAGCACTCGATCCGCTCGCTGCGCTTCGCCCACGACCTCGGCACGCTGCAGGGAAGCGTTTCGATGGCAAGCGCTGCCCCGTTCGCGCTGGCGGGCGCCGCGACATTCGCCGGCGACGCGGCGCTCGCGGGCCTCGTGGCCGACGCGAAATTCGCCGGCACGCTCCCGGCGATCGCGGTGAGCGCCGACGGCTCGCTGCACGGCGCCCGCGTCGGCCTCACCGGAAGCGTCACGCCGTTCGCCGAGAGGGCGCTTGGCGCAGCCCAGCTGACATTGTCGGACCTCGATCCGGCAGCGCTCGACCCGGGCGCGCTGCACGCATCGTTGAGCGCGACGATCGAGCTGGCCGCTCCCGCCGACGCGCTGTCAGGCCGGATCCGCTTCGACAACGCGGCGCCTGGCCGAATGAACGAGGGGCGGGTGCCAATCACGTCAGGCGCCGCGAGCATTCATCGCGACGGCGACGCCGTGTTGCTGGACGACCTGCGCATCGAGATGGCCGACGGGGGCACCGGGACCGGCAACGGGCGCGTGGTCATCGCCGGGCCCGGTGCCGGCGACATGACGCTCGAACTCGCGCTCGCCCGCGTCGATCTCGCACGCATCCACTCTGCGCTGGTGTCGACGAGGTTGGGCGGCCGCCTGGCGCTGCAGGTCGAAGGCGAAACCCGGCGTGCCGAAGGTCGCGTCGCCGACGGCGATCTCGCCGCCGACTTCGCGGTCCGGCTCGCCGACGGGCGCCTCGACGTGACGCGACTCGCGGCGCGCGCGGGCGGCGGGACCCTGAACGGCAGCGGCCGCTTCGAACTCGACCGTCGGCGTGCCTTCACCTTCGCCGGCACCGCCGCCGCGTTCGACCCGTCGCGCTTCGGTGCGTACCCGAAGGCGTCGCTCGGCGGCAGCGTCGAGCTTCGCGGCACGCTGGAACCCTCGTGGTCGATCGACGGCAGCGTCAAGCTCGCCGAAGGCAGCCGCCTGCTTGGCGTCCCGGTGCAGGGGCGCGCGCGCGCCAGCGTGACCCGGACGCGCGCAACCGGCATCGACGCCGACCTCGCCGCCGGCAAGAACCGCATCACGCTGAGCGGTGACGCCGGCGGACCCGACGACCGGCTCGCGTGGCGCGTCGACGCCAAGGCGCTGGGCGACCTCGCGCCGCTGCTGCCCGCAGGTACGCCGCCGCTCGCCGGCGCGGTCGCCGGTCACGGCACGGTCATCGGCCTGCCGGGCCTCCCCGGCGGCGACCTGGAAGCGACGGCGACCGGACTGCGCGTCGGCATCGTCTCCGTCGGCCAGCTGACGGTCACGGCCAAGGCGGCGCCGCCGCGCGACGGTGCCACACTTGCGACGCGTTTGCTCGAATTCGCGATCGACGCGAAGCGCGTGGCGGCGGCCGCCGGCAATCCCCACGACGTCAAGGCCACGGCCACCGGCACGCTGGCCGCGCACCGCGTCAACGTCGCGGTCAAAGGCGACGAGGTCGACGCGAAATTCGAGCTGGCCGGCGGCGTCGATATGGCGGCCGCCGCAGGTCCGGCATGGCGCGGCGCGCTCCGCTCGTTCGACAACAGCGGACCGTGGCCGCTGCGTCTCGCCGCGCCCGCGGTTCTGGAAATTGCGCGCGACCGCGTCGCGCTCGGCGAGGCACGGCTCGAGGGCAGCGAATCCCGTATCGAGCTCGGCGACTTCCTCTGGGATCGGGGCCGACTGTCCTCGCGCGGCCGCTTCACCGCGGTGCCGGCGGCCGGAGTCGCCACCGCGCTGGGGATGCAGTTGCCGCTGGAGTCGACGCTGCGGCTGGCCGGTCAGTGGTCGCTCGAGGCGACCCCGAAACTCAACGGCACGATCGTCATCCGGCGCGAACGGGGCGACATCTACGCGGTCGAGCACGACGGCCCGATCCGCGAGGAGATCGGCTTCGGGCTGACCGAGTTCGTGACCGAAGCGCGGTTCACCGACGACGCGCTCGCCGCCACGGCACGGTGGCGCGCGACCCGCGCCGGCGACGGCGAGATCACCGCCGACGTCGGCGCGTCCGCCGACGGCGCGCTCTCCCGCAACGCCCCGCTGGCGGTGACCGCGCGGGCGCGGATGCCGTCGCTCGCCCCGCTGCAGCCGTGGCTCGGCACCAGCGCGACGGTGGCGGGCACCGCGGCGATCGACCTCGCCGGGCGCGGCACCCTCGCCAGCCTCCCGCTCAGCGGGACGATCGGCGGCGACGGGCTGCGAATCGACGTGCCGCAATGGGGCGTCCACCTGACGGGCGGGCGGCTGGCCGCCCGCTTCACCGACGGCGTGCTCGCCCTGGAAGATCTGACGCTGCAGGCGGGCGACGGGCGCTTCGTCGCGACCGGCACGATCGGCCGCGTCCGGCGCCCGGGCGGCGCCGACGAATCCGCCACCCGGCTCGCGTGGAAGGCCGAGAAGTTCCGCCTGTTCAACCGGCCGGACCTGAGGCTCGTCGTCAACGGTTCCGGAACGCTCACCGTCGCCGACGGCAAGCTGCGGCTCGCCGGCAGCGTCAAGGCGGAGTCTGGGCACATCGAGTACGCCTCCACTTCGGTCGGCCAGCTCGCCGACGACGTCGTCGTGAAGGGCCGGCCGCGGCCGCCGCCGGCGCGCGAGGCGGGCCTCGGCGATACCCCGCTCGCCCTCGACCTCGACCTCGATCTCGGCGACGCGCTGACCTTCAGCGGCGAGGGACTCGAGACGGCGCTGACCGGCCGGGTAAAGGTGCAGACCGACGCGCGCGGCGCGCTGCAGGCGCGGGGCACCATCCGCGCCGAGCGCGGCACCTACTTCGCCTACGGTCAGAAGCTCGTCATCGATCGCGGCGTCCTGATCTTCGACGGTCCGCTCGATAATCCGGCGCTCGACATCGTCGCGGTACGGCGCACGCCGCAGGTCGACGCGGGCGTCCGGTTGACCGGGACCGCCCGGGTTCCGCAACTGACGCTGACGTCGAATCCGCCGCTGTCGGAAGGCGAGACGCTCGCGTACCTGGTGACGGGCCAGGGGCTCGACCGCGCGTCGCGGGCGGATCTCGCCGCGCTGCAGGCCGCGTCGGCGGCGCTCCTGGGCCGCAACCAGCGGCCGCTGACGACGACGGTCGCACGGTCGCTGGGGCTCGACGACATCTCGTTCGGCTCGGGCGGCAGCACCCGCGCCGACGGCACGCCGGGCCAGGTCGTGTCGTTCGGAAAGCGGCTCACCGACCGGCTGTCGCTCGTCTACGAGCAGGGCCTGACGGTCGCGACGAACGGGCTGCGGATCGAATACGCGCTGTCGCGCACGCTGACGCTGCGCGCGGAAGCCGGCACCGTCAGCGGCGTCGGCATCTTCTACCGGCGGACGATGCGTTGACTCCCGCCGCTCACTTCGGCGGTGGGCCGAGGTGCGCCCCCAGAAAGGTCGCGACGCGCCGATAGAAGTCGAACCGCGTGCTCTCGACCAGGAAGCCGTGTCCTTCGTCGCTGTAGACGACCCACTCGACCGGCGTGCCGTTCTTCTTCAGCGCATCGCGCATCCGTTCGCCGTGCACCAGCGGCACCCGGTAGTCCTGGCCGCCGTAGACCATCAGCACCGGCGCCCTGATCTTCGCCGCCTGCTCCAGTGGCGACGTCGCCTTGAGCTGCGCCGCGTCCCTGTCCTGGTCGCCGATCAGCTCCTTCGCCGACGAGCGGATGAAGTCCGAGTTGAACGAATCGCTCCAGGTCACGTCGTACATCAGGTTGATGTCGGTGACGCCGACGTAGTTGACCCCGCAGCGCCAGCGCTCGGGATTGCGCGCGAGCCCCATCATCACCGCGTACCCGCCGTAGGATGCACCGACGATGCACGCCCGCCTGGGGTCGATCGTGCCCTGGCCGGCGAGGAAGTCCATGCCGTCGTCGAGATCGTCCTGCATCGCGAGCCCCCACTGCTTCCAGCCGGCCTCGAACAGCCTGCGGCCCCAGCCCGTGCTGCCGCGGAACTCGGGTTCCAGCACCGCGTAGCCGAGCGTCGCGAGGTACGCCGCCTCGTCGCGCCACTGCCAGGAGGCGCCGCGGATCCAGGGTCCCCCGTGCACGTAGAGGATCAGCGGCAGGTTCTTCGCTTCGCGCCCCTTGGGCAGCGTGAGGTACGCGGGTATCTCGAGCCCGTCGCGCGCCTTGTAGCGCAGCGGCTGTCGCGCAGGCATCGCGTCGGACTTGACGTCCCGGTGCGACGCGGCGACGAATTCCAGCTTGCGTGCCGCGGGGTCGAGCAGATGGTACGAGCCGGGATCCGTGTCCGAAAACGAGAACACGAGGACGCGATCGGCCTCGGTGCCGCGGGAGAGCATGTTCATGCGGTTGGGCAGTGCCCCGTCGACGGCCGCCTGCAGCCGCGCCCAGTCGTCGTCGAACCAGGCGACGCCAGGCCTCATGCCGTCGTAGGCGACGCCGACGATCCGGTTCTTGCGTCGGTCGAAGAGCAGGCCGCCGGTCAGATCGGCCTGCGGATGCGCCGCCAGCAGCTCGCCGGGCTCGCGCTTCGCGGCGTCCCAGCGGTACAGCGCCAGCGTGTCGCGGCCCCTGTTCGCCGCGACGATCAGCGTGCCGTCGCCGTCGAAGCCGACGGGAACGATGCTCTCGCCGCGGAGGCCGAACTCGCCCAGCAGCTCCCACTTTGCCGTTTCGGCCGGCCGCCACCAGACGCGCGTCGCGGTTCCCCCTTCGTTGCTGACCGCGGCGCGCACCGCGCCGCTGCGGTCGGCGACCCAGCTCACGACGTCGCCCGGCTTGTCGAGGCTCTTCAGCGTCCGCCGCCCGGTCCGCGTGTCCATCCGGTAGACGTCCGGATAGCGTTCGTTGTTGTCATTGGCCAGCACCAGCACGTCGTCGCTGCCATCGCGCAGCACGGACATCAGCGCGGTGTAGCGATACACCATCCGGCCGCTTCGCTGCTGCGACAGCGCGGTCGGCGCGAGCACCCGGTAGTCGCCGCCGTCGCGGTTGACGGCGAACAGCCCGCCGCCGCGCTGCTCGCCGAGACCTGCCTGGAAGTCCATCACCGAGAAGGCGAGGCGGCCTTCGCTGACCCATTCGAAGGTCGCGATGTCGTGATCCGCGACGCTGGCGATCACCTGGCTCGTCTTCTTGTCGAGGTCGAGCACGGCGAGCGCAACGCGCCCTTTCACCGGGACGAGCCCGCCGACGTAGCGCCCGGAAGGAGACAGCTTGAGCGAACGGTAGTCCGGATGCCTGAAGAACGGCTCGACCGCGACTGCCGGTGGCGCTGCCGCGGTCGGCTGGGCCGCCTGGGCGCGGGCGGCGGGGGTCGCGGCGACGAGGGCGGCCGCGAATGCGAGCGACAGGGCGATTCGCGGGGACGACGGCGGCAGGCGCAGAAACATGGCGGTATCCGTTGGAACTCCGGTGACGCGAAGTCTAGTCGAACCGGCCGCCCCCCGCCCGGCCGAAAGCGACCGGACGCCGATCCGACGGCATGAACGGCGACGCCGGCGCCGGTTTGGCGCGCGGCGCGACCGGCCGTAAACTCGAGCCTCGCCGTGCCGCGATGCCGCGGGACATTCACGCCATGCCACACGACCGCCGCCCGCCGCCTCCACGGCCGGCACCCGGTCCCGGGACGCCTCCGTGCTCAGTTACCGCCATGGCTTCCACGTCGGCAACGACGCCGATGTGCTGAAGCACGTCGTGCTGGTGCAGCTGCTGCACCAGCTGACTAAGAAGGAGACCCCGCTCTGGGTCGTCGACACCCATGCCGGTGCCGGCATCTATTCGCTGGAGTCCGGCTACGCCGCCCGCAACGCCGAGTTCGGGAACGGCATCGGCCGGCTGTGGGCGCGCAGCGGCCTGCCGGAGCCGCTCGCACGCTACGTCGACGAGGTGCGGCGGGTGAACCCCGACGGCGTGCTCCGCTACTACCCCGGCTCGCCGCTGCTCGCGCTGCAGCTCACGCGGCCGCAGGACCGCCTGCGCCTGTTCGAGCTGCACCCGAACGAGAGCAAGGTGCTCGAGGCCCAGTTCCGCAGCGCCGGCCGCCGCGTGGCGGTCGTCGCCGGCGACGGCTTCGCGGGCCTCAGGGCGGTGCTGCCCCCGCCGTCGCGCCGCGCGCTGGTGCTGATCGACCCGTCGTACGAAACGCGATCCGATTACCACGACGTCCGCGCGGCGGTCGAGGATGCGCAGAAGCGCTTCGCCACCGGGACCTACGCGGTCTGGTACCCGCAGCTGCAGCGGCGCGAGTCCGAGAACCTTCCCGGGCAGCTGCAGCGGATTGCCGCGGGCGACTGGCTGCACGCGTCGCTGACGGTGCGGGCGCCGTCTCCCGACGGTTTCGGACTCCACGGCAGCGGCATGTTCGTCTTCAACCCGCCGTGGAATCTCGAGGCGGCCCTGCGCGAGGCGCTGCCGGTGCTGGTCGCCGCGCTCGGCCGCGACGAGCACGCGTCGTTCGACCTGCAGTTCCGCCAGACCTGAGGCAACCCGTGCATACACCTGCCCCGCCGGCACCGCCGGCAAACCTCGAGCAACTGCGCGACCGCCTGCGCCGATTCGCGCAGGAGCGCGACTGGGACCAGTTCCACTCGCCGAAGAACCTCGCGATGGCGCTGATCGCCGAAGCCGCCGAACTGGTCGAGCATTTCCAGTGGCTGACCGAGGCGCAGAGCGCCGACCTGCCGGCCGCCACCAGGGCGAAGGTCGCGGACGAGCTCGCCGACGTCCTCGTCTACCTCGTCCGCATCGCCGACCGCCTCGAGATCGACCTGCTCGAGGCGACCGCGCGCAAGCTCGTCGACAACGAGGCCAAGTATCCCGCCGCGAAAGTCCGCGGCAGCCCCAGGAAGTACAGCGACTACTGACCGCCGGGTCCGCCTCGACGTTGCGGCAACTCGGGCGGCGCACGCCGCCTGCACTTCGCCGGCGACGATGCCGAATCCGGCAGTCCAGACGTTGGTGCGGCCTAGGCCTTCAACCGCTCCCGGAACAGGCGGAGCGCATGCAGCAGGTCGGAGATCAGCGTCTCCTGGTAACGGTACGACATTTCCTCGCCCATCGGCACGAGCATCGACAGCGAATGCTTCCGACACTGGTCCGACAGCCGCGTGAGCCGGCCGATGATGCCGTCGATCGCAGCCGCGGCCTCCGGCGTGCGATGTACGGGCGCCGGGGCCATCGTGGCGATGTCGTCGACGGTGACCCCCGGACCGAACAGCGCCGGGATCTCGCGCTCGATCGTCACCCGGTCCGCGTCGACACGCCACAGCCGGTAGCGATGCCACAGCGCCATCCCGCTGAACAGCACCGAGACGCCGACGAACAGCTGGATCCACGTCGGGAGCGGCATGATGTCGACGGCCCAGGGCGCGTACTTGCCGAGCAGGTCCGGCCCCTCCTCCTGGTAGAACCCCCTCGCCACCGTGGCCATCGGCAGGCCGGCCGGAACCGGCTGCGCCTTGTTGTGCCGGATGAACGTCGGGAACACTTCCGCCACCGCGGTCATGAAGCCCTGCGTCGCGCCGTTCGACGCGCAGCCGTTGCCGACGATCAGCGTGTCGACCTGGAGCACCTGCTTGCGCTCCGGCGGAAGCTTGCGCACGTAGTCGACCTGCCCCGCCTCGATCTGGCCGACCCGCGCGAACGGCAGCCGGCGCGCGAGCGACGCCGCGTCGGGCAGGCTCAGGATCTGCAGGTTGCGCCGGGCGACCGCGTCGGTCACGAGCTTCGCCTCGTCGTCGATGACCATCGCGCCGAGATCGAGCTCGCCGCGCTCGAGCATGTCGAGCTGCCGGTCGATGGGCTGCGTCGACACGACGAGGTCGAGGCCGGCGAGCGGGGCCAGCACGCGGCGCGTCATTTGCTCGGTGCCGCTGCCGACCGGACCGATGCCGAGCCGCAGGCCCTTGAGTTCCGCCGCGGTGCTGATCCGGTCGGCGTCGCGGCCCAGCACCACCAGCGACTCCGGACGCGGCAGCCGGCCGATGAGTTCCAGGCCGTGCCCGTCCGGATAATCGACGCCGTCCTGCACCAGCGCGAAGTGGACGTCGCAGCGCTTCTCGCCGTCGATCAGCCGCTGAACGTTTTCCACCGACCCGGCCGAAGGGACGTTGCGCACGTCGCCCCTCCTTCGCGACACCTCGGCGGCGACCCGTTCGACCGTTGCGAAATAGTTCCCGGTCGGGCCGCCGGACAGCACGGCGACGCGCACGTGCCGCAGGCTCGGCGTGGGATCGAGCCACGCGACCAGCGCGACGAGCGCGGCGAGCGCGCCCACGAACAGCGCGACCTTGGTTCCCGACGACAGCGAGCCGGCGCGCGCCGGCAGCCCCAGCACGCGCTTCCGGCGCTCGCCGGGTCCCGTGCCGGGGGCGATGCGCGGCGGTTCAGACATCGTGATTTCCCATGGCGTAGTGCATCGAGGTGCATTGCGAATGCGGGGCTCGACCGATCGGCCGATCGCGCCGCTCGGCGCGGCGCGCGCAGCGATGCGGTATCAGGGAGTCCGCGTTCGCGCCGGGGCCGTGTCGGGCGAACGCGATCGGGACCTCGCGGTCGCCGCGCTGCGGCAGGCGAAAGGCGGCGTGCCGGTGTCGCCGTCGTCCGCCCTATCCCGGGGGTCGGCGGCGGCTTGGGGCAATCGCGGGGAAATGGCGCGCCCGACAGGAGTCGAACCTGTGACCTTTGGCTTCGGAAACCAACACTCTATCCAACTGAGCTACGGGCGCACGTAACCGCGAATTATAGCAGAGCTCAGGCGCCGGCCATTTTCGCCGCGGGCCAGTAGGTGTCGAGCACCTGCAGTCGCGTGAACTGCAGCCGCTCGGACACGACGCCGAGCAGCGCGATCATCAGGTTGAGGCCCAGGGGCGGATCCTCGCGGCACAGCGCCAGCAGCTGCGGGCCCTCGAACGCCAGCGCGGCCACGGGCAGCGCCAGAACCCGCGCCTGGAAGTGCTTGCCCTTGCCGGCAAGGATTGCCGACCAGCCGAATTCGTCGCCGGCGGCCAGCGTCTCGACGCGGTAGGTCCGGTTCGGCGCGGCGATTTCGATGCCGACCCTGCCCGACACGATGAGGTAGAACTCCGAACATTCGTCGCCCTCCCGGAAGATGATCTGGTCGGGGTCGAAGCGCACCTCTTTCGCCAGCGCCGCGAGCTTGTCGACCTGCGGGGCTTCGAACCCCTGGACGAACGGGTGCTTGCGCAGCGCGTCGAGCACGGCCTGGGTCGTCATCGGTGATCCTCCTCGGTGTTCCCGCCACGCTCGCGGCGCCCATTGGGCTCGCGGCGAAGTGCGGGGGTGGTGCGGGTTCGGCGGGTCCGTCGGCACGGCCGCGCCGTGAACGCGCGACGCGGCCGCCTGGGTTCACACTGTATTCCACCCGGCGCCGGACCGGAAGCGCCCGCCGACGCGGAGCGCGACCGGGCGCGGCCCGGATTCCAGACCCGCCCCCGAACGGCTATAATTACCCGTTTGCCACACGCCCCATCTTCCGCCGACGCCCCGACGCCATGTCCGACCAGCACGAATCCCCGATCAAGAACTGGAAGCAACTCGTCATCGTCGTCGCGTTGGCCTTCATCGTGCCGATCGCGCTGATCGTGCTGCTGTCGCAGCTCGTCACCGGCGGCCCGAAGGGAAAGAACGAGAACGACAGCGACGTCATCGCGCGCATCAAACCGGTGGGTCAGGTCGCGATCGCGGTGCCGGCAGGCCCCAAGGGCGCGCTGACCGGCGAGCAGGTCTACCAGCAGGTTTGCAAGACCTGCCACGAGACGGGCCTCGCGGGTGCGCACAAGTCGGGCGACAAGGCCGCGTGGGCCAAGGTGGTCGCCCAGGGCGACAAGCTGACTTTCGAGCACGCGATCAAGGGCATCCGCGCGATGCCGGCCAAGGGCGGCAACCCCGACCTCGAGGACGTCGAGGTCCAGCGCGCCGTCGTGTTCATGGTCAACAAGGTCGGCGCCGGCTGGAAGGAGCCCGCGGCACCGACGGTGGCCGCCGCCACGGCGACGATGCCGGCGATTTCGGTCGGCGGCGAGCGATCGGGCGAGCAGGTCGTCGCCGCAGCCTGCGGCAAGTGCCACCAGACCGGCGAAGGCGGCGCGCCCAGGATCGGCGATCGGGCGGCGTGGACCAAGCGGGTCAAGGGCGGCTACAACGTCGTCGTGCAGTCGGCGCTCCGCGGTCACGCGGGCATGCCGGCGCGCGGCGGGCTGGCCGAGCTTTCCGACGTCGAAGTCAGGCGCGCCGTCGAGTACATGATGAACTCGGGCGCGGCTGCGGCGACGGTCGCGCCGACGGCGGTGGCCGCCGCGCCCGCAGCGGCCCCGGCGACCGCCAAGCCGGACGGCAAGAAGCTCTACGACACGTCGTGCATGGCGTGCCATGCCGCGGGCGTCGCCGGCGCGCCGAAGTTCGGCGACAAGGCCGCCTGGGCGCCGCGGATCAAGACCGGCATCGACGCGCTGTACGCCGCCGCACTGAAGGGCAAGGGCACCATGCCCGCGAAGGGCGGCAACGCGGCCGCACCGGATGCCGACGTCAAGGCGGCCGTCGACTACATGGTCAGCGCGGCGAAGTAGCGCACTGCAGCCTTCGGCGGCTCCCGCCCGGGCGCCCGGACAAACGCGGCTCCGGCCGCGTTTTTCGTCGCCCCGCGGCGTCGGACCGCGGTCGCCGTTGCAGCGCGGTTCCGGCGGTCGACGCGGACGGCGCGGGGCTAGCCGGCCATGGCGGCAGTCGCGTCGGCGGGGTCGTCCTCGCCGCGCAGCTCGTGCCGCTCGGCGGCAAGGTGTGACAGGTAGTCGGCAGTGACGTCGCCGGTGATGTAGCGGCCGTCGAAGCACGACGCCTCGAACTCGGTCAGCCGCGGATTGGCGGACCGCACGGCGTTCTTCAGTGCGTCGAGTTCCTGGTAGACCAGCAGATCGGCGCCGATCTCGCGCGCGATGCCCGCCTCGTCCCGCCCGGTCGCCACCAGTTCGCGCGGCGTCGGCATGTCGATGCCGTAGACGTTCGGATAGCGGACCGGCGGACTCGCCGACGCGAAGTACACCTTGCGCGCCCCCGCCTCGCGCGCCATCTGCACGATCTCGCGCGACGTCGTCCCGCGGACGATCGAGTCGTCGACCAGCAGCACCACCTTGTCCTTGAACTCCATGCCGATGGGGTTCAGCTTCTGGCGCACGCTCTTCTTGCGCATCGCCTGCCCCGGCATGATGAAGGTGCGGCCGACGTAGCGGTTCTTGATGAAGCCCTCGCGGTACTTGAGGCCGAGGTTGTTGGCGAGCTCGAGCGCCGACGGCCGGCTGGAGTCGGGAATCGGGATCACCACGTCGATGTCGGCCGCCGCCGGCAGCGCGCGGATCTTGCGGGCGAGCTCGCCGCCCAGACGCAGCCGCGCCTCGTACACCGACGTGCCGTCGAGCACCGAATCCGGGCGCGCCAGGTAGACGTATTCGAAGATGCAGGGCACCAGGCGGGGATCGTCGGCGCACTGGCGGGAGTGGAAATTGCCGGCGAGGTCGACGTAGACCGCCTCGCCCGGCTCGAGGTCGCGCAGGAACCGGAAGCCGAGCGCGTCGAGCGCGACCGACTCGCTGGCGACGAGGTACTCGCTGCCGCGCGCCGTCTCGGCGACGCCGACGCACAGCGGCCGGATGCCGAACGGATCGCGGAAGGCCAGCAGGCCGTAGCCGGCGATCATCGCGACGATCGCGTAGGCGCCGCGGCAGCGCTTGTGGACGCCGGCGACCGCACGGAAGATCGCGTCCGGGTCCAGCCGGTGATGCTGCGCCGAGCGCTCGAGCTCGAGCGCCAGCACGTTGAGCAGCACCTCGCTGTCGCTGTTGGTGTTGACGTGGCGGAAGTCGAGCTGGAAGAGCTCGCGCTTCAGCGCCTCGCTGTTGGTGAGATTGCCGTTGTGGCCGAGCGTGAGGCCGAACGGCGAGTTGACGTAGAACGGCTGCGACTCGAGATCGGAGAACGCCGATCCGGCGGTCGGGTAGCGGCAATGCCCGATCCCCGAGGTGCCGAGCAGCTCGCGCATGTTCCGCGTGCGGAACACGTTCTGCACCATACCCGGCGCCTTGTACATGTGAAAGACCGGACCGTCCGTCGTCACGATGCCCGCGGCGTCCTGACCCCGGTGCTGCAACAGCAGCAGCGCGTCGTAGAGCAACTGGTTGACCGGCGCGTGCGCCACGACGCCTACGATTCCACACATGGTGCCACCTCTCGTTGGGGGCGCGTCCGGGCCGCGCCCCTCAGGCGCTGGCCGACCTGCCCGGCGCCGAAAAATTGAGTCGCCCGGCCCACGCGGGGGGCAGCCACGGCGCGATCGCCGCCGCGAGCCTCGCCAGAGCCGGACCGGTGGCCGAATTCTGCCACCAATCGCGCTGCGCGAGTCCGGAGATCCCGGCGACCATGCCCAGTGCCGCGAGCAGCACGGCGGCGCGCAGGATGCCGAACAGCCCCCCCAGGAATCGGTCGAGGAACGTCAATCCCGCGGCCTTGACGACGCCGGCCAGCGGCCACGCGATCAGCGCGCCGCAGACCATCGCCCCGACGAAGATCAGCGCGAACGCGACGATCTGCGAGACGGGCACCGCGGTATCCGGCGCGAGGCCGAAGGTCGGCAGGTGTGCGGCGAGCGGCGACGCGAACCCGACGCCGAGCACGAGCCCGGCGATCCAGGCGACCAGTCCGATCAGCGTCCGCACGATCCCGCGGACATACGCGAACAGCAACGACAGCGCGACGATGGCTACGACGGCGATATCGAGCCAGGTCATTGGCGCACGAGGGGCGGGCGCGGCAGCGGGGAACGAAGGCGGCCGGGCGAACGGCGCGGCGCGGCGCGGGGTCCGACGCGCCGGCGGAACGCGTCAGCGCGCAGGCGCGACAATGCCGCTCTGCCCTTCCGCCTTCAGCTTGTCGCGCGCCGCCGTCGCGGCTTCGCGCGTCGCGTAGCCGCCGACGCGCACGCGCCACAGGGTTCCGCGCGTGGTCTGCACCGGCTCGACGTACGCCGCGTAGCCGGACTTCTTCAGGCGGTTGGCCAGGGAGTTGGCGCCCTTGTCGTCGGCGAATGCAGCGAGCTGGACGACGAATCCCTCGGGTTTGGCGGCCGCCTCCGTCGCCTTCCCGGGCTCCGGCTTCGCGGGCTCCGCCTTGGCGACCGGCGCCGCCGGCTTCGCGGGCTCGGATTTCGCGGGCTCCGCCTTGGCGACCGGCGCCGCCGGCTTCGCGGGCTCGGATTTCGCGGGCTCCGCGTTGGCGACCGGCGCCGCCGGTGTCAAAGCGTCGCCCTTGACCGCCGCAGCGACAGGCGCCGCGGGCGCGCCGTCGGCCGCCGCGCCCGCGGCGGGACGGCTGGTCGGCGCCAGGATTCGCTGCTCGGCGTCGGCCAGCGACTTCTTGGCCGCCGGGACCACGGGCGCGCCCGGTCCGGAGTTGCGGACGGCGGGCGCAGGAGACGGCTCCGCTTTCGTCGCCGCGCCGGCGGCGGCACCGGGCTTCGCGGCATCGGCGAGCGGCCCGGGCGCCATCTTCGCGGCGTCGGCTTTCGGATCGGCCTTCGCCGCGTCGCCCTTCGCCGGTGGCGCGGCGTCCTTCGCCTTGGCGCCCGGCAGCTTGCTGACGAAGCGCCCGTCGTCGACGGGGGGAATCTGCACCGAGACTTCGTCGCCGAGCGGCCGCGGCTCCTTTTCGAGCAGCAGCGGCACCATCACCGCGGCGGCCAGCGCCAGCACCACGGCACCGACGAGGCGGCGGCGCGCCTTGCGCTTGAGTTCGTCGACGGCGACGTCGTCGGAAGGGTGGGACCGGTCAGCCATGGCGTGGATGGGTCGGGTTGCCTGACCTCGGGGCAGCGAGCACCGCGCCGACGGTGAGGAACGATCCGAACACGACAATTCTATCAGCTTCGCCCGCGCCCTCCCGCGCCGCAGCGTAAGCCGCGGCGACGTCGTCGTACGCGCGGATCGCCGCCGGCGCGACCCCCGCGGCGACCAGCGCCGCGCGCACCGCGTCGGCGCTCGCGCCCCGCGGGCCGGGCAGCGTCGCCACGTACCAGCGGTCGACGCGATCCCGGACCGCGTCGACGATGCCGTCGACGTCCTTGTCGGCCAGCACCCCGAACACGGCGTGCGTCGCCGCGTGAAAGCCCATCGTCGACAGCGAACGCGCGAGCGTCCGGGCCGCCTGCGGGTTGTGCGCGACGTCGAGCACGACCGCGGGTCGACCCGGCAGCACCTGGAAGCGGCCGGGAAGCTCGACGCCGACCAGGCCGTCGCGCACGGCCCCCGCGGACAGCGGCAGGCGATCGCGCAAGCTGTCCAGCGCGGTCAGTGCGGTGGCCGCGTTGGCGAGCTGCACGACCCCGCGCAGCGCCGGGCAGGGCAGGCCGAAGCGCGAGCCGCCCGGGCCGCGGTACTGCCACTGTGTCCCTTCGGCGACGAAGTCGTAGTCGCGGCCGAGCAACAGCAGCGGCGCGCCGATCGCCTGCGCGTGTTCGACCAGCGAAGCCGGGGGATCGCGCTCGCCGCAGACGGCGGGGCGGCCGGCGCGGAAGATGCCGGCCTTCTCGCGGCCGATGTCGTCGCGGGTCGGGCCGAGGTAGTCCATGTGGTCGAGGTCGACACTGGTGACGACGGCGACGTCGGCGTCGACGACGTTGACGGCGTCGAGGCGGCCGCCGAGCCCGACCTCGAGCACCAGCGCATCCGGCGCCGCGCGCGCGAACAGCCACAGCGCCGCCAGCGTCCCGAATTCGAAGTACGTCAGCGGCACCGGCTCGCCGCGACTGCGCGCCGACTCGACCGCGTCGAAGGCCGCGAGCAGCTCGGCGTCGCCGACCTCGCGGCCGTCGATCCGGATGCGCTCGTGGTAGCGGACGAGGTGGGGCGACTGGTAGAGCCCGGTCCGGTAGCCGCCGGCGCGCAGCATCGCCTCGGCGAGCGACGACGTCGACCCCTTGCCGTTGGTGCCGGTGACGGTGACGACGGGACAGCCCAGCCCGACGCCGAGGCGATCGCGCACCGCGCGGACGCGGTCGAGCCCCAGCGCGATCGCCTTCGGATGCAGCGTCTCGAGGTAGGCGAGCCAGCCGGCCGTCGTGGTCGGCGTGGTCATCGGAGCGGGCGCCGCGCGGCTCGGGCGCCGGTCAGGCGGCGGGCGCCGGCTGCCGCGTCAGCAGCGCCAGGATCTGCGCGAGCTCGTCGCGCAGCCGGCGGCGGTCGACGATCATGTCGAGCGCGCCTTTGTCGAGCAGGAATTCCGCCCGCTGGAATCCTTCGGGGAGCGTTTCGCGCACCGTCTGCTCGATGACGCGGGGGCCGGCGAAGCCGATCAGCGCCCCCGGCTCGGCGATGACGACGTCGGCGACGAACGCGAACGACGCCGAGACGCCCCCCATCGTCGGGTCGGTGAGCACCGAGATGAAGGGCAGGTGCGCCTTGTTGAGCTCCTGCAGCACGGCCGTCGTCTTGGCCATCTGGAACAGCGAATTGACGCCCTCCTGCATCCGCGCGCCACCGGAAGCCGACACGCAGACGAACGGGATCCGGTTCTCGTAGGCGACGCGGACGCCGCGCACGAAGCGCTCGCCGACCACCGAGCCCATCGACCCGCCCATGAACTCGAACTCGAACGCGGCGACGACCAGCGGGACGCCCTTCACGCTGCCCTGCATCACGACGAGCGCGTCGGTCTCGCCGGTCTCCTCGAGCGCGGCGGCGAGGCGGTCCGGATACTTCTTCGTGTCCTTGAACTTGAGGCTGTCGATCGGCAGGACTTCCGAGCCGATCTCGAAGCGGCCCTCGGCGTCGAGCAGCTGGTCGATGCGCTCCCGCGCTGCGACCCGCGTGTGGTGGCTGCACTTCGGGCAGACGGAGAGGTTCTTCTCGAGGTCGGTCCGGTAGAGCACGGCCTCGCACGACGGGCACTTGATCCACAGCCCCTCGGGGACCGCCTGCTTGCGCCCACCCGGTGTGCTCTTGATGCGCGGAGGCAGGATCTTCTGCAGCCAGCTCATCGTCGTCCCCCCGATCGCGTCCCGCGGCACGCCGCGCACGGGACCACCGTCGCAGCTTGCCGCGCGCGACGGCCGGCCGTCAAGCGACCGCCCCGGCGTCGAGCGCGGCGCGGATGCCGGCCAGCCAGGCGCCCGCGCGGGCCGCGGCGCCTTCCGGTGGACCGTTCTCGATCTCCTGGATCACGCGGCTGCCGATGACGACGGCGTCGGCGTGCTCGGCGATCGCCCGCGCGCTCGCGGCATCGCGGATGCCGAAGCCCACGCCGACGGGCAGCGTGATGTGGCGGCGGATCGCGGCCAGCTTGCGCGCGACTTCGGCGGGGTCGAGATTGCCCGCGCCCGTCACGCCTTTGAGCGACACGTAGTAGACGTAGCCCCGCGCGACCTTGCCCACGGCGGCGATGCGCTCGTCGGGCGTCGTCGGCGACAGCAGGAAGATCGGCGCGATGGCGCGCTCGCCGAGCAGCGCCGCGAACCCGGCCGCCTCCTCGGGGGGATAGTCGACGACGAGGACGCCGTCGACGCCCGCGTCGCGCGCGCGGTCGGCGAACTCCGCCTGGCCCATCGCCTCGATCGGATTGGCGTAGCCCATCAGCACCACCGGCGTCACCGCATCGGTGGTCCGCAGCTCGCGCACCATGTCGAGGACGTGCCGCAGGCCGGTGCCCTTCGCCAGCGCCCGCTCGGAGGCGCGCTGGATCACCGGTCCGTCCGCCATCGGGTCGGAGAACGGGACGCCGAACTCGACGATGTCGGCACCGGCGGCGATCAGCGCGCGCACGATCGGCAGCGTGGCCGCCGGGCTCGGATCGCCCGCGGTGACGTAGGGGATCAGCGCGGTGCGGCCGGCGGCCTTCAGCGCCGCGAAGCGGGCGTCGATGCGGTTGGTCATTCGTGCGTGCCGCGCCGCGCGGGGTCGCATTCGGGACGGCAGTAGAACCTGAGTCCCGAGCGCTCGGCGACGGTGTTCATGTCCTTGTCGCCGCGGCCCGAGAGGTTGACCAGCAGGATCCGGTCCCGGGGCAGTGTCGCCGCGAGCTTCGCCGCGTACGCGAGCGCGTGCGAGCTCTCGAGCGCGGGGATGATGCCCTCGGTCCGGCACAGCGTGTGGAACGCCGCGAGCGCCTCGTCGTCGGTGATCGACACGTACTGCGCGCGCCCGCTGTCCTTGAGCCACGCGTGCTCGGGGCCGACGCCCGGATAGTCGAGGCCGGCGGAAACCGAATGCGTCTCGATGATCTGCCCGTCCTCGTCCTGCAGCAGGTAGGTGCGGTTGCCGTGCAGCACGCCGGGGCGCCCGGCGGTCAGCGACGCCGAATGCCGGCCGGTGGCGATGCCCTCGCCCGCCGCCTCGACGCCGATCAGCTGCACGTCCTCGTACGGGATGTACGGGTGGAAGATGCCCATCGCGTTGGATCCGCCGCCGACGCAGGCGATCACCGCGTCGGGCTGGCGGCCGGCGTCGCGCGGCATCTGCTCGATGCACTCGCGGCCGATGACGCTCTGGAAGTCGCGGACCATCATCGGGTAAGGATGCGGTCCGGCGACGGTGCCGATGATGTAGAACGTCGTCTCGACGTTCGTGACCCAGTCGCGCATCGCCTCGTTCAGCGCGTCCTTCAGCGTCCTGCTGCCGGATTCCACGGGGACGACGGTGGCGCCGAGCAGCTGCATCCGGAACACGTTCTGCGCCTGCCGCCTGATGTCCTCCGATCCCATGTAGACGACGCATTCCATGCCGTAGCGCGCGGCAACCGTCGCGGTCGCGACGCCGTGCTGCCCGGCACCGGTCTCGGCGATCACCCGGTGCTTGCCCAGCCGGCGCGCGAGCAGCGCCTGGCCGATGCAGTTGTTCACCTTGTGCGCGCCGGTGTGGTTCAGGTCCTCGCGCTTCAGCCAGATCTGCGCGCCGCCGACCGCCTCGCTCCAGCGCCGCGCATGGTAGACGGGCGACGGCCGGCCGACGTAATGGGCGAGCTCGTCCTCGAACTCGGCGACGAAGGCCGGGTCGTGCTGGTAGCGCGCGTAATGCTCCCTGAGTTCGTCGAGAGCGCGGATCAGCGTCTCGGCGACGAACACGCCGCCGTAGGGCCCGAAATGGCCGCGCTCGTCGGGCAGGTTGTAGGGCAGCTCAGCCATCCGCATGACGCACTTCCTCGATGAACGCGGCGATTCTCGCCGGATCCTTGACGCCCTTCACGGGCTTGCCGTCGGGGCCGGCGACCTCGACGCCGCTCGAAACGTCGACGGCCCAGGGCCGCAGTCGGCGCACCGCCGCGCCGACGTTGGCCGGCGTGAGCCCGCCGGACAGCACCAGCGGCCGCGGCAGGGCCTTCGGCAACGCCGACCAGTCGAAGGTGCGGCCGGTGCCTCCGGGCAGGCCGTCCGCCGGCGGCGCGTCGAACAGCAGACCCGCCGCGTCGCCGTAGCGAACTGCGCATTCTAGCAAAGCGACGTCGTCCACCCCGTTCGACACGGCGATCGCCTTCAGATAGGGCCGGCCGAATGCGCGGCAGAACTCCGCCGGCTCGGCGCCGTGGAACTGCAGCACGTCGAGGGGCACGGCGGTGAGCGTGGCGCGCACCTCGTCCGGCGCCGGGTCGACGAAGAGCCCCACGACGGTGACGAACGGCGGCAGCGCCCGCGCGATCGCGCGCGCCACCTCGATGTCGACGGCGCGCGGCGATCCCCGCCAGAACACGAGCCCGATGGCGTCGGCCCCCGCCCGAGCGGCGGCGACCCCGTGCTCGATGCGCGTGATGCCGCAGATCTTCACGCGGGTGCGGGCCACGACGAAGCCAGGGTCGTTCATGCGGAGGCGACGACCACCGGCCGCCGCGTCGGCGGCAGGCCGAACCGCGCGTCGTAGTCGGCACCGCAGAAATGCAGGCCGTCGGGCATGAACGTCGGCGCCGCGCGCGCCCGGTCGCGGCCGGCCAGCAGCGCGCCCAGCCACTCGGGAGCTTCCCTGCCCACGCCGACGTGGACCAGGGCACCGACGAGATTGCGGATCATGTGATGGAGAAAGGCATCGGCCGAAAAGTCGAAGCGCAGGATGTCGCCGTCCACGACCACCGCGGCCCGCGCGAGCGTCTTCACCGGCGACTTCGCCTGGCATTCGGCCGCGCGGAACGCGGAGAAATCGTGGGTGCCGACCACCTGCGCCAGCGCGACGCGCATCCGGTCCGCGTCGAGCGGTCGATGGTACCAGCCGACGCGCCCGGCGTTGAGCGCGGGACGGACGGGCCGGTTGACCAGCACGTAAGTGTAGTGCCGCTGCACGGCGGCGAAGCGCGCGTGGAAGTCGGGGGCGACCGGCCGGGCCCACAGCACCGCAAGGGCCGCCGGGAGGTGCGCGTTGACGCCGCGCACCCAGGCGGTGTCCGGCCGGTCGACCTCGCAGTCGAAATGCACGATCTGCGACGTGGCGTGGACACCGGTGTCGGTGCGGCCCGCCGCGACGGTGCGCAGCGGGACCCCCGCGATCGAGGCCAGCGCCCGCTCGAGCGCGTCCTGCAGGCCGCGGCCGTCCGCCTGCGACTGCCAGCCGGTGAAGCCGCGCCCCTCGTATTCGAGACCCAGTGCGATGCGCATGAAAGGCAACGGGCGGCGGATTCGCTCCGCCGCCCGTCCGTGATGGGAACGATGGGTCAGCCGAGCTTGGCGATGAGCGCCTGCGCCTCGGACTTCTGCTGGTCGTCGCCTTCGTGCAGGACTTCCTGCAGGATCTCGCGCGCACCCTCGACGTCGCCCATTTCCTGGTACGCCTTGGCGAGGTCGAGCTTGGTCGCCGCGTCGTGCCACTGGCCGTCCAGCACCGAGGGGGTCGGATCCTCGAACGTGGTCGCCTTGTCGCCAAACGACAGGTCGAGCTTGTCGAGGTCGATCGCGGCCTGCGGACGCGCCAGCGACGGCGCCGCATCGCTCGCGGTGGCCATCGGCGCCGGCGCGCGCAACGGTGCCGGCTTTTCGGCGTCGTCGAGCTTGAAGTCGAGGTCGAAGCGCGGCTCGGACTTGGCGGTGTCGATCATCCCGCCGACGTGCGAGGTCACCGTCTCCGCGCCGGACTTCGCGGTGGCGAACGCCCCCGCGGCCCCGGCGGCGACGGCCCCCGCCACACCGGCGCCGGCCGCCTTCGTCTGCTCGACGGCAGCGTCGATCGCGCGGCTGACCGCGTTCGACGCGGAGTGGGTCGATTTCTGCAGCGCCTCGTCGGCACCGGCCAGGATGTCGGCCGGGGTCTTGGTGGTCGCGCCCGACGTCGGCGAGATCGAGATCTCGTCGTCGAGCCTGAAGTCCATCACGCTGTCGTCGCCGATGTCCGGTGCGGCAGGCGCCGGCGACGGCCCGGGCTGCGCCGAACGGGGCTCGGCCTTCGTTTCCCACGACGTCGTGTCCGCGGCGGCGAGCATGCCGGCCCCCGCGGTCCCCGCGGTCGCGGCGGCGGCGGCTGCAGCAGCGGCGTTGCCACCCTCGCTGAACATCGGATTGGACGGATCGAGCTGGCGCCCGAGTGCGACGGCCTTTTGCCAGGTCTCGCCCTGCCCCTGCGACACCGAGTAGAGCTCGGCGGCGACCGTCTCGAACGCCGACGGCTTGTTGTGCTGCGCGTGAATCTCGAGCAGCTTGAGATAGACCTCCTGCCGCTGCGGGTCCTTCTTGAGCGCGTCCTTGAGGATTTCCTCGGCCTGCGCATCGCGTCCGTAGGCGAGGTAGACCTCGGCTTCGGCGATCGGGTCGACTTCGTCGGTGTCGATGTTGCCGAGGCCTTCGCGGCTGAAGTCGCTGGCAAGCGAGTTCTCGCCGGTGTTGACGACGCCACCGCCGGTCGAACCGAACACCGTATTGGTCTTGATGTCGGTGCCCGAGATGATGCTGTCCTCGAACTTGGTCGTCTTGCGCCGACGCGCCGCGATCAGCGCGGCGATGCCGCCGAGCACGGCGAGCGCGCCGCCGCCGATCGCCCACGTCGGGGTGTTGGCGAGGAGATCGTCGAAGAAGCTCGGCTCGCTGACCGGTTGCGCGGCCTTCTTCGGCGGCGCCTTCGGTGCAACCTTCGGCGGCTCGACCTTCGCGGGCTCCGCGGCCTTCGGCGGCTCGACCGGAGCGGGTTCCGCGGCCTTCGGCGGCTCGACCTTCGGAGGTTCTGCTGCCTTCGGCGGCTCGACCTTTGCAGGTTCCGCGGCCTTCGGCGGCTCGACCTTCGCGGGTTCCGCGGCCTTCGGCGGCTCGACCGCTGCGGGCGCCGGCGAGATCGGGGTCGCCTTAGGCGGCTCGACCTTCGCCGGTTCGGGTGCCTTCGCCGCAGGCGCGGGCACCGGCGACGGAATCGGCGTCGCGGGCGCGGCGGCCTTGCCCTTCGATGCGTCGGCCTGCTGCTGCAACTGCGCCATCGACTGGTTCTTGAGTTCGACGGCGCGCTGCATGTCCTTCAGCGTGCGCTCGAGTTCGGCGATGCGCCCCTGCGCGTCCTTGAGCTGCTTGTCGGCCGCCACGGCCGACTCGGCCGCGCCGGCGCCCTTGCCGGCGCCCGGCTCGCGCGAAACGCGCAGCTGGTCGCCGCCGGGGCGTGCCGCCGGGGTCTTCTCCTGGACCGCCGTGCCGATCTGCCCGGCGGCCGTGCGGCCACCCGTGCCATCGGCCATCGGGGCGGCCGCGGCTAGCCGGTCGCGATAGGCGCGCCAGTCGGCGGCCTGCACCCGGATTGTCTTCGCGGCCTCGCTCACCGGGGTGGACGCCGCTTCTTCGGCGGACGGCACCGTCAGGATCGCGCCGGTCCGCAGCCGGTTCATGTTGTTGCCGTCGAACGCGTTCGCGTTCGACTTGAACAGCGCGACCAGCATCTGCTCGAGCGAGACCGACGCCGGCTTGACCTCACTCGCGATCCTCGACAGCGTGTCGCCGCGCTTGACGGTGTAGCCCTCGCCCGCCGCTGCCTGCGGTGCAGTCGGCGCCGCCGCAGCAGCTGTCGTCGTGCCCCTCGGCGCGGCGCCCGCACGCAACGGGGTGACCGGTTCGACCGGCGCCGGGGCGGACACGCCCGGCGGATCGAGCAGGAACGTGTACTCGCGAACGATGCGGCCGGAGGCCCAATTGACTTCGACCAGCAGGTCGAGATACGGCTCGTTGACCGGTGCGGCGGTCGTCACCTTGAGGAACGATTCGCCGGACGGCGAGCGCTCCAGCGAAACACGGGCGCGGGTCAGCACGCCCTGATAGTTGAGGTTGTTCTGGCGATAAAGCGAGGGATCGGCCACCTTGGCGGCCAGCGAATCGAGCTCCTCGCGCGTCGCCGACGGCAGCGCGATCTGCGCGACCAGCGGCTGTCCCAGGGACGAGAGGACGGTGAGCTTGCCGAGTCCGAGCGCGGCCGCAGTGCCCGACAGGGCCAACGCGCTGGCGATGAGGCTCAGCGTAAAAATGGGTTTTACTCGCATGCCGACCCCTTCCGAGAATTCGGATTATTGCAAGCAAACATAACATCATGGATTTAGCGGCGCAAGCTAAACCACGGTATTAGCTTGCCTTTTTGGTGCGCCGCAACGGGGACGCCACGCCGTTTCATGCCGCCATCGTGACCGCTGGCGCAAGCGGTTGCGGGGCCTCCGGCACCTGTCACAAGATGTTGTGGCCAAGCAACATGCGGCGCGTTGCCGCGGCATGCGGCACGCGTCGCCGCGGCAGCGTTGCGCGCGCGCAACCGCCAACGGCCCCGTCGCGGGGCAGGCCGGGGCGGCGTTGCGCATAAAACGTGGTCAAACGACCGCTGCACCGCCCGCAACGGCACATCCGGGGCAAATGCGGCCGGTCAGCGCTCGAGCAGCAGCCGCAGCATCCGCCGCAGGGGCTCGGCCGCGCCCCACAGCAGCTGGTCGCCGACGGTGAAGGCGCCGAGGTATTCGCCGCCCATCGCCAGCTTGCGCAGCCGGCCGACCGGAACTTCGAGCGTGCCCGTCACCGCGGCCGGCGTCAGCCGCCGGATGCTCTCCTCGCGCGTGTTCGGCACCACCCGCACCCAGTCGTTGGCCTCCGCCAGCATCGACTCGATCTCGGCGAGCGGGACATCGCGGCGCAGCTTCACCGTCAGCGCCTGCGAGTGGCAGCGCATCGCGCCGATGCGCACGCAGATCGAGTCGACCGGAATCGCCCGGGAGCCGCCGCGGCCCAGGATCTTGTTGGTCTCCGCGCCGCCCTTCCACTCCTCGCGGCTCATGCCGTTGCCCAGGTCCTTGTCGATCCACGGGATCAGGCTGCCCGCGAGCGGCACGCCGAAGTGCTCGGTCGGGAAGCGCTCGTCGCGCAGGATGCCCGCGACTTCGCGGTCGATGTCGAGGATCGGCGAGGCGGGATCGTCGAGCAGGTCGCGCGCGACGCGATGCGCCTCGCCCATCTGCTGCAGCAGCTCGCGCATGTTCTGCGCGCCGGCACCGGAGGCCGCCTGGTACGTCATGCAGGTCATCCACTCGATGAGGTCGCGCTGGAACAGCCCGGCGAGCGCCATCATCATCAGGCTGACGGTGCAGTTGCCGCCGACGTAGGTGCGCAGTCCCGCGGCCAGTGCCGCGTCGATGACGGACCGGTTGACCGGGTCGAGGATGATGACGGCGTCGTCCTTCATCCGCAGCGTCGACGCCGCGTCGATCCAGTAGCCGTTCCAGCCGGCGGCGCGGAGCTTCGGGTACACGTCGGTGGTGTAGTCGCCGCCCTGGCAGGTGACGATGGCGTCGAGCGTCCCGAGTTCGTCCAGATCGTCGGCGCGCTTGAGTGCGGGCACCGGCTTGCCGATCGAGGGCCCCTGGCCGCCCGCGTTCGACGTGGAGAAGAAGACGGGGTCGATGAACTCGAAGTCGCGCTCGTCGCCCATCCGCTGCATGAGCACCGAGCCGACCATCCCTCGCCAGCCGACAAATCCGACACGCATCGCCATGCTTTTCGCTCGCTTTCCCCGCGGGTTTCCCTTGGGGCGTCCCCGCCGCTCGCAGGGACGAAGCGGAGGCGACGCCGACCGGTCAGGTCGTCGTTTTGGTACCGATCGTCGCCGCGCCTGACCTGAGCCGGCCGGCCGCGGCCGCGCCTGCGCGCAGCGGCGAATGGATGGCAGGCAGGAGGGTCAGGTGGCGCATCGGCGAAATGCTAGCACAGATCAACGTGCTTGTTGCAGCGCAGCAACGACCGCGTCGCCCATCGCCGCGGTGCCGACGACGGCCTCGCCCGGAAGCGCGATGTCACCGGTGCGCTTGCCGGCGCGCAGCACCGTGCGCACTGCCGCTTCGATGCGGTCGGCGAGATCGGCGCGGCCGAAGGTGTAGCGGAACATCATCGCCAGCGACAGGATCGTCGCCAGCGGATTCGCACGCCCCTGCCCGGCGATGTCCGGCGCCGACCCGTGGATCGGCTCGTAGAGACCCTTGCCGGCGGCGTCGAGCGACGCCGACGGCAGCATGCCGATCGACCCCGCGAGCATCGACGCCTCGTCGGACAGGATGTCGCCGAAGATGTTGCCGGTCACGATGACGTCGAACTGCTTCGGATTGCGCACCAGCTGCATCGCCGCGTTGTCGACGTACATGTGGGTCAGCGCGACGTCCGGATAATCGGCGCCCAGCCGCGTGACGACCTCGCGCCACAGGATCGACGTGTCGAGCACGTTCGCCTTGTCGACCGACGTCAGGCGCTTGCCGCGCCGGCGCGCGGTCTCGAAGCCGACGCGCGCGATGCGCTCGATCTCGGGCACGCTGTAGAGCATCGTGTCGAAGCCCTCGTCATCGCCGGCGGCGTTGACGCGCCGGCCGCGAGGCTGGCCGAAATAGATGTCGCCGGTCAGCTCGCGGATGATCATCAGGTCGAGCCCCGACACGACTTCCGGCTTCAGCGTCGAGGCCGCGGCGAGCTCGGGGTAGAGCAGCGCCGGGCGCAGGTTGGCGAACAGCGCCAGCTCCTTGCGGATGCCCAGGATGCCCTGCTCGGGTCGCAGCGCGCGCGGCAGCGTGTCGTACCGCGGGCCGCCGACCGCGCCCATCAGCACCGCGTCGGCGGCGCGCGCGAGCGCGAGCGTGGCAGGCGGCAACGGATGCTGCGCAGCGTCGTGGCCGGCACCGCCGATGGGGGCGGACTCGGTCTCGACCGGCAGTCCCTCGCCACGGAACACGGCCAGCACCTTGACTGCCTCGGCGACGATTTCGGGGCCGATGCCGTCCCCGGGAAGAATGGCGATTTTCATGGTTGGATTCGCTGTGGGTCCAGGGGCGCGCGCCGCGGGTTCAGCGGCGCCCCGGCCTGCCGCGCCGGCGCCGGCGTGCCCAGAAGTTGCGTCAGGCGAGCCAGGGCTGCTCGGCGAGCCGCTTCGCCTCGAACGCCCGGATCGCGTCTGCGTGCTGCAGCGTGAGCCCGATGTCGTCGAGTCCGTTGATGAGGCAATGCTTGCGGAACGGCTCGACGTCGAACGCATACGCAAGCGAGCCGTCGGCGCTGCGCACCGCCTGAGCCTCGAGGTCGATGGTGAGGGTGAAGCCCGGAAAGGCCGCCGTCGCCGCGAACAGCCGGTCGACTTCGGCGTCGGTCAGCACGATCGGAAGCAGGCCGTTCTTGTAGCAGTTGTTGAAGAAGATGTCGGCATACGACGGCGCGATCACCGCCCGGAAGCCGAAGTCGGCCAGCGCCCACGGCGCGTGCTCGCGCGAGCTGCCGCAGCCGAAGTTGCGGCGTGCGAGCAGGATCGACGCGCCCGCGTAGCGCGGCTGGTTGAGCACGAAGTCCGGATTCCGCGGCCGCCGCGCGTTGTCCATGCCGGGCTCGCCCCGGTCGAGGTAGCGCCACTCGTCGAAGAGGTTCGGGCCGAAACCGGTACGCTTGATCGACTTCAGGAACTGCTTGGGGATGATCGCGTCGGTGTCGACGTTGGCGCGGTCGAGCGGCGCGACGAGCCCGGTGTGGAGGCGAAACGGTTCCATCGCGCGGCTACTTTGACTTGGCCGACCCGGCGGCCTTCTCGATGGCCTGCCCGGTCGCCTTCACGTCCTTGCCGGCGCCTTCGATGGTGTTGCAGCCGCCAGCAGCCATCACGAATCCCGCAAGCGCGGCGACGGCGGCAATCCGCTTCAGCATGGATATCCCCTGTCCGGTTCCGCGGGCTAGGAGAGCCGGCGGACGTCGACGAAATGCCCGGCGATCGCGGCGGCGGCCGCCATCGCCGGACTGACGAGGTGGGTGCGGCCGCCGTTGCCCTGCCGCCCCTCGAAGTTGCGGTTCGACGTGCTCGCGCAGCGCTCGCCCGGTTCGAGCCGGTCGTCGTTCATCGCAAGGCACATCGAGCATCCGGGCTCGCGCCACTCGAAACCCGCGTCGCGGAACACCCGGTCGAGACCCTCGCGCTCGGCCTGCGCCTTCACCAGGCCCGAGCCGGGGACGACCATCGCGAGCTTCACGCCGGCAGCGACGCGCCGGCCCCGGGCGACCACCGCGGCGGCGCGCAGGTCCTCGATCCGCGAGTTGGTGCACGAACCGATGAACACCTTGTCGACGGCGATGTCGGTGATCGCGGTGTTCGGCGCGAGGCCCATGTAGTCGAGCGCCTTCGCCATGCCCTCGCGGCGCGAACCGTCCTTCTCGCGATCGGGGTCGGGCACCCGCCCTTCGACCGACACCACCATCTCGGGCGAGGTCCCCCAGGTGACCTGCGGGGCGAGCGACGCCGCGTCGATCACGACGGTGCGGTCGAACGCCGCGCCGTCGTCGGAGCGCAGCGTCCGCCAGTGCGCGACGGCGCGATCCCAGTCGGCGCCGGTCGGCGCGAACGGCCGCCCGCGCAGGTACTCGATCGTCGCGTCGTCGACGGCGACCATGCCGGCGCGCGCGCCCGCCTCGATCGCCATGTTGCACACCGTCATCCGGCCTTCCATCGACAGCGCGCGCACGGCGTCGCCGCCGAACTCGATCGCGTGGCCGGTACCGCCGGCGGTGCCGATGCGGCCGATGATCGCCAGCACCAGGTCCTTCGCCGTCACGCCGCGCGGCAGCCGGCCGTCGGCGCGGATCAGCATCGACTTCGACTTCTTCGCGATCAGGCACTGCGTCGCGAGCACGTGCTCGACTTCCGAGGTGCCGATGCCGAAGGCGAGCGCGGCGAACGCGCCGTGGGTGCTGGTGTGCGAATCGCCGCAGACGACGGTCATCCCCGGCAGCGTCGCGCCCTGCTCGGGGCCGATGACGTGGACGATGCCCATCCGCCGGTCGCGGAACGGAAAGTAGGCCTTCGCGCCGGTGGCGCGGATGTTGGCGTCGAGCGTCTCGACCTGCGTGCGCGAGATCGGGTCGCGAATGCCGGCGTCCCAGTCCTTCGTCGGCGTGTTGTGGTCGGCCGTCGCGACGATCGACGACACCCGCCACGGCTTGCGGCCGGCGAGCTTCAGCCCCTCGAACGCCTGCGGACTCGTGACTTCATGGACGAGGTGGCGGTCGATGTAGAGCAGCGCGGTGCCGTCCGCCTCGGTGCGGACGACGTGGCTGTCGAAGAGTTTGTCGTAGAGCGTGGGCACGGTTCGGGCAGGCGGCGAGCGAGCGGCGAAGCCCTCGAAATTAACCGGATTCTTGCTGCGGCGCAATAGCGGCAGCCAGCGCCCGCCCGATCGCACCGCGCGCCGCCTCCAGCGCGTCCGGGTGCTGCGGATCGATCGCCGCGGCGGGGGTCGCCCGCAGCCAGGTCAGCTGCCGGCGCGCGAGCTGCCGCGTCGCCGCGACGCCGGTCTCGCGCAGGCCGCGCGCGTCGAGCGCGCCATCGAGGAACCGCCACGCCTGGCGGTAGCCGACGCAGCGCATCGACGGCAGGTCAGGCGTGAGCGGGTGACGGTCCCTCAGCGCGCGCAGCTCGGCGACCAGACCCTGCCCCAGCATGGTGTCGAAGCGCGCGGCGATCGCGGCGTGTAGCGCCGCCCGGTCGGACGGCAGCAGCGCCAGCGCGAGCGCCGGCCCCAGCCCGTGGTCGGCCGTCCGTGCGCCCTGCAGCGACGACAGCGGCCGGCCGGTCAGCGCGTGCACCTCGAGCGCGCGCTGGATGCGCTGGGCGTCGTTGGGCGCCAGCCGCGCCGCCGTCGGAGGGTCGATGCGGGCAAGCTCGGCGTGCAGCGCCGGCCATCCCGACGCCGCGGCCCAGGCGTCGAGCGCGGCGCGCGTCGCCGGGTCCGCCGGTGGCAGCGCCGACAGGCCTTCGGTCAGCGCCTTGAAGTAGAGCATCGTGCCGCCGACCAGCAGCGGCAGCCTGCCGCGCCCGCGGATGGCGGCCACCGCCGCGAGCGCGTCGGCGCGGAACCGCGCCGCCGAGTACGCCTGGTCCGGGTCGATGACGTCGATGAGGTGGTGCGGCACCGCCGCGCGCGTCGCGGCGTCGGGCTTGGCCGTGCCGACGTCCATTCCGCGGAACACCTGCGCCGAGTCGACGCTGACGATCTCGACGTCGAACTCGCGCGCCAGCGCCAGCGCCAGCGCGCTCTTGCCGGCGGCGGTGGGCCCCATCAGCAGGACCGCGGGCAGCGCGCGCATCAGCGACCGCGCATGAACAGCCGGTCGAGGTCGCCGAGGCTGAGCTGGTACCAGGTCGGCCGGCCGTGATTGCACTGGCCGGCGCGCTCGGTGGCTTCCATCTCGCGCAGCAGCGCGTTCATCTCGGGCACCGCCAGGCTGCGGTTCGCGCGCACCGAGCCGTGGCAGGCCATCGTCGACAGCAGTTCGTCGCGATGCGCGTTCAGCACGTCGCCCGACCCGGCGTCGCGCAGGTCGGCGAGGACGGCGCGGGCCAGCGTCACCGCGTCGGCGTCGGCGAGCGGCGCGGGGACGCCGCGGACGGCCAGCGTCGTCGGCGACAGTGGCGCGAGCGCGAAGCCCAGCGCGTCGAGCGTCGCCGCGTGGTCGTCCGCGGCGGCCATCTCGAGCGGCGTCGCCGCGAACGGCGCCGGCACCAGCAGCGGCTGCACCGGCACCCGGAGGCCCGCGGCCGTGTCGAACTGCCGCTTCAGCCGCTCGTAGACGATGCGCTCGTGCGCGGCGTGCATGTCGACCAGCACCAGCCCGGCGCGATTCTGGGCCAGCACGTAGATGCCGTGCAGCTGCGCGAGCGCGAAGCCCAGCGGATGGTCGTCGCCGGTCTCGGGCAGCGCCGGGCGCTCGTCCACCGCGCCGGAGCGCACGCCGAACAGCGTCGCGTAGAACGGCGAGGGTTCGCCCGCCCCCAGCGTCAATGCCGCCTGCCCCGGGCCTCCCGGCGCGTTGCCTCGCGGCGCGTCGTGCCACCGGGCCGCAGCCGCGAATCCCGCCGCTCCCGCGAAGGCGCGTCCGTCCCCCGGTCCGCCGGGTCCGAGCGGCGGGGTTCGCGCCGCCGCCAGCCCCAGCTTGTCGGCGGCCGACACGGCGGGCTGCTCGGCGCCGGTCGCGGCCAGCGCGCGCTCGACCGCGTGGCGGACGAACTGGTGCACCGCGCCGGACTCGCGGAAGCGCACCTCGGTCTTCTGCGGATGGACGTTGACGTCGACGAGGCGCGGATCGATGCCGAGCCAAAGCGCGTACGCCGGCTGGCGGTCGTGATGCAGGATGTCGCGATAGGCCTCGCGCAGCGCGTGCGCGAGCACCCGGTCGCGAACGAAGCGGCCGTTGACGAACACGTACTGCCCCCCGCCCTGCGCCGCGTACGCCGGCCGCGCCGCGTAGCCGGCCAGCGTCAGCGGGCCGGACGCGGCGTCGACGCGGGCGCTGCCGGCGACGAACGCATCGGCGATCAGCGCCTCGACGCGCGCCTGCCGGCCCTGCGCCAGCAGGCGGTGGACGACGCGCCCGTTGTGCTGCAGCGTGAAGCCGGCCTCGGGATGCGCCAGCGCGACGCGCCGGAACGCCTCGTCGCAGTGCGCCCACTCGGTCGCCTCGGTGCGAAGGAACTTGCGCCGCGCCGGCGTGTTGAAGTAGAGCTCCTGCACGGTGACGGTGGTGCCGGCGGCGAGCGCCGCGGGCTGGATGATGCCGATCGAGCCGCCCTCGACCTCGATCCGCCACGCGTGCGGGCGCCCGGCCGCGCGCGATGCCAGCGCGAACTGCGACACTGCCGCGATCGACGCCAGCGCCTCGCCGCGAAAGCCCAGTGTCGCGATCGCCTCGAGGTCGTCGGGCGTGGCGAGCTTCGACGTCGCGTGCCGCGCGATCGCGAGCGGCAGCTCCTCGCGCTCAATGCCGGCGCCGTTGTCGGCGACGCGGATCCGCTTGATGCCGCCGCCGGCGAGGTCGATGTCGATCTGCGTCGCGCCGGCGTCGAGCGCGTTCTCCAGCAGTTCCTTCAGCGCCGACGCCGGCCGCTCGACCACCTCGCCGGCGGCGATCTGGTTGACGAGGTGGTCCGGCAGTGCGCGGATCGTGGCCATGGTCGGGGGCGTTCAGCGCGCGGCGGTCACCGGCGCAGGCCCTGCGCCCAGCGGGCGTACACCGCCGCGGCGACGGCGTTGAGCGCGGGCAGCTGCACGGCGGCGGCGGCGCGGATCGCGGCGGCCGGCTGCACGTTGGCGCCACGCGCCTGCGCCAGTTCGCCGGCGTCGGCGTCGAGCCAGGATTCGATCAGCGCCGCCGTCATCTCGACGTGGCACTGCATGCCGATGTGCCGGTCGTCGACGACGTAGGCCTGGTTCGCGTGCGCGGCGCCGGTCAGCACGCGCCGTGCGCCGTCGGGCAGCGCGAAGCCGTCGTAGTGCCACTGGAAGGTGGTGAAGCGATCGCGCCCTCCGAACCACTCGCGCGCCGACGGCGCGGCGTCGACGTCGACGTCGAACCAGCCGACCTCCGGACTCGGTGCGCGCGCGACCCGCGCGCCCAGCGCCTGCGCGAGCAGCTGGCCGCCGAGGCAGTGCCCGACGACCGGCACCTCGCGCCCGACCGCATCGCGCAGCAGCGCGGACATCGGCGCGATCCACGGCAGCGCGTCGTACGCCGCCATCGGGCCGCCCATCATGCCGATGCCGGCGAAGGCGCTGCTGTCCGCCGGCACCGCGGCGCCCTGGTCGAGCGCGAACAGCTGCCACGGCAGCGCGTGCGCATCCAGCCAGTCGGCGAAATGCCCCGGACCTTCGGTGGGCGAGAAGCGGAAGACGGCGACGGGGAGCACGGGGGGAGGTGAAACGGGCGGCAAGGCCGCATTCTACCAAGCGCGGCGACGGCGGCCCGGCGGCGGCCCGCACCGGCCGCCCGCCCGCCTACATCTGCTTGAACAGGTGCGTGAACTGCCGCGACACCGGGAGCTTCTCCTGCCGGTTCTTGAGCAGCACGAACTGCTTCTCGGCGTCCTCGCGCAGCACGCCGGCGATCGCCTCGGTGTTGACGACGGTGCTGCGGTGGATCTGCCAGAAGCGGTCGGGATCGAGCTCGGCGACCAGGTCCTTGAGGGGGGTGCGGATCAGCGCCTCGGAGCCGGCGAGCACCACACGCGTGTACTTGGTGTCGGACTGGAAGAACACGACGTCGCCCACGGCGATCAGCTTCACCTGCTTGCCGACCGCCGCCTTGATCCAGCGCAGCCGCTGCGGCGTGCTGGGCGGCAGCGCCGCCCGCAGCTGCGCGAGCAGCGCGGTGGCGTCGGCCGGCGGCTGCGCGAGCTTGCGCCGGACGCGCTCGCAGGTCGCCGCGAGCCGGTCCGCCTCGACCGGCTTCAGCAGATAGTCGACGGCGCCGGCCTCGAACGCCTGCATCGCATACTGGTCGTAGGCGCTGACGAAGACGACGTGGCATTCGCCCGCGATCGCGGCCGCGACGTCGATGCCGCTGCGGCCGGGCATCCGGATGTCGAGAAAGGCGATCTGCGGCGCGTGCGCGTCGAACGCCGCCAGCGCGGTGTCGCCGTCGGCGGCCTCGGCGACGATCTCGAGCTCCGGCCAGACTTCGGCCAGCTGCTCCTTCAGCCGCTCGCGCATCAGCGGCTCGTCCTCGGCGATCAACGCGGTGACGTTCATCGGGTGGCTTCCCAGTCGGGGTTGGATGAAGATGCGGGTGCGGGTGCGGGCTGCGGCTGCGGCTGCGGCTGCGGCTGCGGGCGGCACCACGGGGTGGCCGGCGCCGGCGGGATCGCCTGCGGCGGCGTCGACGGCGCCCGCGGGCAACGGCAGCACGATGCGCGCGACCACGCCGTGCGGCTCGTTCTCGGCGAGGTCGAGCGTCGCCGCGCCTTCGTACAGCAGGTCGAGCCGCTCGCGGACGTTGGCGAGCCCGATGCCCTGCCCCGGCACCGGCGACCGGCCGAGCCCGACGCCGGTGTCGGCGACGCAGAGCGCCAGCGCGGGACGGCCGCCGACCACCGCCGGCGCCGCGCTGACGGTGATGGTCCCGCCTTCGGTCGCCGGCTCGATGCCGTGCTTGATCGCGTTCTCGGTCAGCGTGATCAGCATGCCGGGCGGCAGCCTCACCGCCGCGAGCTCGGCGGGAATCTCGACCGCGTAGTCAAGCCGCGATCCGAGCCGCGTCTTCATGATCGCGAGGTACGACGACGCGAGCGCGCCTTCCTGGGCCAGCGTCGCCTCGTCGTCGCGCATCGACGGCGTCGCGGCGCGCAGGAAGCGGATCAGGTCGGCGATCAGCCGCGCGGCGTCGGGGGCGCCCTTCTGCGCGAGCTGCTGCGCGCTGCCCAGCGTGTTGAACAGGAAGTGCGGCTCGATCTGCAGCTGCAGCATCCTGAGCTTCGACTCGGCGAGCTGGCGCGACAGCGCGCTCTGCCGCGCCTCGGCCTCGAGGTGGCGGGTCAGCGCCATGTACTCGCGATTGCGGAGGTGGACGATCAGCGCCGTCAGCAGCGCGAACAGGAAGCCGAAGGCGAGCCCCGCGGTGATCACGTGGCGCAGCTTGGTCATGTCGTGGATGAACTCGAACGGGTCGACGCCCTTGACGAGGCCGGCGATGCTGGCGCCGACGAGCGCCCCGGCCAGCGCCAGCAGCGGCCCGGCGACGATGTAGCGGAAGATCCGGCCCTGGAACTTGCGGTAGCCGAACCAGACCGACAGCCCGGACCAGATCAGCGCCAGCACCAGGACGTTGAACAGGATCGCCGCCTCGACGAACGTCATGTTCCACGGCAGCTGCGCGGCGAACCACGCGACCAGCGTCGTCAGCGCCACGATGCCGGGGAGCCAGCGCCAGCCGCCGCTCGAGTAGAACCAGCGGTCGAACGCCTTGACGTCCTGCCGCTCGACCTCGGACAACGAGGCGAGGACGCAGTCGCTGAAGCGCTGGTAGCGGGACTTGAGGGCGGCAAGCATGCGGTGGCCGGGGTGCGGGAATGCGCCCGATTGTAGGGGACGCGCGGCCCCCGGCGGGGGTGGCGCGGGACGGGCGACGACGGCGTGCGACGGACGACGGCCGGCGGCGACGGGCGCAGGCGCCGGCACCGACGCCGGGACGTCCAGCAGGGGTACCGCGCGAACACCGTGCCCGGCCGCCCGCGCGCCGGCGGCCCCGAAGCTCCGGGGCAGGGCCGTCCGGCGGCCTAGAACCCGCGCGCGATGCGCGCGTACGCCGAGTGGTTGTGGATCGACTCGTAGTTCTCGGCCTCGACGACGAAGCCGGCAAGCCGCGGGTCGGCGTCGAGCCTCGCGGCGATTCCGCGCACGAGGTCCTCGACGAACTTCGGGTTGTCGTACGCGCGCTCGGTGATGTACTTCTCGTCGGCGCGCTTCAGCAGCCCGTAGACCTCGCACGACGCCTCTTCCTCGGCGATGCGGATCAGCTCGGTGACGAACATCGGCGCCCGCGGGCGCACGGTGAGGGTGACCGTCGAGCGCTGGTTGTGCGCGCCGTAGTCGGAGATTTCCTTCGAGCACGGGCACAGCGACGTCACGGGCGCCGCCACCGCGACGACCGGACGGTAGTGGCCGCCGGCGAGTTCGGCGACGAGCCGCACCTCGTAGTCCAGCAGGCTGGACACCCCCGACACCGGCGCCGACTTCTTCACGAAAAAGGGAAACGCCAGCTCCAGCCGGCCGCCCGGAGCCTCGAGCAGCGCGACCAGCTGGTGGACGAGGCCCTCCATGCCGGCGACGGTCAGCGGCGGATGCCCGGGCTCGCCCAGCGACTCGAGCAGCGCGACCAGCCGCGACATGTGCGTTCCCCGGCGATGGTCGGGCAGCTCGACGTAGACGTTGCAGACGGCGACCGTCGCCCGCGCGATGCCGTCGGCGTCGGCGAACGTCAGCGGATAGCGGATGCCCTTGATGCCGACCTGGTCGATCGCCAGCCGGCGATCGTCGGCGGCCGACTGCATGTCGGGCATCGGAAACAGCGTCTGCGGATCCTCGGGACGGTTCATGGGGCGAAATTGTATCAAGCCGCCGGCTTGGCCATCGCGTCGTCGCGGCGGGCGGGGAAGCGCGCCTCGACGGCGGCAACGATGCCGCGCGCGTCGAGGCCGCAGTCGGCGAAGATCTGGGCCGGGTCGCCGTGATCGAGGAAGCGGTCGGGCAGCCCGAGGTGCAGCATCGGCATGACAACGCCGAGTTCCGCCAGCGCCTCGGCCACGCCGCTGCCGGCGCCGCCCATCACGACGTTTTCCTCGACCGTCACGAACGCGTCGTGCGTACGGGCGAGCTCGGCCAGCAGCGCCGTGTCCAGCGGCTTGACGAAGCGCATGTTGACGACCGTGGCGTCGAGCGTCTCGCCGGCTGCCACCGCGTAGGGCACGACGCTGCCGAAGGCGAGGATCGCCACCCGGTTGCCCCGGCGCTTCGCCTCGCGCCGCACCTCGGCCTTGCCGACCGGCAGAGGCAGCAGCGCCGGGTCGATCGCCACGCCGGGACCGGTGCCGCGCGGGTAGCGCACCGCCGTCGGCGTGTCGAGCGAAAACGCCGTGGTGAGGAGCTGCCGGCACTCGTTCTCGTCGGCCGGCGCCATCACCGTCGTGTTGGGCAGGCACCGCAGGTACGACAGGTCGAACGCGCCGATGTGCGTGGCGCCGTCGGCGCCGACGATGCCGGCGCGGTCGATCGCGAACACCACCGGCAGGTTCTGCAGCACCACGTCGTGGATCAGCTGGTCGTAGCCGCGCTGCAGGAACGTCGAGTAGATCGCCACCACCGGCTTCATGCCTTCGCAGGCAAGCCCCGCGGCGAAGGTGACCGCGTGCTGCTCGGCGATGCCGACGTCGAAGTAGCGGTCGGGAAACTCCTGCGAGAAGCGGACGAGCCCCGAGCCCTCGCGCATCGCCGGCGTGATCGCGACCAGCCGCGGGTCGCGGCCGGCCATGTCGCACAGCCAGTCGCCGAAGATCTGCGTGTACGCGGGCCGCCCCGCCGGCTTCGCGACGATGCCCTGCACGGGATCGAACTTGCCGACGCCGTGGTAGAGAATCGGATCCTCCTCGGCGCGGTCGTAGCCGTAGCCCTTCCGCGTGATGACGTGGAGGAACTGCGGGCCCTTGAGGTCGCGGACGTTGGCGAGCGTGCGCGCGAGCTCCTCGACGTCGTGGCCGTCGACCGGGCCGATGTAGTTGAAGCCGAATTCCTCGAACAGCGTGCCGGGAAGCACCATGCCCTTCATGTGCTCCTCCCAGCGCTTGGCGAGCTCCTTCACCGGCGGCATCCTGGCCAGCACCTCCTTGCCGCCGCGGCGCACCGTGTTGTACAGCCGCGACGACAGCACCTTGGCGAGGTACTGGTGGAACGCGCCGACCGGCTCGGAGATCGACATCTCGTTGTCGTTGAGGATCACCAGCAGGTCGACGCCCGCGGTGCCCGCGTTGTTCATCGCCTCGAACGCCATCCCCGCGCTCATCGCGCCGTCGCCGATCACCGCGACGACCTTGCGCGCCTCGCCCTTGCGCTGCGCGGCGACGGCCATGCCCAGCGCCGCCGAGATCGACGTCGACGAATGCGCGGTGCCGAAGGTGTCGTACTCGCTCTCGCTGCGCCGGGGAAAGCCGGAGGGGCCGCCGGCCTGCCGCAGCCGGCCCATCGCCCGGCGCCGGCCGGTGAGGATCTTGTGCACGTAGGTCTGGTGGCCGACGTCCCACACCAGCCGGTCGCGCGGGGTGTCGAACACGTAATGCAGCGCCAGCGTCAGCTCGACGGTGCCGAGGTTCGACGACAGGTGGCCGCCGGTCCGCGCGACGGTGTCGAGGAGGAACGCGCGCAGTTCGCGGGCGAGCGCGGGCAGCGACGCGCGGTCGAGCCGGCGCAGGTCGGCGGGGGATTCGATGCGGTCGAGGAGCGGATACATCAGTTCGATCTGAGCACGATCCAGTCGGCGAGTTCCGCGAGGCGGCGGGCGCGCGCGCCCAGCGGCGACAGCGCCCCGCGCGCCGCGGTGCGGAGCGCCTCGGCGCGGTCCCTGGCCCCGGCGAGACCCAGCGCGGACACGAACGTCGGCTTGCCGGCGGCGGCGTCCTTGCCCGCGGTCTTGCCCAGCGTCGCCGCCGAGCCCTCGACGTCGAGCACGTCGTCGACGACCTGGAAGGCGAGTCCGGCCGCGGCGGCGTAGGCGTCCAGGGCGGCGACCTCGGCGGGCGGCAGCGCGGGTCCCGCCGCCGCGCCCAGCCGGACGGCGGCGCGGATGAGCGCACCGGTCTTCCTGGCGTGCATCGTCTCGAGCTCGGGCAGCGGCAGCGCGACGCCGACGGCGGCGAGGTCGATCGCCTGCCCGCCCGCCATTCCGGCGGCGCCCGCGGCGTCGGCGAGGGTGGCGCACGCCGACGCCGCGTCGGGGATGCCGCTCTTCGCCAGCACGCCGAAGGCCAGCGCCTGCAGCGCGTCGCCGGCGAGCAGCGCCGTGGCCTCGCCAAAGGCGACGTGGCACGTCGGCTTGCCCCGCCGCAGCGTGTCGTCGTCCATACACGGCAGGTCGTCGTGGATCAGCGAGTACGCGTGGATCAGCTCGACGGCGACCGCCGCCGCGTCGACGGCCGGCATCGGCGCCGACACGACTTCGCCCGCGGCGTACGCCAGCAGCGGGCGCATCCGCTTGCCGCCGCCGAGCACGGCGTAGCGCATCGCGTCGGTCAGGGTCGCGGGCGGCGCGCCGGCGCCGGGAAGCGCGGCCGCGAGCGCATCCTCGCAGCGGCGCTGGCGTTCGCCCGCCCACACGGCGAAGGCGACGTCGGGATGGTTCATGCGAGTTGCGGCTGGCGGCGCGCGCGGGTCATGGCTCGTCCGCCGCGGCGGCGGCGTCGAAGGGCTTGAGCACGCCCTTCTCGAGCACCTCGACCTGCTGCTGCGCGTCCTTCAACGCGTTCTGGCAGTATGCGAGCAGGACGGCGCCGCGCTTGTACGCGGCGAGCGAATCGGCGAGCGGCAGCTGGCCGCTCTCCATGCGCCCGATGAGGCCCTCGAGCTCGGACAGCGCGGCTTCGAAGCTGGCAGGTGTGTCGGGGGACTTGGCCATGGCGTGCGGGACGCGAAGCCGGTCGGGTCGGGCTGACCTCGAGTTGACCGGGCGTCGCAGGGTCTTGTATACTATCACGTTTTAGCGATGCGGCCTTACGCGAAGCTTTCGCGCGGCCGACTTAGCAAAGCGGTCCGGGGCGGCTCTGGGACCGGCGGACATCCGCAGCGCACAACCGGCGCGCGGGGGTCACGTCAGGCGGGGTGTCGAGCCGTAATCGTCCCGGGTTGTTGGGTTGGGTTGGTAGGGCGGACCTTCGCGCGCCACGCGCGGGGCACTGCCCGCATGTGCGAAAGGGCTGGCTGATGTCGAATCTCGCCACGGCGGACCGTCTGCGTCCCGCCACGTCGCAGCTTCCGGTGTCCTGGTACTGCGATCCCTCGGTGTTCGAAGCCGAGCAGCGTCTCCTCCTGTCACGCGCGCCGGGCTACGTCGGGCACGAGCTGATGGTGCCGAACCCGGGCGACTATCACGTCCTCGAGTGGCGCGACAACGCGCAGGCGCTCGTCCGCAACGCGGGCGGCGTCGAGCTGCTGTCGAACATCTGCCGGCACCGGCAGGCGATCATGCTCAAGGGCCGGGGCAACGCGCAGAACATCGTCTGCCCGATCCATCGCTGGACCTACGACCTCAAGGGCGAGCTCCTCGGGGCGCCGCACTTCGCCGACAAGCCGTGCCTCAACCTCGGCAAGAGCCCGCTGCAGAACTGGAACGGCCTGCTGTTCGACGGCCAGCGCGACGTCCGCGCGGATCTCGCGAGCCTCGGCGTGCGCGACTTCGACTTCTCCAACCACGTGCTGGACCGCGTCGAGATCCACGAGTGCAACTACAACTGGAAGACCTTCATCGAGGTCTACCTCGAGGACTACCACGTCGAGCCGTTCCATCCGGGGCTGGGCAACTTCGTCACCTGCGAGGACCTCGAGTGGCAGTTCGCGCCGTGGGCATCGCTGCAGACGGTCGGCGTGACCAACCTGCGCAAGGCCGGCACGAAGACCTACGAGCGCTGGCACAAGGCGGTGCTCGACTACTACCGCGGCGAGATGCCGAAGCAGGGCGCGATCTGGCTCACCTACTACCCGAACATCATGCTCGAGTGGTACCCGCACGTGCTGGTGGTGAGCACGCTGATCCCGCGCGGCGTCGACAAGACGACCAACGTCGTCGAGTTCTACTACCCCGAGGACATCGCCCTCTTCGAGCGCGAGTTCGTCGAGGCCGAGCAGGCGGCGTACATGGAAACGGCGATCGAGGACGACGAGATCGCCGAGCGCATGGACGCCGGCCGCCGCGCGCTCTACAAGCAGGGCCGCAGCGAGGAAGGGCCGTACCAGTCGCCGATGGAAGACGGCATGCAGCACTTCCACGAGTTCTACCGACGCGAGATGGGGAAGTAGGGAAGTAGGGTCATAGGGAAGAGAAGAAGTAGGGTCAGACTCGACTTTCCGACAATCCCCGTTGGGCGAGGAAGGCACAGGGAAGTAGGGTCAGACTCGACTTCCCCCCCAATCCCCTTGTTGCCTGCGCGCGTCGAAAGTCGAGTCTGACCCTGCTTTCCCCTGCAACCCCAATCCCCACTTGTTGGCAGCGCGCGTCGAAAGTCGAGTCTGACGCTGTTCTCTCGAAAGTCGAGTCTGACCCTGCTTTGACCCTGCTTTGGCTGCTTTGGCTCTGCTTTGGCTGTGACCCTGCTTTGGCTGCTTTCTCTGACCCTGCCTTCTCTCCCCCCCTATGCAGTCGCTCTGGATGCTCGCCGCCGGACTCGCGTTCTCGCTGATGGG
Organism: uncultured beta proteobacterium; assembly: GCA_963717705.1. Taxonomy (GTDB): domain Bacteria; phylum Pseudomonadota; class Gammaproteobacteria; order Burkholderiales; family Casimicrobiaceae; genus CAVQWT01. The sequence continues at coordinate 742,960 of CAVQWT010000005.1, forward strand.
CGCGTTCGTGAAGCTTGGCGCCGAGCACTTCTCCGCCGCCGAGCTGGTGTTCTACCGCTCGCTGGTGCAGATGGCCGGCGCCTACGCAGTGCTCTTCCACGCCGGCCTGCCGTTGAAGACGAAGCGCTTCGGCATGCACGTCCACCGTGGCGTCTCGGGCTTCGTGTCGCTGTTCATGTTCTTCTACGCGCTGACGACGCTGCCGGTGGCGACGGCGATGACGCTGAACTACAGCTCCCCGCTGTTCCTCGCGCTGCTGCTGACGTTCCTCGCGCGCGAGCGGCCGGGCGCCATGCTCATCGGCACGGTGCTGCTCGGGTTCGCGGGCGTGCTGCTGCTGCTGCGGCCGGCGGTCCACGCCGACCAGCTGTGGCCGTTCGCAGTCGGGCTGGCCTCAGGCGCGATCTCGGCGATCGCGTACTGGAACGTCCGCGAGCTCGTCCGCGCGCACGAGCCGGAGGCGCGCGTCGTGTTCTACTTCGCGCTCTTCGCCTGCCTCGGCTCGCTGGTGTGGATGGCGCCTCAGGCGTGGCACGCCGTCACCTGGGCGAACGTCTGGATCCTCGCCGGCGTCGGCGTGATGGGCACGCTGGGGCAGCTCTTCATGACGCGCGCCTACGGCCAGGGCAAGACGCTGGTGACCGCCGCGCTGTCGTACTCGGGCATCGTGTTCTCGAGCGTGCTTGGCATCGCCTTCTTCGGCGACCAACTGCCATGGTTCGCCTGGCTCGGCATGGCGCTGATCGTGATCGCCGGTATCATCGCCGTGCAGCTGCAGCCCGGCGCGCGCCGCAACGACGCGCCGCAGGTCACCAACGATTGAACGCTTCGAACACCGGAGCCCCGCCCCGATGCTCACGACCCTGATCTCGACCGCCGACCTCGCCGCGCGCCTCGGCGCGCCGGACCTCGCCATCGTCGACGTCCGCCACGAACTCTCTCAGCCCGACGCCTGGGGCGCCGAGCAGTACGCCGCCGGCCACGTCCCGGGCGCGCGCTTCGCGCACCTCGACCGCGACCTGTCGGCACCGAAAACTGGTCGCAACGGGCGCCACCCGCTGCCGACGCCGGAAGCCTGCGCGGCGGTGTTCGGCCGGCTGGGCATCGGCGCCGGCACGCAGGTCGTCTGCTACGACCAGCAGCCGGGCATGTACGCCTCGAGGCTGTGGTGGATGCTGCGCTGGCTCGGGCACGACGCCGTCGCCGTCCTCGACGGGGGCTGGGCGAAATGGACGGCCGAAGGGCGGCCGGTGGCGACGGCCGTGCCGCCACCCGGCAACGCGACGTTCACGCCGCGGGCTTCGGCGGTGGGCGCGGTCGCCGTCGAAACGGTGGCGGCGAGCCTGCCGTCGCGCTCGCTGCTGCTGCTCGACGCGCGCGCGCCGGAGCGCTTTCGCGGCGAGACCGAGCCGCTCGACCCGGTCGCCGGCCACATCCCCGGCGCGACCAACCGGCCGTATGCGCAGAACCTCAATCCCGACGGCACGTTCAAGTCCGCGACCACGCTGCGCGCCGAGTTCGGCGCGCTGATCGGCGACCGGCCGCCCGGCACCGTCGTGCACCAGTGCGGCTCCGGGGTCACCGCCTGCCACAACCTGCTGGCGATGGAAATCGCCGGGCTTGCCGGCACCAAGCTCTACCCCGGATCGTGGAGCGAGTGGGTCGCCGATCGCACGCGCCCGGTCGCGACGGGAAGCTGAACCCCTACACCGCCAGGAGCCGTCCATGTCAGCTCTGGGTCGTCTTGAAGGACGCGTCGCGATCGTCACCGGCGCCGCGCGCGGCATCGGCCTCGCATGCGCGCGGCGCTTCGCCGACGAGGGCGCGCGCGTCGTGCTGGCCGACGTCGAAGCCGCCGCCGGCGCCGCCGCCGCGGCGACGATCCCTGGCGCGTCGTTCGTCGCCGCCGACGTCTCGCGCAAGGCCGACGCCGAAGCGCTGGTCGCCCACGCGGTCGAGACCGGCGGCCGCGTCGACATCCTGGTCAACAACGCCGGCATCACCCATGCGTGCGAATTCCTCGACCTCGCCGAGGAGGACTTCGACCGCGTGCTGCGGGTCAACCTCAAGTCGATGTTTCTCTGCGGGCAGGCGGCGGCGCGGGCGATGGTCGCGCAGGGCGTCCGCGGCGCGATCGTCAACCTGTCGTCGGTGAACGCGATCCTGGCGATTCCCAACCAGGTGCCCTACGTCGTCAGCAAGGGCGGCGTCAATCAGCTGACCAAGGTGATGGCGCTGTCGCTGGCACCGCACGGCATCCGCGTCAACGGCATCGGGCCCGGCACGATCAGCACCGAGATGGCGCGCGCCGCCGTGCTGTCCGACGACGCCGCGCGACGCAGGATCCTGTCGCGCACGCCGCTGGGCCGGCTGGGCGAGCCCGAGGAGATCGCCGCGGTCGCCGCGTTCCTCGCCAGCGACGACGCGTCGTACCTGACCGGCCAGACGATCTACCCCGACGGCGGCCGGCTGGGACTCAACTACACGGTGCCGGTCGGCTGACGGCACGCCCCGCACCTCCGTGCGGTCAGCTTTCCAGCAGGTGGAGCTGCCACAGGTCCTTGTTGCTCATGTGCATCATCGGCTTCAGGGCCAGCAGGCCGTACCCGTTCCCGTCGCCGGCCGGGGGGCGCGTCCAGGGATCGGTCCCGGGCCGGGGCGCCCGGGCCGCGCGCCTCCGGCTCAGTTCCCGGACGGCTCGGCCGCGCCTGCCTCCGGCCGCAACAGCGGCCAGGCGGCGACCGTCTGGTAGCGCGAGCCCCCCGGCGCCGACGTGGAGACGACGAGCGCGAGACGATCGGCCACCCAGGACAGCGGCGCGACCTCGCGCCGGTCGGCGGGGCGGGTGCAGCGGCGCGCGAGCGTCACGTGCGGGCGGAACGCGCGCGCCTCGAGCGGAAATCCCTCGTCCCGCAGCGCGCCGGCGAGCGCCTCGTGCAGCGCCGTCAGCCCGGGCGGAGGCGACGACGCCTCGACCCAGGCGACGCCGTCGCGGGCGGCGCCGCCGAGGCGATCGAGGACCAGCTCGAATGGAGCCGCGACCACGGCGGCCCGCGCCCCGGCCGCAAGCACCCGTTCCGTCGCCGCCGGCGCGACCGCCCCGACGAAGGCCACGGTGACGTGCAGCTGATCGGGCCGTGTCTCCCGGCCGCCGCGCGCCTTCGCGACCGCGGCGGCGAGCGACGCCAGCGCGTTCCCGGCGTCGGCGTCGGGCCAGAGCGCGAAGAATACGCGCCGCTTCGCGGACAAAGAAAAACCGCGCCCCCCTTGCGAAGGGCGCGGCACCGACAGGAGAGAGTGTCGGCTGTTGGTGCTCAGGCGTTGGCCGCCTTCTTGTCGAAGAACTGCTCGTCCTCGGTCGAGTGCGACAGCGCCGTCGTCGACGCGTTGCTCCCCTGCACCGTGGTCGTGACGGCGTCGAAGTAGCCGGTGCCGACTTCGCGCTGGTGCCGGACGGCGGTGAAGCCCTTCTCGGCGGCTGCGAACTCGGCTTCCTGCAGCTCGACGAACGCGCTCATCTGGTTGCGCGCGTAGCCGTACGCGAGGTTGAACATCGAGTAGTTGAGGCTGTGGAAGCCGGCCAGCGTGATGAACTGGAACTTGTAGCCCATCGCGCCCAGCTCGCGCTGGAACTTGGCGATGGTCGAGTCGTCGAGGTTCTTCTTCCAGTTGAACGACGGCGAACAGTTGTACGCCAGCATCTTGCCGGGGAACTTGGACTGGATCGCTTCGGCGAACTGCTTGGCGAAGCCGAGGTCGGGCTTGCCGGTCTCGCACCAGATCAGGTCCGCGTACGGCGCGTAGGCGAGGCCGCGGGAGATCGACTGCTCGAGGCCGTTCCTGGACTTGAAGAAGCCCTCGACGGTGCGCTCGCCGGTCAGGAAAGGCTTGTCGTTGGGATCGACGTCCGAGGTGACCAGGTCCGCCGCCTCGGCGTCGGTGCGCGCGAGCAGGATCGTCGGCACGCCCATGCAGTCCGCGGCCAGCCGCGCGGCGATGAGCTTCTCGACCGCTTCGCGCGTCGGCACCAGCACCTTGCCGCCCATGTGGCCGCACTTCTTGACCGACGCGAGCTGGTCCTCGAAGTGGACGCCGGCCGCGCCGGCCTCGATCATCGCCTTCATCAGCTCGAAGGCGTTCAGCACGCCGCCGAAACCGGCCTCGGCGTCGGCAACGATCGGCGCGAAGAAGTCGATGCCGTCGTTCTTGCCTTCCATGTGGTGGATCTGGTCGGCGCGCATCAGCGCGTTGTTGATCCGGCGCACGACGTGCGGGACCGAATTCGCGGGATACAGCGACTGGTCGGGATACATCTCGCCGGCGATGTTGGCGTCGGCGGCGACCTGCCAGCCCGACAGGTAGATCGCCTTCAGGCCCGCCTTGACCTGCTGCATCGCCTGGTTGCCGGTCATCGCGCCGAGCGAATTGACGAACGGCTCCTCGTTGATCAGCTTCCAGAGCTTCTCGGCGCCACGGCGCGCGAGGGTGTGCTCGATGTGGATCGAGCCGCGCAACCGGACGACTTCCTCGGCCGTGTAGCCGCGCTTGATTCCCTTCCAGCGCGGATTTTCCGCCCAGTCCTTCTTCAGCCGTGCTGCCTCGAGATCGTAGTTCATGTGTTCAAGCTCCCATCATCTGCGTATGGCCAAGCCTTCCGCCGTCGTCGGACGGCGTCCGGCACCTTGGTCAGCGGGTCCCGCGGGCGCTGGCGCGCGGGAGAGCCGCAGTGCGGTAAGCGAAGACGGAAACCGCCTTCGTCCCGCTGCACGGACCGGTGAGGATGGCTCGCCCGGTCTGGCGGGCATGGATGGGGATTCAGCTACCCAGGCCCTGCTGCAGCAGTCGCGTTCGAGGTGCCGGCGCGACTGCTCGTGACAACGCCACGTTAGCATTGCTGCAATGCGATGACAAGCCGGAATGCGGCGGCGCACCTAGAAAAAAGCTTATAAAAATCATACATTTAGAAAGAGTTTCCACCTGATGGAAACTTGATGGCTCGAAGTGGTGGTTTCGGTGCTGCATCGCGCATCGGAATGTCGCGCGGCACGGTGCCGCACTGGCGCCGGACGCCGATAACCGATTGATTCCACTTGCCTCGCCTTGGAATCGAACCGACCCCTGCGGCCGCAACATTTGCCGTCTGGTGGAAATGGATTCCGGATCGACCCGGATGCGGCTGCGGGTCAGGCGAGTTCGACGCGCTCGCCCGGCCCGGGGACGGTAACCGACGGGAAGTGCAGCTCGTCGCGCAGCGCGAGGGCGAAGTTCTCCGCCGTGTCGCGCTCGCCGTGGACGACGAACGCGCGCGATGGTGGCGTCGTGAAGCCGCGCAGCCAGTCCAGCAATGCGGCGCGATCGCCGTGCGCCGACAGCCCGCCGATGGTGTGGATCGACGCCCGCACCGGCACTTCCTCGCGAAACAGCCGTACGCGCGTCGCGCCGTCGACCAGCGCGCGGCCGAGCGTGCCGGCCGCCTGGAAGCCGGTGAATACGATCGCAGACTCGCTGCGCGGCAGCAGGTGCCGCAGGTGGTGCCTGATCCGCCCGCCCTCGCACATGCCGCTGGCGGCGATGATCACGGCCCCGCGGGAGATCGCGTTGATCGCCATCGAGTCCTGCGGCGTCTCGGTGAACTGCACGCGCATCCGCTGCGGATGCGCCGCGAGCCAGCGCGCGACCTCGCGGCTCTCGCCGTCCTGCAGCGACCCGTAGCGCGCGTGGATGCGCGTAGCCATCGTCGCCAGCGGCGAGTCGACGAAGACGGTGAGCACCGGCGCCCGCTGCTGCCGCACGAGATCGGCGAGGACGTGGATCACCTCCTGCGTGCGACCGACGGCGAACGCCGGAATGACGACGTTGCCGCGCGGCAGCGTCGTCGACAGCACCTGGGCGAACTCCTCGTAGGTGGACGCGAGCGTCTTGTGCAGCCGGTTGCCGTAGGTCGATTCGACGACGACGGTGTCCGCGTCCGGCACCCGCACGGGATCGGCAACGAGCGGCCGCCCCGGCTGCCCCAGGTCGCCCGAGAACACAATCTTGTGCCGGTGCGTCGCGGCGCCGAACCAGGTCTCGAGCAGCGCCGAGCCGAGGATGTGGCCGGCATCGCGGAAGCGGGCCTCGACACCCGGCGCCGGCGCGAATACGACGTCGTAGCCCACGGGCTTGAACTGGCGCAGGCAGGCCTGCGCTTCGGCGACGGTGTACAGCGGCTCGAAGTCCTCGTCGTCGGCGCGGGACGCCACGACGGGGGCGGCGTCGGCGGCGCGGTCGCGCCGATCACCGCGCGCATTCGCCGCACGGACCTCGCGGCGGCCCGGCTCCCGGCGGCGACCGGGCTCCTGCGCACGATCCCGCTCGGCGCGCTCGCGCGCCCATTGGGCGTCCTTCTCCTGGATGTGGGCGCTGTCCTGCAGCATCACCGAGACCAGGTCGATGGTCGCCGGCGTCGCGTAGATCGGACCGCGGAAGCCGCGGGCGCAAAGCCTGGGCAGCAGGCCGCTGTGGTCGATGTGCGCGTGGGTCAGCAGCACCGCATCGAGCGCACCGGCGTCGAAATCCAGCGCCGCGCGATTCTTTGCCTCGGCGTCGCGGCCGCCCTGGAACATCCCGCAGTCGACGAGCACCCGGGCACCGTCGGCGTCGACGCGATACGACGAGCCGGTCACTTCGCCGGCCGCGCCGAGGAAGGCAAGCGTCAGCATGGCAGGCCGCTGTGGCGGGAACCGCGCGACCGTGGGGAGACGAGGTCAATATGTGCCGACATGAATGTGGGGGTCGATCGATTGGTCATGAAGATGGTGCCACGGGGTATACCGAGCGCGGCCCGTTCGCATTATCCTATGCGCAAAGCCGGCGCGGCAGATCGCGACGCCGGCACCACCCGTAGCAACCCTGCCTGCGCGCGCCGCCGCCGGGCGCCCGAGAGGAGGCTGTCCATGCTTCGAACCGTTCCCCGCCTGACGGCGACCCTTGCCGCCGCCGCGCTGTGCGGCGCGATTGCCGCGCCGGCGGCCGCGCAGTCGCCTCCCGCCGAGCTCGGCCGCAATCTTGCCGCCACCTGCGCCAACTGCCACGGCACCGGCGGCGTCAGCGTCGGCGGCACCGTCAGCCTCGCCGGCAGCCCGAAGGCGGACCTGGTCGCCAAGATGCAGGACTTCAAGGCGGGACGCCGCACCGGCACGATCATGCCGCAACTCGCCAAGGGCTATACCGATCCGCAGATCGAAGCTCTCGCCGCGTGGTTTGCCGCGCAGAAGGCGCCGCAATGACCCGCCCCGCGAAGGACACGACAATGAAGACGATGCGACGCGATTTCCTCAAGGTCTCCGGCGCGACGGCGCTCGCCGCCGCCCTGCCCGGCTGCGCGACGACGGGCAGCGGCAGCGCGGGCCGCGTGGTGGTGGTCGGCGGCGGCTACGGCGGCGCCACCGCGGCCAAGTACCTCCGCCTCTGGAGCAACGGCAGCGTCGACGTGACGCTGGTCGAGCCGAATGCGCAGTTCGTTTCCTGCCCGATCTCGAACCTCGTTCTGGGCGGCAGCAAGACCATCGCCGACGTCACCGTCAGCTACGACAACCTGGTCAAGCGGCATGGCGTGAAGCTGGTCAAGGACACCGCCGTCGCGGTCGACGCGGACAAGCGCACCGTGACGCTCGCCTCGGGCCAGGTGCTGGGCTACGACCGGCTGATCCTGTCGCCGGGCATCGACTTCATGTACGAGCAGCTCAAGGTGCTCGAGTCGGCCGACGCGCAGGCGCGGGTGCTCCATTCGTGGAAGGCGGGACCGCAGACCGTAGCGCTGCGTCGCCAGCTCGAGGCGATGCCGGACGGCGGAGTCTACGCGATCACCATCCCCGTCGCGCCGTACCGCTGCCCACCGGGGCCGTACGAGCGCGCCTGCCAGGTCGCGTGGTACTTCAAGCAAAAGAAGCCGAAGTCCAAGGTGCTGATCCTCGACGGCAACCCGGACGTGACGTCGAAGGCCGGGCTGTTCAAGAAGGCCTGGGCGGAGGAATACAAGGGCATCGTCGAGTACCGTCCCAACCACGTCCTTACCGACGTCGACGTCCGCACGCTGACGGCCAAGTTCGAGACCGCCGACGACGTCAAGGCCGACGTGCTCAACGTGCTGCCGCCGCAGCGCGCCGGGGCGATCGCCCGCGCCGCCGGCGTCGTCACCGCGAACAACCGTTGGTGCGAGGTCGACTTCCTGACCTTCGAGTCGATCAAGGTGAAGAACGTCCACGTGCTGGGCGACGCGATCCAGATCGCGCCGGCGATGCCGAAGTCCGGCCACATGGCCAACCAGCACGCCAAGGTGTGCGCCGCCGCGGTGCTCGAGCTGCTCGCGGGCCGCGCGGCCAGCCCGACCCCGGTGCTGACCAACACCTGCTACAGCTTCATCACCGACAAGGAAGTCGTCCACGTCGCGTCGGTGCACCAGTACGACGCCGAGAAGAAGACGATGGTCGCCGTGCAGGGCGCCGGCGGCCTGTCGCCGGCGATGAGTGCGCTCGAGGGCACGTACGCGTTCGCGTGGGCGCAGAACATCTGGGCGGACTCGCTCGCCTGATGTCATCGCCTGGACGGTCCGGCGGCGGCGGGATGATTCCCGCCGCCGCTTTGCTTGGCGCGCGGCTGATCGCCATGCTGCCGCTGCCGGTCGTGCACGCCTTCGGCGCCCTGTTCGCACGGCTCGCGTTCCGCTTCGCGCGGCGCGAGCGCGACCGGCTGCACGCAAACCTTGCCATCGCCGGCTACGGCGACGACCCGCAGCTCGCGCGCGCGGCGATCGGCGAGGCGGGCAAGACGATGTTCGAGCTGCCCTGGGTCTGGCTGCGCCCTGTCGACAAGGTGCTCGCGCGCGTGCGGTCGGTCGAGGGCATCGAGCACGTGGTGGCGGCGCACGAGCGCGGCAAGGGCATCGTGTTCCTCACTCCGCACCTGGGCTGCTTCGAGGTCGCCGCCCAGTTCGCCGGCAGCCATCGGCCGATCACCGTGATGTTCCGCCCACCGCGGCAGCGGGCGCTGCGGCCGCTGCTGGAGGCGGGGCGCCGGCGCGGCGGCGTTGCGCTGGTCCCCGCGAACACGCGCGGCGCGACGGCGTTGCTCGCGGCGCTGCGCCGCGGCGAGTGGGTCGGCCTGCTTCCCGACCAGGTGCCCACCGGCGGCGAGGGCGAGTGGGCCCCCTTCTTCGGCCGGCCGGCGTTCACGATGACGCTGGCCGCCAAGCTCATCGAGCGCACCGGCGCGTCGGCGCTCCTGAGCGCCTGCGAGCGGCTGCCCCGCGGCCGCGGCTGGACGATCCGGATCGAGCCGCTGACGCTGCCGTCGCCGGACGATGACGAATCCGCGACGGCGGCGATGAATCGCGCGCTGGAGACGGCGATCCGCCGGCGGCCCGAGCAGTACCTGTGGTCGTATCACCGCTACCGCGCGCCGGCCGGCGTGACGCCCCCGGAGGCCGCCACGGACGGCAAGGCCGGCTGAGCGGCTGCGCAGCGGCGGGCGCAACGCGCCCCGGCGCCACCGGCCCGCCGCGCGTCCCGGGAGACGGGGGCGCCGCGCCGGCGCGTAGAATCGTTGTTCCCCGCCGCAGAAGCGGGCCCAACGCTGGAGGATCCCATGGACGAACAACTGCGCATCGCCGCGCTCGAGTACCACCGCGTCCCCACCGCCGGCAAGATCTCGGTCACGCCGACGAAGAGCCTCATCAATCAGCGCGACCTGGCGCTCGCGTACTCGCCCGGCGTCGCCGCCGCCTGCGACGCGATCGTCGCCGACCCCGGCGAAGCGCGCACGCTGACCTCGCGCGGCAACCTCGTCGCCGTCGTCACCAACGGCACCGCCGTGCTCGGCCTCGGCAACATCGGGCCGCTGGCCGGCAAGCCGGTGATGGAGGGCAAGGCCTGCCTGTTCAAGAAATTCGCCGGCATCGACGTCTTCGACATCGAGCTCGAGGAGACCGACCCGGACGAGATGGTGAAGACGATCGCGCGGCTCGAGCCGACGTTCGGCGGCATCAACCTCGAGGACATCAAGGCGCCGGACTGCTTCTACATCGAGCGCAAGCTGCGCGAGCGGATGAAGATCCCGGTGTTCCACGACGACCAGCACGGCACAGCCATCGTCGCCGGCGCGGCAATCCTCAACGGGCTCAAGGTCGTCGGCAAGGACATCGGCGCGGTGAAGCTCGTGTGCTCGGGCGCCGGCGCCGCGGCGATCGCCTGCCTCGACCTCCTCTGCGGGCTCGGCCTCGCGCGCGAGCACGTCACCGTCTGCGACAGCCGCGGCGTCATCTTCACCGGCCGCGACACGCCGATGGAGGAGAACAAGGCGCGCTACGCCCGCGCCACCGGCGACCGCACGCTCGCCGACGCGATCGCCGGTGCCGACGTATTCCTCGGCCTGTCGGGGCCGCGGGCGCTGACGCAGGACATGGTCAAGGCGATGGCGCGCGACCCGCTGATCCTGGCGCTCGCCAATCCGGAGCCCGAGATCCTGCCCGAGCTCGCGAAGGCCGTCCGCCCCGACGCGATCATCGCGACGGGACGCTCGGACTATCCGAACCAGGTCAACAACGTGCTCTGCTTCCCGTTCATATTCCGGGGCGCGCTCGACGTCGGCGCGACGTCGATCACCGAATCGATGAAGCTCGCCTGCGTGCGCGCGATCGCCGAGCTCGCGCACGCCGAGCAGTCGGACGTCGTCGCGCAGGCATACGCCGGCGAGGCCCTGACGTTCGGGCCGGAGTACCTGATCCCGAAGCCCTTCGATCCACGGCTGATGGTGATCGTGCCGCCGGCGGTGGCGAAGGCGGCGATGGACAGCGGCGTGGCCACGAGGCCGATCGCCGACTTCGACGCGTACCGCGAGCGGCTGTCGCAGTTCATCTACCACTCCGGCCTGATCATGAAGCCCGTGTTCGCGCGCGCCAAGCGCGAGACAAAGCGCGTCGCCTTCGCCGAGGGCGAGGAGGAGCGCGTGCTGCGGGCCGTGCAGGTCGTCGTCGACGAGGGCCTCGCGCGCCCGCTGCTGATCGGCCGCCCCGAGGTGATCGCGGCGCGGGTGGAGAAGTTCGGGCTGCGCATCACCGCCGGCCGCGACTTCGACCTCGTGAACATCAACAGCGACCCGCGCTACCGCGAGTGCTGGCAGCTGTACTACCAGCTGATGGGGCGCAACGGCGTGTCGCCGGAGGACGCGAAGGAGGCGGTGCTGCGCAAGCCCTCGCTGATCGGGACGCTGCTGCTGCGCATGGGCGCGTGCGACGCGCTGCTCTGCGGCACCGTCGGCAAGTACAACGCGCACCTTCGCCACGTCGTGGACGTCGTCGGCCGGCACCCCGACGCCCCGGTGTTCGCGGCGATGAACGGGCTGCTGCTGGCCAACCGTACGCTCTTCATCTGCGACACCTACGTCAACCGCAACCCATCGGCGGAGCAGCTGGTCGAGATCGCTCGGCTGGCCGCCGACGGCATCCGGCGCTTCGGTCTCGTGCCCAAGGTCGCGCTGCTGTCGCATTCCAACTTCGGCAGCGACGACTCGAGGTCGGCCCGCAAGATGCAGGAGGCGCGCCGGCTGCTCGCGGCGCGCGAGCCCGGGCTGGAGATGGACGGCGAGATGCACGGCGACGCGGCACTCTCGGAGGCGATCCGCAGCCGCGTGCATCCGGACTCGACGCTCCGGGGCGAGGCGAACCTGCTGATCATGCCGAACCTCGACGCCGCGAACATCTCGTTCAACCTGCTGAAGATCACCGGCGGCGAAGGGGTGACCATCGGCCCGATCCTGCTCGGCGCGCGCCTGCCGGTGCTGATCGCCACGCCATCGGCGACGGTGCGGCGGCTGGTCAACCTGACCGCGCTGGCCGCCGTCGGCGCCGCCGGCGCCGCCTGACCGACGGGCCATCCGGCCAGTTGCCGCGTGCCGACCGGGACACGACCTTGACCGCCACGACCATGACACCCAGCGGCATCGTCCGCCGCCTCGACGAATACGTGATCGGCCAGGACGACGCCAAGAAGATCGTCGCGGTGGCGGTCTACTCCCACTTCCGCAAGATCGAGCGGGCCGAGCACGACGGCGTGCCGATCATCAAGAGCAACGTGCTGCTGGTCGGCCCGTCCGGCACCGGCAAGACGCTGCTGTGCGAGACCCTGGCGCAGGTGCTGTCGGTGCCCTTCGTCACCGCCGAGGCGACGTCGCTGGCGCAGACGCGCTACGTCAACGAGGAGATCGACACCATCCTCCAGCGCCTGGTCGACAAGGCTGGCGGCGACGTCGACCGCGCGCGCCACGGCATCGTCTTCATCGACGAGATCGACAAGCTGAAGGCGACCGACGGCCAGCCGCGCAGCGTCTCCGGCGAAAGCGTGCAGCACGCACTGCTGAAGATCATGGAAGGCTCGCTGGTCCGGCTTCCAACCGGCCAGTACATCGACACCAGCCACATCCTGTTCATCTGCGGCGGGGCGTTCGTCGGCCTCGAGGACATCATGGCGCAGACGCACACCTTCGGCTTCATCGCCACCTCCGGCGACGACAACCGCAAGATCCTCGACCGCCTGAACACGCGGGTGAAGCCGACGGACCTCTTCACCTACGGCCTGATCCCGGAGTTCACCGGCCGCCTGCCGATCATCGCGCGCTTCGGCGACCTCGACCGGACGATGCTGGTGCGCATCATGACCGAGCCGGCGAACTCGATCTACCGGCAGTTCCGCGACATCTTTCGCCACGAGGGCGTCGAACTCGTCGTCGAATCCAAGGTGTTCGAGCAGATCTCCGAGCTCGCGATCGAGTACAAGACCGGCGCGCGAAGCCTCCGCGGGATCTTCGAGGAACTGATCACGCCGATCCTCTACGTCGTTCCCGACCGGCCCGACATCGAGTCGGTGCGGATCACCTCGCTGTTCACGACGCCGACGATCGTCCGCCGGAAGCCGGCCGCCTGAAGGACGCCGCGGGACGCCGCGGGCCAACGCGGGAAAGAACGGGCGGCGATGCCGGCCGGGTGCCCGGTCGCGGCCAAAGGACCCCGTTCGGGACAGGGGTGGACAGTCGCACGAATTCAAGCAAGCGCTTGATTCGCATGCTACCATCGCGCCCATCATGCCAGGCAAGCCTCCACGAGCGTCGGCACGCCGGCCCACCCGCACGCCGGACCGGCCCCCGGAGCGCGGCGCGATCGCCCGCGAGCAGCTGATCGCCCATGCCACCCGCATCTTCGCCGCCAAGGGCTACGCCGCGGCGTCGACGCGGGAGATCTGCCAGGCTGCGGGCGCCAACGTCGCCGCGATCCACTATTACTTCGGCGACAAGGAAGGGCTGTACCGCGCCGTCCTGACCAGGCCGATCAGCGCCATCACCGACCAGTTCGGCGGATTCGCCGACCCCGCGCTGCCTTTCGCCCAAGCCATCCGCCAGGTGCTGCAGCCGTTCGTCGCCATGGCGTTCGACACCGACGCGGACGCGCGGCAGGTGCAGCGGCTGCATCTGCGCGAGGCGCTCGAACCGTCGCCTGTCTTCCGCGACGTCATCGCGCGCATCGTGGTGCCGCAGCACAATGCGCTCGCCGGCCTGCTGGCACGGCATTGCGGGCTGACGCGGCCCGACGCGGGCATCCACCAGCTCGCGTTCGCCCTGGTGGCGCTGGCGAACGACTACTGCGTGTCGCGCGAGTTCATCAGCCTGCTGGCGCCGAAGGTGCTCAGCCGCGCCGACGCCGAGAGCCGCATCGTCGACCGCCTCGTCGGCTACAGCGTCGCGCTGCTCGAGCACGAGATCGCGCAGTGCCGCGCGGCGAGTCCGGCGAAGACGGCACGCAAGCGCGCGGCCCCGCGGACGGCGCGCGCCGGCGCGGCCGACCGGCAAGGCTGAGACGCGACACGACCGACACCCTGCGCCCCGGCACCCGGCGCGGCTGATTCCCGAGGAATACGAGCACCATGAATCCACCTCCTGCCTACACTCCCCGGCGCCGGCGCCTGCCCTGGCTCCTCGCCGGCGCGGCGCTGCTCGCGGTCATCGGCGGCGTGCTCTGGTCGCAGGCTCAGCGCACGCCGGCCGGAACCGGGCAGGCAGCCGGCGCGCCGGCTGCCCCCACCAAAGCCGAAGCGTCCGCCCGGCCGGCGTTGACGGTGACCCTGACCCAGCCGCAGCGGGAGGACTGGCCGCGCGCGCTCGCGGCGCAGGGCAACATCGCCGCGTGGCAGGAAGCCGCGGTGGCGGCCGAGCTGTCCGGCTTTCGCGTCGTCGAAGTGCTGGTGAACGTCGGCGACCGCGTCAGGAAGGGCCAGACGCTGGCGCGCATCAGCGCCGAGGCGATCGGCGCCGACGTCGCGCAGGCCCGCGCCGCGGTCGCGGAGGCGGACGCCGTGTTGCTCGAGGCCAGGGCGAATGCGGCCCGCTCGCGCGATCTCGCGGCCAAGGGCTTCGTCAGCTCGCAGGCGGCGACCCAGACCGCCACGCTGGAGCAGACCGCGGCGGCGCGGCTGGCCGCGGCGCGCGCGCGGCTGCAATCCGAGGAAGTGCGGCTCGCGCAGACGCGCGTGCTCGCGCCGGACGACGGGACGATTTCCGCGCGCATGGCCGCCGTGGGCTCGTTGACGCAGCCCGGGCAGGAACTGTTCCGCCTGATCCGCGGTAACCGGCTCGAGTGGCGCGCGGAGGTCACCGCGGCCGAGCTCGCCCGGCTCGCCCCGGGCATGACCGCGGTCGTGCGGCTGCCGGGCGGCGCCGACGTCAAGGGCCAGGTCCGCATGCTGGCGCCGACGGTCGACCCGCAAACGCGCAACGCACTGGTCTACGTCGACCTGCCCGCCACCGATTCCAGCCCGGCCCGCGCAGGCATGTTCGCGCGCGGCGAGTTCGAGCTCGGCCGCGCGAGCGCCCTGTCGCTGCCGCAGACCGCGGTGGTGCAGCGCGAAGGCTTTGCCTACACCTTTCGCGTCGACGGCAACAACCGCGTGGTCGAGACCAAGATCGGTGTCGGCCGGCGGGTCGGCGACCGCATCGAGGTCACCGACGGCCTCGCGCCGGACGCCAGGGTCGTCGCCACCGGCGCCGGCTTTCTCGCCGACGGCGACGCCGTCCGCGTCGTGCCGCCCGCTCCCGTCGCGGCCCGCTGAGGCACACCGGCCATGAACGTCTCCTCCTGGTCGATCCGCAACCCGATCCCGGCGATCCTGCTGTTCCTGCTGCTGACCCTCGTCGGCGCGATGGGCTTCCGCGCGATGAAGATCCAGCAGTTTCCGGACATCGACCTGCCCACGGTCACGGTCACCGCCGCGCTGCCCGGGGCGAGCCCGGCGCAGATGGAGACCGACGTCGCCCGCAAGCTCGAGGACTCCATCGCCACGCTGCAGGGCGTGAAGCACATCTACACGATGGTGCAGTCCGGCACCGCCACGGTGACGGTCGAGTTCCGCCTCGAGGTGCCGACGCAGGAGGCGGTGGACGGCGTGCGCGACGCGGTCTCGCGCATCCGATCCGCGCTGCCGGGCGACCTCCGCGATCCCGTGGTCGCCAAGGTCAACCTCTCGGGCTCCCCGATCCTGACCTACACCGTCGCCTCCAGCCGGATGGACGACGAGGCGCTTTCCTGGTTCGTCGACAACACGGTGGCCAAGCGGATGCTGAGCGTGCGCGGCGTCGGCGCGGTATCGCGCGTCGGCGGCGTCGACCGGGAGGTGCGGGTCGAGCTCGACCCCGCCCGGATGCTCGCCCTCAACGCCACCGCGGCAGACATCTCGCGGCAGCTGCGGCAGACCCAGCAGGAGGCGTCGGGCGGCCGCTCCGACGTCGGCGGCGTCGAGCAGTCGGTGCGCACCATCGCCACCGTGCAGTCCGCCGCCGAGTTGGCGCGGATGGACATCGTGCTCTCCGACGGCAGGCGTGTGCGCCTCGACCAGGTCGCCACGGTCGCCGACACGGTCGGCGAGCAGCGATCGGCGGCGCTGCTCGACGGCAGGCCCGTGGTGGGCTTCGAGATCGTGCGCAGCCGCGGGGCCGGCGAGGTCGAGGTCGCGGAAGGCGTGCGTGCCGAGCTCGCGAAGCTCAAGGCGGAGCACCCCGACATCGCGATCGTCGAGGCGTTCAACTTCGTCGACCCGGTGCAGGAGAATTTCGACGGCTCGATGTGGCTGCTGCTCGAAGGCGCCCTGCTCGCGGTGCTGGTGGTGTGGCTGTTCCTGCGCGACTGGCGCGCCACGCTCGTCTCCGCCACGGCCCTGCCGCTGTCGATCATCCCGGCCTTCGGCGTGATGTACCTGATGGGCTTCTCGCTCAACGTGGTGACGCTGCTGTCGCTGTCGCTGGTGGTCGGCATCCTGGTGGACGACGCGATCGTCGAGATCGAGAACATCATGCGGCACCTCCGCATGGGCAAGACGCCGTATCAGGCGGCAATGGAAGCGGCCGACGAGATCGGGCTGGCGGTGATCGCCACGACGTTCACACTGATCGCCGTGTTCCTGCCGACGGCGTTCATGAGCGGCGTGCCCGGCAAGTTCTTCGTGCAGTTCGGCTGGACGGCGGCGATCGCGGTGTTCTTCTCGCTCGTGGTCGCGCGGATGCTGACGCCGATGATGGCCGCGTACCTGCTGAAGCCGCCGCGCAAGGCGCATGCCGAGCCGCGCTGGCTGACGATCTACCTGGGCTGGGCAGCGTGGTGCCTCAGGCACCGCGTCCTCACCATGCTGGCAGCCGCGGCGTTCTTCTTCGGCTCGTTCGCGCTGGTGCCGCTGCTGCCGACCGGGTTCATCCCGCCCGACGACCTGTCGCAGACCCAGGTCTACCTGTCGCTGCCGCCCGGCAGCACCTTCCGGCAGACCTTCGAGGTGGCCGAGCAGGCGCGCACCGTCGTGCAGAAGAACCCGCACGTAAAGCTCGTCTACACCGCCATCGGCGGCGGTGCGGCCGGGTCCGATCCGTTCGCGCCGCGCGGGGCGGCGGAGGCCCGCAAGGCCACGCTGACCATCAACATGACGCCGCGGTCGGAACGCGGCGGCCTGCGCAAGCAGGAAGTCGAGCGCCAGCTGCGGGAGGCCCTGGCCGACATCCCCGGCGCCCGCATCAGCGTCGGCTTCGGCGGCTCGGCGGAGAAGTACATCCTGGTCCTCGCCAGCGAGAACGGGGCGGTGCTGGCCGAGCACGCGCGTACGGTCGAGCGCGAGCTGCGCACGCTGCCGGGGATCGGCAACGTCACGACCACCGCCAGCCTGGTGCGGCCCGAGCTGGTCGTGCGGCCGGACTTCGCCCGGGCCGCGGACCTCGGCGTCACCTCGGCGGCGATCGCCGACACGCTGCGCATCGCGACCTCCGGCGACTACGACCAGAGCCTGGCCAAGCTCAACCTGGCGCAGCGGCAGGTGCCGATCGTCGTCAAGCTCCCGGCCGCGGCACGGCAGGACCTCGCGCTGCTCGAGCGGATGACGGTGCCCGGGAAGCACGGGCCGGTGATGCTCGCGAACGTGGCCTCGCTCGCGGTCGACAGCGGGCCGGCGCAGATCGACCGCTACGACCGGCTGCGCAACATCAACTTCGAGATCGAGCTCAACCAGCAGCCCCTGGGTGAAGTCGCCGCCCAGGCGCTGGCGCTGCCCAGCCTGCGCACGCTGCCGCCCGGCGTGAGCCAGACCACGGTCGGCGACGCCGAGGCGATGGCCGAGCTCTTCAACAGCTTCGCGCTGGCGATGGCCACCGGCGTGCTGTGCATCTACATCGTGCTGGTGCTGCTGTTCCGCGACTTCGTCCAGCCGGTGACGGTGCTCGCCGCGCTCGTGCTGTCGGTGCCCGGCGCGTTCCTCGCGCTGATCGTCACCCGCACCGCGCTGTCGATGCCGTCGATGATCGGCCTGATCATGCTCATGGGCATCGCGACCAAGAACGCGATCCTGCTGATCGACTACGTGATCCTGGCGCGGCGCGACCACGGCCTCGACCGCTGGGACGCGCTGCTGGATGCCTGCCGCAAGCGCGCGCGGCCGATCGTGATGACGACGGTGGCGATGGGCGCAGGCATGCTGCCGATCGCCATCGGCGTGGGCACCGACCCCAGCTTCCGCGCGCCGATGGCCATCGTCGTGATCGGCGGGCTGATCACGTCCACCTTCCTGAGCCTGCTGGTGGTTCCCGTCGTGTTCACCTACGTCGACGACGCGATCGCGGTGGTGCGCCGGGGATTCCGACGCCGCGGGCCCGCGCCCGCCCCGGCGGACCGCGGCGCCTGAACGGGCCCGGGACCGCGCAGCCGCGGGAAAGCGCGGCGCGCCGGCCGTGCGCGGGCGGCACGGTCGGCGCGCATCGGACTCCGGCCGGGGTCAGTCGCGCTTCGCCTTCTCCAGCATCGCCGCCTCGAGCTTCTTGATGTCGGCCGGCGACAGCTGCGGACGGTCGAGCTTGAGCGTCAGCTTGTTGAGCTTCGCGGTCAGCGCGAACGGCGGCTTGTAGTCGGCGTCGTTGACCCCGGTGAGCGTATCGGAGCCGATGTCGAAGCTCTCGTCCCACTGCAGGATCATCGGCAGCGTCTTCTCCATCCGCTTGGTCGCGACCACCTTGCCATCGACCTTGAGCGTGCCCGTGCCGGGCCGGCCGACGCCGCTGAAGTCGTTGAACGCCAGCGTGCCTGCGCCGAGACCTTCGTACCTGAAATCGAACTCGACCGTGTGCCGGCCCGGCGCCAGCGCCTCGGGGCCTTCCCACTTGAGGCGCTCGAGATCGACCATGTTCCAAAGCCACACCGGCTTGCCCTTCAAGAGGTAGAAGCCGTAGCCGCCGAAGCGGCCGCCGGAGGTAAGGATCATGCCCTCGGCGCCGCCCTGCGGCACCTCGATGTCGGCGGTGACCGTGTACGAGGTGTTGAGCAGCAGCGGCGAGTCGCCCTGCGGCAGGCCGATCATCGGCCGCGTGTAGACGAACTCGCTGCGCCCGGCGGTGATGTTCGGTCGCGGCGCGACGATGCGCGCCGCGACCGACGCGTCCATCGGGAACACCTGGTGCTTCCTCGCCTCGGCGACGAACATCTCCTTCAGTTCCTTGACCTTCTGCGGGTTCTTTGCCGCGACGTCGGTGGTCTGGTTGAAGTCGGTGGCAGGTTGAAGAGCTCGAGCACCTGGTTGTCGAGCGGGTTCGGGTTGGCGGGGCCGAAGGCCTCCCACGGCGCGCGGTTGACCTTGGTGCTGAGGAACCAGCCGTCGTGGTACAGCGCCCACTGGCCCATCATCTCGAAGTACTGCGTCTTGTGCCGCGTCGGCGCCTTGGCGTTGCTGGCATCGAAGGTGTAGGCGAAGCTCGTGCCCTCGATCGGCGCCTGCTTGATGCCGTCCACCATCTCCGGCGCCTTGATGCCGGCGGCCTCGAGGATCGTCGGCACCACGTCGATGACGTGGACGAACTGCTCGCGCAGCGCACCCTTGTCCTTGATGCGCGCCGGCCACGACACCACCATGTTCTGGTTGACGCCGCCCAGCTGCGAGGCGTTCTGCTTGAACCACGAGAACGGCGTGTCGAAGGCCCACGACCAGCCCGCCGACATGTGGTTGTACGTCTGCTCGGTGCCCCAGACGTCGTAGAACTTCATCTGCACTTCGATCGGGAGCTGATTGAGGCCGTTGAAGAACGCGACCTCGTTCGGCGTTCCCTGGGGTCCGCCTTCGGCGCTGGTGCCGTTGTCGCCGTTGATGTAGATGATCAGCGTATTGTCGAGCCTGCCCAGGTCCTCGAAGGCCTGGATCACGCGGCCGATCTCGTGGTCGTTGTAGGCGGCGTAGGCGGCGAACACCTCGACCTGCCGGATGAACAGCTTCCGCTCCTCGGCCGAGAGCGCGTCCCACTCCTTCAGCACGTCCTTCGGCCACGGCGGCAGCTTGGCGTCCCTGGGGATCACACCCAGCCGCTTCTGGTTCTCGAAGATGCGCTCGCGCACCTTGTTCCAGCCCTCGTCGAAGAGCTTCATCTTGCTGATCTTGTCCACCCACTCCTTGGTCGGGTGGTGCGGCGCGTGCGTGGCGCCGGGTGCGTACTTGATGAAGATCGGCTTGCTCGGCTGGATCTGGTGCATCCGCGTCATGTAGTCGATCGCGTCGTCGGCCATCCCGGTGATCAGGTTCCAGCCCGGCTTGCCGTCGAACGGAAAGATCTGCGTCGTGTTGCGGAACAGGTTCGGCTGCCACTGGTTGGCGTCGCCGCCGACGAAGCCGTAGAAGTACTCGAAGCCCATCCCGGAGGGCCACTGGTCGAACGGACCCGCCTGGCTGGCCGCGAAGGCCGGCACGTTGTGGTCCTTGCCGAACCACGAAGTCGCGTAGCCGTTGTCGAGCAGCATGCGGCCGATGGTGGCCTTGTCCTTGCCGATGATGCTGTTGTAGCCGGGGAAGCCGGTCGACTGCTCGGAGATCACGCCGAAGCCGGACGAGTGGTGGTTGCGCCCGGTGATCAGCGCGGCGCGCGTCGGCGAGCACAGCGCGGTGGAGAACATGCGGTTGTAGCGCAGGCCCTCCTTGGCGAGTCGGTCCATCGTCGGCGTCGGGATCACGCCGCCGAAGGTGCTGGGCACGCCGAAACCGGCGTCGTCGGTGATGATCAGCAGCACGTTCGGCGCGCCCTTGGGCGGCACCACGCGCGGCGCCCACCACGGCGTCGACTGCAGCGCGCCGTTCTTGATCACGCCGCCGAAGGCAGGGTCGGGCGCCGGCAGTTGCCTGTTGCTGACGGTCGTGGTGGCGCTGGGCGAGCCCAGCGTGCCGGTGACCTGCTGCGCGCCAGCCTGCGCCGCGCCGAAGAACGCGACGACCGCGGTGACCAATGCCGTGTGTTGCAGTTTCATCGGTGGCTCCAAGGATGGGTCCGGAAACGCCTGTCGTTTAATCGATGGGCACGCGTCGCAGAGGAGACTCTGGCCCCGGGGGCGGCAGGATCGTACGCGATCGGCTGCCGAGCTGCGGGCGTCATGTTAGCAAAAGACGGCAGGACCGGAAACGGGTCTACGATCCGGCCAGCGAAATTCCCCTGCAGATGCCGGGTCGATGCGGCGCGGGCGCGAGAGCCCCCGGTCGGGCGTGCTGCCGCTGCTCCGAAGCAGGGTGCTACCGATGGTCCAGCAGTTCCAGCGCCGCTCCGACGGTTTCCGCGCGCGCGGCCTCCGCCATGCCGGGCGGCGACTTTCCGCAGAGGAACCGGCAGAGGTTGTTGGTCGGCGATTCGAAATCGCAGTGCGATGCGCCCTCCAGTACCTTCGAGCGGACCAGCCGCGGGACCGCGCGGCCGATCGGGCGTCCGCTGCCATAGAGGTTGCAGTTCGAACGGTCGGCGAGCAGCACCACCGCGGGTGCGGTCAAACGCTCGGCAGCCCTGACGCCGCTGCCGGTCCGGTCGACCGGATCGAGGCCGATCCATCCGGCGAGCCCGGGCAGCTGGGCGGCCGCGAGCAGCGTCGCGAGGCCGCCGGCGGAAGTCCCGATCAGCAGCAGTCGCGACCGCTCGACCGGCGCCAGCCCCAGTGCGCCCGCTTCCAGCTTTCCGGCCAGCTCGACGATGGCGTCGCCGTTGCCCCAGTGATCCACCGTGAACGGCAGGTCGGGGATGACCGCGGTGATCCCCGCCTCGGCGAGCGCGCGCCCGAGATCGCGGTGCCGTTCGCGCGATCGCGTGAACCCGTGGGCGACGACCGCCGTTCCGATCGAAGGACCGCCGGACGGCTGGTAGACGTCGACGGCGGTGGTGCCGCCCGCGAGGTCGACGTCGGTGGTGCGGACCACGGCCAGGCGCCGGCTGGGCCGACGGCGTGTCGGCCCAGCCGGCGCCGGCCCAGAGCAGGAACGCGATCAGCGGCAGGCGGAGGTGACGCACCGGTGCGCCGGCGCAGCCGCCGGGGGACGCGACCGGAGCCATGCCGTCGCTGCGGCGGGCCCCGGCGGCGTCAGACGACGGCGGCTTCCGGCTGCTCCTCGAACACCAGCACCACCTTGTCGTCCTCGCCGACGTCGATGGTCACCTTGCCGCCGTTGACCAGGCGGCCGAACAGGAGCTCGTCGGCCAGCGCCTTGCGGATCGCGTCCTGGATCAGGCGGGCCATCGGCCGCGCGCCCATCTGCGGATCGAAGCCCTTCTTCGCGAGGAAGGCCTTGAGCCGGTCGGTGAACGACGCGTCGACCTTCTTCTCGTGCAGCTGGTTCTCGAGCTCGAGCAGGAACTTGTCGACCACCTTGAGGATGACCTGCCCGTCGAGCGCGGCGAACGAGACGATGGCGTCGAGCCGGTTGCGGAACTCCGGCGTGAACAGCCGCTTGATCTCGCCCATCTCGTCGCCGGACGCGCGCATGGCCGTGAAGCCCATCGAGCCCTTCGACAGCTCCATCGCGCCCGCGTTGGTCGTCATGATGATGGTGACGTTGCGGAAGTCGGCCTTGCGCCCGTTGTTGTCGGTCAGCGTGCCGTGGTCCATCACCTGCAGCAGCACGTTGAAGACGTCCGGGTGAGCCTTCTCGATCTCGTCGAGCAGCACCACGCTGTACGGGTGCTTGGTGACCGCCTCGGTCAGCTGCCCGCCCTGGTCGAAGCCGACGTAGCCCGGCGGCGCGCCGATCAGGCGCGAAACGGCGTGCCGCTCCATGTACTCGGACATGTCGAAGCGGAGCAGCTCGACGCCGAGGCAGTACGCGAGCTGCCGCGCGACCTCGGTCTTGCCGACCCCGGTGGGCCCGCTGAACAGGAAGTTGCCGATGGGCTTGCGCGGATTGCCGAGCCCCGAGCGCGCCATCCGGATCGCGGACACCAGCGCGTCGATCGCCTGGTCCTGGCCGAACACGACGTTCTTGAGGTCGCGGTCGAGCGTCTTCAGCGCGTTGCGGTCGTCCGAGGTCACGTTCTTGGCCGGGATGCGCGCGATCTTGGCGACGATTTCCTCGACCTCGGCCTTGCCGATGACCTTCTTCTGCTTCGACTTGGGCAGGATTTTCTGCGCGGCGCCGGCCTCGTCGATGACGTCGATGGCCTTGTCCGGGAGGTGGCGGTCGTTGATGAAGCGCGCCGACAGCTCCGCCGCGCTGGTCAGCGCCGCGGGCGCGTACTTGACGCCGTGGTGCTGCTCGAAGCGCGTCTTGAGGCCCTTGAGGATCTCGACGGTCTCGGCGATCGACGGCTCCGGCACGTCGACCTTCTGGAACCGCCGCGACAGCGCGTGATCCTTCTCGAAGATCTGCCGGTACTCGTTGTAGGTGGTGGCCCCGATGCACTTCAGCGCGCCGCTGGAAAGCGCGGGCTTGAGCAGGTTCGACGCGTCGAGCGTGCCGCCCGACGCCGCGCCGGCGCCGATGATGGTGTGGATCTCGTCGATGAACAGGATCGACTTCGGATTGTCGGCGAGCTGCTTCAGCACCGCCTTGAGGCGCTGCTCGAAGTCGCCGCGGTACTTGGTGCCGGCGAGCAGCGCGCCCATGTCGAGCGAGTACACCTGGTACTCGCCGAGCAGCGACGGCACGTCGCCGTCGTTGATGCGCCGCGCGAGGCCCTCGGCGATCGCCGTCTTGCCGACGCCGGCCTCGCCGACCAGCAGCGGATTGTTCTTGCGGCGGCGGCACAGCACCTGGATCACGCGCTCGAGCTCGTGCGCACGCCCGATCAGCGGATCGGTCTTGCCGGCCCGCGCCATGGCGTTGAGGTTGACGGTGTAGGACTCGAGCGCACCCTGGCCCTCGCCCTGGCCGTCGCCGTCGTCCTTGCTCTCCGGCTTCTCGTCCTTCTTCGCCGGGTTCTTGGCGATCCCGTGCGCGATGTAGTTGACGACGTCGAGCCGCGTGACGCCGCGCTGGTTGAGGAAGTAGACGGCGTGCGACTCCTTCTCGCCGAAGATCGCGACGAGGACGTTGGCGCCCGTCACTTCCTTCTTGCCCGACGACTGGACGTGCAGGATCGCGCGCTGGATCACGCGCTGGAAGCCCTGCGTCGGCTGCGTGTCGGCGTCCGAGTGCGGCGACAGCCGCGGCGTGTGCTCGTTGATGAAATCCGTGAGCACCCCGCGCAGCTCCTCCAGGTCGACGCCGCAGGCCTTGAGGACCTCGGCGGCCGAAGGGTTGTCCAGCATCGCGAGCAGCAGGTGCTCGACGGTGATGAACTCGTGCTGCTTCTGCCGGGCCTCGACGAAGGCCATGTGGAGGGAGACTTCCAGTTCCTGCGCGATCATTGTGCTGCTCCGGGTTGCCGCGCACCGCACCGGTCGGGCGGGCGCATGCTGCCATTGACGTTGCGTTTCCCCGCGCTCAAGTCTCCTCCATCGTGCACTGCAGGGGATGCTGGTGCTTCCGGGCGAACTCGACCACCTGGTCGACTTTCGCCGCGGCGACTTCACGGACGTACGTACCGCAGACCCCCATGCCCTCCCGGTGTACCTGGAGCATCACCTGGGTGGCCTTTTCCCGGCTCATGGCGAATACAGTCTGCAGCACGACGACGACGAAGTCCATCGGCGTGTAGTCGTCGTTGAGCAGGAGAACCTTGAAGAGCGGCGGGGGCTTGAGCCGGGTCTTCTCGGCCTCCAGCAAGCCGCCGTTCTGGTTCTGCGTCGCCATCGTCCCTCGGGGAAAGCGGTCATGTCTCCCAATGTTTGATGATTGCAACACATTTTTCAAGGGGACAGCCGACCGGCGGCCGCTTCCGCTTGACGATTTCGCCCCCCCGCGCGTAAAAAAACACTGTTTGGCCCCCGAGCGTCCGCCCTTCCGGTTCGCCCGCGCCCCGTCGCCGTGCCGGCAGGAGGCGGTTCTCGCGGTCCAGACGCCAACATCCCGTTTTTCAGGAAGGAAGCACAGACTATGGCAACCGGTACGGTCAAGTGGTTCAACGACGCGAAGGGATTCGGCTTCATCACGCCGGACGACGGCGGCGAGGACCTGTTCGCGCACTTCTCGGCCATCAACATGCAGGGCTTCAAGTCCCTCAAGGAAGGCCAGAAGGTGAGTTTCGACGTCACCCAGGGCCCGAAGGGCAAGCAGGCCGCGAACATCCAGGCGGTGTAGCCGTCCGCGGCGTGGCGCACCGCACCGGTGCGCCGAACTTCGCCAGGCCCGCGGCAACGCGGGCCTTTTTCATGGTGCAATGGCGTTCGCCCCCCTCCGGTCCCGCCGTCGGGTCGAATCCCCGGTCACCGTCGAAACCGCCAGCACCCCCTCTCGCCCGCCGCTCCCGTACACGGTCCCGCACACCGTCGCGCACACCTTCCCTCCGCCACCCTCCGCATGACCACCGAGCGCTTCGACAGCTTCGACCTCCTCCGCGCGGCAGGCGCGCTGCTGGTCCTCGTCTCGCACTCGTTCGCGCTGACCGGCCGGCCGGAGCCGGCGGTGCCCGGTGTCGACAGCTACGGCGGACTCGGCGTCGCGATCTTTTTCTCGATCAGCGGCTACCTCATCGCGCTGTCGTGGCAACGCGATCCGCGCCTCTACGCCTTCCTGGTCAAGCGCTCGCTGCGCATCTTCCCCGCGCTCGCTGTGGTGGTATTGCTCGCCGCGTTCGTGCTCGGCCCGCTGGTGACCCGGCTGCCGGCGGGCGAGTACCTCGCGTCGCCGGACACGTGGCGGTACCTGCGCAACATCGGGCTCTACATCAGCTACCCGCTGCCGGGCGTGTACGAGGGACTGCCCCACCCGCGGTCGGTCAACGGCTCGCTGTGGACGCTGCCGGTCGAGTTCGCGATGTACCTGATCGTCGCGCTGGTCGGCGTCCTCTGCCGCGGCCGTCCGTGGGCCTACGCCACCGCTTTCGCGCTGTTCGCGGCGCTGGCGGTCGCCTGGGTCCCGGCGCAGGCGTCGGCGACGGTCTTCTACGCGACGGACCTGCGCTACCTGGCGATCTTCGGCACCTACTACTTCGCCGGCGCGTCGATCGCCGCGTACCGGCTCGAGCGACGCCTGACGGCGCCGGCGCTCGCGCTGCTGCTGCTCGTACTGCTGGCGACGCAATGGCTGCCGCGCGTGTTCACCGCCGTGCTGTGGATCGCGCTGCCCGCCGCCGCGGTCGCGCTGGGCCGCTCGGGCAACCGCGTCAGCGCCTGGCTGTCGGCGCGGGGCGACTTCTCCTACGGCCTCTACATCTACGCCTTCCCGGTGCAGCAGACGCTGGTGATGCTGTGGCCGAACCCGCCGATCGTGCCGTACATCGCCGCGGTGTTCGCCGTCACCCTGGCGCTCGCCGTGATGTCGTGGCACTGGATCGAGCGCCCGGCGCTGGGCCTGAAGGCGCGGCTGACCGGCCGCACGCGTCCCGGCCACGATGCCGCCGCCGAGGCGGAGCACGTCGCCGCCGGACGCTGACGGCACGCGTGCCGACGGCGCGCCCGCACGCCGGCCGCGGAATGCAGAACGGCCCGCGGGGAACGCGGGCCGTCGGGTCCTGCGCGGTCGTCCCGCCGCGGCGGGGCGACCCGGCTACATCCGCTCGATCATCGCCTTGCCGAAGCCCGAGCACGACACCTGCGTCGCGCCCGGCATCAGCCGCGCGAAGTCGTAGGTGACGACCTTGTCGAGGATCGACTTCTCGAGGCTGGAGACGATCAGCGCCGCCGCCTCCTTCCAGCCCATGTGGACCAGCATCATCTCGGCCGACAGGATCTCGGAGCCGGGGTTGACGTAGTCCTTGCCGGCGTACTTGGGCGCGGTGCCGTGCGTCGCCTCGAACATCGCGACCGTGTCCGACAGGTTGGCGCCGGGCGCGATGCCGATGCCGCCGACCTGCGCCGCCAGCGCGTCGGAGATGTAGTCGCCGTTGAGGTTCAGCGTCGCGATCACGCTGTACTCGGCGGGGCGCAGCAGGATCTGCTGCAGGAAGGCGTCGGCGATCACGTCCTTGATGACGATGTCGCGGCCGGTCTTCGGGTTCTTCAGCGTCATCCACGGGCCGCCGTCAAGCGGCTGCGCGCCGAAGTACTTCTGCGCCGTCGCGTAGCCCCAGTCGCGGAACGCGCCCTCGGTGAACTTCATGATGTTGCCCTTGTGCACCAGCGTCATCGACGGCTTGTCGTTGTCGATCGCGTACTGGATCGCCTTCTTCACCAGCCGCTCGGTGCCTTCGCGCGACACGGGCTTGATGCCGATGCCCGACGTGCCGGGGAAGCGGATCTTCTTGACGCCCATTTCCTTGATCAGGAAGTCGATGACCTTCTTCGCCGCGTCGGACTCGGCGGCCCATTCGATGCCGGCGTAGATGTCCTCCGAATTCTCGCGGAAGATCACCATGTCGGTCTTCTCGGGCTCCTTGACCGGCGAGGGCACGCCCTTGAACCAGCGCACCGGCCGCAGGCAGACGTACAGGTCGAGCTCCTGGCGCAGCGCGACGTTGAGCGAGCGGATGCCGCCGCCGACCGGCGTCGTCAGCGGGCCCTTGATCGACACCACGTAGTCCCGGAGGATCGCCATCGTCTCCTCGGGCAGCCACACGTCGGGCCCGTACACCTTGGTCGACTTCTCGCCGGCGTAGATCTCCATCCAGTGGATCTTGCGCTTGCCGCCGTACGCCTTGGCCACGGCCGCGTCGACGACCTTGATCATCACCGGGGTGATGTCGAAGCCGGTGCCGTCGCCCTCGATGTACGGAATGATCGGCTGGTCCGGGACGTTGAGGCTGTAGTCCTTGTTGACGGTGATCTTCTGGCCACCGGCCGGGACCTTGACGTGCTGGAACGTGGACATGGGTTCTCCCTGATTGGACACGGCGCCGCCGGCGGTCGGCGCGCGGCGGTATGATGAATTGGTAAGCCATTGATTATCGCCGAATCCGATGAATCCCGCCACGCGGCGACCGCCGCCCCGACCCTTGGCCCCGACCGCGACGGCCCCCGCCGCGGTCGTGCTGCTGAACAAGCCGTACGGCGTGCTGTGCCAGTTCACGCCGGACGGGTCAGGCAAGCCGACGCTCGCCGACTGGCTCGATGCCCCCGGCGTCTACCCGGCCGGCCGGCTCGACCACGACAGCGAGGGGCTGGTCGTGCTGACCGCCGACGGCGCGCTGCAGGCGCGGATCGCCGACCCGCGCCACAAGCTGCCCAAGACCTACCGGGTCCAGGTCGAGGGCGTCCCCGACGAGGCCCGGCTGGCTGCGCTGCGGGCCGGGGTCGAGCTGCGGGAGGGGCGCGCGGCGCCCGTCGAAGCGCGTTCGATTCCCGAGCCCGCGGGGCTGTGGCCGCGGGATCCGCCGATCCGCGTCCGCAAGGCCATTCCCACCGCCTGGCTCGAGCTCACGCTCACCGAGGGGCGGAACCGGCAGGTCCGGCGGATGACGGCGGCGGTCGGGCTGCCGACGCTGCGGCTGATCCGGCAGGCGATCGGCCCCTGGTCGATCGAGGGCCTCGCGCCGGGCGAGTCGAGGACGCTCGCCGTGGACCGCGTGCTACCATTTGGCCCCGTTCGATGAGCCTGCCCATTTCCCGCCCGCCGCGCCGTCCGGCGCCCGCCGGCCCACTCCCCCGCCCCCGCGCAAGCTGCGCCGCCGTCGCGTCCCCGCGCCGCCGTCCGGCGCCGCGACCGACGCGATGATCCGCCGCCTGATCGCCCGCCTGATGCCCGGCTCGAAGGCGCCGCGCGAGCGCGTCTACGGCCCGCACGACCATCCGATCCGGCGCGACCAGCTGTCCCGCGGCGCGCTCGAGGTCATCCGCAAGCTGCAGGACGCCGGCTACAAGGCCTACGTCGTCGGCGGCGCCGTCCGCGACCTGTCGCTGGGCATCGTGCCCAAGGATTTCGACATCGCGACCAACGCCACGCCCGAGCAGGTGAAGCCGCTGTTCCGGCGCGCGTTCATCATCGGCCGGCGCTTCAGGCTGGTGCACGTGCACGTCGGCGCCGAAACGCTCGAAGTGTCGACGTTTCGCGCCGCGCAGACGGGCCAGGACGCGACCGACGAGCACGGGCGGCTCATCTCCGACAACGTCTACGGCTCGCACGCGGAGGACGCCGCGCGCCGCGACTTCACGATCAACGCGCTGTACTTCGACCCCGCCGACGAGACCGTCTGGGACCACGTCGGCGGCGTCGCCGACATCCGCGCCCGGCGGCTGCGGCTGATCGGCCCCCCGGTGACCCGGTACCGCGAGGACCCGGTGCGGATGCTGCGCGCGGTCCGGCTGGCGGCCAAGCTGTCGTGCGAGATCGAGCCGAAGACCGCGGCGCCGATCCCGAAGCTCGCGCCGCTGATCCAGAACGTGCCCGCCGCCCGGCTGTTCGACGAGATGCAGAAGCTGCTGCTGTCCGGCCACGCGCTGGAATCGGTGCGCGCGCTGCGCGAGCACGGCCTGCACCACGGCGTGCTGCCGCTGCTCGACGTGATCGTCGAGCAGCCGCTCGGCCACAGCTTCCTCGACCTTGCCCTCGCCAGCACCGACGAGCGCGTGCGCGCAGACCGCCCGGTGTCGCCCGGATTCCTGTTCGCCGCGCTGCTGTGGCACGAGGTGCTCGCCACCTGGAACGCCGCCAAGGCCAAGGGCGACAAGGCGATGCCGGCGCTGTTCGACGCGATGGACCACGTGCTGCTGCAGCAGGCCAAGCGGATCGCGATCCCGCGCCGGTTCGAGGCGACGATCAAGGAAATCTGGACGCTGCAGCCTCGCTTCGAGCAACGCTCGGGCGGGCGGCCGTTCCGCCTGCTCGAGCACCCGCGCTTCCGCGCCGGGTGGGACTTCCTCGACCTGCGCTGCCGCAGCGGCGAACTCGAGGGCGAGCTCGCCGGCCTGGCCGACTGGTGGGCGCGGTTCGCCGACGCCGGCCCCGATGCCCGCGAGGCGATGCTGCGGCCCGACGACGGCCCGAAGAAGCGCAAGCGCTCGCGCGGACGCGGCCGCAAGCACGCCGGCGACGCCGATGGCGGCCCCGGCGAAGCGCCCGACGCCGGCCCCGACCCGGACGCGTGAAACCCGTCGTCGCGTTCGTCGGGCTGGGCAGCAACCTCGCCCACCCGCGCCGCCAGCTCGCCCGCGCCGTGGCGGCGCTCGCGCGGCTGCCGGCCACCCGCGTCACCGGCGTGTCGCCGAACTACGTGACGGCGCCCTGGGGCACGCCGGGCCCGCAGCCCGACTACGTCAACGCGGTGGCGCGCATCGCCACCCGCCTGCCGCCGCGCGCGCTGCTGGCGGGGATGCTCGCCATCGAGCGCCGCCAGCACCGCCGGCGCGACCCCGCGGTGCCCAGGAACGCGGCGCGGACGCTCGACCTCGATTTGCTACTATACGGCCGCCGCCGGATGCACGTTCCGGCGCTGACCGTTCCGCATCCGCGCATGCATCTGCGCGCGTTCGTCCTGCGGCCGCTGCTCGACGTCGCCCCGGCGGCGGCGATCCCCGGCCGCGGGCTCGCGCGCGGCTTCCTCGATGCGGTGCGCGGCCAGCGGATCGACCGCACCCGCACCCACATCCTGCGCTGACAGGCGCCAAGCGACCTCCGATGGACCTCGAGAAAGCCCGCTATCTCGTCGTCGAAGGGCCGATCGGCGCCGGCAAGACGAGCCTCGCCCGCGCCATCGCCGGCCGTCTCGGCGGCGACCTGCTGCTGGAGCGACCCGAGGACAATCCCTTCCTCGAGCGCTTCTACGGCGACATGGCGCGCTTCGCGCTGCCGACGCAGCTCAACTTCCTGTTCCAGCGCGTCGACCAGCTGACCGGTGTCGGCCAGTACGACATGTTCCGCCGCGGCACCGTGGCCGACTTCCTGCTGGACAAGGACCCGCTGTTCGCGCGGCTCAACCTTTCCGACGCCGAGTACGCGCTCTACGAGAAGGTGTACTCGCACCTGAAGCCGCCGACGCCGGTGCCGGACCTCGTGATCTACCTGCAGGCGCCGGTCGAGACGCTGGTCGAGCGGGTGCACCGGCGCGGCGTCGACTTCGAGCGCGCGATCCCCGCGTCGTACCTCGCGCGACTGGCCGACGCGTACAGCCGCTATTTCTACCAGTACGACGCCGCCCCGCTGCTGATCGTCAACAGCGAGCGGCTCAACTTCGTCGACGAGCCCGCGCACCTCGACCTGCTGTTCGAGCGCATCGCATCGATGCGTGGTGCGCGCGAGTTCTTCAACCTCGGCCATTCCTGACGCGGCGCCGCGCCGCGACGATTCCCCACGGGGGCTCCACATGAAGATCGTCCACTCCGCCGTCGAACTGTCGGAGGCCGTCGCCGGTGCGTCGCGGGTCGCCTTCGTGCCGACGATGGGCAACCTGCACGAGGGCCACCTGACGCTGTGCCGGATCGCCCGCAAGCACGGCGACGCCGTCGTCACCAGCATCTTCGTCAACCGGCTGCAGTTCGGCCCGAACGAGGACTTCGACCGCTATCCGCGCACGCTCGAGGCCGACCGGGCGGGACTCGAGCGCGAGGGCGTCGACGTGCTGTTCGCGCCGACCGAGCAGGAGATGTACCCGACGCCGCAGGTCTACCGCGTGCAGCCGGCGCCCCTGGCCAACGAGCTCGAGGGCGCCTTCCGGCCGGGCTTCTTCGACGGCGTCTGCACCGTCGTGCTCAAGCTGTTCAACCTCGTCCAGCCGGACGTCGCGATCTTCGGCAAGAAGGACCGCCAGCAGCTGAAGATCGTGCGGGGCATGGTCCAGCAGTTCAACATGCCGATCCAGATCGTCCCGGCGGAGACGGTGCGCGCCGACAACGGCCTCGCGCTGTCGTCGCGCAACAACTACCTGACCGCCGACGAGCTCGCCGAGGCGCCCCGGCTGCACCGCGTGCTGCGCTTCATCGCCGACGAGATCGCCGGCGGACGCACCGACTACGCCAACCTCGAGGCTGCGGGCCGCGCCGAACTCGCGAAGAACGGCTGGAAGGTGGATTACGTCGCCGTGCGCAACGGCCTCGGGCTGCGCATCCCGCACCCCGAGGGCTACGACCACGCGAACCTGCTGATCGTCCTCGGCGCGGCCAAGCTCGGCGCGACGCGGCTGATCGACAACGTCGACGTCGTCCCCGGCAGCGACATCGACGCGGTGCCCGAGCCGGGCGCGGCCCGCTGACCCCGGTCCCGCTCCCGGCGAGGCCGCCGGCGCGCCGCGCCGCAGTCACACCGATCCTCCAAACCAGCAGCCCCCTCCGCGCCAACGCCCTCATGCCGATCACCAACCGCATCCTCGCCCTCGTTGCCGCAACCGCCGCCGCCCTCGTCCCGCTCGGTGCCGGCGCCGACACCGCCGCCTGGCCGAGCAGGCCCATCCGCCTGGTGGTGCCGTTTCCGCCCGGGGCCGGCACCGACACCGTCGCGCGGTTCGTCGCCCAGAAGCTCGGCGAGTCGATGAAGGCGACCATCGTCGTCGACAACCGCACCGGCGCCGGCGGCGCCATCGGCGCGGCCGAGGCAGCCAGGGCGGACCCCGACGGCTACACGCTGCTGTTCGTCGCGTCGCCGTTCACCACCGTCGCCGCGGCGGCGAAGAACCCGACGTACGACCCGGTCCGGCAGTTCGTCGCCGTGGCGCCGATCGCCTCGGGGCCGCTGGCGTTCGTCGTCAGCCCGGCCGTGCCGGCGAACACGATGCGGGAGTTCATCGCGCTGGCGAAGAGGGAGCCGGGCAAGCTCAACTACGGCTCGGCCGGCCCGGGCAGCGTCAACCACCTCGCGCTCGAGCTGTTCAAGGCGCGCACCGGCGCCGACGTCGTCCACGTGCCTTACCGCGGCATCGCGGACGCGACCAAGGACCTGCTGGGCGGGACCATCCAGGCGATGACCGCGTCGATTCCCGCGACGCTGCCGCAGCTCGCCGACAAGCGCGTGAAGGTGCTGGCGGTGACCGGCGCCAAGCGCATTCCGCAGCTGCCGGGCGTGCCGTCGTGGCAGGAGGAAGGCGTGCCCAACGCCGAGGTGATCAACTACTGGGGCATCGTGGCGCCGGTCGGCACGCCGCGCGAGGTGATTGCCCGGATCAACGCCGAGACGCTGAAGATCCTGGCGCAGCCGGACGTCAGGGAGCGGCTGGAACGCGAAGGCGCCGAGCTGATTCCGGGTCCGCCGGAACGGCTGGCGGCGCTGATCGAGGGCGACCTCGCGAACTGGAAGAAGCTGATCGCCGAGGCCAGGCTCAGCTTCGAGTGACCCGGCCGGCCGGGGGGCATCCGGCGGCGCGCCGTTGATCCAGGTCATCGCGGCGCGGCTTCGGCGCGGCTTCGCGGACACGGCGGCGGGCGCCGATGTACCATTTGCGCTCGCCATTGCCCGTTGCGGCGGACCCCGCGACGGAGCGGTCGCCCTTCCCGGTCGCGGCCGGGCACCCCTGGGGATCTTGCATGCCGAATGATCGTCACGC
Organism: uncultured beta proteobacterium; assembly: GCA_963717705.1. Classification (GTDB taxonomy): domain Bacteria; phylum Pseudomonadota; class Gammaproteobacteria; order Burkholderiales; family Casimicrobiaceae; genus CAVQWT01. Next base: position 776,236 of record CAVQWT010000005.1, read on the forward strand.
CGATTACGCCGCCTGGCTCGCCGCGGCCGCCAAGTCGCTCCGCGGAGCGCCGGTCGACAGCCTGACCTGGCACACGCCGGAGGGCATCGCCGTCAAGCCGCTCTACACGGCGGCGGACACCAAGGACCTGCCGAACGCGGACACGCTGCCCGGGTTCGAGCCGTTCGTCCGCGGCCCGCAGCCGACGATGTACGCACAGCGGCCGTGGACGATCCGCCAGTACGCGGGCTTCTCGACGGCCGAGGAATCCAACGCGTTCTACCGGCGCAACCTCGACGGCGGCGGACAGGGCGTCTCGGTCGCCTTCGACCTCGCCACGCACCGCGGCTACGACTCCGACCACCCGCGCGTCTTCGGCGACGTCGGCAAGGCGGGCGTGGCGATCGACTCGGTCGAGGACATGAAGATCCTGTTCGACGGCATCCCGCTCGACCGCGTGTCGGTGTCGATGACCATGAACGGCGCGGTGCTGCCGGTGCTCGCCGGCTACATCGTCGCCGCCGAGGAGCAGGGCGTGCCGCAGGCGGCGCTCACGGGGACCATCCAGAACGACATCCTCAAGGAGTTCATGGTCCGCAACACGTACATCTACCCGCCCGCGCCGTCGATGCGGATCATCGCCGACATCATCGGCTACACGGCGACGCACATGCCGAAGTTCAACTCGATCTCGATCTCCGGCTACCACATGCAGGAAGCGGGCGCGACGCAGGCACTCGAACTCGCGCTGACGCTGGCGGACGGCAAGGAGTACGTGCGCACCGCGCTGGCGGCGGGGATGGACGTCGACGCATTCGCCGGCCGGCTGTCGTTCTTCTTCGCCATCGGGATGAACTTCTACCTCGAGGTCGCCAAGCTCCGCGCGGCGCGCCTGCTCTGGTGGCGGATCATGAAGTCGTTCTCGCCGAAGAGCGCGAAGTCGATGATGCTGCGCACCCACTGCCAGACGTCGGGCTGGTCGCTGACCGAGCAGGACCCGTACAACAACGTGGTGCGCACGACGATCGAGGCGATGGCCGCGGTGTTCGGCGGCACCCAGTCGCTGCACACCAACTCGTTCGACGAGGCGATCGCGCTGCCGACCGACTTCTCGGCCCGCATCGCCCGCAACACGCAGCTGCTGATCCAGGAGGAGACGCACATCTGCAACGTGATCGACCCCTGGGCCGGCTCGTACCTGATGGAGACGCTTACGCAGGACATGGCCGACTCGGCGTGGGCGATCATCGAGGAAGTCGAGGCGATGGGCGGGATGACCAAGGCCGTCGAATCCGGCTGGGCGAAGCTGCGCATCGAGCAGTGCGCCGCGCAGAAGCAGGCGCGCATCGACCGCGGCGAGGACGTGATCGTCGGCGTCAACAAGTACCGGCTCGGGACCGAGGAGCCCCTCGCGATCCGGGAGATCGACAACACCGCCGTGCGCGAGGCGCAGCTCGAGCGCCTGGCCAGGGTTCGCGCGCGGCGTGACGCGGCCGCCGTCGGCGCCGCGCTGGCCGCGCTGACCGCCGCCGCGCGCAGCGGCGAGGGCAACCTGCTCGACCTCGCGATCAGGGCCGTCCGCGTGCGCGCCACCGTCGGCGAGATCTCCGATGCGCTGGAGCAGGTCTACACCCGCTATCGCGCCCGCACCGAGAGCGTGTCGGGCGTCTACGGCGCGGCGTTCGAGGGCGACGGCGAGTGGGGCGCGCTGCGGCAGGACATCGCGCACTTCGCCGACGAGGAAGGACGGCGGCCGCGGTTGATGGTTACCAAGCTCGGCCAGGACGGCCACGACCGCGGCGCCAAGGTGATCGCGACCGCGTTCGCCGACCTGGGCTTCGACGTCGACATCGGCCCGCTGTTCCAGACGCCCGAGGAGGCCGCGCGCCAGGCGGTCGAGAACGACGTCCACGTGGTCGGCGTATCGACGCTCGCGGCCGGCCACAAGACGCTGGTGCCCCAGCTCGTCGCCGCGCTGAAGGCGGAGGGCGGCGGCGACATCCTGGTGGTGGTCGGCGGCGTGATCCCCGCGCAGGACTACGATTTCCTCGCCGCCGCCGGCGTGAGCTGCGTGTTCGGGCCGGGCACGGTCATCACGACCGCCGCGAAGCAGGTGCTGGCGGCGATCCGCGCCGCGCGGGCGACGCAGCGGGCGGCGTGAACCGGCGCGCCGCCGTGCGTCGCGCGCCCGCGCCGTCGCCACGCAGGCAGCCCCGCCGATGAGCGGCGCCGACGCGACGCCCGATCCGGCGCCACCCGGGGGACGCCCGCTGTCCGCGGCCGATCAGGCGCTGGTCGCCGGCGTGCGCGCGGGCCACCGGCGCGCGCTGGCGAAGGCGATCACGCTGATCGAGTCGACGCGCCGGGATCACCAGGCGCGCGGCCAGGCGGTGCTCGAGGCGCTGCTCCCGCACGCCGGACGGTCGATGCGCGTCGGGATCAGCGGCGCGCCGGGTGTGGGCAAGTCGACGTTCATCGAGGCGCTCGGCCTGCAGCTGATCGCGGGGCAACACCGGGTGGCCGTGCTCGCGATCGACCCGTCGAGCAGCGTGACCGGCGGCTCGATCCTCGCCGACAAGACGCGGATGGAGGAGCTCTCGCGCTCGCCGCGCGCGTTCATCCGCCCGTCGCCCGCCCGCGGCTCGCTCGGTGGCGTCGCGGCGCGCACGCGCGAGGCGCTGCTCGTCTGCGAGGCGGCGGGCTTCGACGTCATCATCGTCGAGACCGTCGGCGTCGGCCAGTCGGAAACCGCGGTCGCGCGGATGACCGACATGATGGTGCTGCTGCAGCTGCCGAACGCCGGCGACGACCTGCAGGCGATCAAGAAGGGGATCGTCGAGCTCGCCGACCTCATCGTCGTCAACAAGGCCGACCTCGATCCGCAGCAGGCACGCAACGCCGAGCACACGCTGCGCAACGCGCTCGCGATCCTGCGGCCCGCGTCGCCCAGCTGGAAGCCGCCCGTGCTCGCGCTGTCGGCGCTGACCGGCGACGGCGTCGCGGCGTTCTGGCGGGAGGTCGAGCGCTTCCGCGACACGATGCAGCGCGCCGGCGAGTTCGAAGCTCGGCGCCGCGGGCAGGCGGTCGACTGGATGTGGACGCTGGTCGAGGCGCGGCTGCGCGACGACTTCCGGTCGCACCCCGGCGTCGGCGAGCTGCTCGCCGGGACCGAGGCGGCGGTGGCGGCGGGCACGCTGACGCCGGCGCGGGCCGCGGAACGGCTGCTGGCGCGTGCGCGCGGCGGCTGACCGGAACGCGAATCGCTCGCAGCGCGCGCGTCCGGCTCCCGCGGGGCGCGGTAATCCCTTAGAATTATCGATTCGATCCGGGCGACACCGGACGCCGCAATCGCCGCCGCCCCGCCGCGGCACGCGGCCGCCGGGAAGACCGCCACAGTGGGGAGTCCACGCATGCACGAAATCATCCGCGAGCTCGAGGAAAAGCGCGCCGCCACTCGGCTGGGCGGCGGGCAGCAGCGCATCGACGCGCAGCACGCGAAGGGCAAGCTCACCGCGCGCGAGCGCATCGAGCTGGTGCTCGACTCCGGCAGCTTCGAGGAATGGGACATGTTCGTCGAGCACCGCTGCCACGACTTCGGCATGGCGGACCAGAAGATCCCCGGCGACGGCGTGGTCACCGGCTACGGCACGATCAACGGCCGGCTGGTGTTCCTGTTCAGCCAGGACTTCACCGTATTCGGCGGCGCGCTCTCCGAGGCGCACGCCGAGAAGATCTGCAAGATCATGGACCACGCGATGAAGGTCGGCGCGCCGGTGATCGGCCTCAACGACTCGGGCGGTGCGCGGATCCAGGAGGGCGTCGCGTCGCTGGGCGGCTACGCCGAGGTGTTCCAGCGCAACGTGATGGCCTCCGGCGTGGTGCCGCAGATCTCGGTGATCATGGGGCCGTGCGCGGGCGGCGCCGTCTACTCCCCGGCGATGACCGACTTCATCCTGATGGTCAAGGACAGCTCGTACATGTTTGTCACCGGGCCCGAGGTCGTGAAGACGGTGACGCACGAGGAGGTGACCGCCGAGGACCTGGGCGGCGCGGTGACGCACGCCACGAAGTCCGGCGTCGCCGACCTCGCGTTCGAGAACGACGTCGAGGCGATGCTGATGGTGCGCGCGCTGTTCAGCTACCTGCCATCGTCGAACCTCGAGAAGCCACCCATCGTGCCGACGGACGATCGGGCCGACCGGCTCGACCACTCGCTCGACACGCTGGTGCCCGACAGCCCCAACAAGCCCTACGACGTCAAGGAGCTGATCTACAAGGTCGTCGACGAGGGCGGTTTCTTCGAGCTCGCCCCCGACTACGCGAAGAACATCGTGATCGGGTTCGCGCGGATGGACGGTGCGACCGTCGGCATCGTGGCCAACCAGCCGCTGGTGCTGGCCGGGTGCCTGGACATCAAGTCGTCGGTCAAGGCGGCGCGCTTCGTGCGCTTCTGCGACGCGTTCAACGTGCCGCTGGTCACCTTCGTCGACGTGCCCGGGTTCATGCCGGGAACCGCGCAGGAGTACGGCGGCATCATCAAGCACGGCGCCAAGCTGCTCTACGCCTACGCCGAGTGCACGGTGCCGAAGGTCACGGTGATCACGCGCAAGGCCTACGGCGGCGCCTACGACGTCATGTCGTCGAAGCACCTGCGGGGCGACGTCAACTTCGCGTGGCCGACCGCGGAGATCGCGGTGATGGGGCCGAAGGGCGCCGTCGAGATCATCTTTCGCAAGGACATCGGCGACGCCGCCAAGATTGCCGAGCGCACCGAGGAGTACCGGAAGAAGTTCGCGAACCCGTTCATCGCCGGCCATCGCGGTTACATCGACGACGTCATCATGCCGCACGAGACCCGCAAGCGGATCTGCCGCTCGCTCGCAATGCTGCGCGAGAAGAAGGTCCAGAACCCCTGGCGCAAGCACAGCAACATCCCGCTGTGACCCGCGCCACCGCGCCCACCGAGCCGGACCAAGCCGCATGTTCAAGAAGATCCTGATCGCCAATCGCGGCGAAATCGCCTGCCGCGTCATCCGCACCGCGCGCCGCATGGGCATCCTGACGGTGGCCGTGTACTCCGAAGCCGACAAGGACGCGCGCCACGTGACGATGGCCGACGAGGCGGTGCCGATCGGGCCGCCGCCCTCGGCGCAGAGCTATCTGCAGATCGAGCGGATCGTGAAGGCGTGCAAGGACACCGGCGCCGAGGCGGTCCATCCCGGCTACGGGTTCCTGTCGGAGAACGCCGCGTTCTGCGCCGCGCTGGAGAAGGAAGGCATCGTCTTCATCGGTCCCAAGACCCACGCGATCCAGGCGATGGGCGACAAGATCGCGTCGAAGAAGCTGGCGCTCGCGGCCAGGGTCAGCACCATCCCCGGACACAACGACGCGATCGCGACGCCCGACGACGCGGTCGCGATCGCGAACCGGATCGGCTACCCGGTGATGATCAAGGCGTCTGCCGGCGGCGGCGGCAAGGGCCTGCGCGTGGCGTGGGACGACACCCAGTGCCGCGAGGGCCTCGTGTCGTGCCGCAACGAGGCGAAGAACGCGTTCGGCGACGATCGGGTGTTCATCGAGAAGTTCATCGAGGAGCCCCGCCACATCGAGATCCAGGTGCTCGGCGACGCGCACGGCAACATCGTGTACCTCAACGAGCGCGAGTGCTCGATCCAGCGCCGGCACCAGAAGGTCATCGAGGAGGCGCCCTCGCCGTTCCTCGACGACGCGACGCGCAAGGCGATGGGCGCGCAGGCGGTGCAGCTCGCGCGCGCGGTCCAGTACCAGTCCGCCGGCACCGTCGAGTTCGTCGTCGGCAAGGACAAGTCGTTCTACTTCCTGGAGATGAACACCCGGCTCCAGGTCGAGCACCCGGTGACGGAGATGATCACCGGCCTCGACGTGGTCGAGCTGATGATCCGGGTCGCCGCCGGCGAGCGCCTGCCTTTCGGGCAGCAGGACGTCCAGCGCAACGGCTGGGCGATGGAGTGCCGGATCAACGCCGAGGACCCGTTCCGCAACTTCCTGCCGTCGTCGGGCCGGCTGGTCAAGTTCATCCCGCCGCCGGAGGTTGCCGGCCAGGTTCGCGTCGACACCGGCGTCTACGAGGGCGGCGAGGTGTCGATGTACTACGACTCGATGATCGCCAAGCTGATCTGCCACGGCGCGACGCGGGACGTCGCGATCGCGCGGATGCGCGATGCACTCAACGCATTCGTGATCCGCGGCGTGGCGTCGAACATCGCGTTCCAGGCGGCGCTGATGCAGCATCCGCGTTTCGTCGCCGGCGACTTCAACACCGGTTTCATCGCCGAGGAATTCCCGAAGGGCTTCCATTCGTCGAGCCTCGTCCACGACGATCCGCTGCTGCTCGCCTCCGTCGCGGCGCTGGCGAGACGCCGCTACATCGCCCGCGCGGTGCAGACGACCGGGCAGCTGCGCGGCCACCGCCGACTGGTCGGCGTGGACTGGGTCGTCATGCTGGGCGAGCGGCGCTTCGCGCTGCGTCTGACGCCCATCGAAGGCGGGTGCACGATCGAGCACGAGGGCGAGACCCACGAGCTCCGGTCGGACTGGAAGCTCGGCGAACTGATCTTCCGCGGCACCTGGGACCGCCAGGACGTCTGCCTGCAGATCCAGCGCGTCGGCTGGCGCTACCGGCTGATCCACTGGGGGACGCAGGCCGAGATCACGGTGCTCACGGCGCGCGCGGCGCACCTGCTGTCGCTGATGCCGGAGAAGCTCAAGCCCGACCAGTCGCGATTCCTGCTGTCGCCGATGCCGGGACTGCTCGCCGAGCTCGCGGTGAAGGCGGGGCAGGAAGTGAAGGCCGGCGAGAAGCTGGCGGTGATCGAGGCAATGAAGATGGAGAACGTGCTTCGCGCCGAAACGGACGGCGTGATCCGCGAGGTGCTCGCCGCGCAGGGCGATAGCCTCGCCGTCGACCAGCCCATCCTCGAGTTCCGCTAGCCGAGAAGCGCTCACGGAGACCGCCGCTCGAGCCACCCGGCGAGGGGCCTCCTACCCTGCCGCGCTCAGCCCGCCAGCGCCGCCACCACGTCGGGCGGCGCCTGCACCAGCTCGATCAGCACGCCCTCGCCAGAACGCGGCGCCGCCTCGTTGCCCTTGGGGTGGATGAAGCAGACGTCGTGGCCGGCGGCGCCCTTGCGGATGCCGCCCGGCGTGAACCGCATGCCGTGCGCCGTCAGCCACGCCACCGCGGCCGGCAGATCGTCGACCCACAGCCCGATGTGGTTGAGCGCCGGGTCGTGGACCGCGGGCTTCGCCGACGGATCGATCGGCTGCATCACGTCGACCTCGACCCTGAACGGGCCGTGACCGACGGCGAGGATGTCCTCGTCGACGTTCTCGCGCTCGCTGCGATAGGTGCCCGTCGCCGCGAGGCCGAGCAGGTCGACCCACAGCGCGCGCAGCCGCGCCTTGTCGGTTCCGCCGACGGCGACCTGCTGGATGCCGAGGATTTTGAAGGGTCTGGTCGTCATTGCCGCTCCTTTGGTGATTCCGCCTGCGCCGTGCGCGTGCTGATGGTCCGCGCGTCCCGCCTCCCCCGACCGCTCACGCCGCGCGCAGCGCGTCGACGATCTTCATCCGCGCGGCGCGCGCGGCCGGGAGGAACCCGCCGATGAAGCCCATCGCCAGCGCGAAGGCGAGCGAGGCGACGACGATGCCCGGCGTCAGCCGGAACGTGAACGCGAGCTCGGCGAAGGTCTGGAAGTTCATCGTCGAGATCGACAGCACCTGCATGAACGACGCGGCCGCGAGCCCGACGACGCCGCCGACGAGCCCGAGCAGCAGCGCCTCGACGAGGAACGCGGTCAGGATCGACGAGCGGGAGAAGCCGAGCGCGCGCAGCGTGCCGATCTCCCCGGTGCGCGACGCGACGCTGGCGTACATGGTGATCATCGCGCCGATGATCGCGCCGATCGAGAAGATCGCCGAGATCGTCCCGCCGAGGTAGCTGATGAACTTCGACAGCGACTCGGACTGGTCGGCGTAGAACCGCGTCTCCCTCTTGGCCTCGAGGGTGAGCCGGGGGTCGGACTCGAGCTCCTGCTTGACCGCGTCGAAGCGATCGGGATCGGCGAGCCTGAAGATCAGCGACGAGAATCCCAGGCGGCGGAACGCCTGCAGCATCTGCTCGGCGTCGCCCCAGATCTCCGAGTCGAAGCCCGTGCGGCCGGCGTCGAAGTTGCCGACGACGGTCCAGTCGCGCGACGCGAAGCGGATCGTCTCGCCCACCGCGGCGCCGGTGAAGCCGGCGGCGATCGCGCGACCGGTGACGATCTCCGAGGTGCCCGGGCGGAACATCCGCCCCTCGACGATCCGCGCCTGCGGCCGCAGCGCGACGCCCGCCGGCGTGACGCCGCGGATCACGACGTTCGACGGCTTCGCGCTGTCGCGCTTGGGCAGGCTGATCAGGACCACCGGCTCGCGCGACAGCAGCCGGTTGCCGTCGGGGCCGGTCGCGATGTCGGGCAGCGTCTCGACGATCGCCGCCTGCTGCCGGTCGATGCCGCTCTGCACCTCGGACTGCGCCGCGCGGCGGATGACGACCACGTTGTCGTCCTGCCCGGTGGCGACCAGCGTCTGCTCGAGCCCCGCGGCGAGCATCAGCACCGTCGCGAACACGTAGACGACGAGCGCCATCCCGCCCGCAGTCAGCGCCGTGGTCAGGCGGCGCGCGGCGAGGTTGCGGACGATGTAGGTGAAGGGGATGGCCATGGTGTCGGCGACGGCGCTCAGGCGACCGCGCGCAGCCCGTCGATGATGCGCACCCGCGCCGTCCGCCAGGCCGGCAATCCGGCCGCGACGGCGCCGACGACCAGCGCCGCACCGAGCTGCATCGCCACCGTCCGCTCGCTGACGAAGAAGATCGGGAACAGCGAGCCCATCGCGTCGGCGAACCACGCCGCGAGCGGAAACGTGAGCGCGATCCCCAGCAGCCCGCCCGCGAGCGCGATGCCCATCGATTCCGCGAAGATCAGCCCGGCGACGTAGCCGCTGCCGAACCCCAGCGCCTTCATCGTCGCGTACTCCGGGCCGCGCTCCCGCGCCGTCATCGCCATCGTGTTGGCCATCACCGCCATGATGATCACGACGATGACGAACGACACCGCCTGGATCGCGAGCAGGATCGTCTCCGTCATCGCGACGAACGACAGCTGGAAGGCCTTCTCGGTCTCGGTCAGCGTCTCGGCCAGCGAGTTCTTGAAGGTGGCGTCGATCACCGTCGACACCTCGGCCGCCTGCTGGGGGTCCTTCAGCCGGACGACGAACAGCCCCGTCTGGTCGGCGCGACGCGGATAGATCTTGCGGACCTTCTCGTTCAGCAGGTCCCAGTGGAAGAACATCTGCGACTGGTCGGTGCTCTTGTCGACGCCGTCGTAGATGCCGCGCAGGTTGAAGGTCCAGGTCCCCGGGTAGATCGTCCCCCGCAGCGGAATCTGGTCGCCGACCTTCCAGCCGTACTGGTCGGCGAGCTTGCGGCCCACGACGGCCCCCTGCCGGTCGGTCAGGAAGGCTTTCCGCGCCTCGGGCGCAAGAATGAACTCCGGGTACATGTCCAGGAAGCTCGCCGGGTCGACCGCGAACTGCGGGAAGAAGTTGCGCTCGGTGATGTAGACGCCCCCGAACCAGTTCATCCACGACACCGCCTGCACGCCGTCAACCTGCCGGATCTTCTGCGCGTAGGTGAGCGGCAGCGGAAACACCAGCGACACCGAGCTGCGGGTGACGAGCCGGGCGCTGGAGCTCGCGTTGGCGCCGGCGTACCAGGCGTCGACGATCGTCCGCAGCAGGCCGAACGCCGTGATCGCGACGACGATGCCGACGACGGTCAGCGCGGTGCGCAACTTGTGCCGCAGGGCGTTCCGGATGACGAGCAGCGTGACGAACATGGCCCGGGCTCAGTCGGCGAGCACGCCCTTCTCGAGGTGGATCATCCGGCGCGCCCGCTCGGCGGCCTTGGGGTCGTGCGTCACCATCAGGATGGTCTTGCCCAGCTCGCGGTTGAGCCGGTCGAGCAGGTCGAGGATCTCGCCCGCGGTCGTCCGGTCGAGGTCGCCGGTCGGCTCGTCGGCGACGATCAGCGTCGGGTCGGTGATCAGCGCGCGCGCTATCGCCACCCGCTGCTGCTGGCCGCCGGAGAGCTCGTTCGGGTAGTGCTCCATGCGGTCGGTCAGGCCGACCAGCGCGAGACCCGTCTCCACCCGCTCGCGGCGCTCCCGCCGCGACAGCGACGTCAGCAGCAGCGGCAACTCGACGTTGTCGAAAGCGGAGAGCACCGGCATCAGGTTGTAGAACTGGAAGATGAAGCCGACGTGCTCGGCGCGCCACGCCGCAAGCTCGGTCTCGGTGAGCTGCGCGATGTCGACGCCCGCGACGCGGATCTCGCCCGACGACGGCTTGTCGATGCCCGCGATCAGGTTGAGCAGCGTCGACTTGCCAGAGCCCGACGGGCCCATCAGCGCAACGAAGTCCCCGACCGCCACGTCGAGGTTGATGTCGACGAGCACCGGAATCACCTGCTCGCCGCGGACGTAGTACTTGGTCAGGCCGCGGATCGCGACCAGCGGCGGCGGCGCGGCGGCGGTCACTTGGCCGCGTTCCGGACGAGCGCTCCGGCGCGCAGGTCCGCGGCAGGCTTCGCCACCACGCGCTCGCCGGACTTGACCTCGCCGGCGATCGCCGTCTGGTCGCCGAGCTTCTGCCCCGGCGTCACCGCAACTTCGACCGCCTTGCCGTCGCGCAGCACGAACACCACCGGCCTGCCCTCGCGCGAGGCGATGGCATCCGTGGCGACGGTGAGCAGCGGCTTCTGCTGCTCGGGCGAGACCTCCTGCGACAGGAACGCGACCTTGGCGCTCATCTCCGGCAGCACGCGCGGATCGATGCTGTCGAACTGCACCTTGGTCATGACCGTCGCCTTCGCGCGGTCGACCGTCGGCACCATCCGCGAGATGCGGCCGCGGAAGCGCACATCGGGCAGGGCGTCCAGCGTGATCTCGGCGGGCTGCCCCACCCTGACCTTCGACAGGCTGGACTCGGAGACGTCGGCCTCGACCTCGAGCGTGGTCATGTCCGCCATCGTCACGACGGCGCCCTTGGAGTCCGCCGCCGACGAGAACGGCGTCACCATGTCGCCGACGTTGGCGCTCTTCGACAGGATGACGCCGTCGAAGGGCGCGCGGATCACCGTGTAGTCGACCGACACCTGCGCGTTGCGCGACCCGGCCTCGGCGGCGCCGATCGCGGCACGGGCGCTCGCCACGCCCGCGGTGGCGCGCTCGGCGCGCGCCTTCGCGGTGTCGACGCTCGCCGGCGACACGAAGCCCTTAGCCAGCAGGTCCTGGTTGCGCCTGAGCTGCGCGAGCGCGTCGCGCTCCTCGGCCAGCGTCTGCTCGAGCCCCGCGCGCGCCGCGCGGACGTTCGCCTCTGCGCTCTGCGCCTGCGCCGAGACGTCGCGGTTGTCGATGCGCGCGATGACTTCGCCCGCCTTGACCCGCGAGCCTTCGGCGACGCCGAGCCACTCGAGCCGGCCGGTGGCCTTCGACCCGATCGCCGCCTTGCGCTGCGCGACGACATACCCGGTGGCGTTGAGCACGACGAACTGCTGCGACGGCGTCGTGGTGACCACCGCGGCGGTCGCCACGGTCACCGGGCGCGGCTGCGCGAGGAACCACGCGGCGACGGCGGCGGCGATGGCCGCCAGCACGGCGACGACCAGCCAGCGGCGGCGGCGACGGCCGCGCACCGGCACGAGGCTGCGGTCGAGGCGGAGCTTGGACAGGTCGGGCGGCGGCGCGGAATCGGGCATGGGGCGCAAAGCGGACGGGACCGGCGGGGCCGGCGAGCGCGCATTCTACCGTGCCGCGCGGAGCGAAGGGCTTGAACGCGGCCGGCCTCAGCCGCCCTCGAGCGGCGGCGTCGTCGCGGTCGCCGACCGCGCGCCCAGCCACGCGAGCCTGGCGATGATGGCGAGCCCGCCGGCGATCAGCGCGATGCCGCCCCACTCGGTGGCGAGCAGCCGTTCGCCGAAGATGATCATCGACGACACCAGCGCGATCACCGGGATCGCGAACATCGACAGCGACGCGGTCCCCGCCGGCAGCCAGCGCAGCACCGCGATCCACAGCAGGAAGCCGCAGGCGGTCGAGATCGCGCCGACGTGGAGCAGCAGGACGCCCTGCAGCACGCTCCACTGCGTCGGCGGATAGTCGACGAGCAGCGGCAGCAGCGTCAGCGGCAGCACGCCGACGAGCATCTGCCACGCCATGAAGTTGTGCATGTCGAGGTCGCGCTGGCGCTGGAAGTGCTTGGTGGCGACGGTGCCGGCCGCCCAGCCGAAGCCCGAGGCGACCGCCCACAGCTTCGGCGTGAGCTCGCCGCGCCAGTCCCACGGCGCGACGACCAGCACCAGTCCGGCGGCGGCGAGCGCGATCGCCGCCCATTGCGCGCCGCGGACGCGCTCGCCCAGCACCGGCCACGCGAGCAGCAGCGTCCAGAACGGCATCGTGAACACCAGCACCGAGGTGCGCCCCGCGCCGCCTCCGGCGAGCGCCATCGTCGTCGCGCCGAAATTGAGCGTGGTCTGGAAGAACCCCGTCACGACGAGCGCCTTCCATCCGGGCGGACCGAACGGACCCCCGCGTGCCGCAAGGACGGCGAACAGCACGCAGACGGCGAGCCACGTCCGCTGCAGGTTGAACACGACCGGATGCGCGTTCGACAGCGCTTCCTTCATCACCGCCCAGTTCGCGCCCCAGATCAGCGTGAGCACGACCAGTGCCCCGAGCGCGCCGCGGCGCGAGTGGACGCCGAGTCGCATCAGCCGGCGAGGAAGCCTTCGATCGCCCGCGCGACGGCGTCGGGCCGGTCGTGGTGGAGCATGTGGCCGGCGTCGTCGATCACCACCAGCCGGCCACCGCGGACGTGCGCGAGGCGGCGCCGGACCCCGGACAGCGAGTCGACCGCGCCCTCGCCTTCCGGATGCTCGCCAAGCCACTTCGGAATGTACGAATCGGCGGCGGCGACCCAGAGCACCGGCGCCTCGATCGCGCGCCACACCGCGTACACCTCCTCCAGCCGGTAGACGGTGGGGAACGGCAGCTTGTGCCGGGGATCCGAATTGAGCCGAGCCGTGCCGTCGGGCGCGACGTCGGCCCAGTGCCGTGCGACGTGCAGCGCGCGGTCGCGCGCGAGCCGCGGGTTGTTCTTCTGCAGCCGGTCGGCGACGGCGTCCAGGTCGCGGTACGGGGCGAAGACCTGCCCCTCCTGCAGCGCGTCCAGCCATTCGGCGAACTTGCGCGGCGCCTCGGCCGGCTCCTCGTGCGGAATGCCGAAGCCGTCGAGCGACACCACGCGCCGGACACGGGCCGGGCGCACGCCGGCGTAGTGCATGACGATGTTGCCGCCGAGGCTGTGGCCGACGAGGTTGACCGGCTCGCCGGGGGCGAAGGCATCGGCCAGCGCCTCGAGGTCGGCGACGTAGTCGGGGAACCAGTAGCCCTGCGGCTGCCACGCGCTGAGGCCGTAGCCGCGCAGGTCCGGCGCGATCACCCGCCATTCGCCCGCGAGCTCGTCGACCAGGAACTGGAACGACGCGCCGACGTCCATCCAGCCGTGCAGCAGGAACAGCTTGGGCGCCGCGGGATCGCCCCAGGTCAGCACGTGGTGATCGAGCCCGCGCAGCGCGATCGTGTTCGAGCGCGCCGGCTTCATCGCCGGCACCGGGGCGCGGCGCCAGGCCGCCGGCGGCACCGCGCGGTCACTTCCTGCGGCACAGCGCCAGCCCGTCCTGCCAGCCGGTGCGGTAATTCCCGTCGGCGGCGAAGCGCGTCGAATCCTTGCGCTCGGCGCCGGTCGCCGACGCGCAGCCGTCGGCGTAACCCTGGCGGTACGGCAGCGGGAAGCCCGACAGGTTGACCGCGGGCGGCGGCGGTTCGGCGGTGCGGGGCAGCGGCGGCGCTTCCGGCGCCCGCTTCGCGTCCCCGGGAGGCACCGCCTCCGGCCCGCCGGGAGCGACGGTCGCGCAACCCGCGAGCGCGAGCGCGACGATCATCGCCAGCGTTCGCAGCGCAGCATGCGTCGTACCGGACAGGAGTCGCATCGGATCTCGCTTCAGGGAGTAAAATTCTAACACTCGCGCCGCCGTTCCCGCGTTTTCCCGATGACCGCACCCAATTACGTTCACCTCCGCCTGCACAGCGAGTACTCGATCGCCGACGGGACCGTGCGCGTCGACGATGCGGTGGCGGCCGCGGCGGCCGACGGCATGCCGGCGCTGGCGCTGACCGATCTCGCCAACGCATTCGGCCTCGTCAAGTTCTACAAGGCGGCGCGCGAGCGCGGCATCAAGCCGGTGTTCGGCGTCGACGCCTGGTTCACGCACGACGCCGAACGCGACGCGCCGTTTCGCGCGCTGCTGCTCGCGCAGTCGCGGCAGGGCTACCTGCGGCTCGCCGACTGGCTGTCGCGCGCCTGGCGCGAGAACGCGTGGCGCGGCCGCGCCGAGTTTCGCCGCGAGTGGTTCGCCGAAGGCACCGACGGGCTGATCGCGCTGTCCGGCGCGCGCGACGGCGAGGTCGGGCACGCGCTGCTGCAGGGCAACGCCGCGGGCGCGAAGAAGGCCGCCGGCGAGTGGGCGGCGTGGTTTCCCGACCGCTACTACCTCGAGGTCCAGCGCGCAGGCCACGCCGACGACGATGCGCTGGTCGCCGCCACCGTCGTGCTGGCGGGCGAAGCGGCGCTGCCGATCGTCGCGACCCATCCGGTCCAGTACCTCCGGCCCGAGGATTTCCGCGCCCACGAGGCGCGCGTCTGCATCGCCGAAGGCTACGTTCTGGCCGATCCGCGGCGCCCGCGCAGGTTCACCACCGACCAGCACTTCCGCACGCAGGCGGAAATGGCGGCGGCGTTCGCGGACCTGCCGGAGGCGCTGGCCAACAGCGTCGCCATCGCCCGGCGCTGCAACCTGTCGATCCCGCTCGGCAAGAACTACCTGCCCGCTTTCCCGACGCCCCCCGGGGTCACCATCGACGAGCACCTCGACGCCGAGGCCCGGGCCGGCCTCGAGCGCCGGCTCGTCGCGCTGTATCCGGACGCCGCGCGGCGCGACGAGAGGCGCCCGGAGTACGTGGCGCGGCTGGAGTTCGAGACGAAGACCATCGCGCAGATGGGCTTCCCCGGCTACTTCCTGATCGTCGCGGACTTCATCAACTGGGCGAAGCGCAACGGCGTGCCGGTCGGCCCGGGCCGCGGCTCCGGCGCCGGGTCGCTGGTCGCCTACGCGCTGGGCATCACCGACCTCGACCCGCTGCGCTACCAGCTGCTGTTCGAGCGCTTCCTCAATCCCGAGCGCGTGTCGATGCCCGACTTCGACATCGACTTCTGCCAGGACGGCCGCGACCGCGTCATCGACTACGTCAAGCACAAGTACGGCGCCGAGAGCGTCGCGCAGATCGCGACCTTCGGCACGATGGCCGCCAAGGCCGCGGTGCGCGACGTCGGTCGCGTGCTCGACCTGCCCTACACCTTCGTCGACGGCATCGCCAAGCTGATCCCGTTCCAGCCGGGCAAGCTGATCACGCTGAAGATGGCGCGCGAGATGGAGCCGCTGCTCGCCGAGCGCGAGAAGAACGAGGAGGAGGTCCGGCAGCTGCTCGAGCTCGCCGACGCGCTCGAGGGGCTGACGCGCAACGTCGGCATGCACGCGGGCGGCGTGCTGATCGCGCCGGGCAAGCTCACCGACTTCTGCCCGCTGTACACGCCGTCGGGCGCCGACGCCGCGGTGTCGCAGTTCGACAAGGACGACGTCGAGGCGGTGGGCCTGGTCAAGTTCGACTTCCTCGGCCTCACGACGCTGACGATCCTCGACTGGACGGTGCGCTACGTCAAGCGGCTCGACCCGGCCAGCGAGGTCGCGCTGGAGACGCTGCCGCTCGACGACAAGCCCGCCTACGAAGTCTTCCGCCACGCCGACACCGCCGCGGTGTTCCAGTTCGAATCGCGCGGCATGCGCGACCTGATGAAGCAGGTGCCGCCGACGCGGTTCGAGGACATCATCGCGCTGGTCGCGCTGTACCGGCCCGGTCCCATGGAGCTGATCCCGGACTACGTCGCCCGCAAGACCGGCCGCGAGCGCGTCGAGTATCCGGACCCGCGCCTCGAGCCCATCCTGGGGCCGACCTACGGCGTGATGGTGTACCAGGAACAGGTGATGCAGATCGCGCAGGTGATCGGCGGCTACACGCTGGGCGGCGCCGACCTGCTGCGCCGGGCGATGGGCAAGAAGAAGCCCGAGGAGATGGCCAAGCACCGCGACATCTTCGTCGCCGGGGCCGAGAAGAACGGCGTCTCCCGGGGCAAGGCGACGCTGCTGTTCGACCTGATGGAGAAGTTCGCGGGCTACGGCTTCAACAAGTCGCACGCGGCCGCGTACGCGCTGGTCGCCTACCAGACCGCGTGGTTCAAGGCGCACCACCCGGCGGCGTTCATGGCGGCCAACCTGTCGCTGGTGATGGACGACACCGACAAGGTCCGCGCGCTCCACGCCGACACGATCCACCAGGGGCTCGTGGTGCTCCCGCCCGACGTCAACGCGTCGGCCTGGCGCTTCGAGCCGGTCGACCGCAAGCACATCCGCTACGGACTCGGCGGCATCAAGGGCACCGGCGAGCAGGCGGTCGCGTCGATCGTCGCCGCGCGCGACGCCGACGGGCCGTTCCGCGACCTGTTCGACTTCTGCCGGCGCGTCGACAAGAGGCTGGTCAATCGCCGCGTGGTCGAGGCGCTGATCCGCGGCGGCGCGTTCGATTCGATCGACCCCCGGCGCGCCACGCTGTTCGCCTCGGTCGGCATCGCGCTCGCCGACGCCGAGCGCAACGACGCCGCGGGCGCGCAGGTCTCGCTGTTCGGCGACGCGGCCACGCCGGCGCAGGAATCGCTGGTCGCGACGCGCGAGTGGTCCGACGCCGAGCGGCTGACCCACGAGAAGTCCGCGCTGGGCTTCTACCTGTCCGGGCATCCGTACGCGAGCTACGCCGCCGAGCTCGCGCCGCTGGTCCGCACGCCGCTGGCGGCGCTGGCCCCGCGCCGGGACCCGGTGCTGATCGCCGGCATCGTCGTCGCGCTGCGGATACAGAACGGCCGCCGCGGCAAGATGGCGTTCGTGACGCTCGACGACGGCGCGGCGCAGGCCGAGGTCGTCGTCTTCAACGAGACCTTCGACGCGGCGCGCTCGCTGCTGCGCGAGGACCAGCTGGTGATCGTCGAGGCGAAGATCACGCCGCGGATGGGCGAAGGCGGCGAGCTGCAGGGCATGCGCGTCGCGGCGGAGGCGGTCTTCGACCTGCCCGCGCTGCGCAAGCGCCACGCCAAGGGCCTGCGGCTCGCCTGCAACGGCGGCGCCGACGCGAAGCGGCTCTACGACCTCCTGTCCCCGTTCCGTCACGGCACGCTGCCGATCGTCGTCGAGTACCGCAATCGCGGCGTCGCCGGGGAGATCGAGCTGCCGGAGGCGTGGCGCGTCACGCCCGACGACACGCTGATCGCGCAGCTGGCCGAATGGCTGGCGCCGGAGAACGTCCGCGTCGTCTACTGACCGGCCGGGGATCCCGCCGCGTGCGCGGGTGCGGGCTTCGCCCCGATCGACGACCTTCCTTCCATGCGCGCGATCCTCGACCGCTACGCCGCCTACTGGCGCGCACCCGGCGCGCCGCGATTCATCACGCTGTCGCTGTTCACCCGGCTGCCGCTCGGCACCGTCGCGCTGGCGACGCTGCTGCACGTGCGCGAGCTCACCGGGTCGATCGCCTTCGCAGGCGGCCTGGTCGGCGTGCAGATGGTGGCCGCCGCGGTCACGTCGCCGCTGCTCGGCCGCTGGATCGACCGCCGCGGCCCCGGCCCGGCGCTCGCCGTCACCGGCATCCTCAGCCCGCTGGCGATGGTGGTGGTGCTGTACGCCGGCGAGCTGGAGCTGTCGCGCGTCGCGCTGCTGGCCGCCGCCGCGCTGATCGGCGCCGTCCTGCCGCCGATCACCGTGCTGACGCGCGCGCTGCTGCGCCACCGCTTCGCCGACGAGGCGCTGCGGCGCCTCGCATTCGCCGTCGACTCGGTGCTGCTCGAGCTCGGCTACACCATCGGTCCCGCGCTCATCGCGGTCGCCGTCGCGCTCGCGTCGCCGCGCGTTGCCTATGCGGTAGCGCTCGCCTGCACCGCGGCGTCGGTCCCGCTGCTCGCGCTGTCCGGGGGACTCGCATGGTGGCGGCGCGAGCCGCCCGGGGAACGCCACTTCCTGGGCCCGCTGACCGAGCCGCGCCTGCTGGCGCTGTACGCGGCGACCTTCGCGCTGACGATGTCGTTCGGCGCGCTCGAGGTCGGCTATCCGGGATTTGCCGGCGCCGTCGCCAGCGCCGCGTGGGGCCCGGCGCTGGTGGCGATCAATTCGGTCGGCAGCGCCACGGGGGGCCTGCTCTACGGTGGCCTGCAGTTCCGGCTGCCGCTCGAGCGGCAGCTGCCGCGCATCGTCGCCGTTCTGGCACTGCCGGTCGCGCTGCACGCGCTGGTCGGCGCGCCGTGGCCGCTGGTGCCTCTGGCCTTCGCCGCCGGATTCCTCATCGCGCCGGCGATGACGGTGGTGACGCTGCTGGTCGCCCGCGTCGCACCGCCCCGCTACGCCACCGAGGCGTTCACCTGGTCGGCGACGGCGATCGTCACCGGCGTCGGCGCCGGCATGGCCGCGGGCGGTGCGCTGATCGAGCGCGCCGGGTGGCCGGCGGCGTTCCTGTACGCGTCCGCGTCGGCGCTGGTCGCCGCGGCGCTCGCGCTGCGGCTGCGCTCACTCGGGCGACGCTGAGCCGAACCGCTCGCGCAGCGCCGTCTTCAGCACCTTGCCGGTGTTGTTCTTTGGCAGCTCGGTCACGAAGTGCCAGGTGCGCGGGCGCTTGAAGCGCGCGATGCGGTCGAGGCAGTGGGCGTCGAGCGCGGCCTCCAGCGCGCCGCGCGCCGCCTCGGTCGCCGCCGGGACGCGCACGACGACGCAGGCGACGACTTCCTCGCCCCACTCCGGGTGCGGCCGGCCGATCACCGCCGCCTCGGCCACGTCGGGATGCGCGAGCAGCGCCTCCTCGACCTCGCGCGGATAGATGTTCGCGCCGCCGCTGATGATCAGGTCCTTCGAGCGGTCCTTCAGCGTCAGGAAGCCGTCGGCGTCGAGCGCGCCGACGTCGCCCGTGTGGAGCCAGCCGCCGGCGAGCGCCCGCGCCGATGCGTCGGGGTCGCTCCAGTACCCCTGCATCACCGTCGCGCCGCGGACCAGCACCTCGCCGATCGCGCCGGCCGGCAACGACCCGTCACCGGCGTCGGCGATCGCGATCTCGATGCCGGTCTGGGCGATGCCGACCGACGCGAGCCGCGCCTCGTCGTTGCGCGCGATCGCATCGGCCGTCAGCGCCCGGCTCATCGCGGTGATGGTCATCGGCGTCTCGCCCTGCCCGTAGATCTGCGCCAGCCGCGGTCCGAGCGCGGCGAACGCGGCCCTGGCATCGGCGACGTACAGCGGTCCGCCGCCGCAGACGATGCTTTTCAGCCGGTCGAGGCGCGCGCGTCCCAGCGCCGGCGCGGCGACGAGGCGCTTGACCATCGTCGGCGCGGCGAAGAACGACGCGCGGTCCCACGCGGAGATCAGGTCGACGATCTCGGCGGCATCGAAGCCGCCCGATTCGGGGATCACGTTGACCGCGCCGGCCAGCACATGCGGCAACACGTACAGACCCGAGCCGTGCGACAGCGGCGCCGGATGCAGCAGCGCGTCGCCCGGCGCAACCGCCTCGACGTCGGACAGGAAGCACCGGCTCATTGCGGCGAGGTTGCCGTGGGAAATCACCACGCCCTTCGGCCGCCCGGTCGTGCCGCTGGTGTAGAACAGCCACGCCGGATCGGAGAGGCGGCATGCCGCGGGCGGCAATGCGGCGCCGCCCTTCGCCTCCGCGTCCAGCAGGCGCCTGTAGTCCGGGCTGTCGAACTCCACCGCGCGCTCGAGCGGCGCCGCACCATCGGGCAGCGCCGCCAGCGCGTCCCTCCAGGCGCCGTCGACGAAGGCCCAGCGCGCGCCGCTGTGGGCAAGGATGAACGCGAGTTCCTGCGGGTGCAGCTTGGCGTTGACCGGCACCGCGACCAGGCCCGCCCACCAGCAGGCGAACAGCGTCTCGATGTAGGCCGGCACGTTGCGCGACACCAGCGCCACGCGCTCGCCCGGCAGCAGGCCCGCGGCGGCAAGGCTCGCGCCGAGGCGCGCCGCCCGGCCGGCAAGCGCCGCGTAGTCGTGGAGCACCCACGCGCCGACCGCGACCGCGGGCAGCCGCGGCCACGCCCGTGCGGTGCGGAAGAGGAGCGCGGCGACGTTGCGTTCGGGCGAGGAAGGCATGGCGATGTGCGTGGCGGTGTCGCGCGCCGGTCGAAGCGCGCCCGGCGGCAGGCGCGGAGCGGCGCGCGTCCGGGCGGCGGGCCACATGGTCTGCCTGCGAACCCGGGCAGGCGCGCTTTCCTGTCGAGTCTAGCGCAAGGCGCGTGGCCGTTCGGCACCGCCCAGACCGGCCCTGCCGGCGCGTCCGCTACAATCGGCGCCCTCCCTCCTGCCGCCGACCGCCATGACGATTCCCGCCACGATGCGCCACGCCACGTTCGAACAGCCGGGCCCGCCCGAGGTCGTCGTCGTCGGCACCGGCGCGGTCCCGCAGCCGAAGCCGGGCGAGGTGCTGATCGAGGTCGCCTTCGCCGGCGTCAACCGCCCGGACTGCCTGCAGCGCGCCGGCGCCTACCCGCCGCCGGCGGACGCGTCGCCGATCCTGGGGCTCGAAGTCGCGGGACGGGTGGCCGCGGTGGGGGACGGCGTGACCGCGTGGAGTGTCGGCGACACCGTCTGCGCGCTGACGCCGGGCGGCGGCTACGCCGAGTACTGCACCGCCCCGGCCGCCTGGTGCCTGCCGGTCCCGGCAGGGCTGACGGTGGCGCAGGCCGCGGGTCTGCCCGAGAACGTCTTCACCGTCTGGAACAACCTGTTCGACCGCGGCCGGCTCGTCGCCGGCGAGACGGTGCTCATCCACGGCGGCAGCAGCGGCATCGGCCTGACCGCGATCCAGCTCGCGAAAAGCTTCGGCGCCATCGTGATCACGACGGCGGGCAGCGCGGAAAAGGTCGCGTTCTGCCGCGCGATCGGCGCCGACCACGCGATCGACTACCGGACGCAGGACTTCGTCGCCGAGGTCGCGCGGATCACGGCGAAGCGGGGCGTCGACGTCGTGCTCGACATGGTCGGCGGCAGCTACATCGAGAAGAACCTGAAGTGCCTGGCGCTCGAGGGGCGGATGGTGATGATCGCGTTCCTGCAGGGAGGGCGCGTCGAGGCCGACTGGCGGCCGATCATGATGAAGCGCCTCACCGTCACCGGCTCGACGCTGCGCGCGTCGCCGTTCGAGCGCAAGGCCGCGCTGGCGCGCTCGCTCGCGGACAAGGTGTGGCCGCTCTACGCCAGCGGCGCGGTGAAGCCGGTGGTGCACGCGACGTTCCCGCTGGCCGAGGCCGCGAAGGCGCACGCGCTGATGGAGTCGTCGGCGCACATCGGCAAGATCCTGCTCGACGTCGGCGGCGGACGCTGACCGCGGGCCGTCAGTACGTGGCGCGGCCGCCCGAGAGGTCGAACACGGCGCCGGTCGAGAACGAGCAGTCCTCGCTCGCCAGCCAGCACACCATCGCGGCGATCTCGTCGACGGTGCCGAAGCGTCCCAGCGGGATCTTCGACAGCATGAAGTCGATGTGCTGCTGCGTCATCTGGTCGAAGATCGCCGTGCGCACCGCGGCCGGCGTGACGCAGTTGGCGCGGATGCCGGTCTTCGCGAGCTCCTTGCCCAGCGACTTGGTCAGGCCGATGACGGCCGCCTTCGACGCGCTGTAGGCCGGCGCGTTGGGGTTGCCTTCCTTGCCGGCGACCGACGCGATGTTGACGATGCGGCCGTAGTCGCGCTGCTGCATCACCGGCACGACGAACTTGTTGCACAGGAACACGCCGTGCACGTTGACGTCGAACACGCGCTTCCAGTCGTCGACCGGGTAGTCCCACGTCGTCGTGTTCGGCCCGGTGATGCCGGCCGAGCAGACCAGCGCGTCGATGCGCCCGAACGCCGCGGCAGTCGCCTTGGTAGCGGCTTCGACGCCCGCGGCGTCGGCGACGTCGAGCGCCTGCATCAGCGTGTCTCCGCCCAGCGCGGACCGCGCCTTCGCCAGAGCCGCCGCGTCGCGGTCCCACAGCGCGACCCGCGCGCCGCTGGCGACCAGACGCTGCGCAACCGCGAAGCCGATGCCGGCGGCGCCGCCGGTGACGACCGCGGTGCGGCCGTCGAAGTCGAGTTGGTTCATGCGGGGGCGTCCGGTGGAGTACGCGCGTCGTGACACGCAGGTTCGGTGCCGGCACCAGGGGTCGAACCCGGGACCTTCGGTTTACAAAACCGCTGCTCTGCCAACTGAGCTATGCCGGCGCAGGCCTGATTTTACCCGTCCGACGAGGCGCCGGCGCGGACTACAGGCGCGCCCCGCTACTTGATGACCTGCAGGTGCGACGGCCGCGGCCTGGGCTTGCCGTCGGCGGCGTCGCGCTTGTCCTTCTCCAGCGCGGCGTCGATGTCGGACTCCTCCGGCGCGGTGACCGCCTCCAGCGAGGCGGCGGCATCCTGCGGCACCGCGAACGCGAAACCGTAGCCGGTCTCCTTGGCGAAGATGCCGGCGACGGCGGCCATGGGCACCGCGACCTCCTGCGACGAGCCGTTGAAGCGCGCGGAGAACTGGACCCAGTCGTTGTCGATCGTGAGCTTGCGCGTCGCCGCCGTGCTGACGTTGAGCACGATCTCGCCGTTCTTGACGTACGCGACGGGCACGCGCGTCGCGCCGTTCACCTTGACGGCGAGGTACGGCGTGAGGCCGTTGTCGGCGCACCACTCGCAGATGGCGCGGACCAGGTAGGGCTTGGCGGACTGCTCGGACATGGGCGGCAGGATACTACGGGCGGGCGGCACCCGGTCAAGCGACCGGGGTGCAGACCGCCGGCGGGGCGGTGCCGCGCCCGCGCGCCCGGGGGCGGCGGGCCGGCGCCGGGACAGGGGACCGACGCGCGCGCGCCCTACTTGCGCATGCCGCGTTCGGCCGAGGTCAGCGCCTCGGAGAACGCCGGCCGCGCGAACAGCCGCTCGGCGTACTTCATCAGCGGCACGGCCTGCTTGGGCATCTGGATGCCGTAGTAGTCGAGGCGCCACAGCAGCGGCGTGATGGCGACGTCGAGCATCGAATACTCCTCGCCCAGCATGTGCTTGTGCTTGGCGAACACCGGCGCGATCTGCATCAGGCTGTCGCGCACCAGCGCGCGCGCCTTCTCGATCTGCTTCTGGTTGTTGCCCTCGAGCGCGTCGATGTGGATGAACAGCTCCTTCTCGAAGCGGTGCAGGAAGAGCCTGGCGCGGGCGCGCATCACCGGGTCCGCCGGCATCAGCTGGGGGTGCGGGAAGCGCTCGTCGATGTACTCGTTGATGATGTTCGACTCGTGCAGGACGAGGTCCCGCTCTACCAGCACCGGCACCTGGTTGTACGGGTTCATCACCGCGAGGTCCTCGGGCTTGTGGTCGAGGTCGACGTCGATGATCTGGAAGTCCATCCCCTTCTCGTGCAGCACGATGCGGCAGCGCTGGCTGAAGGGATCGGTGGTGCCGGAATAGAGTGTCATCATGCTTCGGGACTCCTCGCAGGGGTGCGCGGGCGGCTCTGGCGGCCGTGGTCGATACGGGTGCGTTCGCGTCGGGTGGATGTGGAGGCCGCGCCGCCGAAAGCAACGGGGCAGGAGCGGCGCCCCTGCCCCGGAAACGGCGTCGCGGCGGGGTGCTAGTGGATGTCCTTCCAGTACTCGCGCTTGAGCCAGTACGCGAAGACGAACAGGATGCCGAGGTAGATCAGGACCATCATCCCGAGGTTGATCCGCTTGTTGCGCGCGGGCTCGCCCAGGTAGTCGAGAAAGTTGACGAGGTCGGCCGCGTACGCGCGGTACTGGTCGGGCGTCATCGTGCCGGGCGTCTCGATCGCCAGCGTCGACAGCACGTACTTGTGGCCGGGCGTCGGCGCGACCCCGGCGAGGCGCTTGGCGGCCAGCGCCGCACCCTGCGCCTCGGCGTGCGAGCCGAACTCCTTCGTCACCAGCTTCTGCGTGCCCGAGACGTCCCACAGCACGTGCGGCATGCCGACGTTCGGGAACACCAGGTTGTTCCAGCCGGTCGCCGACGTGTCGTCGCGGTAGAAGCCGAGGAAGTAGTTGTAGAGCCAGTCGCTGCCGCGCACCCGCGAGATGACGGACAGGTCCGGCGGCTGCTTGCCGAACCAGGCGCGGGCGTCCGCCGCAGTCATCGCCACCGTCATCGTGTCGCCGATCTTGGCGTTGCCGAGGATCAGGTTGTCCCTGATCTCCGTCTCGGTCAGGCCGAGGTCGGTGAGGCGGTTGTAGCGCATGAACTTCGCGCTGTGGCAGTTGAGGCAGTGATTGACGAACGTGCGCGCGCCCCGCTGCAGCGATTCCATGTCGAGGCGATTCACCGGTGCGGGCTCGAGGCGCAGCTCGGGACCGCTGGAGGCCGCGGCCGGACCGGCCGGGACCGCGAGGCCGGCGGTCAGCGCGACCGCGGCGAGAAGGGTCGAAAGCTTGTTCATCACATCGTCACCCTGTCCGGTACCGGCCTGGTCTTGTCGCGCGCCGTGTACCAAGGCATCAGCAGGAAGAAAAGGAAGTACACGACGGTCAGCACCCGCGACACGACGGTGGCGACGTCGGCACCGCCGAGCACCGGCAGCTTCTCGCTGAACTGGCCCCAGACGGTGACCGGGACCACGCCGAGGTAGCCCAGCACCAGGAAGGCGACGACGAACGCCGCGAGCCAGCCCTTGTACAGCGTGCCGCGGTAGCGGATCGACTTGACGTTGCCGCGGTCGAGCCACGGCAGCGCGAAGAAGATCATCACCGCGGCCCCCATCACCAGCACGCCCCACACCTGGGTGCCGAAGTACGACGGCACCGCGCGCAGCATCGCGTAGTACGGGGTGAAGTACCAGACCGGCGCGATGTGAGCGGGCGTCTGCAGCGGGTCCGCCGGGAGGAAGTTGTTCGCCTCGAGGAAGTAGCCGCCCATCTCGGGGACGAAGAACACGATGATCGAGAACACCGCCAGGAACACGACGACGCCGACGATGTCCTTCACCGAGTAGTAGGGGTGCGAGTAGATCCCGTCGAGCGGCAGGCCGGTCTCGGGGTCCTTCGGCTGCTTCTTGATCTCGATTCCGTCCGGGTTGTTCGACCCGGTCTCGTGCAGCGCCATCAGGTGCGCGGCCACGAGGCCCACCAGCACCAGCGGCAGCGCGATGACGTGGAACGCGAAGAAGCGGTTCAGCGTGATGTCGGAGATCGTGTAGTCGCCGCGGATCCACACCGCGAGGTCCTCGCCGATCACCGGGATCGCCGCGAACAGGTTGACGATCACCTGCGCGCCCCAGAACGACATCTGGCCCCACGGGAGCAGGTAGCCGAAAAAGGCCTCGCCCATCAGCGCGAGGTAGATGCAGCAGCCGAGGATCCACGTCAGCTCGCGCGGCTTGCGGTAGCTGCCGTACATCAGCCCGCGGAACATGTGCAGGTAGACCACGACGAAGAACATCGAGGCCCCGGTCGAATGCATGTAGCGGATCAGCCAGCCCCACTGGACGTCCCGCATGATGTACTCGACCGACTCGAAGGCCTTGGCGGCGTCGGGCTTGTAGTTCATCGTCAGGAAGATGCCGGTGACGATCTGCAGCACCAGCACCAGCGCGGCCAGCGAGCCGAAGTAGTACCAGAAGTTGAAGTTCTTCGGCGCGATGTACTTGCCCCACTGCGACTCCCAGAGCGCGGTCAGCGGGAAGCGATCGTCGATCCAGTTCAGAATTTTCTGCATGGCCGTCTTTCCGTTACGCCGACTTGCCGTCGTCGCCGATCAGCACCTTGGTTTCCGAGACGTACTTGTGCGGCGGCACGACCAGGTTCGTCGGCGCGGGCACCCCCGAGTAGACCCGGCCGGCGAGGTCGAATTTCGACTGGTGGCATGGACAGAAGAAGCCGCCCAGCCACTCGGGGCCGAGGTCCGCCGGCGCGACGTCCGGCCGGAACGTGGGGGAACAGCCGAGGTGCGTGCAGATCCCGACCATGACCAGGAGGTTCGGCTTGAGCGAGCGGTGCTCGTTGCGACAGCTGTCGGGCTGCTGCGGCTGCACGGACCTGGGGTCGGCGAGGCGCGAATCGAGCTTCGGCAGCGAGTCGAGCATCGGCTGCGTGCGATTGAGCAGCCAGACGACCTTGCCGCGCCACTCGACGTCGATCTTCTGGCCGGGCTCGAGCTTCGAGATGTCGACCTCGACCGGCGCGCCGGCGGCGCGGGCCCGCTCGCTGGGAAAGAACGACATCACGAACGGCGTCGCCGCGGCCGCGACACCGACGCCCCCCACGACGCTGGTCGCGCCGATCAGGAAGCGCCGCTTCCCCTTGTCTACCGTTGCTTCCGCCATGTCGAAACGTCCCTTGGAATGCGCGAGGCCGACCCGACCGGGACGGCACGAAACCCCAAACCTTGCGATTATAAGGGATTCCGGGCGTCCGCCGGAAGCCTTGCCAGGTGGTACGCTGTCTTTCCGCTTTTGAATCAGCGGGTTGGTCCGGCGCACCCATCCCCGGCCGACCGCCGGGTCAGCGCCGGTGACGCAGCGCAACAAGTGTCTATAATCGACGCGGGAAATCCCGAGGATCGCTCCGTGCTCCGCAAATTCTGGCTGGTTTTCGCGCAGGCCTGCACCGTCGCCGTGGCGGCGCTGTTCGTCGTCTCGACGCTGCGCCCCGAACTCGTCCCGCGCCTCGCGCCGAAGAGCGGCAGCGTCGTGCTGGTCCAGGAAACCCCCGCCACCGCGGCGCCGGCGGCGCGCCGCGCGGACACCTACGCCGAGGCGGCGGCCAAGGCGATGCCGGCGGTCGTCAACATCTACACCAGCAAGGAAATGGGCCGCCGCCATCCGCTGGTCGACGACTCGATCCTGCGCCGGTACTTCCCGGACCTGGCCGAGCGGCTGCCGAAGGCGCGGCAGACCAGCCTCGGCTCGGGCGTCATCGTCGCGCCCGAGGGGTTCGTGCTGACCAACTACCACGTCATCGACGGCGCCGACGACATCCAGCTGGTGCTCGCGGACGGGCGCCGCATCGCCGCGAAGGTCCGCGGGGCCGATCCGGAGTCCGACCTCGCGATCCTGAAGGCCGACGGCGAGAACCTGCCCTCGATCACCTTCGGGTCGCTGGACAAGGTGCAGGTCGGCGACGTCGTGCTGGCGATCGGCAACCCCTACGGCTTCGGCAACACGGTGACGATGGGCATCGTGTCGGCGCTGGGCCGCAACCACCTCGGCATCAACCGGTTCGAGGACTTCATCCAGACCGACGCCGCGGTCAATCCGGGCAATTCCGGCGGCGCGCTCGTCGACAGCGCGGGCAACCTCGTCGGCATCAACAGCGCGATCTTCTCGCAGAACGGCGGGTCGATGGGCATCGGCTTCGCGATTCCGGTGTCGCTGGCGCGCAGCGTCCTCGAGCAGATCATCCGTGACGGCGCGGTCACCCGCGGCTGGTTCGGCATCGAGCCGCAGGACCTGTCGCCCGAGCTCGCGAAGACGCTGGCGCTGGACGCGCCCGGGGTCGTGATCCGCGGCGTCGTGCGCAACGGCCCGGCCGACCGGGCCGGCATCCGGGCGCGCGACGTGGTGCTCGAGATCGACGGCAAGGCGACGCGCGACACGCCGGCGCTGCTCGCGCGCATCGCCGAGATTCCGCCGGGGTCGGCGACGAAGGTGAAGGTCTGGCGCGCCGGCGCGGTCACCGACGTCGAAGTGACGGCCGGCAAGCGGCCGGCGGTGGAGCGCTGACGGCGTCGGGGAAGAGGCGGGGCGCCGGCTCTCAGGCCGACGCGCCGTCGGCGCCCGGCTCGGCGGCCGGCTTCGGCGGTGGGAAGAACCGGCAGAGGATGATGCCTAGCTCGTAGAGCAGGCACATCGGGATCGCCAGCATCAGCTGCGAAATCACGTCGGGCGGCGTGATCACCGCCGCGATGACGAACGCGCCGACGATCACGTAGCGGCGGATCTCCTTCAGCTTGGCGACCGTGACCATCCCCAGCCGGTGCAGGACGACCAGCACCACGGGCGTCTCGAACGTCACCCCGAACGCGATGAACATCCACAGCACGAACGACAGGTACTTGTCGATGTCGGTCATCATCTGCACGCCCTCGGGCGCGTAGCTGACGAAGAACTTGAACACCCACGGAAACACGAGGAAGTACGCGAAGGCCATGCCGGCGAGGAAGAAGAACATGCTCGACATGATCAGCGGCACCATCAGCTTCTTTTCGTGCTGGTACAGCCCCGGGGCGACGAACGCCCAGACCTGGTAGAGGACGTAGGGCAGCGCGACCAGGAACGCCGCCATCAGCGTCACCTTGAGCGGCACCAGGAAGGTGCCGGTGACGTCGGTGGCGATCATCGTCGAGCCCTGCGGCAGCACCTGCAGCAGCGGCGCGGCGAGTGCCGCGTAGATGTCCTTGGCCCAGGGAAACAGCGCGACCAGAACGATCAGGATCGCGAGCACCGAGCGGACGAGCCGCGAGCGCAGCTCGACCAGGTGCGAGATGAACGACTCCTGAGGGCTCTCGGGCGCGGGCGAAGGTTCGGCCATGGGCAGCGGTCCGCAGGCGTCAGCCGCGGTCGAATCCGGGCAGCGATGCCTGGCGCGCGGGTTCGGCCGGCGCCGCCGCAGGCGCAGCGGAGGAAGGCGCCGCCGTCCCGGGCGGCGTCGTCAGCTCGGGCAGCGAGGACGCGGTGACGGCTGCACCTGCAGCCGCGGGAGCCGCCCCGCCCGGCGCGTCGGAGAGCTGCTGTTCGACGTTCCTCACGCCGGTGTCCAGGTCGCGCTTCGCGGTGTCGAACGACGTCTCGACCTCGCGCGCCGCCGACTGGACCTGCGTCTGCAGCTTGCGCAGCTCGTCGAGTTCCATCTCGCGGTTGATGTCGGCCTTGACGTCGGAGACGTAGCGCTGCAGCCGCCCGAACAGGTGGCCGAGCGTGCGCGCGGTCTTCGGCAGCTTTTCGGGTCCGATCACGATCAGCGCCACGACGGCGATGACGACGATCTCGGAAAAGCCGATGTCGAACATGGTGAGTGTGGGTGCGGGCGTGGCGAAGAGCCGTCGGCGCGCCGGCCGGATCGTCCGGGGCGCGCGGCGGCGGGTCGCCGACGGGTGGTCAGGACTTGACCGACGGCTCGCGCTTGGCTTCGACGTCGATCGTCTTGCCCGGGATCTGCTGCGCCGTGGTGTCGGTGGCCTGCTTCGCCGCCTCGGCCTCGTCGTTGGCGCCCTTGATGCCCTCCTTGAAGCCCTTGACCGCGCCGCCCAGGTCCTGGCCTATGTTCTTCAGCTTCTTGGTGCCGAAGATCAGAACCACGACGACCAGAACGATCAGCCAGTGCCAGATGCTCATCGAGCCCATGCGATTCCTCCGTTAGTTGCCCTTGCGCATGATCATCGGCCCGAGGGGGTCGGGTCCGCCGATCACGTGCAGGTGGACGTGCTGCACATCCTGCCGGCCGACGCGGCCGGTGTTGACGATGGTGCGAAAGCCGTCGGTGGCGCCCAGGTCGCGGGCGATTGTCGGGGCCAGCGCCAGCAACCGGCCCAGCGCCGCTTCGTGCTCCGGCGCCGCGTCGTAGAGCGTGGCCACGTGCGCCTTGGGGATCACCAGCACATGCACGGGGGCGACCGGCTGGATGTCGTGGAACGCCAGCACGAGGTCGTCCTCGTAAACCTTTTTTGCGGGAACCTCACCCCGCACGATCCGGCAGAAAATGCAGTCCTGCACCGCGTTGCTCTCCGTCGCCTTCCGGGGCGGTCAGTGCCGACCGTCCCGGTTCTCCGCGGCGGCCATCGCCGCGTCGATCGCCGTCTTGAGTCCGGCCAGATCGCCGGTACCGAACATCACCGGACGCTCCGCCCGGATTTCCAGCCGGACGGCATCCCGGCCCGACACATTGTATAGCCAGCCGGAAGGGGTCCAGTGGACACCCCATCCCCACCACACCCGCGTCCGCACCGCGTCGCAGCGGACGATCGAGGAAACCGGAATCCGGCGGCCGTAGAAACCGACGCCCAGCCGCGCGCGCAGTTCGTCGGCGGTCACCTCGACCGTCAGCCAGCCGTTGAGAAGGACCGCCAGCAGCAGCACGCCGGCCATCACCCAGAGCATCCAGCCCGCCGTCGCCAGCGTCGCCGGGGACAGCGTGAACGCGAGCGACGCGGTGAACAGGAGACCCAGCACGCTTGCGGCGACGATCAGCCCGCCGAACTGAACCCGCCGGTAGGGAAGCGGGGTGCCGGGCGTCACTTGGCCCGCGCGGCCTTTTCCGCGTGTCCCGACCTGCCTTCGCGGCGCACGAGTTCCGCCCGCACGTCGTCCGGGCCCAGACCGTGACGGGCCAGCAGCACGAGGCAGTGGAACCACAGGTCCGCCACTTCGGCCACGATGCGGATTTTATCACCGTCCTTCGCGGCCATGACCGTCTCGGTGGCCTCCTCGCCGATCTTCTTCAGGATCGCGTCGTCGCCCTTGGCCAGCAGCGACGCGACGTACGACGTGCCGGGATCGGCGCCGCGCCGCGCCGCGATCGTCGCGGCCAGCCGGTCGAAGGGGTCGACGGGCGCGGGCGCGCCGGCCGCGGATGCGGGCGCGGCGGGCGGGCGGGAAGCGGGATCAGCCATCGCCGTAGATCGCTTTCGGGTCCTTGAGGACGGGCTCGACGTCGACCCAGCTGCCATCGTCGAGCTTCAGGTGGAAGCAGCGTTCGCGGCCGGTGTGGCAGGCGATGCCGCCCTGCTGCTCGACGACGATCAGGATCGCGTCGCCGTCGCAGTCGAGCCGGATCTCGCGCACGCGCTGCACGTGCCCCGACTGCTCGCCCTTGTGCCAGAGCGCCCGGCGCGAACGCGACCAGTAGTGCGCCTCGCGGGTTGCGGCGGTGCGCTCGAGCGCATCGCGGTTCATCCACGCGAGGGTGAGGACCTTGCCGGTCTGCGCGTCCTGTGCGATCGCCGGCACCAGTCCGTCGGCGTTCCAGCGCACGCTGTCGAGCCACGGCCCCGCCGGCACGCTCACGCCGGCTCCCGGATCTCGATGCCGGCCGCCGCCATCGCCGCCTTGGCCTGGCCGATCGTGAACTCGCCGTAGTGGAAGATCGACGCGGCGAGCACCGCGTCGGCGCCGCCGACGGCGACCCCGTCGACGAGGTCCTGCAGCGACCCGACGCCGCCCGAGGCGATGACCGGAACGTCGACCGCGTCGACGATCGCCCGCGTCAGCATCAGGTCGAACCCCGTGCGCGCGCCGTCGCGGTCCATGCTGGTGAGCAGGATCTCGCCGGCGCCGCGGGCGACGACCTCGCGCGCCCAGGCGACCGCATCGAGGCCGGTGGGCGTGCGGCCGCCGTGCGTGAACACCTCCCACGCTTCCGGCGCGATCTGCTTGGCGTCGATCGCCGCGACGATGCACTGCGCGCCGAACCGGCCCGCCGCCTCCTCGAACAGGCCCGGATGGCGGACGCCCGCCGTGTTGATGCTGACCTTGTCGGCGCCGGCGTTGAGCAGTGCGCGGATGTCGTCGACGGTGTTGACGCCGCCGCCGACGGTGAGGGGGATGAACACCTGGTCGGCGACTGCCTCGATCATGTGGTAGAGCAGCCCCCGCGTCTCGAGACTCGCGCGGATGTCGAGGAACGCGAGTTCGTCGGCGCCCTGCTCGTCGTAGCGCCGGGCCACCTCGACCGGGTCGCCGGCGTCGCGCAGGTTGACGAAGTTGATCCCCTTGACGACGCGCCCTTCGGCGACGTCGAGGCAGGGAATGATGCGCTTGGCGAGTCCCATGGCGACCGTGCGGCCTGACGCCGGTGCGGGCGCAGTCGCGCCCGCCGGTGTCAGCCGGCGTCCTTGCCCTTCGCGGCCTTCATCGCGGCCTTGAAGTCGAGCGTGCCCTCGTAGAGCGCGCGCCCCGCGATGGCGCCGATGATGCCTTCCTTCTCGTGCTGGGCGAGCTCGACGACGTCCTTCAGCGTGCCGATGCCGCCGGAGGCGATCACCGGTATCGTGAGCTCGCGCGCGAGGCGGACGGTGGCCTCGATGTTGACGCCGGTCAGCATGCCGTCGCGGCCGATGTCGGTGTAGATGATCGCCTCGACGCCGTAGTCCTGGAACTTCTTGCCGAGGTCGACCACGTCGTGGCCGGTCATCTTCGACCAGCCGTCGGTCGCAACCTTGCCCTCGCGCGCGTCGAGGCCGACGATGATGTGGCCGGGGAACGCGTAGCAGGCGTCGTGGAGGAAGCCCGGGTTCTTGACCGCCGCGGTGCCGATGATGACGTAGGTGATGCCGTCGTCGAGGTAGCGCTCGATGGTGTCGAGGTCGCGAATGCCGCCGCCGAGCTGGATCGGGATGTCCTCGCCGATGACGGCGACGATTTCGCGGATTGCCAGCTCGTTCTTCGGCACGCCGGCGACCGCGCCGTTGAGGTCGACGAGGTGCAGCCGCTCGGCGCCGAGCTCGAGCCAGTGCTGGGCCATCGCCGCCGGATCCTCGGAGAAGATCGTGGCGGTCGCCATCTCGCCCTGCTTCAGGCGCACGCAATGGCCGTCCTTGATGTCGATCGCGGGAATGATCTGCATGGCAGCGGGTGAAGCGGAAGGGAATCGGGCGGGGGCGGCGGGAGGCCGGTGGGGCGAAGCGGCGGTGGCGGTGCGGTTCGGGGTGCCTGGTGGCGGCGATTCGGGAGCAGGTCCGGCGCGGGGATATCGGCGCCGGGTCGGCGGGAAATCAGACCTGTCCGTTCCAGGCGACGAAGTTGGCGAGCAGCGTGAGACCGGCGCGGTGGCTCTTTTCCGGGTGGAACTGCGTGGCGAAGATATTAGCCCGGGCCACTGCGCAAGTAAACGGCGCCGGATAGTCGGTGGTCGCCGCGGTCAGCGCCGGGTCGGCCGGCACCGGATGATAGCTGTGCGCGAAGTAGAACCGCGCGCCGTCCGGAATGCCGGTCCACAGCGGGTGCGCGCGAACCTGGTGCACCCGGCTCCAGCCCATGTGGGGAACCTTGAGGCGCGTGCCGTCGGGCAGCGTCATCCGCGCGTCGCGAAACCGCTCGACGCGTCCCGGCAGCAGCGCGAGCCCGGGCGTCGGGCCCTCCTCGCTTTCGTCGAACAGCATCTGCAGGCCGAGGCAGATGCCGAGGAACGGCCGGTCGCGGATCACCTCGAGTACCACGTCGCGCAGCCCGCTCTGCTCCAGTCCGCGGATGCAATCGGGCATGGCGCTCTGGCCCGGCAGCACGATCCGCTTCGCCGCGCGGACCGTCGCCGGATCCGCCGACACGACCACGTCCGCGGTGGGGGCAACGTGGACGAGCGCCTTGGCCACCGAGCGCAGGTTGCCCATTCCGTAGTCGACGACGACGATGTCGGTCATGGCGGGTTGCGGTCGGGGCGTGGCTGCCAGGCGGTTCGGCTACAGCGTTCCCTTGGTCGACGGCACGACGTCGCCGCCGCGCGGATCGCGCGCGACCGCCATCCGCAGCGCGCGGCCGAACGCCTTGAACACCGTCTCGGCCTGGTGGTGGGCATTCTCGCCGCGAAGGTTGTCGACGTGCAGCGTCACCAGCGCGTGGTTGACGAAGCCCTGGAAGAATTCGTGCGTGAGGTCGACGTCGAAGGTCCCGATCAGCGCCCGCTTGAACGGCACGTGGAACTCGAGGCCCGGGCGTCCGGAGAGGTCCAGCACGACGCGCGACAGCGCCTCGTCGAGCGGCACGTAGGCGTGGCCGTAGCGCGTGAGCCCCCTGCGGTCGCCGAGGGCCTGGTGCAGCGCCTGGCCGAAGGTGATGCCGATGTCCTCGACGGTATGGTGCGCGTCGATGTGCAGGTCGCCCTTCGCGGCGACGGCGAGATCGACCATGCCGTGCCGCGCGATCTGGTCGAGCATGTGGTCGAGGAACGGCACCCCGCTCGCGAGTTCGGCGCGGCCGCTGCCGTCGAGGTCGACGGCGACGGCGATCTGCGTCTCGGCGGTGTTGCGCTCGACGCGCGCTCTGCGCGCGGGCTGCGTGGCTGCGGTCATGGGAGCTTCTCGAGGACGGCGAGCAGGGCGTTGTTTTCGTCGGGGGTGCCCACGGTGATGCGCAGGCAGTGTTCGAGCAGCAGATGCGAGCCGTGCAGGTTCTTGACCAGGATGCGCGCGTCGGCGAGCGCGGCAAACCACGCCGGCGCGTCGGGCACCCGCGCCAGCACGAAGTTGGTCTGCGTCGGGTGCACGGTCACGCCCGGCAGGGCCGCCAGCGCCGCGCCGAGCCGAGCCCGCTCGCTGCGGATCGCCGCCGCCTGTCCGGCCAGCAACTCGCCCTGCCCGAGCAGGACCGGCGCCACCGCCTGCGTCAATGCGTTGAGATTATACGGCTGCCGGACCTTGTTCAATTCGTCGATCCAGGCCGGCGCAGCGATCGCGTAGCCGAGGCGCAGCCCCGCCATCCCGACCTTCGACACCGTCCGCAGCACCAGCAGGTTCGGAAACTCGAGCACGCGCGGCAGGAAGCTCGTGTCGGCAAACGCGTGGTAGGCCTCGTCGACGACGACGAGGCCGGGCGCCGCGCGCAGGATCGCCTCGACGCCGGCCGCCGCGAACAGGTTGCCGGTGGGGTTGTTGGGGTAGGCGAGGAACGTCAGCGCGGGCCGCTCGCGCGCGATCGCCGCGAGCATCGACGGCAGGTCCAGCGCGAAATCGGCGGCCAGCGGCACGCCGCAGAAGCGCATCCCCGCGTACAGCGCGTTCATCCGGTACATGACGAACGACGGTTCGGGCGCGAGCATCGCCGCGCCCGGCCGCGCCAGCGCGCAGGCGAGCATCTGGATGATCTCGTCGGACCCGTTGCCGAGCAGCACGCCGGCGGCGGCCGGGATGCCGTAGGCCTGCCGCAGCGCCGCCTTCACCGCATCGCCGCCGCCGTCCGGATAGCGGTTGATCGCGACGTCGGCCACGGCCGCCGCGATCCG
This sequence comes from uncultured beta proteobacterium, assembly GCA_963717705.1. Lineage (GTDB taxonomy): Bacteria > Pseudomonadota > Gammaproteobacteria > Burkholderiales > Casimicrobiaceae > CAVQWT01. The sequence continues at coordinate 811,457 of CAVQWT010000005.1, forward strand.
GGCGCGCACCGCCGCGGGCAGCGGGTACGGATTCTCCATGGCGTCGAGCTTGATCGCGCCGTCGGCCTTGGCCACGGCGTACGCGGTCAGCGCGCGGATTTCGGGGCGCAGCACCGCGGCAGCCATCGAGGCGGCCGTCGACGGCGCCGCGACGGGACGATCGCTCATCGCGGGCGCCGGGCTTCGAGCCGGTACTCGGCGCTCTTCGCGTGCGCCGGCAACCCCTCGCCGTGCGCCAGCGTCGAGGCCACCGGCCCCAGCATCCGCGCCGTCGCCTCCGAAATGGCGAGCAGGCTCGACCGCTTCTGGAAATCGTAGACGCCCAGCGGCGACGAGAAGCGCGCGGTGCGGCCGGTCGGCAGCACGTGATTCGGTCCCGCGCAGTAGTCGCCGAGCGCCTCGGACGCCTGGTGCCCCATGAAGATCGCGCCGGCGTGCCGGATCTGCGGCAGCAGCGCCTGCGGATCGGCGACCGCGAGTTCGAGGTGCTCCGGCGCGACGCGGTTCGACACCGCGCACGCCTCGGCGAGATCGCGGACCCGGATCAGCGCGCCGCGGTTGGCGAACGACGCGGCGATGATCGCCCGTCGCGGCATGGTGTCGATCAGGCGCTGCGCGCTCGCGGCGACGGCGTCGAGCAGCGCCCCGTCCGGCGACACCAGGATCGCCTGCGCGAGTTCGTCGTGCTCGGCCTGCGAGAACAGATCCATCGCCACCCAGTCGGGGTGCGCGCTGCCGTCGGCGATGACCAGGATTTCCGACACGCCGGCGACCATGTCGATGCCGACGGCGCCGAAGACGCGCCGCTTGGCCGCGGCGACGTAGGCGTTGCCGGGACCGCAGATCTTGTCGACTGCGGGAATCGTCGCGGTGCCGTAGGCGAGCGCCGCGACCGCCTGGGCTCCGCCGATGGTGAACGCGCGCGAGACGCCGGCGAGGTGCGCCGCCGCCAGCACCAGCGGGTTGCGCGTCCCGTCGGGGGTGGGCACGACCATGACGATCTCGGGCACGCCGGCGACGTGCGCCGGTATGACGTTCATCAGCACCGACGACGGATACGCGGCCTTGCCCCCCGGCACGTAGACGCCCACGCGGTCTAGCGGCGTGACCTGCTGTCCGAACACGCTGCCGTCGGCATCGGTGTAGGTCCAGGACTGGAGCTTCTGCCGCTCGTGGTAGGCACGCACGCGCGCCGCCGCGGTGACCAGCGCGTCGCGCTGCGGTGCCGGCAGCGCGTCGAACGCCGCGCGCATCTCGGCGGCGGTGATCTCCAGCGCCGCGACCGACGGCGCGGCGAGGCGGTCGAACTTCGCCGTGCAGTCGAGGACGGCCGCGTCGCCGCGGGCACGCACGTCGGCGACGATCGCGGCGACGGTGGCGTCGACGGCGGGGTCCTGCGCCGCTTCGAACGCTGTCAGCGCCGCGAGGTCGCGGTCGAACGACGGCGCCGCGGCGTCGAGGCGGCGCAGCGACAGCGGGCGTCGGCGCGCTCAAGTGGTGGCCCCCGCCGGTGCCCGCGCGGCGACGGCGGCCGCGATGCGTTCGAGCAGCGGCTGCACCCCGGCGCGCTTCAGCTTGAGCGCCGCGGGATTGACGACGAGCCGCGCGCTGATCGGCATGATCGTCTCGACCTCGACGAGGTCGTTGGCCTTCAGCGTGTTGCCGGTCGACACCAGGTCGACGATGACGTCGGCCAGCCCGGTGAGCGGCGCCAGCTCCATCGATCCGTAGAGCTTGATGAGGTCGACGTGCATGCCCTTGGCCGCGAAGTGCTCGCGGGCCGTGCGGACGTACTTGGTCGCCACGCGAATCCGGGCGCCGCGCTGGACGGTTCCCGCCCAGTCGAAGCCGCGCTTGGTCGCCACCGCCATCCGGCAGCGGCCGATTCCCAGGTCGAGCGGCTGGTAGAGGCCGTCGCCGCCGTGCTCGAGCAGCACGTCCTTGCCCGCAACGCCCAGGTCGGCGGCGCCGTGCTCGACGTAGGTCGGCACGTCGGAGGCCCGGACGATCAGCAGTGCGACGTCGGGACGGCTGGTCGGCAGGATCAGCTTGCGCGAGGTTTCCGGATCCTCGGACGGCACGATCCCCGCCGCGGCGAGCAGCGGCAGCGTTTCGTCGAAGATGCGGCCCTTCGACAGGGCGAGCGTCAGGTTGGGCACGATGGGCGGACGGGGCTGGGTTCGGGGGTGGCGGGCCGAAGCCAACCGCCCACGGGCGGACGCGACGGGCGCCCGCCTTGACCGATTCTACCGGAGGCCCGCCCGCGCCGCCCCCGACGCAGGCACGTCGCGGTCGTGGACGCAGCGCCCGCCGGACCAGGTCGCGCGCACCGCGCGGTCGTCGCCGGCGAGCGCCAGCACCGCCAGCTGCTCGTGCACGTCGCGGCAGAACGGCATCCGGAACCGCATCAGCGGCGTGGCGCCGAGGTCGAGCACCGCGAAATCGGCATCCCCGCCCGGCGCGAGGGTGCCGACGACGCCCTCGAGGTCGAGCGCCTGCGCCGCCCCGGCGGTGGCGAGCCACAGCAGCTGCGCGGCGTCGACCGGCGCGCCCGCCATGCGCGCCACCTTGTACGCCTCGCCCATCGTGGCCAGCATCGACAGCGTGGTCCCGCCGCCGACGTCCGTGGCGAGTCCCACGCGGACCGGCCGCGACGCCCGCCGCGCCTCGCGGAGGCGGAACAGTCCGCTGCCGAGGAAGGTGTTGGACGTCGGGCAGTGGGCGATCGCGGCGCCTGCCTCGTGCAGCCGCCGCCACGCGTCCTCGGCCAGGTGGATGCCGTGGCCGAAGACGCTGCGCCGTCCGACCAGCCCGTGCCTGGCATACACGTCGAGGTAGTCGCGCGCGGCCGGGAACAGGCGCGCAACCCACGCGATTTCCTCGTGGTTCTCGGCGAGGTGCGTCTGCAGCCACACTCCCGGGTGCTCGCGCAGCAGCGCGCCGGCCGCTTCGAGCTGCGCCGGCGTCGACGTCGGCGCGAACCGCGGCGTCACCGCGTAGCCAAGGCGGCCGCGGCCGTGCCATCGTGCGATCAGCGCCTTGCTGTCGTCGTAGCCGGACTGCGCGGTGTCGGTCAGCGACGCCGGCGCGTGGCGATCCATCAGCAGCTTCCCGGCCATCATCCGCAGGCCGCGGGCGTGCGCCGCGGCGAAGAAGGCGTCGGCCGACGCCGCGTGGACGGTGCCGTAGACCATCGCCGACGTGGTGCCGTGGCGCAGGGCCTCGTCGAGGAAAGTCTCGGCGGCGGTCGCGGCGAACGCCGGATCGGCGTAGCGCTGCTCCGCGACGTAGGTGTAGTCGTCCAGCCAGTCGAGCAGCGTCTTGCCGAACGCGGCGATGACCGGAAGCTGCGGGTAGTGGACGTGCGTGTCGATGAAGCCGGGGACGATCAGCGCGTTGTCGTACCGGGTGACCGGAACCGCCGGCGGCAGCATCGGCAGCCAGTCGGCGGCAGGCCCGAAGGCGACGATCCGGCCCTGCGCGCAGACGAGCAGCGCATCCCGTTCGTGGCGCAGCGCGTCACGCGACGGGACCACGAACGGGTCGGCGGAAAAAGTGAGCGCCGCGCCGCGCACTGCCGCGGTCGCGCCGGCAAGCTCGGGGGCGGTCATTGCCGGGCGGTGCGTCGGTTCGGCGGCGGCGCGCCGTCGTCGCTGGTGCGCCATGGATTGATGTCGACGCCGCCGCGGCGCGTGAACCGCGCGTGGACGGCGAGCGCCTGCGGACGGCAGCGGGTCCAGACGTCGACGAAGATCCGCTCGACGCAGTGCTCGTGGAAGCCGGGATGGCCGCGGAACGAGACCAGGTAGCGCAGCAGGCGCGCGCGATCGAGCGCGTGACCCCAATGCCGGATCTGCACGCTGGCGAAGTCGGGCTGCCCGGTGACCGGACACAGCGACCGGAACAGGCGCGTGCGCAGCGTCTGCTCCACCACGGGACCGGCGGCGACCAGCAGCGAGGCGTCGGGCCCGCGGCCGTCGAAGACCGCAGGCAGGGCATCGAGGTCCTCGCCTTCCAGCTCGCCGTGCGGCAGCGCGGCAAACTCGTCGGGCCGGACCAGCTTCACGCCAACCGGCGCTCCGGCCGCGGCGGAGAGGTCGCGCGCCATCGCTGCACCCACCGCGGCGGCGTCGGCGAAACGGGACAGGTTGAACGACGTCAGGTAGAGCTTGACCGACTTCGACTCGACGATGCGCGGCGAGTCGGCGGGCACCGAGAACGTGGCGATCGCGACCTGCGGCTTGCCCGCGGGGTCCAGCCACGACAGCTCGTAGGCATTCCAGACGTCGAAGCCCCGAAAGGGCAGCGCCGCCGCCAGACCCAGCTCCTGGCGCTGCGGCGCCCGATCGACCGGGAACAGCAGTCCGGGATCGTACGCGTCGGCGTACGTCGTTGCGTGTCCCAGCGGCGAGTCGTGAAGGTCCGTCATGAGTTGGGGTCAGGTCACATTTTGGACGCGCCGGGTCCTCGCCGCCTCAAGCCGACCCACGCTGCCGCAGGAGATCACGGCAATTCCCGCATTCTCGCGGGTACGGACGAAGCCGGCAATCCAACTTACGGATGATCGACGTCTCGCCGCCGCGGATCGATACTGGGGAAGGCATGCGCAAAGCCCCGGTGCAGGCGGGGCTTTGTCCATAATTGGACCTGACCCCAATCGGGGTTCAGCGGATGCGGCGGATGGATGCGCCCAGGGCGCCGAGCTTTTCCTCGATCCGTTCATAGCCGCGGTCGAGGTGGTAGATGCGGTCGATGGTCGTCGCGCCCTCGGCCATGAGGCCGGCAATGACCAGGCACGCCGAAGCCCGCAGGTCGGTGGCCATGACGTCGGCACCGGTCAGCTTGCCGACGCCGCGCACGATGGCCGAATTGCCTTCAACGTCGATGTCCGCACCCAGGCGCACCAGCTCCTGGACGTGCATCATCCGGTTCTCGAAGATCGTCTCGGTGATGATCGACGTACCGTCCGCGCGCGCAGCCAGCGCCATCATCTGCGCCTGCATGTCGGTCGGAAACGCCGGATACGGCGCGGTGCGAAGGTTGAACGCCTTCAGCGGCCCGCGCCGCGAAACGCGGATGGTGTCGGGACCCGCCACGACCTCGGCCCCGGCTTCGCGCAGCTTGTCGAGCACCGCGTCGAGCGCGTTGCCGGCTGCACCCTCGACCGTGGCGTCGCCGCCGGTCGCGGCGACCGCCGCGAGGAACGTCCCCGTCTCGATCCGGTCCGGCATGATCGCGTGGGTCGCGCCCGCAAGCCGCGGTACGCCCTCGATCACGATGCGATCGGTGCCGGCGCCGGAGATCCGCGCGCCCATCGCGATCAGGCAGTGCGCGAGATCGGTGACCTCCGGCTCGCGCGCCGCATTCTCGAGCGTGGTCGTGCCCTCCGCCAGCGTCGCCGCCATCAGGAGATTCTCGGTGCCGGTCACGGTGACGAGGTCGAACGCGAAGCGCGTGCCCTTGAGCCGCGTGGCGCGCGCATTGATGTAGCCGTGCTCGAGGTCGATCTCCGCGCCCATCGCCTGCAGTCCCTTGACGTGCTGGTCGACCGGGCGCAGCCCGATCGCGCAGCCGCCGGGCAGCGACACCCGCGCCTCGCCGCAGCGCGCGAGCAGCGGCCCAAGCGCCAGGATCGACGCGCGCATCGTCTTCACCAGCTCGTAGGGCGCGAGCGGCCAGTCGATGCGGCCAGCGTCGAGCGCCACGGCGCCGGGCGTGCGCGCATCGAGCCGCACGCCCATCTGCGCGAGCAGCGTCTGCATCGTCCGCACGTCGTTGAGCTGCGGCACGTTGGTCAGCACCAGCGGCTCGGGCGACAGCAGAGAGGCGCAAAGGATCGGCAGCGCCGCGTTCTTGGCGCCGGAAACGCGCACGCGACCGGCGAGCGGCCGGCCTCCTTCGATGACGAGCTTGTCCATGGCTTCCGTTCAGTGGCGCGGCGGCGGCGCTGCGGGCACGATCGAAGCGGCGCCCGACCGCAACGGGCCGGGACCGCAGTGCCGCGACCGCCGCGCCGCGAGCGGGCTCACTGGCCGCCCTGCCGTCGCTGCGCCCATTCGGCGGGGGTGAGCGTCGTCATCGACAGCGCGTGGATCTCCTCGCGCATGCGGTCTCCCAGCGTCGCGTAGACGAGCTGGTGGCGGCGCACGCGCGTCGCGCCGTCGAACGCCGCGGCGACGATCAGCGCCTCGAAGTGGTGGCCGTCGCCGGCGACCTCGACGTGGTCGCAGGAGAGTCCGTCGCGGATGGAGGCGGTAATCGATTCGGGGGTGACCATGTGCCTTCTCAGGAGCGCAGTTTCCAGCCGGATTTGAGGAGCGCGAGCGCGACCAGGGTCAGCACCGCGCAGAATGCGCCGACGACGGCGAGGCTGCCGAGCGGCGGAACGTCGGACAGACCGAAGAAGCCGTAGCGGAAACCGTCGATCATATAAAAGAACGGGTTCGCGTGCGAGAGCCCCTGCCAGAAAGGCGGCAGTGACTTGATCGAATAGAACACGCCGGAGAGGAACGTCGCCGGCACGATGATGAAGTTCTGGAAGGCGGCGAGCTGGTCAAACTTGTCCGCCCAGATGCCGGCGATCAGCCCCATCGTCGCCAGGATGCAGCTGCCCAGGAGGGCGAAGGCCAGCGCCCACATCGGGTGCGCCAGCCTCAGCGTCGACGGATCGAACCAGACGGTGATCACGAACACGCACAGCCCGACCGCGAGCCCGCGGACCATCGCGCCGGCGACGTACGCGATGTAGAGATCGAGGGGCGACAGCGGCGGCAAAAGCACGAAGATGATGTTGCCGTTGATCTTCGACTGGATCAGCGACGACGAGCTGTTGGCGAACGAGTTCTGCAGCACCGACATCATCACCAGGCCGGGAATCAGGAACGCCGTGTAGCGCACCCTGCCCTCGAACACCGCGACGTGCGCCTCCAGCACGTGCGAGAAGATCAGCAGGTACAGGAGCGCCGTGAGCACCGGCGCCGCGATCGTCTGGAAGCTCACCTTCCAGAAGCGCAGCAGCTCCTTGTAGAGCAGCGTGCGCCAGCCGCCGCGCAGCGTCGTCACGGCGTGCCGCCGGCGCCGCCGATCCGGTCGTCCGGGCCGCCGGTTGCCGCCCGGGCGGCGCTGCCGGCGCCGGCGCGAATCCCGGCGGAGGGATCGCCGTGGCTGCCGACCAGCCGCAGGAACACCTGCTCGAGGTCGGTCTCCTCCAGCGCGAGCTCGTCGACCGCGATGCCCTCTACGCGCAGCGCCCGCAGCAGGTCCTCGAGCTCGTCGTAGCGGTCGAGCCCGATGCAGTGCACGGCCCCCTCGCGCCGCAGCACCCGCGCCTGCCACGTCGCGGGCACGCGCGCCGCGCCGAGCCGCACCGTCAGCCCGGCGAAGCGGGACAGCAGGTTCTGCGTGGTGTCGAGCGCCACGATGCGGCCGCTCTTCATCATCGCGATGCGGGCGCACAGGGCCTCGGCTTCCTCGAGGTAGTGCGTCGTCAGGATGATCGTGTGGCCGTCCGCGTTGAGCTTGCGGATGAACGCCCACAGGCTCTGCCGCAGCTCGACGTCGACGCCCGCCGTCGGCTCGTCCAGTACGATCACCGGAGGCCGATGCACCAGCGCCTGCCCCACCAGCACGCGGCGCTTCATGCCGCCGGACAGCGTCCGCATGTTGGCGTCGGCCTTCGCGGTGAGATCCAGGTGATGCAGGATCTCGTCGATCCAGTCGTCGTTCCGTGCGAGGCCGAAATAGCCGGACTGGATCGCCAGCGTCTCGCGGACGGTGAAGAAAGGATCGAGCACCAGTTCCTGCGGCACGACGCCGAGCGCGCGCCGCGCGGCGCGGTAGTCGGCGACGACGTCGTGCCCCATGATCCGGGCCGACCCCTCGTCGGCGCGGACCAGCCCCGCGAGCACCGAGATCAGCGTCGTCTTGCCGGCGCCGTTCGGGCCCAGCAGCCCGAAGAACTCGCCCTGCGCGACGGAGAGGTCGATGCCCGCCAGCGCCTGCACCTGTCCGAAGCGGCGGGCGACGCGAACGACTTCGACGGCGGGGGTCATGGGCGGGTGGTCGGACGGCGGCGAGGCCGGCGGCGGCGCGCGAGCGCCGCGGTCGGACTAGGGTGCGAGCAGCTCGTCGACTCCGTAGAGCACGGCCAGCGTCGCCAGCGGCGCCGGCACGTTGACGAACTTGAGGTGGCGACCCTCGTCGCGCGCACGCCGCGCGAACGACAGCAGCGTCGCCACCGCGGCGGAGTCGACGCTGGTGAGCCCGCCGCAGTCGACCTGTCCCGACGTCGGCAGCGGCAACTCGCGCGCGACTTCCGCGACCCCGCCCGCATCGGCCATGCCGAGCGGCCCGGTGAGCACCCAGACGGCGCAGTCGTGGGTCGCCGCGACCGTGCCGGAGCCCTCCACGATCGGGCCGGCGGCGCAGGCGATGCTCACTTGCCGGCCGCTCCCTTGTTCTTGTCGGTGAGCGTCCGGATCAGGCCGTCGATGCCGCCGGAGCGGATCTGCTCGTTGAACTCGTCCCGGTAGTTGGTCACCAGCGACACCCCGCCGACTATGACGTCGTAGGCCTTCCAGCCGTCGCCGAACTTCTCCATACCGTAATCGATCTGCACCGACTGCTGCCCGGGCCGGACGACTTCGGTCCGCACGATCACGTCGGTCGCCTTGTCCTCGGCGCGCAGCGGCTTGTAGCTGATCTGCTGGTCGCGGTACTGGTTGAGCGCGCCGGCGTAGGTGCGCACCAGCAGCGACTGGAACTCGGCGGTCAGCCGCTGCTGCTGCTCGGGAGTGGCCTGCCGCCAGTTCCGTCCCATCGCCAGCGCCGTCATCCGGGTGAAATCGAAATTGGGCAGCAGCTTCGACTCGACGACCTCGCGGGTGCGCGCCTGGTCGCCGGCCTGGACCTTGGGATCGGTCTTGATGATCTGCAGGACTTCCTGCTGCACGCGCTTGACCATGGCGTCGGGCGCTTCCTGCGCGCGCACCGGCGAGGCGGCCGCGGCGAGCGCGAGCGCGGCGATGGCCACAACGGAGGCGAGGGCACGGCGGGAAAAGAAGGCAAGGCTCATGGCGTCATTCGTCCTCGGTTTCGGGCGCCGGCTTGCCGTCGCGGACCAGGTATTCGCGCCGCTGCAGATAAGCCCGGCGCACGAAGGTGTAGCGGTCGAGCGCTGCCTGGTCGACCAGCTTGCTGGTGCCGACGATCAGCGCGTTCTCGTTGACCCAGGCCATGCCCCAGACGACGTTGCGCACGGGGATGTCGGGAATGAAGCCGGTGGGGGTCGTGAAGGCCCGGATCAGGAAGCCCGTGCCGTCGCGGAACGTCGACGGTCCGAACAGCGGCACGAACAGGTAGGGTCCCTGCGGGATGCCCCAGACGCCGAAGGTCTGGCCGAAGTCCTCGTCGACCTTGGGTATGCCGGCTTCCGACGCGATGTCGATGAGCCCGCCCAGCCCGAACCCGGTGTTGACCATCACCCGCCCGAGGCTGTTGCCGAAATCGTCGGGCTTGCCCTGCAGCGCCGAGTTGATCGCCGAGTACAGATCGTCGATGTTGCCGAAGAAGTTGGACACGACGCGGCGCACCGGCTCGGGGGTGTAGTCGACGTAGACCTGGATCGCCGGCCGGATGATGGCACCGTCGATCGCCTCGTGGACGTCGAACGCGACCCGGTTGGCCGGCTCGAAGGGGTCGCCCCGCATCGACGTCGTCGCGCAGCCGGCGAGCAGCACCGCGGCGGCGAGCGCCAGCGCGCGGGCCGCCGCCCGCCCTCCCGGACGCACCGTACGCGCGCCGGCGATCACTTGCCGCTCCCGTCGGCCGCGCGGTCGAACAGGAACTGGCCGATGAGCTTCTCCAGCACCACCGCCGACTGCGTCTTGCTGATGCGCCCGCCTTCGGCCAGCGTCTTGGTGTCGCCGCCGGTGTCGAGTCCGATGTAGACCTCGCCGAGCAGCCCCGACGTCAGGATCGACGCGATCGTGTCCGCGGTGAACTCGTAGCCGTTGTCGATCTTCATCGTCACCACCGCCTGGAAGGTCTTGGGGTCGAGCCGGATCTTCTCGACCCGGCCGACGGCGACGCCGGCAGCCTTTACCGGCGCCCGCAGCTTGAGGCCCCCGATGTTGTCGAACGGCGCCTCGATGCGGTAGCCCGGGGTGCTGCCGACGTTGGTCAGGTTCCCGACCTTGAGCGCGAGGAACAGGATCGCGCCAAAGCCCAGGGCAACGAAGATGCCGACCCAGAGGTCGATGGTCGAGCGGTTCATGCGGACAGCTCCTTCCGGGCGTTCAAGATACGCCCCGGAACATGAAGACGGTGAGGATGAAGTCGAGCGCCAGGATCGCGAGCGAGCTCTCGACGACGGTGCGCGTCGTCGCGCTCGAGACCCCCTCCGCGGTCGGCTTGGCGACGTAGCCCTCGAACACGGCGATCAGGCTGACCGCGGTTCCGAAAACGACGCTCTTGATGATCCCGTTGACCACGTCGGTGCGGACGTCGACCGCCGCCTGCATGTTGCCCCAGAACGCCCCGGGGTCGATGCCGATGAGGCGCACGCCGACCAGGTAGGCGCCGTAGACGCCCATGGTCGAGAACAGCGCCGCGAGCAGCGGCATCGAGATCACGCCGCCCCAGAACCTCGGCGCGACGACGCGCGCGAGCGGATCCACGGCCATCATCTCCATCGCCGAGAGCTGCTCGGTGGTCTTCATCAGCCCGATCTCGGCGGTGATCGCGCTGCCGGCGCGGCTGGCGAACAGCAGTCCCGCGACGACCGGCCCGAGCTCCCGCACCAGCGACAGCGCCACCAGCACGCCGAGCGAGTCGTCGGCCCCGTAGCGGTTCAGCACGTCGTAGCCCTGCAGCGCGAGGACCATGCCGACGAAGAGACCCGAGACCAGGATGATCACCAGCGACAGCACGCCCGAGAAGTAGATCTCGCGCAGCGTCAGGTGGATCCGGCGGAACGCCGCCGGCGTGTTCCAGGCGACGGCGCCGAAGAAGCGGGCGGCGTAGCCGAGCCGCGCGATCATGTCGATCGTCCCGGCGCCGACGCGGCGCAGCACGCGGACGACGCCGTTGCCGATCTCAGCGACGGGCATAGAGATCCTCCTCGTACGGGCGCGCCGGGTAGTGGAACGGCACCGGGCCGTCGGCCTCGCCGTCGACGAACTGCCGCACGAACGGGTCGCCGGAAGCACGCACCTCGTCGGGCGTCCCCTGCGCGACGATGCGTCCCGCGGAAACGAAGTACAGGTAGTCGACGATTTTCAGCGACTCGTAGACGTCGTGCGTGACCACCACCGAGGTGATGCCCAGCGCATCGTTCAGCTTGCGGATCAGCTGGCCGACGACGCCCAGCGAGATGGGGTCGAGCCCGGCGAAGGGCTCGTCGTACATCACCAGCATCGGGTCCAGCGCGATGGCGCGGGCGAGCGCGACGCGACGCGCCATGCCGCCCGACAGCTCCGACGGCTTCAGCTCGGCGGCACCGCGCAGGCCCACCGCGTGCAGCTTCATCAGCACCAGGTCGCGGATCAGCTCGTCCGGCAGCTCGGTGTGCTCGCGCATCGGGAAGGCGATGTTCTCGAACACCGTCATGTCGGTGAACAGCGCGCCGAACTGGAACAGCATGCCCAGCTTTCGGCGCATGGCGAAGAGCTCGTCGCGGTCGAGGTCCGGCACCGACTGGCCCGCCACGCTGACGCGGCCGGAATCCGGCCGCAGCTGCCCGCCGATCAGGCGCAGGATCGTCGTCTTGCCGCAGCCCGATCCGCCCATGATCGCGACGACCTTCCCGCGCGGGATGATCATCGAGATGCCGTCGAGCACCGGCCGCCGGTCGTAGCCGAAGCTTACGTCGGCAAGTTCCACGGCGTGGTCGGGGCAGGAAGCTGAAGGCGCGAGTGCGGCCTGCGCGGCGGCGTTGGACACGGGGAGACGAAGCCTGGGGTCGAGGTAAGCCGGCGATTGTATCCGGTCGTTCTCTCCCCTTCAATGACCCGCGGTCAGTTAGCCCCTTCGGCAGGTGGACGGCCCGCCCGCCTCGACCGACTGCCCGATCCCTCGGCCGGACCGCCCCCCCCCTTCGCCGACCGCCCCCCTTCGCCGGACGGCCCGTCCACCGTCCGCCGGCGCCTCAGCCCCCCAGCAGCTTGCCTTCGGCGACCGCGAGGTCTTCGGGCCGCCCCAGCAGCACCACCGCGTCGCCCGCCTCGAACCGCCAGTCCGGCGCGGGCTGCGCCGACCGCGCCCCCCGCCGGCGCACGCCGGTCACCTCGACCAGCCCGTCGAGCCCGAGCTCGTCCAGCGTGCGGCCGGCGGCGAAGGCGCGCTCGGACAGCACGACCGTGTGCAGGCGCGGCTGCAGGTTCTCCGCGGCATCGGCCGCGTCGGTCGCGCCGTGGAAGAAGCCGCGGAACAGGCTGTAGCGCTCCTCCCGGATCGTCCGGATCCGCTTCAGCACGCGGTTGAGCGGGATGCCCAGCACCAGCAGCGAGTGCGTCGCCAGCATCAGGCTGCCCTCGAGCACCTCGGGGACGACTTCGGTGGCGCCCGCGGCCATCAGCTGGTCGATGTCGGCGTCGTCGACGGTGCGCACGATCACCGGCAGGTCGGGCCGCGCCTGCTGCACGTGGTGAAGGATGCGCAGCGCGACCTGCGTCGAGGCGAAAGTGATCGCGACCGCGCGCGCCTTCGACAGCCCCGCGGCGGCCAGCGCCTCCCGCCGCGACGCGTCGCCGTAGACGACCGACGACCCGTCGGCCGCCGCCTCGCGGACGCGCTGCGGGTCGGCGTCGAGCGCGACGTAGGGAATGTCCTCGCGCTCGAGCAGCCGCGCGAGGTTCTGCCCGCTGCGCCCGTAGCCGCAGACGATCACGTGGTCCTGCCGGGCCATCGTCTTCGCCGCGATCTGCGTGACCTGCGCCGCCCGCGACAGCCAGTCGTTCGCCGTCAGCCTGCGCACCAGCGGCTCGGCGAATTCGATCAGCAGCGGCGCCGACAGCATCGACAGCACCATCGCCGCCAGCACCACCTGCGCCAGCTCGCGGTCGATCAGCGTCCCCTGCAGCGAAAGCGTCAGCATCACCAGCGCGAACTCGCCTGCCTGCGCCAGGTAGAAGCCGGTCCGCAGCGCGGTGGCGAGCGGCGAGCCGAACCTCCGCGCCAGCAGCACGATCAGGCCGAGCTTCGCCAGCACCGGCGCCACGAGCAGCAGGAGCACCTGCGGCCAGCGCTGGGACACGACGGCAAAGTCGAGCGACATCCCGACGGTGATGAAGAACAGCCCCAGCAGGACGTCCCGAAAAGGCTTGATGTCCTCCTCGACCTGGTAGCGGTACTCGGTCTCGGAGATCAGCATGCCGGCGAGGAACGCGCCCAGCGCCAGCGACAGGCCCGCGACCTCGGTGAGCCAGGCGAGTCCCAGCGTCACCAGCAGCAGGTTCAGCATGAATAGCTCGGAGCTGCGCTGCCTCGCCACCAGGTGGAACCAGAGGCGCATCGGCTTCTGGCCGAGCCCGAGGATCAGCATCAGTGCGACCACCGCCTTCAGCGCCGCGAAAGCAAGTGCGAGCGCCAGCTCGGTTCCGGTGCGGTTCAACGACGGGATGACGATCAGGAACGCGACGACGGCAAGGTCCTGGAACAGCAGGATGCCCATCACGTCGCGCCCGTGCGGGGTGCCGAGCTCCATCCGCTCGGCGAGCATCTTGGAGACGATCGCCGTCGAGCTCATCGCCAGCGCGCCGCCGAGGACCAACCCGGCCTGCCACGAGAATCCCAGCAGCGGCAGCAGCAGCGCGCCGGCCGCGGTGGTGACGCCGACCTGCGCCAGCCCCAGCCCGAACACCGCGCGCCGCATCGAACGCAGCTGCGCGAGGCTGAACTCGAGGCCGATGGAGAACATCAGGAAGACGATGCCGAACTCGGCGAGGTAGCGCGTGGTCGCCGTGTCGGGGACGACCGCCAGCGCATGCGGGCCGACGGCGGCGCCGACGACGAGGTAGCCCAGTATCGGCGGCAGCCGCACCAGGCGGCACAGGACGACCACCACGACGGAGGCCGCGAGCAGGACGAGGATCAGCTGCAGCGTCTGCGGCATCGGGCGGTCGAAAGGGACAGGGACGCGCGAACCGCGCGCCGGACTGTCGGGCTGAAATCGGTCGGCAAGTCCGGCGGCCGCGCGCCGGAACGCGGGGCGTCGCGGCACGGCGCGATGCGCGCGGGACTGAGTTCGAATGTAGCACACGCGGCGCCGATCCAGCCGCGCGCCGGGCGAGCGGCGCGCGGGCCTCGGTTATACTCGTCCGATGTCCGGTGAAGTCCCGATTTCGTCCGCCGTCGCGCCGGCAGTCCCCGCGGTCGACGCGACACGGGCGCTGGCGCTTGCACGCGACGTGCTCGCCACCGAGGCCGCCGCGATCTCCGCCTTGTCGGCGCGCTTGTCCGACGCCTTCGTCGCCGCCGTCGCGCTGCTGCTCGAGTGCCGCGGCCGCGTGGTCGTCTCGGGCATCGGCAAGTCCGGCCACATCGCGCGCAAGCTCGCTGCCACGCTCGCCTCGACCGGCACGCCGGCGTTCTTCGTGCATCCCGCGGAGGCGCAGCACGGCGACCTCGGCATGATCACGCCCGACGACGTGGTGCTGATGCTGTCCAATTCCGGCGAGACCGACGAGCTCGTGTTCCTGGCGCCGCACGTCAAGCGCCAGGGCGCGGCGATCGTCGCGCTGACCGGCAACGAGAACTCGTCGCTGGCGCAGGCGGCCGACGTCCACCTCGACGCCGCGGTCGACACCGAGGCGTGCCCGCTCGGCCTCGCGCCGACGGCGAGCACCAGCGCCGCGCTCGCGCTGGGCGACGCGCTGGCCATCGCGGTGCTGGACGCGCGCGGCTTCTCGGTCGAGGACTTCGCCCGCTCGCACCCCGGCGGATCGCTGGGGCGCCGGTTGCTGACGCGCGTCAGCGACGTCATGCGCGGCGGCGACGCGGTGCCCAGCGTGCCGGCGACGGCGACGCTTGCCCGCGCCGTCGTCGAGATGAGCGGCAAGGGAATGGGGATGACCGCAGTCGTCGACGGCGACGGGCGCGTCGCCGGGATCTTCACCGACGGCGACCTGCGCCGCTGCCTCGACCGTGTCCGCGACTTCGCGGTCGCGCCGGTCGCCGAGTTCATGACCCGCAGCCCGCGCACCATCGGCGCCGACCGGCTGGCCATCGATTGCGTGGAGCAGATGGAGGCGCCACCCAAGGTGACGCAGCTGCTCGTCGTCGACGCCGACGGGCGGCTAGCCGGTGCCCTGCACCTGCACGACCTCTTCCGCGCTCGCGTCGTCTGAGCCCCTGCGGCCTTTCCCCATGCACGACGAGCCGCGCGCGACGACCCGCCCGATCCCCGCCGACCTCGACCGGCGCGCCCGCGGCGTGCGGCTGCTGACCTGCGACGTCGACGGCGTGCTCACCGACGGCCGCATCTACATGGGTGATGACGGCCGCGAGTGGAAGGCGTTCTGTGCGCTCGACGGCGTCGGGATCAAGATGCTGGCCGCCGCGGGCGTGACCGTGGCGTGGATCACCGGCAGTAAGGCCCCCGTCGTCGCGCACCGCGCCCGCGCGCTGGGCGTCTTCCACCTGATTCAGGGCGCCGACGACAAGCTGGCGCCGTGGGAGGATCTGCGCCGCGAGCTCGACCTGGCGCCGTCCGCGTGCGCGCACATCGGCGACGACCTGCCCGATGTGCCGCTGTTCGAACGTTGCGGCCTGGCGATCGGCGTCCCGCACGCGACCGCGGAGGTGCGCGCCCGCGTCCACTACGTCACGCGGCGCGACGGCGGCCATGGCGCGGTGCGCGAAGCCTGCGAGCTGATCCTCGCGGCCCAGGGCACGCTGGCCGCGGGCGTCGCGGCCTGGAGCGGCTGATGGCCCGTCCACGCACTGCGACGCGCCTGGTCGACCGGCTGGTCTCGTGGTCGCCGGTGCTGTTCCTGGGCAGCCTGGCGGCGCTGACCTACTGGCTGGACGCGCAGGTGCAGCCGCCGCCCCCGCGGGTCGACGGCAGCCTGCGGCACGATCCCGACATGGTGATCGAGCACTTCCGCGCCCAGTCCTTCGGCGCCGACGGCAGCCTCCACCAGTCGCTGGCGGCGGCCGGCGCCCGGCACTTTCCGGACGACGGCAGCGTCGACTTCACCGCGCCGTCGGTGCGGCTGATCGAGCCGGACCGGCCGCAAGTCTCGCTCGACGCCGCCGAAGGAACGCTGTCCGGCGACCGCGAGACGATCGTGCTGCGCGGCAACGTCCGTGCGGTGCAGGACGCCTCGCCGGCCCGCGACAAGACGCAGGCGCCGCAGGGGCCGGTCACGCTGACCACCGATTGGCTGCGCCTGCAGCCGAAGAAAGGGCGGGCCGACACCGATCGTCCGGTGACGATCGAGGAGCCGAGGGGCATAATCCGCACCGTCGGGCTGGTGCTCGACAACGAGGCGCATACGCTCAAGCTCACGTCCAAAGTGAGCGGCACGCTCGAACCAGGCCGCCTGCCCAAGTGATCCCCACCCCGACTTCCCTCCCCCGCCTCCACCCCCGCCTCGCCGTCACCCGCGTCGCGCGAACGCTCGCGGTCGCGCTCGCCGCGGCCGGCATGCTGCCGCTCGCGGTCGTGCCGGCGGCCGGCCAGGGAACGGCGCCGGCGGCCGCGGCGACCGCCGCGCCGGCAGCCGCGCCGGCGGACGCAGCCGCCGCGAAGGCTAAGCCAAAGGCAAAGGCGCCCGCCAAGGCGTCGCCTCCGGCAGCCGCTGCCAATGCGCCGGCCAACGCACCCGCCAAGGCGGCGGCCGGGGGGCCCGCCGGCCCCGGCGCGCTGCGCAACAACCCCGACCGCGACCAGCCGATCAACTATTCGGCCGATTCGGGCGACGTCAACTACCAGACCAAGGTCGGCGCGCTGACCGGCAACGTCGTCATCACCCAGGGGTCTCTGGCCATCCGCGCCGACCGCATCTCGTTCAAGCAGAACGCCGACAACTCGCTGGCGGTCACCGCCTTCGGCAATCCGGTCACGTTCCGCCAGAAGCGCCCGGGCACCGACGAATGGTTCGAGGGCTACGCGCAGCGCGCGGAGTACGACGGCGCGAAAGAGCTGCTCGAGCTCTTCGACAACGCCCTGCTGCGGCGCGGGCAGGACGAGATCCGCAGCAACTACATCTCGTACAACGCGGCGACCGAGCTGTTCAAGGCCGAAGGCCGCGCGACGACGCAGCCGCTGCCGGACGACCCGGGCGCCCGCGTGCGCGGCGTGTTCCAGCCGCGGTCCGACGCGCTGCCGGGCAAGGGCACGAAGGACGCCGCGGACAAGGGCACCGCGCCCGCGGCGGCGCCTCCGGCGTCCCCCGCCCCGGCATTGCAGAGCGCACCCGAACTCGGCGCGCGCCCCCCGGCAGCGAAGTAGCCGGAAGGCCTGCCCGCCGCATGACCAGCCAGCTCGCCGTCGACAGCCTCGAGAAGCGGTACAAGTCGCGCACCGTGGTCCACGACGTCTCGCTCGAGGTGGGCAGCGGCGAGGTGGTCGGCCTGCTCGGCCCCAACGGCGCCGGCAAGACCACCTGCTTCTACATGATCGTGGGCCTGGTGGCCGCGGACGGCGGCCGCATCCTGCTCGACGGGAAGGACCTGTCGCGGATGCCGATCCACTCGCGCGCGCGCCTCGGCCTGTCGTACCTGCCGCAGGAGGCCTCGATCTTCCGCAAGCTGACCGTCGCCGAGAACGTCCGCGCGGTCCTGGAGCTGCAGGATCTCGACGCCGACGCGCTGTCCAATCGCCTCGACGCCCTGCTCGAGGACCTGTCGATCGCGCACCTCGCCGACGCTCCGGCGCTGTCGCTGTCCGGCGGCGAGCGGCGGCGCGTCGAGATCGCCCGGGCGCTGGCCACCCGGCCGCGCTTCATCCTGCTGGACGAGCCGTTCGCCGGGGTCGACCCGATCGCGGTGCTCGACATCCAGAAGATCATCGGCTTCCTCAAGGCCCGCGGCATCGGCGTGCTGATCACCGACCACAACGTGCGGGAGACCCTCGGCATCTGCGACCGCGCCTACATCATCAACGAGGGCCGGGTGCTTGCCTCGGGAGCGCCGGACGAGATTGTCTATAATGAGTCCGTACGCAAGGTCTATCTCGGGGAGCACTTCCGTCTCTGATTCCGGCGCCCTTCGGCGCGACCCTTTCCTTCCTCGGCCGTGAAGCAGACCCTCCAGCTCAAACAGAGCCAGCACCTGACGCTGACGCCGCAGCTGCAGCAGTCGATCCGGCTGCTGCAGCTCTCGACGCTCGAGCTCAACGCCGAGGTCGAGCGGATGCTGCAGGAGAACCCGCTGCTCGAGAAGGCCGACGAGGACGAGCCGGCGCCCGACGTGCCGCTATCCGGGCCGGTCACGATCACCCGCGAGTCCGACGCGGCCGAGGGCGGCGACGACGCCGAGCGCCTCGACGGCAGCGGCGGCGGCGAGGCCGAACCCGAGGCCCCGCTGACGCGCACCTCGCTCGACGACGTCGACCGCGCCGATTTCGAGGACTTCTCCGGCGTCGGGGACGGCGACTGGGGCGGCGGCGGCTCGCAGGACGAGGACGACGAGGGCTACACGCCGCAGCAGGTCGCCGATTCGTCGCTGCGCGACCACCTCCTGACGCAGCTGTCCGAACTGTCGATCCCGCTGCACGACCGGCAGATCGTCGGCGCGCTGATCGACGCGCTGGACGACGACGGCTACCTCACGCAATCGCTCGAGGAGATCGCCGAGCTCTTTCCCGAGTCGTTCGAGCTCGCGGACGACGAGCTCAACATCGGGCTCAAGTACCTGCAGAGCTTCGACCCCCCGGGCGTCGGCGCGCGCGATCCGGCCGAATGCCTGACGCTGCAGCTGAAGGCGCTGCCCCCCGGGACGCCGCACCGCGAAGACGCGCTCAAGGTGTGCTGCGGCCACCTGCAGCTGCTCGCCGCCCGCGACTTCACCAAGCTCAAGCGGCTGCTCCATACCGACGACGCCGGAATCCGCGCGGTGCGGACGCTCATCACGACACTCAACCCGCGGCCGGGCGCGGCATTCGCGCACACCGAGGCGAACTACGTGATCCCCGACGTCGTCGTCCGCAAGGTGCGCAACCAGTGGGTTGCCGCGCTCAACGAGGCGGCGATGCCCAAGCTGCGGCTGAACCGGATCTATGCCGACATCCTGACACGCAACCGCGACTCGTCGAACCAGCAGCTCGCTGCGCACCTGCAGGAAGCGAAGTGGCTGATCCGCAACGTCCAGCAGCGATTCGAGACGATCCTGCGCGTGACGCAGGCCATCGTCGAGCGCCAGCGCCGCTTCCTCGACCACGGCGAAGTCGCGATGCGACCGATGGTGCTGCGCGAGATCGCGGACATGCTGGGCCTGCACGAGTCGACGATTTCGCGCGTCACGACGCAGAAGTACATGCTGACGCCGCGCGGGACCTTCGAGCTCAAGTATTTCTTCGGCAGCCACGTCGCCACCGACACCGGCGGCGCGGCCTCGGCCACGGCAATCAGGGCGCTGATCAAGCAGCTGATCGGCGCCGAGGAGCCGAAGAGCCCGCTCACCGACAGCCGGATCGCCGAGGTGCTCGGCGAACAGGGTATTCTGGTGGCGCGGCGCACGGTCGCGAAGTACCGGGAGGCGCTCGGCATACCTCCCGTCAACCTGCGCAAGACGGTCTGAACGCCGCGCGCAGACTTCAAGCAGCAAACCGAGGAGAACTCGATGAACCTGAACCTCACCGGCCATCGCCTGGAAATCACCCCCGCGATCCGCGACTACTGCATCGCCAAGCTGTCGCGCGTGACCCGGCACTTCGACCACGTGATCGACGTGAACGTCGTGATGTCGGTGGAAAAGCTCCAGCAGAAGGCGGAGGCGAATCTGCACATCCGCGGCAAGGACCTCCACGCCGAGGCCATCGAGCCCGACATGTATGCCGCCATCGACGCGCTGGCCGACAAGCTCGACCGGATGGTGGTCAAGCACAAGGAAAAGCTCAAGGTCGGCCGCCATGACGGCGCCGAGATCAAGCGGGACTCCGCGGTCGCCGAGGCCGGCGCCCCGACGCCCGGGCCCGGGCGGCCCGCGAACTAGCGCTATAATCTTTCGCCGGTCAGCGTGCCGGCGGGTGCCTGGGGAACCGGCACCCGCCGGTCTTGCATTCGGCGCCCGGGCCACGAGGCCCTTCAGCCCATCCGATCCGATGAATCGCATCGCCCCGCTGCTGCCGGCCGCCAACATCCTCGTCGACGTCGATGCGTCGACGAAGCCGCGCCTGTTCGACGCGGTGGGGGCTCTGGTCGAGCGCAACCGCGGGCTGTCGAAGGTGATGGTGTCCGACAGCCTCGCCGCGCGCGAGCGCCTCGGCTCGACCGGCCTGGGCCAGGGCATCGCCATTCCCCACGGCCGCATCAAGGGCCTCGCCGAGGCGCAGGGCGCGTTCGTGCGGCTGAAGACGCCGATCGCGTTCGACGCCCCCGACGGCAAACCCGTCGGCCTGGCCTTCGTGCTGCTGGTGCCGGAGCAGGCGACCGAGCAGCATCTCGAGCTACTGTCCGAGCTCGCCCAGATGTTCTCCGAGAAGGCCTTCCGCGACCGGCTGGCCGCGGCGCCCGACCCCGACGGACTGCACGCGGTGTTCGCCGCGTGGGAACCGACCGCGTGACGGGTTCCGAGGTCCCCGTGCGCCAGGTCAGCGTCGAGAAGCTCTTCGCCGACAACCGGGTGCGGCTGGGGCTCACGTGGCTGGGCGGGCGGCAGGGCGGCAACCGGGTGCTGACCGGCGAGGCGGCGCTGAAGCCGACCATCGGCCAGGTCGGCCACATGAATTTCATCCACCCGTTCCGCGTGCAGATCCTGGGCGCGGCGGAGCTTGCCCACCTGAACGGCCTCGCCCATGCGGGGCTGGTCGAGTCGATCGGCCGGCTGTTCACCAGCGAGCTCGTCGCCATCGTCGTCGCCAACGGCGAGGGCGTCCCCGCGACGCTGCTCGACCAGTGCAACACGCACCACGTCGCCCTGCTCGCGACCGAGCAGCCGTCGCCGCACCTCGTCGACGTGCTGCGGCTGTACCTGTCGCGCGTGCTCGCCGAGTCGACGACGCTGCACGGCGTGTTCCTCGACGTGCTCGAGATGGGCGTGCTGATCACCGGCGCGTCGGCGATCGGCAAGAGCGAGCTCGCGCTGGAACTCATATCGCGCGGCAACGGCCTCGTCGCCGACGACATCGTCGAGCTCTACCGGATTTCCCCCGACACCATCGAGGGCCGCTGCCCGGCGGTGCTGAAGGACTTCCTGGAGGTGCGCGGCATCGGCGTGCTGAACATCCGGACGATCTTCGGCGAGACCGCCGTGCGGCCGCGCAAGCTGCTCAAGGTGATCGTTCATCTCGAGGACCACAGCCACGAGGCGTTCTCCGAACTCGACCGCCTGCAGGTCGACGCGAACTACCAGGAGGTCCTCGGCGTGCCGATCCGCCGGATGACGATCCCGGTCGCCGCCGGCCGCAACCTCGCGGTGCTGGTCGAGGCGGCGGTCAGGAACTTCGTGCTCAACCAGCGTGGCATCGACAGCACGCTGGAGTTCATCGAGCGGCAGCAGAAGCTGATGGGCGAAGGCGGCTGACCGCCGCGCATCGATCGTCGACCGCGGGCCCGCGCGAGGGCCCGCCGAAGGCCAGGTTACCGCATGGATCTAGTCATCATCGGCGGCATGTCCGGCTCCGGCAAGAGCGTGGCGCTGGGCGCGCTCGAGGACGCCGGCTACGAGGCCGTCAACAACCTGCCGCTGCCGCTGGTCGAGGACACGGCTGCCTACCTGCAGCGGGCGGGCCGGACGCGCGTCGCCGTCGCGCTCGACGTCAAGAACGCCCCCGGCCTCGAGGGCCTCACCGCAACGATCGCGCACCTGGCGAAAGCCGGCTGGGACGTCCGCTACATCCACCTCGACGCCAAGAACGACACGCTGGTCAAGCGCTACTCGGAAACGCGGCGCCGGCACCCGCACTCGAGCGACACGCGGACGCTGACCGAGGCGATCGAGCACGAGCGCGCGCTGCTCGCCGACGTGCGCGCCGTCGGCTACGCGTTCGACACCAGCGACCTGCCCGCCGCCGCGCTGCGCCGCTGGGTGAAGGAGTTCGTCAGCGTCGACGCCTCGAAGCTGACGCTGCTGATCGAGTCGTTCGGCTTCAAGCACGGCATCCCGCTCGACGCCGACCTGGTCTTCGACGTGCGCTGCCTGCCCAATCCCCACTACGAGCCGGACCTCGCGGCGCTGACCGGCCGCGACGCTCCCGTGATCGAGTTCCTCGAGACGCAGCCCGAGGTCGAGCGGATGTACGGCGACATCTACCATTTCGTCGCCAGCTGGCTGCCGGACTACGGGCGCGACAACCGCAACTACCTGACCGTGGCGATCGGCTGCACCGGCGGGCGCCACCGCTCGGTCTACCTGGCCGAGCGGCTCGGGCGCGCGCTCGCCTCGCGCTGGCAGGTGCTGACCCGGCACCGCGAGCTGGGCTGAGACCGGAGCCCGCGATGCCCGCCCCGTCGACGGTCACGCTCGCCTTCACCGGCGCCTCGGGCATGCCCTACGGGCTGCGGCTGCTCGACGCCCTGCTCGCCGCGGGTTGCCGCATTTACCTGCTGTACTCGCCCGCCGCCCAGATCGTCGCGAAGCAGGAGTGCGACCTGGTGCTGCCGTCGCAGCCGCGCGAGGCCGCGAGGCTCCTCGCCGAACGGTACGGCGCGGCAGACGGCCAGCTGTCGGTGTTCGGCCGCGAGGACTGGATGGCGCCGGTCGCGTCCGGCTCCAATCCCGCCGACGCGATGGTCATCTGTCCTTGCAGCATGGGCACGCTGGCGGCCGTCGCCCACGGCCTCGCCGACAACCTCATCGAGCGCGCCGCCGACGTCATGCTGAAGGAGCGCCGGCCGCTGGTGCTGGTGCCGCGCGAGACACCCTTCTCGGTGATCCACCTCGAGAACATGCTGGCGCTCGCGCGGGCCGGCGCGGCGATCGTGCCGCCGTCGCCCGGATTCTACGACCGGCCGGAGGCGGTCGCCGACCTGGTCGACTTCGTCGTCGCGCGCGTGCTCGACCAGCTCGCCGTCCCGCACCGGCTGGGGCCCCGCTGGGGCGACCACCGGCAGGAAGCGCCTCCCGGCGGGCGGGCGTGAAGCTGCCGTTCCTGCGCGCGCCCGCCGGTCGCGATCGCGTGGAGCTGCCGCTGTTCCCGCTGCGCACCGTGCTGTTTCCGGGAGGCCTGCTCCCGCTCAAGGTGTTCGAGCAGCGCTACATCGAGATGACCAAGGCCTGCATGCGCGACGAGGCGCCGTTCGGCGTATGCCTCATCACCCGCGGCAACGAAGTCGCGGCCGCGGGGCAGGGGCCGGCGGGCGCCGCCGCCGCGCCGGCATTCGCCCCCATCGGCACGCTGGCGCGAATCACCGGCTGGGACATGCCGCAGGGCGTGCTGCACCTCACGGTCCAGGGCGAGACGCGCTTCCAGGTCCGCGGCCACGCGGTCCGGCGCGACGGCCTCGTCGTCGGCGAGGTCTCGCCGCTGGCCGCGGAGCCGGCGGTGGCGCTGGCCGACGCGTTCGCGCCGCTCGCGCGCCTGCTGGAGGTGATCGCAGCGCGGGTCGGCCCCCAGCAGTTCCCGGCCGCGCAGGCATGGGACGACGCATCGTGGGTCGGCTACCGCCTGGCCGAACTGCTGCCGCTGCCGCTGCCGATCAAGCAGTCGATGCTCGAGATCAACGACGCGTCGGTGCGGCTGAACGTGCTGCAGAAGTTCCTGCAGCAGCAGGGCCTGCTCGAGCCGGTATAATTTCAGGTCATTCAACACGGGCATTGCCGGAGCGGACATGGCGGGTCACAGCAAGTGGGCGAACATCAAGCACAAGAAGGCCGCGACGGATGCGAAGCGCGGCAAGATCTTCACCCGCCTGATCAAGGAAATCACCGTCGCCTCGCGGCTGGGCGGCGGCGACGTCTCGGCCAATCCGCGGCTGCGGCTCGCCGTCGACAAGGCCTACGGGCAGAACATGCCCAAGGACACGATCGAGCGCGCAATCAAGCGCGGCTCCGGCGAGCTCGAGGGCGTGAACTACGAGGAGATCCGCTACGAGGGCTACGGCATCAACGGCGCCGCGGTGATCGTCGACTGCATGACCGACAACCGCACGCGCACCGTCGCCGACGTCCGCCACGCGTTCTCCAAGTACGGCGGCAACCTCGGCACCGACGGCTCGGTGGCGTTCCTGTTCAAGCACTGCGGGCAGATCGTCTTCGCGCCGGGAACCGACGAGGACAAGGTGATGGCGGCGGCGATCGACGCCGGCGCCGAGGACGTCGTCACCAACGACGACGGCAGCATCGAGGTCGTCACCGGCCCGTACGACTTCGTCGGCATCAAGGATGCACTGGCAAAGGCGGGACTCGAGCCCGAGTTCGCCGAGGTCACGATGAAGCCGTCGACCGAGATCGAGTTCGCCGGCGACGACGCGGCGCGGATGCAGAAGCTCATCGACGCGCTCGAATCGCTCGACGACGTGCAGGAGGTCTACACGTCGGCGGTGATGGACGGCGAGTGATGCCGGCTCGCGGCCGGAGCGCCTGACCGGATGCGCGCCGTGCCGGCGGGCGTGCGCCGCATCCTCGGCATCGACCCCGGCCTGCGCATCACCGGCTTCGGCATCGTCGAGGCGCACGGAAGCCGGCTCGAGTACATCACCAGCGGCTGCATCCGCGCCGCCGGCGACGAGCTGCCGACGCGCCTCGGCGTCATCGCCCGCGACCTCGCCCACGTCATCCGCGAGTACGCGCCCGACGAGGTGGCCGTGGAAAAGGTCTTCGTCAACGTCAACCCGAACTCGACGCTGCTGCTGGGCCAGGCGCGCGGCGCCGCGATCGCGGCCGTCGTGCTCGCCGGGCTGCCGGTCGCCGAGTACACGGCCGGCCAGGTCAAGCAGGCGGTCGTCGGCAAGGGCCGCGCGCTGAAGCCCCAGGTGCAGGAGATGGTCCGGCGGCTGCTGTCGCTGCCGGGAACGCCGTCGCCCGACGCCGCCGACGCGCTCGCCTGCGCGATCTGCCACGCCCACGGCGCCGCGGGCCTGGGCGGCCTGCGCCGCACCGGGTACCGCGTCCGCGCCGGGCGCCTGGTATGAACGACGAAGGCAAAGTTCCCACCGCCGCCCTGCCCGGGTCGACGTCGCGCGCGACTGCCGCAGCGACGCCGGCCGCAGTTCCGGGGGCGCGGGCCCGGGCGCACCCGCCGCCCGCACCGGACCCGCAGCGGCGGCCGGCCGCGGTGATCTTCGACATGGACGGCCTGATGCTCGACACCGAGCCGCTCGCCGCACGCGCGTGGACCGACGCCGCGGTCGCCGCCGGCCTGCCGTTCGACCACGCCGTCACGTCGAGGCTGATCGGCCGCAACTTCGCCGACTGCCGCGCCCTCATCGCCGGGCACCACGGCGCCGGCTACCCGGTCGACGACCTGATGCGCGCGTGGCACGTCGCCTACGACGCGATCGTCGACCGCGAGGGCCTGGCGCTGAAGTCCGGGCTCGGAGCCCTGCTCGACTGGCTCGACGAGGCGCGGATCCCGAAAGCCGTCGCCACGTCGACGCGTCGCTCGCGGGCCCTGGCGAAGCTCGACCGGACCGCGCTGACGCCGCGCTTCGTCGCCGTCGTCGGCGGCGACGAGATCGCGCGCGGCAAGCCGGCCCCCGACATCTTCGTCGAGGCGGCGGCCCGGCTCGGCGCGCCCGCGCCGGAGTGCGTCGTGCTCGAGGACTCCGAGCCCGGCGTGCGCGGCGCGCTGGCGGCGGGCATGCGTCCGATCATGGTGCCGGACCTCCACGCGCCCTCGGCCGCGCTCGCCGCCGCGTCGGTGCTGGTGCTGGCCGACCTCGTCGCGGTGCGCGACCACCTCGCGGCGCTGCCCGCGTGACCCCGGCGCACCGCGGGCGCGCCGCGCGGCCGGCGCGGACGCGGAAATGCGATAATCGGCGACCATGATCGGACGCCTCACCGGGACGCTCGTCGAGAAGAACCCACCGCAGATCGTCGTCGACGTCGCCGGCGTCGGCTACGAGATCGACGTGCCGATGAGCACGTTCTACAACCTGCCCGACAACGGCGCGAAGCTCTCGCTGTTCACGCACCTGGTCGTCCGCGAGGACGCGCACCTGCTGTACGGCTTCCTGACCGAGCAGGAGCGCCGGACCTTCCGCCGGCTGACGAAAATCAGCGGCATCGGCGCCAAGATCGCGCTCGCCGTGCTGTCGGGCCTGTCGGTCGCCGAGCTTGCGCAGGCGGTGACGCTGCAGGAGTCCGGCCGGCTGACCAAGGTTCCCGGCATCGGCAAGAAGACCGCCGAGCGCATCCTGCTCGAGCTCAAGGACAAGCTCGGCGCCGAGCTCACGACAGCCGTGGGCATCCATCGGCCGGCGTCGGCGTCGTCGGACATCCTCAACGCGCTGCTGACGCTTGGCTACAGCGACAAGGAGGCGGTCGCGGCGGTGAAGACGCTGCCGGCGGACGTCGCCGTCGCCGACGGCATCCGCCAGGCGCTGAAGCTGCTGGGCAAGGGCTGAGCGCGATGTCGCCCGCCCTGCGACGTGCGGCGAAAGCATAGAATCCGCCCATGGCCATCGACAACGACGACTTCACGCGCATCGTCGCGCCGAAGCCCGCGGGCGTGCAGGAGGAGGCGCTCGAGCGGGCACTGCGGCCGCGCGTGCTCGACGAATACGTCGGCCAGGAGAAGATCCGCGGCCAGCTGTCGATCTTCATCGAGGCCGCGAAGAAGCGGCGCGAGTCGCTCGACCACGTGCTGCTGTTCGGCCCGCCGGGCCTCGGCAAGACGACGCTGTCGCACATCATCGCGCACGAGCTCGGCGTCAACCTGCGGCAGACCTCGGGGCCGGTGCTCGAGCGCCCGGGCGACCTCGCCGCGCTGCTGACTAACCTCGAGCCGAACGACGTCCTGTTCATCGACGAGATCCACCGGCTGTCGCCGATCGTCGAGGAAATCCTCTACCCGGCGCTCGAGGACTACCAGATCGACATCATGATCGGCGAGGGGCCGGCCGCGCGGTCGGTCAAGCTCGACCTGCCGCCGTTCACGCTGGTCGGCGCCACCACGCGGGCGGGCATGCTGACCAATCCGCTGCGCGACCGCTTCGGCATCGTCGCCCGCCTCGAGTTCTACACCGCCGAGGAGCTTGCGCGCATCGTCACGCGCTCGGCGGGCCTGCTGTCGATCGTCGCCGACCCGGACGGCGCCTTCGAGATCGCGCGGCGCTCGCGCGGCACGCCGCGGATCGCCAACCGCCTGCTGCGCCGCGTGCGCGACTTCGCCGAGGTGCGCGCCGGCGGCGAGATCACCCGCGAGGTCGCCGACGCGGCGCTTGCGATGCTCGACGTCGACGCCGCGGGCCTCGATGTGATGGACCGCAAGCTGCTGCACACGGTGCTCGACAAGTTTTCCGGCGGTCCCGTCGGCGTCGACAACCTGTCGGCCGCGATCGGCGAGGAGCGCGACACCATCGAGGACGTGCTCGAGCCGTTCCTGATCCAGCAGGGGTTCCTGCAGCGCACCTCGCGCGGCCGGATCGCGACGCCGCTGGCGTACCGCCACTTCGGCTTCACCCTGCCGGCGCCGTCGGCGGAACTCTTTCCGGGCGAATGACCGTCGGCGCCGAACCCTTCCGCTTCCCGGTCCGCGTCTACTACGAGGACACCGACGCCGCCGGGGTCGTCTACTACGCGAACTACCTGCGCTTCATGGAGCGCGCGCGGACCGAGTGGCTGGCGGCGCACGGCTTCGACCTGGCGCAGGTCGAGCGCGAGCACGGCGTCGCGTTCGCCGTCGCGCGCGCCGAGGTCGACTACCTGGCGCCGGCGCGGCTGGTGGACCGGCTCGACGTGACCGTCGCCCCTATCGAACTGGGGCGCGCCCGCTTCACCGTCGCGCAGACGGTCGAGCGCGGGGCGAAGACGCTCGTCCGCGCGCGGATCGCGCTCGTCTGCATCGACCGCGCGTCCTGGCGCCCCGCCCGCATTCCCGCGGCCATCGCCGCCCGCATGAAGTCTTCGTTGATGGAGTCCCCCGGGTGAACGTTCATACCGATCTCTCGTTCGTCTCGCTGATCGCGCAGGCGTCGATCATCGTCCAGGCGGTGATGCTGCTGCTGGCCGGCCTGTCCCTGTGGTCGTGGTGGCAGATCTTCATCAAGCACTTCCAGATCTCGCGCGCGATCCGCGACACCGACGCGTTCGAGAACGAGTTCTGGAAAGGCGGCGACCTGGCCGAGCTGTACCAGCGGACCAGCGCGTCGAAGGACGCCGGCGGCCTCGCGCACCTGTTCGCCTCCGGCTTCCGCGAATACGCGAAGCACCGCAAGCAGGGCAGCAACGCCGCGGTGACGCTGGACAGCGCGCGCCGCGCGATGCGCGCCGCCTACCAGCGCGAGATCGACGTGCTGGAGGCGCACCTCGCCGGGCTGGCCACCGTCGGCTCGGTGTCGCCGTACATCGGGCTCTTCGGCACCGTCTGGGGCATCATGAACGCCTTCCGCGGGCTCGCCAACGTGAGCCAGGCGACGCTCGCCAACGTCGCGCCCGGCATCGCCGAGGCGCTGATCGCGACGGCGATCGGCCTCTTCGCCGCGATACCCGCCGTCGTCGCTTACAACCGCTACACCCACGACGTCGACCGCCTCGCCGTCCGCTACGAGACCTTCATCGAGGAGTTCTCCAACATCCTGCAGCGGCAGGCCTGAGTCCCGCGATGGAACTTTTCCCGCCCCGACCCGCCTGAACCGACATGCGCCGCCCCCGCAAGCCGATCAACCAGATCAACGTCGTGCCGTACATCGACGTGATGCTGGTGCTGCTCGTCATCTTCATGGTGACCGCCCCGCTGATACCTCCGGGCGAGATCGAGCTGCCTTCGGTGGGCAGCCGCCTGGCCACGCCGGCGCAGCCGCTCGAGGTGCTGCTGCGCGCCGACAAGACGCTGTTGCTCACCGACCGCGAGCGCGGCGGCGCCGCCGTGGCGGTGTCGCGCGACGAGCTGGTGGCCCGCATCCGCGCCAAGCAGGCCGCGCGGCCGGAGCAGCCGGTGGTGATCGCCGCCGACCGGAGCGCACGCTACGAGGACGTGCTGGCGATTCTCGACGTGCTCCAGCGCAACGGCGCGAAGAAGGTCGGGCTGCTGGCCCGGCCCGCGTCGAACTGACGCCGAGATGGCGAAGGACGACCGCCAGCAACCCGATCGCGCTTCCGGCCGCTGGCTCGCCGCCGGGCTCGCGGTGGCGGTGCACCTGGCGTTTCTGGCGGTGCTGGTGTTCTCGCTGACCTGGCAGAACAAGCCGTCGGCGCCGGTGACGGCCGAGCTGTACGCGCCGCCCGCGCGCACCGCCGAGCCGGCGCCGACCCCGCCTCCCGCCACGGCGCCGCCGCCGCGGCCCGAGCCCCGGGTCGAGCCCCCGCCCGAGCCGAAGGCGGAGCCCCGGCCCGAACCCAAGCCGGAGCCGAAGCCTGCGCCGCGGCCGGAGCCCAAGGCGGCGGCGCCGGATCCGAAGGCGGCGGACATCGCGCTCAAGGCCAGGGCCGAAGAGGAGAAGCGGCGGCGCGCCCAGGCCGAGCACGAAAAGGAGCTGCGCGAGCAGCGGGACGCCGCGAAGCGCGAGGCCGACAAGCGCGCCGCGGAGAAGAAGATCGCCGACGAGCGCCGCGTCGCCGAGTCGCGCGAACGCCAGGCCCGCGAGACCGAGGCGCTGAAGGCGGCCGCGGACCGCGAACGGCAGGTCCAGGCCGAGACCGCGGCACGCGCGCAGGCGGAGGCGAACGCGCGGGCGCAGGCGGCGGCGCGCGCCCGGGCCGAGGCCGACTGGATCCAGCGCATCCAGGCCAAGGTGAAGGGCAACGTGATCCTGCCGCCGGAGATCGCCGGCAATCCGGAAGCCGTGTTCGAGGTCGCGCAGCTGCCGACCGGCGAGATCATCGACGTGGTGCTGAGGAAGTCGAGCGGCGTGCGCGCCTACGACGAGGCGGTGCAGCGGGCGCTGGCGAAATCGTCGCCGCTGCCGCGTCCCGAGCGCGCCGAGGTCTTCCAGCGCACGCTTACGCTGCGCTTCCGGCCGCAGGACTGAATCAGAACTCCCGGGCGCGCTTCTCGACGATCTGGATCGCGACCCAGCTCCAGTCGGCGCGCTGCTCGACCAGGTGGCGCAGCGCCACCGTGTACACCGACCGCCCGGTGGTCAGGATGACCTGCCGGCCCTCGCTGTACTCGTGCGTCGGCACGATCAGCGTCTTCACCGCGAGCGGCTTGTCGGGCCGCGACGGCGGCGGCAGGTAGAGCCCGTCGAAGCGCGCGCCCATCGTCGACAGGTCGACGCCGTTGACCACGATGCCGAGGTCGCTCTTCGCCTCGCGCCGCGCATGCAGCGTGACGGCGACCAGGCGCTCGGCGATGATCGAGACGCCGGCCTCGACGTCCTCGGTGCTCACCTTGTTCAGCCGGCGCACGACGCCCAGCACCCAGTCCGAGACGTCGGACTGGCGGACGGCGACCAGCGCGCCCAGCGTCAGCGCCTGCCCGATGCCGCCGGACGCGGCGATGCGCAGGCCCGCCACGCTCCGGTCCTTCACCCGCCACATCGGGTCGGAGAACGACGAAATCGACGCGGCGAGCGAGTCGTGCTCGTCGGGTTCGCGGCGGCGCACCCGCGGCGCGTCGGCGACCGCGTACACCTCGATCTGCTCGGTGCCCGACGGGGCTTCGGGCGACGTCTCGTTCATGTCCTTGGCGGCAAGGTCGCGGCAGATCCGCGACAGGCCGATGCGCACCTTGGCGGCCACGGTGACCGCCACCCGCGGGTCGCGCCGCAGGTCGGCGTTGAGGTTCGGCGAAATGGCCGGGCGCATCTTTTCCAGGATCGCGATGCGCTGCTGGTTGATCGGCGCCGCCGGTCCCTGGTCCGTTGCCTCGGACTGGCGCAGCGCGTACACCGCGCGCTCGAGCTGCTCGGCGATAGGTGTCGTGTCGAGGTAGCGCAGCATCGAGCCGGAATCGCTGCCGGTGCGGCGCACCAGCCCCTGCTTGCCGGCCACGTCGACGAAAAAGCCCTCGGGCGACCGCGGCACCGCGTCGAGCGAGAGCTTGCGGCTCCAAGCCCGGAGCTGCGAGCTCGCCCAGTCGAGCTCGAGCGGCGACAGGTTGCCGGTGTTGAGCTGGTGGACGAGCAGCACGAACAGGTACTCCTGCTCGAGCGTCCACTGCGTGCCTCCCGACCCGGCGCTCGCGAGCGTCGTCGGGACGCGATCGACGCCGATCTCGGTGCCGCGCATGTACAGCCGGTGCATGTCGATCCACTTCGCGGGGATCCAGCGCTCGTAGCGGAAGACGCGCAGCTTGGCGTCGGTGCCGTAGAAGTGCACCAGGCGCGTGAACAGGCCCGGCACCAGCGGCTTCCACCGCGGATTGGTGCCCTGCTCCAGCGCCGCCTCGAGCGCCGCCTGGTAGGCGAAGATGAAGCCCTGCGTCATCTCGTGCACCGCCTGCCAGATCCGCTCGGCGAGCTTGGCCGAGCCGTCGATGTTCTCGACGTACTGCTTCATCAGCTGGCGGCGGTCGGCGCCGAGCGCGGCGTCGAGGAACTCGATCGCCGCGACGCGGTTGGCGTCGACGGGCTTGCGCGACTGCCGCATGCCATCGAACGCGCGCATCACGTGCTGCTGGCGGCCGATGACGTCGAGCGCGGGCAACTGGCGCAGCCACGCCGACGCCAGCTTGGGCGACTGCAGCGGATCGGCGAGATCCTTGGCCGGTTGCGTCAGGAATCCGAACATGCGGTGGCGGCTCGACGGAATGCGTTGGGTGCGGGATTCCGGCAGCGAAACGGCGCGGAAGTTCGCACCCGCATTCCGGAGTTGGGGGCGTTATTTATAGACCAAATCCGGAGCCCGCGCAAAACACACCAGCGTGTCGGCTACAATTCGCCGCTCGACGGTCACGGCCATCGCGAAACCGTCGGCCCGATGACGTCGTTTGTGCTGCGCCCCGTTCATTTTTCGTGAGTATTCCATGCCCGAACATCCGCCTTTCGACCGACGCCGTCCGACCGGAATCGCCCGGGCTGCGTTCCTCGCCACCCCCGTCGCCGTCGCCTTGGCCGCCTTGTTCGCGCTCGGCGCCAACGCGCAGGGAACCCCGCCGGCAAGCCCGGCGGCAGGGGGCGATCAATCCATGTCAAGCAAAATAGGTGCCAAAGTGACCGAACTTAAGAAAATCGATACGAAACAAGGTGATGGTGTCGAATCGGTCACCGGAAAAGCCGTGCTCGTCCACTACACCGGGTGGCTCTATGACCCGACCAAGCCCGACGGGCGCGGCGCCAAGTTCGACAGCTCGCTGGACCGGGGCGTGCCGTTCGGCTTCATTCTCGGCGCCGGCCGCGTCATCAAGGGCTGGGACGAGGGCGTCGTCGGCATGAAGACGGGTGGCAAGCGGACGCTGGTGATCCCCCCGCAGTTGGGCTACGGCGAGCGCGGCGCGGGCGGCGTCATCCCCCCCAACGCGACCCTGATGTTCGACGTCGAGCTGATCGAGGTGAAAGGCTGATGCTCCCGCGCGACGCGGCGCCGGCGGCCATCCGGCGGCTCGACTACCGGCCGCCCGCGTTCCTCGTCGACGCCGTCGACCTCTCGCTCGACCTGCAGCCCGAAGCGACGCGGGTCACGGCCACGCTCGCCTTCCGCCGCAATCCGTCCGCCCATGCCGGCGACCGCACCGCGGCGCTGGTCCTCGACGGCGAGCAGCAGCACGACGTGACGGTGGCGCTGGACGGGGTGCCGCTGGACCCGTCGCGCTACCGGCTGGGTGAGCGGTCGCTCACCATCGACGACCCGCCGGGCAGCGGGACGCTGACCGTCGCGGCGACGATCAACCCCGCCGCCAACGTCGCGCTCGAGGGGCTGTACCTGTCGTCGGGCACCTTCTGCACCCAGTGCGAGGCCGAGGGATTCCGGCGGATCGCGTACTTCCCCGACCGCCCCGACGTGCTGGCGACGTACACGGTGACGCTGATCGCCGACCGCGACCGCTTCCCCGTGCTGCTGGCCAACGGCAACCGGGTCGACGCCGGTCCGGTCCCGGGCGCGGGCGGCGCCGCGCGCCATTTCGCGAAATGGCACGACCCGTTTCCCAAGCCCTCGTACCTGTTCGCGCTGGTCGCCGGCGACCTCTCGGCGCTGACCGACACCTTCACCACGCGCTCGGGGCGCCAGGTCGAGCTGGAGATCTGGTCGACGCCGGCGAACCTCCCGCGTTGCCACCACGCGATGGCGTCGCTGCAGCGCGCGATGCGCTGGGACGAGGAGCGCTTCGGCCGCGAGTACGACCTCGACCTGTTCATGATCTATTGCGCCGACGACTTCAACATGGGCGCGATGGAGAACAAGGGCCTCAACATCTTCAACAGTAAGCTGGTGCTGGCGCAGCCGCAGACGGCGACCGACGACGACTACCTGGCGATCGAGAGCGTCGTCGGCCACGAGTATTTCCACAACTGGACCGGCAACCGCGTGACCTGCCGCGACTGGTTCCAGCTGTCACTGAAGGAGGGCCTGACCGTCTTCCGCGACCAGGAGTTCTCGTCCGACCTGCAGTCGCGCGCCGTCGAGCGCATCGCCGCGGTCGCGTTCCTGCGCAACCACCAGTTTCCCGAGGACGCGGGCCCGATGGCGCACCCGGTGCGCCCCGACGAGTACGTCGAGATCAACAACTTCTACACGACGACCGTCTACGAAAAGGGCGCCGAGGTCATCCGCATGCTGCACACGCTGCTCGGCGCCGAGCGCTTCCGTCGCGGCATGGACCTCTACTTCGAGCGGCACGACGGCCAGGCGGTGACCTGCGACGATTTCGTCCAGGCGATGGCCGACGCCAGCGCGGAGACCGGCGGCCCCGACCTCGCGCAGTTTCGCCGCTGGTACGCGCAGGCCGGCACGCCGGTGGTCACCGCGCGCGGACGCCACGATCCGGCGCTGCGCACGTACACGCTCGAGGTCGAGCAGCACACGGCGCCGACGCCCGGGCAGCCGGAGAAGGCGCCGTTCCACATCCCGCTGGCCGTGGGTCTCGTCGGCCCCGACGGCCGCGACCTGCCGCTGACGCAGGACGGCGAGCGCACCCCGGGCGCGACGACCCGCGTGCTGGACCTCACCCGCGACGTCCAGACCTTCCGCTTCGTCGACGTTCCGGCGCGGCCCGTGCCTTCGCTGCTGCGCGGGTTCTCGGCGCCGGTGCGGCTGGTCTCCGACCACACGCCGGACGACCTCGCGTTCCTCGCCACGCACGACAGCGATCCGGTCAACCGCTGGGACGCCGCGCAGCGCAGCTTCGCCGACGCGATCCTGCTGCTCGCGGAGCGGATCGCCGCCGGCGACGCGCCGCAGCTGCCCCCGGCGCTGGCGGCGCTGGTGCAGGCGCTGCTCGCCGACGAAGCGAGCGATCCTGCGCTGATCGCGCTGGCGCTGACCCCGCCGGACCTCGCCTACCTCGCAGGCCTCGTCGCGACCATCGACGCCGACGCGCTGTTCGCGGCGCGCGAATTCGTGACCCGCGAAACAGCGCGGCTCGCGCGCGACGCATTCGAGCGTGTCTACGCCAGGCGCCGCGTCCGCGCAGCCTACGCGCCGACGCCGGCGCAGACCGGTGCGCGCCGGCTCGCCAACCTCTGCCTCGGCTACCTCGGCGCGCTCGACGACGAGCCGGCCCGCGCGCTCGCCGTCGCGCACTACGACGGCGCCGACAACATGACCGACGCCATCGCCGCGCTCGCGGCGGTGAACCACAGCGCGGCTGCGGAGCGCGCGCAGCTGTTCGCGCGATTCGAGGCCGCCTGGCGCGACGAGCCGCTGGTGCTGGACAAGTGGTTCATGCTGCAGGCGACGTCGCTGCGCGCCGACACGCTGGCCCGCGTGCAGGGCCTGCTCGGACATCCGAAGTTCAACGCCCGCAACCCGAACCGGCTGCGCTCGCTGGTCGGCGCCTACGCGCGCCGGAACTGGCCCGGGTTCCACGTGCGCGACGGCAGCGGCTACCGCTTCGTCGCCGCGCAGACGATCGCGGTTGACCGCATCAATCCGCAGATGGCGGCGACGCTCGCCGAGGCGTTCAATCTCTGGCGCCGCTTCGACGAGCCGCGCCGCTCGCTGCAGCAGGCGGCGCTACGGGAAATTGCCGCCGCCCCGCTGTCGCCCGACGTGAGCGAGATCGTGACCCGCGCGCTGGCGGAATAGTAGGGTCAGACTCGACTTCCCGCGGAATAGTAGGGTCAGACTCGACTTTCCGACTTGAGATCGCATGGCGAGTGAAAGTCGAGTCTGACCCTACTTCACTACTTCCTACTTCGGGAAAGTCGAGTCTGACCCTACTTCATGCGTGACCCTACTTCATGCGCTGCGACCCCGAACGTCAGGAGCTGGCCGAACCTGGACACCGCGCGTCGCCCTCCGTTCTCGGCGGCCCCCGCTCCCTACAGCTGGAAACGCCGCCGCATGAACTGCGGCGCGATCATGGCCCCGGCTTCGCCGACGAGCATCAGCGTGCAATAGCCCCAGCTGACGAGAAGCGCGCCCGGCAACTCCAGGGCGCCCAAGTCGACGGCCTTGCGACCGCGCCAGATGCGCGACGTCGCCTTGCTCATCGCCGTCGCCCATCGCCGCAATGACGCGAGGGGCGACCGGCTCGCGTGCCAGCCTCCCAGCAGGTTGTCGCGCCCCTGCGCGACACCGCGCTCGACGTAGTGGCGGAATCCGTTCGGTGGCGGGTGCGACACCCGCGCGGAACCGTCGTACGCGATCTTGCGACCCTCGGCGCGGATCGATTCGGCGAGCCGTTGGCACGCGCCGCGCGCGAGGCCGCCTTCGTCCGGAAACCTGCGCGCGAGAAAGAAGTCGCGACGGAAGGCGACATTGTTCGCATAAAACTTCGCCACCAGCCCTCGCCGGCCGTCGTGGTCGCGCAACGGGAAGAACCAGGTCAACGCAAACGCCTTCTCGTAAACGGACCCGGTCTCGACGTAGCTGTTGCCGGCGGCGCACTGGACCCAGGGCAGCGCGAAGGGGCGCAGGATCGACTCGAGCCAACCGTCCTCGGGCACGACGTCGCTGTCGAGGAACACCACGACGTCGCCGGTTGCGGCCGCGGCGCCGGCGTTCTTCTGCTCGTAGTAGGAAGCGCCGGGCGAGGGCAGCAGCCGCATCGGAAGGGACGTGCCCGGCGCGCTCGAATCGGCGACCGCCTGCCGCACCGTCGCCTCGTCGAAGCGCTGCGAATCGAACACCAGGACGATGTCGACGCGCACCGGCCGGCCCTGCCACTCGCGATGACCGGCGCGGGCCAGCGCTTCGGCCTGGCGGTCGAGCTCTGCAAGCATGCGGCGCGCGCGGCCGAGCTCCGACAGGCGGACGTTGTCCCACTCGACCACTACGGTGACCGACCTCGGCCTGGGATCGCTCTCGGTCATCGCCGGTTCGATTGTTCGCGCGCGTGGATCACGTCGACGCATCCGCCGCCGGCTCGGCCGCGTGCCCCCTGAGACGGCTCAGTTCGCCTGCCATTTCCTCCGCCGCGGCGAGCACGTGCAGCAGCGGGTCGGCGACCGACGCCGGCGTATGCCGAAGAGCGAACTCCGCCAGAAAAGGGTCGTGCACCAGCTTTACCTGATCGGCTGGCAGCCAGCGGTGATTGGCGACCGTCCAGTTCACCGCCTGCTCGAGCATGAAGTCGTCGGTCAGCGCTTTCCCGCTCCGGATCGCCTCGTACGCTGCCACGGTCTGCAGGTCGGCCTTGTACGGGAGTCCGGCCGCCACGCGGCCGAGCCACTTGACCGCGACCTTGGCGACGAACTGCCCACGACTGCGCAGCGGCAGGTGCGCCAGCGCGGCGACCTCGGCCGAGATCGCCGCCTGCGGCGTCGTGGTGCCCTGGGGCATGCCCCGACGGGGGAACACCGAGTGGTTGCCGGGAATGATGAACGCCTCCGGTGTGTCGAGGAAGTGGCGGGCGACGACCAGCTTGAACGCGCCGTGGCGCTCGGTCTCGAGACGCTTGGCAGCTCGCGCCACGTCGACCACGTCGACCGCCGGCGCCGCGAAATCCGGGATGTAGGTCTGCCACCGCAGCGCAGCGTGGATCCGCGGCGGCAACCCGCCCAGCACGCGTTCCAGCAACGCGCGATCGCGGACGCGCACGAACTCGTCGGCGTCCAGCGCGAAGATGAAGTCCGCGCCGGTCGACCCGAACGCGGCGCGCACTGCTTCGGTCATCACTTCGCCCTGGTAGAAACCGACCCGGGAATCCGACTCGATCGCGAGCGGCAGCGCCTCGGCGCGCAGGGATTCGAGGATGCGCGGGGTCGCGTCGGTCGAGCGATGATCGACGACCGTCAGCCCGTCGAGCACGGTCAGGTTGTGGCGCACGAAGGCCTCGATCACGTCGGCCTCGTTGCGCACCATTGCGACACCCCAAAGCTTCATTCGCGCCTGTCCCCCTCATTGCCGATCGTACCCGCCCGCGCCGCCGCGGTCGACCGCGGGCCGCACATGCCCTCGGGTCGCCACGCCGCTACCAGTAGGTCTCCACCGTCACGTGCCCGGGCTCGCGGCGCCGGTGGCGGCGCATGCCGCGCGCGGCGAGCACCGCCTGCACGTCGTCGACCATCGCCGGATTGCCGCAAAGCATCGCGTGGGCGTTGTCGGCGGTCAGCGGCACGCCGGCGCGGGCCTCGAGCCGGCCGTCCTCGATCAGCGCGGGGATCCGCCCCGGTAGCGCGCCCGGGTGCGGCTCCCGCGACACGACCGGGATGTACGTGAACGCGCCGGGGTGCGCGGCCGCGATCGCGGCGATCACGTCTCCGTAGGTCAGCTCCTCGGCAAAGCGAACCGCGTGCACCAGCACCACGCGCTGGAACTTCTCCCAGGTCTCGGCGGTGCGCAGCATCGACAGGAACGGCCCGATGCCGGTGCCGGTGGCCAGGCACCACAGCGCGTCGGCCGCGGGCACCTCCCCGACCGAGAAGAAGCCGTTGGCGTTGCGCAGCAGCCAGACCGGGTCGCCGGGCTCCAGCGCCACCAGCCGCGGCGTCAGCGGGCCGCCGGGGACGGTGATGAAGTAGAACTCGTGCGGCTGCGTCCCGGGCGCATTGACGAACGAATACGGGCGGCCGAGCATCGGCTCGGTCGAGCCTTCGGGCGCCGGCAGCGCGACGCGCCCGAACTGCCCGGCGACAAACGTCACTTCCGGGGCATCGATCTGCAGCGAATACAGCCGGTCGGTCCAGCGATGCTTGCCGGCGACCCTTGCCGCAACCCATTTCTCCATCGAGGTCTTCCCCTGGCTTGGTAAAATCGCGATTATGCCCAGTCCCACGAATCCCGCGCTTCGGCGCGGTGAACAGGTTCACGTCCGCGCTCCCCGCGCCGACGATGCGAAGGCCTTCCTCGCGGCCGTCCGCGCGAGCCGCGCGCTGCACGCCGGCTGGGTGAGCCCGCCCGCGACGCGCACCGCCTTTGCCGCCTACCTCGCGCGCTTCCGCCCGCCCCCTCGCGGGAGCGGCGAGGCACGACATGCCGGCGTCCTGGTCGCCCGCAACCTCGACGGCGCGCTCGTCGGCGTGCTCAACTTCAGCGAAATCGTCCGCGGCGCGTTCCAGAGCGCATACCTCGGCTACTATGCGTTCGAACCCCACGCCGGCCGGGGCTACATGCGCGAAGGCCTGGCGCTGGCACTCGAGCACGCGTTCGGCGGGCTGAAATTGCACCGGGTGGAAGTGAACATCCAGCCGGACAACACCCGCTCGGTCGCGCTGGTCGAACGCATCGGGTTCGTCCGCGAGGGCTATTCGCGCCGGTACGTGAAAATCGGCGGACGCTGGCGCGACCACGTCCGCTGCGCACTGCTCGCCGAAGACTGGCGCGCGGCAAAGCGGCGCGCGAGGCGTGCCAGGGAGGATGCCCGATGAGACACCGTGTGCTGCGCCTGCTCCGCCGACGCCTCGCCCCCGTTCTCCTGCTGCCGGTCCTCGCCGGGTGCGCGACCGCGGCCCCCCCCACGCCGAACGTGCCGGTGTCGGTCAAGGGGCAGGCCATCGCGCCGTATGCCCTTCACGAGGAGTGCGTCAAGCTCGTTCCCGGCGACCGGCTCGAGTACCACTTCACCGCGGGCGCGCCGCTCAATTTCAACATCCACTACCACGAGGGCAAGGCGGTGGTGCTGCCGGTCTCGCGCGACGGCGTGGGCAGCGACTCCGGCGTCTTCCAGCCCAGGGTCGCGCAGGACTACTGCCTGATGTGGGAGGCGGGCGCGACCGCGACGACGATCGACTACCACTTCGTGCTTCGCCGCGGCCCCCGCTGACGTGGTGCCCGCTGCGACGACACGCCGGCGGACGGTGCTGCTCGACCTCGACGGCACGCTGACCGACAACCACGACGGCATCACCCGCTCGATCGTCCATGCGCTCGCGGCGCTGGGCGCGCCCGCCCCCGACGCCGCGGCGCTGGCCGCGTGCATCGGCCCGCCGCTGCGCACCTCGTTCGCGCGGCTCCTCGCCACCGCCGACGCCGCGGCCGTCGAACGCGCGCTCGCCCACTACCGGACGCGCTATGCGGACGTCGGCTGGCAGGAGAATTTCGTCTATGCCGGCGTCCACGACGCACTCGAGGCGCTGGCCGCCGGCGGCGCGCGGCTCTTCCTGTGCACGTCGAAGCCGCTGCCCTACGCCGAGCGCATCGTCGAGAGGTTCGGCTTGGCGCCCCGGCTCGACGGCGTCTACGGCGCCGACCTCGCGGGCACGCTCGACGACAAGGCAAAGCTGATGGCGCACCTGATCGCGCGCGAACGGCTCGACGCCGCCGCGTGCACGATGGTCGGCGACCGACATCACGACATCGACGCGGCGCGCGCCAACGGCGTCCGGGCGGTGGGCGTGCTGTGGGGCTACGGCACGAGGGAGGAACTGGCGGCGGCCGGGGCGCAGGCCCTGGCCGCGACGCCGGACGAGCTGCCCGGCGCGATCGCCGGGCTCACAACTCCGTAGCGTCGTAGGTCCGCCCGCGCTCGACCGGCGCCTCGATCAGCCGGGAGACGATCCTCGCCGCGAGCGCGTCCGGATCCGCCAGCCGCCCGCTGGCGTGGAACTCGCGGAACATCGGCGCCGACGGCATCTCGGCGTCGCTCCTCGCGCGCATGAACTCCTGCATCGGCGTGTCGATGATCCCCGGCCGCAGCGTGATCGCGCGGAAGGACGGCGCCGCCACGTCGGCGTCGAGCATCTTCGTCAGCATCTCGAGACCCGCCTTGGCGATCGAGTACGCGCCCGCCCCCGGGACCGCCCGCACCGCCAGGCCCGACGAGACGTTGACGACACGGCAATCGGCGCCGGCCGCGGCGTTAACGCAATGGCGGACGAAGGCGTTGGCGACGACCACCGGCGCGGCAAGGTTGACGCCGAGTGCGCGGACCAGCGCCGCCGCGTCGAGCCCGCCGGCCACGCCGACCGGCTCCGCGGTCGCCGCATTGTTGACGAGGCAGACGGCGGCGGGCCGCGCCGCGGCGACCGCCGCGAACGCCGGGGCGATCGCCGCGTCGACGCCGTCGATGGCGGCGAAATCGCAGGCGACCAGACGGAACGCCGGTGCGGCCGCCGCGAGACGCGCCGAGGCGCTGCGGCCGATGCCGGTCACCTCCCAGCCGCGCGCCAGCAACGCGGCGGCCACCGCCTCGCCCAGGCCCTTCGAGACTCCGGTGACGATCGCGACGCGCTTCACGGGCCTTCCTTTCGCGGCGCACGGCGCCGCAGGTGATCGAACACGAACGCCGCGAGCAGCGACAGCCCCATGAGGCCGAGCTGCCAGACCGGCTTGACTGCGTAGACGAGCGCCGAGGTCGAGCCGCGCGGCGCGAGGAAGGTGGTGTAGAACGCGAAGAGCTCGAAGCCCGCCATCAGCGCCGCGGCGGTCAGCAGGCCGCGCACATGACCGCGCAGCGTCAGCGCGAGCGCGACCAGCCAGGGCAGCACCAGCCACAGCACGAACAGGTGGGTGGACAGCGTGAACGGCCCGGGCGCCTTCAGCACGAACAGCAGCGCGCCGAGGGCGATGCCCAGCCCGGCCACCACGCGGACCAGCGCGCGGGCAGTCGAGGCCTCGAACACGGGCGTTGCCACGGCGTTCAGGCCGCCGCCATCGCGCGCCGACGCGCCGGCCGGAACACGGCGACGTCGTCGAAGCGACGCGGATCGGCGGACAGCGGCGGGTCGACCGGGAATTGCCACGCCAGCGCCGGCAGCGCCGCGAGCGGCAGCGGCAGGAGGTCATCCGGCGCGAACGCCGCGCCGCGCGCGACGATCCACGCGGCGGCTCGCCGGTCGAGGTCCGCGCGTCGCGCTTCCGGCTCGCGGGGAAGGCCCGACGGCGCGACCGGAAGCAGCAGCGCCTTCGCGGTCAGCCCCGGAAACGGCGCGCGCAGCTTGTCCAGCACGCCGTGCCCGACAACGCACGCGGCAAGCGACGCGCCGACGCGCGCGGCGTCGCCGAACGCGTCGCGCCAGCGGTGTTCGCGCCACGCGCCGACCAGGTCGGCGTCGGCGCAGGCGACGACGACGCCGGATTCATCGAGCAGGGTCGCGGCGTCGCGGGCGCGGCTTCTCGCGTTGCCGCGGCGCGGCCGTCCGTGCGCGGGACGGCGCGGCGACGACCCGCGGGCGCCCGGCACATCGCCGGCCGCGTCGCCGTCCGCATCGCCGTCCGCATCGCCATCCGCATCGCCATCCGCATCGCCATCCGCATCGCCATCCGCCGCGCAGGCCGCGACGTGCACCGCGTTCAGCGCCGCCTTGGTGCGCGGGAACGCGAGCCAGGCCAGCGCATTGAAGGCGTCGTGCCACGATCCCTCGCGCAGTCGCACACATGCCGTGGCGGCGATCGCGCGTTCCCAGTCCAGCGCGGCGGTGGCGACGCCGGACGCCGGCGCGAACGTCAGCGGACGGCCGTCGGGCAACGCAAGCCCGCGCGAGCGCGCCAGCGCGGCGAGCGCGGCGACTGCCGGCGGATGGACAGTGGTCGCGGTCGCGGTGGCGGCAGACGCAGCGGGAAACCCCGCGGAGACTGCGGCAAGCGCGAGCGGGGCTGCACCGGCCGGCGTATCCGGGTCGCGCGGCGCAACCGTCGTCGGCACGGCGCGCGTCAACGCCGCCCTGCCAGCGACATGAAGACGAGGATGCCGACGAACAGCGCCAGCACGACCAGCGCCACCTTCCACGCGCTTTTCGGGTATTCGCCGCGGACCGTACCGGTGACGCCGTTCATCACGCACTGGTAGGCCTTGCTGCCGTAGTTGTACGACAGCAGCCACACCGGGACCAGGATGTGCTTGAAAGTCTGGCCGCCGTAGTCGGCGCGCACCTGCAGGTTGCGCTGGGTGTCGCCCGGCACCTTCGCCGCGCACAGGTCGCGGACCTTCGCGTCCATCACGTCCCGCGCGTGCTGCGCGGCGGCGACGAGGTCGATCT
Organism: uncultured beta proteobacterium; assembly: GCA_963717705.1. Classification (GTDB taxonomy): domain Bacteria; phylum Pseudomonadota; class Gammaproteobacteria; order Burkholderiales; family Casimicrobiaceae; genus CAVQWT01. The sequence continues at coordinate 854,116 of CAVQWT010000005.1, forward strand.
GGTAGCGCTCGACGACCCAGCCGGCGACGTACCCCGGGTCGTAGGGCCTGAGCTCGGTCGTCGGAAACGGCTCGATCGCGCGCAGCAGCGCCGGGTGGACGCCGACCGATGCGCAGACGAGGTCGTCGTCGAAGAAGTGATCGAGGCGGCCCGCGGCGGGCTCCCAGCGCACGTGCTGCACCTGCCGCGTGCGCGTCTGCCCGCCCTCGCTGTACGTCTCGGTCGTGTAGTAGTAGTGCCCGGCGTCCGCCGTCCACGCGGCGGCGACCCGCGCGTCGAACGTCCAGTAGGGCAGGTACACCCCGCGGACGGTGTCGGTGAGCGCCTTCCGCTTCAGCGCCGACGGCGCCAGCCACAGCTTGCCATACCACGCGCGGATGCGGTCGCGGGCGTCGGCCTCGCTCACCTTGAACGGCAGCACGCTCTCCGGCCGGAACCCCGTCTTGGTCTCCGCGTACGGGACGAGCTGCGTCGAGCCGCAGAACTCGCAGTTCTGCGCCTGCCGTCTGGGATCGAACAGCGAGATCGCCCGGCAGCTCTGGCAACGGACCTGCCGCAGCTCGCTGTCGAAGCCGCGCTTGTCGTCGGTGATGCCGCGCAGCGCGCGAACGAGGTCGTGCTCGACGATGGCGCCGCTGGCGTCGATCGCGGCGGGCGACTCGGTCCCGCAGAACGGGCAGACGAGTTTCTGCCTGGCCGGATTCCAGTTCGCCTCGCCGCCGCAGGCCGGGCAGGCGAACCGCGACAGCGCGACCGTCTCGCTCATCGGGCCGTCAGCGCAGGAAGTAGCCGATCACCCGCCAGCGGCCGTCGGCCTCGCGCTCGAGCGTCACCGTCTCGCGCACGTCGGGGCGGTTCGCGTACGCCGAGCGAAACGACACCAGCGCGTAATCGCCTTCCGGCAGTCCGTCGAACGACTTCTCGAACAGCGTCTGCAGCAGCGTGCGCTGCTCGAGCTTCCCGAGCGGGCTGCGCTCGCGCCGCAGCGCCAGCGACCATTGGTCGGCGGTCATCGCCGCCTTGAATCGCTTGCCGGCGGCCTCGCGCGAACCGATGCCGTCGAAGCGGTCGGTCAGCTCGAGCCACTCGCGCGCGGCGCGCTGGACCTCCGACGCGCGCGGGTCCTGCGCGCTGGCAACGCCGGTCGCTCCCGGGCCGACGGCGAAGGCGGCCGCGGCAAGCGCGCCCCCGGCCAGCACGAACAGCGCGCGCCGCCGTGCCGTGCCGGTCATGACGCGAGGAACGCGTCGACCGCGGCGCGGGTGACGCGCCACTGGGCGCCGATCTTCTTGCCCTTGAGATCGCCCGACTCGAGGGTCGCGACGACGTCGGCCTCGGTCACGCCGAGGCGCTGCGCGACCTGCGCCGGCGTCAGGAGCTCGGCGCCGCCGGCGGCGGCCGGCGCCGGCGCGGCGATGCCCGGCGTCGACTGCGCCATCAGGCCGCCCTGCTGGTTCATCATCTGCTGGGCCATCGCCATGCCGACGGCCATCTCCGCCGCCATGCCGCCGGCGCCGCCACTGCCGCCCTTCTCCATGCCCTGCGCCATCTGGAACTTGACGTAATCGTTGAGGTTGCCGACCGCCGCCATGCTCGAGCGCTTGTCGATCGCCTGCTCGACTTCGGGCGGCACCGACACGTTCTCGACGATGAACGACGTCATCTCGAGACCGTACTTGGCGCCGATGACGGGGTTGATCAGCGGCAGCAGCGCCTCGCCGAGCTCGCCGTAGCGCGACGCGACGTCGAGCGCCGGGATCTTCGCCTCGGCCAGCGCGTCGGAGAACACGCTGACCAGCCGCGAGCGCATGGTGTCGGCGAATTCGTCCAGCCGGAAGTGGTGGTCGGTGCCGGCGACTTCCTTCAGGAACTTCTTCGCGTCGACGATGCGGAAGTCGTAGGTGCCGTACGCGCGCAGCCGCACGATGCCGAAGTCGGCGTCGCGCATCATCACCGGATTCGCCGTGCCCCACTTGTTGCCGGTGAAGACGCGGGTGACGACGTAGTAGACGTCGGCCTTGAACGGGCTCTGGAGCGCGTACTTCCAGCTCTTGAGGTTGGTGAGGATCGGGATGTTGTCGGTCGTCAGCGTGTGCTTGCCCGGACCGAACTGGTCGCCGAACTCGCCGACGTAGACGAACTGCGCGAGCTGGGACTCGCGCACGATCAGCTGCGCGCCGTTCTTGATCTCCTTGTCCTCGTCGGGGAACCGGTACGACAGCGTGTCGCGCGAGTCGTCGGTCCACTCGATGATGTCGATGAACTGTTTCTTGAGGAAATCGATGATGGCCATCGGCGGGTTCTCCAGGGGCGGGGGCGGGAGGTGCGGGCAGGACTGCGTGTGGCGCGTATCGGCGCTGCGCCGGTCCGACCGCCGCCCGGCCAGCCGGGCAGCGGTCGGAGGACGCTACTTCTTCGCCGCCGCGGCGATCTTCTTCAGCTCGGCTTCGGCGTTGGCGAACTCCGTCTCGAGCTGCTGCCGCCGGCAGCGCACCCGGGACGACGGAGCCGTCGGCAAACACCAGCGTCGGCGTCGCGGTCACGCGCAGCTTCTGTCCGAGCGCAGCGGTGGCCTGGATCGGATCCTTGCAGTCACCCTTGTTGTCCGGCAGCGCGCCGCTCTCGAAGAACGCGTCCCAGGCTTTCTGGCGGTCGGGAGCGCACCAGATCTGGCGCGACTTCCGCGCGGCGTCCGGGTGCAGCTGGTCGATCGGGAACAGGAACGTGTAGATCGTCACGTTGTCGATCGACTTGAGGTCGTTCTCCAGACGCGCGCAGAACGGGCAGTCGGCGTCGGAGAAGACCGCGAGCTTGCGGGCGCCGGTGCCCTTGACCTTCTTGATCGCGAGGTCGAGCGGCAACTGATCCCACGCCACGCGGTTGAGCTTGCGCTGGCGCTCCTCGGTCAGGTTGCGCTTGGAGGCGGCGTCGTAGAGGTTCCCGATGAGGATGTAGCTCGCCTTGGCGTCGGTGTAGATGAGCCGGTCCTCGAGCAGCGCCTCGTACAGGCCGCCGTACGCGGTCTTGCCGACGTTGGTGATAGGTGCGCCGGGGAAGCGCTGTTCGAGCAGCTTCTTGAGCGCAGCCGCCTCGCCGGTGGGCGGACGTTCCGGCGCCGGCTGTGCCAGCGCCAACGGCGCGAGGAGCGCCAGCGCCAGCATGGCGGCGGCGCGACGAAGGGGAGCGTATGTAATCACGGGAAATCTCCGGCAATGGGCGCCATCAGTGCAGCGCAGGTTGCGCCAGCAGGCGCTTGACGAGGGGAAGTCGTTCGACGGCCGCGAGGCCGTGGTTGCGCAGGCTGGCCACCCAGGGTTCCCGCGCGCCGAACAGCCGCGCGAGTCCGTCGGTGACGCCCTGCATCGCTGCCACCGGCATCGCGCGCCGGCGGGAGAAACGATCGAGCAGGATGGACGCGCCGGCATCGCGGACGGGGCCGCGCTCGGCGAGGATGGCCGCCAGCGCCTCGGCGTCGCCGAAGCCCAGGTTGACGCCCTGGCCGGCCAGCGGGTGCACGCCGTGCGCGGCGTCGCCGACCAGTGCCAGCCGGTGCCCGGTGATCGCCGGCAGCTTCAGCAGCTGCAGCGGAAAACCGGCCGCCGGGGTGAGCGGCGCCAGCTCGCCCAGCGTGCGGGCGCCGGCATCGGCAACGCGCGCCGCCAGCTCGGCCGGCGCGAGGGCGAGCAGTTCGCGCGCCTGCGCTTCGGGCGCCGACCAGACGATCGACATCCGGCGACCCGGCAGCGGCAGCCACGCGAGAATGCCGCCGTCGTCGCGAAACCATTGCCGCGCGACGCCGTGATGCGCTCGCTCGCACGAAAAATTGGCGACGACCGCCGTCTGGCCGTAGGGCCGCGCCGGCGCGTCGAGGCCCGCTGCCGAGCGCACCCACGAACGGACCCCGTCGGCGGCGACGACGAGCCGTGCCGTGAGGCTGCCGCCGTCGGCGAGGTCGAGCCGCGCCGAATCGGCCGACGCCGCGAAGGCGGCGAAGGTGACGGGCGCGAAGGTATCCACGCCGGCGGCGCGCACCGCCGGCACCAGCGCGGCCCGGAGCGCACGTTCCTCGACGATCCACGCCAGCGCGCGCTCGCCGAGGTCCCACGCCGAGAACGCGAGTTCCGCGCCGCGGTCGCCGGTCACCTGCATGGTCTCGACGGCGGCGATGCGGGCACAGGGCAGCGCCTGCCATGCGCCCAGCGAATGGAGGAACGCCGCACTCGCCGGGCTGATCGCGTACACGCGCGCATCCCAGTCGTCGTCGGCGTCGACGGCGACGTCGGGCGCGGCGACCGCAGCGCGATCGGCCAGCGCCACGCGCAGGCCGGAACGCGCGAGCGCCGGCGCGAGCGCGAGGCCGACGAGGCCGGCGCCGGCGATCACGACGTCGTAGGGGGCGGCCGGTGCGGTCACGGAGTGTCCTCCATCGGCAGCGTCTCGATCGTGTGCTGCTGGTTGGTGTAGATGCAAAGGTCGCCGGCGATGGTCAGCGCCTGCTTGACGATGGCAGCCGCCGGCAGCGCGGTGTTGTCGAGCAGCGCCCTGGCCGCCGCCTGCGCGTAGGGGCCGCCCGAGCCGATGGCGACGATGCCGTGCTCGGGCTCGAGCACGTCGCCGTTGCCGGTGATCACCAGCGATGCCGTGAGGTCGGCCACCGCGAGCATCGCTTCCAGTCGGCGCAGCACGCGGTCCGAGCGCCAGTCCTTGGCGAGCTCGACCGCCGAGCGCGTCAGGTGGCCCTGATGTTTGTCGAGCTTGGCCTCGAACCGCTCGAACAGCGTGAACGCATCCGCGGTCGCGCCGGCGAAACCCGCGAGCACGCGGTCGTGATAGATCCGCCGCACCTTGCGCGCGCTCGACTTGATGACGACGGCGCCGAGCGTGACCTGGCCGTCGCCGCCGAGCGCAACCGCGCCGTTGCGGCGGACGGAAAGGATCGTGGTGCCGTGGAACTGCTCCATGGGGCGTCGGGTTCGGTGGCTCGTGGTTAGGACCGGCGGTGGCCGGGATGGTTGCATCGGGTCCGGGGCCGGGGTTCCGGCGACCCCGGCATGTGGTGCCGTCCGGCTGCCGCGGCAAGGGCGCCGGACGGCGGAGTCCGGTAACGCCACGGCCCGCGACGGGCGGGCCTCCCGGGATCGAGGGGCTAGTCTGCCTTTTTCACGAAATGGCGGGGAGAAATGCCGATGAGCAGCAGCAACGCGCGGACGATCGGCGTCGCGCCGACGATTTGCACCGCCTTTCGCTGCTGCTCGATCCGGTGGACGGCGTTGAGAAGCGCCCCCGCGCAGACGAAATCGACCCGCTCGACCGCGGTCATGTCGACCGGGATGATGGCGCGGGTGTGGGCGAATTCCTGCAGCCGCACGAGCTGCGGCGGCATCGATCCCGTCATGACGCCGCTCCACGGCAGCATCTCGGCGTTGGGGTCGACGGCGCCGGCTTCGGCGCCGTCGGCGGTCGGCGTGTCGGGCACGACGGGCGGCTCCGGCGGCGCCACGTCGACCGGGGGCTCCCACGACGGCGGGGACATCTCGAAGGCCACCGCGTACTCGACGGCGCGATCGTCGAACGCCTGCTGGTTGTGCGACCACTGCAGCAACTCGAGCGCGAGCTGCCACGACCCCTCTCCGCCTTCGCGTCCGCGGCGGACGGCGATGTCGAGCACCGGCTTCATCCGTTCGGCCCGCTGCAGCAGCAGCGGAAACCGCTTGCGCCGCGCCAGCGCGAGCGCGTCGGCCAGCAACTTGGCGCCCGCATCGTCGAAGCCTGTGACCGACGCGAAGTCCAGCCGCGCCTGCGGCACATCCTTCTCGATCGCGCGCTTCAGCCCCTCGAGCTGCGGCGCGCTGGCCGCGGTGAGCTTGCCGGTGATGCCGATGTAGCCGCCGGCCACCGGCCGCAGGGCCGCCTTCGGCTTCGCGCGATCCTCCCATGGGGGCGCCGAGCGCTCGAACTGCACGACGTACTGCAGCGCGTACTGGTCGAACGCCGCGCGATCTCCCGCGCGCTGCAGCAGGTCGAACAGCGCCAGCCACGCCAGCGGCGACAGCTTGGTGTCGTGATCCCCGATGACGCCCTGTTCCAGCAACGCACGCGCGGGCTGCGCCTGACCGCTGGCGAACAGCAGCGCGGCGTTCTCCAGCATCGCGCACAGTCCAGGGTTGGCCTGCGCGACCTCGAATGATGCAGGTTGCGACGGCGAGAACTCGATCAGGCTGGCGCCGGTCACCGTGATGTCCGCCTGCGCCGGCTGCGGCCGCCCGCGCTCGCCGGGACGCGCGTCGGCCTGCGCGGCGACCTCGCGCGCCGACACCGGTCGCGCGGGGGCGGGACCGCGGGCCTTGGGGTCGGGGCGAAGCGGTTCAGGCTTCTTCGCCGGGGGCTTGGAGAACAGGGCCATCGAAAGGGAGTGGGGTGCGGCGCCGCGGGGCGGGAAAGGCGTTGGAAACCAAGCCTTTGATTATGTTCCCGGCATACCGATCCGACAAGCGAGGACGGGCCCGGCGGGGCGCCGGAAGGGCGACGTACCCAAAGCGGAACGGCCGGTTGCCCGGCCGTCTTTGCGGTGGCGCGACCCCGCTTTCGCGGGCGCGGCCTCAGGCCTTGCCCAGGTTCTCGGCGGCAAAGTCCCAGTTGAGCAGCTTGTCGATCAGCGCGTTGACGTAGTCGGCGCGCTTGTTCTGGTAGTCGAGGTAGTAGGCGTGCTCCCACACGTCGATCGTCAGCAGCGGCGTCTGGCCCTTGGTGAATGGAACCTCGGCGTTGCCGGTCTTGACGACCTTGAGCTTGCCGGCTTCGACGACCAGCCAGCCCCAGCCGGAGCCGAACTGCGACACCGTCGTCGCCGCGAACTCCTTCCTGAAGTTGTCGTAGCCGCCGAGGTCGCTGTCGATCATCGCGGCCAGCCGGCCCGACGGCTTGCCGCCGCCGTTGGGCTTGAGGCTGTGCCAGTAGAACGTGTGGTTCCAGATCTGCGCCGAGTTGTTGAAGACGGCAGCCTGGTCGGCCTTGCCGGCCGAGTCGCGGATCACCTTGTCGAGCGCGGCGCCTTCGTGCGCGGTGCCCTTGACGAGGTTGTTGAGATTGTCGACGTAGGTCTTGTGGTGCTTGCCGTAATGGAAGCCCAGCGTGTTGGCCGAGATCACCGGCGCGAGCGCGGTGTCGGCGTACGGCAGCGGGGGAAGGACAAAGGGTTCGGCCATGGTGTCGGACTCCGTAGGGGTGGGGCGGGAGGTCAATCCCCGTACATCTTCTGGACGCGCTCGCGCCGCTCCTGCGCTTCGAGCGAGAGCGTGGCAGTGGGCCGTGCGAGCAGCCGCGCGACGCCGATCGGCTCGCCGGTTTCCTCGCAGTAGCCGTAGCTTCCTTCGTCGATCAACCGCAGCGACTTCTCGACCTTCTTCAGCAGCTTGCGCTCGCGGTCGCGCGTGCGCAATTCGAGTGTGTACTCCTCCTCGAGGGTCGCCCGGTCCGACGGGTCGGTGGTGACCTCGTTCTCGCGCAGGTGCTGGCCGGTGTCGTCGGCGTTGTTCAGCAGCTGGTCGCGCAGCTCGACGAGGCGCGCCTTGAAGAACGCGAGCTGCGCGTCGTTCATGTAGTCCTTTTCCGGCGCCTTCAGCAGGTCTTCCTCGGTGAGGACCTTGACCTTGCGCGGCGCCGCCGGAGCGGACGCGGACGGCGTCCCCCGGGCGGCGGGGGTTGCTCTAGCGGCGGATGTCTTCGTAGCTGCCATCTATGACCTCGGTTGCCTCGGTTGCCGGGGATGCCGCGTCGGCCGGATTCCGCCCCGGCTGACCGCTCCCCATAAACGATCGATTATATCCTGCAAGCGGCGTGTGCCGCCATCGCCTCGCCCGCCCTCCCGACGGTCGGGGACGGCGGCGGAGCTTGACCGTATAATCGAAAAAAATCAACGCCCTGCCGACAAATTTCCATGCCTTCCCTCCGCGCCCGCGTCACCCTCGCCCGCCCCGACGACTGGCACCTCCACCTGCGGGACGGGGATGCGCTGGCCGCCGTCGTCGGCGCGACGGCCCGCGTGTTCGGGCGAGCAATCGTCATGCCCAACCTCAAGCCGCCGGTCACGACGGTCGCGCAGGCCGCCGCCTACCGCGACCGCATCCTGGCGGCGCGCCCGCCGGGCAGCCGATTCGAGCCGCTGATGACGCTGTATCTGACCGACAACACCCCGGCCGACGAGATCGCCGCGGCGCGGGCGTCCGGGTTCGTCCACGCCGTCAAGTACTACCCGGCCGGCGCGACGACGAACTCGGATTCGGGCGTGACGGCGCTGGAGCGTGCGTATCCCGCACTCGCCGCGATGGAGCGCCATGGTGTCGTGCTCTCGCTGCACGGCGAAGTCACCGACCCGGAAGTCGACATGTTCGACCGCGAGCGCGTCTTCGTCGACCGCTCGCTGAGCCGGATCGTGCGCGACTTCCCGGCGCTGAAGGTCGTGCTGGAGCACATCACGACGCGGGAAGCGGCGCAGTTCGTCGCCGGCGCACCGGCGAACGTGGCCGCGACCGTGACGCCGCAGCACCTGCTGTGGTCGCGCAACGCGCTGTTCGCCGGCGGCATCCGACCCCACTTCTTCTGCCTGCCCGTACTCAAGCGCGAGACGCACCGGCAGGCGCTGGTGGCGGCGGCGACCTCGGGCAGCCCGAAGTTCTTCCTCGGCACCGACAGCGCGCCGCACGCGCGGCACACCAAGGAAAACGCCTGCGGCTGCGCGGGCTGCTACTCGGCGCCCGCCGCGCTGGAGTTCTACGCGACGGCGTTCGAGGACGCCGGCGCGCTCGATCGTCTCGAGGGCTTCGCGAGCTTCTTCGGCGCCGACTTCTACGGCCTGCCCCGCCCCGCCGACGCCGTCACGCTGCTGCGAGAGCCCTGGACGCTGCCGACGGAGTACCCGTACGGCGAGCACAGCATCGTGCCCCTGGCCGCCGGCGAGACCGTCCGCTGGCGGCTTGCGCCCTGACCGTCGCCCCGGGTGCTATCCTAGCGACGCGAAGTCGGCCGGATCGTCGCTCCCGCGTTCGCGCGGGGGAGGAAAGTCCGGGCTCCACAGAGCAGGATGCCGGGTAACGCCCGGACGCCATACGTCGCCGTTAGCGCGGTTGACCAAAGCGCGGAACAGGGCCACAGAGACGAGTCGCTGCGGACGAGGGTCACACCGAGTCCGGAGCGGGTGAAACGCGGCAACCTCCATCCGGAGCAACACCAAATAGGCGGACGACGACGCTGCTCGCCGAGTCCGCGGGTAGGTGGCTCGAGCCCGACGGCAACGTCGGGCCCAGAAGAATGACGGTCATAGCGCCGCAAGGCGCCGTAACAGAACCCGGCTTACAGGCCGGCTTCGCCTTTATCCGCCGGTCGCACGGCAGAACGTCGGCCCCCGGTCACCCGGGTCCGACGAATGCGGGCCGTACCGCTCAGCGGCGGCCGCGGACGTCGCGCAGCAGTTCGCGCGCGGCGTTCATCCCCGGCACGCCGGTGACGCCGCCGCCGGGATGCGCGCCCGACCCGCACAGGTACAGCCCGGCCACCGGCATCCGGTAGTTGCCATGCCCCAGGACGGGCCGCGCGCTGAACAGCTGGTCGAGCGACAGCGCGCCGTGGAAGATGTCGCCGCCGATGAGCCCGAACTCTCGCTCGAGGTCGAGCGGGGTCAGCGCCCGCCGGCCCAGCACGCTGCCGCGGAAGCCCGGCGCCAGCTCGTCGACGGTGGCGATCATCAGATCCGCCACCTCGTCGCGCGCGTCGTCCCACGTCCGTCCCGGCTGCACCGACGGCAGGTCCGGGTGGACGTGCTGGCAGAACAGGCTGGCGACGTGCATTCCCGGCGGCGCCAGCGAATCGTCGACGACCGAGGGGATCAGCACCTCGACGATCGGCCGGCGCGACCAGCCTTGGGTCCTGGCGTCGAAGAACGCGCGCTCCATGTACGCGAGCGACGGCGCGCAGACGATGCCGCTCGCGTGATGCGGCTGCGCGGCGGTCCCGGGCAGGCACCTGAAATCGGGCAGCGCCGACAGGGCGACGTTCATCCGGAACGTGCCGGAACCGCACTTGTACGCGGCGATGCGCGCGCGGAAATCGGACGGCACCGCGTCGGCGGGAACCAGCCGTTCGAACAGCAGCCGCGGATTGACGTTGGCGGCCACGCGCCGCGCCGCGACGACCTCGCCGCCGTCGAGCTCGACGCCGGCGGCGCGGCCGTCGCGCACCAGGACGCGCGCGACCGGCGCCGAGGTGCGCAGCGTCACGCCGCGCGCCTCGCATTCGCGCGCCATCGCCTGCGTGATCGCGCCCATGCCGCCGCGCGCGTGGCCCCACTGCCCCGGCTTGCCGTTGACCTCGCCGAACACGTGGTGCAGCAGCACGTAGGCGGAGCCCGGCGTGTACGGGCTGCCGAAGTTGCCGACGACGCTGTCGAAGCCGAACGCCGCCTTGATCGGCGCCGACTCGAACCAGCGGTCGAGCACGTCGCCCGCGCTCTTGGTGAAGAGGTCCAGCACGTCGCGCTGGCCGGCGAGGTCCAGCGCGCGGAAGCGCTTCGCGACCTTCCAGGCGTCGAGCAGCGCGGCGACGTTCGCCATGCCCGTGCCGCCGACGTTGGGCGGGGTCGACGGTAGCAGGTCACGCAGCACCGCGGCGACGCGGTCGAGCATCGCGTAGTACGCCGGCAGCGCATCGGCGTCGCGGCGCGAGAATCTCGCCACCTCCGCCTGGGTCGCCGCGAGCCCGCCGCCGACCTTCAGGTAGTCGCCCGGCGCGTTGCCGAGGGGCAGGAAATTCGAGAACGGCCGCTCGATCACCTCGAGGCCGTGGGCGGCGAGGTTGAGCTCGCGGATCACCCGCGGATTCAGCAGGCTGACCGTGTAGCTCGCGGTCGAGTTGCGGAAGCCCGGGTGGAATTCCTCGGTCACCGCCGCGCCGCCCAGCACCGCGCGCCGCTCGACCACGCACACCGAGAGGCCGGCGCCGGCGAGGTACGCGGCGCAGGTCAGGCCGTTGTGGCCGCCCCCCAGGACGACGACGTCGTAGGCCGGGTCAGCCATCGCCGCCCTCCTGCGGGGCGGTGGCGTGCGCAGTCTCAGCCACGGCCGCCCCCGACGTGCGGATGCGGGCAGCCCCCGACCGCGGCGGACGGCGCCGGCGCGCGCGGACGACCGCGCGCCGCGCCGTCAGTCGTCGGCGAGGCCCGCCGCCACGGTCGAAAAGCCCGCGTCGACATAGGTGATCTCGCCGGTGATGGCGCTCGCCAGGTCGGAGAAGTAGAACGCGGCGACGTTGCCGACTTCGTCGATGGTGACGTTGCGCCGCAGCGGCGCGTTGCGCTCGACGAAGTTGAAGATCTTCGAGAAGCCGCCGATGCCGGCGGCCGCCAGCGTCTTGATCGGTCCCGCCGAGATGCCGTTGACGCGGATGCCCTCGGGGCCTAGACACGCGGCGAGGTAGCGAACGTTGGCCTCGAGCGACGCCTTCGCCAGGCCCATGATGTTGTAGTTCGGCAGCGCGCGCTGCGCGCCCAGGTAGGTGAGCGTCAGCAGCGAGCCGGGGCGCCCCTGCAGCAGCGGACGCGCCCCCTTGGCCAGCGCCGCGAAGCTGTACGAGCTGATGTCGTGCGCGGTCGCGAACGCGGCGCGCGAGATGCCGTCGAGGTAGTCGCCGGCGAGCGCCTCGCGCGGTGCGTAGGCAATCGAATGCAGCATGCCATCGAGCCCGCCCCACTCGCGATGCAGCGTCGCGAACAGCGCGTCGATGTCCTCGTCGCGGGTCACGTCGCACGGCAGCACCGGGCAGGAGCCGAACTCGGCGGCGACCTTGACGACGCGGTCGCGCAGGTCGTCGTTGACGTAGGTGAAGGCGAGGCTCGCGCCCTCGCGCGCGCACGCCTTCGCGATGCCGTAGGCGATCGACCGGCTCGAAAGAATGCCGGTGATCAGAATCTTCCTGTCCGCCAGAAAACCCATCGTGACTCCAGTGGTTGCGCAACGGGGCGCCGCGGCGGGTCCGCCGCCGCGCGCGGGACTCCGGCGCAGTTACAGCGTGACGCCCTTCATCGGGCCGATGACGCCGCAGGCCGCGCGGTTGTTCCTGACGCCCGGCTCGGCTTCGAGCGAGCCGGTCGCTCCGTCGTGGATGACGACCGACCGGCCCACCAATCCGTCGGGGCCTTCGAGCCGCCATCCGGGGAGCCGGGCGCTGACCGAGCCGGTGCCTTCGGAATTGGTGCTGATGACGACGTGGCGCAGGTCGTCCGCCTTCCCCGGCGGCGCCCAGGGCGGACCCGCCGAAAATCCGTTCGGCGACGAGCAGTTGCCGTTCGCGTGGATGACCACCCGGAACGAACGTCCCGGCGCGGCGTTGCGCAGTCCGGCCAGCACCGCCACGAAGCCGTCGCGCTGCTGGAACGTCACCGTCGCCCCCATCGCGCTGCCACCGAGCGACGTCAACCGGGCACCGATGCCGCCGCCGCCGATCGTGACCCTGTCCGGCACGTCTTCGCCCGCACTGCGGCAACCCGCGACCGCCGCGGCGGCGATCAGCGCGAAGGCCGCGAGCGCGGCCCGCCCCGGGGCAAGCGTGCGGGTCACGTGCGCTTGACGACGCCGCAGGCGACGCGCGCGCCGGAGTTGCCGGTCGGCTGCGTCTTCCAGTCGTCCGGATCCTTGTGCACGATGACGCCGCGGCCGACGATGTCCGCCGCGCCGCTGCCGATGGTGATGACGTCGAGCGTCGCGGTCAGCGTGGCGTTGCCCGCCGCGTCGGCTTCGAGCATCGGCATGTCGCCGGCGTGGCGGTCGGCCGACGTCGGATGCGCGTGCGGCTTGCCGAGCGGGTTGAAATGGCCGCCCGCGCTGGTGCCGTCGGGGGCGCTGCAATCGCCCTTTTCGTGGATGTGGAAGCCGTGGCTGCCGGGCGTGAGCCCCGACACCTTGGCGACGACGACGACCTTGTCGCCGCGCTGCGTGAAGTTCACCGTTCCCTCGGCCTTGTTGCCCGCGGTCGGCTTGAGGTCGGCGACCGCGGTCGGGCCGGCGGGCTGCATCGACGCGCAACCGGCAAGCATGACTGCGACCGCGGTCGCGAGCAGGGTGATTCTCATGTCTCGATCTCCTCCGAAACGCCGCGGCCCCGGACGCCGCCTGCGCAGTGGGCCGCGACGGACGCCGCGGCAACCGCGCGATGATAAGCGATGCGGAGGTCGGTGGCCACCGGACGAAGCCGCGCCCGCCGCGGCGCGAGGTAGAATCGAACGGCTGTCCCGCGAGGGGCGGCCGTTCCTTTCCGGGGCGGGACGCGCCCCGGGTGCACCCCACGAGCCACGAGGACCGCACGCGATGAGCGCGATGACGCCCGAGGAAATCGTCTCGGAACTCGACAAGCATATCGTCGGCCAGGCCGCCGCGAAGCGCGCGGTCGCGATCGCGCTGCGCAACCGCTGGCGCCGGCAGCAGGTCGGCGAGCCACTGCGGCAGGAGATCACGCCCAAGAACATCCTGATGATCGGGCCGACCGGCGTCGGCAAGACCGAGATCGCCCGCCGCCTCGCGCGGCTCGCCGACGCGCCGTTCATCAAGGTCGAGGCGACCAAGTTCACCGAGGTCGGCTACGTCGGCCGCGACGTCGACACCATCATCCGCGACCTCGCCGAGGCGGCGATCAAGCAGACCCGCGAGACCGAGTCGCGCAAGGTGCGCGACCGCGCCGCGGACGCCGCCGAGGAGCGCGTGCTCGACGTGCTGCTGCCGCCGGTCCGCGAGGTGAACTTCGACGACATGAAGCCGACCGACTCGGGAACGCGGCAGAAATTCCGCAAGATGCTGCGCGAGGGCGCGCTCGACGACAAGGAGATCGAGATCGAGGTCGCGCTGCTCGCGCCCCAGATGGAGATGATGGCGCCGCCCGGGATGGAGGACCTCACCAGCCAGATCCAGGGCATGTTCCAGCAGATGTCCGGCAACCGGCGCAAGCTGAAGAAGGTGACCGTCGCCGAGGCGCTGAAGCTCCTCACCGACGAGGAGGCCGGCAAGCTGCTCAACGACGACGAGATCAAGGCCAAGGCGCTGGCCAACGTCGAGCAGAACGGCATCGTGTTCCTCGACGAGATCGACAAGATCGCGAGCCGCCAGGAGACGCACGGCGCCGACGTATCGCGGCACGGCGTCCAGCGCGACCTGCTGCCGCTGGTCGAGGGCACGTCGGTGTCGACCAAGTACGGGATGATCCGCACCGACCACGTGCTGTTCATCGCGTCGGGGGCGTTCCACCTGGCGAAGCCCTCGGACCTGATTCCCGAGCTGCAGGGGCGATTCCCCATCCGCGTCGAGCTGTCGCCGCTGTCGGTCACCGACTTCGAGCAGATCCTCACCGCCACCGATGCCTGCCTCACCCGCCAGTACGAGGCGCTGCTCGGCACCGAGCAGGTGCACCTCGACTTCCGGGCGGACGGCATCCGGCGGATGGCGGAGATCGCCTTCGCCGTCAACGAGCGGCAGGAGAACATCGGCGCGCGGCGGCTGCACACGGTGATGGAGCGGCTGCTCGAGGAGGTGTCGTTCCACGCCGCGCGGCGCACCGGCGAGACCATCGTCGTCGACGCCGCGTTCGTCGACGCGCGGCTGGCGGGCATCGCCGGCGACGACAATCTCGCCCGGTACATCCTGTGACCCGCGTCGCGGGTGCGCCGCGGGCGCCGGCGGAGGACTGATGGACCGCATCCTCGCCATCATCCTGCCGGTGTTCTCGATCATCGCGCTGGGCTGGCTGTACGGCCGCAAGGTCAGGCCGGACATGTCGATCGTCAACCGGATCAGCATGAACGTGCTGGCGCCGGCGCTTATCTTCTCGGCGCTGTCGTCGAAGTCGTTCGACCTCTGGGACAACCGGCTGCTGATGCTGGGCAGCGTCGGCGTCGTGCTGGGCTCGGGCCTGCTCGCGTGGCCCTTCGCGAAGCTGATGCACGTCGACCACCGGACGCTGGTGCCGCCGATGATGTTCAACAACTGCGGCAACATGGGCCTGCCGCTGGCGGCGCTGGCGTTCGGCCCCCCGGGGTTCACCGCGATGGTGGCGCTGTTCGTCATCTCCAACCTGCTCCACTTCACGCTCGGCGCGTGGATGATCGATCACCACGCGCGCTTCGGCAGCCTGCTGCGCAATCCCATGGTGTGGTCGACCATCGCCGGCTTCCTGTTCGCCGCGTTCCATCCGCCGCTGCCCGAGGTGCTGGGCGTGACGTTCAAGATGATCGGCGACGCGCTGATCCCGATGATGCTGCTGTCGCTCGGCGTGCGCCTCACCGCCGTGCGCTGGGACGACGCGCGGCTGGGCGTCGTCGGGGGGCTCGTATGCCCGCTGACCGGCATCGCGATGGCGGCGCTGCTGTCGCCGGTGCTGGGCCTCGACAAGTCGCAGCAGGGGCTGCTGATCCTGTTCGGCTGCCTGCCGCCCGCGGTGCTCAACTTCATGGTCGCCGAGCAGTACAAGCAGGAGCCCGGCAAGGTCGCGTCGATCGTGCTGATCGGCAACGTGCTGTCGGTGCTGTTCGTGCCGCTCGGCCTCGCCCTCGCCCTGCAATGACGCGGGCTTCCGCCCCGGTCGGGATCGACGCCGTCCTGTTCGACCTGGGCGGCGTGCTGATCGAACTGGTCGGAGTCGAGCGGATGCTCGAGTGGTCGCCGGAGCTCGGCACCACCGACGAGCTGTGGCGGCAGTGGCTGCACTCGCCGGCGGTGCGCCGCTACGAGACCGGCAACGGCACCCGCGTGGAGTTCGCCGACGCCGTCATCGCGGAGTTCGGCCTGCCGGTCGGGCGCGACGACTTCCTCGCCGAGTTCGCGTGGTGGCCGCGCGCGCTCTTCGCCGGCGCCGAGGAGCTGCTGGCGTCGCTCGCGCCCGACTACACGCTGGCGTCGCTGTCCAACACCAACGAGCTGCACTGGGAGCGCTTCACCCGCGAGTGGTCGCTGCCGGACCGCTTCCACCACAACTTCCCGTCGTACGCGGTGGGCCGGCTGAAGCCCGACGCCGGGTACTTCCTGCACGTGCTCGACGCGCTCGGCCTGCCGCCGGAGCGGACGCTGTTCGTCGACGACAACGCGATCAACGTCGAGGCGGCGGCGAAGCTCGGCATCGTCGCGCGGCAGGCCGTGGGCGTCGCCGGCGTGCGCGCGGTGCTGGAAAAGCTGCAGCTGGTCGACCGCGCTCCCCCGGCTCCCCTCCCCCCTCCACCCGCGGCCGTCCCGCCCACGACATGAACCTCCACCGCCTCCTGCTCGCCCGTGCCGCCGCAGGGCGGCCGCTGACCGTCGGGCTGATCGGCGCCGGCAAGTTCGGCGCCATGTACCTGGCGCAGGCCAAGCACACGCCCGGCATCCACGTCGTCGGCATCGCCGACCTTGCCCCCGACCGCGCGAAGGCCTCGCTGGCACGGACCGGCTGGGCGCCCGCGCGCTTCGCCGCGCCGTCGTTCGCCGCCGCGGCGAAGTCGGGCGCGACCTTCGTCGGCGACGACGCGATGGCGCTGATCGCGGCGCCGGAGATCGGCATCGTCATCGACGCCACCGGCAACCCGGCTGCCGGCATCCGCCATGCGCTGGCGTGCTGTCGGGAAGGCAAGCACATCGTGATGGTCAACGTCGAGGCGGACGCGCTCGCGGGCCCGCTGCTGGCGCAACGCGCGCGCGACGCCGGTGTCGTCTACTCGCTGGCCTACGGCGACCAGCCGGCCCTGATCTGCGAGATGGTCGACTGGTGCCGCGCGGCGGGCTTCGAGGTGGTGGCGGCCGGCAAGGGCACCAAGTACCTGCCCGCGTACCACGAGTCGACGCCCGCGACGGTGTGGCCGCACTACGGCTTCACGCCCGAAATGGTGGCGGCCGGGGACTTCAACGCGCAGATGTTCAACTCGTTCCTCGACGGCACCAAGAGCGCGATCGAGATGGCCGCCGTCGCCAACGCGACAGGGCTCGCTCCCGCGCCCGACGGCCTCGCGTTTCCGCCCTGCGGCGTCGACGACCTGCCGCGGGTGCTGCGGCCGCGCGACGAAGGCGGCCAGCTCGATCACGTCGGGCAGGTCGAGGTGATCTCGTCGCTGGAGCGCGACGGGCGGCCGGTTTTCCGCGACCTGCGCTGGGGCGTCTACGTGACGTTCCGCGCCGGCGACGCGGCCGGCGAGGACTACGTGCGGCGCTGCTTCAAGGAGTACGGGTTCTCGACCGACCCGTCGGGCCGCTACGGGGCGATGTACAAGCCGTACCACGCGATCGGGCTGGAGCTGGGCATCAGCGTGGCGTCCGCCGGCCTGCGCAACGAGCCCACCGGCGCGCCGGTCGCCTGGCACGGCGACGTCGTGGCCACCGCCAAGCGTGCGCTCGCCGCGGGTGAAGCACTCGACGGCGAGGGTGGCTTCACCGTCTACGGCAAGCTGCTGCCGGCGAAGACTTCGCTGGCGCTTGGAGGCCTGCCGCTGGGCCTCGCGCACGGCGTGAAGCTCACGCGCGCCGTGGCCGCGCACGCGCCGGTGCGCTGGGACGACGTCGCGCACGACGCCGGCGCCGAGGCGGTCCGGTTCCGGCGCGAGATGGAGTCGGCGTTCGGGCGCTGACGCGGCCTTGCCGGCCCGTCACGCCGCCCGGCGGAACGTCGCCAGCACCGCGCCGGCGGCGACGAACAGGCTGCCGAACGTGCGGTTGACCCAGCGGATGTGGTGCGGCGCCCTGAGCGCGGCCAGCACGCGCGCGGCGAGCCCGGTGTAGCCCGCCATCACCACGAGGTCGGTGAAGAACAGCGTGCCGGCGCAGATCGCGTACTGGACGAACTGCGGCCGCGCGGGGTCGATGAACTGCGGCAGCACCGCCAGCATGAAGATGATGCCCTTGGGGTTGGTCGCGTTGACCAGGAACCCGCGCAGCACCAGCTCGCGCGGCGTGCCGCCCAGCGAAGACTGCGCCGCGGCCGCGTCGATCGGCACCGCGGGCGCGCGCCACTGCTGGACGCCCAGCCAGACGAGGTACGCCGCGCCGAACCACTTCACCGCCTCGAACGCGTAGGTCGACGCCGCGAGCAGCGCTCCGAGCCCGGCCGCGACGATGACCAGCACCAGCAGGATGCCGAGCTGCAGCCCGAGGATGTTCCACAGCGCGCGGCGGAACCCGAAGCGCATGCCCGCCGCCATGCACGAGATGGCGCCCGCGCCCGGCGACAGGCTGATCAGCCAGGACGCGACGAAGAACGCGAGCCAGGTCTCGAGGGTCATGGCCCGATTGTAAACCGGCCTGCCGCAGCGACGCGGGGGCCACGGTCAACGCGTTGCGCCCCCCGGGGAAGGCGCGACCCGCGCCTTCGTTCCGGCTCAGTACTTGACGCTGCAGCCGTACGGCGTCGTGCTCGCCACCGTCACCGGCTTGCCGGCCATCGCCTCGGTCAGCGCGGCGCGGACGTAGTTGTTCGCCGTCTTGGTGTCGGCGGGG
Source organism: uncultured beta proteobacterium (assembly GCA_963717705.1). Lineage (GTDB taxonomy): Bacteria > Pseudomonadota > Gammaproteobacteria > Burkholderiales > Casimicrobiaceae > CAVQWT01. Next base: position 872,601 of record CAVQWT010000005.1, read on the forward strand.
TTGGCCGAGCGCTTGTCGTCGATGGCGCCGTTGTAGACGATCCTGCCCGTCGGGTCGACGACGAACATGTGCGGCGTGGTCTTCGCCGCGTAGGCCCGCCCGGTCGTGCTCTTGCCGTCGATCAGCGTGGCCTTCGGCGCGGCGCCCTGCGCGCGCATCCAGTTCGCCATCTGGTCGGCGGACTTGTACTCGCCGCTGTCCTCGCTGGTCGAGTTGATCGACAGCCACACCACGTCCTTGCCGCCGGCCTCCTTCTGCAGCGCCTGCATGTTCTTCGACACGTAGTGCTTCTGCACGAACGGGCACTCGGGGTTGGTCCACTCGAGTACGACGAACCTGCCCTTGTAGTCGGCGAGGTTGACGGTGCGTCCGGCGGTGTCGGTCAGGTTGAAGCCGGGCGCGGGCGAGCCCGGCGCGGCGGCGGTCGCGGCGCCCGAGGCGGCGGCCAGCGCGCCGATGGCGGCGGCGGTGCACAGCGAAGCGAGCGAAAGGCGGGTGGTCATCGACGTTCTCCCGTGAAGGTCAGGCGGATGGTGGCGAGGATAGCGCCAGCCGCGATGGCGGCCAACTCGACAGCTGCCCGGCCGCGGCTTGCCCGGGGCCAGTCCTGCCGCGCACAGATCAGAGCGTCGCCAGCGCGTCGATCAGGGTCTGCCGTTGCAAGACTTCCGGCAACAGCAAAGGTTCCTTGCCGGGACGGTACAGGACGTAGACCGGCACGCCGTTGCGGCCCAGCGCGGCCAGCGCCCGGGTGATCTCGGGGTCGCGGCGGGTCCAGTCGGCGCGCACGCGCGCGACGTTGCGGCCGTCCAGCGCGGCCAGCACCTGCGGGTCGGTCAGCACCAGCTTCTTGTTGACCTGGCAGGTGACGCACCAGGCGGCGGTGAAGTCGACGAACGCCGGCCGGCCGCCCCCGGTGATCTCGGCGAGCTTTGCCGGCGTGTACGGAATCCAGTCGACCGCGCCCGTCTTCGCGCCGGGCGCCGCGGTGGCCGGCGCATCGGCGTCGGCGCTGACCAGCGGCCAGGCCACGACCGCGCCGCCGACCAGCACCGCCAGTCCGGCGACCGCCCAGCCGCGCGCGCCGCCGACGCGGACGATCCGCCACGCCCACAGCGCGAAGCCCAGCGCCAGGAGCGCCACCATGAGCCGCAGCACCGCGTCGTTGTCGCGCTGCGTGCCGAGCACCCAGGCGAGCCAGATCACCGTCGCGTACAGCGGAAACGCCAGCAGCTGCTTGAAGCGCTCGAGCCACGGCCCCGGCTTCGGCAGCCGGCGCCGCCAGCCGGGGAACCAGGCGAGCAGCACGTACGGCAGCGCCATGCCGACGCCGAGCGCGACGAACACGGCCAGCGTCGTCGCCATCGATCCGGTCAGCGCGTAGCCCATCGCCGCGCCCATGAACGGCGCGGTGCACGGCGACGCGACGATCACCGCCAGCACGCCCGAGCCGAAGGCGTCGACGGTGCGGTTCTTGCTCGTCCAGCTGGCGACGCCCTGCGGCGCCAGCATGCCGAACTCGAACACCCCGGAGAGGTTCAGCGCCAGCGCGAAGAAAAGCAGCGCGAGCCCGGTGACGACCGCCGGCGACTGCAGCTGGAAACCCCAGCCGAGCTGCTCGCCGGCCGCGCGCAGCGCCGCGAGCAGCAGGCCGAGGACGACGAAGGTGCCGATGACGCCGGTCGCGAACGCGACCGCCTCGCGGTGCAGCGTCGCCTTGCTGTCGTGGTGCGTCGCGAAGCCGAGCACCTTCAGCGACAGCACCGGGAACACGCAGGGCATCAGGTTCAGGATCAGCCCGCCGACGACGGCGAAGGCGATCGCCGCGAGGAGGCCGATGTCGCCGCCGGGGGGCGCGACCGGCCGCACGTTGAGCGCGGGCGCCGCAGCCAGCGCGGGCTTGGGTCCGGCGACGACCGCGCCTTCGAGCGGCAGGTCGAGCGTCGCCGCGCGAACCGTCGCGGCACCGGCGCCGGTTGTGCTGCCCGGCGCACCCCCGCCAGCCAGCCCGGCGCCGGCGGTGATCACCCCGGACAGCCGGCCGAAGTCGCCCGCCATCGTGCTCGCGACCGGCAGCGTCAGGACGAAGGCGTCGCCGTCGCGGGCCAGCGGCTGCGGCGCCGAGGGCTCGATCTTCGCCTCCGCGAAGGGGAAGAAGAACAGCTTGCCGGGATCCCGCGCCCCCGGCGGCGGCGCGAGCTTCAGCGCGATGGTCGGGCCGTTGCCCTGGGCGCTCGCCCGCCAGCCGGCCAGCGGCTGCGGCAGCGCCGCGCGCGTCGCGGCGATCGCCGCGCCCCAGGTCGGGTCGGTTTCCGACGACGCGGCGACCGGCAGCGTCAGCGTGAGGTCGGCGCCTTCGGGAATGCAGGTTTCCTTGCACACCAGCCAGTCGGCGCGGGCGGCCAGCGTCACCGGGGTGCCGGGCGCCAACGTGGCGGCCGGCATGAGTTCGACCAGGTGGAAGACCTCGCCCTCGTAGCCGTAGTTGACCAGCGGCCCGGCCGGCAGCGCGTGCGGCGCCGGCCAGACGATGGGACCGGCGGTCACGCCGGCAGGCAGCTTCCATTCCAGCGTCGTCGGCAGGCCCGAGTCGCCGGGATTGAGCCAGTACGTGTGCCAGCCCTCGCGCATCTTCATCCGCAGCGCGACCGTCAGCGGCCGGCCCGGCGTCAGCGCGGTGCGTTCGGCGACGAGTTCCGCCTCGACGTTCGGCGTGCGCACCGGCGCCGCGGTGGCGCCCGAAGCGGCCATCCAGGCCAGCGCAGCCAGCGCGATCGAGGCGGCCACCGCCGACCGGCGCGAGCGGGAAAGGTGCGGCAGCAGCGAGGCAAGTGGCGCGGACACGGACAGGCAGACACCGGATCGGGGGAAAAGTGCATTTTCCCACACCGGCGCCGCCGCCCCCGTCCGCGCACCCGCGCCCCGCCTGCCCGGAGCCGCCGCCCGTCGGCGGCCGGCGGCCGGGCCGGGCGGGGTCCGCATGTTAAAATCCGCGGCCTGCCGCCGGGATCGCCGCGGCGCCGATCCGGCTCCCCACGGGCCGCCGTGGTGCCCGTTCGCAGTCAACCTCCGCGGCGCCGGCATCCCCGCCGTCGACGCACCACGCTCCCTTCCCCCCATGCTCGAAGCCCTGCTGGTGTCCACCGCCGTCGTCGCGCTCGGCGAAATCGGCGACAAGACGCAGCTCCTCGCGCTGGTGCTGGCCGCGCGGTTCAACAAGCCGCTGCCGATCATCGTCGGCATCTTCGTCGCGACGCTGGCCAACCACACGCTCGCGGGCCTCATGGGCGGCATGGTGCGGGCGATGTTCCCCGACCACATCCTGCGCTGGACCGTCGCGATCCTGTTCTTCATCGTCGCGCTGTGGGCGCTCAAACCCGACAAGCTCGACGACGGCGACCAGCCGCCCGAGACGTCGCGCTGGGGGGTGTTCGGCATCACCGTGGTCGCGTTCTTCCTCGCCGAGATGGGCGACAAGACGCAGGTCGCCACGGTGATCCTCGCCGCCAAGTACGAGGCGCTGGCCGCGGTGGTGCTCGGCACGACGCTGGGCATGCTGATCGCCAACGTGCCCGTAGTGCTGCTGGGTCGCGCGGCGTCGAGCCGCGTTCCGTTCAAGGCCATCCGCATCGCCGCGGCGCTGCTGTTCGCCGCCATGGGCGTCTACGCGCTGATGGCCGACGGTCTCGGCGGCTGACCCACCGACCGGCGAAGCCGGCGTCCATCTACCGGCCCGCGAATCCGGCGGCCGGCCCACCGACCGGCGAAGCCGGCGTCCATCCTCCGGCCGGCGAATCCGGCGGCCGACCTTCCGGCCAGCGTGCCCTGCGGCGGACCCTCCCGCCGCCGTCGCCACCGGCCGGTATAATCGACGGCTGCCCGTGGCCCGGCCGCGCGCGTATTCCACGCCGCCCGCGCCACCCCGCCTCCCCGCGCCCTCATGACCCCGTTCGACCCCAAACTCATCGAAGCCGCCGCGCGCGACGCGTGGACCGCCGCCGACGCCTACCGCGCACGCGAGAACGACCCGCGCTTCCCCAAGGGCAAGTACTACTGCGTGTCGATGCTGCCGTACCCGTCGGGCAAGCTGCACATGGGCCACGTGCGCAACTACACGATCAACGACGTCATGGCCCGGCAGCTGCGGATGCAGGGGTACAACGTGCTGATGCCGATGGGGTGGGACGCCTTCGGCCTGCCCGCCGAGAACGCCGCGATGAAGGGCGGGCTGCCGCCGGCGCAGTGGACCCACGACAACATCGCGTACATGAAGCAGCAGCTGATCGCCATGGGGCTGGCGATCGACTGGTCGCGCGAGTTCGCCACCTGCGACCCGGCGTACTACAAGTGGAACCAGTGGCTGTTCCTGCGCATGCTGGAAAAGGGCATCGCGTACCGCAGGACCGGCGTCGTCAACTGGGACCCGGTCGACCAGACGGTGCTGGCCAACGAGCAGGTGATCGACGGCCGCGGCTGGCGCTCAGGCGCGCCGGTGGAAAAGCGCGAGATCCCGATGTACTACCTGCGGATCACGCAGTACGCCGACGAGCTGCTCTCCTGCCTCGACCACATGCCCGGCTGGCCGGAGCGCGTGCGCACGATGCAGGCCAACTGGATCGGCAAGAGCCAGGGCGTTCGCTTCGCGTTCCCGCACGCCATCGCGGGCGCCGACGGCAAGCCGATCGGCGACGGCAGGATGTACGTGTTCACGACGCGCGCCGACACCATCATGGGCGTGACCTTCTGCGCCGTCGCCGCCGAGCACCCGCTGGCGGCGCACGCGGCGCGGACCAGCCCCGTGCTCGCCGCGTTCATCGACGAGTGCAAGCGCGGCAGCGTCATGGAAGCCGACATGGCGACCATGGAAAAGAAGGGCATGCCGACGGGGCTTTCCGTCACCCATCCGCTGACCGGCGAGCCGGTCGCGGTGTGGGTCGGCAACTACGTGCTGATGAGCTACGGCGACGGCGCGGTCATGGGCGTGCCGGCGCACGACGAGCGCGACTTCGAGTTCGCGAAGAAGTACGGATTGCCGATCCGGCAGGTCATCGCGGTGGACGGCGAGCAGCTTTTCCGACGCGTCCTGGCAGCCCTGGTACGAGGACAAGGAACGCGGCCGCTGCGTGCAGTCGGGCCGGTACGACGGGCTCGCCCACGAGGCAGCCGTCGACGCGATCGCCGCCGACCTCGCGGCGAAGGGCCTCGGCGAGAAGAAGACGACGTTCCGGCTGCGCGACTGGGGCATTTCGCGGCAGCGCTACTGGGGCACGCCGATCCCGATCGTCCATTGCCCCGCCTGCGGCGACGTGCCGGTGCCGGACGCCGATCTTCCGGTCGTGCTGCCCGAGGACTGCGTGCCGGACGGCTCGGGCAATCCCCTCGCCAGGCGCCACGACTTCGTCGACTGCGCGTGCCCGAAGTGCGGCGGCGCGGCGCGGCGCGAGACCGACACCATGGACACGTTCGTCGACTCGTCCTGGTACTTCATGCGCTACGCGTGCCCCGACGCGCCGACGATGGTCGACGCGCGCGAGGACTACTGGATGCCGATGGACCAGTACATCGGCGGCATCACCCACGCGATCCTGCACCTGCTCTACGCGCGCTTCTGGACCAAGGTGATGCGCGACCTCGGCCTCGTGAAGGCCGACGAGCCGTTCACCCGGCTGCTGACGCAGGGCATGGTGCTCAACCACGCGTTCTTCCGCCGCAACGACAAGGGCGGCATCGACTTCATCGCGCCGGAAAGTGTCACCGTGCAGCGCGACGCGTCCGGACAGATCACCGGCGGCGTGTCGAAGCAGGACGGGCTGCCGGTCGAATACGACGGCATCGGCACGATGTCGAAGTCGAAGCTCAACGGCGTCGACCCGCAGGACATGATCGACCGCTTCGGCGCCGACGCGTCGCGGCTGTTCGTGATGTTCGCGAGCCCCCCGGAACAGACGATCGAATGGGCCGACACCGGCGTCGAGGGCGCGCACCGGTTCCTCAAGCGCCTGTGGACCCACGCGCAGAAAGTCGCCGCCACCTGTACCGCGACGCCGGTCGCCGGCAGCGCGGCGGATGCACCCGGCGACGCGGGCGCCGACGCCGCCGTCAAGGCCGCGCGGCGCGAACTGCACCTGACGCTGAAGCAGGCGAACTACGACTACGAGCGCGTCCAGTACAACACCGTCGTGTCGGCGGGCATGAAGATGCTCAACACGCTGGAGTCGGTGGCGGTCGACACCGCCGGCGGCGCCGCATTTGCGCGCGAGGGCCTGTCGGTGCTGCTGCGCGTGCTCTACCCGGTGGTGCCGCACGTGACCTGGGTGCTCTGGCGCGACCTCGGCTTTGCCGCCGCCCATGGCGACCTGCTGGACGCGACGTGGCCGCAGGTCGACCCCGCCGCGCTGGCGCAGGACGAGATCGAGCTGGTGCTGCAGGTCAACGGCAAGCTGCGCGGCAAGCTGGTGGTGCCCGCGGGCGCGGACAAGGATGCGATCGAGGCCGCGGCGCGGGCCGCGCCCGAGGTGGTCCGGCTGGCCGCCGGTGCCCCGGTGAAGAAGGTGGTCGTCGTTCCGGGGAGGCTCGTCAATGTCGTCGTCTGAGCCGCGCCGCGCCGCGCTGCGCACGCTGGCCGTCGCGCTGGCGGCGGCGCTCGCGCTTCCCGGGTGCGGCTTCAAGCTGCGCGGCGACGTCGACTACGCGTTCACCTCGCTCTACATCAACGCGCCGGCCACGTCGCCGTTCGCGCTCGAATTGCGACGGGCGCTGGTCGGCAACAACGTCAAGGTCGTCGACAGCGCGAAGGAAGCGCAGGTGATCCTCGACATCCCCAGCGTCATCGACGACAAGACGGTGCTGTCGCTTTCCGGCGGCGGCCGCGTCCGCGAGTTCGCGCTGACCAAGCGGGTGCAGTTCCGGCTGCACGACGCGGACGGCAACGACTGGCTGCCTGCCGGCGAGCTGGTGATCCGCCGCACGTACTCGTTCAACGAGTCCGAAGTGCTGGCGCGCGAGGCGCAGGAGGCCCGGCTGTACCGCGAGATGCAGACCGACGGCGTCGGGCAGCTCGTGCGCCGCCTGCAGGCCGCCAGAAAACCGGGCTGATCGAGCCGCGATGGACGTCAGGGCGAGGGACCTGGCCGCACATCTCGAGAAGCCGCTGGCGCCGCTGTACGTCGTCCACGGCGACGAGCCGCTGCTGGCGATCGAAGCCGGCGACGCCATCCGCGCCGCCGCGCGCCGCCAGGGCTGCGACGAGCGCGAAGTGCTGGTGGTCGAGCCCGGCTTCCGGTGGGATGCCTTCCTCGCCGCCAGCGCCAACATGGGCCTGTTCGGCAACCGCAAGCTCGTCGACCTGCGCATCGCCTCGGGCAAGCCCGGCGTCGAAGGCGCGAAATCGCTCGAAGCGTACGCCGGCAATCCGAATCCCGACCAGGTGCTGCTGATCACGCTGCCGAAGCTCGACCGCGCGGCGCAGGCGACGGCGTGGTTCGGCGCCCTCGCCGACGCCGGGGTCACCGTCGCCGTCTACCCCCTCGGCCGCGACGAACTGCCGGCGTGGATCGCCGCGCGGCTCGCCCGCCAGCAGCAGCGCGCGTCGCGCGACACGCTGGCCTTCCTCGCCGATCGCTGCGAAGGCAATCTCTTCGCCGCGCGGCAGGAAATCGAGAAGCTCGGACTGCTGCTGCCCGAAGGCGAGCTCGACCACGACGCCGTCCTGCGCGCGGTGACCGACGTCGCCCGCTACGACGTGTTCGAGCTGTCCGAGGCGTGGCTGGCGGGCGACGCCGCGCGCGTCCAGCGCATCCTGTCGGCGCTCGCAGGCGAGGGCGAAGGCCTGCCGTTCATCGTCTGGCAGCTCGGCGAGGACGTCCACGCGCTGGCCGGCGTGCTCGACGCCGTCGCCGGCGGCACGCCGATGGCCGGCGCGCTGAAGGGCGCGCGCGTCTGGGGCAAGCGCCAGCAGGCGATGGAGCGCGCGGCGAAGCGGACCGACCGCGCGCGCGTCGTCGAGCTGCTGCACTCGCTGTCGCGGCTCGACGCGCTGTCGAAGGGCCTGGGCCGCGGCAATCCCTGGGACGAGATCGCCGCCGCGGGCTTCGCGCTCGCCGGCAAGCCGGTGCGACCGCTCGCCTAGCGTCGCTGCCGCTGCGCCGGCATCCGCAGCAGCATCCCCGGCGGCGCCGGCGCGGCACGAGCCACCAAAGCGCGGACGTCGGCGTCGATGCCGGCGCCGATCGAACCGCGCCAATCCGCGGAAGTCATGCCTCGGGCAGCCCGGCGCCGAACGCGCCGACGATCGCCAGCGCCGCGACCGCCGCAGTCTCGGCGCGCAGCACCCGCGGCCCCAGCCCCACCCGCTCGACACCGCACCGCTGCGCCAGGTCCAGCTCGTCGTCGGTGAAGCCGCCTTCGGGGCCGACGATCACGGCGGAAGGGGGACCTGCCGCGCACGCCGCCGCCAGCGTCCGCGCCGCGCCGGGGGCCAGCATCAGCACCCTGCCGGTTTCAGTCGTGTCCATCGGCGGCGACGTCGCCGCGGCCAGCCAGTCGGCAAGCGTCACCGCGGGCCGCACCGCGGGCACGCGGTTGCGGCCGCACTGCTCGCACGCGGCGATGGCGATGCCGCGCCAGTGCGCGAGGCGTCGCTCGCCCTTCTCGCCGCGCGCCGAACCCTGGCTGCGCGCCGCCAGCACCGGCTGCACCGCGGCGACGCCGAGCTCCACCGCCTTGCGCACCGCCCAGTCCATCGGGTCGTTGGCGATCACCGCCTGCACCAGCGTCACGCGGTGCGGCGATTCGCGCTCGACCGGGTCGAAGCGCCCGAGGCTCGCGCCGACGCCGCGCTTGTCGATGCGCGTGATCGTCGCCGCGACCTCGCCGCCGGTGCCGTCGAACAGCGTCAGCGCGTCGCCCGCGCGCATCCGCAGCGCCAGCGCGACGTGCCGTGCGCCGGCTTCGGGCAGCTCGAAATCGCGCCCGGTCGGCGTGCGCGGCAGCGGCTCGGCGACGAAGATTCGCGGCGCGCTCATCGCCCGGACCCCGGCGCGGAGACCGGCGAGGTCATGAGGCGCCCTCCTCCGTCGGCGCGACGAAGTCGAAATGGTAGAGGTCGGTGAGCGGCCGGTAGCCGATCCGTGCGTAGATCGCGTTCGACGTCGGGTTGCCGACGTCGGTCAGCAGGAACAGCCGCGGCGCCCCGGCGGCGAGCAGCTCGCGCGACAGCGCCGCCACCAGCGCGGTCCCGTAGCCACGCCGACGCCGCGCGACCGGCGTCCACACCGGCCCGACGCGCGCGCCTTGCGTCCCGGCGTCGGTGTAGCCGGCGAGCGCGGCGCGTTCGCCGTCGACCTCCCAGATCCGGTACCGGCCGTCCGCCACCCGCCGCGGCACGATGGTGCCGACGCGCTCCTTGGTTTCGGGGACGCCGGCTTCCGCGACGAAAGCGAGCAGCTGTTCGACCAGCCAGTCGGTGTCCTCGCCGCGGCCCGCGCGGCAGCGCCCCGCCGGCGCGGGCAGGTCGGCGACCGCCGTCAGCACGTGGTGGCGCAGCCGGACCCGCACGACGTGCGTACGGCCGGTGCGCTCGCGCCACCTGCCGGCGAAGGCCGTGCAGGCGTCGAGCCCGCCGGCGACACCCTGCAGGCCGACGTGCTCGGCGGCCAGGTCGTCGGCAAACGCCGCCGCGGCGGTTGGATCGGAACCGTCGATGACGACGGCGCCGCCGCCGCGCTGCATCGCGAGGCCGGTGGCGACGGCGCCGAAGGTCGCGAGGTAGCTCCGCTCCGACGGTGGCGGCGGATCGCGCAGCAGCCCCAGCGCCCACGCGTCCGCGAACGCGGCGACCGCCGGGTTGCGGGCGGTGACCGGCGCCGCCGCGGCCAGGAACGCGGCGGGATCGGCGTGGCGGAATACGGTCATCGCGCCGCCGGGGCCAGAAACGCGGCGGGATCGGCGTGGCGGATTGCGGTCATCGCGCCACCGGTGCGTCGGCGGCAGGAGCGGCGGGCGCCGCCGGCGCCACCAGCGCCTGGTAGGCGTGCCACGTCGCGTGGCCGATCACCGGCACCGTGACCGCGAGCCCGACGAAGGCCAGCGCGAAGCCGGCCGCGATCAGCACCGTGATCAGCAGCCCCCAGACGATCATCGCCGGCACGTTGGCGGCGAAGGTGCGCAGGCTCGTCAGCACCGCGACCACGCCGTCGGTGTTGCGGTCGAGCATCATCGGCACCGACACCACGCTGATCGCGAACACCAGCGCGGCGAAGAAGCCGCCGACGCAGAAGTAGGCAATCAGGAACTCGACGTTTTCCAGCGCGCGGATCTGCGCGACAAAGCCGTCGAGCGAAGGCATCTCGCCGGTGTAGAACAGTGCGAACACGATCAGCGATGCCCGCGCCCACACCAGCAGGATCACGCCCAGCACCAGCGCGAACACGCCGATCGCGCCGAGGTTGGGGCGCCAGGCGTCGAGCGTCGGCGCGAGCCACGCGGGCTCGCCCCGCTGGCGGCGGCGCGACAGCGCGTACAGGCCGATGGCGAAGAACGGCCCGACGAGGAAGAACCCGGTGATCAGCGCCGACACGTATTCGTACGCATGCCGGAGCGTCAGCGCGATCGCCCAGCCCATCGCGGCGAAGCAAGCACCGTAGAAGAGGCTGGGTCCGGGATGCGCGCGAAAGTCCGCCCACCCCGCGGCGAGCCAGCCCAGCGGCGCGCCGGCCGGCACGCGATTCACTTCGGGAAACGGCGACGCGCGTGGATCGGGTTCGAAGTTCATCGCGGTGGCTCCGTCGGGGTGGGGGCAACCATCAAAGGAAGGCCGCGAGCGCGTCGAGCACCGCGTCGGGCTGCTCGGCCATCAGCGCGTGGCCCGTGTCCGCCAGCGTGACGGCGCGCACGCCCGGCAGCGCGGCGATCAGCGCCGCCGCATTCTTCGGCGGCGCCATCAGGTCGCGCTGTCCCATCAGCACCAGCGCCGGCAGCCGCGCCGCCGCTGCGTGCGCGAGGCCGTCGGCGTAGGCGTTGCAGGCAAGGAGATCCGTGTGCAGCACCCCCGGGCGCGTGCGCTCCATCAGCCGCATCGCGTTACCGGTCAGCCACATCCCCGGCACCGCGTTGCCGCCCAGCTGCTTGCCGGGACTCACCGACCAGCCGTTGATCAACTCGAACGCCGCGTGGTCGTCGGCCTTCGCCGCGGCGAGCAGCAGGTCGGCCACCGGCATCGGCACCGACGGGCCGAGCAGCGCGACCCTGGTCACGCGCCCCGGATGCCGCGCGGCGCAGGCGAGCGCCGCCAGCGCGCCCAGCGAGTGGCCGACCAGCGCCGCGCGTTCGGCGCCGGCGGCGTCCAGCAGCGCCGGCACCCAGTCGGCGATCGCCTCGACGCTCGCGAGCGCGGCGCCGCCGGACCGGCCGTGGCCGGGCAGGTCGACGGCGAGCGCGTTCCAGCCGTGATGCGCGAACCAGCGCGACTGCAGCGCCCAGACGCTGTGGTCGTTCGCCGCGCCGTGGACGAACAGCACCGTCGGCTGCGTGGCGACGAGCGCACGCGCGCCGGTGTAGGCGTAGACCGGATGCGATGCGACGTTGAAGATCACGCGAGGCGGCCTGTCGGCACGGGCTGGCCCGTCACTTTCCCGCCGCGTGCAGCGCGCGCGACAGGTCGTCGATCAGGTCGTCGGGATGCTCGAGCCCGATCGACAGCCGGATCGTGCCCTCGGTGATGCCCGCGCGCCCGAGGTCGGCCGCCGCCATGCGGAAATGCGTCGTCGACGCCGGATGGATCACCAGCGATTTTGCGTCGCCGACGTTGGCGAGGTGCGAGAAGAGCTTCAGCGCCTCGATGAACCGGCGGCCCTGCGCGCGCGTTCCCCTGAGGTCGAAGCTGAACACCGCACCGCAGCCCCTGGGCAGCAGCCGCGCCGCCAGCGCGTGGTCCGGATGCGACGGCAGCTCCGGATAGCCGACGCTCGCGACCAGCGGATGCGCCGCCAGGAACGCGACGACCTTGCGCGCGTTGTCGACGTGGCGCTCCATCCGCAGCGGCAGCGTCTCGATGCCCTGCAGGATCTGGAAGGCGACGAACGGCGACATGCAGGCGCCGAAGTCGCGCACGCCCTCGCGCCGCGCCCGCAGCAGGAACGCCGCCGTCGTCGACTCCTCGGTGAAGGTCATGCCATGGAAGCCGGCATAGGGCTCGGCCAGCGTGGGGAATTTGCCCCGGGCCGCCGGGTGGCGACCGCTGCCTTCCCAGTCGAAGGTGCCGGCATCGACGACGACACCGCCGATCACCACGCCGTGGCCGGACAGGAACTTGGTCGCCGAATGGAAGACGAGGTCGGCGCCGTGGTCGAACGGGCGCACGAGGTGCGGCGTCGTGAACGTCGAATCGACCAGCAGCGGCACGCCCAGCTCGTGCGCGAGCGCGGCCACGCGCGGGATGTCGAGGACGTCGAGGCCGGGGTTGCCCAGCGTCTCGCCGAAGAAGAGGCGCGTCGACGGTCGCGCCGCGGCGCGCCACGCGTCGAGGTCGCGCGGGTCGACGAACGTGGTGTCGATGCCGAAGCGCGGCAGCGTGTAGTCGAGCAGGTTATGCGATCCGCCGTAGAGCGAGCGCGACGCGACGATGTGGCCCCCGGCGCCCATCAGCGTGGCGATGGCGAGATGCAGCGCCGCCTGCCCGCTGGCGGTGGCAATCGCGCCGACCCCGCCCTCGAGCGCGGCGACGCGCTCCTCGAGCACCGCGACCGTCGGATTGGAGATGCGCGAGTAGACGTGGCCGGCGCGCTCCATGTTGAACAGCGCCGCGGCGTGGTCGCTGTCGGGGAACACGAACGAGGCCGTCTGGTAGATCGGCGTCGCCCGCGCACCGGTCGCCGGGTCGGGCCGCGCGCCGGCGTGCAGCGCCAGCGTGTCGGGATGGAACGTCTTCGGCTTGGTCATCGGCGCTCGGCAGGCGGTACGGGCGGACGGCGCCATCGTTCGCGCCGGACTGCGGCCGATTCTAAGCGCCGCCCCGCCGCGCGACAACGGCGCGGCGTAAGATCGCCCGTTCCCGCCATGAAGACTCGACCCTCCGCCGCCCCCGGCGCCCCCTCCGACGAGCACGCCTTCGACGCCGACGCCGAACCGGCGCGCGCCGCGCCGCCGCGCCCGGTCCGCGGCCGAGGCGCCACGTTCAATCCGGAGAACCGCTTCCGGCGCGACTCGCGCGAAGCCGTCGACGACGGCTGGGCCCGGCCCGGCAGCGATCCGACCGGCGAGGGCGCGTCGGGCTCCGTCGGGGCCGCCGCGGAAGGCACCGCGGGCGCGGCGATTGCCGGCGCCGGCGACGACGAGCCGCCGCCGCTGCAGACGACGGTGTCGATCCAGCAGGCGCGCACGATCATCTCGCGCAACACGTCGCCGGACATCCCGTTCACGCAGTCGATCAATCCGTACCAGGGCTGCGAGCACGGCTGCGTCTACTGCTACGCGCGACCCTCGCACGCCTACCTCGACCTCTCGCCGGGCCTCGACTTCGAGACCAAGCTCTTCGCCAAGCCGAACGCCGCGCAGCTGCTGCGCGCCGAGCTCGCGAAGCCGGGCTACGCCTGCGACCCGATCGCACTGGGCACGAACACCGACCCGTACCAGCCGATCGAGCGCGAGTGGAAGGTCACGCGGGCGATCCTCGAGGTGCTGGCCGAGACGGGTCATCCATTCTCGATCGTCACCAAGTCGTCGCTGGTCGAGCGCGATCTCGACATTATCGCGCCGATGGCCGCGCGCAACCTTGCCCGCGTCTACGTGTCGGTGACGACGCTGGACCGCCGGCTCGCGCGCACGCTGGAGCCGCGCGCCGCCGCGCCGCAGCGGCGGCTGGCGACGATCCGCGCGCTGGCGCAGGCCGGCGTCCCGGTCGGCGTGATGACGGCGCCGATCATCCCGCAGCTCAACGACCGCGACCTCGAGGCGATTCTAGAGGCCGCCGCAGCGGCCGGCGCGCGGCACGCGGGCTGGGTGCTGCTGCGGCTGCCGCGCGAGGTGGCGCCGCTTTTCCGCCAGTGGCTCGACGCGCACCACCCGCTGCGGGCAGAGCACGTGATGAGCCTGGTGCAGCAACTGCGCGGCGGCCGCGACAACGACCCGCGCTTCGGCGCGCGGATGCGCGGCAGCGGCCCCTACGCCGACCTGATCGAGCAGCGCTTCGCGCTCGCCTGCAGGCGCCTCGGGCTCGCGCGCGACCGCGATGCGCTCGACAGGACGCAGTTCAGGCCGCCGTTAGTGTCGACGTTACGGGGCACGGCGCGTCCGTCGCCGGCCGACCACGGCGGCGGCGGCGGCCAACTCGATCTCTTCTGACCGGGAGCGGTCCGCAGGGACTGCGACGCGCGGACGAGTGCAGACGCGCCCGGTTGCACGGCGTCCTGCCCGCGCCGCCGCAGCAATGCCGCGGCCGCGTGTCACGGCGAGCTCAATGCACGCCCGCCTTGATTCGCTGCAGCTTTGCCGCGTAGAGCTCGCGGTCGACGCGCGTCGTGCTGTTCTCGCGGGCCAGCGTCAGGTGCCGCTGCACCTGGTCGACGTCGCCGAGGCCCGCGTAGACGACGGCGAGCCAGAAGTGCACCTCGTGGTAGTCGGACGAGCGCGCCGCCTCCCGTTCCAGCAGCTCGCGCGCCGTCCGGTAGTCGCCCGCGCGCAGCGCCGCCTGCGCCCGCCTGAGATCGGTGAACGGGGGATTCGGCTCGAGCTCGGCCAGCTGTCGACGCACCTGCTGCGCCTCGTCGCCGCGCCCGAGCTGGTCGAGCACCAGCGCGCGGTTCGACATCGCGCCGGCGTTGCGGGGGTCGCGCGACAGCGCGTACGCATACGCGCGCTCGGCGTCCGCCGGGCGCCCCGCCCGCTGGTAGATGGCGCCCAGCGTGTTGTAGGTGCTGGTGAACTCCGGGTCCTGCCGGATCGCTTCCCGGGCCCAGGCGTAGGCGTCGGCGTAGCTCCCTCGCGCCATCGTCTCGGCGGCGCGGTTGTTCATGTACATGGCGACGACTGTCTTCTCCTCGAGCGTCCGCGTGCGCACGCCGCGCAGGTCCTCGGGCGGCAGGAAGTCGACGAGCAGCGGATCGGGGGCGAGGTGGCGGAACATGATGCCGTTCGGCACCACCCCCAGCGTGAGGTTGACGTGGCTGATCGAATACTGGATGTCGCCGGTGCGGCTGTACGTCGCGTCGACGTCCACCTCCTGGAACCGCACCGGCACCCCCATCGCCTTGGCGAAAGCCGCGGTCATGATGACCAGCGACAGGCAGTTGCCGCTGCGCGCCGCGAACGCCTGCGCGGCATTCCGGGTCTCGACCGAGTCGTACTGGAGCTTCAGCCCGCCGCTGCGATACAGCCCGGCGACGAGTCCCCGGCGCGGGCCGAGCTCGCGCACCGACGCCGCGATCTCGGTGCGCAGGTACGCGCGCATGGCGTCGTCGAGGGCGAAGACCTGCGCGGCGTCGGGGCGCTCGGACGGCTCCGCGAACGCGGCGTCGTCGAACAGCTGCGCCGCCTGCGGCGCGGTCGGGGCGAGCGCGCAGCCCCCGAGGAACAGCGACAGCGCGGCGATCGTCGCCGCCAGGATCGGGATTGCACGGCGGGTCGCACCTTGGGTCGCAGTCGTCATCGGGCACCTCCGCATCCGTTGCGGCCCTGCCCGGGGCCGGGCCGGCCTGGACGTCGACAAGGATGAACCCGATCGGGCGGCACCGCAACGTTGGCGGCGGCGGGCGGCGGTATCATTGGCGGCTGGAAGCGCGCGCCGGCCTGATCCCGCGGCAGGGACCCGGGTCCGGCGCGCGCCACCGAACGGAGATGCGCCGACGATGCCACGCCCGAAGCAGCCGCCCACGAAGAAGCGCCCCGCCGCCCGGACCGCCCGGCCCACGCTGCGCGACCGCCTCGCCGCCTGCTACACCGGCGCGGTGCACGACGTGCTGCGGATGATGGGGCGCGAGAACATCGTGCTGCCGCCGGCGATCAAGTCGATCGCGCCGGGGCAGAAGCTCGCCGGCCCCGTCTGGACCGTCGCCGGCCACATCGACCGGACCCGGTCGCGCCACGACTGCCTGCTGGGCTGGTGCACGCTGCTGGCGAAGGCGCCCTCCGGCCACGTCGTCGTCTGCCAGCCGCACAACCACGAGGTCGCGCTGATGGGCGAGCTGTCGGCGCAGACGCTGGCGGCGCGCGGGGTGCTGGGCTACGTCGTCGACGGCGGCTCGCGCGACACCGACCTGGTGCTGGAACAGGGCTTCCCGGTGTTCTGTTCGTTCCTGACGCCGTCGGACATCGTCGCGCGCTGGATTCCGCACGCATACGGCGAGCCGGTCGACATCGGCGGCGTCACCATCGCCACCGGCGACTGGCTGCTGGGCGACCGCGACGGCGTCGTCATCATCCCGCGCGACCTGGTCGACGAGGTCGTGGCCCGGACCGAGGAAGTCGTCGCCACCGAGAGCGACATGCGCCGCGCGCTCGTCTCGGGGATGGACCCGGTCGAGGCCTACAACCAGTACGGAAAGTTCTGAGCGCCGCGTGCCGCATTCGGTGCTGAAGCTCGCCCCCGCCGACAACGTGGTCGTCGCGCTGCGGGACCTGTCCGCCGGCGAGGCGTTCACGCTCGACGGCGCCACCGTCGTGCTCACGCGCGACGTCGCCGTCGGGCACAAGATCGCCGCCGGCGCGATCGCCGCCGGCGAGCGGATCTTCAAGTACAACTGCCCCATCGGCCGCGCGACGCGCGCCATCGCCGCGGGCGAATACGTGCACACGCACAACGTCGCCAGCGATTACCTGCCCACCTACACGCTGCCCTGAGTGAAACTCGCGATCATCCCCGTCACGCCGTTCCAGCAGAACTGCTCGCTGGTCATCTGCCAGGCCACCAACCGTGCCGCGTTCGTCGACCCCGGCGGCGACGTCGACCGCCTGTTCGAGGCGCTCGCCTCGACCGGGGCGACGCTGGAAAAGGTGCTGGTGACGCACGGCCACATCGACCACTGCGGCGGCGTCGCCGAGGTCGCCGAGCGCGCCGGCGTGCCGGTCGAGGGCCCGCACCGCGACGACGCGTTCTGGATCGACCAGCTCGGCGCGCAGGGGACGATGTTCGGCGTCCGCGGCGCGCGGCCGTTCACCCCCGACCGCTGGCTCGCCGGCGGCGACACCGCCACCGTCGGCAACCTCGCGTTCGAAGTGCGCCACACCCCGGGCCACACCCCCGGCCACGTGATCTTCGCCAGCCGCGACCACGGCGTCGCGTTCGTCGGCGACGTGCTGTTCCAGGGCTCGATCGGCCGCACCGATTTCCCGCGCGGCGACTACGACACGCTGATCCACTCGATCACGCACGAGCTGTGGCCGCTGGGCGACGACACGCAGTTCGTCCCCGGTCACGGGCCGATGTCCACTTTCGGCGAGGAGCGGCGGACCAACCAGTTCGTCAGCGACGCGGCACTCGGGCGGATGCAGCTCGGGCGGGCCGGCTTCCGCGGCCCGGCGGCGCCGTGAGCGACGGCGGCGATGCCCCGCTGCTGTCGGGCTACCTTCGCGCCGACGGCCGCAAGGGCCTGCGCAACGTGCTGGTCGTCGCGTACCTGGTCGAGTGCGCGCACCACGTCGCGCGCGAGATCGCCGACCGCTACCGCGACCGCGACGTCCACCTGATCGGCTTTCCCGGCTGCTATCCCAACACGTACGCGCTGACGATGCTGGAGAAGCTGTGCACGCACCCCAACGTCGGCGCGGTGCTGCTGGTGTCGCTGGGCTGCGAGGGCATGAACAGGCGCCAGCTGGGCCGCACCATTTCCGCCAGCGGCCGGCCGGTGTCGCTGCTCGGCATCCAGGACACCGGCGGCACGCGCCGGACCATCGCCGCCGGCCGCGCGTGGGTCGACGAGACGCTGCCCGAGCTCGAGGCCGCGGCGCGGATCCCGATGCGCGTCGACGAGCTGACGGTCGGCACCATCTGCGGCGGCTCCGACGCCACCAGCGGCCTCACCGCCAACCCGGCGATGGGCCACGCCTTCGACCTGCTCGTCGCCGCCGGCGCGAAGACGATCTTCGAGGAAACGGGCGAACTGATCGGCATGGAAGACCTGATGGCCGCCCGCGCCGCGCGCTCCGAGCTCGCGCCGGAGCTGAAGGCCAGCGTGGCCAAGGCGGCGCGCTACTACGCGACGCTGGGCTACGCGAGCTTCGCTCCCGGCAACGCCGACGGCGGGCTGACCACCATCGAGGAAAAATCGCTGGGCGCCTACGCCAAGTCGGGGCAGTCGGTGATCAGCGGCATCGTCAAGCCGGGCATCGAGCCGCCGTCGGCGGGGCTGTACCTGCTCGACGTCGTGCCCGACGGCGAGGTGCGCTTCGGCTTTCCCAACATCAACGACAACGCCGAGATCGCCGAGCTCATCAGCTGCGGCGCGCAGATCATCCTGTTCTCGACCGGCCGCGGCAGCGTCGTCGGCAGCGCCATCGCGCCGGTCGTCAAGGTCTGCGCCAACCCGGACACGTGGAAGCGGATGGGCGACGACATGGACGTCGACGCCGGCCGCATCCTGGAGGGCCGCGCCACGCTGCCCGAGGTGGGCGTCGAGATCCGCGACCTGGTGCTCGCCGTCGGCAACGGCGCCAAGACCAAGTCCGAGATGCTGGGCCACCGCGAGTTCGTGCTGACCTACAAGAGCTTCGACGCGCTCGGGCCGGCGTGCCTGGCGCGGTGAGCCGGGACCGGGGGGCGCCCCCGTCGTGGTGGCGGCGCGCCCCGATGGCCCAAGTCTTGCTTAAGTCACTGATCGAATAACTGTTTGCAGCAACGGGCCGGAACGCCGGGTGCCACGGACCGACTTCCGCGGCCGACCCTCGCCTGCCCGAACCGCACTTCGCCGGCCGTCCGCTTCGCGGGTCCGGCCGAGGACTTCGATTCATGAACAAGCTCTACCGGGCATTCCTCGCCAGCCGCGTGGCCCGCCGGGTCTTCGTGCTGTTCGTCGCGTCGGCGCTGGTGCCGCTGGCGCTGATGGCGCTGCTGTCGATGACGTACGTGCGCGACACGCTGCTCGAGCAGGGGCAGCAGCGCCTCGCGGCCAACGCCAAGGCGTACGGCTCGGCCATTCTCGGCCGACTGCTCGACGCCGCGGACCGCATCCAGCACGAAGGCGCCTGGGGGGTGGCACCGACGGGCGTCGGATACTCGCCGCAGCTCTTCCGCTCGATCACGGTCGTCCCCACCAGCGTGCGCTCGATCCGCCTGCCGGGTCGCGCCAGCGACATCGTGCTAACCGGGACGGAACACGCCAGCCTCGACCACGGCCGGCCGTTGCTGCGCATGGAGACCAACGGCGACGCGGACCCGACGGTGGCGATGATCGTCCCGCTCGGGTCGAGCGAATCCCGCCGCTGGGCCGTCGCCGAGATCCGGGGGGACTACCTGTGGGGCGATCGCGCCTGGTGGCCCGCCGCGGTCGAGTTCTGCGTCGTCGACGGCACGTCGAGGCTGCCCGTCTACTGCCCCGCCGCATGGCCGCGCGACACCGTGCGTCGCATCGGCGGCGAGTCGTCCCGGCTGGCCGCGGCGTCGATCGCCTGGGACGACGCCGGCACCCCCATGCGCGCGGCGCTGTGGCCGCAGCCCCTCGGGGCCGAATTCGGCGCGGGAGACTGGCTGGTGGTCGCCAGCCAGCCCGAGGCCGACCTGCTCGCGCCCGCGGCGGCATTCCGCAGCCTGTTCCTGCCGGCCGCGGTGCTCGCCCTCGCGGTGGTGATCTGGCTCAGCCTGCGCCTGATCCGCTCGACGCTCGCCCCGCTCGAGAGCCTGACGCAGGCGACCCGCCGCGTGATCGCCCACGACTTCGATTCGCGGGTGGAGACGACGCGTGACGACGAGTTCGGCGAGCTGGCGCAGGCGTTCAACTCGATGACCGGCCGGATCGGCCAGCAGTTCAAGACGCTGAACACGATGGCCGAGATCGACCGCGCGATCCTGTCCTCGCGCGACGTCGAGCAGGTCGTGCCGACGGTGCTCCGCCACATGTGCACGCTGATCCCGGCCAACGCCGTCGGTGTGATGCTGCTGGACCACGACAACCGGCTGCTCGCGCGGGCGAGCTTCGTGCGCTCCGACCGTCCGGACGACGTGAAGACGATCCGGGGTGCCATCACCGGCGACGAGTACCGGAAGCTGGGCGCCGCGGCGGGGGGCGAGTGGATCACCGCCGCCAGCCGCTACCCCCGCCTCGTGAAGGCCGTCCTCGCCAAGGACGTCGGCGCCGCCTACGCGTACCCGATCGTCTGGCGCGACGCACTGTGCGGCGTCGTCGCGTTCGGCTTCGCCAAGGCGATGCCCTTCTCCGCCGAGGAGCAGACACAGGTGCAGGAGGCCGCGGCCCGGCTGGGCGTGGCGATTTCTTCCGCCTGGCGCGATGCACAGCTGTACAAGCAGGCGCACTACGATTCGCTGACGGGCCTGCCCAACCGGCTGCTGCTGGTCGACCGCCTGTCGCAGGAGATCGTCCGCTGCCAGCGCGAATCGACCCGCTGCGCGCTGCTGTTCATCGACCTCGACCACTTCAAGAAGGTCAACGACACCCAGGGCCACTCCAGCGGCGACGCGGTGCTGGTCGAGACCGCGCGAAGGCTGGCGCAATGCGTCCGCGCCTGCGACACCATCGCGCGGCTGGGCGGCGACGAGTTCACGATCACCTTCACGCAGCTGAGCAACCCGGGCGAGGTTCACCGCGGCGTGAAGGAGGTGCTGGCCGCGCTGGCGCAGCCTTTCGACATCGACGGACAGCAGACCTACCTCGGGGCGAGCATCGGCATCGCGGTGTTTCCGGAGGACGGCAAGACCGCGGCGGACCTGCTCAAGAGCGCGGACACCGCGATGTACCGGGCCAAGGCGAGCGGCCGCGGGCAGGCGATGTTCTTCGAGGAGCGGATGAACCACGAGGTCCGCGAGCGCGTGCTGCTCGAGCGCGAGCTCCATGCGGCCCTCGACAACGACGAGTTCACGCTGTGCTACCAGCCGCAGATGGACCTGCGCACCGGGCGCATCGTCGGCGCCGAGGCGCTGCTGCGCTGGCGGCATCCCACGCGCGGACTGGTGTCGCCGTCGCGCTTCATCCCGGTGGCGGAGGACTCGGGGCTGATCGAGCACATCGGTCGCTGGGTGATCCTCGACGTCTGCCGGCAGTGGCGCGCGTTCCAGGCGCGCGGCGTCGCGCTGGAGCGGCTGTCGGCGAACGTGTCGGTGCGGCAGCTCTACAAGCCGGACTTCGCGCAGCACGTGCAGGAGTCGATGCGCAGATTCGAAATCGCGCCGGCCTCGCTGGAGCTCGAGGTGACCGAATCGCTGATTGCCGATCGCGTGGTCGAGGTGCGCGGCGCGCTCAACGCGCTGAAGGCGCTCGGGGTCTCGATCGCGCTGGACGACTTCGGCACCGGGTTCGCGTCGCTCGCGTACCTGATGGAGTTCCCGGTCGACGTCGTCAAGATCGACCGCACGTTCGTCAGCGGCCTGCCTTCGGGCGAGCACTCGCTGGCGATCGTCACCGCGATGATCGCGATGTCGCACGCGCTGGGCAAGAAGGTGGTCGCGGAGGGCGTCGAGACCGAGACGCAGCTCACGCTGCTGCGCAACCTGGGCTGCGACTACGCGCAGGGCCACCTGCTGTCGAAGCCGATTCCCGCCGAGGAATTCGAGCAGTTCATGCTGGTCGCCGGCCAACGGCGCCAGGTTCGCGCGACCGACGAGCCGGCGGTGTCGGTGCAGGAGGCGGCGGCCGATGCCGGCGCCGTGGTCCGACCCTTCGGCCGGGACATTCCCGACCGCAAGAAGTGGCAACGAGGATGACGTCGAGGGCGGCGGCGGCCGGGGCGGCGCCGATATAATCCGGCCACCATGCGCCACCAGGGCCGCATCACCCACTGGAACGACGCCAAGGGCTTCGGCTTCATCACGCCGAACGGCGGCCGCGATCAGGTATTCGTCCACGTCCGGGCGTTCGCCCGCGCAGACCGGCGTCCGGCCGGCAGCGAGCTCGTCACCTACGAACTGGCGGTCGACGAGCGTAACCGCGCGCGGGCGGAACAGGTGGAGTTCGTCGACGATGCGCGGGGCGCCGCATCACGGGCTGCCGCGCCGGGCACTGCCCTGCCGCAGGTCGCCGCCACCGGCGGCGCCGCGCCGCCGGGCGTCACTTCCGGGAGCGCGCGGCCCGCCGGGAGCGCCGCGCCAGTGCGCGTCGAGCGCGCGCGTCGAGCGCCACCGCGAACCGGCCACCGGATGGTCCGCGGCATCGCGCTTGCGCTGGTGGCGGCCCTGGGCGTCGCCGGATATCTGCAATACCAGCAGCACCGGGCGCGCACCACGGCCGTCGACGCGCCGGTCGTCGCGCCCGCGCGAATGGTGCAGGAAGATCCCCAGCCGGAAGCGCCGCCGCCGCCGGGGTCCGTCCGCGTCGTTCCGCGCGCGGCGCCGGTCCCGGCCGCCCCCGCCTACGTCGACCCCGACCCCGTCCCGCCCGTGCCGCAGGCGAAGCGGCCCGCGGCGGCCGGATCGCTCGCGGTCGTCCCGCGGGAGCCCGAGAAGTACCGCTGCGACGGTCGCACCCGCTGTTCGCAGATGCACTCCTGCGAGGAGGCGACCTGGTTCCTGAACCACTGTCCCGGCACAAAGATGGACGGCGACGGCGACGGGATTCCCTGCGAACAGCAGTGGTGCTGAGGATCCCGGCCGCTTACGGCGGCGCGCCCGTGGGCAACGGACACGCCGCCGGCGATCGTCAGAGCGGGTACAGCTCGATGCTGGTGGTGCGCCCGCCCGGCAGCTTCAGCGTCGCCGTGGTGCCGCTGGTGAACTGGATGCTGATGATGCCGTCGTTGCCGACGGGTGTCGGCGGCCGGTAGCCGCAGTAGATGCACTGCCCGGCGCGGTACTTGTCGAGCGTGCCGGTGTAGTTGCGGTTGCCGTTGCTCAGCGCGCCCGCGGTCAGGTACCACTGCGGCTCGCCGTCCGGGCGGTACGAGTAGATCTGCATGACGAGGACGCCGTTGGCGACGTAGATCGCGTAGCCGCTGCCGGACTCGTAAGGGCTCCACCACACGCCGCTCTGGATGGCGAGGGGCGGCAGGACCGGTGCATAGGCGGAAAAATTGCCGCCGACGACCTGGACCCGCGTCGAGAACGTGAAGTAGTCGTCGGAGCAGTAGCCCGTCGCGCTGCCGCACGACGCCTCGTACTCGAAGATGCCGAGGTGCACGTAGTAGATGCCGTCGGGCGGCGTCGTCAGCGGCACCGTCCGGTCCAGATTGTTGTACGCGTACTCCGGGGGCAGCGGATCCAGCGCGTATTCCCCGACGGTCCAGTACGAGAACGCGCCTGAAATGGGTGCCGTCGTCAGGAACAGCCGCAGGCGCAGCGTGCCCGACGTGAAGACCGTGCTGTCGTTGCGGATCTTCTCCGCCGTCATGTTCACGGTGCGGGCACTGTTGGAGATCTCGTAGGAAAGATAGCCGTTGAGCGAGACGGCGCCGCCGACGTTGTAGTTCTTGGGGACCAGCCCCTCCCGCGCCCTGGTCTCGGGCGCGTGCGCCGATTCCGTGACCGTCGCCATCGTCGGCCCGGCGTCGGCGCCGGCGAGGGCGCCCGTAACGGGGGCGAGCGAAAGCAGAAGAGCGCCGAGGACGAGTGCCGCGCGATGCAGTGTGGTCATGAATTGCTCCAGTCGCTGTTGGACCCTCCGGGACCCGTCGGACTGCACGGCTGGTGCCGCGAAGCGGAAACGACCCGGAACGTTTCCGCCGACGATCGAAGCTACTCCGCGCGACCGCCGACCGCAAGCGCGTTCATCGTTTCGCCGCCAGCGCCGCGAACTTCGCGTCCGACAGGTATCCGTAGCGGTTGATCCAGCACGGCAGCCCGCTCTCACGCGCGAGGTCGAAGCGCGCCGTCACGTCGGCGAGCGGGCCGTAGCTGTGGACGAAGGCGGTGACCGGCACGCTGCCGGCCGCCGCCTGCGCGTCGCGCAGCTTCGCGAGCTGCGCCGTCCGGCCGACGGGGTGCGGCTGCTGCGGCTCGGGGTAGCGCAGCGTCGCGCCGTCGACGGGGCCGTCGACCAGCCCGAAGCGCAGGGCGACCGCGGCGGTGACGGCGTCGAGCGCCGCCGGCGACGCATCGCCGGGGAGAAGATCGCGCGCCCAGTATCGCGCCAGCATCGGCCAGTGCATGGTGTAGAGCTTGATGCCGATGCGATCCGCCACGCCATCGAGCTCGCCCAGCGGGAAGCCCGAGATGCGATGGAACGGCGGCGGGAACGCCTGCGGCTCCAGCAGGCGGCGCGGGCCGGGCACCGCGTCGAGCGCGCGCCGCACCGCGACCAGCAGCGCCCGCGCGGCGCGGCGCTTGGCGGTGAACAGCGGCACCAGCGGACCGTCGTCGCCCGCCAGCGCCGACCAGCCGCCGGCGTCGAGCGCCGACGTCGACCGCGCCCGGCGCCGCCGGCTCGCCCGCCGTCCCCCTCGCGCACCGCCCCGCGCAGGTTCTGCCGCCCACGCCGCCACGTCCCGCGCCACCCGCACCGGATCGTGCCCGGCCGCCGCCATCAGCGCCGTCACCGCGGGGTTGAAGTCGAACAGCGCGCTGCGGAAATCGTAGGGCGGGTATTCCGGCCAGTCGAGGCGGAATCCGGCGACCGTCGGATACCGCGTCGCCAGCTCGGCGACCAGCGCGGCCACGTAGGCGACGACGTCGGCGCTGCCGAGCGAGGCGTTGCGGTCGACGCGCGCGGCGTGCGGCTGCCCGTCCGGCCCCAGGCACTGGTCGTCGGCGCGCGCGGCGGAGAACTGGACGCGATAGCCGGGCGGGCTTGCCGCCATCACCTGCAGGTAGACCGCGAGCCCGCGCGCGGCGGCGGCCGCGAACACGCGGTCGAGGAGATCGGCGTGGCGCAGCGTCAGCGCGGACGGCGGCGACGGCTGGTAGCGCAGCCCGGCGTAGCGCGCCGGGTCGTGCGCGAACGACGGCGCGGTGCGCACCCACAGCTCGGTGCGGCCGAAGAGCGCGCGGTCGAGCGGACGCACGCGGCCCGCCTCGCCGTCCGCCGGCGGCTCGCGCCCGCCTTCACCGTCGGGCGCGGCTTCGAGCACGTACGGGCTGGTGACCAGCGCCGTCGCGCCGATCGACTGCACGCGGTCCAGCACCGGCTCGATGCCCTCGCACTGGAACCACTCGGGCATGACGGTGATGCCCAGCGCAGGATGCGTGTTCATGGCGGCGCGATTTGCCCGTTCGGGTCGTGTCATCTAGCATAGTCTCCACCCTCCTCCGCACACAAGGTCAACCCATGCGCCGCACGTCCGTCCTCGCCCGTTTCGTTCACGCCGCCACGGCGATCGCGCTGGCGGCGTTGTCAGCGCTCGCCGTCGCGCAGGAGCCATTCCCGTCGCGCCCGATCAAGCTGATCGTCCCGGTCGCCGCCGGCGGCGGCATCGACACCGCGTTTCGCGCCATCGCGCCGGTGTGGGGCGAGCTGCTCGGCCAGACGGTCGTCGTCGACAACAAGCCGGGCGGCGGCCAGGTGCTCGGGAGCGACCTCGTCGCCAAGTCGAAGCCGGACGGCTACACGCTGCTCGCGGCCGGCGTGCCGATCGCGTTCAACACCGCGCTCGGCCGCAAGCTGCCGTACGACGCGGTGAAGGACTTCACGCCGCTGTCGATGGTCGTCACCCAGCCGCTGCTGGTCGTCGTCGGTCCCGGCGTGCCGGTGAAGACGATGCCGGAGCTGGTCGCTTACGCCAAGGCGCAGGCCCAGCCGCTGCAGTACACGACCGGCGGCATCGGCAGCTACGGGCACCTGTGGTGGGAGATGTTCCGCTCGGGGCAGAAGATCCCCGGCCAGCACATCGGCTACAACGGCATCGCGCCGGCGCTGAAGGACGTGATGGGCGGCCAGGTGCCGCTGCTCATCGACGCCATCGTGCCGTCGGGCACGCAGGTCGCCGCCGGCTCGGTGAAGGGCATCGCCGTCGTGTCGGCGCAGCGCGCGAAGTCGCTGCCCAACCTGGCCACGCTGACCGAGCAGGGCTTCGCGGGCTTCGACGCCGCGCCTTTCTACGGCGTGCTCGGGCCCGCCGGCATGGACGCCGCGGTCGCGCAGAAACTGAACTCGACGCTGGTGAAGGCGCTGGCCACGCCTGCGCTGCGCGCGAAGCTCGAGGAGATGGGCTTCGACGTCGTCGGCAGCACGCCCGACGCCTACGCCAGGCTGATCCGCGACGAGATCGAGCGGTGGTCGCGGGTGGTGAAGGAGCAGAACATCAAGGTGGAATGAGCGCGGCGGGGCGCGCGGGATGGCGGCTTGCCCGGACCTGCCGTGGCTCCGCCGCATCGTCGGCGTGGCGCTCTGCTGGCTCGCCCCCGCCTGGGGCGCGTCGTTCGATCCTGCGCTCGACGCGCGCATCGCTGCTCTCGTGGCAGCCGGCGCTACGCCGAGTCCGGCGCCGCTCGCACGTCGAGTCGATCGCGCCTGGCTGGAGCGCGTCTATTCGTCCGCGGGCGCCGGCCCCGTCTGGTTCACCGTCGATGGTCCGCGCCCTGCCGTCGCCGGAGCGCTGCGCGAGCTGCGGGCTGCCGCCGACCGCGGCCTGGCTCCCGAGGACTACGACGTCGAAGCGCTGGAACGCCAGGTCGAAGCGGCGAAGGGGACGGCTTCCGACCCGGATGCGCTGGCCCGTGCCGACGTCGCCCTGAGCGCGGTCGCACTGCAGTTCCTCGCCGACCTTCGCTTCGGCCGCGCGCCGCCGCAGCGGGTCGAACCCCACTACCGCGCGCCGGAGAAGGACGCGGCGTTCGTGGCCGAGCTGCGCGACGCGGTGGCGCGCGACCGCGTTGCCGCATTGATTGCCGCGGCCGAACCGCGATTCCCTCAATACGCGCGACTGAAGAGGGTGCTGCTCGAATACCGGCTGCTCGCCAGGCAGCCGGCATCGATCCTGCCACCGCTCGCATCGCCGCGCAGCAAGGTCGTCACCGGTGACGCCTACGCCGGCACTGCCGCCTTGCACGCGCAGCTTGTGCGGCTGGGCGATCTCGCGGCGGACTCGGCCGGCCCGGCCGACGGCCGGTTGTGGGAGACGCTGGCCGACGGGCTGCGGCGGTTCCAGGAGCGGCACGGCCTGCAGCCGGACGGCATCCTCGGACACGAAACGCTCGCCGCGCTGAACGAGCCGATCGCGGCGCGTGTCGGCCAGATCGTTCTGTCACTGGAGCGCATGCGCTGGCTGCCCGACCTTGCCGCCGGCCCGCTGATCGCCATCAACATCCCGTCGTTCCGGCTTTGGGCGTTCACCGCCACGCCGGAAGGTCGCGACGCGGCGCTGTCGATGCCGGTCGTCGTCGGCAGGGCGATGCGCACCGAGACCCCCGTCTTCATCGGTGAGATGCGCTACGTCGAGTTCAGCCCGTATTGGAACGTGCCGCCGAACATCCTGCGCAACGAGCTGCTGCCCCGGCTTGCCACGGATCCATCCTATCTCGACCGGGAGAACATGGAGATCGTGAGCGTGCGCGGCGACGGGTCGGCGCACGCGGCGGACGTCGATGCAGCCATCTCCGCCCTGCGGTCAGGCGAGGCGCGACTGCGCCAGCGTCCGGGCACGAAAAACGCGCTGGGCGGCGTCAAGTTCGTCCTGCCCAACACCATGGACGTCTACCTGCACGCGACGCCGGAGCGTCAGCTGTTCGACCGCGCCCGGCGCGACTTCAGCCACGGCTGCATTCGCGTGCGCGAACCGGAGGCGCTCGCCGCGTTCGTGCTCCGCGGCCGCCCCGAGTGGACTGCGGCGGCGATCGAGGCGGCGATGACTTCCGGAGTGAACCGCAGCGTCGCGCTGGCGACGCCGATTCCTGTGATCGTGTTCTATACGACGGCAGTCGTTGACGGCGAAGGCCGCCCGCATTTCCTGCGCGACGTCTACGGCCATGACCGCAAGCTGCTCGCCGCGCTGCGCGGGGCCGGCCGCTCCGTGCCGTAGCGCATTCGCCGGCAGCGCGCGCCGCCGGCCTACCAGCGCCGGACCCGGCCGGTATCGAGGTGGACGAACTGCGACTGCGCGTAGAACCCGACACCGCCCGAGCGCAACGAGAGCGCCGCGTCGCGGAGGTCGGCGAGCGGCACGTCGGCGAGCCGGACGTCGATCGCGCGCCCCTCGAGATGAAGGCTGTGCGAGGCCACGCCGCCGCCGCCACGCCGCTGCAGCAGTTCGTTGGTCGCCGGCGAGCGGTAGCCGGAGATGACCTCGTACGGCGCCCGGGTGCCGGTGATCGCGGACAGCGTGTGCAGCTGATCGAGAAGCTGCGGGTCGATCGCCTTCGACTCGCCGTTGCGGAAATCGCGCAGGAACCATTCGACGCGCGCGAGCGCTTCCGTCAGGTACGCGCCGCCGGCGGCATAGGCGAGCGACAGCACCTCGCCGGTGTGTGTGTGCCGGAACGACAGCGTTCGCGCCGAC
Organism: uncultured beta proteobacterium; assembly: GCA_963717705.1. Classification (GTDB taxonomy): domain Bacteria; phylum Pseudomonadota; class Gammaproteobacteria; order Burkholderiales; family Casimicrobiaceae; genus CAVQWT01. The sequence continues at coordinate 901,116 of CAVQWT010000005.1, forward strand.
GCTGGATTCGCGATCGCGCGCTTCGGCAGCGCGAGCAGGGGCGACGCGAGCAGCGCGGCGCCCGCCGCGAGGAAGCGGCGGCGCACGGGCGCCTCGATTCCGGCCAAGTCGGACTCGTCGCGCGGAGCGGCGGCAGCCAACGTGGAACCGTCGTTCTGGATCGGGAGGATGCGCATCGGGGAAGACGGGACGGTCGCCTGAGATGGCCGGCCATTATACGCGGGCGAATTCCGCGCCGGCAGCAG
>CAVQWT010000006.1:0-451155 GCA_963717705.1 uncultured beta proteobacterium
GCGAGGGCGGCTTCGATGTACGCCTGGTAGAGCGCGTAGACGTCCCGCCCGATGACCTCGACAACCTCCCGGCCGACCACGTCCTCGGACCGCTTGGCGATCCAGTCGCAGAACGCCCGGTTGACGAAGCGGTAGCGCTGGTGCCGGTCGATGTAGGCCAGCGGCAGGCCGAGCGCGTTCAGCTTGCGCTGGGAAAGCGCAAGCAGGCCGTCCCGCTCGATCGACTCGCCGATGGTCTGCTGGACCGAGGCGAGTTCAAGGCGGGTCAGCGATCGCGTCAGGGCCATGGCGGCGGTCGCTCCAGGGGCGATGTCCGGGCCGGTGGCGCGGGAGGGTTCCCGCAGCACGGCGGCCGGAATTGATCCGCACACAGAAGCAAGGATCGGGCCGGGACAATCGGGAGGGGCTCCGCCCGGATGCCTGCGGGCCGGCGGGTCCCGGCGACCCGGACGGTTACAATCCGGGGCACAGGCTTACGCTGGACGGCATTCCGGGAGGGGGCGTCCGGCGGGCCCGCAGCCGGACGGGCATTCGCCGCGCCGGTGGGGGTGATGCGCGTCCGTCGCGGCGAACCCAACGATCAGAATCCTCCCGGGATCGACCAGGCCCTCCCCGCCGGCCTGGAGTGAGGAGGTTTCATGTCCGTCGCCCCACGTTCCCGGCGCCCGCCGCTGCCTGCCTTGCGCCGCACCCGGGCGGTCACGCTGCTGCTGGCGCTGGCCGCGTGCGCCGCGCCCGCCGCCTTCGCCGCGACGCACGCGGACCCCCCGACCGTGGCCGGGATTCCGGTCGACTTCATCCTGTTCGCGCTGACGCTCGCGGGCGTGGCGCTGTTCCACCACCACACGCTGCGGGTCGCGCTGACCGGCCTCGCGGTCATCACCGTCTACAAGCTCGCGTTCACCGGCTTCAAGACCGGCCCGGGTTTCGCCGGCCTGGCAACGCACATTCAGCACGAGTGGGTGATCCTCGCCAACCTGTTCCTGCTGCTGACCGGCTTCGCGCTGCTGTCGCGCCATTTCGAGAAGAGCCGCGTGCCGCTGGCGCTCCCGCGCGTGCTCCCGGGCGACTGGTACGGCGCGTTCGCCCTGCTGCTGATGGTGTTCGTGCTGTCGTCGTTCCTCGACAACATCGCCGCCGCGCTGATCGGCGGCGCGATGGCGCACCAGCTCTTCCGCGCCAACGTGCACATCGGCTACCTCGCCGCCATCGTCGCCGCGTCCAACGCCGGCGGCGCGGGCAGCGTCGTCGGCGACACCACCACGACGATGATGTGGATCGACGGCGTGAGTCCGCTGCAGGTGTTTCCCGCCTACATCGCCGCCGTCGTCGCGGTGGTCATCTGCGGCATCCCGGCGGCGCGGATGCAGCACCGCCTGCAGCCGATGATCCGCAATGTGCACGAGCGCACGCACATCGACTGGCTTCGCGTCGGCATCGTGCTGCTGATCCTGCTGTCGGCGATCATCGCGAACGTCACCATCAACCTCCGCTTCGCCGAGTACGCAGACTACTTCCCGTTCATCGGCTTCGCCGTCTGGGTCGCGATCGCGATGTCGCTGCCCGTCCGGCGACCGGACTGGGAAGTCCTGCCCGAGACCATCAAGGGCGCGGTGTTCCTGCTCTCGCTGGTCGGTTGCGCGTCGATGATGCCGGTGGAAAAACTCCCGGTCGCGTCGTGGCAGACCGCGCTGGGACTCGGCTTCGTGTCGGCGGTGTTCGACAACATTCCGCTGACGGAGCTCGCGCTCAAGCAGGGCGGCTACGACTGGGGCTTTCTCGCCTACGCCGTCGGCTTCGGCGGCTCGATGCTGTGGTTCGGCTCGTCCGCGGGGGTCGCGCTGGCCAACATGTATCCGGAGGCGCGGTCGGTGCGGCTGTGGGTGCGCCACGGCTACTGGGTGGCGATTGCCTACGCCGCCGGATTCGCCGTGATGCTGTTCGCACACGGCTGGCAACCGCAACCCAAAGTCAAGCCGCCACGGCCTCACGCGGCGGCAGGCGTCCCGGTCCGCACGGCGACATCGCAGGCCATCGCGATTGCCGGTTTGAAGTCGGTGATCCCCACGCGCCGACCCGAGGCGACGGACCTCGGATAAAATGGTCGTGAGTGCGGCCGACTGCACCTGCAGCCACGACCCGGCCGTGACAAGCGGAGATTCAGACATGAGAAGGTTCCGGCAATTCGCGCTCGCGTTGATGGCGCTCGGCGGCGCGGGCCTCGCGATCGCGGAAATCGTGCTGTTCGAGAACGACAACTACAGCGGCCGGACCTTCCGTGCGTCGAACAGCGTTTCGAATCTCAACGACGTCGGGTTCAACGACTTCGCCTCGTCGGCCGTCGTCCGCGGCAACAGCTGGAGCATCTGCTCCGACGCGTACTTCCGCGGCCGCTGCGTCACGCTGGGCCCGGGCAGCTACCCGTCGCTGGGCTCGATGGGCCTCAACGACGCCGTGTCCTCGATCCGCGAACTGGGCTGGGAGGGCGAAGGCGGCGCCGGCGGCGGTTGGGGCGGTGGTGGTGGTGGCGGCGCCGGCGCGGGCCGCGTCGTGCTCTACGACTCGTTGAATTTCAACGGCGGCAGCTTTGCGGTGAACGGCAACATCGACAATCTCCACGGCCAGTTCAACGACCGCGCGACCTCGATGATCGTCAACTCGGGCACCTGGGAACTCTGCAACGACGCCAACTACGGCGGCGGCTGCCAGGTCTACGGACCCGGACGCTATGACAACCTGGGAGGCCTGTCCGGACGCGTGAGCTCGCTGCGGACGGTCGGCGGCGGGGGTGCCGGCGGCGGTGGGTGGAGCGGCGGTGGCGGAGGCGGCAACTGGGGCTCCGGCTCGCGGGCCGTCCTGTTCGAAGGCGCCAACCTGACCGGCCGCCGGTTCGTCATCGACAACCAGGTGGCGGCCAACCTGGACAACTCGGGCTTCAACGACCGCGCGTCGTCGCTGCGCGTCGAGGGCGGCTACTGGGTGTTCTGCAGCGACGCCAATTTCCAGGGCGAATGTCGCACCTTCGGCCCCGGCGACTACCCCAGCCTGCCGTACGGCCTCACCAACCGGATCTCGTCGGGGCGCCGCATCTCGGGCGACTATCCGTACCAGCAAAACCCGATGTGGGCCCCGCAGCAGTAGCGGGACGACGTCCTCCGGGACCACGCCCCGTCACAGGTGACCGCGCAGGATGACGCGATATTCCGCAATTCCGTGGCCATGGCTGCTGCTTGCCGCCGCGGTCGGTCTGTTCGCCGGCGAGGCCGTCGGGCGCTTTTTCGGGGACGCCTCTTCGTTCGGCCAGACCGTCTACCGGATCGCCGTCATGACCGGCGCCGTGACGGCGCTGACGCTGCTGATCCTGCCGGCGCGGCGGCCCGCCTACCTGCTCGGCGCCGCGGTGTGCGCGGGTCTGATGGGTTGGGCGCTGTGGCTGCAATACGGACTGCAGCTCGACCCCTGCCCGCTGTGCGTGGTCCAGCGGATGATCGTGATCGCGATGGGCGTCATCTTCCTCATCGCGGGTCTGCACAATCCCGGACGCATCGGCGCCGCGGTGTACGCGGGCCTCGCCTGCGTCGCCGGCGGCATCGGCGTGGCAGTTGCCGCGCGCCACGTCTGGATCCAGGCGCAGCCCCGCGGGACAGTCGCGTCCTGCGGGATGAGTCTCGACTACATGCTCGAGTCGCTGCCTTTCACCGATGTCATCGGCAAGGTGTTCGGGGGCAGCGGCGAATGCGCCGAGGCTGGCTGGCTGTTCCTGGACCTCGGCATCCCCGCGTGGACGCTGGTGTTCTTCGTCGCGATGACCGTCGCGGCGCTGGCCCTCGTGCGGCGCGACTGACGCTGCCGGGATTGCGGCGCCGGCCGGCAGGCGTCCGGCGCGCCGCCAGCCGCCGCCGCGCCGGCCCCGATCACTTCGGCGCCATGCGGATCGCGCCATCGAGGCGGATCACCTCGCCGTTGAGCATCGGATTGCGCAGGATCTCGGCCACCAGCGACGCGAACTCCTCGGGCCGGCCGAGACGCGACGGAAACGGCACCATCTTCCCGAGCGCGTCCTGCACGTCGGGCGCGAGGCTCGACATCATCGGCGTCCGGAAGATGCCCGGCGCGACCGTCATCACGCGGATGCCGAAGCGCGCGAGCTCGCGCGCCAGCGGCAGCGTCATCGCGACCAGCCCACCCTTCGACGCGCTGTACGCGGCCTGCCCGATCTGGCCGTCGAACGCGGCCACCGACGCGGTGAAGACGACGACGCCGCGCTCGCCGCCGGCGTCGGGCTCGTTGCGCGTCATGGCGTCGGCGGCGAGCCGCGCCAGATTGAACGAGCCGACGAGGTTGATGCCGATGGTCCGGGCGAAGCTCGCGAGCGCGTGCGGCCCGTCCTTGCCGACGAGCTTCTCGCCGTGGACGATGCCGGCGCAGTTGACCAGGCCGCGCAGCTTCGTCGCCGCGCCGAAGCCGTCGACCGCCGCGGCGATCGCCGCCTTCGCGCTCGTCTCGTCCGTCACGTCGGTGCGCACGAAACGCGCCGCGGCGCCGAGCTCCTTCGCGAGCGCGCCCCCCTCGGCCTCCTTGACGTCGGCGATGACGACGTTTCCGCCGCCGCCCGCGATCATCCGCGCGGTCGCCGCGCCCAATCCCGAAGCCCCGCCGGTGACGACGAAGCTGCCTCCGCTCAGCTGCATGATTCCGCTCCCTCGATGCGGGAACTGCGCGACGCGGCGCGACCCCGGCTCATTTCGACTGCGCCTTGAACACTGTCGTCGCCGCCGACACCAGCCCCGCGAGGTCCGACAGGTTGGACGGCACGATCAGCGTGTTGCCGGTCCTGGCGAGACCAGCGAACGCCGCGACGTACTGCTCGGCCACCTTCAGGTTGACCGCCTGTATTCCGCCCGGCGACTCGATTGCCTCGGCGACCTGGCGGATCGACTTCGCGTTCGCATCGCCGATCGCGATGATCGCCGCAGCGTGTCCCTGCGCCTGGTTGATCTCCGCCTGCTTCTCGCCTTCGGATTTGGCGATCGCCGCGGTGCGGGCCCCGTTGGCGAGGTTGATCTGCTCCTGCTGCTTGCCTTCGGACGTCGCGATCACCGCGCGCTTCTCGCGCTCGGCGGTGATCTGCGCCTGCATCGCGTGGAGGATTTCCTTCGGCGGCGTCAGGTCCTTGATCTCGTAGCGAAGCACCTTGACGCCCCAGCTCCCCGCCGCCTGGTCGAGTGCCGCGACGACGAGGCCGTTGATGTGGTCGCGCTCCTCGAACGTGCGGTCGAGCTCCATCCGGCCGATGACGCTGCGCAGCGTCGTCTGCGCGAGCTGCGTGATCGCGACCTGGAAGTTGCTCGATCCGTACGAGGCCAGCTTCGGGTCGGTCACCTGGAAGTAGAGGATGCCGTCGACCTGCAGCTGCGTGTTGTCCTTGGTGATGCAGATCTGGCTGGGCACGTCGAACGGGATCTCGCGCAGGTCGTGCTTGTAGGCGACGCGGTCGACGAACGGGATCACGAAGTTGAGTCCCGGCTGCAGCACCGCGTAGAACCGCCCGAGCCGCTCGATGACCAGCGCGTGCTGCTGTGGCACGACGCGGACCGCCTTGGCGATGACGATGACGACTACGACGAACAGGGCGATGGTGAACAGCGACGACCCGATCCACATGGTGTAGGTCTCCAGTTGCGTGCCGGTCATGGCGCGGGCTTCCGGTCGGACAGCACCAGCACCGACGCGCGCATCGAGGTGATGTACATCGTCTCCCGGCGCGGCACGTCGGGCGCAGCCAGTTCGGCGTCCCAATCGGTTCCGCGGTACGCCACGCGCGCGGTCCCGTCGGGCCGCCAGGCCTCGACACGCACGGCGTGGCCGACGTCCAGCGGCGGCTCGGCGGGAGGCATCGCGCGCGCCAGCCGCCACCGATGCGTCGCGATCGTCAGGACGAGGCCGAGCACGCCGGCAACCGCGAACTGCACCGCGACGCCGGCGCCGAGCCAGGCGGCAAAACCGCCACAGGCGACGGCGACCCCCACCGCCAGCAGGTAGAACGTGCCGAGCAAGAGCTCGGTGCCGAACAGCACGACGGCCGCGATCCACCAGATCCAGAATCCGCTCATCACCAGGTCCGGTTGGGGCGCGCACGACGCGCGCCATCCCAAGCATAAAGCATGCGCCCCCCCTTGGTTTGCGGACGCGCGGGGTCCATCTGCGGAAGACCGGCGAGGCCCGCCGCGCGCGCTCGCGCAGCGCGGCCGTTCTGGGGTATAATTTTCTTTTTAATCAAGCGCTTTTGGGCCCAGTATCCCCGCTCGAGGATTCCGATGCCGATCTACGAATATCGCTGCTCATCCTGCGGTCACGAACTCGAAGCCCTGCAGAAGTTCGCCGACGCGCCGCTGACCGCCTGTCCCGCCTGCAAGTCGGAGGCGCTGGTGAAGCTCGTCTCGGCGGCCGGATTCCATCTGAAGGGCAGTGGTTGGTACGCGACCGACTTCCGCGGCGGATCGGCGAAGCCTGCCGCCACCGGCGCCAAGGCCGGCGGCGACGTGAAGGCCGGCGGCGACGCGAAGGCGGGTGCCGACGGCGGCTCCGGCGGCGAGACCAAGTCCGCGACCGCCGGCGACGCCAAGGCGACGTCTTCGGGGGGCTGCGGCGGCGGCTGCAGTTGCCATTGACGACGGCCTGAGGCGGACGCGCGCCTGATGAAACGCTATCTGATCGCCGGGCTGCTGGTCTGGGTGCCGCTGGGCATCACCATCTGGGTGCTGCACTCGCTGGTGAGCACGCTCGACCAGACGCTGCTGCTGCTGCCCGAATCGGTGCGGCCCGAGCGGCTGCTCGGCCTTCGCATCCCGGGCTTCGGCGTGCTGATGGCGTTTGCGATCCTGCTCGGCACCGGCGTTTTCGCCGCCAACTTCTTCGGCGCGCGACTGATCAGGTTCTGGGAAGGCCTGCTTGGCCGGATCCCGTTCGTCAAGTCGATCTACTCCGCGGTCAAGCAGGTCAGCGACACGCTGTTTTCCGACACGGGCAACGCGTTCCGCAAGGCGGTGCTGGTCGAGTTTCCGCACGAGCACAGCTGGACCATCGCCTTCCTCACCGGCTCGCCGTCCCCGGCGGTGACCAAGCACCTCGACGGCGAATACCTTTCGGTCTACGTGCCGACGACGCCGAACCCGACGTCGGGCTACTTCATCATGGTGCCCCGCTCGCGCACGCGCGATCTCGACATGAGCGTCGACGACGCGCTCAAGTACATCATCTCGATGGGCGTCGTGGCGCCGAAGCTCGCCGGAGCGGCGCCCGGTCATCCGGGCGACGCCGCGTCCGCCGCCGCGCATCCAGCCCCGCACCGACCCGCCGCGGCTCCGCCCCGAAATTGACGGGGCCGCAGCCGCGCCGACCCGGCGACGGGCCGGCGACGGTCGCCACGCACGCCCCGCTCCCCCCATTCGCAACCCGAGCATCGTCCAAGATCACCCGCCGGAGAGAAACTTGAAACGCACGGACTACTGCGGTCGCATCGACCGCCGCTTCCTCGGCCAGACCGTCACGCTGGCCGGCTGGGTTCACCGCCGGCGCGATCACGGCGGCATCATCTTCATCGATCTGCGCGACCGCGAGGGGCTGGTCCAGGTGGTCTGCGATCCCGACCGCGCGGAGACGTTCGCCACCGCGGAGAAGCTGCGCAACGAATTCTGCGTGCGCATCGACGGGCTGGTCCGGCCGCGGCCCGATGGCTCGGAAAACACGAGCCTCGGTTCCGGCGAGATCGAAGTCCTCGCCCACACCGTCGAAATCCTCAACGCGTCGCCGACGCCGCCGTTCCAGCTCGACGACCAGAACCTCTCGGAGACGGTCCGCCTCGAGAACCGCGTGCTCGACCTGCGCCGCCCGCAGATGCAGCACAACCTCAAGCTGCGCTACCGCACCGCGATGGCCGCGCGCCGCTACCTCGACGCCCAGGGCTTCATCGACATCGAGACGCCGATGCTCTACAAGTCGACGCCCGAGGGAGCGCGCGAGTTCCTGGTGCCGTCGCGCATCCACCACGGCCAGTTCTACGCCCTGCCGCAGTCGCCGCAGCTGTTCAAGCAGATGCTGATGATGGCCGGCTTCGACCGCTACTACCAGATCGTCAAGTGCTTCCGCGACGAGGACCTGCGGGCGGACCGGCAGCCCGAGTTCACGCAGATCGACATCGAGACCTCGTTTCTCGACGAGCTCGAGATCCGCGCGATCATGGAAGGGCTGGTGCGGGCGATGTTCAAGGACGCCCTGGGCGCCGACCTGCCCGATCCGTTTCCCATCATGACGTACGCCGAGGTGATGGCGAAGTACGGCTCGGACAAGCCGGACCTGCGGGTCGCGCTGGAGCTCACCGAGCTTACCGATCTGATGAAGACGGTCGACTTCAAGGTGTTCCGCGCCGCCGCCGACCTGCCGAACGGCCGGGTCGCGGCGCTGCGCATCCCCGGCGGCGCGAAGGACGGCACCGGCATGACGCGCAAGGAAATCGACGACCTCGCCGTCTTCGTCAGGATCTACGGTGCCGGCGGGCTCGCCTATCTCAAGGTCAACGACGCGTCGCAGCCCAACGAGCACGGCCTGCAGTCGCCGATCGTCAAGTTCCTGTCCGAGGCGGTGCTGCGCGAAATCCTCGCGCGCACCGGCGCGCAGACCGGCGACCTCGTGTTCTTCGGAGCCGACCGCGAAAAGGTCGTCAACGACGCGCTGGGCGCGCTGCGGGCCAAGCTCGGCCACGAGCGCGGCTTCGCGACCGCGGGTCTGCGCCCGTTGTGGGTCGTCGACTTCCCGATGTTCGAGCAGGACGACGAGACGAAACAGTGGGCGGCGCGGCATCACCCGTTCACCGCGCCGAAGGACGGCCACGAGGGCCTGTTCGTGACCGATCCTGGGCGCGCCATCGCCAAGGCCTACGACGTCGTGCTGAACGGCTGGGAAATCGGCGGCGGGTCGGTGCGGATCCACAAGCCCGAGGTGCAGGCGAAGGTGTTCGAGGCACTGAAGATCAGCCCCGAGGACCAGCGGCGCAAGTTCGGCTTCCTGCTCGATGCGCTGTCCTACGGCGCGCCGCCGCACGGCGGCATCGCCTTCGGCCTCGACCGCATCGTCACGCTGATGACCGGCGCCGAGTCGATCCGCGACGTCATCGCGTTCCCGAAGACGCAGCGCGGGCAGGACCTGCTGATCGACACGCCGACGCCGGTGACCGAGCAGCAGCTGCGCGACCTGCACATCAAGGTTCGGCCGACCGACACGGTCAAGGTCGCCTGACGCGGTGGACGCGGTGGTGTCGCCGGCGGCCACGCGCCGCGCCTGCAGGGTCCGCGATGCCGGTTGCCGTGTTCACGTTGCCGGGCGAGCCGCGTGCAGTAAACTGCGGGGCATGATCGCCTCCAACGCAGCTTTCGCGTTCGTGTCCGCCGTCGCCGCCGTCGCCCGCCGCGGGCTGCTCCCGCTGGCGATGGCCGCCATGCTGCTCGTCGGCGCCGCCGCCGGACCGGCGCACGCCCGCGAGTCCGCGCCGGCGCTGCCGGAAATCGCGCTGGCCGACCTGCCGCCGCAGGCCCGCGAGGTCCACGCGCTGATCCTCCGCGGCGGGCCGTTCGCGTACGAGCGCGACGGCGTGACGTTCGGCAACCGCGAACGCCTGCTGCCGGCCAAGCCGCGCGGCTTCTACCACGAGTACACGGTCCGCACGCCCGGCACCAAGAGCCGCGGCGCGCGAAGAATCGTCTGCGGCGGTCCGAAGACCGCGCCGGAGGTCTGCTACTGGACAGCCGATCACTATGCGTCTTTCTCGAGGATCCGCGAATGAAGGCCCCCGACCTCTCCAGCGTCGACGACGCCGGCGTCCATCCCTGGACCGGGACGACGGAACCGCTGAAGGCGGCGGCGGCGCACGCCCATCTCAAGTTCTGCGCCGTCGACCTGGCCAAGGCCAAGGATCGCGCGACGCTGTTCGCGGAACTCGACCGCGCGCTGGCACTGCCCGAGCACTTCGGCCACAACTTCGACGCGCTGGCCGACGTGCTCGAGGATCGCGACTGGCTGGGCAAGCACGGCCGCACGATCGCCTTCGCGCACGCCGCCGCGTACCGCAAGGACCACCCCAACGACTGGACCACGGTGGAGGAAATCTTCGCCGAGGCCGCCGATTTCTGGCGCGAGCGGCACATGCCGTTCTGGGTGTTCGTCGCCTGACGGGACGCGCCGTCCGCGGGCACCGCCGGACCGGACCGCGCCCGGGCCCGTCCCCTCCGCGAACCCCGTTCGCCCCGCCGATGCGTTACAAGATTCCGGTGTCGACGCTGGTGCTGGTGCACACCCCGGCGTTGCAGGTGCTGCTGCTCGAGCGCGCCGATTTCCCGGGGCAGTGGCAATCGGTCACCGGCAGCCAGGAACCCGGTGAAACGCTCGCTGCCACGGCGACGCGCGAACTCGCCGAGGAAACGGGCATCGACGCCGCGCAGTTCGGCGGCGTCGTCGACTGGAGTCTCTCGAACGTTTATGAAATCTACCCGCGCTGGCGCCACCGGTATGCGCCCGGCACCACGCACAACACCGAGCACGTGTTCGCGCTGTGCGTCCCGACCCCCGTGCCGGTCAAGCTCGCCCCCCGCGAGCATCTCGCGCACTGCTGGCTGCCGTGGCAGGAGGCGGCGCCGATGTGCTTTTCATGGTCCAACCGCGCCGCGATCGAGGCCCTGCCGGGCCGCGCAACGCCGGACGCCCCCACCGGAGTCGATCGATGAAATCCTCTTCCAGGCTCGCCGCCGCCACCCTTGCGCTGGCACTGTCCACGTTGGCAGGTATCGGTTCCGCCGCGGCGCAAGGCGAGCCGCCGCGTCCGGACCGCCCGCGCGATGCCATGCCGCGTCCGGCGGTCACCGTCAGCGCGACTGCATCGGACAAGGTCGCCAACGACCTCGCCCATGCCTGGCTGCGCGCGGAGGCCGACGAAGCCACGGCTGCCGCCAGCGCCGCGGCGGTGAATGCCCGGATGGCTCGCGCGCTGGCGCGTGTGCGGGGTGTCCCCGCCGTCAGCGCCAGCACCTCGGGCTATTCGACCTGGCAGATCGCGGAAAAGGGCAAGCCGGTACGCTGGCGCGTGACGCAGACGCTGGCGCTCGAATCGCGGGACTTCGCCGCGCTGACGGCGCTGGCATCCGCCCTGCAGCAGGACGACGCGCTGCTGCTGTCGGGCCTGTCGTTCTCGGTGAGCGCCGAGGCGAGGCAGAAGGCCGAGGACGCGCTGACGCAGCGGGCGATCCGGGCTTGGCAGGCACGCGCAGCCGCCGCAGCACAGGGGCTCGGCTTCGCGAGCTGGACGCCCGGCAACGTGACCGTGCGCACGTCCGACACCCCGTGGCCGATGCCGCAGATGCGGGCGATGGCGGCCGCCGAAGCCGCCGCACCGCCGGTCAGCGTCGAGGCCGGCAACACCGACGTCAGCGTCGTCGTCAGCGGCGAGGCGGTGCTCGAACCGGCGCGCCCGTCGACGCGGTAGCGAGAGGCCCGGCAGGAGAAGCCGCCGGTTGGCGGCCGAGGCGCGTACACCGGCAACTGCGCGGCAACTGCGCGGCAACGCCGCGGCAACGGCGGCGTCCATGACAACGTAATACCAGTGGACCGCAAGTCTTTGACGATTATGGGTTCTTATGCTATAGTGTACAAATAGACACGATCAATTTACGGGCCCCTGCCTGATGTCGCCTTCCGACCCCGTCTGCACCTCGCCTCCCGATCCTTCGGGCAGCCGCCTTCCGCGGACTCCCGACGGCCGCCAACCCAGGGTGCCGCCCGCGGCTCCCGTTGCGTCGCGCGGCCGCAAAGGGTTGACGTTTGCCGCCGCCGGCCTTCTCCTGCTCGCCCTGACCGGGGCACCGCGCCCCGCGCTGGCCGGTACCGTCACCCTCGCCTGGGACCCCGTCGTCTAGCCCCGCGCTCGCCGGATATCGGCTTTTCTACGGTCCGTCGGCGGGCAACTACACCGGCGTGTTCGACGTCGGCAACACCACGTATGTCGCCATTTCGACACTCACCGAGGGCGCGACCTTCCACTTTGCCGTGACCGCCTACGACTGGTTGGGCGGGAGTTCCGGCTACTCCAACGACGTCGCGAAGACCATTCCGACGACGACGCCTCCCGGCGCCCTGCCCCCCGCCCCCCCACCGATCGCTGGTGCGACGGAGGTCATCCCGGTGGTCGAGTACTACCACGCGGTGTTCGATCACTACTTCGTCACCGGCATCCCCGACGAGATCACGAAGCTCGACGCCGGCACCATCGCCGGGTGGCAGCGCACCGGCTACGAGTTCAACGCCTATTCGCCGGAGTCGACCCGCGGTTCCCCGGTGTGCCGCTTCTTCAGCACCAGCTTCGGCGCCAAGAGCTCGCATTTCTACACGCCGCTCGCGACCGAATGCGACGCCGTGAAGGACAATCCCAGCTGGCAGTTCGAGGGCGAGGTGTTTCGCGCTCGTCTCCCCGCGGAGGACGGCTCCTGCGCCGAGGGGATGACGCAGGTCTTCCGCCTGTACAACGACGGGAAGGGCGATGCGCCCAACCATCGCTATACGACCAAGGTGGGGGGTCGCCTGATGATGCTCGAGCAGGGCTGGGTTTCCGAGGGATACGGGCCGCTGGGCGTGATGATGTGCGCCCCGCAGTGACGACCGGCTGACCTCGCGCGGAAAACCCTCCGCCGAAATCGAAAAGGGCGCCAACCGGCGCCCTTTTCGCTTGCCCGGCCCGATGCGGGAATCACGCCGTCGGCGCGGCCTCCGACGGCTTGGTGTCTTCCTCGGCCGCCGCCTTCATCGACAGGCGCAGCCGGCCCTTGTCGTCGGCCTCGAGCACCTTGACGCGCACGACCTGGCCTTCCTTCAGGTAGTCGGAGACCTGGTTGACGCGCTCCTTGGCGATCTGCGAGATGTGCAGCAGCCCGTCCTTGCCCGGGAGCACCTGGACGATCGCGCCGAAATCCAGCAGGCGCAGCACCGCGCCCTCGTAGATCTTGCCGACTTCGACCTCGGCGGTGATGTCCTCGATCCGCCGGCGCGCGACGTCGCAGGCGTCGGCGTTGACCGACGCGATGGTGATCGTGCCGTCGTCCTGGATGTCGATCGTGGTGCCGGTTTCCTCGGTCAGCGCGCGGATGACCGCGCCGCCCTTGCCGATCACGTCGCGGATCTTCTCCGGGTTGATCTTGAACGACATCATCCGCGGCGCGTGCTGCGAGACCTCGGTGCGGGCGTGCGGCATCGCTTCGTGCATCAGCTTCAGGATGTGCAGCCGGCCTTCGCGCGCCTGCGACAGCGCAACCGCCATGATCTCCTTGGTGATGCCCTGGATCTTGATGTCCATCTGCAGAGCGGTGACGCCGCGGTCGGTGCCGGCGACCTTGAAGTCCATGTCGCCGAGGTGGTCCTCGTCGCCGAGGATGTCGGTCAGCACGGCGAAGCGGTTGCCGTCCTTGATCAGGCCCATCGCGATACCGGCGACGTGCGCCTTGGTCGGCACGCCGGCGTCCATCAGCGCGAGGCTGCCGCCGCAGACCGACGCCATCGACGAGCTGCCGTTGGACTCGGTGATCTCGGAGACGACGCGCATCGAGTAGGCGAATTCCTCGGCGGTGGGCAGCACCGCCAGCAGCGAGCGCTTGGCGAGCCGGCCATGGCCGATCTCGCGGCGCTTGGGCGTGCCCACGCGGCCGGTCTCGCCGGTCGCGTACGGCGGCATGTTGTAGTGGAGCATGAAGCGGTCGGTGTACTCGCCCATCAGCGCGTCGATGCGCTGCTCGTCGCGCGCGGTGCCGAGCGTCGCCACGACGATCGCCTGCGTCTCGCCGCGGGTGAACAGCGCCGAGCCGTGCGTGCGCGGCAGCACGCCGGTGCGGATGGTGATCGGCCGCACGGTGCGGGTGTCGCGGCCGTCGATGCGCGGCTCGCCGGACAGGATCTGGTTGCGCACCAGCTTGCTCTCCAGCTCGAACACGAAGTCGTTGACCTGGTTGGCGTAGCCGGGCGGCGCGTCGGCCGCGATGCAGTCGGCGGCGACCTTGGCGTACACCTCCTTCAGCGCCTGCTGGCGCGCCTGCTTCGAGCGCATCTGGTACGCCGCGCGCAGCGGCACGTCGGCAACGGCGGTCACGGCGGCGATCATCGCCTCGTTCTTCGCCGGAGCCTTCCAGTCCCACAGCGGCTTGCCGCCTTCCTCGACGACGGCGTGGATCAGCTCAATCGCCGCCTGCTGCTGCTGGTGGCCGTAGACGACGGCGCCGAGCATCACTTCCTCGGGCAGCTCATTGGCTTCGGATTCGACCATCAGCACCGCGGCTTCGGTGCCCGCGACGACGAGGTTGAGCTGCGACGTCGTGAGCTCGGTCTTGGTCGGGTTCAGCACATACTGGCCATCGATGTAGCCCACGCGCGCGGCGCCGATCGGGCCCGCGAACGGGACCCCCGACAGCGCGAGTGCGGCCGAAGCGCCGATCATCGCCGGGATGTCGGGATCGATTTCCGGATCGACCGACATCACCGTCGCGATCACCTGGACTTCGTTGAAGAAGCCCTCGGGAAAGAGCGGCCGGACCGGGCGATCGATCAGGCGGCAGGTCAGCGTCTCCTTCTCGGACGGCCGGCCTTCGCGCTTGAAGAAGCCACCGGGGATCTTGCCCGCGGCGTAGGTCTTCTCCTGGTAATCGACCGTCAGCGGGAAGAAGTCCTGCCCCGCCTTGGCTTCCTTGCGCGCGACCGCGGTGACGAGGACGACGGTGTCGTCGAGGCTCACCAGCGCTGCGCCGCCGGCCTGGCGGGCGATCTCGCCGGTTTCGATCGTCAGGGTGTGACGGCCGTAGGAAATCGATTTCTTGATCGGGTTCACGTGGTCTCCGGGATGCTTGGAATGCAAATGGCCGCCGGGAGGGCGGCCACTGGCGGGGTCAGCGGGGGACGGCGGCCTGGACCGGCCGGACGTCGCGACGGCGGGACGGACGAGCGAGGACCGCGGATGCGCAGGGCATCGGTTGCGGTCGTCGCGGGCCGGGGCCGGTCATCGAGCCGCGCGCGTTACTTGCGCAGGCCCAGTTTGTCGATCAGCGCGCGGTAGCTGTCGGAGTTCCGCGACTTGAGGTAGTCGAGGAGCTTGCGCCGACGCGACACCATCCGCAACAGACCGCGCCGCGAGTGGTGATCCTTGACGTTGGACTTGAAATGATCGGTGAGGCCATTGATGCGCGCGGTCAGCAGCGCGATCTGCACTTCCGGCGAGCCGGTGTCGCCCTTGGCGCGTTGATTCTCGGCGATGACTTTCGCCTTTTCCTGCACGGTGACTGCCATTGCTGTCGTTCCTCTGGTCATCGGCCGCAGGGTCTGGTGACGCCGGCCGGAAGTTTGCTGATCTGATCCATGCGTTTCGCAAAGACGAAAATTATAGCCTGAAAAGCACTGGAAATTCAAGCACTCATGCCCCCGGGCCGCGCGCCGTCGGCGGTCAGTGTCCGCGCACCAGCCGGACGGGGCGGACCCACCCGTCGGCGACGGCGAGCAGTCCGAGGAACCCGTCCGGGCCGTAGCCGCGCACGCGCGGGGCATCCGCGGCCAGCGGCAGCGGCGGGGCTGCCGTGCCGACGCGCAACGGCGTCCGCGGGACCGGCACCGCCCGGCCCTGCAGCAGGGCGGCCGCGGCAGCGGCGTCGACGTCGCACCGCGGCAGGTCGGCCACCGGCGCGTCGACCGGCAGCAGCAGCGCGTCGCGGGCGGGCAGCGTCAGCGCCTCCAGCGCCTCCAGCGTCACCGCCCGATCCAGGGAGAACGGCCCGCTGGCGGTACGCCGGAGCGCGGCGAGATGGGCGCAGGAACCCAGCGCGTCGCCCAGGTCCTCGGCCAGCACGCGCACGTAGGTGCCCTTGCCGCAGCGGACGTCGATCACCGCGTCGGGTGGCGACCAGTCGACAAGTGCCAGCGACTCGACCACGACCTCCCGCGCGGCACGCGGGATCTCGACCCCTGCGCGGGCGTAGTCGTAGTACGCGCGGCCCTCGAACTTGAGCGCGGCATAGCGTGGCGGCACCTGCAGGATGGGCCCGGTGAAGCGGGTCAGCGCGGCGGCGAGGTCGGCCGCCGCAAAGGCCACCGGGGCTTCGCGCACGACGCCGCCCTCGGCGTCGCCGGTCGTCGTGGCCGTGCCAAACCGGACCGTCGCGCGGTAGGACTTGCGCGCGTCGAGCAGCGACTGCGCGAACTTGGTGGCGTCGCCGAAAGTCAGCGGCAGCAGGCCGGAGGCGAGCGGGTCGAGGGTGCCGGTGTGGCCGGCCTTCTCGGCCGCATAGAGGCGCCTCGCGCGCTGCAGCGCGGCGTTAGACGACAGGCCGAGCGGCTTGTCGAGAAGCAGCACGCCGTCGACGCGCCGGCGCGGCGCGCGCACGGGCGGCGCCGCGGTCATTCCGAGCCGAGCTTGCGGTCGGCGGCGATCGCGTCGTCGATCAGCTGCGACATCCGCATTCCCGACTCGATCGAATCGTCGTAGGCGAAGTGCAGCTGCGGCACCGAGTAGAGGTTGAGCCGGTGCGACAGCGCCGAGCGCAGGAACCCCGCCGTGTGCTGCAGCGCGGCCACGGCGCCAGCGGCCTCGTCGCGGCCCGCGAGGTGGGTGACGAACACCTTCGCGTGCGAGAGATCGGCGGACACCTCGACCGCGGTGATCGTGACCGGCGCGACGCGGGGGTCCTTCACCTCGTCGCGCAGCAGCTGCGCCAGCTCGCGCTGCAGCTCGTCGCCGACGCGGCGGGCACGGGGACTGGATCGCTTCATGGCGATGCCTCCCGGGGTGGTCGCGGGCGCCCCGTCAGAGCGTGCGCGACACCTCGACGATCTCGTACACCTCGAGCTGGTCCTTCGCCTCGAGGTCGTTGAAGTTCTTCACCGAAAGGCCGCACTCGAAGCCACCCTTCACCTCGCGCACGTCGTCCTTGAAGCGCTTGAGCGAATCGAGCTCGCCGTCGTGGATGACGACGTGGTCGCGCAGCACGCGGATCCTCGCCCCGCGCTTCACGACGCCCTCGAGCACGTAGCAGCCGGCGACGGTGCCGACCTTGGAGATCTTGTAGACCTCCCGCACCTCGACCAGGCCGAGCTGGCTCTCCTTCTTCTCCGGCGCGAGCATGCCCGACAGCGCCGCCTTCACGTCGTCGACCGCGTCGTAGATGATGTCGTAGTAGCGGATCTGCACGCCGCTCGATTCGGCGAGCTTGCGCGCCTGCGCATCGGCGCGGGCGTTGAAGCCGATGATCACCGCCTTGGACGCGAGCGCCAGGTTGACGTCCGACTCGGTGATGCCGCCCACCGCCGCATGGACGATGTTGACCTTCACCTCGTCGGTCGACAGCTTGGTCAGGGCGTGCGACAGGCCCTCGTAGCTGCCCTGCACGTCCGCCTTGATGATGAGCGTCAGCGACTTCGACTCGTTCTCGCCCATCTGCTCGAACATGTTCTCGAGCTTGGCCGCCTGCTGCTTGGCCAGCTTGACGTCGCGGAACTTGCCCTGACGGAATAGCGCGATCTCGCGCGCCTTGCGCTCGTCGCCAAGCACCAGCACGTCCTCGCCGGCCAGCGGCACGTCGGACAGGCCCTGGATCTCGACCGGAATCGCCGGACCCGCGGCCTGGACACTCTTGCCGTTCTCGTCGGTCATCGCGCGGACCCGGCCGAAGACCGCGCCGGCGAGTACGATGTCGCCGCGCTTCATCGTGCCCGACTGCACGAGCACGGTGGCGACCGGGCCCTTGCCCTTGTCGAGCCGCGATTCGATGACGATGCCCCGCGCGTTCGCATCCTTCGGCGCCTTGAGCTCCAGCACCTCCGCCTGCAGCAGGATGGCGTCGAGCAGCGTGTCGATTCCCTCGCCGGTCTTTGCGGACACGGGGATGAACTGGACCTCGCCGCCGTATTCCTCGGGGATGACGCCCTCGGCGACCAGCTCCTGCTTGACCCGCTCGGGATTCGCCTCGGGCTTGTCGATCTTGTTCATCGCGACGACCAGCGGCACGTGGCCCGCCTTCGCGTGCGCGATGGCTTCCTTCGTCTGCGGCATCACACCGTCGTCGGCGGCGACGACGATCACGACGATGTCGGTGACCTTCGCCCCGCGGGCGCGCATCGCGGTGAACGCCTCGTGACCGGGCGTGTCGAGGAACGTGATCACGCCCTTCGGCGTCTCGACGTGATACGCGCCGATGTGCTGCGTGATGCCGCCCGCCTCACCGACCGCGACGCGCGTGCGCCGGATGGTGTCGAGCAGCGAGGTCTTGCCGTGGTCGACGTGTCCCATCACCGTGACGACCGGCGGCCGCGGCAGCGAGACGACGTCGGCCTCGCCGTGCGCCTCGGCCAGCAGGGCATCCGGATCGTCGAGCTTGGCCGCCTTCGCCTTGTGCCCCATCTCCTCGACCACGATCATCGCCGTCTCCTGGTCGAGGACCTGGTTGATGGTGACCATCGTGCCCATCTTCATCATCGTCTTGATGACTTCGGCCGCCTTGACCGCCATCTTGTGGGCGAGGTCGGCGACGCTGATCGTCTCGGGAACCGAGACTTCGCGCACGACCGGCCCGGCGCCGCCGGCGTCGACCCCCGTCTCGTCCTCGTGGCGATGGCGACCGGCCTTCGGCTGGCGCCAGCCGCCGCCAGCGGCTCCGCCGGAGGTGTCGCCGCGGAGCTTGAGCGCGCGGCGACGCGCCGCGTCTTCCTGGAACGCGGTGGCGCTGGTCTTCTTGGTCGGTCGCTTCTCGCCCGGCTTGACCGCCGGCCGATGCAGCGTGCCTTCGGTGGCGGCCTTGGCAGGAGCCGCGGGCTTCGCCGCAACGGCCTTCGCCGCTTCCGCAGCGGCGGCGTCGGCAGCGGCCTTTGCCGCCTCCTCTTCCTTGCGCGTCTTGCGGCGGGCTTCCTCGTCCTGCTTGCGCGCGATGTCGGCCAACTGCCGGGAACGCAGTTCCTGCCCCTTGCGCTCCTCCGCCTGGCGGGCGGCGATCTCCGCCGGCGACAGCACCGACGGTCGCACCGACGGCGCGGCCGCCGCCTCGGGCGTCGAACCCGCTTCGGGCGGGACGTCGGGAATCGCCTCTGCCACCGGCTCGGGCTCGACCGCGGCCACGGGCTCGATGACCTGCGGCTCCTCGACTACCGGTGCCTCCTCGACCACCGGAAGCTCCTCGGCCACGGGCACGGCCTCGGGCTCGTCGCGCTTGACGAAGACGCGCTTCTTGCGGACTTCGACCTGGATCGTGCGCGCCTTGCCGGTCGAATCGGCGGACTTGATCTCCGTCGTCTGCTTGCGCGTCAGCGTGATCTTCTTCTTGGGCTCGCCGGCGGCGCCGTGCTGCTTGCGGAGGTAGTCGAGCAGCTTGGTCTTGTCCTGCTCGGAGAGCTTGTCGCCCTCCTGCTTGCCGTCGACGCCGGCGCGGGCGAGCTGCTCGAGCAGCACCCCGGCGGGCATCTTCAGTTCCGTTGCGAATTGTTCGATCGTTGTATGCGCCATGTTGCGCGTCTCCCGCGTTGTCGCGTCGCTCGCCGTGGGCGTCAGTGCTGGACCGGCGCCGGGGCGGCGGCAGCAGGCTCTTCGAACCAGTGCGCGCGCGCCTTCATGATCAGATCCTGGGCGCGCTCGGAAGGCAGCGCGGTGAGTTCGGTCAGCTCGTCGACGGAAAGGTCGGCGAGTGCGTCGCGCGTGACGATTCCATTGGCGGCGAGCGTGCTCGCGATTTCGGTGTCCATGCCCTCGAGATTGAGCAGGGCCTCCTCGACGTTCTCGACCGACTCCTCGCGGACGATCGCCTCGGTCAGCAGCGCGTTGCGCGCGCGGCTGCGCAGCTCGTTGACGGTGTCCTCGTCGAACGACTCGATCTCGAGCATCTCGGTGATGGGCACGTAGGCGACTTCCTCGAGGGAAGTGAACCCCTCCCCGATCAGGATCTCCGCCACCTCCTCGTCGACGTCGAGCTTCGCCATGAACAGCGTGCGCAGCCGGTCGCTCTCGGCCTGGTGCTTCTGCTGCGACTCCTCGACGCTCATCAGGTTGAGCTCCCAGCCGGTCAGCTCGGAGGCGAGCCGCACGTTCTGGCCGAGCCGGCCGATGGCGATGGCCAGGTTCTCCTCGTCGACCACGACGTCCATCGCGTGCCGCTCCTCGTCGACGACGATCGAGGAGATCTCGGCCGGGGCCAGCGCGTTGATGACGAACTTGGCCGGGTCCTCGGAGAACAGGATGATGTCGACGCGCTCGCCGGCGAGCTCGTTGGTGACCGCGGTGACGCGCGAGCCGCGCATGCCGATGCACGTGCCCTGCGGGTCGAGCCGCGGGTCGTTCGACTTCACCGCGATCTTCGCGCGGACGCCCGGGTCGCGCGCGGCGGCCCGGATCTCGATCAGTCCTTCCTCGATCTCGGGCACCTCGAGCTCGAACAGCCGCATGATGAACTCCGGCGCGATCCGCGACAGGATCAGTTGCGGGCCCTTCGCCGTCCGGTCGATCTTCATGACGTACGCGCGGATGCGGTCGCCGACGCGCAGCATCTCCTTCGGGATCAGCTGGTCGCGCGGGATCACTCCCTCGATCCGGCCCGACTCGACGATCACGCTGCCGCGCTCGATGCGCTTGACGGTGCCGGTGAGCAGGTTGTCCTGCCGCTCGAGGAAGTCGTTGAGGATCTGCTCGCGCTCGGCGTCGCGGATCTTCTGCAGGATCACCTGCTTGGCGGCCTGCGCGCCGATGCGACCGAACTCGATCGGCTCCAGCGGCTCCTCGATGACGTCGCCGAGCTTGAGCTCCGGGTCGCGCTCGATCGCGTCGGTGATCGCCAGCTGGTGCGACGGCTCCTCGTGGTCCTCGTCGGGCACCACGGTCCAGCGGCGGAACGAATCGTAGGCGCCGGTCTCGCGGTCGATCGACACGCGCGCATCGATTTCCTCGTTGGGGAAGCGCTTCTTCGTCGCGGAGGCGAGGGCGGACTCGAGCGCGGAAAACACGATGTCCTTGCCCACGTTCTTCTCGCGCGCCAGCGCATCCACCAGCAGCAGGATTTCCCGGTTCGAATTGCTCATGCTCGTCTCCACTCGATCTTCGGCACGAGGCGCGCACGGTCGATGTCGGTGAAGGCAACCGCCTGCTCGCCCTCCCCAGTCTCGATCCGCACGACCCCGTCGGTGCAACCCTTGACGATACCCTTCAGCTTGCGAGAACGGCCCGCAGCGGGCGCAGCGATCCGCAGCTCGGCTTCCTGGCCCGCAAAGCGCACGAAATCGGCCGGCTTCCTGAGCGGCCGGTCGAGGCCGGGCGACGACACTTCGAGGCGGTCGAAGTCGACGTTCTCGACCGCGAACAGCCGCGTGAGGTGCTGGCTCACGCGCGCGCAATCCTCGACGTCGACGCCTTCGGGCTTGTCGATGAACACGCGGATCAGGCGGCCCTTCGGGGTCGTCTCCACATCCACGAGCTCATAGCCAAGCGGCGGCAACGTGCGCTCCAGCAGCAGGCTCAGGTCCATCGTCGGTCGGTCGTTTCTCGGAATCCGATTCGCCAATAAAAAATGGGCTGTGCCCAGCCCATTTCTTCTTCTCTTCACTCAACAGCATAGCAGAAAATCCATCGAATTTGAAGGGGTTAGCGAATCGGCGCCGCCGACGGACGGCGCCCCGGCCGGCGTCGGGCGATGCCTCCTCCGCCTCACGGGGTCGCCCGACCCGGCGGGTCGCCGGCGCGCCGATCGGGCTACACTTGCCGCTGCGCCCCGCACCCCCCGCACCCGCCCCGAGGATCCGCCCATGCCCGACCCGCTCCCGATCGCCAAGCACGGCGACATCGAATGCCTGCTGCTGCCCGCGCTGACCAACCGGCACGGCCTCATCACCGGGGCGACGGGCACCGGGAAGACCGTCACGCTGCAGGTGATCGCCGAGCGGCTGTCGGCGATAGGCGTCCCGGTGTTCATGGCCGACGTCAAGGGCGACCTCGCCGGGCTGAGCCAGGCCGGCAAGACGTCGCCGAAGTTCGAGGAGCGGCTGAAGCTGGTCGGTGCCGACGCGCCCGCCTTCGCCGGCTGCCCGACGGTGTTCTGGGACGTCTACGGCGAGCAGGGTCACCCTGTGCGGGCCACGGTCTCCGACATGGGGCCGCTGCTGCTGGGACGGATCCTCAACCTCAACGACACCCAGGAGGGCGTGCTGACGCTGGCGTTCAAGATCGCCGACGACGCCGGCATGCTGCTGCTCGACCTCAAGGATCTGCGCGCCCTGCTGCAGCACGTCGGCGACAACGCGTCGCAGTTCCAGACCAACTACGGCAACGTATCCGCGGCGTCGATCGGCGCCATCCAGCGCGGCCTGCTGCAGCTCGAGCAGCAGGGGGCGGCCAGCTTCCTCGGCGAGCCGATGCTGAACGTCGACGACCTGCTGCAGTCCGTGGACGGCAAGGGCGTGATCAACGTCCTCGCCGCCGACCGGCTGATGCAGTCGCCGAAGGTCTACTCGACGCTGCTGCTGTGGCTGCTGTCCGAGCTCTACGAACGCCTGCCCGAGATCGGCGATCCTGAGAAGCCGAAGCTCGTGTTCTTCTTCGACGAGGCGCACCTGCTGTTCACCGACGCGCCCAAGGCGCTGCTCGAGAAGATCGAGCAGGTCGTCCGCCTGGTTCGCTCCAAGGGAGTCGGGGTCTTCTTCGTCACCCAGAATCCGCTCGACGTGCCGGACACGGTACTGGGGCAGCTCGGCAACCGCGTCCAGCACGCGTTGCGCGCATTCACGCCGCGCGACCAGAAGGCGGTGAAGTCGGCCGCGGAGACGATGCGGGCGAACCCCGGGTTCAAGACCGAGACGGCGATCACCGAGCTCGGCGTCGGCGAGGCGCTGGTGTCGTTCCTCGACGCCAAGGGACGCCCCGGCATCGTCGAGCGCGTGTACGTGCTGCCGCCGGCGAGCAGGATCGGGCCGATCACCGCGGACGAGCGCAAGGCGGTGATCGCGGGTTCACCGGTGGCCGGCGTCTACGACCGGACGGTCGACCGCGAATCCGCGTACGAGAGGCTGCAGGCGCGCGCCGACACGGCGGCGGCCAGCCCCGCGGCGGATGCTCCCGCGGGCACCGCCACCGGTGGCGGCGTCATGGACGGGCTCAAGGACATCCTGTTCGGATCGACCGGTCCGCGCGGAGGCCGGCACGAGGGCGTGATCGATGCGATGGCGAAGACCGCGGGCCGTACCGCCAGCTCGACGATCACGCGCGAGATCGTGCGCGGAGTCCTGGGGTCGCTGCTCGGGGGCAAGCGCCGGTAGCGCACGGCCGGGCGCGGTCGGGCACGATTTGGCGACGGGCGACGGACGCGCGGTGCCGGACCCGGGTCGCTCGGCGGCTCGTTTCGGAGTTCCGGAAAGCAGAACGCCCCGCTGGGCTGAGCGGGGCGTTGTGCTTGAGGGTGCCTGACGATGACCTACTTTCGCATGGGTAGTCCACACTATCATCGGCGTGCTGCCGTTTCACGGTCCTGTTCGGGATGGGAAGGGGTGGTTCCGGCGGGCTATGGTCGTCAGGCGTTGACCGGGTAAATGAGGGGTGGGAGGAAGCAAACGGCCGGGCCGGGGTTTAGCCGGGGCGGCGGGATGGGTTAGATGGTACTGGGGGATCGCTTGACGCCGGTGCGCGAGTGCGCACGGTTATGAGGTCAAGCCGCACGGGCCATTAGTATCGGTTAGCTTAACGCATTACTGCGCTTCCACACCCGACCTATCAACGTGGTGGTCTGCCACGACCCTTCAGGGGGCTCAAGGCCCCGGGAGATCTCATCTTCAGGCGTGTTTCCCGCTTAGATGCTTTCAGCGGTTATCACTTCCGTACATAGCTACCCGGCAATGCGACTGGCGTCACAACCGGTACACCAGCGGTACGTCCACTCCGGTCCTCTCGTACTAGGAGCAGCTCCCGTCAAATCTCCAACGCCCACGGCAGATAGGGACCAAACTGTCTCACGACGTTTTGAACCCAGCTCACGTACCACTTTAAATGGCGAACAGCCATACCCTTGGGACCGGCTACAGCCCCAGGATGTGATGAGCCGACATCGAGGTGCCAAACACCGCCGTCGATATGAACTCTTGGGCGGTATCAGCCTGTTATCCCCGGCGTACCTTTTATCCGTTGAGCGATGGCCCTTCCATACAGAACCACCGGATCACTATGTCCTGCTTTCGCACCTGCTCGACTTGTCAGTCTCGCAGTCAAGCTTCCTTGTGCCATTGCACTATCAGTACGATGTCCGACCGTACCTAGGAAACCTTCGAGCTCCTCCGTTACGCTTTGGGAGGAGACCGCCCCAGTCAAACTGCCTACCATGCACGGTCCCCGATCCAGATGATGGACCTAGGTTAGAACCGCAATGACGTCAGGCTGGTATTTCAACGTTGGCTCCATGAGAGCTGGCGCCCCCACTTCAATGCCTCCCAGCTATCCTACACAAACCTCATCACAGTCCAATGCAAAGCTACAGTAAAGGTGCACGGGGTCTTTCCGTCTTGCCGCGGGGAGATTGCATCTTCACAAACACTTCAACTTCGCTGAGTCTCGGGTGGAGACAGCGTGGCCATCGTTACGCCATTCGTGCAGGTCGGAACTTACCCGACAAGGAATTTCGCTACCTTAGGACCGTTATAGTTACGGCCGCCGTTTACCGGGGCTTCGATCAAGAGCTTGCACCCCATCACTTAACCTTCCGGCACCGGGCAGGCGTCACACCCTATACGTCGACTTTCGTCTTGGCAGAGTGCTGTGTTTTTGTTAAACAGTCGCAGCCACCGATTCTTTGCAACCCCTCTGGGCTCCGGTCGCGAGGACCTTCACCTACCAGGGGCACACCTTATCCCGAAGTTACGGTGTCAATTTGCCGAGTTCCTTCACCCGAGTTCTCTCAAGCGCCTTAGAATATTCATCCTGCCCACCTGTGTCGGTTTGCGGTACGGTCGCCGTGGAACTGAAGCTTAGAGGCTTTTCCTGGGAGCAGGGTATCACTCACTTCAGGCTGGCAAGCCAGCCCTCGTTATCACGCCTCAGCTAAGCCCGCCGGATTTGCCAAACGGGCACGCCTACACGCTTGAACCGGGACGTCCAACACCCGGCTGAGTTAACCTTCTCCGTCCCCCCATCGCATTCCACGTCGGTGCTGGAATATTAACCAGCTTCCCATCGACTACGGCTCTCGCCCTCATCTTAGGGGCCGACTCACCCTACGCCGATGAACGTGGCGTAGGAAACCTTGGGCTTTCGGCGAGCGGGCCTTTCACCCGCTTTATCGCTACTCATGTCAGCATTCGCACTTCCGATACCTCCAGCAGCCCTCTCGAGCCACCTTCAACGGCTTACGGAACGCTCTCCTACCATCTGCACTTGCGTGCAAATCCACAGCTTCGGTGCACAGTTTGAGCCCCGTTACATCTTCCGCGCAGGACGACTCGACCAGTGAGCTATTACGCTTTCTTTAAATGATGGCTGCTTCTAAGCCAACATCCTGGCTGTCTGAGCCTTCCCACCTCGTTTCCCACTTAACTGTGTCTTGGGGACCTTAGCTGGTGGTCTGGGTTGTTTCCCTCTTGACACCGGACGTTAGCACCCGATGTCTGTCTCCCAAGCTCGCACTCCTCGGTATTCGGAGTTTGCTATGGCGCGGTAAGTCACAATGACCCCCGCAACCATGACAGTGCTCTACCCCCGAGGGTGATACTTGAGGCACTACCTAAATAGTTTTCGGAGAGAACCAGCTATTTCCGGATTTGTTTAGCCTTTCACCCCTAGCCACAGCTCATCCCCTAATTTTTCAACATTAGTGGGTTCGGACCTCCAGTGAGTGTTACCCCACCTTCATCCTGGCCATGGCTAGATCATCCGGTTTCGGGTCTACGCCCACCAACTCAAGCGCCCTGTTCGGACTCGCTTTCGCTGCGCCTCCCCTATTCGGTTAAGCTCGCTGGTGAACGTAAGTCGCTGACCCATTATACAAAAGGTACGCCGTCACCCCTGCTTCAATGACCCTCCCGCGATACCCCCCTACCTGCCAAGGGCACCACCAAAGATCATTCAAGCAAGGGCTCCGACTGTTTGTATGCATGCGGTTTCAGGATCTATTGCACTCCCCTCCCGGGGTTCTTTTCGCCTTTCCCTCACGGTACTGGTTCACTATCGGTCGATCACGAGTATTTAGCCTTGGAGGATGGTCCCCCCATCTTCAGACAGGATTTCACGTGTCCCGCCCTACTTCTCTCGCGCCTGGTTCCACACTCGCCTCTTCGGATACGGGGCTGTCACCCGCTGCGGCCGCCCTTTCCAGAGCGTTCTCCTGAGACAAATGCTAAATCGCGATGGCTGTTCCCGTTTCGCTCGCCACTACTCCGGGAATCTCGGTTGATTTCTGTTCCTCCGGCTACTGAGATGTTTCAGTTCACCGGGTTCGCTCTACCCGACCTATGGATTCAGTCGGGAGTGACCCTTGCGGGCCGGGTTTCCCCATTCGGACATCTGCGGATCAATGCTCGTTTGCCAGCTCCCCGCAGCTTTTCGCAGGCTGCCACGTCCTTCATCGCCTGTGATCGCCAAGGCATCCACCACATGCACTTAGTCGCTTGACCCCATAACACTGCCCACTCGCCCTCCCTCGCGGGAAGCCGCCTTGGCAATGCACGGGCGTTTGCGATCCCCGCCCCGGCCGAACTCATAGACCAGGACAGGTCGATACAATCTAACCCAGCGCACGACCCAACTGCGTCGTGCGCTTGTTTGCTTCTTCCCAATTGTTAAAGAGCAACCGATTCCGGTTGAAAAACCAGACCGCAACGCCCCTGCCGGGTCGCTGCGGCCTGACCTCTCTGCCGCTGCCATCGTGGTGGTTGTCGCCGCACCGCGCGCGTTGGTGGAGCTGGACGGGATCGAACCGACGACCCCCTGCTTGCAAAGCAGGTGCTCTCCCAACTGAGCTACAGCCCCGCGCCCTGCACTACGCCGCGTCGCACGTCGATCCTGGTGGGTCTGGATGGATTCGAACCATCGACCCCCGCCTTATCAAGACGGTGCTCTAACCAACTGAGCTACAGGCCCGTGTCCGGTCCCGCCGGCAACACCGCCGCCGGCCATGGTGACAACCGTTGCATCGCAACCGATAAGTGTGAACACCGGAACAACCGGGTGGTTCCGAGAAAGGAGGTGATCCAGCCGCACCTTCCGATACGGCTACCTTGTTACGACTTCACCCCAGTCATGAATCCTACCGTGGTAAGCGGCCCCCTTGCGGTTAGCCTACCTACTTCTGGTAGAACCCACTCCCATGGTGTGACGGGCGGTGTGTACAAGACCCGGGAACGTATTCACCGCGGCATGCTGATCCGCGATTACTAGCGATTCCGACTTCATGCAGTCGAGTTGCAGACTGCAATCCGGACTACGACCGGCTTTCTGGGATTGGCTCCCCCTCGCGGGTTGGCAACCCTCTGTACCGGCCATTGTATGACGTGTGAAGCCCTACCCATAAGGGCCATGAGGACTTGACGTCATCCCCACCTTCCTCCGGTTTGTCACCGGCAGTCTCCTTAGAGTGCCCTTGCGTAGCAACTAAGGACAAGGGTTGCGCTCGTTGCGGGACTTAACCCAACATCTCACGACACGAGCTGACGACAGCCATGCAGCACCTGTGTTCCAGTTCCCTTTCGGGCACACCCAGCTCTCACCAGGCTTCCGGACATGTCAAGGGTAGGTAAGGTTGTTCGCGTTGCATCGAATTAATCCACATCATCCACCGCTTGTGCGGGTCCCCGTCAATTCCTTTGAGTTTTAACCTTGCGGCCGTACTCCCCAGGCGGTCAACTTCACGCGTTAGCTACGGTACTGAGAAATTGCTCCCCCAACACCTAGTTGACATCGTTTAGGGCGTGGACTACCAGGGTATCTAATCCTGTTTGCTCCCCACGCTTTCGTGCCTGAGCGTCAGTGTCAGCCCAGGGGGCTGCCTTCGCCATCGGTGTTCCTCCGCATCTCTACGCATTTCACTGCTACACGCGGAATTCCACCCCCCTCTGCCACACTCCAGCCCGCCAGTTTCCAATGCCATTCCCAGGTTGAGCCCGGGGCTTTCACATCAGACTTGGCGAACCGCCTGCGCACGCTTTACGCCCAGTAATTCCGATTAACGCTCGCACCCTACGTATTACCGCGGCTGCTGGCACGTAGTTAGCCGGTGCTTATTCTGCCGGTACCGTCAAGAACACCTCGTATTAGGAGCTGCCTTTTCTTCCCGACCAAAAGCGGTTTACAACCCGAAGGCCTTCTTCCCGCACGCGGCATGGCTGGATCAGGGTTGCCCCCATTGTCCAAAATTCCCCACTGCTGCCTCCCGTAGGAGTCTGGGCCGTGTCTCAGTCCCAGTGTGGCTGATCATCCTCTCAGACCAGCTACCGATCGTCGCCTTGGTGGGCCATTACCCCACCAACTAGCTAATCGGACATCGGCCGCTCCCATAGCGTGAGGCCCTTGCGAGTCCCCCACTTTCCTCCGTAGAGCATATGCGGTATTAGCCCAGCTTTCGCTGGGTTATCCCCCACTACGGGGTACGTTCCGATGCATTACTCACCCGTTCGCCGCTCGCCGCCAGGGTTGCCCCCGCGCTGCCGCTCGACTTGCATGTGTAAAGCATGCCGCCAGCGTTCAATCTGAGCCAGGATCAAACTCTTCAGTTAATTTCGAGTTCGATCTGTTACAAAGTCACTCAATCGACGTTGGCCCCATCCCCTTCACCCCAGCAGTCTCCCGCCAGGACAAAAAAGACAAGACTGGCCATCCGCCCCAGCTTGCACCAGAACAGACAACCATTTGCGTCGTGCGAGCACTTCAATGTCTCTTCCCCCCACCCCACAGACTCGCGCCTGCAGAACAGAAGGACCCGAGCCATCCCGGTGCCCACACTTATCGGTTGCAAATTGTTAAAGAGCGCGCCCCGCCAACTGCGGGCGCCCGGAAACCCCTGGGTTTTCGGCTCGCTGCAGCGCGATTGCATGCTGAACATGCGGCGGTGCAGCGAAGAGGTGAAATTATACGGTCAATGACTATTTCGCGCAACCCCGGCTTCGCCCCCCGGGGAAGGGGTGGCGGCGGCGCCCGCGGCGGCGCGCGGCCGGCCGTACTTCCATTTCCGGTGCACCCACAGCCAGTCGGCCGGACTGCGCCTGATCTCGCCCTCCAGCGCCCGGGCGTAGCGCTCGACCACGCCGGTGTCGAGGCCCTTGCGGTAGGGTGGCTCCGCCAGCGGCACGAGCCGCATCCTGTACCGGCCCCGCCCCACGCGCTCGACGTCGACGAAAAGCACGGCCGCAGCCGCAGCGCGGGCAACCACGTCCGGACCGACGAAGAAGGCCGAGTCCTCGTCGAGGAAGCGGGTCCAGTGCTTGGGTTCCTCCGGGGTGGGAGTCTGGTCGGCGACCATCGCGTAGACGCGGGGCTCGCGCCGCCGCCGCAGCACCTCGCGCATGAGCTGCTTGTGCGGTATCGGCTCGCCGCCGAAGCGCGAACGCGCGGCGCGCAGGAAGCGGTCGATTCCGGCCACCCGCTGCGGCTTGTAGATCGCATTCACCGGCACGCCCACCTGCAGATTGCCGGCGAGAATCTGCCACTCCCAGTTGCAGAAGTGCGCGGTGAGCAGCAGCACCGAGCGGCCGGCGCCGATGTGCTCTTCGATCAATTCGGGATTGGTCACCGGGCAGCGTGCGACGATTTCCTCCGGCGACGCGCGGAACGACCACACGATCTCGGCCAGGAGGTCGGCGAGGTTGCGATAGGATTGCGCGAGAATCGCTTCGCGCTCGGCGACCGTCCGCTCGGGGAAGGCACGCGCAAGATTCGAACTCGCGAGCGCGTGCCGCCACCGGAAAACGCGGAACGTGAGCCACCCGACGACGCCGAAGACGTGGTAGAGCGACAGCAGCGGAAGCAGCGAGAGTGCGCGGAAGAGGAACGCCATGGCAGGCTCGCCACAGCGGGCGACGGCCGGAGAAAGAGCTTGAGCGTAGACGAGAACGGGGAAGGCGGCAAACGGGAATCCGGGGCGGGCGCTCTGCCGAGCCTGCATCGTGCCGAGTCCGTGCTCGCGCGAGCAATCCGCGCCTTGCCCCGGCCGGCGACCGACGTCGAATGCTGGTGGATCGACCTCTCCGCGGCGGCGGATGCCGTTGCCCTCGCGTCGACCTGGCTGTCGGCGGCGGAACATGCCCGCGCCGCGCGCTTCGGTCCCGATCCGCTGCGCCGACGCTGGATCGCCGGCCGGCTCGCGCTGCGCCGCGTGCTCGGCGCGTCGCTGGGCATCGCGCCCGGCGACGTCGCCATAGCGCGCGGCCTGCGCGGCCGTCCCTTCGTCGACGGCGCCGAACTCGATTTCAACGTCACCAACACGGGCCATGTGGCGCTGATCGCCGTGTGCCCGGCTCCGCGGAATAATGAACGGATCGGCGTCGACATCGAGCGGCGCGACCGTCGGGTCGACCCCAATCGCCTCGGTCGCCGCGTGCTCACACAGGGTGAGCGCGAGCGGCAGCTGGGCCTCGAGCCGGAAGCCCGCCGGCTCGCTTTCCTGCGCACCTGGACCTGCAAGGAAGCGATGAGCAAGGCGACGGGCGACGGCCTGTCGGCGCCGTTTCGCGCCATCGAAGTCGCCGTGACCGCAACGCTCGAACTGGTCGGCGGTCCGCCGCCCTACGCGCCGACGGGCTGGTCGCTGACCGCGCTCGAGGTGCCGGCGGACTACATCGCGTCGCTCGCGCGCCGTTTCCCTTCAACCCCTGACGGACCATCCACGATGACGCCACCATTTGCGGAAGCCGACGCCTGATGAACGGACTCCCGCCCGACCACCCCGACCGCCGCCCGCTCGCCGACGAGGTCCACGCGAGGCCGTACGAAGCGCTGGAGACCCCCGGCCGCGCCACCTGCGTCGCCGTGCGCGTCGACAGCGCGGATCGCGAGCGCGAACGCGCCCACCTCGGCGCGCTGTGCGAGCGGTTCGGCATCGCACCGCCGGCGCCGGAGACGATCCACTTCGTCGCCGCGCTGGGATCGCTGCGGCTGAAATGGGAGCGGCACTCCGAGTTCTCGTCGTACACGGTGCTGGTGCCCGGCCAGAGTTCGCAGCCGTTCGGAGAGCCGGCGGGTTCGCTGCTGCCGCCAGGCTGGCTGGAGGGCATTCCGGGGTTGACGCTGTTCGCCGCCCACGCCGCGCTGGTCCGCGGCGGCGACGGGCCGCCGGATGCGGCGCTCCTCGCCGAGCACTTCGGCGGCAACGTCGTCATCGGAGGGGAGATCGGCGACGGCGCCGGCGTCGCCTGCACCGACTTCCGCATCCACGCCGACGGCCACGCCCGCTTCCTGCTGCTCGACCGCAGGCTCACCACGAGGCAGGCGGGGCGCATGCTGCAGCGATTGTTCGAGATCGAGGCGTACCGGATGATGGCGCTGCTCGCGCTGCCCGTCGCACGGCGCGAGGGCGCGCGCATCGTCTCGATCGAGCGCTCGCTCGCGGAACTGACCGAGCACATCGCGCGCAGCGACGGCGCCGACGAGGCGCTGCTGGGCGAGCTCACCGGCCTCGCGGCGCAGGTGGAGAGCTCGCTGGTGGCGAGCCAGTACCGCTTCGGCGCGAGCGGCGCCTACTACCAGCTGGTGCGCACCCGGATCGCCGAGCTGCGCGAGCGGCGTATCCCGGGAATGCAGCCGATCGACGAATTCGTGACCCGCCGCATCGGGCCCGCGATGGCCACCTGCGAGTCGATGTCGCGGCGGCTGCGCGACCTGTCGGAGCGCGTGGCGCGGGCGAGCAACCTGCTGTCGACGCGCGTCGAAATCGCGCGCGAGCAGCAGAACCAGGCGCTGCTCGCCTCGATGGATCGCCGCGCGCGACTGCAGCTGCGGCTGCAGCAGACGGTCGAGGGGCTGTCGATCGCCGCCGTCACCTACTACGTCGTCGGTCTCGTCGGGTACGCGGTGAAGGGGCTGAAGGCCGGCGGCCTGCACGTCGACGCCGATCTCTCCGCCGGCGCCGCGATCCCCATCGTCGCGCTGCTCGTCGCCTTCGCCGTGCACCGCGCGCGCAGTCGGATCAATGCCGGCGCGGCCGAACGCTAGACGGCAATCCCCGCGGCGTCGAACAGTCCCTCGAACAGCACGCTGGAAAGATAGCGCTCGCCGGAGTCCGGCAGCACCACGACGATCGTCCTGCCGGCGTTCTCCGGCCGCTGGGCAACGCGGACCGCGACCGCCGCCGCGGCGCCGCAGGAGATGCCGCAGAGAATGCCCTCCTCGCGTGCGAGGCGCCGCGCGAACAGGACCGCGTCCTCGTTGGTCACCTGCGCGATCTCGTCGACCAGCGACAGGTCGAGCACCTGCGGCACGAAGCCGGCGCCGATGCCCTGGATCTTGTGCGGCGCCGGCTTCAGCGGTTCGCCGGCGCGGCTCTGGGTGAGAACAGGGCTCGCCGTCGGCTCGACGGCGATCGAGACGATCGCCCTGCCGCGCGTGTGCTTGAGGTAGCGCGTGACGCCGGTGATCGTGCCGCCGGTGCCGACACCCGACACGAAGATGTCGACCTTGCCGTCGGTGTCGTCCCAGATTTCCGGGCCGGTGGTCGACTCGTGGATCGCGGGGTTGGCCGGATTCTTGAACTGCTGCAGCAGCACGTACTTGCCCGGGTCCGACGCGGCGATCTCCTCGGCCTTCGCGATCGCGCCGCTCATGCCCTTCGGCCCCTCGGTCAGCACCAGCTTCGCGCCGTAGGCCACCAGGAGCTTCCGCCGCTCGACGCTCATCGTCTCGGGCATCGTCAGCGTGATCGGGATGCCCTTCGCCGCCGCGACGAACGCCAGCGCGATGCCGGTGTTGCCGCTGGTCGGCTCGACCAGCTCCTTGCCGGGCCCGAGCAGGCCGCGCTTCTGCGCGTCCCAGATCATCGCCGCGCCGATCCGGCACTTGACCGAGTAGGCCGGGTTGCGGCCCTCGATCTTCGCCAGCACCGTCGCCTTCGCGCCGTCGGTGACGCGGTTGAGCCGGACCAGCGGCGTCCGCCCGATGGAAAGTGAGTTGTCTTCGAACCAGTTGGCCATGCCGACCTCGTTTGCGCACTTGCGCCGAAGCGGGTCAGCATAGCCCCGGCAGGCGGCGCCGGGAAGTGCCGTCTGGTTCGTTCGATATAACCCGAGCGCGAGCCTGGAGGAATCCGCTACGCCGGCTCCTTCACCGACGGCAACCCCGCCAGCGCCATCGCCAGCTCGGCCTCGTCGTAGTCGAGGTCCTGCAGCTTGCCGCTGAAGTAGTCGATATAGGCCTGCATGTCGAAGTGGCCGTGGCCGCAGAGGTTGAACAGGATCGCGCGCGACACGCCTTCCTCGCGGCAGCGGATCGCCTCGTCGATCGCGCCCCGGACGGCGTGGTTGGCCTCCGGCGCCGGCAGGATGCCCTCGGCGCGCGCGAACTGCACGCCGGCTTCGAACACCTTGCCCTGGTGATACGCGGTCGCGCCGATGAGGCCCAGCTGCTTAAGATGCGACACCAGCGGCGCCATGCCGTGATAGCGCAGCCCGCCGGCGTGGAATCCGGGCGGGGTGAAGGTCGAGCCAAGCGTGTGCATCTTGGTCAGCGGCGTCAGGTGCGCGGTGTCGCCGAAATCGTACGCGTAGGTGCCGCGCGTCAGGCTCGGGCAGGCCGCCGGCTCGACGGCGATGATGTCGACCTTGCGCCCGCCGCGCAGCTGCGCGCCGAGGAACGGAAACGCGATGCCGGCGAAATTGGAGCCGCCGCCGGTGCAGCCGACGATGACGTCCGGGTAGTCGTCGGCCATTTCCATCTGTGCCATCGCTTCCTGCCCGATCACCGTCTGGTGCAGCAGAACGTGGTTGAGCACGCTGCCGAGCGCGTACTTGGCGTCGTCGCTCTGCGCCGCCACCTCGACCGCCTCGGAGATCGCGATGCCGAGGCTGCCCGGGTGATCAGCGCGCTGCGCGAGGATGGCGCGGCCCGACTGCGTTTCGCTCGACGGCGACGCAATGCACCGCGCGCCGTAGGTTTCCATCAGCGCACGCCGGTACGGCTTCTGGTCGTACGACACGCGCACCATGAACACCTGGACCTCGAGTCCGAACAGCGTCCCGGCGAACGCCAGCGAGCTGCCCCACTGGCCCGCTCCCGTTTCCGTGATCAGACGCTTGACGCCGGCTTCCTTGTTGTAGAACGCCTGCGCGACCGCCGTGTTGGGCTTGTGGCTGCCGGCAGGCGACACGCCCTCGTACTTGTAGTAGATGCGCGCCGGCGTCTGCAGCACCTTCTCGAGCCGACGTGCGCGGTACAGCGGCGTCGGTCGCCACTGCCGGTAGACGTCGCGGACCGGGCCGGGGATCTCGACCTCGCGCTCGGTCGTGACCTCCTGCAGGATCAGCGCCATCGGGAAGAGCGGCGCGAGGTCGTCAGGCCCAAGCGGCTTGAGCGTGCCCGGGTGCAGCACCGGCGGCAGCGGCTTCGGCAGGTCGGCCTGCAGGTTGTACCAGAACTTCGGGATCCTCGATTCGTCGAGGACGTACTTGACGGTGTCGTTCATGCTGCCCCCATGCGCGCCGGAACCGTCGCTTCGCGGGGGAAGCGGCGGAGGAAAGGCAAGTCTAGCGCGGGCGGCACGACCGAGGCCGCCGCCCCGCGCGCCGCCATCCACCCGGATTGATCGGGATCAAGTTCCCCGCTTCGCCGAAATGCGCACGGTGGGCTCTCCAGCCGGACGGCTTCGTGCCCCGCCTGGCCGTCCGGGGATATCATGGTCGGGCCGCAACACCAAACGTGGCCAAGGACGGAGGCCGATGATGAATCGCAGAGACTTCATCCGCAACGCAACCGGCATTTCCGGGGCCATCGTGGCCCCTTCCCTGGCCAATGCCCTGGAGCAGCCCAAGCCTGCCGCGCCGACCGCGCGAATCGCCTTCGTGAAGACGATGGACCGGTCCGCCGGCGTGGCCACCGCGATCGACCTCCTGGGAATCGGGCGCTTCGGCGGCAGGGATCTCTTCGTCAAGCCGAATCTCAACAGCGCCGACAAGCCACCGGGCTCCACTCACGAAGCCACGCTGGCTGCGCTGCTGGCAAAGCTCAAGGCCCTAGGCGCCGGCCCGCTGACCATCGGCGATCGCAGCGGCATGGGCGACACCCGCGCGGTGATGGAGCAGAAGCGGGTCTTCGCGATGGCGAAGGAGTTCGACGCCCGGGTCGTCGTCCTCGACGAGCTGGCGACGGACGGGTGGGAAATGATCACGCTGCCGGACAGTCACTGGCAACAGGGCTTCGCGCTGCCACGGATGGCGCGCAGCGCCGGCGGCATCGTCCAGACGTGCTGTCTCAAGACCCATCGCTACGGCGGCCACTTCACGCTGGCGCTGAAGAATTCCGTCGGCCTGGTGGCGAAGCGCGTCCCCGGCAACCCGCACGATTTCATGCGCGAGCTGCACGACTCGCCCCATCAGCGCCGCATGATCGCCGAGATCAACGCCGCCTATCGTCCCGCGCTGATCGTGCTCGACGGTGTCGAAGCATTCGTCAAAGGAGGCCCCGACCGCGGCACGCTGGTCGACGCCGGCGTGGTGGTGGCCGGCACCGATCCCATCGCGATCGACGCCGTGGGCGTGGCCGTGTTGAGACACTTCGGAACGACGCCCGAAGTCACCCGCGGCGCCATATTCGAACAGGAGCAGATCGCGCGGGCGGTGCAGCTGGGGCTCGGGGTCAGCGGGCCCCGCCAGATCGAGCTGGTGACCGGCGATCGGGACAGCGCCGATTTCGCGAGAAAGATCAGGGCGATCCTCGATGGGGCTTCGGCGGCGTAGGGGGCGTGCGTCGCGCCCCAGATAAAACGGCCTGCCCGAAGGCAAGCCGTTGATTTAGCTGGTTGCGGGGGTCTGCGTTGCGTCGGCTGCGTGGTTGTCCACCCTCGCCCGCATTTCCCCGGGTGCGACAGTCGTCGACCGTGAACATCCTCCTGCGCGAGATCGACTACCAGATGGCGCCCGCCGGCGGCGACCGTCAACGGCATGAGCGATAACAGCGCGTTGTTCTGCTTACCCTTACGCCATGCCCGTTTTCGCGTCGGAATGATCGAGCAAAGTCGCGCCAGACTGCTCCCGATCGCGCCTTGTGACGTTCATGCGGACCGCCGCATCTGCCGCACACCGAGGAATCCCAGCAGCATGACCAGCACAATCATCGACCATTCAGACAGGGTGGGAATGGCTGCCTGAGATGCCGGCGGCGGAGGGGTTACCCCACCCGTGCCCACGAAAAGACCGAAGGTTGCGGGGGTGGTGCCGACAGCCACTGTGGCTACGACCGTGTTGGTAACGGTGTCGGCGACCGAAACGTTGTTGCTCTGGGCGTTGGTCACATAAAGTCGCGTACCGGGCGCATTTACGGCGACACCTGTTGGCTGCGTGCCCGCGACCACGCTTGCGACAACGGAATTGGTGGCCGTGTCGATCACCGAGACATTGCTGTTGAGGTTGGCTACGTAAACCCGCGTGCCCGCCGGATTCACCGCCACCCCGCGCGGGTTAGGCCCCACAGTCACGGTCGCCGTCACCGCGTTGGTGGCAGTGTTGATCACCGAAACCGTATTGGTGCTTTCATTCGCGGCGTAGGCCAGCGTGCCCGCTGGATTGACGGCGACGCCGCTGGTACCCGGACCGACGACCACGGTTGCAGTGACCGCGTTGGTCGCCGCATCAATGACAGATACACTGCCGCTGCCTACATTTCCCACATAAATCCGTGTGCCTGCCGAGTTGACAGCAACACCGAAGGGCGAGGAACCGACGGGAATGGTCGCGGCGACTGTGTTCGATGCAGTGTCAATTACCGAGACACTAGCGCCGCTTTGGTTAGTCACATAGACCCGCGTGCCTGCCGGGTTGCTGGCGACACCCTGGGGGCGCGCGCCAACGGGCACCGTTGCAATAACCGTGTTGGTGGCGGTGTCGATCACCGAAACGTTATTGCTGTTCCCGTTTGCCACATAGGCCCTCGTACTGGACGAATTGACGGCCACGCCTTCCGGCCCGTCCCCCACATTCACCGTCGCAACGACTGCATTGGTCGCGATGTCGATGACGGAGACGGTATCGCTGACACGATTGGAAATGTAGGCGAATGGCGCGGCCAGTGCGAGGCCAGGGGCTGCCAGCAGCAACCCCAACGAAAGCGCGCCAAGAGCCAGCACGGTCCTTTTGGGTAGTCGCAAGGGGCATGTCATGGCGATACTCCAGACAATGTCGAAGAAGTCCCAGGCGCAATGTTGGCGCGCGCCTGCAGAAAGGCTTTGAGGCTTATAAATGCGTTCGGTGAACGGCGTCAAGTGCACAAGATCTGGCGGGATAGGGCTTTTGGATGCGGATGACAAATCCAGCGCCGAGTGAGTCTGCGCACCCCTACATCGGGCGCGGTCAACACGGTCAAATCGAATCTGGCGCTACCCCGGCGCTACCCCGAGCGAAAACAAAAACGGCTTGCCAGAAGGCAAGCCGTTGATTTGTTTGGTTGCGGGGGCAGGATTTGAACCTGCGACCTTCGGGTTATGAGCCCGACGAGCTGCCAGACTGCTCCACCCCGCGTCTGAGCCTGCAAGTATATCGGCTTTCCTGCCCGGGCGTCAATCGGTCCGGGCTAGCACGGACGCGCGCGCGGCCGCAAGGTTACATGGTCCTACAGCGCATCCCCTGCCGCCCCGCGCGGATGCCACACCAGCAGCCGCCGCTCGATCCGCGTGACCGCCACGTCGAGCAGCAGC
This sequence comes from uncultured beta proteobacterium, assembly GCA_963717705.1. Taxonomy (GTDB): domain Bacteria; phylum Pseudomonadota; class Gammaproteobacteria; order Burkholderiales; family Casimicrobiaceae; genus CAVQWT01. The sequence continues at coordinate 37,893 of CAVQWT010000006.1, forward strand.
GCGAACGCGGTCAGCACCAGGATGCCGGCGAACACGGTGTTGATGTCGAACGTGCCCTCGGCCTGCAGGATCAGGTAGCCCACGCCCTTGGCCGAGCCGAGGTACTCGCCGACGACGGCGCCGACGAAGGCCATGCCGACGGAGGTGTGCAGGCTGGAGAACACCCAGCTCGTCGCCGACGGCAGGTAGATGTGGCGCAACAGGTCGCGCGACCCCGCGCCCAGCATCCGCGCATTGGCGAGCACCGTCGGGCTCACCTCGCGCACGCCCTGGTAGACGTTGAAGAACACGATGAAGAACACCAGCGTCACGCCCAGTGCGACCTTCGACGTGACGCCCAGCCCGAACCACACGGCGAAGATCGGCGCCAGGATCACGCGCGGCATCGCGTTGGCCGCCTTGATGTACGGGTCGGCGAGCCGCGACGCCATCGGCCGCAGCGCCAGCCACAGTCCGATCGCGAGTCCCAGCAGGCTGCCGACGAGGAATGCGAGCACCGTCTCGATCAGCGTGATGGCGAGGTGCGGATAGATCTTGCCGCTCGTGAACCAGTCCCAGATCACGCCCATGACGCCGATCGGGCGGCCGAAGAAGAACGCCATCTTCTTCGCGAACTCGACCGACACCAGGCCCGGGTTGGTCATCAGGTGCCAGAACACGAATACGCTGCCGAGCAGCAGCGCGTGGTAGACGAGCTCGCGGCCGCGGCCGGGAATCGGCGCGCTACCCATTCGCGGTCTCCGTCTCGCCGGCGCCTTCGCGGCGGCCGCGCGCGTAGGCCTTCAGCACCTCGTCCTTCATCGCGTGCCAGATCGCCTTGTGCAGCGCGACGAACTGCGGCGTGAGCCGGATCTCGGATACGTCGCGCGGGCGCGGCAGGTCGATGACGAACTCGCCGATCGGCCGTGTCGCCGGACCCGCGGACAGCACGACGACGCGGTCGGACAGCGAGATCGCTTCCTCGAGGTCGTGGGTGATGAACAGCACCGACTTGCGGTCGGCGCTCCACAGGTCGAGGAGCTCGTTTTCCATCAGCTGCCGCGTCTGCACGTCGAGCGCAGAGAACGGCTCGTCCATCAGCAGGATCTTCGGATCGAGGATCAGCACCTGCGCCAGCGCCACGCGCTTGCGCATGCCGCCGGAGAGCTGGTGCGGGTAGCGGTCCTCGAAGCCGGACAGTCCGACGCGGGCGAGCCAGTCGCGCGCCCGCGGCTCGGCGTCGGCCTTCGGCACGCCGCGGAACTCGAGCCCCGCGGTGACGTTGGCGAGCGCGCTGCGCCATGGCATCAGCGCCTCGGCCTGGAAGAGATACCCCGCGTCGCGGTTGATGCCCGCGAGCGGCGCGCCGAACACGCGCAGCTCGCCCGACGTGGGCGCGAGCAGGCCGGCGGCGACGTTCAGCAGCGTCGACTTGCCGCAGCCCGTGGGCCCGACGACCGATACGAACTCTCCGGGACCGACGGCAAGGCTCGCGTTTTCGACGGCGACGTAGCGGCCGGCGGCGGCTCCGGGCACCGCGCCGCGCGCGGCGAACGCGCAGGTTACGCGGTCGAACGCGAGCGCCGGAATCGCGCCCGGCGTCGGTCCGGTGGTCGCCCGGGCGCCCGCGGCTTGCGCGTGCATTGCCGCCACGGCCGTCGCTCCCGCGGCGGTCACTTCATCTCCGGCCATTACTTGAACTTCTGCGCGGCCTTTTGCGCGAACTGCATGTTGATCGTCTTCGAAAGGTCGACGGTCGCGTTCTGCAGGCCGGGATCGAAGGTCTTGAGGTCGCGATACACGCCCTGCGCCGCGTCCATGCCGATGATGCCGTCGTGACGGAAGCCCTCGAGGTTCTTCTCCAGCGCCGCCTTGTACAGCGCCTTGTCGCCGTAGTACTCGGGCGGCACCGCGGCGACGATCTGGTCGGGCGTCGACGTCTGGATGAAGCGAAGCGCGCGCACCATCGCGTTGACGATCGCCTGCGCCGTGTTCGGGTATTTCTTCGCGAAGTCGACCGGCGCGTAGACCGACCCGGCGGCGTAGGCCCCGCCGTAGACGTCCTGCATGCCCTTGGCGGTCCGCGTGTCGACGACGGGGACGATGGTGCCGTCCGACTCGAGTTGCGCGATCACCGGGTCGAGGTTCGACATCGCGTCGAGCTCGCCCCGCTTCATGATCGCGACCGCGCCGGCGGTCGCGCCGACGCCGACGAAGGCCGCGGCGTCGGGCTTCAGGCCGGCCTTGGCGAGCAGGATGTTGACGAACATGTTGGTCGACGAGCCCGGTGCGGTGACGCCGATCTTCATGCCCTTGAGGTCCGCCGGGCCCTTGTACGCCGCGGCCTTCTCCTTGCTCATGCCCAGCACGATGCCGGCGTACTTGCCCTGCAGCACCAGTGCCTCGAGGTTCTGGCCCTTCGCCTGCTGCGTGATCGTGTGCTCGTAGGCGCCGGAGACGACGTCGACGCTGCCGCCGATCAGCGCCTGCAGCGCGCGCGCGCCGCCGGGGAAATCGAGGATCTCGACGTCGAGCCCTTCGGCCTTGAAATAGCCCTGGCGCTCGGCGATGGTCAGCGGCAGGTAGTAGAACAGCGGCTTGCCGCCGACGCCGATGGTGAGCTTGGTCTTCTCCGGCGCCTGCGCCAGCGCGGCGGGAGCGGCGAGACCGACGGCGACGGCGATGGCGGCGACGGCCGCGGCCGTCGATTTCAGCAGGCGATGCATGGACTTCTCCTCCGGTGGGTCTTGTTGTGGTTGCGGCGCGTATTGTCCGGCCCGGGGGGCAGAGCGTCAAACCGGGGGACGCGGCACTCGCTGCGGCCGGCCGACGACGCGCGGCAGCGCGCCGCCGGAGGCGATCGATCGCGGCCGCTCAGGCCGCCGCCGGAAACGCGACGACGTGGTCGATCGCGAGCCGGATGCCGATCTTCTCGCCCAGCGCGTGATTGTGATGCGACGGGACCAGCGACAGCACGCGGGTGCCCGACGCGAGCTTCAGCGTGTAGATGAAGTCCGCGCCGCGGAACGCCTTGGCGGCGACTTCGGCCTGCCAGGGGCTTTCGTCGTCGTGGACGATGTCGTCGGGTCGCAGCAGCAGGTCGATCGCCGCACCCTCGTCCATGCTGAGCGGGCTGTCGGTGGAGAGCTCGCCCAGCTCGGTGACGACACGGCCGCGGCCAAGCGAGACGCCGCGCAGGAAGATGCCCTGCCCCACGAAGTCGGCGATGAATTTCGACGCCGGCTGGTGGTAGAGGTTGTAGGGGCTGTCCCATTGCTCGATGCGGCCGTCGTGCATGATGCCGATCTCGTCGGCCAGCGCGAAGGCCTCGTGCTGGTCGTGCGTGACCAGCAGCGCTGTCGTGCCGGCGGCCTTGATGATGTCGCGCACCTCGATCGACAGCCGCTCGCGCAGGTCGATGTCGAGATTCGAGAACGGCTCGTCCAGCAGCAGCAGCTCCGGCGCCGGCGCCAACGCGCGCGCGAGCGCCACCCGCTGCTGCTGTCCGCCGGAGAGTTCGTGCGGATACGCGTCGCCGCGGCCTTCGAGGCCGACCAGCGAGAGCATCGCCGCGACGCGCTCGCGCGCGGCGGCGTCGGGGCGCCGGCCGAAGCCGAAGCCGACGTTGCCCGCGACGGTGAGATGCGGGAACAGCGCGTAGTCCTGGAACACCATGCCGATGCCGCGGCGCTCCGGCGGGACCAGATGCCCCGGCTCGGACACCACGGCACCGTTGAGCGCGATCCGCCCGCCGGCCACAGGCTCGAACCCGGCGAGGCAGCGCAGCACCGTCGTCTTGCCGCAGCCCGACGGACCGAGCAGGCAGCCGATGCGGCCGGGGGCGAGGCGAAACGACAGGCCGCGCACGACGCGCTGCGCGCCATACGCGTGTTCCAGTTCGAGGACGTCGACCGAGGCTGCCACGGCAGTGGAGTTTACATGGGGCAGCGCCCGGACCCGCCGCCTGCGCGCGGCCGGAGCGCGCCCGCTACACCGACCGCCCGGGACCGCGGCCGGTGCGGCCCCGCGGCAGCGCGTCGAGTCGCTCGCTGATGGCGGCGCCGAGCGACAGGCGCGGCACCGCGGCACCCGGGCGCGCGGCACCGTGGATCCGCGCCAGTGCTTCGGCCAGCGTGGCGGTCGCGGGCAGCGCTTCGCCGAACAGTGCCGGGCCGAAGCGCGACGCGCCGCCGCCCGCGCACGAACCGGCGGCGAGGATCGCCGTATTCTCGTCGGCCATCGCCCCGATCCAGTCGCCCGCGTCGCACGCATCGACGACGATCACGCGCCAGCGGATGCCGGCGTCGTCGAGAAGCGCGTCGAGCACCGCCGGCGTCAGCGGCAGCAGCTCCAGCGGCGGCAGGCGCGCCGCGACGCCCTCGCCGTTGCCGCGGCCCGCGACGTACACCATCACGACGTCCTCTGCCGGGTCGATCGCGGCGCCTATCTCGGTCAGCGCCTCGCGCAGGTGGGTGACGGTGGCGATCGGCGTCGACAGCAGCGTCGCCGCGCTGTTGGCCAGCGACACGGTCCGCCCGTCCGCGCCGTAGGCTTCGGCCAGGGCCTGCTCGGCCGCGGCGAGTTCCCCGGCCAGCGCGCCATCGGCGGCGTCGGCGCCGTAGCCGACGAAGTAGAGATCGGTGACGCCGGGACGCTCGTCGTCGAGATCGGCGAGCATGTCGTCGAGCAGCTGGCGCTGCGCGAGCAGCACCGGCTCCGATGCCGGATTGGGTCCGAGCGCGCCTTCGAACCGCCCGCCCGGGGGGTTCCACCACAGCGCCACAGGGCCGAGGAACGCCCCGGCGACGACCAGCGCCGCGACCAGGGCGCCGGCCACCCACCGCCCGCGGTGGGGAGGCGAGCCGTCGCGGCCGACCGCGACGAAGGCGGCCCGCGCGATCAGCGCCGCGCTCCAAGCCAGCAGCGCCATCGACGTCGCCCAGCCGACGCTTCCCGCCGCCGGCACCGCGCCGAGGCCGATGCGCGCGAGCTGGAGCACCGGGTACGACGCGAGCGCCAGCACCGGGATCGCCAGCGCCAGCGCCGGCCGCCGCAGCCCCAAGCGCCGCGGCGGTCGCCGCCGCCAGCAGCACCCCGGCGCCGATGAACTCGGCGGCGAGGCCGCCCGGATCGAAGCCGCTGCCCGGCGCGCTTTCGACGAAATCGATCGCGATGTCGAGCAGCGCCGACAGCACCAGCAGCAGCGCGAGCTGCGCGAGGTCGACGCGGAACGCCTCGCGCGCCACCGGCCGGAACAGCGCAAGGCGCGCCCCGGCGGCGAGGTTGCGGACGAGACAGCGGAGGGTATAGCGCATGGGGGACGACGAACGGTGCGGCGGGCCCGGAGCTGGCCGGGGAACGTGGCCGTCGGTCTTGGTTTGGCGTCGGGGTCGGGTCGGCGTTTCCGCGCGGGCTGGCCGCGGTGGCCGCGCGCCTTTCAGACCGCCGCGTGGGTGGCGATGTACGCCTTGATCCGCTCGGCGTCGGCGGGCATCCGAGTCGAGCGCTGCGGCCTCGACTCGAGGTCGGCGAACGCCGGCGGCCGTTCGGCGTCGCAGCCGAGCGCCTCGCGGATGGTCGCCGCGAACTTCGCCGGCAGGGCCGTCTCGACGCAGACCATCGGGACGCCGGGCTCGCGCCGCTCGCGCGCGACCTTGACGCCGTCGGCGGTGTGCGGATCGACGACGACGCCGTCGCGCGCATGGACGTCGCGGATGGTCGCGATGCGATCGGCGTGCGTGCTGCGGCCCGACACGAATCCGGACGCCGCCACGCGGGGCCAGTACGGCGTCGCGGACAGGTCGAAGCCGCCGTCGCGCTCGACCTGGCGCCAGAGGTCGCGCACGACGGCCGCGTCGCGGTCGACGAGATCGTAGACGTAGCGCTCGAAGTTCGACGCCTTCGAGATGTCCATCGACGGCGACGACGTGGCGTGCGTCTCCGCGCCGCCGCGCACGCGGTAGCGGCCGGTCCGGAAGAATTCGTCGAGCACGTCGTTCTCGTTGGTCGCCAGCACCAGCCGCCGGATCGGCAGCCCCATCCGCCTCGCCACGTGCCCGGCGAGGATGTTGCCGAAGTTGCCCGAGGGCACCGCGAAGTCGACCGGGTCGCCGGTGCGCGCGGCGACGGCGAAGTAGCCCTTGAAGTAGTAGACGATCTGCGCCGCGACGCGCGCCCAGTTGATCGAATTGACGGTGCCGATCTTCCAGCGGGCCTTGAACGCGGCATCGGCGCTGACCGCCTTGACGATGTCCTGGCAGTCGTCGAACACGCCGTCGATGGCGAGATTGTGGATGTTGGCGTCGGGCAGCGAGAACATCTGCGCCTGCTGGAACGGGCTCATCCGCCCGTGCGGGCTCAACATGAACACGGTGAGGCCGCGCTTGCCCCGCATCGCGTATTCGGCCGAGCTGCCGGTGTCGCCCGAGGTCGCGCCCAGGATGTTGAGGTGCTCCCCGCGCGCGGCCAGGACGTACTCGAACAGGTTGCCGAGCAGCTGCAGCGCGATGTCCTTGAACGCGAGCGTCGGCCCGTTGGAGACGTGCAGCAGATGCAGCCCCGGCTCGAGCTCGGTCACCGGCGTGATCTCGGCGCTGCCGAAGACCTCCGCGGTGTAGGTGCGGTCGATCAGCGCCTTCAGGTCCGCCGGCGGGATGTCGCCGACGTAGCGCGACAGTATCGCGAACGCGAGCCCCGTGTACGGCTGCGCCCGCAGCGCAGCGAGCTCGGCGGCGGTGAACGCAGGATAGGCCTGCGGCAGCGCGAGGCCGCCGTCCGGCGCGAGCCCCTCGAGCAGGATCGCCGAGAACGGCTGCGGTTCGCGGTCCCAGGCGCCGCGGGTCGAAACGTACTTCATGTCAATCGCGCTTCCGGAACCAGAGGAACCACAGCCCCAGCATCGTGAGGCCGATCAGCGCCGACTGCCAGCCGAAGAACAGCTCGCGCCACGTCGTCTCCGGCAGGCCGGACCAGATCTCGACCTCGACGCGCTCGAACCGGAGACCCTGCTTGCGCGACAGCTCGATCGACGGCACCACCCGGCCGTCGGCCTTGAAGCTCACCGGCCCGGCGGCGGCGGTCTTGACGAGCCGCGGAGCACCGCCGCCCGCGGCCTCGCCGGGGCCGCCCAGCCCCGCGACCGTGCCCATCGCGGTGGGGCCGTCGGGTTCCCCGTACTGGTCGAGCCTGGTCCAGCCGGCGAGGAAAAGGCTCGTCGCGTCGGGTCCCGTCACTTCGGCCTCGACGCGGATCACGATCCGGTACGGGTTGTCCTTCTGCACGACGTCGAGCGGCGGCATCGACCAGGCGACGCTGTCCTGCGCGAGGATGTTCTCCAGCGTCGACTGGTTGGGCTCGCGCGCCTTCATGCGGAAGGCGTTGAACTGCGCGATCTCGTCGCGCGGCACGATGTGCGTCCGGACCAGCGTCCGGCCCCACGATTCCGCGGCGCCGGCGGCGGGCGCGGCGCCGAGCAGCACCAGCGCGGCCAGCGCGGCGGCGGCCGGGATCGCGCGGACGCCCGCCGCGATGCCCGTCATGCGAGGTCCTCGAGCCGGATGCGGACGATGGAGCCGCGCACCGTCGGCAGCGCCTCGATCGCGTGGATCGCGTCGGCGACGCGCTTCTCGATCGACCGGTGGGTCAGCAGGATGATGTCGGTCTGGTCCTCGCCTTCGGGCGGTTCCTTCTGGATCATCGCGTCGATGGAAATGTCGCGGTCGGCGAGGATGCGCGTGATGTCGGCCAGCACGCCGGGCTTGTCCTCGACCCGCATCCGCAGGTAGTAGCTGGTCACGACCTCGCCCATCGGCAGGAACGGCACGTCGGTGAGCTGGTCGGGCTGGAACGCGAGGTGCGGGACGCGGTGCTCCGGGTCGGCGGTGTGCATCCGCGTCACGTCCACAAGGTCGGCGATGACGGCGCTCGCGGTCGGCTCGGCGCCCGCACCGGGGCCGTAGTAGAGCGTCGCGCCGACTGCGTCGCCCTTCACCAGGACGGCGTTCATCGCCCCCTCGACGTTCGCGATCAGGCGCCGCGTCGGGACCAGCGTCGGATGCACGCGCAGCTCGATGCCCTCGCGGCCGTCGACGCGCGCCCGCCGGGTGATGCCGAGCAGCTTGATCCGGTAGCCCAGCTCCTCCGCGTAGCGAATGTCCTCGCGCGTGAGCGTGGTGATGCCCTCGGCGTAGGCCTTGTCGAACTGCATCGGCACGCCGAACGCGATCGCCGACATGATCGTCAGCTTGTGCGCGGCGTCGATGCCCTCGACGTCGAACGTCGGGTCGGCCTCGGCGTAGCCGCGCGCCTGCGCCTCGGCGAGCACCTCGGCGAACGACGCGCCCCGGGCGCGCATCTCGGACAGGATGAAGTTGGAGGTGCCGTTGATGATCCCCGCGATCCACTCGATGCGGTTGGCCGTCAGCCCCTCGCGCAGCGCCTTGATGATCGGGATGCCTCCGGCGACCGCCGCCTCGAAGCCGACCATCACGCCCTTCGCGTGCGCGGCGGCGAAGATTTCGGTGCCGTGGTGCGCGAGCAGCGCCTTGTTCGCGGTCACCACGTGCTTGCCGTGCGCGATCGCATCGAGCACGAGATGCCGCGCGGGCTCGATGCCCCCGATCAGCTCGCAGACGATGTCGACGTCGGGATGGCGGACGACCACGGCCGGGTCGTTGGTCAGGTTGACGCCGGCGACGCCGCGCGTCGCCTCGCGCGCGCGGTCGAGCGTGCGGGTGGCGATCCAGTTGACGGCGATCGGCCGGCCGGCGCGGCGCTGGATCTCCTCCTGGTTCCGGCGCAGCACGTCCCAGGTGCCGCGGCCGACAGTGCCGAAGCCGAGCAGGCCGACGTTGATGGGTTTCATTTCGGGGCGTGGCGGCGCTGGTAGCCGTCCAGAAAGCGGGCGATGCGGCCCATGGCGTCGGTCAGGTCGTCGCTGTTCGGCAGGAACACGACGCGGAAGTGATCGGGGTGGGGCCAGTTGAAGCCGCTGCCCTGGACGACCAGCACCTTCTCCTCCTCGAGCAGTTCCAGCACGAACTGCTGGTCGTCCCGGATCGGGTAGCGGGCGGGATCGAGCCGCGGGAAGAGGTAGAGCGCCGCCTTCGGCTTGACGCAGGTCACGCCGGGGATCGAGGTGACGAGGTCGTACGCCAGGTCGCGCTGCCGGGCGAGCCGTCCGCCCGGCGCCACCAGGTCGTCGATGCTCTGGTAGCCGCCCAGCGCGGTCTGGATCGCGAACTGGCCGGGGACGTTCGCGCACAGGCGCATCGAGGCGAGGATGTTCAGCCCCTCGAGGTAGTCCTGCGCGTGGCGCTTCTCGCCTGAAATCACCATCCAGCCGCTGCGGTAGCCGCACGCGCGGTAGTTCTTCGACAGGCCGTTGAAGGTGACGAACAGCACGTCGTCGGCGAGCGCGGCGATCGACGTATGCGTGGCGCCGTCGTAGAGCGTCTTGTCGTAGATCTCGTCGGCGAAGACGATCAGCTGGTGCCGTCGCGCGATCCCGACGATCTCGCGCAGCAGGTCCGGCGGGTAGAGCGCCCCGGTGGGATTGTTCGGGTTGATGATCACCAGCGCCCGCGTGCGCTCGGTGATCCTGCTTTCCATGTCGGCGAGGTCGGGCAGCCACCCGGCACCCTCGTCGCAGAGGTAGTGCCGCGCGCGGCCGCCGGCGAGGCTGACCGCCGCGGTCCACAGCGGATAGTCGGGCGCGGGCACCAGCACCTCGTCGTCGTCGTCGAGCAGCCCCTGCATCGCCATCACGATCAGCTCGGACACCCCGTTGCCGATGAAGATGTCGTCGAGCTCGACGCCGGCGATGCCCTTCTCCTGCGTGTAGTGCATGATCGCCTTGCGCGCGGCGAACAGCCCCTTCGAATCGGAGTAGCCCGACGCCTGCGGCAGGTTGACGATCACGTCGTGGCGGACCTCGTCGGGCGTGTCGAAGCCGAACGGCGCGAGGTTGCCGATGTTGAGCTTGATTATGCGGTGGCCCTCTTCCTCCATCAGCTTCGCCCGGGCGAGCACCGGCCCCCGGATGTCGTAGCAGACGTTGGCGAGCTTCGCCGACTTGCGGATCGTCTTCAGCATGGTCATGCGGCCACCGCGAGACCGTCGCGGCGGAACATCTCCTTCACGCCGCGCACCGCCTGCCGGGTGCGGGCCTCGTTCTCGATCAGCGCGAAGCGGACGTGGCCGTCGCCGAACTCGCCGAAGCCCACGCCGGGCGACACCGACACCCTGGCCTGCGCGAGCAGCCGCTTGGTGAACTCGATCGAGCCGGCCGCCGCGTAGGCGTCGGGAATCTTCGCCCACACGTACATCGACGCCTTGGGGTTGTCGACCATCCAGCCGGCCTCGTGCAGGCCCTTGACCAGCACGTCGCGGCGCTTCTGGTACCTGAGCGCGATCTCGGCGACGCAGTCCTGCGGGCCTTCCAGCGCGGCGATGGCGGCGACCTGGATCGGCGTGAAGGTGCCGTAGTCGTGGTAGCCCTTGATCCGCGCCAGCGCGTTGACGAGGTCGCGGTTGCCGACCATGAAGCCCACGCGCCAGCCGGCCATGTTGTAGCTCTTCGACATGGTGAAGAACTCGACGGCGACGTCGCGCGCACCGGGCACCTGCATGATCGAGGGCGCCTTCCAGCCGTCGAAGCAGATGTCGGCGTAGGCGAGGTCGTGGACGACCCAGATTCCGTATTCCTTCGCCAGCGCGATCACCTTCTCGAAGAACGGCAGCTCGACGCACTGCGCCGTCGGGTTCGACGGAAAGTTGATGATCAGCATCTTCGGCTTCGGGAAGCTCATGCGGATGGTGTGCTCGAGCTCGGCGAAGAAGTCGACGCCCGGGGTCATCGGGATCTGCCGGATGTCGGCGCCGGCGATCACCGGGCCGTAGATGTGGATCGGGTAGCTCGGGTTGGGCACCAGCACCGTGTCGCCGCGGTTGAGGGTGGCGAGCGCCAGGTGGGCGATGCCCTCCTTCGAGCCGATGGTGACGATCGCCTCGGTGTCCGGATCGAGGCCCACGCCCCAGCGCCTTTCGTACCAGTGGCAGATCGCCCGGCGCAGCCGCGGGATCCCCTTCGACACCGAGTACCCATGGGTGTCGGGCCGCTGGACGGTCTCGACCAGCTTCTGCACGATGTGAGGCGGCGTCGGCCCATCGGGATTGCCCATGCCGAAATCGATGATGTCCTCGCCGCGCCGCCGGGCCGCCATCTTGAGCTCGGTGGTGATGGCGAAGACGTACGGCGGCAGGCGCTCGAGGCGCGCGAATTGGGACGAGGGAAGGGACACGGCGGGACTCCGGCGGCGTAAGCGCCCGGAACCGTCCGAGCGACGCGCGGGCCGAGAAGGCGTCCCGCATCTATAATCCTAGCGAAAACGGGGCTTTGCCGCAACGCACCATCGGCAGCGGACGCGCGGATGCCGCGTCGCCGTCACCGTGCGCAGCCTTGGTCTTTCCGCCCACGCCCACCCACATCCGCGATCGCATCGTGCAATTCCACCTGCAGGCACCCGACGGCGTCGTCGTCACCGGCACCGGGGACGGCTGGATCCGCGTCGGCGTCGAGGAGATCCGCGCCAACGTCGTCCTCACCCCGGAGGCCGTCATCCGCGGCTTCGCCGGCAACGGCTTCGATGCGCTCGACGAGGCCGATTTCGCGGCGCTGCTCGCGCACCGCCCGGAAGTGGTGCTGCTAGGCACCGGCGCCGTGCAGCGGTTTCCGCACCCCCGGATCACGCGCGCGCTGCCTGCCGCGCGGGTCGGCCTCGAGGTGATGGACACGCGTGCCGCCTGCCGCACGTTCAACATCCTGACCGCGGAAGGCCGACGTGTCGTCGCGGCGCTCGTCGTCGCCGGCTGAGCGCGGCGCAGGCCCCATCCGGACCGCTGCCGCAGACCGTGCGGCGACGGGCGGCGCGACGCGCGGACGTCGGCGCGGTTCCGCGCGATGAACACCGGCGGCGCACCGCGTCGCGTCGTCGCCGCGCTCGGCACGGCGCAGACGCTGGCGTGGGCGTCGAGCTACTACCTGCCGGCGGTGCTGGCCGCTCCGGTGGCGACGGACCTCGGCGTCTCGCGCGTCTTCTTCTTCGGCGCATTTTCCGCTGCGCTGCTGCTGATGGGGCTGGTGGGGCCCGTGATCGGCCGCCACATCGACGCGCACGGCGGTCGCAACGTGCTGGTGGCGTCGAATCTCGTGCTGGCCGCGGGGCTGGTCGCGCTCGCCTCGGCGCAGGGACCCGTCTCGCTGTCGCTGGCGTGGGTCGTCCTCGGCGCCGGCATGGCGCTGGGCCTGTACGAGACCGCCTTCGCCGCATTGGCGCATCTCTACGGCGCCCGGGCGCGGCTGCCGATCACCGGCATCACGCTGATCGCGGGGTTCGCCAGCACCGTCGGCTGGCCGCTCACCGCCGCGCTCGAGCACGCGCTCGGCTGGCGCGGCGCCTGCCTGTGCTGGGCGGCGCTGCACCTGGTGCTGGGACTGCCGCTGAACGCGCTGTGGCTGCCCCGACGCGCTGCCGCGAACGCGGCGGACGCCGCGCCGGACCGAGCGCCGGAGCCGGTCGCCGACATCGAGCCGACGGCGCGCGCTGGACGGCGGGTGATGATCATCGTCGGCGGCGTCTTCGCCGCGGTGTCCTACGTCTCGACCGCGATGGCCGCGCACCTGCCCGGCCTGCTGCAGGCGACCGGCGCGTCGGCGGCGGTCGCGATCGCCGCGGCGTCGCTGGTCGGCCCGGCGCAGGTCGCCGCGCGCTTCGCCGAATTCGCCGTCGCCCGCCGCTTCGCTCCGCATCCGCTTGGTCCGGCGCGGGTCGCCGCCGCGCTGCATCCGGTCGGCGTCGGCATGCTCGCTCTCGCCGGCGGCGCGGGCCTCGGCGCGCCGGCATTCGCGCTGCTGCACGGCGCCGGCAACGGGATGATGACCATCGCGCGCGGCACGCTGCCGCTCGCGCTGTTCGGCGCCGAGGGCTATGGCTTCCGGCAGGGTGCGATCAGTGCGGCGTCCCGGGTGGTGCAGGCGGCGGCGCCGGTTTCGTTCGGCCTGCTGCTCGATGCCGGCGGCGCGCCGGCGGCGCTGGCACTGTCGGCCGGGCTGTCGCTGGCAGCGCTGCTGGCGCTGTTCGCGCTGCGGCGGTGAGGCCATCGCGCCGCCCCGGCGCGCGCCGGGCGCTGCAACGCGTCAGCACTGGATGGTGTTGCGGCAGAACTCGGTGAGCTCGCGCACGATGGCGCGATCGCCGGCCGGCGCCTTCGCCTTGCCGCCGCCGTACTCCATCGCGAGCTTGAATTCGTACTTGCTGAAGAATGCGTCGAACTGCTCGGCGCCGAGCGTGCCGACCGCCCACAGCTCGTCGGTCGCCGCGTCGTACTCCAGCAGGATCGCCGCCAGCGGCTGCGGCGCCGGGCCGCTGACGACGCGCGCGCCGCCGGCCGGATCGTAGACGCTGTGGTCGGCGCAGCAGTGGATGACGCGCGCATCGGCGGTCGGCGTCTTCTCGGCCTTGTAGCGGATGAACGACACCTCGCGCGCCGGATAGGCGAGCTTGTGCGCGCAGATCGCCGAGAACGCGACGATCGACTTCGTCGGCCCGACGCCACCTTCCCATTCGTAGCGCGTGCCGTCCTGCCGCGTCAGCGTCGACGCGGCCGCGGGCGGGCGGCCGAGGTTGAGCAGGAAGCACGGCGTGCTGGCGTACGGATAGTGAAAGACGTAGTTGGTGTCCGCCGCCAGCGCCCGCGCCTTCAGCGGCGCGCCCCTGGCGTCGACCAGCCTCGCCTTCGCATACGGCTTGGGCGTCGCGTTCGCCCATGCCGCATCGAGTGCGCCGAGCGACGCGGCGCCGGTGACCACCGCGCAGGATTCCAGAAACCGTCGGCGCTCCATCGCCCCTCCGTGCCGTTGAGCAGGTTGCGGCACCGGGGGCTCCCCGGTGCGACCCGACGATTCTACCGGCGCGGCGGCGCTGCGCCAGAGGACAACGGCCGGGTCAGGCCCCGAGCAGCTCGCGGATGTGCTCGGCGACGCTGCGGCCCAGCGCGGACAGCGAGTAGCCGCCCTCGAGCGTAGAGATCAGCCGGCCCTTGGCGTGGCGGTTGGCGACGTCGAGGAGCTCGCGGGTGACCCAGGCGTAGTCGGCTTCCGTGAGCTTGAGCCCGGCCAGCGGATCCTCGCGGTGGGCGTCGAAGCCCGCCGAGACGTAGAGGATTTCCGGCCGGAACCGGTTGAGCGCCGGCACCCAGTGCTCGCGCACCGCCTCGCGGAAGCCGTCGCTGCCGGTGCCTTCGGCCAGCGGAATGTTGACCATGTTCGGGCGATGGACCTCGGTGCCCGAGTACGGATACAGCGGGTGCTGGAACGTCGACACCATCAGCACTCGCGGCTCGGCGGCAAAGATGTTCTCGGTGCCGTTGCCGTGGTGAACGTCGAAATCGATCACCGCGATGCGCTCGACGCCGTGCCGCGCCATCGCGTGCGCCGCGCCGACGGCGACGTTGTTGAACAGGCAGAATCCCATCGCCCGGTCGCGTTCGGCGTGGTGGCCCGGCGGGCGCACCGCGCAGAACGCGGTCTTGCATTCGCCCGACAGCACGAGGTCGGTGGCAAGCACCAGCGCGCCCGCCGCGTGCCGCGCCGCGGTCAGCGAATGCGGGTTCAGCGCGGTGTCCGGGTCGATGAAGTGCAGGCCCGACTGGGGACTCGCGGCTTCGATGGTGTCGATGTAGGCGGCACCGTGGACGCGCGCGATCTCCTCGTGCGTCGCCGCGCGGGCGGTGTAGTGACGCAGGTAGGCGTCGAGCCCGGCGGCGATCAGCCGGTCGCCGATGGCGTGCAGGCGGTCCGGGCACTCGGGGTGGTAGGGCCCCATGTCGTGCAGCAGCGACGAGGGGTGGGTGATGTAGGCGGTCGGCACTTGAATTGAACTTTCGGTCGGGGCGCCGGCTCTGACCAGCCGCCAAATGGAGTTTAGCTTGCGCCCGGCGGTAATGACTAGCCGGGCACCGGCGCGCTACAGTCGTGGCACCCCGAAGCCCCGGCTGCCGCCATGCCGGACCACCGCCCACCGCGCATACCCTGCAGACGATCGACCCGGACCCGCACCCCCTGCCCCCCATCGCGCCCCCCTTCGCCCCCCCCCGACCGCCCCCTCGACCGCAGCCCGACCGCGTTCACCTACCCGAGCCACCTGCGTCTCACCACCCCGGAGCAGCAATGACCGTACGCCCGGCCAGCCAGGCCAACGCCCCCATCGCCGCCCGGCTCGCCGCCGTGCTGGCCCAGCTCGACCGCATCGTCGTGGGCAAGGAGACGCCGCTCAAGCTGGCGCTGGCCTGCCTGCTCGCCCGCGGTCACCTGCTGATCGAGGACATCCCGGGGGTCGGCAAGTCGACGCTGGCGCAGGCGCTGTCCGCCACGCTCGGCCTCAAGTACGCACGGGTCCAGTTCACCAGCGACCTGCTGCCGGCCGACGTGCTGGGCGTCTCGATCTACGACGCCGACGCCAAGGGCTTCCGGTTCCACCCGGGGCCCGTGTTCAGCTCGGTCGTGCTCGCCGACGAGATCAACCGCGCGCCGCCGAAGACGCAGAGCGCGCTGCTCGAGGCGATGGAGGAGCGCCAGGTCTCGATGGACGGCACCACGCGCAAGCTGCCCGACCCTTTCTTCGTCATTGCCACGCAGAACCCGGTCGAGCAGATCGGTGCGTACCCCTTGCCGGAGTCGCAGCTCGACCGTTTCCTGCTGGCCATCGAGCTGGGCTATCCCGACCCGGCGGCCGAACGCGAACTCCTGGCCGGAGGCGACCGGCGCCAGCACATCGCCGGGCTGCCCGCGCTGGCCGACCCACCGACGCTGCTGGCGTGGCAGCGCGAGGCGGCCGACGTGCACGTCGCCCCTGCGCTGCTCGATTACGTCCAGGCGCTGCTCGCCGCCACCCGGGGCAACACCGGCACCGCAGCCGACGCCGGGATGCGCCGGGGCCTGTCGCCCCGGGCGGGGCTGCTGCTGATCGCGGCCGCCCGCGCGTGGGCGCTGATCAACGGCCGGCCGATGGCGCTGCCCGAGGACGTCCAGGCGGTGTTCCCTGCCGTCGCCGGGCACCGGCTGGCGGGGGGTGCCCGCGCCGGCGCGCTGCAGGCGCAGGCGCTGCTGCGCGCGGTGGCGGTGCCGTAGCCCGCTGCCGGGAATGACGCTCGCCGCCACCCTCGTCGATTCCGCGGCCGGGACCCTCGGCCGTTTCCGCCAGCGGCTGTTCCGGCGCGCGCCGGACGACCATCCGCCGGTGGTGCTGCGGCATCGCCGGATCTACATCCTGCCCTCGCGGCGCGGCCTCGCGCTGATCGCGACGCTGGCGCTGATGCTGGTCACGTCGCTCAACTACGGGCTGTCGCTGGGCTTCGGCGCGACCTTCCTGCTCGCGGGAATGATCGGCGCGACCCTGCTGCACACGTTCCGCAACCTGGCGGGACTCGAAGTCCGCCCGCTGGCGGCGGGCGAGACCTTCGCCGGCGCGACGCTGCCTTTCACGCTTTCCGTCGCCGGCTCGGGGCTGGCACGCGGCGCGATCACCATCGCCGCGGCCGGCGCGCAGGTGACCCTCGATGTGCCGGCCGATGCCGCGCTGCCGGTGACGCTGGAGGTGCCGGCGCCGAACCGGGGGCGCCGTCCGCTGGGACGCGTGACGCTGTCGACCGAATGGCCGCTGGGACTCTGGCACGGGTGGGCCTACGTTCACTTTCCGCTGGTGGGGGTCGTGTTTCCGGCGCCCGAGCCCGCGGCGCCGCCGCTGCCAGCGGGGGATGGCGGCCACGACCTCGCCGCCAACGTGCGCGGCGACGACAGCGACCTCGCCGGGCTGCGCGGCTACCAGGCAGGCGACCCGCTGCAGCGCGTCGCGTGGAAGGCGGTCGCCCGCGGCGCCGGCTGGTACACCAAGCAGTTCGAGGGCAGCGGCGGCGCCGGTGTCGCGCCCCTCGACTGGCGCACGCTGCCGGCCGCGTTGTCCACCGAGGCGAGGTTGTCCCGCCTGGTTGCCTGGGTGCTCGCCGCAGAGCACGCGGCACGCCCGTTCTCGCTGGCCCTGCCCGGCGCCGCGCTGCCCGCCGGCCAGGGGCGGGACCACCGGCGCAACGCCCTGACCGCGCTCGCCCTGCACGTCGAGGCCTCCCGATGAAGCGCCGCGTCGCTGCGGGCCCCGCGCTGTCGCCGGCGCAGATCCGCTGGCTGGGCGTGCTGCTGCTCGCGTCGCAACTGCCGCAGCTGCCGTTCGTGCCGGTGTGGGTCGCGGGATTCGGCGTGACGCTGGTGCTGCTGCGGCTCGCCCTGCTCGCGCGCGACCGCCGCCGCCCGGGCGCCTCGCCGGCGCGCATCCCCGCGCTGGCGCTGGCGCTGTTCGCGCTGGTCGCGGCGGCGGCGATCCGCGTCTCGTTCGGCTACTTCATCGGGCGCGACCCCTGCGTCGCGTTCCTGTTCGTGCTGGTCGGCATCAAGTTCCTGGAGGCAAGGAACGCGCGCGACGCCACGCTGCTGGTGTGCCTCGCGAGCTTCCTCGTCGTGACCCCGTTCTTCTACGGCCAGACACCAGCGTCGGCGCTGGCGGCACTGCCTGCGCTGTTCGTCCTGGGCGGGGCGCTGCAGGCGCTCGCGCTGCCGCCGGGCGCGCCGGCGCCGCCGTGGCGACCCGCGCTCAAGCGCTCCGGCGTGCTGATGCTGCAGGGCGTTCCGCTCGCGGCGCTGCTGTTCCTGCTGTTCCCGCGGCTGGCGAGTCCCTTGTGGGGGTTGCCCAGCGACACGATGGCGCAGACGGGGCTGTCCGAACGGATGGCTCCCGGGTTGATCAGCGAGCTGTCGCTGTCGGATGCGATCGCGTTTCGGGTCGACTTCGACCGGCGCCCGCCGCCGCCGCCGCAGCGCTACTGGCGCGGCCCGGTGTTCTCGCGCTTCGACGGCACCGAATGGACGCCGGGTCCGCCGCCGGGCGCGGGACGGTTCATGCCGCAGGACGGCGAGCCCGTCGCGTACACCGTCACGATGGAACCGAGCGGCAAGCCGTGGCTGTTCGCGCTCGACCTGCCGGCGAGCCTGCCGCAGCTCACCTCGGGGCTCGACTCCGAATTCGTGCGCGGGCCGCCGGTGCTGCTGACGCGCGACCAGCAACTCATCTCGCGCGTTGCGATTTCGCAACCGCTGCGCTACCGGCAGCTCTCGCTGCTGCGCTCGAGCCACGCCGCGATCGAAGATGCCGCGGCGGCGCGCGAGATTGCCGACAATCTCCGGCTGCCGCAGGGCAGGAACCCGCCCAACCCGCGCGCGCTCGAGTTCGCCCGCGACCTGCGCGAGCGGTACCCGGACGACGCCGGTTACGTGCGCGCCGTGCTGTCGCACTTCCGCAACGAGCCTTTCGTCTACACGATGTCGCCGCCGCTGCTCGAGCACGACCCGGTCGACCTGTTCCTGTTCGAGACCCGGCGCGGCTTCTGCGAGCACTACGCGAGCGCCTTCGTCGTGCTGCTGCGCGCCGCCGGCATTCCGGCCCGGGTCGTCACCGGCTACCAGGGCGGCGAGATCAACCCCAGCGGCGGATACCTGATCGTCCGCCAGTCCGATGCGCACGCTTGGGCGGAGGCCCTGCTCGACGGGCGCTGGCAGCGCGTCGACCCGACGGCCGCAGTCGCGCCGTCGCGGATCGAGATGGGATTGGGCGGCGCGATGCCGTTCGGCGAGCCCGTGCCCTTCCTCGCGCGCCTCGACGACGGCCTCGTCAAGCAGCTCCGGCTCGCCTGGGATGCGGTCAACCACGACTGGCGCCGCAACGTCGTCGGCTTCAACCAGGATCGGCAGCGCTCGCTGCTGCGCGGCTGGCAGCTCGATCGCCTGCCCGGGTGGCAGCTCGCTGGCGGCGCGATGCTGCTCGTCGCGGCCTGGCTCGGCGTGGTGCTGGCGTGGCTCGCCTGGCGTCGCCGACGCGCCGACCGCGCGCATGCGCTGTGGGAAGACGCCTGCGCCAGGCTCGCGCGCGCCGGCCTCCCCCGACATCCCAGCGAAGGTCCGCTCGACTATGCCGATCGCGCCGCGGCGCGCTGGCCCGAGTTCGGCGTCGCCTTCCGCGTCATCGGCGATTCGTACGCCGCGCTGCGCTACGGCGAGGCGTCGTCGCGCCCGGACCACGACCGCCAGCGCGCCGCCGCGCTGGCGACGCTCGCACGCGCCATCGACGTGCTGCCGTCGCCGTTGGCGCTGCGCGCGGCGGCCGCCACCGGCTAGAGCAGGTCGTCGCGCTCCAGCCCGCGCCGCTTGAGTCGCGCACGCAGCTTCTCGAGCGCCTCGGCCTGGATCTGGCGCACCCGCTCGCGGGTGACGCCGACCTCGCCGGCGAGTTCCTCCAGCGTCGCGACTTCGCGGCCGTTGAGGCCGTAGCGTCTTTCGATGACGGTGCGGTGGCGCGCCGGCAGCTCGTCCAGCCATTGCTTCACCAGCGCCTCGATGCCGCTGTTGTGCAGCAGCAGCTCGGGCGCGATCGCCGCCTCGTCGGCGACGGCATCGCCGATCGACAGCGCGGCCCCGCGCTCGAACGGCGCGTCGAGCGACGTCGTGTGCTCGTTGTAGCCCAGGACGCGGCGGATCTCCTCGACGCTGCGTCCGGTGAGATGCGCGACGTCGTCCAGCGTGGGCTCGCGGCCGCCCTCCGGCGGGTGCGTCTCGAGGTGGCGCTGCGCGCGCAGCACGACATTGAGCTCCTTCACCACGTGCGCAGGCAGCCGGATCGTCCTCGACTGGCTCATGATCGCGCGCTCGACCGCCTGCCGGATCCACCAGGTCGCGTAGGTGGTGAAGCGGAAGCCGCGCTCGGGGTCGAACTTTTCCAGCGCGTGGATGAGACCGAGGTTGCCCTCCTCGATCAGGTCCGGCAGCGCGAGGCCGCGGTGGACGTAGTGCTTGGCGATGCTGACCACGAGCCTCAGGTTGCGCTCGATCATCGTCTGCCGCGCGGCGAAATCGCCGGCGCGCGACGCACGGGACAGCGCGAGTTCCTCCTCCGGCGCCAGCAAGGCGTGGCGCCCGATGTCGTTCAGGTAGATCTGCGTGAGGTCGGTGACGAAGTCGGCGGCTAGCCCCTCGGCCGGCGCGTCGAGGGGCAGTTCCTGCGTCCACCGATCCGGCTCGGGCGCGATGGGCGCCGCGTCGTCGACGTGGAGTTCCTCGACCTCCGGCGCGTCGTCGTCCGCTTCCGGAATCCCCGGCAGCGGCGGCTCGAGGTCGGCACGCGATCGCCGGCGCGGCGCCATGGCCTTGAAGGCGATCCTACGCCGGGGGCAGGTAGCGCAGCGGGTCCATCGGCTTGCCCAGCCGGCGGATCTCGAAATGGAGCTTCACGCTGTTCGCATCGGTGTCGCCCATTTCGGCGATCTTCTGCCCGCGCGCTACCGCTTGCCCTTCCTTGACCAGGATCTCGCGGTTGTGCGCGTAGGCCGACAGGAAGGTCGCGTTGTGCTTGACGATGATGAGCTTGCCGTAGCCGCGCAGCCCGGTGCCCGCATAGACGACCTTGCCCGGTGCGCTGGCGACGACCGGTTGCCCCGCCTTGCCGCCGATGTCGATGCCCTTGAGGTTGGCGGTCTCCGAAAAGCCGGCGACGACCTTGCCCGCGGTCGGCCAGATCCAGTCGAGCTTCTCCGCGTCGTCGCCCGACGCCGGCCTCGGTTCGGATGCGGCCGCAGGCGGTGCCGCCGCGCCCGGCGAGGGACGCGGCTCGGCGGCGGGTTCGGCGCGCGCGACGACCGGTGGCGGCTCCGGCGCCGTCGGCGCGCGCTGCGCCTCGCGCAGCGCCTGCTCGCTGTAAGGTTCCTTCACCAGCTTGGGTTGCGTCTTGAAGCTGTCGGTGTCGCGGCCGCCGGGGGCCGGTGGCGCCGTCACGGTTGTCGTTCCGGCGGCCGGCGGCCGACCGTCGGGGGCGACCACCGGCGGCGGCGTGCGCAACGGCGCCGTCGCCACTCCGCTGCCCGCGACGGGGGTCGCTCCCGGGCCGGGCGGGACCAGCGTCAACACCTGGCCGACGCGGATGAGGTTGAGGTTCTCGATGCTGTTCCAGGTGGCAAGCTCGCGGTAGTCGAGCCCGTGGTCGAGCGCGATCCCGTACAGCGTGTCGCCGCGCTTCACCGTGTACGTCGTGGGCCGCCAGTCCGGCTCGGGTGCCGGCCGCGGTGTCGCCGCGGCAGCCGGCGCAGGCGGAGGCGCGGGGCGCGCGGTGCGATCCTCGACCGGCGCCGGCGCACGCGACGCGCAGGCGGCCAGCGTCAGCGCCAGCAGCGCAACGGCGGCGCGGCGCAGCAGCAGCGGATACGTGGACGAGGGTGGCGGGTTCGCAGGCATCGGCGGCATCGCTCGGCGGCCGGCGCGCGAACGACGCGGCTTCAGGCCAGACCGGGCAGCAACGGCACGAATCTTACCGCATCGAGCGTCTGCTCACGGTAGCCCGTGGGCGAGGCTTCGATGACGGTCAGCCGCTGCACGCCGTCGCCGTCGGCACCGTGCTGCGCCAGCGGCAACACCATCCGCCCGCCGGGCTTGAGGTAGCGCAGCAGCGCGGTCGGCACCTCGTTGGTGCCGGCGGTGACGATGATCGCGTCGACGGCCAGCGTCTCGTTGAGGTCGTGCGAACCGTCGCCGTGCTTCAGGCGGATGTTGGAGAGCTTGAGCGACTGCAGGTTGCGGCGCGCCTTGGCGACCAGCGCGCCGATGCGCTCCACGGTGTAGACCTCGCGTGCGAGCTGCGCCAGCACCGCCGTCTGGTAGCCGCAGCCGGTGCCGATCTCCAGCACGCTGTCCAGCGTGCGGCCGTTGCGCGCGAGTTCCGTCATCCGCGCGACGACCCATGGCTGCGAGATCGTCTGGCCGTGGCCGATGGGCAGCGGCACGTTCTCGTACGCGCGGATTGCCAGCGCCTCGTCGACGAAGATGTGCCGCGGCACCGCGTTCATCGCGGCCAGCACGGCTTCGTCGCGGATGCCGGTCTCGCGCAGCCGCTCGACCATCCGGGTGCGGGTGCGCGCCGAAGTCATGCCGATGCCGGTCAGGCGTCCGGTGGGGGTGGCCATCGTCGCGGTCCGGTCGGTGGCGGTCAGGCGCCGGCAACCGCCAGCCAGTCCGCGACCGGCGACATTTCGTCGCGGTGGGTGAGATCGATCTGCAATGGCGTCACCGACACGTAGCCCTGGGCGACCGCGTGGAAGTCGGTGCCCTCGCCGGCGTCGGCTGCCGGCCCCGCCGCGCCGACCCAGTAGACGGTCTCGCCGCGCGGGTTCTGTGTCCGGATCACGTTCTCGGCCTTGTGGCGGCGGCCGAGGCGGGTGACGCGGAAACCCTTGAGCGCGGACTGCGGCACGTCCGGCACGTTGACGTTGACCAGTCGCGGGCCGAGGGTGTGGGCCCGGTGCCGCTCGTACAGCGCCACGGCCACCGCGGCCGCGGTTTCGAAGTGCGCGGCGGTCTTCGAGGCGAGCGACATGGCGATCGACGGTATGCCGAGCAGGTAGCCTTCGGTGGCTGCGGCGACGGTGCCCGAATAGATGGTGTCGTCGCCCATGTTGGCGCCGAGGTTGATCCCGGAGATGACGAGGTCCGGCAGTGTGTCGAGCAGCCCCGTGACCGCGAGGTGCACGCAGTCGGTCGGCGTGCCGTTGACGAACAGGAAGCCGTTGGCCGCGCGGCGAACCGAAAGCGGACGGTCCAGCGTAAGCGAGTTCGACGCGCCGCTGCGGTCCCGCTCCGGTGCCACGACGGTGATGTCGGCGAGCGGGGCGAGTGCTGCGGCGAGCCGCTCGAGTCCGGGAGCGAAGTAGCCGTCGTCGTTGGAGAGGAGGATGCGCATCATTGCGGACTGGGGCGGCGGGGGTATCGCGGGGCCTTCGAAAGGCCGGTGCGGATGGTCGCCACCGGCTTCGCTCGATTATAAGGGGTCGTCCGCCACGCCGTATAATGCGCCGATGCGGAATCGT
This sequence comes from uncultured beta proteobacterium, assembly GCA_963717705.1. GTDB lineage: Bacteria > Pseudomonadota > Gammaproteobacteria > Burkholderiales > Casimicrobiaceae > CAVQWT01. The sequence continues at coordinate 60,879 of CAVQWT010000006.1, forward strand.
TCGCGTTCGCATCTCCGGTCGCGGTCGCGCCTCCCGGCGTCGTCGTTCGACTCCGTGCGGGAGCCCGGCGGTGGCTAGCGGCCGGGGTCTGGTCGCCGTCGCCGTGGCGCTCGCCGGGCTGTTCGCGGTTCCGGTCGTCGCCATCGTCGCGCTCGGCTTCGCCCCCGGGTCGCTGCCGACCTGGTCGCATCTTGCCGCAACCGTCCTCCCCGGCTACGTCGGCAACACCCTGGTGCTGGTGGTCCTGACGGGGACCGGCGTCGCCTTCGGCGGCACGCTCGCCGCGTGGCTGGTCTCGCACCGCCGCTTTCCCGGCGACCGCTGGTTCGAGTGGGCGCTGATGCTGCCGCTGGCGATGCCCGCGTACGTGATGGCCTACGCCTACACCGACTGGCTCGAGTACGCGGGCCCGGTGCAGACGACGCTGCGCGAGACCTTCGGCTGGTCGCGCGGGGACTACCTGTTTCCCGACATCCGGTCGCTGCCCGGCGCGGCGGCGATGTTCGTGCTGACGCTCTACCCGTACGTCTACCTGCTGGCCCGGACCGCGTTCCTGGAGCGGCCGGCGTCGCTCAACGAGGCGGCGCGCACGATGGGCCTGACGCCGGCGCAGGCGTTCTGGCGCATCGACCTGCCGCTGGCACGGCCCGCCGTTGCGGGGGGCATTGCGCTGGCGCTGATGGAGACGCTGGCCGACTACGGCACCGTCGCGTACTTCGCCGTCGACACCTTCACCACCGGCATCTACCGCGCCTGGTTCTCGCTCGGCGATCGCGTCGCGGCAGCGCAGCTGTCGACGCTGCTGCTCGCGGTCGTCGTCGCCGCGGTGATGCTGGAGCGCTGGTCGCGGCGCGCAGCGCGCGTCGCCGGCGGCACCCGGCAGCGGAACCCGCTTCCCCCGCCGCGGCCGCGGCTCACCGGCGCCCGTGCGGCGGGCGCCACGGCGCTGTGCACGGTGCCCGTCGTCCTCGGCTTCCTGCTACCCGTGGCGCTGCTGCTGAGGATGGCGGGCGACGACCCGGACGCGGTCATCGGCCTGCGTTTCGGCGAACTCGCCTGGAACAGCTTCCGCGTCGCCGGCATCGCCGCGATGCTCGCCGTGGTGTTCGCGGTCACGGTGGCCTACGCGGTACGCCTCGCGCCCACGCGCCTCACCCGCGGCGTCGCGCGACTGCTCTCGCTGGGCTACGCGGTGCCGGGCACCGTGCTCGCCGTCGGCGTGCTGGTGCCCCTCGGCGCCCTGGATTCATGGCTGGCGGAAACGCTGCGTGCACGCTTCGGCGTCGCCACCGGCCTGCTGCTATCCGGCACCACGGCGGCGCTGATATTCGCGTACCTGGTCCGCTATTTCGCCGTCGCCTGGAACGGCGTCGAGCCGGGGTTCGCGCGGATCACGCCGAGCATGGATGCCGCCGCCCGCGGACTCGGCGCCGGCACCGGCGGCACGCTGCTCCGCGTCCACACGCCGCTGCTCGCGCGGAGCTGCGCGGCGGCGGGGCTGCTCGCGTTCGTCGACGTGATGAAGGAACTGCCGGCGACGCTGCTGATGCGGCCGTTCAACTTCGACACGCTGGCCACGCGCGCCTACACGCTGGCCAAGGACGAGCGGCTCGCCGAAGCGGCGCTGCCGTCGCTCGCGATCGTCGCCGTCGGCGTGCTGCCGCTGCTGCTGCTCACCCGCGCCGTGCGCCGCGGCGCCGCGCAGCGCCGCATCGACGGGACGGCGGCCGGCGCGGGCCGGCGGTCGGCGGCCGCGCGCTGAAGTCCCGGCGCTACTTCCAGCCGGCCCGGTCCAGCAGCTTCTGCGCCGCCGGCGTCGCCTTCGCGATGGCCGCGATCGAAAGCGTGTCGGCCTTGAACGGGCCGAGCGCGTCGAGCGCGGGATTCTTCACCACGACGCTCCTGACCACCGGCCACTCGTTGTTGCCGTCGGCGAAGTACGCCTGCGCTTCGTCGCTGGCCAGGTATTCCAGGAACCTGAGCGCGTTCTGCGGATGCGGCGAGTGCTTCGCCACGCCGGCCCCGGAGATATTGAGGTGGGTGCCGAACGTGGCCTGGTTGGGCCACACGACCGCCGTCTTCGCGACGATCTCGCGCTCGTCGGGCTTGCTCGAGCGCATCAGCCGTGCGTAATAGTAGGTGTTGGCGATGGCGACGCCGCACTCCCCTGCGGCGACCGCCTTGATCTGGTCGGTGTCGCCGCCGCGCGGGCCGCGCGCAAAGTTCGCGACGACGCCCCGGGCCCACGTCTCCGCCCTGGCTTCGCCGAGGTGCTCGATCATCGCGGCGACCAGCGACAGGTTGTAAGGGTGGCTGCCGGAGCGCACGCAGACCTGCCCCTTGAGGCGCGGGTCGGCGAGCGATTCGTAGGTCGGGATGTCCGCCGCCTTGAGGGCCGCCTTGTTGTAGACCAGCACCCGGGCGCGACTGGAAAAGCCGAACCAGTTGCCGTCGGGATCGCGCAGCGCCGCCGGGATGCGCTGCTCCAGCACCGCCGACCTCACCGGCTGGAAGAGACCCTGCTGCTGCGCGCTCCACAGGCGCGACGCGTCGACGATCAGCACGACGTCGGCGGGGCTCTGCGCGGCCTCGCTTTTCAGACGGTCGAGCAACTGTTCGTCCCCCGCCTCGATGCGGTTGATGCGGATGCCGGTTGCCTTGGTGAAGTTGGCGTACAGGGCCTCGTCGGTCTGGTAGTGGCGGGCGGAATACAGGTTGAGGACAGGTTCCTCGGCGGCCGCGGCCGGCGTGCCCGGCAGGCCGGCGACCAGCGCGGCGGCGAAGACGGCTGCGGCGAGCGAGCGGTTCAGGTGGCGGGACGGCATGGTGGTTCCTTCGGGGTCCGGCTGCGAATGGCTCGATTCTGCCGTTCCCGACTCCGGATGTCAATACGAATGAGAACGATTGTCATTTGCATGATTCGATGCGGCCCCGGAGGGCGCAGCGGACCTGCGACCGCGTCCGGCGCGCCCTCACCCGCTGTTCCGCAGTCCCGCCGCCACCCCGTTGATCGTCAGGTGGATCGCCCGCTGCGTCCGCTCGTCCGTCTGCCCCGCCCGATATCGGCGCAACAGCTCGACCTGCAGGTGATTGAGCGGGTCGAGGTACGGAAACCGGTTGCGGATGCTGCGCGCGAGCGTCGGGTTGTCGGCGAGCAGCCCCGGCTGTCCGGTGATCGCCGTCAGCGCTTGCAAGGTCCGTGCGTGCTCGTCGGCAAGCCGGGCGAAGATCCGCTCCCGTAGCGCCGCGTCCGGCACCAGCTCGGCGTAGCGCGACGCGACGGCAAGATCGGTCTTCGCCAGCACCATCCCCATGTTCGAGAGCACGCTGCGGAAGAATGGCCAGCGTGCCTGCATCTCTGCGAGCAGCGCCAGCGCCGCGTCGGGTCCGGCGGGGTGCGCGCCGCGCCAGGCCTCGACGGCGCTGCCGAAGCCGTACCAGCCGGGCAGCATCAGCCGGCACTGGCCCCAGCTGAACACCCAGGGAATCGCCCGCAGGTCCTCGATGCGCGTCGACGCCGTGCGCGACGCGGGCCGGCTGCCGATCTTCAGCTCGGCGATCTCGGCGATCGGCGTCGCCGCGCGGAAGTAGTCGACGAAGCCCGGGGTCCCGTAGACGAGATCGCGATACGACTTGTGCGCCTGCGCCGACAGCGCCTCCATCGCCGCGTGGAAGTCGGCGGCCCGGTCGCCGACGCCCTCGTGGTCGACCAGCGCCGCCTCGAGCGTCGCGGCGACCAGCGTCTCCAGGTTGCGGCGGCCGAGCTCGGGGTCCGAATACTTGCTGGCGATGATCTCGCCCTGCTCGGTGATCCGCAGCCCGCCGCCCACGCTGCCGGGCGGCTGCGCGAGGATCGCCTCGAACGACGGCCCGCCGCCGCGGCCGACCGTGCCGCCGCGACCGTGGAAGAGCCGCAGCGTGACCGCGGCCGCGGCGAACACGGCGGCGAGCCCGGCCTCGGCACGGTAGAGCGCCCAGTTCGACGTCAGATATCCGCCGTCCTTGTTGCTGTCCGAGTAGCCGAGCATCACTTCCTGCACGCTGCCCCGGCTCGTCACCAGCCGGCGATACGCCGGCAACGCGAATGCCGCCCGCATCACCGCCGGCGCCCGCTCGAGGTCGTCGATGGTCTCGAACAGCGGGACGATGTCCAGCGCCGCCCCGTCCGCGCCCGCGAGCCCTGCCTCCTTCAGCAGCACCGCCACCTCGAGCAGGTCCGACACCGTCGCACACTTGGAGATCACGTAATGTGGCAGCGCCGGCGCGCCGTAGTCCCGGTGGATCCCGGCGGCTGCGGCGAGGATCGCGAGTTCGGAGGCGGTCCGCGCCGAATACGCGACGTAGGGCGACGCCAGCAGCCGCGCGCTCTCGAGCTCGCGCGCGAGCAGCGCCACGCGCGCCTCCTCGCCGAGCGTCGCGTAACCCGGCTCCACGCCGGCGCGGGCGAGGAGCTCGCCGACGACGGCCTCGTGGACGTCGCTGTTCTGCCGCAGGTCGAGCGCGGCCAGGTGAAAGCCGAACACGTCGACCGCGCGCCGGAGCGCCGCGAGCCGACCGTCGGCGAGCAGCGCGGCGCCGTGCCCTCGCAGCGACGCGTCGATCGCCTCGAGATCCGCGGCGAACCCGCCCGCCGAGGCGTAGGGCGCGAGGTGCGCGTGCGGCCGTCGCGGCGGCAGGAGACCGGCGCGCAGCTCGGCCGTCGCCGCGAGCCGCGCGTAGACACCGATCAGCGCCTGGCGGTAGGGCTCGTCCGCGCGATGCGGGTTGTCGTCGCCCGCTGCCGCGGCCAGTTCGAGCAGCGCGGCCGTCGGTTGCACCAGCCGGGTCGACAGCGACAGCTCGCCACCGAGCGCGTGGACCTCGCCGAGGTAGTGCCCGAACGCCACCGTCGCCTGCGCGCGGACCGCGTAGTCGAGCATCGGCGCAGTGACGAACGGGTTGCCGTCGCGGTCGCCGCCGATCCACGAGCCCATGCGGAAGAACGGCGGCAGCCGCCATCCCGGATCGAGCGTGAACGCGGCCCGCAGCTGCGCGTCGAGCGTCGCGTAGAGCCGGGGAACCTCGGCGAGGAACGTGTAGCCGTAATAGCCGAGCCCGTTGTCGATCTCGTCCTTCACCTCGAGCCGCGCGAGCCGGATCATCGCCGTCTGCCACAGCTGCAGGACGCTGCGTCGCAGCCCGGTCTCGACCGCCTCCGCCTCGTCGGGCGCGAGCGCCGTCCGGTCGCGCCGGTCGAGCAGCCCTGCGATGGTGCGCTCGGCGTCGAGAATGCTCTTGCGCTGCACCTCGGTCGGGTGCGCCGTCAGCACCGGCGACACCACCGCGGTGTCGAGCCACCCCGCGACCGCGGCGGCATCGACGCCCTCGCCGCGGATCCGCGCCAGCGCATCGGCGAGGCTCCCGCGCTGCGGCGGCGAGCCGGCTAGCGCGTGCGCACGCCGGCGCCGGTTCTGGTGGACGTCCTCGGCAATGTTGGCGAGGTGGGAGAAATAGCTGAATGCGCGGACCACGTCGAGCGTCTGCGCGATCGGCAGCGGATTGAGCAGCGCGGCGAGCTCGGCCCGCACCCCGTCGGCGTCGGCGGCGCCGGCGCGGCGAAATCGAACCGCGGTGCGGCGGATTGCCTCGACCCGGTCGAAACCCTCCGCACCGGTCTCGTCGCGCAGCACGTCGCCGAGTACGCGGCCCAGCAGGCGCGTGTCGTCCTTCAGCGGCAGGTCCTTCTCGGCAGCGGAGTCCATGGGCGCTCGGCGGCAGGTTTCGCGTGGCAAATTTCGATTGTAGCGATTTTGCATCGAGCTCCGAATCGATTATCCTCAAGCGCACCGATGCGGTGCGCTGCGCACGCTTCCGGCCCGCTCATGACCGATCGACCCTCCGCCACCACGCCCGCCGCAACCCTCGCCGCGCTCGCCGATCACCGCCGGGAGTTCGCCGGCCGGACGCTGGCCTCGCTCTTCGCCGCCGACGCGGCCCGCTTCGACGCGATGTCGTTCGCCTTCGACGGCTGGTGCGTCGACGTGTCGAAGGAGCGCCTGACGCCGCGCACGCTGTCGCTGCTGGCAGCGCATGCCGAGGCGCTCGGGTTGCCGGCCTGGCGCGATGCGATGTTCGCCGGCGAGCGCGTCAACATGAGCGAGCAGCGGCCGGCACTGCACACCGCGCTGCGCGCAGCCGGCGACGCCTCGATCCTGGTCGACGGCGCCGACGTGATGCCGGGCATCCGCGCCGCCCGCGCCCGCATCGCCGACTTGGCGACCGCGATCCGCGCCGGCGAGCGGCGCGGCGCGACGGGCGAGGCGATCCGCGACGTCGTGAACCTCGGCATCGGCGGATCCGACCTCGGCCCGAGGCTGGTCTGCGACGCGCTCGCCGTTCCCGGCACGCCCGGGGTCCGCGTCCACTTCGTTTCCAACGTCGATCCCGCCCATCTGGCGCGGACGCTGGCGCCCCTTGCGGCCGCTTCGACGCTGTTCATCGTGACGTCCAAGACGTTCACCACGCAGGAAACGCTGGCCAACGCGGCCGGCGCGGCGGCCTGGCTCGCCGCCGGCCTGCCCGGCGCCGACGTCAGGCGGCACTTCGTCGCCGTCACCGGCAACGCGGCGGCGGCGCGCGGGCACGTGCACGCCGACGACGACGTGCTGCCGCTGCCGGCGTGGGTGGGCGGGCGCTACTCGCTGTGGTCGGCGGCGGGCCTGCCGATCGCCATCGCGCTGGGGCCGGCGGCATTCGACGACCTGCTGGCCGGTGCGCGGAGCATGGATGCGCACTTCCGCGAAGCGCCGCTGACGGCCAACCTCCCGTTCATCCTGGGCGGGCTCGGCTGGTGGAACGCGCGCCACCTCGGTCACGTCGAGCGCGTCGTCGTTCCCTACGCGCAGGCGCTGACGCTGCTGCCCCAGTTCCTGCAGCAGCTGGTGCTCGAGAGCAACGGCAAGCGCGTCGATCGCACCGGCCGGCCGGTCGCCGGGCCCACCGCGCCCGCGTGGTGGGGCGCCGCCGGCACCGACGCGCAGCACGCGTTCTTCCAGTGGCTCCACCAGGGCACCCGCGAGGCGCCGGTGGAGTTCATCGTGCCCGTCGCGTCGTCGGTTGGCGCGGCGCACGCACAGACGCTGCTGGTCGCCAACGCGCTGGCGCAGGCGCAGGCGCTGCTCGCCGGCCGCCGCCCGAGGTCGGCGGATGCAGCGGCCGTGGACGAAAGCCGCGACTGTCCCGGCGATCGCGCATCGACGACGCTGCTGCTGCCGCGGCTCGATGCCAGGGTGCTCGGCCAGCTGCTCGCGCTCTACGAGCACCGCACCCTGGTCGAAGCGACGTTGTTCGGCATCAATCCATTCGACCAGTTCGGCGTCGAGCTGGGCAAGGCGCTGGCTGCGCCATTGGTCGCCGCGCTGGCCGACGGCACGCCGCTGCCCGCGGCCACCGACGCGTCGACGCGCGGCCTCGTCGACGCGGTGCGGGCACTGCGCGGCGCGAAGGGCTGACCTCGGCGCGTCAGCGACCGCCCGCGCCGATCGCCTGCGCCAGCGCGACCACCGCCGCCGCATAGAGGCGGCTCCGGTTGTAGCGCGTGATCACGTAGAAGTTGTGGCAGGCGACGAACAGCTCCGGCTCGGCGTCGCGGCGCTCGAGCGCCAGCACGCCGACCGGATCGGCGGCGAGGTCCGCCGGCGCGGCGACCGCGAGGCCGTCCGCGGTCCACGCTTCCAGCGCGCGCCGCTCCGACAACCCGGCTCCCGCCTCGACCCGGCGCAGCAGGAGCGCGCCGCCGTCGCCGGCCGTCGTCGCCGGCAGCAGCATCGGCTGCCCGCGTTGCCAGTCGTGGCGCGCGAGGTAAGCCGCGACGCTGCCGATCACGTCGTCGACGCTTCGCCAGAGGTCGATGCGGCCGTCGGCGTCGAAATCGACGGCAAACGTCCGGTAGCTGCCCGGCATGAACTGCGGCATGCCGAGGGCGCCGGCGAACGATCCCCTGGGCGCCAGCGGATCGGCGCCGAGATCGCGCGTCAGCAGCAGGAAGTGCTCGAGCTCGCCGCGGAAGAACGTCGCGCGGCGGGGGTAGTCGAATGCCAGCGTGGCCAGCGCGTCGAACGTCCGGTGCCGGCCCGTGTTCGCCCCGTAGAAGGACTCCACGCCGAGGATCGCAACCACCACCTCCGGCGGCACGCCGTAATCGCGCTCGGCGCGCTGCAGCGTCGCGCGGTGCGCGGCAAGGAAAGCGATGCCGCCGTCGACGCGCGCCGGAGAGAGCAGCGGCGGCGCGTACTCGTACCATTTCGGCGGGGCGAGCAGCGGCCGGTCCATCGCCGCGATCACCGCCGGCTGGGGGCGAGCGGCGCGGAACGCGCGTGCCAGCGCCGCGCGGTCGAAACCGTGCGCGGTGGCCATGTCGTCGATGAAGGCACCGACGTCGCTGCGGCCGGCGAAGCCGGTGGCGTCGGCTTTGCCTGTCTTCCCCGCCTTCCGCGGCGCGTCGGAGGCGGCCGCCTTCGGCGCGGGGCGGGAGTCACGCGCGCCCGCACCCGCGGCGGGATCGACGGCCGGGGTCTGCGCCCGAAGGCCCGGCGACAACGAGAGCAGCAATGCGCCCAGCGCCAGCCACGAGCAGACCGGCGACCGCAGCCGGGCAATCGGCAGGACATGCCACGAGAACACGACGGCGCAAACGGGTCTCATCGGGGCCGGATGTTATCATCGCCGCACTTCGTCACCCCCGGGATGGCGCGCAACGGCCCCGCACCCGAGGCGTGGCGTCCGGTGCCCGCCGATCGCCGCAATGTCGCTCCGTCCGTCGCACCTCTACCCGCTGTTTCGCCCGATCCTGTTCGCGCTCGATCCGGAGATCGCGCACGATGTCGCGTTCTCAAGCCTCGACACCGCCGCACGCTGCGGCCTCGCCCGGATGGTGCTGCCGTCGGTGCCGGCGGATCCGGTCGAGGTGATGGGGCTGCAATTCCCGAACCGCGTCGGCCTCGCCGCCGGGCTCGACAAGAACGCCGAGCACATCGACGGCCTGGCCGCGTTCGGCTTCGGCCACATCGAGTGCGGCACCGTCACGCCACGGCCGCAGCCGGGCAACCCGAAGCCGCGGCTGTTCCGGATCGTCGAGTCCGAGGCGCTGATCAACCGGATGGGCTTCAACAACAAGGGGCTCGAGGCGTTTCTCGCCAACGTCGCGCGGGCGAAACACCGCGGCGTGCTGGGCCTCAACATCGGCAAGAACTTCGACACGCCCAACGAGCGCGCGGTGGACGACTATCTCGCCTGCCTGCGGGGCGTCTACGCGCACGCGGCGTACGTCGCCGTCAACGTGAGTTCGCCCAACACCAAGGGGCTGCGCGACCTGCAGCACGAGGACGCGCTGGGCGGGCTGCTGAAGACGCTGAAGGCCGAGCAGGCCAGGCTCGCCGACCGGCACGGCAAGTACACGCCGCTGGCGATCAAGATCGCGCCGGACCTCGACGGGCCGGCGATCGCGGGTATCGCGAAGCTGCTGGTGCGCCACCGCATCGACGGCGTGATCGCGACCAACACGACGATCGCGCGCGACGCGGTGCGCGGCCGCCCGCACGCCGACGAGGCAGGCGGCCTGTCCGGCGCCCCGCTGCGGGCGCGGGCCACCGCCGTCGTGGCGGCGCTGGCCAAGGCGCTCGACGGCGCGCTGCCCATCATCGGTGTCGGCGGCATCCTGTCCGGCGCCGACGCGCGCGAGAAAATCGACGCCGGCGCGGCGCTGGTGCAGGTCTACACCGGCATCATCTACCGCGGGCCGGATCTCGTGGCCGAGTGCGTGCGCGCGACTGCAGGCGGAGCACAGGGCATGCGCCGCTGACCTGCGGCGCCGGCCTCCAGCAACGTCGCTGAACCGCCTCGCCGGTCGACGACCGGACAGGCCCGGCCGCGAAGCACGACGGCGCCCCGACTCAGGCTCCGGGGCGACGGATCGCCGCCAGCATCTTCGCCGTCGCCTCTGCGACGACGACACCGTCCTGGTTGCGGCATACCCCGGCGAGATCGACGATGCCGCCTCCATGCTTCGGCTTGTCGTGCTTCGCCGTGACCGTCCACGTCGTCGTCAGCGTGTCGCCGACGCGCGCCGGCGCGACGAAGCGGACATTGTGCTCGAGGTAGCCGATCGCCGTGCCGTGGAAATGCATCCCGACCGGCGCGCCCATCAGCGCACTGGTGATCATGCCGTGGAGGATCCGGGTGCCGTAGCGCGACTTACGCGCGTAGGTCTCGTCGGTGTGGTGCGGGTTGAAGTCGCCGATCAGTCCGGCGCCCAGCACCAGGTGCGTCTCGGTGACGGTGATCGTGCGCGCGAAGGATTCGCCGACCTGCGTCTCGTCGTAGCCGCGTCCGCTGCCATCCATGCCGTTGCCCGCCTTCATCGTCGTCGCCTGCCTGTCGTCGCGGGCCGTGCCCGCCTGCGCATGTTCGTGGCGGGGCCCGCTCATTCCGGCAGCGGCGCGCCGGCTGCGATTGCTTCGTGCCGGAAGCCCGCCGCGCGCACCCCGGCGAGGAGATGCGCGAAGGCGGCGTCGACCTGCGCCGGATCGCCGCGCACGCCCAGTTCGATCCTTCGCCCGCCGTCCGGCATGAAGGTCGGCAGGCTGAACAGCTTCAGCTGCGGAAACCGGGCGACGTTCTCGTCCATCAGAGGCAGCAGCTGGCTCTCGCCGGCACCGAAGACGGCGAGCGCGCGCTCGGCCACCGCCGGCTGCACGAGGCCCGGGTAGCGCGTCGCGAGCACCCAGTCGAGCATCGGCCAGGCCATCTGCGGAAAGCCGGGGAAGAAATGGTGGTCGGCGACCGAGAACGACGCGATCCGGTTGAAAGGGTTCGGGATGATCGCGCTGCCCTGCGGGAACTCCGCCATCAGCACGCGATGCGGATAGGCGTCGGCGCCGAACCGCGCCTCGATCTCGGCGACGGCCTCGGGATGGCGGACCAGCGGCACGCCCAGCGCCGCGGCGGCGGCCTGCCGCGTGTGGTCGTCGGGCGTCGCGCCGACGCCGCCGAAGCTGAACACCAGATCATTGGAGGCCAGCGTCTCGCGCAGCAGCGCGGTGAGGCGCCCGCGGTCGTCGCCCTCGTAGCGCGCCCAGGCGAGGGAGAGGCCCCGCGCCCCCAGCGTGGCGATGACGTGGACGAGGTGCTTGTCGGCGCGCTTGCCGGAGAGTATCTCGTCGCCGATGATCAGCGCGCCGATCCGCCGAGCCGCCACGGGATCAGGCCGCCGGCGCTTCGGCGAACTTGTCGTTCATCTGCGTCATCATGTTCGAGAACGCACGATCGATCAGCGGCTCGGCCTCGACCAGTCGCGCGTGGTCGTTGCGGAAGCGCTCGGCGAGCTCCTCGGCCGTCATCGACAGCGCCTTCTGGCCCTGCCGATTGGTGAACAGGTAGGTGCCGCGCAGCGGGCTCACCCACGCGAGCTTGGCGAACGCCAGCTGGCCATCCTCGGCCTCGAACTCGATCCACATCCCTCGCTCGAGGCTGCGAGCGATCTCGAGATACTCGTCGTCGAGCACCTCGGCCTCGGGCTCCGCCGGCACCGGCTCGGCCTGCGTCATCGCCTGCGCCAGCGCCTCGGCGCGGGCCGCCGCCACGTCGTCGCCGGCCGCCTTCGCGACCTCGGCCTCCGCCTTGGCCTGCTCGGCGACGGCGGCCGTCGGCAGCGCGACCGCGGCGAGCGAAGGCTTCACCGCGGCGGCGTGGGCCTCGACCAGGTTGGACATGAACCGCTCGCGGTCCTCGGGGGGCCACGGCACCGCATGCAGGCCGCCCGACATCCGCTTCAGCAGCGACGGCAGCAGCGCGACCAGGTGCCTGCGGTCTTCCGAGGTCTTTTTCGGCTGCACGCTCCAGACCAGGTCCTCGAGCGTGGCCACCCCCTGCCCCCACGCGTCGCTCTCCTCGCCGTCCTGGAGGTAGACGTGCTCGAGCGCGCCGGACCAGCGCTGGCGCAGGAACGCCGCGAGGAAATTCGGCACCGGGTACTGCTCGATCCGCTTCTCGATCTCGGCGCGCGACACCGCGACGGCGATCTCGCGCCGGTCGCGGAGGTTGATCTCCTCGGCGTTGGTCGCGATGTTGGCTTCCGCCGCCTTTTCCTCGTCGGCGAGGAAGTCCACGAGATCGCCGTGCAGCTCCTCGAACAGCTCGAGGTTGTCGGTGAAGTCGTTGAGGATCCGGTGGACGATCTCGTCGAGCTTGCGGTAAAGCGGATCGTCGTTGCCCATCACCGGCGACCAGCCCAGCCCCGCCTCGGCGAGCGCGTTGACCAGCACGCGCGACGGATGCGTCTTGCGGGCGAAGAACGCGCCGTCGAGCATCGCGGCCTTGAGCACCGGGATCTGCAGCCGCGCGAGCAGCGCCTTGATGCCGTCCGGGAGGTCGCGGGTCTCGAAGATGAAGTCGAACAGCATCGCGACCATCTCGATGGTCATCGACTCGAGCTGGTTCGCCTTCTTCCCCAGCGGGGATTCCTGCAGGTCGCGCAGGACGTTCTGCATCCCGGTGGGGATGCCGGAGAACTGGACGGCGCCGGCGCCGAGGTCGAATCCCGACTCGCCCGCCTGCAGGCGCGAGAGCCCCTCGCCCAGCATCGGCGTCGAGATGATCGGCGCGCCGGGGACGTAGCCGGACCGGGTCGTCGCCAGCGGCCCCGACGGGATGTAGCGCGACGGCACCATCGGTCCCGCCCCGCCGAACTCGATCGACGGGAAATCGAGCGAACCCTCGCCTCCGCCGGCCGTCGGGCCCGCGCCACCCGGCATACCCGGATACGGTGCGCCCGGCGCCGCGAACGGCGCCGCCTGGCCGTCGGTCGGCGGGCCGAACTGCGGCATCGGCGCCTGCCCGCTGGCGAACATCCGCCGGAACATCGCCATCACGTCGACTTCGGGCGGCGGCGCCGGCTGCTTGGGATCGGACTTCGCCGACGCGGCGCGCTGGCGATCGCCGCCACCGGGATTGACGATCGTGCTGCGCGCACCCGGCACGACGTGGAGCTCCACCAGGTGCTTGTTCAGGTCCTGGTAGATGCCGTTGAGGTCCGACAGCGAGCCCTGGTTCAGCTCCTTCAGGATCTGGAACTTGATCCTCTCGTCGCTCTTCTGCGCCTTCAGCGCGTCGGCGAAGGCGGTGACGATGCCTTCGGGCGCCAGCGGGTTGCCGACCGTCTCGAGATCGGGCTGGCCCATCAGGTGGCCAATGCCGCGATTGAGGGTCTGCAGCTCGTCGTAGCAGATGTTCTCGACGACGCGGGTGATGTTGCCGGTGATCACCGACTCGTCCATGACCTGGGTGTCGACCAGCGTCAGGTTGGTGATGTCGACCGTGGAAAAATCCGCCTTGGCCTCCTCCTTGCCCGAGAGCTTGTCGTCGATCCGCTTGCGCAGCCGGCGCTCGAACTCCGCCATCAGCGTCTTGCGCTCGGACGTCAGCGTCGCGCGGGCGTCGAGGAAGAGCTGCTGCTCGTCGCGGACGTCGGTGCGCCCGGCGCGGTCCATCAGGACGTCGCCGACCTTGTCGAGAATGGCCTGGAACGCGGTGAGCAGGCGCTTGACCGCGAGATCCCGGCATTCGCTCAGGATCTTCGTGGTGTCGCGCGGCGTGGGCCGCCGGCTGGCCGCTTGGGTGGTCGTGGCGTTCACGTGGGCATCGGAGATTGGCGAGCGGCAGTCGAACCGCCCCGCCGGCGCGCGAATCGCCGCGCCCCGGCCAAACGATCCCCCGGGCACCTAGAAACTGCCCGACGAACCGCCGCTAACTCACTGTAGCACGGCGGGAAACCCGCTGCCAACGCGCGAAAACGCCGCCAGTCAGCGCCCGAGCTCCGTCCAGGCGCGTTCGAGCCGCTTGTAGGACACCGGCTGCGGCGTCCGCAGCTCCTGGGCGAACAGCGAGACGGTCAGTTCCTCGAGCAGCCAGCGGAACTCTTCCAGTCCCGGCTCGACGCGACCGGCAACGCGGCCGGTTTCGCGGCGCTCGGCCAGCCGCCGCCACCAGTCGGCCAGCGTCGCCGCGTGCCGGGCGTCCCGGTCGGGGTTCTCCGCGTGCTTGACCAGCCGCCGCTCCGCCGCGGCCAGGTAGCGGGGCAGGTGGTTGAGCTGCGCCCACGGGGTCGCGCGGAAGAACCCGGCGTGCACCAACGCGTCGCGCCGTGTGCGCAGCTCCGCGGCAAGCCGGGACGAGGACGGCGGCAGCGCAAGCAGCCGCTGCGACAGTGAGTAATGGGCGGCCGCGATCGTCCCCAGCAGCCGGAAGGCGCCCTCGCCCACCGCCGGCAGCCGCGTCCGCGCCCGCTTCACCTGCTCGGCGAAGGCCGCCGCGCTGCGCGGCAGCGCGTCGTCGCCGATGAAGGCGCGGTCGGCGATCGCCGCCAGGACGTCGGCGAGCAGCGCGTCGGTGGCGACGACCGGCTTCAGCTGCAGCGCGGCCTGCGCGAACCCGGGGGCGCCCTTCTCGAAGCGCGCGAACGCATCCTTCAGCGCGAACCGGATCAGACGGATGACGCCGGCGCGGGTGGACCGCTCGGCCGCGGCCGCGGTGTCCAGCAGCGCGAGCGACACGCTGTCGGTGTCGTCGACCAGCGCCGGGTAGCCGGTGACCCGCTGGCCGCGCTCGACCCGGGTCAAGGTCGGCGGCAGGTCGCCGCATTCCCAGGACCGCATCCCCTTCAACTCGAGCGCCGGCCCGGCGGCCGCGAAGGTCATCTGCGCCGCCTCGCCGAGCTTGGCGCGCAGCGCCGTCGGGTCGCGGTCGCTGCCGAGCTCGCGCCCGGCCGCGTCGACGACGCGCAGGTTGACCGCGAGGTGCGCAGGCGGCGGCGCGTCGTCCCATACCGCGGTCGGCGGCGTATCGCGCAGCCGGTCGCCGAGCCAGGCGCGGATCGCCTCGGGCAGCGGCGCGCGGCCGGGCGGCACCGCCTCGAGGAACGCGGTGACGCTGTCCGGAAGCGGCACCAGGCGGTTGCGCCACGCCTTGGGCAGCGCCTTGAGGTAGTGGGTGACCTTCTCGCGCACCATCCCCGGAACGAGCCAGGTGAGGCGGTCGTCGTCGAGCTGGTTGAGCAGCGCCAACGGCACCGTCACGGTCAGGCCGTCGAGCGGATGCCCGGGCGCGAACCGGTACTTGACCGGCAGCCGCGCGCCGGCCATCTCCATCACCTCGGGAAACAGTTCCTCGGTCACGTGCGCGGCGGCGTGGCGCATCAGCGCGTCGCGGGTGAGGAAGAGCGCGCGCGGGTCCTGCCGTTCGGCGTCCTCGCGCCACCGCTCGAAGCCGGCGAGCGTGCAGACGCCGTCGGGCAGCCTGGCGGCGTAGAACGCGGCGATCGCCTCGTCGTCGACCAGGACGTCCTGGCGGCGCGCCTTGTGCTCGAGTTCCGCGACCTCGGCGACGAGGCGGCGGTTGTGGACGAGGAAGGCGCCCTTAGTCGCCAGCGCGCCGGGCACCAGCGCCTCCCGTATGAACACCTCGCGCGCCGTCGCGGCGTCGATCGCGCCGAACGACACGCGTCGGCGCGGCACCAGCGTCAGCCCGTAGAGCTGCACCCGCTCGCTGGCGACCACCTCGCCCCGGCCCTCGTCCCAATGCGGCTCGAAATGCTCGCGGGTGACGCGCTCGCCCGCCACCGCTTCGATCCACTCGGGCTCGACCCGCGCCGCCACCCGCGCGTACAGACGCTGCGTCTCGACCAGCTCGGCGGCGAGCACCCAGCGCGGTGACTTTTTCGCCAGCCCCGAGCCCGGGTGCAGCACGAACGACAGCCCCCGCGTACCCTGATAGCCGTCGCCCTCCGGGTCCTTGGCGCCCACGTTGGAGAGAAGCCCCGTCAGCAGCGCCTCGTGGATCGCCTGGTAGCGCCGCGCGTCGATGGCCTGCGGCAGCGCCGGCGACCACTGCCACCCGAGCTCGGCGAGTTCGCTCGCGAGCTGCCGGTGCACGTCCCGCCACTCGGTGAGGCGCAGGAACGACACGAACTGCGCGCGGCAGGCGTCGACGCGCTTGCGATGCGACAGCGCCTGCCCGTCGAGCCCGGCGAAGAACTCCCATAGCGCGATCAGCGACAGGAAGTCGGAGCGATCGTCGCGGAACCGGAGGTGCGCCTGGTCGGCCGCCTGCTGCTTTTCCAGCGGCCGGTCGCGCGGGTCCGGCACCGACAGCGCCGCCGCGATGACCAGCACCTCGGCGAGGCAGCCGCGCTCGCGCGCCGCCAGCACCATCCTGCCCACGCGCGGATCGACCGGCAGTCGCGCGAGATCGCGTCCCAGCGGTGTCAGCCGGCGTGCGTCGTCGACGGCGCCGAGCTCCTGCAGCAGCTGGTAGCCGTCGGCGATCGCGCGCGCGCCCGGCGGCTCCAGAAACGGGAACGCCTCGACGCTGCCGAGGTCGAGCGACGCCATCCGCAGGATCACCGCCGCCAGCGAGCTGCGCAGGATTTCCGGATCGGTGTAGCGCGTCCGCGCCGCGTAGTCGTCCTCGCCGTACAGGCGGACGCAGACGCCGGCGGCGACGCGTCCGCAGCGGCCCGCGCGCTGGTCGGCCGCAGCCTGCGCTATCTTCTCGATCTGCAGCAGCGTCGTCTTGTTGCGCAGCGAGTAGCGCTTGACCCGGGCGAGCCCGCTGTCGATGACGTAGCGGATGCCGGGCACGGTCAGCGAGGTCTCGGCGACGTTGGTCGCGAGCACCACCCGCCGCCCGCGCGACGGCGCGAACACGCGCTGCTGCTCCGGCACCGACAGGCGCGAGTACAGCGGCAGGATCTCGACCGCGGCGGCGTAAGGGCGGCGCGCCATCGCGCGGCGCAGCAGCTCGGAGGTCTCGCGGATTTCGCGCTCGCCGGGCAGGAACACCAGGATGTCGCCGGGACCCTCGCGCCAGAGGTCCTCCGCCGCGCCGACGATCGCGTCCTCGAGTTCCTCCTCGTCGTCGGCCTCGCCGGTGGCGACGTCGCGGCCCGAGCCCAGCGGCCGCCAGCGGATGTCGACCGGGTAGGTCCGCCCGGTCACCTCGATCACCGGCGCCGGCCGGTCGCCGGTGCCGAAATGGCGTGCGAAGCGCTGCGCGTCGAGCGTCGCCGACGTCACGATGACCTTGAGGTCGGGGCGTTGCGGCAGCAGCGTCCTGAGGTAGCCGAGCAGGAAGTCGATGTTGAGGCTGCGCTCGTGCGCCTCGTCGACGATGATCGTGTCGTACGCGCAGAGCAGCCGGTCGCCGGCCGTCTCGGCGAGCAGGATCCCGTCGGTCATCAGCTTGACGAAGGCGTCGGGCCTGGTGTGGTCGGTGAACCGGACCTTGTAGCCGACGTCGTGGCCCAGCTCGCTGCCGAGCTCCTGCGCGATGCGCGTCGCGACCGCCCGCGCCGCGATGCGCCGCGGCTGCGTGTGGCCGATGAGCCCGCGCTCGCCCCGGCCCAGCGCGAGGCAGATCTTCGGCAGTTGCGTCGTCTTGCCGGAGCCCGTCTCGCCGCTGACGATGACGACCTGGTGGTCGCGGATCGCCGCGGCGATCTCGTCGGCGCGCTGCGCGACGGGCAGGTCGTCCGGGTAGGCGATCGCCGGGCGGCGCGCGGCGCGGGCGCGGCGACGCTCGACCGAACGCGCGACCGCGACCTCGAGCCGCTGCCATTCCGCGGCAGGCGCGCCGCCGGCGCGCGCCCGCTCGATCCGGCGCGCGAGCGGCAGCGCGTCGACGGCCATGCCCTCGGCGAGGGCGTCCAGCAGGCGGGCGGTTGGGGACGGGGCAGGCATGGCGGGAGCGGCGCGGATTCTACCCCGCGGCCGACGGGTCCGTTATGATTAACGGTTGGCACCCCGGCCGGCGCGCTTTCGCCGGCCCCCTCGCCCCTGGAGATGACATGACCGATCGCATCATTGCGCACCCCGCCACGCGCCGTTCGCTGCCCCGAGCCGGCGTGCCGTCACTGGCACTGGCCGCCGCGCTGGCCGCGTTGCTGGCCGCCGCGTCCGTCGCCGACGCCAAGACGCTGCGCTGGGCCGGCCGCGGCGACCCGCAGACGATGGACCCGTACTCGCAGAACGAGAACCTCACCAACAACATCAACTGGCACGTCTACGACACGCTGGTCACGCGCGACCGCAACCTCAGGATCGTGCCGGGCCTCGCGAGCTCGTGGGAGCAGACGAGCCCCACCACCTGGCGCTTCAAGCTGCGACCGGGGATCAAGTTCCACGACGGCACTCCGTTCACCGCCGACGACGTCGTGTTCTCGTTCCAGCGCGCCAGCGAGGACACCTCGCAGATCCGGGCCTACGCCAAGGCGGCGGGGAAGCCGCGCAAGATCGACGACCTGACCGTCGAGTTCGTCACCGAGGGGCCGAACCCGATCGAGCTCGAGCACATCGTGACGATCTTCATCATGTCCAAGTCGTGGTCGGAGAAGAACAAGGCGACGAAGCCGCTCGACTTCAAGAACAAGGAGGAGATGATCACCGCCCGGCAGGCCAACGGCACCGGCGCGTACGTCCTGAAGACGCGCGAGCCGGACGTGAAGACGGTGATGGTGAAGAACCCCGACTGGTGGGGCTGGAAGGACAAGGACAACGACGGCAACGTCACTGAACTCGTCTACACGCCGATCGCCAACGACGCGACGCGGCTCGCCGCGCTGGTCGCCGGCAACGTCGACGTCGTCAACGACCCGGCCCCGCAGGACGTGCCGCGGCTGTCGCAGACGCCCGGCGTCAAGGTGATCGAGGGGGTCGAGCAGCGGATCGTGTTCCTCGGCATGGACCAGGCGCGCGACGAGCTGCTGTACTCGAACGTCAAGGGCAAGAATCCGCTGAAGGACAAGCGCGTCCGCCAGGCGCTGTACCAGGCGATCGACATCGAGGCGATCCACAAGGCGACGATGCGCGGCCTGTCGAAGGTCTCCGGCGGCCTCACCCCGTCGCCGGTGCAGTCGACGCCGGAAATCGAGAAGCGACTGGCGTTCGCGCCGGAGCAGTCGAAGAAGCTGCTCGCGGAGGCCGGCTATCCGAACGGGTTCGAGGTGACGCTCGACTGCCCGAACAACCGCTACGTCAACGACGAGAAGATCTGCCAGGCGATCGCGGCGATGTGGTCGAAGGTCGGCGTCGCCACCAAGCTGGTGACGATGCCGCGGGCGCAGTACTTCCCCAAGCTCGAGAAGCTCGACACCAGCATCTACATGCTGGGCTGGGGAGGCGGCTCGACCGACGCGATCTTCACGCTGCAGCCCGTGCTGTCGACGTTCAACGGCAAGGGCGACGGCGACTACAACTACGGCCGCTACACCAACAGCGCGAAGTTCGACGCGCTGGTCGCGGAGATCAAGAACGAGATGAACGCCGAGAAGCGCCTGGCGCTGATCCGCCGGGCGCTGGAGCTGAACAAGGACGAGATCCACGTGCTGCCGCTGCACCGGCAGGTCATCCCGTGGGCGGTGCGCGCGAACGTCGACACGCCGCATCGCGCCGACAACAACGTCTGGGCGTACCGGACCCGGATCAAGTAGTCCCCCGCCGCAGGAGCCGCTGCCATGGGTGCAATGATTTCGCGCGTCGCGTTCGCCGTCGTGCTGGTGCTGCTGACCTGGAATCCGTCCGGGTGGTCGTACGTCGACTGGGCGCTGCGCGATCGCTCGGCGTTCGACGCGGTGAAGGCCTTCTGCGGCGTGTTGCTGCTCGGCGGCTGGGTGTTCTGCGTGCGGTCGGCCTGGGTGTCGCTGGGCGTCATCGGCCTGGTGCTGGTCGGCCTTCTGCTCGCCACCATCGTCTGGATGCTGGTCCAGTTCGGCGTCGTCCGGGCCGACAGCTCGAACACCCTGGCATGGATAGCGATCGTCGCAGTCGGCATCGCGCTCGGCGTCGGCGTGTCCTGGTCGAAGGTCCGGCAGGGCGTCTCCGGACAGGTGGAAGCCGACTGAGCGCGGGTGGGCGCCGCGGCGCGCGGATCCGCGGTCCGACCGGTCAGCCCGCCGCCGCGACGCCGATGACACCGCGCGCGGCGAGGTCGGCAATCGCCGCGGCGTCGTAGCCCAGCGCGTCGCCCAGCACCGCGGCCGTGTGCTGGCCGAGCAGCGGCGGCGGCGCGTCGTAGGCGAGCGGCGTCGCCGAAAACCGGATCGGCGCGACGACCTGCGGCACCGTCCCGGCCAGCGGATGCGGCAGGTCGCGCCTGATCCCCCGCGCCATCACCTGCGGGTCGGCGAACACCTGGTCGAGCCGGTTGATGGGTCCGCATGGCACGCCTTCCCGCTCGAGCGCCGCCAGCCAGTCGCGCTGCCCGCGCGTGCGGACGACCGCGGCGACCAGCGGCACCAGTGTCTCGCGGTGTCGAACGCGTTCGGCATTCGTCGCGAAGCGCGGATCCGCGGCCCACTCGCGACGCTCCGCCACGGCGCAGAACTTCGCGAACTGGCTGTCGTTGCCGACGGCGACGATCAGGTGGCCGTCGGCACAGGCGAACACCTGGTACGGGACGATGTTCTGGTGCGCGTTGCCGGCCCGCGCCGGCGGCGTGCCCGACACGAGGTAGTTCATGTCCATCACGGCCATCATCGCGACCATCGAGTCGAGCAGCGCGAGGTCGACGTGCTGGCCCTGCCCCGTGCGATCACGGTGCGCGAGCGCCGCCTGGATCGCGACCGCGGCGTACATGCCGGTCATCAGGTCGCTGATCGCCACGCCGGCCTTCTGCGGCCCGCCGCCCGGCAGGTCGTCGCGCTCGCCGGTGACGCTCATGAAGCCGCCCATGCCCTGGATGATGAAGTCGTAGCCCGCGCGCTCCGCGTAGGGCCCGTCCTGGCCGAAGCCGGTGATCGACGCGTAGACGAGCCGCGGATGCGCCGGCGCGACGCTCGCATAGTCGAGCCCGTACTTCGCGAGACCGCCGACCTTGAAGTTCTCGATCAGCACGTCGGCGTGCGCGAGCAGCCCGCGCACGATGCGCTGCCCCTCGGGTTGCGTGAAGTCGACGGCGACCGAGCGCTTGCCGCGGTTGCAGGCGAGGTAGTACGCGGCCTCGGAGGTGTCGCGTCCGTCCGCGCTGCGAAGGTACGGCGGTCCCCAGGCGCGCGTGTCGTCGCCGGTGCCGGGCTTCTCGATCTTCCAGACGGTGGCGCCGAGGTCGGCGAAGACCTGCGTGCACCACGGTCCGGCGAGGACGCGCGAAAGGTCGAGCACCGTCAGGTGCGCGAGCGGTCCGGTCGGCAAGGCGTCGGCGCCGCGAGAGGTGGCGAGGGATGGTGGAACGGGAAAGACCCGGCCGGTGGACTGCGCGAGGCGCCGGGCGCCCCGCGCCAGGTCACTCGATGGCCTTGACCAGGTCCTCGACGACCTTCTTCGCGTCGCCGAAGACCATCATCGTCTTGTCCATGTAGAACAGCGGGTTGTCGAGCCCCGCGTAGCCGGACGCCATCGACCGCTTGTTGACGATGACGGTCTTGGCCTTGTACGCCTCGAGGATCGGCATCCCGTAGATCGGGCTGCCCTTCTGCTCGGCCAGCGGGTTGACGACGTCGTTGGCGCCCAGGATCAGCGCGACGTCGGCGGTGCCGAACTCGCCGTTGATGTCCTCCATCTCGAACACCTGGTCGTAGGGCACCTCCGCCTCCGCCAGCAGCACGTTCATGTGCCCCGGCATGCGGCCGGCCACCGGATGGATCGCGTACTTCACGGTGACGCCCTTCTCGCGCAGCTTGGCCGCCATCTCCTTGACCGCATGCTGGGCGCGCGCCACCGCGAGGCCGTAGCCCGGGACGATGATCACCGTCTCGGCGTTGCCCATGATGAACGCCGCGTCGTCGGCGCTGCCCGACTTGACCGTCTTCTGCGACGCGTCCGCCGCCGCCGCGCCCTCCTCCGCGCCGAAGCCGCCGAGGATGACCGAGAAGAAGCTCCGGTTCATGGCCTTGCACATGATGTAGGACAGGATCGCGCCGGAGGAGCCGACCAGCGACCCGGCGATGATCAGCATCGGGTTGTTGAGCGAGAAGCCGATTCCCGCCGCGGCCCAGCCCGAATAGCTGTTCAGCATCGAGATCACCACCGGCATGTCGGCGCCGCCGATCGGGATGATGATCAGCACGCCCAGCGCGAACGCGATCGCGGTCATCACGATGAACGGCATCCAGCCGCCGCCCATGAAGAACCAGATGCCGAAGCCGACCATCGCGATGGCGAGCGCGAGATTGACCAGGTGCTGGCCGCCGAAGACGACCGGCGCGCTCTTGATCCGGCCCGACAGCTTGCCGAACGCGATCACCGACCCGGAGAAGGTGATCGCGCCGATGAAGGTGCCGATGAAGAGCTCGAGCTTGTTGCCCGTCGGGATCTCCGCCGGCAGGCCGAACGACACCGGGTTGTTGATCGCGGCGACCGCGATCAGCACCGCGGCGAGGCCGACCAGCGAGTGCATCGCCGCGACCAGCTCCGGCATCTGCGTCATCTGCACGCGCCTGGCGACGACCGCGCCGATGGTGCCGCCGACGGCGATGCCGGCGAGGATCATGCCGACGTTGCGGGTGGTCGAGTAGACGAGCGCCAGCGTGACGACGACGGCAATCGCCATGCCGGCGATGCCCAGCGCGTTGCCGCGACGGGCGGTGGACGGGTGCGACAGTCCCTTCAGCGCGAGGATGAAGCAGACCGACGCGACGAGGTACCAGAGGGCGACTTGGTTGGCGCTCATGATCGTTTCTCCGGTCGGCCTCAGTGTTTCGCGTCGCCGGGAGCCGCCTTCGGCTCCTTCTTGCGGAACATCTCGAGCATCCGCTGCGTGACGAGGAAGCCGCCGAAGACGTTGACCGAAGCCAGCGTGACGGCGAGGACGCCGACCCAGCCGCCCCAGTCGAACACCGCGGGGCCGGCGGCGAGCATCGCGCCGACGAGGATGATCCCCGAGATCGCGTTGGTGACGCTCATCAGCGGCGTGTGCAGCGCCGGCGTGACGCTCCAGACGACGTGGTAGCCGACGACGATGGCGAGCACGAAGATGATGAGATAGAAGACGATCGGGTCGACGGCACCAGCCATGTTGGGCTCCGGGCGTTGGACGTTGGCAGCGGATTCGCGGGAATGGGGCGGCGCGGCGGCGCTCAGGACTTCGGCGCGGCGACCGCGCCGTTCTCGCAGACGAGCGTGGCGGCGATGATCTCGTCGTCGCGCGGGATCGCGAAGTCGCCGGTCTTGGGATTCAGCGACAGCGACAGGAACGTGAGCACGTTGCGGGCGTAGAGGGCGCTGGCGTCGGCGGGCACCGTCGCCGCGAGGTTCGGGATGCCGACGAGCTTGACGCCGTTCTTCACGACGATGCGGTCGAGCTCGGAGCCCTCGACGTTGCCGCCCTGCTCGACGGCGAGGTCGACGACCACCGCGCCCGGCTTCATCGCCGCGACCGTCTCGGCCCTGACCAGCTTGGGCGCCGGCCGGCCCGGGATCAGCGCCGTCGTGATCACGATGTCGGCGGCCTTGCAGCGCTCGTGGACGATCGCCGCCTGCCGCGCCATCCACGCGGGCGGCATCGGCCGCGCGTAGCCGCCGACGCCCTCGGCGATTTCCTTCTCCTCGGCGGTCTCGTACGGCACGTCGACCCACTTGGCGCCGAGCGACTCGACCTGGTCCTTCACCGAGGGCCGCACGTCGGACGCCTCGATCACCGCGCCCAGCCGCTTGGCGGTCGCGATCGCCTGCAGGCCGGCGACGCCGACGCCGAGGATCAGCACCCGCGCCGCCTTCACCGTGCCCGCCGCGGTCATCAGCATCGGCATGAAGCGGCCGTACTCGTTGGCGGCGAGCATCACCGCCTTGTAGCCGGCGATGTTCGCCTGCGACGACAGCACGTCCATCGACTGTGCGCGCGAGATCCGCGGCAGCTTCTCGAGCGCGAAGCCCGCCACGCCCGCCCTGGCGCAGGCCTCGATCCCGGTCGCGTCGTAGGGGTTGAGCAGGCCGACGAGCACCGCGCCGGACTTGAGCGAGGCGAGCTCGGCGCCCGCGGGCGCGCGCACCTTGAGCACGATGTCGGCGCCGAGCGCCTGCGCCGCGGTGCCGATGGTCGCACCGGCGGCCACGTACTGCTCGTCGGTGATGCTGGACGCGAGGCCCGCGCCGCTCTCGACGACGAGCGCGTGCTTGCCGCTCGCGGCGAGCTTCTTGACGGTCTCGGGCGTGGCGGCGACGCGCGTCTCGCCCGGGCGGGTTTCGCGTGGAATGCCGATCAACATGGAGGATCCCCTGCTGCGTGGTGCCGGGCGTCCGCGCGTGGCGGCGCCGGGTCGTGGTCGGTCGTTGTTTGCGCGACATCGTGCCACAAACGACTGCCTTTGGGCAGCTTCGGCAGGCGCACCCGCAGGCGAAGCGCTAGATCGCCGTGCCCGACGGCACGCGGCGCGACGCCGTCCGCAGCGGCCGCAAACCGCTCGCCAACGCGACCAGCGCCCCGCGGTCGAGCTTGCCGGCCGCGGTCTGCGGCAGCCGCGTCGCGAAGGCGACGTGGCGCGGTCGCTTGTGCGGCGCCAGCCGCGCCTCGATCCAGCGCGACAGCTCCGCATCGTCCGGCGGCGGCGACCGGTCGGCGACGAGGATCGCCGCGACCGTCTGTCCCCACGTCTCGTCCGGGAGTCCGAACACCGCCGCCGCCGCGATGCCCGGGCAGCGCTCGAGCTCGCGCTCGACTTCGGCCGGATACACGTTCTCGCCGCCGGTGACGATCAGGTCGGCCCGTCGCGCGTGCACGTGCAGGCAGCCCGCGGCGTCCACCTCGCCGAGATCGCCGGTGTCGAACCACGCGCCCGGCGCGAGCGGCGGGGCGTTCCAGTAGCCCGCCATCAGCATCGGCCCGGCGACCTCGATGCGGCCCTCGACGATCCGCACCGCCGCCCCCGGCAACGGACGGCCGGCGCCGCGACCTGCCGGAGCAAGGCGATCCGCATACGGAGTCGCCACCACCTGCGAGCAGGTCTCGGTGAGGCCGTAGGTCAGCACGATCGGGAGGCCGCGCTCGGCCGCGAGCGCGAGCAGCCGCGGCGACGCCTCGGCGCCACCGACGAGCGCCGCGCGCAGATGCGCCGGCGGCCGCCAGTCGGGATGCGCATCGAGCACGCGCGCGAGCATCGTCGGCACCAGCGACACCAGCGTGACGCGCTCGCCGGCGATCAGCTGCGGAAACGCGCCGGCGTCGACGCCGTCGGTCAGCACCACCCGCCGTCGCGCCGCCAGGCTGCGCGTCAGGATCGACAGGCCGCCGACGCGCGCCACCGGCATGCCCGCGAGCCAGCAGTCGTCGTCGTGCCAGCCCAGGTTGGCCGCACTCGCGGCGGCCGACGCGAGCAGCGCCGAGCGGGTCAGCACCGCGCCGCGGGCGGCGCCGGTCGTGCCCGACGTATGGATGATCACCGCCGCGCCGGGGTGAGGCGCGCGCGCTACGCGGGCCGCTTCGGCGAGCAGCGCGTCGCGCTCGGCAACGGTGAGCCGCGGATGCACGAGCAACGCGGGCACCCGCAGCTCCAGCAGCGCGTACAGCGTGACGACCGCCGCCAGCGTGTTGCCGGCAACCAGCGGATACGGCCGGCCGTCGCGGCAATCGCGCGCCAGCGCCGGCAGTTCCCGCTCGACGAGTTCGGCGATCTGGTCGAAGCCGTAGGTCCGGCCGCCGCACGACAGCGCCGGCGCGCCGCCGGCGTCGGCCGCGGCGGCGCGGATGGAAAGGGCGTCGCTCATGGGCGGCGGTCTGCCGGGCGCGCGTCGCCGCCGCGTCCCGGCGTCAGGGCAGGCGCCGGAACTTGCGGAAGTCCGGCGGCCGCTTCTCGAGGTACGCGTTCTTGCCCTCCTGCCCCTCCTCGGACATGTAGTAGAGCAGCGTCGCGTTGCCGGCGAGCTCCTGCAGGCCGGCCTGACCGTCGCAGTCCGCGTTGAGCGCCGCCTTGAGGCAGCGCAGCGCGATCGGGCTGTTGGCGAGCATCTCCCGGCACCACTGCACCGTCTCGGCTTCGAGCTGCTCGTACGGCACGACGCAGTTGACGAGCCCCATCGCCAGCGCCTGCTGCGCGTCGTACTGGCGGCAGAGGAACCAGATTTCGCGCGCCTTCTTCTGCCCGACGATGCGCGCCATGTAGGCGGCGCCGTAGCCGCCGTCGAAGCTGCCGACGCGCGGTCCGGTCTGGCCGAAGCGCGCGTTGTCGGCGGCGATGGTGAGGTCGCACATCATGTGCAGCACGTGGCCGCCGCCGATCGCGTAGCCGGCGACCATCGCGACGACGGGCTTCGGCAGCGTCCGGATCTGCCGCTGCAGGTCGAGCACGTTGAGGCGCGGCACGCCGTCGCCGCCGACGTAGCCGCCCTTGCCTCGCACGCGCTGGTCGCCGCCCGAGCAGAATGCCTCGCGCCCCTGGCCGGTGAGAACGACCACGCCGACGCGGTCGTCGTCGCGCGCGTCGGCGAAGGCCCGCTGCAGCTCCTGCACCGTCTCGGGCCGGAAGGCGTTGCGCACCTCGGGGCGGTTGATCGTGATCCTGGCGATGCCCTCGTCGGCCTTCGCGTACAGGATGTCCTGGTAGCCGGGAACCGCGTTCCACGCCGGGACCGGCGCCGGTTTCTGCTTCTGCATCGTATGCTCCGTTCAGTCGATCTTGGCGCCGGCCTGCCGGACGACGCGGGCCCACTTGTCGGATTCGGCGGCGATGTGGCGGGCGAACTCCTCGGGCGTGCCCGCAACCGGCTGCGCGCCCCTCCCGACCAGCGCGGTGCGGACCTGCGGGTCGGCGAGCGCCGCGCGGATCGCCGCATTCAGCTTGTCGATCACCGCGGCCGGCGTGCCGGCCGGGACGAGGATGCCGTCCCAGGCGCTGACCTCGAAGCCCGGCAGGCCCGATTCCGCGAACGTCGGGATCTCCGGCGCCGCCGGCACGCGCGACGCCGTCGTCACGGCGACGCTCCTGAGCTTGCCGCCCGCGGCCAGCGGCAGAACGTTGGGCATCACGTCGATCATCATCGACACCTGCCCGCCCATCAGGTCGGTCGCGGCCAGCGCGCCCCCGCGGTACGGCACGTGGACGATGTCGATGCCGGCCATGGTCTTGAACAGCTCGCCCGCGAGGTGCGACGTCGTGCCGTTGCCGGCCGATGCGAAGAAGACCCGGCCGGGGTTGGCCCGGGCGTAGTCGATCAGGTCGGCGACCGAGCGCACGGGCAGTGCCGGGTTGACGACCAGCAGCGCCGCGATCTGCGTCATCCGCGACACGGGGGCGAAGTCGCGCACCGGATCGAACGTCATCTGCGCGTACAGGCTGCGGTTGATCGCGTGCGTGCCGTTGGTGCCGTACAGCAGCGTATAGCCGTCGGGGGCCGCGCGCGCCACGAACTCGGCGCCGACGTTGCCGCCGGCCCCCGGCTTGTTGTCGATGACGATCGCGACTCCCAGCTCCTGCGCGACGCGCGGCATGATCGCGCGGGCCAGGTTGTCGGCGCCGCCGCCGGCGGGAAACGGCACCACCAGCCGGATCGGCCGGTCGGGATAGTCGGCGGCGGCCGGCAGCGCGAACAGCAGGGCGAACGCGGCCAGCAGCGTGCCGAGGCCGCAGGCCGTCGGGCGCCACTTCGCCGACGGCGGCACCAAGCGCATCGCGGCCACCTAGATCGCGTCCGCGATCGCGCGGCCGAGCTCGACCGTCGTCGCCCGCCCGCCGAGGTCCGGGGTGCGCGGCGCCGCCGGATCGGCCAGCGTGCGCTCGATCGCGGCGACGACGCCATCAGCTGCCGCCTTGTGGCCGAGGAACTCGAGCATCAGCGCGCCGGACCAGATCTGGCCGATCGGATTGGCGATGCCCTTGCCCGCGATGTCGGGCGCCGAGCCGTGCACCGGCTCGAACAGCGACGGAAACGCGCGCTCGGGGTTGAGGTTGGCCGACGGCGCGATGCCGATGGTGCCGCAGACCGCGGGGCCGAGGTCCGACAGGATGTCGCCGAACAGGTTGGAGCCGACGACGACGTCGAAGATCTGCGGCCGCTGGACGAAGTGCGCGGTCAGGATGTCGATGTGATACGCGTCGGTCGCGATGTCCGGGTACTGCGCGGCGACCGCGCGGAAGCGCTCGTCCCAGAACGGCATGGTGATGGCGATGCCGTTCGACTTGGTGGCCGACGTCACTTTCTTCCGCGGCCGCGTGCGCGCGAGCTCGAACGCGAACTTCACGATGCGGTCGACGCCCTTGCGGCTGAACACCGACTCCTGGAACACGATCTCGCGCTCGGTGCCTTCGTACATGCGGCCGCCGACCGACGAATACTCCCCTTCGGTGTTCTCGCGGACGACGACGAAGTCGATGTCGCCCGGCTTGCGGCCCGCCAGCGGCGACGGGATGCCCGGCATCAGCCGGCACGGCCGCAGATTGACGTACTGGTCGAAGCGGCGGCGGAACTGGATCAGCGACCCCCACAGCGACACGTGGTCGGGCACCGTCGCCGGCCAGCCGACGGCGCCGTAGAAGATCGCCTCGAAGCCCGAGAGCTGCTCGAACCAGTCCTCCGGCATCATCCGGCCGTGCTTCGCGTAGTAGTCGCAGTTCCAGTCGAATTGCGTGAACGCGAAGTCGATGCCATGGCGGCGGCCCGCGGCCTCCAGTGCGCGCAGCCCTTCGGGGACCACTTCCTTGCCGATGCCGTCGCCCGGGATGACGGCAATGCGATGCGTGGGCATCATTCCTCCTGCAGAAACCGCGTATTCTAAAGTAAGCACGCGGCGGCACCCGTCCGGTGCCATCGACCGCGAACGGCGGCGGCCGCGATCGACCGGCTGGTCGTCGCCCGCTGCCGGCGGACCGCCCGCCGCCGTTGCACCCTCCGGAGCCCGCACCGCCATGCGCTCGCGCCTTCTGGTGACCCTGCAGTTCGCGCTGCTCGCCGTGCTCGCCTTGCCCTTGGGCGCCGCCGGATTCGGCGGCTGGGCGACGATCCCCGCCGTGGTGTCCATCGCTGCCGGCATCGCGGTCGGCCTGTGGGCGCTGGGCGCGAATCGCCCGGGCAACTTCAACGTGCGCCCCGAGCCGCGGGTCGGTGCCCGCCTGGTCACCACCGGCCCCTACCGGTTCGTCCGCCATCCGATGTATCTCGCGGTGCTCCTCGTCGCCGCCGGTTTGGCGCTGGGCTACGCCGAGCCGTGGCGTGCCGTCGCGCTCGTCGCGCTGGCACTGGTGCTGCACGTCAAGGCGGCGATCGAAGAACGGCTGCTCGCGGGCGCCCACCCCGGGTACGCCGACTACGCGCGCCGGACGCCGCGCCTGATTCCGTTCCTGAGGTAGGCATCCGGGACGGCGCCGCGCGACGCTGCCGCGCCGGCCTCGTCGTCCGCGGTGGCGCATCGAAGCGGCACCGGGGGCTCATCGAAGCGCCCTCGGCGGCGCGGACTCGTCCGTCCGGCCGATGGCGGAGCGCACCCGCGGCGCCTAGAGTGAAGCGCATCGGCCAATCGTCGCGGTCAATGCAAGGCCATCGTTGCAACCGGCCGCGCGACGACGCTCGATCAGGTCGCGACACTCGGTCAAGCCACGACAGCCGACCAAGCCACGACGCCCCGGCCACGACACGACCCGCAATCACGACGCTCGATCAACCCACGACGCCCCGATCCGCCATGTTCCGCCACGCCTACCTGGGTTCGCTGGCCGCGCTGCAGGTCGCGATCACGCTGCATGCCGCGCCGCCGCTGGTGGCGCCGCTGTCGCGGCTGGCGGGCTACGCCGCGGTCCACGGCGGCGCCGCCGGCGTCCTGGTGCTCGCGATGGTCGCGGTGGCCGCCGCCGGTGCGGCGGTGGCGCTGTCGTTTCCCGTGCTTGCGCTGGCGCGTCACCTGCGGCGCGGCCCGCGGCGATTCGCCGGGGTGCCCGCGACGGCGGCCGGGTTCGCGGTCGGGGGCGCCGCCCTGTTGGCATCGGCCGCGGCCGTGCTCGCCGTCACCGGATCGCTGCCCCCCGAATGGCGGGCGCTGGCCGTCCACGGCGGCCGCGCGGCGGGCGCGGCCGGATTCGCACTCGGGGCGGCGGGCGTGCTCGCGGCGAGCTGCTGCGCCGGAACAAGGCCCCGGCGTGGCTTTGCGCTCACGCCGTCCGCGTCGTGCCCCCCGGTGTGCCGTCACCAGCGCGCCGGGAGGACGCCGGCGCGCTGATCGCGTCCCGACACATCGCGTCCTCACACATCGCGTCCTGACCATCGCGCCGCGGCACCGCAGAGGCGACGCCGGCGGCGACTCGACGCGACCGGTCCGCTGCGGTAGGGTGCCGGCATGTCCGCCAGCCGACCCGCCGTTGTTCCCGCCACACCGCACTCGTTCGACGCGGCGGCGCCGACCCCCGACGCGGCGCCGATGCACAACGCGGCGCCGATGCACGACGCGGCGCCGATGCACGACACGGCGACGACGCACGACACGGCGCCGCGAGGACCGGTGCGTCCGACCGTTGCCGGCGCCCCGCTGCGCTGGCAATGGTGGCGCTTCGCGGCGCTGACCCCGGGCGACCTCTATGCCGCGCTCGCGTTGCGCCAGCGGGTGTTCGTCGTCGAGCAGCAGTGCACGTTCGTCGACGCCGACGGCGCCGACGAGCCGGCGTTCCACCTGCTCGGTTGGCAAGCTCAGGCCGACGCGACCGGTCGGGCCCCGCTGCTCGCGTACCTGCGCCTCGTCGACCCCGGGGTCAAGTTCGCCGAGCCTTCGATCGGGCGCGTCATCACCGCGCCCGAGGCGCGCGGCCGCGGCCTCGGGCGCGCGCTGATGCAGGAGGGCCTCGCCGGGGCGGCGCGGTGCTTCCCCGGCCGCGACGTGCGGATCGCCGCGCAGCAGCGCCTCGAACGCTTCTACGCAGACCTGGGTTTCGTCACGGCGTCCGCGCCGTACCTCGAGGACGGCATCCCCCACGTCGACATGCTGCGGGGCGCCTGACCCGTGTCCGCCCCCGCCGACCCGCGCGCGCACCGCCGCGCGATGCTGATGATGGTCGTGGCCGCGATCTGCTGGTCGTCCGGCGGCATCCTGGTGCGCCAGCTGTCGATCAACAACGCCTGGGAGATCGTATTCTGGCGCAGCGTGTTCATGGCGCTGTTCGTCGCCGGCGTGCTGCTGGCGATGCACGGGCGGCGGATGCCGAAGGTCGTGCTTGCCGGCGGCCGCCCGGTGCTGCTTTCCGGCCTCTTCCTCGCCGGCACCTTCTTCTTTTTCATCGGCTCGCTGACCCGCACGACCGTCGCCAACACCTTCGTGCTGATGAGCGTGTCGCCGTTCCTCGCCGCGCTCGCCGGTCGCCTGGTGCTGAAGGAGACGGTCCCGGCGCGTACCTGGATCGCCATGGCCGTCGCGTTCGCCGGCATCGTCGTGATGTTCGCCGACTCGCTCGACGCCGGGCGCCTCACGGGCAACCTGCTGGCGCTGGGCGTGTCGTGCTGCTTCGCCGCGCAGGTCATCGTGCTGCGCCGGTTCCACGCGACCGTCGACATGCTGCCGCAGGTGATGGTCGCCGGCGTGATTTCGCTCGTCGTCGCGTTCGCGGTGGCGCCGCCGTTCGCGGCGACCGGGCGCGACCTCGCGGTGCTCGCCCTGATGGGCTGCGTGCAGCTGGGCACCGGGTGCCTGCTCGCCACTGCAGCGTCGAAGCACCTTTCGGCGACGGAACTGGGACTGCTCGCCCTGCTCGAGCCCATCCTCGGACCGCTGTGGGTGTGGGCGCTGATGAGCGAGCGGCCGGGGCCTTCGACGCTGGTCGGCGCCGTCGTCGTGCTGGGCGCGGTGATCGCCAACGAGGCGTTCGCCGCCTGGCGCAGCACCCGCGACGCCGCCGCGACGGCGCCACGGCGCAGCTGACGGACGGCGCATGCACTGGCCCGACTTCCCGCTCGCGTTCTACCCGGTCGCCGTCCTCGCGATCCTGATCACCGGCATCGCCAAGGGCGGCTTCGGCGTCGGCTCCGGCGGCATCGCGGTGCCGCTGATGTCGATCTTCATCGCCCCGCCGGAAGCCGCCGGCATCATGCTGCCGCTCCTCTGCGCGATGGACCTGTTCGGCGTCCACGCCTACCGCGGCCGCTGGTCGAAGGCCCACCTCGCGGTCCTGCTTCCCGGCGCGCTGATCGGCATCGCCGCCGGCGGACTCGCGTTCGGGATGCTGCCCGTCAACGCGATCCGGCTGTTGCTCGGCGGCATCGCCGTCACCTTCGCGCTCAACCGCTGGTTCCGGCTGACGGAGCGGCTGTCGGCGAAGCTCGCCGCGGGCGCCGCGCCGCCCGGGCGGATCGCCGGCTGGTTCTGGGGCGCCGTGTCGGGCTTCACCAGCACGCTGGCGCACGCCGGCGGGCCGCCGTTCGCGGTGTGGATGCTGCCGCAGCGGCTCGACAAGACGCTGCTGGTCGGCACGTCGGTGGTGTTCTTTCTCGTCGTCAACTACGTCAAGCTGATCCCCTACTATTTCCTGGGACAGCTCAGCGTCGGCAACCTGACCGCGGCGCTGGTGTTCGCGCCGCTGGTCCCGCTCGGCATCTGGCTCGGCGTCTACCTGCATCGGCGGATCTCGGACGGCGCGTTCTACCAGGTAAGCTACGCACTGCTCTTCGCCACCGGGGTCAAGCTGATCGCCGACGCGCTCGGCTGATCCGCCGCAACCGCCCCTCTCGCCCGGGCACGCGCCGGGCGGCGGCAACGGGCGGCGGCGGCCCGCTTGCGCTATGATGCGCGCCATCGACGCTCCGCTCCTCCGCCGCCCCATGAAACAGACCTTCCTCGACTTCGAGCAGCCCATCGCCGAACTGCAGGCGAAGATCGACGAGCTGCGCTACGTCCACGAGGACTCGGCGGTCGACATCTCCGACGAAATCGGCCGGCTGGCCAAGAAGAGCCAGCAGCTGACCAAGGACATCTACGGCAAGCTCACCTCCTGGCAGATCGCCCAGGTGGCGCGCCATCCGCAGCGGCCGTACACGCACGACTACATCGCCGGCATGTTCTCGGATTTCCACGAACTGGCGGGGGACCGCTCGTACGCCGACGACCCCGCGATCGTCGGCGGCATCGCGCGCTTCAACGGCCAGCCGTGCATGGTGATCGGCCACCAGAAGGGGCGCGACACCAAGGAGAAGATCCACCGCAACTTCGGCATGCCGCGGCCCGAGGGCTACCGCAAGGCGCTGAGGCTGATGAAGCTCGCGGAGAAGTTCGGGCTGCCGCTGTTCACCTTCGTCGACACGCCGGGGGCGTACCCGGGCATCGGTGCCGAGGAGCGCGGGCAGTCGGAGGCCATCGGACGCAACCTGTACGAAATG
This sequence comes from uncultured beta proteobacterium, assembly GCA_963717705.1. Lineage (GTDB taxonomy): Bacteria > Pseudomonadota > Gammaproteobacteria > Burkholderiales > Casimicrobiaceae > CAVQWT01. The sequence continues at coordinate 94,175 of CAVQWT010000006.1, forward strand.
GCGGGGCTGCGCGTCCCGATCGTCGTGACGGTCATCGGCGAAGGCGGCTCCGGCGGCGCGCTGGCGATCGCCGTCGGCGACGTCACGCTGATGCTCCAGTATTCGACGTATTCGGTGATCTCGCCCGAAGGCTGCGCGTCGATCCTGTGGAAGTCCGCCGACCAGGCGTCCGAGGCGGCCGAGGTGCTGGGGATCACCTCGACGCGGCTGAAGCAGCTCGGACTCATCGACAAGATCGTCAACGAGCCGCTCGGCGGTGCCCACCGCGATCACGCGGCGATGATGGTCTCGCTGAAAAAGGCGCTGGCCGAGGCGCTGCGCCAGCTGCAGGACCAGTCGCTCGACACGATGCTCGAGGCGCGCGAGGACAAGCTGCTGTCCCATGGCAAGTTCAAGGAGCTCTCCTCCGGCTGATCGGCGCCCGGGCGCCGACGCCGCCGCGGGGCCGGTCGCTGCCGCAGCCAGTCCGGTCGACACCGCCGTGCACGCCGCGCTGGCGGCGTTTGCCGCCGGGCGCCCCACCGCGGACGTCCCTCGACGGGTCGCGATCGCGCTGTCTGGCGGCCGCGACTCGATGGCGCTGCTCGATGCCGCGGCGCGCGCGGCGACGACGCTGCCGATCGAGCTGTCGGCGATCCACGTCCACCACGGCCTGTCGGCGCGCGCCGATGACTGGGCAGCGTTCTGCACCGGCGCCTGCGCCCTGCGCGGCGTCCCGCTGGCGATCCGCCGGGTCGAGGTCGCGCGCCGCGGCGGGCAGAGCCTGGAATCGGCCGCCCGCGACGCCCGTTATGCGGCATTCGCCGACCTCGACGTCGACGCCGTCGCGCTCGCGCACCACGCCGACGACCAGGCGGAGACCCTGCTGCTGCAGCTGCTGCGCGGCGCCGGCCCGCACGGCGTCGCGGCGATGGCCCGGACCGCGTCGCCGCGAAGCGCGGCGCCGGCGCTGCTGCGACCACTGCTGGGGCTGCCGCGCCGCACCATCGACGCGTTCGTCGGCGCGCGCGGCATCGCCCACGTCGACGACGACTCCAACGCCGACGTCGCGCTGCGACGCAACCGGCTCCGCCACGAGGTCGTCCCGCTGCTCGCCGCCGCGTTTCCCGGGTACCCGGAAACGCTGGTCCGCGCCGCAGGCCACCAGGCCGAGGCGGCGCAGCTCCTCGACGAGCTTGCCGCGCTGGACGCGCAGGGCGCGACTGCGCCGGCGCTGCCCGGCACCGCGGCGGCGGGCGGCGACGTCCTCGACCGGGGCGCGCTGGCGGCGCTGGGCGGCGCGCGTGCCCGCAACCTGCTGCGCTGGTTCCTGCGTCGCCAGGGACTGCGCGCGCCATCGGCGGCGCGGCTTGCCGCGATGCTGCGGCAGCTGACCGAAGCCGCCGCCGATGCGCGGGTCGCCATCGCGCACGACGGCGCGACCATCGGCGTCCACCGCGGGTGGATCGCGGTCCATCGCGGCCCGGTCCCGGCGTGGGAGGCCGTCTGGCGCGGCGAACCCGAGCTTGCGCTGCCGCACGGCACGCTGGTCTTCTCGGCCCTCGACAGCCGCGGGGGCGACCGCGGGATCGCGACGGCCGCGCTGGCCGGTCGCCCGCTGGTCGCGCGCCCGGCCGGCGGGGGCGAGCGGCTGCGGCTCGCCGCCGGCCGGCCGCGGCGGGCGTTGACCGACCTCTGGCGCGAGGCCGGGGTGCCGCCGTGGGCGCGCGCGGCGTGGCCGTTGCTGTTCTGCGGCGACGAGCTGGCGGCCGTCCCGGGGCTGGGCGTCGCGCCGGCGTTCGCGGCGCGCGACGGCGCCGCGGGCCACGCGGTCGCCTGGCGGCCCGCCACGCGCCGACCGCAAAGCTTGATCGGCATCAACGGCGCGCCGGACGTTGCGGGCTAGCCTGCGACAAATCCGCGCGGGCGCCACCCGTGCGGGCGGATTTGACAGCGGAACCGCGCGTAGCGCCTAATTCCCGTCACCTTCGATGCCCAGAACCGGCGTCACCAGCGGTCGGCACCGACCCATCTGCAGCAAGCAGTGCTTGGCACGTCGCCGGGTGACACGCCCGGCCTTTCGATCCACCGGAGGAGTTCATGAAAGCACGTCACTGGCTCGCGCTCGCCGCCGCCGCAGTCTTCGCCGTCGGCGCCGCGCACGCGCAGCAGCCGATCGTCATCAAGTTCAGCCACGTGGTCGCCCAGGACACACCGAAGGGCAAGGCAGCCGAGAAGTTCAAGGAACTGGCCGAGAAGGCGCTGCCCGGCAAGGTCAAGGTCGAGCTGTACCCGAACTCGACGCTGTACAAGGACGGCGAGGAGATGGAAGCGCTGTCGCTGGGCTCGGTGCAGATGCTGGCACCGTCGCTGGCCAAGTTCGGCCCGCTGGGCGTGCGCGAATTCGAGGTGTTCGACCTTCCGTACATCTTCGACGACACCGCCGAGCTGCACAAGGTCACCGAAGGCGCCGCCGGCAAGGCGCTGTTCAAGAAGCTCGAGAGCAAGGGCATCGTCGGCCTCGCCTACTGGGACAACGGCTTCAAGATCCTGTCGTCGAACAAGCCGCTGAAAGTGCCCGCCGACGTCAAGGGCCAGAAGATGCGCATCCAGAGCTCGCAGGTGCTGTCGGCGCAGATGAAGGCGCTGGGCGCGCTGCCGCAGACGATGGCGTTCTCCGAGGTCTACCAGGCGCTGCAGACGGGCGTCGTCGACGGCACCGAGAACCCGCCGTCGAACCTCTACACGCAGAAGATGCACGAGGTGCAGAAGCACGCCATCGTCAGCAACCACGGCTACCTGGGCTACGCGGTCATCGTCAACAAGAAGTTCTGGGACGGCCTGCCCGCCGACGTGCGCGCGGGGCTCGAGACGGCGATGGCCGAAGCGACCAAGTACGCGAACACGATCGCCCAGCAGGAGAACGACTCGGCGCTGGAAAAGGTGAAGGCGTCGGGCAAGACGCAGGTCTACGTGCCGACCGCGGCGGAAAAGGCGGCGTGGAAGAAGGCGCTGGTCGGCGTGCACAAGGAGATGGAAAGCCGGATCGGCAAGGACACGATCCAGTCCGTCTACAACGAGACCGGGTTCAAGCCCGACTGACAGCCGTTCCGCCGGATGACCGCGGCGACGCCGCGGTCATCCGGTCGTTGCCCCGGGGGGCCGCCGCGCCGCCCACGACGGAGGAGGCCTGCGCATGGTCAACCGTTTCCTCGACCATCTCGAGGAGTGGATCATCACGTTCCTGATCGGTGCGGCGACGACGATCATCTTCGTCGCCGTCGTGCACCGGTACGCCACCGGTTTCGCGACCGGCGCGTTCCAGGACCTGCTCCTCAAGATCGACCTCTCCTGGGCGCAGGAGCTCACGATCTACATGTTCGTGTGGATGGCCAAGTTCGGCGCCGCGTACGGCGTGCGCACCGGCATCCACGTCGGCGTGGACGTCGCGATCAATGCGATCGAACGACCGCACCCGCGGCTGGTTCATCATCTTCGGACTGCTCGCCGGCGCGCTGTTCACCGTGATCATCGGCAGCTTCGGCGCGCACTTCGTCTGGGAGCTGATGCACACCGATCAGGTGTCGGCCGACCTCGAGCTGCCGAAGTGGATCGTCTACCCTGCATCCCGCTGGGCTCGTACCTGATGTGCTACCGCTTCCTGCAGGTCGCTTGGAGGTTCCACAAGACCGGCGACCTGCCGCACGCCGACCACGGTCACGTCGAGGGCCTGGACAAGGAGGCCGAGGTCGAGTGGGCAGTGATGCCGTCCGACCTGCATCCGGCGCCAGTCAAGCCGGGAGCGCAGCCATGACCGGCCTCGTCATCTTCGGACTGCTGTCGGTGCTGATGCTCACCGGCATGCCGATCTCGATTTCGCTCGGCCTCACCGTGCTGACGTTCCTGTTCACGATGACCAACGTGCCGCTCGAGTCGGTCGCGCTGAAGCTCTTCACCGGCATCGAGAAGTTCGAGATCATGGCGATCCCGTTCTTCATCCTCGCCGGCAACTTCCTCACCCACGGCGGCGTCGCCAAGCGGATGATCCGCTTCGCCACCGCGCTGGTCGGCCACCTGCACGGCGGCCTCGCGCTCGGCGGCGTCGTCGCCTGCGCGCTGTTCGCCGCGGTGTCGGGCAGCTCGCCGGCGACCGTCGTCGCGATCGGCTCGATCCTGCTGCCGGCGATGGTCAAGCAGGGCTACCCGAAAAAGTTCGGCGTCGGCGTCATCGGCACCGCCGGCGCGCTGGGCATCCTGATCCCGCCGTCGATCGTGATGGTGATCTACGCGGTGTCGACCAACTCGTCGATCGGGCGGCTGTTCATCGCCGGCATCATCCCGGGACTGCTGCTCGCCGGGCTGCTGCTGTTCGTCACCTGGGTCGTCGCCAAGATCCGCAAGTACCCGCGGATGCCCAGGGCGAGCCTCAAGGAAGTGCTGCTGGCGTTCCGCGAGAGCGTCTGGGGGCTGTTCCTGATCGTCGTCGTCATCGGCGGCATCTACACCGGCATCTTCACGCCGACCGAGGCCGCCGCGATGAGCGCCGCCTACGCGTTCTTCGTCTCGGTGTTCGTGTACAAGGACCTGACGCTGAAGCAGGTGCCGAAGGTGCTGCTCGACAGCGCGAACCTGTCGGCGATGATCCTGTACATCATCACCAACGCGGTGCTGTTCTCGTTCCTGCTCACCTCCGAGCAGATCCCGCAGGACCTGTCGACCTGGATCAACGCGATGGGGCTGTCGCCGTGGATGTTCCTGGTCGTCGTCAACATCCTGCTGCTGATCGCCGGCAACTTCATGGAGCCGTCGTCGATCCTGCTGATCACGGCGCCGATCCTGTTCCCCGTCGCGATGAAGCTCGGCATCGATCCGATCCACCTCGGCATCATCATGACGGTGAACATGGAAATCGGGATGATCACGCCGCCGGTGGGGCTGAACCTCTACGTTGCGTCCGGCATCTCCGGGATGGGACTCACCGAGACCACCAAGGCCTGCGCGCCGTGGATCCTGGTGATGCTCGCGTTCCTGCTCCTGATCACCTACGTGCCGATCATCACGTTGTGGCTGCCCAATCTACTGATGGGCGCGGCGAGCTGAGCGCACGACGGGGCAGCAACGACGACGGGCCGCGCGATGCGGCCCGTTGCGTTTGGGCCGGCCGCCTGCCGCGGCCTGGCAGAACTGTCCGCCCGACACCCCGGCACGGCGCCGGTTTGACCGTCGGCGCTCGCCGGTTTGACCGTCGGCGCTCTCGTGCACGCCGTTGCCGGGCCGGCCGCCGTCCACGGTCGAAGCCGGCGCCGCCGCTTGAGCGTCGCGGGCGCCTCCGTGCCGCCCGCCGACGAAGGCCCGGCGTCCGCGACGGACCAGGCGGCAAAGTGTTATAATTTTGAATTTTCTGGCTTTTACGCTCTGGAGACGCACAAATGGCGGTCGAACGCACCCTTTCCATCATCAAGCCCGACGCGGTCGCGAAGAACGTGATCGGCAAGATCTACTCGCGCTTCGAGACCAACGGCCTGCGCATCGTCGCGGCCCAGATGCGCTGGCTGTCGCCGAAGGAAGCCGAGGGCTTCTACGCGGTCCATCGCGAACGGCCTTTCTTCAAGGACCTGGTCGGGTTCATGATCTCGGGCCCGGTGATGATCCAGGTGCTCGAGGGCGAGAACGCGATCGCCAAGAACCGCGACCTGATGGGCGCGACCGACCCGAAAAAGGCCGCCGCGGGCACGATCCGCGCGGATTTCGCCGAATCGATCGACGCCAACGCGGTCCACGGCTCCGACGGCCCCGACACCGCGGCGGCGGAAATCGCCTATTTCTTCCCGGCGCTCGCGGTCCACGGCCGCTGACGCGTCGACCGCCTCTCGACCCTCCTGCCCGACCGCCCTGCCCCGACTGCAGCCGATGACCAACCTGCTCGACCTCGACGCCGACGGACTGGCCGCATTCTTCACCGAACGCGGCGAGAAGCCATTTCGCGCGCGGCAGGTGTCGCGGTGGCTGCACCAGCGCTTCGTCGACGACGTCGGCGCCATGACCGACATCGCCAGGGCCGCGCGCGAGCGCCTCGCCGTCGAGGCGGAGATCCGCGCGCCGGCGGTGGTGTCCGACGGCACCGCCGCCGACGGCACGCGCAAGTGGCTGCTCGACGTCGGCAGCGCCAACGCCGTCGAGGCGGTCTACATCCCCGAGGACGACCGCGGCACGCTGTGCGTCTCCTCGCAGGCCGGCTGCGCGCTCGACTGCGCCTTCTGCTCGACCGGCAAGCAGGGCTTCAACCGCAACCTGACGGTGGCCGAGATCGTCGGCCAGCTCTGGCACGCCAACCGCGCGCTGCTCGCCGACGGCGTCACCGCGCCCTGGGTCGAGGCCGGCCGCGCGCCGATCACCAACGTCGTGATGATGGGCATGGGCGAGCCGCTGGCGAACTTCGACAACGTCGTCGCCGCGCTGCGCCTGTTCCTCGACGACAACGCCTACGGCCTGTCGCGCCGCCGCGTCACGCTGTCGACGTCGGGCATCGTCCCCGCGATCGACCGGCTGCGCGACGCGTGCCCGGTCGCGCTCGCCGTCAGCCTGCACGCGCCGAACGACGCACTGCGCGACCGGCTGGTGCCGATCAACCGCAAGTACCCGCTGGCCCAGCTGCTGGCCGCCTGCCGCCGCTACCTCGAGCGGGCGCCGCGCGATTTCGTCACCTTCGAATACGTGATGCTCGACGGCGTCAACGACCAGCCGGCGCAGGCGCGCGAGCTTGCCGCGCTGGTCCGCGACACGCCGTGCAAGTTCAACCTCATTCCCTGGAATCCGTTCCCCGGCGCCGCGTTCCGCACCAGCCCGCGCGAGCGCGTGCTCGCGTTCCAGCGGGAGCTCGTCGACGCCGGCTACGTGACCACGATCCGCAAGACCCGCGGCGACGACATCGACGCCGCCTGCGGCCAGCTCGCCGGCCGGGTCCAGGACCGCACCAAGCGGCGGCTGGCCAGCCGGCTGCCGCGGGTCGTTGCCGCCGGCGCGCCATGACTATGTTTCCGGAGCCGACCATGCGCCCGCACCCGCCGCATTCATCCCCGCCGCGTTCGCGCCGGGCGACACGCTCGCTGCGGTCGCTGGCCGCACTCTCGCTCGCCGTGCTGCTCGGCGCGTGCGCGTCGAAGGAACCCGCGCCGCAACCGCAGCAGCCGACCCAGCCCGAGCCGCCGCCGCGCATCCAGGAGGCGCCCGCGGCCACCCGGGCGCAGCTCAAGCAGGAGCTCGCCGCCGGGTACTACGAGCGCGGCCAGATGGACGTCGCGCTCGAGGAGCTCGACGGGGCGGTGAAGCTCGACCCCAACAACGCCCGGATCTACAACGTCTACGGGCTCGTGTACACCCAACTGGGCGAGAATGCCAAGGCGGAGGAGAACTTCCGCCGCGCGCTGGCGCTGGCGCCGGCCGACTCGGAGATTCGCCAGAACTGGGGCTGGTACCTCTGCCAGACGGGGCGCCCGCGCGACTCGGTCCCCGAATTCGAGGCGGCGGCGCGCAATCCGCTCTACAAGACGCCCTGGATCGCGCTGATCAACGCCGGCAAGTGCAGCGCCGCAGCCGGCGACCCGGTGGCGGCGCAGGCCTACTACCGCCGCGCGTTGACGGTGTCGCCGAACAACCCGGAGGCGGCGTACAACTTCGCCCTGCTGCAGTACAAGTCGGCGAACTACGGCGACTCGCGCGCGCTGATGCGGATCGTCATGCTGCAGGCCAACCCGCCTCCCGAAGCGCTGTATCTCGGCCTGTGCACCGAACGCAAGCTCGGCGACCGCCAGTCCGAGGTTTCGTACGTGACGCAGCTGCGCAACCGCTGGCCCGATTCCGCGGAAACCCGGGCGATCGTCGAAGGAACGTGCGAGTGACCGCGAGCGACGTCACGCGCACGGCCGGCGACGAGGCGCTGCCCGCCGCGTCCGCGGTGGCTGCCGACGCTGCGCCGCCGGCGGCTGCGGCGACCGCGGGCGCGATGCTCGCCGCCGCCCGCGTCCGCGCGGGCCTGTCGATCGACGCCGTGGCGCAGCAGCTCAAGCTCGGCGTGCGGCAGGTGCAGGCGCTCGAGGACGACAACTTCGCCGCGCTACCCGGCCGCACTTTCGTCCGCGGCTTCGTGCGCAACTACGCGCGGCTGCTCAAGCTGGACGGCGACGCGGTGCTCGCCGCGCTGCCGGGCTCGAGCGCGGGGCCTGCGCTCGAGGCCCCGTCGCTGCACGAGACCGCGCCGTCGATCGGCGAACTGCCGACCTCCGGCGGCAATCGGCCGGGCTGGACGCGGTGGGCCATTCCGCTGACGCTGCTCGTCATCATCGCCGGTGCCGCGGCGTACGAGTTCCTGCGCCCGGCCGGCGACACGCGCCATGCCGGGACCCGGGACACCACCGCGGTCGCGCCGCGCGTCGAGTCCGCCAGGCCGCCGCCGGAAAGCGGCGTGGTCGCGCTGCCGAACCCGATCCCGCCCGGTGGCGGTTCGGCTGGCGATGCCGGCAACGGCGCACCGCACGCGTCGAAGGCGGCCCCCGCCACGGGCTCGAGCGCTGCCGCGCCGTCGCCGCCGATGTCCGCGCCGTCCGCCCCGGCCGGTGGCGCCGCGACCGCCCCCGCCGCGGCCGCAGCGCCCGCCGCCGCGGCCGCGACGGCAACGACCCCGGCGGCAGGCGATGTCACGCTGACGCTCGCGTACAAGGATTCGTCGTGGACCGAGATCCGCGACCGGACGGGGCGCGTGCTGCTCTCCCGGATGAACGAGGGCGGGCAGACGCAGACCGTTTCCGGCCAGCCCCCGTTCGACCTTACGATCGGCAACGCCGTCGACGTGACGCTGCGCTACAACGGCAAGCCGGTCGATCTCGCGCCGCACACGCGCCAGAACGTCGCGCGCTTCACGCTGCCCTGAGCCGGACGCGATGAGCGAGCGAAATCCCATCCTGCGCCGCGCGACGCGGCTGGTCGACATCGGCGGCGTCCGCGTCGGCGGTCACGCGCCCATCGTGGTGCAGTCGATGACCAACACCGACACCGCCGACGTCGCCGCCACGGTGGCCCAGGTCCGCGCGCTCGCCGACGCGGGCTCGGAACTCGTCCGGGTGACGGTCAACACCACCGAGGCGGCCGCGGCGGTGCCGGCGATCCGCGAGCAGCTCGACGCGCAGGGCTGCCGGGTGCCGCTGATCGGCGACTTCCACTTCAACGGTCACAAGCTGCTCGCCGACGTGCCCGAATGCGGCATGGCGCTGGCGAAGTTCCGGATCAACCCCGGCAACGTCGGCAAGGGCAGCAAGCGCGACTCGCAGTTCGCGCAGATGATCGAGCATGCGCTTCGCTGCGGCAAACCGGTCCGCATCGGCGTCAACTGGGGCAGCCTCGACGCCGACCTGCTGGCGCGACTGATGGACGAGAACGCCGCGTTGCCGACGCCGCGCTCCGCCCCCGCGGTGATGCGCGAGGCGCTGGTCGTCTCCGCGATCGACAGCGCGCGCCGCGCCGAGCAGCTCGGCCTGCCCGGCGATCGCATCGTGCTGTCGTGCAAGGTGTCCGACGTGCAGGACCTGATCGCGGTGTACGGCGAACTCGCGCTCCGCGCCGACTATCCGCTGCACCTCGGTCTGACCGAGGCCGGCATGGGCAGCAAGGGCATCGTCGCGTCGACCGCGGCGCTGGCAATCCTGCTGCAGCAGGGCATCGGCGACACGATCCGCGTGTCGCTGACCCCCGAGCCGAACGGCGACCGCACGACGGAGGTCGTGGTCGCGCAGGAGATCCTGCAGACGATGGGCCTGCGCTCGTTCGCGCCGATGGTGACCGCGTGCCCCGGCTGCGGCCGCACGACCAGCACCGTGTTCCAGGAGCTCGCGCAGGACATCCAGTCGTACCTGCGCGCGCAGATGCCGGCATGGCGCGAACGCTATCCCGGCGCCGAGGCGATGCAGGTCGCGGTGATGGGCTGCGTCGTCAACGGGCCCGGCGAGTCCAAGCTCGCCAACGTCGGCATCTCGTTGCCGGGCACCGGCGAGTCGCCGGTTGCGCCGGTCTACGTCGACGGCCGGAAGACGGTGACGCTCAAGGGCGCGCGCATCGCCGAGGAGTTCACCCGCATCGTCGAGGACTACGTGCGCGCCACCTACGGCGGCGAGCCGCGCACGCCGGAACTCGACCCGGAGCGGCGCACGATCCCGCTCAAGGCCACGGCCTGACCCGCGATGAACGAGACCGTGCGCCCGCAGTCGCCGGTGGCCCCCGCGGCAACCGCCGCGAAGTCCCCCGCCAAGCCCGCCGCGCTGCAGGCGGTGCGCGGGATGAACGACGTGCTGCCCGACGAGGCGGCGCTGTGGGAGCGCTTCGAGGCAATCGCGCGGGATGTGCTCGTCCGCTACGGCTACCGCAACCTGCGGGTGCCGATCGTCGAGCCGACGGCGCTGTTCGTCCGCGGCATCGGCGAGGCGACCGACGTCGTCGAGCACGAGATGTACACCTTCGAGGACAAGCTCAACGGCGAGAGCCTGACGCTGCGGCCCGAGGCGACGGCCGGCGTCGTCCGCGCGGCGATCCAGCACAACCTCACCTACGAGCGCCCGCAGCGCGTCTGGCTCGCCGGGCCGATGTTCCGCCACGAGCGCCCGCAGAAGGGCCGCTACCGGCAGTTCCACCAGATCAACGCCGAGGCGCTGGGCTTCGCCGGACCCGACGTCGACGCCGAGCAGATCGTGCTGCTGGCGCGGCTCTGGCGCGAACTCGATCTGACCGACGGCATCCGGCTCAAGCTCAACTCGATCGGCGACGGCGCCGAGCGGCGGGCGCACCGTGGCGCGCTGATCGAGCACTTCGAGCGGCACCGCGACGTCCTCGACGAGGACGCGAAGCGGCGCCTGCACGTGAATCCGCTGCGGCTGCTCGACAGCAAGAATCCGGCGATGCAGGAGGTGATCGAGGCCGCGCCGAAGCTCGTCGCCAACCTCGGCGCCGAGTCGCGCGCCCATTTCGACGGCCTGCAGCAGGCGCTCGCCGACGCCGGTGTCGACATGGGAGATCGACGGCCGGCTGGTGCGAGGCCTCGACTATTACAATCGCACCGTGTTCGAATGGGTGACCGACCGGCTCGGCGCGCAGGGCACCGTCGCCGGCGGCGGCCGCTACGACGGCCTGTTCGAGCAGCTGGGCGGCCGGCCGGTGCCGGCCTGCGGCTTCGCCATCGGCATCGAGCGGATGGTGCTGCTGCTGCAGGACGCGGCGACGCTCGCCACCGACGCCCCGCTCGCCTACGTCGTGCACGCGGGATCCGCGGCGGCGCGCCTCGCCGTCACGGCGGCCGAGGCGCTGCGCGATGCCGGCGCGGCGGTCGTCGTCAACGGGGGCGGCGGCAGCTTCAAGTCGCAGATGAAACGCGCCGACGCGTCCGGCGCACGCTACGCGCTGCTCCTGGGCGACGACGAAGCCGCCGCGAGCACCGTCACCGTCAAGCCGCTGCGCGAGGCCGGCGAGCAGCGCACGCTGCCGCTGTCCGCGCTCGTCGCCACCCTGGTGCCGCGACGCTGAGCACCGGCGCAAATCCGCATCCAACGCAAGGAAGAACATGGCTGTCTACGATCTCGAAGAACAGGACCAGCTCGACGACCTGAAGGCATGGTGGAGTCGCTGGGGCAACACGGTTTCGGCGGTGATCATCGCCGCGTGCCTCGCCATCGTCGCGTTCCAGGGCTGGCGCTGGTGGCAGGCGAAGCAGAACGACGAGGCCTCGGCGCTGTACGGCGCCATCAGCACCGCGCTGCGTTCCGGCGACCTCGCCAAGGCCAGGGACGCCGCCGCGCAACTCACCGACCGGTATGCCGGCACCGCGTACGCAACCCGCGGCGCGCTGCTGTACGCGCGCATGCTGTTCGACCAGGGCGACAAGACCGGCGCACGGACGCAGCTGCAGTGGGTCGTCGACCGCGGCGGCGAGGACGAGATCCGGGATGTCGCGCGTTTCCGTCTGGCCGAGGTGCAGTTCGACGAGAAGGCCTACGACGCCGCGCTCGCGACGCTCGACGCGCGGCATGCCGATTCGTTTTCCGGCGTCTATGCCGACCTGCGCGGCGACATCCTCGCCGCCGCCGGCCGGACGAACGAAGCGCGCACCGCCTACCAGACCGCGCTGACCCGGCTCGACGCGAAGAGCCCGTACAAGGTCTACGTGCAGGTGAAGCTCGACGCCATCGGCGGTGCCCCGGCGGGCGGCGCGACGCCGGTCGCGGGGGGCACTCCCGCCGCCCCGGCTGCGCCGCAAGCCGTCGCGCCCGCCTCCGCGCCACCGGCCTCCGCGCCGCCCGCTGCGGCGCCGAAGCCCTGACGCCCCTCCGCCACGCACCGCCCGTCCGAATTCCACGCCCATGACCGCTCGCCCGCTCCGCCTTGTCCCCCTGCTCGCGACGCTGGCGCTCGCCGGCTGCAGCACGCTGTCGTCGTGGATTCCGTCGATTCCCGTGCCGTCGATATCGTGGATGTGGGGCGGCGGCACGAAAAAGCTCGGACCGCTGCCCGAAATCTCGGCGACGGCGACCGCACAGGCGGTCTGGCAGGTGCCGGTCGGCAAGGCGGCCCCGGGGCTCGCGCCCGCCGTGCTGGCCGATGCCATCTACGCGGCGGCGACCGACGGCACCGTCGTTCGAGTCGATCCCGCGACCGGACGCACCGCCTGGCGGATCGCGGCCGGAAAGCGCCTCGCCGCCGGCGTCGGCGTCGATCCCACCATCGTCGTCGTCGGCACCGACAAGGGCGACGTGCTGGCGTTCGACCCCGACGGCAAGTCGCTGTGGACCTCCCGCGTGTCCAGCGAGGTCGTGAGTCCGCCCGACGTCGCCGAGGGCATCGTTGCCGTGTGGTCGGGCGACGGGCGGCTCTACGGCCTGTCGTCGGCCGACGGCAAGACCAAGTGGGTGTACCAGCGGGCCAACCCGCCGCTGACGGTGCGCAACTACGCGGGCGGCGTGATCTCGCGCGGCGGCGTGTTCGTCGGCACCGCGGGCGGCAAGCTCATCGCGCTCGACCTCGCCACCGGGCGCGTCGGCTGGGAGGGCAGCGTCGCCACGCCCCGCGGCGCGACCGAGCTCGAACGGATCGCCGACGTGACCAGCCTGCCGGTCATCGAGCCGACGCAGGCCTGCGCGGTCGCGTTCCAGGGGCGGGTCGCCTGCTTCGAGATCACCCGCGGCACGCTGGTCTGGTCGCGCGACATCTCCAGCCTCGAGGGCATCGTCGTCGACAACCGGCATCTTTACGTCACCGACGATCGCAGCACCATCCACGCGCTCGACAAGTCCACCGGGGCCACCGTCTGGAAGCAGGAGCTGCTGAAGGAACGCCGGCTCGGCGGTCCGCAGATCGCCGGGGATTTCGTCGCCGTCGTCGACGGCGAGGGGTACGTCCACCTGCTGGACCGCAACAACGGCAAGGTGGTCGGCCGGATGGCCACCGACGGTTCGCCGGCAACCTCGCAGCCGGCCGCCAGCGCCGGCAATGCCGTGTTCCTTTCGACCAACGGCACGCTGTTCGCCGTGACCGGGCGCTAGCGCCGGCCGCGCGGCCGGTTCCCGCCCCGGGCCGCCAGGCCCTCCGCATGCTGCCCACCCTCGTCCTCGTCGGCCGCCCCAATGTGGGCAAGTCGACGCTGTTCAACCGGCTGACCAAGAGCCGGGCGGCGCTCGTCGCCGACTTCCCGGGACTGACGCGCGACCGCCACTACGGCCGCGGCCGCAGCGGCGACCGCCCGTTCCTGATCGTCGACACCGGCGGCTTCGAGCCGGTCGCCAAGGACGGCATCCTGCACGAAATGGCGAAGCAGACGCGCCAGGCCATCGCCGAGGCCGACGCGGTGATCTTCCTCACCGACGCGCGGCAGGGGCTGTCGCTGCAGGACAAGACGATCGCCGACCTGCTGCGCCGCTCGGGGCGCCCCGTGGTGCTGGCGGTGAACAAGGCCGAGGGGCTGGTGGTCGAGCGCGCGGCCGCCGACTTCTACGAGCTGGGACTGGGCGAGCCGCACCCGATCTCGTCCGCGCACGGCGACAACGTGCAGGCGGTCGTCGAGCACGCGCTGTCGCTGGTGCCCGCCGACGTGGGCGCGAGCGAGGAGCGCGACGCCGACGGCAGGATCAAGGTAGCCATCGTCGGCCGCCCGAACGTGGGCAAGTCGACGCTGGTGAACACTCTGCTCGGCGAGGAGCGCGTCATCGCCTTCGACCAGCCGGGCACGACGCGCGACTCGATCTACCTCGACTTCGAGCGCAACGAGCGCCGCTACACGCTGATCGACACCGCCGGCGTCCGGCGGCGCGGCAAGGTGTTCGAGGCGATCGAGAAGTTCTCGGTGGTGAAGACGCTGCAGGCGATCGAGGACGCCAACGTCGTGATCCTGCTGCTCGACGCGCGCGAAGGCGTGTCCGAGCAGGATGCGCACCTCGCGGGGTTCATCCTCGAGGCGGGCCGCGCGCTGGTGCTGGGCATCAACAAGTGGGACGACGTGCCGGCAGCGCAGCGCGACGAGGTCAAGCGCGAGCTCGACCGCAAGCTCGGGTTCCTCGCCTTCGCGCGCCAGCATTTCATCTCGGCGAAGGAAGGCCGCGGGGTGGCCGGCCTGCTGAAGAGCGTCGACGGCGCCTACGCCGCGGCGATGGCGCACCTGTCGACCCCCCGCCTCACCCGGTCGATCATCGCCGCGGTCGAGCGCCAGCAGCCGCCGCGCACCGGAATGACGCGACCGAAGCTGCGCTACGCCCACCAGGGGGGGCACAACCCGCCGCTGGTCATCATCCACGGCACGGGGCTCGGGCACATTCCGGACACCTACCGCCGGTACCTGGAACATTTCCTCGTCGACACGTTCCAACTGCGTGGAACCCCGCTTCGGATACAATTCAAGACGGGGGCCAACCCCTACGCGGAATCACCCGCACGCCGCAAGGGGCGTTGAGGCCGACCTGCCGCCGCCCCGGGCCTGCCGGAAGCGTGGCGGCCCCGGTTCTCCGTGCGACCGACCTCGATGGAGCCTTCGATGAGCAACAAAGGGCAAATGCTACAAGACCCGTTCCTGAACACCCTGCGCAAGGAGCACGTGCAGGTTTCGATCTATCTCGTCAACGGCATCAAGCTTCAGGGGCAGATCGAGTCGTTCGACCAGTACGTCGTGCTGCTCAAGAACACCGTCACTCAGATGGTCTACAAGCACGCGATCTCGACCGTCGTGCCGGCGCGCGCGGTGACGATGCCGCACCACGCCCCGAACGGGGACGGCGAGACCTGACCGGCCCCCGGCGCGTCGGCCGGCCGCCAGCGCGGACCGGCGTGCGTCGCCGCCACCGTCTCGCCCCTTCCGCATCCCCCAATGTTCGAACGTCCCTCGGGCGGTGACCGCGCGATCGTCGTCGCCATCGACCTGCGCGACGGCGACCCCGAGCTCCGCCTGGCCGAAATCGAGGCCCTCGCGACCTCCGCCGGCGGCACCGTCGTCGGCCGCGTGACCGGCCGCCGCGCGCGCCCCGATCCCGCGCTGTTCGCCGGCAAGGGCAAGGTCGAGGCGATCGCGGCGATGAAGAACGACACCGGCGCCGACCTCGTCATCTTCGACCACGAGCTCACCGGCGCCCAGCAGCGCAACCTCGAGCGCGCGCTCGAATGCCGGGTGGTCGACCGCGTCAGCCTGATCCTCGACATCTTCGCGCTGCGGGCGCGCAGCGCCGAGGGCAAGCTGCAGGTCGAGCTCGCCCAGCTGAAGCATCTGTCGACGCGGCTTGTCGGCGGCTGGACCCACCTCGAGCGGCAGAAGGGCGGCATCGGGCTGCGCGGACCGGGCGAAACCCAGCTCGAGACCGACCGGCGGCTGATCGGCGTCCGGGTCAAGCTGCTGAAGGACCGGCTCGCCCACGTCGCCCGCCGGCACGCGGTGCAGAGCCGCAATCGCCGGCGCGCCGCCGTCCGCACCGTCGCCCTGGTCGGCTACACCAACGCCGGCAAGTCGACGCTGTTCAACCGGCTGACCCGGTCGGGCATGTACGCCGCGGACCAGCTGTTCGCGACCCTCGACACCACGCTGCGCCGGTTCTACGTTCCCGGTGCCGACGCGATCGTCCTGTCCGACACCGTCGGCTTCATCCGCGACCTGCCGCACGACCTCGTGGCGGCGTTCCGGGGCACGCTGTCCGAGGCCGCCGACGCCGACCTGCTGCTGCACGTCATCGACGCGTCGCACCCGAACCGGGACGAGCAGATCGCCGCCGTCGACGCGGTCCTCGCCGAGATCGGCGCCGACGCCGTGCCCCAGCTCCGCGTGCTGAACAAGATCGATGCCGCGGGCCTCGCGCCCGGCTTCGAGCGCGACGAGTCTGGTATACTTTTCGCCGTTCGCCTTAGTGCGATCACCGGCGAGGGCTGCGACGCGTTGCGGGCGGCACTCGCCGAACGTTTTCCGGCGCCGACGCGCCTCGTACCGGAAGCCGCACCAGCGGATCCGGCCTGACCCCGCCGGCGACGCCCGCACCGCGCCACCACCCCCATCCTCGAACCAGAAGCTTCGTCATGTCGCTCAACGATCCCCAGTGGGGCAAGCGTGGCAATAGCGGGCCGCCCGATCTCGACGAGATCTGGCGGAACGTCAACCGCAAGATCAACGACCTGTTCAGCCGCAAGGGCGCCGGTGGCGACGATGACGGCGGTGGCGGCGGCGGTCCGCGCTCGTCGCTCCCGCTCTCCGGCGCCGGCATCCTCGTCGCGCTGGTGCTGCTGGTGTGGCTGGCCAGCGGGTTCTACATCGTCGACGAAGGCCGCCGGGGTGTGGTCACGCGCTTCGGCAAGTACACCGAGACGACGCAGCCGGGACCCCGCTGGCACCTGCCCTTTCCCATCGAGGCGGTCGAGCTCGTCGACTTCTCGCAGGTGCGGACGGTCGAAATCGGCTACCGCAACACGCCCAAGAACAAGGTCGAGCGCGAAGCGGTGATGCTGACCGAAGACGAAAACATCATCGACATCCAGTTCGCGGTCCAGTACAACCTCAAGAACGCCGAGGACTACGTCTTCAACACGCGCAAGCCCGACGCGCTGGTCGCGGCGGTGGCCGAAACGGCGGTGCGCGAGGTGATCGGCAAGAGCCGCATGGACTTCGCGCTGTACGCCGGGCGCGAGCAGATCACCAAGTCGACCGAGCAGCTGATGCAGGCGATGCTCGACCGCTACCGCACCGGAGTCTTCGTGCAGAAGGTGACGCTGCAGAGCGTGCAGCCGCCCGACAAGGTGCAGGCCGCGTTCGACGACGCGGTCAAGGCCGGGCAGGACCTCGAACGTCAGAAGAACGAAGGCCAGGCCTACGCCAACGACGTGATTCCGCGCGCTGCCGGCAACGCGTCGCGGCTGCTCGAGGAAGCGCAGGGCTACCAGGTCAGCATCGTATCCAAGGCCGAGGGCGACGCGGCACGCTTCCGCCAGGTCGTCGCCGAGTACCAGAAGGCGCCCGGGGTCACGCGCGACCGCCTTTACCTCGACATGATGCAGTCGGTGCTGGGCACCTCGAGCAAGGTGCTGGTCGACCAGAAGGCGGGCCAGAACCTGCTGTACCTGCCGCTCGACCGGCTGATCCGCGAGAGCGGCCCGGCCGCCGCCGCGGCACCGTCCGACCTGCCGGCGACGCCGCAGCCGGCGCCGCGATCGGTGACCCCGCCGCCCGAGCAGCCGGTCACCATGGACGGGGTCCGCTCGCGCGAGGCGCTGCGCAACCGCGGAGGGGAGTCGCGATGAAGTACACGATGCCCATCCTCGCCCTGATCGTCGCCGGGCTGCTGGTGCTGTCGCAGTCGATCTACACCATCGACCAGCGGCAGGACGCGATCAAGTTCCAGCTGGGCGAGATCGTCGAGACCAACTCCAAGGCCGGCCTGTACTTCAAGGTGCCGCTGCTGCAGAACGTCCGCTTCTTCGACCGGCGCATCCTCTCCCTCGACAATCCCGAGCCGGATCGCGTCACCACCAGCGAGAAGAAGCCGCTGCTGGTCGACTACACGGTCCTGTGGCGGATCATCGACGTCAAGCAGTACTACGTCTCGGTCCAGGGCGACGAGGAAGCGGCGCGGCGGCGGCTGACGCAGACCGTCCGCGCGAACCTCGCCGAGGAATTCAACAAGCGGACGATGACCGAGGCCATCAGCTCGCAGCGCGACCAGATCATGAACTCGACGCGGCAGCGCGCCGACGCCGACGCGCGCACGATCGGCGTCGAGGTCGTCGACGTGCGGCTGCGCCGGATCGACCTGCCGCCCGACGTCACCGGCCCGGTCTACCAGCGGATGGAGTCGGAGCGCCGCCGCGTGGCCAACGAACTGCGGTCGCAGGGCGCCGCCCAGAGCGAGAAGATCCGCGCCGACGCCGATCGCCAGCGCGAGGTGATCCTCGCCGACGCGTATCGCCAGGCGCAGAAGCTGAAGGGCGAGGGCGACGCCAAGGCGGCGGCGATCTACTCGTCGGCGTACGGAGTCAACCCGGAGTTCTACGCCTTCTACCGCAGCCTCGAGGCGTACCGGGCGTCGTTCAGGAACAAGAGCGACGTCATGGTGCTCGACCCGTCGAGCGAGTTCTTCCAGTACTTCAAGCAGTCGGGCAGCGGGCGCGCCGCGCGCGGCGCCGCGACCAAGTAGACGCGCCAGCGGGCGATCGATGCAGGAATCGCTCGTCGCCGCACTCGCGCTCGTGCTGGTGATCGAGGGCCTGCTGCCGCTGCTGGCGCCGCGGCTGTGGCGGGATAGCTTCCGCCGCGTCGTCGACTTCAGCGACGGCCAGCTGCGCTTCGTCGGCCTGGTGTCGATCGTCCTGGGCCTCGCCGGATACTGGCTCGTCACCCATGCGTAACTGGATCCTTCCCGAGCACATCGACGACGTGCTGCCCGCCGAGGCCGAGCGCATCGAGGCGCTGCGGCGCGTGCTGCTCGACCATTTCCGCGCCGAAGGCTACCGGCTGGTCCAGCCGCCGCTGGTCGAGCATCTCGAGTCGCTGCTCACCGGCACCGGCCGCGACCTCGACCTGCAGACGTTCAAGGTCGTCGATCCGCTGTCGGGACGCCTGCTCGGCGTGCGCGCCGACATCACGCCGCAGGTCGCGCGGATCGACGCGCACCTGCTCAACGAGCCGGGCGTCACCCGCCTCTGCTACGCCGGCAGCGTGTTGCGCACCACGCCGTCGGGCCAGGCCAAGACGCGCGAAGTGATGCAGATCGGCGCCGAGCTCTTCGGCGAGCCGACCATCGCCGGCGACCGCGCCGTCATCTCGCTGCTGCTGTCGTCGCTCGCCGCCGCCGGCGTCCGCGGCGTGCATCTCGACCTCGGCCACGTCGGCGTCTACCGCGCGCTGTCGCAGGCCGCGGGCATCGCCGGCAACGAGGGCGACTCGGACCTGACCGCCGCGATGCGGGCCAAGGACGTGCCGACGGTGCGCGAGCTCACGGCCCGCCTGCCGGCAGCGTGGCGCGACGCGCTCGCGGCGCTGCCGACCCTCTACGGCCCGGCCGGCGAGGTGCTCGCCGCGGCGCGCGCGCGGCTCCCCGACACCCCGGCGGTGGCCAATGCGCTCGCGACCCTCGCCGCCCTTGCCGCCGCCGCCGGCGGCGAAGTCGAGGCGATCCACATCGATCTCGCCGACCTCACCGGCTATCATTACCAGAACGGCGCGATCTTCGCGGCGTTCACCGCCGGCGAGCCGGACGCGATCGGCAACGGCGGCCGCTACGACGGCATCGGCAAGGCGTTCGGACGCGCGCGTCCGGCGACGGGATTCACGCTCGACCTGCGCCAGCTGGCGGCGGTGGTCGCGCGCCAGGGATGACAAGGAAAGCAGGGGATCATGGGCAAGAACGTCGTCGTCATCGGCACCCAATGGGGTGACGAGGGCAAGGGCAAGGTCGTCGACTGGCTGACCGAGCACGCGCAGGGCGTCGTCCGCTTCCAGGGCGGGCACAACGCCGGGCACACGCTCGTCATCGGCGGCAAGAAGACGGTGCTCCGCCTGATCCCGTCCGGCGTGCTGCGTCCGCACGTCGACATCTTCATCGGCAACGGCGTCGTGCTGTCGCCGACCGCGCTGTTCACCGAGATCCGCGAGCTCGAGGCCGCCGGCGTCGAGCTGCGCTCGCGCCTCAAGGTGTCCCCCGCCTGCCCGCTGGTGCTGCCGTGCCACGTCGCGCTCGACCAGGCGCGCGAGGGCGCGATGGGCGACGAGAAGATCGGCACCACCGGCCGCGGCATCGGTCCCGCTTACGAGGACAAGATCGCGCGCCGCGCCATCCGGGTCCAGGACCTGCTCTATCCCGACCGCTTCGCCGCCAAGCTCGAGCGCCTGCTCGATTACCACAACTTCATGCTGACGCAGTATTTCAAGCGCGACCCGGTCCCGTTCGCCGAGACGCGCGATGCGACGCTGGCGCTCGCGCCCGAGCTCGAGCCCATGGTGGCCGACGTCGCGGGCCTGCTGCAGGCAGCGAAGGCGGCGGGCAAGTCGCTGCTGTTCGAGGGCGCTCAGGGCGCGCTGCTCGACGTCGACCACGGCACGTATCCGTACGTGACCTCGTCGAACTGCCTCGCCGGCACCGCGGCGCCCGGCGCCGGCGTCGGTCCGCAGTTCCTCGACTACGTGCTCGGCATCGTCAAGGCGTACACGACGCGCGTCGGCACCGGCCCCTTCCCCACCGAGCTCAAGGACGACGTCGGCGCCGGGCTTGCGCGCCGCGGCAACGAGTTCGGCTCGGTGACCGGCCGCCCGCGCCGCTGCGGATGGCTCGACCTGCCGGCGTTGAAGCGCTCGCTGCAGCTCAACGGCGTCAACGGACTCTGCGTGATGAAGCTCGACGTCCTCGACGGCATGGACGAGATCCGGATCTGCACCCGCTACACCGTCGCCGGCAAGCCGGTGGAACTGCTGCCCACCGGCGCCGACGCCGTCGCCGAATGCGTACCGGTCTACGAGTCGCTGCCCGGCTGGCGCGACAGCACCGTCGGCGTGCGGAGCTTCGACGCGCTGCCCGCCAGTGCCCGCGCGTACCTGCGGCGGGTCGAGGCGCTGGCCGGGGTCCCGCTGGCGATGGTGTCCACCGGGCCCGACCGCGACGACACGATCCTGCTGCACCATCCGTTTCACTGAGCACCAAGGACGCCGGGGAGGGCGCCGCGATGAGCCTCAAGGTCACCTGGGACGACTACAACACGCTGGTCGAGCGGCTCGCCTGGAACGTCCACAGGTCCGGCTTCTCGTTCAACCAGATCATCTGCATCGCACGCGGCGGACTGCGCGTCGGCGACGTGCTGTCGCGCATCTACGAGCTGCCGCTCGCGATCCTGTCGACGCATTCCTACGCGGAGGGCGGCGGCACCGTCCGCGGCCAGCTGATCATCGCCGAGCACATGACGATGACCTCGCCCAGGCTGGGCGACCGCATCCTGCTGGTCGACGACATGGTCGACTCGGGGCACACGCTGGCGGCGGTCCACGACGAATTGCCGAAGCGCTTCCCCCACGTCACTGCGCTGAAGACTGCCGTCGTCTGGTGGAAGGCCTGCTCGGTGTTCAAGCCGGACTTCTACGTCGACTACCTCGCCGACAATCCGTGGATCCACCAGCCGTTCGAGGTCTACGACAATCTGCGGCCGGAGGCGCTGGCCGCCCGCCTGGGCCAGCCTTAGGCGGCAGCTCCGGGCCCGCTGGGCCCGCATCTCCGCCGAGGCTTCGACTCCGGTCCGACCGCCCCGGGGACCCCCACGGCCGCATCCGCTTCCCTTTGGCCCTGTTCTTGCTTACGCTGTAGCCGACAGCCGCGGCGGAGCGTCGCCAGCGGCCAAGGCAATCCCCGGAGGAGACCGGCATGAACCGTTGGATCAAGGGGTTAGGGACCACGCTGGCGGCGCTCGCGCTCGCCGGTGCCGCGCCGGCTTCGGCCCAGGATGGAGTCACCGCGACGTCGATCGTCATCGGACAGTCGGCCGCGTTCACCGGTCCCGCGGCGCAGCTCGGCATCCAGATGCGCGACGGCGCGCGGTTGTGGATCGACTATGTCAACGCCAACGGCGGCGTCAACGGCCGGCGGATCGAGCTCAAGTCGCGCGACGACAAGTACGAATCGGCGCTGGCGGCCGAGAACACGAAGAAGCTGATCGAGGAGGACCGGGTCTTCGCACTCTTCGCCTATGTCGGCACGCCGACGTCGGCGGCGGCGCTGCCGATCTTCTCCGCCGCGCGCGTCCCCTTCGTCGGGCCTTTCACCGGCGCCGAGCTGCTGCGCACCCCGTTCAATCGCTACATCTTCAACGTCCGCGCGAGCTACTTCGACGAGACCGACCGCATCGTCGAGCACCTCGCCCGCACCGGCGTCAAGCGCATCGCCGTGTTCCACCAGAACGACTCCTACGGCCAGGCCGGCCTCGAGGGCGTCAAGCGCGCGATGACCAAGCGCGGCCTCGCCATCGCGGCGCTCGGCACCAACGAGCGCAACTCGACCGACGTCGCGGCCGCGGTCAAGGCGATCGGCGACGCGAAGCCGGAGGCCGTGGTGATGATCACCGCGTACTCTTCGGCGGCCGAGTTCATCAGGCAGATGAAGAAGCTGCCCGACCCGACGCTCTTCTTCAACGTGTCGTTCGTCGGCAGCAAGGCACTGGCCGAGGCGCTGGGCAAGGACGGCCACGGCGTGATGATCTCGCAGGTCGTGCCGTTCCCGTGGAGTCCGATGACGCCGGTGGTCAAGGAGTATCTCGGCCTTGCCAAGGCGGCCAAGGTCGACGTCAATTTCTCGAGCCTCGAAGGATTCATCGCCGCGAAGGTGCTGGTCGAGGGCCTGCGCCGCACCGGCAAGGAGCCCACGCGCGAGCGCTTCATCGCGGCGCTGGAATCGATCTCGGCGCTGGATTTCGGCGGCTTCCAGGTGAGCTTCTCGCCGACCAACCACAACGGGTCGCAGTTCGTCGACCTGTCGATGATCGGGCGCGACGGCACGTTCGTGCGCTGAACGTCGTCCCCCCGCCGGCGACGGCTGGCGACGGCGGGCTCCTCGCCCGACCGCACGTCCGCCGGGACGCGCAAGCCCGGCAATGCGGGGGGCGACAGGGTCACCGGCACCGGGGTATAGTGACGACCGACGGCCCGCATTCGGCGCCGAGTGCGCAGTTTTGTCGCGCAGTTCGTGCTTATGCGGCGCGCGTGCTGCGCGCAGTTGGGGTCCGGGCGAGGGTTGGCCATCGGGCGATGGGGAGGCGCCGGCCCCAGCGGGCACCCACGGTCCCTCGCGCGGTGCCGAGTCCAGGCGACCGAGCCCGAGCCGCCGGTCGCGACCGCGTGCCCCGAAAAGCAGAACAGGCGCCGAGGCGCCTGTCTTGTCGCGCCGAAGCGCCTGTCTTGTCGCGCCGAAGCGCCTGTGTTTCGATGCGGTCGATTGGTGCCCAGAAGAGGACTCGAACCTCCACAGTGTCGCCACCGCCAGGACCTGAACCTGGTGCGTCTACCAATTCCGCCATCTGGGCGACCGCAATCCATAATTTTACGTTTCCGAGCCAGCATTGTCAAAAAAGACCCGCCCCACCCCACCCGTTCCGCCCATTGCGGCGGCTCCCGAGCATCGCCGCCGCGACGCCCTTCCTGCCGCGGACCGCGTCCCCCGCGGCGCGCGCCGTGACCTCGACCCCGACCTCGTGCCCGCGCGCACCGCGATCCTGGCGGCGCTGCGCGACGCCGGCGTGCCGCAGACCGCGGCCGAGCTCGAAGAGACGCTCGCCGTCGACCGCCGCGCGCGCGAGGCGTTCGCCGGCCGCATCGCGGCGATGGAGCGCGATGGCCAGGTCGTGCTCAACCGCAAGGGCCAGCTGCTGGTCGCGGCCAAGCTCGACCTCGTCACCGGCGTCCTCCAGGGGCATCCCGACGGCTTCGGCTTCCTCAGGCCCGACGACGGCTCGCCCGACGTCGTGTTGTCCGAGCGCGAGATGCACAAGGCGCTGCACGGCGACCGCGTCTCGGTGCGCCGCAAGGGGGTCGACCGCCGCGGTCGCCCCGAGGGCGAGATCGTCGACGTGCTCGAGCGCGCCAACCGCACCGTCGTTGGCCGGCTGCACGAGGAACGCGGACTCTGGTTCGCGGTCGCCGAGAACCGGCGCATCAACCAGGACCTGCTGATCGGGCCGGCCGACCTGGGCGGCGCCAAGTCGGGGGACGTCGTCGTCGTCGAGATCGTCGAGCAGCCGTCGGCGTCGCGCGAGGCGATGGCCCGCGTCGTCGAGGTGCTCGGCGCGTTCACCGACCCCGGCATGGAGATCGAGATCGCGCTGCGCAAGCACGCGCTGCCGTTCGAGTTCTCGGTCGCCGCGACCAAGCTCGCGAAGAAGCTGCCGACGACGGTGCGCGACGAGGATCGCGCGGGCCGGGTCGATCTCACGGCGCTGCCGCTGGTGACGATCGACGGCGAGACGGCGAAGGACTTCGACGACGCCGTCTACTGCGAGAAGAAGGGCCGCGGCTGGCGGCTGCTGGTCGCAATCGCCGACGTCTCGCACTACGTCCGCGACGGCGACCCGATCGACCAGGACGCCCGCGAGCGCGGGACGTCGGTGTACTTCCCGCGCCGCGTCATCCCGATGCTGCCGGAGGCGCTGTCCAACGAGCTCTGCTCGCTCAAGCCCGCCGTCGACCGGCTGTGCATGGTCTGCGAGATGACGGTCAGCGCCGCCGGAGTGATCGGCGACTACCGCTTCTTCCCGGCGGTGATGCATTCACGCGCGCGGCTCACCTACAACCAGGTGTGGTCCTGGCTGTCCGACCCGGACGCCGCGCCGCCGGAGGCGCAGCCGCTGCTGCCGCACCTGAAGCAGCTCTACGCCGTGTTCAAGGCGCTGCTGGCGGCGCGCGAGAAGCGCGGCGCGATCGACTTCGATACGGTCGAAACGCAGCTCGAGTTCGACGTCCGCGGCAAGATCGTCCGCGTCGTTCCCGCCGTCCGCAACGATGCGCACCGGCTGATCGAGGAATGCATGCTCGCGGCCAACGTCTGCACCGCGCAGTACCTCGCCGCCAACGAGCACCCGGTGCTGTACCGCGTCCACGACACGCCGCCGCCGGACAAGCTCGCCGCGCTGCGCGACTTCCTCGGCGGCTGCGGGCTCGCGCTGTCGGGCGGCGACGCGCCGACCGCGTCGGACTACGCGGCGCTGCTGCTGCGCATCAAGACGCGGCCCGACTACCCGCTGCTGCAGACGGTGCTGCTGCGTTCGCTGTCGCAGGCGCAGTACCGGCCGGACAACGTCGGTCACTTCGGCCTCGCGTACGAAGCCTATGCGCACTTCACGTCGCCGATCCGCCGCTACCCGGACCTGCTGGTGCACCGCGCGATCAAGGCGGTGCTGGGCAAGCGCAAGTACGTGCCGGCCGGCTCGTCGTGGGCCGAGCTGGGCACGCACTGCTCGCTCACCGAGCGGCGCGCCGACGACGCCTCGCGCGACGTCGAGAACTGGCTCAAGTGCTACTTCATGCAGGACAAGATCGGCGAGACCTTCGACGGCACGATCAGCCACGTCGCGAGCTTCGGCCTGTTCGTCACCCTCGACGGTTACGCGATCGACGGGCTCGTCCACGTCACCGAGCTCGGTCGCGACTACTTCCACTACGACGCCGGGCGCCACGCGATGATCGGCGAGCGCACCGGCCGCGTGTTCCAGCTGGCCGGCCGCATCCGGGTCACCGTGGCCCGGGTCGACCTCGAGACGACGAAGATCGACTTCGCGCTCGCCGCCGACGCCGAGTCCGCGGACGACACGAGGCCCGCGCTGCCCCGGGGACCGCTGTCGGCGGCCGATCTGCCGCCGCGGCCGCGCACGCCCGGCAAGGAGCCGCCGCGCACGGGCGGCAAGGGTGGACCGCGGAAGGGCGGTCGCGGCGGGCGCTGACGGACGCGCGCGCGGCCGTCGGTCCGCGCGCGGACTGCGACGGCCGGCCGCCGTGGCATTTTATTCCTTCAATATCATGCATTTGCAGCCACCCCCGCATTGTGGTTGCGGTGCAGCATGCAACGCCGCGACAGGCGTAAAATGACGCTTTCCCCCTTCGGGCCGGCGCCCTGACGCCGGCGCCAGCCAATGCACATCGGCACCCCGCTGTCCCCGTCCGCCACCAAGGTCATGCTGCTCGGCAGCGGCGAGCTCGGCAAGGAAGTGATCATCGCGCTGCAGCGTCTCGGGGTCGAAGTCGTTGCCGTCGACCGCTACGCCAACGCGCCCGGACACCAGGTCGCGCATCGCGCGCACGTCATCGCGATGACCGACGCCGCGGCGCTCAAGCGGCTGATCGAGCAGGAGCGGCCGCAGCTCGTGGTGCCCGAGATCGAGGCGATCGCGACGGCGGTGCTCGCCGACGTCGAGCGCGATGGCACCGCGGCCGTGGTGCCGACGGCCCGCGCGGTGCAGCTCACGATGAATCGCGAAGGCATCCGCCGGCTTGCCGCCGAGGAACTCGCGCTGCCGACGTCGCCGTACCGCTTCGCCGACACGCTCGAGGAACTGAAGACCGCGATCGAGACCACGCCCGGCATCGGCTACCCCTGCGTGGTGAAGCCGGTGATGTCGTCGTCCGGCAAGGGCCAGTCGCTGGTGAAGGGCGCCGACGAAGTCGCGTCGGCCTGGCAGTACGCCGAGAGCGCCGGCCGCGTGCGCGGCAGCCGGATGATCGTCGAGGGCTTCATCGATTTCGACTACGAGATCACGCTGCTGACCGTGCGCGCGCGCGACGCCGACGGCACCATCGAGACGCACTTCTGCGAGCCCGTCGGCCACGTGCAGGTGAACGGCGACTACGTCGAGTCGTGGCAGCCGCAGCCGATGTCGCCCGAGGCGCTGGCGACCGCGCGCGACATCGCGCACAAGGTGACCGCCAATCTCGGCGGCTGCGGCATCTTCGGGGTCGAGCTCTTCGTCAAGGGCGACCAGGTGTGGTTTTCCGAGGTGAGCCCGCGCCCGCACGACACGGGGCTGGTGACGCTCTGCACGCAGGCGCAGAACGAATTCGAGCTCCATGCCCGCGCAATCCTCGGGTTGCCGGTCGACACCACGCTGCGCAACCCGGGCGCGTCGGCGGTCATCTACGGCGGCGTCGACGCGAAAGGCGTGCGATTCGAGGATGTTGCCCACGCGCTGTCGATTCCGCAGACGGACCTGCGCCTGTTCGGCAAGCCCGAGTCGTACAAGAAGCGACGGATGGGCGTGGCGCTCGCCGCCGCCGACGACGTCGCGACGGCGAGGGAGCGGGCGAAGGCCTGCGCCGCGCGGGTGAAGCCGCGCGCCTGAGCGGCGCGCCGCGACCTCATGGATCTGGTGGTCCAGGCCCCGGCGGTCGGCACCGTCGAGCTGAACGCGCTGGCTCAACTGACCGGCGCGCAGGGCATCACCGCGCTCGACGGCGGCGGCCAGCAGGCGTACCGGCTGCTGCGCGTGCAGTCGCGCGCCGGGGCGCCCGAGTTCTGCGCCGGCGCCGGCCTCGACTGCGCGTTCGTACCCGCCGACCTCACCCGCGAGCGCGTCTGCGTCGTCGCGATGGACATGGACTCGACGCTGATCACGATCGAGTGCATCGACGAGATCGCCGACCTGCATGGAATCAAGGCCGAGGTGTCGGCGATCACCGGCCGCGCGATGCGCGGCGAGATCGATTTCCGCGAGAGCCTGACCCGGCGCGTCTCGCTGCTCGCCGGGCTGCCGGTCGCTGCCCTCGAGCGGGTCTACGAGGAGCGGCTCCGCCTGTCCCCGGGCGCCGAGCGAATGCTCGCCGGATTCAAGGCGGTCGGGGCAAAGACGCTGCTCGTTTCCGGCGGCTTCACCTTCTTCACCTCGCGGCTCGAGCGGCGGCTGGGCCTCGACGCCACGCTCGCCAACGACCTCGAGATCATCGACGGCCGGCTGACCGGCCGCATCGTCGGCGACATCGTCGACGCGCAGGCGAAGGCCGCGCGCCTGGCGGCGATGCGCCTCGACCACGCCAGGGCGGGCCGCCTGGTGGTCGCCATCGGCGACGGCGCCAACGACCTGCCGATGCTGCGCGAGGCCGACGTCGCCGTCGCGTACCGCGCCAAGCCGGTCGTGCGCGAGCAGGCCGACTACGCGCTCAACGTCAGCGGGCTCGACGGCGTCCTGAATCTCTTTGCCTGACGCGGCCGGCTACTGCGC
This sequence comes from uncultured beta proteobacterium, assembly GCA_963717705.1. Classification (GTDB taxonomy): domain Bacteria; phylum Pseudomonadota; class Gammaproteobacteria; order Burkholderiales; family Casimicrobiaceae; genus CAVQWT01. The sequence goes on from CAVQWT010000006.1 coordinate 122,375, forward strand.
GTCGGGCGACCGCGCCGCGCAGGGAAGTCTGGAGATTCCACCCCGAGGGTGCCGGCAACACCCGACACGCGGGCGCGGCGCCGGAGCGCCGAATCGTTCACTCGACCTCGTCGATCCACGTCATCTGGATCGCCTCGAGGATCTTCTCGCCGCTGCGCGCCGGATCGTCGGCGAAGCCGGGCAGCGCGCAGACCCATCCGTGCAGGTCGGTGAAGCGGACGTAGCGCGGATCGACGTCCGGGTGCGCTTCGGCGAGCGCGATCGCGATGTCGCGGGTGTCGGTCCAGTGCATGGCGGGATCCTCGCAGCGCGCGCCCTCACGAGCCGCGCTTTTCCTTCGCGTAGTTGATCGTGTAGCGCGGCAGCTCGATCGTGAGGTCGGTGCCGCCCACGATCGCCTGGCACGACAGCCGCGACAGCGGCGTCAGCCCCCATGCCCGGTCGAGCAGGTCGTCCTCGTCGTCGCTCGACGGCGGCAGCGACCCGAAGCCCTGCCGCACGATCACGTGGCAGGTGGTGCACGCGCAGGACTTCTCGCAGGCGTGCTCGACCTCGACGCCGTGCGTGAGCAGGTTGTCGCAGATGGAGGCGCCCTGCTTCGCGTCGAAGCTGGTGCCTTCGGGGCAGAGGTCGGGATGCGGCAGAACGGTGATGCGGGTCATGGCGAGGCGAAGGATCAGGCGACGGCGTCGATCCGCTTGCCGGACAGCGCGTGCGCGACGCTGCGGTCCATCCGGCGGGCGGCGAACCCGGTGGTCGCGTGGTTGAGGGCCGCGGACGCCGCGGCGAGCGCGCGGTGATCGGTTCCGGCACGCGCCCGCGCGACCTCGGCGAGCGCCGCGTCGATCGCCGCGCGCTCCGCCGGCGCGAGCAGTTCGCCGTCGGCCGCCAGCGCGCCCTGCGTCGCGTCCACCAGCTGATCCGCCTCGACCACGGCTTCGGCCAGCGCGCGGGCCGCCATGTCGTCGCCGGCGTGCGCGAACGAGTCCTGCAGCATCCGCGCGACCTCGGCGTCGGTGAGTCCGTACGACGGCTTCACGACCACCGACGACTCGACCCCGGTCCCGATTTCGCGCGCCGACACCGACAGCAGTCCGTCGGCATCGACCTGGAAGGTCACGCGGATGCGCGCCGCGCCCGCGGCCATCGGCGGAATGCCGCGCAGGTCGAATCGCGCCAGCGACCGGCAGTCGACGACGCGCTCGCGCTCGCCCTGGACGACGTGGATCGACATCGCCGACTGGCCGTTCCGGTAGGTGGTGAATTCCTGCGCCCGCGTGACCGGAATGGTGGAGTTGCGCGGGACGATCTTCTCGGCGAGCCCGCCCATCGTCTCGAGGCCGAGCGACAGCGGGATGACGTCGAGCAGCAGCCACTCGTCCCCGGCGGACTTGTTGCCGACGAGCGCATCCGCCTGGATCGCGGCGCCGAGCGCCACCACCTGGTCGGGATTGAGGTTGGTCAGCGGCGGCTGCCCGAAGAAGTCGCCGACCGCCTTCTGCACCTGCGGCATCCGTGTCGCGCCGCCGACCATCACCACGCCGGTGATGTCCGACGGCTGGAGCTTCGCGTCGCGCAGCGCGCGCTTCACCGGCGCCAGCGTCTTGGCGATCAGGTTCTGCGTGATCTCGGTGAAGCCCTCGGCGGTGATCGTCAGGTCGACCTTGGCGCCGCTCGCCAGGGCGGCGACGACCGGCGCCGCCGGGTGCAGCGTCAGGTTCTCCTTGGCCTCGCGCGCCTTGACCATCAGCAGCCGCGTGTCCTCCGGCGACAGCGGCGGCAGCTCCGCGGCCTCGATGATCCAGCAGTAGACGCGGTGGTCGAAGTCGTCGCCGCCGAGCGCGGAGTCGCCGTTGGTCGCCAGCACCTCGAACACGCCCCGCGACAGGCGCAGGATCGAGATGTCGAAGGTGCCGCCACCGAGGTCGTAGACGGCGTAGGTGCCCTCGGCGGCGTTGTCGAGGCCGTAGGCGATGGCCGCCGCGGTCGGCTCGTTGAGCAGCCGCAGCACCTCCAGGCCGGCGAGCCGCGCGGCGTCCTTGGTCGCCTGCCGCTGCGCGTCGTCGAAATACGCGGGCACGGTGACGACCGCACCCTCGACCGGCCCGCCGAGCGCCTGCTCCGCGCGGTGGCGCAGCGAGCGCAGGATGTCGGCCGACACCTCGACCGGGCTCCTGGGGCCGGCGCGCGTGCCGATGCGCACCATGCCCGGGTCGTCGATGAACCGGTACGGGAATCGGCGCGCGTCGGACAGGTCGGACAGCCCGCGTCCCATCAGCCGCTTGACCGAGACGATGGTGTTCTGCGGATCGCGCGCCTGCAGCGCCTGCGCCGCGTGGCCCACCGTGACGCCGTCTTCGCCGTAGCGCACGATCGACGGCAGCAGCGGCCGGCCGTGGTCGTCGGGCAGCACGACCGGGATGCCGTTGCGGACGGTGGCGACCAGCGAATTGGTGGTGCCGAGGTCGATGCCGATCGCGCGGCGGCGCTCGCGCGGCGCCTCGGGCGCGTCGGGCTCGGAGATCTGCAGCAGCGCCATCAGGCGTTTCCCACGGCGGCGGCCGCATCGCGGCGTCGGCGACTGGCGTCCTGCGGGGCGGGCATCAGGCGGAAGGTCACGCCCCGTCCTCCAGCACGCCGAGCGCATCGTCGAGGTCCGCGGCGAGCTTGGTCAGGAAGCGAAGTTCGCGCACCGCGGCACGCGCGGGTTCGTACGCGCCGGCGCCGTCGAGCATTTCGCCGAGGACGGCCTCGCGGTCGCGGATCTCGGCGTGCACGCCGGCGACGATGGCGTCGAGCGTCCGCGCATCGCGCGCCGCCACCGCATCCGCGGCCGCTTCGCGCCGCTCGAGCTGACGTTCGAGGAAATCGATGGCAAGCGCCGTGTCGGTCTCGGCGAGCGCGTCGATTCCCCGCAGCGACAGCAGGTACTGCGCCCGCGACACCGGATCCTTCAGCGCCCGGTACGCCTCGTTGACGCGCGCGGACGACTGCAGCGCATTGCGGCGCTCGCCCTCGCCGGCGGCCGCGAAGCGGTCGGGATGCACCTCGGTCTGGAGGGTGCGATAGGCGCGATCGAGCGCCGCCGTGTCGCAGCGAAACCGCGCCGGCAGGCCGAACAGCTCGAAGTGGTTGCGGGAGAAGTCGATCATCGTTCTTGTGCCCGCCGCTGCGATCGTGCAGCCGTCGGGTCGTACCGCGGCAGGCGGCGTTGCGCGATGCGGTTGCCGCCCGGGCCCGGGGGCCGGGACCGCGTCAGACGTTGAACGACTCCCCGCAGCCGCACGCGTCCTTCACGTTCGGGTTGTTGAACTTGAACCCCTCGTTCAATCCCTCCCGCGCGAAGTCGAGCTCGGTGCCCTCGAGGTACGGCAGGCTCTTGGGGTCGACGATCACCGCGACTCCGTGGCTACGGAACGTCAGGTCCTCGGGCCGGACCTCGTCGGCGTACTCGATCTTGTACGCGAGGCCGGAGCAGCCGGACGTGCGCACGCCGAGCCGCAGGCCGACACCCCTGCCCCGCTTGGACAGCTGCGCCGCGACGTGCTTCGCCGCCGATTCGGAAAGCGTGACCGGCATGTCAGTCCGCCGCGTGCCGGGCCACCGGCGCGCAGGCGTCCGCTTCGGCGACGCCGCCGGTCGGCTGCAGGTCGCCCAGGTGCTTCTTCCGGTAATCCTCGACCGCCGCCTTGATCGCGTCTTCGGCGAGGATCGAGCAGTGGATCTTGACCGGCGGCAGCGCGAGCTCTTCGGCGATCTGGGTGTTGCGGATCGACATCGCCTGGTCCAGCGTCTTGCCCTTCACCCACTCGGTGACCAGCGACGACGACGCGATGGCCGAGCCGCAGCCGTAGGTCTTGAACTTGGCGTCCTCGATGACGCCGTCGGCGCCGACGCGGATCTGCAGCTTCATCACGTCGCCGCACGCGGGCGCGCCGACCATGCCGGTGCCGACCGCGCCGTCGTCCTTGGCGAAGGACCCGACGTTGCGCGGGTTTTCGTAGTGGTCGATGACCTTCTCGCTGTATGCCATGTTGTTTCTCCGTAACGCTGGATCAGTGGGCAGCCCACTGGACGGTGCTGAGATCAACGCCGTCCTGATGCATTTCCCAGAGCGGCGACAGCTCGCGCAGCTTGCCTACCTTGCGCTTGAGGAGATCGATGGTGAAGTCGATCTCCTCGGCCGTCGTGAACCGCCCCACGGTGAACCGGATTGAACTGTGCGCGAGCTCGTCGCTGCGCCCGAGCGCGCGCAGCACGTACGACGGTTCGAGCGACGCCGAGGTGCAAGCCGACCCCGACGACACCGCGATCTCCTTGATCGCCATGATCAGGCTCTCGCCCTCGACGAAGTTGAAGCTGACGTTGAGGTTGTGCGGCACGCGGCGCTCGAAGTCGCCGTTGAGGTAGACCTCCTCGATCTCCGACAGGCCCGCCCACAGCCGGTCGCGCAGCGCGCGGATCCGCTCGTTCTCGGCGGCCATCTCGAGCTTCGCCAGCCGGAACGCCTCGCCCATGCCGACGATCTGGTGCGTCGGCAGCGTGCCCGACCGCATCCCGCGCTCGTGGCCGCCGCCGTGCATCTGCGCCTCGATCCGGACCCGCGGCTTGCGCCGGACGAACAGCGCGCCGACGCCCTTGGGCCCGTAGGTCTTGTGCGCCGAGAAGCTCATCAGGTCGACCTTGAGCGCCGCCAGGTCGACCGCCACCTTGCCCGTGGCCTGCGCCGCGTCGACGTGGAACACGATGCCGCGCGAGCGACAGATCTCGCCCATCCGCGGGATGTCCTGGATCACGCCGATCTCGTTGTTGACGAACATCACCGACACGACCGTGGTGTCGGGCCGCAGCGCAGCCTCGAAAGCGGCGAGGTCGACCAGCCCCTTGTCGTCGACGCCGAGGTAGGTGACCTCGAAGCCCTCGCGCTCGAGCTCGCGCATGGTGTCTAGCGTCGCCTTGTGCTCGGTGGTGACCGTCACCAGATGCCTGCCCTTGTCGCGGTAGAAATGCGCCGCACCCTTGACCGCGAGATTGATCGACTCGGTGGCGCCGGAGGTCCAGACGATCTCCTTCGGGTCGCAATTCACCAGCGCGGCGACGTGCCCGCGCGCGTCCTCGACCGCCTGCTCGGCTTCCCATCCGAATGCATGCGAACGGGACGCCGGATTGCCGAAATGCTCGGTGAGCCACGGGATCATCGCCTGGGCGACGCGCGGGTCGACCGGCGTGGTCGCGGAGTAGTCGAGATAGATCGGAGTCTTCATCGCTGCGGCAAGCTTTCTTCGGTGGCGGTCGGACGGGCCGTGTTCAGAGCGCTACGATCGACTCGGCGGGACGCGCCGGCATCGCCACCCGGTGGTCCTGCAGCACGGCGGCGTCGCCCGCACGCGCCATCGCCTCGTGCTGCTGCGCAACGAGTTGCGCCAGCGTCACCGACCGGAGGAACGAGAAGATGTGCGCGTTCAACCCGGCCCACAGCTCGTGCGTCATGCAGCGGCGGTCGTCGCGGCAATTCTCGCGCCCGCCGCACTGCGTGGCGTCGATCGGCTCGTCGACCGCCTGGATGATGTCGGCGACCGAGACCTGGTCGAGCGGCTTGCCGAGATGATACCCGCCGCCGGGGCCGCGGACGCTCTCCACGAGGCCGTGGCGCCGCAGCTTGCCGAAAAGCTGCTCGAGGTAGGACAGCGAGATCTTCTGGCGCTCGGACACGGCGGCGAGCGTCACGGGACCCTTGGTGCCGTAGAGCGCGACATCGATCATCGCGGTGACGGCGAATCGACCTTTGGTGGTGAGGCGCATGGCGGTTTCGATGCTCCCTGGTTCAGGTGTCGGTCTTCCGGGCACTGCCGGAGGCGTCGGTTCGGGCAGGTCGCCGACCAGGGTCCCGACCCGTTGCGGTCCGGTTGCCCGGCGCGGGCGAGTGTCCTGGACAAAGCGACTTTGCGATTCTGCCTTTCCCGACTTGATTAGTCAACCTTAAGTCCGACAAGTTCAGTCAAGCATGCGATTGAGGCGCTGGGGGTCGAAGCGGTCGGCCGTGGCTTTGGCGTCGCCGCAGTCGTGCCCGTCCTCGGTCAGCCGCGCGATCAGCAGTTCCATGCGCGCGTCGGCTTCCGCGGCGTGATCGATCAGCCGATGGATCGCCTGCACCACCGGGTCGTTCATGTCGGCGGCGATGGCGTAGGCGGAGAAGCCCATCTTCGCCGCCTGCGACTCGCGTCGCTCGGCTTCGTCACCCACGACGATGCGTGCGGGAATGCCCACCGCCGTCGCCTCCGCGGGAACGTCGCGCACCACGACGGCATTGGAGCCTATCTTGGCGCCATCTCCCACCAGAATCGGCCCCAGCACCTTGGCGCCGGCGCCGATCACGACCCCCTTGCCGAGCGTGGGATGGCGCTTGCCCTTGTTCCAGGAGGTGCCGCCCAGGGTGACCCCGTGATAGAGCGTGCAATCGTCCCCGATTTCCGCGGTCTCGCCGATCACCACGCCCATGCCGTGGTCGATAAACACCCGGCGCCCGATGGTGGCTCCCGGATGGATCTCGATGCCGGTCGCGAAGCGGCCGCAATGCGCGAGCCAGCGGGCGAGCCAGCGCCACCCCGCCCGCCAGAGGCGGCGGGTCAGCCGGTGCCAGACCAGCGCGTGCAGCCCTGGGTAGCAGGTCAGCACCTCCCACCGCGTCCGCGCCGCGGGGTCGCGGTCGAACACGACGGCAATGTCTTCGCGCAGGCGATCGAACATGCATAGATTTTCCCATATCCGACAGTTCCTCTCAAGTATTGTCCCCACGCCGCAACCGCGCGCGCTGGCCCGGTATTGCGGTCCGAACCTGCGCGTCGGCCCCGCGACCGGGCCGCAGCCCTGCCCCCACCGCCTCGAATTGTCTACACTGCGCCTTGGTCGCCAACACCGAGGCGCGCCGCCCACCCGGGCGCGACGCCCATCCGGAGGAACGATGTCACGCCTTGCCCGCACCCTCGTCGCAACGACTTTCGCCGCGCTCGCGTCGCTCCCCGCGGCCGCGCAGGAAATCACGCTCAAGGTCCACCACTTCTGGCCGCCCGGCGCGATGCCGCCGTCGCAGCTGCTGGTGCCGTGGTGCGACAAGATCGCGAAGGACTCCGGCAACAAGCTCAAGTGCCAGATCTACCCGTCGATGCAGCTCGGCGGCACGCCGCCGCAGCTCATCGATCAGGTGAAGGACGGCGTCGCCGACATCGTGTGGACGCTGCCCGGCTACACCGCGGGCCGCTTCCCGCTGATGGAGGTGTTCGAGCTGCCGTTCATGTCGGCGTCGGCGGAATCCACGAGCCAGGCTGCCTGGGAATACTACGAGAAGAACGCGCAGAAGGAATTCGCCGGCATCAGGATGCTCGTCGTCAACGTGCACGACAACGGCTTCGTCAACACCCGCGACAAGCAGGTGAAGGTGATGGCGGACTTCAAGGGCCTGAAGATGCGCGCGCCGACGCGGCAGACGAACAAGCTGCTCGCCGCACTCGGCGCGACTCCGGTGGCGATGCCGCTGCCGCAGCTGTCGGAGGCGATTTCCAAGGGCGTCATCGACGGCTACCTGCTGCCGTGGGAGGTGATCCCCTCGATCAAGGCGCACGAGCTCACGAAGTACCACAGCGAGACCGACCCCAAGTCGCGCGCGCTGTACACCGCCGTGTTCACGCTGGCGATGAACCAGGCCAAGTACGACAGCCTGCCGGCCGACCTGAAGAAGGTGATCGATGCGAATTCCGGCTTGCCGATGGCCAAGGCCTTCGGCCGCCAGTGGGACGCGTCGGCGCCGCCGGCCCGCAAACTCGCCGTCGACCGCGGCAACACTTTCTACGTGATTCCCGCCGCGGAACTCGCGAGCTGGGAAAAGGCGACGGCGAATCTCGACGAAGAATGGGTCAAGGACGTCACCGCCAAGGGCAACGACGGCAAGGCGCTGCTGCAGAGCGCGCGCGACCTGATCAGGAAGTACGAAGCGGCCAGGTAGCCGCGATGCGACCGTGATGACGGGCGCGGCTTGCCGCGCCCGTTTCGCTTGCGGCATCGGCAACGTCCGCCGGGCGGGCGCGACCGCGATCATCGCGCCGGACCGCGGCTCGGGCCATCAGCGCAGCACGATCGCAGTGACCAGCAGGAATGCGGTGACCAGCCCGAACATCGTCAGGTAGGCGATCGCCACGACCAGTCCGCGGAGGACCACGCCGCTCCAGCGACCGCCGTAGACGACCTTCATCGACCAGAAGAAGTAGCCGAGCATCCACAGCACGGCGGCCGCCCTCAGCGGAGGCAAGGGCACGGCGACGGCGAGGATCAGCGCCAGGCAGGCGAAGGCGTGGTTGTGCGCGCCGTAGACCAGGTGCTCGGCGTACCGCCGCGGCCGATGAGGATACGAGCGCCGACGTCCGGCGTAGACGATCTGCAGCAGGAACGCAAACCACGGCAGCAGCGCGATCAGCGCGTACGGTCCGTAGCGCAGCGCGCCGCCGATGATCTGGTCGATCTTCTCCTGGCGCCCGAGCCGGTTGAAGCGATCGAGCCGCTGCTGCAGATGGTCGCGGACCCAGCCCTCGGGACCGATGGCGAAGGCGTGGAGGTCGCGGTCGAACCGGAGCCCCACGTCGAAGCCAGGGCCGGACACGGAGACGTCCTCGCCCTCGCCGTCCGGCGACGCCGCCTTCCGCGCACCGGCCTTCGCCTCGCGCGCAATCTGCGCACCGGCCTTCGCCTCGCGCGTGATCTCCGCGGCGCGGTCGCCGTCGAGCACCAGCAGCGCCGAGCCGGGAACCGCCTCGGTGGCGACGCGCAGCACGGCGAACAGCGCCAATGCGAGCACCAGGAACAGTCGCGCCGGACGGATGTAGCGGCGGCGGCGCCCGGCGAAATACTCGTTGGTCAGGAAGCCGGGCCGGAACAGCAGGTGGAACAGCGTGCGCGCGAACCGGCCGTCGAGGGCGACGTACCGGCCCGCGGCCTCGCGCAGAAACACCCCTGCGGTCGGCAGCGCGAGCGCGGTCTCCTGGCCGCAGGCGGGGCAGTAGGCGCCGGGCGCCTCGGCGCCGCAATTGCGGCAGGTCGGCGCGGGGATCGGCGGCACGCGCGAGGTCGGGGAGTCCACCGGGGTCAGAAGACGTAATAGCGTCCGCGATGGTACCCCAGCGGCCAGCGCCCGGCGGCGAACAGCGCGAGCTTGCGCACGAAGACGTGCCGCCCGCCCTCGCCCGCGAGCTGCGCCAGCATCCGCTGGTGCGCAGCCAGCGTCAGCGCGCTTGCGGCTTCGTGCGCAAGCGCGGAATCGGCGGCAAAGGCACGACGCGCGGCATCGCGCGCGACCTGCCGCCAGCGCGTGCCGGCCTCCGCGAGCCGGCGCTCGAGCTCCGCTTCGGACAGCGCATGCGTCGCCGCATGCCAGAGCCCTTCGCGCAGGCCCTCCTCCTCGTCCCACCACGCGTCGTCGAAGACGGCCGTGCGCAGCAGCGCCGACGCGGCGTCGGTGCTCGCCACGGCCGCGATCGTCGCGCCGTCCAGCGCCGGCCACGACGCGATCAGCTCCTCGACCGCCGCGGACTCGGCGGCCGACCAGGGCTGCCCCGCCCGCGCGAACCAGGCGACCGTCGACGGGTCGGCTCGCTCAGCGTCCACGCGCGCGCTCGACCAGTTCGTCGATCCGCGCGAGGATGCCGCGCAGGATGTTCACCTCCTCGCGCTCGAAGCCGCGCCGGGCGAACAGCCGCCGCAGCCGCGGCAGCAGCCGCTTCGGATGCGCCGGATTGAGGAAGCGCATCGCGACCAGCGTCTTCTCGCCGTGCGCGTACAGGCTCGCGATCTCGTCGGCGGTCGCCGGGGCGAAGCGCGGCGCGCGCCAGACCTCGCCGCCGGTGGCTGCGACGTTGAGCTCGTAGCAGGCCACCTGCACCGCCGCCGCCAGGTTGAGCGACGCGTACGCGGGGTTGGCCGGGATCGTCGCGACGACCCCGCAGCGCGTCAATTCATCGTTCGACAGGCCGGACATCTCGGTGCCGAAGACGAACGCGACGTCGCCGTCGACCGCGTTGCTCGCACGCCTCGAGCGCCGCGGCGCGAATCGGCAGCACGCGGCCGGCGAACTCGCGCGGGCGCGCCGAGAGGCCGACGGCGAGCACGCAGCCGGCCAGCGCGTCGTCGAGGCCGGCGACGACCTGCGCCGCGTCGAGCACGGCGGTCGCGCCCGAAGCCATCGCCACGGCGTCGGCGTCGGGAAACTTCCGGGGCGCGACGAGCACGAGCCGATGCACGCCCATCGTCAGCATCGCCCGTGCCGCAGCGCCGATGTTGCCGGGATGGCTGGTGGCGACGAGGACGACACGAACGCGATCGAGGAGCGAGGTCACGGCCGGGGCGGAGGTTGATCGGGGGAGCGCAGCCGGGAGGGCAGGATGCGCCGTTCCGTTGCCGACCGCGCAGAGCGCGCCGGCAGCGGGTAAAATGCCATTCTTCGTTCTTTATCACGCCGGGTGCGCCCGCCGCGCCCGCCCCACGACATGCATCCCACGCTCACCATCGCGGTGAAAGCGGCGCGCCGCGCCGGCAACATCATCAACCGCGGGTCCCGCGACCTCGACCGCCTGACGGTGACCGCGAAGGGGCCGAAGGACTTCGTCAGCGAAATCGACCGCGCCGCCGAGAGCGCGATCGTCGAGACGCTGCTCGAGGCGTATCCGGATCACGCGATTCTAGCAGAGGAAGGCACCGCCAAAGGCGAGAACGCCGAGGCGGAGAACGTGTGGATCATCGATCCGCTCGACGGCACCACCAACTTCCTGCACGGCTTCCCGCAGTACTGCGTGTCGATCGCGCTCGCGCACAAGGGACAGGTCACGCAGGGCGTCATCTACGACCCGGTGCGCAACGACCTGTTCACGGCCACGCGCGGCCGCGGCGCATACCTCAACGACCGGCGCATCCGCGTCTCCAGGCGCACGCAGCTGAAGGAGTGCCTGATCGGCACGGGCTTTCCGTTTCGCGACGGCAGCTTCCTCGACGCCTACCTCGCGATGATGCGCACGATGATCGAGCACACCGCCGGCCTCCGCCGGCCAGGCGCCGCCGCGCTCGATCTCGCGTACGTCGCCGCCGGGTTCTACGACGGGTTCTTCGAGGTCGGCCTCAATCCGTGGGATGTCGCCGCCGGCAGCCTGCTGGTGCTGGAAGCGGGAGGCCTGATCGGCGACCTCTCCGGCGAGGGGGACTACCTTCACGGCGGAGAAGTGATCGCCGCGACGCCGAAGATCTTCGCGCAGATGGTGACGCTGCTGGGGCCGTACCGCGCCGAGGTCGCGCGCACGCGCGCCGCGGCGAAGCCGTTGCCGCACTCGGGCGACTGAGTCGAAGGGAGCGGGGCCCTTGCCGCCGGCGCCTCCGGGTGGCGGCCGCGTGCAGCGCCTGCGGGCTGCCGCTCCGGGCGGCGGCTCCGGTGGGGCAGCTACTGGCGGCAGCCCGGGCGGCAGCATGGCCTCGAACTTGCTTCGCCTGTCGGGTACAGTTTCGACCGCGCGAATCCACGGGGAGTACCGCATGAACCGCCACTACCGACCGCCCGTTGTCCTCCGCCCCAACCCGCGCAGCGCGTCAGCTGCCGAAGCCGGGCGTCGTCCCGCCGCCCGAGCCCTCGTCGCGCTCGCCGCCGGCCTCGTCATGGCCGCCGGCTGGGTCGCGAGCGCGCGCGCGGAGGCCGTCTCGTCCATCCGCCTGCGCCTCCATCCCTACGCCGCCGACGGGGGGCAGTTGCCGGACGGCGTGAAGGCCCGGCTGGAGGCGCTCGCCGGATCGCCCCTCACCCTCACCGGCACGACGCGTACGGGCGCGGTCGAACTGGCGTTGCCGGCGCCGCGCAGCCGCGCCGAAGCCGACGCCATGCTGCGCGCACTGCGCCAGGACCGCGGCGTCCTCTGGGCGGAAGTGCCCGCCTCCCGGGCGCCGGTCGACAAGGTCGTCGGCAAGACCGCGGGGCCGAAGGGGGACCGGTTGCTGGTCCGCCTGAACGACGGCGCGGCCGACTGGGCGACACTGTCCGCCCGCTTCGCAGCGGCGCTCGGCGTCGGCGTCACGGCCGAGCGCCAGATCGGCGGGGTCTGGCTGCTGCGCCTCGACCGCGCGCAGGACGCCGCGACCCTGGCCGCGTTCGCGTCCCGGCTGCAGGACGACGGCGCGGTCCGGTTCGCCGATCCGGTGCTGCGCCGCTTCCGGCAGGCGGCGGTGCCCAACGACGCGCTGTACGGCCGGCAGTGGGGGCTGTTCGATCCGGTGGCGGGCATCAACGCGCCGGCCGCCTGGGACCTGACGACCGGCGCGGCGGGCATGGTCGTCGCGGTGGTCGACACGGGGATCCAGCCGCATCCCGACATGAACGGTCGCACGCTGCCGGGGTACGACTTCATTTCGTCGGCCGAGGATGCGCGGGACGGCAACGGGCGCGACGGCAATCCGCGCGACGAGGGCGACTGGATCGACGAAGGCGGCTGCGGCGGGTATCCCGCCACGCCGTCGTCGTGGCACGGCACCTTCATCGCCGGGCAGATCGCGGCCAACACCAACAACGGCCAGGGCATCGCCGGCGTCGACTGGCGCGCGAAGGTCCTCCCCGTGCGCGTGCTCGGGCAATGCGGCGGCACCGACGCCGACGTGTTCGAGGGCATGCTGTGGGCATCGGGTGTCGCCATCGCCGGCGTGCCCGCGAATCCCAACCCCGCACGTGTGATCAACCTGAGCCTGGGCGGTCCCGGCGCGTGCACGCAGGCGATCCAGGAAGCCGTCGACGATGCGCTGGCGCAGGGTGCGGTCGTCGTCGCGGCCGCCGGCAACGAGTCCGACGACGCCGCCAACTACGCGCCGGCGAACTGCAGCGGCGTCGTCACCGTCGCCGCGCTCAACGTCGCCGGGGAACGCGCTTTCTACTCGAACTTCGGCACCCGGGTCGACCTCGCCGCGCCGGCCGGCGAGACGGTCGACGACGCGACGGTGTCGCACTCCAACCGCGGCGACACCTCGCCCGGCGATCCGGCGTACTCGCTCGGCATCGGCACCAGCTTCTCGGCCCCGCTGGTGTCGGGCGTCGCGTCGCTGATGCTCGGTCGCAACCCGACGATGACCCCCGGGCGCGTGCTGGGCATCCTGCAGGGCACCGCGCGCGACTTCCCGGCCGGCACCACCTGCGGCACGGGCAACCTGTGCGGCATCGGCATGCTCGACGCGGGAGCGGCGGTCGCGAGCACGATCCCGGCCACCGGCGACCTGCCGCCCGGATCGATCCCGGTCGTGGAGTACTACAACGCCGACCTCGACCACTATTTCATCACCGCGTCGACCGCCGAGATGGACGCGCTCGACGCCGACCCGGCGGGCACGTTCCAGCGCACCGGCCTCGTGTTCTACGGCTACTTCGACCCGCTCTATGCGCCGGCGTCGATGCCGGTCTGCCGCTTCTATGCGGGCGCCGACGTCCACATCAATTCGCACTTCTTCAGCGCCGCCCCGAACGAGTGCCTGTTCGTCCTGAACAACTGGCCCGGCGTCTGGAATCTCGAGGATGGTGCCGCGTTCTGGATCGAGGTTCCGGACGCGGCGGGCGCCTGCCCGACCGGTCGGGTCCCGGTGTACCGGTTCTTCAACAACCGGCGCGACGCCAACCATCGCTACACGATCGACCTCTCGGTCAAGCGCGCGATGATCAACCGTGGCTGGGTGCCGGAGGGCGTGGGCCCGAACAGCGTCGCGTTCTGCAGCGCGATCTGACGGGGACGCGAGGCGGGTGACCGAACGACGGGGCCGGCGCATCAGTTCGCCGGCCCCGGTCCTTTCCGGCGGGGCGAACGGGCCCGGGCGCCGACGCATCGATTCCAGTCACGCGGCGCCGTCGCCCCCGGCCGGGGGAACGGCGTCGCCGGCCGGCGGCGAAAGCGCCCCGGCCGGCGTCGCCGCAGGGGCCCATTCCTTCACCAGCATGAATCCGACGGCGATCAGCACCGGCCCGAGGAAGACGCCGATGAACCCGAAGGCCAGGATGCCCCCGATGATGCCGATCAGGACCAGGATGAACGGCAGCGCACCGCCGTGGCTGATGATCAGCGGCCGGATGATGTTGTCCACCGTCGAAACCAGGCCCGCCCCCCACACCAGCATGAAAATGCCCCACCCGGTCTCGCCCTGAGCCATCAGCAAGGCGGCCGCACCGCCCCAGATCAAGGGTGGCCCGACCGGCACCGGCGACAACAGGAACACCAGGAACCCCAGCAGCGGCGCGGCGTCGATTCCGGCCATCCAGGCGCCCAATCCCATCAGGATGCCCTGAACCAGTGCGGTGCCGAGGATGCCGAGCACCACGCCGCGCGTGGTTTCGGCAGCGACCGCCAGCAGGCGCCGGGCGCGATCGCCCGCGATGCGCTCGCCGGCCGCGCGCAGTCGCGCGAGGATCGCGTCGCCGTCACGGAAGAAGAAGAACGCGATCAGGATCGACAGCGAAAGCTGCAGCAGGCCCGCGAGGAACGTCGTCCCCCCCGATAATGCGAGCTTGCGCGCGGGCTCCGCGAGCTTGCGCAGTTCCTCGACCAGACGCGCCGTGTCGTGGACGAAGCCGCCCCAGTAGCTGGCCAGATGCGGCCCGACCAGCGGAATCTGCGCCACCCACTCCGGCGGCGCGGGCGGGCCCTCGGCGACGAGACGCTGCACCAGCGCCCAGAGATGCTCGGCGTTGTCCGCGATCGTCGCGCCGACGACGACAAACGGCGCGAGCAGCGTCAGCGAAATGAGCACGACCATCGCCAGCGAAGCGAGCCCCGTGTGGCCGCGCATCGCGTCGCGCAGCCGGACGAACAGCGGCCACGTCGTCGCCGTCAGGATCGCCGCCCAGACGATCGCCGTCAGGAACGGCCGCAGGACGAGGAAACATCCGGCGACGAGCAGGATGAGCGCGACGAGCGAAATCGTCTGGTCGATGCGGGGGTTCGTGGCCATGAGCTGGGGTGAGTCGCGGTGTCGGCGACGTCGACGAAACGATGATACCGGCTACGCGGTCCGCGGTCCCGGGGCCCGGAATGGCGACGGGCCCCGCGCGGGGCCCGTCGTCGTTCGTCTGGCGGAGAGCGAGGGATTCGAACCCCCGATACGTTGCCGTATACCTGATTTCGAGTCAGGCGCCTTCGACCACTCGGCCAGCTCTCCGGACCGGTGATTATATCGCGCCCGGGCCGGCACGCCAAACCGGACCCTTTCCGGGATGCGACGGGAGCCCCAAAAAGAAACGGGGGCCATCGCCCCCGTTGCAAGTCATCGCAGTGCGGACGCTATTTCTTTGCCGGCGCCGGCGCCGCCTTGGCGGCGGGAGCCGCGGCAGGCGCACTGGCGGGCATCTGCGGCGGCGTCACCACCTTGCCCTTCGCCTTGGACTCGGCGAAGTAGCGAGCGGCGACACGATCTTCCGCCTTGGCCTGCTGCTGTTTGGCGAGATCGGCGGTGGCGGCATCCTTGGCCTTCTTTTCCTCGGCGGCCACCTTCTGGGCGTCGGTCAGCGGCGGCGCCGGCGGCAGCTTCGCCACCGCGACTCCGAAGGTCGCCACCACCAGGCCTGCCGCGATCAGTGCGCGCAGCGTCGTCATCGTCATTCCCCCTTCCCTCCTCCGGTTCGTCATACCGCGAAGCGGCTGCGCGGCAATGCCGCGGCCGGTTCCGGTCCGCGCGGCAGCTTGCCCGCCACCACGTCGTTGTACCAGTACTCGTGATGCTCCTTCGCCCACGCCTCGTCGACGTAGCCGTAGCGCATGGCGTCGAACGCTCCCCGCATGCCCACCGTGCCCAGGTAGATGTGGAAGCAGGCCATGGCGCTGGCGAGCAGCGCGGCGGAAATGTGGACGATGTTGGCGATCTGCATGGTCGAGCGGGTCTGGTCGAAGTTCGGGAACAGCAGCACGTAGCCCGACAGAACGATCAGGATGCCGAGGAAACACACCAGCAGCCAGAACAGCGCCTTCTCGCCGGCGTTGAACTTGCCCGACGGCGGGTGCGTCGACCCGGATCGGTCGAGCATGCCGCCGAATTTGGCGAGCCACTTGCCGTCGTAGGCGCGCGGGATGTTGTCGCGGACGAACATCACGATGAACACCAGCAGCGCAACCGAGAAGACCGGTGAAACGAAGTTATGGACGGTTTTCGCCAGCGTGGCCAGCCAGGAGAACAGCGTGTACCCGATCAGCGGCAGCAGCAGCGACTTGCCGAACGTGATGATCAAACCGGTGATCGCCAGCGCGACGAAGGTGAGCGCCATCGCCCAGTGCGCGATGCGCTTGGCCGGCGTGAAGCGCTGGATCAGGCGGCCGGTGGGCTTGCCGTGCAGCTCGATCGGGCCGCGCCACGCGTAGTAACCGAGCAGGCCCAGCAGGACGATCGAAATGATCACGCCGCCGATGGTGGCGACCTGCAGGCGCGCGGCCCGCCACGTCTGACCCTGCGACTGGATGAGCACGTTGGTCTCGCGCCCGGGGATGCTCGTGATCTGCGGCTGGCCGGACCGCACTTCCGACCACACGGGCTGGTTGTTGAGCGGCTGTGCCTGCTGCCGCGCCTGCTGCTGTTTCGCGAAATCGGCCTCGGCGGGACTGACCGCCGGCGACTGCGCGAACGCAATCGACGCGGCAAGCCCGAACGCAGCCGCGGCAGCACCGGCGGCGCGGAGGATGGATCGGGTCATCGTGGCTCCCGTGTCAGCTGGTGCGCTTGTATTCGTTCTGGTTCTGGTTGCGCTGCTTGAGCGCGCGCTCCCAGTCGGCCTGGTTGCCCTTGAACGTCGCGCCCTCCCACGGCGGCTGGTCGGGCTTGCCGGAATACTTGCCCTGCTTGTACTGGACCACCTGCGGCCGCTCGCCGCAGCCGGCCACGCCGAGCGCGAACGCCGCCGCCGTGACCGCAAGGAACATGCGTCGCATCATGATTTCGCTCCTCCTGCAGGCGGCGCAGGCTGCGTCGGTGCGGCGGGACGGCCGTATGCCGTGGCCCAGCCCCAGACCTCCGAACCCTTGCCGCGCTTGGTGACCCGTTCGCCGTAGATGCTGGCCACGACGTCGCCGTCACCGGCGAGCAGCGCCTTGGTCGCGCACATTTCGGCGCACACCGGCAGCTTGCCCTCGGCCAGGCGATTGCGGCCGTACTTCTTGAACTCGGCTTCCGAGTTGTTCGCCTCGGGACCGCCGGCGCAGAACGTGCACTTGTCCATCTTGCCTCGCACGCCGAACGCCCCCGCCTGCGGGAACTGCGGCGCGCCGAACGGGCAGGCGTAGAAGCAGTAGCCGCAGCCGATGCAGAGGTCCTTGTCGTGCAGCACGACGCCTTCCTCGGTCTTGTAGAAGCAGTCCACCGGGCAGACGGCCATGCACGGCGCGTCGGAGCAGTGCATGCACGCGACCGAGACCGAGCGCTCGCCCGGTACGCCGTCATTGATGGTGACGACGCGGCGGCGGGTCACGCCCCAGGGAATCTCGTGTTCCTGCTTACAGGCGGCGACACAGCCGTTGCACTCGATGCAGCGCTCGGCGTCGCAGAGAAACTTCATTCGTGCCATTTCGGGATTCCTCCTCTAGCGTGCCGTATCAGGCCTTGGCGACGTTGCAAAGCGTCGTCTTGGTTTCCTGCATCATCGTGACCGAATCGTAGCCGTAAGTGGTAGCGGTGTTGACCGCATCACCGCGGATGATCGGGGCGGCACCCTTCGGGTAGTGCTCGATCATGTCCTTGCCCATCCACCAGCCGGAGAAGTGGAACGGGACGAAGGTCGTGCCCGGGGCCACCCGTTCGGTGACCATCGCCTTGACCTTGATCTGCGCGCCGGTCGGCGACTTGACCCACACGAACTCGCCGTCGCGCAAGCCGCGGTCGTTGGCGTCCTTCGGGTTGATCTCGACGAAGTTGTCCTGCATCAGCTCGGCCAGCCAGGGATTCGACCGCGTCTCCTCGCCGCCGCCCTCGAACTCGACCAGCCGTCCCGAGGTGAGGATCAGCGGGAAGTCCTTGGCGACGTTCTTCTTGACGTTGTCGTCCTGCACTGTCTTGAACAGCGTCGGCAGCCGCCAGAACGCCTTCTTGTCGTCGTGCGTCGGATACTTCGCGACCATGTCCGGGCGCGGCGAGTACAGCGGCTCGCGGTGCTGCGGGATCGGATCGGGGAAGTTCCAGACGACGGCGCGCGCCTTGGCGTTGCCGAACGGATGGTTGCCGTGGACCTTCATGAACACGCGGATCATGCCGCCGGACAGGTCGGTCTTCCAGTTCTTGCCCTCGGCCGCCTTCTTCTCGGCCTCGGTCAGCTCGTCCCACCAGCCCAGCTTCTTCAGCAGCACGTGGTCGAGTTCGGGGTAGCCGGAAGTGAGCTCGCCGCCCTTCGGGAACGACCCGTCCTCGGCCAGCAGCGACACCCCGTCACGCTCGACGCCGAAGTTGGCGCGGAAGCAGCCGCCGCCTTCCATCATCGGCACCGAGGTGTTGTAGAGGTTCGGCGATCCCGGGTGCTTGAGCTCGGGCGTGCCGTAGCACGGCCACGGCAGGCCGAAGAACTCGCCGTCGCAGGGGCCGCCCTTGGCGCGCAGCGTCTTCACGTCGAAGGTCTGCATGTGCTTCATGTGCAGCTTCAGCCGCTCCGGCGACTGGCCGGTGTAGCCGATGGTCCAGGTGCCCTTGTTGATCTCGCGGAGAATCGACTCGGGTTCCGGCTCTTCCCACTTGCTCGCGTCGGGCTTGATCATCTTGAAGTTCTTGACGAACTCCTTGTCGAAGCCGAATTTCTTGGCGAACGCGTACATGATCGCGTGATCGGTCTGCGACTCGAACAGCGGCGAGATGACGCGCTCGCGCCACTGGATCGACCGGTTCGATGCCGTGCACGAACCGGACGTCTCGAACTGCGTCGCGGCCGGCAACAGGTAGACGTCGCCCTTGCCGCCGTCGGCCTTGGCCTTGGCGGCCATCATCGACGTCGCTGACGGATAGGGGTCGATGACGACGGTCAGGTCGAGCTTCTTGAACGCGTCGATCATCTCCGGCCCGCGCGTCTGGCTGTTCGGCGCGTGGCCCCAGAAGACCAGCGCGCGCAGGTTCGAGTCCTGGTCGATGAGCTCGTTCTTCTCGAGCACGCCGTCGATCCAGCGCGACACCGTCATGCCGGATTTCTCCATCATGCCCGGCGCGTACTGCTTCTTGATCCACTCGTAGTCGACGCCCCACACCGCAGCCCAGTGCCGCCAGGAACCGGCGGCGATGCCGTAGTAGCCGGGCAGCGAGTCGGGGTTCGGGCCGACGTCGGTCGCGCCCTGCACGTTGTCGTGGCCACGGAAGATGTTGGTGCCGCCGCCGGACACGCCGACGTTGCCCAGCGCGAGCTGCAGCAGGCACGACGCGCGGACGACGGCGTTGCCCGTCGTGTGCTGCGTCTGTCCCATGCACCAGACCACCGTCGACGGCTTGTTCTTGGCCATCATCTCGGCGAGCTTGGCCACCTGGGCTTCGGGCACGCCGCAGGCTTCCTCGACCTTGTCGGGCGTCCACTTGGCCATGACCTCGGCCTTGATCTTGTCCATCCCCCAGACGCGGTCGTTGAGGTACTGCTTGTCCTCCCAGCCGTTCTTGAAGATGTGATAGAGCATGCCGTAGACGAACGGGATGTCCGTGCCGGACCGGATGCGCAGGAACTCGTCGGCCTTCGCGGCGGTGCGCGTGAAGCGGGGGTCGACGACGATCAGCTTCGCGCCACCCTCCTTGGCGTGCAGCATGTGCAGCATCGAAACCGGGTGCGCTTCGGCGGCGTTGCTGCCGATGTACATCGCGCACTTGGTGTTCTGCATGTCGTTGTACGAGTTGGTCATCGCACCGTAGCCCCAGGTGTTGGCTACGCCGGCGACCGTCGTCGAGTGGCAAATCCGCGCCTGGTGGTCGGTGTTGTTGGTGCCCCAGAAGGACACGAACTTCCGCATCAGGTAGGCCTGCTCGTTGTTGTGCTTGGAGCTGCCGACCCAGAACACGGCGTCGGGGCCGCTTTCCTTGCGGATCGCGAGCATCTTGTCGCCGACCTCGTTCAACGCCTGCTCCCAGCTGATCTGCTGGTACTTGCCGTTGACGAGCTTCATCGGCGTCTTCAGGCGATGCTCGCCGTGGCCATGCTCGCGGATCGAGGAGCCCTTCGCGCAGTGTCCACCGAGGTTCAGCGGCGAATCGAACACCGGTTCCTGGCGCACCCACACGCCGTTCTCGACGTATGCGTCGACCGCGCAGCCCACCGAGCAGTGGGTGCAGACGGTGCGTGCGACCGTCATCGGGCCGCCGGCCTCTTCCTTGGCCGCCTGCGCGGGACCGATTGCGCCGAACGGCAACTGGCTCGCGAAAGCGCCGGTGCCGGCGACGAGACCCGAACGCTTCAGAAACGTCCGCCGGTCCATGGTCGCGAGCCTGGTGCCCGCGAAGCGCGCCAGGCGCGGACCGGCTGCGGCGATGCCTTCGCTTTTCTTCGTCAGCAGCATGACCTTCCTCCTCCTAGAGCCTGGTGGTGCGGTAGTAGTCGCGGACGTGCGCGGTCTCGCGGTACTTCGACACGGAATCGTCGTCGGCCGGAACCGCGGGAGCCACGGCGGTCGCGGCGGCGGGCAACGCTGTCAGCGCGGCGGCGGCGGTGGCGCTGCCGGCGCCCAGCGTGACCAGGAAACGCCTGCGCGCGGTATCGGTGGAGGTGGGAGATGCCGCCGAAGCCTGGGCAGCGGGAAGGACGCGAGACGGGCTCGTGCTCATGACAACCTCCGAGTTGAACCGCGTGACTGCAATCTTCACTCCATGGCGAGCGCGTCACGCTCGATCGCCAGGAGAAATCTTGTGAATTCTGCAACTCGCCGGTAATAGTTGGCAAGTGGACAGTTTTCTATTGCGGTGCAGCAATCGTTCGCCCAAGGGGCGATCCGCGCTTCGAAGAACCTTCGCTGTTCGGGGACCGGCGCGGGCCGACGCTCACCCTGCCCGCCGATCAATATCCGCATGGTCTCACACAATGCGGACAAATGGTCCTCCAGCATGGTGACCTCGGGCCGGCGCGCGAGCCCCAGGGCGGCCAGGTCGGCGCGCAGCTCGGCCAGCGGCTTTTCCATCATGAAGCCGGTCAGCCAGTGCGATCCGTGCAGGTTGACCTCGCTCTTGCCCACGCCCACGAAGACGTCGACGTACTCCTGCGTCGCCGCGTCCGGGTCCATCGCGGCGCTGGCGGCGCGCAGCCGGTCCCAGGCGGCCGCGAGCTGCGACCCGGAGCCTTCGTCGTCGCTGGCGACGGCGGCGGCGTCGAGCGGCGGCGCCGCGGCGATCGCCGCGAGCAGCGCGGCGTCGGGGCCCGCGGCGTACAGGCGGGCCAGCAGCGCGTAGAAATCGGCGCGCGCCTGGTCCTCGGGCTCGAGCCGATGGTGCAGCGTGATCGCGGCCTCGCTCATCGGCCCCGCCCCGTATCACGGACGTCGAGGCTGCCCTCGTTCTTCATCAGGTCGACGACGCGGCAGTCGGCGCACATCTTCAGCCGGTCGAGCGCACCGGGCTTGGCGAACATCGAGTGTCCGGACAGCTTCGCCAGCATGTTGCCGATCATCTTGTCGGTCCCCATCGGCTTGCCGCACTGGATGCACTTGAAGATCGCCGCGGCGTTGACGACCCGCGGCGCCCGCGCTTCGGGGACCAGCGACAGGCGCGGCGCCAGCGTGATCGCGGCCTCCGGGCAGGTCTCCCGGCACAACCCGCACTGGACGCACTTGCTCTCGACGAACCGCAGTTCGAGCACCTCCTGCCCATCCTGCAGCGCGCCGACCGGGCACGATCCCACGCAGGCAAGGCACATCGTGCACGCGTCGGCATTGACGGCGATGGTGCCGAACGGGGAGCCGGCCGGCAGCGCGATCTCCTTGCGGGGGACCGGTGCGTGGAGCGCGAGGTGCTCGATCGCCAGCGCCGCCGTCGTCCGCTTCTCCGGCGTGCCGCCAAAGGTGGCCGGGACACGCACGGCGAGCGCCGGTGGCCAGTCGCGCAGTGCCGCCGCGAAGACGATGGGGTCGGCGCCGTCCAGCAGCCGGAAGTGCTGGCCCTGGTAGCCCAGGCCCTGGGCGATGGTGTCGGCGACCGTCATCTGGTGCGCCAGCGCCGCGTGGTATTCCGGCGCTTCGGCGCCCGTCGCCAGCACTGCGACCTGGCTTGCGCCCCAGGCCAGCGCCGAAAGCCAAAGGTCGAGGCCGACCGAGGCGATGTGATGGACCTCGATCGGTATCACCCGCGCCGGCAGCCCGTCGCCTCGCCTTGCCGCGGCCGAAATGACGTCGCGCCCGTCGGCCGCATGGAGCAGCACGACCGCGTCGCGGCCGCCGGCGCGTTCGTAGGTCGACATCAGCGTGCGCAGGCGCCGCGCCAGATCCGGCGCCGACGGGTACGCGTAGGTCATCGCCCCGGACGGGCACTCGGTCGCGCATGCGCCGCACCCCATGCAGAGGTGGGGCTCGACCTTGACGTGGTCGCCGTCGGCTGCAATCGCCCCGGTCGAGCAGACGTCGATGCAGCGGTTGCAGCCGGCCTTCTGCGACCGGCTGTGCGCGCAGATCGATGCCTTGTAGCTGAAGTACTTGGGCTTCTCGAATTCGCCGACCATCGCCGTCAGTTCCGCCACCGCCTGCGCCTGGGCCACCGGGTCGGCGCCCGGCGCAAGGTAGCCCTGCGGCGGCTGGTGCAGCCGAATCGCCGGCGTGCGCTGGAGGTCGAGCACGAGGTCGAACCGCTCGGTCCGCTCGCGGTCGCCGCGCGCGAAGTCGATCGCCGCCGTCGCGCCGCAGGCGGCCACGCACGCGCGGTGGCTCTTGCAGCGATCGAGGTCGACCTGGTAGCTCCAGTCGATCGCGTTCTCGGGACAGGCCTTCACACAGGCATTGCAGCGCGTGCAGAGGTCGAGGTCGATCGGATTGTCGATCGTCCAGGCGGCGTCGAACGCGCCCAGCCAGCCGTGGAGCCGGATCAGCGTGCCCGAGTGGACCGGAAACGTGCGCTCGGACGGGAGCTCGGCGCCGGCGCTGCGCCCGGTCGCGAGCACCGTCACCGCGAGTCGTCCGGCCAGCGCCTTCGCCCAATGCAGCGCCGCGTCCATCGGCCCGACGATCAGCGCCTGCCCTTCGGACCGGTAGCTGACGCTCGGGACCGGATCGGGGTCGGGCAGCCCAGCCAGTGCCAGCAGCGCGGCGATCTTCGGCGTCGCCGCGGGCGCATCGGCCGACCAGCCGCCGGTCTCGCGGATGTTGACGAAGCGGATCGTCTGCGTCCGCCCGCCTTCCTCGGCGATGTCTCCGAACAGCCGCGCCTCCTGCGTGCAGGCGACGACCACGTCGCCGTCGCTGGCGTCGGCGAACGCCCCCAGCTCCTTCTGGCAGAGCATCGTGCGCACCGGCGGGACGTCCGGCAGGTCCAGCGCCGCGGCGATGCGCTCGGCCGCGAGGGGCATCGTCCCGTTGCAGGAGCAAAGGTGCAGCTTCTTGGCGGCAAGACTCATGGGCGGGGGCGCGTGGCGGTGGAGTCGCGCGACGGCGCGGAGGTGGGTTCGGTGGCGGCCGGCGCGGGCGCCGGGGCGGTGGCAATAATTCCGGGTGCAGGTGCGGGTGCGGGTGCGGGTGCGGGTGCGGGTGCGGGTGCGGGTGCGGGTGCGGGTGCGGCAGCAGGATTTCGCGGCGTCCACGCCCTGCGTACCCGGGTCGACGCCCGCGTCGCTGCTTCGACGTCGCGCCGGGCGCGGCCGGCGCGAGCGCTTCGGCGGGGCTTGCAGCGGAAGGCTCGTCGGGGGGAGCGAGCTCGGCGTTCCCCTGGTCGTTCACCCGCATTCTCGGCGGATCGAGGATCGCCCGGGCCTGGACCAGTCCACGCGCCTCTTCCGCGTCGAGCGGCACGAACACCGAATAGTCGTCGACGTAGGTGTCCAATCCGTCCATGACGTTGAAGCGCGGGTCGGCGAAAAGCTTCTTCAGCGCGGCATTGCGCAGCGACGGCGCGACGTCTGGCTTGAAGAACCCGGTGAAGTCGGCATCGAACCCCAGCGAGTCGATCGGCGGCAACGGCGGCGGTGCCGTCGGTGCGGCGGCGGTTGCGACGGGGCCCGGCGAGCCCGGAGGGTTGGTGCCGACGGCCGCCGCAGTGACGGGCGCAGCCACCCCCGGCGCCTGAAGCGTCCCGGCCGCGGCGTCGGTGCGCGTCCGGATCGGCGTCGCATCCGACGCCGCGGGACTCGATGCCTCCGGGCCCGTGCGCGCCGACTCGAGCTTGCGGCGCGACCAGCGCGACAGCGAGAAACGGTCGGGCGGGGAGTCGTCGGTCATGGGCTGGCGCGTTCCGGGACCGGCCGCGGCTTCAACGACGGCGACCGCCGGCGCCTTCGGCGTCGCGGAACGGGTCGTTGCGGCGCACCTTGCGCCTTGCCTCGGGCTTGTAGTGGGCGGCGACAAACGGCTCCATCCAGGCGCGCAAGGCGTCGGGCAGCGGGACCGCGTCGACCTGCTCGCCGCCGTCGAGCATCCGCGCCGCCTGGTTATAGGAAAGGGTCACGCAATGCGGTCGCATCGCCGGCTCCCGCTCGTCCTCGGCGGGCCGCCAGGCGACGAACGCCTTGGGCTCCGGCGCGGTCAGGTTCAGGTGGTAGCCCTCCGCCTCGCTCGGGTGCAGCTCGACGTCGAAGCCGGCGCAGGACCAGCGGGTGCCTTCCGGACCGTCGGCGATCCGCTGCGGCGCGGTCCGTTCGGGCGCCGGTCCCGGCGCCGGGCCGGGGATCACCGCCGCGGGTTGCCACCGCTCGGTCGCCCAGCGGTTCTGCAGCGGAACGCGCTCCATCACGACGACGACGGGAAACCGCAGTGGCAGCATGGGATTGAACGAGTGGATTGCACGCAATAGTGCAGGGGTCCGGGCGGCGCGAGTGTACCGCAATGTGCGGCAGTTACCCGCGGGGTTTGCTACCATCTTCGATTGCCGTCGGCGGCAAGGGTTCCGCCGACGACCGCCCCATGACCAGGATCATCCCCCTCACCGACCTCCGCGCCGCCGCACGCAGCGCGCCATTGCGCGCGGCGACGGACGGGCCCGCGGTCGTTCCGTCGGGGCTGCTCGCTGACGCGCGCGGCCGCCCGCTGCGCGACCTGCGGATCTCGGTGACCGACCGCTGCAATTTCCGCTGCGTCTACTGCATGCCCAAGGACGTCTTCGGCCGCGACTACCCGTTCCTGCCCCACGACGAGCTGCTTTCGTTCGAGGAGATCGCGCGGGTCGCCCGCGTGTTCAAGGCGCACGGGGTCGAGAAGATCCGCCTGACCGGCGGCGAGCCGCTCCTGCGCCGGAACATCGAGAAGCTGGTCGAGATGCTGGCGGCGATCGGCGGCCTCGATCTCACGCTGACGACCAACGGCGCGGTGCTGGCGAAGAAGGCCCGCGCGCTGCGGGACGCCGGGCTCAACCGCGTGACCGTGAGCCTGGACGCGCTCGACGACCGCGTGTTCCGCGCGATGAACGACGTCGATTTCGCCGTCGACCGCGTGCTCGAGGGCATCGACGCCGCCGCCGCCGCGGGTCTGTCGCCGATCAAGATCAACATGGTGGTCAAGCGCGGCACCAACGATCAGGAGATCGTCCCGATCGCCCGCCGCTTCAAGGGCACCGGCCAGATCGTCCGCTTCATCGAGTACATGGACGTCGGCAGCACCAACGGCTGGAAGATGGACGAGGTGCTGCCGTCCGCCGACGTCGTCCGGCGCATCGACGCCGTGCTGCCGCTGGTGCAGGTCGATCCCAACTACTCCGGGGAGACCGCCGAGCGCTGGCGGTACCGCGACGGCAGCGGCGAGATCGGGGTGATCGCGTCGGTGACCCAGGCGTTCTGCCGCGACTGCACGCGCGCACGGCTGTCGACCGACGGCAGGATCTACACCTGCCTGTTCGCCACCGCCGGCCACGACCTCAAGCAGCTCCTGCGCGGCGGCGCCGACGACGGCGCGCTCGCGACCGCCATCGCCGCGGTCTGGAACGCGCGCGACGACCGGTACTCGGAGCTGCGGACGGCGGCGACCGCCATGCGACCCAAGGTCGAGATGAGCTACATAGGGGGATGACGGTGAACACCCCCGCGGCACCCTATCGTCCGGTGCTGACCGACGCCGCCCGCCCGTCGACGTTCGTCGTCCGGGCGGTCGACGAGCACGGCGCGCCGCGCGAGGTGCCGATCGCCGGCGAGCACCCGCTCACCGTGTACGTCGACAAGCGCGAACTGCTGACCTTGATGACGCTCGGCGCGGCGCCCGAGGCACTGACCATCGGCTACCTGCGCAACCAGCGGCTGGTCGAGTCGATCGACGACATCGTCGCCGTACAGGTCGACTGGGACGTCAACGCGGTGTCGGTGAAGACCCGCCACGGACTCAAGGACCTCGAGGCGCGAATGGCGAAGCAGACCAAGACGTCGGGCTGCGGCCAGGGCACCGTCTTCGGCGACCTGATGGAGGACATCGAAAGCGTGCGGCTGCCCGCCGGCGCCACGCTCGCGCAGGAAACGCTCTACGACCTGCTCGATCGCGTCCGCCTGCATGAGACGATCTACAAGCAGTCCGGCGCGGTGCACGGCTGCGCGCTCGCCGTCAACGCACCGGGGGGGGCCGACATCCTGATGTTCGTCGAGGACGTCGGTCGCCACAACGCCGTCGATGCGATCGCCGGCCGCATGTGGCTCGACCGCCTGGATGGCGGCGACAAGATCTTCTACACGACCGGGCGCCTGACGTCCGAGATGGTGATCAAGTGCGCGCAGATGGGCATTCCGTTCCTCGTGTCGCGCTCGGGGCTCACGCAGATGGGGCACGAGATCGCCTGCAAGGTCGGCATGACCATGATTGGCCGCGCGACCAACCGCCACTACCTGCTGTTCACCGGCGCCGAGCGCTTCCGCGCCGCGGCGGCATGAGCGTCGCGCCGGCGTCCGCGGCCGCCGCAGCCGGCCGCTGCCACTGCGGCGCCGTTCGCTTCGTCGCGCGGTTTCCCTCGCGTTTCGTCGCCCACTGCCACTGCGCCAGCTGCCGCCGCGCGCACGGCGCGGCGTTCGTCACCTGGGTCGGCTTCCCGTCGGCGCAGGTCGAGGTCACCGCCGGCCGCGACGAGCTGGCGACGCACGAGTCGTCGCCCGGCACGTTCCGCCGCTTCTGCCGGCGCTGCGGCACCAAGCTCTTCTTCGAGTCGGCCCGATGGCCGGCCGAGACCCACGTCGTGCTGGCGGCGTTCGACGACCCCGTCGATCGCGCGCCCGACGGGCACGCCTTCGCGCGCGAGCACGTCGACTGGCTGCCGTTCGAGCTGGACGAGCCGCTCGAATGAGCGCCGTGCGCGACACGGTGACCGGGGTCGTGCTGGCGGGCGGCCAGGGCCGGCGGATGGGCGGCGTCGACAAGGGGCTGGTCGAACTCGACGGCAGGCCGCTGGTGGCGCACGTGCTCGATCGCTTCGCGCCGCAGGTCGGCGACGTGCTGATCAACGCCAACCAGAACACCGAGCGCTACGCCGGATTCGGCCATCCGGTCGTCGCCGACGCGGTCGGCGGCTTCGCCGGGCCGCTCGCGGGCCTGCACGCGGGCATGACCCGCGCGACAAGATCGCTCGTCTGCACCGTGCCCTGCGATTCGCCGTTCCTGCCGGACGATCTCGTCGCGCGCCTCGCGGCGGCGCGGGCGGATTGCGACGCCGACCTCGCCGTCGCCAGGACTGGCGCGCAACCGCACCCGGTGTTCGCGCTGGCGCGGCGGACGGTGCTGCCGCACCTGACCGCATTCCTCGCCGGCGGCGGCCGCAAGATCGACGTCTGGTACTCGACGCTGACGGTCGTCGAGGTCGCGTTCGACGACGTCGAGGCCGCGTTCCGGAACATCAACACACGCGACGAGCTCGCGGCGGCGCGCCGCGAGTGATGCCCCGCCGCCCGGTCTGATGGCCCGCGGCCCGATCAGGCAATCTCGCTCCCTGCCCCCCCACCGATACCCCCCACCGATACCCCCCACCCATTCCGCCCGCCATGACCACGCCCAAGACCCTGCGCGAAGCCTCCTGCGCCGATGATTACGATCCGAACTCGATGCCCGTCGACAAGGCGCGCACGCTGATCCGCTCGTTCCTGGTACCCGTGGGCACCGTCGAACGCGTCCCGATCCGCTCGGCGCTGGATCGCGTGCTGGCCGCCGACGTCGTTTCGCCGCTGCACGTTCCCGGCCACGACAACTCGGCGATGGACGGCTGGGCGTTGCGCTTCGCCGACCTCGGCGCCGACGCCGACACCACGTTGCGGCGGGTCGGCGAGTCGTTCGCCGGCAAGCCCCACGCGGGCCGGGTCGGCGCCGGCGAGGCGGTGCGAATCTTCACCGGCGCGGTGATGCCTGAAGGCGCCGACACCGTCGTCATGCAGGAGCGCGCGACCGAAGTGCCCGGCGGCGTGACCGTCGCGGCACACGCGGTGACGAAGGCCGGACAGAACCGCCGCTTCGCCGGCGAGGATCTCAAGGCCGGACAGGTGGTGTTCGGCACGGGACAGCGGGTGCGCCCGGCCGAACTGGGAATGATGGCCTCGCTGGGGGTGGGCGAGGTCGCGGTCTATCGCCGGCTGCGCGTGGCCTTCTTCTCGACCGGCGACGAGCTGGTGTCGATCGGCACGCCGGTGGCGACCGGCCAGATCTACGACAGCAACCGCTACACGCTGCACGGCATGCTGACGCGGCTGGGCTGCGAGATCCTCGACCTCGGCGTCGTCCGCGACGTTCCTGCCGACCTCGAGCGCGCCTTCGTTGACGCCGCGGCAGCGGCGGACGTCGTGATCACCTCGGGCGGGGTTTCGGTCGGCGAGGCCGATTTCGTCAAGCAGCTGCTCGGCCAGCTCGGCGAAGTGCTGTTCTGGAAGATCGCGATGAAGCCGGGCCGCCCCCTTGCGTACGGTCGCATCGGCAGCGCCCAGTTCTTCGGCCTGCCCGGCAATCCGGTGTCGGTGATGGTGACCTTCTACCAGTTCGTGCAGGACGCGCTGCGGGTGCTGCAGGGCGAGCGCGGCATCGGCCCGCGGCCGACATTCAAGGTGACGCTGGCCGCGCCGATCCGCAAGGCGCCGGGGCGCACCGAGTTCCAGCGCGGCATCCTCGCCGCCGACGGCGCCGGGGGCTGGTCGGTGCGCACCACCGGCGACCAGGGCTCGGGCATCCTGTCGTCGATGTCGGTCGCCAACTGCTTCATCGTGCTGCCCGCCGACTGCGGCAACGTCGACGCCGGCACGCCGGTCGACGTCGAGCTGTTCGAGGGGCTGATCTGACGCAGGGCACCCCAGCCGCCATCGACGCGCCGCCGGCGCCGACGCGCGCCGAGGCGTTCCGATACTGGCTGAAGCTCGGCTGCATCAGCTTCGGCGGCCCGGCCGGCCAGATCGCGATCATGCATCGCGACCTGGTCGAGACCAGGCGCTGGATTTCCGAGGTGCGCTTCCTGCACGCGCTCAACTACTGCATGGTGCTGCCCGGTCCGGAGGCGCAGCAGCTCGCCACGTACATCGGCTGGCTGATGCATCGCACCTGGGGCGGGCTGGTGGCCGGCGCGCTGTTCGTGCTGCCGTCGCTGGTCGTGCTGGTCGGCCTGTCCTGGCTCTACCTCGCGTACGGCGACGTGCCCGCGGTAGCTGGCGTTCTCTACGGCATCAAGCCGGCGGTGGTGGCGATCGTGCTGCACGCAGCGTGGCGCATCGGTGGCCGGGCGCTGAAGCACCCCCTGCTGTGGGCGATCGCGGCCGCCGCGTTCGTCGCGATCAGCGCCTTTGCGGTGCCGTTCCCCGCGATCGTGCTTGCCGCCGCCGCGATCGGCGCGGTCGGCGGCCGGCTGCTGCCGCGCGCATTCGCAGGCGCTGCCCGGCACCACGGCGGCGGCGCGCCCGCGCACGACGCCGCCGTCATCGACGACGACACGCCCACGCCGCCGCACGCGCGATTCTCGGCGCGACGAACGGTCGCCGTCGTCGCCGCATTCGTCGCACTGTGGCTGGCGGCGTACGGGGGTCTCGCCGCGCTGGCGGGCGCCGACGGAACGCTGACGGCGATGGCGGGCTTCTTCACCCGCGCCGCGCTCCTGACCTTCGGCGGCGCCTACGCGGTCCTGCCGTACGTCTACCAGGGAGCGGTCGAGACCTGGGGCTGGCTCACACCGGCGCAGATGATCGACGGCCTGGCGCTGGGCGAGACGACGCCGGGGCCGCTGATCATGGTCGTCGCCTTCGTCGGCTTCGTCGGCGGCTGGACGCGCGCCCTGTTCGGCCCCGAGGCGCTCGCGCTGGCGGGAATCGCCGGCGCCGCCTGCGCCACGTTCTTCACCTTCCTGCCAAGCTTCCTGTTCATTCTCGCCGGCGGCCCGCTGGTCGAGTCGACGCACGGACAGCTGCGGTTCACCGCGCCACTGACCGGGATCACCGCCGCCGTGGTCGGCGTCATCGTCAGCCTGGCGCTGTTCTTCGCCCTCCACGTGCTGTGGCCCCAGGGCCGTGCCGGCAGCTTCGACCCGGTCGCGGCGGCGATCGCGGCCGCGGCGGCGCTGGCGCTGTTCCGGTTTCGCGCCGGCGTGATCACGGTCATCGCCGCCGGCGGGCTGGCCGGACTGGTGCTGCGCCTCGCGCTGCCGTAGCCCGCGACGTCGTCACTCGATCGTCCACGGATGGTCGCAGCGGCGGCAGCGGACCGCGA
The DNA here is from genome assembly GCA_963717705.1 of uncultured beta proteobacterium. Lineage (GTDB taxonomy): Bacteria > Pseudomonadota > Gammaproteobacteria > Burkholderiales > Casimicrobiaceae > CAVQWT01. The sequence goes on from CAVQWT010000006.1 coordinate 153,172, forward strand.
GGCTGACCCCTGCGGGGGCTTCCGGCGCGACCCGCACGGCGTCGAGCGCGAACCTGGCGTACGCGCCGCACCCGGGGCAAACCGCGCGCTCGGACAGGTACTCGGCACGGAAAAGCTGGGTGGTGAACCGCTTCCAGGCAACGACGCACAGCGCGCCGCCGGCGACCGCGATCGCGACCAGCGCGAAGAAGCCGCGCGGACCCGACCGGAACTCGACGGTTTCGAGCGCGATCGCCATCATGATCATCGCCAGGAACCCGGTGACGAGCCACAGGTGCCCCTCGATGAGCTGGCGCTCGTGCCAGCGGCGAAAGCCGCGCTTGCGGATGGCTTCGGCAATCGACACGACGGTCTCCGGGCGGCGGGCGGCGAACACGGGCCTCGCGGGTTCTGGCCAGTGTACGCCCCGGCGGCGCGGGCGGGCAACGCCGCGGACCGGCGACTGCGCGGCTGCGACGGCTCCACCGTCCGACGGAACCGGGGGCTCGCGGCGGCATCAAACCCCTGTGCCGCCTGCCGTCGACGGCGCCTGTCAGGAATCGCCTTCGGCAGCGACTATGCGATAACCTTCGGGCCTGCGCGCCCACCGATTCATCGACCCCTGGTGCCACGACATGAAACGACGCCACTTTCTCGCCGCCCTGCTCGCCACGCCATGGGCCGCGGCCATCGTCCCCGGCATCCGCGCCGCGCAGGCCGCGCCTGCCGCCGCTTCCGACACCATCGCGAAGATGCAGGCGCGCTGGCGCACGCTGCTGGCGCCGGGCACGGTGGTGCCGCCGACGGGCGAAATGCTCGCGCTGTCGAACGCGGAGTGGAAGAAGCGGCTGTCGCCGCTGGCCTTCAACGTGATGCGCGAGGAGGGCACCGAGCGCGCGTTCACCAGCGAGCTGAACACCGAGAAACGCGCCGGCGTGTTCGTCTGCGTCGGTTGCGCGCTGCCGTTGTTCACCTCCGAGATGAAGTACGACAGCGGAACCGGCTGGCCAAGCTTCTTCACGACCATCCCGGATGCCTTCCAGACCAAGGCCGACAACGGGCTGTTCTACACGCGGACCGAGTACCACTGCGCGCGCTGCGGCGGCCACCACGGACACGTCTTCAACGACGGCCCCCCTCCGACGAATCAGCGCTGGTGCAACAACGGCGTCGCGCTGAAGTTCGTGCCGCTGAAGGCTTGATCAGCGCCGCGTCGCCGACAGCACGCCGGCGACGTCGCGGACCTGCGCCAGCGCGCGCCTGAGCTCGGCGACGCTCTTCACTTCGAGGGTGAAGCTCATCCGGGCCAGGTCGCGCCTCGACAGCGTGTTCACCGCAGTGACGTTGATGCGCTCCTTCGAGAAGACTTCCGAGAGGTCCCGCAGCAACCCCGGGCGGTCGCCGGCCTCGACGACGATGTCGACCGGGAACACTTCCTCCCGCGCCGAGCCCCACTCGGCGGTGATCAGCCGCTCCGCCTGCGTGGCGCGCGCCCGCGCCACGTTGGCGCAGGCCGCGCGATGGATGGTGATGCCCTTGCCGCGGGTCACGAAGCCGACGATCGCGTCCGGCGGCGCCGGCTTGCAGCAGCGGGCGAGTCCCGTCATCAGCCGGTCGACGCCGACGATCAGGATGCCGCTGCCGGACCCCGTAGCGCGCGAACGCCGCGTGATCGCCTCGGCGGTGTCGTCGAACGCAGTTTCGGTACCCGCCGCCGCCGGAGCCGCGACCGCCGCGATGGCTATCTGGATCGCGCGGGTGTTGATCTCGTCGCGGCCGGTGGCCGCGAACAGCTCGTCGGCCTTCGCATAACCGGCCTTCACCGCCACCGCGTCGAGGTTGAGCGCCGTCGCGCCCGCCCGCTGCAGCTCCCGCTCGACGACCGCGCGTCCGTGGGCGACCGTCTCGTCGAGCTGCTGCGCCTTGAACCACTGCCGGACCTTGGCCCGGGCGCGGTGGCTCTGCACGTAGCCCAGCTCGGGGTTGAGCCAGTCGCGCGAGGGTCCGCCCTGCTTGACGGTGACGATCTCCACCTGCTGCCCGTTGCGCAGCGTGCTGTTGAGCGGCGCCATCGCGCCGTCGACCTTCGCGCCCCGGCAGCGGTGGCCGAGGTTGCTGTGCACGGCGTACGCGAAATCGACCGGCGTCGCGCCGCGCGGCAGGTCGATCACCCTGCCCTGCGGCGTCAGCACGTAGATCGTGTCGGTGAACAGGCTCGACTTGAACGCCGACAGCCACTCGGTCGCATCGGCCGCGGCGTCCTTCCAGTCGAGCACCTGCCGCAGCCAGGCGATGCGGTCCTCGAACCCCGGATCGCGGCGGCCGCCGTGCGCCGCGTCGCCTTCCTTGTAGCGCCAGTGCGCGGCGACGCCGTACTCCGAGTGCTGGTGCATCTCGCGGGTGCGGATCTGCACCTCGAGCGGCTTGCCCTCGGGACCGATGACCGCGGTGTGCAGCGAGCGGTAGTTGTTCGACTTGGGCTTGGCGATGTAGTCGTCGAACTCCCGCTGCAGCGGCGTCCACAGGTGGTGGACGATGCCCAGCGCGGTGTAGCAGTCCTTGACGTCGTCGACCAGGATGCGCACGGCGCGGATGTCGTAGAGCGTGTCGATGCCGCCCTGCTTGCGCCGCATCTTGTTCCAGATGCTGTAGATGTGCTTGGGCCGTCCGGTGACGTCGGCGCGGATGCCGGCGACGGCGAGCTCGCGCTGGAGCGTCGAGATGATCTCGTCGATGTAGCGCTGGCGGTCGAGCCGGCGCTCGTCGAGCTGTCGGGCGATCGACTTGTACGTGTCGGGCTCCAGCGCCCGCAGCGACAGGTCCTCGAGCTCCCACTTGAGCTGCCAGATGCCCAGGCGGTTGGCGAGCGGCGCGAACAGGTCCATCACCTCACGCGCGCACCGCGCCCGCGCGTCGGGATCGGCGGTCATCAGGAACCGGAGCGCCTGCGTGCGCTCGGCGAGCTTGACCAGGACGACGCGGATGTCCTCGACCATCGCCAGCAGCATCTTGCGCAATCGTTCCGCCTGCGCCGCGCGCTCCTCGGCGTCACCGACCTGCGGCAGCGCGCGGATCTCGTCCATCCGCGCGACGCCTCCGACCAGCGTGGCGACGTCGGCGCCGAAGCGGGCGGTGACGTCGGCGGCGTCGAAGGCACCGGCCGCCGGCAGGCCGACGAGCAGCGCGCCGACGACCGTGGCGGCGTCGAACTTGAGGCCGGCGAGTATCGACGCGGCGCCGGCGCCGCGGTCGAGCAGCAGCTCGCCGTCGCGAGTGCAGGCGTCACCGCAGTGTGCCCGCGCATAGTCGAGCGCGTCCGCGAACGCCGTGATGTCGTCGGGGGGGTAGGTGCCGCGAAGGCTGTCGAGCCAGGCGGCCGTTGCTTCCGGCGCGCCGGTCCGCGGAGCGGCGTGCAGTACCGCGACCATCGGCCGATTATACGGCGTGCGAGCGCGCCGACCCCGGCGGCATGCGGAAGGCCGCGCGGAACCCGGTACGCGCTAGAGCGGCGCGCCGGCCGCGGACGCGATGGTGTCGGCCAGCGCCTCGGCCGCCCTATCGGCGAGGGCGCGCTCGCGCGCCTCGACCATCACGCGCAGCACCGGCTCGGTGCCCGACGGGCGCAGCAGCACCCGGCCCGCGTCCCCCAGCGCCGCGACCGCCGTGCGCTCCGCCGAGCGGACCGTCGTGCTCGCGGTCCAGTCCCAGCCACGCCGGACCGGCACGTTGATGAGGCGCTGCGGAAACAGCGTCACACCCGCCGTCGCGGCGGCCAGCGTCGACTTGCGCTCGACCAGCGCGCGCAGCACCGCCAGCGCCGCGACGATCGCGTCGCCGGTCGTGTGCTTGTCGAGGCAAAGCAGGTGGCCCGAGTTCTCGCCGCCGAGCTGCCAGCCCTTCGCCACCATCCGCTCGAGCACGTAGCGGTCGCCGACCTTCGCGCGCTCGAGCGGGATGGACTCGCGGGACAGTGCCTGCTCGAGACCCAGGTTGGTCATCAGCGTGCCCACCACGCCGCCGCTGAGCGCGCCGCGCCGCCGGTAGTCCATCGCGATGACGTACAGGAGTTCGTCGCCGTCGTAGATGCGCCCCTCGCGGTCGACCATGATCAGCCGGTCGCCGTCGCCGTCGAGCGCGATGCCGACGTCGGCGCCGTGCTCGACGACGGCGTGGGCGAGCGCCTGCGGATGGGTGGCGCCCACGCCGGCGTTGATGTTGAGGCCATCGGGTTCGGCGCCGATGATCACCATCTCCGCGCCGAGCTCGTGGAACACCGGCGGGGCGACGTGGTAGCCGGCGCCGTGCGCGCAGTCGATGACGATCTTCCAGCCCTTGAGGTCGAGATCCGACGGAAAGGTGCCCTTGCAGAACTCGATGTACCGGCCGGCCGCGTCCTCGATGCGCCGCGCCTTGCCGAGTTCCGCCGACGGCACGCAGGCGAGCGGCAGCGCCATGGCCGCCTCGATCGCGTGCTCGGTCGCGTCGGGAAGCTTGGCGCCGGAGCCGGAAAAGAACTTGATTCCGTTGTCGTCGTACGGGTTGTGCGATGCGCTGATGACGATGCCGGCGTCCAGCCGCAGCGCCCGGGTGAGGTAGGCGATGCCCGGCGTGGGCAGCGGCCCGCACAGCAGGACGTCGACCCCCGCCGCCGACAGGCCGGCCTCCAGCGCCGCCTCGAGCAGGTAGCCGGAGATCCGCGTGTCCTTGCCGATCAGCACCGCCGGGTGGCCGCCGGCGCGGCGCGTGTCGGCGGCCAGCACCCGGCCCGCGGCCCAGCCCAGCTTGAGCACCAGCTCCGGCGTGATCGGCGGCTCGCCGACCAGTCCCCGCACCCCGTCGGTACCGAAATAGTGCCGCTCCGTCATCGCGCGCCTCGTGTCGTCATGCCGAGCCCGTCCCCATGCCTGCCGCCGACCAGACCTTCAGCGCGTCGACCGTCTCGCGCACGTCGTGGACGCGGACGACCGCCGCACCGCGGGCGACCGCGGCCAGCGCCGCGGCGACGCTGGCCGCCATCCGCTCGCCGACCGGGCGGCCGGTCAGCGCGCCCAGCATCGACTTGCGCGACAGGCCCGCCAGCACCGGATAGCCGGTTGCCGCCAGCGAATGCAGCGCGCGCAGCAGGGAAACATTATGCGCCAGCGACTTGCCGAAGCCGAAGCCGGGATCGAGCAGGATCCGGTCGTGCGCGATGCCCGCCGCCTCGCATGCCGCGGCGCGGGCCACGAGGAACGCGCGGACCTCGGCGACGACGTCGGCGTATTCCGGGGCCTCCTGCATCGTCTGCGGCGCGCCGCGCATGTGCATCAGGCACACCGCGGCGCCGCTGGCCGCCACCACGTCCAGCGCGCCCGGCGCCGCAAGTGCGCGGACGTCGTTGATCATCGTCGCGCCGGCGGCGATCGCGGCGCGCATGACGCCGGGCTTCATCGTGTCGACGCTGACGATCGCACCGTCGGCGGCCATGGCCTCGACCACCGGCAGGATGCGCGCGAGCTCGTCGCGCTCGGTCACCGGCGCGGCGCCGGGTCGCGTCGACTCGCCGCCGATGTCGAGAATGTCCGCGCCGTCGGCCAGCAGTGCCCGCGCGTGGGCAATCGCCGCCGCCGCGTCGGGATGGCGCCCGCCGTCGGCGAACGAATCGGGGGTGACGTTGACGATCCCCATCACGCGCGGCCGATCGAGCGGCAGCGCGCGGGGACCGCAGCGAAGGACCTGGCTCAGGCCGGGTTGGCCGACGGCGCAGCGTCGGGACCGGGGTTGGCGCCGGTCGACGAAGAGCCACCGCCCGCCTGCGACGGCTTCGGCGGCCGCGCCTTCTTGCCGGCCATGATGTCGCCGATCTGGTCGGAGTCGATGGTCTCGAACTCCAGCAGCGCGGCCGCCATCGCCTCGACCTTGTCGCGGTTGTCCTCGAGCAGCTTGCGCGCGGCCGCGTACTGCGTGTCGATGATCTTGCGGATCTCGGTCTCGATCCTGAGCAGCGTCTCGCCCGACACGTTGGTCGTGCGGGTGATCGAGCGGCCGAGGAAGATCTCGCCCTCGTCCTCGGCGTAGACCATCGGCCCGAGCGCCTCGCTCATGCCGTAGCGCATCACCATGTCGCGCGCGAGGTGCGTGGCCCGCTCGAAGTCGTTGGAGGCGCCGGTGGTCATCTGGTTCATGAACACCTCCTCCGCGATGCGTCCGCCGAAGAGCACCGCGATCATCGACAGCATCCGCACGCGGTCCATGCTGTAGCGGTCGCCTTCGGGCAGCTGCATCGTCACGCCCAGCGCCCGCCCGCGCGGGATGATCGTGACCTTGTGCACCGGATCGGTCTTGGGCATCAGGAACGCGACGATCGCATGGCCCGACTCGTGGAACGCGGTGTTGCGCCGCTCCTCCTCGGGCATCACGATGGACCGCCGCTCGGCGCCCATGATGATCTTGTCCTTCGCCATCTCGAAGTCGTCCATGTCGACGAGGCGCTTGCTGCGCCGCGCGGCGAAAAGTGCGGCCTCGTTGACCAGGTTGGCGAGGTCGGCACCCGACATTCCGGGCGTGCCGCGGGCGATGATCTCGGCCTTGACGTCGGAGGCCATCGGCACCTTGCGCATGTGGACCAGCAGAATCTGCTCGCGGCCTCGGATGTCGGGCAGCGGCACGACCACCTGGCGGTCGAAGCGGCCGGGGCGCATCAGCGCCGGATCGAGCACGTCGGGGCGGTTGGTCGCGGCGATGACGATCACGCCCGAGTTGCCCTCGAAGCCGTCCATCTCCACCAGCAGCTGGTTCAGCGTCTGCTCGCGCTCGTCGTTGCCGCCGCCGAGACCCGCGCCGCGCTGCCGGCCGACGGCGTCGATTTCGTCGATGAACACGATGCACGGCGCGTTCTTCTTCGCCTGCTCGAACATGTCGCGCACGCGCGCCGCGCCGACGCCGACGAACATCTCGACGAAGTCCGACCCGGAGATCGAGAAGAACGGCACCTTGGCCTCGCCGGCAATCGCCTTCGCGAGCAGCGTCTTGCCGGTGCCGGGGCTGCCGACCATCAGCACGCCGCGCGGGATGCGCCCGCCCAGCTTCTGGAACTTGGACGGGTCGCGCAGGAACTCGACGAGCTCGCTCACTTCCTCCTTGGCCTCGTCGCAGCCCGCGACGTCGGCGAAGGTGACGGTGTTGTTGGACTCGTCCAGCATCTTCGCCTTGCTCTTGCCGAAGCTGAACGCGCCGCCGCGCCCGCCGCCCTGCATCTGGCGCATGAAGAAGATCCACACGCCGATCAGCAGCAGCATCGGGAACCAAGAGATGAAGATCTGGGCGAGGAAGCTCTGCTCCTCCTCGGGCTTGGCCTCGACCTTGACGCCGTACTTGACGAGGTCGCCGACCATCCAGATGTCGCCGGGGCTGTACGTCAGGTAGCGCTTCTTGTCCGCGCCCACCCACTTGATCGTGCGCCCTTCGACGGTCGCCGAATCGACGGCGCCGGACTTGGCCTTGTCCATGAACTCGGAATACGGGACCGAGTCCTTGGTCGTCTGCCGGGTGTCGAATTGACGCACGACAGTCAGCACGACCAGGCCGATCACCAGCCAGATACCGACGTTCTTGAGCAGATTGTTCAAAGTGACTCCTCGCGGCGGCGCATTCGGGGCCCGCCGCCCACCCCTTGGTTCCCGGCGTCCACACCGCCGGGGATTGCCGTGCCGATCCGCCCCGAAGGGCGGGCCCAACTTCTCATTTTAGCCCGTTGCGGTGCATTTCGGGGGTCCGGCCGGCGTGGACACCTTCGCCCGGGTCTCAAAGCGGGTGATCGACCGTGCCGCCGCGGATTCGCTTGCCGACCAGAAAGACCTCGCGGCTGCGGTCGCGCGAGGCCTTTGGCTTGCGCACGTAGACCTTGTCGAAATGCCCCTGCATCGCCCGCTGGAATTCCGGGAAACCCTCCCCCTGGAACATCTTGACCACCAGATCGCCGCCGGGTTGCAGCCACAGCACGGCAAATTCGAGGGCCAGTTCGGCCAGATGGATCGACCGTGCCTGGTCAGCCGACTCCACACCCGAGAGATTGGGGGCCATGTCCGATAGCACAAGGTCTGCCTTGCGGCCGCCCAGCGCGTCGGCGAGCGCCGCCAGCGCCGCATCCTCGCGGAAATCGGCCTGCAGGAACTGCACGCCGGCGACCGGGGTCATTTCCAGCAGGTCGATGGCGATGATCCTGCCCCGGTCCCCGAGCCGCTCGCGCAGGACCTGCGCCCAGCTCCCGGGCGCCGCGCCGAGGTCGACGACCGTCATTCCCGGGCGCAGCAGCTGGTCCTTCTCGGCCAGCTCCAGCAGCTTGAACGCCGCCCGGGACCGGTATCCGCGCCGCTGCGCCTCCTTTACCCAGTGGTCGTTGACGTGTTCCTGCATCCACGCCTTGCCGAACCGGTGCTTCTTCTTCGACGGATTGAGCGGACCCGCCACGTCAGGGAGTCATTTCAGCCGAATATCCGGAACAGGTTGGTGGCCAGCACGATGAGCACGATCACGACCAGCGCGGCGATGATGGCGTTCTGCGTCGCGCGGGTCTCGCCATGGTAGACCAGCAGCTCGTCGGCAAGTTCGGCGAGTTGCGCGTTGGTGGCCGGCGATTCCGCGGCGTCGAGCCCGGGCAGCGGAAACTCCGGGCCCTGTCCTGGCGCCACCGGCTCGGCCATCGCGACGGCCACCGGCAGGATCGCCACGAAGTTGGTCACCGGCAGAATGCGGAAAGCCGTGGTGTCCCACTGCTTGATCCGTCGGCCGCGGCGGGTGACGTGCGTCAGGCCGCGGGTGCCGCGGCCGACCGTCCGGACGCCGGCGTCGACGAAGAACCGGGCGGGCAGCCGCCCCGCCAGCGCGAGCTTGAACAGCGTGTCGAACTTGTCCTGCGCCATCGAGATGTTGATCTGGAACTTCGCCGGCTCGCTGCTGGCGCCGCCGCTGCCGCCGTTGACGTAGACGAGGGTGCCGGACGCGCGGCCCTCGGCGCGGCCCTGGAACCCGGGATGCTCGCGGATGCGCAGCACGCCGACGAGGCGTTCGAGCGCCTCGCCGTTGGCGAGCTCGACGCCATCACCCTGGGTGACGACGACGCGCATGACCAGCACGCTGGCCTTGCCCTGTTCGACGACCAGGCGGGCTTTGAGGGGAGTGAAACAGACGAGCGGCATGCGCCGTTGGTTGGTTGTCGTCGCTGACGGCGACCGCGGTCCGTGGAGGTGATGGTTCGCCCGCAGCCTCGACCGTGCGGGTCTCCAATGGTCGCCGGAATCGCGGCGCAGGGGAAGCCCGCCGGTCGGCAAACGGGACCGCACTCGCATCGCGAATGCACTTTCGCGACACCCGTGTGGTGTACATTTCGCCCATGGAAAGCACGCTCACCCCCGCCCGGCGCCGCGAGCTCCGCGCCGCTGCTCACCACCTCCATCCGGTGGTCGCCATCGGCCAGCACGGCCTCACGCCCGCGGTGCTGCACGAGATCGACGTCGCGCTCGCCGCGCACGAGCTGGTCAAGATCCGCGTCTTCAACGAAGACCGCGCCGAACGCGAAAACATGCTTGCGCGCGTCTGCGCGGAACTCGACGCCCTGCCGGTACAGCACCTCGGCAAGATGCTGATCCTCTGGCGCGCGAAGCCAGTCGCCGCGAAACCGTCCGCCCGGGCGACGCCGAAGGCCGAGCCCCCGACGACGAAACGCAGCAAGGCGAAGGACAAGCCCGCGGCCGGGAAGCCTTCCGGCAAGCCGGGCGCGAAGAAGGCCCCGGGCGGCCGCGCGGCCACCCCCAGGGCACGAACGATCCCCAAGCCGGCGGGCGGGCGCACCGGCGCACAGTGGAGTGCCGCCGGCGCGGCCGCCAAGCGCGGCGGATCCGGGGCCGGGGCCGGGCGCACCACCGCCGGCCCGGGTGCGAAGCGCACGACCGCAGGCCCGGGTGCGAAGCGCACGACGGCCGGCCCCGCGACGAAGCGCACGACCGCCGGCGCCGGGGCGAAGCGCACTTCAGCCGGACCGGCGGGTACGCGCGGCGCGACCGCGACGGTGGCCAGGCGCACGGCCGCAGGCCCCGGCACGCGGCGCACTGGCACCGCTGCCGCCTCCGCACCGCCCGCCGCCGCCCGGCGACGCCGCGCCCGGACCTGATCGCGACGCAAGGGGCCCGGCCGGCGCACGCCCCGCGATGACCCCGTCCCGCCGCCCGCTCGACGCGACCGCCGCCGGCGCGATGATCGTGCTGTGCGCGCTGTGGGGCTTCCAGCAGGTCGCGATCAAGCTCGCGGCGCCGGCGGTGCCGCTGCTGCTGCAGGGCGCGATCCGCTCGGCCGCCGCGACGCTGCTGGTCCTGGCCTGGGCGCGCTGGCGCGGCATCGCGCTGTGGCAGCGCGACGGCGCGCTCGCTCCCGGGCTCGTCGCCGGGGTGCTGTTCGCCGTCGAGTTCGCGCTGATCTACGCCGGACTCGCGCACACGACGGCGGCGCGCATGGTGGTGTTCCTCTACCTTGCCCCATGCCTGACCGCACTCGGCCTGTCGTGGTTCGTGCCCGGCGAACGCCTCGCCCCGGCGCAATGGGCCGGCGTCGCGCTGGCGTTCGCCGGCCTTGCCGTGGCGTTCGGCGACGGCTTCGCGGCGCCCGGCCGCGCGACCCTGCGCGGCGACGCGATGGGGGTCCTGGCGGCGGTCGGCTGGGCGGCGACGACGGTGCTGATCCGCGCGACGCCGCTGGCGGCGGTCAGCGCGACCCGCACGCTGTTCTACCAGCTCGCCGTGTCGGCGGCGCTGCTGCCGCTGTTCTCCCTCGTGGCCGGCGAAGGCGGCGTCGCGGTGTGGACCCCGCTTGCCGTCGCGAGCCTCGTCTACCAGTCGGCCATCGTCGCGTTCGCGAGCTACCTGACGTGGTTCTGGCTGCTGACGAAATACCTGGCCGGGCGCCTGGCGGTGTTCTCGTTCCTTGCGCCGCTGTTCGGCGTCGCCTTCGGCCACGCCGTGCTCGGCGACCCGCTCAGCCCCGCGTTCATCGCGGCGGCCGCGCTGGTCGGCGCCGGCATCGCGCTGGTCAACCTGCGCCGCGCGGCCTAGGCGAAGCGGACGTCGAGGATGTCGTAGTGGCGCACGCCGGCGGGCGCCTGCACGTCGACGGTGTCGCCGGCTTCCTTGCCGATCAGCGCCCGGGCGATCGGAGAGGACACCGAGATCTTCCCGTGCTTCAGGTCGGCCTCGTCGTCGCCGACGATCTGGTAGGTCACGTGGTCGCCGCTTTCGTGGTCCTCGAGCTCGACGGTGGCGCCGAACACGACGCGCCCGTCGGCCTCGATCGTCGACGGATCGATGACCTGCGCGTTGGCGAGCTTGGCCTCGACCTCGCTGATCCTGCCCTCGATGAAGCCCTGGCGCTCCTTCGCGGCGTCGTAATCGGCGTTCTCGGACAGGTCGCCATGCGAGCGCGCCTCGGCGATCGCCTGAATCACCGCCGGCCGGTCGACGGTCTTCAGCCGGTGCAGCTCGGTCTTGAGGCGCTCGGCGCCGGCTACGGTCATCGGGATTCTGGCCATCGTCGTCTTGAATGAATCGGCCGGAAGCGGTTCGCCGCCTCCGGCCTGCGGTTGATCGGAATGCGTGCGGGACCCGCCGTCAGGCGAGCCGCTGATGCAGCGCCTGCATCGAGTAGGGAACGAGCTCGCGCATGCCGGCGAGCCCGATCGCGGCGGCGCGGGCGCCGGCAAGCGTGGTGAAGGTGGGAATCTGGTCGGTGAGCGCCTCGCGCCGGATCGCGTAGCTGTCCTGGATCGCGGAGCGCTTTTCCTCGACCGTGTTGATGACCATCGCGATCTCGTCGTTCTTGATCATGTCGACGATGTGGGGCCGGCCTTCGGCGACCTTGTTGACGGGCGTCACCGGGACCCCGGCCGCGGCGAGCGCCGCCGCGGTGCCGCGCGTCGCGACCAGCGTGAAGCCGAGCCCGGCGAGGATGGTCGCGACCTCGATCGCGCGCGGCTTGTCGCTGTTCTTGAGGCTGATGAAGACGCGCCCCCCCGTCGGCAGCCTTACGCCCGCCGCGAGCTGGGACTTCAGGAACGCCTCGGCGAAGGTGTCGCCGACCCCCATGACCTCGCCGGTGGACTTCATCTCCGGTCCCAGGATCGTGTCCACCCCCGGGAACTTGATGAAGGGGAACACCGCCTCCTTCACCGAGAAGTACGGCGGCACGATCTCGCCGGCGACGCCCTGCTCCGCCAGCGTGCGGCCGACCATGCAGCGCGCGGCGATCTTCGCCAGCGGACGCCCGGTCGCCTTGGACACGTACGGCACGGTGCGCGAAGCCCGCGGGTTGACCTCGAGGACGTAGACGGTGCCGTTCTGGATCGCGAACTGGACGTTCATCAGGCCGACGACGTCGAGCCCCTTCGCCATCGCGACGGTCTGCCGCCGCAGCTCGGCCTGCAGCTCCGCCGACAGCGAGTACGGCGGCAGCGAGCACGCCGAGTCGCCCGAGTGGACGCCCGCCTGCTCGATGTGCTCCATGATGCCGCCGATGACGACTTCGCGCCCGTCGCACAGCGCGTCGACGTCGACCTCGATGGCGTCGTTGAGGAAGCGGTCGAGCAGCACCGGGCTGTCGTTGCTCACCTTGACCGCCTCGCGCATGTAGCGCTCGAGGTCGCGCTGCTCGTGAACGATCTCCATCGCGCGGCCGCCGAGCACGTACGACGGCCGGACCACCAGCGGATAGCCGATGTCGGCGGCGGCGGCGATCGCGTCGGCCTCGGTGCGGGCGGTGCGGTTGGGCGGCTGCTTCAGGCCGAGCCGGTGCAGCATCTGCTGGAAGCGCTCGCGGTCCTCGGCCATGTCGATCATGTCCGGCGAGGTGCCGATGATCGGCACGCCGTACTTCTCGAGGTCGCGGGCGAGCTTGAGCGGCGTCTGCCCGCCGTACTGGACGATGACGCCCCACGGCTTCTCGACGTGGACGATCTCGAGCACGTCCTCGAGCGTCAGCGGCTCGAAGTAGAGGCGGTCGGAGGTGTCGTAGTCGGTCGAGACCGTCTCCGGGTTGCAGTTGACCATGATGGTCTCGAACCCGTCCTCGCGCAGCGCCATCGCCGCGTGCACGCAGCAGTAGTCGAACTCGATGCCCTGCCCGATCCGGTTCGGCCCTCCCCCGAGCACCATCACCTTCTTCCGGCTGCTCGGCTGCGCCTCGCACTCCTCCTCGTAGGTCGAGTAGAGGTACGCGGTGTCGGTCGAAAACTCCGCGGCGCAGGTGTCGACGCGCTTGTACACCGGGCGGATCGACAGCGCATGCCGGCGCTCGCGCACGTCGGCCTCGGCGACGCGGAGCAGGTGCGCGAGCCGGCGGTCGGAAAAGCCCATGCGCTTCAGGCGCCGCAGCTCACCGGCCTCGAGGTCCGCGAGCCCGAGCTTCTCGACCGCGAGCTCGGTGTCGACGATGTCCTTGATCTGGGCCAGGAACCACGGGTCGATCCTGGTGTGCCGGTGGATTTCCTCGAGCGACATGCCGACGCCGAACGCGTCGGCGACGTACCAGAGCCGCTCGGCGCGCGGATACGCGAGCTCGTCGGCGATCTTGTCCATCTCGACGGTCTTGAGGTTGAAGCCGTCGACGCCGACCTCGAGGCCGCGCAGCGCCTTCTGCAGCGACTCCTGGAAGGTGCGCCCGATGGCCATCACCTCGCCGACCGACTTCATCTGCGTCGTCAGCCGGTCGTCGGCCTGCTTGAACTTCTCGAACGCGAAGCGCGGCACCTTGGTGACGACGTAGTCGATCGTCGGCTCGAACGACGCGGGGGTCCTGCCGCCGGTGATGTCGTTGGCGAGCTCGTCCAGCGTGTAGCCGACGGCGAGCTTGGCCGCGACCTTGGCGATCGGGAAGCCGGTGGCCTTCGACGCCAGCGCGGAGCTGCGCGACACCCGCGGATTCATCTCGATCACCACCATCCGCCCGTCGTCCGGGTTGATCGCGAACTGCACGTTCGACCCGCCGGTGTCGACGCCGATCTCGCGCAGCACCGCGATCGACGCGTCGCGCATGATCTGGTATTCCTTGTCGGTGAGCGTCTGCGCCGGCGCGACGGTGATCGAGTCGCCGGTGTGGACGCCCATCGGATCGAGGTTCTCGATCGAGCAGACGATGATGCAGTTGTCCTTCCTGTCGCGGACGACTTCCATCTCGAACTCTTTCCAGCCCAGCAGCGATTCCTCGATCAGCAGCTCGTGCGTGGGCGACAGGTCGAGCCCGCGCTTGCACATCTCGATGAACTCGTCCTTGTTGTAGGCGATGCCCCCGCCGGAGCCGCCGAGCGTGAACGACGGGCGCAGCACCGCGGGGAAGCCGATGTCCGCCTGCACCTCCAGCGCCTGCTCGATGTCGTGCGCGATCCCAGAGCGCGCCGACCCGAGGCCGATGCGCGTCATCGCCGCCTTGAACTTCTCGCGGTCCTCCGCCTTGTCGATGGCCTTCTTCGACGCGCCGATCAGCTCGACGTCGAACTTGTTGAGGATGCCCTCGCGCGCGAGGTCCAGCGCGCAGTTCAGCGCCGTCTGCCCTCCCATCGTCGGCAGCAGCGCGTCGGGGCGCTCGCGCTCGATGATCTTCGCCACCATCGGCCAGGTGATCGGCTCGATGTAGGTGACGTCGGCCATCTCCGGGTCGGTCATGATCGTCGCCGGATTGCTGTTGACGAGGATGACGCGGTAGCCCTCCTCGCGCAGCGCCTTGCACGCCTGCGCGCCGGAGTAGTCGAACTCGCAGGCCTGGCCGATGATGATCGGGCCGGCGCCGATGATGAGGATGCTCTCGAGGTCGGTTCGCTTGGGCATGGCCTACTTCTGTTCCATCAGCTTCACGAACCGGTCGAAGAGATACGCGACGTCGTGCGGTCCCGGGCTCGCCTCGGGATGCCCCTGGAAGCCGAACGCGGGCCGGTCGGTGCGCGCGATCCCCTGCAGGCTGCCGTCGAACAGCGACACGTGGGTCACGCGCACGTTCGCAGGCAGCGACGCGGGGTCGACGGCGAAGCCGTGGTTCTGGCTGGTGATGTGGACCTGGCCGGTGTCCTTGTCGAGCACCGGGTGATTCGCGCCGTGGTGGCCGAACTTCATCTTGACCGTGCGGGCTCCCGACGCGAGGCCCAGCAGTTGGTGGCCGAGGCAGATGCCGAAGGTCGGGACGCCGGCGTCGACCAGCGTCCGGATCGCCTCGATCGCGTAGTCGCAGGGCTCGGGGTCGCCCGGGCCGTTGGACAGGAAGACGCCGTCGGGCGCGAGCGCCTGCACCGCGGCGGCCGGCGTCGTCGCGGGCACGACCGTCAGGCGGCAGCCGCGCGCGGCGAGCATGCGCAGGATGTTGTGCTTGACGCCGAAATCGTAGGCGATCACGTGGAAGCGGGGGGACGGCGGCGCGCCGTGGCCCTCGCCGAGAGCCCAGACGCCGCCCGTCCAGGGGTACGGCTCGCGGCAGGTGACGACGCGGGCGAGGTCCTGCCCCGCCATGCTCGGCGCCGCGCCGGCGCGACGGACGGCGTCGGCGATCGCGGCGTCGTCGAGCGCGCCGCCGGCGACGATGCAGCCGTTCTGCGCGCCCCGCTCGCGGAGCACCCGCGTCAGCTGGCGGGTGTCGAGGTCGGCGATGCCGACGATGCCGTTGCCGACGAGCCAGGTCGAGAGATCTCCGGTCGCGCGGAAATTGGAGACGACGCGCGACAGGTCGCGGATCACCAGCCCCTTGGCGCTGGGCCGCGCCGATTCGGCGTCCTCCGGATTGACGCCGACATTGCCGATGTGCGGGTACGTGAGCGTGACGATCTGCCCGGCGTAGGACGGGTCAGTCAGGATTTCCTGGTAACCCGTCATCGCCGTGTTGAACACGACCTCGCCGGTCGCGTGACCGGCGGCGCCGATCGAACGGCCGGCGAAGACGGTGCCGTCCGCCAGCGCGAGGGCCGCCGGAACGGCCGGGGCGAACAGCGGGGCGCGGGCAACGGACGCGGTCATGGCGGCAGGCTTAGAGGCGGAGAATGGGCACCCCTTGCGGGGCGGTCCGGACATGGAAAGCGGGAACGTCTGCGCGCAGCACGTTCCCGCCATCGAGTCGACGAATTATACCCCGCGCCGGGCGGGACCGACAACCCGCCGGATCAGGCGAAGCCGAGCACGTCGCGCATGTCGAACAGCCCGGCCCGCCCGTCGGCGCGGCACGCCGCCGCATAGCGCGCGGCGCGCAGCGCGCCGGCGGCGAAGTTCCCGCGCGACGCCGCCTTGTGCGTGAGTTCGACCCGCTCCCCGGCGCCGGCGAAGATCACCGTGTGCTCGCCGACGACGTCGCCCCCGCGCAGCGTCGCGAAGCCGATGGCGTTCGCCGGCCGCTCGCCGGTGACGCCCTGCCGCGCGTACACCGCGCAGTCGGCCAGCCGTCGTCCGGCACCGGCCGCCGCCGCCTCGCCTAGGCGCAGCGCGGTGCCCGAGGGCGCGTCGACCTTGTGGCGATGGTGCATCTCGACGATCTCGATGTCGTAGTCGACCGCCAGCCGGCGGGCGGCCTCCTCGACCAGCGCGATCAGCACGTTGACGCCGACGCTCATGTTGGGCGCGAACACGACGGGAACCGTGCGCGCGTGCGCGGCCAGCGCGTCTTTCTGCGCGGCGTCGAGGCCGGTGGTGCCGACGACCGCGGCGACCCCCGCGCGCGCGCAGGCCGCGACGTGCGCGAGCGTGCCCTCGGGCCGGGTGAAGTCGATCAGGACGTCGGCAGCGGCGAGCGCCGCGGCGACGTCGCTGCCCACCGTCACCCCGGTCGCGCGGCCGAAACGCTCGCCCGCGTCGCGGCCGACGAAGGGACTGGACGCGACGTCGAGCGCCGCGCCGAGCCGCAGGTCGGAGGCGGCAAGCGTCGCCTCGATCAGCGCCTGTCCCATCCGCCCGCCGGCGCCGGCGATCGCCACGCGCGTCATCGCGGATCGCGGAACAGGTCGACGAACCAGGTCAGCACGCCGCGGTCGTCGGCCGACGGCAGCTGGCCGATCGAGCGCTCGGCCGCGAGGCGATTGAGCTCCATCGCGGATGGCGGCATCTCGTCGCCTTCCCACCGCGCGAGCTTGTCGTCGACGAAGAACACGGCGAATCGCCGCTGCTCGCGGACGACCCCCTGGCGGGCGAACAGGTAGACGTAGTCCCAGCGGTTGTCGCGGAAGGCGCTGGTGACGAGCGGCGTGCCGAGGACGGCGCGGACCTGCACGCGGGTCTGGCCGACCTTCAGGCGGTCGACCATGTCCTGCGACAGCATGTTGCCCTGGTTGATGTCGATCTTGAACACGCCGAACTGCTCGATCGCCGGGATGTAGGTGTTGATGGTCGAGCAGCCGCCGGCGGCGAGCGCGGCGGCCAGCGGCAACACCAACCGGAGGCGTGCGCCTGCAGGGAGCGGAAAGCGGCGGGGGGGGCGAAATCGTGGCACGAGTCTGGCCGTTTGCGGAATGACCCACTATTATAGACGCGCCCGGACTTGCTGCCTGCCGGAATGACGGCCGGGGGGCCTCCGGTCGCCGCCCTCCTCCCGAGACGCCTCTCCCCGCCCGCGAGATCCCGCCCGCCCGATGACCAAGCCCCACGACCTCAAGAGCGCCGGCCTCAAGGCAACGCTGCCGCGGCTCAAGATCATCAGCCTGTTCGAGACCTCGCGGGTCCGGCACCTCACCGCGGAGGACGTCTACAAGCAACTGCTCGCCGATGGCGTCGACATCGGGCTCGCGACGGTCTACCGCGTGCTGACGCAGTTCGAGCAGGCGGGGCTGCTCGTCCGCCACCATTTCGAGTCCGGCAAGGCGGTGTTCGAGCTGGACGAGGGGCGGCACCACGACCACCTGGTCTGCATGCAGTGCGGCCGGGTCGAGGAATTCTACGATCCGGAGATCGAGAAGCGCCAGGCGAAGGTCGCGCGCGAGCGCGGCTTCGAGATCTCCGAGCACGCGCTCTACCTCTACGCCGAGTGCACCAAGCCGCGCTGCCCGCACCTGAAGAAGTGACGCGCCGCCAGGCCGCGCGCGGTGCGCCGGCGCCCGGGCGTCCGCGGGTCAGGCGGGCGGCGACGCCGACGGATCGCGGCGGTTGAAGTCGGCGAGCCGGAATCCCAGCAGCCACAGCGCCCCGAAATAGGCGGCGGCACCGGCGGCGCAGACCCACGCCAGGCGCGTCACGCGCGGCCACAGCGTGGCTTCCAGCCACAGCGACGCCGGTCCGGCGATCGCCAGCAGCACCGCGACCAGCACGAACAGCGCAACCACGGTCTTGGCGACGAACAGCAACCAGCCGGGCCGCGGCGTGTAGATCCCCTGCTTGCGCAGGAACCAGAACAGCAGCCCGGCGTTGAGGCAGGCGCCGATCGACGTCGACAGCGTCAGCCCCGCGTGCCCGAGCGGAAACATCAGCACCACGGCAAAAGCCTGCGCGACCAGCACGGTGACGAAGGCGATCTTCACCGGCGTCTTCATGTTCTGCCGCGCGTAGAAGCCCGGCGCGAGGATCTTGACCAGGATCAGTCCCAGCAGCCCGACGCTGTAGCCCAGCAGCGCCTGCCGCGTCATCAGCACGTCGTTCACCGTGAACCGGCCGTACTGGTAGAGCGTCGACACCAGCGGCACCGCCAGCACCCACAGCGCGACCGCCGCCGGCAAGCGCGAGCAGGAACACGAGCCGCAGCCCCCAGTCGAGGAGCGCCGAGTAGGCGCCGGTGTCGCCGTCGCTGTGGTGCTTGGCCAGCGAGGGCAGCAGGACGGTGCCGAGCGCGACGCCCAGCATCGCGCTGGGAAACTCCATCAGCCGGTCGGCGAAGGTGATCCAGGAGATGCGGCCGTCGCCGAGCGCGGCGGCGAGCTGGGTGTTGATCAGCGCCGAGATCTGCGCCGCCGAGACCCCGATCACCGCCGGACCCATCGCGGAGAGCACCCGGCGCACGCCCTCGTCGCGCCAGTCGAAGCGCAGCGTCGGCAGCATCCCGATCTTCGCCAGGGGCCCGATCTGCAGCGCGAGCTGTGCGACGCCGCCGATCAGAACGCCCCAGGCGAGCGCCTTCACCGGCGGGTCGCAGTACGGCGCGAGGAACACGGCCGCGCCGATGATCGAAAGATTGAGCAGCACCGGCGTGAAGGCCGGGATCGCGAACCGCCGGAACACGTTCAGCACGCCGCCGGCGAGGGAGATCAGCGACACGAACAGGATGTACGGGAACACGATGCGGATGAGTTCCGCGGTGAGCTCGACCTTGCCGGGCGTCCGGGCGAAGCCGGACGCGAGCGCATAGACGAGCCACGGCGCCGCGAGCACGCCGATCACGGACAGGCCGAAGAGCGAGATCGCCAGCAGCGAGGCGACGCGGCTCATCAGCGCCCGCGTCTCGCTCTCGCCCCGCGTGCGCCGGTACTCGGCGAAGATCGGCACGAACGCCTGCGAGAACGCGCCCTCGGCAAACAGGCGCCGCAGGATGTTGGGCAGCCGGAACGCCGCCTCGAACGCGTCCATCGCGAAGCCCGCGCCGAAGGCACTGGCCTTGATGCTCTCGCGGACGAGCCCGGTGATGCGCGACAGCAGCGTCATGCCGCTGACCGTCGACAGCGCGCGCAGCAGGCTCATCGGGCGGGCCAGGGTGAACGGCGGGGGATCTGCAGGCGGCGGGAGGGGAACATCCGGGAAAGCCAGGGGGACGGTGGGAAGTCGGCGGGGGCGGTCGGGGACCGGACCGGCGGCGGCAGTCCGGAGAGCCGCCGGGACGTCCCGGCGGGGGTGGCCCGCGTCTTGCACGCCCGGCGCCAAGCTGCTATTATGCTAGGTCTTTTTCAGCAACTCAAAGCACACGAAGGATTTACAGCCATGGCCAACTCCGTCCAAGCCCGCAAGCGCGCCCGGCAAGCGGAAGAAACCCGCCAGCGCAATGCGAGCCTCAAGTCGGCGCTGCGCACCGCGGTCAAGAAGGTCAAGAAGGCGATCGCCGCCGGCGACAAGGCCGCCGCCGCGTCGCAGTTCCAGGCGTCGCAGTCGGTCATCGACCGCATCGCCGACAAGAAGATCGTGCACAAGAACACGGTGTCCCGCACCAAGTCGCGCATGGCGCAGGCGATCAAGGCCCTGGCCTGACCGTCCGCCGTCGGCTCGCCGACACCAACAGAGCGCCTGCGGGCGCTCTTTTTCTTGGCCGGCGGGGCCCACAGCCCGCTGCCGGCGACCACTGCCGTTGGTCAGACCGGCTCCCGCGGTTCGCCGGGGCCGACCGCGCCCCGCGGCGCCTGCCGCGGCGGCACCAGCGCCTGCGGCGATGCCAGCGCACCGGCGGTGCGATCGACGACGAGTTCGTTGTCGGCGGCGAATCCGAGCAGGAACTGGAACAGCCGCGGCTCCAGGTCCGCCAGCCGGCAGCCCACGACGACGGCCTTCACGCCGCCGACGGTGACGGGCCGCACGAACGGCGAGTACGCGAGCTTCTGGTCGGCGCCGAACGCCGACGTCAAGCCGGCCAGCCGCTCGGCCCAGTCGCTGGGCCGGAAGGGCCGGCCGGCCGTGGTGAGACCCCAGATGACGACGTCGTGATGACCCGCGGGATCCATGACGCGGCGGATTCTAGCATCGCCGTGGCGGCGCCCGCGGCGCGCGGGTGCCGCGCCGACGGATGGTCCGGCTAGGCGCCTGCGGGCGCCGGCGCAGCCGGTCGCCGGCCGGTCAGCAGATAGGCGAGGAGATCGCCGACGGGGCGGATCTCGGAGCCGAAGGGAAGCGACGCGGCGCCGCGGAAGAACAGCCCCTTGCCGACGTCGCCGCCGAGCCCCTCGGCGAGTTTCTGGTCGATGCAGAACTGGCCCGCCCCGGCGTTGCCGTCGCGCAGCCCGCACTGGACGAGGCAGTCGAACTTGAGCGTGCAGCGCGGCTTCTTGCGCGCAACCGCGGTGAGCTTCGGCAGGTGCTCGATGTACTTCGCGAGCCAGGGCGTGCGCACCGCACGCGCCGGCAGGCCGGCGACGCTCATGAACTCGACGATGTCCTCCGGCGCCGCCCCGGCAAGCACGCGCTTGAAATCGGCGTCGGCGTCCCCCTCCTCGGTGACCGCGAACGCGGTGCCGAGCTGCACCCCCGACGCGCCGAGCGCGAGGAGTTCACGGACACGCTCGTGGGAATTGATGCCCCCGGCCGGGATCAGCGGGATCGCGCCGTCGGCGATGCCCTCGGCGCGGAAGAACGCGAGCGCTTCCGGAATCACGTTCTCGAAGTCGAAACGCGGGTCGGCGAGGTCGGCGATCTTCGCCGCGCCGAGATGCCCGCCGGCGTAGCGCGGATGCTCGATCACGATCGCGTCCGGCAGGCGCCCCTTGCGCGCCCACTTCTTCACGATCAGCGCGATGCCGCGGGCGTCGGACAGGATCGGGATCAGCGCGACGTCGGGGTGGGCGGCCGCGAGGTCGGGCAGGTCGAGCGGCAGCCCGGCGCCGACGACGATCGCGTCGGCGCCGCTGGCGCAGGCCTGCCGCACGTAGCGGGCGTATTCCGACACGGCGCGCATCACGTTGACCGCCACCATGCCGCGCCCGGCAGCCAGCGCGCGCGCGGCCACGATCTCGCGGTCGAGCGCGACCAGGTTCGCCGCGTCGACTTCGGGCTTCGCCGCGTGCGCCGTCGCCGCGAGCAGGTCGGGGTGGTGCCGGCGCAGGTCGACGCTGGCGATGGTGCCGACGGCCCCCAGCGACGCGACGGTGCCGGCGAGCCGGTGCGCCGACACGCCGACGCCCATGCCGCCCTGCACGATCGGCAGCAGTCGGCGCCCGCGGATCACCAGCGGCGGCAGGTCGGCGGCTTGGGGAAGGCTGGGCGCAGGCGCATTCATGGGATTACCTCCGTGCCGCGCGCGCCGGCCATCGCCCATGGGGCGGCTCCATGCGCGGAAGACCGCGGGTCTGCGGACACTACGCGCCGCGGCGGGATGACGCATTGACACGGATCAACCGCGGGCCGGGCCGGACCGGCGGGTCCCGCGTGCTAAAATGTTGTTTTGACTGAAGTTGACGGGCCGGGCCGCGCGATTGCGCGCGCCGCGCCGCCCGCGGTCGCTTCCCCATGGCCCCCGAACCCCCCAAGCACTTCCTGCAGTTCAAGGATTTCTCGCCCGAGGAGTTCGCCCACCTGATCGCCCGGACGCGCTGGATCAAGGATCGGTTCAAGCGCTACGAGCTCTACCAGCCGCTGCGCGACCGCACGCTGGCGATGGTGTTCGAGAAGGCCAGCACCCGCACCCGGGTGTCGTTCGAGGCGGGCATGAACCAGCTCGGCGGCATCGCGATCAACCTGACGCGCGGCGACACGCAGCTCTCGCGCGGTGAGCCGATCGAGGACCTCGCCCGCGTGATCTCGCGGATGGTCGACGTCGTGATGATCCGCACCTTCGAGCAGACGATCATCGAACGCTTCGCCGCCCACTCGCGGGTGCCGGTGATCAACGGCCTCACCAACGAACACCACCCGTGCCAGATCCTGGCCGACGTCTACACCTACGTCGAGCATCGCGGCGGCATCGCGGGGCGCACCGTGGCGTGGATCGGCGACGCCAACAACATGCTGACGAGCTGGCTGCAGGCGGCGGCGAGCTTCGGCTTCACCGTCAACGTGTCGTCGCCCGCGGGCTACGCCCTCGACGTCGGCACGCTGCCCGCGGCCGAGCGCGCGCGCTGCGCGGTCTTCGGCGACCCGATGGACGCCTGCCGCGGCGCCGACCTCGTCACGACCGACGTCTGGACCAGCATGGGCTTCGAGGAAGAGAACGCCGCGCGGCTCGCCGCGTTCGCCGACTGGCAGGTCGACGCCGCGATGATGAAGCAGGCGAAGCCCGATGCGCTGTTCATGCACTGCCTGCCAGCGCACCGCGGGGAGGAAGTCGCCGCCGAGGTCATCGACGGCCCGCAGAGCGCCGTCTGGGACGAGGCCGAGAACCGCCTGCACGCGCAGAAGGCGCTCCTCGAATACGTCGTGTGCGGCCGCATCACCGGCTGAACGCCAGGTCCCGAATGTTCCGGCGTCGCCTCCCCTCGTCCCCGCTCGCGCCGGCCACCCGGCACGGGCACGCCCAACCCGGTTGCCGCCGCGGCGCCCCCTCCCCCGGAGTACCCGCATGAAACGACGCCACGCGCTCGCCGTCCTGACGCTCGCCGCCGCCACCCTGGCCGGACCCGCAATGGCGCAGGCCTGGCCCGACAAGCCGATCCGCTTCGTGATGACCGCGCCCGCGGGGAGTTCGATCGACGTGCTCGGGCGCACCATCGCCGACAAGCTCAAGGACCGGCTCGGCCAGCCGGTCATCGTCGACAACAAGCCGGCGGCCGGCGGCACCGTGGCCGTCGCGGAGGTCGCGAAGTCCGCGCCCGACGGCTACACGATGGTCCTCGGCTTCAACGGCCCGCTGGCGTTCGGCCCGCTGCTGCAGAAGCTGCCCTACGACGTGGCGAAGGACCTGGCGCCGGTGATCGTCACGTCGAGCCAGCCGAACGTGCTGGCGGTGAACGCCGCGCTGCCGGTGAAGAACCTGGCCGAGCTCGTCGCCTACGCAAAGGCGAACCCGGGCAAGCTCAACTACGCGTCGGTCGGCAACGGCAGCTCGTCGCACCTCAACATGGAGCTGCTGAAGTCGATGGCAGGCATCGACGTCGTCCACGTTCCGTTCAACGGGTCGCCGCCGGCGGTGACCGCGACGGTGCAGGGCGAGACGCAGATGATGTTCGCCGTGATGCAGCCGCTGCAGCCCCAGGTGCAGGCGGGAAAGCTGCGCGCGATCGCGGTCACCACGGCGAAGCGCTTCCCCCTGCTGCCCGAGCTGCCGGCGATCGCCGAGTCGGGGTATCCCGGCTTCGAAGCGCTGGCCTGGAACGGTGTGATGGTCCCCGCGGGCACGCCGCGCGCGGTGGTCGCGCGCCTGAACGCCGAGATCGACGCGGTGCTCAGGCAACCCGACGTCGTGCAGAAGATGAACGCCGCGGGCTTCCAGCTGATCGGCGGCGCGCCGGAGGACCTCGCCACGCTGATCAGGACGGAGACCGAGCGCTGGACGCCGGTGATCCGCCGCCTCGGACTCAAGATCGACTGAACCGGAACCCTTCCCCCACGCCATGCCTACCTCCATGAAACCCAAGAAAGTCGTCCTCGCCTACTCCGGCGGACTCGACACCTCCGTCATCCTCAAGTGGCTGCAGGACACCTACGGCTGCGAAGTCATCACCTTCACCGCCGACATCGGCCAGGGCGAGGAGGTCGAGCCGGCGCGCCGGAAGGCGGAGCTGCTCGGCATCAAGAAGAAGAACATCCACGTCGAGGACCTGCGCGAGGAGTTCGTCCGCGACTTCGTGTTCCCGATGTTCCGCGCCAACGCCGTCTACGAGGGCGAATACCTGCTCGGCACGTCCATCGCGCGCCCGCTGATCGGCAAGCGCCTGGTCGAGATCGCCCGGGAGACGGGCGCCGACGCGGTCAGCCACGGCGCGACCGGCAAGGGCAACGACCAGGTCCGCTTCGAGCTCACCGCGTACGCGCTGATGCCCGACGTCAAGATCATCGCGCCGTGGCGCGAGTGGGACCTGCTGTCGCGCGAGAAGCTGCTGGCCTACGCCGACAAGCACGGCATCCCGGTCGACTTCAAGAAACGCAAGGGCGGCGCGCCGTACTCGATGGACGCCAACCTGCTGCACATCAGCTACGAGGGCGGGATCCTCGAGGACCCGAACTTCGAGCCCGAGGCGTCGATGTGGCGCCGCACCGTGTCGCCCGAAAAGGCGCCGGGCAAGGCGCAGGTGGTCGAGCTCGAGTACCGGCACGGCGACATCGTGGCGATCGACGGGAAGAAGCTCTCGCCGGCGCAGGTGCTGACCACGCTCAACGAGTATGGCGGCCGCCACGGCATCGGCCGCCTCGACATGGTCGAGAACCGCTACGTCGGCATGAAGTCGCGCGGCTGCTACGAGACGCCCGGCGGCACGATCATGCTGAAGGCGCACCGCGCGATGGAGTCGCTCACCCTCGACCGCGAGGTGCTCGCGCTCAAGGACGACCTGATGCCCCGCTACGCGCGGATGGTCTACAACGGCTACTGGTACAGCCCGGAGCGCACGCTGCTGCAGGGCCTGATCGATGCTTCGCAGGCGACGGTCAACGGCACCGTGCGGCTCAAGCTCTACAAGGGCACGATCCTGTGCATCGGCCGCGCGTCGAAGCACGACTCGCTGTTCGACACGACCATCGCGACGTTCGAGGACGACGCTGGCGCGTACGACCAGAAGGACGCCGAGGGCTTCATCAAGCTCAACGCGCTGCGCCTGCGCATCGGCGCCAATCGCCGCAAGCGCAGCAAGTAGCCGCGCGACCGATGGCGGCCGGCGCCGAACGCATCCCCGACCGCGGCTTGCTCGTCCAGGCGGTGCGGCTGCACCAGGCCGGCCGTCTGCAGGAGGCCGAGGACGCGTACGCGCGCTACCTTTCCGCGCACCCGGACGTCCCGACGGCGCTGAACAATGCCGCGACGCTGGCGCTGGCGATGAACCGCGCACCGCTGGCGGTCGCGCGCCTGGAGCGGGCGGTGGCGGTCGACCCCGACGGCGTCGTCGGACGCCACAACCTCGGCTTCGCGCTGATCCGCGCGGGCCGGCCGCTCGACGCGATGTTCCACCTCGAGCGCGCGGTCGCGCGCGACCCCGGCTATGCCAGCGCCTGGAACAACCTGGGGATCGCGCTGGCGCATGCGGGCAACCGGCCCGAGGCGATCCGCGCGTTCGAGCGGGCGCTGTCGCTCGATGCCGGCTTCGCCGACGCGGCGGTGAACCTCGGCGACATGCACAATCGTTCCGGCGACCCGGCGCGCGCCCGCGCGTCGTTCGAGCGCGCGCTGGCGGCGCGGCCGGACCACCCCGGCGCCATCGTCGGGGTCTCGTTCGCGCAGGCGCTCGAAGGCGAGCTCCAGCCGGCGCTGGAGGCGATGGAGCAGCGCGCCCGGCCGGCCCCCCGCTTCGCGCCGTTCTGGCAGACGCTGGGAGCGCTGCGGCACTGGTCGGGCGACCTCGACCGCGCCGAGGACGCGTACAAGCAGGCGTCGGCGCTCGACCCGGCCGACTTCGACGCCAAGTTCGGCGTCGCCAGCACGCTGCTCGGCCGTGGCGACTATCCGCGCGGCCTGCGCGCGTTCGAGGAGCGTCCCGACGGCCGCCACGGTCCCGCGCGGCGGTTTCCGGCGCTGCCGGTATGGGGTGGCGCAAGAGTCGACGGCACGCTGCTCGTGTTCTGCGAGCAGGGCCTGGGGGACGTCGTGCAGTTCGCGCGGTTCGTGCCGGCGGCCCGCGAGCGGGTCGGCGGGCTCGTTTTCGTCGTCGACGGCTACTGGCGGCCGCTCGCGCCGCTGCTCGCCTCGCTGGCCGGCGTCGACCACCTGCTGAAAGACGCCGTGGCGGTCGAGGCGCTCGAACGCGCGCCGGCGGCGCGCACCTCGGTCCTCTCGCTCGCGTACCTGCTCGACGTCGTTCCGGATCGCCTTCCCGGTCCGATCCCGTATCTGGCGGCGCCGGCCGATCGCGTCGGGACCTGGGCGCCTCGCGTCGCCGCGCTGCCCGGACTCAAGGTCGGCCTCGCGTGGTCGGCGCTCCATCGCGGCGACCACGGCTACCTCACCCGGCACAAGTCGGTGCCGGTCGCGGCGCTGGCGCCGCTCGTCGCCCGGTCCGGCGCGTCCTTCGTCAGCCTGCAGCCGGGCGCGGCCGGCGACCGGACGCCGCTGGGCGCGCTGGCGGACCGCATCGCCGACTGGACGCCGGAGTTCCGCGATTTCGGCGACACCGCCGCGATCATCGCGGCGCTCGACCTCGTGATCACGACCGACACCGCGGTCGCCCACGTCGCCGGCGCGCTGGGCAAGCCGGTCTGGCTGCTCGACCGCTACAATGCCTGCTGGCGCTGGCGCCTCGATCCGGTGCGCTCGCCCTGGTACCCGACGCTGACGATCTTCCGCCAGGATGCATTCCTCGACTGGACCGGACCGCTTGCCGCCGTCGAGGCCGAGTTGGCGCGAGTGGTCTCCGGCGCCCGCGCGTTGCCCTGAGGTATTCTCGGGCGCCCGACGTTCCGCCCTGCTCCACCCGTTTCCACGTCGCCGCCCCGCGCGGCGCGCCACCCCTCCACCACGCCCGGAAACCGCCATGCCCTCATTCGACATCGTCTCCGAAGTCAATCAGGTCGAAGTGCGCAACGCCCTCGACCAGGCCAACAAGGAAATCAGCACCCGCTTCGACTTCAAGGGCTCGGACTCGCGCGTCGAGTACGATGGCAAGGCGCTTACGCTGTACGCCGACGACGAGTTCAAGCTTGGCCAGGTGATGGACGTCCTCAGCGCCAAGTTCGCCAAGCGGCAGGTCGACAGCCGCTCGCTCAAGGACGGCGACATCGAGAAGATCTCGGGCAACAAGGTGAAGCGCGTCGTCACCGTGCGCACCGGGGTCGACCAGGAAACGGCCAAGAAGATCGTCAAGCTGCTGAAGGAGAGCAAGATCAAGGTGCAGGGCTCGATCCAGGGCGAATCGGTGCGCGTTTCCGGCGCCAAGCGCGACGACCTGCAGGCGGCGATCGCGCTGGTGAAGGGCGCCATCACCGACTACCCGCTGCAATACGAGAACTTCCGCGATTGAGCGCGCCCACGGCCCTGGCGGCGGTGATCGCGACGCCGCGACTCGATCTCGAGCCCCTTCGCCTCGCGCACGCCGAAACCTGCTACCCCTCGTTCGCCGACCCGTCGCTCTACCGCTACATCGACCTGCCGATGCCCGCGGACGCGTCGGAACTGCGCGAGCGCTTCGCGGGCTGGCGCCGGGGCAGCGGCAACCCCGACGAGGTCTGGCTCAACTGGATCGCGTTCGAGCGCGGGTCGGGTCGCGCCGCGGGCTGGTTCCAGGCGACGGTGCAGGCCGCGGACGGCAAGGCCTGCATCGCCTACCTCGTCTTCGGGTCGTTCCAGCGACGCGGTGTCGCGAGCGAAGCGGTGCGGGCGCTGGCCGGGCGGCTGTTCGCCGCCACCGAGGTGACGCTGATCGTCGCGCAGACCGACGAGCGCAACGAGGCGTCGCGGCGAGCGGCCTTGGCCGCGGGCTTCGTCGCGGACCCGCAGCCTTTCGCTTCGACGCTGCGCGGCGAGCCGTCGACCGATCGCGTCTATCGGCTGGTCCGGCCGGCAGCGGCGGGCGCCCCCGCCGGCTGACGTTGAGCGGGTCGCGGCGCGGTCGCCGGACCCCGGCGGCTCAGCCGAAGTCGGCGGCGAGCGCCGCGCGAGACTCGGCGCCAAGCGCGGGAATGGCCGCGGCGTAGTTCGGGTGATCGACCCCGATGCCCAGCCCCACGCCGTACTTCAGCGCCGCGATCATCTCCGGGCTGAACTCGAAGCGCAGGAAGTGGACCGCCGAGGTCTTCTCGGCGTTCTCGCGCTCGAGGTCCTCGTCGGCGATCGCGTGGACCTTCGGGCAGCCCTCGACCTGGACCCAGACGCGGTCCTCGATGCCCTTGAGCCGGCCCAGCGCGACGCGGCGCTCGTCGACGTCCTCGTACTCGATCAGCATCGTCGCCTTGAGGTTGGTGCCGTCCGGAACCAGCGGGTTGTAGGCGTCGAGCTCGTCCTGGATGCCCGCATCCTCGAAGGTCTTCTCGATGCGCAGCATTTCCTGGATCTGGTAGCGCAGCGTCAGCTCGTCCTCGAACACCAGCGTCAGGTGCTCGCCGAGGTGAATCGTGCGCGGCTTCTTGTGCGCGAGCACCTTCGCGCGGAATTCCTTGCGGGCCCTGGCGTAGGCCTCGAGCGTCAGCAGCGATTCACGCGTGATGCGCGGCATGCGCGCCTCCCTGGTCGTCGATGTCATGCGATTCTCCGTGTCGTGGTCCCGCCGGTTCGAGCGCGAGCGGGTGCGCCGGGTTCCGCGGCGCGCATGGACAGCGCGCGGCGGGGGTCATTCGATGCCGTACGCCATCCGGATCAGCGTCAACGGGTGCGCCCTCGGCGGCTCGGCGGCACCCGACTCGGCGATCCCCTGCTGGATGCGCCGGCCCGCGATCGGGCAGTCGGAGCTGACGAACTGGGGCTCCTCCTGCGCCATCTGCCTGAACACCGGCTTGCCGATCTTCATCGAAGCGTCGATGAACTCGCTCTTCACGCCGTAGGTGCCGTCGTGACCCGCGCAGCGCTCGACCGTGTTGACCGTGGTGTCCGGCACCCATTCGAGCACCTCGCGCGTCTTCTGGCCGACGTTCTGGACGCGCGAGTGGCACGGGATGTGGTAGCTGACCTTGCCCAGCGGCCGCTTGAAGTCCTTCTTGAGCAGGCCGTCGCGATCGCGCAGCACGAGGTACTCGAACGGATCGAACATCGCCTCGCGGACCGCCTTCACGTCGGCGTCGTCGGGGTACATCAGCGGCAGTTCCTGCTTGAACATCAGCGTGCACGAAGGCACCGAGGACATGATCGCGTAACCGTCGCGCGCAAGCGCCGCCATGGCCGGGATGTTGACGTTCTTGAGACGGTCGACCGCCTCGAAGTCGCCCAGCTCGAGCTTGGGCATGCCGCAGCACGCCTCCTTCTCGACCAGGCGGTAGGAAATCTCGTTGTGGTCGAGGATAGCCAGCAGATCGTGGCCGATCCCCGGCTCGTTGTAGTTGATGTAGCAGGTCGAGAACACGACGACCTTGCCCGGCGTGCGCTCGCCGTCGCGCACCGGCCAGGCGACCGAAGCGGCAGCGGTCTTGCGGAAGTTCTTCGCGTCGTACGGAGGCAGCCGGGTCTGCGCCGCCACGCCCAGCACCTTGTCCATGACCGCGCGGGTCGCCGGCGTGCGGTTCGCCCAGTTCACCGCCTGCACGACGACGGGAATCGTCGCCAGCTTGCCGACCGCGTCGGTGCTGGTGAGCAGCCGGTCGCGCACACGGGCGCCGTGCTGCCTGTACTTCACCGCCTTGGCGCGAAGCATCAGGTGCGGGAAATCGAGGTTCCACGGATGCGGCGGTACGTACGGGCACTTCGTCATGTAGCAGACGTCGCACAGGTAGCACTGGTCGACGACCTTCCAGTAATCGTCCTTCGCGACCCCGTCCACTTCCATCGTCTTGCTCTCGTCGACGAGATCGAACAGCGTCGGGAACGACTGGCACAGGCTCACGCAGCGCCGGCAGCCGTGACAGATGTCGAAGACGCGCTCCATCTCCTTGAACAGCGCTTCGCTGTCGTAGAACTCGGGATTGCGCCAGTCGATCGGGTGGCGCGTGGGCGCTTCGAGGCTGCCTTCGCGGACGGTCATCGTGGACTCGATGGATGAGGATGGTGCAACGGCGGACCCGACGCCACGGCAGCGGTTCGCCGCCGTGGTTCAGGCACTTCCGCCAGATCGGGCGGCGCCGGCGGTGCCGGCGTCCGCTCCGGCCGGCGGCGACTCAGTCCGTGAGCGCGTCGAGCGCCTTCTGGAACCGGTTGGCGTGCGAGCGTTCGGCCTTCGCCAGCGTCTCGAACCAGTCGGCGATTTCCTCGAAGCCTTCGTCGCGCGCGGACTTGGACATGCCCGGGTACATGTCGGTGTACTCGTGCGTCTCTCCGGCGACCGCCGCCTTCAGGTTCTGCCGCGAACTGCCGATCGGCAGGTCCGTCGCCGGGTCGCCGACCTGCGCCAGGTAGTCGAGGTGGCCGTGCGCGTGGCCGGTCTCGCCTTCGGCCGTCGAGCGGAAAAGCGCCGCGACGTCGTTCTGGCCTTCGACGTCGGCCTTGTTCGCGAAGTACAGGTAACGGCGGTTCGCCTGCGACTCGCCGGCGAACGCGGCCTTCAGGTTGTCGTGCGTCTTGGTGCCTTTGAGGCTCTTCATCGTGCATCTCCTCTCGAGGTGACCGCGTCGGCCACACCGTGCCGCCGGCGCGAAAGCTGTGACCGCCGGAAACCGCTTGCTCCCGACGATGACTGATTGTGCGCGCCGCGCGGGGGCCCCGTCCAATTGACTGTGCCAATGCGGACGATAACCTGCGCTAATGCCTGGGACTCCCCGGGCTGCCCGCTCGGGCACCCCTGCGGCGCCGCGACGCAGCTCAGTCGATCCGCTCGTACGCGGGCAGCGTCAGGAACTCGACGAAGGTGTCGTTGTCGACGAGGTCGGCGAAGATCTTCGCCGCGTCGTCGTACTTGCCGTCGCCGAACGCGGCGCCGAGGAGATCGCGGATCTTCTGCATTTCCTCGGGGATCATCGCGCCGACCATCATCCTGGTGACCTTGCGCCCGTCGTCGAGCTTGCCCTTGGGCGAACGGATCCACTGCCACACCTGCGAGCGCGAGATCTCGGCGGTCGCCGCGTCCTCCATCAGATTGAAGATCGGCACCGCGCCCTGCCCCGCCAGCCAGGCGCCGATGTACTGGATCGCGACGTTGATGTTGAGGCGCAGGCCCTTCTCGGTGATCGGCTGCTCGGGCTCGAACTTGACGAGATCGGCCGCGACGACCTTGACGTCGTCGCGCTTCCTGGTCGCGATCTGGTTCGGCGCCGGCATCAGGCGGTCGAACGCCTCCATCGCCACCGGCACCAGCGCCGGATGCGCGACCCAGGTGCCGTCGTGTCCATAGGTCGCCTCGCGCTCCTTGTCGGCCTTGACCTTCGCGAACGCCTCCGCGTTGGCCTTCTCGTCGTTCTTCACCGGGATCTGCGCGGCCATGCCGCCCATCGCGTGGATGTTCCGGCGATGGCAGGTCTTGATGCACAGTTCCGCGTAGCTGCGCAGGAAGTGCGTCGTCATCGTGACCAGCACGCGGTCGGCGAGGCAGAAGTCGGCGTTGTTCCGGAACTTCTTGATGCACGAGAAGATGTAGTCCCAGCGCCCGCAGTTCAGCCCCGCCGAGTGCTCGCGCAGCTCGTAGAGGATCTCGTCCATCTCGTAGGCGGCGAGGATCGTCTCGATCAGCACCGTCGCCTTGATCGTGCCGCGCGGCACGCCCAGCGTGTCCTGCGCCATCACGAAGATGTCGTTCCACAGCCGCGCCTCGAGGTGGCTCTCCATCTTCGGCAGGTAGAAGTACGGGCCGCTGCCGCGCGCGACGAGCTCCTTCGCGTTGTGGAAGAAGTAGAGCGCGAAATCGAAGATGCCGCCCGACATGACCTGCCCGTCGATCTTGACGTGCTTTTCCGGCAGGTGCCAGCCGCGCGGGCGCACGAACAGCGTGGCCACCTTTTCGTTCAATTTGTACGCCTTGCCTTCGGGCGACACGTAGTCGATGCGGCGGCGGATCGCGTCGCGCAGGTTGAGGTGGCCCTGCAGGTTGTTGTCCCAGCGCGGCGTGTTGGCGTCCTCGAAGTCGGCCATGAAGACCTTCGCGCCGGAGTTGAGCGCGTTGATGATCATCTTGCGGTCGACCGGGCCGGTGATCTCGACCCGGCGATCCTGGATGTCCGGCCCGACCGGTGCGCAGGTCCAGTCGCCCTCGCGCACCGCGCGCGTCTCAGGGAGGAAGTCCGGCAGCTTGCCCGCGTCGAGCTCGGCCTGGCGCTGCGCCCGCTTCGCCAGCAGTTCGGCGCGGCGGCCGCCGAACGCCCGCTGCAGCTTCGCGGCGAACGCGACGGCCTCGGGCGTCAGGATTTCGGCGTAATCGGGGGTGATGCGGCCGGAGATCTCGATACCGGCGCCGTAGGCAGGAGTGGTCATCGTCGGGTCCTTGTGCGTGGGATTGGCGGGTGTCGCGGCCGCGGAATGCCGCCGGGGCGCAAATGGGATTTCGTGAAATCGGTGGAATGTGAAAGTCGTTTTCAGATTCGCATTTTACCCCGAAACGACGGCTGCGCACACGCCTCGCGGCGGCATCGATCCTTCGGCCCCCCCCCGGGGTACGACCCGTGCGCAAATTATTTTGTCGCAATCCATTGCGCGACGGAGCTCGAAGGCGAACAATGACATTGTCATAGCGGTTGGCTTCCCGCCGGCCGATCGCCCGGTCCCCCACCATCTGTAGGAGTCGCCATGTTCAGCCTACGCCGCAACGACCGAACCGCCGAAGCGAAGGCCCCGCTGAAGCCCGCAATCTACGAACCCCCGGGAGTTCCGGCGCCAACCGCCGCGGGAGCGACGACACCTGACTCGCTGCTGACCCTGCCGCGCGACACTCCGCCGCGCCCACCCGGTGCCGCGCGCAGCGAGCCGCAGGCCCCGACCGTCGCGGCGGAGCCAGCCGCCGCGCCGATTCCGCCGCCGCCGCCGCAGCCACAGGCGGCGGGCAGCAAGCTGTCCATCGGCGTCAACATCAAGCTCAAGGGTGTCGAAATCTCCGACTGCGACGTCATGGTGATCGAGGGTCACGTCGAGGCAACCGTGCACAGCCACGTGATGGAGATCGCCAAGCCGGGAACGCTGAAGGGCACGGCGATGATCGACGTCGCCGAGATTCACGGCGACTTCTCCGGCGAACTCACCGCCCGCACGCGACTCGTCGTCCATGCCACCGGCCGCGTGTCCGGCACCATCCGCTACGGCAAGCTGATCGTCGCCGAGGGCGGCGAGCTCAACGGCGACGTCAAGCGGCTGGATGCGGCGGACACCTCGACGCATCCGACGCGCGATGCGGCCCCCGGCGCGCCGTTCGTCCTGGGGACGCCCGACGAGCGCGGAGCGCGTTGAGCGGGCCGCGGGCCGGCGCTTCATGCCGCGCACGGTCCGCAGCCGCAATCCCCGGTGTCAGCCTCGCCGGGACCCCCCGGGTCCTCGGATGAGCTTGGCCCTCACCGGCGTTCTCCGCCCGTTACCGCGTCAGGCGTAGCTCACCTTCCGCGCGTCCGGCCGCACCAGCATGCCCTGGGCGATGCCGCGGTTGACCGCGCTTACCACCGCGCGCAGCGTCGCGGTGACGATGTTCGGGTCGAAGCCGACGCCGTAGACGGTCTGCTCGGCGCCGATGCGCAGTTGCACGTAGGCGACCGCCGTTGCGTCCTCGCCCGCGCCGACGCCGTGCTCGTGGTAGTTCTGCACGTGGATGTCGAGCCCGCCGTCGACCCGCAGCGCGTGGACGAACGCATCGACGGGGCCGTTGCCCGACCCGGTGAGCTTCCACTCGACGCCATCGACCGCCAGGTGCGCCGTCAGCTGCTCGACGGTGCCGTCGGCGACGTTGTGAACCGCGCGGTGCCCGACGTAGGCGACCGGCAGCGTCGCGGCAACGTACTCGCGATCGAACGCGGCGCGGATCTCCTCCGACGCGAGCTCCTTTCCCGTCGCGTCGGCGATCTTCTGCACCACCTGGCTGAACTCGATCTGCAGCAAGCGCGGCAGCGCGAGGCCGCAGTCGCGTTCGAGCAGGTACGCGATGCCGCCCTTGCCCGACTGGCTGTTGACCCGGATGACCGCATCGTACGTCCGGCCCACGTCGGCCGGGTCGATCGGCAGGTACGGGACGTCCCATACCAGGTCGCCGCGCGCGACCCGCACGGCGCGCTCGGCCAGGCCCTTCTTGATCGCGTCCTGGTGCGATCCCGAGAACGCGGTGAACACGAGGTCGCCACCGTAGGGATGGCGCGGATGCACCGGCAGCTGGTTGCAGTGCTCCACCGTGCGGATGATCTCGTTGATGTCGGAGAAGTCGATGCCGGGATCGATGCCCTGCGTGAACAGGTTGAGCCCGAGCGTGACGAGGCACACGTTGCCGGTGCGCTCGCCGTTGCCGAACAGGCAGCCTTCGACCCGCTCGGCGCCGGCGAGCAGCGCGAGCTCGGCCGCGGCGACGCCGCAGCCGCGGTCGTTGTGCGGGTGCACCGACAGCACCACCGAGTCGCGGTGCGCGAGGTGGCGCGACATCCACTCGATCTGGTCGGCGTAGACGTTCGGCGTCGACATCTCGACCGTGGCCGGAAGATTGAGGATGACCTTGTGCCCGGGCGTCGGCCGCCAGACGTCGTTGACCGCGTCGCAGACCTCGATCGCATAGTCGAGCTCGGTGCCGGTGAAGCTCTCCGGCGAGTACTGGAACACCCAGTCGGTCTCCGGGCGCGCGGCGGCGCAATCGCGTATCACCCTGGCGCCCGCGACCGCGACGTCGCGGATGCCGGCGCGGTCCATCCCGAAGACGACGCGGCGCTGCGTCGTCGAGGTCGAGTTGTAGAGGTGGACGATCGCACGCCGCACCCCGCGCAGCGCCTCGAACGTGCGCCGGATCAGAGGCTCGCGCGACTGCGTCAGCACCTGCACGGTGACGTCGTCGGGAATCTGCTTCTCGTCGATCAGCTTGCGCACGAAGTCGAAATCGGTCTGCGACGCGGCCGGGAACCCGATCTCGATCTCCTTGTACCCCAGGCTGACGAGCAGGCGGAACAGCCGGAACTTGCGCTCGGCGTCCATCGGCTCGATCAGCGCCTGGTTGCCGTCGCGCAGGTCGACGCTGCACCACTGCGGTGCCCGGTCGATCACCCGCGAAGGCCATTGCCGGTCGGGCAAGGCGACGGTGGCGTAGGGCGGGTACTTGCGGGACGGGTCGATTCTCATGGTCGGCTCTCTGGGCGCGGACGAATTGCACGGATTCGCCGACCGATGCTCCGGCGGCGATCAGGGTACGGCTCGAATTGGGGGGGTGGTTTATGTGCGCGCGGGGCGCAGCAGAAGCAGCAGCAGGCCGCCCGAGAGGGAGGTCGGCGCGAGGAGCGCAGAGCGGCCGGAGGTGCGATCGCAACTCATGGCGGAACTATAACCGCATTTTTCGCGCCGCCGCAAGGGCCCCGGCGCGGCGGGTTCCGGCCGCCCAGTGGCCCATCCGACCGTCCCGGCCGGGCTCCGCGGCCGGTTTCTGCCGTCGCCCTGGCGTGCGCCGCGCTCGCGCTAGGTCGGCGGCGGCTCCGGCACCCGACGCCGCTTCAGCCACATGTACGCCGACCCGACATAGCCGGACAGCGCGTAGACCACGAAGCCGGCGAACAGCACGATCGCCGGCTGGTAGGACAGCAGCGCAAGGAAGATGACGATGGCGAAGATCGCGATGAACGGCACGCTCTTCTTGAGGTTGATCGTCTTGAACGAGTAGTACTTGACGTTGCTGACCATCGTCAGGCCGGCGAACAGCGTGATGCCCCAGGCCCAGCCGCGGACGCTGCCCGGATCGATGACGTAGTCGTCGATGATGTAGACGAAGCCAGCGACCAGCGCCGCCGCCGCGGGGCTCGGCATGCCGGTGAACCAGCGCTTGTCGGCGACCTCCAGCATCGTGTTGAAGCGGGCGAGCCGCAGCGCGGCGCCGGCGCAGTAGACGAAGGCGGCGATCCAGCCGAGCTTGCCCATGCCCTTCAGCGTCCATTCGTAGATGACCAGCGCGGGCGCCGCGCCGAAGCTCACCATGTCGGACAGGCTGTCGTACTCGGCGCCGAAAGCGCTCTGCGTCCGGGTCAGGCGCGCGACGCGGCCGTCGAGGCTGTCGAGCACCATGGCGACGAAGATCGCGATGGCGGCGTGCTCGAACCGCTGGTTCATCGCCTGCACGATGGCGTAGAACCCGGCGAACAGCGCGGCCGTCGTGAACAGGTTGGGCAGCAGGTAGATGCCGCGCCGGCGGATCCGGTTCTTCGCGAGCGCGCGCTGGGTGTCGAAGTCCGCCATGGTGTCAGCCCCTTTCGCGCATTGCGCCGCTCGCGCCGAGGCCGTCGATGGCGAACGCGCCGATCATCGGGTCGGCAGCTCGGCGAGGATGGTGGACGTCGCGGCGACCTTGTCGCCGACCGCCACCCGCGGCGTCGATTCCGGCGCCAGGTAGACGTCGACGCGGGAGCCGAAGCGGATGAAGCCGTAGCGCTGGCCGCGGCCGAGCCTGTCGCCGGTCTTCGCGTAGCAAAGGATGCGCCGCGCAACCAGACCTGCGACCTGCACGCAGGTCACGTCCTGCCCGGCCACCGTCGCGATGTGCATCGCGTTGCGCTCGTTCTCGAGCGACGCCTTGTCCAGCGCCGCGTTGACGAACGCGCCGGGGTGGTACCAGACGTTCATCACGACGCCGTCGACGGGGCTGCGGTTGCTGTGCACGTTGAAGACGTTCATGAACACGCTGATCTTGAGCGCGTCGCGCTCGAGCCAGGGATCGCGCGCCCGCTCCACCTTGACGATGCGGCCGTCGGCCGGCGACAGCACGGCATTGGCGCCCTGCGGCACGACCCGCGGGGGGTCGCGAAAGAACTGGACGACGAACAGCACGACCAGCCAGGCCAGCGCCGCGAGGAACCAAAGCCGCCCGAACGAGAGCGCCGCCGCGACGGCCAGGGCCACGGCGATGAACGGCCAGCCCTCGCGGGCGATGATCGGATGGGGATAGGAGGTCACGTCAGGCAGCAATATGCACCGATGCTCATTCTAGCATTGGCCCCGCCGCGCGCCCGGACCGCGTGGTCGACCGCCGGCGCTGGGATTCGCGGCGCTCCTGGACGCCATCGCGCCGGCCCGCGGCGGTCCCCGCAGCGGTCATTTGGCGCCGTCGTCGACCTGGCGCGCGCGCTCGGCAGCGCCCTGCAGCACCATGCCCTCGACGGCACGCGCGCGGTCGACGGGGGCCGCGGACGACGGCGTCGCCGACGCCGCCTCGGCCGCAGGCTGGGCGCCGGGAGGCAGGCGGCCCGCCTCGCCCGTCGGCGCGACCGGCGGCCGCGCGCCGAGGAGTCCCATCTCGCGCAGCACCGTCCTGCCCAGCAGGGCGACAACCGCAAGCGCGAGCAGGATGACGATCAGCCCGACCCAGCCACGCTGCCGTCGGCCCGTCCGCATGCCCCTCACCCCGTTGCCGCCGGCCCCGGCGTCCGCGGTCAGTTGCGCGACTGGTCGACCAGCTTGTTCTTGCGGATCCACGGCATCATCGACCGCAGCTTCTCGCCAACCGTCTCGATCGAGTGCTGCGCGGTGATGCGGCGCCGCGACAGCAGCGTCGGCGCACCGGCGCGGTTCTCGAGGATGAAGTCCTTGGCGTACTCGCCGGTCTGGATTCGCGTCAGCACTTCCTTCATCGCCCGCTTGGTCTCGGGCGTGACGATCTTCGGACCCGTGACGTACTCGCCGTACTCCGCGTTGTTGCTGATCGAGTAGTTCATGTTGCCGATGCCGCCCTCGTAGATAAGGTCGACGATCAGCTTCAACTCGTGCAGGCACTCGAAGTAAGCCATCTCGGGTGCGTAGCCGGCCTCGACCAGCGTCTCGTAACCGGCCTTGATCAACTCGACGGTGCCGCCGCACAGCACCGCCTGCTCGCCGAAGAGGTCGGTCTCGGTCTCCTCGCGGAAGTTGGTCTCGATGATGCCGGCGCGACCGCCGCCGATCGCCGCCGCGTACGAGAGCGCGACGTCGCGCGCCTTCTTCGACGCGTCCTGGTGCACGGCGATCAGCATCGGCACGCCGCCGCCGGCCGCATACGTCGAGCGCACGGTGTGGCCCGGCGCCTTGGGCGCGATCATCACGACGTCGAGGTCGCCGCGCGGCTGGACCTGCCCATAGTGGATGTTGAAGCCGTGGGCGAACGCCAGCGTCGCGCCCTTCTTGATGTTCGGCTCGACGTCGGCCTTGTAGGTGGCGGCGATGCTCTCGTCGGGCATCAGCATCATCACGACGTCGGCGCCCTTGACCGCGTCGGCGACCTCGGCGACCTTGAGGCCGGCCTTCTTCGCCTTGTCCCACGACGCGCCGCCCTTGCGCAGGCCGACGACGACCTTGACCCCGGAGTCGTTGAGATTCTGCGCGTGCGCATGACCCTGCGAACCGTAGCCGACGATCGTGACCTTCCTGCCCTTGATCAGCGACAGGTCGGCGTCCTTCTCGTAATAGACCTTCATTGTCCACTCCCCTCGTTCAAATCAGACCCGCAGGATCCGCTCGCCCCGGCCGATCCCCGATGCGCCAGTGCGCACCGTCTCGAGGATCACGCCGGGCTCGATGGCCTGCAGAAAGGCGTCGAGCTTGCTGCCCGTGCCGGTGAGTTCGATCGTGTAACTCTTGTCGGTCACGTCGAGGATGCGGCCGCGGAAGATGTCGGCGAGCCGCTTCATCTCGTCGCGGTCCTTCCCCGCCGCACGCACCTTCACCAGCATCAGCTCGCGCTCGATGTGATTGCCCTCGGTCAGGTCGACCACCTTGACGACCTCGACCAGCTTGTTCAGCTGCTTGGTGATCTGCTCGATGACGTCGTCGGATCCGACGGTGACGATCGTCATCCGCGACATCGTCGCGTCCTCGGTCGGCGCGACCGTCAGCGACTCGATGTTGTAGCCCCGGGCGGAGAACAGGCCCGAGATGCGCGACAGCGCGCCCGCCTCGTTCTCGACCAGTATCGACAGGATGTGCCGCATGGTCACAGCTCCTCGGCCAGGATCATCTCGGTGAGCCCCTTGCCGCCGGGCACCATCGGGAACACGTTCTCGGTCTGGTCGGTGATGAAGTCCATGAAGACCAGCCGGTCCTTGAGCGCGAAGGCCTCCTTCAGCGCGCCCTCGACGTCGCCCGGCTTCTCGATCTTCATCCCGACGTGGCCGTAGGCCTCGGCGAGCTTGACGAAGTCCGGCAGCGCGTCCATGTACGACGCCGCGTAGCGGTTGCCGTAGAAGAACTCCTGCCACTGGCGGACCATGCCCATGTACCGGTTGTTGAGGTTCACCAGCTTGATCGGCAGGTGGTACTGCTTGCAGGTCGAGAGCTCCTGGATGCACATCTGGATCGACGCCTCGCCGGTGACGCAGGCGACCGTCGCGTCCGGGTTGACCAGCTGCACGCCCATCGCCGCGGGCAGCCCGAAGCCCATGGTGCCGAGGCCGCCGGAGTTGATCCAGCGGCGCGGCTTGTCGAACTTGTAGTACTGCGCCGCCCACATCTGGTGCTGGCCGACGTCGGAGGTGATGAAGGCGTCGCCCCTGGTCAGCTCGTAGAGCTTCTCGACGACGAACTGCGGCTTGATCAGCGCGCTCTTGCGGTCGTAGCGCAGGCAGTCGCCGCGCTGCCATTCCTTGATCTCCGCCCACCAGGCCTTCAGCGCCGCGGGATCGGGCCGCAGCGGCGATGACTCGATCAGCTTCAGCATCTCGTCGAGCACGTCGGCGACGTAACCGACGATCGGCACGTCGACCTTGACCCGCTTGGAAATCGACGACGGATCGATGTCGATGTGGATGATCTTGCGGTCGGCACGGAAGAAGTGCTGCGGATTGCCGATCACGCGGTCGTCGAAGCGCGCGCCGATGGCGATCAGCACGTCGCAGTGCTGCATCGCCATGTTCGACTCGACGGTGCCGTGCATGCCGAGCATGCCGGTGAACTGCGGGTCGGTGCCGGGGAACGCGCCCAGCCCCATCAGCGTGTTGGTGCACGGAAAGCCCAGCAGGCGGACGAGACGCGTCAGCTGCGGCGCGGCGTTGTTCAGGATCACGCCGCCGCCGGCGTAGACCATCGGCCGCTTCGCCTCGAGCAGCAGCTGGACCGCCTTCTTGATCTGCCCCGAGTGCCCCTTGGTGACCGGGTTGTACGAGCGCAACGTGACCGACTTCGGGTAGCTGAACTCGGTCTTCGCCTGGGTGACGTCCTTCGGGATGTCGACCAGCACCGGGCCCGGTCGGCCGGTGTTGGCGAGGTAGAACGCCTTCTTGATCGTGACCGCGAGGTCCTTGACGTCCTTCACCAGGAAGTTGTGCTTGACGCAGGGTCGCGTGATGCCGACGGTGTCGCACTCCTGGAACGCGTCCTGGCCGATCGCGTGGGTCGGAACCTGGCCGGTGAGGACGACCATCGGGATCGAGTCCATGTACGCCGTCGCGATGCCGGTCACCGCATTGGTGACGCCGGGTCCTGAAGTGACCAGCGCGACGCCGACCTTCTGCGACGAGCGCGAGTAGCCGTCGGCGGCGTGGACGGCGCCCTGCTCGTGCCGGAC
The DNA here is from genome assembly GCA_963717705.1 of uncultured beta proteobacterium. GTDB lineage: Bacteria > Pseudomonadota > Gammaproteobacteria > Burkholderiales > Casimicrobiaceae > CAVQWT01. The sequence goes on from CAVQWT010000006.1 coordinate 194,084, forward strand.
CAGCACGTGCTTGACCTGGTCCTGCTTGAAGAATTCGTCGTAGATGTTGAGCACCGCGCCGCCCGGGTATCCGAAGACGTAGTCGACGCCTTCTTCCTGCAGGCAGCGGATGACGATTTCCGCACCGGAGAGTTGCATGAGTCAGCCTTTGTCGTGATGGCGCCCGGAGGGGCGCCGAAGCATTCACATTGCCCCGGGCACGCGCACACCCGCCTTCGCGGCGGCGATGGACGCACGTCGGGGACTGCAAAACTGCTCGGCGCGCATGGGGGTGACGCGCCCGCCTTGGGCTACGATCGGGTTTGGCCGCGATCCTGAAGGGCAAACCGGCATGGGTTCCGAGGGAGGCTTCGCCGCGCTTGTGACGCCGCGAAGGGAACGCAAGCCGTTTTTGCAGCACAGCATCGCTTCCGCAGAAACGACCCCGTAACCTTACCGTCGGTCGCGGCGGCGGTCAACCCCGCTGCACCGCACAACCGGCTTCCTTTCGACTCGCCCTATAATCGCCGCCGAACGTCCATCGAGCCCCGTCCTGGCCTCCCCCACCGAAATTTCGGCATTTCTCGCCCTCGTCGAGCGTCGCGCCTTCAAGCAGGCGATGTTCGCGGTCCGCGACGAGGACAACGCGCTCGACATCGTCCAGGACGCGATGCTGAAGCTCGCCGAGAACTATGCGGGAAAGCCGGCGGCGGAGCTGCCGATGCTGTTCCAGCGGATCCTGCAGAACACGATCCACGACCATTTCCGCCGCCAGAAGGTGAGAAATGCGTGGACGACGCTGCTGTCGGCACTGGGGAAAGGTGACGAAAAGGACGACGATTTCGATCCGCTCGAAACTTTGCCGGCAAAAGCCGACTCCAACCAGCCGCCCGACCCGGCGGATCGGGTCCAGCAGTCGCAAACTGTGGCCATCATCGAGCAGGCCCTCTCGCGGCTGCCGGCGCGTCAACGGGAGGCGTTCCTGCTGCGTTATTGGGAAGAGCTGGATGTTGCCGAAACCGCGCAGGCGATGGGCTGCTCGGAAGGCAGCGTGAAAACGCACTGTTCCAGGGCAGTGCATGCGCTGTCCGAGATGCTCAAGGCCAAGGGACTGACGTTATGACCACCGACAACGCAGAGTTCGCCCGCAAGATCGCCGCCCACCTCGATCAGGGCACGGCCGACCTCAAGGCCGGCACCGCGTATCGGCTGCAGCAGGCACGCGGCGCTGCGCTCGCGCGCCTGTCCGGGGCCGACGCCCCCGCCGCCGCGCCCGCGCTGGCCGGCGCCCGCACCCTGGCCGGGCTGCCCGGGCACGGGACGCGCGGCCGCAGCCTGTGGTCCAGCGGGCGCCTGTGGCTGGGCATCGCGCTGATCGCCGCCGCCAGCGTCGGCTACCAGCAGTGGCTCGCGTGGCAGCAGCTCGCCGACCTCGAGGAGACCGACGCGGCGCTGCTTTCATCGGATCTGCCGATCGACGCTTACCTGGATCGGGGATTCCAGAATTGGATCAAGACATCCGACAACTAGCTTTTGCCTTCGCCCTCGTCCTCGCGCTGACCTGCCTCGCCTGCCCGGCGGGGCAGGCGCTCGCGCAGCCGGTGGCGTTGCGGTCCCCCGCGTGGTCCGAGCTCTCCCCGGCGGAGAAGCAGGTGCTCGCCCCGCTCGCGTCCGACTGGGACAAGCTCGACGCGCAGCGCAAGGCCAAGTGGCGCGGCATCGCCCAGCGCTATCCCAAGATGTCCCCCGACGAGCAGCAGCGGGTGCAGCAGCAGATGCGCCCCTGGGCCGAGCTGACCCCGGAGCAGCGCAGCCAGGCGCGCGAGCAGTTCAAGACGCTGAAACAGCTGCCGCCGGAGAAGAAGAACGAGGTCCGGCAGAAGTGGGACCAGTATCAGACCCTGCCGCCGGAAACGCGGCGCGAACTCGCGGCGAAACCGGTGCCGCCGGCCCCTGCCGCCGGCGCGGCAGCGCCGCGCAAGCCCGCGCCCGCGCTTCCGGCGCCGGCAGGCATGTCCCCGCCGCCCAGCCCGGCACCCATCCAGGCGCCCACCGCGGCGCCCTCTCCGGCGACCCCGCCGACGCGGTAAGGGACGACTGATGCGGGCGGCAGGCGACCACGCCCGCCGCCGCTCCGGTCTTCGTTACCCTTGCCCGTGGCCGCCATGCCCCCTGCGCAGAGCCTTCCCGCGCCGCCTTCGGCCGGCGCGCCCGCCTCGCTGCGGCGACGCCTCGGGGCGCTCGTCTACGAATCGCTGCTGCTGACGGCGCTGGTGTTCGTCGCCAGCTTCGCGCTGTTGCCGCTGGTGTCGCCCGAGCCCGCCGCGGTGGCGCCGGCCGCGCGGACGCTGCAGCTGCCGCCGGTGCCCGCGCGGGCGTTCACGTTCGTCGCGCTGTTCTGCGTCGGCGCGCTCTACTTCGTGACGTCGTGGTCAGGGGGCCGCCGCACGCTGGCGATGAAGACCTGGCGCCTGCGGCTCGTCGGTCCCGACGGCAACCCGCCCGATCGCCGCCGCGCGCTGCTGCGCTATCTCGCCGCCTGGATCGGGCCGGCGGCGGCACTTGCCGCGTACCTGGCGCTGCGGCCCGCCGGACTGTCAGCGCACGCGGTGTGGCTGGTCGCCTTCAACTGGCTGTGGGCGTTCATCGATCGCGACCGCCGCTTCCTGCACGACCGCATCGCCGGCACCCACGTCATCCACGACGCGGGCAAGACCTGACTCCCGCGCCTGGCCGCGCGCGCCGGTTCGAGCGGCGGATGCCGGTCAGGCCGGTGCCGGCGGTCGTGGCCGGCCCAGCGCCACGGCAACCGCGATGACGACCATGCCGGCAAGCGCCCACGCGTCGAGCGTCTCGCCGAACAGCGCCCACGCCATCAGTGCCGTCACCATCGGCACCAGGTAGAACAGCCGCGCCACGTCCGCGGCCGCGCCGTGGCGGAGCAGCCAGTAGAGCAGGCTGATGGCGCCGAGCGACAGCACCAGCACCGACCACCCTAGCGCGAAGACGAACGAACCGGTCCAGCGGACCGCCGGCGCGTCGATCCACGCCACCACCGGGGCGTAGAGCAGCGCGCATGCCGCGAACTGGATCACGGCGCCGGTGCGCAGGTCGAGATGGGCGCAATGCCGCTTCTGCCACAGCGTACCCACGCTGATGCCCGCCAGCGCGACGACCGCGGGCAGCAGCGCCGTGAGATTGGAGTCGAGCGCGATCCGGTGCCGCACGACCAGCCAGACGCCCGCCAGCCCCAGCACCAGTCCCAGCCATTGCCGCGGCGACACGCGCTCGCCGAGCCAGGCGCGCGCGATCAGCACCGTCAGCAGCGGCTGCAGGCCGACCAGCATGGCGATCGTCCCGGCGGGCATCCCGTCGGCGAGCGCGATGAAGACGCCGCCGAGGTAGAGACCATGCACCAGCCACCCGGCGAAGGCCGAATGCGCGACTTCGCGCCAGGATCGCGGCCGCGGCGCGCGCGTTGCCAGCGCGAACACGCCAACCAGTGCGGCGACGAGAACGAAGCGATCGAGGAGGAAGCGCAGCGGCGGCGCGTACGGCAGGCCGTATTTCGCGGCGATGAAGCCGGTGCTCCACAGCAGCACGAACAGCAGCGGAAGGAACGCGGCGCCCCGTGGCGGGACGGGGTCGGCCGGGCTCAGTGTCTGACCTTTGTCTTGCCGCCGGCCTTGGCCTTGCCGCCGTCGGCGGACTTGCGCTTGCCCTTGGCCTTGCCCTTGGCCTTGGCCTTCGACTCGACCTTGACCCTGGCGCCCGCCTTCGGCGCCGCGGCGGACTTCGGCGCCTCGCGCTGCGCACGCTGGAAGCGCGCGATGCTGTCGACGATCTCGCGCTTGGCTTCCTCGGCCTCGACCCAGATGCCGACGCGCACCCACTTGCCCGGCTCGAGGTCCTTGTAGTGCTCGAAGAAGTGGGCGATCTGCCGGGTCGTGATCTCGGGCAGGTCGCGCGGCGACTTCACGTGGTGGTAGAGGCTCGACAGCTTGTCGATCGGCACGGCGAGGATCTTGGCGTCGCCGCCCGCCTCGTCGTCGAGCTTCAGCATGCCGATCGGCCGGCAGCGGACGACGACGCCGGTGACCAGCGGCATCGGCGACAGCACCAGCACGTCGCAGGGATCTCCGTCGTCCGACAGCGTCTGCGGCACGTAGCCGTAGTTGCAAGGGTAGTGCATCGCCGTCGACATGAAGCGGTCGACGAAGACCGCGCCGGTCTCCTTGTCGACCTCGTACTTGATCGGGTCGGCGCGCATCGGGATCTCGATGACGACGTTGCAGTCGTTGGGCACTTCCTTGCCGGCGGGGACGCGGTCGAGGCTCATGGTGGAGGACGCTGTTCCGGGAGAGTGGACGGGGACATCGGCGAAGACCGCTGATTATACCGGCGGGCCGCGCCGGCGCCGCACGGCGTATGATCGACCGGCCATCCGGTCCGCGCCGTTCCCGGCGACCCGGTCGACCCTTTCCTCCTGCCCGCGCCTGCCATGCTCTTCACCCTCGAAGGACGCCGCGTCGAACTGCGCGGCGCGAATCACTACATCGCGCCCACGGCGGTGCTCATCGGATCGGTGATCCTCGAGGATTCGTCGTCGGTGTGGTTCGGCGTCGTCGCCCGCGGCGACAACGAGCCCATCACCATCGGTCCGCGCAGCAACGTCCAGGACGGCACCGTGCTGCACACCGACGTCGGGATTCCGCTGACCCTCGGCGCGGACGTCACCGTCGGCCACCAGGCGATGCTGCACGGCTGCACCGTGGGCGACGGCTCGCTGATCGGCATCAAGGCGGTCGTGCTGAACCGCGCCGTCATCGGCCGCGACTGCCTGATCGGCGCCAACGCCCTGGTCCCGGAGGGCAAGGTCATTCCGGACCGGTCGCTGGTGCTGGGCAGCCCGGGCAAGGTCGTCCGGACGCTCTCCGACGAGGACGTGGCCCGGCTGCGCGAAGGCGCTCGCAGCTACGTCGAGAACGCGCGCCGCTACCTGGCGACGTGTGCGCCCGACCCGCGCGGCTGACCGGCGGCGCCGCTCCCGCCGGCACCAGCGCCGCACCCGGTCCCCGACCGGCCGCGCCGGACCGCGGGGAAACGCGCCGCTGAATCCGCCGGCACCCGCCGGCGCATCCAACTGACATTGCCGCCCGCCAAGGCCCGCCGATGAAACGCTCGACGCTGCTGCTCCTGATCCTGGTCGCCACTGCCGCCGCGCTCGCCGCGGCCTGGGCGATGCTCAACCGCGGCGGCACGGGAACCGCGGTCACCAGCGAGGACCTGCCGGCGTTCTCGCGGGTCACCGTCGACGGGGCGGCCACCCTGGTGCTGGTGCAGGGACCCGCGGAGCACATCGCCGTCGAAGCCTCGCCGCGGTCCGCCCGCGTCCGCGCGCAGGTCGGCGACGATGGCACGCTGGTCATCACCACCGACGACCACCGACGCTGGTGGCGCTCGCTGGTGTCGGGCCCCGCACGGGCGCCGACGATCACGCTGACCTTTCGCACGCTGCAATCGCTGCGCGGCAACGGCGCGGTGAAGATCGTCGCGGAGCGAATCGCCGTGCCACGACTGGGCATCGCGCTCAACGGCGCGGGCAGCGTGCGCATCGCCGCGATCGACACCGACGAACTGACGGTATCGGGCGCCGGCGCCATCAAGGCCGAGGTCGCCGGTCGCGCGGCCAGCCAGAAGATCGCCATTGCCGGCGCGGGTGTCTACCGGGCGGCGGACCTGCGCAGCGACCACGCGACGGTCTCGGTCAGCGGCGCCGGCAAGGCGCTGATCAACGCGTCGAAGACGCTGGACGTCGACATTTCCGGCGCCGGCAGCGTCGAATACCTAGGCAATCCGAAGCTCACCGAGCAGGTGAGCGGGGCCGGCAAGATCCGCCGGCGCGACGCGACGGCAGCCTGACCGCCGCGCCCGGTCAGTGCAGCGCCTCGCCGCCCTCGGGCAGCGTATCGGGCTTGAACAGCAGCGGCAGCCCGGTGCCGTCAACCCGGTCGGCGTGGACGCCGGCGACGACCCGGACGTCGGTCACCCTGCAATCGGCCAGCAGCGCAGTCAGCATCGCCAGCACGTCGCCGACGCGGTCCACGGCATAGAGCGGGCAGCGAAAGCCTTCGGCGTCGCGGGTTTCGAACGGAGACGAAAGCGACAGCCGCAGTTCGCCGCCGCCAGGCGCATCGGCGGCCCGGTGCGCGCTGATCACCGCCGACGGCTCGCCGACCGACGCCCGCAGCTTGCGGATGGCGTTGCTGGCAAAGAGCTGCGCGGACACCTCGCGCTGGGCCGCACGACCCGCCTGCACCGCCGGCAGCAGCCGCGCCGGCGCACGCGCCAGCGCGAGCACCGACACCATCCCGCCGCCCAGCTGCCGCGACAGCGCCTGCGTGAACGGCAGGCCCCAGGCGCCCACGTTGGTGTCGGCAGTGAGGTCCGCGCCCGCGCGCGCGAGCGCGGTGCCGGGGATGAAGCGCAGATGCACCGCCTCGCGGCCGGCGGCATAGGCCAGCGGCGCGGGCGGCAGCGCGCGGGCGGGCAGCGGCGCGCCGGCGACCAGCGCGTCGGGCAGGCGCTGCCACGCCCGCAGCGCCGGCAGCGCCGCAAGGTCGATGGACGCCGTCGCCGTCAGCACGTTGGCCAGCGCGAACGCCCGGTTGCCGGCGAGCGCGCCGTGCGCGGCCAGGATCGCCGCCAGCGCCGGGGCGTCGTCCAGCACGCCGGCGAGGCTGCCGTCGCCCGTGGTCGCCTCGAGGCCGGTGACGGCGATCACCGGGAGTGCAAAGAGGTGCGCGGTCACGCCGCCGGCGCCCGCCTCGTCCTCGCGCCACGCGAGGTCGAGCTGCCGGACCAGGTGCCGGGCGACGGCCACCGTGGGCGCCCCGTCGACCAGCGCCGCCAGAGTCCTCCCGTCACCGTCGAGCGCGGCCCGCAGCCGCCGCCGCAGCGACGCGTCGGCGCACTCGGCCTCCTGCTGCGTCGGGGCGGCGAGCGACGCGCCGGCATCGCCGTAGACCGCGGCGGCGTCAGCCGGAGCGTGGTCGGGGGCGGGGAACAGCCGGGGGTCGGCAAGCAGGCTCGGCGCGTTCATGACGCCGATTTTCGCACGCGCCGGCCCGGCGCCGGGGTGGGCACCGGGCCGCGCAGGGCGGGCGCCGGGGATCCGCTGCGGTCGTTGCCGAAGTGCGCCCGCCCGCGAGACGCTTCGGCCGGCTACGGCACGATGCAGAACGCACCCTGGCCCAGCGCCATGGCGCCGAACAGCGCCCGGTACAGTCCCGCCAGCGCGAACGCCACCAGCAGTGCCGCCGCGCCGTAGCGGACCGCGCGGCGATCGAGCCACGACCGCAGCCGGCCCAGCAGCACGCCCGCCGCCAGCAGGTTGGGCAGCGTCCCCGCGCCGAACGCCGCCATCACCAGCGCACCCTGCGCCGGTCCGCCGGCGAACAGCGCCACCGGAATCACGCCGTAGACGAGTCCGCAGGGCACCAGCCCCCACAGCATTCCGGTCGCGAAACGCGCGGCGGGGGAATCGCGCGAGGCCAGGCGGCCCACCGCCGGCGCGATTCGTCCGAATGCGCGGACCGCCGCACGCTGCAACGCCGTCCACGGGTCGAACCTGAACGCGATGGTCGCGGCCAGCAGCAGCAGGAACACGTTGGCGGCGACATAGAGGCCCCGGACCAGCGGCAGCCAGGCCGCGGCGCCCACCACCGCCGCACCGAGCCCGCCGGCGAGCGCACCGAGCAACGCGTACGTCGCGATGCGGCCGAGGTTGTACGGTAGCAGGCGCCACACCAGCCGCGAGGCCGGCAGCAGCGGCGCCGCCGGACGGGCGCCACCCGCCATCGCCGTCACGAAACCACCGCACATGGCGACGCAGTGCACGCCGCCCAGCAGGCCGGCGAGCGACGCGGCGATCAGGGCCGCCGCGGACATCGGTCGAGGACGCGGCTGCTTCGTGCGGCAACCGGTCGCAGGTGACGACGGGCGGGGGATTGGGTCAGGGTTCTTCGTTCCATCGGGGGGCGCCAATCCGGCAACGTGCAAGATGCGGCATTTCGCATTAGACTAGCAGGGCTTGATCTGCATCAAAGTCGCAGTCGCACCGTCCCGGTGCGGCAAGCGCGAGAGGAAGTGAACCGCCATGCCAGCGCAACCGGTATCCAGCACCACGCCGCCCATGGCGCCCGCGACGCCCGCGGCTCCCGCACGGACCGGGGGGCCTGCGCCCGTCATCTCGATCCGGGACCTGAAGTCCCATTGCTCGACGTGCTCGATGCGCGAGCTGTGCCTGCCGGTCGGCCTCGACGCCGACGAGCTGAAGCAGATCGACGCCCTTCTCGGCGCCCGGATCAAGCTCAAGAAGGGCGAGTCGCTGTACCGCGCGGGCGACGCGTTCCACTCGCTGTTCGCGATCCGGCTCGGTTCGCTCAAGACCACGGTGCTGGCCGAGGACGGCCGCGAGCAGGTCTCCGGCTACCACATGCTCGGCGACATCATCGGCCTCGACGGCATCGGCACCGAGCACCACGGCTGCCAGGCCGTCGCGCTCGAGGACACCGAGGTCTGCGTGCTGCCGTTCGACCGGCTCGAGGACCTCGCCCGCGAAGTGCCGCCGCTGCAGCACAACCTCTACCAGTTCCTGTCGCGCGAGATCTCGCGCGACCACAACGTGATGCTGCTGCTCGGCAGCATGCGCGCCGAGGAACGGCTCGCCGTGTTCCTGCTCAACCTGGCCGACCGCTACCGCCGGCGCGGCTACTCGTCGACCGAGTACGTGCTGCGGATGACGCGCGAGGAGATCGGCAGCTACCTCGGCCTCAAGCTCGAGACCGTGAGCCGGCTCTTCTCGCGGTTCCAGGAAGAAGGGCTGATCCAGGTGCAAGGTCGCGCGGTCAAGCTGCTCGACCCGGCGGCGCTGAAACACCTCGTCGGCCAGCGCACCTGAGCCCGGCCGCGGCCCGCCTGCCGCGGCTGCCTTCGTTCCGCTCACCCCGGCCGCTGCGGCGCTTCGTCCGGCGCGCAGCACGCGCCGGGCTCGTCGCGCTTAGGACACCCCTCCGGGCGGGCCTGCGGCTCGATCGGACAGCGGTTGACCTCCCAGGGCGAACGCTCGAGGAACACGGTGAGCGCGGACGACGCGATGCCCAGCGCCCAGAAGCCGAAGAACCCCATCGTGTAGATCGCCGTGCGGGAGATCTCGAGCGGGGCGCCGAAGAAGTGGAGGTCGAACGGGTCGAACACGGTGAAGAAGATCGCCTCGGCGACACCCGCGACCAGGAACGACGGCCACATCACCCACATGAGGCGCTGCGCAAGGCTGCCGGTCGTCTGCATGTCCGCTCCCCTCCTCGTTTCGGTCGACCCGTCGCGCCGGGCGACGGCAAGGCCGGCTTCAGCGCGACGACGCGCCGAACGTCGCCCGGCCTCCGGCGCCGTCGACGTCCAGCGTCGGCAGCCGCCAGGTGTCGGTTTCCAGCGTGACCCGCCAGCGCCCGGCGCCGAGCGGCTGGACTTGCCCGGTGTAGGCGCCGTCGGCTCCGCGCGCCAGCGTCGCGGTCCGGTCGAACCCGGCGCGCGTCGGGTGAACCACCTTCAGCGTCAGCGCTGCGGGCCCAACCTCGGCGTTGCCCCCCAGCGTGACGCGCACCCCGCCGTCGGCGGCGATGGCGAGATCCGCGGCGATGCCCAGCGCGAGGCCGCGCTCGGTGCGCTCGAGCGTGCGATTGATCACCAGCCCGCGCTTGTAGTAATCGTCGGCGATGACGCCGTCGTCGGTGCTCGCGGCGAGCCATAGCGTCGCGAAGCCGGCGACGACCACGATCGCCGGCCCGGCGATCAGCAGCCACGGCCAGCGCTGCCGGTACCAGGGCACCGCAGGGGAAACGGTCTCGCGGGGGATGCTCATGACGGAAGTATGCATCGGGCGGGGCGGCTTTCAGCGGGGGAACAGGAAAGTCGAGTCCTCGCGCCGGACCAGCGGCGACTCGCCCTCGGAACGGATCACGAACTCGATGCGGTGGGCGCCCGGCTTGGCCGACTCCGCCGGCGCCTGGACGCGCAGCGGCACCATCCGCGTGGCCGCGCCGTCGAGCGGGATCGGCTGGTCGACGCCGACGACCCTGGCGCCGGGCAGTCCCTCGACCTCGACGGTGAAGCGATGCGGGGCCTCGGCCGTGTTCATGACCTGCAGCCGGTAGACGTTCTCGATCACGCCGGGCGTCGTCTCGCGCGCAAGCGCGCCGCGGTCGCGCAGCACGTCGACCTTCAGCGGATTGCGCAGCGCCAGCGAGACGCCCGCCGCGACCGCGATGACGACCAGCAGCGACACGTAGATCAGCGTGCGCAGGCGCAGGACGCGGCGCCACATCTCACGGTAGCCGAAGCCCTCGGTCAGCGAGTTCTCGGAGGCGAAGCGGATCAGCCCCTTCGGGTAGCCCATCTTGTCCATCACCTGGTCGCAGCCGTCGACGCAGGCGGCGCAGCCGATGCACTCGTACTGCAGGCCCTTGCGGATGTCGATGCCCGTCGGACACACCTGGACGCAGATCGAGCAGTCGATGCAGTGCCCGAGCCCCGCCTGCGCGAGATCGGTCTTCCTGCTGCGCGAGCCTCGCGGCTCGCCCCGACCGGAGTCGTAGGCGATGATCATCGTGTCCTTGTCGAACATCACCGACTGGAAGCGCGCGTACGGGCACATGTACTTGCACACCTGCTCGCGCATCCATCCGGCGTTGCCGTACGTCGCGAAGCCGTAGAACAGGATCCAGAAGACCTCCCACCCGCCCAGGGCGAACGGAATGGCGGTGATCAGCTCGCGGATCGGGGTGAAGTAGCCGACGAAGGTGAGCCCGGTCCACAGTGCGATCGCGATCCAGATCGCGTGCTTGGCGACCTTGCGCCCGGCCTTCGCCGCCGACAGCGGCTGGCCGTCGAGCCGCATCCGCGCCTGGCGGTCGCCTTCGATCTTCCGCTCGACCCAGAGGAAGATCTCGGTATAGACGGTCTGCGGGCAGGCGTAGCCGCACCAGAGGCGGCCGGCGATGGCGGTGAACAGGAACAGCGAGTACGCGCTGAGGATCAGCAGGATCGACAGGTAGATGACGTCCTGCGGCCAGAACACGAGGCCGAAGATGTAGAACTTGCGCGCGGCGAGGTCGAACAGCACCGCCTGGCGGTCGTTCCACTGCAGCCACGGCAGGCCGTAGAAGACGATCTGCGTCACGAACACCAGCGCCCAGCGCCAGGTCGCGAAGGTTCCCGTCACCGCGCGCGGGTAGATCTTCTTGCGGATCTCGTAGAGCGAGACCTCCTCGACCGGCACGGCGGTGCCGCCGGTGGTGGCGGCGGCGGAAAGGGGCTTGTCGGGGAGCGTCATTGCGGAGAGGGGTCGGCGTCAGCAGGTGCGCCGGGGCAGGCGCCCGGTTCGGCCCCACGCAGCCGCCCGGAGGTGCGCGCCGCCGCCGGGAGCAGCGGCGGCGCGCAGTTGGATCACTTCGATGCGGCGGCCTGCGGCTTGTTGGACAGGCCCCACACGTAGGCGGCAAGGATCTGCACCTTGCCGGCGCCGAGGGTGTCCTTGTGCGCCGGCATCGCCGGATGATTCGCGTCGAGGTTGAGGTGCCGACCCTTGTTGACACCTTCGGCGATCGTCGCTTCCGAACTGCCGTACAGCCAGATCTGGTCGGTGAGGTTGGGCGCGCCGACAGCCTGGTTGCCCTTGCCTTCCGGCCCGTGGCACGCGGCGCACACGGCGAAACTCGCCTTCCCGAGTTCGGCCTTGGTCCCGTCGTGAGAGAGGCCCGACATGGAACGGACGTAGGCGACGACGTTCTTGACGCCTTCGTCTCCCAGCGCCGCGCCGAGCGCAGGCATGACGCCCATCCGACCGTTCAGGATCGACTCGCGGATCACCTCGGGCTCACCGCCCCAAAGCCAGTCGCTGTCGCGCAGGTTGGGGAAGCCACGCGCACCGCCGGCGTCGGACCCATGGCACTGCGCGCAGTTGTTCAGGAACAGCCGCTCTCCCATCGCGCGGGCCTGCGGGTCGGCGGCAACCTGCTTCAGGTCCATCGCGAGGTACTTGTCGTACAGCGGCTTGACCTTGGCGTCGGCGGCGCTGGTCTCCTTCGCCCACGCGTCGGTCGAGCTCCAGCCGAGCACGCCCGGCACGTTCCCGAAGCCGGGGTAGAGGATCAGGTAGCCGATCGAGAACACGATCGTGATCCAGAACAGCCACACCCACCACTTCGGCAGCGGGTTGTTGTACTCGGCGAGGTCGCCGTCCCAGATGTGCCCGGTGATCTCGACCGCGTTGCCGCCGGGTCCGCCCGCAGCGGGCGCCTTCCCCGGCCCCGCCGCTACCTTCGCCTTGCCGGTGCGCCACAGCAGCCACCCGCAGCCGAGGATGCTGACGGCGGTGATGACGATTACGTACCAGCTCCAGAAACCCGATGTGAAATCGCTCATGACCGCTGCTCCACGCTGTTGCCGTCTTTCGCCGCCACGTCGTCCGGGAGAGCGAACGGCGCATTCGCCGCCGCCTCGAACGCGCGCTCGCGCTTGCGGCTGTACGCCCACACGACCACGCCGATGAATCCGGCGAAGGCCGCGACCGTCGTCGCACTCGCCAGCCAGGTATAGATGACCGGGGGTTCCATCGCCTACCTCGCGTTCTTCATGGCCAGCCCGAGGTTCTGCAGGTACGCGATGACCGCGTCCTCCTCGGTCTTGCCCTTGAGGTCGCCCTCGGCCTTGGCGATTTCCTCGTCGGAGTACGGCGCGCCGAGCATGCGCAGCGTGCGCATCTTGGCGACGATGTCCGCGGCGTCCGCCGGGCTCTTCGCGAGCCACGGGTACGCCGGCATGTTCGACTCGGGCACGACGTCGCGCGGGTTGGCGAGATGCACCCGGTGCCAGTCGTCTGAATAGCGGCCGCCGACGCGCTGCAGGTCCGGACCGGTGCGCTTGCTGCCCCACTGGAACGGCCGGTCGTAGACGTACTCGCCGGCGACCGAGTACGGACCGTAGCGCTCGGTCTCGGCGCGGAACGGACGCACCATCTGCGAATGGCAGTTGTAGCAGCCCTCGCGGACGTAGACGTCGCGGCCGGCCAGTTGCAGCGCCGAGTACGGCTTGAGCCCGGCGATCGGCTGCGTCGTCGACTTCTGGAAGTACAGCGGGATGATCTGCACCAGCCCGCCCACCGAGACGACCAGGATGATCATGACGATCAGCCAGCCGACGTTCTTCTCCATCAATTCCTGATTGAGCTTCATCGTTCGCTCCGGATCACGTGTTCGTTCGAGCGATCGCCGCTCAGGCGTGGGCCGGCACGCCGGCCGGGATCGGCGCCTCGTACGCCTTGCCGCCGCGCACCGTCTGCCACACGTTCCAGGCCATGATCAGCATGCCGGCGAAGAACAGCGTGCCACCGACGAAGCCGGATCGCGTAGAACGGGTAGGTCGCCTTGACGCTTTCGACGAATGCGTAGGTCAGCGTGCCGTCGGCGTTGACCGCGCGCCACATCAGGCCCTGCATCACCCCGGCGATCCACATCGCCGCGATGTACAGCACGACGCCGATGGTGGCGATCCAGAAGTGCGTCGTGATGAGGCGCACCGACCACATCTCGGTCTTGCCGAACATCCGCGGGATCAGGTAGTACATCGAGCCGATCGAGATGAACGCGACCCAGCCCAGCGCGCCCGAGTGCACGTGCCCGATCGTCCAGTCGGTGTAGTGCGACAGCGCGTTGACCGTCTTGATCGACATCATCGGCCCCTCGAACGTGCTCATGCCGTAGAACGACAGCGAGACGATGAGGAACTTCAGGATCGGGTCTTCGCGCAGCTTGTACCAGGCGCCCGACAGCGTCATGATCCCGTTGATCATGCCGCCCCACGAGGGCGCCAGCAGGATCAGCGAGAACACCATCCCGAGCGATTGCGTCCAGTCGGGCAGTGCGGTGTAGTGCAGATGGTGCGGACCCGCCCACATGTAGGTGAAGATCAGCGCCCAGAAGTGCACGACCGAAAGCCGGTAGCTGTAGATCGGGCGGCCCGCCTGCTTGGGCACGAAGTAGTACATCATCCCCAGGAAGCCCGCGGTCAGGAAGAAGCCGACCGCGTTGTGGCCGTACCACCACTGCACCATCGCGTCCTGCACGCCGGCGTAGGCAGAGTACGACTTCCACAGCGTCACCGGCACCGCCGCGCTGTTGACGACGTGCAGCAGCGCCACGGTCAGGATGAACGCGCCGAAGAACCAGTTGGCGACGTAGATGTGCGGCGTCTTGCGCTTGACCAGGGTGCCGAAGAACACGACGGCGTAGGAGACCCAGACCAGCGTGATCAGGATGTCGATCGGCCACTCGAGCTCGGCGTATTCTTTCCCGGAGGTGACCCCCAGCGGCAACGTCACCGCCGCCAGCACGATGATCAGGTTCCAGCCCCAGAAGGTGAACGCGGCGAGCGCGTCGGAGAACAGCCGCACCTGGCACGTGCGCTGGACGACGTAGTAGGACGTCGCGAACAGTGCGCAACCTCCGAACGCGAAGATCACCGCGTTGGTGTGCAGCGGCCGCAGGCGCCCGTACGACAGCCACGGCACCGCCGGCAGGACCTCCGGCCACAGCAGCTGGGCGGCGATGATGACGCCGACGAGCATCCCCACGATGCCCCAGACGACCGTCATGATCGAGAACCAGCGCACCACCTTGTAATTGAACGTCGCCGTCGCGGCTGCCGTCATGGTCAAATCCCCCTAGGAACTGCGAACGCGGTCGTCACGGACCCCGGGTCCGCCACGGTTGCCAGCAGCGGACACACCCCCGGCGCGTGCCGGGCGCGACCGCCAAGAACTTCCTCGATGCTACTGAGCCCGATCCACCCCGATCTTGATCGAAGTCAATTCCGCCTGTTGCTGCGCAACATTGTCCACCTGCGACGGAATGTCGTCATCGGCGAGGATCCGGTGCGCGGGACCTTCGAGATCGTCGAACTGACCGCTCCTCACCGACCACCAGAACACGCCGCCGATCAGGCCCACGAGCGCGACCGACACCGGGATCAGCAGCAACAGGATATCCACTAGGCCTCCCCGGCCCGCGAGCGCGGCGCCGCATCAGGCAGCGCGCATATTCGTCGATCGTCATGCATGGCGTCCGTCGGCGGATTCCCCGGCAGCCGCGCGACGCGCAGCGCGTTGGCGACGACCAGCAGCGACGACGCCGACATGCCGATCGCCGCCACCAGCGGCGTCACGTATCCCAGCGCCGCGGCGGGAATCGCCACCGCATTGTAGGCGAATGCCCACAGCAGGTTTTGCCGCACGATGCCGAGCGTTCGCCGCGCATGGCGGATCGTCGCGGTCAGACGCCCGAGGTCGTCGGCGAGGATGACGATGTCGGCCGTCCACTGCGCCAGCGGCGTCGCGCTGCCGAGGCTTGCCGACACCTGTGCCTGCGCCAAGGCTGGCGCGTCGTTGATGCCGTCGCCGACCATTGCCACCACGGCGCCGCCGGCCTGCAGCGCGGCGATCGCCTCCCGCTTGTCCTCGGGCAGCGTGTCGCCGCGCGCGTCGGCGATCCCGAGCGCCGCCGCCGTCGCCGCCACGGCGGCCTGCCGGTCGCCGGACAGCAGCACCGGCGTGATGCCCAGTGCGCGCAGCTCGGCGACGAGGCCCTGCGCCCCTGGGCGAAAGCGGTCGCCGAGGGCGAACACCGCCAGCGGTCCCTGCGCGTCTCCCAGCACCACGTGGCTGTCGGTCGGGCCGCCCGGCATCGCGTCGGCGCGAAGCCCGCCGGACAAGGCGGCGACGAACGACGCGCGCCCCAGGCGCAGCGGGACGCCGTCGACCGTGCCCTCGAGACCACGGCCCGGCTCGACCACCACGCCGGTCGCCTCCGCGCGCGGCAGCCCCTGCGCTGCTGCGCGCAGGGCTCCGGCAAGCGGATGCTCCGACGGCGCCTCGAGCGCCGCGGCGAGCGCCAGCGCCCGCTCGCGCGTGGTGCCGCGGAACAGCGCGACGTCGGTGAGCCCGGGGCGGCCCTCGGTGAGCGTCCCGGTCTTGTCGAGCACGACGTGGGTGACGGCGGCGAAGGACTCCAGCGCATCGGGCCGGGTAACGACGACCTGCCGCCGCGCCAGCGCGCCCGCGGCGGCGGCAAGCGCCGCCGGCGTGGCCAGCGACAGCGCGCAGGGACAGGACACGACCAGCAGCGCGAAGGTCACCGGCAGCGCACGCGCCGGGTCGACCTGCCACCAGACCAGCGCGGTGGCCGCGGCCAGCACCAGCAGGCCCGCGACGAACCACTGGGCCACGCGATCGGCAAGGCGTGCGACCCGCGGGCGCCCCGTCGCCGCGCGTGCGGCGGCGCGCTCGATCGCAGCCAGGCGCGTGGCGTCGCCCGCGGCGGTCACCCTGACGACGAGCGTCCCGTCGCAGGCGATGCTGCCCGCGAGCACGCGCTCGCCGGCGCCGCGCACGCGAGGCTGCGATTCCCCGGTCAGGATCGCCTCGTCGACGGCGGCGCGACCGTCGATCACGACCCCGTCGCAGGGCACCGGCGCCCCGGCGCGCACCAGCACGAAATCCCCGCCGGCGAGCGCGGCCGCACCGACGGTCTCGGCGTCGCGCGATCGCGGAAAGCCGGGCAGCCGCTCGGCAGTCGCCGGCTGCGCCCGCGCGACCGCCTCGATCGCGTCCCCTGCGCGGCGGCGCGCGCCGAGCTCGACGTAGCGGGCGACGAGCAGCAGCGCAATGAACATCGTCACCGAGTCGTAATAGACGGCGCCGTCGCCGGTGAACGTCGCCCACGCGCTGGCGCCGAACGCCGCAGCGAGGCCCAGCGCCACCGGCACGTCCATGCCGGGCCGCGCGAGCTTCAGGTCGCGCCAGGCGCCGTGGAAGAACGGCGAGGCGGCATACAGCAGCGCCGGCAGCGTCAGCGTCAGGCTCGCCCACTCCAGCAGCCGCCGATGCTCGGGGTCGACGCCGTCGACGGTCACGTAGGTCGGCACCGCGAACATCATCACCTGCATCATCGCCAGCAGCGCGACGCTCATCCGCAGCAGCAGCGCGCGCGACTCGCGGCGTGCGAACTCCTCGCGCCGCGCCGGATCGTACGGGTACGCGCGATAGCCGACCGCGGCGACCGCGCGCAACACCGCCGACACGCGCGCCTCGGCGGAATCGAACACCACCCGCGCGCGCCGCGTCGCGAAATTGACGCTGGCCTCGCGCACCCCGGGCTGCCGTGCGAGCCACGACTCGAGCAGCCAGACGCAGGCCCCGCAGTGCATCCCCTCGAGCAGCAGCGCGATCTCGCGGCCGCCGTCCGGCAGCGCCCGGACGAACCCCGACTGCGCCGCCGGATCGTCCCAGCGCGACCACTCGTCGTCGGGCGCCTCGCCCGGGCGGTCGGCGTTGACGGTGCGCCGGTCGTAGAACGCGTCGAGACCGGCGGCGTGGATCGTCTGCGCGACGGCCACGCAGCCGGCGCAGCAGAACTCGCGCGGCGAACCGGCGACGACGGCGCGCCAGCGGGCGCCCGGCGGGTTGGGAAGCCCGCAGTGGTAGCAGGCCGAGCCGGCGCCGTGCGCCGACGCCGACGGGTCCGCCGGCGCGGGCGCGGGAGAGAACGGCAAAGTCATGGATGCAGCCTAAGCGGCGGCCCCGGGGGGGTCAAGCCGGAATCGAGCCGCGTTTGACCGCCCGGCGCAGGTGGTTGCCGGGGCGTTGATTTGTGTCAACGGGCGTGCCACTGTTGGCCGTACCATCGAAGATGCCGCCAGACGCGGCCAAGGAGACACCATGTACAAGAACCTGCTCGTCTGCACCGACGGCTCGAAGCTGTCCGACAAGGCGGTCGCGCATGCGATCGGGCTGGCGCAGGCGGTCGGCGCCGGCATCACCGCCTTCTACGCGGCACCCGATTATCCGCTGCCGGCGTATGCCGACGGCGTCGTCTACGAACCGGTCTCGCGCAAGGAATACGCGAAGCTCGCCAGCGCGGACGCCGAGAAGGTTCTCGGCGCCGTGACCGCCAAGGCCGAAGCGGCCGGCATCGCCTGCAAGACCACCTACGCGATCGCCGCGGCGCCGTGGGAGGCGATCCTCAACGCCGCCAAGAAGCAGAAGTGCGACGCCATCGTCATGGCCTCGCACGGCCGTCGCGGTGTGTCCGCGCTGCTGCTCGGGAGCGAGACGCAGAAGGTGCTGACGCACAGCAAGCTGCCGGTGATCGTCGTCAGGTAGCCGCCGCGACCGGCGCGCGGGATCGCGGCGCCGGGTAACGCGAAATCCGCTCCGCGCCAGGGGCGGATTCGCGCTACAATTGCTGTTTTTCGAGCAAAAACAGCATCATGCGCGTTTCCCGGTTTTACCTGTCCACGCTGAAGGAAGCTCCCGCCGAAGCCGAGGTCGTCAGCCAGAAGCTGATGCTGCGGGCGGGGCTGATCAAGAAGGTCTCGTCGGGCATCTACTCGTGGATGCCGCTGGGCCTCGTCACGCTGCGGCGGGTGGAGCAGATCGTGCGCGAGGAGATGAACCGCGCCGGCGCGCTCGAGTGCTATCTGCCGCACGTGATTCCGTCCGAACTGTGGCAGGAGACCGGGCGCTGGGACCAGTTCGGTCCGCAGCTCCTCAAGATCCGCGACCGCCAGGAACGCGACTTCCTGTTCGGGCCGACGCACGAGGAGCCGATGACCGACATCGTGCGCAAGGACATCCGCAGCTACCGCCAGCTGCCGGTCAACCTCTACCAGATCCAGGTCAAGTTCCGCGACGAGATCCGCCCGCGCTTCGGCGTGATGCGCGGGCGCGAGTTCCTGATGAAGGACGCGTACTCGTTCGACGTCGACCGCGACGCGCTGATGCGCTCGTACCGCGCGATGTACGACGCCTACACCCGGATCTTCACGCGGCTCGGGCTGAAGTTCCGCGCCGTCGACGCGGACACCGGAGCGATCGGCGGCTTCGCCTCGCACGAGTTCCAGGTGCTCGCCGAATCGGGCGAGGACGCGATCGCCTGGTGCCCGGCGTCCGACTACGCGGCAAACATCGAGCAGGCCGAGGCGCTCGCTCCCGCCGGCGCGCGGGCGGCGCCGGCCGAGGCGATGCGCAAAGTGCCGACACCGAACCAGTCGACGTGCGAGGAAGTCACCGCGCTGCTCGGCCTGCCGCTGGCGCGCAGCGTCAAGTGCCTGATGATCGTCGCGCAGGACAAGGTGCAGATGCTGCTGGTACGCGGCGACCACATGGGCAACGAGGTCAAGATCGGCAAGCTGCCCGGCCTTGCCGGCTGGCGCTGGGCGAACGACGCCGAGATCGTCGCCGCGACCGGCTGCCGGCCGGGGTACCTGGGACCCGTCGGCCTCGCCGCGGGCGTGCCGCTGATCGTCGACCGCACCGTCGCCGCGATGAGCGACTTCGTCTGCGGCGCCAACGAGGCGGACTTCCACCTCGCCGGCGTGAACTTCGGGCGCGACTGCCGGGAGCCCGACGTCGTCGCCGACCTGCGCAACGTCGTCGCCGGCGACCCGTCGCCCGACGGCAAGGGCGCGCTGGAGATCGTCCGCGGGATCGAGGTCGGGCATGTCTTCGCGCTGGGCACCAAGTATTCCGAGGCGATGGGTGCAACTTATCTCGACGCGCAGGGTCAATCCCACCTGATCGAGATGGGCTGCTACGGCATCGGCGTCACCCGCGTCGTCGCCGCGGCGATCGAGCAGAACCACGACGACCGCGGCATCGTCTGGCCGGACGCGATGGCGCCGTTCGCCGTCGCCATCGCGCCGATCGGCTACGACCGCAGCGAAGCGGTGCGCGCGCTCGCCGACCGCCTGCACGACGAGCTCGCCGAGCAGGGCATCGAGGTGCTGCTCGACGACCGCGGCGAGCGTCCTGGCGTGATGTTTGCTGATCTCGAGCTGATCGGGATTCCGCACCGCGTCACGATCGGCGACCGCGGGCTGAAGGACGGCAAGGTCGAGTACCAGCACCGGCGCGACACGGCGGCGACGACCGTGGCGGCCGACGCGATCGGGGCGTTCCTGCGCGAGCGGCTCGGCCGCGGATAGCTCGACCGCCGGCGCACCGCCCGCGCGACCCCGATCCGGCAGCCACCGCACCCGACTGAACCCGGCACGAATGCAGAGACGATGACCGCACCCGCCACGACGGCCCGAACCCCGCAGCACCGCATCCCGCGGATGCCGGCGCTCGTGCTGGCGCTGGCGCTCGGGTCGGCGCTCCTCGGCGCGGCACCTGCCGCGCACGCCGGGGCCCAGGCCGAGGAGCAGCTCGCGCCGTCCGTCGTCGCCGGCCTGTCGAAGGCGATCGCCGACCGGCCGGTGGCGGCCAGCAGCGCCAGCCAACCGGACGCGCGCGCCTGGCAGGACGACATGTCGCGCCGGCTCGCGCAGCGGATGCCGGACGCGCGCGAACGCGACGAGTTCCTCGCGACCGTCCGCTACGAGGCCATTCGCGCCGGCCTCGATCCGCAGCTCGTGCTTGCCGTGATCCACCACGAGAGCGGGTTCAAGAAATTCGCCGTGTCGGTCGCGGGTGCCCGCGGGTACATGCAGGTGATGCCGTTCTGGGTGACGCTGATCGGCTCCCCGGACCAGAACCTCTTCAACCTGAGGACCAACCTGCGCTATGGCTGCACGATTCTTCGCCACTACCTCGACCGCGAAAGCGGCGACCTGTACCGTGCGCTCGGCCGCTACAACGGCAGCCTCGGCCAGCCGCAGTACCCGAGCGCCGTCGTCGCCGCGTGGCACCGGCACTGGCACTACGACGCCCCGGTGACGCGGGTCGGCGCCGTTCCCTCCGCCACGCTGACGCGGTGACCGCGGCACCGTCCGCCCCGCCGGCCCGCTACCGGGGCCGTTTCGCCCCCTCTCCGACCGGCCCGCTGCACTTCGGTTCGCTGATCGCCGCCGTCGCGAGTTGCGCCGACGCGCGCGCGGCCGGCGGCGAATGGCTGCTGCGGATCGAGGACGTCGACGAGCCGCGCACCCGCGCCGGCGCCGAATCGGTCATCCTGGCGCAGCTCGAGCGCTATGGCTTCGCCTGGGACGGCCCGGTGCTGCGGCAGCGCGACCGCACCGCGCGGTACGCCGAGGCGCTGTCGCAGCTGCGCGACGGCGGCCACCTCTACGAGTGCGCGTGCACGCGGCGGGAGCAGGAGGACGCCCCGCCGGGCGCCGGCGGCGAGCGCGTGTATCAGGGGACGTGCCGCGACGGCATTCCCGCGGACCGCCGCGGACGCACGCAGCGCGCCTGGCGGGTCCGCGTTCCAGCCGGGGCGGCGATCGCCTTCGTCGATCGCCGGCAGGGCGCGGTCGAGCAGGATCTCGCGCGCGACGTCGGCGACTTCGTGCTGCGCCGGGCCGACGGCCTCTACGCCTACCAGCTCGCCGTGGTCGTCGACGACGCACTGTCCGGCGTCACCGCGGTCGTTCGCGGCGCCGACCTGCTGGCATCGACGCCGCGGCAGATCCTGCTGCAGCGGCTGCTGGGATACGCGACGCCGTCGTACTTCCACACGCCGGTCGCGCTCGGGCCGACGGGCGAGAAGCTGTCCAAGCAGACGCGGGCCGCGCCGCTGCCCGACGACCCGCTGCCCGCGCTGGTCGAGGCATGGCGCTTCCTCGACCAGCCCTGGCCCGGTGGGAGCGGCGCCCCCGACTCGGTCGAGGCGTTCTGGTCGCACGCGAGGTCCGCGTGGACGCCGGCGCGGGTGCCGCCGGTGCCGATGCTGCCCGCACCGGCCGCGTTCGCGGCGGGCACACGCGACCGGGTATAATCGCGGGTTACTCTCCGCCTTGCCGCCGCAACGCGGCGCGCGGCTGCGCACCGCACGGGCAGCGCGCCGCCGCGCTGTCGCGACCCGCACGGCCCACCCCCGGGATGCCGCATCCATGACCACGCTCGTAGCCGTTCGCAAGAACGACGAAATCGCCATCGCCGCCGACTCGCTGACGACGTTCGGCGACACGCGGCTCGCCGCGCAGCACGACCGCTCGTACGAAAAGATCGTCCGCTACCAGGACAACTACATCGGGCTGTGCGGAAGCGCGGCGCACCAGCTCGTGTTCGAGAGCCTGCTGGCGCGCCAGGGCGAGCTCGACTTCTCGAACAAGCTCGCCATCTTCGAGACGTTCCGCAAGCTGCACCCGATCCTCAAGGAGCAGCACTTCCTCAATCCGAAGGAGGAGGACGACGACCCGTACGAGTCGACGCAGATCACCGCGCTGGTCGCCAACCGCAACGGCATCTTCGGCGTCTACTCGATGCGCGAGGTGTTCGAGTACACGCAGTTCTGGGCGGTGGGCTCCGGCCGCGAATTCGCGCTCGGCGCGATGCACGCGCTGTATCCGCGCCTGAAGACGGCGTCGGCCGTGGCGAAAGCGGGCGTCGAGGCCGGCGCCACGTTCGACAAGAATTCCGCGCTGCCGATGTCGCTGTACACGCTTGCGCTCGGAGGCTCGGAGGCGCCGCGATGAGCGTACCCGCCGGGCGCGCGCCCGCGTCCGCGCCGGCGGCGACGCCGCTGCGCGACGCGCTGGCGCGCTTCGTCGTCGAGGGCGCCGCGGTCCGCGGCGCGGTCGTCAGCCTCGACGCCACCCTGCGCGACATCCTCGGCAACCATCCGTACCCGCCGGCGCCCGCGCGCATGCTCGCCGAGTTCGCCGCCGCGGCGGCGCTGCTCGCGTCGACGCTCAAGTTCAAGGGCAGCCTCGTGGTCCAGCTGGCGAGCGAAGGCCCGGTACGGCTCGCCGTCGTCGAATGCGACGCCTCGCTGGACCTGCGCGGCACCGCGCAGTGGCGCGACGAAGCCGCCGCGCTGCCCGCCGACGCCCCGCTCGCCGTGCTGGCCGGGGACCTCGCGCGGGCGCGGCTGGTGATCACGCTCGACCCCAAGGACGGCGGGCCGATCTACCAGGGGGTCGTCGCGATCACCGGCGGCTCGATCGCCGAGCTGATCGAGCACTACCTGGCCACCTCCGAGCAGATCGACAGCCGCATGGCGCTGGTGCCCGGCGACGACGGCGTGCGCGGGCTGCTGGTCCAGCGGCTGCCCGGCGCCGGTCCTGACGACGACGACGCGTGGCGGCGGGTGGTTGCGGCGGTCGATGCGCTCGACCGGAAGCGCCTTGCGCACGCGGAAACCACCGCCGGGCTCGTCGCCGCCGCGCTGCCCGAAGAGGATGTCCGCCTGTTCGCCGCGCGGGCGGCACGCTTCGCCTGCCCCTGCTCCGAGGCGCGGGTCGAAGCTGCGCTGAGGCTCCTCGGCCGCGCCGAGATCGAGAGCCTGCTCGCCGAACGCGGCGACGTCGAGGTCAGCTGCGAATTCTGCAACCGCCGATACACGCTGGATCCCGCCGCCGCGCGCGCGCTGTTCACCGACGATTCCTCGCCCTCCTGATCCCGCCCGCCGATGAGCGTCTACGTCCCGCCCGCCTTCTCGCCGCGCGAGCGCGCGTCGATCGCGCGGCTGCTGCACGATCACCCGTTCGCGACCCTCGTGACCGCCGCCGCGGCGGAGCCGCTGATCTCGCACCTGCCGCTGCTGTACGTCGCCGACTGCGAGCCGCACGGCACGCTGCTGGGGCACTTCGCCCGCGCCAACCCGCACTGGCGCGAAGCCCGGGGCCGCGAATCGATCGCGGTGTTCCACGGCCCGCACGCGTACGTCTCTCCGTCGTGGTACGCCGAACCCGACGTCGCCGTGCCGACATGGAACTACGCGACGGTGCACGCGCACGGCACCATCGAGGTCGTCGACGACCCGGCCGGCGCGCGGTCGATCCTCGACGCGCTGATCCACCGCTTCGAGGCGGGCCGGGAAGCGCCATGGGAATTCCGGATGGACGAGGCGCGCCGCGACGCGCTGGTCGGCGCGATCGTCGCGTTCCGGATGCGGATACGGCGCGTCGACGCCAAGTTCAAGCTGTCGCAGAACCGCGCCATCGCGGACCGCGCGCGCATCGCGGCTGCGCTCGAGCAGGAGGGTCACGCGGACGCCACGGCGACCGCGGCGTGGATGCTCGCCTACGGCGGCGCGCGGGATCATGAGCCGTCCTGAACGCGACGCCGCGACCGCCGCGGCGGAACCCAGGGTCCGCCTGGACAAGTGGCTGTGGGCGGCGAGGTTCTTCCGGACCCGCTCGGTCGCCGCGCAGGCGATCGACGCGGGCCAGGTCAGGCTCAACGAGGACCGCGCGAAGCCGGCCCACCCGGTGCGCGCGGGCGACACGGTGACCGTGCGCCGGCAGGGCCTCGCCTGGGTGGTGCTGGTCGCCGCGGTCTCCGATCGCCGCGGGGGAGCCCCCGACGCGGCGAAGCTCTACGTGGAGACGCCCGCCAGCGCAGCCGAACGCGAAGAGGAACTCCTGCGCCGACGTGCCGCCGCGACGTCGGATCCGCGGACCGACGGGCGCCCGACCAAGCGCGACCGGCGCAAGCTCGAGGACTTCCTCGCCGAGCCCTGAGTCCTGAGCCCCGGCGTCAGCAGAGGCGCAACGCGGAGAGCTCGAGCAGCAGATCGGGATTGCGGTAGGCGCGCACGATCAGCCACGCCAGCGCCGCCGCGACCAGCAGGCCAACGGTGTGCCACAGCGCACGCCGCGCAAGCAAACGGCGCAACCCGAGGGTCGCGCCGTGCAGGTCCGCCGAGGAGGCCGGTTCGGGAAGTCGGGACTCGATCACGCCCCCGACTCTACGCCCGCTCCTTGCCCTCGGGCAACAGTCCGAGCAGCGTCACCGGGGTCGTCGGCATCACCGCCAACTCGCGCATCGTCGCCATGATCGAGCTGAAGTCGGCGGCCGTCCGCACGTCGGCAATGGGCTTCGCGAGCAGGTGCACCGCGCGCCCGCTGACGACCAGCGGCATCGACGCCGGCAATTCGCTTCGCAGCGAGCGGATCTCCTGGCCGGCGATCTTGCCGGAGATCCCGCGGTCGAACAGCAGCGCGACCAGGCTCACCTTGTAGGCTTCCGCGGCGCCGGCGATTTCCTGCGCCGGCACGCCGGCGCCGAGGGTCAGGCAGTTGACGCCCTCGGTGAACAGCAGCAGCTCGAGGATCGCCAGGCCCAGCTGGTTCGGATCGTTCGGCGGCGTCGCCAGCAGGATCTGCCGCGCGTCGCGCGTCGGGCGCACCAGCCGCGTGACGTCGCGCAGCAGCCGCTGCGCAAGGTCGGCGAAGCGGAGCTCCTGGAAGTTGCGCATTTCGCCGCGGACGACGCGCTCGTGCACCGCCTCGTTCAGCGGGATCAGCGTGTGCTCGAGGAACCGCCGCAGGCCCTGGCCCACCAGCAGCTTCGACAGGTGGTTCTGCAGTTCGCCGACGCGGTGCTGCGACAGCAGTTTCACCGCGGTCTCGATTTCCGGCGGCAGCGCCGTCGGTGCCGCGACCGCGAGGCCCAGCATCGACTGCAGCGCCGACTCGGCCAGCGGCACCACGGCCCCGGCACGCCAGCCCTCGGAGAGCAGTTGCTTGATCAGCTTCAGCCGTGCCACCTGGTCGGGCGGGTACACGCGGTCGCCGAAGCCGTCGCGCAGCGGCGACGGAAAGCCATAGCGGCGCTGCCACATGTAGAGCTGCTCGCGGCGCAGTCCGGTCAACCGGACGACCTCGCGGATGTGCAGCGAGCCGCGCGCGTCCGCCGTCGCTTCGGCGGCCGGCGCCTCGTCGCTGAATCGGCGGCGCGTCGGCGCCTTGATCAGGATGCCCATGCTTGTCGGTCCTTGCTGAAATTCGTCACATGCTACGCATTTTGTGCTGCACAAGTCCAGTTGCGACCCCGGGCCGGTCGCGGCGCGCGCCGGGGCCATCGTCCCGGCGGCGGAATCCGCGCATGCTGTGCTGCACGAAAGGTACGTTGCACGATGCGTGCCAACGGCGAGCCGCCGGTCTTGCCCCGGTCCATGCTTTGCGCGATCATCGGTCGGGAAGCATCGACGGCAGTCCGGCAGGACTGCCTTTGTCTTGATGGGAGCGCTTCGGCGGCGCGATTCTTGCGCCGGAAGGCATGGCGCGGACCCGCGGCCCCGGCGCCCTCCGGCGGCGCGACGGTTGCCGCGGCCCGGAGGAAAGGAACCGATGTTCGGATTCGGCAGGACGAACAAGGACCCGCTCGCCGACGTCAAGTCGGCCGAGCGCTGGTTCGCCATGTTCCCGCCGAACGACCCGCTTGCGGTCCACGGCGAGTTGATGGCCGAACTCGGCCGGCACTCCGAACGCGATGCCAAGCGCACGCCGGCGCGGCTCGAGGCGGTGTTCTACGCCGACGCGCACGCCCGGTCGCTGCGACGCACGCTGACCGCGCAGTACATCGAGCACGCGAGCCGCAGCTCCAAGATCGAGAATCAGCTCTGGCAGGCGCTGTTCGACCTCACGCAGGGCTTTCTGCAGTGCTACACCGCGTTCGCGCGCGAGGTGTCCGAGCACGCCGGCTCCGGCAAGTGGCAGGCGCTGCTGCCGCAGCTGGTCGCGCGGCAGATCGTGCACCTGGGCCAGGACGCGAAGGTCCGGCTCTACCGGTACGAGCAGTGGATTCCGGCCAAGTGGGCCGAGCTGCACGGGCTGTTCTCGCTCGCCTCCACCCAGCAGATCGAGCGGCAGCAGCTGCTGCTGGAAGCCGACGGCGGGGCGACGACGATCGAGCAGGAATACCTGATCACGCTGGTGCTCCAGCTGATGAACAGCGGCAACCTGACGCCGCGCAACATCGATTGGGTCGACAGCCAGCTGGCCGAATGGACGGCGCCGTTGCGCCTGACGCTCGAGCCCTCGACCGTCACCTCGTTCTACGTCGACCTCGCCGCACGCACCGGGCTGCGCCGGCGGTCGCCGGCGCCGCTGGAAGGACGGGTGCTGTTCCTCGACACGCGGCCGCTGCATGCGCTGCTGATGCAGAACGTCGTGACGCTGGAACAGAAGATCCGGGGCCAGCCTCTGTCGGACCGGACCTCGCGCCGCGGCGACCAGCTTGCGCTGATGTCGAAGCTCGCCTCGCAGGTCGATCCGGAGTTCAAGCCGTTCGCCCGCCGCGGCGAGCGCACGTCGGCCGCCGGCACCGTCGACGCCATCGTCGGCTTCAACAAGATCTCGGGCTATCTGCGCGAGGAGGAGCACGAGCCGCTGTCGCAGCTCGAAGCAGGCGGCAGCTTCGGCGGCACCATGGAACTCGCGGTGTTCGGCCGGATGCGCAACGAGCGCGACCGTCGCCTGGAGATGGCGCGCCGGCGCCTCGCCACGTTCGCCGCCCCCGGGGGACCTTGGGAGGTCAAGGACGTGAGCCAGACCGGCTTCCGGCTGCTGGCGCCGATGATCGCCGCCAATGCCGTCACGCTGGGGACGCTGGCGTCGATCCGCGCGCACGGCCAGAGCGTCTGGTCGCTGGGCATCGTGCGGCGGATCAAGCGCATCACCGCCGACCGCGGCGAGATCGGGCTGCAGATCATCGCCAACTCGCTCGTCGGCGTCGACCTGGTCGAGCAGCGGCGCACCGCGGACCGAGACTACTCGATCGACGGCGAGCCGACGACGGTCAGCGGCCGCATGTTCCACGCGCTGTTCCTGACGCTCAGGAAACGCGAGACCGAGCCGGCCATCCAGTCGCTGATCGTTCCGGCGTCGGAGTACCAGCCGACGCGGCGCTTCCGCGTGCAGACGACGAACTCGTCGCTCGCGATCCGCTTCGGACGGTTGCTCGAGCAGGAACCCGACTGGGTCTGGGCGACGGTCGAGCCGCTCGAGCTGCCGCCGTCGGCGCGGGCGGCGGACGCCGCGGCGCGCCGCTGACCACCGGCCGACCAGCGATGCGCGGCGATCGCTACGCCGAGGCCCACGCGACGCACCGCTGGGAGGTTCCCGCCGAGTTCAACATCGCCGACGCGTGCTGTCGACGCTGGGCGCGCGACCGCGCCCGCTTCGCGCTGTACTGGGAAGACGAGTCCGGCGAGCGCGCCGCCTGGACGTTCTGGGACCTCGACCGCGCCGCCGATCGGCTGGCGAGCGCGCTGGCCGCGCGCGGCGTGCGCCGCGGCGACCGGATCGCCGTGATCCTGCCGCAGCGGCCGGAGACCATCGTCGCGCACATGGCCGCGTACCGGCTCGGGGCGATCGCGGTCCCGCTGTCGTTCCTGTTCGGCGCCGACGCGCTCGAATACCGGCTCGCCGATTCGCAGGCCCGGGCGGCGTTCGTCGACCCGCAGTCACTGCCGAACCTGGCGCCTATCCGCGACCGGCTGCCGGATCTCGCGCACGTCGTCGGCGTCGCCGGTGCGGTGGCGCGCGGCGTGACCGCGTGGGAGGACCTGCTGGCGGAGGGCCGTCCGGCGTTCGACGCCGTCGCCACCCGCCCGTCGGACCCGGCGCTGATCATCTACACCAGCGGCACCACCGGCCCGCCGAAAGGCGCGCTGATGCCGCACTCTTGCGTCCTCGGCAACCTGCCCGGGTTCGTCCACTCGCACGACGGTTACCCGCAACAGGGCGACCTCCTGTGGTCGCCTGCCGACTGGGCATGGACCGGCGGTCTGATGGACGCCCTGCTGCCGACGCTGTACTTCGGCCAGCCGATCGTCGGCTACCGCGGCCGGTTCGACCCCGACACCGCGTTCCGGCTGATCGAGCGCTACCAGGTCCGCAACACGTTCCTGTTCCCGACCGCGCTCAAGCTGATGATGAAGGCGCATCCGCTGCCGCGCGAACGATTCGACGTCAACCTGCGCAGCATCATGAGCGCCGGCGAAGCCGTCGGCACCACGGTCTTCGAATGGGCGCAGCGGGCCCTCGGCGTGACGATCAACGAGATGTTCGGCCAGACCGAGCTCAACTACATCGTCGGCAATTCGCACACGCTGTGGCCGGCGAAACCGGGCTCGATGGGGCGCCCCTACCCCGGCCACCGCATCGCGGTGATCGACGACAAGGGGAAGGAGGTGCCGCGCGGGGAGCCCGGCGAGATCGCCGTCCACCGCGTCGCGCCCGACGGCGCCGCCGACCCGGTGTTCTTCCTCGAGTACTTCCGCAACCCGGAGGGGACGCGGAGAAAGTACACCGGCGACTGGTGCCGCACCGGCGACGTCGCGGTGATGGATGCCGACGGCTACCTCTGGTACCAGGGACGCAGCGACGACGTGTTCAAGGTGGCGGGCTACCGCGTCGGTCCCTCGGAAATCGAGAACTGCCTCGTGCGCCACCCGGCGGTCGCCAATGCGGCGGTCATTCCGGTGCCCGACGAGACGCGCGGCAACGTGGTCAAGGCCTTCGTCGTGCTGGCCCAGGGGCACGAGGCCTCCGCCGCGCTGGTCGAGGCGCTGCAGCAGCACGTGCGCCGATTCCTCGCGCCGTACGAGGTGCCGAAGGCGATCGAGTTCATCGATGCGCTGCCGATGACGACCACCGGCAAGGTGCAGCGCAAGGTGCTGCGCGAACGCGAGCGCCTCGCGGCCGGCAACGCGTCCTGACGGGGTCGGGTCGCGGGCTGCGGCTCGAGCCGATGTCTAGCGCCGCAGCGATTCGAGGAAGCCGCGGTGCGTCGTCACCCACACGACCGCTGGAACGACGGTGGGCAGGATCAGCGAGCCGAACTGGAAGGCGAAAGCGATCGCCTCGCGCTGCCACGGCGCGAAGCCGGTCTGCGAGGCGACCAGCGCCCCCGAGGTGATGGTGACGTTCTTCAGGAAATCGGCGAGCACGCCGAACGCGACCACCGGCACGATCGCCGCGTAGCCCAGCGCCAGCCGCCGCGGCCAGCCCCGCTCGCGGGTTCCGAGCACCAGCGCCGCGTACAGCGGCATGCCGTAGGCGTACAGCAGCGCGTTGACGTCGACGGTGATCTCGCCGCGGCCGGCGGCCTGGCCGGGCTTGAGCGAGGTCGCGAAGGTCAGCGTGGCCCCCTGCTGCTCGACCGCGCGTACGATGTCCGGCAGCCCGAGCGCGCTGACCGCCGACACGATCAGCTGCGCCGGCCACACCAGCAGCGGCGCCGCGAGCGCCCAGGCCGCGAACATCAACGGCAGCCACGCCAGCACGCGGACGACGAAGCGGGCGAGCGGGCTCCCCACGCGCGATGCCTTCAGGCCGCCGCCGGCGCCGCGCCCGGTGGCGCGCCGCCGCCTTCGCCGTCGTCGCGCGGCAGCGTGCGCACCCAGATCAGGAAGACCACCAGCACGTCCAGCATGATCAGCGCCTGCCAGAGGTAGAGGTGCGCCCACTCGAACACCTGGAAGTCCCACTGGCCGAGGTAGAACAGGCTGATCACGCGCACCACGTTGAGTCCCTGCACGGCGACGATGCCGGCGGCAAGCCCGGCGAGCTTGCGCCCCCACGACGCGGGAAAGGCCAGGATCGCGGCGATCAGCACGATCGTCGCCTCGACGCCGTTGCAGCCGGCTTCGATCGACACCGCGAAGCCGTTGGTCGTGCTGCGCATCACCTTGCCGGTCGCGACGACGTTGGCGTCGAACAGCGTGACCAGCCAGGTCGAGAACTGCGCCAGCGCGGTGGTCCACGGCACGACGAACCACCGCTGCGCCCAGGGCGTCAGCTCCAGCCCGAACAGCAGCGCGAGCAGCAGCAGGAACACCACGAAGAAGCGGACCATCGCCGGATTCTAGCGCAGCCCCAGGGCCAGCCGCGGTGCGCGGACGGGCGGCCCCCCGGGGGGAGCGGGTCAACTCCGGGCGAGCGCCGGGTTTTGCGCGAAGTAGCGCTTGAGCCCGTCGGTGATCGACTCGGCGAACCGGGCCTGCTGCTTCGGGTCGCGCAGCTTGAGTTCCTCGTCCGGGTTGCTGATGAACGCGGTCTCGACCAGGATCGACGGGATGTCGGGCGCCTTCAGCACGGCAAAGCCCGCCTGCTCGACCTGCGGCTTGTGCAGCGCGTTGTGGCCGCCGAGCTCGGTGAGGACGTGGCGGCCGACGCGGAGGCTGTCGTTGATCTGCGCCGTCTGCGACAGGTCAAGCAGCGTGCGCGCGAGCACCGGATCGCGGGCGTCGAGGTTGACCCCGCCGATCAGGTCCGCCGCGTTCTCCTTCTGCGCCAGCCACTTCGCCGCCGCGCTGGTCGCGCCATTCTCCGACAGCGCGAACACCGACGAGCCGCGCGCCCGCGACTCGCGGAACGCGTCCGCGTGGACGGAGATCAGCAGGTCCGCCTGCACGCGCCGCGCCTTCTGCACGCGCGTCGCCAGCGGCACGAAGTAGTCGTCGTCGCGCGTCAGCATCGCCCGCATGCCGGGCTGCGCGTCGACCATCGACTTCAGCCGCCGCGAGATCGCGAGCACGACGTCCTTCTCGTAGGTGCCGCGCCGCCCGACGGCGCCCGGGTCCTCGCCGCCGTGCCCGGGGTCGATGGCGATGGTGATGCGGCGCCGCTCGCCGCCGCGCGCGGGCGGCGAGGGCTCGGCGCGGGCGCCGCCCTTCGCGTCGGGACGCGGGGCGGCCGCGGCCGGCCGGTCCCTGTCCTCGAGCAGGGCCATCAGCGGATCGAGCGGCGTGACCGGGTAGAGATCGAGCACCAGCCGGTGGCCGAATTCGGCGACCGGCGCCAGCGCGAAGAGCTGCGGCTTCACCTCGCCGCGGAGGTCGATGACGACGCGCAGGGTCCCGGCGGCCTTGCGCCCGAAGCGGATGCCCGCGATGTACGGGTCCGACGGCTGCACGCGGATCGGCAGCTGCGTGAGTTCCCCGTTGAGGTCGACGCCGTCGAGGTCGAGCACCACGCGATGCGGATCCTTCAGCGTGGTGAGCTGGTGCGGCAGCGGCGCGGGCGCCTCGAGGATCAGCCGCGTGTATTCCTGCGCCGGCCAGATCCGCGCCGAGGCGATGGCGCCGACGCTGGCCCACAGCGCCGACGGCAGCAGCAGCCCCGCCGGCGGCAGCACCAGCCACTTCAGCGCACGGCGCCGCTCGAGACTGACGGCGACGACGTCGCGGTCGTGGCGCGGGCGGCGAAGGCGGCGAGCGCGGTCAGGCATCGCTCACCCGCATCCGTGTTCGCGCGTGCAGTCAGCGCGCGACCCGACCCCGCCTCGGAGAGCGCGAGCTCGAGGTCGGGCGGCGGCAACAGGTCGGCTACGCGTTCGGGCCATTCGATCAGGCACACCGCATCGTTGCGAAAGCACTCGGCAAGGCCCGCAGTCTCCCATTCCTCCGGATCCGCGAACCGATAAAAATCAAAGTGATAAAAGTATAAGCTCGAAAGCGAATAAGGTTCAACCAGCGTGTACGTAGGGCTTTTGACTGCGCCGGGCCAGCCGCGTGCGCGCAGCACCCCCCGGGCGAGCGTCGTCTTGCCCGCGCCGAGGTCGCCGACCAGCGTCACCGTCATGCCGCCGGCGAGCGCCGGCGCCAGCGCGGCGCCGGCCGCTTCGGTCGCGGCGGCGTCGGCGAGGTGGAGCGTCAGCGGCGGGGTCGGGGATGGCAACGGAGGCTCGGCTGGGGGGCGGCAACAGGGCTCGGCGGCGGAGGCAGCTCGGGTGAAACGGGGACCGGAACCGCGGTCCCGGCGTCGCTCGGGCATCGCAGCCGGGCGGGCGTCGGGTACGCTTGCGCCGTGACTTGCGCCATGACCCCGACTACGCCTCCCTCGCACGACGCCGCCGGCCCGGGGCAGCCGCCGCGCGGGGCGGTCGACTGGGCCGCGCTGGCCGACCGCATCGCCCGCTGGGGCCGCGACCTGGGCTTCGCCGAGGTAGGCATCAGCGACACCGACCTGTCGACCGAGGAAACGCGGCTCGTCGCCTGGCTCGACGCGGGCCGACACGGCGAGATGGATTATATGGCACGGCACGGCGTGACCCGCGCCCGGCCGGCCGTGCTGGTTCCCGGCACGCTGCGGGTGATCAGCGCGCGGATGGACTACCTGCCGCCCGGCGCGCGCGACGCCGACGCCGTGCTGGCCGACCCGCTCGCCGGCTACGTCGCCCGCTACGCGCTGGGTCGCGACTACCACAAGGTGCTGCGCGCGAGGCTGCAGCGGCTCGCCACGCGCATCCGCGACGAGATCGGCGACTTCGGCTACCGCGTGTTCACCGACAGCGCACCGGTGCTGGAGGTCGCGCTGGCCGCCAAGGCCGGGCTGGGCTGGCGCGGCAAGCACACGCTGCTGCTGACGCGCGACCGCGGCTCGTACTTCTTCCTCGGCGAGATCTACACCGACCTGCCGCTGCCGCCGACGCCGGCGGTCACCGCGCACTGCGGCAGCTGCACCGCGTGCATCGACGCGTGCCCGACCGGCGCCATCGTCGCGCCGTACGAGCTCGACGCGCGCCGCTGCATTTCGTACCTCACCATCGAGCTCGGCGGCGCGATTCCCGAGCCGCTGCGGCCGTTCGTCGGCAACCGGATCTACGGCTGCGACGACTGCCAGCTCGCGTGCCCCTGGAATCGGTACGCGAAGATCGCGACGGAGCCGGATTTCGCGGTGCGCCACGGCCTCGACGCGCCGTCGCTGGTGACGCTCTTCGGCTGGGACGAGACAGCGTTCCTCGCGCATACCGCCGGCAGCGCGATCCGCCGCATCGGCTTCGAGCGCTGGTCGCGCAACCTGGCGGTCGCGCTGGGCAATGCCCCCTCGACCCTGGCGGTGGTGGCGGCGCTCGAAGCGCGCGCCGACGATCCGTCGGCGCTGGTGCGGGAGCACGTCGGCTGGGCGCTCGCGCGCCATCGCCGCGGCGAGGGCGGCGCGGACCGGGTCAGCGGATGAGCTGGTTCATCGACACGATGGGCAGCATCACCGCCAGCACCAGCACCAGCACGATCGCGCCCATCAGCACGATCAGCGCCGGCTGCAGCAGCGCGGCGAACCAGGTCAGGCGCCGCTCGGCCTCGCGCTCCAGCTCGCCGGCGGCGCGCTCGAGCATCGGGGCCAGCCGGCCGCTGGCCTCGCCGTTGGCCACCAGATGCACCAGCACCGGCGGGAACCGCTTCTGCGCGGCCAGCGCGCGGGACAGCGTCACGCCCTCGCGCACCAGCGCGGCGGCGCGGTCGGCCGCGGCGGCCAGCGGCCGCGCCCAGATCACGTCGCGTGCCGCTTCCAGCGCGCGCAGCAGCGGCGCCCCGCTGCCGACGAGGATCGCCAGCGTGCTGGCGAAGCGCGCGGTGTCGGTGGCCGTGACGAGGCGGCCGATCCCGGGCGCGCGCAGCAGCAGCGCCTGCCAGCCTGCGCGAAAGGCGTCGCGGCGGTTGGCGACGGCGAACGCGACCCCCGCGGCGGCGACCAGCCCCGCCCACAGCCAGCCGGTGGCGCGGAAGAAATCGGACGTGGCGATCAGCGCCCGCGTCAGCCACGGCAGCGTCTGCCGGCTCTGCTGGTAGACCGACACCACCTGCGGCACCACGTACGCGAGCAGCACCGCCACGACCCCGAGTGCGACGATCGTCACCAGCACCGGATAGACGAGCGCCAGCGTGAACTTCTGCTTCTGCGCCTCGCGCGCCTCGAGGTAGTCGGCGAGCCGCGCCAGCACGTCGTCCAGCCGGCCGGTCTCGCCGCCGACGGCGACCAGTCCGCGGTAGAGCGGGCCGAACGTGCGCGGCCAGCCCGCCATCGCACCGGCCAGCGGCTCGCCCTCGCCGACGCGGGTCCGCAGTCCCGTCGCGATCGTCGCGGCGCGGGCGTCGTCGGCCTGCTCGGCGAGCGCGGCGAGCGCCTGGTCGAGCGGCATGCCCGACTGCACCAGCGTGGCGAGCTGGCGCGTCAGCAGCGCGACGGTCGTCGCCGGCAGGCGCAGCCGGGACGCGGGCCGGGCGCCGGGCGCCGCCTCCCCGGCGGCAGTCGCGGGTTCGATCGCCGTCGGGAAGAGCCCGTCGCCGCGCAGGCGGTCGCGCACCTGGCGCGGCGTGTCGGCGTCGAGCACGCCGCGGCGTGGCTTGCCGAGCGCGTCGACCGCCTCGTATCGGTACGCGCCCATCGTCAGCCTTCGCGCGAGACGCGGACCAGCTCGGCGAGCGACGTCGTGCCGTCGGCGATCCACCGCGCGCCGTCGCGGCGCAGCGGCGTCATGCCGGCCGCGAGCGCCGCCGCACGGACCGCGTGCTCGGGCGCACGGTCGTGGATCAGCCGGCGCATCGGCTCGTCGACGACCAGCAATTCGTAGATCCCGGTGCGGCCCCGGTAACCGGTCTGGCGGCACTGGTCGCAGCCGGCCGCCGCCGCCGGCTCGACCGTCGGCGCCAGGGCCAGCTCCGCGAGCAGCGCCGCCTCGCCCGCCGTCGCGGCGGCGCGCGTCCGGCACGCCGGGCACAGCGTGCGCACCAGCCGCTGCGCGAGCACGCCCAGGAGGCTCGACGCCAGCAGGTACGGCTCGACACCCATGTCGGCGAGGCGCGTCACCGCGCTCGACGCGTCGTTGGTGTGCAGCGTCGCCAGCACCAGGTGGCCGGTCAGCGACGCCTGGACGGCGATCTGCGCCGTCTCGAGGTCGCGGATCTCGCCGATCATGATGACGTCCGGGATCCTGCCGCAGGATCGACCGCAGCGCGCGTGCGAACGTGAGCTCGATCCGCGGATTGACCTGCGTCTGCGCGACGCCGTCGAGTGCGTACTCGATCGGGTCCTCGACCGTCATCATGTTGGCGCCGCGCCGGTCGAGCCGCGACAGCGCGGCGTACAGCGTCGTCGTCTTGCCGGCGCCGGTGGGCCCGGTGACCAGCACGATGCCGTGCGGCTCGGCGAGCAGGCGGTCGATGCCCGCCAGCGCCGGCGCGCTCATGCCAAGCGTCGCGAGGTCGAGCCGCGCGCTGTCCTTGTCCAGCAGCCGCAGCACGACGCGCTCGCCCGACCCGGTCGGCAGCGTCGACATCCGCACGTCGACCTGCTTGTCGCCGAGCTTGAGCGCGATGCGCCCGTCCTGCGGCAGCCGGCGCTCGGCGATGTCGAGCCCGGCCATGATCTTGAGCCGCGACACGATCGCCGCGTGCAGCGCGCGCGGCGGCTCGAGCACGTCGACGAGCACGCCGTCGACCCGGAAACGCACGGTCGAGCGCCCCTCGTACGGCTCGAAGTGCAGGTCCGACGCGCGCTCGCGCAGCGCCTGCAGCAGCAGCGCGTTGATCATCCGCACGACCGGCGCCTCGCGCCCGCCCTGCTCGAGCAGGTCCTCGGCCTCCGGCAGGTCCTGCATCAGCCGCGCGAGGTCGGTCTCGCGCGCGAGGTCGCCCGAGAGCTGCGCCATCGTCGCGTCGCCGGTGTTGTAGGCACGGGCGAGCTCGGCGGCGAAGCGCGCGGCGTCGACCGCCTCGGTCCGGACCGGCCGCTGCAGCACCCGGCGGATCTCGGCAAGTCCGTCGACGGTCGCGTCGGGCCGCGTCAGCACCACGACGACGCCCTGCGCCTCGGCCAGCGGCAGCACGCCGTGGGCCCGGGCGAAGGCGTAGGGGATCGACGCGACGGCGGGAGCGAACCGGGCGGCCATCGGGGCTTCGGTACCCGCGACCGGGGTCAGGGGTTCCAGCCGGGCGTCAGGGCGCCGGGGGTTCCGGGCGCGCCCAGCGTTCCGGGGGGCTGGGGCGGCGGCACCTTGTCCGGCGGCAGGTACCACCCCTGCGGCAACGCCGGCAGCGGGAACGGCGGGGTCAGCGGGGCCGGCACGGTGCCGCCGGGCTGGCCCGGCATCGTGCCTTCGGGCGGCAGCGTCGGCTGCACCGGGTCGTTCCAGAACGGCCGCTCGCCGGGGTTCATCCGCTGCTGCTCGCCCTCGAGGTAACGGTAGCGCTCCGACGTGATTTCGCGGCCGTCGGCGCCGTTGCGGACGACGGTCGGCTTGATGAAGATCATCAGGTTGGTCTTCTCGCGCTTCCGGGCGTCGTAGCGGAAGAGCTGGCCGAACAGCGGCACGTCGCCGACGACGGGCACCTTGTCGGTGCCGTCGACCAGCCGGTCCTCGATCAGCCCGCCCAGCACCACGATCTGGCTGTCGTCGATGACGACCGACGACTCGAGCGCGCGCTTCGACAGGACGATGCCGACGTCCTTGACCACTTCCTGCACCCGCGAGACCTCCTGGTAGATCATCAGCCGCACCGTCCCGCCCTCGGTGATCTGCGGCCGCACGCGCAGCACGAGGCCGACGTCGCGGCGCTCGAAGGTCGTGAACGGCGCGACGGTCTGCGTGCCGCCGGTCGTCGCGTACGAGCCGGTGGCGATCGGAATGTTCTGGCCGACGATGATGCGCGCCTCCTCGTTGTCGAGCGTCAGCAGCGCCGGCGTGGAGAGGATGTTGGCGTTGACCTGCTGCTCGAGCGCGCGGGCGAGGAACGCGAGGTTGGTGATCGTGCCGAGGCCGGGAATCGTCAGCGTGCCGCGGATGACCCCGAGGTTCAGGCCCTGGCCCACCGAGCCGAGGTTGATCGCGCCGTCGATGATGTTGGCGCCCCCGCCGCGGGCGCCGAAGTTGGTGCCGCCGATGACGCGCGTCTGCGTCGTGTTCGTGCCCGACAGCGCCTGCCACTGGATGCCGAACTCGGCCGCCTTTTCGGCGGCGACCTCGACGATCAGCGCCTCGACGAAGACCTGCGCGCGGCGGACGTCGAGCTTGTCGATCACCGTGCGCAGATTGTTGTAGACCGGCTCGGGCGCCATGATGACCAGCGCGTTGTTCGCGGTGTCGGCCTGGATGGTCGCGCCGCCGGCGGAGAAGCTGCCTCCGCCGCTTGTGGTCGCGCTGGTCGCGAGCGGCGACGTCGCCTGCGGACTCGCCCCCGCCATGCCGCTCGTCGCCCCGCCGGCCGGTCCGCCCGCGACCGACGGCACCGGTGCGGACCCGGGGAAGGTGCCGCCGCCGTTGGTCGTCGTGTCGGCACCCGTCATCAGCGCGCGCAGCGTCTGCGCGACGCGCGTGGCATCGGCGTTCTTGAGGTAGACGATGAACATGTTGCCACCGGCACGGCCCGGCGTGTCGAGCTGCTCGATCAGCTGCCGGACGCGGGTGACCCGGCCCGGGTTGTCCGCCCGCACCAGGATCGAGTTCGAGCGCGCATCGGCGACGATGGCGATCCGCTGCTGGGGGTCCGCCGTGCCCTGTCCGCCGCCGGCGGACACGTCGCCCAGCAGGCGATTGAGCATAGGCACGAGATCCAGCGCCGACGCGTAGCGCACCGGCACCAGCACCGGCTCGCCGCCGGGCGGCTGGTCCAGCGTGGCGATGATGCGGTCGAGGCGGCGCAGGTTGTCGGCGTAGTCGGTGATGACCAGCGCGTTGCTTCCGGGAAGCGCGGCAATGGTGTTGTTCGGCGCGATCAGCGGGCGCAGGACGTTGACCAGCGAGGCCGCCGACTCGTAGCGAAGCTGGACCACCTGCGTGACGATGCGGTCGCCCGAGCCCGCACCCACCGGGCCGCGGTGGACCGCGCCCCCCTGCAGCTTGGCGTCGGCTTCGGGGACGATGCGCACGACGTTGTCCGACTCGACCGCGGTGAAGCCCTGCATGCGCAGCGCCGACAGCAGCGTCGGGTAGACCAGCGCGCGCGCCACCGGTCGCGCGGAGACGATGTTGACCGTTCCCTTGACCTTCGGATCGACGATGAAGCTCTTGCCGGTGATCTCGGCGATCGCCTTGACCACGGCGTCGATGTCGGCATTGACGAAATTCAGCGTGACCGCGTCGTCGGCCGCGAGCGCAGCCGGCGCCGCCGTCGCCAGGACCAGTACGGCCGCGCGGGCGATGGCGATGGGGAAGGCGACCGCCCGGCGGAGCGCGAGACGGCAGCGGAGCGCGAATTTCTGCAAGCGGTCAGTCCGGTCGATCGCGTGGGGCGCCCCGTGCGCGGGCAGGCTCACCCCGGGGCGCGCGAAACTTCGATGAAACTGCGCCAAAACAAGGCATAAGGCAACTTTCGCCGCCAATAGCCATTTTGACGATAATAGCATGCACGTTTCCGGCCAGCCCGAGGGCGCCGAGCGGGTCGCGGCGGGCCGGACGGCGGTTTCCGGCCGTCGGACGGCGGACATTCCGCACGGGTGGCCGCCGCCGCGGCTGAATCCGAAACCACCGCTTGCCGCATCCAATGGCCGAGACCTCACCACCTGGAGTCCACGTGTCCGCATCCGCCCTCGCCGCCCCGGTCGCCCCGTCGACCCACCTGCGCCGCCTGATCCTCGGCGGCGCCTTTCTCGTCGGCCTCGCCGCCGCGATCCTGCCGGAAAGCCCGCCCGCCGCCGCACAGGCGCCCAAGGCCCAGGCGACGATCACCGACGACGCCGGCAAGACCGTCACCATCACCGC
This sequence comes from uncultured beta proteobacterium, assembly GCA_963717705.1. Lineage (GTDB taxonomy): Bacteria > Pseudomonadota > Gammaproteobacteria > Burkholderiales > Casimicrobiaceae > CAVQWT01. The sequence goes on from CAVQWT010000006.1 coordinate 233,328, forward strand.
CGGTCCCGGCGGCGTCGAGACGAAAATCGAGCGCAAGTCCGCCAACCCGCCGGCCGCGGGAGCGGGCGACGCCGCCGACCCCGACGAGCCGGCGGTCGTCATCGAGAAGCAGCGCAAGCGGGTGCACGTCGGCATCGGCAGCGATCGCGAGTTCGACTCGTTCAACCAGCTGGTCGAGACCGAGCCGTGGCTCGCCGTGCTGATCTTCATGAGCGTGCTGCTGGTGTTCCTGGTGCCGCTGCTGATCATCATTGCCGTCATCTGGTACAAGGTGCGCAAGACGCGCATGCTCAACGAAACCATGCTCAGGCTCGCCGAGAAGGGAGTGGTGCCGGCGGGCGACGCGATGCAGGCGATCGCCGGCAGCCGGCAGGCCGACTACATCGCCGCCGCCGCGTCGACGGCGCCGCTCCTGGAGCAGGCGCGCGCCGTGCGCAAGCGCGCCGCGTGGTCGGACCTGCGCAAGGGGATCATCATGACGGCGATCGGCCTCGGCCTCACGTTCTTCTCGATGCTCGACGACGGCTCGCCCAACGGCATCGGCCTCGTGCTGCTGTTCGTCGGCGTGGGCTACGTGATCCTCTGGTGGTTCGAGGACCGGCAGCTGCCGCCGGCCGCGGGCGGACCGCCCTCCGGCGCGTGAACCGATGCGTGAATGCGCACCGTGCCGGCGGGAAGGCTGACTCGCGCCGATGGCGCCGCCGGGAGTCGCCGATGCCGAGCTCATCGCGCGGGTGGTCGTCCATGACGACCGGCACGCGTTTTCCGAGCTGGTGCGCCGCTACCAGTCGCCGATCCGCGCGACGCTGCGGCGGATGACCGCGGGCAATCACGCGCTCGCAGACGATCTCGCCCAGGAGACTTTCCTGCTCGCCTATCGCAACCTGAAGTCGTTCCGGCACGAGGCGCGGTTCCCGACGTGGCTGCACCGGATCGCCACCAACGCGTTCCTGGCCGACGCGCGCAAGCGCAAGGAGGAGCTGCTCGGCGACCGCGACGGCGACGTCGTCGACGACGAGGACGGCGACGGCCTCGATGCCGGCGGGGCCGGCGACGGCCACGAGCGCGCGGCGTCGCTGAAGCTCGACCTCGAGCGCGCGATGGCGACGCTGTCCGAGGCCGAAAGGGCGGCGATCGTCCAGTGCTACCATAACGACCTGACGCACGAGGAAGCCGCGTACGTGCTCGACTGTCCGGTCGGAACCGTCAAGACGCACGTGCTGCGGGCCAAGCAGAAGCTCAAGCTGCGCCTGGCCGCGTGGAACCCCGAACCGGACGCCACCGCATGAACTCCGATCCGACGATGAACACCCGCCCCGCCGCCGATCCCGCCGACTGGCTCGACTCCGCGCTCGCCGCCGACGGCGGATCGCATCGGGACGCGTATCTCGACGATGCCGGCTTCACCGCGCGCGTGATGGCCGTGCTGCCCGCGCCGGCGACGCTGCCGGCGTGGCGCAAGCCCGCGCTGTCGGTGCTCTGGGCCGTCGCCGGGCTGGGCGCGGCGCTGGCGCTGCCGACCGCGGCGACCGACGTCGCGCGCGAGCTGTTCCGGCTGGCCGCGCACCCGGTGTCGCTGCTGGAGATCAGCGCGGCGATCGCGGCGCTGGGCGCGATCAGCTGGGCTGGCGCGGCGTACGTGCTCCGCCAAGACTGATCCCGCCGGCGCCGGAAGCAAAGCGGCCGCCCGTGGGCGGCCGCGCTCGTCTGGTCGAGGCCGACGGCCGCGATCAATCGGAGGTGTTGAACACGATCAGCACGCTGGCCTTGTACTTGGTGCCGTCCGCGGTGCACTTCTTCCAGTTGATCAGCGATTCCTTCACCACGCGGTCGAACACCCGCGGCGGGTTGGAACTGACGATCTGCACGTCGAACACGTTGCCCTGCTCGTCGATCTGGACGATCGCGTTGACCTCGCCCTTGTCGACGCCGGCCTTGCGGGCCTCGCGCGGGAAACCCGGCTTGTCGATGTCCGCGCACTGCACACCCTGCCGGACCGCCGGCCTCGGCGCGGGCGCCGGCGGCGCGACGACCGGCGGCGGTGCGATCACGTGCGGCTCCGTCGGCGCCGTCGACGTCGTCGCCGAGATCACCGGCGCGTCCTGCGAGGTGGTGGCGACGGGGATGTCCGGCGGCGGCACGTAGGTTTCCTGCGGCGCCTGCACCTTCTGCTGCTGCTGCGGCTCGATCTTCTTCGGCGGCGGCGGCGGCGGCGGGGGCGCCTTGATTTCCTCGATGATCGTCGCCGACAACGGCTTCTTGATCACCTCGACCGCCTTCCGCGCGAGCCCGGTGACCATCGCGTAGATGATCAGCAGGTGCAGCAGGACGACGAAGGTGATCCCGATGAGGTGCCGCGCCGGGTCTCGCTGTTGCCGTGCGTAATCCATGTCGTGTTGACTCCGTTGCCTGCGCGATGCGCCGGCCGGCGGCGAGCTATTCGATGAACTGCTCGCTGCCGACGATGCCGATCTTGGTCAGGCCCAGCCGCTGCGCCGAGACCATCACCGCCGCGACCACTTCGTACTTGGCCGCCCGGTCGGGGCGCAGGTGCAGCTCGGGCTGGACTTCCTGGGTCGATGCGACCTTGAACCGGTCCTCGAGCGCGGCACGGTCCGGCACGACTTCGCCGTTCCAGTACATCACGCCGCCGCCGTCGATGTCGAGCTTGACCACCTCCGGCTTGACCAGCGGCGGCGGCGGATTGCCGACCGGCATGTTCAGGTTGACCGAGTGCAGCTGGATCGGGATGGTGATGATCAGCATGATCAGCAGCACCAGCATCACGTCGATGAGCGGCGTGGTGTTGATGTCGATCATGACGTCCGGATCGCCCGAGCCGCTGCCCGTGCCGACGTTCATGCTCATGTTCGTGTCCTCAATGTGACCTGCGGGGCGGCGCATCAGCCGCCGCGGACCGGCGGCTCGGTGATGAAGCCGACCTTGGCGATCCCCGCCCGCTGGACCGCGTAGATGATGCGACCCACCGATTCGTACTTCGCGCCGCCGTCGCCGCGGATCTGGACCTCCGGCTGCGGCGTCAGCACCGCCACCTTCTTCAGCCGGTCGATCAGCGCCCCGGTGCTCTGGATCCGCAGCTCGTTCCAGAAGATGCCGCCCGACGCGTCGACGGAGATCGTGATGTTCTCCGGCTTGGTCTCGCGGATCTCGTTCGTTTCCTTGGGCAGGTTCACCGGGATCGACGTGGTGACGACCGGCACCGTGATCAGGAAGATGATCAGCAGCACCAGCATCACGTCGACCAGCGGCGTGGTGTTGATCGCCGAGACGACTTCGTCCTCTTCGCCCGAGGACTGGCCGACGTTCATGGCCATGGCTCAGCCCTTGGCGGCGGTCTTCGGCGCGGACAGCAGGACGGCGTGCAGGTCGGCGCCGAAGCCGCGCACGCGCTCCATCGCGGCCTTGTTGCGGCGCACCAGCCAGTTGTAGCCGAGCACCGCCGGGACGGCGACGGCGAGGCCGATCGCGGTCATGATCAGCGCCTCGCCCACCGGGCCGGCAACCTTGTCGATCGACGCCTGGCCGGCGATGCCGATGGCGGTCAGCGCGTGGTAGATGCCCCACACCGTGCCGAACAGCCCGACGAAGGGGGCCGTCGAGCCGACGGTGGCGAGGAACGCGAGGCCGTCCTGCATCCGGCTGCCCACGTTGTCGATCGCGCGCTGGATCGACATCGACATCCAGTCGTTCAGGTTGACGTTGCCCAGCAGCCCGGTGTGCTTGCTGGAAGCCTCGAGCCCTGCCTCCGCGATGAAGCGGAACGGACTGGTCTTCTTGAGGCCCTCGGCGCCCTTCTGGACCGACGGCGCCGCCCAGAACGACTTTTCGGCGGCCTTCGCCTGGTTGCCCAACTTGTACTGCTCGTAGATCTTGGTGACGATGATGTACCAGCTGCCGATCGACATGATGACGAGGATGGTCAGCGTCGCCTTGGCGACCGCGTCCGACGTCCGCCACAGCGACTCGAGACCGTACGGGTTGTCGACGACCTCGGTCGTCCGCCCGGCCTTGGCGGCCGGGGCCGGGGCCGGGGCCACGGCCTTCGGGGCTTCGGCGGCGGCCGGGGCGGCGGATGCCGCGGGGGCGGGGGCGGCCGCCGGGGCGGCGGGCTGCGCTTGCGCCTGCACCGCCGGCGTAACGACCGCCGCGGCCGCGGCGATAACCATGACCGCAGCCAATGCGGCCAGACGGGTCTTGTTCAACATGTTGTCTCCAGGCAGATGAAGTGTTCGGTCTGAAAGGTCGCTCGGATTCGGCGGTTTCGGACGGTGCCGGCGGCGGCTCCGGGGTCCCGCCTCGGAGCGAATCGACGGGCCGGGCGCGCAAACGCCAAAACGGATTGGCCCCACCTAGGGCGGGGCCAAACTTTCGTCGCAAAGTCGCGGAATTCTACACAAATCTGAAGGAAAGTCCACCGCGGGATTAGAGCCACCACTCTGGAAACCCCGCGGGAATTGGGATGCAGGCGGACGCCGCGCCGGCGCCGTCGACGTCCCCGGGGGCACGGTGCCGGTCGGACCCGCGGCGCGGTCCATCCGCCCGGGCGCGGCTTCGTCCGTCGCGGCGCAGCGTTCGTCGCATCTGCCTTGAGGGTGTCATCGGCCCCGCCTAGGATCGATCCTGCCACCCGAGTTCGGGTGCCGGCGCAAACGGAAACGGCAGTTGAATCCGGATTCGCGGCTCGCGGCATCCAATAGTCGAGTGGCAGCAAGATCGCAACGACATCGACCTGGAGACACGACATGAAGCGCTACGACTTTCCGACCCCCCGCCTCGCTCTCGGCGTCGCCGCGGTCGCGCTCGCCGCGCTGACCCTCGGCGCATCGCTGGTCGTTCCGGCAAACCTCGAAGCCTCGCCCGGCGTGCAGTCGCTGGTGGCCGACGCCGCGGCGGACGCGCTCTACCGGACCGAAGTCATCGTCACGCCGACGCGCATCGACGTCATCACCGTGCGGACGTCGACGACGGCCGCGGCACCGGCCCACGACGCGCGGGCCAAGGGCAAGCAGCAGGTCTGAGCGGCGCGCGCCGGCGGGCCGGCGGCGGGCACGCCGCCAGCCCGTACTCACGCGGCCCCGACGACCCGCCACGCTACCTGACCAGCGGCAGCGCCGCGGCCACTTCGTAGGCCTGCACGGCGCGGATCTTGGTCTCGACCTGCAGGTAGCGGACGGCCTTGGTCGCCGGCAGCGCCTTCAGCACCCGGTTCTGCATCGTCTTCCGCGCGCGGGCTTCCGCGTCGTCGGCGGCGATCAGGTCGCGGGCCAGGTTCCTGGCGTAGAGATCCGACATCGGCTTGTTCAGCGCAATCACGCCTTCGAGCGCCAGCGTCCGCTTCCGGTTGGCGGCGTCGAGGTCGCGCTGGAAGTCGTCGTAGATCGGCCAGAACTTCTTCGCCTCGGCGTCGGTGAGCGCGAGGGTCGACGCGACGAACGCCTTCTTGTCCGCCTGCACCGCGGTGCGCAGCGCCTGCAGGTCGGTCACGCCGCCGGGCGCGTTCTGTGCCCGCGCGAGCGGCGAGGCGATCATGGCAACGGCAAGCACGACGATGGCCGCGTTTCGGTTCATCCTGGACTCCCTCGAATCGATAGGCGCTTGTTCGCGCCCGAGGCACGCACATTAGCAAGAAAACCGGGCGGCCGGACGACCGCCGCGCGTGCGCCGCTCGCGGCACCCGCGGCTCGATCGTTCCACACCCCCCCGCGATCGCGCCCGGCACCCGGGCGAACGGGTCGCGGTCACGCTGCCCTGGCGGCGCTGCGCCAACCAGCCCGGGCGAAAAAAAGGGCCCCGCACTCGCGGGGCCCTTCGTTCGACGGAAAGCCGTCAGGGATTACTTCGGAAGCGTCTCGCCCTTGGCCTGGATCTCGACGCGGCGATGCGGCTGCAGGCAGGCGATCTTCTCCTTCAGATTCTTCTGCTCGCACACCACGCCCGGCACCAGCTGCTTCTCGCCCAGGCCCAGCGCCTCGATCTTGTCCTTCGCGACGCCCTTGCTGACCAGATAGTTGCGCACCGTCTCCGCGCGACGCTCCGACAGCCCCTGGTTGTGCTTCTCGGTGCCCAGCGGATCGGTGTGACCGGTGACCAGGACGACCTCGAGCTTGTTGATCTGCGCAAGCTTGCCGACCACCTGGCTGTCGATCGCCGCCATCCCTTCAGGCCGCAGCACCGCCTTGTCGAAGTCGAACAGCACCTTCGAGTCCAGCGTGATCTTCTGCACCTGCGGCGCGGGCTTGGGCGCCGGAGCCGGCGCCGGAGCGGGTGCCGGCGGGGGCGGCGGGGGCGGCGCGACGACCGGCGCGGGTGCCGGGGCAACCTGCGCCACCACCGGCGCGGGCTTCGGCGGGGGATCCCACTTCCACGTCACGCTGCCGTAGACGAAGCGGGCACGCGCGTCGTAATACGTCGGATCGTAGCCCGACTGGAACGTGTTGCGCCCGTTGGTGAACGGCGGGTTGGTGTCGAACAGGTTCTGCACGCCGATGGCGAGCTTCCAGTTCTTGAACCCGGTGTAGTAGCCGCTCAGGTCCCAGATGCTCATCGAGCTGACGCGACGAATCTCATCGTTGCCGTCGGTGCCGACGTCGATGTAGTCGCTCTGGTACAGGTTGCCCAGCGTCGCCGACCACGGGCCCATCGCCCAGTTCAGGGTGGCGTACTGCTTGTACCGCGGGTTGACACCCGTGGTCGCCGCCAGGTACTGGTTGGACACGAAGCCCGCGAACGAGCCGTCCGGCTGCTGCACGTCGTACTTGATGTAGTACGTGCCGTCGACGTTGACCGTGAAGCGGCCGAACGACGTCTGCGGCAGCACCGCGCGCAGGTTGAGGTCGAGACCCTGGATCTTGACCTCGCCCAGGTTGATGAAGCGCTGGTCGATCCGGGTGATCGGGCCGGGAATCGTCGGATACTGCGGCTGCACCGGTCCGCGCGTGACCAGGTTGCCGTACTGCGCCTGGTCGGCGAGGATCGTTTCCACCGACACGCCGTTGCTGAACAGGTTCTTGAGGTCGATGTTGAAGTAGTCGACCGACGTCGAGAACCCGGGCGCCGGCTCGAGCACGACGCCGACCTGCCACTGCGTCGACGTCTGCGGCTTCAGGTCCGGGTTGCCGCCGAACGCCAGCGTGAACTGCGTCAGGCAGTCGTTGGTGTCCTGCGTCGTCGGGCAGCGCAGCGGATCCTCGAGGCCGGCCGTCGACAGGCCCGAGGTCTGCGCGCCGTAGGCCTGCGTCAGCGACGGCGCCACGAACGCGGTGCCCCACGAGCCGCGGACCAGAACTTGCTTGATCGGGTTCCAGCGCGCCGAGAACTTGGGGTTGGTCGTGCCGCCGAAGTCGCTGTAGTCGTCGTAGCGGACGGCGACGTTGGCTTCGAGGGTCTTCAGGATGGGGATGTTCAGCTCGCCGAAGATGCCCCAGTAGTTGCGGTCGGCGGTGACGTCGAGGAAGTTGCCGCCGAAGCCGGTGACGTCGCCGAGCCGCAGCGCGTTGTCGAACGTCTGCGACAGTTCCTGCTTGCCGATCTGGAAGCCGGTCGCCAGGCCCATGCCGCCGGCCGGTAGCTTCCAGATTTCGGTCGATGCCACGCCCTGGAAGCCGTAGCCGGTCGAGCTGAGGTCGTTCCAGTCGCCGCTATACTTCGTCGCGTCGATCGCGGCGTTGGCGGCGGCGGTGCTCGGCCCGAACGGATTGACGATCCCCGAGTTCAGGACCGGCATGATCTGCGAGTAGCGCGCGAAGCCATTGTTGACGGTGCCGGTGGTCTCGTTCTTCGAATAGTTGAAGTCGAGGTCGAAGTCCCAGTTCCACGCCGTGCCCTTGACGCCCAGCACGCCCTGCCACGCGGTGTTGGTGTCGGTCTGGTCGCGAAGGCCCAGGCCGTACGCGCGGTAGCGCAGGTTGAGCGGCACGCCGTTGATGCCGGCGGCGGTCGCCGCGGCGGTCGGGTAGTACGGGCTCGACGGCCGCAGCAGGAACGTCGCCGGGATGTCGCCGTCGGGACCGTAGGTGATCTGGTCGGACAGCGGCGTCGGCTGGATGACGAAATTGTTCTCGTTCTTCGTGTACGCGCCGGTCAGGTACGCCTGCCAGTTGGGATTGAACTGCCACCGCGCCGAGCCGAACGCGCTGAACGTCTCGGTCGAGCCGAAGTTCTGCACGCCGTCGGCCGCGGCCGGATCGTAGAAGCAGCGGTTGCCCAGAGCCGGGCCGCCGGCGACCGACGGCGCGCAGTTCGGGTAGCTGAGGCTGCCGAGCGCTGCGCCTCCGGGGGTGCCGTCGGGCTTGAGGCCGCGCGTGGTGATGTACGCCGGGAAGGTGTTGCCCGAGACGCCGAGCAGGCCCTCGTCGAGGTTGATCGACGTGTTCGAGAAGTCGCGCTTGTTCTGGTCGAGCGCGTCGGTGCTCTGGTAGTACAGCGACCCGAAGACGTTGAACTTGTCCTTGGTCAGGTCGCCCCAGCCGGCGGTCACGGTGCCGTTCCACTTGTCGCCGCCGCCGCCGCTGCTGCGCGTCGGCGCGCCGTAGTAGCCGGTGACCTCGACACCCTGGAAGTCCTGGCGCAGGATGAAGTTGATGACGCCCGCGACCGCGTCGCTGCCGTAGACGGCGGACGCGCCGTCCTTCAGCACTTCGACGCGCTCGATCGCCGAGAACGGGATCGAGTCGAGGTTGACGCCGTAGACGCCCTGGACTTCGCCGGACGCCTGCGTCAGCCGCTTGCCGTTCAGCAGCACCAGGGTGTTCTGGCCGCCGAGGCCGCGCAGCGAGGCCGTCTGCACGCTGTTGGTCGACGCGCCGATGGTGTTGGCGAGCGAGACCGCGCCGCCCGAGTTGTTCGACGAAATGAACTGCAGCAGTTCCGCGGCGCTCTGCGCGCCCGTGGCGTCGATTTCCCTGCGGTCGATGATCTGGACCGGCAGCGCGCCTTCGCCTTCGACGCGCCGGATCGACGACCCGGTCACTTCGACCCGGATGTCCTGCGCCTGCGCCGGGGCGCCGGTGAGCAGCAGTGCGCCGCCCGCGCCGATCAGCCCGAGCGCCGTGGCGATCTTCTTACGTTGAAATTTCATTGATGTAACCCCCAAGAGGAAAGTGTCGGAGAAAAGCCGGCCGCGGGCCGTCTTTTTCACACCCTGCAAGGTTACCGTCCGGCCCGAAGGCCGGGCAACGAAACATTGCGGTTGTTACAATGGCCGGGACAGTTTTGTTGCAATTTCGCACAGCATGCCGATACGCCACGCCCAACCCGCTGATTTGCCAGTGATTGTCGACATCTACAACGCGTCGATCCCGGGCCGGATGGCGACCGCCGACACCGCACCGGTGACCGTGTTCGAGCGCGAGGGCTGGTTCCGGGACTTCTCGCCGGAGCGGCGGCCGCTGTGGGTGGACGACGACGCCGGGGGGATCGCCGGGTGGCTGTCGCTGCGCTCGTTCTACGGCCGGCCGGCGTACCACGCGACCGTCGAGGTGGCCGTCTACGTCGACCCGCGGCGGCAGCGGCGGGGAATCGCGCGGGCGCTGCTCGACCACGCGCTCGCCGCCGCGCCGGGGCTGGGTGTGCGCACGCTGCTCGCCTTCGTGTTCGCTCACAACCACCCGTCGCTGGCGCTGTTCCACCGGGCCGGCTTCGCCGACTGGGGCAAGCTTCCCCGCGTCGCCGAGATCGACGGCGTCGAGCGCGACCTCGCGCTGCTCGGGCGCAGGCTCGGCGCATGACGGCGGGGGCACCGGTCGTCCGGCCCGCCACCGAGGCGGACATCCCCGCGATCCATGCGCTGATCCGGGACCTGGCCGAGTTCGAGCGGCTGGCGCACCTGTGCCGGGCGACCGAGGGCGATCTCCGCGCGGCGCTGTTCGAAGTACCGCCGGCGGCCGAAGTGCTGATTGCTTCCTGCGACGGCGAAGTCGCCGGTTTCGCGCTGTTCTTCCACAACTTCTCGACCTTCGTCGGCCGGCGCGGGCTGTGGCTCGAGGACCTCTACGTGCGGCCGGCCTTCCGCCGCCGCGGCTGCGCGCAGGCGCTGCTGCGCCGGCTTGCCGGGATCGCCGGCGAGCGGGGCTGCGGCCGGTTCGAGTGGGCCGTGCTCGACTGGAACGCCGAGGCCATCCGCTTCTACGAGGCGCTCGGCGGCACCGTGCTGCCCGACTGGCGGATCGTCCGCGTGACAGGCCCGGCGCTCGCGGCGATGGCGTCCGGCGACCCGCCACCCGGCTGACGCCGTCCCCGTCCAGGCGTCGGGGCCTCGCCTGCTGCGCCCGTACACGCGATAATCGCGGCCGTCTCTCGGCACGGCGCGCCCGGTCCGCGCCCGCGGCGCCCGCCCGCACCCGCTCCGCCGATCCCGCCCGCCCTTCCCTCCCCCGTCCCCGGAACCCGACATGCCCGACGCCGACCGCCCGCTGCCGTACGATCTCGCCGCCCTCGCCCCGCGCGCCGACTTCTGGTCGGTGCGCTACGTCGAGGAGACGACCGAGACGCTGACCGTCCGCAACGACGTCGCGCTGCCGCCGTCGTTCGACGCCGACCGCGGCGTGATGGCGACGGTGTTTGCCGACGGCGGGTACGGCTACGCCGCGACGTCCGACCTGTCGCCGGCCGGCGTGCGCGCCGCGCTCGAACGCGCCGCCGCGTGGGCGCGCGCGACGGCGCGCCACGCCATCGCCGACACCCGCGCGTTTCCGCGGCCCGCGCCGCGCGGCGACTACGCGTCGCCGTCCGCCACCGCGGCCGGACCCTCGCGGCGCGACTGGCTCGACCTGCTGCGCCGCGAAGTGGCGGCGGCGGCGATCGACGACCGCATCGTCGACCGCGAGGCGACGATGGAAATCCGCACCGCGACGCACCGGCTCGTCACCAGCGCCGGCGGCGACGCGACGCAGCGCTTCCGCTTCCTGCTGCCCGGCCTCGCGGTCACCGCGCACGCGGGCGGCGACACGCAGACGCGCACGCTGCACGGGCACCGCGGCATCTGCCAGCAGGGCGGCGACGAGATCCTGCGGCGCTTCGGCTACGACGGCAGCGGACGACGACTCGCCGACGAGGCGATCGAGGTGGTGCTGGCGCCCAACTGCCCCGCCGGCCGGATGGACGTGCTGCTGCTGCCCGACCAGATGGTGCTGCAGATCCACGAGTCGATCGGCCACCCGCTGGAACTCGACCGGATCCTCGGCGACGAGCGCAACTTCGCCGGCACCAGCTTCGTCACGCCGGAGATGTTCGGCAGCTACCGCTACGGCTCGGAGCTGCTCAACGTCACGTTCGACCCGTCGCGGCACGAGGAGCTCGCGAGCTACGCGTTCGACGACGATGGCGCGGCCGCGCGCCGGGAATACCTGATCCGCAACGGCATCCTCGAGCGGCCGCTGGGCGGCGCGATCTCGCAGCAGCGGTCGGGTCTGCCAGGCGTCGCCAACACGCGCGCCGACGGCTGGAACCGGCCGCCGATCGACCGCATGGCCAACATCAACCTCGAGCCGGGCGACGCGACGCTCGCCGACCTCGTCGCGGGCGTCGACCACGGCGTGCTGATGGAGACCAACCGCTCGTGGTCGATCGACGATTCGCGCAACAAGTTCCAGTTCGGCTGCGAGCGCGGCCGGGTCATCGAGCATGGACAGCTCGGCGGCGTCGTCAAGAACCCCAACTACCGTGGCATCTCGGCGTCGTTCTGGCGCAGCCTCGCGCGCGTCGGCGACGCGTCGACGCTGCAGGTGCTCGGCACGCCGCACTGCGGCAAGGGCGAGCCGGCGCAGATCATCCGCGTCGGCCACGCGTCGCCGGCGTGCGTGTTCACCGGGGTCGACGTCTTCGGCGGCGTCGCCTGAGCGCCGCGCGCCGCGCCTGCCCGCCGCCGGCCCCGGCGCTCCGCTGGCCGCCCTTCCCCCTTACGCCCCCCGGCACCGACCCGACACCGACCCCATGAACGCACCCCTGCAGCACGGCGCCATCGAAGCCGCCTTTCACGACCTCGCCACCGCGATCGCCGGCATGGCCGCCGGCGGCGAGAGCTGGACCGCCACCTATTCGGCCGAGGTCTCCGACTTCGTCCGCTTCAACCGCGGCCGCGTCCGCCAGCCCGGAACCGTCGTCCAGCACTACCTCGAGCTCGACCTCGTCCACGGCGCGAAGCACGCGACCACGCGGCTCGCCCTCGCCGGCGATCCCGCGGTGGACCGCGCGGCCGTCGCTGCGGCGATGGCGACGGCGCGCGCCGCGCGCGACGATCTTGCCGACGACCCGCACCTGCTGTTCCCGGACACCGTCGTCGACAGCCGCGACGTCCGCGGCGGCCCGCTGCCTCCCGCCGAGGCCATCGTCGACACGCTGCTCGGCGCGGCGCCGGGGCTCGATCTCGTCGGCTTCTACGCCGGCGGCACCGTCTACCGCGGCTTCGCCAACGCGATGGGCCAGCGCAACTGGCACCAGGCGACGTCGTACGACCTGCAGTGGAGCCTCTACGACCGGGCCGACAAGGCGGTGAAGTCGGGCCTGTCGGGTTTCGCGTTCGACGAGCGCGCCTTCGCGGCGAAGATGGACGAGGCGCGCGCCGCGCTGGTCCACGTCGCGAAGCCGTCGCGGCAGCTCGAGCCGGGCGCGTATCGCGCGTACCTGGCGCCGGCGGCGGTCGAGGAAATCGTGTCGCTGCTGTGCTGGGGGGGATTCTCCGGCCGCGCGCTGGCGACCAAGCAGTCGCCGCTGACGCGGATGCAGGGTGCCGACGGTCTGCGGCTCGACCCGCGTGTGTCGATGACCGAGGCCACCGCCGACGGCGTCGCGCCGCGATTCCAGGCCGAGGGCTTCGCCCGGCCCGCGCGGGTGCCGCTGATCGAGGCGGGAGTGCTGGCCGGCTCGCTGGTCGCGCCGCGCACGGCGCGCGAGTTCGGGCTCGAAGCCAACGGCGCCAACGGCTGGGAGATGCCCGAGGCGCTGGCGATGGCGGGCGGCGACCTTCCCGCGGCCGACGCGCTGGCCGCGCTCGGCACGGGCCTGTACGTCGGCAACCTCTGGTACCTGAATTACTCCGACCGGCCGGCCTGCCGCTTCACCGGCATGACGCGGTTCGCGACGTTCTGGGTCGAGCGCGGCCGCATCGTCGCGCCGATCGACGTGCTGCGCTTCGACGACACGCTGGCGCGCGTCCTCGGCTCCAGCCTCGAGGCGCTGACGCGCGAGACCGAGCTGATGCTGTCGACCGACACCTACCGCCAGCGCTCGCTCGCGAGCATGCGGCTGCCGGGGCTGCTGCTGTCCGAGCTCGCGTTCACGCTCTGACCGCGCGCGGGGCGGCTAGGCCCGCCCGCCGGCGGCGTGCCAGCCCTTGGGAATCGACGCCAGCAGCCGCTGCGTGTACGCCTCGCGCGGGTTGCGGTAGAGCTCGTCGGAATTGGCGGTCTCGACGATGCGCCCCTCGCTCATCACCATCACCTGGTCGGAGATGTACTTGACCACGGCGAGATCGTGCGAGATGAAGATGTACGAAAGGCCGAACTCGTCCTGCAGGTCCTGCAGCAGGTTCAGCACCTGCGCCTGCACCGACACGTCGAGCGCCGACACCGACTCGTCGCAGATCAGGATGTCCGGCTTCATCGTCAGGCAGCGCGCGATGGCGATCCGCTGCCGCTGGCCGCCGGAGAACTCGTGCGGGTACTTGTAGAACGAGACCTCGGGCAGGCCGACCTTGGCGAGCAGCTCGAACGCGCGGTCGGTGCGGTCCTGCGCGCCGGTGCCGATGCCGTGGATGTCCATCGGCTCGACCAGGATCTGGCCGACGGTGAAGCGCGGGTTGAGCGAGGCGTAGGGATTCTGGAAGATGATCTGGATCCGCCGCTTGTACTCCATGAACTCGCGCGGCGACAGCGCCAGGAGGTCGCGGCCCTCGAAGATCGCCTCGCCCGACGTCGCCTCGTGCAGGCGCATCAGCGTGAGCCCGACGGTCGTCTTGCCGGAGCCTGACTCGCCGACGAGGCCGAGCGTCTTGCCCTTGGCCAGCCGGAACGACACGCCCTCGACCGCCTTGAACTCGCGCTTGCCGAACAGGCCTTCGCGCGACCAGAAGCTCTTGCCCAGGTTCTTGACGTCGAGGACGACGGCGTCGCCGGGCACGACGCCGCGCGGCCGGTCCTCCATGTGCTGCGGGCCGTGCGCGGTGCCGCCCATGTAGTCCTCGATCACCGGCAGCCGCACGGGCCGCCGGTCGAGCTGCGGCCGGCACTGCAGCAGCGCCTTCGTGTACGGGTCCTGCGGGCGCTCGAACACGTCGCGGGCGGGCCCCTGCTCGCGGATCTCGCCGTCGCGCATCACCACCACGTGGTCGGCGATCTCGCCGACCACGGCGAGGTCGTGGGTGATGAACAGCACCGACATCTGGTGCTTCTTCTGCAGCGCGGCGATCAGGTCGAGGATCTGCTTCTGGATGGTGACGTCGAGCGCGGTCGTCGGCTCGTCGGCGATCAGCAGCTTCGGCTCGCAGGCGATGGCCATCGCGATCATCACGCGCTGCTGCTGGCCGCCGGACATCTGCGACGGGAACTTGTCGACGCTGCGCTCGGGCTCGGGGATCCCGACCTCGTCGAGCACCTCGATCGCGCGCTTGCGCGCGGCTGCGCCGGCCAGCCCACGGTGCAGCTTCAGCACCTCCATCAGCTGGTAGCCGACGGTGAACACGGGGTTCAGCGACGTCATCGGCTCCTGGAAGATCATCGAGATGTCGGCGCCGCGCAGGCTGCGGAGGTCGGAGCGCGAATACTGCGTGAGGTTGCGCCCGCCGTAGAGGATCTCGCTGTCCTTGCCGACGATCGAGTTCTCCGGCGGCAGCAGGCCGAGGATCGCGAGCGAGGTCACGCTCTTGCCGGAGCCGGACTCACCGACCAGCGCGACGGTGCTGTTGCGCGGGATGTCGAAGGAGACCCGCTTCACCGCGTCGAAGGTCGTGTGCTTGTCGATGTGGAACGAGACCGACAGGTTGCGGACGCGGACCAGCGGGTCGAGGGTGTTGCTGCTGCTGTTGGCGTTGTTCATGGCGTCAGGACCCGGCCTTGCCCTTGAGTTTCGGATCGAGCGCGTCGCGCAGCGCGTCGGTGAACAGGCTGAACGCGGTGACCAGCAGCGCCATCGCGGTGCCGGCGGCGGCGAGCTGCCACCACTTGCCGAGGATCAGCTCGTTCTGCGCCTCGTTGAGCATCGACCCCCACGACACCACGTCGACCGGCACCCCGAAGCCCAGGAACGACAGGATGACCTCGGCCTTGATGAAGCCGACGGCGTAGATCGACAGCTGCACCAGCACGACGTGGCTGACGTTCGGGAAGATGTGGACGAACATCCGCCGCACGTTCGACGCGCCGATCGCGTCGGCCGCCTGCACGTACTCGCGCGCCTTGTGCTTCAGGTACTCGCCGCGGATCAGCCGGAAGGTGCCCGTCCACCCGGTGAGGCCCAGGATGAGCACGATGGTGAGGATGCCCTTCTGCTGCAGCACCGCCGCCACCGCCAGGATCAGCAGCAGGTAGGGGATCGAGCTGAACACGCTGAAGAACCAGTTGAGCGCGTCGTCGACCCAGCCGCCGTAGTAGCCGGCGAACGCGCCGAGGACGGTGCCGATGAAGGTCGCGACCAGCGCCGCCGCGAGGCCGACGAAGATCGAAGTCTCCGAGCCCTTGATCGTCTTGGCGAGCACGTCGCGGCCCCACTTGTCGCCGCCGAACGGCAGCGTCGCGGCGCGCACCTCGGTCGGCGCCGCCGCGGCGCCGGCCTGGCCCGCCTTGGCGTTGATGTCGGCCATGACGTCGGCGAGCGGATCGACGCTCTTGCCGGCGCCCGCCGGGGCGACCTTCTGCGCGTCGATTTCCTTCATCACGTCGGCGAGCGGGTCGACGACCTTCGACTCGCCCGCGGCGGGGGCCGCGGCGCCGGCCGCCGCCGCCGGCTTGTCGCCCCTGAGCTCGGCGATGACGTCGCCGATGGGGTCGACGACGTCCGAGGTGTACGCCGCCGCCGGGACCGGCGCCGGCGCCGCGCCGGCGGGCGCGGCCGGCGTGCCGGCCTCGATGTCGGCGCCGATGAACGACGGCGGCGCGTAGTTGACGCCGGTCTCCTTCGACCAGTCCCTGGCGATCAGGCCGGCGGCCGACAGGATCATCAGCACGAAGAACGCGACGACGATGGCGAGCGACACCATGCCGACGTGGTCAGACTTGAGCCGCTTCCAGGCCAGCGCCCACAGCCCCGGCGAGACGGAGTGCGGGATATCGCGCGGGGCGGGGCGGGCGGGCGGCATCGCCGCGACGTTGGTGGCCATCGCCGCCCCCTACTTGAGCTGCACCCGCGGGTCGACTGCCTTGTACAGCAGGTCCGCGAGCAGGTTGGTGAGGATGGTGGCGAACGCGACGTAGACGGTGATCGCCTTGATCACCGGGAAGTCGGAACGCTCGACGGCGAGGATGACCTCGCGGCCGATGCCCGGAATCGAGAAGAAGCGCTCGATCAGGAACGAGCCCAGCAAGAGGCCGGGCAGCCCCGCCATCAGGTGCGTGATGATCGGGATCGACGCGTTGCGCAGCACGTGGATCCACATGATGCGGTTTTCGGACAGCCCCTTGGCGCGGGCGGTGCGCACGTAGTCCTGGTTGATCTCGTCGAGCACGAAGGTGCGGTACAGCCGCAGGTTCGGCGCGATCGACACCACGAGCCCGATCAGGATCGGCAGCGACGCGTAGCGGAACAGGTTCTCGACCACGCTGTCGCCCCAGCCCTGCACCGGGAACCAGCCGAGCTTGTAGGCGAAGAAGTACTGGAACACGATGATGTAGACGAGGATCGAGATCGACAGCCCGACGGTGCAGACGATCATCACCCCGCGGTCGGTAAGCGAGCCGCGGACGTAGGCGACGGCGAGCGCCAGGCCGATCGCGACGATGGTCTCGATCACCAGCAGCGGCAGCAGCACCGTCAGCGACGGGCCCAGTCTCGTCGCGAGGATGTGCGAGACCTTCTCGTTGGTGCTCCAGCTCGCGCCGAAGTCGGCGGTCAGGATCTGCTTGATGAAGATCCACAGCTGGACCCAGTAGGGCTGGTCGACTCCCAGCTGGCGGCGGATGTTGTCGATCTGCTCCTGGTTGCTGATCTTGCCGGCCAGCACGTAGGCGGGGTCGCCGCCCACCCAGTTGAAGAGCAGGAACACGAGCAGCACGACCCCGAGCATCGTCGGGATCATCTGCCACAGGCGTCGGATGATGTATGCGGTCACAGGTTGCTCCGGTCCCGAGGGCGCGGGTCGCGCGCGCTCGCGGATGGTGTGCTGCCACGGTTCATGATTGCTGCCGGGACGCCCGCCACGCTCTGCGACGGAACCACTGCGCACCCAGCCGTACGGGGCCGGTCCGCCGCGGCCGTCCCTGGATGGGGGCCGGCCGCGGCGTCGGCAGACGGGTCGGACCGGGTTCTCCGGCCGCCCGCATTTTCTTCCTCCGTTACTGCTCCTCCTCCTCCTGCATTCATTGCGCGCCGCCGGTCACCGGGACGACGATGCGACGTCGATGTACTGCCACTGCGAGTGCAGGATCGGATGCTTCCGGTATCCCTGCACCCGGGGCTGCACCAGCATGTTGCGGTAGCGGCTGATCGTCAGGCGCCACGGCGCGTAGGCCTCGATCAGCCGCGCCATCTCGCCGTAGAGGCGGTCGCGCTCGGGTCCCGGCGGCGTCTGCACGCTTTTCGCGTAGAGCGCATCGTACTCGGGAATCTTCGCGCACGCATTGTTGCTCTGGAACGTGTTCGGCCCGTAGAGCAGCTGCATGAAGTTGTCGCCGTCGGGGTAGTCGGCGATCCAGGACGCGGTCCGGCTCATCAGCTTGCACCGCTTCTCGAGCTTCAGCAGCTCGGGGAACTTGTCCTTGTGCACGTCGATCCGCACGCCGATGGCGTCGAACGACTTCTTCACCAGCTCGTCCTGCTGCCGGCCGAGCGTGTCCGGGCGCGAAGAGTAGCGGATCAGCAGCGGCGCGCCGTCGGGCAGCGTGCGGTAGCCGTCGGCGCCGCGCTTGTAGCCGAACCTGTCGAGCAGCGCGTTGGCGCCGGCGGGATCGTACCTGATGCCGCTCTGCCAGCCGGCCTGGTGGCCGACGACGCCCGGCGGGATCGGGAACTTCGCCTCGATCGCCTGGCCGTTGCGGATGACGCGGATCTCCTCGTCGACGTTGTACGACATCGCGAGCGCGCGCCGCAGCGCGATCTTGTCCTTGCCGAAGCCGCCGACGACGGGGTCCTGCATGTTCCAGTAGAGGTAGGAGATCTCGGGGTCGACGATGCGGGAGAGCTGCACGCCCCTGGCCGCGAGCTCGGGCCTGAGCTGGCCGCCGATGAGCGCGTTGGGCGCCAGCGGCCCTTCCATGTTCATGAGGTCGAGCTCGCCGTTCTGGAACGCGAGCCAGCGCGCCTGGTCCTCCTCGATGATGCTGATCTCGACGCGGCCGACGCGGGGCATGGTCTTGCCCTTCATGTCCGCGACCAGCTTCCGGTCCGCAGCGTCGCCCGGCTTGAAGTCCCAGGTGAAGCCGCGGTAGACCGGGTTGGCCTCGAGCAGGATCTTCGAGCTGCGCACCCACTTCGCCAGCGTGTACGGACCGGTACCGACGGGGTTGGCCAGCGCGCGTCCGTCGCTCTCGCCGTACGCCTCGATCACCTCGCGGGCCACCGCGGACGTCGGCTCGTGGGCCAGCACGTTCGGCAGGTTGTAGTCGGTTTCCTTCAGCCGGAAGCGCAGCGTGTACCGGTCGACCGCCTCCATCCCGGCGAGCTTGCGGTCGTAGTCGAACTTGCCGCTCTTCTTCGCCGCGGCGATCTCCTCGTCGAGGCCGACGAACTTGCCCTCGACCAGGAACGCCCACGGCGAGCGGATTCGCGGGTCGGCGAGCCGCTTCAGCGAATAGATGACGTCGTCGGCGACGAGCTCGCGCGGCTTGCCCTTGAACACCGGGTCCGGCGCGAACCGGATGCCCTTCCGGAGCCGGATCGTCCAGGTGCGGCCGTTGTCGGTGACCTGCGGCAGCGCCTCGGCGGTCAGCGGCACGATCTTCGCGGGCTGCGCGAGGTAGTCGTAGGTGTACAGCGTCTCGAAGATCGCCTGGACGATGGTGCCGGAGTAGAGGTCGTGCACCGCGGCGGGGTCGAAGCCGGTCTCGGCGACCGGGAAGACGTCGCGGATCACCTTGTCCGGGTCGGCGGCGGCCCGCGCCGATCCGGGATGGAGCAGTGCGACGCCGCCAAGGAGCGCCGCCGCGGCGAACGCGACCAACGCGGCGCGGCGGGAGCCCGACGGCGGCCTGCCCGCGCGCCGGGCCGACGACGACCGCGTCACGACTTCGGCCCGAGGTCCATGTACAGCCACTCGGCGTGCAGGATCGGGTGCTTCTTGTAGCCCTTGACCCACGGCCGGATCAGCTGGTTGCGCTCGCGCGAGATGTGCAGGCTCCACGCGCCGTCGACTTCCATCTGCCGCGTCATGTCGATGAACAGCCGGTTGCGCTCGGGCCGGTCCGGCCGCATCGCGCGCGCCTTGCGGTAGAGCTCGTCGAAGGCCTTGGACTCGTAGCAGCCGTTGTTGCTCTGCCCGGTGTTCGGCCCGTAGAGCAGCTGCATGAAGTTCTCGCCGTCCGGAAAGTCGGCGCTCCAGGCGGCGCCCCACATCATCAGCTGGCACACCTTCGACGCCTTCAGGTGGTCGGCGAACTTGCCGGCGTCGAACTCGATGCGCACGCCGATCACGTCGAGCGACTTCTTCCACAGCTCGTTGAATGTCCGGTCGGTCTGCGAGGTGCCGGTGGCTAGCCGCAGCACCAGCGGCTTGCCGTCGGGCAGCGTGCGGTAGCCGTCCGCGCCGCGCTTGTAGCCGAAGCGGTCGAGGAGCTTGTTCGCGAGCGCGGGGTCGTAGTCGTTGATGCTCCGGTAGCCCGGGTCGTGACCGACGACGCCGGCCGGAATCGGCATGTGCAGCTGCACCGCCTGGCCCTTGCGGATGACCTTGATCTCCTCCTGGATGTCGTAGGCCATGATGATCGCGCGGCGCAGCGCGATCTTTTCCCTGCTGAAGCCGCCGACGATCGGGTCGCGGAAATTGAAGTACGTGTACGTCGCGTCCGGCTCGATCGCCCTGAACAGCGACACGCCCTGGTCCTTCCACGATGGCAGCAGCTCGCCGTCGGCGGTGACCGCCTGCGGCCGGAAGGTGCCGGGCAGATTGAGGACGTCGAGCTCCTTCTGCCCGAACGCGAGCCAGCGCGACTGGTCTTCCTCGATGATCGAGATCTCGACGCGACCGATCTGCGGCATCTTCTTGCCGCGCATCGTCTCGACCAGCGGGCCGTCCCACGCGGGCTCGGAGACGGCGAAGTCCCAGACGAAGCCGCGGTGGTCGGGATTGGCTTCGAGGACGATCTTGGCCGCCCGCGTCCAGTCCTTGAGCACGTAGGGCCCGGTGCCGACGGGATGCGCCTGCAGGTCGTCGCCGTAGGCCTCGACGACCTCCCGCGCCATCGCGCCGTAGGGGACGTGGGCCGCGGTGTAGTTGAAAAGGTAGTCGGGCTCGGTCAGCCGGATGCGCAGCGTGTGGCGGTCGACCGCCGTCAGACCGCTGATCTTCGCGTCGTAGTCGAACTTGCCGGTCTTCTTCGCCGCGGCGATCGCGGCGTCGAGCCCCTCGATCTTGCCCTCGACCATGAACGCCCAGGGCGAGCGGTTCTTCGGGTCGGCGAAGCGCTTGAACGAGTAGACGAAGTCCTCGGCGACGAGTTCGCGCTTGACGCCCTTGAACGCCGGGTCCGGAGTGAAGTAGATGCCCTTCTTCAGCCGGAACACGTAGGTGCGGCCGTTGTCGGACACCTCGGGCATGGTCTCGGCGACCATCGGCACCAGCTTCGCGGGACGCGCGAGGTAGTCGTAGGTGAGCAGCCGCTCGAAAATGACCTCGTTTACGGTGTTGGAATAGAGGTCGGAAACGCGGACCGGGTCGAACCCGGTTTCGGCGGCCGGAAAGGACACGCGGTAGACCTTCGCGGGATCGGCCGCCAACGCCGGCGCGGCGAGCGCGGCGAGCGCGGTCGCGGCGACGAAACCACGCAAAATGCGGCCGAAACGACGAAACATCCCTACCCCCGAAAAACAAAGCCGCGCATAGTAACATTTCCGAGTCGCCATGCCACGCCACCTTTTCAGGAAGATGACCGCCCGCCTGCAGCCGGCGATCGATCGCATCACGAGCCATCCGTGGGTGCTCCGCCACGTCCCGGCGCTGGCCGATCCGGACCTCTGGCACCTCAATCGCCGCTCGTCCGCGCGGGCGGTCGCCGTGGGGCTGTTCTGCGGGCTGGTCCCCGGGCCGCTGCAGGTGATCTCGGCGATCGCGCTGTGCCTCGTCGTCCGCGCGAACTTCCCCGTCGCGGTGGTCACGACGTTCTACACCAACCCGTTCACCATCATCCCGCTCTACCTGGTGGCGTACGAATACGGGTCGCTGTTCCTGCCGGACGGGGCGGCGCACGCCTCGGTGCTCGCCCCGCCGCCGTTCGCCGCGCCCGGGGTCTGGATCCCGCAGCTGTTCGACTGGATGGTGGCGATGGGCAAGCCGCTGGCGCTGGGCCTGGTGCTGCTTGCCGGCACGCTGGCGGCGCTGGGATGGGTCGTGGTCCGGCTCGGCTGGCGTGCCCACGCGGTGTGGGCATGGCGCCGCCGCGCGCGGCTGCGCGCGCTGCGCGACGCGTGATGCCCGGCGCGTGATGCCCGGCGCATCCAAGCCGGCGTGGTGGGACGGTGCCGCCCGCGACCTCGCCCGCGGCGATCGCACCCTCGCCGCGATCATCCGCCGCCACCCCGGGCTTCACCTCGCGCGGCGCGGCGAGCCTTTCACGACGCTGGCGCGCGCGATCGTCGGCCAGCAGATCTCGGTCAAGGCGGCGCAGTCGATCTGGGAGCGGGTCGTCGTCGCGGTGACGGGATCGGGCACCGGGGGCGTCCCGGGGTCGGTCCCCGCAGCCGTCGCCTCAATTGCTCCCGCCGTTCCCCTCGTTGCCGGGGCGACTCCGTCCGTCGCCGCGGTCCGGCTCGATCCCGCGCGCGTCGCCCGGATGCGGCTGCCGACTCTCGCCCGCTGCGGGCTGTCCGCGCGCAAGGCCGAGTACATCCGCGACCTCGCCCGGCACTTCGCCTCGGGCCGGCTCGAGCCGTCGACTTGGCCGGCGCTCGACGACGAGGCGCTGGTCGGGCAACTGGTCGACGTCAAGGGCATCGGCCGCTGGACCGCCGAGATGTTCCTGATGTTCCACGAGCTGCGCCCGGACGTGTTTCCCGTCGACGACATCGGGCTGCAGAAGGCGGTGGCACTGCACTACCACGACGGCGAGCGGATGACGCCGAAGGCGCTGCTCGCGTTCGGCGAGCGCTGGCGACCCTGGCGCAGCGCCGCCACGTGGTATCTGTGGCGATCGCTGGACCCGATTCCGGTCGAATACTGAACGCGCCGCCTCAGGCACCGGCCGGGGCGCCGGCGGCGATCCCGGCCGGCAGCAGCCGTCCGTCGAGCAGCGTCAGCGTGCGGTCGGTGCGCGCCGCGAGCTCGGGGTCGTGGGTGACGATCACCAGCGCGGTGCCGGCGGCGCGGTTGAGCTCGAGCATGAGGTCGAACACCTGGTGCGCGGTGTGGCGGTCGAGGTTGCCGGTGGGCTCGTCGGCGAGCACGCAGCGCGGCGCGGTGACCAGCGCGCGCGCCAGCGCGACCCGCTGGCGCTCGCCGCCGGACAGCTCGCCGGGCAGGTGCTTCAGCCGATGGCCGAGGCCGACGCGCTCGAGCATCGCCGCGGCTGCCGCGCGCGCGGCAGCCGGCGGGTCGCGACGCACCGTCAGCGGCATCGCGACGTTCTCGACCGCAGTGAACTCCGGCAGCAGGTGATGGAACTGGTAGATGAAGCCGAGCGCGCGGTTGCGCACGCGGCCGCGCTCGGCTTCGGACAGCGAAGCGAACGCGCGGCCTTCGATGCGCACCTCGCCGGCGGTCGGCACGTCGAGGCCGCCGAGGAGGTGCAGCAACGTGCTCTTGCCCGAGCCCGACGCGCCGACGATGGCGATGCGCTCGCCGGCGGCGAGGGCGAGGTCGATCCCCGCGAGCACCGGCACCTCCAGAGGTCCGCTGGTGTACGTCTTCGCCAGGCCCCGGCATTCGAGCACGGGCACGGCGGTCGCGGCGTCACTCATAGCGCAGCGCCTCGGCGGGATTGACGCGGGCGGCGCGCCACGCGGGATAGAGCGTCGCCAGCAGCGCCAGCACGAACGCGAGCGCCGCGATGGTCAGCACGTCGCCGCGCTGCAGGTCCGACGGCAGGTCGCTGATGTAGTAGACGCTCTTGTCGAGGAACTGCACGTTCAGCAGGCGCTCGATCGCGGGCACGACGACGTCGATGTTGACGGCGAGCAGGATGCCGCCGACCACGCCGATCACCGTCCCGATGACGCCGATCAGTGCGCCCTGGACGATGAAGATCGCCATGATCGACCCCGGCGCCGCGCCCAGCGTGCGCAGGATCGCGATGTCGGCCTGCTTGTCGGTCACCGTCATCACCTGTGCCGATACGATGTTGAACGCGGCGACGGCGACGATCAGCGTCAGGATGATGAACATCATCCGCTTCTCGATCTGCACGGCGCGGAAGAAATTGGAGTGGTTGCGCGTCCAGTCGCGCACCTCGGCGCTCTCGGGCAGGACGGCGGCGAGGTCGCGCGCGACCGCCGGCGCGGTGAACAGGTCGTCGATCTTCAGCCGCACCCCCGTCACGCCGTCGAGCCGGTAGAGCTTGCGCGCGTCGTCGATGTCGATGAGGGCGAGGCCGCTGTCGAACTCGTACATGCCGACCTCGAACACGCCGACGACGCGGAAGCTCTTGACCCGCGGCAGCGTGCCCGCGGGCGTCAGCGTCCCCTGCGGCGTGATGACGACGACGGGATCGCCCATCCGCACGCCCAGCGCGCGGGCGAGATCGGCGCCGAGCACGATACCGAACTCACCGGGCTTGAGCGCCGTCAGCGCCCCGCTGCGCATGTGCCGGCCGATGTCGGCGACGGTGTCCTCGCGCACCGGGTCGATGCCGCGCACCAGCGCGCCGCGGTTGACGTCGCCCGCCGACAGCATCGCCTGTCCCAGCACGTACGGCGCCGCGGCCTTGACGTGCGGATTCGCCAGCGCCGCCTTCGCCACCGCGGCGTCGTCCTTCAGCGACGGCAACCCGCGCACCTCGATGTGCGAGGCGACCGACAGGATGCGGTTGCGCAGCTCCTCCTGGAAGCCGTTCATCACCGACAGCACGACGATCAGCGCGGCGACGCCCAGCGCAATGCCCGCCATCGACACGAACGCGATGAACGAGATGAACGAATTGCGGCCGGAGCCGCGGCGGGCGCGCGTGTAGCGCAGGCCGACGGCGATTTCGTAGGGCGTCACGGAGGAAGCGGCGGGAAGTTGGCGGCGCGGAGGCGGCGGGAAGGTGGCGGCGCGGAAGCGGCGGGGGGATGCGCGGCGGCGGGAAGCGGGCGTGGCGCGCCGGGGTCGCAATTATCGCATGCTACGATCGCGCCCCTTTCCGCCGCTCCGATGCGCCTCGTCCTCACCCTCCCCGGCCTCGTCGCCGCCGACCCTTCGCGGCAGGCGCCGGCGCTGGCTCGGCTGCTCGCAGCAGCCGGCGCACCGGCGACCGAGCCGCGCGGGCTGGCGGCGATGCTGGCTGCCGAGTACGGGGTCGTCGCGCCCGCGGGCGGCGACGCGCCGCTCGCGCCGATCCTCGCTGCCGCCGCCGGCGCGGCCACCGGCGACGCGTACTGGCTGGTCGCCGATCCGGTGACCCTCGTTGCCGGCCGCGACGACGTCCTGCTCGCCGGACGGGTCGACGATCTCGACGCCGACGAAACCATCGCGCTGCTGGCGACGCTGAACGACCACTTCGCCGCCGACGGCATCGCGTTCGTCGCGCCGATGCCGTCGGCGTGGTTCGTGCGGACGGCCGCCACGC
The DNA here is from genome assembly GCA_963717705.1 of uncultured beta proteobacterium. Classification (GTDB taxonomy): domain Bacteria; phylum Pseudomonadota; class Gammaproteobacteria; order Burkholderiales; family Casimicrobiaceae; genus CAVQWT01. The sequence continues at coordinate 258,401 of CAVQWT010000006.1, forward strand.
CGGCGATGGTCACGCCGGCGCTCGACACCGCCGCCGGGAGGCCGCTGCGCGAGCTGCTGCCGCAGGGCGCCGACGCGCCGCGGTGGCGCCGCTGGCAGAACGAAATCCAGATGCTGCTGCACGCGCACCCGGTCAACCAGGCACGCGCATCGCGTGGCCGCTCCCCCGCGACCAGCGTCTGGTTCTGGGGTGGCGGCCGCGCGGCAGCGGCGGCAACCCCAAGCGCGATCGAAACCTGGGGCGACGATCGCGTCGCGGTCGCGCTCGCGCACGTCGCCGGTGCCGCCGCGCGACCGCTGCCGTCGGGACTCGCGCCGGTGCTCGCGACCGCGGCGACGCTGCACGTCGTCGCGCTGCCCGCGGACGCCGGGGACGGCGCTGCCGCCGGCGGCTTCGTCGCGGCGGCGTGGACGGCGCTGCTGCGCGGACAGCTGACGGAAGTGACGGTCATCGCCGACGGCGCAGGCGCCGCGTGGCGGTGGTCGACGCGGCGCCCGGGCTTCGCGGCCCGCACCGCCGCGCGCGCGGGCTGGCGCGCACCGGCGCTCGCGCCGCTGCTCGCGGCGGCGCGCGACCGATGATCGACATCGTCCGCCGCGACGTGCCGGCCGCGATCGCGGCCGCGCTGGCCGCTGCCGGCATGCCGCCGGTACTCGCGCGCGTCTACGCGGCACGCGGCATCGCGGCGCCGGCCGACGTCGCGCCGGCGCTGGATGCGCTGCCGCCGCCCTCGGCCCTGCTCGGCAGCGGCGAGGCGGCCGCACGGCTGGCCGATGCGATCGCCCGCCGCGAGCGCATCCTGATCGTCGGCGACTACGACGCCGACGGCGCCACCGGCTGCGCGACCGGGGTGCGCGGGCTCGCCGCGCTGGGCGCCGACGTCGGCTTCCTGGTCCCCAACCGGTTCGAGTACGGCTACGGCCTGACGCCGGAGATCGTGACGCAGGCGCTCGCGCGGCAGCCCCGCGTGCTGGTCACCGTCGACAACGGCATCGCCAGCCACGACGGCGTCGCCGCTGCCGCGGCGGCCGGCGTCGACGTGATCGTCACCGACCATCACCTGCCGGCCGCGACGCTGCCGCATCCGGCGATCATCGTCAATCCGAACCAGCCCGGTTGCCCGTTCCCGTCGAAGCACCTCGCCGGCGTCGGCGTGATGTTCTACGTGCTGACCGCCACCCGCGCCGAGCTGCGCCGGCGCGGCGTGTTCGGTGACGGCCCCGGACCGAACCTCGCGGTGCTGCTCGACCTGGTCGCGCTGGGCACCGTCGCCGACGTCGTGCGGCTCGATCGCGTCAATCGCACGCTGGTCGCGCAGGGACTCGCCCGCATCCGTGCCGGCCGCGCGCAGCCCGGCGTCGCCGCGCTGTTCGCCGCCGCGGGTCGCGACCCGGCACGCGCGACCGCCTACGACCTCGGCTTCGTCGCGGGCCCTCGCCTCAACGCCGCCGGGCGGCTCGCCGACATGACGACGGGCATCCGCTGCCTGCTGGCCGACGACGAGCGCGAGGCGCGCGCACTCGCGGCCGAGCTCGATCGCCTCAATCGCGAGCGCCGCGACGTCGAGGCGACGATGCAGGAGGAAGCGCTGGCCGACGTCGACGCGTCGGTGACCGCGGACGCGTACACGCTGGCGCTGTTCCGTCCGGAGTGGCACCAGGGCGTCGTCGGCATCGTGGCGTCGCGGCTGAAGGATCGCTACCACCGGCCGGCGGTCGTGTTCGCGCGCGGCGGCGACGGGTCGCTGAAGGGATCGGGCCGGTCGATCCCGGGGTTCCACCTGCGCGACGCGCTCGACCTCGTCGACAAGCGCGAGCCGGGCCTGATCGTGCGCTTCGGCGGCCACGCGTTCGCCGCGGGGCTGACGCTGGCGGAGGCGGCGCTGCCGCGCTTCGCCGAGGCGTTCGAGGCGGTCGCCCGCACCGCGCTGACCCCGGCGATGCTCGCGCGGACGCTGGAGACCGACGGCGCCCTCGCCGCCGGCGAGCTGACGCTGCCGCTCGCGGCCTTACTGCGTGACGGCGTCTGGGGTCAGGGCTTCCCCGCGCCCGTGTTCGACGACGTGTTCGCCGTCGCCGGGCAGCGGGTCGTCGGCAGCGGCCACAGCAAGCTGACGCTGGAACGCGGCGGCGAGCGCTTCGACGCCATGCTGTTCCGGCATGCGGACCCGCTGCCGGCGCGGATCCGGGCGGCGTTCAGGCCGGACGTCAACGAGTGGAACGGGGCCGTCGCGCTGCAGCTCGTCGTCGAGGGCTGGCAGCCGGCCTGACCGGCGCGACGCGACCCGGGGCGTCCGGGCGTCCGGGCGGCCCGGCGGCCGCACCGCAGCAGCGGTCGCAGCTGCGTCGGCCGGAATCTCGACGGAAAGGAGCGTCGTCGCCGGGACGATCCCGTTCAACCAACTGTTTTATAAAGTTTATCGTTCGCCGCCTTGGCCCGGGCCGCCAGTCGGTGCCGCACGGCCCGCGCCGATTGTGCAATGCAGCATTTTCGGCTATTCTGGCCCCGTCAAGGTGCCCGCTCCGGGGGCCTTCCGGCATTCCCAACGAGGCACACCATGCGTCTTCGCGACAAGGTCGCCATCATCACCGGCTCGGGCTCCGGCATCGGCCAGGCGACGGCCGAGAAGTTCGCCCACGAGGGCGCTCGCGTCGCGGTGTGCGACATCAACGAGGCGTCGGCCAGGGGCGTCGCCGACGGCATCAACGCGGCCGGCGGCGAGGCGCTCGCGTTCCACGTCGACGTCACCAACAAGGACAGCATCGCCAGGATGGTCGAAGGCGTGATGGCCGCCTGGGGTCGCGTCGACACCCTGGTCAACAACGCCGGCATCGTCCAGGACGCGCAGTTCAAGAAGATGAGCGAGGACCAGTTCGACCGGGTCATCGACGTCAACCTGAAGGGCGTCTACAACTGCACCAAGGCGGTCGTCGACATCATGCTGGCCCAGAGCTCGGGCTGCATCCTGAATGCGTCGTCGATCGTCGGGCTCCACGGCAATTTCGGCCAGACCAACTACGCCGCCACCAAGTTCGGCGTGATCGGCATGTCGAAGACGTGGGCGCGCGAGCTCGGCCGCAAGGGCATCCGCGCCAACGCGATCTGCCCGGGCTTCATCGAGACGCCGATCCTGAAGTCGATGCCCGACAAGGTCATCCGGATGATGGAGGACAAGGTCCCGATGGGCCGCCTCGGCCGGCCGGAGGAAATCGCCGCGACCTACGCCTGGCTCGCCTCCGACGAAGCCTCCTACATCAACGGCGCCGTCATCGAGGTCTCCGGCGGCGTCACCATCTGATGCCGCGGCGGCCACCGGGCGCGGCGGAATGCCGCCCCCGCGCGGCGTTCGCGGCAATGGCATCCGCGGCTGCCATCAGCCCGCCCCGGGTCGCCTCGTCCATCCGGCCGGCTTGAGCACGCAGCGGCCCCGCGGTAGGATGCGCGATCTTTTCGACCAGGTCCCCCGCCACGCCATGCTCCGACTCCCCGTTTCCTCCCGTCGTCCCGGCTGCCTCGCCGTCTCCGTTGCCGCCGCGGTCTTCGCCGTCGCGCTGGCGCTGCCCGCCGCTCCCGCGCTTGCCCAGGCCACGCCGAAGCCCGACACCTACCTCTGCCCGAACGTCAATTCCGGCGTCTCCGTCGACTGCTTCCTCGACGCGGTCGCGCACCTGTATACGATGTGCCGGCAGGTGAAGTCGATCGAGATCATCGAGTTCGGCTACGACAAGGCCGAAGAGGGCGTCAACGCCGCCAAGACCGAGTACTGCATCGACAAGCACAAGCTGTCGATAACGCGGCCGTACCAGGCCGCGCTGCGCGAAGCTACCGGCAACCGTCCGGTCGTCGACCAGCTGCGTGCGATGTACGACCGCTGGCTCGACGCGCTGCAGGAGCTGCGCTGGAAGCCCGGCGAGACCGACGACCAGTACAAGCAGCGCGTCGCGCAGCCCTACCAGTACTTCAAGGAGCGCGCCGAGATCGTGCGCACGGCGCTGGCCAGCGCGCCCAAGGCGGCGAGCGCCGAACCCCCGGCCGCCAAGGCGAAGCCCGTGGCCAAGGGCAAGACCGCCGAAGCGCCGGCGACCGCCAAGGCCACGAACTGACCCGCCCTGCGGACGCGCCCCCGGCGGCGTCCGTGCCCGTGGCCGGCGCGCCGGCCACGGCGGCAGCGGCAACGGCACCGTTCGCGCACGACCCCGATCTCGCCGCGATCTTCGGCGAGGGCGGTGCGCTCGCCCGGGCGCTGCCGGGCTTCCGCCACCGTCCGCAACAGCTGGCGATGGCGTCCGCCGTCGCCGCCGCGATCGCCACCCGCGGCGCGCTGATCGCCGAGGCCGGGACCGGCACCGGCAAGACCTTCGCCTACCTCGTCCCCGCGCTGCTGTATGGCGGCAAGGTCATCGTCTCGACGGGCACCAAGACGCTGCAGGACCAGCTCTACCAGCGCGACCTGCCGCTGCTGCGCGACGCCCTGGGCTCGCCGGCGACGCTGGCGCTGCTCAAGGGCCGCGCCAACTACGTCTGCCACCATCACCTCGAGCGCGCCGCGGCGGACGGCCGGCTGCCGTCGCGCGACGACGCGCGCCACCTGCCGAAGATCGTCGCCTTCGCGCACGCGAGCGCGTCGGGCGACCGCGGCGAGCTGGCCGACGTCCCCGAGAACGCGACCATCTGGCCGCTGGTGACGTCGACGCGCGACAACTGCCTCGGCGGCGACTGCGGGTTCTTCGGCGACTGCTTCGTGATGAAGGCCCGCAAGGCGGCGCTCGAGGCCGACGTCGTCGTCGTCAATCATCACCTGTTCTTCGCCGACGTGATGCTTCGCGACGAGGGACTGTCCGAGTTGCTGCCCGCGTGCCACACGGTGATCCTCGACGAGGCCCACCAGCTGCCGGACACCGCGACGCTGTTCTTCGGCGAGCAGATCTCCGCCGGCGCGCTGGCCGAGCTCGCGCGCGACGCCGAGGTCGCCGCGCGCACCGGTGCCCGCGAGGTTCCGGACCTGCCGGCAGCAGCCGCCGACCTCGGTCCGGCGATCCGCAAGCTGCGCCTCGCGCTGGGGGAAGGCGGCGGCAAGCTCGCCCAGGGCACCGCCGCGCAGCGCGAAGGCTTTCCGGCGGCGCTGGAAGCGCTGGTGACCGCGCTCGACCGCGCGGCGACCGAGCTCGGCCTCTTCGCCGAGCGCAGCGAGGACCTGGCGGCCGTCGCCCGCCGCGCCACCGAGCTGCAGGCGGCGCTGCGCCGCTGGTGCGAGGGTCTCGCCGGCGGCGGCGGTGCGCGCGCGTCCGAACGCCACGGCGCGGACGACGACGCGCCCGATGGCGCCGCGCGCGACGAGGAGTCGGGGGGCGGCAACGCGGCGCCCGATACCGCGGGCGGGTGGATCCGCTGGATCGACGTGACGCCGCAGGGCTTCCTGCTGCACGCGTCGCCGCTGTCGGTTGCCGATATCTTCTCGCAGCAGGTGAAGGATTCCGGCCGGGCGTGGATCTTCACCTCGGCGACGCTGGCGGTCGCCGGCGATTTCACCCTCTACCAGCGCGAGCTGGGGCTCGCCGACGCCGCCACCGGCTGCTGGGAATCGCCGTTCGACTACGCGACGCAGGCTCTGCTGTACGTTCCGCGCGGCCTGCCCGAGCCGAACTCGCGCGAGCACACCGAAGCGGTCGTCGCCGCGGCGCTGCCGGTGCTGCGCGCCAGCGGCGGGCGGGCGTTCATGCTGTTCACCAGCCTGCGCGCGCTCAACGTCGCACGCGAACGGGTCGCCGAGGCGATCGCCGCCGAGGACCTGCCCTGGCCGCTGCTGGTGCAGGGCGAGGGCGCGAAGACCGAGCTGCTGGTGCGCTTCCGCGAAGCGGGCAACGCCGTGCTGCTGGGCAGTGCGAGCTTCTGGGAAGGCGTCGACGTGCCGGGCGACGCGCTGTCCGTCGTCATCATCGACAAGCTGCCGTTCGCGCCGCCGGACGACCCGCTGCTCGCGGCGCGGCTCGAGCACCTGAAGCGGGAGGGCGGCAACCCGTTCTTCGACTGGCAGGTGCCGCAGGCGGCGATCAGCCTCAAGCAGGGCGCCGGGCGGCTGATCCGCACCGAGACCGATCGCGGCGTGCTGATGATCGGCGATCCGCGGCTGCCCGAAAAGTCGTACGGCAAGCGCATCTGGCGCAGCCTGCCGCCGATGCGGCGCACGCGCGAGCTGGCCGACGTCGAGGCGTTCTTCTCCGACTCGGAGGCGCCGCCCGCGGGTCAGCGCGACGCGTAGTTGCGTCGGGGGCGCGTCGCCGGGCGTTCGCTCACCACAGCCTCCACCACGGCTTCGGCGGCACGCCCGCAATGAAGGGGCTGTCCGGATACGTCGCCTTCAGGATGCGGCGCGTGTCCTCGGCCAGCTGCGGGAGCCCGAGCTTGTCGTAGGCGCTGATCATCAGGTCGAGCGCCTCCTCGTTCGACGGCATCCGCGGATGCTCGATCAGCGACAGCTGGGCGCGGTTCACCGCGGCGAGGTAGGCGCCGCGGTTGTAGTAGTAGCGCGCCACCTTGACCTCGTAGAGCGCGAGCGCGTTCGACAGGTACCGCATCCGGTCGACCGAATCGCCGGCGTAGCGACTCTCCGGAAACTTGGCCACCAGTTCCTTGAAGGCGGCGAAGGACTCGCGCATCGCCTTGGGCTCGCGCTCCGACAGGTCGAGCTCGTAGACGTAGCCGAGAAGGCCCTGGTCTTCCTTGAAGTACACCAGCCCCTTGAGGTAGTAGGCGTAATCGATGTTCGGGTGGTTGGGGTAGGTGCGGATGAAGCGGTCGAGGGAGGCGCTCGCCAGCAGCGTTTCCCCGGCCCGGTAATTCGCATACGCGCCTTCGAGCATCGCCTGCTGGGCGTAGCGGCCGTACGGGTAGCGCGACTCGAGGGTCTCGAACAGCTTGACCGCGCGCTGGAAATTGCCCTCGATCAGCGCGTCGTGCGCGGTCTGGTAGATCCGCTGGGCGGTCCAGCCGGCGGTTTCGTCGCCCTTGAAGTCGGGCAGCAGGCTGCAGCCGGCGAGCGCCAGCGCGGCGACGAACGCGAGCAGGAGCGTGCGCAGCCCGGCCAACGGGGTGGTACGCGAAACGGACGGCGAAAAAGACAAACTGGACATCGGGGCATCCTCGCGCGGCGGCGAAACCGTATGATTATAGCCGACGGGCCGCGACTGCCCCCGCGACCACGCGCTGCCGGCACGCCCGACGATGCCCCACCCCCACCCTGCCCGCCCTACCCGCCCCGCTCTCCCGACGCCCGATGACCCGGGCCGGGCCGACGCGGGCGCGCGCCGCGCAGCCGGCAGCCCCGTGCCCGCTCCGGCGTCGATCGCACCGTCGGCCACCGCCGACGCGCCCCGCGTGCTGACGCTGCCGCCGACCGCCGCGGGCCTGCGCTTCGACGCGGCGCTCGCGCAGGCGCTGCCGGAGTTCTCCCGCGCACGGCTGCGGGCCTGGATCGACGCCGGCCGCGTCCGCGTCGACGGCGCCGCGGCGGAACCGACGCGCAAGGCGCGCGGCGGCGAGGCGGTCGTCGTGCATCCGGCACCGGACCCCCGCGACGACACCCACGCCGCGCAGCCGATCGCGCTGGCCGTCGTCCACGAGGACGACGCGCTGATCGTCGTCGACAAGCCCGCCGGCCTGGTCGTGCACCCCGGCAGCGGCAACTGGGACGGGACGCTGCAGAACGCGCTGCTGCATCACGCGCCCGCGCTCGCCGGCGTGCCGCGCGCCGGCATCGTCCACCGGCTGGACAAGGAGACCAGCGGGCTCCTGGTCGTGGCCAAGACGCTTGCCGCGCAGACGAGCCTCGTCCGCCAGCTGCAGGCACGCAGCATGGGCCGCGAGTACGTCGCGCTCGCGCGCGGCGACGTCGCGCGCGGCGGCACCGTCGACGCGCCGATCGGCCGCCATCCGACCCGGCGCACGACGATGGCGGTCGTGGCCACCGGCAAGGCGGCGCGCACGCACTACGAGGTGGTCGAGCGCTTCGGCGACGCGACGCTGCTGCGCTGCCGGCTGGAGACCGGACGCACGCACCAGATCCGCGTCCACCTGGCGTCGATCGGCCACGCGCTGGTCGGGGACCCCGCGTACGGGCGGCGCGGTGCGATCACGTTCGGCCGGCAGGCGCTGCACGCGGCGAAGCTGTCGCTGGTGCACCCGGTCACCGGCGCGGCGCGGTCGTGGACGTCGCCGCTGCCGGCGGATTTCGCCGCGCTGCTGGCGGAACTTCGCGCGCGCAACGAGCCGGGCGACGGCCGGGACGACGCGTGAGCGGCGATCCGGCAACGGCGCTGGCGGCGCGCTTCGCCGCCGACGGCCTCGACTGGATCGTCCCCGCGTGGGCCGCTCCGTCCACGGTGCAGGCGTTCTTCACGACGCGCAGCGGCGGCGTCAGCACCGGCGCCGCGGCGTCGCTCGACGTCGGCAGCGCGCACTCGCGTGAGAAGCCCGATCCGGACGCGATCGCGGAGAACCGCCGCCGCGTCGCGCGCTTCCTGCCGGCCGCACCGGTCTACCTCGAGCAGGTGCACGGCATCGCGGTGGCGACGGTCGATGCCGCGAGTGCGATCGCCGCGCGCGCGGTGCCGCCGGTCGCCGACGCGCTGGTCACCCGCGCCGCGAGCGTGCCGCTGGCGATCCGCGTCGCCGATTGCCTGCCGCTGCTGTTCGCCGATCGCGAGGGCACCGTCGTCGCCGCCGCGCACGCCGGCTGGCGCGGGCTCGCCGCCGGCGTGCTCGAGGCGACGATCGCCGCGATGGACGCCCCCCCGTCGCGGATCGTCGCCTGGATCGGCCCGGCGATCGGCCCGGCCGCCTTCGAGGTGGGTCCGGAAGTGCGGGCGGCCTTCGTCGCCGACGACCCCAGCGCCGTCGTGCATTTCTCGGCGCACCGCGGGGACCGGCTGCTGGCCGACCTCCCGGGCCTCGCGCGCCGGCGGCTGGCCCGGGTCGGCGTCGACAACGTCGCCGGCGGGGGCTGGTGCACCGTGGCCGAGGCGCAGCGATTCCATTCCTGGCGCCGCGACCGCTCGCCGGGCCGCATGGCGGCGCTGGTCTGGCGCGACGCACCGCCCTGACGGCGGCGTCCGGCCCCGCCGACAGGGTGGCCGGCCCCGCCGACGCTCCCGCGGCAGGCGCGCTATAATGCAACCCGGTTGCGTGCCGCGCAGGCCGCCGGCCCGGTGCAGCCCGACTTCCCCTCCTCCACGCCGATGCCCGTCCTTGCCCAGATCGTGATCGCCGCCCTCACCGGCGGCGTGCTCGCGACCGCCGCCGCCGCGGCGACGCTCGCGCTGCACGCCGGGTGGATCTCGCGGCTGGTGTCGTTCGCCGTCGGCGCGCTGCTGGGCGCGGTGTTCCTCGAGCTGCTGCCGCACGCGCTCGAGATCGGCAACGCCGAACGGGTGATGATGACCACGCTCGCCGGCCTGCTCGCGTTCTTCCTGCTGGAAAAGCTGGTGCTCTGGCGGCACAGCCACGGCCACGACGAGCACCTCGCCGACGCCGAGGAGACCGAGCACGATCACGCGCTGCACAGCCACGGCCACGACGGGGGCCGCTCGGGCCTGATGATCCTGATCGGGACCAGCGTCCACAATTTCTGCGACGGTGTCGTCATCGCGGCGGCGTTCCTCGCCGACACCAGGCTGGGCATCGCGGCGACGGTGGCGATCGTCGCGCACGCGGTGCCGCAGCAGGTCGGCGACTTCGCGGTGCTGGTGCACTCCGGCTACACCCGGACCCGCGCCTTCGGCACCAACGTCGCCGTCGGGCTGGCAACGCTCGCCGGCGGGCTGGCCGGCTACTACGCGCTCGCCGACATGCAGCGGGCGCTGCCGACGGTGCTGGCGATCGCCGCGGCGAGCCTGCTCTACGTCGCGGTCGCCGATCTCATCCCCAGCCTGCACCGGCGCGCGGAGCCGCTCGAAACGGCGAAGCAGGCGCTGCTGATCGGGCTTGGCGTCGCGGTCATCGCCGGCGCCCACGCAGCGCTCGCGCACTGACGGCGCGCCGGCCCGACCAGGGCGATGCAAGCGAGCCTCCGCCGCCGCGGGGACCGCGGATTCGCGGTGTCCGATTGAACCGGACCGGCGTGCGCGATACCATCGGTCGCTCCGGGGCGAGCCGCCGCAGGACGGACCCGATCCCCGGCCCGCCGGCAAGCCTCCGCCCTCCACGTTCCGGCCTCGCCGCGCTCGTCCTCGCGCTCCCCAATTCTCGCCGCCCGCCGCCCGCCGATGCCGCCCTCCCTCGAATCGCAGACCCCGCCTCCGACCGAACCCGCGCCGTGGGTCGACCTCGCGTCGCATTGGCAGCAGATCGCGTCGGAGTGGTCGCGCTGGTGGATGCAGTCGGCGCACGCCGCAGCGTCGACATCGGAGCGCGGCACGGCGCCATCCTTCGACGTGCCCCCCGCGCTGGCCGCGAACATGATCGAGCCGCAGGCGCTGGCCGCGCTGAATGCCAGGTTCGCGCCGCGATTCCAGGCGCTGTGGACGCAGTCGGCGTTCGCTGACGCCGCCGCGGGTGCCGCGCCAGGCGACGGCAAGGCCGACGCGCCGGCGAAGCCCGCGATGGACCGCCGGTTCGCCAGCCGCGAGTGGCAGGACCTGCCCTACTTCGCGTTCCTGCGCGACGGCTACCTGCTGACCTCCGAGTACCTGAACGAACTCGCCGCTCTCGCGCCGCTGCCGCCGGCGGACAAGCACCGGCTGGCGTTCGCGACGCGGCAGGTCGTCGACGCGCTGTCGCCGGCGAACTTTCCGGCGACCAACCCCGACGTGCTGAAGCGTGCGCTCGCGACCGAGGGCGCGAGCCTCGCTCGCGGCGCCGCGAACCTCGTCGCCGACGCGCGCAAGGGCCGCATCACGATGGCCGACGAGGACGCCTTCGAGGTCGGCCGCAACCTCGCGCTGACGCCCGGCGACGTCGTCTTCCGCAACGAGCTCATCGAGCTGATCCAGTACGCGCCGTCCACCGGGCGCGTGCACCGCCGGCCGCTGCTGATCGTGCCGCCGTGCATCAACAAGTACTACATCCTCGACCTGCAGCCGTCGAACTCGTTCGTCCGCCACGCGGTCGCCGCCGGCCACACGGTGTTCCTCGTCTCGTGGCGCAACATCCCGCCCGAGCTCGGCCACGTCAGCTGGGACGACTACCTCGAGCAGGGCGTGCTCGCCGCGCTCGGGGTCGTGCGCGAAGTCAGCGGCAGCCGCACCGTCAACACGCTCGGCTTCTGCGTCGGCGGCACGCTGCTCGCCAGCGCGCTGGCGGTGCTGGCCGCGCAACACGACCGCAGCGTCGAGAGCGCGACGTTCCTCACGACCATGCTCGACTTCGAGGACCCCGGCGAAATCGGCGTCTACATCTCGAAGGACCTGCTGGAGGCCCGCCGGTCGGCGCTGATGTCCGGCCAGCGCGTGCACGGCAGCGAGCTCGCCGGCGCGTTCGCGAGCCTGCGCGCGAACGACCTCGTCTGGAACTACGTCGTCGGCAACTACCTGAAGGGCGAGACGCCCCCGGCGTTCGACCTGCTGTACTGGAACGGCGACTCGGCCAACCTGCCGGGACCGATGTACGCGTACTACCTCGAAAACCTGTACCTCGCCAACCGGCTGCGCGAGCCCGACGCGCTGACGATGGCCGGCGAGCGCGTCGACCTCGGGCGGATCACGATGCCCGCGTACGTGCTGGCGACGCGCGACGACCACATCGTGCCCTGGCGCAGCGCCTACCGGACCACCGCGCTCGTCGGCGGCGACGCGACCTTCGTCCTCGGCGCGTCGGGCCACATCGCGGGGGTGATCAACCCGCCCGAGGCGAAGAAGCGCAACTTCTGGACCAACGAGCTGCTCACCGACGACGCCGACGACTGGTTCGACCGCGCGCAGTCGCAGCCGGGAAGCTGGTGGCCGCATTGGACGCAGTGGCTCGCGCCGCACGGCGGACCGCTGCAGCCGGCGCCCCGGCATACGGGCAGCGCCGCGTACCCGCCGCTCGAGCCGGCGCCCGGGTCCTACGTGCGCGAGCGTGCCTGACCGCCACGTTCCGCGCTACCATCGCTTCTCGGGTTCATGGGCGTGGCGCCGGCGGTCCGGCGCCGACGACCCGCAGGATCGAAAGAGAGCCGCGCCCGGGACGACGCCCCGGCGCGCGGCGGCAGGTTAGGAACCGCGTCGAAACCGTCACGGGCGCACCGCGAACGCGGCAGGACCGCAGCGCGCAAGCCCCCGGACGCCCACCACTGCAAGAAGGAGGAACGTCATGCCAATGAAGACCCCGCGGATCGCGCTCGTGACCGGCGGCATGGGAGGCCTCGGCGAGGCCATCTGCATCAAGCTGGCCGCGCTGGGCTACAAGGTCGTCACCACGTACTCGCCCGGCAACACCAAGGCGCAGGAGTGGCTCGACGGCATGAACAAGATGGGCTACGGCTTCCGCGCCTACCCCTGCGACGTCGCCGACTGGGACTCGGCCGTCAAGTGCGTCGCGACGGTGGTCAAGGACGTCGGCCCGGTCGACGTGCTGATCAACAACGCCGGCATCACCCGCGACACCACGTTCAAGAAGATGGACAAGGCGAACTGGGACGCGGTGATGAAGACCAACCTCGACTCGTGCTTCAACATGACCAAGCAGGTCTGCGACGGCATGGTCGACCGCGGCTGGGGCCGGATCATCAACATCTCGTCGGTCAACGGCCAGAAGGGGGCGTTCGGCCAGACCAACTATTCGGCGGCGAAGGCCGGCATGCACGGCTTCACCAAGGCGCTGGCGCTCGAGGTTTCGCGCAAGGGCGTCACCGTCAACACCATTTCGCCCGGCTACATCGGCACCAAGATGGTGATGGCGATCCCGCAGGAAGTGCTGGACAGCAAGATCATCCCGCAGATCCCGATGGGCCGCCTGGGCAAGCCCGAGGAGGTCGCCGGGCTGGTCGTCTACCTGTCGAGCGAGGAGGCGGCGTTCGTCACCGGCGCCAACATCGCGATCAACGGCGGGCAGCACATGTTCTGACCGGCGGCCCGCGCTGCGCCGGGATGCGTTCCCGGCGCCCGCGGGGCACGCAGCTCGAATTGCAGCGAGGGCGGGCGGAGCGATCCGGCCGCCCTTTGTCCGTCCGGCGCGTGCAGGTCCACGAGCGCCGACGTACGGCCCGATCGGCCGGACTCGGCCAGATCCAGACGGTCGCCCTCACATCTCAACTTGCCGGGAAGCAGACGGCGAGCACCTCATCTACGAGCCGCCGAAACCGGGCCCCGGTGGCGGCGGCCCGCAGTGCCTGACCCCGCTCGAACTGCTCGACCTGCTCGCCACGCTGGTGCCACCGCCGCGCCTTCACCGCCATCGCTATTTCGGCGTCCTCGCCCCCAACTCGCCCCCGGCGCGAGGGCAGTGACCGCAGCGCGCAGGGGCGAGTTGGGGGCGAGGACGTTCGGCCATGCGGTTGTAGTTGCTGCGCGCCTCGATCAGTTGGGCGTTGGCCCCGGCCAATTGCGCGCGCGCCGATCGCGCGCCGCTCTCCTCGTTCTACGGGTCCAGGCGGGCAATCAGCTGGCCCGGCTTGACGTTGTCGCCGATATCCACCGTGCGCTCGACCCGCCGGCCGTCAATGCGGAAAGACTGGTTGATCTCGATCTGCGCCTGCACCGTGCCGGTCAGCGCCACCGCGCCGCCGGTGGCACGCTTGTCGATGGTGATGGCGCGCACGGGGCGTATTTCGGGCGGCGGGGCTTCGACCGTGCGCTGGCAGGCCGACAAGAACGTCAGCGCACACAGTGCCAGCGCTGCGCGGCGCAAGGCGATCGGGCCGCAGTGGCGTTCGCGGGATTCAGTGGATACAGGGCAACTCCATCGAAGGTTTTCCAGCCGGTGGCCTGGGGTGCAGCAGCCGCAGGCCGGTTCGTCGGCGCCGGCTATTGAAGCGTCGCAGCCAGCCCGACTATCGCTGTCGACACCACGAACAAGGCCAGCAGCAGCGGCCATGCGAAGCGCAGGTACTTCTCGTAGCCGACCTTGGCGATGGCCAGTCCGCCGACGAGCACGACGCTGGTGGGCGAGACCATCAGCGCCAAGCCGTGGCCCATGATCCAGGCGGTGATGGTGGTGGCACGGCTGACGCCGGCAAAGTCGGCCAGCGGCGCCAGCAGCGGCATGGCCAGCGCGCCATGGCCGGAGCTGGACGGAATCAGCATCGCCAGCGGCACGTTCAGCACCACCGTCAGCAGCGTGAACACGCCGGCCGATGCGCCGCTGACCAGCTGCTCCATCGAGTGCAGGATGGTGCCCATGGTCTGCGTGTTGTTCATGATCGCCGACACGCCGCCGGCCAGCAGCACCACCATCGCCGGGCCCATCATGTCGGCGGCGCCGGCGGAAATCAGGCGCACCGTCTCCTTCTCGCCCATCCTGGCGACGAATCCCACCAGCACCGATGCCAGGATGAACAGCATCGACAGCTCCGGGAACCACCAGTTCAGCTCGAACCAGAAAGGCTCGACGCCGACCACCTCGTGGCTGCCGTAGTAGTCGGCCGGTGCGGCGCGCCCGCCGAGCACGGCCGACCACGGGATGACCGAGAAGATCATCAAGCCGAAGGCCGCGGCGGTGATGACGAGCACCCATTTCTGCGCGCCGCTCAAGCGCGCGTCGGCCGCCGACGGCGCGGCCGAAGCCGCGGCGCCGTCATCGTCCTTCTCGGCCTTCTCTGCATCCTCGCCGTCCTCCCAGCCGACCAGCGAGGCCGCCCGATCGCGGCGCACCCGCGCGGCGTAGCGCAGCACCCAGCCCACCGCCATCGCCGTCAGCACCACCCACAGCAGCACACGCAGCCCGATGCCGTCGCCGAGCGACACGCTCGCTTCGTTGGCCGCGACGCCGATCGAAAACGGGTTCACCGTCGATGCCATCACGCCGATCAGTGCGCCCAGTATGATCATCGCCGCGGTCACCAAGCGGTCATAACCCAGCGCCTTCATCAGCGGCAGGAACAGCGCGTAGAAGCCCAGCGTCTCGACCGAGAAGCCCATCGTCGAGCCGAGCGCCGAGAACAGCACCATCACGGCGGTGATCAGCGCCCAGCCCTTGTCGCGCAGCCGGTTCGCCAGCGCGGCCACCGCCACCTCGAGCGCGCGCGTGGCGAAGCTCACCGAGATGAAGGCACCGATGGACATGATGAATACGATGACGCCGATCTGGCCGAACAGGCGCCCGACGATCTCGGTGTCGACGACTTCGCTGACCTGGCTGCGCAGGCCGTACACACCGTTGACCGGCGCCAGGATCAGCTGCTGCACCCGCTGGGCCGGCGTCAGCGGCGAATCGATGCGCGTGTAGGTGCCCGGGATCGGCGCGCCGTCGGCGTCAGTGAGGAACTCGCCAGGCGGGATGAACAGCGCGGCCAGCCACACCAGCACGGTGACGATGGCCAGCGTGGCCACCGCACCGGGGAAGCTGAAGCGCTTCTTCTGTGCCGCGGCTGCACCGTCGGTCTTGCTCTTGCCCATGCGTGATTCTCTCTTTCTGGTTTGCAGTGCATCGACGGCACCCGCGACCTGAAAGTCCACCGGGCCGCGGATGATCGGGCAAGTCTTGTAGTGACGGATAGTAATTCCAACGCCACAAGGCACGATCGGGACCAGCGTAGCACGGCTTCCCTTGACCAAGCCGACGCAAAGACGGGGGTGGCCGGGCGCCGCCGCGGGATGGAGGTTGCCCGTGGGCAGGGTGTTTGGCGAGCGTCAGCGAGCGGAGATCGCGCGGTTGGCGGGGGCAGGCGCGCGTCTGCCCGGCGTCGCACACGGGTGAGCAGCGACGGTGACGGTGATGGCTACCAGCTGAGGCGCTGGTCGAACTCGAAGGCCGGGGTGGGCAGAGCACCGGATCGGCGGCGGGATCGTGCTCGGAGTCGGCGATCTCCCACCGTGGTGGACCGCGGGCGGGGGCGACCGTTGGTGGCGCGATTGGTTCACCGCGCTGAGCGAGGATGTCGCGCACCACGGACAAGTCGGTGATGAAGGCGATGATGCGCATCGCGCCACCACAGTGGGGCGTTCGAGTCGGAGTCAATCGGGATTCGCACGTTAGTTGAAAGTCGGGTTTCCCACCGGAGAATGTCGGCTTCACGCAAAGTCGATGGGCTGCAACGGGTCGTTCTGCGACCGACGACGATCAAGCCGCTCGCGTTCGGGCTCGACGGTCGCAGACCGGCCATCAGCCGACATAGCGGGATGGCTGCTTTCTAGCTGCCTGGCGCACGGGAAATTGGGTTAACTTCAATCACTTTCACATCGATTGACAATGCACCGGCGTGGGTCGACGCCGGATGTTGCCGACTGATGCTGGTTAGCGCGGGCTTGAAGCCGCCGAAGCCGGAGTGAACAGCCGCTGCACGCGGTCCTTGAAGTCTGGCGGAAAGGTCCAGTAGCGGGTGCCGAGGGGGCCCACCTGAGGTTCCAGGCCTCGGCTCTGCGGATCGGCGCTCAGCAGCAGCAGCCCCAGCAGGTCGCCGCTGACCCACGGATCCTCGAACCAGAACCCGTGCGACCGCAGCGGCAGATTCGGGATGACCGTTGGGTCCACCTTGAGGATGTCGAAGCCGAGCTTCCTCGAGGCGTCGACGAGGAAGCCGGTCTGTTCCGCATCGAGCTCGGTCGGGTTGGCGCTGCCGGCGCGTGACGCGCGGTTCACGACGGCGGAAAAGCGCAGCGCCGAATCGTTCAGGTTGGCGGCAATGCTCACCCGCCCGACGATGTCGATGTAGCTCGCCAGTTCGTCGGCAAAGCGCCGCGTGTCGATGTCTGGCGCGGCGAAGTAGACCTGCGACAGCCGCAGCCTCTGGCGCACCTGCTCACGCGTTTCGCCCGGCCGCGGCGTGGCGAGTTTGACCAGGGCGGGGCTGACGATTTGCGCGCCGGCGCTGAACGCCACCACCTCGATCGACGACGCCTTGGTGTTTTCGGCCAGCGCTTCGATCAGGCGCGCGAACGGGGCGACCGAGGCCGCGGCGTGGCCGACGTCGGTGAAGTAGCGCAGGATCGAGCCCGTGGAGGGCCACAGGAACGACACCATCACGACGCGCCGGCCGGTGAAGTGGCGCAACTGCGCGGCCTGCGCCGAGGCCCGCGCCACCGTGTTGTTGGCGCCGTGCACGTAGACCACCAGTTCCTTTTTCTCGCTGGCGGCCAGCGCCTTGTTGACGGTGGCGAAGAAGGCCTGGGCGTCGGCCGATCCGGCCACGGTGTCGCCCGGGCCCAGGGCGGCCTTCTGTTCCAGGCCCTTGAGATGGATGATCGGTCTTTCGTCGGGGTCGTCGCTGGTCGACAGCCGATGCAGGGTCTCCCAGTCCAGCGTGTCGTCGCCGATGCGCATATGCGCCACGCCCATGCGCAGGCGCTCGCTTGGCAACAGGGTGTGGATCGGTTCTGGCTTCTCGATGACGGCGCCGCGATTGGTGACGTAGAACACGGGCAAGTCGGTGCCCTGCACCCGGTAGCTCGCCGTCTCGAACGGGTCGACATCGCCCGAGCGGAAACTCACCGGCGTGGGCATCAGCCGCACTGGCGAGTCACAGCCGGCGAGCAGCATGACGACGCACAGCGCCGCCAGCCAGAAGGTCGCGCCGCGCGGGTGGCCTGAAGGCTGTGCCAGCATGCCTCATTCTGCCGCAGATCAGGCGTGCCCGGAAGTCCGCATGCCTCGCCTCACCAGGCTGGAGCTGACCCTTTCGGAACGGGCTTCCGAAGCGTCTCGGAAGGACGTTCCCCGTACAGTGAACCATACGCACCGGGCACCTCCACCGCGCGGTTCGACACCGCCGCCAGCAACATCGGCATCGCTGCGATCGCCGCCACCGCCCGTTTCTTCAACAGCCGGTCGTAGCGCGCCACGTCGGCTTTGGGTTCCTCCTTGAGTTGCAGGCGCGGCGGCGCCCGGTCGCGACATGGCGGGCTTCGACTTCGAGGCCTCACCGGTGGACCGCAAGCTCGTCACCGCCCGGGCCGCCACTATCTCCACCGACGACATGCACAACGTCGTGCTGGTCGGCGGGCCCGGCACCGGCAAAACCCATCTGGCTACGCGCCGCTGTCGCGAACATTCGATTCAAGCAGTGCAATCCTTGTCGCAAACGGCGGCTGTGCGGCTGCCAATCTGCGATAGCGAAGGGCCGCTGTGGGTCGTTCGCGGTCTTTCAACCAACTGCCGTTGTCTGCGAGGCCGAATCTCGGCTGGGACTAGTGCGTGCCCCCCCGCGATCTATCCGCTACTAACGATAGCCTTCAACTCCGAGTCGCTCATCGCCTCGAACTGCGCCTGCAGCGCGCCACGCTCAACGTGCAGCTCGATCCGCCTGCGCTCCGGCGCGTGGTACCCACACAACTTCCCGATCTCCCGCCAGCCGGCGATTATGGCCGCGGGGTTGCCCTGAGGCCCGGGCCAGGTCGATGGCCGGCTGCAACACCGCGATCACCTTTGCCCTGGAGAGGCCCAAGCTCCGCTCGGCGGCAGCTTCACGACTACCCTATCGTCACGAAACAGAGGCACTTGAACCATCCTCGGCTACGGAACCGCCGTGGTCGGCCGCGTGGCGGTCAACCGCAAGCGGCAGGCGCGCGTTAGGAAAAGCGATCGAACTGCCCGGATTCATGCGGCAGGAAATGCCGATCCGACTTGTCGATAACGAATTGTCGAGGGCCATGCCGATGACGCACGCGAACCTCTATCGATGTTTCATCGCGCTAACGCTGCTGCTGCCGATTCCCGCCCTCGCGCAGACCGCGTTCACCACGCAGGCGGTCAACGTGCGCGCCGGTCCCGACCGCGCGTTTCCGCTGGTCACTTGGCTCCGGCCAGGAACGCCCGTCAACGTGATTGGCTGCACCAGCGGCTGGCGCTGGTGCGACGTCGTCGCCGGCGGGTGGCGCGGCTGGGTCTACTCCCGGTATCTCTCGGGGCCGATTCGAAGCCGAGCTCCGGTGATCACCTTTTCGGTGGGATCGTACTGGGGTGCCCATTATCGCGGGCGACCGTGGTACTCGAGTCAACCGGGCTGGAACAACTGGGGATCGCCGGGTTTCCGACCGCCGCCGCCTCCTCCGCGCCCACAGCCGCCCGCTGCGCGTCCGCCTGCGCTGCAACCGCCCGTGGCACGACCGCCGATGGTGAGACCGCCCGGCAGGCCGCCGCAAGCCACTCCCGACTTCGGCCCGCCGCCCGCCGCACAGCGGCCCGGCCAGGGCGGCAACAGGCCGCCAGGTGGACGACCGCCTTCAGGTGAACCGCCCTCCGGGGGGCGGCCGCCACGCGCAGCGCCATAGCTCGTCCATCCGACAGTAACGGCAGCCAACGAAATGGGACATGCCGATGCAGAATCCGTCGCATCCCGGGGGTCGCTGGCCAGCCTTCGATTGTGTTTCCGCGAACGGAAAGGAGCCGGTCGCCGCCGCGGGCCGAAATGGAGTTGTCGGCCAACTTGAGACTGTCGGGCTCGCTGCCGAAATTCCCGGCAGGCGGTCGTTCGCACGGGCGCGCCGACGTCGCGGCGGCGGCGTCGAACACGCCGTCGATGACGCGTTCAGTGCGATCGAACGGAGCCGCGCCCCCCGCGCGCGGGCCGATCGTGGTCCAGAAGGCCGAGAACGAGCGGCAGCGGCGTGTGGATTCGTTGAACAGCCGTGGCGCCAGGGTAAGGGGCAGTGCGCGCAACGCGGGCGAGAGATGCGGATTGTCGACGCCGTGTACCGAGCGCGCGGCGGCTAGGGCGGCGACGACGTCGTGCGCCGGTGCCGACCAGCGCAGCTCAGCCGCGTGCACCAGGCGGTCCGCGACGAAGTCCCAGCGCGATGCGCTCCACGGCCAGCGCGCGTGGGTATCGAGGTCGAGCACGGCAAGCACGATCGGTGGGCGGCTGCCATCCGCGGATGGCAGCGTCGCTGGCGGATCCGCCAGGTGCCACGGGTGCATCAGCCAGACGTCGCGGCCAGCCACCTGCACCGCGTCCGGTGCCGTGAAATCGCTCTGCCGGCGCGATGGGGGCACGGCGTGGCGCGGCGGCTCGTCGACGGCGTCGATGCCCTCGAGCGCCGGCTGCGGCTCGGGACACGGCGCCGGCGTGCGCGCGATGCGGTCCAGTTCCTCGTACGAGCTGTCGGGTTGCTCGCGAGGTCGCCATCGAGCAGGTGCGCGAGCATCCCGTCGGCGCCCGCGCGCCAGGCCACCTTGCGCAAGTGCACCGTGTACGACGCGAGCCACATGCGCGCGTGGTTGTGCAGCGTGCCGGTGGCGTAGAGCTGGCGCACCGCGAAGTCGATCGCCGGCACGCCGGTGCGGGCCTGACGCAAGTCGGCCGGCAGTTCGCGTGCGTAGGCGGGCTCGGGCAGCGGACCTTCGTGCAGCGAGGCGAGGATGCCGTCGCCTTCGTGCGCCCAGACGTGCCGGAAGTACTCGCGCCAGGTGAGCTCGAAGACGAGCTTGTGATCGGCGTGCAGGCGGTGGCGCGTGACAAGGTGGTCGCGCACCTGCGGCAGGCTCAGCAAGCCGTGCGTGAGGTAGGGGCCAAGGCCGGTGACGGCGCCTTCGAGATGGTTGCGCGTGCGCGCATAGGCGGTCGGGTCGACAGCCTCGAGCCGCGCCAGAGCGGCAGCCGGTGTCGGCTCGTACGCAACCGGCGGCATGCTCACGCACTCACCGCGGCACGGTGCGCCGCGGCCTGCGCACGCGTGACCGGCCAGCCGAAGTCGTCGCAGCGGCCGGGGTGCGAGGCAAAGCGCGTGCGCACGAGCGACTGCACCTCGCGCGTGATGGTATCGGGCGCGAAGCGCCGCGCCGGCAGCAGGGTACCGGGGCCGTCGCGGCCGAAGCTCTCGCGGTTGTCGGCCTCGAAGTTCCACTGCCTGACTTCGGGCTGCGCGGATCGAAGCCGTCGACGGCAGCGGCATCGGCGTCCAGCTGGTCGCCGAGCACGAGGACGAGGTGGCGCAGCGAAGGCGACGGATGACGGCTCATCGAGCCAGCCCCTTGGCGCTCGGCGCAGACACCTTGCCGCGCCGAAAGGCGTCGGAGCAGTACTTGACCTCGTCCCAGTTCCTGGCCCAGGCCTTGCGCCAGCTCATCGGCCGGCCGCAGCGCGCGCAGGGCTTGGTCGGCAGCGCGGCCTTGTTGCCCTTGAAGCCATGGCGCGGCATGCTCATTCGCAGCCCTCCTCGGCAATCGGCTCGAACAGGTCGGGCAGCCAGCTCGTGGCCGACGGTCCGATAGTGGTCGCGGGTGGGGGCGCGTTGGTAATGGGGGTTGACCCAGCGTGGTCGCGCGCGGGAAGGCTGGCGGGCGCAGGCACGCGCCTGCCCGGCGTCGCACACGGGTTGGCGGCGACGGTGACGGTGGTGGCTACCAGGTGAGGCGCTGGTCGAACTCGAAGGCCGGGGCGCGCTGGAGCAGCGGATCGGCGGCGGGATCGTGCGCGGCGTCGGCGGCCTCCCACAGCGCCGCGGGCCGCGGGCCGGCGCGATGCGGGGTGGCGCGGCCGGCTCACCGAGGTCGCCGGGGATGTCGCGCGCGGGCGCGGGATCGGTGAGGAAGGCGATCATGCGCATCGCGCCGCCGCAGCGGGGACACAGCAGCGAAACACTTCGTAGATGCGGGCGAGCAGCAGCGCCCAGGCGTAGCGGGCGGCACGACGATGCGCCGGTTCGGCGGCGGGCTCGTCGTTGGCAGCGGGCGGCGCGGGCGGTCGTGCTGGTGAGTTCGGCACGTCAGGCGACGTGGCCGGGTGGTGGGATTTCCCGCAGCATGCACGCGTTTGCGACGTGCAATGATACCCGCGAACAAACGCGGCCCTGTCGCCGGAACCGCCTAGCGTGCTCCGATCTTGCGGTTGACGAAACCGACCACGCTCCTGGGCGGTGACTCATCGAAATGCGGCGCGTCGCCGCCCGCGAGTCTGTCTGGCGGTGCGGTGCCGGCCTGTCTTATGTCGAAGGCCTGATAAACGTTGTCCGGCAATTGGATGAGGATCTGGTTGAACAACCCCGATTGGGCATGCGTCATTTCGGCGTAGGGGATGCGCAGCACCGTCGGCGAACCGTCCGCTGCGGCGCGCTTCCCCGCGAATATCAGGGAGCGATCGGTGAGCGTGAGCGTTCCCGGGACGAGCCTGCGTTCTGCATTCAGGAGTCCATGGAGGGTTACCGCCCACACGACGTTCTCGTAAACGGCGGCCACGTGCTCACCCGGCGGGATGCCGGTATCCATCGATGGCGCCGATCCTGGAGCATCGTCCACGGCGACGTCGACGCAGGGCGCCGACACGTCGGATCGTCCGCCTGCCCCGAACGTGTAGCGCGGACATATGCGCTCAACGAATGCGGAATCCGCCACGACGCCTTTGTCATCGAAGCGCACGACGAGCCGCCGGAACCGGACTGACTCGACGCCGGCAGCCCCTGCGCCGCCGCCTGCGGCCATGACGAAGAGCACGCCACCCTTGCTGTATTGCGAGCCATAGGCGAACCAGCGATCCCCGGGTCCGCGTCCGTCGGGTTCGCCCAGGCGCAGCAGGATGTCGTCGCGCGTCGTCTCCCCCGTGACGATGAAATCGGGGATGATCTCGCCGACGTTCTGGCGCGATCCTGAATCGTAGGTCGGCGGCAGCGGCACCGGACATCCGCTCAGAAGCGCCGCGCTTGCGACCAGCACCAGCGTCCACCGCGGAAACGCGTTCTTGGTCATGGGGACCGGATCTCGACCAAGGAATGCCGGCGCAGGACGCCGTCGCCGTCGAATACGAGCATCAGGTTGTACTGGACGCCGTACCAATTGTTGCGCTGCCCGACGATCACGTAGCCGGCCTCATCCTTGACCAGGCGATAGGCGAGGACCCGCAGGCCGTCGTACTGCGCAGCCGGTTCGCCGAGCTTGAGTTGGACATCCTCGCGGCGCGTGGCACCGTCGGTCAAGAACTCGAGGAGGTCCTTGCGCCCCACCGGTGCCGTCGCGCAGGCAGCGAGAACCACGCAGATGAGTGCGATCCAACGCCACGAAGGAGCGGACATCGGGGCCCCCTATCAGGCAGCACCAACGGTTTCAGCCTGCTCCTCGGCGAAGGAACGGCGTTTGACCACCGTCAAGACTCCCCTTGTTACGCGGCGACTTCGTCGCCATCGGCAACGGATAGTCATTTCAACCGCACGAGGCCGCGTGTGGGGGTGCCGGTAGCGCGGGTCAAGCGTCCATCGTCGGTGGCTACGGGCTGCTCCGCTCGCGTGTTGCGGCACTTTCGGGCGGGGCGCCGACGCCAAGGTGGTCGCGCGCGGGCAGGCTGGCGGGGCAGGCACGCGCCTGCCCGGCGTCGCACCCGCGAAGACATGCTGAACCACACGACCCACTGAGTCGGGCCGGATCGAGTCTCCGCCGGCGGCGCGCCAATCCCGCACGCAAAAAAACCCCGACCTTGCGATCGGGGTGAGGCTGTATCGTCCAGGAGGAGGAGGAAGATACAGGGGGAAAGCGCGAACACCGAACTTCGATGCAGTTCGATGTAGCGCACGATTGCATTATGCGCAGTCGCATTAGAGTGAAGGTTCTAAAGCTCCGTCGCACCGGCCGGGGGCATTCGCGCCATCGCGGAGCATTCGCGACCGCCCAAAAAAACGGCCCCGGCGCGGGGCCGGGGCCGAGGCTGTATCTTCCAGGAGGAGGAGGACGATACAGGTAGAGCCAATGCTTCCGACGTCGGGGCGAACGAACGAGATTCAACCCCGGGTCGGTGTCGCCCATGCGCGCGGGCGAACCCGCGTGGCGATGGGCGGCGCCGTGCTTACGCAGCCTTGCGGGCCTTGACCGTCGCCTTCGACGCATTCGCGGCGGCGGCACGGACGCTCGCGTCGGCGAGGTTCACGACCTGCTTCGACGCCTTCTGGAACTGGTCGAACGCGGCGGTCGATGCGGCGAAGCCCTGCTTCATCGCGTTGACGGCGACTTCCGAGCCGGCCGGGGCCGACTTCGAGGCCTTGTCGACCCAAGCGGCAACGCCCTTGGTGTAGGCGGCCCACGCTTCTTCGGCCATCGCCGTGTATTGCGCCTGGGCTTCCGTCGCCATTTCGTACAGGCTCTTGGAGTAGGCGGTCGCGTGCTGGACGCCCGACTCGGCGTACTTGGCGCGCAGCGCGAACAGGTCCTGCACATCCTTGATCGAGGCGGCGGCTTGCGCGCCTTCGACGCCCTGCGCGATCGCCGCCTTGGTGGCGACGAGGTTCAGCTTCATCAGCTTTTCGGCGTTTTCGAGCGCGAGCGCGGCCAGCTTGGTGGCTTGCGCAACGTTGGCTTGGTTCAGTTCGGCAAACTGCTCGGTGGCGTTGAACGTGTTCATGGCGATCCCTTTCCTTCGGTTGGACGAGGGCCGCAGCCGCGACCCGCTGGCTTGTACCGGCTGGTGCAGCCCCGACCCCGCAACGCCCTTCTGGGAGCACGTCTGGGGCGGAATTGCTGCACCGCACAAACCCATTGTAGGGACGACCGAAACCGATGTCAAGGAGTTTTTGGTGCACCGCACCATTTCCCCGTCAGCCGACCGGCGGATGATTCCCAAACATCGACAAATCAGCACGTTATAATGGGCACATTACGCCTCAGGAGGCCGCCATGACCGATACCCCCCGGCTTATCAAGAAGTACCCGAACCGCCGGCTCTACGACACGGCCAACAGCGGCTACATCACGCTGGCCGACGTCCGCCAGATGGTGCTCGACAACATCGACTTCCAGGTCATCGACGCCAAGACCGGGGACGACCTGTCGCGCTCGATCCTGCTGCAGATCATCCTCGAGGAGGAATCGGGCGGTCTGCCGATGTTCAGCTCCGAGATGCTGGCGCAGATGATCCGCTTCTACGGCAGCGCGCAGCAGACGATCATGGGCCAGTACATGGAGCAGAACGTCAAGGCGTTCCTGGGCATCCAGAAGAAGCTGCAGGACCAGGCGAAGCAGATCTACGGCGACAAGATGATGATCACTCCCGACCTGTGGAAGCAGTTCATGCAGATGCAGGCGCCGGCGATGCAGGGCATGCTCGGCAACTACCTCGAGCAGAGCGCCAAGCTGTTCATGGACATGCAGCAGCGGATGCAGGACCAGACCCGCGGAATGTTCTCCGCGTTTCCCTTCCCGAACTTCGGTGCCCCGCAGCAAACGGGCCCCGACGACGACCGGACCCGCTGACGGTCCGAAGCACCGCAAAAACCGGGCGCGCTGCCCGGTTTTTTGTGCGGCGCGTCAACCGAGTGGTTGCCGAGCTGATCCTGCAGTGCAATAGCGATCCCCGGCACGGCGATCCAGGCTTCAGCGTCCACTCGCCGCAGCGTCCTCGACACCGACCGGCTTACGGCGGCGGCCGGTCGCAGCAGCGCCGACAGCCAGCCCCGATCCGCGCCCGTCAAGTCGCCGGTCGCGCCGTTGAGTTCGGCGCCGCGCCGCGCGAGGCCCTCCATCACCTCGAACGCGGCCGGCGACGCGTGATCGAGCCGGACGATCGACGCCTCGGCGTCGGTCGGCTCGGGATCGCGCAGCCGGAGGAACCGCACCGGGCGCCTCAGCTGCGGGACCAGCCTGCGCACCATTTCTACCGCCGCCGCTGCCTGCGCGTCGCCCGTGACCTGCAGTGCGCGCAGCCCGCGGATCCACAGGCCGATGCCGGTGCCGGGCAGGCGCGCGAGCACCGCGGCCGGCACCGGCATCGCGCAGGTCCCGACCGACAGCATCTCGATCGGCCGGTCGTCGGCCGTCATCGCGAGCGCCTCCGCCAAGGCGACTGCGACCGGGCTGGTCGCCCACAGCCCGCCGTCGCACCAGAGCGCGCCCTCGTCGCCGACGACCGGCAGCCGCATCGGCGGCAGCAGCATCGGCGCCGAGCAGGAGGCGATGCACGCGTCCACGAGCGGCAGATCGGCGCTGCCGCGATGAACCGCGGCATGCGGTGTGGCGAACACGCGCGGGCGCGCCGTCCGCAGGTCGGTCGCCGTCACGCACAGCGCGATGCCGCGGCGCGCGTGGAGCTCGCGCAGCGTGATGCCTTTCCGAACAGCGCGTCGAGCGCCCGCCGCAGCGCGTGCGCTTCCGCCGACGCGCGCCGCCAGTGCCTGGCGCACCACACCAGGCTCCAGCGGCCCGATCGGCGCCGGGCTGTGGAAAGATCGCCGCGCCGCGGTCGCGATAAAGCGTCGAGATTCGCGTCAGCGGCACGCCGGCAGCGAGCGCCGCGCCGATCAGCGAACCCGTGCTGGTGCCCACGACAAGGTCGAACGCGGCGCCGCAGTCGTCCCGTTCGGGATCGCCACCGGCCGCTGCCAGCAGAAGTTCCAGCAGGCGCGCGGTGTAATAGCCGCGAATCCCGCCGCCGTCCAGCGCCAGTACCCGGAACGGCCTGGCCGATCCGCCGGGCCCAGGCGCGCCGCCCATGTCCGTCGTGTTCACTTCGTGGCTTTCGATCGGCTGTCGCTGCCGCCACCGATCACTTTAGCCCCGCCGGCAAGGCGACAGGCGCGTGCGGCCGCGCCGGCCGTTGATCTGGGTCAAACGCCCCCCTGCCCTTGCGCCTAATGTGGGAACGAGGGGCCGAGGGCGCGCGATCCGCGCGGCTAGTGTTGTCCCACGGCGTCGACGTCCGCGTGGCCCCGTGCGGGAGCGATGGTGAGACTCGCCGCGCCTGAAGAGGCGTTCGTCCGCAGGTGGGCCGTCTATTGCAGCGAGCGGTTCCCGCCGCTGCAGCACGGTGTGGTCATCGCCGCGTTCGCGTTCGCCACGCTCGCCGTCGCGTCGGCCGGTCGCAACGGTGCCGCGCCGGTGGCGGCAGGTCCGTTCGCGATCGGGTTCGCGATCGCCTTCCTCGCGTTCCTCGAGTTGCGCATCCTCGACGAGTTCAAGGACGCCGACGACGACGCCAGGTACCGTCCGTACCGGCCGGTGCCGCGGGGGCTCGTGACGCTGCGCGAGCTGCGCGCGGCCGGAGCGGCGGCCGTCGCGGTGCAGCTCGCCCTCGCGATGTTCGCGGGCCCGCCCGCGCTGGCGGCACTGTTCGTCGCCTTCGTGTGGATGGCGCTGATGGGGCGCGAGTTCTTCGCGTCAGCGTGGCTCCGCGCAAGGCCTCTGGTGTACGTCGCGTCGCACACGATCATCGTGCCGCTGCTCGCGCTCGTCGTCGCCGCGTGTTCGGGGCGTGCGCCGGACCTGTTCGCTCTCGCGCCCTTCCTCGCGCTGACGTATGCGAGCTCGGTGGTGTTCGAGTTCGGGCGCAAGATCCGCGCGCCGGCCGACGAGCGCGCCGGCGTCGAGACTTACAGCGCGCTGTGGGGACCCCGCAACGCGGCGATCGCCTGGTGGATGACGCTGGCGATCTCGGCGCTGCTGGCCGTCGCCACGGCGGCAACGGTCGGCGATCCCCTGCCGATTGCCGCGCTTGCCGCCGCCGCCACCGCGGTCGCGGCGGCGCTCGCCGCACGATTCGTCTCCGCGCCGTCCGCGCGCACGAGTGGACGGATCCAGGCCTGCTCCGGCCTCTGGCTGGTCGCCGCCTACGTCGCCATCGGTGTCGTTGCGTTGCCGGGAGCGATGCGATGAGCGCGTCGTTCATCGTCGATCGCCTGGACATCGTTCCGGCGACGCCGGTCGGCGGCAAGGCGCGCGCGCTGGCCGAGCTCGCGAATGCCGGCCTGCCGGTGCCGCCGTGGTTCGTCGTGCTGCCGGAGGCGTTCGACGCCAGTGTGACGCCGGACGTCGCCGCCGCGCTGGCCGATGCGAGCGACGAACCGGCGCTCGCCGCCGCCGTCGGGCGCCTCGGCATGGCGCCGGAGGTCCGCGCAGCGCTGGACGCCGCGCTTGCCGCTGCCGGAGCGACCGCCGCGAGCCGCTACGCGGTCCGCTCGTCGGCGCAGGACGAGGACGGCGAGCGCCATTCGTTTGCCGGCCAGCTCGAGAGCTTCCTCGACGTGCCCGCCGCGGCGGTCGCCGATCGCGTCGTGCGCGTGTGGGCGTCGGGCTTCGGCGCGCGGCTCGCCCGCTACCGCGCCGAAGCGGGACTTGCCGGCCGGACTTCGGTGCCCGCGGTCGTCGTCCAGCGGATGATCGACGGCGACGCGTCGGGAGTCGCGTTCAGTGCCGATCCCGTCTCCGGGCGCCGCGCGATCGCCGTCGTTGCCGCAACCCCCGGCCGTGGTGACGCCCTGGTCTCCGGCCAGGTCGAGGGCGACACCTGGCGCGTCGACCGGGCCGGTGCGATCGTCGAGCGCCCGGCTGCGACGGCTCCCGTGCTCGCCGACGACGACGTGCTGCGCGTGGCCGCGCTCGCGCGCGACGCGGAACGGCACTTCGGCACGCCGCAGGACATCGAATGGACGGTGGCGCGGCACACGCTCTACCTGCTGCAGAGCCGGCCGATCACGACGCTGGCCGACCGCGCCGACCCCGACGCCGCGCGGGCGATCTGGGACAACGCCAACATCGTCGAGAGCTACGGCGGCCTGACCACGCCGCTGACCTTCTCGTTCGCACGCCGCTGCTACGAGCAGGTCTATCGCGAATTCTGCCGCCTGGTCGGCGTGCCGCAGGACGTCGTCGAGACGCGCGGCGACGTCTTCGCCTGCATGCTCGGCCTGGTTCGGGGCCGCGTCTACTACAACCTCTTCAACTGGTACCGGCTGCTCGCGATGCTGCCGGGCTACGCCGTCAACCGGCGGTTCATGGAACAGATGATGGGGGTGCGCGAGAAGCTGCCCGAGGCGTCCGCAGCGGCGGCGGGAGCGGCCGCGGCCGCCGGCGGCGGCAGTCGCGTCGCCGGCGCATTGACGCTCGCCCGGACGCTCGGCCTGCTCGCCTGGCGGATCGCGACCCTGCCTTCGCGGATGCGCTCGTTCAAGGCCCGGCTCGACGACGCGCTGGGCGACCGGCGGCCCGACCTGGCCCCGATGCGCCCCGAGGAGCTCGCCGCCTACTATCGCCGGCTCGAAGGCCGCCTGCTGGTGCACTGGGACGCGCCCATCGTCAACGATTTCGCGACCATGCTGTTCCACGGCCTGCTGCGCCGGCTCGCCGCGACGTGGGTCGGCGACGAGCGCGGCGCGCTCGCCAACGACCTGCTCGCCGGCGGCGGCATGGCAAGCGAGGAGCCGGCGCGGCGCGTCCGCGCCATCGCGGCGCAAGTCGCGTCGAACCACACGCTGGTGGCATCGCTCTGCGAGGCGTCGCTGCCGCGGGTGCGCGAGGCGCTGCGCGCCCGGCCGGACGTGCAGGCGGCGTTCGACGCCTACGTCGCGCGCTTCGGCGAGCGCTGCATGGAGGAACTGAAGCTCGAGAGCCCGACGCTGCACGACGACCCGCTGCCGCTGTACCGCGCCGTCGGCCGCTGCGCGCGCGCGAACCCCGACGCCGTCGATGCCGCGAATCGCGGGTCCGGCCCGCCGCCGGGCTCCCCGCGCGTTGCCGCCGAGAACCGCGTGCGCGACGCGCTGCGGCGGCGGCCGCTGCGGCGGCTGGCGTTCGCGTGGGTGCTGCGGCGTGCCCGCGCGCACGTCGCCGACCGCGAGGACCTTCGCTTCGAGCGGACCCGCGTCTTCGGTCGCGCACGCCAGATCGTGGTCGAACTCGGCCGGCGCCTGGCCACGATCGACTGCATCGAGGCTCCACGCGACGTGTTCTTCCTCGAGTTCGACGAACTCCTGGCGTTCGCCGAGAATCGGGCGACGACGATCGATCTCAAGGGCCTCGTCGCGGTGCGCAAGGCCGAGCTCGCGTCGTGCCTCTCGCTGCCCGCGCCGGCGGAGCGGTTCGAGACCTTCGGCGTCGCCTATCGCGGCAACAGTTTCGGCGCGGCACGGCCGGCTGCGCCGCCCGAGGGCGACGCGATGTCCGGCACCGCCTGCTGCCCCGGCGCCGTGCGCGGACGCGTGCGGCTCGTCCGCGACCCGCAGCACGCTGACCTGCAGCCGGGCGAGATCATCGTTGCCGAGCGCACCGACCCGGGGTGGGTGATGGTGTTCCCGGCGGCCGCAGGCCTGCTGGTCGAGCGCGGCAGCCTGCTGTCGCACTCGGCGATCGTGGCGCGCGAGCTGGGGCTGCCGACCATCGTTTCGCTGCCCGGCGTCACCCACTGGCTGCACGACGGCGACACCGTCGACATGGACGGCGCCACGGGCCGGGTGACGCGGATCGCCGCCGATGCGCCGACGAGCCATGAGCGCCGCGGCTGAACGCGTCGCCCCGCTCGGCCGAAGCCGCGCTCGCCGCCGACTTCTCGGGAATCCGCTACGCGCAGTGCTGGGAGGACGCCGACGTGCTGCTCGACGGCCTCGCGATCCGGCCGGGCGACCGCTGCCTGTCGGTCGCCTCCGGCGGCGAGAACTCGCTGTCGATGCTCGCCTGCGGGCCGGAGGTCGTCGTCGCCGTCGACATCGCGCCGGCGCAGCTCGCGCTGGTCGAGTTGAAGCGCGCGGCGATCCGCACGCTCGATCATCCCGACGCGCTCGGCCTGGTCGGACTCGCCCCCGCCGCGGATCGCCAGCGGCTTTATCGCGGCGTGCGCGGCGTGTTGCCCGCGGCCGCCGCCGCGTACTGGGACGCGCACCCGGACGACGTCGCTGCCGGGGTGTGCGTGCGCGGGCGCTTCGAGCGCTACCTGACGCTGTTCCGGCGCGTCGTCCTGCCGCTCGTCCACTCGCGGCGCGAAGTCGCCGGCCTGCTCGCGCCGCGCGGGCCGGAGGCGAGGCGCCGCTACTTCGACGACGTCTGGAACAACCGCCGCTGGCGCGCGCTCACCCGCGTCTTCTTCTCGCGCACGGTGATGGGCCGCGTCGGACGCGACCCCAGCTTCTTCCGCTTCGTCGAGGACGACGTCGCCGCGTCGATCTCGGCGCGGGTCGAGCGGGCGTTGACCGACGGCGATCCCGCGGTCAATCCCTACCTGCACTGGATCGTCCTCGGTCGCTACGGGGCGCCGCTGCCGCACGCGTGGCGCGCGGAGAACTTCGACGCCATCCGCCGCCACCTCGACCGGCTCGAACTGCGCCAGCAGTCGGTCGAGGCCGCGCTCGCCACCGCGGCCGACGCGAGCTACGACCGGTTCAACCTGTCGGACGTCTTCGAGTACATCTCGGAGCCCGCGAGCGAGCGCGTGTTCGACGACATCGCGCGCTGCGGGCGCGCCGGCGGGCGGGTCGCGTACTGGAACATGATGGTGCCGCGCCGGCGGCCGCAGCGGCTCGCCACGAGGCTGCGCTGCCTCGACGACGAGAGCCGGCGGCTGCACCGGCGGGCGACGACGTTCTTCTACGGCGCGTTCTGGGTCGACGAGCTGACGGCGGACGGGCCATGACCTTCGTCGACCTGCTGCACGTCCTGCTGCTGCTCGGCGCCGCGGCGGGGATGATCGCGGGCCTGCGCTGGCTGCAGCAGAAGCGCGGCCTCGAGCCCGAGCTCGTGCGCAAGATGTTCCACGTCGGCGGCGGGATCATCGGCCTCACGCTGCCATGGCTGTTCGAGTCCATCGTTCCGGTCATCGTGCTGGCGGCGGCGATCGCCGGCGGCTTCCTCGCCATGCGGCGAAACGCGACGCTGCGCGCGGGCGTCGGCCAGGTGCTGCACGCAGTACACCGCGAGAGCATCGGCGAATTCTGCTACGTCGTCAGCCTGGTGCTGCTGTTCTGGCTCGCCCGCGGCGACAAGCTGCTGTTCAGCATTCCGTTGCTGATCCTCGCGCTGGCGGACACCTTCGCCGCGCTGATCGGCGAGCAGTACGGCCGCCTGCTGCTGCGCCAGGAGGGCGCCGGCAAGAGCTACGAAGGCGTCGCTTCCTTCTTCCTGACCGCCTTCTTCTGCGTCCACGTGCCGGTGCTGCTGGCCGAGCGGACGGGCCGGCTGGAAAGCCTGCTGATCGCGGCCGGCGTCTCGGTGATGGTGATGATGGCCGAGGCGGCGGCGTGGTGGGGGCTCGACAACCTCGTCATCCCGCTGTTCAGCTACATGCTGCTGAAGTCGATGCTGGGACGCGACGCCGCGGTGCTGGCGTCCGACATCGCTTTCTTCCTCGCGCTGGCCCTGTTCATGCGGCTGTGGCGCAGGCACACGCCGCTGGCCGACGACGCGCTGTTCGGGGCCACGCTCATCGGCTACGTGATCTGGACCGTCGGCGGGTGGCTCTGGGCGCTCGCCCCGCTGACGCAGCTTGCGCTGTACGCGATGCTGATCCGCTCGACGCCGAACGAGCGCTGGCGCATGCACCGATTCCCCGTCATGCTCGCCCACTTTGCCGGCAGCGCGCCGTGGCTGCTGCTCTACGCGCAGTCGCGCGAGCCCTCGCTGCTGCTGCCGTTCGCCACCTGCTACGCCGCCAACAGCGCGATCATGGGGCTGATGCGGCTCAAGGCGCACGTCCCTTGGATCGCCAATCGCGACGCGGTGTCGGTCGCGACCGCGCGCGGGCTGCTCGTCGTCGCGCCTCCGGTGCTGGTCCAGTCGGGCCTGACCATCGCGGCGGCGCTCGACCTCGCCGGCTGCCTGGTCGCGCTCTACATTTCGACGGCGCTTTTCTGCCGACTGCAGCCCGACCTCGGCTCCGAGCCTGTCGACGCGCCGCGCTGGATCCGCCAGGTGCTGATCGTCGCGGCGACGTCCGCGATCGCCATCGGCCTGCACTTCAGTTCGGTGCCGCGGCTCGATCCCATCGTCGCTGCTGCCGTGACCGCCGAACCCGACGAGATGAAGATCGAACGCTTTCCCTGCGACGCGGCCGGAGCCGAGAGGCTCGGCGCCGTGGCCGGCGCCGACCGCCTGACGCCGGCCGACGCGCAGCGACAGCGGCCCGACCTGTCGCTCGTCGCCGGCGACGCGGCGGGGGATCGGGCGTGCGCTTCGGTCTGGTGGCACGCTGTGCCGACGCTTGCCGGCCACCGGGTCGGCATCGTCGGACACTACGCCGCCGCTGCGGCCGATGCCGGCACGGCCGTGCTTGCCGCCGCCTGCGAGGTGCTGCGCGGGCAAGGTGCGACGCTGGCGGTGGGTCCGATGGATGCGGACACCTGGCACCGCTATCGGCTCGTCACCTGGCGTGCCGCCGACCCGCCGTTCCTGCAGGAGCCCGACAACCCGGATACCTGGCCAAACCACTTCGAGCAGGCCGGCTTCGCGCCGCTGGCCCGGTATCACTCGGCGTGTTGCGACGACCTCGCCGCGGTGCCCGCCGACGAAGCGACGGCGGTCCGGCTGCAGGGCGAGGGATTCCGGCTGCGGACGCTGGATCCGGCGCGGCTCGACGCCGACCTGCACCAGCTCTGGCTGGCCGCGTGCGACGCCTTCGCCGGCAACTTCCTCTATGCGCCGATCGCCGAGGACGACTTCCGGCACCTCTACGCCCACGCCATCGCGTCGGTGCCGCCGCGGATGGTGACGATCGCCGAGCGCGCCGGCCACGTCGCCGGTTTCCTGCTCGCCTTTCCGGACGCGCTGCAGGCGGCGCGCGGCGAACGGGTGGACACCGTGGTGCTGAAGACGCTGGGCGTCGTCGCGGCCGCGCGGCGCGGCGGCCTCGGCCGCTGGCTGTTCGACCACGCCGTCGCGTCGGCGCGCGAAGCGGGGTACCGCCGCGGCATCCTCGCACTGATCCACGACGACAATCCCTCCGCCCGGTTCGCCCGCGAGCAGCGGCGTCTGATCCGGCGGTACACCCTTTTCGCGCGGCCGCTGTGAACGCGATCGAACTGTTCGACGCCGCCGCGGCAAGGATGGGCGAGCGCCCGGCGATCGTCTGGGGCGACGCCGCCGACGCACGCTCGCTGTCCTTCGCCGCGCTCGCCGACCGGTCGCGGCGGCTGGCGACGCTGTTCGCGCAATCGGGGCTGCAGCCGGGCGACGCCGTCGTCGTGCTGCTGCCCGTCGGGCCGACGTTCTTCACCGTGACGGCAGCGCTGATGCGCGCGGGCCTGACCGCGGTCTTCGTCGACCCGGCAGCCTGGCGCGTCACCCTCCGGGTCGCGCTGGCGGGAGCGCGCGTTCGCGGTGTCGTCGGCACGCCTGCGGCCTGCGCGCTGCGCTGGTGCACGCCGGAGCTGTGGGGCGTGCCGCACGTCTTCGTCGCGGGACGCTGGCCGGGCGCGCGCCCCCTCGCCGCCGCCGAGCGGCTGGCGCCGCAGGCATCGCCCGTCGCCTGCGACGGCGACACGGTCGCGCTGATCTCGTTCACCAGCGGGACGACCGGGACGCCGAAGGGCGTGCTGCGGACGCACGCGGTGCTGACGGCAACGCAGCGGATGCTGGCACGAGCGCTCGAGCTCGGCGAAGGCGAGACGCACCTGGCGGTGCTGCCGTTCGTCGTCCTCGCCAACCTCGGGGCCGGAGCGACCAGCGTGCTGCCCGACGGCGACCTGACGCGCCTCGCTTCGCTCGATCCGGTGCGGCTGGCCGCGCACATCCGCGATCACCGCGTCGACGTCGTCGTGGCGTCGCCCGGAGTCGCCGACCGGCTCGCGGCGCACGCGCTGGCGGCGGCGCCGTTCGATCGCCTGCGCCGCGTGTATCTCGGCGGCGCGCCGGTGCTGCCGCCGCTGCTCGACCGCTGGCGGCGGGCCGCGCCCGGTTGCCGGGTCACCGTGCTGTACGGCGCGACCGAGGTCGAGCCGATCGCGTCGCTTCCTGCGGAGGACTACGGCGACGACGAGCGGCGCGCGACGAAGGCGGGCGCGGGTGTCCTCGTCGGCGTCCCGGCGGCGGGGACCGACGTGCGCATCCTGCGCGATCGTCATGGCGAACCGATCGGTCCCTGCACGGAACGCGAGTTCGATGCCCTGTCGATCGCCGCCGGCGTCGAGGGAGAGATCGTCGTCGCCGGACCGCAGGTCGCGCCCGGCTACCTCGGCGGCGCGGCGGACGCGGCCACCAGGATCGCCGCGGGCACTCGCCGCTGGCACCGTACCGGCGACGCCGGATACTTCGACGACCGCGGGCGTCTGTGGCTCACGGGTCGCTGCGCCCATCGCGTGGGCGACGGCGACGGGTTGATCCACGCGCTGCGCGTCGAGGCGGCGCTGGCGGTCGACCCCGCGATCGCCCGCGCCGCTTTCCTGGAGGACCGCGACCGCCGCGTGCTGGTGATCGAACCCGTGGACGCCCGCGCCGCCGTCCCGCTCGACCGGATCGCCGCCGCGATCGCGTTCGCCGCCCCCGACGACGTCGCCGTCGTCGAACGCATTCCGCTGGACAGGCGGCACGGAGCCAAGATCGACTACCGGCGCCTGGCCGCCGACGTCGCTGCGGGGCGGGTCTTGATGCGGCAGTCGCTCGTGCCGGTGCGCGGCCATGACCGGACGGCGGCCAGTGCGTCGCGTGCCCGCGGACCGGGCTGACGGCCACCGGCCCGGCCCGCCCGAGGGGACGCATCGCGAATCCTTCTCCGCGCGCGCCAGCCCCCGCCGCCGGGGCTTCGTGTATGCTGCCGGCCCTCACGCCCCGGATTCTCACGATCCCATGCCGCCCACCCGAACTCCCCGCCCGCCGCGCGGCGCGCAAACGGATGCCGCGCCCCGCGTCGGCTTCGTCTCGCTCGGCTGCCCCAAGGCGCTCGTCGACTCCGAGCAGATCCTGACGCAGCTGCGGGCCGAGGGCTACGCGATCTCGCCATCGTACGAGGGCGCCGACATGGTCGTCGTCAACACCTGCGGCTTCATCGACGCCGCGGTGGCCGAATCGCTGGATGCCATCGGCGAGGCGCTGGCCGAGAACGGCAAGGTCGTCGTCACCGGCTGCCTCGGCGCGAAGGACGGCGGAGCATTCGTGCGCGCCGCGCACCCGAAGGTGCTGGCGGTCACCGGGCCGCACGCGACGGTCGAGGTGATGGCGGCCGTCCACGCGCACCTGCCGAAGCCGCACGACCCCTTCGTCGACCTCGTCCCGCCGCAGGGGATCAAGCTCACGCCCAGGCACTACGCGTACCTCAAGATCAGCGAGGGCTGCAATCACCGCTGCACGTTCTGCATCATCCCGTCGATGCGCGGCGACCTCGTCAGCCGACCGGTCGGCGACGTGCTGCTCGAGGCGCGACGGCTGCTGGCCGCGGGGGTCAAGGAGCTGCTCGTCATCTCGCAGGACACCAGCGCCTACGGCGTCGACGTCAAGTACCGCACCGGCTTCTTCGACGGCCGTCCGGTGAAGACGCGGATGACCGAGCTCGCGCGCGAGCTCGACGCGATGGCCCGCGCGCACGGCGCGTGGGTGCGCCTGCACTACGTCTATCCGTACCCACACGTCGACGACGTCATCCCGCTGATGACGAACTCGCCGGGGGCCGGCGGCCTGCTGCCCTACCTCGATATCCCCTTCCAGCACGCGAGCCCGCGGATTCTCAAGCTGATGAAGCGGCCCGCCGCGCCGGAGAAGGTGCTCGACCGGCTCGCCGCCTGGCGCGCCGCGCAGCCGCGGATGGTCGTGCGCAGCACTTTCATCGTCGGATTCCCCGGCGAGACCGACGCCGAGTTCGACGAGCTCCTCTCCTTCCTCGAGGCGGCGCAGCTCGATCGCGTCGGCGCGTTCACGTATTCGCCGGTCGAAGGCGCGGTCGCCAACGCGCTGCCCGATCCGGTGCCGGAGGACGTGAAGGAGGCGCGTCTGGCGCGCTTCATGGACGTGCAGTCGCGGATCAGCGCGGGGAAGCTCGCGGCACGCGTCGGCGCGACGCTCGACGTGATCGTCGACGGCCACGCCGACGAGGGACGCGGCCGCGCGAAGCGGCGCGTGGCGATCGCGCGCAGCGCCGCCGACGCGCCCGAGATCGACGGCGTCGTGCGCAGTCGCCGACGGCGGGAAGCTCGTGCCCGGGACGTTCGCGCGCGTCACCGTCACCGGCGCGACGGCGCACGACCTCGACGGCGTGGTCGCGGACTGACCGGGAACACGCAGCGCCGCCCGCGTGGCGGCCGCGCAGCACCGGGATGCGTCGGCGGTCGCTCGCCGCCGGTCCGCGCCGGTGCCCGCGCAGCGCCGACCCGCCCGGCGCCTACGCCATGATGTTGACGCCGCCGTCGACGTAGAGCGTCTCGCCCGACAGCCGCCGGGCGTACGGCGTGGCGAGGTACGCGCAGGTGAAGCCCACGTCCATGATGTCGACCAGCTCGCCGATCGGCGCCCGCTGCGCGACCTCGGTCAGCAGCAGGTCGAAATCCTTGAGCCCGGACGCGGCGCGCGTCTTCAGCGGCCCCGGCGAGATCGCGTGGACGCGGATGCCCTGCCCGCCCAGCTCGAACGCGAGGTAGCGGCAGCAGGCCTCCAGCGCCGCCTTGACCGGCCCCATCACGCTGTACGTCGGCACCACCTTGTTCGCGCCGTGGTAGCTCATCGCGAACATCGTGCCGCCCTGCTTCATCAGCGGTGCGGCCAGCTTCGCCATGCGGACGAACGAATGGCAGGAGACGTCCATCGCCTTGGCGAAGCCCTCGGCGGAGCACTGCAGCAGCCCTCCCTGCAGGTCCGCCTTCGGGGCGAAGGCGATCGAGTGGACGAGGATGTCGAGGCCGCCCCAGCGCCGGGTGATCGCGTCGAAGACCGCCTCGAGCTGTCCGGGCACCGCGACGTCCAGCGGCAGCAGCAGCGGCGCCGCAATGGCGCTCGCCAGCGGCTCGACGTGCGGGCGCGCCTTGTCGTTGAGGTAGGTGACCGCGACCTCGGCGCCAAGCTCGTGGAAGGCCTTGGCGCAGCCCCAGGCGATCGAGCTGTCGTTGGCGACGCCGACGACCAGCGCGCGCATGCCCTTGAGCACGGGCCGGGGAACGGTGGGCGCTGCATTTTCGGTCATGATCGTTCCCTCAGACCTGTCGCCAGAACGCGCCTCGCGTGCCGCGCGATCATCAGCTCCTCGTTGGTCGGAATCGCCCACGCCGACACGCGGCTCGACGCGGCGCTGATGCGCGGGCCGTTGGCGGCGTTGGCGGCCGGGTCGACCTCGATGCCGAGCCACGCCGCGTCGCGGCACACGCGCTCGCGCAGCGACCGGCTGTTCTCGCCGATGCCCCCGGTGAACACGATCGCGTCCAGCCCACCTGCCGCCGCCGCCAGCGAGCCCAGCTCGCGGCCGATCCGGTAGATGTAGAGGTCGATCGCCGCGCGGGCGCCGGGCTCCGCGCTCGCCTCGAGCGTCCGCATGTCGCTCGAGATCCCCGACACGCCGAGCAGGCCCGACTCCTGGTAGATCAGCTTCTCGATGGCGCGGGCGTCCATGCGCAGCTC
Source organism: uncultured beta proteobacterium (assembly GCA_963717705.1). Classification (GTDB taxonomy): domain Bacteria; phylum Pseudomonadota; class Gammaproteobacteria; order Burkholderiales; family Casimicrobiaceae; genus CAVQWT01. The sequence goes on from CAVQWT010000006.1 coordinate 296,666, forward strand.
GTCCATCAGGTACAGCACGACGCCGGGGTCGAGGTTGCCGCAGCGGGTGCCCATCGGCAGGCCGTCGGCTGCGGTGAAGCCCATCGTGCTGGCGACGCTGCGGCCCGCGACCGTCGCGCACATGCTGGAGCCGTTGCCCAGGTGCAGCACGACGACGCGGCCGCGCGCGGCAGCCGCGTCGTGCCGCGGCAGCGCGCCGGCGATGTACTCGTACGACAGGCCGTGGAAGCCGTAGCGGCGGACGCCAAGGTCGGTGATCGCCTTCGGCAGCGCGAACGCCTGCGCGACCGGCGGCTGCGCGCGATGGAACGCGGTGTCGAAGCACGCCACCTGCGGCAGCTCCGGCGCGCGCTCCAGCAGCATCCGGATCGGCGCGAGGTTGTGCGGCTGGTGCAGCGGCGCGAGCGGCACGTACTTCTCCAGCGCCGCCAGCACCGCGGCGTCGACGCGAACCGGCTCGGCGTACTCGAGTCCGCCGTGCACGACGCGGTGGCCGACGCCGACCAGGCGGTTGGTGCCGAGTCCGGCGCGCAGCACGCCGACGAGATGGTCGAGCGCCCCGGCGTGGCCGAGCTGTACGCCCTCGCCCCACGCCTTCTCGGAGAGCACCTTGCCGGCACTGTCCTTGGCGACGAACCGCGGCGAGGTGAACAAACCTTCCGCCTGGCCGCGGGCGACGAGCTCGAGATCGCCGTCCTGCGCGACGAACAGCGAGAACTTGATGCTCGACGAACCTGCGTTGAGTACCGCGATCGCGTCGGCCATGTCAGGACACCGCCCTGCCCGCCGACTCCCGCCGCGCGCCGGCGACCAATGCCGCCACGGCGCAGGAGGCCAGCCGCGTCATCACCGAGTCGGCCCGGCTGGTGAGGATGATCGGCACCTTGGCCCCGAGCACGATGCCGGCGGCGTCGGCGCCGGCGAGGAACGACAGGCTCTTCGCCAGCATGTTGCCGGCTTCGAGGTCGGGCACGATGAGCACGTTGGCGCGCCCGGCGACCGGCGAGTCGATCTTCTTGATCGCGACCGACTCGAGGCTGATCGCGTTGTCGAGCGCCAGCGGCCCGTCGAGAATCGCGCCGGTGATCTGGCCGCGGTCGGCCATCTTGCAAAGGGCGCCGGCCTCGACCGTCGACGGGATCTTGGGGTTGACGGTCTCCATCGCCGACAGGATCGCGACGCGAACCTCCGGGAAGCGCAGCGCGTGCGCGAGGTCGATCGCATTCTGGATGATGTGGACCTTGTCCTCCATCGTCGGCGCGATGTTGACCGCAGCGTCGCTGACGATCAGCGTCTCGGCGTAGCTCGGGACATCCATCACGAAGCAGTGGCTGACGCGGCGCGACGTCCGCAACCCGGTCTCGCGCCTGACCACCGCGCCCATCAGCTCGTCGGTGTGCAGGCTCCCCTTCATCAGCGCCTCGGCCTTGCCCTCGCGCACGAGTTCCACTGCCCGCTCGGCCGAAGCCTGGCTATGCGGGGTGTCGACGATCGGATACGCGGCGATGTCGATCTTGTGCTCGCGGGCGATCGCCTCGATCCGCGCGCGCGGACCGACCAGGATCGGCGCGATCAGGCCCAGCCTGGCGGCATCGACGGCGCCGCGCAGCGAGCTTTCGTCGCAGGGATGCGCGACCGCCGTCGGCGTGGGCGGCAGCGTCTTGCAGGTGTCGATCAGACGCTGATACTTATCGTGCTTGCGTTCCATTCAGGCCTCCGTCGCCCCTCCCGGGGTCATCCGCGCTTGCGCCGCTTGGCCGCCGTCTTGGCCGCGGGCCTGGCTGCCGGCTTCACCGCCGGCTTGCGCGCGGCCTTTCCGACAGGCGCACGGCTGCGGACGCGCGCCGGCGTCACGTCGAGCGTCTCGCCGATGTTCTCGATCATCGCGAGCTGCTCCGACGTCGGCTCGAACCGCCGCACGCGCTCGTCGGTCAGCAGCCGGCGGACCAGCGCAATGAGCCGTTCGCGATCGCCGCCCTTCGCGAGCAGCTTCGGCAGCGCCGCGATCGCCCTCTCGGGCTCGTAGCGAACGATGATGTCCTGCTCGCCGCGGATGCGCCGCCACTCGTCGATCGCGACGTCGGGCAGGAGATTCCGGTACTCGATGGCGAGTTCCTGCTTGAGCGCGAGGTTCGCCAGCGGCAGCGGCGCGCCCCGCCGGGCGAGCAGCGACCCGACGCGCGCCAGTGCCTCGTTGAAGCCACCCGCCTCGATCGACGCCAGCGCTTCCTTGACGAACGGCAGCTCGCGGGGCTCGACCGCCACCTCGGCGGCCCGCGCCTCCGCTTCATGCTTGTCGGCGAGGTAGAGCGAGAACACGTTGCCGTACGTCTGGAAGAACGTCGCCTCGCTGGTCGCGTCGCGGATCTCGCGGTAGCAGTCGAGCGACGCGCTGACCGCCTCGGACAGCATCTTCTCGACCGCGGCGCCGGGACTGTCGCGCGACGCCGGCTGGCGCTGCGCCCTGACCGCCTGCGCCGCCGGGCCCAGCCACGCGAGCCAGGGATTGAGGTCGGAGAACGCCCAGCGCTGGAAGCGCAGCGGGTGGAACTGCCGCGACAGCTTCGCGCTGACCTCGTTGCCCATCGACTGGACCATCGGTTGCGCGAACAGCTCGTAGGCGCGCTGGTTGAACTCCGACATGGCGGCGACAGCCTCGAACGGCTTCTCGTCGGCGCGCTCGAGGCGGTTCAGCTGCTTGACGACGTCCTCGAGCCGGCGCTCGTGGAACTCGACCTCGTACGCAACCTTGCCATCGCGGCCCTTGATCTCGTTGATCTGCATCCCGTACAGCCCCGGCGGCAACGCCTCGACCGACTTCAGCACCGACACGATCTGCGCGTGCTCCTTCTTCGCCACCTTGCCGGAGACGAAGATGCCGAGGTGGCCGATGTCCTGGTGCAGCAGCCCGACGATCACCTGCCCGCGCGCCTTGATCTCGTCGGTCGAGCCGTAGACGTCGGCGACCCAGTTGAACGCCTGCTGCGGCGGCGTGATGTTGTCGCCCATCGACGCGAACAGGATGATCGGCGCCTTGATGTCGCGCAGGTCGAACGCCTTGCCGCCGGTTCCCTTGGTGCCGGACCACAGCTTGTTGCCGACGAACAGGTTGCGGGTGATCCACTCGATCTCCTCGCGATTCATCAGGTAGAAGCCGCCCCACCAGCGCTCGAACTCGAGGAAGCGCGGGGGTTCCGTGTCCACCTTCGAGAACAGGTTGTAGTACTTGTCCCAGAACGTGTTGGCCGGATTCAGGTTCTCGAAATTCTCGACGAGGTAGGCGCCGTCGAACACGCCATTGCCCATGTCCGCCGAGAACGACGACAGCCACGTGCCGCCGAGCATGCCGCCCGCGTAGCGCATCGGGTTGTCGCCCGCACCCTCCTGGAACGCGCCGCCCCAGTACGACATCGGCGCGCCGTTGATCACGATCGGCCCGGTGTCGTCCGGGTCCGCGGCGGCCAGCATCATCGCCGCCCAGCCTCCCTGGCAGTTGCCGACGATCGCCGGCTTCGCGCTCGCCGGATGCAGCGCGCGCACCTTCTTCACGAACTGCTGCTCGGCATCGCAGACGTCGAGCAGCGTCTGGCCGGGCTCGGGGTCGCGGAAGAAGATGACGAAGTAGACCGGGTGCCCCTCGCGCAAGGCGACGCCGACCTGCGAGTCGTCCTTGAAGCCGCCGATGCCCGGGCCGTGGCCGGCGCGCGGATCGATGATCACGTAGGGCCGCCGCTTCGGGTCGATCTTGACGCCTTCCGGGGGCACGATCCGCACCAGCGCATAGTTGACGGGCCGGGCGAGCTCGCGTCCGTCGACCACGGTCTCGTACTCGAAGTGCAGGAGCGGCGGCAGCCCCTCGCGGTTGTGCTCGACGAAATTGTTGCCGCGCTGGCGCAGCGTGTCCCAGAACAGGACCGAGCGCTGCGCGAAGTCGGTGGCGTACGCGACCCACTGCGACCAGAAGTCGGCGGGAGTGACGGGTTTCTCGGCGAGACCCGCCGCGCAATCGGCGTAGGCCTTCGACAGCCGTTCCCTGAAATGCTCCTGCGCCAGCTGCGTCCGCTTCTGGTGAAGCTGCCCGACCTTGGTGGCGATATCGAGGCTCTTTGCGACTTGCCTGGTTGCGTCCATGGTTGCGCCCTTCCAATCAATCAACAAGCGGACAGCCTGACGCGGATGCCGTCGCTGCGGACGGCACACGCGCCTTGACTCATTCGACTCGGACCGGCGGGCTCGGGTTTGGTTCAGGACCGACCTGCCTGTCCAGCGGGCACGGTCGGACCGGGTTGGCATTGCGCCGACCCGCCCGCTCCGCATGACTTCCGATTTTCCACGCGGGGTTTCACGCCAGTGGATATCTTAAGACACCCGATGGACATTTCCGGACGACGTCGCCTTGCGCGCTTGTCCGAAATCAACAAACGCTCAACGAGGCGCTCCCGGGCACCGGGGCGTCCCGCGAAGTCGATCTGGTAGTCTCCGGATTCCGCCGCCCGCCGCGGCCCAGCCGCACACAGACCGTTCCCCGATGCCACCGCGCTTCCGCCCGCCAAACGTCCTGCGCTCGCTGCTCGTTGCCTTGCTGGTCATGGCCGCCGCACCCGCGTGCGCCGCCGACGAGGAAGCGACGCGGATCGGCGGCATCGACGTGGTCGTCTGGACGCCCTCCGCCGGCGGCCGCGAGAAACTTCCCGTGCTGGTGTTCTCGCACGCCCTGTACATGTGCCCCGGCCAGTCGAGCTACCTGACCCGGGCGCTGGCGGACGCCGGGTACCTCGTGATCGCCCCGCGGCATGCCGATTCCGCGTGCAGCTTTTCCACGTGGCCCAGCGTGTGGCGTATGAGCGGGAAGCCGTCGCCGCTGTGGACCGACAGCGACTACCGGGACCGGGCCGACGACATCCGCACCGTCCTCGAGGCGCTGCCCGAGGACCTGCGGTATCGCGCCATCGCCGATCCGGGTCGGCTGGCCCTGGTCGGGCACTCGCTCGGCGGATACACGGTGCTGGGACTCGGCGGCGCGTGGCCATCGTGGCGCCTGCCCGGCGTGCGCGCCATCGTGGCGCTGACGCCCTACTCGCTGCCGTTCCAGCGCAGCGAAGGGTTGAGCCGCATTTCCGCGCCGGTCATGTACCAGGCGGGATCGCTCGACCCGGTGTTCACCGTGCCGATCGAGGAGTTCGGCTACGCGCAGACGCCGGAGCCGAAGTACCTGGTAAAGATGGCCTGGGCGAACCACATGGCATGGACGGACTTCGGGATTTCCGATCGCGATGCGATCGTCAACTACGCGGTCGCGTTCCTGGATCGCTACGTCAAGGGCGCGCCGGAAGCGCTGACGCTGCTCGTTGCGCAGCCGGGCGTGTCGACCTTCCTGCGCAATTGAATCCCCCGACGGGGCTCGCTTCGCGCGAGGCGGCGATCGCGGGCGCCCGCAGGACGGTCACCGCGCCGGCGTCGCCGGCACGTCGGTCGAGGGGGCGCTGTCCGGGAACTCGCCGATCGGCGTCCCCTGCGGCAGGAACCGTACGCGCCGGCGAAAGTTCTCGCTGTCCGACCTGGCTCTCTTCGTGGCGAGTTCGACGGCGTCCGGGTAGGCCATGGGGGTCCTGCCCGGCCCGATCTCGAGCAGCTTCGTCGCGTCGTTCACGCGCACGCCGTACTTGCCCATGTTGTAGAGGACGTACCCCGCGAAGAGATTGTCGAAGTCCTCGTAACGGCCCTGTTCCTTGCGGAAGTCGCGCGACAGGACGGAGGGGAACCGGTCGGGCAGGTCCTTGAACGCCACCTTCTCCTCTTCGTGCGGATCCACCCAGGTCGAGCCGCCGTATTTTCGGTAAAGCACCACGTCCAGTCCGTAGCCGCGCGCGCTCCACTGCTTGAGAAGTCTCATGGCCATCTCGGTGGGAATGTTGGCGTTGGCGGCCGCCACCAATTTACGTCCGGAGAGAAGCTTCGCGCTGTCGACCTCGAGGTCCGTGTACCCGGCGCCGAACCTGAACGCAGCGCCGATGGTCTTGGCGCAGTTGAGGCGCAGGTAGTCGTACTTGACCTCCCGGTCGTGGTATTCGGTGTCCCGGACCCGGCCGTGATAGTCGTCGTTGATGCGCTTGAAGAATGCGACCAGCGCCTCCTTCTCGGCGGCCGGGACGCCGTAGACGCGGACGCCGACGACCGAACGCTTGTAGACCTCGCCGAAGTCGAGGCCGAACGAGGCCTTGTCGCCGAGCGACGAGGTCGTCCCGAACAGGTACTCCTTCTTCGGGATCGCGACCATCAGGTCGTCGGTATAGAAGTCCTCCTGATGCTTGGGCGCACGGTCGGCGTAGAAGTTGGCCGAGTAGACGATGTCGTCGCCCGGGATCCGGTCGCGAATGGCCAGGGCGAGGTGGCCCGCCGAGCCGCCCTTGGACGTGCCGTAGCTGATCAGCAGCTCGAGGTCGTACGGGTCCTGCCGCAGGACGTCCGCAATCGCGTCGACGTTGGCAGGTGGCGGCCCGCCCCTGGTTCCGAAGTCGGCGGCTGCCACGTGAACCGCGTACGCAAGCATCGCCAGCAGTGCCCAGGTCGCGCCCTTCATCGTGCTGCCGCAACGGAGTCCGGCGGTCGCGGCGTCTGCGCGGTCGCCCGTTTCACTGCGCACCCGGCGGCAGCAGGTAGAGCGTCATGGCGAAGATCAGATACACCATCAGCACCAGCACGCCGACGAACCAGGCCGACCGTCCGCTGTTCGTGACCAGGAATGCGGTGAGGGTGGCGATGAGCACCATCACCACCGCGCCCGGCCAGAGCTGCAGGTCCATCGGCGTCGGACCGATCACGTAACTCAGCAGCACCAGCACCGGCGCGACGAACAGCGCGATCTGCGACGCGCTCCCCAAGGCGATGCCCACGCTGAGGTCGAGCCGGTTCTTGCGCGCGCCGGAGAACGCCGAGGCCATCTCCGCCGCGCCGCCCACCAGCGCCACGACGATGAAGCCGACGAACGCGGGGGTCATCCCGAAGGTCTCAGCCGCCTTCTGCACCGACTCGACGAAGATCTCGCTCACCAGCGCGACCAGCACGGTGACCCCGGCCAGCGTGGCCAGCGCCAGCCCCATCGGCCATGGCGCTTCGCCGTCCTCGGCGTGGTCCGCGCCGGCGAAGAGCTCCCGGTGCGTCTTGAGCGAGAACAGCATCCCCAGTCCATAGGCGACGATGAGCACCACGGCCAGACCCAGGCTCAGCTTCTGGGTGAACGCGGCCTTCGCCACCGAGTCGGCCGTGGCGATCGCCGAAGGAATCAGCAGCGCGACCGTCGCCAGGAACAGCATTCCCGCCTGGACGCGGGCGTTGACCCGGTTGTACTCCTGCACGTGGTACTTGAGCCCGCCGAGCAGGAACGACGCGCCCAGCATGAACAGCGTGTTGGTGACGATCGCGCCGGCAATCGACGCCTTCACCAACATGTACTCGCCGGCGCGCAGGGCGGTCAGTGCGATGACCAGCTCGGTCAGGTTGCCCAGCGTGGCATTGAGCAGGCCACCCGCCGCGTCGCCGGTCTTGGCCGCGACGGACTCGGTGGCGTGACTCAGCAGTGTGGCCAGCGGCACGATGGCGAGCACCGACAGCACGAACAGCAGCGTGTGCGCGTCGGGCTTGAGCTTCGCGGCGGCGAACACGATGGGCACGAAGGCCAGCAGCCACAGCATCGGGTTGCGGCGGACTTCCTTGAGCAGTGCGTTCATGGGTTCAGTTTGCTCCGGAATCGACGCTGCGAAGACGCCATGCCGACTGTGGCGGCGGGAGCCCATGCCGCTGCACATCCAGCGTACAGTCATAACACTCGCGTTTCGAATGATGTCTGCGCAACTCCCCCCCTGCAGCGACGCGCCTCCGGCCACTCCACCGACGATGATGACCCTCATGCTTCGTCTCCTGTTGCCGGCCCTTGCGCGGCCCGACGACTCGTCGTACTGCCCGGGCACCGCACTTGTGTCATTATCGAACCAGGTCATCTTCGCGCTGGATTTTTTCCGACACCGATTGGATATTATTGCGACAATCAGGCCTTGCTAGCTTGCGGCAAATCAACGCCGTGCCGCGTGCACTGTGCAAGGCCGAACGGGCCCGTAAACCGCGGGCCGGTGGTCGGCGAAATCGGGGCCGGAACCGGCGAGGGCGACGGGTGACCCGGCACCCCGCGCGCAGGCTGCGTGCCGGCATGCCCCCCGCGCGTCACGCGACGCTGCGCCGACTCGAAGGGACCAGCGATGGACTCGGGCTTCATTGACCGCGACGTCACCTGCGCGACGGGCGCGTCGTGCACCTCCGCGCGATGCAGCCGTCGGACGAGGCGGAACTCCTGCAAGCGTTCGAGCGGATGGACGCGGATGCCCGCTACATGCGGTTCATGCGCGTCGTCCACGAGCCCAATCTGGACCGATTGCGCAACGCGCTCGCGTCGTTCCCGGTCGGCGGGCTCGGAATCGTGGCGACCGCCCCGGCGGCCGACGGGATCGACATCGTCGGAAGCGCGATTTTCGTGATCGGGAGCCACCCCTCGAGCTGCGAATTCGCGATCAACGTCGCCGCCGAACTACGGCGGGGCCGGCCTCGGTGGCACGCTGATGACGGCGCTGATCGACGCCGCGAAACGGCGCGGGCTCCAGGACATGGAAGGCTTCGTGCTGGCCGAGAACAAGCCGATGCTGAGGCTTGCCGCGCGACTCGGGTTCAGCATCGCGCCCGACCCCGAAGACCGGACCGTTCGCCTCTGCCGGCTGCGCCTCGGCGCTCCCTGATGCCGCGCGGGCGGACATGCGCGAGATATCGCTGCCCGCCTGGCCGCCGGCCGGGTCCCCTGGCGCGGCAAGTCGACGCGCGTCGCGCCTTGCGGCAGCGGATGCCGTAGCGGACTACCGGGTCGCGGGTGCCTTCGGCCCGGTGCCGGGCGACTTCGGGTCCGCGACGACCTTGGCGCCGACGTCCTTCAGCAGGCGCTGGAACTCGGGCGACGCGAGGATGATCGTCCCCGCGGCGGCGCGCAGGCGATCGACCGCCTCGGGCGGCAGCACGAACGACGTCGGCTGCTGGTTCAGGTACTCGAATTCCACCCTGTCCTTGAGCTCGGCGAACGAGACGTCGATGGCGTAGACCTCCGCGTCCGGCGCGCGCACCACCCTGGCCACCGCAGGATCGGTGTTGGACTTCATCGCCGCCGAATCCCTGATGAGCCGGAACGAGCGCCACCTGCCCGCAATATCTCTGAGCTGCTCTACGGTTTCGAAGGAATTCCGGTCGATCGGCGTCCCGGTCGCCTTGAGCAGCGTCTCGACCATGCTGGGCGACTGCTCGGACCGATCCCAGTCCGTCCTCGGCTCGGACACGGAGTTGACGACGATCACGACGATCCTGCGCACGTGATCGAGCGGCGTGGGCGCGCCCGATTCGCGCAGCGCTTCGAGAAGTTCCATGACGTCGAGCACGCCGCGCATACCGATGTTGTCCGACACGCCTCCGTCCACCATATGCAGGAACGGCCGGTTGACGCCGTCGGCATAGGCCATCGTGGACTTCAGCGTGCGCGTCGCCCGCGCGGCGGGCCGCGGCGGGTCCGGAGCCTCGACGAAGGGCACCGCCCAGGCCGGAAGCTTCATGTTGCAGGTACCGCCGTAATTGTTCAGCGTCACCGCCGACAGGACCACCGGCACCGCCGACGATGCCGCGGCAGCGCGGGACAACCGGACCGCGTCGAGATCCGAGCAGATCACGTCGAAGAAGGCCTGGTTGAAGACGAAGCGGGACCCCGTCGACAGGTCGGTGGCCGCCGCCATGATCGTCGGGCCGCCACCGCGCTTGAGATCGCCGTAGGTCGCACCGTTGAAGAGGATCTCGTCGTACAGTTCCGCCGCCAGTTCGGACCGGCCCCAGCCGGTCGACGACAGGCGACCCCAGTTGAAGGGATTGAGCGTGCGGGTGAGGATCTCGCCCTGCACGTTGCGCTTGAGGAAACGCGTCTCGTAGTCGTCGAACAGTTTGTCGCCGTACAGACCGTACGCCAGCGCGGTGAAACTGCCGCCGGAAACGCCGGTGATCAGGTCGACCTGGTCGAGCAGCCGGACGGTCCGCCCATTCGCGTCGACGACTTCCGTCCGCCGCAGGACTTCCAGCACCCCGTAGGAAAAGGCGGCGGCCCGCGTGCCGCCCCCGGAGAAGGCCAGGACGACGAGCGCCTCCTTGCCTGTTTCCCTGGCTCGCTCCTGGCGGGCCTCGAACCGGTAGCCGAAACTCGGGTTCGCTTGCGTGATGGGAGGGTTGACCGGGCGGGTCGCGCAGCCGCCGAGCAGGGCAATCAGGCCGAATGCCAGCCATGGGGTCAGGTTCAGGCGAGTCATGGGTTCACCGCAGTGTGTTGGGAGATTCGGTCTGAAGCCGGCGGTCGGCGGTTCCCCTTGCGAGGGCGCCGACAGCCGCGAGGCACGGTGCAACCTCGGCATTTTACGCCAGGGCGAGCCGGCGCGATCCCGCTCAGGTCGCCGTGGCCGGCGGCCGCACGCCGCCCGTCGCCGGCAGCGCCTGGTAGCGCTCGATCGCTGCGCGCGCGTTGAACAGCATCCGCTCGCGCCCCAGCCGCCGGTCCAGCCCGGCGTGCTTGGCCGTCTCCAGGACGCCCGGGTTCAGCCCTGCCAGCCATACCACGGTGCCGCCCTCGGTCATCCGCTGCTCGCCTTCCATCAGCGCCTGCAGCGCCGAGTATTCGACGTCGGGCACCCGGCTCATGTCCAAAGCCACCACCCGCGGCTTGTGCTCCGCGACCAACTCGCGGATCCGGTCCAAGACGTATTGCGCGTTGACGAAGAACAGCCGGCCCTCCGGCCGCAGTATCAGCAGCCCGTCGAACGTCTCGTCGTCGGGGTGTTCGGGCGAAAGCGGCCGCAGCACGTCGGCCCCGCGCTTGCGGCCGATGATCGACACGCGCGGGTGGGCAGTCTGGCTGGCGAGCCCGATCATCGACACGATGATCGCCACCACGATGCCCTTGAGCGTGCCGAACACCAGCACCCCGGCGCAGGCGATCAGCGCCCAGCGGAACTCCATCGTGCGCACGCCGCGGATCGCGCGGAACTCCGCCGGCTGGATCAGCCCGACCGAGTAGACGATGACGACCGCCGCAAGGGTCGCGTGCGGCAGCAGGCCCAGGATCGGCGCCAGCAGCAGCATCGTGGCGAGCGCGGTGCCCGCGGTCACCAGCGACGCCTTCTGCGACTGACCTCCCGCGGCGCGCACCACGGCGGTCTGCGACGTCCCGCCCCCCGCCGGCATCGCGCCGAACAGCGCGCCACCGAGGTTGGCGGCCCCGGTCGCAACCAGCTCGCGGTTGGCGTTGATCGGCGGGTCGCCGGGGCGGGCGAAGGCGCGCCCCGCCGCGATCGTCTCGGTGAAGCTCATCAGCGCGATCCCCAGCGCGCCGGGGACCAATTGCGCGATCAACCCGGGATCCGGCAGCGTGAGCGACGGGAAGCCCTGCGGAATCAGGCCGACCGTCGAGACTCCGAGTGCCTCGAGGCCGAAGAACCACGACGCGGCGATCGCGCCCCCGACGGCGACCAGCGGCGCCGGCGAATGCGGCCACAGCCGCTCCATGCCGACCAGCACCGCGAACGTCGCCACGGCCACCGCCAGCGTCAGCAGCGAGGTGCCGGGAACGTGCTGGACGACGCTCAGCAGGTCGAAGAAGAATCCCTGCTTGGTGATGTGGATGCCCAGGAGCTTCGGCACCTGGTCCAGCACGATCACGAGCCCGATGCCCGCCTTGAAGCCCGTCAGCACCGGCGTCGAAATGAAGTTCGCGACGAACCCCAGTTTCATCAGCCGCGCCAGCAACAGCATCGCGCCGACCAGCGCGGCCAGCGTGGCCGTCGCCGTGACGAGCCTGGCCGGATCGCCGTCCGGCACCACCAGGCCGAGCTGCGTGCCGGCCAGGATCGCCAGCGTGGTGGTCGAGCTGACGCTGAGCACCCGCGACGAGCCGAGCAGCGCGTAGACCACCATCGGGATGAAGGCGGTATAGAGGCCGATGGCGACCGGCAACCCGGCGACCGTCGCGTAGGCCATCGCCTTGGGCAGCACGACCGCCGCGGCCGTCAGGCCGGCCACGACGTCGAAGCGAAGCGCCCCGGTGCCGGACGGTGCCGGCGTCGCGCCCGTCGAAGGCGAACTCATGCGGCCCGCCCCGCCGCGCTCAGAAGCGCTCCGGCACGTACTTGAACGGAATGTCGGCGGCCTTGTAGCGGCCGATCTTGCGCTTGGGCAGCTTGACCTTCGGCGCCGGCACCGCCTTGTAGGGCACCTGCCTCGAGGAAGTGGCTGATCACGTTCAGGCGCACCCGCTTCTTGTCCTCCGACCGCGCGACGAACCACGGCGCCCAGGAGGAATCGGTGGCGGCGAACATCTCGTCGCGGGCCTTGGTGTAATCGTCCCAGCGATCGTAGGACTTCACGTCCATCGGCGAGAGCTTCCAGGTCTTGCGCCCGTCGCCGATCCGCGCCTTGAGCCGCCGCGACTGCTCTTCGGGACTGACTTCCAGCCAGTACTTGAGCAGGATGACGCCGGACTTGACCATCAGCTTCTCGAACAGCGGCACGACCTCGAGGAAGCCCTTCGCCTGCTCCGGGGTGCAGAACCCCATCACGCGCTCGACGCCCGCGCGGTTGTACCAGCTGCGGTCGAAGATCACGATCTCGCCCGCGGCGGGCAGGTGCGGCAGGTAGCGCTGCGCATACATCTGGGACTTCTCGCGCTCGGTCGGCGCGGGGAGCGCGATCACGCGAAACACGCGCGGACTGACGCGCTCGGTGATCGCCTTGATCGTGCCGCCCTTGCCGGCGCCGTCGCGGCCCTCGAACAGGATGCACACCTTGAGGCCCTTGTGGACGACCCACTGCTGAAGCTTGACCAGCTCCACGTGCAGCTTCTTCAGTTCGCGGTCGTAGTCCTTGGTGGACAGCGCCTTCCCCGGCTTCGGATCGTCGCCCTTGCCCCCGGCCGCCTTCGCGGCGCTTCCGTCACCAGCCTTCGCCCTGCCCTTCGGCTTGGGTTTCGTCGTCGCGTTCTTCCTGGCCATCGTCGTCTCCGTCGATTCGAAAGTAGGGTCAGACTCGACTTTTTGCCAGCGGAGCGAAGCCATGCCCTCGGCCTGGCCGTCCGTCGATCACTGCGCCGCCACCGGCTCCATCGCCGGCAGATCGAACCCGCCGCCGAGCGCGAGATACAGGTTGACGCGCTGCGCCAGCCGCTCGGTCTGCACGCGCAGCAGCGAGATGCGGGCCGAGTACAGCGCGAGCTGGTTCTGCTCGACCGCACGCAGGTCGACGCTGCCGACGCGATACTGGATCTGCACCAATTCGAGGGCGCGCGCATTGTCGTTGATGTTCGCGCTGAGGATGGCCTCGCGATCACGCAATGCGTTCTCGGCGGCCAGCGCGTTCTCGACTTCGCCGAAAGAACGTTGCGCAATGCGAGCGTAGTACGCCACGGCCTCTTTTTGCTCGGCAGTGCGGATGTCGACCTGCGCCCGCAGCGCGCCGCCCTGGTAAATGGGAGCGAGCAGGTTGGCGCCGAAGCTGAAGGCCGGATTGCTCCGATCCTGCAAAAGGAAGACATCGCTCGTCAGGTAGCTTCCGCCGGCAGTAAGGCTGATGCGCGGCAACAGCGCGGCCTTCGCTTCACCGATCCGGTCGAATGCAGCGGCGACCCGGCGCTCGGCGGCAATCACGTCCGGTCGGCGCTCGAGCAGTTCCGACGGCACGCCGATGGGAACCGCTGCGGGCATCGATGCAAGTTGCTGCGCAACCGCGATCTCCGCCGAGGGGTAGCGTCCGAGCAGCAGTTCGAGCGCACGCAATGCCTGCCCGCGCGCCAGGTCGACCTGACGCAATGTGTCGCGATATGTGCCGACGTTCGCGCGAGCTTCCGCCACCGCCTGCTCGTTGCCGTTGCCGATGCGCAAACGCTCCTCCGCAAGCTTCAAGAGCGACTCGGATGAGCGTAGCGCCTCGACAACGATCCCCCGCTGCATTCCTGCTTCGATGGCCACGAACCAACTCTTGGCCACCATTGCCGCGAGTGACTGGCGGGCATACGCGTAGTCAGCCTGCACGGCCGCGGATTGCGCCTCGGCCGCGGCCTCGCCGTAACGCATGCGGCCCCAGACGTCGAGTTCGAGGGAGGCGTTCAGGAATACCGCATTGAGGCCGCCACCACCGCCGGACTTGCCGCTCTGGGTGGCCGCCAATCCCACCGCCGGCCACAGCGAGCCGCTCGCCACCGCGACATACCCCGATGCCTGCTCGACGCGCGCCGCAGCCGCCTTCAGGTCGGCGTTGTACAGCAGCGCTTCGGACACCAGCGCGGACAACGCGGGATCGTTGAACGTCGCGAGCCAGCGGTCGGCCACCGGTGCAGCGGCACCGCCCGCGGCTTTCCACGCCGTGGGTACCGTCGTGTGCGGCAGCGCGTCCCGCTGCAGTTCGCTGCGCGTCGGCGGAGGGTTGAGCGCGCAGCCCGCCGCGACGGCCACCAGCGCCGCCGCGAGGACTCTGAGGGCAATGGAAGCGGCGCGCATCAGTGCAGCTTGAGCACGAGGAAATCCATGATCGAGTTGATGCGCAGGATCACCATCCGCAGGATGTGGATCGCCTCCGCATGCTCGGTGTAGACCGCGCCCGCGCCCACCGCTCCGGCGGGGAGGAACAGCTCGCGGTCCCGCTCGGCGACGAGAAGCTTGACCGGGAACCGGCCCGGAACCTGCGGGTAGGCGCCGGTCTGCGGCAGCGTGCCCGACTGCGGCACCTGCCCCTGGCCTTGCGCCCAGACGATCGAGTCCACCGAGGCCTTGATGACGCGCCCCGGGTAGTTGTGCAGCGTGAACTCGGCCGGGTTGCCCGGTTCCACGAACAGCAGTTCGTTCTGCGCGTAGAGCGCGACGATTTGATACTCCTCCTCGACGAAGCTCATCGCCGGCGCCAGCGGCATCGCGACCGTGTACGAACCCGGCCGCAGCTGGACGTTGATCGCGTAGCCGCTGGTCGGGGCGAAGACCGCCGTCTGGTCGAGGTTCCACTGCGCGTTGGCGAGGTCCGCACGGCTCAAGTCGACCTGCGCCTTCGCGGTCGCGAGCTGCGCGCGGGCAGCAGCGACTGACGCCTGCTCGCCGTTCACCTGCCCCGACAGCTTCTGCGTGACCTGCGCCTCGTTCGCGACCGCGGTCGCGATCTGGCCTTGCAGCTCGGTCACGTTGGCCTCGGCCTGTTCCAGCGAGAACTTGTCGCCGGCGCCGGTCGCCACCAGTTCACGGTACTGCCGGACCCGCAGCCGCGCGAGCTCCAGTTTGGGCTGCAGTGCGCTGACCTGTCCGCTCGCCGATTTCAGCTGCTCCTGCAGCTGGCGGGCGCCGGCCGAGGCATCCACCAGGCCCGCGGCGGCCTGCGCGAGCTTCGCCTCGTCGGCGGCGAGCCTCGACTTGGCGACGTTGAGGTCGTTCTGGTACGGCGTAGGGTCGATGCGGAAGAGGAGCTCGCCCTTCTTCACCAGCCGGTTGGGCTCGACCGGCACCTCGATCACACGCCCCCGCACCTGGGGAATGATCTGCACGACGTACTTGATGACGCGCACGTCGGAGGACGACGGCGCGACCACGTTGAGCGTCAGGATCAGCGCCGTCAGCGCGACGATCGGGATGACGACGACGGTGACCTGCGACGTGGTGTTCCACGGCAGCCACTTGAACTTGATGAAGATCAGCCAGACGAAGAACGCGTAGATTCCGAGCAGCAGGGCTTCCATCAGGCGCTCCCTGCCTTTCCGCCGGCACCGGCCGGCACCGGCTGCGCCACGATGGGCGCGGCCGGCGCCGCCTCCGCGACGACCAGTTCGCGCCGCAGCGCCTTGAGTTCCGGCGACAGTCCGCCCTTGGCGTCGATCGCGTCGAGCTCCTCGCGCAGATGCGCAAGCTCATGGCCGGGCAGTTCTCCCGCGCGCGCCCTGGCGCCCATATCGTGGAAATAGTCTTCGTGTTTCTCGGTCCCGTAGGCCATCTTGTAGGTCACCGGCTTGACGTAGGCCCACAGCCAGGCGATCGGCCACAGCATGCCGCCGAACACCAGCGACAGCAGGCACAGCACCTGGATCGCGTCCCGCTGCGGATGGTGGCGCTTGTGGGCGATCTTCTCCGGCAGGATGTGGACCAGCCAGAACAGCACGATCCCGCCGATCGGCACGAAGATGATGACGAACCAGGCGAGGTACATCGCCGCGGAGTCCATCATCTCGGGCGGCAGGAACGACGCGTGTGCGCTCGTCGCCACGGCCAGGCCGGCCAAGGCCAGCCCCGCCGCGGCGACGCCGCGATGCGAGACGGGCGCTGTCAATCGGGATTTCATCGGGAACCTACCTCCGTAAGCATGCTGCCGGGAGCTGCGCGTCGACACCGGCGACATCGCCGCGCGTCGCGTCATCGCCATTATTCGCCATGCCCGGCTCGAATAGCCCGATTATTCGCGCCTGGCCGCGCGATGCCGGACATTTTGCGCCATTCCCTGGACATTTTCCGACAACATCCTGCCTCAGTGTTGCGGGAAATCAACTGTTTGGCATTCGTGCACGCCCGACTCGCAGGAATGGCAACGGCACTCGTGCAGGGCATGCCGGCTACGGTCAGAACGTGGCGCCGATCGAGCCGACGAAGACCTGGTCCGCCGACCCGGCGTTGAACCAGTATCCGCCGAGCGTCACGGGACCCCATGTCAGCTGCGCGAACGGCCCGAGCTGGATGTCGCGGTCGCCGCCGTAGGCGCGCGTGCGCTGGCCTGCGAGCCCGACGCGAAGCCACTCGACCGGCCGGAAGCCGAGTTCGCTCCAGGAGTAGAAATAGCTGTCGTCCCGCTGCGCACTGTCGCGGACGTACTCGGCCTCGACGTAGAGGTCGAGCGACTTCCACGCGACGCTCGCCTCCAGCCCGGGCACGAACGCCCGCACCGAGCCCCAGGCACCCCCGAGCAGCGGGGTCAGCTCCCAGGTGACGGATTCCCCGCCCGAAAACGTCCAGCCGACGAAGGCCGAGCGCGCGCCGACCGCCTCGTAGTTGTACCTCGCCTCGAGATGCAGCGGTCCGCGGTCGGCGGTGGCGATGGCCGAGGTGTAGTTGTCGCCACCGCGAACCACGGTGGGATAGGCGGTGACCGCGAACTCCCACGAGGGCTTTTCGGGACGCGACGCGCGGCGCCCGGCGTGGTCGTCGCCGCCGTCGGCTTCGCCGGCATGCGCCACGGCGGCCGTGAGGGCGACGACGGCGACGATACCGCAGTTGACAACGGACCTCATCCGCCGAGCGCCATGATCGCGCCCACGAGTGCCACCCCCACCGCGACCATCATGAACCCGAACCTCCAGCTGCCGAAGCCGGCGTAGTGGCCCAGCGCGAACCCGCCCCAGAACAGCATCGCGAGCGCGATCACGCGCGAAACGGTCATCGCCGTGCGCACGTCGCCGATCAGCGCGAACGGCAGCACGACCGGAAAGGTCGAGGCGACGACGATCAGGAATATCCAGAGGGCGGCGAGCAGATCGTCCCGCTGCAGGGCCGGTCGCGTCGGCAGGCCGGACAGGGCGACGATGCGCCCGCGGATCGCCTCCAGTTCCACCGACGAGAACAGCCGCGCGACCGGCCGCGACAGCGAGCGCTCGATCAGGCTGCGACCGGCTTCCGGATCGGCCGCGGACCGAACCGAAACGACCAGCGTGAACGTCTTGGCACGCTCGGTGGCGATGCGCACCAGGTACATCACCGCGTCGACGAGACCCCACGCGAGGTTGCACCCCAACGCGGCGACGAACATCGAACGGAGTTCGTCGCGCCCGGAATCGGCCACCGAAAGGGCCCCGACGAACGAGAGCGCCATGAACAGGCCGAAGAGCAGCTCCGATACGCGGTCCACGACGTTCAGCACGGGCTCGCGCACCGGTTGCTCGGGCAGGGAATCGCTGTGCGCCATCGTCGGTCCTCGGTGCGCGTCGCGTGTTGTCACGTCGCGACGCGTCCTGCTGCGTCGTCTCCGCGAGCGGCGTGGCCAGCTCAGCCGAGGCGGATGGGCGCCGCGCCCCGGCGCGCGGTCTGCGGTGCGTTCCCCGCCTCCGCCCGCCAGCGGCCGGGCGTGGTGCCGCTCCACCTCCGGAACGCCCGGGTGAAGGCGCTTGCGTCGGCGTAGTCTAGCAGCGCGGCAATCTGGCCCACCTCCATCGCCGAGTCCTCGAGCATCTGCCGCGCGATCTCGAACCGACCCTCGTCGACGAGTTCCTGGAAGCCGACGCCGAAGGCATCCAATCGGCGACTCAGCGTGCGCGAATGCATCGAGAACAGCGCCGCCACCTGGTCGGCCCCGGCGTGTCCGGTGACGAGCGCGGTGCGCAGCACGCTGCGCACCTGCTCCGGGAAATCGTCGCCATGCCGGGCCTCGAGCGCGTCGATTTGCCTTTGCAGCATGCGGCGCACCGACGGATCGGCGCCGGGCAGGCTGCGCGCCAGCCAGTGGTCGGAAAACATCAGCGCGTTCCGCTCGGCGTCGAAGCGCAGCGGGGCCTTGAAAAGCCTCCGGTAAGGTCCGACGTCGTCCGGCCTGCGCTGGCCGAAGCGAACCTCGACCGGCTTCCACTGGGGGCCGCACAGCTCCCGCATGATGTTGAACAGCATCGCGACCGCGCCGCTCCCGACCTGGCCCGTCGCCTCGACACCCGGCTGATAGATGTCGTAGCCCAGCGTCGCCAGGCCGCCGTCCACCGTCAGCGTCGTCACCGCGCCGCGGGCCTGGAGATGGAAGTGGCGAACGAGGCTGCGCAGCGCCGTTTCCACGTCCGGCGAATACTTCACCAGCAGGCCCACGAGCCCCAGCGTTTGCAGCCCCGCCTGCCCGCCGATCAGGATGCCGAGGTGCTGGCAGCCGGTCCTGGCCACGCAATGCGCCACCAGGCGGCTGCGGGCGGCGAAGGAAACCTCGTTGTCGGGGTCGTCGAACAGCGCGAGGTCGAACCCCGCCTCGGCCAGTACCGCGGCCGGGTCGAAGCCCAGACTCCCGAGGATGGCCGGCAGCGCGAGGGTGGGGCCGACGCGCACCGTGGCCTCGGCGTGTCCACCGAGCCCCGTTCGCCGCCCGGCGCGGGCTGATCGCTCAATGGTTGACTTCAAGCAAGCTCCTGATTCGATGCTGTCAAAAAATGTACAGTGGATGTCTGCAATTGTCGAGTGCCCGGGTGCCGCGCACCGATAATTGCAGAACGCGGACTGGCAACGTGTCGGCGGCCGTCGCCGTGGGCCGCAGAGTGCCGCATCAACCCTCGTTCCACGACCTGACGGAATCCCTGATGAACACGAAATCGAAATTCACGCTGGCCCTGATCGCCGCGGCACTGGCCGCGACCGCGGTGGCGCAACAGCCCGGCGCCACCGGCGGCGCGATGGTCGCCAGCGAGCCCGGCAAGGCGGCGGTCGTCCGCGCGGCGGAACTCTCCGCCCAGGTCGTCGCCATCGACAAGGCGACGCGGACGCTGACGCTGAAGGGGCCGAAGGGCGACAGGGTCGACCTCGTCGCCGGCGAGGACGTCAGGAACTTCGACCAGATCAAGCTCGGCGACTTCGTCGTCGCGCGCTACGCGCAGGCGTTGACGCTCGAACTGAAGAAGACCCGGGTCGCCGCCGGCGACGTAGTCGTGCGCGAGGAGGCCGCGAAGGCGAAGCCGGCGAGCGTCCGGCCGTCGCCGGCGGGCGCCAGATCACCGCCCTTGCCGACGTCACCGCGGTCGATCCGCAGAAGAGCACGATCACGCTGAAGGGGCCGCGGGGCAATGTGGTGACGCTCAACGTGCAGAACCCCGAGCAGTTCAAGGTCGTGAAGACGGGCGACCAGGTCGAGGTGACGTACACCGAGGCGCTCGCGCTGTCGGTCGAGCCGGCACCGAAAGCAGCGGCCAAGCCGAAGTGAGCGAGGGCCGGGGGTACACTGTCCGAAGCCAATCACCTTCGCTCGCCGCCGACCATCGTCGACCGGCCGGATGTAGAAGGTGCATAGAGAACCCGGAGCACGCATGATGAACCGATTCCACATTTCCGCTGCCGCTCGTCGCCATGGCGCGCTGCCCTGGCTCGAACTGATGGCGTGCATCGTCCTGCTCGTCTTCGCGATGAAGGCCGTCGCGCAGGCGCCGGCGGCACCAGCGGGCGCCGCGCCGCAGCCGTCGGCCGAGGAGCTCGACAAGCTCGTCGGCCCGATCGCGCTCTATCCGGACGACCTGGTCGCGATCATCCTCCCCGCCGCGACCAATCCGCTGCAGCTGGTGCAGGCGGACCGCTATCTCGACAAGCGGAAGGCCGACCCGAAGCTGCCCGTCGACGACAAGTGGGACGACTCGGTCAAGTCGCTGCTCAACTATCCGGAGGTCGTGAAGACGATGAGCGCCGATCTCGACTGGACCAGCGCGCTCGGCGAAGCAGTCGTCACCGACCAGGGCGCGGTGCTGGACGCGATCCAGGCGTTTCGCCGCAAGGCGCAGGCCGCGGGCAACCTCAAGTCCGACGACAAGCAGGTCGTGGTGGTCGAGAAGGAGATCGTCACCATCGCCCCGGCCGATCCGCAGGTGATCTACGTGCCGCAGTACAACCCGTCGACCGTCGTCGTCTACAGTGCGGCGCCGTACTGGGGCTACTACCCGACGGCCTACCCGTCGTACTACTACCCGTATCCGCCCGGCGCCGCGCTCGCGGCCGGCGTCGTCTGGGGCGCGGCGATCGGCGCGGCCTGGAGTGGAGGCCGATACGGCGCGAACTACGGTGGTGACGCCAACATCAACGTCAACCGCAACACCAACATCAACACGGGGGACATCAACCGCGGCGGCGGCGCGCGCCAGCAGCCGGCGGGCGGTGGCACGGCCTGGAAGTCCAACAAGCAGCCGGGCCAGGTCAGCAGCTCGGTCGGCAAGACGGCATCGTCGGCGCGAGTCGGCGATGCGCGTGCCGGCGGCGGCTACGGGTCGGGCGGCGGTGCGGCAGCACGCCCATCGACGCAGGGTGCCGGTGGGGCGGGTGGTGGCGCCGCGTCGCGCAGCCAGCCGGGTACGATCAGCGCGTCTCCGCGCGACAGCTACGGCGGCAGCGGCGGGCGGGGCGGCGGCTCGGGCGGTGACGCCTTCGGCGGCTACGGCTCCGGCTCCGGGCGGCAGACCCAGATGGACAGTTCCCGAGGTGCGTCGAGCCGAAGCGCGTCGTCAGGCGCGAGCGCGCGTTCGATGCCGAGCGGCGGCGGCGGGCGTGGTGGTGGTGGGGGCGGTGGACGGGGCGGCGGTGGCGGCCGACGTTGAAGGCACGAGCATGCTCATGCAGACATTTCCTTCCATCGACAGCAAGGCCTCATCCATGAACATCACCCTCTTCTGGTCACGCTTGCGCATGCTCGCGCTGGCGCTCATGGTGGCCGTTCCGCTCGCCGCAGCGGCCGCCCCGCAGGAAACCTTCGCCACGCCGGAGGCGGCCGTCGATGCGCTGATGGCTGCACTCAAGGCCGACAGCGACCAAGCCATGCTGGCGATCTTCGGCGAAGAGCACAAGGGACTGATCATCGAATCTGATCGCGCGGGCACCAGCGCGACCCGGGCAAGGATCTTCGCCGCCATGCAGACGCTGCGCGTACTGCAGACGCCGACTCCGGATCGCCGGGTGCTGGTAATCGGAGACGAGGCGTGGCCGGTGCCCATTCCGCTCGTCCGGACGGGCGACCGCTGGCGCTTCGCCACCGAGGAAGGTGCGGACGAGATCGTCAACCGGCGCGTCGGCGGCAACGAGCGCAACGCCATCCACGTGCTGCGCGCCTACATCGATGCCCAGCGCACCTACGCGACGCGCGACCGCGACGGCGACGGCGTCCTGCAGTACGCGCAGAAGCTGGCCAGCACGCCGGGCAAGCACGACGGACTGTACTGGCCCGCCGACGTTGCGAAGGGCGAAGAGGCGAGCCCGTTCGGGCCGCTGGTCGCCGAAAGCAGCGCCTACCGAGAAGGTCGCGCGGCCGGCGCGCCCTATCGCGGCTATCACTTCAGGATCCTGACGCGGCAAGGCAAGGATGCCCCGGGCGGCGCGTACAGCTACGTGATCAACGGCCGCATGATCGCCGGCTTCGCCATGGTCGCGTACCCCGCCGAATACGGCCGGAGCGGCGTGATGACGTTCGTCGTCAGCCACAACGGCAAGGTCTACCAGAAGGACCTCGGCAAGAATTCCACCGCCATCGCCGCGAAGATGGCGGCGTTCGACCCGGCGCCGGCTGGAAGGAAGTCGCGCCCTGACATCGGGCGACCGCCGGTCGACGATGCAATGACCGCCTGTCGGGGGGCATCGGGGGAGCCATCCATGTCGACGGTCGCGACTGACCGGCGCCGGGACGCCAGCGGCATCGCGCTGCCGGACCTGGGCGCCGGCGCTTCTGGCCTGCCTGCTGGCGTTGCCCGCCTGTTCGCCCTCGGCGCCGGCCCCCGACGCGCCGGTTGCCGCGACCGAATCGGGGCGAGTTCGAGGGCACGTGGACCGCGACCGGCAGCCGGCACACGCTTCGCCTGGGTTCCGACCGGCGGGCATCCGTTGCGGACCTCGCGGGCACGCTGCTGCTCGCGGGACGCGGGCGCCCGGGCGTCGGCTTTCGCGCGGAGGCGATCGTCCTCAACGACAGCGCCACCGGCATGGTCGGCCGCGCCGTCTGGACCGATGAGCGCGGCGACCAGGTGTACAGCGAGCTGCGCGGCGAAGGCACGGCGACCGGCAACCGGGTCGAGGGAATCATCCTCGGCGGAACCGGACGCTACGCGAACGCCTCGGGCAGCTACGCGGTTCTCGTGGCGCTTCGTGCTCGAGTCGGAGGACGGGGTCGTGCAGGGCCATTCGGATGGACTCCAGGGCCGGGTGCGCATCGGCTCGCCACCGGCAGCACCCCGCGCGGGGGCTCCGCCGCCATGATCGGCCCCGCCCTCGCTGGTCAAGCGCGCGCTGCCGTTCGCGCTGGCGCTCGGGATCTGGTTCGCGCCGATCCCGGCGGGGCTGACGGCGCCGGCGTGGCACCTGTTCGCGATTTTCGTCGCGTCGATCGCCGCGGTGCTGGTCGGCGCGTTCCCGCTCCTCACTTCCACGATGCTCGCGGTGGCGGCGGCGGTGCTGACCGGCACCCTCTCGCCGGCGAAGGCGTTCGCCGGCTTCGCCAACGCGAGCGTGCTGCTGGTCGTGATCGCATTCCTGGTCGCGCAGGCGGTCGTGAAATCGGGACTCGGCCAGCGCATCAGCCTGTTCATGGTCAGCCGGTTCGGCCGGTCGTCGCTGGGGCTCGCGTACAGCATCGTGCTGACGGATGCGGTGATCGCGCCGGCGTTCCCGAGCAACACCGCGCGCGGCGGCGTGCTGTTCCCGATCGTGCTGTCCGTCGCCCAGGGATCCGGCTCGCGGCCCGACGATCCCGACGGCCGCCGGCTTGGCGGCTACCTGATGTTCTGCGCGATGGCGAGCCTGGCGGTCTCGTCCGCGCTCTGGATGACGGCCACGTCCGCCAATCCGATCGGCCTCCAGATCGTCCGGGAGTTCGGACTGGAGATCGGCTTCGGCAAGTGGTTCCTCGTCGCCTCGGTGCCGGCGCTGACCGCGATCCTGCTGCTGCCCCGCGTCGTGGCGCGGCTGTACCCGCCCGGCGTGACCGAGACGCCGGACGCGCCGGTGGCGGCGCGCAAGGCGCTCGCCACGCTGGGTCCGCTGACGCGCGACGAGCGCGTGACGGCGGTGGCGTTCGCGCTGATGGTCGGCGGCTGGATCTTTGCCGACAGCCTGGGGCTCAACGTGACCAGCATCGCCTTCGCCGGGCTCGGCCTGCTGCTGATGACGAACGTGCTGACGCTCGACGACATCGCGGCGCAGGGCGACACGCTCGCCACGTTCCTGTGGCTCGCGGTCCTGTTCGCGCTGAGCGCGCAGTTGAACGAGCTCGGGTTCATGGGCTACGTCGGCCAGCGGCTGGCTTCGCACCTCGGCGGCCTGGCCTGGCCGGTGACGTACGTGACGCTGGTCGCGCTCTACGTCGCGATCCACTACATGTTCGTGAGCCAGTCGTCGCAGGTCCTGGCTCTGCTCGGCATCTTCCTCGACGTCGGCGTCCGCGGCGGCGTGCCGGCCCCGCTGATGGCGTTCGCGCTGCTGTTCGCGAGCAGCTATTTCTCGGTGATCACGCCGCAGGCCGGCAGCCAGAACGTCATCTTCGTCGGCAGCGGGTACCTGACGCAGCGCGAGCTCTACCGCCTCGGCCTGCTGATGACGCTCTTCTTCCTGGCGGTGTTCCTCGTGGTCGGGACGGCGTGGATCCTGCTGGTCACCCGTTGACCGGGCGCGGGAGCGCGCAGTCCGGCCGGCGACCCGGTCACGCGCCGGGCCTGGCGCAGGCCGCGTTCGACGCGGTCGAACTTGCCGATCGATCGTCAGCGCGGCGGCAGCGACGCCGCAGCGAGGTCGCGCGCCAGCTCCGCGACGATCTCGCTCAGCGCCGCGTTCAACGCCGCCGCCTGGGCATCGGCGGTGCCGGCGGTCGCCGGCACGCGGCGTCGGTATTCCTTCGACCAGAACGGCGTCGGCGACAGCGCGTCGGCGCGCGACAGGTACCAGGTGATCGCGAGTTCCGCGGCCGGCTTGGCGGCATCGCGGCGGTCGCCGTAGAGCGAGCCGACGAAGCCGTCGAGGATCCAGTCGCCGTCGGGCGGCGCGCCGGGCGGGATGACGCGCGTGAACACGCGGGCGCCGTCGAGCGCGCGCGCCGTCGCCTCGCCGATCATCGGCGACGGCGCGACCAGGAACTCGGTGTAGAAATCGGCCTCGAACTTGAGCTCCGATTCGCGCCAGACGAACGCCCGGCCGCGGAACGGCGCGGCCACGCCGACGGTGCCGACGCGCAGCGTGCCGGGCTGGGCCTTCGCCGCCGGCGCGGGCACCGCCGCCTCGAGCAGGAACACCTGCTTGACCGGCGCGGGGCGAGAGAACGCGCAGCCGGCGATCAGCGCGACCGCCGCCAGCGACGCAATCGTCCGTGCAAGGGCCGGCAGGGGCGCGCGCGGCGCCGGGATCGAACGGGCGGTCATCGTTTGCCTTCCAGTGGTCGCGGCGGCTCGCCGAGCAGCACGTTCGCCGGGTAGCGCTTGGTGTCTTCGGTGAGGTCGCGCAGGTTGTCGGTGATCTGGCGCAGGTTCTCGACGGTGGCCGCGAGGTCGGCCTCGCCGCCGCCAAGGATGCGATCCAGCCGGCCGAGCGAGCGCGACAGCGACTGCAGCGTCTTCGGCAGCGCCGGGTCCTCGGTCAGCGCGCGCAGTTTCGCCATCGTGGCGCCGGCATCCTCGGGCAGCTTCTGCAGCGCCGGGTTGCCCAGCGTCTTGCGGAGCTCGGCATTCGAAGCGCGCAGCTCGGCCAGCAGCGCGACCGCCTCGTCGGACACCTTGCCGAGCTTCGCGCCATCGAGGGCGGTTTCCATCTTGCCGAGGACCCGCTCGGTCCGCTGCGCCAGCGCCTTGGTGTCGATCGCGCCGACGCGCTCGTTGGTCAGCACCAGCAGCCGGTTGAGATTGGCCACCGTACCCTCGACGTCGAGGTCGTGCAGTCTGGTGATCAGCTCCGACGCGGCGTTGACGAACTGCAGCACGGTCGAGCGCGAGCTGGGAATGTAGAAGTGCCGGGGCTCCCAGTCGATCGGCAGTGCCGGGTTGGTGCGCGGGTCCACGTAGTCGATCTCGAGGTAATTGGTGCCGGTGATGCCCTGCGGCGCGAGCCTGGCGCGAAGGCCGCGCTCGACCTCGAGCTTGGCGTTTTCCGGGCTGGTGAGCTCGCCGGCGGCGCGGCCGCCCAGCAGCCGCGGCTGCAGCTGCGCCTCGACCAGCACGAAGCGCTTGCGCTCGGTCAACGGCCGGTCCTGCTGGTAGACGACGTGAGTGAAGCCGATCTTGGTGACTTCGCCGATGACGACGCCGCGATACTTGACCTTGGACCCGATGTCGAGGCCCTGCACCGACTCGTCGAAGTAGGTCTCGAAGGTGATCCGCGGCTGGAACCAGCGCCCGCTGCCGACGACCAGCAGCAGCAGGATCGCGGCACCCATCGCGCCCAGCACGAACAGGCCCAGCTTGAAGTAGTTGGCTCGCACGCTCACGGTCGGCTCACGATCGGCTCAGATAGGCAGTTGGGGCTCACGCGGCGGCGGCCTCGGGCTCGCGGTTGAAGAACGCGCGCACCCGGGGGTCGGTGCTCTCATCGCGCAGCCGGCGGGGGTCGCCCTCGGCGATGATACCCTTGGCGCGCTTGTCCAGCAGGATCACGCGATCGGTGGCGACGAAGACGCTGGCGAGGTCGTGGGTCACGATGACGAAGGTCATGCCGAGGCTGTCGGCGAGCCGCCGGATCAGCGCGTCGAGCGACGCGGCGGTGATCGGGTCGAGGCCCGAGGACGGCTCGTCGAGGAACAGGATCGCCGGGTCCAGCGCCATCGCGCGGGCGATCGCCGCGCGCTTCTGCATCCCGCCCGACAGCTCGGCCGGCATGTGCCCGGTGGCCGAGGACAGACCGACCAGCTCGAGCTTCATCCGCGCGACGAGGTCGATCGCGTCGTCGGGCAGATCGGTGTAGACCTCGAGCGGCAGGCGCACGTTCTCCAGCAGCGTCATCGAGCCGAACAGCGCGCCGGACTGGTACATGACCCCGATCTTGCGCAGAATGTCGTAGCGGCCGGACGCGTCGGCGGTGACCATGTCGTCGCCGTCGATGAAGACGTGCCCGGCGATCGCCGGGTACAGCCCGATCATGTGCTTCAGCAGCGTGGTCTTGCCGCCGCCGGAGCCCCCGAGGATGCCGAACACCTCGCCGCGGCGGATCTCGAAGTTGACGTGCTTGAGGATCGCGACGCCGTCGTAGCCGGCGGAGAGGTCCTTGACCCGAATGACGGCGTCCGCAGCCTGGGCGGTGTCTCCGGCGGCCACGTCAGATGTCCAGCACGAAGTAGGCCAGCGCGAACATGCCGTCGACGACAACCAGCAGGATGATCCCCGACACGACGGCGCGCGTCGCCGAATCGCCCACCGCCGACGCGCCCGCCTGCGTCTGCAATCCGCGCAGGCAGCCGATGCCGGCGATGAGGATCGCGAACACGAACGACTTCACGAAGCCCGCGAGAAAGTCGTTCATCGTGACCGCGGTGTCGACCTCCTTGATGAAGGTGACGAATGGGATCGAGAACGTCGTCATGGTCGCGGCGCCGCCGGCGAGGCCGACGACGTTCGCGAACAGCACCAGGAGCGGCGTCATCAGCAGCGCCGCGATGATCCGCGGCGTCACCAGGAAGCGCACCGGGTCGAGCCCCATCGTCGTCAGCGCGTCGACCTCCTGGTTGACGCGCATGGTGCCGATCTCGGCGGCGAAGGCGGCGCCGGAGCGCCCCGCGAGCAGGATCGCCGTCATCAGCGGGCCCAGCTCGCGCAGCATCGACAGGCCGATCAGGTCGGCGACGAAGATCTCGGCGCCGAAGCGCTTCATCGGGACCGCCGACTGGAACGCGAGGATCATGCCGAGCAGGAACGAGATCAGCGCCACGATCGGCAGCGCGTCGACGCCGACGCGCTCGGCGATCAGCATCACGTCCTTCCAGCGCACGCTGCGCGGGTGCCTCGCCGCGTAGAAGAGCGCAGCCGTGGTTTCGCCGATGAACGCGATCTGGATCCTGATGTCGCGCCATACGCCGGCGGCCGCGCGCCCGATCTCCTCGATCGCGGGGCCGCGGCGCGGCTCGGGGTCCTGGTCGATCGACAGGCGCTGCGCGTCGAACTGGCCGAGCAGCGCCGCAAACGACGGGGCGAGGTTGGCCACCTCCAGCGGCGCCTTCCCCGCCTGCCGCTGCAGCTCGACGAACAGCGCAATGCCGGCGCCGTCGCAGTAGTCGACCGCGCCGGCATCGACGACGACCGGCCGGCCCGATGCGCCGGCGAGCGCAGCGCGCGCCTCCTTCCAGAGCGGGGCGACCGTCGCCGCATCGAGGCGGCCGGCCAGCGCCAGCACGCGGCGGCCGTCGGGGGCGTCGGTGATCGCGAGCGTTGCCATCGGCGCCGGCCCGCGGGGCCGCTAGTTCACGAGCTCGACGTTGTTGCCCGCGATGCGGACGCGATCGCCCTCGCGGACGTACGGCTCGAACGCCATGGTCACGACCTGCGTCATGCCGCGGTCGAGCTTCACCGTGACCTCCCATCGCGGCTGCTCGTACGAGTTGGGCGCCTTGCGGTAGTTGGCGCCACCGGCGGCGCCGAGCAGCACGAGCCCCTGGTTCTCCCCGCCGCGGCCGATCTGGAACGCCGAGGTCACCCCGCCGGTCCCGCCCGGCCCGTTGTCGGGATTGGTGCCGCCGATGCCGGTGCCCTGGCCCAGCGGGGTCCAGCCCTGCCTGACGGTGACCTGCCGGATCGACTCGACGCGGCCGCAGGGCCCGCAGTCGTCGGCGACGACCGAAGGCGGGCCGCCGACCGGCGGCCGGGCCGGTGCGTTGGGTGCCGCCAGCGGCGGCGGCGCGCTCGCCGGGGAGATCGGCGGCGGCGCCTGCGCCAGCGTCGCGCCCGACGCGAACAGGACCGCAAGGACCGCGAGCCGGATCGTCATGGTCACTCCGGCAGCGTGTTGAGGTAGAACATCGCGTGCAGCAGCGGCCCCGGCCGCCCGAGGTGGCCGAGCCAGCGCTGGAAGATCGCGTCGATACCGCCGTCGCGGTAAAGGCCGACCAGCGCGCGGTTCACCGTCAGCCGGAAATCCGGGTCGTCGCGCCGCACGACCAGCGCATACGGCTCGAACGAGAAGTCGCCGTCGACGAACGCGAGGCCGTTCGGATCGGCGCTGCGCTGCTTCAGGCTCGCGAGCACGACGCGGTCGCCGGCGTAGCCGTCGGCTTTCCCGGCCAGCAGCGCGGCGAGCCCCTCGGCGCCGTCCTTCACCGGCACCAGCGTGGCCGGCGCCTCGAGCACGTTGAGCTGGCGGACCAGCGCCTGCTCCGTGGTGGTGCCGGCAATCACCGCGATGCGCTTGCCCTTGAGGTCGACGAGCCGCATGAGCTTCTTCGCCGGCAGGGTCAGCACGCCGCCGCCGTCGACGTAGATCGGCACGCTGAAATCGACTTTCTCCATTCGCGTCAGCGTCATCGTCGTCGTGCCGCAGACGGCATCGACGTCGCCGCGCTCGACGGCGTCGAGGCGGGTGGAGGCGTCGACCGGCTTCCACTCGACCTTGAGCGTCGACAGGCCGAGCTGCTTCTGGACCGTCCTGGCGACGGCCTCGCACAGCTCGACGCTGTAGCCGCGCGCACGGCCGTCACGGTCGGCAAACGAGAACGGGGCCGCGCCGACGCGGTATCCGAACACCACGGCGCCGGTGGACTTGATCCGGTCGAGCGTCGGTCCGGCCTGCGCGGGTCCGGCGGCAAGCGCGGCGGCCGCGATCAGCGAAGCCAGTAAAGGGGATCGGAACATCGGAGGGCGGGGTCGGAGCGGCCGGGAAAGCGCGTGACGTGGCGGGCGAAATGTGGTTTTTTCAGTTTAGCACGCACTTGCGCCGCGGGAGGCGATCGCGCCCCGCTGCCGGCGGCAGGCTGCCGGGGCGCCGCGGAAGGGCGGGGGACGGACGGTGCGGGCCGGGCGCGCGAGGTGTCGCGGGCAGGCCTGCAGGCGGGACGCCCGGGCGCGCGTTCGCCCGGTAGAATCGCGGTTCGCCCCCCCGCCCTGGAGACTGCTGCCGTGATGCCCGCCCGCGCCCCGACGTCGTTCGCTCTGCCCACGTTGCCGTCCCCGACCACCCGCCGCGTCCGGTCGGCCCCGCCGGCGCGGCCCGTCATGCGCCGCGTCCTGGCCGGCGTCGTCGCAGCTGACCGCCGCGGTGGCCGCGCTCGCGGCCGCGCCGGTGCTCGCGCAGGCGCCGGACACGCTCGGCAAGATCCGTTCGGCAAAGCAGATCACCGTCGCGTTCTCGGGGGATTCGCTGCCGTTCTCGTACGTCGCCACCGGCGACGAGCCGGCAGGCTATTCGATCGACCTGTGCAAACGGGTGATCGCGCACCTCGGGCGCGTCGTCGGCGCCGGCGACCTCAAGGTCCGCTGGGTCGTCGGCACGGCGGTGGAGCGCGTCGCGATGGTGGCGTCGGGCAAGGCCGAACTCGACTGCGCCAACACCACGGCGACGCAGACGCGGATGAAGGACGTCGACTTCTCCAGCCTGGTGTTCGTCGACTCGGGCGGCTTCGCC
Source organism: uncultured beta proteobacterium (assembly GCA_963717705.1). Taxonomy (GTDB): domain Bacteria; phylum Pseudomonadota; class Gammaproteobacteria; order Burkholderiales; family Casimicrobiaceae; genus CAVQWT01. The sequence continues at coordinate 327,022 of CAVQWT010000006.1, forward strand.
GTCAAGGCCGACGGCGGGGTCGCGCGCTTCGCCGATCTCGCCGGCAAGCGGATCGGCGTGCTCGAGGGGACGACCACCGAAAAGCGCCTCGACGCCGCCCTCAAGGACAAGGCAATGACCGCCAGAGTCACGCGCCTCAACGACGGCAACGAGGGCATCGCGATGCTCGAGTCCGGCGGCCTCGACGCGTTCGCCTCCGACAAGGTCAAGCTGGTCGGCCTGGTGGTGCAGTCGAAGGATCCGCGCATGCTGACGCTGCTGCCTGACGATCTTTCGTACGAGCCGATGGCGTTCGGCTTGCCGCGCGGCGATTCGGCGTTCCGGCTGGAGGTCAACCGTGCGCTGACGCAGGTGTACGTGTCCGGCGAGATCGAGCGGATCTTCGCGCAGTGGCTGGGGCGCCTCGGCAAGCCGTCCGGGCTGCTCGCGGCGATGTTCCTGCTGAATGCGATTCCCGACTGAGGCGCAGGTCGTGGCGCGGGGCGGAATCGCGCTATAATTGCAGACGCCCGAGGGTCAACGCCGTCAGTCGGCGACCCCGCGTTCGCGTCCGGCGCGTGCCGCACGCTCAATGTCAGGAGAATTCCATGTTCAAGAACACTTTTCGCACGATGGGCGTCGCCGTCCTCGTCGCCGCGTCGGCGATGCTGATGGCGCCGGCTGCGCAGGCGCAGACCGATCAGGAGAAGCTGGTCAACGCGTCCGAGGCCACGCTGTCGAACTTCATGCGCGACCCGGAGATGAAGTGGCTGCAGCAGAACTTCGGCCGCGCGAAGGCCGTGATGATCTCCCCGGAAATCGTCAAGGCCGGGTTCATCTTCGGCGGCTCCGGCGGTCGCGCGATCGTCGTCGCCAAGGCCGACGGCAAGTGGGTCGGCCCCGCGTTCTACACGATGGCCACCGCCAGCGTCGGCTTCCAGGCCGGCGTCGCCGTGTCCGAGATGGTCACGCTGGTCATGACCGACAAGGGCCTCAACTCGCTGCTGGCCGCCAGCTTCAAGATGGGCGGTGACGCCAGCGTGGCAGCCGGCCCGGTCGGCGCGGGCGCGAAGTCGGACGTCGTGGCCGACCTGATCACGTTCACCCGTGCCAAGGGCATCTACGGCGGCCTGAACCTCGACGGCACGCTCGTCAACCTGACCGACGACTGGAACAAGGCGTTCTTCGGCAAGGCCGTGCTGCCGCCGGACATCCTCGTCCGCGCCAACGTCAGCAACAAGCAGGCCGACAAGCTGCTCGCGGCCGTGGCCGCCGCGGCGAAGAAGTAACGACCGCATCGCGGTCGCGGCCGATGCCGTCGGCCGCGACCGGCCAGTTGAAGGGCCCCCGCGCGGGGCCCTTTCTTCGTGTGCCAGCCCTGACGTCGCGGATGCAATTGAACCTTCGCGCGGCTTCGGGTCGACTGCGGGTATGCCTGGAACTCGGACGTTACTGCTCTTGTTGATCGACCGGCGCGATCGCTCGGCACGGGGGATTGAACGCCTGCGATCACCGACGCGGGTGGTGCCGGACTACTCCGGCGATCCCATGCGCCGCGGGTCGCGGCCGCACGTCGCTCGCCACTCGGCTGGCGTCGTGCCACTCCAGCGCTGGAACGCCCGCGTGAACACGCCCGGGGCCGCGTAACCCAGCATGTCGGAGATCCGCGCGAGGTCCAGCGACGAACCCTGCAGCAGCTGCCGGGCGAACGCAAAGCGGCTTTCGTCGACCAGCTGCTGGAAGTTGACTCCGAAGGACTGCAGCCGGCGATGCATGGTTCGACTGTGCATGCCGAAGATCTCCGCGACCTGGTCGGCCTTGGCGCGGCCCGTCAGGAGCGCCGTACGCAGGACGCTGCGCACCTGCTCCGGGAAGTCGCCCTGGTAGCGTCTCTCGATCGCGTCAATCTCGCCTTGCAGCAACTGCTGCAACTGGGCATCGACCTCGGGCAGGCGGCGCGCCAACGACGCGGCGGGAAAGACCAGCGCGAACTGCTCGGCGTCGAAACGCAGCGGGACGCGAAAGAACTCCCGAAACGGTCGGACATCGGCCGGCCGGCGGTGCGCGAACCATGCCTCGGTCGGCATCCAGTCGGGACCACAGAGCTCGCGCAGGATGTTGCAGTAGACCGCGATGGCGCCATCGCCGACCTGATCGATGGCGTCGACCCCGGCCTCGTGGATCTCCCAGCAAAGGATCGCGAACTTGCCTTCCACCGTCAGGGTCGCATGGGCACCGCGGACGTGGACGCCCAGGTGGCGCACGAGGGAGGCGAGTGCCGTCTCGACGTCGGGCGAGTACTTCACCAGCAGGCCAACCAGACCAAGCGACCGCAACCCGTCCTGCTGGCCGACGAGGAGTCCGAAGTGCGGGCAGCCCGTCCGGTCCGCGCAGTGCTGGACGATGCGGTTGTGAGCCGCGAGCGAGACGACGTGCTCCGGGTTGTCGAACAGTTTCAGGTCGACGCCGACCTCCGCCAGCACTTCGCCCGGATCGGCACCCAGCCTGCGAATGAGTTCCGGAATGACCAGAGCGGTACCCATGCGCACCGTCGTACGGGTCGGTCGCAGCCTGTTTGCCGCCTTTCGCGTGGCAGTCGGAGCGGAGCGTGCGGCCATGCTGCTCAACGGCCGCACTGACGAACGCAGCGCGCCGGCGTGCGAGCGTTGACGAAGGCAATCGCCCGCCCGGCCGTCCGGTCAGGCTCGCAGGCCATCCACGTCGACAGCTCAGGCACCGTCGTCCTTCGTTCCGGCCGGGGCTGCGCGTTCCTCCCGCGCCTGCTGCTCGATCCGCCACTGGCTCGGCGACTTTCCGCTCCAGCGCTGGAACGCGCGCACGAAGGAGCTCGCGTCGAAGTCGAGCAGCGCTGCGACTTGGCTCACGCTCATGTCGGTGTCGATCAAGGACTGGCGGGCGATCTCGTAACGCCCTTCGTCCACGAGGTTCCGGAAACTGAGCCCGTACGTACTCAAGCGCCGGTTCATCGTGCGCGACGTCATCGAGAACAGTGCCGCGATGTCGTCACTGCCCGTGCGATCGGTCAGCAGCGCGGTGCGCAGGACACGGCGCACCCGCTCGGGAAACTCGTCGTGGAACTGCGCCTCGAGCGCCTGCATCCTTTCGATCAGCAACCGATGCACTTCCGGTTCGCTTGCGGCCACGCCCTGTCGGAGCAACGCGGCGGGAAACGCGATGGCGTTCCGCTCTGCATCGAACAGAATCGGTGCGCGGAAGAATTGCCGGTACGGTTCGACGTTGGCTGGCCTGCGGCGGGCAAGCATGACCTCGTTGGGCGTCCACTGGGTGCCGCACAGCCCTCGCATGATGTTCACGGCGCCCGCCATGGCGGCGGCGCCGACGTGGTCCGTTCCCACGGTGCCAGGCTGGTAGATGGTGTAGTCGAAGACCGCGAGCTGGTCTTCGATGATCAGGTCGATCGAGGCGCCGCGCAGATGATGGTGGAAGAAACGCACCAGACTGTGCAGCGCGACGCCGACATTGGCTGAGTGCTTCACGAGCAGGCCGACCAGTCCGAGCGAGTGCAGTCCCCCCTGCTGTCCGACCAGCAGCCCGAAGTGCGGGCACCCGGTGATCTCGGCGCAGCGGGCGATCAGCCGACTTCGCGCTGCGAACGTGATCTGTTCGTCCGGGCTGCCGAGCGACGCGATGTCGAAGCCGGCTTCTGCCAGCACGCGTGCGGGATCCCCTCCCAGGCTGCGGATCACTCCAGGGACGGCAGCAAGGGCCCCGACGCGGATCATCGGGTCGCGCGCCGTCGCCGGTGCGGTCTTCAGGCGAAGCGGCGCAAAGGGATCGGCTCTCGTGTCCATCGAAACCTGTACGGGATGCCGTTCCTGCTCGAACGGCGCGGATTGACCCTGGTCAAGCTGGCGGTTTCCCGCTGTCCGAAATTGTGAAGAGACTGTCCGGGCTTGTAAAGAGCTCCCGCGCCCCTTTCTTGAGAATCGATCGCAGGCGGACAGGGCTGCGGCTACGGTGCCGACAGCAGCGTGCAGTGTGCGTCGTCCTCGCTGGTAACGAAGTCTCGTAGCCGACCGGACTTGGCCTTGGACAAATCGCTATCACCGCCGGTCCGGTGAGGCGCAAGAAAAGGAGCAATCGAATGAAGAAGAAACTGACGGACATGCGCCCGGTAGACGACTTCGTCACCCAGAACACCCCGGGCCTCAAGATCTGGGAAGAAAACTGGGGCGGCATGCAGATCGCGTACCACGTTTTTGCCCCGGGCACGGACTTCACGGACATCCTGAAGGGAAAGGGACTGGACCACGATTTGTGCGGGGTTGAACACTGGGCCTACGTCTTGAAGGGCGCGTTGGAGGTCATCTACCTCGACGGGACCATTGAAGTTTGGCGCGCTGGGGAAGCGGGCTACATGCCGGCTCCGCACAACTTCAAGTCGAAGGAAGGGGCCGAGATCATCCAGTTCAGCACCGCTGGAGGGTTGGCTGCGCAGGGCAAGAAGATCCAGGAGTTTGTCGCGAAGAACATGAAGAAGTAAGTGTTGATGCAGCCCAGTACCTTGGGCAGCCCGGAGAACGGGGGAAAGCCTCGTTCTCCGGGCCTCCGGCCGGACCTCGGGGGAAGACGAGACACGTATGGGCACCATGACCGACCTGCTTAGGCTCGCAGTCGATCAGTTTCTCGGCCGGTTTAGCGGGCCGCTGAACTTCCGGCTCATGGTCATGCCGACGGTCGTCACCATCATTGCCCTGCGTGCCGTCTGGAAGGATCTCCGGGAGGGCCGGCCGGCTTTCCTGGGCATATGGATCCAGGACCCGGTCGAGCGGAAACGGATCTTCCATGGCTGGTTCAAGGACGTCGGGCGGATTTTTCTCATCGCCGTCGTTCTCGACATTACGTACCAGCTGGTCGTCTTCCGCTGGATCTACCCCGGAATGGTGCTGGTCGTGGCCTTCGTCTGTGCCGTCGTGCCGTACGTCCTCGTCCGGGGGCCGGTACACCTCATCGCCGCCATCCTTCTCCGCAAGTCCCGCGGCGGTCACGCGTCTCAAACCCCACCGAAACAGGAGATCAAATGAAGCTGAAAACAGGTATGGAACCCCTGAGCTGGATGAGCTTCAAGAACGCCCGCGGCCTTCCCTTCCACGGGATGGGGGCCTTTGTCGGCACCGGCAAGACGCAGAGGGCCCACGTCTATACGGCGGCATCGATCCCCGTCGACCCCGAGGCCTACAAGAAGATCGATCCCAAGAAGCTGGCGGCTGAGCTCGAAGTGGATATGTGCGCGGTCAATAGCGGACGCTTCTGGATGATGGACGATATCAAGTTCCTCGTCGGCGAAACGCAGAACTTCCACGGTGTCGAGTTGCGCTGGGGCGGCGACATGACCGGGGCGGAGATGGTCTCCCAGATGCAGAACGCCTACGTGCCCTCGCTGATCCGGCGCAGCTCGGTCTGGACGTTTCACGCGGGCAAGCCCGTGCATCTGCTGCGCGAGCCGGGCGGCGCGGTCTGGGTCCTGCAGGAATACACCAAGGCGGTCGATCCGACTCTCACGCCTGACAACCTTGGCGAGTTGGGCGGCAAGCTGAAGAACCTGCCGAAGGGCTGGACCTTCGAAACCAAGGTGCTCACCAAGAACCTGGAGCTGGACACGACCCGCGCCGGTGGCTGGGCCGCGATCATCCGAGACGACCTGCACTGCACGTACCAGGGGTGCGGCTACGGCGCAGACACCAGCGCGAACTACGTGCTGTAGGGAGTGCCATTCGCGATGGGACTGTTCTGGTGGCTGCCATTCGGCAATGTGCCCGAGATCGCCGTTGGCCAGCTCGACAGCATGCGCACGGCCGGCTCGGCGAGACCGCAGCTCATCGACGTGCGCACGACCGCCGAATGGCAGTCGGGGCGCATTGCCGGCGCGGTTCATGTGCCGATCACTGAACTTGACTCACGCATTGCAAGCCTCCAACTGGATCCCGCGCGCCCGATCGTCGCGATCTGCCGCGCAGCCCATCGCAGCGTTCCTGCGGTGCGGCTGCTGTGCCGGCACGGCTTCGACAACGCCTGCCAACTGCAGGGAGGCATGCTGGCATGGCGACGGGCCGGGCTGCCCGTCGAGACCGACGCCGGCCACGTGAAACAGGAGGCCTGATATGCCCAGGGCAGCCAGTACCCAATCTGCCGGTCGCGGAAGCCGCCGCCCGGTCGAGAAACGCACCTTGACCTCGGACAATCTTCTGAGGACGGTCGCGAATTGCGCGATTGCCTTCCCGGTCATCGTCCGGTCGATATTCAGGCCGAAAACGTCCAAGGCGCTTCGCGAGAAGGTCATGCTTGGCGTGACCGCGATCAATGACTGCCGCTATTGCGCATGGGGCCATTCCCACTGGGCGACGTCGCAGGGCATCCCACTGGAGGCGGTCAACCAGATTCTCAGCCTCCAGGATGACTCGCTGCAGGCGCACGACCCGGCCGAGGCAGCGGCCATCCTGTTCGGCCAGTACTATGCCGAACACCTCGACCAGATGGATCCGGACGCGCTGAAGAGTCTTCAAAGCTGCTTCAGCCAGGCTGAGATCCGGGAGATCGTCGGGTACGTCTACTTCATTACGTTCACGAATCTGAGCGGCAACACCGTGGATGTGGTGCTCGAGCGGCTTCTCGGAAAGGGCCGCCCGATCACCGTCGTCGAGGCGGTGGCGGGTGTGGGCCTCGCTCCGGTCCTGCTTCTTCTGGTCCTGCTCGTGAAGCTGGGAAAGCTCGTCGGCGCCGACAAGCGGCGTGCGAAGCGGAATCGCATCGCCAGCGATGCGCAGGCGGGTCGCCCAAGCAAGCGCGCTTCGCCAAACGCGGGAACAAAGAAGGGGAGCCGCGAAGCGCGCGCTCCACGCAGAGCGGCGACCCGGGCTATCGGGAGGTGACTCCAATGTCATTGCGAAAGCTGAAGGCGAAGCACGACGAGAAGATGAAGTCGAAGCTGCCCGCCGGAAGTGGTTTCGAAGCTGATCGGGGACGGCGCTCTCGTCGTCGACGTGCGATCGAGGATCGAGGCGGCGATCGGCATCGCGCCGGGCGCGACGAACATTCCGTTGTCGGCGCTGAAGCGTCGCATGGACGAACTGCCACGCGACCGGAACATCGTGCTCTATTGCGGCACCGGCGCCCGGGCCGGCAAGGCGAAGGAGGTGCTGGACGCCGAGGGCTTCAAGGCGTTCAACGGCGGCAGCTACAAGGGTGTCAAACAGATCGTGCGGAAGCTGACCGCATGAAGTTGCTGCCGTACGCCGCAGGTCCCGAGCGCGACGACGGGCCGCCTCGCAGTGCAGGACGGACTGCCCGCGGCAAGCGCTGGCTGCTGGGCGGGGCGGGTCGTCGCCGCGCGGGCCTGAGGCACTGTCGATGGAAGGTCGAACGAGGCATGGCGACGTCTGAGTCTCACTTGCTGCCGACACTTGGAGTCGCGCTGCTGTTCGCCGCCATATTCCTCTTCGGTGGGCGGGCGCCTTCCGCCGCCGGCCGGGACAGCCATCGACGATTGCTCTCCTTCGCAGCCGGCGTGTCGGTGGCCTACACGTTTGTGCATGTGCTGCCGTCTTTGCACACGATCAGGGAACTGCAGGCACGCTCGCCGAGCCACTCCATGGTGTTCCCGGAGCACGGCGTCTACCTGTGGACCATGGTCGGCTTCCTTGCCTTCTTCGGGCTCGCAACGATGGCCAGCGGATCGCCGACGTCCGGCGACGATGGCGCTCATCGGACCAGCGCGCCCGTGCAGTGGCCGTGGCTGCAGATGGGGGGCTTCGCTGTCTATGCGTCGCTGCTCGCCTACATGATGGTGTGGAGCGGGAAGAACGGCTGGACCCTGGGTCTGTTCGCGGTGGCCATGGGCCTGCACCTCTTCATGATCTCGAGCAATCTCAGCAGTCACTATCGCGAGGCTTATCACCCTCGAGGCGCGCGGTTGCTGGCTGCGGCCTCACTCGTCGGTTGGGGAGCTGCTGCAACGGTGGAGCTTCCCGTCGTCTGGCTGCTGAACCTGGTGGCCTTTGTCATCGGCGGGGTGGTCGTCAACGCCGCGATCACCGAACTCCCGCAGGAAAACAGAGGCAGCTACGGGTCCTTCCTGATCGGGGCAGTGTCGTACACCGCGCTGCTGCTGACTTTGTCGCACCTGGAGAGCGCCGCATGATCTCCACTGACCCGATGTCTCGAGGCCGAAAGGAACCGTTCGATGATTGAGCGCGGCGCGTCGGCAGTCGCGCTGGCAGTGCTGGTCAGCGCACCCGCTGCGGCACAGGAGCAGGACGCTGCCAGCCTGGCCAAGGCCGCGCAGAACCCCATCGCCAACATGATCAGCGTGCCGTTCCAGGACAATGTCAATTTCGGTACCGGCCCGCTCGACAAGACGCAAAACATCCTCAACATCCAGCCCGTCGTCCCGGTCAAGCTGGACGCGAAATGGAACCTCATCACGCGCACCATCCTGCCCGTGATCTCGCAGCCGGCATTCGCGGCCGGTCAGGATCGCGAGTTCGGCCTTGGTGACGTACAGTTTTCGGCGTTCCTGTCGCCGAACGAAGCTTCCGGAGGATGGGTCTGGGGCGCGGGCGCGATCGCCCAACTGAATACCGCAACCAACGATCGGCTCGGGCAGGGAGCATGGGGGCTGGGACCGACCGCCGTGGTCCTGAACATCGGCAAGACCTGGGTCTATGGCGCACTCATCAACAACGTCTGGTCGGTCTCGACCGACTCGGACCGACCCGCGGTCAACCAGATGCTGCTGCAGCCCTTCGTCAACTACAACTTTCCGGATGCTCCCGGACGCTATCTCTCGTTTTCGCCGGTGATCACCGCGGACTGGAAGGCCGATAGTGGACAACGATGGACCGTCCCGATCGGTCTCAGCATCGGTCAGATCGTCAAACCGGGCGGTCAGCCGATGAACCTGCAGGCCGGTGCGTACTACAACGTGGAGCGGCCGGATGCGGGAGCCCGATGGCAGCTCCGACTCCAGCTGGTGCTCCTGTACCCGAAATGACGGTCGAGGCGAGATGAGCGAACACACGGACAACGGCACATCGGGATCCCGCCCAATGGCGGGGCCGGGCATTGCACAGCCGGCGCCATCCCTGCGCGGGCCCCCACTGCCGCAGCTCGGCGATTTCAGCTTGGTGGCCGGCGGCCCCCTCTACCAGCTCTGGCGACGCGCCCGGCTGTCAGACGAAGAACTGCACTTCACGCGTCGGCGGGCATTGCTCATGGCCATGATCGCCTGGCTTCCACTCCTGCTGCTGTCCGTGATGGAGGGAAACGCGTTGGGCGGTGGCACCGCGATGAGCTTCCTGCAGGACATCGAAATTCATGCACGCATGCTGGCTGGAATTCCCCTTTTGATGCTGGCGGAGGTCTGGACGCACCGTCAGCTGCCCCCTGTGATCCGACGCTTCGTCGAGGACGAACTCGTTACGGACGCCACGCGCCCGTCGTTCGAGGCGGCCATCGCCTCGGCGATGCGGTGGCGCAACTCGGTCGTGGCCGAATTGTTGCTGATCGTGTTCGTGTACACATTGGGAATGACGGTCGTATGGCGCACCCAGTTCGCGCTCGATGTGAACACCTGGTATGCCGTGGTCGACGGTGAACGGCTCCGGCCGACGATGGCAGGGATTTGGATGGCATGGGTCAGCATCCCGATCTTCATGTTCCTGTTCTTGCGGTGGTGCTTCCGCTTGTGTATCTGGACCCGCTTCCTGTGGCAGGTGGCGCGTCTGGATCTGGACCTGGAGCCGACCCATCCCGATGGCCTGGCCGGATTGCACTTTCTCGTGCTGTCGGAGCGCGCGTACCGCCCCATCCTGCTCGCGATGGGATCGGTACTGTCGGGGATGATCGCCAACAGGATCCTGCACACGGGCGCCGCTTTGGCCGATTTCAAGCTGGAGATTTTCGCGATGGTCGTGCTGCTGCTGCTCGCAGTCCTCGGACCGCTGCTCGTGTTCATGCCGAATCTGCGCGCGGTTCGACGCTGGGGCCTCCTGGAGTACGGCACGGTCGGGCAGCGGTATGCGCGCGAGTTTCGCCGCAAGTGGGTCGGTGACGGGCAGACGACCAGCGAGCCGCTGCTCGGCAGCGCCGACATCCAGTCGCTGGCGGACCTCCACAACGCGTACGAGGTGATCGACAGGATCCCCATGCTGCCATTCGCGTGGCGCAACCTCACTCTCCCCACGCTGACGGCCCTGCTGCCGATTGCGCCACTGCTGTTGACGACGTTCTCGGTAGAGGAACTCATCGACCGGCTGCTGGCGATGCTGCTGTGAACAAGCGCTCCGTCGCGATGCGGCGGACCTGAGCGCCGCCGGGGCGCGAAATTCCGGCTCCGGGCGACGTCGAAGAGATGGCGACTGCGCCAAGCGCTTCAAGGAGCACCTGATGACCGATAACACTGCAAGCAGCGGGACACGGGTCGACACGACGCGCCTGGCGCTGGAACGCACTCGCGTTGCGTACGAACGCACGATGATGGCCTGGGTACGGACGGGCACGTCGCTCATCACCTTCGGGTTCTCGGTCTACAAGTTCTTCCAGATCGAGATGAAGGACTCGATCGTCGCGCAGACGCTCCTCGGCCCCCGCGGGTTCGGGCTCGCCCTGATCGGGATCGGCCTGCTGTCGCTGCTGCTCGGCACGTTCGAACACGCCCGCGATCTGAAGGCGCTGCGTCTTCAATACGATGACATGCCGCGGTCGACCAGCAAGGTGATCGCCGTCGTCATCGCGGTGCTCGGCTTGTTCTCCCTTCTCGCGGTGATTCTCCACGCCTAAGGACACGATGAAGGCCACCAGGACACGGCCGGCGCGTAGCGGCCACCATGTCGCAACCCATCCGAAGCACGGAAGCGTCGATGCGCTTCGCGCCAGCTTCGCGGCGCACGACCATCGCATCCTGCTGCTGCAGGGAGGGGGCGCGCTGGGTGCGTATCACGGCGGCGTCTACGAGGGCCTTGCCGCGGAAGGCTTCGCGCCGGACTGGGTGGTCGGCATTTCGATCGGGGCGATCAACGCGGCGCTGATCGCCGGCAATGCGCCGGAACGGCGCGTCGACCGGCTGCGCGAATTCTGGGATCTGGTCTCCGCGCAGTCGCCGATCGTGCTGCCCGCAGCGATGGATACGGTGCGGCCGCTGATGAACCGGATGGCCGCCGCCTCGGCGATCTTCTTCGGCATCCAGGGCTTCTTCGCTCCGCGCATGCCGATGCCGCAGCTGGCACCGGAGGGAACGATTGCCGCGATGAGCTACTACGACACCGAGCCCCTGCGAGCGACGCTCGAAAGGCTGGTCGACTTCGACCGCATCAACGCCGGTGGTATGCGCCTGTCGCTTGGAGCGGTCAATGCGGGCACCGGTGAATCGGTTTACTTCGACAACACCGAGCGTCCCATTTCGGCGAGTCACGTTCTGGCGAGCGGCGCCCTGCCGCCCGGCTTTCCGCCGGTGGAGATCGACGGTGAGCTCTACCTCGACGGCGGGATCATGTCGAACACGCCGCTCGAATACGTCGGCAGGGACTTCAAGCTGAGCGCGCTGATCGTTCAGGTCGATCTCTTCAGCGGGCGGGGTCGGGTACCGAAGAACCTCGCCGAGGTGGCCGAACGCGTGAAGGACATCCAGTACCAGAGCAAGGCGCGGCTCTCGCGCGAGCAGGTCCGGAAGGTCGAGGCGCTGCGGAGCCTCATTCGCGACGTCGTCGCCAAGCTGCCCGCCAACCTGCGATCCGATGCCCAGGTGAAGAAGCTCGCCGAAGTCACGGAGCGCGGTCCGCTGTCGCTGATCCACCTGGTCAACCGCAGCGACACGAAGTCGTACGACTTCAAGGACTACGAGTTCTCGCGCGCGACGGTGCAGGACCTCTGGCGCGGCGGGTTCGATGACATCCGGAAAGTGATCGAGCGGCCGGACACCTGCCGCCTCGATGATCTCGGCAACGGCGTGCGCCTATTCGATGTCTAGCGCATGAAGAACGAACAATGCACTGCGCCAAGGGAGTGAACGACATGTTGAAGGGCAGATCCGCCATCGTGACCGGTTCGACCAGCGGCATCGGGCTGGGCATTGCGCGCACGCTGGCCGGCGCGGGCGCGAACGTGATGCTCAACGGCTTCGGCGATGCGGCGCAGATCGAGGCCCTGCGCGCGGGGCTCGCGCAGGAATTCGGCGTCAAGGTGGCCTACAGCAACGCCGACATCTCGAAGCCCGAGCAGGTGCGCGCGATGGTGAAGGACGCCGTCGAACAGCTCGGTTCGGCCGACATCCTGGTGAACAACGCGGGCATCCAGCACACCGCGCCGGTCGACGCGTTCCCGGACGATCGATGGGACGCCATCATTGCCATCAATCTTTCGTCCAACTTCCACGCGATCAAGGCGGTGCTGCCGGAAATGAAGCGGCGGGACTGGGGCCGCATCATCAACATCGCCTCGGTGCACGGGCTCGTCGCGTCAACGGAAAAGGCGGCCTATGTCGCCGCCAAGCACGGTGTGATCGGCTTGACCAAGGTGGTGGCGCTCGAAGCCGCCACGACGGGAATCACCTGCAACGCAATCTGCCCCGGCTGGGTGCTGACGCCGCTGGTGCAGAAGCAGATCGACGATCGCGCGCAACGGGAAGGAATTTCCGGCGAGCAAGCGAAGGCGGAAATGCTGGGCGAGAAGCAACCGTCCGGTGAATTCGCAACGCCCGAACAGATGGGCGCCCTGTGCGTGTTCCTCTGCTCGGACGCGGCCGCGCAGATTCGCGGTGCGGCGCTCCCGGTGGATGGCGGCTGGGTCGCGCAATAGGACGCAAACACGAACTACGGGGCCGGGACGGTGGTTCCGCGACCCGATCGGACCGGAAGGGAGTCGAGCATGAGTGCAGCAAGCAGGAAGCCGGGCATGAAAGTCGTGATCGTTGGCGGTGTGGCGGGAGGTGCCTCATGTGCGGCGCGGTTGCGCCGGCTGGACGAGAACGCGCAGATCCTGATGGTGGAGCGCGGGCCGTATGTCTCGTACGCGAACTGCGGCCTTCCGTACCACGTCGGCGGCGTGATTCCGAAGGAGTCGAGCCTGCTGGTGGCGAGTCCGGAAATGTTCCGTGGCTTCTTCTCGGTCGAAGTGCGGACCGGCTGCGAAGCGGTGAAGATTTCGCCGGACAAGAAGACGGTCGAGCTGCGGGACGTCGCCACCGGCGCGGTCACCACCGAGCCGTACGACAAGCTCGTACTGTCACCCGGCGCGAAGTCGATTCGTCCTCCGCTGCCCGGCATCGACCTGCCAGGGATCTTCCAATTGCGGACCGTGCCCGATGCGCGCGCCATTCGCGAGTGGCTCGAGCGCGGCTCCTTGTTCCTGGCGGGCATGGACAAGTACGCGGGCTTCCAGACGGTGCGGCCGAAAACACGCGCCGTGGTCGTGGGCGGCGGCTTCATCGGCGTGGAAAGTGCGGAGAACCTCGTGCACCGGGACTTCGACGTAACGCTCGTCGAGATGGCCGATCAGGTCCTGGCGCCGCTTGACAAGGACATGGCGAAGCCGGTGGAAGATCACCTCGGTCGGCATGGCGTGCACGTCGCACTCAACGACGGCGTGGCGGCCTTCGAGCAGGGCGAAGAAGGCTCCCTGATCGTGCGCACGAAATCCGGGAAGGTGTATCCGGCCGACGTCGTGATCCTCGCGCTCGGCGTGCGCCCCGATACCGACCTCGCGCGCGCGGCCGGGCTGCAGATTGGCGAGCGCGGCGGGATTCGCGTCGACGACCAGATGCGCACGTCCAACCCCGACATCTTTGCGGTGGGCGATGCGGTGGAGGTGAAGGACACCATCACCGGTGAGTCGGGCCTGGTCGCACTGGCAGGGCCGGCCAACCGGCAAGGCCGCATCGCGGCCGACGTGATCGCCGGACGCGACGCGCATTTTCGCGGCACGCAGGGCACGGCGGTCATCGGCATATTCGGCGCCGCTGCGGCATGGACCGGCGTCAACGAGAAGACGCTCAAGCGCCGCGGCGACGTCGATTTCGAGAAGATTTTCCTGTACCCGAACTCGCATGCCGGCTACTACCCCGGCGCCCGGCCGATTGCGATGAAAGTCCTCTTCCGCAAGTCGGACGGCCGCGTCATCGGCGCGCAGGCGCTGGGTGAGGATGGCGTTGACAAGCGCATCAGCGTGATCGCGATGGCGATCCAGATGGGCGCGACCGTCTACGACCTGGAGGAAGCGGAGCTTTGCTACGCGCCGCAGTTCGGCAGCGCCAAGGACCCGGTCAACTACGCCGGCATGGTGGGGGCCGATGTATTGCGAGACGACATGCCGGTACGTCACTGGGGCGAAGTTGGCAATGCGCTGCTGCTCGACGTGCGGATGCCGGCGGAACTGGCGGTCGAGAGCGTGCCGGGCGCGGTGAACATCCCGCTGCCGCAGCTGCGCGCGCGCCTCGGCGAGCTGCCGCGCGACCGCGAGATCCTGCTCATCTGCCGCTCCGGCGGTCGTGCCTATTACGCGACGCGCATCCTGCTGCAGAACGGCTTCCGGGCCCGGACTCTTTCCGGCGGCATGCTGTCGCGCACCTACTCCCAGTTGCTCACGAGCTGACTCCGGTTTCCGGATCCAACCCATTTCAACGAGACCATATGAAGACGAATCGGATTGCAAGGCTCGCCGCCTGTGCGTGTGCCGCACTGCTGGCGAGCGGAGCGTGGGCGCAGCAGTACGTCTATCCCGCCAAGGGCCAGTCGCCGGGTCAACAGAAGCAGGACGAGTCGGCCTGCTACCAGTGGGCCGTGCAGCAGACCGGAATCGATCCGAGCAAGCCGGTCGCGGCACCGCCGCCGCCACCCACGACCGCGACGGGAACGACGCCGGGAGCGGGTGCGCGCGGCGCCGCCCGCGGCGCGATCGTCGGTGAGGCGGTGGGCGGTGACGCCGGCACCGGTGCAGCGGTAGGCGCGGCGGCCGCGCGTGGGCAGAGTCGCCGGCAGAATGCCGCGGCCTCGCAGCAGCAGCAGGCGGCCGCGCAGCAGGCGACCTCGCAACAGCAGGCCACTTTCGCGAAGGCGCGCGCTGCGTGTCTCGAAGGTCGCGGCTACACCGTCAAGTAGTCACAGCGCATCGAGCGGAGAGGTCGGCATGATCACAATCCGAATCGAACCTGCTGTCGGCGCCAGATGAAGGTCGACGACAGTGCCAAGGTCGCTTACGTCGACGCCCTCGTGGTCGAACTGAAGAAGGGCGGCAGCCTGAAAGTCGAACGGACCGACAAGTCCGCGATGGTTCAGGCCAAGCCGGGCGAAACACCTCAGGGTGGAGTCGCAAGGCAGGTGACCGCCGTCGGCGACGTGACGAAGGTCGACGCGGCGACGCAGACCATCCCCGTGAAGGGCCTGCAGCGGACGGTGGAACTGAAGGTGCGTGATCCGGAGCAGTTCAAGCTGCATCTGGTGCGTGACTGTCCTGAAGGAGGATTGCGATGAGAGCGTTCAAGTCAGTGGTCGCTGCGGTGCCGTTGCTCGCAGTGCTCCTGCCCGGCGTCTCGGCCGCGCAGGCGAGTTCCGATTGGAAGTACGAGGCGAGCGTCTACATGTTCCTGTCCGACATCGGCGGCCGCGTGACGTTTCCGCCGACCGGTGCGAGCAAGGACGTGACGGTCGGGGTCGACGAGATCCTCGATTCCATGAAGATGGGTTTCATGGGCACCTTCGAGGCGCGCCGCGGACAGTGGGGCGTGTTCACCGACGTCGCCTACATGGACGTCGGCAATGTCCAGGAGAACTCCAGGGCCCTGAGCATTGGACAGCACGAGATCCCGGCCGACATCAACGTCAAGCTCAGCTTCGATCTGAAGCTCTGGGCGGTAACCCTGGTAGGCACGTATGCGATTGTCGCCGATCGCGACCTCAAGCTCGACGCCATCGCCGGGACGCGTATGCTGGACGTGCGGCCAAGGGTGGATTATTCGCTCACCGGCAACGTCGGTCCGATCGCACTGCCCGACCGCACAGGCCGCCGTGAAGTGAAGGAACAGAACTGGGATGCCCTGGTCGGCCTCAAGGGTCGGGCCGCGTTCGGCTCGGACGGTGCGTGGTTCCTGCCGTACTACGTCGACGTCGGCACCGGCGAATCGAAGCTGACGTACCAGTTGTCGGCCGGCGTCGGCTACACGTTCGGCTGGGGTGACCTGGTCGCGTCGTGGCGCTACCTGGACTATCGGTTCAAGTCCGGCAAGCCGGTCGAGGAACTGAGCTTCAACGGTCCGCAGATCGCCGCGGTGTTCCGCTGGTGACAAGCGACGGATGCGACCAGCTCATAACAAGATGGCCGAGGTCCAGGCCGTCGTGGGCTCTGGCGTCAAGGGGTTCCGGCTGATGGTGTGTGCTGTTCCTGAGTTTGTTCGGGAAGCAGGAGCGGTACTTCGACCCGGTCGTTGACCACCCACAGCGCCATGGCATGGCGATGATGGCGGTCGGTTGGCTCGTCATCGAAACGCGGGAATACTCCCATCAAGGCAGGTCCGGCCCCAGGGATGGACTCCACATTGCAGAATTCCGGGACAGTGCGCAACCTCTGCACTGCGGCGGCTCCGGCGCGTGTGCTATCGTTGACCGCTGCGTTTCCCTCCCCGCGGACCCGCGACGTGGCCATGCCCGAACCGATCCGGTTTCTCCTGAACGGCGACCTCGTCGAGGTGGCCGACGCCGCGCCGCAGACGACGCTGCTCGAGTTCCTGCGCGACCGCCGGCGGCTCACCGGGACCAAGGAGGGTTGCGCCGAGGGTGATTGCGGCGCCTGCACCGTCGTGGTCGCGGCGCCCGCCGCGGGAGGCGGCCTCGACTGGCGCCCGGTCAACGCCTGCATCCGCCTGCTGCCCACCGTCGACGGCCTCGCGGTGTTCACCGTCGAAAGCCTGCAGGATGCCGACGGCGCGCTGCATCCGGTCCAGGAAGCCATGGTGCGCGAGCACGCATCGCAGTGCGGGTTCTGCACGCCGGGCTTCGTGATGAGCCTGTTCGGGCTGTACAAGAACGCGCACCGGCCGCCGCGCGACGCCGTGGTGTCGGCGTTGTCCGGCAATCTCTGCCGCTGCACCGGCTACCGGCCGATTCTTGCCGCCGCCGAAGCGATGTACGCGCTGCCGGCGCCGTCCGGCTGGCGCGGCCCGGGCGTCGGCGCCGACGGCGCGCGCCGCGTCTGCCGCGACGACGAGGCGCTGGCCGACTCGCTGGCCGCGCTGGCCAGGACCGAAACGTTCGAATACACGCACGGCGGCCAGCGCTTCTCGGCGCCGCGAACCGTCGACGAACTCGCGGCGATCGTCGCCGCGCGGCCGGACGCGCGGATCGTCGCCGGGGCCACCGACGTCGGCCTGTGGGTGACCAAGCAGCATCGGTCGCTCGGCGACCTCGTCCACGTCGGCGCGGTCAGCGCGCTCGCACGGATCGCCGAGGACGACGGTGCACTCGAGATCGGCGCCGCCGCCACGCTCGCCGACGCGTTCGCCGCGCTCGACCGCGAGTGGCCCGAGCTGCACGAGGCCTGGGACCGCTTCGCCTCGGTGCCGATCCGCAACTCGGGCACGCTGGGCGGCAACGTCGCCAACGGCTCGCCGATCGGCGACTCGATGCCGGCGCTGATCGCGCTCGGAGCTTCAGTGGTGCTGCGCCGCGGGAGCGCAGAGCGCACGCTGCCGCTCGAGGACTTCTACCTCGGCTACCGCCAGTCGGCGCTCGCCCCGGGCGAATTCGTGCGGGCGATCCGCGTGCCGCGCCGGCCGCCGGGCACGCTGCTGCGCGCGTACAAGGTGTCGCGACGCCACGACCAGGACATCTCGGCGGTGTTCGCCGCGTTCCGCCTCGACGTCGACGGCGGCCGCATTGCCTCTGCGCGGATCGGCGTCGGCGGCGTCGCGGCGACGCCGAAGCGCGCCGCCGCGACCGAGGCGGCGCTCACCGGCAAGGCCTGGACCGAGCCCGCGGCCCGCGCCGCGATGGCGGTGCTCGCCGGCGAATTCGCGCCGATCACCGACATGCGCGCCGGCGCCGCGTACCGCCGCACCATGCTCGGCGCGATGCTGCTGCGCTGCTGGCACGAGACGGCGGCGGACGCGCCGCGCGCGGCGACCCGCGTGTTCGCCACCATCGCCTGACCGGATCGAGTCGATGAACGCCCCGCCGCCCCCCGCCCCCGCGCTCGAAGCGCGCGTCGTCGGCGCCGGCGTCGAGCACGAATCGGCGCGGCTGCACGTGACCGGCGAGGCCGCGTACACCGACGACCTGCCCGAGCCGCGCGGCACGCTGCACGCCGCGGTCGGCATGAGCCCGCTCGCGCACGGGCGCATCCGCTCGGTCGATCTCGCCGCGGTGCGCGCCGCGCCCGGCGTGGTCGCCGTGATCACTGCCGCCGACATCCCCGGCGTCAACGACGTCGGCCCGATCCAGCACGACGACCCGATCCTCGCCGACGGCATCGTGCAGTTCGTGGGCCAGCCGGTGTTCGCCGTCGCCGCGACGTCGGCCAGCTGCGGCGCGCGCCGCGGCCAGGCTCGCCCGCTTCGACCTCGAGCCGCTGCCCGCGGTGCTGACCATCGACGAGGCGCTGGCCGCGGAATCGTACGTGCTGCCGCCGGCGCACCTCGTTCGCGGCGACCCGGCCGCCGCGCTGGCGCGCGCGCCGCACCGGCTGGCCGGGCGCGCGGCGAGCGGCGGCCAGGATCACTTCTACCTCGAGGGCCAGATCGCGCTGGCGGTGCCCGTCGAGCAGCGCGGCATGCGCGTATGGTGCTCGACGCAGCACCCGGGCGAGGTCCAGCACATGGTGGCGCATGCGCTCGGGATCGCCGCCCACGACGTCGTCGTCGAATGCCGGCGGATGGGTGGAGGATTCGGCGGCAAGGAAACGCAGATGTCGCAGTTCGCCTGCCTGGCGGCGGTCCTCGCGCGGCGCACCGGCGAAGCGGTCAAGTTCCGCGTCGACCGCGACGACGACATGATCCTGACGGGCAAGCGCCACGCATTCCGCTACGGCTGGGACGTCGGCTTCGACGACGACGGCCGCATCCTCGGGCTGGATCTGACGTTTGCTTCGCGCTGCGGCTTCTCGGCGGACCTCTCCGGCCCGATCAACGATCGCGCGATGTTCCACGCCGACAACGCGTACTGGCTGCCCGACGTCGCGATCCACAGCTACCGCTGCCGGACGAACACGGTGTCCGACACGGCGTTTCGCGGCTTCGGCGGCCCGCAGGGGATGTTCGCGATCGAAATGATCGTCGACGAGATCGCGCGCGCGCTCGGCCGCGATCCGCTCGACGTGCGCCGGGTGAATCTCTACGGCACGACCGAACGCAACGTCGCGCCGTACGGGATGACCGTCGAGGACAACGTCGCGCCGGAGCTCTTCGACCGCCTCGAGGCGTCGTCGCGCTATCGCGAGCGGCGGCAGGCGATTTCGGCGTGGAACCGCGGCAGCCCGCTGCTGAAGCGCGGCATCGCGCTGACGCCGGTCAAGTTCGGCATCTCGTTCACCGCGACGCACTACAACCAGGCCGGGGCGCTGCTGCACCTCTACAACGACGGCACGCTGCTGCTGAACCACGGCGGCACCGAGATGGGCCAGGGGCTGTTCACCAAGGTCGCCCAGGTCGTCGCGGACGAGCTCGGCGTTCCTCTTTCCGCGGTCAGGGTGTCGGCGTCGGACACCAGCAAGGTGCCCAACGCATCGCCGACCGCGGCGTCGTCGGGCAGCGATCTCAACGGCATGGCGGCGCGCGACGCGGCGCGCACGCTGAAGACGCGGCTGGCGGAGTTTGCGGCGGCGAAGCTCGGCGGCACGCCGGCCGACGTCGTCTTCGCCGGCGGCACGGTGTGCGCGGGCGCCGCGACGTTGACCTTCGCCGAGCTCGCGCACCGCGCGTATTTCGCCCGCGTCCCGCTGTCGGCAACGGGTTTCTACGCCACCCCGAAGATCCACTACGACCGCAAGACGCTGACCGGCCGCCCGTTCTTCTACTTCGCCTGGGGCGCGGCGGTGTCCGAGGTCGTCGTCGACACGCTGACCGGCGAGTGCCGGCTGCTGGCCGTCGACATCCTGCACGACGCCGGCGCGTCGCTGAATCCGGCGATCGACCGCGGCCAGATCGAGGGCGGCTTCCTGCAGGGCTGGGGCTGGCTGACGATGGAGGCGCTGTGGTGGAACGACGCCGGCGAGCTGAAGACGCACTCGCCGTCGACGTACAAGATCCCGACCGCGCGCGAGTGGCCCGAGGCGTTTGCGATCGGGTTCCTCGACCGGCCCAACCGCGAGGACACGATCCATCGCAGCAAGGCCGTCGGCGAGCCGCCGTTCATGCTCGCGCTGTCGGCGTTCCATGCGATCCGCGACGCCGTCGCCAGCGTCGGCGACGGCAGCGCCGTGGCGCTCGACGCGCCGGCGACGGCGGAGGCGATCGTCGACGCCATCGCCCGCAGGGTCACTCCCGATGTCGGCCGCGCGCGCAAGCGGCGGCAATCCCGCGCCGCGATGAGCGCCATCGACGCCGCCTGGCCCGAAGCCCTCGCCGCCGCGCTCGCACGCGCGCCGGGTGGTCCGCGCGCCGCGGTGCTGGTGGCGGTGGCCGAGGCGCGCGGGTCGACGCCGCGCGAGGCCGGCGCCGCGATGGTGGTGACGCCGGACGGCATCGCCGGGACCATCGGCGGCGGGCACCTCGAGTTCGAGGCGACCAGGATGGCGCGGGAGGCGCTCGGGCCGGCGGCGGAAGTGCCCGGACCGGCGGGTGCCGAGAACTGCAACCCGGCACCGGCACCGACGCCGTCGTGGCTGGTCCGCTTCCCGCTCGCCGCGCGGCTCGGCCAGTGCTGCGGGGGCGTCGCCACCCTCGCCTTCCACGTCGTCGGCGCCGCCGACGCGCCGTGGGTCGCCGCCGCGCGCGACGCCCACCGCCGGGGCGCGGCCTTCGCGCTGGTCGCCCGCACGGGGTCAGCCGAGCGCAGCATCGTCGTCGACCAGCCGTTCCCCGCCGCCGCCGCGCGCGATGATTTCCGCAGCGGCGACGGCGTCCCCGCCGACCGCGGGCGCGCCACGGCCGACGCGCCGCTGGTGCTCATCCATCGTCCGTCCGGCTTCGACGTCGCCGTCTTCGGCAACGGCCACGTCGGCCGGGCGCTGGTCCGGGTGCTCGGTGCGCTGCCGGCGCGCGTGCGCTGGATCGACTCGCGCGAGCACGACTTTCCGGCCGCGATCCCCGCCAACGTCGACGTCGTCGCGACCGACGCCCCGGACGACGAGCTCGCGGCGCTGCCGCCGGGGAGCTACGTCGTCGTGCTGACGCACAGCCACGCGCTGGACTTCGACCTCGTCGAGGCCGCGCTCGCACGCGACGACTGGGCGTACCTGGGGCTGATCGGCTCGGCGTCGAAACGCGCGCAGTTCGCCCGCCGGCTCGCCGCGCGCGGTCACTCCGGAGACGCCATGACGCGCATCGTCTGCCCGATCGGCGCGACGGCGGGGCTGGCGGGCAAGGAGCCCGGCGTCATCGCCGTCGCGGTCGCCGCCGAGCTGCTGGCGCGGCGCGAGGCGCGCGCGCGCGCCGCGGCCACGCGGACGGGGGCCCAGATCGCCCCGCTCCATGCCGACGGCATCGCGGCCGGCGCGGTTGCGACCAGGGAGCAACGCGCATGAGCCCGCCGGGCCGCCCCAAGGGCGAATACCGGAGTGCGCAGCACGAAGGTAGTCCAGTAGGCGCCGGCCACCCGACGACCTCCGCGGTGCCGCGGCTGCGGCTCGCCGGCATCACCAAGATCTATCCGTCGGTGGTCGCCAACGACCGCATCGACCTCAGCGTGCAGCCCGGCGAGATCCACGCGGTGCTGGGCGAGAACGGCGCCGGCAAGTCGACGCTGATGAAGATCATCTACGGCGTCAGCAAGCCCGACGCAGGCACGATCTTCTGGAACGGCCGGCCGGTGACGGTGGCCAACCCGGCGAAGGCACGCGAGCTCGGCATCGGCATGGTGTTCCAGCACTTCTCGCTGTTCGAGACGCTGTCGGTCGCCGAGAACATCGCCCTCGCGCTCGACCCCGCGCGCGCCGGGGCCGACCTGCCGGCGCGCATCCGCGACGTGTCGACCAAGTACGGGCTGCCGCTCGATCCCGGCCGGCACGTCCACTCGATGTCGGTCGGCGAGCGCCAGCGCGTCGAGATCGTCCGCTGCCTGCTGCAGGATCCGCACCTCCTCATCATGGACGAGCCGACGTCGGTGCTGACGCCGCAGGCGGTCGAGACGCTGTTCGAAACGCTGCGCCGGCTCGCCGACGAGGGCTGCTCGATCCTGTACATCAGCCACAAGCTCGACGAGATCCGCGCGCTGTGCCACGGCGCGACGGTGCTGCGCGGTGGCAAGGTCACCGGCACCTGCGACCCGCGCCAGGAGAGCTCGGGCTCGCTGGCGCGGATGATGATCGGCGGCGACCTGCCGCACCCGCAGCACCGCGAATCGACGGTCCACGGCGACGGCGCACTGGTGGTCGACCACCTGTCGCTGTCCGCCGACGACCCGTTCGGCACCGCGCTCCACGACATCCACCTCACCGTGCGCGCCGGCGAGATCGTCGGCATCGCCGGCGTGTCCGGCAACGGCCAGAAGGAGCTCCTCGCCGCGCTGTCCGGCGAGCGCCCGCTCGCGAGCGCCGGCGCGATCGCGATCAACGGCACGGCCGCCGGACGGCTGGACGCGGCGCAGCGGCGCGAGCTGGGCCTGGGCTTCGTGCCGGAGGAGCGGCTGGGACGCGGCGCGGTGCCGGAGATGTCGCTCGCCGAGAACGCGCTGCTGACCGCGCACCGTGCCGGGCTCGCGGACCACGGCTTCATCCGCTTCGACGCGATGCGCGACTTCGCGCGGCAGACGATCGCCGCGTACCGGGTGAAGGCGGGCGGGCCGCAGGCGGTCGCGCGCAGCCTGTCCGGCGGCAACCTGCAGAAATTCATCGTCGGGCGCGAGATTCGCCTCGCGCCGAAGGTGCTGATCGCCGCGCAGCCGACGTGGGGGGTCGACGTCGGCGCCGCCGCGCAGATCCGCCAGGCGCTGATCGACCTCGCGAGCTCGGGTGTCGCCGTGCTGGTCGTCTCCGAGGAGCTGGACGAGCTGTTCGAGATCTGCGACCGGCTCGCGGTGATCGCGCAGGGCCGGCTGTCGACGGCCAAGCCGATCGCCGAGACCGACGCGGCCGAGGTCGGCCAGCTGATGAGCGGCTCGTTCGTCGCCGGCGGCGCGCACTCGGAGCGCCACTTCTCGCCGGCCGGCGCGCTGGGATTGCCCGAGGACTGACGTGCGACTCGTCCCCTTCCGTCTCGAAGCCCGGCCCGAGCCGTCGCGCCTGGCGGGCTGGCTGTCGCCGCTGATCGCCGCCGCGGCCACGCTGGTCGTCGGCTTCGTGCTGTTCTCGGTGCTCGGCAAGAATCCGTGGCAGGCGTTCCACGTGTTCTTCATCAAGCCGGTGGCGTCGCTTTACGGGCTCGCCGAGTTGCTGCTGAAAGCCGGGCCGCTGATGCTCTGCGCGATCGGGCTTGCGGCCGGCTACCGCGCCAACGTGTGGAACATCGGCGCCGAGGGGCAGCTGACGATGGGCGCGATCTTCGGCGGCGGCGTGGCGCTCGCATTCCACGACTCCGGGTCGGCGTTCGCGCTGCCGCTGATGATCGTCGCGGGCGCGATCGGCGGCATGCTGTGGGCGGCGATCCCGGCGTTCCTGCGCGTGCGCTTCAACGCCAACGAGATCCTGACGTCGCTGATGCTCGTCTACGTCGCGGGGCTGATCCTGTCGCTGCTGGTGCACGGCGCGTGGCGCGACCCCGAGGGCTTCAATTTTCCGCAGTCGCGGATGTTCCACGAGTCGGCGCTGCTGCCGACGCTGCTGGCCGGGACGCGGCTCAACGCGGGGTTCCTGATCGCGCTGGCGGCGGTGGCCGCGGGCTGGGTGTTCATGAGCCGGAGCCTCGCCGGCTACCAGATGCGCGTCGCCGGCCTGGCCCCCGCCGCGGCCAACTACGCCGGCATCTCGGCCGCCCGCACCGTGTGGATGGGCATGCTGATCGGCGGCGCCTGCGCCGGGCTCGCCGGCGTCAACGAGGTCGCGGGCCCGCTGGGCCAGCTGCAGCCGTCGGTGTCGCCGGGCTACGGCTTCGCCGCGATCATCGTCGCCTTCGTCGGCCGGCTGCACCCCGTCGGCATCGTGTTCGCCAGCCTGCTGATGTCGCTGCTGTACCTGGGCGGCGAGTCGGCGCAGATGGGCCTGGCGCTGCCGTCGGCGGTGACGGGGCTGTTCCAGGGGACGCTGCTGTTCTTCCTGCTCGCGGCCGACGTCTTCATCCACTACCGGCTGCGGCGAGTGGGCGCGCGGCGCATCGCGGTCCCCGCCGCCGCGTAGCCGGCCACCACCTTCCCTTTCCCGTGGATCATTTCGCCGAACTCCTCGTCCTGACGCTGGCCGCCGGCACGCCGCTGGTCTACGCGGCGCTGGGCGAGCTCGTGACCGAGAAGTCCGGGGTGCTGAACCTCGGCGTCGAGGGCATGATGCTGGTCGGCGCCGTCGTGTCGTTCATCGTCGCGGCGACGACGAAGAACCCGTGGCTCGGGGTCGCCGCGGGCATCGCCGCCGGCGCCGCGCTGTCGGTGGTATTCGCCGTGCTGACGCTGTCGCTGATGGCGAACCAGGTGGCGACCGGGCTGGCGTTGTCGCTCTTCGGCGTCGGCCTGTCGGCATTCCTCGGCCTCGACTACGTCAGCGTCGTGATCGAGGGCATCCAGCCGCTGGCGATAGCCGGACTGTCCGACCTGCCGGTGGTCGGCAAGCTGCTGTTCGGCCACAACCCGCTCGTCTACCTGTCGCTGCTGCTGTTCGCGCTGATCCAGTGGTTTCTCTATCGCACGCGCGCCGGGCTGATCGTGCGCGCGGTGGGCGAAAGCCCGCAGTCGGCGCACGCCATCGGCTACCCGGTGGTGCGCATCCGCTACCTGGCGGTGATGTTCGGCGGCGCCTGCTCGGGCCTCGCCGGCGCCTACCTGGCCGTCGCGTACACGCCGCTGTGGGTCGAGGGCATGACGGCGGGGCGCGGCTGGATCGCGCTGGCGCTGGTCGTCTTCGCCACGTGGAAGCCGTGGCGCGTGCTGGCCGGGGCGTACCTGTTCGGCGGGGTCACGCTCGCCCAGTTCCAGGTCCAGGCGCTGGGGGTCGAGATCCCGTCGCAGTACCTGGCGATGCTGCCCTACCTCGCGACCATCGTCGTGCTGGCGCTGATCTCGCGCGACGCGGCGACGATCCGGCTCAACGCCCCGGCGTCGCTCGGCAAGCCTTACCATCCCGACGCCTGACCGGCGGTGTAAAATCCCGCGTCTGGCCGCTGCGCCGGCCGGCCCTCGCGGGGGTCGCGCCGACACGCCAGCCGTCCTCGTCCCCCCGCCTGCCCAGGAGAATCCGCTCATGCACAGAATGACCCGCAGAACCGTGCTGGCCGCCGCACTCGGCGCCGCCGCGCTCGCGGTGGCGCTGCCCGCCGCCGCCCAGACCAAGGCCGCCGAGCCGATGAAGATCGGCTTCGTCTACGTCAGCCCCATCGGCGACGCCGGCTGGACCTTCCAGCACGACACCGGGCGCAAGGAAATGGAAAAGGCGCTGGGCGCCAAGGTGACGACCAAGTACATCGAGAGCGTGCCGGAAGGCGCCGACGCCGAGCGCGTCATCCGCGAGCTCGCGCAGAGCGGCCACCAGCTGATCTTCACCACGTCGTTCGGCTACATGAACCCGACGATCAAGGTCGCCGGCACGTTCCCGAAGACGCACTTCGAGCACGCCACCGGCTACAAGAGCGCGGCCAACGTCGGCATCTACAACGCGCGCTTCTACGAGGGCCGCTACCTCGCCGGCATCGTCGCGGGCAAGATGACCAAGTCCAACGTCGCCGGCTACGTCGCCGCGTTCCCGATCCCCGAGGTGGTGATGGGCATCAACGCGTTCACCCGCGGCATGAGGACCGTCAACCCGAAGGCCGAGGTCAAGGTCGTCTGGGTCAACTCGTGGTACGACCCGGGCAAGGAGCGCCAGGCGGCCGACACGCTGATCTCGCAGGGCGCCGACGTGGTCACGCACCACACCGACTCGACGGCGGTCGTGCAGGCCGCCGAGGCGAAGAAGGTCTACGCGGTCGCCTACCACTCCGACATGTCGAAGTACGGCCCGAACGCGCACCTGACCGCGGTCACGCACCAGTGGGGCAACTACTACACCAAGGTCGCGCAGAGCGCGGTCGACGGCAAGTGGAAGCCGGACAACGTCTGGGGCGGCATCAAGGACGGCATGATCAAGATGGCGCCGTTCAACAAGGTCGTGCCGCAGGACGTGCAGGACCAAGTGAAGAAGGCCGAGGCCGACATCGCCGCGGGCAAGCTGCACCCGTTCACCGGCCCGGTGAAGGACAACGACGGCAAGGAGCGGCTCGCCGCCGGCAAGACGATCACCGACGCCGACCTGTCGAAGATGGACTTCTACGTCGAGGGCGTGCAGGGCAAGCTGCCCGCGGGCAAGTAAGCCGCCGGCTCGCTGCGCAGGATCGAGGCCCCGGGTGCGCCCGGGGCCTTTTCATTGATGCGGAGTCCAGCCGGACCGGCGCATCGCGGTCTCTCCGCACCGCGGGTCGGGACCGACCGGCCGCCGCCCCGGTCCCGGATCGAGCAAGGCTAGGACGCGCCCTTCTTGCCGGTACCCGCGGCGCCCTTCTTCGATTCCTGCCTGCCGAGCTCCTCCTTGGACAGCTTGACCTTCTTCACCTTTTCCGTCTTGACCTTTTCGGTCTTCACTTTTTCCTTCTTTACCTTTTCCTTCTTCACGACGGGCCCCGCCGCTGCCAGCTTCGCCTCGCGCTTGGCCTGCTTGGCTGCGAGATCGAGAAGCTTCCTGGTCTTCTGGTGCTGCCGCCTGGCTTTCAGCATCGACGCGTGACTCATCCTGACCTCCGGTGGGTGAAGAACGAATTGAAAAGCGGATTCGGCTGCAGTTTGATCCGATTTCGTCTTTCCGGCCAATCCCCCGCATCGCGCCCGGGAAACGGTCACCGCGATCCCGCATTGACGGACGTCAAGGCGCGGCGCCGGCGTCGGGCGCGTAATCGTCCAAGGCCATCCGGGGGCTGGCCCGGCGCCGACCGACGGGTCCATCAACGCCCTCCCTCCCGGCGCGCGCCGGGGTTCCTTTCTTCCTTCCTGGCGGGACCGACCATGACGACGCTCTTCGACCCCATTCGCATCGGCGACCTCGATCTCGCCAACCGCGTCGTCATGGCGCCGCTGACCCGCAATCGCGCCGCGCCCGGGGAGGTGCCGTCGGACCTGGCCGTCGAGTACTACCGGCAGCGCGCGAGCGCCGGGCTGATCATCAGCGAGGCATCGCAGGTCTGTCCCGAGGGCCAGGGCTACATCGACACGCCCGGCATCCACAATTCCCGGCAGGTCGCCGGCTGGCGCCGCGTCACCGACGCGGTCCACGCCGAGGGCGGGCGCATCGTCGTGCAGCTTTGGCACGTCGGGCGCATCTCGCACGTCTCGCTGCAGCCGAACGGCCAGCCGCCGGTGTCTTCGACCGCGCGGCGGGCGGAAACCAAGACCTTCCTCCGCGACGGCTTCGTTCCGGTGTCGACGCCCCGCGCGCTGCGCACCGACGAGATCCCGGCCGTCGTCGCGCGGTACCGCGACGCCGCGCGGCATGCAATGGACGCCGGCTTCGACGGCGTCGAGGTGCACGGCGCGAACGGCTACCTGATCGACCAGTTCCTGCGCGACAGCATCAACGACCGCACCGACGGATACGGCGGCGCGATCGGGAACCGCACGCGACTGCTGGTCGAAGTCATGCAAGCGGTCGTCGGCGAGATCGGCGGCGGCCGCACCGGGCTGCGCCTGTCGCCGGTGACACCCTCCAACGACGCCGGGCAGGACAGCGATCCTCAGGCGCTGCTCGAGCATGCGGTGGCCGAGCTCGCGCCGCTGCGGCTCGCCTTCATCGAGGTGGTCGAGGGCCAGACCGCCGGCGCGCGCGACTACGCGCCATTCGACTATGCGGCGCTGCGCCGCCGGTTCGACGGCGTCTGGATGGTCAACAACGGGTACCAGCGGCCGACGGCGCTCGAGGCCGTGGCCTCGGGCGCGGCCGATCTGGTCTCGTTCGGGCGCCCGTTCATCGGCAACCCCGACCTCGTGCGCCGGCTGTGCGAAGACGCGCCGCTGAACACCGCCGATCCAAGCACGTTCTACGGCGGCGGCGCCAGGGGCTACGTCGACTACCCCACGCTCGACCACCGCGCGACCGCCTGATTCACGGCACGCCCCGGCGACGTAGGCGCCGAGACGCCGCTGCCGGCCTCAGCGTGCCGGGCCCGCAGGCGCGGGTCGATCGGCCGTCTCGGCGAAGCAGAAGTCCACGACCTGCACGAGGACGCGCTCGAGGGCGGCGTTGGCAGCCGCGACGCCGCCGTAGGCATCCTCGCTCGGGGCGTTCTCGGTGGCCTCGAACAATCTCGTTGCCATCACCCGCCTCGCGCGGACGTCGACCAACTGGACGCGAAGCGCGACCTCCGCGCGGCTTGGACGGGTCGTGAAATTCTGCTGCAAACGGATCAGCTCGGCATTGACGCGAACATCCGCGGCGACGACGGTCGGCGCCTGCACGACCGTACCAAAGCCTCCCGATCGCTCCAGCGCCTGGGTGAGGAGCGGACCGAGCATGCGCGCCGGCGTGTCGGCCCATCGGCTGTCGGCAAAGTAGTCGAGTTCGTACGCTCTCCGCACGTACACCATCCGGGGCGTGTCGAATCCGGGCGAAGCACGCGGCACGCTCACCTCCAGCACCAGGTTCCGGGTGCCGGGCGCGGTCCTGGTGACCGGGCCCGGGGCGAGCACGTGCAGGTTGGGGTCCGGCAGCGGCTTCGGCGCCAATCCGGCGCAGCCGCCCAGCAGGACGGCCATCGCAAGCATCTGCCATGCCCCCCGGGTGGGGTGCAGGTTCGTCTCAGTGTTCATTGCGCGCTCACTAGTCGACTCGGTCGATGCTCGATGTCACCGCCAACCGCGGGGAAGGCCTACTCGCCGGGTCCCCGCCTGGTCGCCGGCTGGTTGAAGAGCAGCGTGCTGGGGTTGCGCTCCACTTTTTCAGCGATGCGCTGCATCGTGGTCGTCAATTCTCGAAGCTCGGCGACGAGCTCGCGCATCTCCGGCAGCGTCTCGGCGGTGAATCCGCGCAGGTCGCCGCGGACGTCGTCGATCGTGCCGGAGGCACTCGTGCCCGCGGCGCCGAGCTGGCGTGCCATGCGGTCGAACGCGTCGGCGCTGCGCTCGACGCGCTGCACGAGCTGCGGCAGCTGGTCGGTGATCCGCGCGGTGTTCCTGGCGGTGCGCGCCGCGTCGGCCAGGCCGGCGTCGATCGTCGCCGAGCGCGTCGACAGGGTCCGCGACAGCAGCGCAAGATCGGCCAGCGTTCTCTTCACCGCCAGCTGGTTCTCACCGTCGAGCACCGCGTTGACGTTGTCGGTCACGCGGGTGAGACCGGCGAGAAGAACGGGGACCGACGTTTCGAGCCGGCTCATGAGCGAAGCCCCCGACTGGATCACGGGATACTCCTCGCCTGGCTTGGCCTTCAGTGGCGCCGAGCCGCGATGCCCCGCCGTCAGGTCGATGTAGGAAATGCCGGTCAGGCCCTGGGTCTCGAGCATCGCGACGGTGTCTTCCTTGACCGGAGTCCCGCGCTCGATCTGCAGCGTCACCTGCACCTGTTCGACGTTGCCCGGCGCCAGGGCAATGGCGCGCACACGACCGACCTCGACCCCGCGGTAGCGCACCGGAGCGTTGAGATTGAGACCCGAAACCGACTCGGTCATGAAGGTCAGATACGTGTCGTAGCTCTTGCGGGTGTACATGCCACCGGTCAGATAGAGCACGCTGCCGATCGCCGTCAGCGCCAGAAGGATGACGAACACGCCGACAGCGACGAGGTTTACCCGTTCTTCCATGCCTGTTCGCGCGCGGCCCTGCCGCGCGGCCCGTAGAAGTACTGCCGGACGAGCGGGTCGTCCGACTGCGAGAGCTCGTTCATGGTGCCCACGCCGACGATGCGGTTCCTTCCGAGCACCGCGACCCGGTCTGCGGCCCGCCACAGCAGATCGAGATCGTGCGTGACCATCATGATCGTGAGGCCCAGCCCGTCGCGCAGGCTGCGCACGAGTTCGTCGATTCCCGTCGCGCTCAGCGGATCGAGCCCCGCCGTCGGCTCGTCCAGGAACAGGAGTTCCGGATCGAGCGCGAGCGCGCGGGCGAGCGAGGCGCGCTTGCGCATGCCGCCGCTCAATTCGCTCGGGTACTTGGGACCGGCGTCGGGGGGCAGCCCGGTGAGCGCGATCTTGACCGCTGCGATCTCGCCGATGACGCGATCGCCCAGCTGGGTGTGCTCGTGCAGCACCATCCCGACGTTCTCGGCGACCGTAAGCGAACTGAAGAGTGCGCCGCGCTCGAACATCACTCCCCAGCGGCGGCGAAGCGGCAAGGCCGCGTCGTCGGACAGTCCCAGCACCTCCTGCCCGAAGACCCGGATCGACCCCGATACGGGCGGCTGCAGCAGGATGATCTCGCGCAGCAGCGTCGACTTGCCCGTTCCGCTGCCTCCGATCAGCGCGAAGATCTCGCCCGGCTGGACCGACAGGCTGACGTTCTCGTGCACGACCGCGGTGCCAAAGCGAGTATTGACGTCGCGGACCTCGATGACGGGACTGCCTACCGGTGCGTGTTCCATCGCGCCCATCACAGATCGAGCCAGATGAAGACGATCGAGAAAAGGGCGTCCATCGCGATCACGAGGAAGATCGACTGCACGACGCTCATGGTGGTCTGCTCGCCCACGCTCTCGGCGCTCCCGGTGACGTGAAACCCGCGAAAGCATCCGACCAGCGCGATGATCATGGCGAACACCGGTGCCTTGCTGATCCCCGTCCAATACGATGATATCGCGATCGCCTCGTCGAGGCGATCGAGGAACATGGGAAACGTGATGTCGAGCTTGGCGCGGGCCATGACCATGCCGCCCAGAAGGCCCGTGATGTCCGTGTAGACGGTGAGCAACGGGAGCACGACGACCAGCGCCAGCATCTTGGGAAGCACGAGCTGTTCCTGTGCGCCCACGCCGATCGTGCGCAAGGCGTCGATTTCCTCCGTGACCTTCATCGTGCCGATCTGCGCCGTGTACGCGGATCCGGACCTTCCGGCAACGATGATGGCCGTCAGCAGCGGCGACAATTCGCGCAGCATCGCCAGCGCGACGAGGTCGACGACGAAGATGTTGGCGCCGAAGCGCTGCAGCTGGTCCGCGCCTTGATAGGCGATCACGAGCCCCATCAGGAACGAGAGGAATCCCGTGATCGGAAGCGCGTCGATGCCGGCGGTCTGCATGTTGTGGAGAATCACCCGCCAGCGGAAGCGGCGGGGATGCGCGATGGAGTGCAGCAGGGCGATGAAGCTCTCGCCGACGAACGCGAAGTACGCCGCGGTTCCGCGCAGGCCCGCCCACGCGCGCCGGCCCACCCGCGCGAGCCACGACGGCGCCGCCGCCACCGGGGTCCCGGTCGCGATCTCGCGCGACGCGATCAGCGCCAGCAGCGAATTGAATTCCGGGCGCAAACCCTGGACGCGAACGGCGCAGCCGCGCTTCTTCAGGGCGCCCAGCGTTCGCTGGAGTATCCAGGCTCCGGACGTGTCGAGCGACGACATCCCCGCGCCGTCCACCACCACTTCGCCCTTTTCGGGCCAGGGCAGGGTGTCAAGGCGCCGGTCGAGTTCGGCGATCCCGTGGACGGTCCACGCGCCGGTGCAGCGCGCCTCGACCGCGGCGCCATCGTGCGCAGGCGCGGCACCGATGCTCAGTTGCGCAACGTTCTGCGAAGTCATCGCGCATGGTCCGGTGATGGAGCGCTGCGGATGACGCAGCGTCGCGATCGGCTCGACGCGTGCGCCGTAGACGACCGGACGGAGCAATCGAGCGCAACCCCGACGTTGACTGCCGCCCGCCAGCGCGGACCACACCCCGCAACCGGCAGGCGACCGGCGCCCGCGCCCCTGCCCGCGTCACCTTTGATTCGATGCTAGCGGATTTGCCCGCCCTGAGCTTGACCCCGATCAACCGCCCCGGCTTTAGGGCGGCGCTCCCCGCGGCAAGGCAGCGATGCGCGTCGCGAACACCACTCAACGACTGCCCGCGAAGCCAGGTCCGACGCGGGACTTCTCCCGGGACCCTGTGCGCTCAATTCGAAACGCGGGCGGGCGGGTCCGGCCCGCAGCGCGACCGCGTGATCGGGCCGTGATCGATCGGACCGCTGTCGGCCATCAGCAGCCGCACGGAGAAATCCGCCTAGAGCCGTCGTTCGATGGTGCACTCTATGGAAAGTAGACGTTCAACGTTCGGGCTCAGCGGGTGGCGAAGACTATGCGCTAGGACGCGTGGCTAGGTTTCCTTTTCGGCAAGCACACGCTCTATGCGTCGATCTGGCACCAGCCAAACCAGAGCGACCAGGACGTAGAGTCCCAGCGAGATCCACTGCGACCAGAAAGCCAAGGGAATGGCGAGGCCATAGATGACCGGTGACATCTTTCCCTTCCAATCACCGCCAATGGCCTTCTTGAGCAACGAGTCCTGACCCTGTGATGCAATGATCAGTTTCTGAAGTACCCAATAGGCGATTGCGGCCATGAGCAGCACCACGCCATAGAGAGCGCTAGGTGTCGCGGCAAAGTGGTTCTCTCCCATCCAACCTGTGGCGAAGGGAAACATCGATAGCCAAAAAAGCAGATGCAGGTTGGCCCAAAGCATCGGCCCCGTCACCTTTTTGCACACATGCAGCATGTGGTGGTGGTTGTTCCAGTAGATCCCGACGTAGATGAAACTCAATACATAGCTCAGGAATACGGGAACCAATGGCGCAAGTGTGTCGATGCTCTCGCCATGCGGCACCTTTAGCTCCAGCACCATAATGGTGATGATGATCGCGATTACGCCATCGCTGAATGCTTCCAGCCTGCTCTTACCCATTCAGCCCCCGGGCTTGCTCAAAGAAGCTTCCATTTCGCCAAGACCGCTGCGCCCGCCGGAAGATCAACAGCAAGATCGGGCACTCCTCCTGGGCCGAATAACCAGCCTGCGCGACGCCGATCCACATCTTCTAAGCGGATGAGCTTGCTCGTCATCGGAAGGCAACAATATTGCGAGAGGCGGTGATCGCCGGACGCAGAGGAATGATTCTGCCACGAACACGACATCCCGTTTCCTGTCCTCCTCTAATGACCGCTTCGAGACGGTCGGCCTGATTCGCGAGCGCCTGCTCCCCCAATCCGCAGCGGCAGCAATGGGTCGAACTGCGCCCGTCGACGCTCAAATTGCTCGCGTTCAGACTCGACGGTCGCAGTCCCGCCAAAAGCCGTCCGTCGCCACGGTGCCCCTAAGCGGACGTTGGCGTAGTCGTTGGCTGCTTCGAATCCCATGCTGCTCGCATGAGCACACCGCGCGACAAAGCGACGCAGGTTAGGCTGGGACCGCTCCAACTGTGCTTCTAATTCGAACCGCACTGCGTGCTGTTTGTGCAGCCTCGCCCTAGCGTGTACCCCTCCGAGGTTGCGTTGACCTGCGTCAACGCCTTTGGCTGCGGTGACGCGCGTAATTGGCAGGAAAGCTTCTCAGCCTGGGCCGTCCGTCGCCCGGCGGCGCATTGGCCCTTAGTGCACAGGGGCAGCCATGCGCAATCTGATCCGCTCCCTCTTCGTCGTACTGTGCGCCTCCATGTCGATCGGTGCTGCTGACGCCGCACGATGGTCGAAGACCTATGCGGTCTATCCGGGGAGTTATCTGCAAGCCGCCGAGCAACCGCCGATGGTGGTTACGTCGCGGTGGGCGGAGTCCAGATTCCACAGGACGGCGGCGACTTTGACGCCTGGATGCTGAAATTGGACGCAAGCGGCAACGTCACTTGGCAACAGCTGATGTACAGCGGCACAAGCGATGATTACGCAATGTCTGTGCTACCAACGAAAAATGGGGGCTACATCGTTACGGGTCGTGCTTCTGCGACAGGCGCGTTTGTATTAAGACTTGATGTAAACGGAAACGCCGTGTGGCAACGAAGCTATGGGATGGGAGAGGTCCGGTCGGCAAGGCAGGCGCAGGATGGCAACTACGTCATGTTGTTAAGTTCTAATGCATCATTGATGAAGGTGGACGCCGACGGCAACATCATTTGGCAAAGGGTCTATGCCGGTGTCGATGGGCTGCATTTGTTGCACACGACCATTGATGGTGGCTACGTCGCGGCGGGCGTTTCCATTCTTAATGCAGAAAAACATCCGGCGACCGGGGTAGTAAAGTTGGACCAAGACGGAAACGTCGTCTGGCACAAGACCTACGGTGGCATCGGATATAACATTACCTCCTCCATCCAGGCAACGTCCGATGGCGGATACATTCTTGCCGGAGCCAGACATCCGGGACCTCTTGGAGGGGACCGCCCCTTCGCCGACTACGATGCATGGCTTCTGAAGCTCGACGCGAGTGGCGACATAATCTGGCAGAAAGCTTATGGCGGCGCGGACTGGGACGCAGCGTCTTCGGTCCAGCAAACGGATGACGGAGGCTATATTGTCGCGGGCCAAACGGCATCCGCTCGTTCCGGTAGGTACGACGCTTGGGTGCTGAAACTTGACCAAGGCGGCAACATCATTTGGCAGGAGACGTTTCTTGCCGACACCGAGGCTGCATCAGCGCAGTTCGTGCGTCAGACCTTCGATGGTGGGTACGTCCTCGGAGGATACTTCGATCGGGATGCCTGGGTCGCCAAGATCGACGCCAATGGCCATATCGACGGTTGCGCCAAACTGGGACCCTCGACCGCGACTGCGGTCAACACCAATGAACCGGCGGCCAACGGCGATGCGACTGTCGCTAGCGGTAACACGACGGTGGCACGTGGCGGACTCAACGCACGCAACGTGACCATGACGTCGCAGCAGCAATGCCATTCTCCTGGGCCTGCATCAGGATTACGGGCAGTTGAGTACATCCACGGTGGCTATGGCCACTACTTCGTGACCGCATCTCCTCCGGAAATGGCCGCCCTCGACACCGGTGCGCTCAACGGCTGGAGACGCACCGGCGAGTCGTTCGGTGTGCTGCCGCTCAACACGAAGGAATCAGGTAGCGTGTGCCGCTTCTGGAGTGCGCAGACCTACGCACCAAAGAGCTCGCACTTCTATACACCCTTCGACTGGGAGTGCGCGATTGTCAAGGGCAAGCGCGAATGGGTTTTCGAGGGCGATGTATTCGCCGCGAGGCTGCCCGACTCAACCGGTGCTTGCACCGGTGGACTGACTCCGCTGTATCGTCTCTACAACAACGGATTGAGTGGTGCACCGAACCACCGTTACACGACGAGCTTGGCCATCCGTTCGGAAATGATTCGCCAGGGTTGGATTCCTGAAGGCTCTGGCGTCGGTGTAGTTGGCTGCGTGCCGGCGCAGTAGCTATCGTGGCACTCGCGAGATTTGGACGACCGCTCTCGGCCATGAGTTGCCATCCACCGTCGGCACCGGAAGCCGACCTGCGACGAAATAGTTGTTCAGGGGGGAAGGTCTTATTCGCGCGGCGCTCGCGGTTGCCGACACGGCTTTGACGTAGCATCGCAATGCGCCGGAGCAGGCGGCGCGAACTTAGGGGGGATGAGCCATGCTGAATGTCTATCGGTTCCTCGTAACTGCGCTTGCGGCTGTTTCATTGTGTGCGATTGCTCAGGACTCTGGTCCACCACGACAAGAGTTCACGCCGAAGTCAGGTAATGGGCGCGTCGTCGTCCTCATTTCTGGTCAAAGCGGCAGTGTCAACTATGCGACGACGGCGCAGCAGATCGCCGACGCCGGTTTCGACGTGGTGCTGGTCGATGGCAACGACTTCTGGATCAAGGACACGCGCGGCGCCTGGAACATGCTGAAAGAAGTGATTACGCATGCCCAAGCGGGCTCGCACGCCCTGCCTGGCAAGGTAGGCGTTGTCGGCTACTCGCTCGGCGGTGCCTCCGCGCTGAGCTACGCGGCGCGGATGCCAGAGCTCGTTGCCACCGTTGTCGTAGCCTATCCGTACACCGCTTTCATCAAGGATCCATCCGATTTCGTCGCCAAGATCAAGGTCCCTGTGCTGATGTTTGCCGGTACAACGGACACCTACAAGGACTGCTGCCTAATCGAAATGGCGCGCCAACTCGCTACCGCCGCCAAGGCCTCTTCGCCACCCATGCTGACGCTGCATGAGTACAACGGCGTCGGCCACGGTTTCAACTTGGCCACGGCCGCGCGTAAAGACCAAGCCGCCGGGCAAGACGCAATGGACCGGACAATTGCACAGCTGAAACAGGCATTGTCAGTGGAGGGAACGAAGTAGCATGTCCGCGAGGCGCTTCAAGTGTCGAACGGCAGCTTTCGCTTGTTACGAACAGCCGGTATGGGTCGAACCCGGCCGCACGCAAAGGGGCGATTTCTCCTGGAGAGCGGCCGTCCCCGGACAAGTCCGAAACGCGTTCGGCAGAGCGCGGGGTCCGCGCGGCTGGGGCTGCGCGGAATGGCGGCTTCGTCCCCGCGCGCCGCAGCGGTTCCGGCCTCGGGTCCGAAACGAGGCATGACGCGGCACGGGCGCCACTCGATAGACTGCCGTCAGCCCGCGGTTGCGCTCCTCGGCGCCAATCGTCATCTGGCCGGGCAGCGGCGGCGCGACGCGGACCCCGACGGCGTCGTGGGAACCGCCACGAACGCCAGGCGCCAAACGCGAGCGTGGAGTTCGACGCCTCGTTTGATCCTGCCGGGACAGTGAGTTGGCGGATCGGCCCACCGACTCAGTATCGGTCCGGAGGCTGCCAAGAGCGGCCGCTCCGCCTCCTGATCGCGGCGGCGCCGGGGCGAGCCGCCGGTCCCGCGGCGCCTTACACCCGCGGTTCGCCGTGCCGGTTGACGGTGATCGTCGCGCCCGGCGGCGCGCTCAGCTGCGCGCGGTGCTCCCGTCCGCGGAAGACGTAGGTCACGTCCCAGTATTCGGGTCGCGCCGAGCCGGGGACGGCCGCGCAACGCTGCACGTCCTGGGTGTACACGCCGCCGCTGCCGCGGTTGACGTTCGCACCGACGGCTGCGCCGCCGACCGCGCCGACCGCCGTCGCGACGTCGTTGCCGCGGCCGCTGCCGATCTGGTGACCCAGCACGCCGCCCAGGATGCCGCCGATGATCGCGCCGCCCACGTTGGGAGCGGATCCGGTGGCGACCTGCTCGCGCTCGACCCAGCAGCGCTGCTCGGGGGCCCCGAGCACGGCGCGGACGGCGACGACGTCGGCCTGGAACAGCCGCTCGCCCGGTTGCGGGTAGTAAGGATACGGCGCGGGGACCGGCGGCGGCGGGACGTAGACGTAGTTGGGCCCGCCGCGCACCGGCCGGGCCGACGAGATCACGTTGTTCATGCCGACCGAGGCCAGCGACGGGTACTGTCCCGTGCGCAGCACGACGCAGCGCCCGCGGAAGTCGGCATCCTCGCAGACCTCCCACTGGCCGCGCTGGACGATGACCGACGACGCCCGGTCGTTGAAGCCGTAGTGGTCGAAGTTGCCGACCGCCCGGTCGATGCCATACGACGGCCCGCGCAGGCCTTCCTGCTGGTAGAAGACGACCTGTGCGGCGGCCGCGCCGGCGAACAGCATGGCCGCGAGCGCGGCGGCGGCGGTGATCGGTGTCGCTCTCATCCTGTCTCCGGGGTCTCGGCGAGCCGCTGCCCGCGTCCATCTTCAACGCGCCGGGGACCCGCACGGTTTACGCGGCGACGGTGGCGGAGTCGGGTCGTCGGCGACGAGAATCTCTGGCGGTCCGCCATACAGCACGTCCGCCAGGTCCTCGTCGAGGCGCGGAAGCAGCTTGTCGCGCGTGGCCGGCGCGATGCCGACGGTGGCGCGGCGCCGCCGCCCCGCACGCGCCCGCTACCGCGCCGGCGGCACCTTGGACCAGCTCGCGTCCGGGTTGAACGCGGTGACCGCACGCGCGGCTGCATCGGTCCCGGGGCCCAGGTTCTTCTCGTACACGACGCCGTCCTGGTTGACGATGAACGTCATCACGCCGGTGTCGTCGTACTTCGCCGGCCAGGCGATGAGCGCGTAGCCGTCGGTCATGTGCCCCTTCGTGACGTAGCTCCTGGCGCCGCCGGGCGCGTCCTTCCCCTGCGCGGTGAGTATCCGGTAAAGGTACCCGTGGTAGGGCTGGCCAGCCTTCGCCTCGGCGAATTCGGCACCGAGCGGGCTCTCCGGTTCGCCGGGCAGCGAGGCCCAGTACAGGCCGTCGCGCTTGCCGGGCGACGACAGCGCCCGCGTCGCGTACTCCTTGACGCCATCGCGGTTCCAGTCGTTCTGGCGATACTCCTTCTGCGCGTCGGTGTAGGCGAGCGCGACCTGGATCGCCGCAAGCTCGTTGCGCCCGATGCGCCGGATGCGCATTTCCTCCGGGGCAAGCTTGGTGTCGAATTGCCACCCGGCGGCGGTCTTCACGATCGGGACCGGCATCGTCCAGCCTTTTCCGCCGGCGCCGAGGTAGGCCTTGTCGTTGCCCGCCCGCACGATGGCGTGCGCCCTCGCCCAGGCTTCGAGGAAGTTCGTCACGTCCTCGGGGTCGTAGTTGCTGGCCGGGATGTACTTGCGAAAGTCGGGTCCGACCACCGCCTTGATGGCGTCGCCGTCATGCCGCGCGATGGCGTCCACCAGCGCGTCCGCAGCGGCCTCCGGCGTCGGATACGCGGTCTGCGCGAAGGCGAGCGGCGCCATGGCCAGCGTTGCGGCCAGGGCGGCGAG
This sequence comes from uncultured beta proteobacterium, assembly GCA_963717705.1. Taxonomy (GTDB): domain Bacteria; phylum Pseudomonadota; class Gammaproteobacteria; order Burkholderiales; family Casimicrobiaceae; genus CAVQWT01. The sequence goes on from CAVQWT010000006.1 coordinate 365,951, forward strand.
CTTAAGGGTGTGCTTGATGTTCTTCATGTTCGTGTGCTCCGTCTCAACGACCGCGTCCGCCGCCGCCACCACCACCGGCACGGCCGCCGCCACCACCTGCAGCGGGACGGCCGCCACCACCGCCACCGCCCGCAGCCGGACGGGCGCCGCCGCCACCGCCACCTGCCGCCGGACGAGCGCCACCGCCGCCACCTGCAGCCGGACGAGCGCCGCCGCCATCGCCCGAACGTTGCGCTGCGGCCTGGCTCGCCCTGCCGCGGTCGACCTGCGCGCCCGCCTGCGGGCTGTTGGCGCCCCGCAGCGCGTTGTCGCGGTTTGCGGACTGGGCACGCTGGCGTGCCGCGTCGCGATCCGCGTTCTGCACGGCGCTGCGGTCCACGTTCTGCGCCCGGTTCTGCACGGCACTGCGGTCGACGTTCTGCGCCCTGTTCTGCGCGGCGCTGCGATCGACGTTCTGCGCCCGGTCCTGCACCGCGCTGCGGTCGACGTTCTGCGCCCGGTTCTGCGCGGCGCCGCGGTCGACGTTTTGCGCCCGGTTCTGCGCCGCGCTGCGGTCGACGTTCTGCGCCCGGTCCGGCATGGCGCTGCGGTCGACGCTCTGCGCGCGTTCGCGTGCTGATCCGGTGCCCGCGTCGACACCGCGGTTCTGCATCGCCTGGTTGGCGCGCTCCCGGCTGGCGTCGCGGCTCGCTGCGTCCTTGCCGCGAAACTGCTCGCGGTTGCCTGCGTCGCGCCGGTTCTCGAGGTCCCTGCGGGTCGCGTCACCGCCGCGGTACGGCGTGTTGCCGCGCCGATCGGGATTGTGATTCCAGTTCGCCGTCCGGTTGTTGGTGTCTATCCGTCGGTTGACGTTGATGTTGTTGTAGCGGTTGACGTTGATGTTGACGCTGTTGTTGCCCCAGCCACCGCCCCAGCGGACGCCGCCCCACAGCGCGTTGGTCACGCCGATGCCCACGCCCCAGGCGACGCCGACCGCGATCGGCCGCGACCACCAGAAGCCGGGCGGCGGCGGGAAGAAGAACGGCGGGTACGCCACCCACGGCCACGGTCCAAACACGACGGTCGGGTTGAACGCCGGCACGAAAATCACCGACGGCTGCGCCGGCTCGATCACGATGATCTGCGGCGCCGACTGCTGGACGACCACCGTCTGCGTGGCAGGGCCCGGCTCCGGTGCCTGCATCGACACCTTGATCTGCTCGTTCGACTGGAGGTTGCCCGCGGCCTGCGCCCTCTGGCGAAGCCGCTGCACGGAGTCCATCACGTCGTCGGGTTGCGCCAGGAACGCGTCGCCAATGTTGCGCACCCAGTCCGGCTGCCCGCCGAAGGTGATGAGCACCTCGGGGAACGCGACCAGCGACGCGACCGACGAATCCCAGGGCTCGTTCTCGACCATCTTCACCGCGTCGTCGCCCTTGGCGTCCGGGTGCGCCTTCGACCAAGCCGCTGCCGCGGCAAAGTCCTCCGGAAAGGTCGTGGCCATCAGCAGCTGGGCCAGCAGCGAATCGGGGTACAGCGCGATCTGCGCCGTCAACTGATCGAGCTGCTCCTTGCTGAACGGCTTGGCGTCCTGCGCCTGCGCCTGCGCCGGCACCACCAAGAGTCCCAGCACCAGCGTCAACGCGCCGATCACCCTGGACACCGCGGAAAACAATCTCATCTTGTCATCTCCCCGCCTTTGAATGGACGTCCGAGTTCCCTCGCCGTCCGCCCGCCGATCTTCTCGACGTCTACCCGATGCAACGTTGCGTGGCACGCGCATCGCCCGCGCCCCGCTGCGCTCCGACCCTGCCGGGAAATGCTACCGCCGAACCGGCATTCGCGTCGGATTGTCCGCACCGGATTCTACGGTCAAACGATCGCGTCGTGGCAGGATTCGGGCAGGCGCGGACGGTGGACGAATTGCGCGAACGCGTTTCTGCGGCAGCCGGGCCCCCAAAAGCACGGCCGCCCCTCCCGATCGCGGAAGGGGCGGCCCGGGTCCGGCCGTTGCCGGGCGCCACAGGGGATGGCTGCGACTACTTGTCGCCCGCCCCCCGCATCACCGCTTCCATCACCCGATCGAGGTTGAAGCTGCCGGGCTTCTGGCGCGGCGGGAAGTCGCGGAAGCTCTGCAGCCACTGGCCGACGTAGGCGCCGGCCGGCGCGATGGCGAACATGCGCTCCATGTACCAGCGCTGGTAGCCCATCGCGTTCTCCTCCTCGGCGCGCTCGAACGGGTCCATGCGCAGGTTGGTCAGCGTCGGCGAGCGCAGCGGCGTGAACGGGTTCTGCCAGACCTTCAGGCCGAGCGCATCCTGGCGCAGGAAGGTGATCTTCAGGTTGTCGTAGCGCAATGCGGCGACGCTGCCGTCGTCGGTCCAGTAGATGAACTCCCGTCGCGGCCACGCACCCTCGCCGCGCAGCGCGGGACCGAGGTCGTAGCCGTCGAGGTGGACCTTGTAGTCGCGGCCGCCGATGGAACGGCCCTTGAGCAGATCCTCCTTGACAGTCTTGTCGCCGGCCGCGGCGAGCAGCGTCGTCAGCATGTCTTCATGCGCGCCGATGTCGTTGACGACCGTGCCGGGCTTGATCACGCCCGGCCACTTGATCAGCGTCGGCACGCGGTAGCCGCCTTCCCACTGCGTGTTCTTCTCGCCGCGGAACATCGTCGTGCCGCCGTCGGGCCAGGTGAAGGTCTCGGCGCCGTTGTCCGACGAGTACATGACGATGGTGTTCTCGTCCAGGCCGAGCGCCTTCAGCTTGTCGAGCACCTGGCCGACGTGGCCGTCGTGCTCGACCATGCCGTCGGCGTAGATCCCGAGGCCCGTCTTGCCCTCCGACGACGCTTTCAGGTGCGTGAAGATGTGCATCCGCGTCGAGTTCCACCACAGGAAGAACGGCTTGTCGGCCTTCTTCGCGCGCTCCATGAAATCGAGCGCCTTGGCGTTGACCTCCTCGTCGATGGTCTCCATGCGCTTTCGGGTCAGCGGGCCGGTGTCGGTGATGCGGCCGTCGGCGAAGCTGTGGATCACGCCGCGCGGTCCGAAGCGCTTCCTGAACTCGGGGTTCTTCGGGTAGTCGACGTTCTCCGGCTCCTCCTCCGCATTGAGGTGGTACAGGTTGCCGAAGAACTCGTCGAAGCCGTGGTTGGTCGGCAACATCTCGTCGCGGTCGCCGAGGTGGTTCTTGCCGAACTGCCCGGTCATGTAGCCGCGCGCGCGCAGCAGCGTCGCGATCGTCGGGTCGAGCTTGGTCATGCCTTCGGGCGCGCCCGGCAGGCCGACCTTGGTCAGGCCGGTGCGGATCGGCGACTGCCCGGTGATGAACGCGGCGCGGCCGGCGGTGCAGCTCTGCTGGCCGTACCAGTCGGTGAACAGCGCGCCTTCGCTGGCGATGCGGTCGATGTTGGGCGTCTTGTAGCCCATCATGCCGCGGTTGTAGGCGCTGATGTTGAACTGGCCGATGTCGTCGCCCCAGATGATGAGGACGTTGGGCGGCCTGGTCTTGGCGGCCTGGGCGGAGGCGGTGGTGCTGAGCGCGCCCAGCGTCAGGGCCGCGGCTGCCGCAACCAGGATCCCGGGAAGGGCCCGGAGCAGTGTCTTCATGTCGTTTTCCCTGTGGTGGTTCGCCGGAACGAGCCCGCAGGACGGGCCGCGTGGCAGGGTATGCGCGCCGCCGCGCGCGGTCCAATGCCGATTGGTCATCAGCTGATAAACTTCCGGCATCGTGCTCGACTTGAGACTCCTGCACCAGGCGATCACCCTGGCCAGCTACCGGAACTACGCCCGGGCGGCGCAGGCGCTTCACCTGACCCAGCCTGCCTTGTCGCGCAGCATCGCCGGCCTCGAGGCCCGCCTCGGCGAGAAGCTTTTCAACCGCACGCCGCGGGGGGTCGAGCCGACCGCATTCGGCGAGCTGCTGCTGGCGCGCGGCCGTGCGCTGCTCGACGATGCGGCCGGTCTCGAGCGCGAGTTCACAATGATGCGCAGGCTGGACATCGGCGAGCTGCGCGTCGGCGCCGGCGCGTACCCGGCCCATTTGTCGGTCGGGCAGACCGTCGGGCGCCTGGCGAAGCAGCACCCGCTGCTGCGCATCGAGGTCATGGCGGACGACGTCCGTGCCATCGTCGGCGCCCTGCTCGCGGCGAAGCTCGACCTCGCGGTGGTCGAACTCACGCTGGTTGCCGGCGAGCCCCGCCTCGTGACCGAGGTGCTGCCGCCCCACCCGGGCTGCTTCTACTGCCGTGCCGGGCATCCGCTGCAGGCCGAGCGCGACCCGCCGCTCGAGCGCATCCTGGGATTTCCGTTCGTGGGTACGCGGATGCCGCCGCGGGTCGCGCAGAGCTTCCTCGAGCTCGCGCGGGCGGGCTCGATCGACCGGGACACCGGCGACTATCTGCCGCCGATCAAGGTCGACTCGATCCGGATGGCCAAGGACATCGTGCTCGCGAGCGACGCGGTCGCGGTGGCGCCGATGTCGTTCATCGCCGACGAGGTGGCTGCGGGAAAGCTGGTCGCGCTAAGTGCGCGCGCCGCCTGGATGCAGACCGGCTACGGTTTCGTCACGCTGCGCGGCGCCGCGCTCTCGCCTGCCGCCGAAGCGTTCAAGGACGAGATGCGGCGGGTCGAGGACGAGATCGCGGCGGCGGAGCGGCGAACGAACGGGGCACGCGCCACTGCGCCGAAGCGGGGCAGAACGCCCGCCTAGAACACGCGTGGCGACCCGTCGGGCCGCCACGCGCACATCCTGGAACCGCGGCAGCGTTACTGCTTGCTGATCTCGACGCGGCGCGCCTCGGCGTCGCTGCCGGAGGCGCCGACTTCGACGAAGAACGGCGGCTTCATCTCGAGGTTCGCCTCGGCCACGCCGGCGGCCTTCAGCGCGTCGCGGACGGCCGTTGCACGGGCCTTCGCGAGCTCCTCGTTCTTGGCGACGTCGCCGGTCTTGTCGGTGTAGCCGGTGATCGCGACCTTGAGGTTGTCCTTCTTGATGAGGTCCGCGGCGGCGCCGACGACCTTGCTGCCGTCCGCACCGATGGCGGCCGCGCCGACGTCGAAGTAGACCTTCGCCGGCAGCGAAACGGCGACCGGAGCCGCTGCCGGGGCGGCAGCCGGAGCCGCCGCCTTGGGTGCCGGGGCGGGTGCGGGCGTCGGCGCGGGCTTGCCGCTGAACATGTTCCACAGCAGCAGGAGCAGCGCCAGCCCGATGATCCAGGGCAGCCAGCGCATCAGGCCGGACTTGGTCGCGACGGTCGCCGCCGCCGCAGTGCTCGCCGCGGCGCCGGCGCCGCTGGCGACGGCCGCGCCGGCGCGCTTCGCCGCGTCGGCCGCCTGGCCGCCAAGCCCGCCCAGGAACGCGGCGGGGCTCGCAAAACCGAGGGCGCCGGTGAGGCGGCTGTCGAGCGCGCTCTGCAGGTTCGGGCCCTGGCTGCCGAGCAGCGTCGCCAGCGAGCTGGCGTTGAGACCCTTGTCGCCGATGAACTTCTTGAGGAACGTGAGCAGCAGCGGCACGACCATCGCGAGCAGATTCGTCGCCGACGAGGACTTGATGCCGCTGGCCGAGGACAACGCGTTCACCAGTGCCTCGCTCTTGTCGCCGAACAGCGCCGGCACCAGGCTGCCCGTGCCGGCCTTCACCAGGTCGCTGATGCCCGAGCCGCCGCCGCCGAACATCCCGGCGATGTTGCCGAGCGAGTTAACGTCGAGGTTGGCGCCGCTGATCATCGACATCAGGCTCGACGCACCGGTGGGCGTCGAGCCCTTCTGCGCAATGCCGCCGAGCACGGCCGGCAGCAGCGCCGTCATCGCGGACTGGGTCGAACTCTGGGATTCGCCCAGGAATTGTCCGGCCAGCTTGGAGAAGTCTCCGCCCAGGGCTTCCTGGGCGAGGGAAAGCAGATTCGCGTTCATGTTGGTACCCCCTCTTTGGATGTCGCGGTGGATGTTGTCGCCGGATCCGGCGGCGTCGTACCGTTAGCGCTTCTTCGCCGGTGCGGCGGCGACCACCTCGAGTTCGGCCTCGACCACGCCGGAACGAACCATTCCAAGCTTGTTCGCCGCGGCAAGCGAAACGTCACCGACGCGGTCCGCCTGGGTGGGGCCGCGGTCGTTGACGCGCACCGTGACGCTCTTCTTGTTCTTGAGATTGGTGACCTTGACTTTGGTGCCGAACGGCAGCGTCTTGTGCGCCATCGTCAATGCATCGGGATTGAAAACCTCGCCGCTTGCGGTGCGGCGGCCCGCGAATTTCTGGCCGTACCACGCGATCTTGCCCGACTCGACCGATCCGGCGGCCTTGGCCGCGGGCGCGGCGGCCGAAGCCGCGACGGGCGCCGGCGCTGCGGCGGGTGCAGGTGCCGCCACGGGGGCGGAGGGGGCGGGAGCGGCCGTCTGGGCCACGACGGCGGGGACGTTCAGTGCGAGCGCAGCCGCAGCGACGGCGGCGCGAAGGACGGATGACTTCATGCAATTCCCTGGAGAGTTTTGTTGGTGGTGTCCTGCAGAGGCGTGCTACCGGACCGGTCGAAGGCGCGTTCCTGTCGCCTGCCTTGATGATTCGAAATGGCGCGGATTTTTCGCCCGCTTCGTGGAGCGCCGAGGAGCGAATGACCCAATGATGGATTGTCCTCCGGGGCGCGCGACTTGCCTAGCTTCGGCCCCCGGAAACTGTCCATGCAGGACAGCCGCCCTCGCATGCCAATGTCATCGGGCAAGCCGCTCCTGCAGGCGTTCGGGAGCATTCCGGATCCGGAACGCGAACACGATGCGCAGGATGCCGACCGCGATCGACCAGCCCGCGATCAGCCACACGATCGACAGGCCGCCCGCGACCGGCTGCGCGACCACCAGCACGCCCAGCAGCATCGACAGCGCTCCGCAGAGATAGAGGATCCACTCCCGGGTGGTCGCCTGCCGGACCTTGTAGCCGAGCATCACCAGGAACACGCCGAGCGCGATCGCCTCGAACGCGAACAGGTAGACGAACGCCAGCATGCTGAGGGGCGGATTGAGGAGCGCATACCCGCCGACCACCAGTCCGAGCAGGCCGATCAGCAGCATGATCCACCAGCCGTCCTTCTGCTGGTTGCGCAACGCGCCGAAGACATTCATCACGCCGTCGACGAGCACCGACGCGGCGAAGAACATCGACAGCACGAACAGCGCGATGCCCGGCTGCAGGTACGCGAACACGCCGAAGACGACCGCCGCCATGCCGCTGATCAGGAACACCCACCACGTCCGCTTGCACAGCACCTGCGCGTCGGCGCCCAGGCCCATCAGACTCGTCGTTGCCGTCATTTGCTTGAATCCCCCCAGCCGATTGGCTGGCCCGGCCGAAGTGTTCCATTGCCCGAGCGAGGCGTCCAATGCCTCCGACGCACAGAAGTGATAACCTGAACGCATGGCGGTCAAGGCCCGGCGGGTCCGCCAGCGGCAGCCGGTGGTTGCGGCCTCCGCGCCGGAACGCCCTCTCGTTGCCCCCCGACGACCCCTGCCGCAATGCCTGCCGCAATGCCTGCCGCGATGCCTGCGGACCGCCGCGGGGTCACCGCGTGGATCCTCTACGACGTCGCCGTGCACGGCTACGGCCTGATGATCCCGAGCGTCGCCTACGCGATCTACTTCACCTCGTACGTGGCGGCGGAGAGCGGCCGGGCCGACCTCCTGTGGTCGCTGGCCGTCGCGTCGTCGCTGGTCATCGCCGGGCTGCTGGCGCCGTGGATCGGCGCGGTCGCCGACAGCAGCGGACGGCGCCGGACGCTGCTGGCGGCGGCGACGCTGGTCTGCGGCCTCGCCACCGCGCTGCTCTTCACCGTCGGCCGCGGCGACGTCCTCGCCGGGGCCGCGGTATTCGTGCTTGCGCAGGTCGGCGCGACCATCGCCATCAGTCTCTACAACTCGTTCCTTCCGATGCTGGCGCCCCCCCGGGACACGGCGCGGCTGTCGGGGCTTGCGTGGGGCCTTTCCTACCTCGGCGGCATCGCCTGCTTCCTGCTGTGCCTGCCCTTCACGCGCGGCGGCCTGACCGAGTCGAATGCGTCGACCTTCGCCGTCGCGTTCCTGGTGACCGCCGCGTTCCTGCTGGTGATCGGATTGCCCGCGATCGCCGCGCTGCCCCCCGCCGCCGCCCGCCCGGCGGACGAGGTCACCGACAGTCCGTATCGGCGGATCTGGACCACGATCCGCGGCTGGCGCCGTGACCGCGAAGTGCCGAAGCTGCTGCTCGCCTACTACCTCGTCAACGATGCGGTGGTGACGGTCATCTTCTTCACCGCGGTCATGCTGAACACGACCTTCGGGCTCGGAGTCCAGGAAGTGCTCGTACTGTCGCTCGCGCTGCAGGCGATCGCCATTCCCGCGACGGTGTTCTTCGGCTGGCTGGGCGGCCGCTGGTCGCAGCGCGGCGCGATCTACGTCACCCTCGCGCTGTGGATGGTGACACTGGCGATCATGTTCGTCGCCCAGGGCCGCCCCGGTGCGACGATGATCGCGGTGTCGCTGGGCCTCGTGCTGGGCTCGACGCAATCGCTGTTCCGCAGCCTGTTCTCGACGATGGTCCCGATGGCCCGCGCGTCCGAGTATTTCGGCTTCCACGCGCTCGCGGGCCGCGCATCGTCGGCACTCGGGCCGCTGTTCTTCGGCGCCGTGAGCGCGCTCACCGGGAGCCAGCGCTGGGCGATGGCCTCGCTGGCGATCTTCTTCGTCGCCGGCGGCGTCGTGCTGGCCACGGTGCGCATCCCTCGCCTCGATCGAGGCGACGCGAATCCGGCTCAGCGCTGAAGGCGATACGGCTCCTCGAAATCGAGGAAGTCCCGCTCAGCCAGCGCGGCATCGATCCAGGCGCGGACCCCCGGCAGCGCGGCAACCCGCTCGACATAGGCGGCGATTGCCGTTGGCAACGGCAGCGCGTAGGTCCGCAGCCGCATGCACACCGGCGCGAAGTAGGCGTCGGCGATGCCGAACCCGCCGAACAGCAGCGGCCCGCCGTGCCGCGCGAGCAGGTCGCCCCACATCTCGACCAGTCGCGCCACGTCGTCGCGAACCGCGGGGCGGTCGCGCCAGACCAGCTGCCCGATCTCCGGCAGCGACGCCTCGATGTTCATCGGGCAGAAGTTGCGCAGCGCCGCGAATCCTGCGTGCATCTCGGCGCAGATGCTGCGGGCGCGCGCCCGCGCCGCGCGATCGGCAGGCCAGAGGTTCTTCTCCGGATACCGCTCGGCCAGGTACTCGACGATCGCGAGCGTGTCCCACACGACGAGGTCGCCGTCGACCAGCACCGGCACCGTGCCCGTCGGCGTCAGCGCCTTCAGCGTCCGCTTGAAGCTCGACTCGGGCGTGAACGCGTCGAAGCGCAGCTTCACGGTGTCGAATGGGATGCCCGCCTGCGTCAGCAGCACCCACGGGCGCATCGACCAGGACGAGTAGTTCATGTTGCCGATGTAGAGCTTGAGCATGGGTCTCTCGCAGGGGGCGGATGTCGGCAAGGCGGCGCCGCGCGCCCGCAGTCGCCTCGCCGTTTGGGGCGACGCGGCACGGCACCCGGCCGCCTGGCCGCCTGGCCGCCTGGCCGCCCGGCCGCCCGGCGATCGTGACGACGCGGCAAGGTCGCGTCAAGCCGGGAATCGGGACCCGCGGCGGCGAGCGAGTCCGGCGACCCTCGGGCGGCGTGCCGGCGGCGCGCCTTTCGGGTAGCCTTGACACCGGCTTTCGCGGCGTCTCGCCCGCCCGGATTCGTGGAGTCCGGGTGCGTAGCCGCCAGCATCGGCCGCGGTGACAGGCGCGGCGACCCCACCAGGAGACGACATGGCCGACCCCCTGAGCGCCACCGCCACCCAGCTTCGCAACATCGAGGCCAAGACCGGCAGGACCTTCGCGCAGCTGTGCAGCCTGATCGCAAAATCCGGCCTGGCCAAGGTCGGCGAACAGCGCGCGATGCTGATGGAACAGCTCGGCCTGGGCTACGGGGACGCCAATGCCCTCGCGCTGCTCGCCAGGCAGGCCGCGGCGCCGGCAGCCGCGGACACCGACCCGCTCGACGCGATCTACAGCGGCGCGAAGGCGCCGCTGCGGGATCTGCACGAGCGGCTGTGCGCCGCGATCGGTGAGTTGGGCGCCTGCGAGAAGGCGCCCAAGAAGGCCTACGTCAGCCTGCGTCGCAAGAAGCAGTTCGCGATGCTCGGGCCCGCGACCAAGGACCAGCTCGAGCTTGGCCTCAACGCCAAGGCGCTGCCCGCGTCGCCGCGGCTGAAGGCACAGCCGCCCGGCGGCATGTGCCAGTACACCGTCCGCCTGTCGCAGCCCGGCGAGATCGACGCCGAGCTGATCGGCTGGATTCGCGCGGCGTACGACGCGGCGGGCTGAGCCGCATCGGCGAACCGGCCGGGCGGGCCCGCGCTACACCGCCTCCGCCAGCGCGGCGTGCGCCGCCGCCAGTCGCGCGATCGGCACGCGGTACGGCGAGCAGCTGACGTAGTCGAGGCCGATGCGGTGGCAGAAGGCGATCGTCTTCGGGTCGCCGCCGTGCTCGCCGCAGATGCCGATCTCGAGCTGCGGCCGGGTCCGGCGCCCGGCCGCGACTCCCATCGCCATCAGCTGGCCGACGCCGGCCTGGTCGAGGGTCGCGAACGGATTCTCGCGCAGGATGCCCTTCTCCAGGTACTCGCGCAGGAAGCCGGTCTCGGCGTCGTCGCGCGAGATGCCGAACGTCGTCTGCGTCAGGTCGTTGGTGCCGAACGAGAAGAACTCGGCGTCCCGCGCGATGTCGCCCGCGGTCAGCGCCGCGCGCGGCACCTCGATCATCGTGCCGAACTGGTAGCGCACGCGCTGGCCCCGCTCCTTCATCACCGTCCGCGCCTCGTCCTCGAGGATCGCGCGCTCGACCTTGAGCTCGTTGCTGTGCGCGGTCAGCGGAATCATGATCTTCGGCTTGACGCGGACGCCTTCCTGCGCGCACAGGCACGCGGCCTCGATGATCGCGCGCACCTGCATCCGCACCAGCGACGGCAGGTGGATGCCCAGCCGCACGCCGCGCAGCCCCAGCATCGGGTTCGCCTCGCGCATCGACTCGACCGCGGCCAGCAGCCGCTGCTTCTGCGCCAGCGTGCCGGCGAGGCCGAGCGGATCGGCGCCGGTCGCGAGTTCGGCGCCGGCGATCTGCTGCCGCGTCTCCAGCACCGTGACGTCGCGCAGCAGGTCGTCGTGGCTCGGCAGGAACTCGTGCAACGGCGGATCGATCAGGCGGATCGTCACCGGCAGCCCGTCCATCGCCCGGAACAGCCCGACGAAATCGTCGCGCTGGATCGGCAGGAGCTGCGCCAGCATGGCGTCGCGCTCGGCGTCCTCGCGGGCCAGGATCATCCGCTGCACCAGCGGCAGCCGGCTGGTCTCGAAGAACATGTGTTCGGTGCGGGTGAGGCCGATGCCCTCCGCGCCGTACTCGCGCGCCCGCTGCGCGTCGCGCGGATAGTCAGCGTTGGCCCAGACCCCGAGCGTGCGGAAGCCGTCGGCCCAGCGCAGCAGCTTGAGCAGGTACGGATCATTGAAGTCGGGCACGACCGTCTTCAGCGCGCCGGCGAAGACCTCGCCGGTGGTGCCGTCGATCGACACGATGTCCCCTTCGCGGAACACCCGTCCGCCGACCGAGAGCTCGCGGCGCCCGACGTCGACGTCGAGCGTCGACGCGCCGACGACCGCCGGCTTGCCGAACTGCCGCGCGACCAGCGCCGCGTGGCTGGTGCGGCCGCCGCGCGAGGTGAGGATGCCGTTCGCGGCGAGCATGCCGTGGACGTCGTCCGGCTTGGTCTCCGGACGCGCCATGATGACGGCCTTCTTCTCCTTGACCGCCCAGGCTTCGGCGGTGTCGGCGTCGAAGGTCAGCGCGCCCGACGCCGCGCCCGGCGACACGTTGAGGCCGGTGGCGATCAGGTCGCCGCGCGCCCGCGCCGCGCGCCGGTCGGCCGGATCGAACTGCGGGTGCAGGAAATAGTCGACGTGGTCGGGAGTCACCCGCAGCACCGCCTCGCGCCGGGTGATCAGCCGGGCGGCGGCGAGGTCGACGGCGATGCGGATCGCGGCCTGCGCCGTGCGCTTGGCGTCGCGCGTCTGCAGCAGCCACAGCTTGCCGCGCTCGATCGTGAACTCGATGTCCTGCACGTCGCGGCAATGGCGCTCGAGCCGGCGGCAGTGCCGCGCGAACTCGCGCCAGATCGCCGGCATCGCGCCGGCCAGTTCGGCGATCGGACGGGTCGCGCGGGTGCCCGCGACGACGTCCTCGCCCTGCGCGTTGGTCAGCCAGTCGCCCTCGATCTCCGCCTCGCCGGTGGTGACGTTACGCGTGGTGACGACGCCGGTGCCCGAATCCGCGCCGAGGTTGCCGAAGACCATCGTCTGGATGTTGACCGCGGTGCCGAGGTCGTGCGCGATGCCGGCCGCGTTGCGATAGTCGATCGCGCGCTTGCCGTTCCACGACCGGAACACCGCCTCGACGGCGAGCCGCAGCTGCACCAGCGGGTCGGTGGGAAACGGCCGGCGCGTGCGCGCCTTCACCATCGCCTTGAACTCGGCGGTGATCGCTTCCAGCGCCGCGGCGGGAAGGTCGGCGTCGTTGGCGACGCCGGCGGCGGCACGGTGGCGCGCCAGCACCTCCTCGAACGGCTCGTCGGGCAGCTCGAGGACGACGGTCGAGAACATCTGGACCAGGCGCCGGTAGGCGTCCCAGACGAAGCGGCGGTCGTTGGCGCGCTGCGCGGCGAGTCCCTTCGCGACGTCGTCGTTGAGCCCCAGGTTCAGCACCGTGTCCATCATCCCGGGCATCGAGAACCGCGCGCCCGAGCGGCACGACAGCAGCAGCGGATTGGCGGGGTCGCCGAATTTCCGGCCGGCGGCGCGCTCGATCTTCGCCAGCGCCGCCTGGATGTCGTCCCACAGCCCGGGCGGGAAGCCGCCGGCGGCGAGATAGGCGTTGCAGGCGCGCGTGGTGACGATGAAGCCCGGCGGCACCGGCAATCCCAGCGACGTCATCTCGGCGAGGTTCGCGCCCTTGCCGCCGAGCAGGTCCTTCATCGAAGCGTTGCCTTCGGTGAAGAGATACACCAGCTTTTCGCGCCGGGGCTTGCGCTCGACGGGCGCGCCGCGCCGGGTGGCGGCGGTTACGCGGGCGGACTTCGCGCGGCGGGCGGGTGAGACCGAGGGGGGCGTGGCACTGCGGGTGGCGCGGGACATGGCACTCTGCCTTCGAGCTGGGGCCTCGGGAGGCAACCATTCCGTCGGCGCGGCCCGGCCGCCGGCGCCATGCCAGTATCGCGCATCGCGCCGCGGCCGATGCTGACGAGCATCAAGGGACGTGCGCGTCCCGGATCAGCCGTCGAGGCGCTTCAGCAGCGCCAGCACCCGGTCGAAGGTCGCGCCGTAAGGCGGCCACAGCAGCTTGCCCGCGGCGAACCGCGACTGGTGGAAGACCGCCTTCTCGTGGCTGAAGGCGACGAAGCTCAACTCGCCGTGGTAGGCGCCGATGCCGGAATCCCCGGTGCCGCCGAACGGCAGCCCCTCGTGCGCGAAATGCCACAGCGTGTCGTTGACGGTGACGCCGCCGGCGTGGGTTGCGCCGAGGACGCGCTCCCGCACCCGCGCGTCGTTGCCGAAGAGGTAGAACGCCAGCGGCCGCGGCCGCGCGTTGATCCGCGCGATCGCCTCGTCGAGCGTCGCGTAGGTCTCGATCGGCAGCAGCGGGCCGAAGATCTCCTCCTGCATCACCGCCATGTCGTCGCGGGCACCGACGATCAGCGTCGGCGGCAGCCTCCGCGCCGCAGGGTCGGCCGACTCGCCCGCCGGCAGCAGCGGCAGGATGGTCGCGCCCTTCGCGCGGGCGTCGTCGACCAGCGCGGCCAGCCGCGCGTAATGGCGGTCGCTGACGATCGACGTGTAGTCCGGGTTGGCGACGATGGTCGGATACAGCCGCGCGACGCTGTCGCGGATCGCGGCGACGAAGGCGTCGCGCAGCGCCGCCGGCACCAGCGCGTAGTCCGGCGCGATGCAGGTCTGGCCCGCGTTCAGCAGCTTGCCGGCGACGAGCCGCGGCGCGATCAGCGCGAGGTCGGCGTCGGCGGCGACGAGCGCGGGGCTCTTGCCGCCCAGCTCGAGCGTGACCGGCACGAGATTGGCCGCGGCCGCCTGCGCCACGAATCGCCCCACCGCCGTCGAGCCGGTGAAGAACAGGTGATCCCAGCGCTGCGCGACGAAGCGGCGGCCCGTGTCGGCGTCGCCCTGGACCACGGCGAACTCGTCCTCGCGGAAGCGTGCCGCAACGAGCTCGGCAAGCAGCGCCGACGTCGCCGGCGTGATCTCCGACGGCTTGACCAGCACGCGGTTGCCCGCGGCCAGCGCGCCGATCGCGGGCGCCAGCGCCAGCTGCACCGGATAGTTCCACGGGCTGACGATGCCGATCACGCCGCACGGCTGGCGGCGGATCTCGCCGCGGCCGGGCAGCAACTCCAGGGGCGTGCGCACGCGCTTCGGCCGCATCCAGCGCGGCAGCATCCGCAGCGCGAGCCGCGCCTCGGAGGCGACGATGTGCAACTCGGCCAGCCGCGTCTCGTGCGCCGAGCGATGGCCGAAGTCGCGGTCGATCGCCGCGACCAGCGCGTCCTGGTGCCGGGTGACGAGGTCGAGGACGCGGGCGACGCGGTCGAGCCGGACCGACAGCGCGGGGCCGGGCTCCGCCGCGAACGCCGCCTTCTGCACCGCGAACAGGCGCTCGATCTCGGTGCCGCCGGCGGCACCGGGGGGGCGTCCGGGATACCCCGGCTGGCGACGGTGGTTGCGGCAACGACGGCGGCGGCGGGGACGGGGGCGTTCATGGGAGGCGCTCGAAGACGGAAGTGGAAGGTGCGCGCGAAGCCGGCGTGCCCCGGGCGCGGGTCAGCGCCTCGCCGCCGGCGCGGCGGCGGGCAGCGGCATGGGCGGCGGCGTGACGACCGTGCCCTGGATCTCGACCAGCAGGCGCTTGAAGTCCGGCGACTCCCGGATGATCCGGCCGGCCGCGGTGCGCAGGCGGTCGACCTGGTCGGGCGTCAGCACGAAGGACGTCGGCAGGTCGTTGAGCAGCCGGCGCTCGTCGGCGTTCGTCAGCGCGCTGAACGAGACGTCGATCGGGTAGATGTCGATGTCGGGCACCGAGCCGACCTGCGACAGCACCGGGTGGCCCCCGCCCGCAAACGCCCCCGCCGCGCGCAGTTGCCGGTAGACCTTCCAGCGCGCGATGATGTCCTTCAGCAGCTCGACCGCCTCGTACGAGTAGCGGTCGATGGGCACGCCGGTCGCCTTGAGCAGGATCACGAGGTCGGAAGGAGGCCGCTCGCGCCGGTCCCAGTCGGTCTCGGGGACCGACAGCGAGTTGACGACGACCACGACGATGCGCTTGAGCGAATGGATGATCGGGCCGTTGCGGACGGCGTCCGAGGCCTCGACCTGCTCCAGTGCCTCCAGCACGCCGCGCACGCCGAGGTTGTCGGCGAGGCCGCCGTCGACGAGGTGCAGGTACGGGCGGTTGACGCCGTCCTGGAACGAATCGAGCTCCTTGAAGCGCTGCAGCGCGCGGC
This sequence comes from uncultured beta proteobacterium, assembly GCA_963717705.1. Taxonomy (GTDB): domain Bacteria; phylum Pseudomonadota; class Gammaproteobacteria; order Burkholderiales; family Casimicrobiaceae; genus CAVQWT01. The sequence continues at coordinate 381,528 of CAVQWT010000006.1, forward strand.
CCGCCGGGCGCGACGGGTTGTTCGGGTCCTCCATCTGGCGCGCCCACCGCGGCTTGCGGTAGCCGCAGGTGCCGCCGTAGTTGTTGATCGTCACCGGCGACAGCACCAGCGGGACCGCCGACGACGCAGCGGCGGCGCGCGACAGCGGCACCTTGGCGAGGTCCGTGCAGATGAAGTCGAAGTCGCCCTGCGTGAAGGTGAGGCGCGAGCCGGTCGAGATGTCGGTGGCCGTCACCATCGCCGTCGGGCCGGGCCGTGCCATCAGGTCGGCGAAGGTCGCGTTCCCGAACAGGATCTCGTCGTAGAGCTGCGCCGCCATTTCCGAGCGGCCCCAGCCTTCGGACCACAGCGCCGACCAGTTGCCCGGCGACAGCGTCCGCGCGAGCAGCTCTCCCTGGACGTCGCGCTTGAGAAACGCCTGCTCGTAGGTGTCGAACAGCTTCTCGCCGTGCAGCGCGTAGGCGAGCGCGGTGAAGCTTCCGCCGGAGACGCCGGTAATCAGGTCGACCTCGTCGAGCAGGCGGGTCCGCCTGCCGCCGACGACGATCTCGGTGCGCCGCAACTCCTCGAGCACGCCGTAGCTGAACGCCGCGGCGCGCGTGCCGCCGCCGGAAAAGGCGAGTATGACCAGCGTCTGCTTGTCCTGGTCGAACTTTGCCCTCGTTTCGAACCGGTAGCCGTTCGCGGGATGCGACTTCTCGATCGGTGGGTTGATCGGTCGCGAGGCGCAGCCGGCGAGCACCAGCGCGAGCGCGGCCAGCAGCCAGCGCTGGAAGTGAAAGCGGGCAAAGTACCGGGGGTCGCATTGCAGGGCCTGTGGGCGATGGGGCAACTGCATATTATAGCTTCGCGTGCAGGCGGCCTCCATCCGGTGCCCGCTCCCGCGCCCGTCCCCGCGCGAGCGGGCGGGTCAGCCCGGCGCCCGCCGCATGATCAGCACCGTGCCCGCGACGATCAGCGCCGCCCCGGCGAGCATCGGGCCGGTGACCGACTCGCCGAGGAATAGCGCGCCCCACAGCATGCCGAACACCGGGATCAGGAAGGTGACGGTCATCGTCCGCGTCGGCCCGAGGTCCGACATCAGCCGGAAATACAGCAGGTAGGCGATGCTGCTGCACATCAGCGCGAGCCCCAGTACCGCCGCGACGATCGGCAGCGTCACCGGACCGATCGGCGGGGCCGCCGGCAGCAGCGGCAGCAGCGCGGCGCCGGCCGCGAGCTGGCTCCAGGCGGCGACGCCCCGCGGCGGCGCTGCCGCGGCGCGCCGTTTGACGTAGACACCGGTCGCGGCGTAGCAGAACGTGGCGGCAAGGCAAGCCGCCGTCGCCAGCAGCACGCGCGCATCGACGACGACGGGACCGGCGCGCGTCACCAGCGCGACGCCGGCCATGCCCACCGCCAGACCGACGAGCTTGCGCACGGTGAGCCGCTCGCCGAGCCAGATCGCGCCCAGCACGGCGCTGAACAGCGGCGCGGTGGCGTTGAGTATCGCCGAATACGACGCGGGCAGCGTCAGCGCGGCCCACCCGAACAGCACGAACGGGATCGCCGAATTCACGACGCCGATCACCGCGTAGTGGCGGCCGTGCCGGGCCAGCCCCGCATCGAAGCCGATGACGCGCAGCCAGGCGACCAGCGCCAGCCCGCCGATGATCACCCGCGACGCCGCGGTCGCCACCGGCCCCAGCACCGGCGCCAGGATGCGGAAGAAGTAGAAGCTCGCGCCCCAGATCGCCGCCAGCGTCACCAGCCGCGCGACGTCGGCGCCGGCGAGCGGCCTCAAGCGCGCGCCCCCTCGCGCGGCGGCGGCGCGACGATTCCGCTCTCGAGCAGCAGCAGCCACTCCTTGCGCGCGAGGCCGCCCGCGTAGCCGGTCAGCGAGCCGTCGGCGCCGACGATCCGGTGGCACGGAATGACGATCGACACCGGGTTGCGGCCGTTCGCGGCGCCGGTCGCGCGGACGGCACGGGGGCGGTCGATGGCGGCGGCGATCGCGGCGTAGCTCGCGGTCGCGCCGTAGGGCACCGTCCGCAGCGCGCGCCACACGGCCTGCTGGAACGGCGTGCCTTCGGGCGCGACGGCGACGTCGAATGCACGCCGCCGGCCGGCGAAATATTCGGCCAGCTCGCGCGCGAGCTGGCGCAGCACGGGATCCTGCGGCGCGCGCCGCCAGCCGGCGGCCGGCATCGGCGCGTGCGGCCCGTCGCCGAACCAGAGGCCGGTGATCGCGTCGCCGCGCGCGCAGGCGAGCAGCGGTCCCAGCGGGCTGTCCAGTCGGGCATAGACGGTCTCGGTGTCAACAGCGGTCGGCAAGCTCATCGGGCGGCTCCCTGGTCGTTGGCAGGCACCGGCGCGGTCGCGCCCGCCCACAGGTGAAGGACCGCGTACGCGCGCCACGGCCGCCATCGCTCGGCGCGCGCGCGTGCCTGCGCGGGGGTCGCGGGCTTGTCGGTGCCCAGCGCACGACGCACGATCAGGTCGCCGTCGAGGAAGGCGTCGGGCCAGCGCAGCGCGCGCAGGGCGATGTACTGCGCGGTCCACGGACCCACGCCGGGCAGCGCGGTCAGCGCCGCCAGCGTGGCTTCGAGGTCGACCGGCCGCTCGAGCACGACGTCGCCGCGCTCGACGGCACCGGCGAGCGCGACGATCGTGCGCGCGCGTGCGCCGGTGAAGCCAAGCGCCGCGAGCGCCCGGGGCGGCGCGGCGGCCAGCGTCGCCGCGGTCGGGAACAGGCGGCGGTCCGCGGCGCCGCGGCCGGCGACCGCGTCGACCAGCGGCGCGCCGAACGCGGCCGCCAGGCGCGTCAGCAGCGTGCGCGCGGCGGCGACCGTGATCTGCTGCCCGGCGACGGCGCGCACGGCGAGCTCGAACGGATCGCAGGTGCCGGGCACGCGCAGTCCGGGCCGCGCGGCGGCGAGCGGTCCCAGTGCCGCCGCGACCGCGGCCGGATCGCAGCCGAGGTCGAACGCCGGCTTCACCCTCGCCAGCACCGCCGGCACCGCGCGGGCGAGCGACGGCGACAGCGACACCGACAGCGCATCGCGCCGCGGCGCCCTGCGGACTTCGATCGTCCCCGTGTGCGTCGCGCCGCGAGACTCCACCGCGAGCGTGCGGCGATACGTCGTCGCGGTGACGGCCTCGACGCCGCCGATCGCGCGGGCCGCCAGGAAGCCAAGCATCGCGGCGAAGTCGTACGGCGGCCGGTACGCGAGCTCGAACACCAGCGGCTGGTCGGCCGCGGACGGCCCGGCGGTCGTCGCGCCCCCTCCGGCGCCGGCGACCCGCGGGGTCGCGGCGGTTCCGGCGGCGCGCTCACGCCCCGGATTCGCGGCCGTCGAAGCCGCCGCGCCGGCGCCGCGCTGCGGGCGCAGCGCCCCCGGCGCCATCCGGTAGCGCGCGCGGAACAGCGCGTTGAAGCGGCGGACGCTGGCGAAGCCGCTGGCGTACGCGACGTCGGTGACCGGCAGCGCGGTGTCGGTGAGCAACCGCTTGGCCAGCAGCAGCCGCTGCGTCTGCGCGTACTCGACCGGCGACACGCCGAACGCGTCGGCGAACACGCGGCGCAGATGCCGCGCGGTGACGCCGATGCGCGCGGCGAGGCCGTCGACGCCCCCGTTCGCGAGCGCGCCGTCCTCGATCAGGTCGGCCGCCGCCTGCGCCAGCCGAGCCGGCGCGTCGATGCCGGCGTGTCCCGGCGCCAGCTCCGGCCGGCAGCGCAGGCAGGGACGAAAGCCGGCGACCTCGGCGGCAGCCGCGTTGCCGAAGTAGCGGCAGTTCTCGCGGCGCGGCGTCCGCACGCTGCACACGGGGCGACAGTAGATGCGCGTCGACGTGACGCCGACGAAGAAGTGCCCGTCGAAGCGCGCGTCGTGGGTCGACAGCGCGCGGTAGCAGGCATCGGGATCGAGCGGCATGCCGGCATTATCGCCCGCGCTCCCCGCGGCCGCTCGCCGTTTTCGGACCTGGTATTCGCGGTCGCCGGCGGCGCTGCCGACCCTGTTCGCGGCCCGGTCATTGCTCGCGCCGGGCGCCACTGTCCCGCCGCCGCGGGCGGCGAAGCTCCCGCATAATCGCGGCTTGGCCCGGCCTTCCTTTCCGGAGAACGCCCGCATGACTCACCGCCCGTTTCGCGCCGTCGCCGGCGCGCTCCTGCTGTCCGTGGCGCTGCTGCCGGTCGCCGCGAACGCGCAGGCCCCCGACCGCATCGTGTTCGCCACCGACTGGCTGGCGCAGGCCGAGCACGGCGGCTTCTACCAGGCGCTCGCCGAAGGCACCTACCGAAAGCACGGCCTCGAGGTGACGATCCGCCAGGGCGGGCCGCAGGTCAACGGCCTGCAGCTGCTCGCCGCGGGGCAGCTCGACGTCGCGATGGGCGACGCGCTGCAGGCGCTGTCGGCGGTCGAGCAGGACGTGCCCGTCGTCGCCGTCGCGGCCACCTTCCAGAAGAACCCGACGGTGCTGATCGCGCATCCCGGCGTGACCCGGCTCGAGGAGCTCAAGGGGCGGCCGATCGCGATCGGCGCCGCGGCGAACACGACGTTCTGGCCGTGGCTGAAGCAGAAATACGGCTTCGCCGACGAACAGAAACGCCCCTACGGCTTTTCGGTGCAGCCGTTCCTCGTCGACAAGACGCTGTCGCAGCAGGGATTCGCGACCTCCGAGCCGTTCTCGATCGAGCAGGCCGGCATCCGGCCGGTCGTGTTCCTGCTCGCCGACCAGGGCTATCCGCCCTACTCCGAGGCGCTGATCGTCACCCGCGACACGCTGGGCAAACGCGCCGACGCGCTCCGGCGTTTCGTCCGCGCGTCGGCCGAGGGCTGGAAGAGCTACCTCGCCAACCCGGGGCCCGGCAATGCGCTGATCCGCAAGGACAACCCGCAGATGAGCGAAGCGCTGCTCGCGTACGGCGTGCGCAAGATGCGCGAGTACGCGATCGTCGAGGGCGGCGACGCGAAGACGCAGGGGCTGCTGACGATGACCGCCGCGCGCTGGCAGGCGACGGTCGACTTCGTCCGCGGCGCGGGCCTCGCGAAGCCCGGCGTCGACTACGCGAAGGCGTGGACGCTCGACGTCGTCAAGGACGTGCGCGTGCTGCCGTGAGCGACGTCAGCGCGGCCACCGCCGCGGCGGGCGCGCCTCCGGGCGACGGCGCGGCAGCGACGGCGGCGGACGCGCGCGGACTCCACGCGCCGCCGGTCGTCGCGATCGCCGGCGCGAGCAAGACCTGGGGCGGCGGCACCCGCGCGCTGGCACCCGTCGACCTGTCGATCCATCGCGGAGAGTTCGTCACGCTGCTGGGGCCGTCGGGTTGCGGCAAGTCGACGCTGCTGAACCTCGTCGCCGGCCTCGCCGCGCCGACGACGGGCACGCTGTCGTGGTGGGGCGGCGGCTTCGACGCGACGGGCGGCCCCGGCCGTCGCCTCGCGTTCGTGTTCCAGGCGCCGACGCTGATGCCGTGGGCGCGCGTCGACGCCAACGTGCGCCTGCCGCTCGACCTCGCCGGCGTCGCGCGCCCGCGCGCCGACGGCGAGGTCGGCGCGGCGCTCGCGCTGGTGGGCCTGACCGGCTTCGCGCGGCACTTTCCGCGCGAGCTGTCGGGCGGCATGCAGATGCGCGCGTCGATCGCCCGCGCGCTGGTCACGGCGCCCGACCTGCTGCTGATGGACGAGCCGTTCGGCGCGCTCGACGAGTTCACGCGGCAGCGGCTCGACGGCGAGCTGCTGGCGCTGTGGGCCGGCCGCGGACTGACCGTCGTCTTCGTCACCCACAGCATCGCCGAGGCGGTGTTCCTGTCGACGCGCGTCGTCGTGATGGGCGCGCGGCCGGGGCGCGTGCTGGCGGAGGTCGCGATCGACGAGCCGTACCCGCGCGACGATGCGTTCCGCCACTCGCCCGCGTTCGCCGCGCACGCGCGGCAGCTGTCCGCCTGCGTCGCCGCGGCGGGAGCCGACGCCGACGACGCGCCCGTGCACGGCGGGCGGCGCGGCGACGACGCCCGCTCCGCCGGCCGCACCGTGCACCCGTCGGGGCCGCGGGCACGATGAGCCGCATCCGATGAGCCGCGATCGATGAGCCGCAATGACGCGCGCTGGCTGCGCTGGACCGCGCCGGTGGCGGTCGCGATCGTCGCGCTCGCGGCCTGGCAGGCGCTGGTCGTCGCCTGGGACGTGCCGGCGTACCTGGTGCCCTCGCCGCTGCGGGTGGCGCAGACGCTCGTCGCCGACCGCACGCTGCTGCTCGAGTCGCTCGGCGTCACCGTCGGCATCGCGCTCGCCGCGCTGGCCGCCGCCACGCTGGTCGGTACCGCGATCGCGTTGCTGTTCGTGCAGAGCCGCTGGATCGAGGCGAGCTTCTTCCCCTACGCGATCCTGCTGCAGGTGACGCCGATCGTCGCGATCGCGCCGCTGATCATCATCTGGGTCCGCGACACGCGCACCGCGCTGATCCTGTGCGCGACCGTCGTCGCAATCTTCCCGATCATCTCCAACACGACGCTCGGCCTGCGCAGCGTCGACCCGGGGCTCCTCAACCTGTTCCGGCTCAATCGCGCGACGCGCTGGCAGACGCTGACGCGGCTGCGGATCCCTTCTGCGCTGCCCTACTTCTTCGGCGGGCTGCGGATCGCCGGCGGGCTTTCGCTGATCGGCGCCGTCGTCGCCGAGTTCGTCGCCGGCACCGGCGGCCAGGGCGCCGGGCTCGCCTACCAGATCCTGCTGGCCGGCATCCAGCTCAACATCCCGCGGCTGTTCGCGGCGCTGGTCCTGATCGCGCTGGCCGGGGTCGCGTTCTTCGCCGCGACCGTGTGGATCGCGCGATTGGCGCTGTCCCGGTGGCACGAGAGCGAACTCGCGCCCGGCGAATGACCGGGGGCCGGAGACCGTCGGCGACCGGTCGCGGGCGCCGGCGTCACCCGCCAGGTTGCGCCCGGTCAAGCGAATTCATGGCGGCATCGGCAATAATCACGCCTTTTCGTGGCCGCAACGCGGCCACTCGCGCCCCGACCGTCGCGGCGCGTTCCAGGAGCAGAGGATGAACCGAAAGATACTTCTCGTGGGCCTCGCCGTCGTGGTGGGGATGGCGGTCGCCGTCGGCGCGCTGATCTACGTCAGCGGGAAATCGCAGCCGTCGACGCAGGCCGTCGAGCGCACCCGGGGCAGCCTGGTGCAATTCTATTCGCCCACGATCGGCAACCCCGAGGCCAAGGTGCACATCGTCGAGTTCATCGACCCCGCGTGCGAGACCTGCGCCACCTTCTACCCCTACGTCAAGCAGATCATGGCGGCCAATCCCGACAAGGTCCGGCTGACGCTGCGCCTGGTGCCGTTCCACAAGGGTTCGGACTACGTGGTGAAGCTGCTGGAGGCCGCCCGCAAGCAGGGCAAGTTCTGGCCGGCGCTGGAGGCCCTGCTGGCCAACCAGTCGCAATGGGTTCGCAATCACACCGTGCTGCCGGAGTTTGCCTGGAAGCCGCTGGAGGGCCTGGGGTTGAACCTGGACCAGATGAAGGTCGACATGGCGTCACCCGAAATCGCGCAGCGGATCGAGCAGGAGCTCAACGACGCCAAGGCGCTGAAGGTGACCCAGACGCCGGAGTACTTCGTCAACGGCCGCCCGCTGCCGAGTTTCGGCCTGGAGCAGTTGCAGGCGCTGGTCCGGGACGAACTGCGGGCGGCTTACCGATGAGCATCCCCGAGAGCGCGCGGCATCCGCCCCAGTCCGGGCAGGCGCCCGCGAAGTCATCCGCGCTGATGCAAGCCGTGTCGCGCTTCGCCGCGTCGCCGGCGAAGGTCGCGACCGCGCTCGGACTCGTCTGCACCGGCCTCGTCGGCGCGAGCTTCTACGTCCAGCACGTGCTGGGCATCGATCCCTGCCCGCTGTGCATCGTCCAGCGGTTCACGTACCTCGGCCTGATACCGGTGTTCCTTGCCGCGGCCGTCGCGCCCGGCGGCGGGCGGGCGCAACGGGCGTTGCTCTGGACCGCCGGCACGCTGGCGCTGGGAGGGCTGGCGGTCGCGGGCTACCAGACGTACCTTCAGCTGTCGCCGGCGCCTGAGGCCGTGAGATGCAGCGCGAGCCTCGCGTACATGCTCGACAGCATGGCCTTCACCGAGGTACTGGCCCAGCTCCTTCGTGCCACCGGCGACTGCTCGGACACTTCCTTCACGATCCTCGGGCTCACCCTGGCGCAGGCGTCGGTGCTGGTGTTCCTCGGCTTCATCCTGACGCTGGCCCTGCTGCTCCGGCGCAAGGCGGCGCCGGCCTGAACTCCGGCGGGAAGGACTGCACGGGGGCGACGCACTCGGACACGCCCGTCCGCCGCCGTCGTCGCGGACGGGCGCAGAGGCTATTTCCTAGTTCCCGGCACGCCGGACCTTCGATCGCCCGTCGTGCGCGTCGGGACCAATGCCGGCGTCGGCACGGATCGAATTTCCACGATGGGATGAATCGGGACCATCGCGGGTGGCAGATTTCGGCCATCAAGAGTCGGTGCTGACCGGCAGCTTCCCGGCGGCGAAGTACGCTCGCCATCCCCGAATTGCAGGTCATCGCAATGATCCTCACTCATCGGGGTCTGAAGGCGAGAGCACCCCCTCGGTCTGCATCGCCTGGGCCTGTGCTGCAAGGGGCCTGAGTACCATCAGGACCGCGCCGATTCCGAAGCCGACACAGGGCCTGCGCGGACCGGCCACAACCGTCGGACTCAACAGCCAGGGCAACGTGGCTTGGCCAAACCGATAGAGGCCTACGATCTAACTGAGTGCCTGATTGCCGAGAAGCGACGCGCTCGACGTGACGTCCCGTGGATCGGCTTCAATACTCGCCCTGACGAATCTTCCTCCTACCAGGGCGCATGTGGCGTCCGGCCAGCCGAAAGCTTCCTGAGAACCGGCGAGGGCCGGTGCAGCGGCGGGAACCCTTCCCGCCGCTGCCGTTCTGGAGCGGCACGTCGGCGCGATGCGCTGCGGCGACTAGGCGCTCACCCACTCGGTGCGGCCGATCGCCCCGATCTTCACCAGCCGGTCGATTTCCGCAGGGCTGTAGCCCAGGCCCGTCAGCACTTCGCGCGCGTCCGCCCCCATGCGGGAGGCGGGGCGCGAGCGGCCGAAGGGCTGGTTGTCGAATACGAACCAGGTCGGCGCGAACATCTCCGACCACCAGCCATCCTTCTCGGTCCGCTGCCAGTTCATGGTGGTGGTCGGCCGTTTCTTGTGGATGTCGGCGATTTCCCTGACCGACTGAATGGGAACGGCGTCGATCCCCTGGCGCTTCAGGTCGGCGATCGCCTCGACCTTGGTCTTGCCGGCGACCTCGGCCGAGACGTCGCGCGGCGCGCGCGCGAAGATGTGGCCGTCCTTGACCCTGTACCACCGTTGGCCGGGCGTCGGGCCGGTGGCGTTCTGGCCCACGGCGCTCGCCGGCGGCTCGCCCTTCTGGAACAGGAGCTCGGTGAGTTCGGCCGCCGCGACCAGCGACGTGGACACATGGCCCCCCGTGCCGTCGCCGCGCACGGCGCGGGCGTAGAGCGCGGTCGCCGTGGCGAAGGCGCCGATGTAGCCGCAGAGATAATCGACCGCGGATGCCACGCCGTTGTAGCTCGGCGCGTCGGGCCCGCCGAAGCGCATCGTGATCCCGACGGTCGACTGCGCCGAGGGGTCATAGCCGCGCTGGTTGGCGCGCGGCCCGCCCCGCTCCCCGCTCATCGCGGTCGACTGCATGAGAATCGCAGAGCGGTTCTGGACCGGCAGCTGGATCGGGTCGATTCCAAGCCGCGACAGCTGGTCGTCCAGGAAGTTGCCGGACACGACATCGGCCTTGGCCACGAGGCGCCGGAACACCTCCATGCCGTCCTTCGTCTTGGTGTCCACGATGATCGACTTCTTGCCCTGCGCCATTTCGCACGACCAGGCGACGACGATGGTGGGCGTGTGCAGCGGCGGGTTCGGCAGCACCAGGGTCACGTCGGCGCCCAGTTCCTCGAGCATCCGCTGGCAGGACGGCGAGGCCACGACATTGCCGAGGTCGAGAACCTTCACACCTTCCAGAGGGCGCCGGCCAACGGGCCGCCCGGTGCCGGTCGGCGCGGGCTTGGCGCGGGGCGGCAGGGTGGCGGCGCGCCGGCCGACGGCGAGGTCGGGATAGGGTTGCGCGCTGTCCAGCCAGATCATGCGGCCGAACTGGAAATCGTCGGTGCCGCGCACCGCCGTCACCAGGCCAGACCGCCGGGCGTGGTCGTCCCGCATCCATTCCTGCTGCGTCATCACGAGAGTCACGGGCAGCGGATAGGGCTGCGCATTGGCCATGGCCTGTTCCCACTCCCGTGCCGTCCGGCTGGCGATGATCGGCTCGATCATGTCGGCGATCTGCTTGTTCAGATCGAAGCGGATGGCCACCATGTCCGCCAGGTTGTTATAGCGATACTTGATGTTGGCGGCGTCGTACGGATCCACGTTCACGACGCCCAGCTTCAGTATCTCGTCGAACAGGCCGAAGCTGCGCATGTTGCTCTCGGTCAGGCGGCGGTTGCCGGCGGTGAGAACCAGGAACCACTTGCCGTCCTTGCTGCGATAGGGTCCGCCGCCCAGGGGCACGAACCGCGTTTCGAACCAATTGCGGTACTTGTCGTCGACGGCTGCCCGGGCGACCATTGCCTTCAATGCGGCGGGATCCACCCCTTCGGGTGCCTCGATTTCGGTGATCTCCACTGGCATGAAGTGTGGCGGTAGGCCTCCGGTCCTCAGGTTGAGAGCGGCGATGGCCGACAGGCCGCCGGCGAGCCGCGAGGCGGTGATGTCCCGGCCGAGCCCGGTTCGGGTCCGATCGAAAAGGCAGGCGGCGACGGCCGCGGCGCCGTTGACGGCCGCATAGCAGGAGCAGAGCGGCAGCGGCATATAGATGACCGGATTGCCCAGCAGCGGCCCGGTCAGGCTCATGTCGGTGTAGAAGCCGACCAGCGCGTTGAGCAGGTCCTCGTGCGCGTCGGCCGGCAGGTGGCCGTACATCTCATCGCCGGGAAGTGCAGCCGTGATGCGCAGCACGATCTGGTGCGGCAGCCGCCGAACCGGCGCGTCGCCGTCGACGATGATCACGTCGGCCGACGAGGTATCGTTCAGAGCGCCACTTGGCAGCACGACTTTGCCGCGGTCGAAATAGGTGTCGTCGAGGCCGCTTGGCCCGCTGCGCGCCAGGAACACCTCTGCGCCCTGGTCGGCGAACAGCTGACCGGCCAGCCGGCCAGCCATCTGGGTGCTGAGTTCGAAAATGCGGATGCCCGCATAGGGCGCCTTGCCCGCTTTCGCCCAGGCCAGCTGCTCCGCCACCACCTGCGCCTCGGCCTTGTCACCGACGAGCGAGACGACGCTCGCCGCAAAGCCCATGCCGATGCCGAGCCAGCAGTTGGCGCCGCGAAAGAACCATCGAGGCGTCGGCCTCGGCGGAAGTCGACGCCGGCTTGTCGTTCGGCCGGCCTTCATCTTTGTCACTGGTCATTGCTGTCCCCCTTCCAGTTGTGACGGTTAGTCGGGTGTGCTCAGAAACTCACGCGAAACTTGACGCTCGGAATTGCGATCACGTTCTCGGAAACGTTGAACGACGGGTTGGCGATCACCTGCAGTCCCGGCGTGATGCTCGTGTTCGGCGTCAGTTGCGCCCGCCAATAGACTTCCAGGCCATATTGCGACCGCGCGGTGAAACCGGGGACGGCCGAGCCGAGTGTGTTCGTGAACGGCTGCGACCAGGCCAGGCCCAGCGCGACCTCGCCGCGAATGTTCATGGGATTGAGATAGGCGATCCCGCCCGTCACGGTGTTCCTCGCCAGGGTCGCTCCGATACCGCCCCCGCGAGCTGTGTTGAACGTGTAACCCCCGAACAGTACGACTTGATCGATCTGCTTTTCGCCATAGACGCGGAATCCACCGCCCGCCGCGTTCGGCAGCGCGGCGGGGTTGAGCGCGCGCTCGTCCGCATAGAAGAGGTCGACGTGCAGATGGCTGAAGCCGCCATTGGCCTCGGGCCAGCGGTAGCCGAACTCCGCGCCGTAGAAGAACTGCGCCTCCGACAGCACCTTGGACCAGTCCGGTCCATTCTGCGGATCGGCGTTCATGTCGTTCACGGTCAGGACGGCATAGGGCCCCAGCAGGGGCGCCGGCTGCCAACGTCCCGCGACACCGAACCCGATGGCCGGATACGGAATCGTTTCGTGGAACGCAAACGGGCTCGCGGTGAAGGACGTTCGGGGATCCTTGAAGCGCGAGAAGTTGTAGATGGCCCCGGGCGCCTGGTTGCCGAAGCGCACCCTGAAGTCACTGGCCACCCGCTGTTCCCAGAAGATGTTTTCGAAGACGATGCCGTCCCAGTTGCCCCATTCGTAGGCCGACCACAGCGAGCCGACCACGGGGACGCCGAACACCGCCGCGACCGGGTCGCTGTTGATCGGCCCGCGATAGGCCAGGGTCACGTTGAGCGATCCCTGGTTGGGACCTCCGCGGTCGATCGGGGCCCAGATCATGTCCAGCGCGACCCACACGCTATTGGAACTCTTGGAAGGCGCAATCGGCAGCGTGTCCGTCGCGTACTGATAAAGCTGCGAGTAGTTGAAGGCGAAACGCAGGCCGTTTTCGTCCCAGAGCCGCCGCTTCCACGCTTCGTAGTCCTCGCGCAGGCCCCAGGTGAAGTTCGGAAAGATCGCGCCTGGCTGCGGCACGCTCTGCTCGATGGTGGCGCCGATGTCGGTCGGACCATTGGCGAGCAGGGCGGCCTCGTCAGCCCGGGTCGTCTCCGCGGAGTCTGCCGCTTGAGCGGGGGAGACGCCGGCGAGCAGCGCCGAGGCGAAAAGCACAGCCCCGCAACTGCAGCGCATCAACGCTGTCCGCATAGGCCGTTACGCATCGGTCGGGCCGTTGCTCGCCTCGGCACGCGCGCCCGGCGGGTGGCGCACGCAAACCCCTCTTTCTCGAAGCGTGGTGGCAACGCTGGGTGTGAACAGCACACTGTCCGTCTTCTCGAACCCGAATGGGCGGGCATGGCGACAAGGAGGGCGGCACCGAGTAGTGCGCCGCGAACGAAAAGCGCTATCTCCAGCATGGTCTCCTCTTCTCGGAAGTCGATGCGCGGCGCGCGGGTTGGCGGCAAGTTGGCAGGGCACTGTAATCAAACCGCTGTGAAAAAATTGTTCGGTTTCGTACAATCTGCCGAAGAAGCGGAGATGTGCATGGACCCTATGCCTATAGACGAGCGACTGCGCCTGCTCAAGCAGAGCGAGGTATGGTTCGGCAAAGCGCCCGCGGAGTTCCAGGACGCGCTGCTGGAGCGCTGCCAGTGGCGCACCTATTCGGCCGGGCAGGCGATCTACCGGACGACCGATACGCACTCCGACCTTTACGGGATCGTCGACGGCACCGTGGAGGTCTTCTCGCGCTTCGGCATCGGCGACAATCCGCTGCTGCATCTGCTCCACGAAGGCGCGTGGGTTGGGCACGGTGCCCTCGTCAGCGGAAGATCGCCCCCGCTCTCCGTTTCCGCTCGGACGGAGGCAAGGATCGCGGTGGTGCCGCAGCGCGCAGCGTACGAGTTGCTGGCGGCGCGACCGGAATGGTGGCGCGTTTTCGCGCTTGCGATGCTGGAGGCGGTGGCCATCACTGCGACCGCGTATTCCGACACGCTCATCCCGGAGAAGGAGCGGCGCTGCGCCTGCGGGCTGCTGCGCATCACCGGCTTGCTTCCGCCGCGTCGATCCCGCCCCGAGCGTGCCCAGGTCACGGCGACGCAGGAGGAGCTCGCCGGCATCCTGAACGTGTCGCGCACGACGCTGTGGCAGATCCTGCGGCAGTTCGAGGGGGCGGGCTTGATCGAACAGAGCTACGGCAGCGTGCGGGTGCTCAGGCCTGCGGGTCTCGAAGCAGTGGCACGCGGATCGCGGGAGCGGGGCGATCCGCGGGGGGCGCAAGCAGGCGGGCGGCAGAGTCGAACGCGGAGTTGAGCTTCCCCCTCCGGTCGATGAGGGCGCGGTTGCGGTGCATTCGAACGCGCGGCGCCTCGTTCGCGCGCACCGGTTCGAACGCTGCACAGGCCGGGGCATGGTCGATTCTCGGCGCGGAGCATCCCCCTCGAGCGCTTGGGTCGCACAAATGTCCGGTCCCGCACGTGTCGCGCCTACTGAACGATCTGCAGGTTGATCAAGGCTAGAAAGCTGGACGGCGTGTACCGGTGCGGCGCCGACAGCGTGCCGACCTTTGTCGAGGTGGACACGCCCACCGACGGCGAACTGCACGCGCTGCTGCAGCCGATCATCACCCGGCTGACGAAGCCGCTCACGCGCCGGAGCGTGCTGGTGAAAGACATAGGCCAGACCTGCCTGGCCAAGCCCGACGCCGACGGGAACAAAGTGCGCACGCTGCGGCCGCTTCAGGCGTTGGCCGTCACCTACCGCATTGCATTCGGCCCCCGTGCCGGGCGGAAGGTGCTGACGCTCAGAGGCGCGATGCCACGCGAGGGCACGGCACGCCAGCCCCTGTGCGCCGACATCGACGGGTTCAGTCTGCACACCGGGGCGCGTGTCGAGGCGCAGGACCGCCAGCGGCTGGAGCAACTGTGCCGCTACATCACCAGGCCGGCGCTGTCGGACGAGCGGGTACAGCTCAACGCCGCCGGCCAGGTGGAGTTGAAGCTCAAGAAACCGTAGTCGAGGACATTACGCACCTCGTCATTAGCCCACTGGAGTTCATGCAGCGGCTAGCCGCGCTGATGGCGAGGTCGCGGCTGCATCCGTCAAGGAGTGCTTGTCGGTCGCGAATCTTGGCGGTCGGATACCCGCTGTGGGTCGATAGCACCATTTCGCCCGACCGCAGCGAACGGCTCCTTCTGGTCGAACAATGGCGGACCAAAGGATCGCGATTAGCTGCGGGATTTCCAGCGCAAGACGCGGTCTGACGACTTCCACTTGGTGCGCCGAGTTTCGACGGCGCTGTCTCCGTCAGCGTTCGCCAAGAACGTAGCGCGAGACGATGGCGCTGTGTTGCGTTGGCCAGCGGCGTAGCGGCTCGTCGGACGCGCCGAACACGTTGCGCATAAAGGCCAGCGCAAGTTCCTTCGTCGCCACCTTGACCAGGACGTTCAACTCGGCGCCGCCGGTGCCCGAGCGGTCGGTGAACATGCTGTGCGAACCACCGGCGAATACTGCAAGGGTCTTGCGTGGCCCGCCGACGGCATCGAATACCGCCACGCGATCTTCGGCGCCGGAGTAGTAGCCCGGTACGCGGATAACGTCCTCGGTGGCAGTGATGTGCAGCGTGGGCACTGTCACGCTGGCCAGGATTGGGCCGGGCGCCGGCGTGCCGTAAAACGGTGGCGAGGAGATCAGGATAGCTGCCTTGATGCGGGGATCGCGCAGGTCCATGATCTGGCCGTTGCGTTCGACGCGCGCACCGACCGCCAGCAGTGCAGTGTTGGCGCCGTACGAATGTCCTGCCGCGACGATGTGCCGGGCGTCGATGCGCGATGCCAACTCGCTGGCCAACAGCCGGTCGAGCGCTAAGTGCAAGTCATGGACGCGGGCGATGGCCTCGCCCTCCTGCGCCGCATCCTGCAGACGCCCAGGCAGGCCGAACGGGTTGCCGAACCAGATGCTCGTATCGCTTCCCACGTGTTGCACGTGAAGGCTGGCAAAACCCTGGCTTGCCCAGTAACGCCCAAGATAGCTGTAGCCCGAGCGCGAGCCGCCGATGCCGTGGGAGAACACGACCAGTGGCACCGGGTTCTCGCTCGAGGCGGCGGCCGGCAGGTAAAGCCGCACCGGTACTGCTCGTCCGCGTGACAAGTCGATCCATTCCAAATCGTACGTCGAGTACGGCGCCTGCGTGGCCTGCGGAGACTGCTCAGTGGCTGGCGCTGCCGCATCGGCGGCAATTGCTCCGCCTTGGAGCAAACCGATTGGCAGCGCAACGAGCAGCGCGAGGAACAGGCTCCACCCGCGATATACCACTCTCAATTTCTTACGAACCATGGGGGCACTCCAACCTGAGTCTCCGCGGGTGCGATGAGTTCAATTTTCGTCCACAACCATGTCGGGTTGGAGGAGGGCGATGTCAAGACTGGCCTGTCAGCGCGCCGCTCCGTAAGAACAGCGCGAGCGGAATAAGTTTCCGGCCGAACTGCATTGGATCGAAGCGGCGGCGCGTGCGAAAATGTCATTTGTGACTCGCCAGGATTGAGTGTGCCTACACTGTGCCTTGGATGGATTCGTTTCGAGTTTGGCAAGCGTTCCAAGTTGTTGATTTACTAAGTTCGAATATAGGCCTTGCCCGCCTCACAACCCGAAGGTCGCAAGTTCAAATCTTGCCCCCGCAACCAAATAAACAAGCACTTAGCCTGGCCTTCGCGCTGGGCTTTTTACTTTCTGGCGGTCATGTAGCCATCATGTAGCCAGATTTCGGCAACCCGGTGCCGACCGCCGGCCTGGTCGGTTGCGGGTTCGCCCGCATGAGGGCCGCCCATCGTTCGCCAAGAACCGGGAGCAGCGCCGATCCGATGCCGAGGGGGGCCTCTTTGGATCGACCAAGGCCGAGGGGGGTGGGGGTCTGCATAGGCCGAAACCATCTGCCAGCATTCCCGCAGCAGCCCCCCCAAATCTTTGCGCCGCAATTCTTTTGCATAGCTCGTGCGGGGCTACCCGTCCAATCGTCTGATCGGAATTCGGCATGACGGACGATCTTCCGATCAAGTTGATGCGCCTTCGATGCAAGGAGCGCGATCGACACTGAGCCGCGAATGGGTGCAGCGCAAAGAACGCGTGCAAGCGCGAAACCGGCCGTTCAGTCGCGGTTGGTCAATGGGCGCGTTCGGCCACAGGAGCGGAAGTCGGCGTCTCTTCCGCTAAGCGGACGCTCCAACTGCCGCCTTGGCTCGCGTCACGTATAATCCCACGCGTTTTTGCCCGCCCGGCCGAACGGCGCTCTTACGCGAAAATGGCTCGGGTCGAGGCTTTTGACCGGAGAGAACTACGATGAAAAAGGATATCGCGGCTCGACTCGCGCTGACGTTGCTCGTCGCCATCACCGTTGCGGCGTGCGGCCAGAAGGCGGACACATCAGCTGCCGACAAGGCGAAGGCCGACGTGCAAACCAAGGCAGCCGCCGACGCAGCCGCTGCAAACGCGGCCAAGGAGAAGGAGGGCCTCGAGGCCGGCGTCGAAGCGGTCGCCTACGGCTTTCCGCTGGTCATCATGGACGCCACCCGGAAGAAGATCTCGAACGTCGCGGTGCCCGGGGCCTTCGCGGCTCCCGTCAACCAGTTCGCGAACGTTCCGGAGTTCCCCGACTCGTCATTCAGGGACGTCGTCCGCGCCAACGTCGACACACTCTACTCGTCGGCATGGCTCGACCTGTCGAAGGAGCCGATCGTGCTGTCGGTGCCGGACACCGGGGGCCGCTACTACCTGATGCCGATGCTCGACGCGTGGACCAACATCTTCGCCTCGCCCGGCAAGCGCACGACCGGCACCAAGGCGGGTCACTTCGCCGTCACCGGTCCGGGCTGGACCGGAACGCTGCCGGTCGGCGTGCAGCAACTCAAGTCGCCGACCAACATGGTCTGGCTCATCGGGCGCACGCAGACCAACGGGCCGAAGGACTACGTGGCCGTCCGTGCGATCCAGAAGCAGTACAAGCTGACGCCGCTGTCCGCGTTCGGCAAGCCCTACACGCCGCCCGCGGGAACGGTGGACCCGAACGTCGACATGAAGCTCGCGCCGGTAGACGCGGTCGCGAAGATGGGCACCGCGAATTTCTTCACGACGCTGGCCGCGCTGATGAAGGACAACCCGCCGCCCGCCGCGGACGCGCCGGTGCTGGCCAAGCTCGCCAAGATCGGCATCGTGCCCGGCGAGAAGTTCGACCCGGCCAAGCTCGACCCGGCCGTGGCCAGGGGCCTGGAGAAGGCGCTCCCGGTCGCCCTGGAAAAGTTGACGGCCGCCTCGAAGGAGACCGGCGCACCGATCAACGGCTGGCGCGTGCCGTCAATGAAGCTCGGTGACTTCGGCACCGACTACGGCACGCGGGCGGTAGTTGCGCTGGTTGGGCTGGGCGCGAACCTGGCCGCGGACGCCGTCTATCCGTCGGCCTTCGTCGACGGCGAGAACAAGTCGTTGAACGGCGCCAACCGCTACGTCCTGCACTTCGCCAAGGGCGAGGAGCCGCCGGTCCGCGCGTTCTGGTCGGTGACGATGTACGACCCCGACTCGTTCTTCGTCGCCAACCCCATCAACCGCTACGCCGTGAGCAGCTGGATGCCGTTCAAGCGCAACGCCGACGGCTCGCTCGACCTCTACATCCAGAACGAGTCGCCCGGCAAGGACAAGGAAGCGAACTGGCTGCCGGCGCCCAAGGGTGAGTTCAACGTGACGATGCGGATGTACTGGCCGACCGACAAGTCGCCGTCGATCGTGGACGGGACGTGGAAGCCGCCGGCGCTCGGCAAGGCTTCGTAAGGATCACGGCGGACTCCGCGCCGCGCGAGTCCGCTCCCGGCGCCCGGCGGGGGGCCGGCTGCCCCGACCCGGGGACGCGGGGGAAGCCTATTTCGGCGCGGGCGCAGCCGGCGCGCCCGCGCGCATCGCCTTCAGCTGCGAGCGCAGCCATGCGCCGCTCTCCATCGGCGCGGCGGTCCCGCACTTGATCAGGTACGCCTGGCCCGTCACGCTGCTCCTGGATGCGGCCAGGTCGATGAACTGCTCGGCCGTCTGCACCGCGCCACGGTCCTCGAGGTACTTGAGCTTGCCCAGTAGATGCGGCGTCGTTTCGGCCGCGGTGTGCCGGGAGCCGTTGCGGTAGAACTCGCACCCGGAGCCCTCGAGCCGGGCCAGCAGGCCGTCGATTTCCGCTCGGGCAGCAGGAGGAAGCGGCGCCGCCGCCGCACTCGCGGAAACGAAGGCGCCGGTAAGGAGGAGCAGCAGGGTTCGTCGCATGGGTACGGGGGATCGGGACGGTCTTGGCGCGGGCGGCGACCCGATGCCTCTGCGGCCCCGACCGGGCGCGCCGCGCCGCCATGCCGCAGGCGTCCGCGGCGCCGCGGTTGCATGGTGAAGCCAAACCCGCGCCTGATCAACTCCCGTGCGGGCCGCGATCCGGCCGCTCGTGGTGACCGCCGGCGAGGGCCGGCGCCCTGCCGCCGATCCGCTAGACTGCCGCCATGAGCGAACGCACGCTGCTGCTGCGCCACGCGACTGTCGTCGCGACGATGGACGACGCGCGCACCGAGATCCCCGACGGCGCGGTGCTGGTCCGCGGCGACGTCATCGCCGCCGTCGGCCCGACCGCGACGCTCCCTGCTGCCGCCGACGAGGTCGTCGACCTGACCGGCCACGCGCTGCTGCCGGGCTTCGTCAACACGCACCACCACCTCTACCAGTCGCTGACGCGCGCGGTGCCGGCGGCGCAGGACGCGAGCCTGTTCGACTGGCTGTCGACGCTCTACCCGATGTGGGCGCGGCTGACGCCCGACATGCTGCACGTGTCGACGCTGACCGGCATGGCCGAGCTGCTGCGCTCCGGCTGCACGACGACCAGCGACCACCTCTACCTTTTTCCCAACGGCAGCCGGCTCGACGACACCATCGCCGCCGCCGGCGAAATCGGCATGCGCTTCACCGCCTGCCGCGGCGCGATGAGCGTCGGCCGCTCGGCCGGCGGCCTGCCGCCGGACTCGCTGGTCGAGCGCGAGGACGCGATCCTCGCCGACATGGCGCGCGTCGTCGCCGCGTTCCACGACCCGCGGCCCCGCGCGATGGTGCAGGTGGCGCTCGCTCCCTGCTCGCCGTTCTCGGTGTCGGCCGCCCTGATGCGCGAGACGGCCGCGCTCGCGCGCACGCTGGGCGTGCGGCTGCACACGCACCTCGCCGAGAACGACGACGACGTCGCCTACTCGCGCGAGCGCTTCGGCCGCACGCCGGCCGAGTACGCCGAGGCGCTGGGCTGGACCGGCGCGGACGTCTGGCACGCGCACTGCGTGAAGCTCGACCCGGCGGGCGTCGCGCGCTTCGCCGCGACCGGCACGGGGGTCGCGCACTGCCCGTGCTCCAACCAGCGGCTGGGCTCGGGCATCGCGCCGGTGCGGGCGATGCTCGACGCCGGCGTGCGCGTCGGCCTGGGCGTCGACGGCAGCGCGTCGAACGACGGCGCCGACGTGCTGGGCGAGGCGCGCGCCGCGATGCTGCTGCAGCGCGTCGCCCACGGCCCGTCCGCGCTGTCGGCGCGCGAAGCGCTGGCGCTGGCGACGCGGGGCGGCGCCGCGGTGCTGGGCCGCGCCGACATCGGCGTGCTCGCCCCCGGCATGGCGGCGGACCTCGCCGCGTTCGACCTCGACCGCCCCGCCTACGCCGGCGCCGCCGAGCACGATCCGCTGGCGGCGCTGGTGTTCTGCGCGCCGCAGCCGGCGGCGCTGACCATCGTCGGCGGCCGCGTCGTCGTCCGCGACGGCCGCCTCGCCACCGTCGACGAGCACGCCGTGCTCGCGCGGCACCGGGCGTTCGCCCGCGCGCTCGGCGCGCCCGACGCCGGCCCCGGGAGGCGCGCGTGACCGGGCGCAGCGACGCGGTGGTCATCGGCGGGGGCGTCGTCGGCGTCGCCATCGCCTGGCACCTCGCCCACTTCGGCGCGCGCAACGTGCGCCTGATCGAGCGCGGCACGCTCGGCGGCGGCACCACCGCGCAGTCGTCGTGCATCCTGCGCACGCACTACTCGGTGCGCGAGAACGCCGCGCTCGCGCGCGCGGCGCTCGGGGTGTTCGCCGACCTTCCGCGCTACCTCGACGACCCGGAAGCCGACTGCGGCTTCACCCGCTCGGGCTACCTGATCGTCGCGCCGGACGGCGCCCCTGCGGATGCCGTGCGCGCGTCGCTGGCGGTCGAGCGGGCGCTCGGCATCGACGCCCGAGAGATCGGCGCCGACGACGCGCGGCGGCTGCTGCCGCTGGTGCGCCTCGACGACATCGCGTGCATCGGCTGGGAGCCGGACGCAGGCTACGCCGACGCGTACCTCACGCTGTCCGCGTTCGTCCGCGCCGGGCGGCGCCTCGGCGTGACCTTCGACGAAGGCGTGGCCGCGACCGGCCTCGTCCGCGACGGCGGACGCGTCACGGGAGTCGAGACGACACGCGGCCGGATCGACGCCGGGGTCGTCGTCAGCGCGCAGAACATCTGGACCGACGAGCTCGCGCGCTGGACCGGCGTCGCCCTGCCGCTGGTGCGCTCGCGCCACGCGGTGTTCACGCTCGCCGGCCCGACGCCGTACACGCGCGACCTGCCGGTGCTGAAGGACCTGGCGTCGGCGTCGAAGCTGTACCTGCGCAGCTACGGCGGCAGTCAGCTGCTGGTCGGCGACGGCAACGAGGGCGAGGCGCTGGACGCGCCGAACATCGAGCAGGCCGACGTGCCGCTCGACCACGTCATCGCGCTGGGCGGCGAGGTCGCGCACCGGCTGCCGGCGTTCGCGGAAAGCGGGCTCGCCGCGTCGTGGACCGGCGTCTACGACGTGACGCCGGACTGGAACCCGGTGCTGGGCGCCCTGCCCGGCCTCGACGGCCTGCTCGTCGCGTACGGCTTTTCCGGGCACGGCTTCAAGCTCGCGCCGGTCGTCGGCCGGCTGGTCGCGCAGATGGCGCTGGGGCTGCCGCCGGACTTCGATCCCGAACCCTACGCGCTGTCGCGTTTCGCCGGCGGGCGCCTGCTGACCGGACGCTACGGCGCGGGTGCGGTCTCCTGACGCGCAAACGGGTGCGCCGGCGGCACGGTGGCGCCCGCAGCGCGTGAGCGCCCGGCCGGCGACGACCCCGTTGTCGACCCGCACCATCGGCGCTTGGCTCGCGCCCCGCCTCGCGTCATACTTCACCGTTCGCGCCACTGCCCGGGTGCCCGCCCTTGCCGCCGGCTGCGCCATCACCTCCAGGAGACTCCGCATGTTCAGGACCCGCCTCGCTGCCGCCGCGCTCGCCGCCGGCCTCGCCTTCAGCACCGCCGCGCCCGCACAGGACCGCGTCTTCTTCGGCATCGCTACCGGCGGCACCGGCGGCACCTACTACCCGCTGGGCGGGATGCTGGCGCAGCTGATATCGAACAAGGTCGTGCTGGGCGGCAAGAAGCTCTCGGCCACCGCCGAGACCTCGGGCGCGTCGGTGGCCAACGCGCAGCTGCTCGCGCGCAAGGACATCGAGAGCGCGTTCGTCGCCGCCGACATCCTCGACGCCGCGTACAACGGCAAGGGCCAGTTCGACGGCAAGCCGGTGAAGAACCTGCGCGCGCTGGGCGCGCTGTATCCCGAGCAGGTTCAGCTGATCACGCTGGCGTCGGCCAACGTCAAGTCGTTCAGGGACCTGAAGGGCAAGAGCGTGTCGTCGGGCTCGCCGGGCTCGGGCCAGTGGCAGCTCCTGGGCGACCTGCTCGAGGCCTACGGCATGACGCGCAAGGACATCGGCGAGGACCTGTCGTCGTTCGCGCAGTCGGTCGACAAGATCAAGGACGGCAACCTCGTCGCGTCGCTGATCACCGCCGGGGCGCCGACGTCGTCGGTCACCGACCTCGCGAACGCGCGCGAGCTGCGGATCGTCCCGCTGGCAGGC
Source organism: uncultured beta proteobacterium (assembly GCA_963717705.1). Lineage (GTDB taxonomy): Bacteria > Pseudomonadota > Gammaproteobacteria > Burkholderiales > Casimicrobiaceae > CAVQWT01. Next base: position 404,130 of record CAVQWT010000006.1, read on the forward strand.
CCGGAAATCGAGACGCTGCGCAAGAAGCAGCCGTACTACGCGATGGTCCAGCTGCCCGCCAACACGTACAAGGGCCAGGCGGCGCCGGTCGACACGCTGGCGGTGATGGCGATCTGGGCGACGCACGAGGGCCTGTCCGAGCAGACCGCCTACGAAGTGACCAAGGCGCTGTTCGAGAACACCGAGACGCTGGGCCAGGTGCACCCGAAGGGCAAGGAAATCTCGCTCAAGACGGCGCTGCTGTCGGTGTCGATCCCGCTGCATCCGGGCGCCGAGCGCTACTACCGCGAAAAGGGCCTGATCAAGTGATCGTCGCGGCCGCGGGCGCGCTCGTCTGCCTCGCGGTCGCCACGCTGCCCGACGAGCGACCGGTCGCGCTGCTGACGCTGCACGACGCTCCGGCGACGTTCAGCATCTCGTACCTGCACTCGGTGACGCGCACGCCGGTCGAGGAGCGCTACCGGGTGGAGGGCGGCGCCCTGGTGCAGACCGAGATGCGCTTCGAGCAGCACGGCCCGGGGCTGCCGACCGAGGCCGACGCCGGCGGCAGCTTCACTACCGAGGACGGCCGCTTCGTCTCGCGGATGGCGCGCCGCTTCGACGGCATCCGCATGCGCGTCCATCGCGACCAGCGGCCGACGCTGTCGTCGGGCGGCGGCCAGGTCGACCTCACGCGCTGGGGCGACCGCGCGCTGATGGTCGTCCCGGTCGACTGCCCCGAGGCCCCTTCCCGATGACCAAGCCTTCACCGAATCCCCACGCCGGCGCGCTCGCCGGCGTCGTCGAAGCCGTATCCGTCGAGAAGCAGGCGGAGCTGATCCGGGAGTTCGACACCGAGTCCAACTTCCGCAAGCTGGTCGGGCCGGTCGGCATGCTGGTGACGACGATCGCCGTCGTGCTGTCGGCGTTCCACATCTACACCGCGGGGTTCGGCCTGCTGGTCGAGATCAAGCACCGCGCGTTCCACCTCGCGCTGGTGCTGGGCCTCATCTTCCTGGTGTTTCCGCGGCCGCGGCCGCCGGCCACGGCGAAGGCCGCCGCCGCCACCTGGGGCTGGGCGCTCGCGTTCTCGGCGTTCTACCTGTACCTCGGCTGGGACCTCTACGTCCGGCTCGACGCCGACGGCGGAATGCAGCACGGCCCGGCGTTCCTGGCGCTGGTCGCGTTCATCGTCGTCATCTCGCTGCCGCTGCCGCAGTACGGCGGCGTCGGCGACCGCCCGTCGTGGGTCGACTTCCCGCTCGCCGCCGCGGCCGCGGGCATCTCGCTGTACCTGCTGGTCTTCTTCGACGCCGTGTTCATCCAGCGCGTCGGCTCGCCAATCGCGCAGGACTACATGATGGGCGTGCTGGCGATCATCATGGTGATGGAGGCGACGCGGCGTACGATGGGGCCGCTGCTGCCGGCGATCGGCATGGCGTGCCTGCTGTACGCGCTGCTCGGCCGCTACATGCCCGGCATCCTCGCCCACCGCGGCTATTCGGTGCTGCGCGTGGTCAACCACATCTACGTCGGCACCGAGGGCATCTACGGCATCGCCGTCGGCGTGGTCGCGACCTACGTGTTCCACTTCGTGCTGTTCGGCATCCTCGCGCAGATGACCGGCCTCGGCCGGCTGTTCATGGACCTCGCGACCATCGCCGCCGGCCGCTTTTCCGGCGGACCGGCCAAGGTCTGCGTGGTGTCGTCGGGCATGTTCGGCATGATCTCGGGCTCCGCCGTCGCCAACGCGGTGACGACCGGCTCCCTGACGATCCCGCTGATGAAGAAGTACGGTTTCTCGCCGCGCTTCGCCGGCGCGGTCGAGGCGTCGGCGTCCTGCGGCGGGCAGGTGACGCCGCCGGTGATGGGCGCGTCGGCGTTCGTGATGGCCGAGCTCCTCGGCGTGCCCTACAAGCTGCTGGTGCTGGTCGCCATCGTGCCGGCGCTGTTCCACTATTTCGCCTGCCTGACGATGGTCCACCTCGAGGCCAAGCGGCTCAGGTTGTCCGGCGTCGAGGCGCACCTCATCCCGAAGCTGTCGCGCGTTCTCGGCGAGAGCTGGCACCTCGTGTTCCCGCTGATCGCGCTGGTGACGATGCTGCTGCTCGACTACACGCCGTTCCTCGCCGCGTTCTGGGGCATCGTGCTCTGCTTCGTCTGCTCGTACATCCCCATGATCGCGCGCAGGTTCGGCAACCACCGGCTGCAGGGCCAGACGCTGACCTGGGGCCCGCTGGTCGAAGGCCTGTCCGCGGGCGCGAAGTACGCGCTCGCGATCGGCGCCGCCTGCGCCTGCGTCGGCCTCATCCTCGGCACGCTGACGCTGTCGGGGCTCGGCTTCAAGTTCTCGGGTGCCGTCGTCGACCTCGCCGGCCAGGTCGGCACGTGGGTGCAGTCGATCGACCCGTTCGGCGTCGCCACCGTGAACGGCGGCAAGATCTTCTTCGGCCTGCTGTTCGTCGCCATCGCGTGCATCCTGATGGGCACCGGCGTGCCGACGACGCCGACGTACATCATCCTCGCGTCGATCGCCGCGCCCGCGCTGGGGACGCTCGGCGTGCCGCTGCTCGCGACCCACTTCTTCGTCTTCTACTACGGCGTGCTTGCCGACGTGACGCCGCCAGTGGCACTCGCCGCCTACGCCGCCGCAGGCATCGCCGGCAGCGAGCCGATGCGCACCGGCCTCACCGCGTTCCGGCTGTCGATGGGCAAGGCGCTGGTCCCATTCATGTTCGTCTACACGCCGAGCCTGCTGTTCATCGACTTCGCGTGGGCGCCATTCGCGTCGGCGCTGTTCTGCGGCGTGGTCGGCATCGTCGCGCTGTCGGCGGCGTACATCGGCTGGTTCGCGACGACCATCGGCCGCTGGGAGAAGGCGGTGTTGACGATCGCCGGCCTGGTGCTGGTGTTCAACCAGTTCTGGCCGAACATCGTCGGCACGCTGGTCGTGTTCGCGGTGCTCGGCGCCAACGTGCTGCGGTCACGGCGGCACGCGCCGCCGCGCCGTCCACCCCGGGTGCCGACGACCTCCTGAGCTAGGTGTGGGGCGCCGCGCTCTCGCGCGGCTCGACGTGCACCGTCGCGTCGGCATTCGCCAGCGCCGCGACGATCGCCGCCTCGACGCGGTCGCACAGCGCGTGCGACTCGGCGACGCTCATCGTTCCGGGAACGACCAGGTGCAGGTCGAGGAAGCGCCGCGAGCCCGCCTTGCGCGTGCGCAGTGCGTGGAAGTCGGCCTCGGGCGGCAGCGCGCCGCGGATCGCCGCCTCCGCCGTCTTGAGCTCCTCCGGCGGCAGCGCGGCGTCGAGCAGCGCATCGGCGCTTCGACGCAGCAGGTCGACGCCGGTAAACACGATCTGGATCGCGACGGCGATCGCCATCAGCGGGTCGAGGATCGACCATTCGGGCCTCCACATCACCACCAGCAGGCCGGCGACGATGCCGACGGTGGTCCACACGTCCGTCAGCAGGTGCTTGGCGTCGGCCTCGAGCGTGATGCTGTCGTGCGCCCGGGCTGCGCGCAGCATGATCTTGGCGGTGGCGAAGTTCATGCCCGCGGCGACGACCGACACCATCAGCCCCCAGCCGAGGCTCTCGACCGGCGCCGGGTGCAGCAGCCGGTGCACCGCCGCCCAGGCGATCGACGCGGCGGCGACCAGGATCAGCGCGCCCTCGACGCCGCTCGCGAAGTACTCGGCCTTGTCGTGGCCGAAATGGTGATCCTCGTCGGCCGGGCGCGCGGCGTAGGTCAGCGCCCCCAGCGCCACCATGCCAGCCGCGAGGTTGACGAAAGCCTCCATCGCGTCGGACAGCAGGCTGACCGAGCCGGTGATGAAGTACGCGCCGAACTTGAGCGCGAGCGTGGCGATCGACGTGGCGATCGACAGCCACGCCATCCGCTGGACCGCCCGGGTGCGGGTCATGGGCCGGTCCCGGCCTCCGCCGGCGCCGTCAGCGCCTCCGCAAACGCGGCGACGAGCGTCGCCGGCTCCTGCGCGCCTTCGACGGCGATCCGGTCGTTGAGGATGAAGAACGGCACGCCGGTGACGCCGAGCTCCCGGACGCGCCGGTCCATCGCCGTCATCTCGGCGGCCAGCGCGTCGGAATCGAGCATCGACCGCGCCTCATCGGCGTCGAAGCCCGCCTCGCCGGCGATCGCCGCCAGCACCGCGCGGTCGCCGACGTAGCGGCCGTCGAGGAAGTACGCGCGGAACAGCGCCTCGACCAGGTCGCCGGCGTCGCGCCGCGCCTGCGCCCACGACACCAGCCGATGCGCGTCCAGCGTGTTCGGCTGGCGCGCGATGCGGTCGAACTCGAACGCGATGTCCGCGGTGCGGCCCGCGGCGCGGACGCGGTCGTAGATCGCCGCCGCGCGCTCCGGCCCGCCGAACTTCGCCTCGAGGTACGCGCGCCGGTCGACGCCCTCCGGCGGCAGGTCGGGATTGAGCTGGAAAGGATGCCAGTTGACGGTGAAGCCCGCCTGCGGATCGCCGCGGCGCCAGTCGGCGATGGCGGCCTCGAGCCGGCGCTTGCCGATGAAGCACCACGGGCAGACGACGTCGGACACGACGTCGATCCGGAACTGTGCGGGTGGGTTGCTCATGCAGACTCCAGCGTGACGATCGGGTAATTATGCGCGCCGCATCGGGGCGATAATTGCGCTGTGACAAACCCTGCGCGCCCGCCGCCGATCGTTGCCGTCCGCACGCCCGCGCCGCGCGTCGACCTCTTCTGCACCATCGTCGACAACTACGGCGACGCCGGCGTGGCGTGGCGGCTCGCGCGTCGGCTCGCGTCCGGACATGGCGCAGCGGTCACGCTGTGGATCGACGACCTCGCGCCGCTCGCGCGGATGGCCCCCGGCGTCGCGCTGGCGACGGCGCCGGGACCGGCGGTCGCCGGCATCACCGTGCGGCCCAAGGCGGCCGCGGATGCCGCCGCGGCCGGGGTCGGGGGCGAGGCCGCGGGGGGCGGCGGGTATGGAGCCGCTGTGGCCTCTGCGGACTCGGCGTCGCTACCCGCCCCCGGCGCCGCCCCCGCGCCGGGCCCCGACGTCGTCATCGACGCGTTCGGCGGCGGCGCGCCGGACGCCTACGTCGAGGCGATCGCGCACCGGCCGACGCCACCGCTGTGGTTCGTGCTCGAGTACCTGTCGGCGGAGCCCTGGGTCGACGACGCGCACGGCCTGCCCTCGCCGCACCCGCGGCTGCCGCTGCTGCGTCGGTTCTGGTTTCCGGGGTTCACCGGTCGCACCGGCGGGCTGCTGCGCGAGCCGGGGCTGCTCGCCGCCCGCGACGCGTTCCGGGCCGACGCGGCGGCGCGCGACGCGCTGTGGCGCCGTCTCGGGGCGCCCGCGCCGGTCGGCGACGAAGTCCGCGTCACGCTGTTCTGCTACCCGAATCCGCGCCTGCCCGCGCTGCTCGCCGCATGGGCCGGCGGGTCGCGGCCGGTCCGCTGCGTCGTGCCGGCCGGCGTGGCCGCGGACGCGCTCGAGGCCTGGACGGACGGCCGCGTGCCGCGCGTCGGCGACGGTGGCCACACCCGCGGCGCTCTGACCGTCCACACGATTCCGTTCTTGCCGCAGGACGACTACGACCGCCTGCTGTGGGCCGCCGACGTCAACTTCGTCCGCGGCGAGGACTCGTTCGTCCGCGCGCAGTGGGCGGGTCACCCGTTCGTCTGGCAGGCGTACCCGCAGGAGGGCGGTGCCCATTTCGCCAAGGTCGACGCCTTCCTCGACCGCTACGCGCCGCGCTTCGGCCCCGGGGCCGGGGCGGCGATCCGGGGGCTGTTCCGGGCCTGGAACGGCGCCCCGACCGGCGAGGGCGTGGCCGAGGCCTGGGCGCGCTTCGCCCGCGCCCGGGAGCGGGTCGACGCCGCCGACGAGGCGTGGGCGGCCGAACTGGCGGTCCTGCCCGAGCTTGCCGACGGGCTGGCCAAGGCGGCCGGTTTCGGGTTATAATTCAAGGCTTTTCCAAATTCCAACCCGGCGCGTACCCCGGCCCCACCCGGCCCTTCGGTGCGCGCAATGTCGCTACCAGGTGCTTCGATGAAAATCGCTCAGGAACTGCGGGCCGGCAACGTGATCATGATCGGCGCCGATCCGATGGTCGTGCAGAAGGCCGAATTCAGCAAATCCGGCCGCAACGCGTCGGTCGTCAAGATGAAGCTGAAGAACCTGCTTTCGGGCTCCGGCACCGAGAGCGTCTATCGCGCCGACGACAAGTTCGACGTGATCCAGCTCGACCGCAAGGAAGTCACGTACTCGTACTTCGCCGACCCGCTCTACGTGTTCATGGACGGCGAGTTCAACCAGTTCGAGGTCGAGAAGGAAAACATGGGCGACGCGCTCAACTACCTCGAGGACGGCCTGCCCTGCCAGCTCACGTTCTACGACGGCAAGGCGATCTCGGTCGAAATGCCGAACTCGGTCGAACGCGAAGTGATCTACACCGAGCCCGCGGTCAAGGGCGACACGTCGGGCAAGGTGATGAAGCCCGCCAAGCTGGGCTCGGGCTTCATGGTGCAGGTGCCGCTGTTCGTGAGCACCGGTGACCGCATCGAAATCGACACCCGCACCGGCGAATACCGCCGGCGCGTCTGAGCCGCCGGCCGCCCGCTCCGTCGGCGATCGATAATCGGTTTACCCGACCGCGTTCCGACCCTGCGCCCGTTCAGTCACCTGCCGCCGTCACTCGTGCCTCTCCGGCCCGAGACGGCGGCGCTGCCGCCCAAGGGCAGTTTTGTCGCCGGAAGGCGACGCTCGCGGCACCAGAAAACTTGCCAAAATCGCCATCCGCGGCGTACTGTCGCGGCATCGGCCTGGGCAACGTGCATTAATTCCGGCAGCATGGGGAACCTCCATCCCGTGCCCGCTGACCAAATAACTGGTTCCGTCGCCACTCGGCGGTACGAAATCTGCTTGCGTTGAGGGAATGATGACTCCTACCCGCCGCCCCCGTTCGTTCGCCCATCTGGCCCGATGTTGCCAGCGGACCCTCCTGGCCGTCGTGCTGGCCGCTTTCGGCGCGCTCGCGCTGCCCGCCGCGGCACAGACGCCGGCCCCGACACCGCCGGCGCTGACCGAGGCCGTCGAGTTCTACAACGCAACGCTCGATCACTACTTCATCACCGCCGACAGCGTCGAGATCGGACTGCTCGACGAAGGCACCAAGCTCAAGGGCTGGGCGCGCACCGGCAAGAGCTTCAAGGTCTGGCCCGCGACCCCGACGGTCAGCGGCGCGACCCCGGTCTGCCGGTTCTACGGCAATCCGGCCAGGGGCCTCGACTCGCACTTCTACTCCGCTTCGCCCACCGAGTGCGCCGAGGTCAAGTCCAAGTTCCCCGACAGCTGGCTGCTCGAAGCCGACATCGTCTTCCAGGTGACGCCGGTCTCGCTGCCGGCCGGCACCTGCCCGTCGGGCACCAAGGCGGTCCAGCGCACCTACAACAACCGCGGCGACGTCAATCACCGCTACACCACCGACCCGGCCGTGCAGTCCGCGATGGTCCAGAAGGGCTACATCGAGGAAGGCTACGGCAAGCCGCCCGTCGTGATGTGCGCGCCCGAACCGGTGACCGCCGTCCCGATGTGCCAGGTCAGCGCCAGCAGCGTCAATCCTCCCGCCGGCACCGCGGTCACGCTGACCGCCTCCTGCGATCCCGCGGCGACGTCGTACGCGTGGTCCGGCTGCAACACCACCGGCCCGACCTGCACCTACACCTCGCCGACCGCCACCACGATCAACTTCGCCGTGTCCGGCGTCAACGCCAACGGCACCGGCCCGCAGGTCAGCCTGCCGATCACCTGGACCGGCGGCACCACCCCGCCGCCGCCGTCGGGCCCGGTGCCGGTGTGCACGCTCAGCGCCGACATCGCCGCGCCGAAGACCGGCGACCTCGTCACCATCACCGCCACCTGCACCAACTCGCCGACGCAGTTCATCTGGTCGGGCGCGTGCAACCCGAACGGCGACAAGTGCGTGGCCCAGTCGAACAACGCGGGCACCAAGAGCTATGCGGTCGAAGGCGTCAACGCGAACGGCCGCGGCAACGCGGCGACGCTGTCGCTGACCTGGACCGTCGGGCTGCCGACGGCGGCGCCGGTGTGCACGACGCTTTCCGCCAGCAACATGTCGCCGATCATCGGCACCAACGTCACGTTGACGGCGCATCTGCTCCAACCTGCCGACCGGCTACACATGGACCGGCTGCACGTCGACCGGGAGCACCTGCACCGACAACGTCGCGACCGCCGGCAGCAAGACCTACACGGTCACGGCGACCAACGGCATCGGCACCAGCACGCCGCCGCTGTCGATCGCCCTCACCTGGCGGACGCCGCCGCCGGCGCCGACATGCACGCTGACGTCGAGCGCGTCCAACCCGCCGGCAGGCACCACCATCACGCTGACGGCGAACTGCAGCGACTTCGCCACCAGCTTCGCGTGGTCGGCCAACACCGGCTGCGGCACCACCACGCAGGCGACGTGCACCACGTCGTCGGCGACGCAGGGGCTGCGGACCTACACCGTCGCCGGCACCAACACCACGGGCACCGGAGCGCCGGCAGCGCTGGACGTCACCTGGGCGCCGCCGCCGGTCCCGGTGTGCTCGATCTCGGCGAACACGTCGACGCCGACCGTGAGCGGCAACGTCGTCCTCACCGCCAACTGCACCGGCGCGCCGACCAGCTGGGCGTGGTCGGCCAACACCAACTGCGGCTCGACGCAGTCGTGCGTGACGTCGTCGGCGACGCAGGGGGCCGTGACGTACACGATGACCGCGACCAACGTCACCGGCACCAGCACGCCGGCGACCAAGGACGTCACGTGGCTGCCGCCGTCGGCGGATCTGTGCGAACCGTTCTATACCGCGGGCGTCATCACGACGACGATGCCGTGGCGGGGCACGCAGCTGCTGTCGTCCAGCGAGGGCGGGTTCCCCGCGGAGGGCGTCTGGCGCATCCGGTTCACCGTGCCGGCCACCGCCGTGGCGGGCACCTCAGGCTCGTCGAACTTCACCGAGTACATCGACCCGTCGGCGCAGCGCACGATGACGCTGTCGCGCCAAGCCTGCGATTTCCGGCCGGTCGACCCCACGGGAATCTCGGGACCGCTGAAGGTCGCCTACGGCACGACGGCGACGGTGAACTGGACGATCGGGACGCAGGCACAGCAGCTGGAGCCCGGCCAGACGTACTACATCAACATCCGCAATCGCGATCCGTATTCGGGCGTCACCGGCTGCAGCAACTTCAACGGCCCGCTGCCGTACTGCAACGGCCTCATCAACTTCCAGTGGCCGTAACAGCGAAGCAACGCGTTGCCTGACGCAGCGGGCGCCTCCGGGCGCCCGCTGCATTTCCGGTCGCGGTTGGTCTTCCGTCCGCCGCCGGCGACCGCACCTCGCTCAAGCCGCGAGCGGCTGCCGCCGGAGCTTGCGCTGCAGCGTGCGCCGGTGCATCGACAGCGCGCGCGCCGTCGCCGACACGTTGTTGCCGCACTCGCGCAGCACGCGCTGGATGTGCTCCCACTCCAGCCGCTCGACCGACATCGGCTTCGCGGCGACCGCGACCTCCTCGTCGCCGTTCTCGCGATAGAACGCCGCGACGACCTCGTCGGCGTTCGCCGGCTTGGTCAGGTAGTACGTCGCGCCGAGCTTGATCGCCTCGACCGCCGTCGGGATGTTGCCGTGGCCCGTCAGCATCACGATCTTCGTGTGCGCGTCGGCGGCCTGCAGCGGCCCGACCAGCTTGAGCCCGGAGCCGTCCGGCAGCTTGAGGTCGACGACCGCGTACTCCGGCGGATCCGCGGCGATCGCCGCCAGCGCCGCCTCGACGGTGCCCGCGACGCGCACCGCGTAGCCGCGGCCGTCGAGGGCGCGCGCAAGGACGTCCGAGAGAACGGGGTCGTCGTCGACGAGCAGCAGCGAGGGACGGTCATCGCCGTCGCGATAGTTGATGTTCATGGGTTCCTCGGGGGGAGTGTGAGCGACGCCAGCGGCAGCCGAACGAAAGCTTCGGCGCCGCCGCCGTCGCGGTTGGCCCAGCGGACGCTGCCGCCGAGCCGGTTCAGCACCGCCGCGGTCAGCACGAGCCCCAGGCCCGTGCCGCGCCCCGGCGGCTTGGTGGTGAAGAACGCGCGGCCGAGCCGCGGCAGCACGTCCTCGGGAATGCCCGGGCCGCGGTCGCGCACGACCAGTTCGAGCGCCTCGCCGCTCCATCGCGCGTCGATCCGCACGTCGTCGGGCGAGGCGTCGGCGGCGTTGTCGACCAGGTTGCCGAGCGCCTGCTTCAGCGCCGCGTCGGCGAAGATCTCCGGCGCCGGCCCGTCGCCGCCGACGTCGACCTCGAGCCGCGCCCGCGGCCGCGCGGTGCGCACGCGCGCGGCGACGCTCTCGACCAGGTGGTCCAGCGTCTCGCGGCCCCCGCCTTCGGCGCGTGCGTGGCCGGCCGCCGACAGCAGGTTCGACAGCGTCGTCCGGCAGGCGTCGATCTGCGCGGCGAGGATCGCGAGGTCGCGCTCGCACTCGCGGACGTGCGCCGTCCCTCCGGACTCCGCGGATTCCGGAGCCGCCGCGGGGCGAAGCGCTTCGGCATCGATGGCGTTCGCCCGCCGCATTTCGCCGACGACGATGGCCATGGTCGCGAGCGGCGACGAGAGTTCGTGCGCGGCACCGGCGGCGAGCGTGCCGACGCGCAGCACCGCGGCGTCGTTGGCGGACGCGAGCTGCGCGTCGGCCAGCGCGCGCGCATGCGCGGCGAGCGCCTGGGTGAGGCGCAGCGTGAACCAGGCGATGAACGCGGCGGTCAGCGCAAAGCTCGCCGCCCAGCCGGCGATGCGTACCGCCGGCGGCAGCGGCAACCCGTCGCCCTGCAGCAGCGGCGGCGCGAGCAGCGCAACGATCGACGCCGCGACGACGACCGCCAGCGTGCCGACCGCCGCCGCGCGCGGCGGCAGCATCAGCGCGGTGACGACGACGTGCAGCAGGTACAGCAGCACGAACGGGTTCTGCGTTCCGCCGGCACAGCCGACGAGGACCGAGAACGCGACGAGATCGAGCGCAAGCTGCAGCGGCAGCGCACTCTGCGCGATCGGCGACGGCCGGGCGAGTCGCCGCAGTGTCAGCAGGTTGACCGCGGCCAGCGCGGCCAGCGCAACGAGCATCGGCACCGGTTGCAGCCGGAGGCCGAACGCGGCCGCGCCGGCGATGGCCACCACCTGCCCCGCCAGCGCGACGACGCGCAACCGCGCGAGCTCGGCCAGCCTGACGCGCACTTCGGCATCGGGTCGCGGCGCGGGCGGCGAAGGTCGGGCCGTCGACCGCTCCGCGTCGTCGATGTCCGGCGGCGGCACGGCCGTGCGCACAAGCGTCTCCGCCGATGCGGCAGCGCCGATCAGCGGCGGACGGGAAAGAATGTGGCCGGTCATCTTGCTGCGCTGCTGCCCAAGGGTGCGGCCGCGCGTCCCTCTGTGACTGATTGTCACGCTTTCGGGGAATCCGGGACTGATCAGGATCAAACAGCGGGCAGGCGTTCTGCCGCCGATTGCCGCCACGGACGGGCTCTTCCGGCGCAACGGCCTGTCAACCGCGCCGGACGTCGCCCGTTTAGTGTATCTTTCGCCCTCGGCGAATCCGCCGCGCCGTCCCCGACGGACGCACTCGAAAACCCAAGCCATCCGGAGTCAATCGATGAACAAGCTGCTCACCCTCCTCGTCGCCTCGACCTTTGCCCTGTCGGGCGCCACCGCCTTCGCCGCCGACCCGCCGAAGGCCGCCGCGCCGGCCGCCGCTCCCGCCGCCGCGCTGCAAAAGCCGGCCGACGTGACCGCCGAAGCCTGGGCGAAGATGTCCGACGCCGACAAGGCGAAGGCCGTCGAAAAGGCCAAGACGGCCGCTCCGGCGAAGACCGCCGAGCCGGAAAAGAAGAAGAAGGGCGGCTGCTGATCGCTGCCCCTGCACCCGGACCGCCTCGTCGGTCCGGGTCGATGAAAAGGCCGCCTACGGGCGGTCTTTTTTTTCGCCCGCGCCGCGGTCGCGCCGGCGATGCAGCCGGCCTGGCGGCATCCGTACCGGACGGACCATATATTCTTCGATGCGCATATTGATACCCTTAGAAGAGCGAGTTTGTCCGAGGTCAAACCGCATGTTGCGTTGCGGTATTCAAATGGGCGCACTACCGATCGAACGCGGGACGCCAGGGTGACTCTCCGTACGCCGCATCAAGGATCCCGGACGCGCCCGCACCGTTTGCACCCGGAGGATTTCAACCGCGACAGGCGACCGGCGACGCGCCACCGTGCAGCCGCCCTCCCGTCCGCCGCAGCGAAGGAGAAGCACATGAAGCACCTGTCCCACGCACTCACCGGCATCGCGCTGGCGGCGTTTGGCGCCGCGGCCGCTGCACAGGCGCCGGCCGCCGCCCCCGCGGCCAAGCCGACGATGCCGGCGGTCTGTCTCAACTGCCACCAGGCGGCGCCGGCCACCCTCCGCGGCTACTTCGAGAACGTCGCCTTCAAGTCGAAGTCGCTCCAGCTCAAGCTCGACGCCAGCACCGAGATCATCCGGTTCGACGAAGGCACGCTCAAGGTCGTCGACGTCGAGAAGACCGGCAAGGGCGACATGCTGCGCGACATCGCCAAGGGTCGCGAAGCGCGCGTCGAGTACACCGAGAAGGACGGCGTCAAGACGGCGACGCTGATCTCGTTCAAGGGTCCGATCAAGCTCGCTCCCGAGAAGGAATTCAACTACTCGCAGGTGCTGGCGATCGTCGACCAGGGCCCGGCGAAGTCGAACGCCGTGCTGATCGACTCGCGTCCGCTGCCGCGCTTCCAGGAAGGCACGATTCCGGGTGCGATCAACCTGCCGTACCCCGCATTCGACAAGTTCACCGACCGGCTGCCGAAGGAAAAGGACAAGCTGATCGTGTTCTTCTGCCAGGGCGTCACCTGCATGATGAGCCCGAACTCGCTGCGCCGCGCCGAGGGCATGGGCTACACCAACGTCAAGGTCTTCCCCGGCGGCGCGCCCGAGTGGCTGGAGAAGAACGTCGGCGTCATCGCCGCGCCGTTCCTCAAGGACGCGTGGATCGACAAGGACATCCCGCACGTGCTCGTCGACGTCCGCCCGGCGTCGACGGTCGCGCGCGACGGCTTCATCCCCGGCGCCGTCAACGTGCCGGTGTCGCAGGTAGGCTCGGTGCTGGGCACGCTGCCGCCCGCGAAGATGAAGGCGCCGATCATGGTCTACGACGGCGACAACGGCACGGCGGCGCGCGTCGCCGCGCTGGCCATCCACGACGCGGGACAGGTCAACGTCAACGTCATCACCGGCGGGTTCGACGCCTGGAAGAACGCGGGCTACAAGGTCGCCACCGGCACGCCGGCGACCAAGCTCGCGTACGCGCCGAAGCCGCGTCCGGGCGAGATCCCCGTCGCCGAGTTCCTGGCGCTCGCCGCCAGCACCCCGGCCAACGTGCTGATCCTCGACGTGCGCAACCAGGACGAGGCGAACGCCGGCATGATCAAGGGCGCCCTGCTGATCCCCGACGAGGACCTCGTGGCCCGCATGGGCGAGATCCCGAAGGACAAGCGGATCATCGCGCACTGCTCGACCGGCGTCCGCGCCGAGATGGCGTACCACAAGCTCAAGGCCGCCGGCTACAACGTCGGCTTCGTCAAGGTCGACATGGCGATCGACAAGGCCGGGAAGGTCACGGTCGCGAAGGGCTGAGCGGGAACCGGGCGCGCCGGCCCGCGCCGTCGCGCCCGCCCAAGAAAAAGCCGGCCACGAGGCCGGCTTTTTCGTTCCGCGAAGCGGGGACGGTCAGTTCGACAGCACCCACTTGATGATGCCGTCGAGCTCGGCGCCCGTCGGCTTCACCTTCGGGTGGCCCTTGCCTTCGGACAGCGCCTTCGCCAGGTTCGCCGGCGCGTCGGCCTTGCCCTTGAACTTCGCGGCGATGTCCTTGAACGACGGGCCCATCTTCTTGGTGTCCACGGCGTGGCAGGTCATGCAGCCGCCCTTGGTCGCGTCCTCGGCGGTCGCGGCATTCGCGGCACCGGCCATCGTCATGGCGGCCAGCGCAGCCGCGGCAATCAGCATCGACTTCATGTGTGCTCCTTGTTCGAGTTGGTCCCGGCGGCCCGGGTGGGCTACGCACCGGCGCCGCCTGGCGCCAGACCCGTGCGATTGTAACGCGGGGCCGGCCAAACGGTTGACCGGGCACGGTGATTCCGGCGCCGGCGGCAGCGGCTGTTGTGGCGCCGCGACGTGACCCGGCGTCCCGCCGGCGCGGGCCGCGCCGGGCGCACGGAACCCCGGCACGCAGGCCGTTACACCCCGCCCCGCGGCTTCGCCGGTCGCGCCCGGTGCCGCGCCAGCCACAGCGGCGTGCGCGACCGCGGCGACTTGTGGACGAAGTGCCAGCGGGCGACGTGGTAGCTCGAGTCGAAGCCGTAGAAGTTGAGCTTCATCCGCTCGAGCTCCTGCGCCCGGTACGCCGCCAGCGGCTTCGCGGCCTCGTCGGCGGCGCGGCGCGCGTTGCGGGCGGCCAGCGCGTCGGCGAAGCCGGGGTCGGCGGACAGCGCCTGCGCCCGCGCGATCGCGCCGGCCAGGAACGACGCCGGGTCGCGGCCGAAGTGGTCGTCGATCAGGCCCATCGCCTTGGCCTCGGTCACGCCCACCGGCAGCCGTGCCTGCGTCACCGCCGCCGCCTGCGCCGGGGTCACCCGCCGCGGCAGCAGGTACGTCCAGTACTCGGAGCCGTAGAGATTGCCCATGCCCTTGTAATGCGGGTTAAGCACCACGCCGTCGCGCGCCCAGACGCGGTCGGCAGCCAGCGCCAGGAACACGCCGCCGGCGCCGCCGTTGCCCTGCAGCGCGGCCACCGTCAGCTGCCGGTCGGCGGTGACGATCGCGTGGACGAGGTCGTTCATTGCGTTGATGTTGAGCCACGACTCCTGGGCGGGCTCGGCCGCGGCCTCGATGGCATTGAGGTGGATGCCGTTGGACCAGAAGTCGGGCCCGCCGGCGAGCACCAGCACGCGCACCGGCCGCGCCGTCGCCGCGAGGAATGCCTGCCGGAGCGCCTCGCACTGCGCGGTGTCGAAGGCCCCGTTGTGGAACGCGAAGTGCAGCACGCCGACGTCGCCATGCTCCTCCCAGCGGATCGGCGGCCACGCGTCGCCGGGAACCGCAACGGGCGTCACGTCCGGCACGCCGTCGAGGCGCGCGCCCAGCACCTGCGCCGCGGGCCGCTTGAACGCGTCGGCGTCGTCGGCGCGCTTGAGGTGGCCGATCCACACGGCGCCGTCGACGGTGGCGCGCAGGATCGCGCCGTCGTGCCGGCCGACCACCTCGCCCGGCGCGCCGCGCGCGGCCGCGTCCGCATGCGCGTCGAACAGCAGCACCGGCAAACCCAGCAGCTCGTCACGGACGCCGGGAAAGCCGTCGGCCGCGCGAAGGTGGCGCAGCACAGTCGCCGTGTCGTCGCGCGTCCAGTCGAGCGCGCGGTCGGCCTGCGTCATCAGCGGCCGCAGCCGGCCCGGCGCGACGGACGGCGCGGGTGCGGCGGACGACGGGGCGAACGCGGGCGTCGCGCCCGGCGCGGGACCCGGCCACGCCGCCAGCGGCGTCGGTGGCACGCCGGCCGCGAGCTTCGCCAGCGCCTCGCGCACCGCCGCCACCGCGGCCTCGGTGACCTCGTTGCGGTAGACGCTCGACTTGGTCGCCGCGCGCAGCGGGAACGTCGCCGTCGCGTAGACGTCGCCGGCGTCCATCTCGGCGTTCGCGCGCAGCACCGTGACGCCCCACTCGGCCACGCCTTCCTGCAGCGCCCAGTCGAGCGCCGACGGGCCGCGGTCGCCGACGATGCCCGGATGCACGACGAGGCAGGGATGCCGCCGCCAGACGCTCTCGGGGATCCTGCGCCGCAGGTACGGCGCGACGACGGCGTCGGGTCGCCACGCGGCGACCGCCTCCCCGGTGACCGTGTCGTTGACGTCGAACTCGACCGAGACCTCGTGGCCGTCGGCGTTGAGCTCGACCCACAGCCGCTGCGTCAGGCTGTTGAACGCGTGGCAGAGGAGCAGCAGGCGCATGGGATCCCGGGGGTGGCGGCGGGGCGGCGGCAGAGCGGCACCGGGCGGCGCAGGGCCGCGGACCGGGTCGGCCCGCCGCCCGCGCGGCCCCGCTCAGCAGATCCGCGGCAGCTGCTCGCCGGTGAGCCAGTCGACGACGCGCCGGCCGCCGAAGCTCGTGTCCATCTGCACGAAGTGGTGCGGGTCCTCGATGCAGCTGCCGATGATCGCCGCGTCGCGGCCCAGCGGATGCGCGCGCATGGCCGCCAGCAGCGGCGCGGCGTCCTCCGGCGCGCAGATCGCGACCAGCTTGCCCTCGTTGGCGACGTACAGCGGATCGAGGCCGAGGAACTCGCAGGCGGCCGCCACCTGCGGCCGCACCGGCACCGCGGCCTCGCGGATGACCATGCCGCAGCCCGATTGCCGCGCGAGCTCGTTCAGCGTCGTCGCGAGCCCGCCGCGGGTCGGGTCGCGCAGCGCGCGCAGTCCCGGCGCCGCAGGCAGCATCGCCGCGACGAGGCCGTGCAGCGCGGCGGTGTCCGATTCGATCGTCGTCTCGAACGACAGGTTCTCGCGCAGCGACATGATCGCCACGCCGTGGTCGCCCAGCATGCCCGAGACGAGGATCGAGTCGCCCGGGCGCGCGCGGTCGCCGGACAGTTCGACGCCCGCGGGCACCACGCCCACGCCGGTGGTGGTGATGAACACGCCGTCGCCCTTGCCCTTCTCGACGACCTTGGTGTCGCCGGTGACCACCGGCACGCCGGCCTCGCGCGCGGCGGCCGCCATCGACTCGACGATGCGTTTCAGGTCCGCCAGCGGAAAGCCCTCCTCCAGCACGAACCCGGCCGCGAGGTAGAGCGGCGTCGCCCCGGCCATCGCGACGTCGTTGATCGTCCCGTGCACCGACAGGCAGCCGATGTCGCCGCCCGGGAAGAACAGCGGCGAGACGACGTGGCTGTCGGTGGCCATCACCATCCGTCCGGCGGGCGCCGCGAACGCCGCCTGGTCGTTGCCCTGGCGCAGCCACTCGTTGTCGAAGGCGCGCGCGAACAGCTCGTCGATCAGCTGCGCCATCGCGCGGCCGCCGCTGCCGTGGGTCATGTCGACGCGGCCGTGCCGGAAGTCGATCGGCCGCACGTAGCCGGTGCGCACCTTGCGCGCGGCGGGCGCGGCCGCCTGCGCGGCGGGCGCGGCCGGTGCCGCATCGCCGCGCGGAATCGAATGGTCGTCGTTCATTGCGGACCCTTCATCGCGGTTCCCCCCGGGCCGGCGCCTCGGCGTCCTTGAAGCGCCCGTAGGTGTAGTGTGCGGCGCAGGCGCCCTCGGACGAGACCATGCACGAGCCGATCGGATTGTCGGGCGTGCAGACGGTGCCGAACACCTTGCAGTCGACGGGCTTCTTCACGCCGCGCAGGATGGCGCCGCATTCGCACGCCTTGTGGTCCGGCACCGAGACGTACTCGATCCCATAGCGCGCCTCGGCGTCGAACGCGGCGTACTTCGGCTTGATCTTCAGCGCGCTGTACGGCACCTCGCCCAGCCCGCGCCATTCGAACGTGCGCCGCAGCTCGAAGACGTCGGCGACCAGTTCCTTTGCCTTCAGGTTGCCCTCTCGGGTGACCGCGCGGGTGAACTCGTTCTCGACCTCGGCGCGGTCCTCGTTGAGCTGGCGGACCAGCATAAGGATCGCCTGCATCACGTCGAGCGGCTCGAACCCGGCGATGACCACCGGCTTGGCGTACTCCTCCGCGAAGTACTCGTAGGGCTGGCTGCCGATCACCGTCGACACGTGCGCGGGGCCGACGAAGCCGTCGAGCGGCACCGTGCCGTACTCGCGGACCTCGGGCGACTCGAGGATGTGGCTGATCGCCGCCGGCGTCAGCACGTGGTTGCAGAACACGCTGAAGTTCGCGAGCCCCAGCGCCTCGGCCTGCCGGATCACCAGCGCCGTAGGCGGCGTCGTCGTCTCGAAGCCGATGGCGAAGAACACGACCTCGCGATCGGGGTGCTGCTGCGCGATGCGCACCGCGTCGGCGGCCGAATAGAGCATGCGGATGTCGGCGCCGGCCGCCTTGGCCTTCAGCAGCGACAGCCCCTTCGACGCCGGCACGCGCATGGTGTCGGCGTAGGTGCACAGGATCATGCCCGGGCGCTGCGCCAGCGCGATCGCGTTGTCGATGCGGCCGATCGGCAGCACGCACACCGGGCAGCCGGGGCCGTGGATCATCTCGATGTTCGGCGGCAGCAGGTCCCGCAGGCCGTAGCGGGCGATCGCGTGGGTGTGGCCGCCGCAGAACTCCATCAGCCGGTAGCTGCGGCCCGGCTGCACCTCGGCGGCGATCCTGTCGGCGATCTTGCGGGCGACGCCGCCATCGCGGAATTCCTCGATGTAGCGCATCGGCGTCTCCTCAGCCCGCGGCCGGCGCCGGCGGCGCGCCGTCGGCGCCTGCGGCCAGCAGCCCCGCGCTCGCGAATTCGGCCAGCGTGCGCTCGGCCTCGGCGGGGTCGAGCAGCGTCAGCGCGTAACCGACGTGGACGATCACGTAGTCGCCGGGCGCGACGCGGTCGAGAAGCGCGGTCGATATCTCCCTCTGTACGCCGGCGATGTCGATCTTCGCGGTGTCGGTTCCGGTCAGCGCGACCACGCGCGCGGGCAAGGCTAGGCACATCGTCAGGACTCCTTCGACAGCACGTGGCGGGCGACCCAGGCCTGGCCCAGGCCGAGGCCGCCGTCGTTGGGTGGCGCCTGCTCGGCTTCGAGCAGGGCGATGCCGCGCTGCGCGAGCGCTGCGCGCAGTCCGCGCGCGAGCACGGCGTTGAGGAAACAGCCGCCGCCGGCCGCGACTTCGCGCAGTCCGTGCTTCGCCGCGGCGACGGCGATCCATTCGGCCAGCGCGGCGACCAGCGTGGCGTGGAACAGCGCCGCGCCGAAGCCCGCGTCGCCCTCGTCGGCGAGTCGCGCCAGCAGCGGGGTCAGGTCGAGTTCTCCGGCGGCGCCGATCGCGTAGCCGGTGGCATCCGGTGCGACCGCCCCGTGGGCCGCGGCGAGGCCTTCGAGCAGCATCGCCGCCTGGCCTTCGAACGCCATCCGGCGCGACACGCCGAGCAGTCCCGCGGCGGCGTCGAACCAGCGGCCCATGCTGGTGGTGGCGGGCGCGTGCAGGTCGCGCGCGAGCAGCGTGGCGATGGTCGCCGCCGCCGGCTCGTCGGCGTAGCGCGCGGCGATGTCGGCGCCGCGTCCGGCCCGCGCGAGGGCTGCCGCCGCCATCCGCCAGGGCTCGCGCGCGGCACGGTCACCGCCGGGGAGCTTCAATGGCGAGAGGTGCCCGATGCGCGTGGCCGCCGCGCCGTCGACGAGCAGCAGCTCGCCGCCCCACGCGCCGCCGTCGGTGCCGAGTCCCACGCCGTCCAGCGCGACACCCAGCGCCGGGCCCTCGCGCCGGTGCTCGGCCAGGACCGCGCCGATGTGCGCGTGGTGGTGCTGGACGGCGATCGCCGGCACGTCCCACGCTGCGGCGAGCCGCGCGGCGAGGTGCGAGCTGTAGAAGTCGGGATGCAGGTCGTGCGCGACAGCGCGCGGCGTCACCTGCAGCGTATCGACCAGATGCTCGATCGCGAGGTCGAGCGACGCGCGGGTCGGCGCGTTGTCGAGGTCGCCGACGTGCTGCGCGAGGAACGCCTCGTCGCCGCGGGTCACGCAGGGGGCGTTCTTGAACCAGCCGCCGGTGGCGACGATCGACGCCGCGGCTCCGCCGGCGGCGCCGGCGCGGGCGGCGGCCCTTACCGAACCGCGGGTCGGTGCGTCCCCGGCCGCCGCGGCCGCGGCAGGCGAGTCCCCGGCCGGCAGGTCCCTGGCCGCCGCGCGCGGGATCGGTGCGAGCCGGATCGCCAGCGGCGTGTAGCCGCGCGCGCGGCGCAGGAACTGCGGCGCGCCCGACGATGCGGTGCGCACCACGCTGTCGTCGCAGCGGATCACGATGTCGCGGTCGTGCACCAGCAGCGCGTCGGCGATGCCGCCGAGCCGCGCGACCGCCTCGGCGTTGTCGATGACCAGCGGCTCGCCTCCGGGGTTCGCGCTGGTCATCACCAGCACCAGCGGCTGCGGCGCCGCCAGCCACGCGGTGCCCGACGGACGTCCTGCGGCCTCGTGGAACAGCAGGTACTGCAGCGGCGTGTACGGCAGCATCGCTCCCAGCCACGCGAGCCCGGGCGCGACGCCGGGCAGCGCGGCGTCGGCGCCGGCGGCCTTGGGCGCCAGCACCACAGGGCGCGCCGCCGACTCGAGCAGCGCGCGCTCGGCGGGGCCGACCTCGGCCAGCCCGGCCAGCGACGCCGCGTTGGCGACCATCACCGCGAACGGCTTGGCCTCGCGCGACTTGCGCGCGCGCAGGCGCGCCACCGCCTCGCCGTCGCGGGCGTCGCAGGCGAGGTGGAAGCCGCCGAGGCCCTTGATCGCGACGATCCCGCCGCGAGCGAGGCGGAGGACGGTGGCGGCGACCGGGTCGACCGCGTCCAGCGGCGCGCCGTCCGGTGCGAGCAGCGCGAGCCGCGGACCGCAGGCGGGGCAGGCGTTCGGCTCGGCGTGGAACCGGCGGTGGTCGGGCGCGCGGTATTCGGCGAGGCAGGCCGGGCATTGCCCGAACGCCGCCATGCTGGTCTGCGCTCGGTCGTAGGGCAGTCCGCGCGTGATCGTGTAGCGCGGGCCGCAGTTGGTGCAGTTGATGAAGGCGTAGCGCCAGCGGCGGTCGGCGGGATCGAACAGCTCGGCGAGGCAATCGGGGCACACGGCGGTGTCGGGCCCGATCGCCGTCGTCGCGCGCCCGCCCGCCGTCTCGACGATGGTGAAGCCCGATGCGGCGCGCAGCGGCAGCGCCCCGGCGGTCACCGTGTCCACGCGCGCCAGCGACGGCGCCGTGGTCGCGAGGCGCCGCGCGAACTCGTCGAGCACCGGCAGGGC
This sequence comes from uncultured beta proteobacterium, assembly GCA_963717705.1. GTDB lineage: Bacteria > Pseudomonadota > Gammaproteobacteria > Burkholderiales > Casimicrobiaceae > CAVQWT01. Next base: position 425,154 of record CAVQWT010000006.1, read on the forward strand.
GCCCTCGACCTCGATGGTGACGCCGCCAGCGTCGTTGCGCACGAACCCGGCGAGCCCGAGCTCGCGCGCGAGCCGGTAGACGAACGGGCGGAAGCCGACCCCCTGGACCACGCCGGTCACCAGGATGCGGCGGCGCGCGCACGCGTCCGCCGTCGGCGCCGCGACCTCGCCGCCGGGGGGCGCGGCAGCACCGATGCGGTCCGGGATGCGCATGTCCATCGGCGGCGTGGGGATGAGGCCCGGGCCGCGGCGGTCAGGCCGCGCCCGCCTTCGCTTCCAGTTCGGCGACCCGCCGGCGCAGCGCCGCGAGATCGGCGTCGCGCCGCACCCTGACGGCGGCGAGTTCCGCTTCCAGCCAGGCAAGCCACTCGGCAACGCCCGCGCCGGTCGTCGCCGACACCTGCAGCACCCGCAGGCCCGGACGCACGCGCTGCGCGTACGCGATCGCGGCGTCGACGTCGAAGTCCAGGTGCGGCAGCAGGTCGGTCTTCGACAGCAGCATCAGGTCCGCGGCGCGGAACATGTCCGGATACTTGAGCGGCTTGTCCTCGCCTTCGGTGACCGACAGGATCACGACCTTGTGCGCCTCGCCGAGGTCGAACGCGGCGGGGCACACGAGGTTGCCGACGTTCTCGATCAGCAGCAGGCTGCCTTCGGCGGGATCGAGCTTGTCGACCGCGTGGCCGACCATGTGCGCGTCGAGATGGCAGCCCTTGCCGGTGTTGACCTGCACCGCCGGCGCGCCGGTGGCCCGGATGCGGTCGGCGTCGCGCGAGGTCTGCTGGTCGCCCTCGATCACCGCGACCGGCGTGCGCGCGGCCCAGGCCTCGATCGTCTTCACCAGCAGCGTCGTCTTGCCCGAGCCGGGACTCGACACCAGGTTCAGCGCCAGCACCGCGCGGTCGGCGAAGCGCTGCCGGTTGATCGCGGCCAGCGCGTCGTTCTTCTCCAGCAGCGCGCGCTCGACGTCGACGACGCGCGACGGCGCGAAGCCCGGCGCGTGCGCGGCGCCGATGGGCCCGGCGGGGCCGCGCAGCGCCGCCGGCAGGTCGTGTCGATGGGGGTGCGCGTGGTCGTGCGCTTGATCGTGTCGCATCGTCGTGCGCGTGGTCGTGCGGATGGCCGTCCGCATGCGCGTGCGAATGCACGTGCCGCGTGCCGTCGGCGTGGACGTGCTCGTGTTCATGATCATGGGCGTCGACGCCGTCGATCTTCACTTGGTCGCTGCCGCAGCCGCAGGTGGTGCACATGGTCGTTCTCCGTGATTCCGTCGGGCCGCTTCAGGCGACCTCGATGTCCTTGACCCGCATGTCGTCGCCCGCGGTCACCGTCAGCTGGAAGCTGCCGCAGCGGGGACAGGGATCGCCGATGCGGGCGAGCGCCACCGTTGCGCCGCAGGGCATGCACCACGCCGCGCCGTCGACGGTGTCGATGGTCAGCGTCGCGCCGTCGGCGACGCTGCCGCGGGTGACGACGTCGAAGCAGAACGCAAGCGCGTCGCGCTCGACGTGCGACAGCGCGCCGATCGCGAGCCGCACGCCGGTGACGCGCGTCGCCGCACTGGCGCGCGCGGTGTCCTCGACGATCGCCAGCATGCCCTCGGCGAGCGACATCTCATGCATGCGCCACCTCGATGCGGCAGGCGACGCAGGGGTCGAGCGCGTGCACGGCGAGGCGCGCGTGGCGCTCGAACGTGGCGTCGTCGGCCGCGGACAGCCCGGCGAGCCCGCGCACCAGCGGGCCGTCGGCGCCGAAGTTCCATTCGGTCGGGGCGACGATCGCGTACGCGGCGACGACGTCGCCGTCGACACGCGCGCGGTGGACCAGCAGGCCGCGCGCCGTCTCGACCGCGGCGAAGCCTTCGCCCGGCGCCGGCGCGATGGCGTCGAGCCAGCGCGGTTCGGCGGCGGGGTGCGCGTCGCCGCCACCGTCCAGCCCCGCCAGCAGCACCGCGAGGTCGGCCAGCCGCGCGACGATGCGCGCCGCGGCGGTGGCGCCGTCGCGGGCGACCAGGTCGGCCACCGCAGGATGCGCGCGGCGGCGGGCGAGCGACCCGGTCTCGGCCGGCGCGCCGTGCCAGCGCGGCGCGTGCGCGAACGAGGGCCGCACGTCCATGTCGGGCAGGAGCACCGCGGCCAGCGCGGCGGCGTCGGCGACCGGCAGCAGCGCGACCTCGGAGCGGCCCAGCGCCGGCGCCGTGGCCGCCAGCACGCGCAGCACCGCCGCCGGCGCGGTGGTCGCTGCCGCGGCCCAGCGATCGACCGCGGCGGCGTCGCGTAGCGCCAGCCACTCATGCGGCGGCATGCCGTGGACGTGCGCGGCGAAGACGGGCGCCAGCGCCGCGCCGGCGTCGCGGCCGACGCCGGCCGCGTCGGCGCCGGCGTCGAGCGCGGCCAGCGCGGTGGCGACGGCGCGCCGCGCGACGGCGACCGGCGGCAACCCGGCCGCGACGCCCGCGGCCTGCGGCAGGTCGACCAGCAGCCGGAACAGCCCTTCCTGCAGCGCCTCGAGGCGCACGGCGAGCTCGCGCGCGTCGTTCGCGGCGCCGCTGCGACGGCCCTGCGCCGCGTCGAGCGCGGCGGCGGCGGCCGCGCCCTGCGCGCGGGCGCAGACCGAGTAGAGCCGCGGCACCAGCGCCGCGGCTTCGCGCACCGGCCGGCCGCCGAGCACGCGGGCGGCCGCCAGCGGCCGCGACGAGCGGATCGTCACCTCGCGCGCGACCGCATCGTCGATGGCCAGGCGCACGACGAGTTCACCCTCGAGGTTCACGCGGCCGGTCCCGGAAGCGCGCGGTCAGGAAATCCCGCTTCGACATCGGCGCCGCGACGGCCTCCCTGATCGCCTCGAGGCGGCCGGTGGACTCGCCCGCCGGCGGCTCGGGCACCGGCGCGTGGGCGGCGTCGAACAGCGCCTCGAGCGCGAGCTTCCCCGTCAGCACGGCGGTCGGGTGGTCGGTGAACGCGTCCATCGGCGAGAACAGCGAGCACGCGAGGAACTCGCCGGCGACGTCGTCGCGGGCACCGACGAAGTCGTAGGTGCCCGAGGCGAAGTGGTACTTGCGCTTCGCGCCGACCGGCAGCGGCTGCCAGGCCGCCGGGTCGTGTGGCGCGAGCACGACGTTCATGAACCACGGCGCGACGACGACGCCCAGCCAGCAGCCTTCCCACGGCACGAACCCGACCGCCTCGACCGCAAGCGCGGGATTGACGATCGGCAGCCCCTCCATCCGCGCCGCGGCGGCGCGGAACGCGGCCTCGAAGCGCGGCGACGGGTCGGGCAGCAGTGCGGCGGCGGTCATCGTGGGCGCTTCTCAGTCGTCGGTCAGCACGAGGAACTGGTCCTTCGTGGCCGAGCAGTTGGGGCAGGTCCAGTGCGGCGGCAGCGCCGCGAACGGCGTCCCCGCCGGGATCTGCCAGACGCTGTCGCCCTCGGCGGGGTCGTAGACGTACCAGCAGACCTTGCACTCCATCCGGGTCTCGGCGCCATCTGCGGCGCCGTAGCCTTCGAACGACGGTGGCGGCTTCAGCGACATGGCGTCAGGCCGGGCAGGATTCGCTCATCCACGCGACCAGCTCGGCGAGCCGCCCGCGCGAGTCCTCGAGGTCTTCGGCCGCCGCCAGCGCGACCTCGGGCACGGCGACGACCTCGATGGTGTTGAGGATCAGCGTGTTCATCTGGTTGAAGTACTGGACGCGCCAGACGTCGCGCGCCCCCGTCGAGGTGATCCGGCAGTTGCCGAAGCCGCGCGACATGATCGCCACCGTCCCCACGGGAAGCACGCGCTCCAGCACCGCGTGGTCGTCCGGGGTCATCGGGAACAGCGTGAGGTTGACGACGTGGGCCGGGGCGCCGGGCGCGCGCAGCTCGCGCATCTGGGCGCCGATCTCGTGCAGCAGCGCCGGCGAGTTCATCGCCCCGGCCGGCATGTCGACCGCCGGCAGCGTCGACGACGCGCCCGCGCGGGCGGCGTCGATCACGGCCCGCGGCAGCGGCGCCGCCTCGATGCTGTCGGAGGTCAGCGCAAAGCCGGCGTCGAACGCCAGCACCCGCCACAGCCCGGTGAACACGCTCTCCTGGATCCGGTAGCTCGCCGGGGCGTTGACCTGGATGGCGACCTCGCCTTCGCCCAGCATCTCGTTGACCAGCGCCAGCGCGGCCGGCGGCAGCTGCGACAGCTCCATCCGCGGGCCGGGGACTCCCGACGCCGGGTCCCAAGCTTCCATCTGCGCGAGAAACGCCGCGAGCGTGTCGCGCGCGACGGTCATCGCCTGCGCGTCCGCGTTCTCGGGCGGGATCGGCATGCGGAAGGTGTTCATCTCGTGCGGCATCGCCAGGTACTGCAGCTCCATGTCGTCCTCCGGCTGGGTGCCGGGCCCGACGACGCGCACCGGGAACGGGAACGGCTTGCTCACATCGCGATCCATGTCAGGCTCCGCAGGAAGAAGAGGAAGCAGAAGGCGCCGCGCCGGCCGCGGTCACCGCAATGCCGATCGAAGGCGGCCGCGCCGGCTCGGCGGCGAGCAGCGCGGCGACTTCGTCGAGGTATTCGTCCCAGTTGCGCAGCCCGTCGATCGCGCCGACGTAGCGACCGTCCCTCAGCACCACCAGCGCCGGCCAGCGGCGGAAGCCGTAGCGCGCGTGCACCGCTCGCGCGGTCACCGGAAACAGCACGGCGCCACGCAGCACGCCGGGGAACGCGCGCACGATCTCCGGGGCGATCACCGCGAGATCGAGCGTTTCCTTGAAGCGCACCGGGTCCTCGGTGAACACCAGCAGCGCGTGGCCGGGCGCGGCGAGGAAAGCGTCGAGGGTGTCGGCGGTCGGCGCGGCGAAGCCGTGCCGGGTCTCGAGCTGCGCCACCAGCGGATGCACCGGCTCGGCCGCCGTCGTGGCGGGAGGGGTCGTTTGCTGCGTCATGAAGCGTTTCCTTTGAGGTGCGCGGGCAGCTGCGGTTCGCGGTCCGCGAGATCGGGAAAAAAACTGTCGATCGAGCCGGTGCCGTCCAGCACGGCCTGCAGCGCGTCGAGCGCGGCGTCGGTCTCCCTCGCCTCGTCGGGCGAGAGGGTGCGGATCGCGCTGCCCTGGAACGCGAGCACCCAGTCGCCGGGAGCGACGGTCTCGACCAGCAGCACGTTGATGGTCTCGGTGCGGCCGCGTCCCGACGCGACGGCGGTCCCGTGGTCGGGCTCGACGGAGGCGATGCGCATGGGGATGCCGACGCACATTTCAGCCGCCCTCGCGCGCGGCCCGCGGCGCCAGCAATCGCTCGTCGCCGATGCGGCAGGCGTCCGCCTCGGACGGTCGGCCACGCTCGTAGTCGTCGAGCGCCAGCGCCGAGGCGTTGAGGGGAGGCGCGGTCTCGCCGTCGGCGCGGGCGCGGCCGGCGAGTCCCCAGGCGGCCAGTTCCTGCGCGGCCAGCGCCACGGCCGGGGCGATGCACGCGCGCACCTCCGGCCGCAGGCTGCCGCCGAAGTCGGACAGCTCGACCGGCTGCACGCCGATGACGGTGAGGGCCTCCGGATAGCAGTCCTTGATCGCGGCCAGCGCCAGCACGTCGTTGAAGCCGGTCTGGTGCGGCGAGAGCTTGGTCGCGCCCCAGGCGGGCACCTCGGCGTCGCGCAGCACCTTGATCGTGCCGGGGGCGAGATTGAAGTCGACGGCGTCGAACACCAGCACCCGCCGCGCCGACGCGACCGCGTCGAACAGCGCGAGGCCGAGCGTGCCGCCGTCCTGCAGCTCGACGCCGTCGGGAAACTCGAACGCGGCGTTGAGCGCCTCGACCGCCCGCACGCCGAACCCTTCGTCGGCCCAGAGCACGTTGCCGATGCCCAGAACCCGTGCCGCAATGCGCTGTTCCACCCGCCCTCCTCCTGTTACGCCGGTCGTAACAGAGCGAAGGCTACCTGCGGCAGCCGGCCGCGTATTGAGCTACGTCAACGGGGGAACGGGACGCCCGGCCGGGGACCACCCTCGGCCGCTGCCCGATGGACCTGCGGCTAGCCCGACAGGCGGACGCGCCGGACGGCCGCGTGCATGTCCCAGGCGACCTGCAGGTGCATCCAGAACGCGGCGTCGTTGCCGAAGAACGCGCCGAGCCGCACCGCCGTGTCGGGCGTGATCGCGCGCCGGCCGTTGATGAGCTCGTTGACGCGGCGGCGCGAAACCCCCAGCGCCGCAGCCAGGTCGGTCTGCGTGATCTTCAGCGGCCGCAGGAACCGCGTGTCCAGGAACTGGCCGGGATGCGGCGGCCGCCTGGGCGATACCGCGAGGGGCGCCGGCCCTCCCCGGCCGGCGCCCCGCGGGCGCGAACCACTTCCAGTGCGTGCGAGCATCGTGTCGGTCCTTGCCAGGCCGGCGCTACCCGTGCACGGAGGGCGTCCCCTGGATCACGCCCGGGGCTCGCGCTTGAACATGCGGATGCCGTTGATCATCGTGCCGATCACCGACTCGCCGCTCATGATGTCCTCGCGGAACACCATGTACATGTGGATGAAGGCGAAGATCAGCAGGTACCACATGGTGAAGAGGTGCACGGTACGGACCGTCTGCGGCTCGCCCAGCAGCACCGTCACCCAGCCGAACAGCGTGGTCCAGATCCCGCCCGTCGGATACCCCTGCGCGTAGAGTCCGAAGCCCGTCAGGATCATGACGATGAGCCCAAGCGTGAACATGAAGAACATCGCCGCCTGCGCCATCGGGTTGTGGCCGACCCAGTGATCCGACTCGCGCCGGATGAACGCGTAGTAGCCGGCCTGCCGGAACAGGCCCCGCCACCACGCCCCGCTCCAGAACGGGATGTAGAAGATGCTACGCGCATGGTGGTTGCCGACGATCACCCAGTAAAGCCGCACCAGGAACGCGACCGCGAGGATCCAGCCGGTGGTGAAGTGCACCATCCGGATCCAGCCGGTGACGAAGTAGTTGCTCGCGTCGGCTCCGACCGCGATCGCCGGCAGCGGCGCGCTGATGAAGTACCCGGTCACGCCGAGCACCATGATGCAAAGCACCGTCACCCAGTGCCAGAGGCGCACCGGCGCCTCGTACACGTAGACGTCAGTCAGGGGCCCCGACAGAACGCGGCCGGAGACAGGTTCGACGCGCATGGTCGCCTCCTTCTCGTTAGCTCACCTTGACCGAAACGATCTCTTCCCCTTCCGGGCTCAGCACGTGCGTGGCGCACGCGAGGCACGGATCGAAGCTGTGGATCGTGCGGAGGATTTCCAGCGGCTGGGCCGGATTGACCATCGGGGTGTTCATCAGCGCCGCTTCGTACGCGCCGATCTGTCCCTTCTGGTCGCGCGGACCCGCGTTCCATGTCGTCGGCACGACGCACTGGTAGTTCTCGATCTTCGCGTTCTTGATCCTGACCCAGTGCGCCAGCGCGCCGCGCGGCGCCTCGACCGGCGCGACGCCCTTCGCCTCGGCGGGCCACGTCGACGGTTCCCACTTGTCGATGTTGGCCGTCGCGAGGTCGCCGGACTTGATGTTGGTCATCAGCTGATCGTAGAAGTAGCGCATCTTGTGCGCCGCCCACTGGCACTCGAGACCGCGGGCCGCGGTGCGCCCCAGCGTCGAGAACAGCGCGGTGATCGGCACGTCCAGCGTCTTCAGCACGCCGTTGACCTGGTCCTGGATCTCCTTGTTGCCGCTCGCGTAGGCGATGACGTAGCGGGCGAGCGGTCCAACCTCGACCGGGTGCCCCTTCCATCGCGGCGACTTCACCCACGAGTACTTGGCGCCCTCGTCGATGTTCTCGATGTTGGTGCGCGTGCCCTTGGTCGCCGCGCCGAGCACGAAGTTCGGGTCGGTGACGCCGTCGAACGGATGCAGCCCCTTGCCCTCGTCGGCGTACTTGTACCAGCTGTGCGTGACCCATTCCTGCACCTGGTCGGCCGCCTTGAGGTCGACCTCGTGAATCTTCTTGAGGTCGCCGCCAAGGATGACGCCGGCCGGCAGCAGCATGCTCTTGTTCGAGTAGTCGTTCGGGATGTCCGGGAAGTCGCCGTAGGACATCAGGTTCTGGCCGGACAGCCCGCCGCCGATCTTCGACCAGTCCTTGTAGAAACTGGCGACCGCGAGCAGGTCGGGAATGTAGACCTGGTCGACGAACTCGATCGTCCGGTCGCAGATGTCCTTGACCATGTTGAGATTGGCCATGTTCACCGCGCCGATCGCGCCGGGGCCGTCGACGTTGATCGGGCTGGGCACGCCGCCCACCAGCCAGTTGGGGTGCGGGTTCTTGCCGCCGAAGATCGTCTGGATCTTGACGATCTCCTTCTGGAAGTCCAGCGCCTCGAGGTAGTGCGTGGTCGCCATCAGGTTCGCTTCCGGCGGCAGCTTGTACGCGGCGCTGCCCCAGTACCCGCCGGCGAAGATGCCGAGCTGGCCGCTCTCGACGAACTTCTTCAGTCGGCTCTGCACCTCACGGAAGTACCCGGGCGAGCTGTTCGGCCACGGCGAGATGCTCTGCTGCAGCTCGGAAGTCTTCTTCGGATCGGCTTTCAGCGCCGACACGATGTCGACCCAGTCCAGCGCGTGCAGGTGGTAGAAGTGCACGAGGTGATCCTGCGCGTACAGCGTCGCATGCATCAGGTTGCGGATGATGTTCGCGTTCTTCGGGATCTTGATGCCCAGCGCGTCCTCGACCGAGCGGACCGAGGCGAGCGCGTGCACGCCGGTGCACACGCCGCAGATGCGCTCGACGAACGCCCACGCGTCGCGCGGGTCGCGGCCCTTGAGGATGACTTCCAGGCCGCGCCACATCGTGCCGGTGGACACCGCGTTGCGGATGACGTTGTCCTTGTCGACGTTGACCTCGATCCGCAGGTGCCCCTCGATGCGGGTAATGGGGTCGACGACGATGCGCTTGCCGCTGTTGTCGAGCGTGAAACCTTGGGTCTGGATGGTTGCCATGATCACTTCTCCACGTCGGACAACTGGTCATTGCGATTCTTGCTGCGCGCCTGCTTGATCGCACTGACTGCGGCATGGGCTGCCACCGCGGCGCCGGCCACGCCGAGCGCGGTCAGGCCGATGCGGTTGGCCGTGCCTTCGGCTCCCGCGATGCCGGGGATGCCGACCGTCGGCAGGTGCTGGTAGAACGAGCCCTTGTCCCAGAAGTCGTCCTCGGAGCAGCCGATGCAACCATGGCCGGACTGGATCGGGAAAGACAGGCCCTCGTTCCAGCGCAGCGACGAGCACGCGTTGTACGTCGTCGGGCCCTTGCAGCCGACCTTGTACAGGCAGTAGCCCATCCGCGCGCCGGCGTCGTCGAAGTGCTCGACGAACTGCCCGGCGTCGAAGTGCGACCGGCGGTAGCACTTGTCGTGCACGCGCTGGCTGTAGAACATCTTCGGGCGACCCTGCGCGTCCATGTCCGGCAGGCGGTCGAACGTGAGCATGTAGGTCACGACGCCCGTCATCACCTCGGCGATCGGCGGGCAGCCCGGGACCTTGATGATCGGCTTGTCGGTGATGACCTTGTGCACCGGCGTCGCGCGGGTCGGGTTCGGCTTCGCTGCCTGCACGCAGCCCCACGAAGCGCAACTGCCCCACGAGATGATCGCCTTGGCGTCCTTGGCAACGTGGCGCAGCTTCTCGACGAACGGCTTGCCGCCGGGGATGCAGTAGATGCCGTCGTCGGCGAGCGGCGGATTGCCCTCGACCGCGAGCAGGTAGTTGCCCTTGTACTTGGCGATCGTCGCCTCCAGCACCTCCTCGGCCTGGTGACCGGCGGCCGCCATCAGCGTGTCGTCGTAGTCGAGCGAGAGCATCGACAGCACGACGTCCTTGGCGAGCGGGTGCGCGGAGCGGATGAACGATTCGGTGCAGCACGTGCACTCGAGGCCGTGCAGCCAGATCACCGGCGTGCGCGGCTTGGTCTGCATCGCCTGCGCGATCTGCTGCGCGCCGGCGTCACTGAGCCCAAGCGAGGCAGCGGTGAGGCTGCAGAACTTGAGGAAGCTGCGGCGCGAAATGCCCTGCCGGCGCATCAGCTCGTAATAGGTTTCGGTCATCGATCTCTCCTCGAAGGGCGGGCCGCGGGCGGTATCGAAATTCGTTCTTGGTCCCGCGCGGGTGGAGGACAACGAGCGTATTAGGAACCTCGTCGACTGCGCCGCAATTGACGCAGGTCAAGCACCGACAACGCGGGGAAACAACTTCACGCGGCGGCTGTCGCGGCGCTCGCGAATGTAACGGCGGCCGTAACAGGCCTGTGCGCGCCGACCGGGCACGGCGACACCGAACCAGCGCGCGCGGCGGCGAGGCAAGCTGACCCAGATCAAGCAGCGCTGCAGGGCGCCGGCGCAGCATGGATCAGGAGGATGGGTTCCTGTTCGCTTGCGGATCGGAGCGCCTGACCATGACGCGCATCCCGGTGTCGCCCGGACCGACCGCCCGCGCGGAGGAGCACGCGGCGGTGGAGGCGATCGCGCGCGTGCTCGACGCCGAGCGGTCCGCGCGCGAGCGGGTCGCGCAGGCCGCGGCGGCGGCGGCGGCGCGCGAGGAAGCCGCGCGCGCCGAGGCCCGCGCGATCGCCGAGCGCACCGAGCGCCGGCTCGCCTCGGTCCGGGGAGCCTTCGCCGCGCGGGCCGCGCGCGCGGTCGCCGCCGCCGGCGAGGCGGTCGCCCGCCTCGACGCACCCCATCCGCTGACCCCCGCCGACACGGCGCTCGCCCGCGCCGCGGCGACGGCACTGGCCGCGGAGCTGACGACCGGCGCCGACGGCCCCACAGGGGCGCCGCGATGACCGACCTCGCGTACGCGTCGGCGCGCATCGCGGCCCGCTTCGGCGCCCGCCCGCAGGACCGCGACTGGCGGCAACTCGAGGTGCAGCGCACGCTGGCGGCGCTGCTCGACGCTGCCCGCGGCACCGCGCTCGGGCGCTTCACCGCCGGCGTCACCGCAGGCCAGGACGTGCACGGGATCGCCGCGGTGCTGCGCGGCCACCGGCGCGCACTCGCCGCCGAGTTCACCGCGTGGATGCCCGCGCCCTGGCGGCCGGCGCTCGCGTGGCTCGCCGTCGCGCCCGACCTGCCGGTGTGCGCGCATCTCGCCGCCGGCCGGCCGTCTCGGTTGTGGATGCGCGACGACGCCGTCTACCGCACCTGGCTGGCGCCCGACGCCGCAGCGGTCCCCGCGGGGGCCGTCGACGCGCCGCGGCCGCGGGCCGCCGCCGACGGCGCGCTGGCAGCGCTGGCGGCTCCGGATCGCGCGACGCCGGCGACCGACGCGCGCTGGCGCGACGAATGGCGGCGCCGGCTTCCGCGCGGCGCCCCGTCACCGCTCGTCGGCGCCGGCGACCGCATCGCCGCGCACTTCTGCGCGCCCGCCGCCGCCGCGCTCGCCCCTCCATCCGCCGCGCGTTTCGACGCGCGCGCCGCCGAGGCGCTGGCGGACTCCGAGGCATACCGGCGCGCGGACCACGGCAAGCCGCCGGGCGCCCTGGCGATCGGCCCCGAGCGCGCGACGCTTTCCGGCCGGCTGACCCGGCTCTATCGGCGGGGAGGCGGCGAGCCCTCCGCCGCGTTCGCCTGCCTCGGCCTGGTGCTGCTCGACCTCGAGCGGCTGGAGGGCGAGCTCGCCCGGCGCGTCCTGTTCCCGGATCTTCCGCTCGCCGCATGATCCGCCCCCAGCCAGCCCGCTGGTTCGAGATCCTGGTCGCGCGCGACGATGCAACGGCCGCGCTCGAAGCGCTGGCCGCCACCGGCGCGGTGGAACTCGAGCCGCGCGAGGGCGTGGCGATGCCGGCGCTGCTGGCCGAGGTCGCGCCGCTGGTCGCCGCTTTCGCCGAGCTCGCGCAGCGCTACCGCGCGTACTGGCCCCATGCCGCCACGGCGCCGCACGCTTTGCCCGAACCGCCGGCGCAGGCGCTGGCGCGCGCCCTCGCCGCGCTGCGCACGTGGGCGGCCGACGCCGAGGCGCCGATCCGCGCGCTGCAGGCAGCGCTGGCCGCGCGCGACGAGCTCGGGCGGTGGCAGCGGATCCTGGCGCAGGTGCCGCCGGCCGCGTTCGATCCGGCGCGGCTCGCCGCGGCCGGCCCGCTGCTCGGCGCCCGCGTGTTCTCGCTGCCGGCCGGCAGCGACCTCGCCGCCACGCCACCAGCGCCCGACGACCTGCTGACGGTACCGTTCGCCGTCGACGGCGCGCCGCACCTGATCGCCGTCGGCACCCCGGTCGCGCTGGCGGCGCTCGCGCTGACGGTGTCGGCACTGAAGGGGCGCGACGAAGGGCTCCCGCCGTGGCTCGCTGCCGACCTCGCGGCCAACGGCCGGGAACTCGTCGCACGGATCGAGGCCGCCGAGCGCGAGATCGGCGCGCGGCGCGCGCAAATCGCCGCGCTGTCGGCCGCGCACGACCTGCCCGCTGCGCTGGCGGTCGCACGGCGGCTCGAATGGGTGCTCGCCAACATAAGGGCGCTGGAGACCACCGACCTCTTCTGCCGGATCACCGGCTGGACCAGCGACCTCGCCGGCACCGGCGTCGCGGCGGCGCTCGAAGCGTCCGGCGCACGCGCGCTGCTGCATCACCCCGCGCCGCCGCGCCGCGCGCACGCGCCGCTGCTGTTCGTCAATCCGTGGTGGGCGCGCCCGTACGAAATCTTCACGCGTGCGCTGGGGATGCCGGCGCAGGACGAGGCCGATCCCTCGGTGCTGCTGGCGCTCGCGGTGCCGCTGCTGTTTGGCTACATGTTCGGCGACGTCGGCCAGGGCGCCGTCCTCGCCGCGGGCGGCTGGGCGCTGCGCCGCCGGCATCCGATCGCGAAGCTGGTGTTCGCCGGCGGCCTCGCCGCCATCGCCTTCGGCTTCGCGTTCGGCAGCGTGTTCGGGCTGCACGTCCTCGCGCCGCTGTGGGTGCAGCCACTGGACGCCCCGCTGCTCGTGCTGGGCGCGCCGATCGCGGGCGGAGCGGTGCTGCTCGCGCTCGGCCTGGTGCTGGGCGCGATCGAGGCGCACTGGCGGCACGCGTTCGCCGCCTGGCTCGTCACCGGCGGCCCGTTCCTGGTGGCGTACGCCGCGCTGCTGGCGAGCCTCGTCGACCCGTCGGCGCTGGTCGTCGCCGCCGCCGCGCTGGTGGCGTTCTGCGCGGGGCACGCGTGGGTCGAGCGGCGCGCCGTGGCGGCACTGACCGCGATCGCCGAATTCGTCGAGCGCATGGTGCAGCTCCTCATCAACACGCTGTCGTTCGCCCGCGTCGGCGCGTTCGCGCTCGCGCACGCGGGCCTGTCGTCGGCGATCGCGGCGCTGATCGCCGCCGCCGACAGCCTGTGGGCGCAGGGCCTGGTGCTCGTCCTCGGCAACGCGCTGATCCTGGTGCTCGAGGCGATGGTGGTGTCGATCCAGACCACGCGCCTCGTGCTGTTCGAGTTCTTCACCCGCTTTCTCACCGCGGCGGGCCGGCCCTTCCGGCCGCTGCCGCCGCCCCCTTCGCTGTCGCCGGAGACCTGAACGGGAGATGCACATGAAGCGCACGCCAGTATTCGTCGCCGCCCTGGTGCTCATCGCGGCGACGCTTGCCCTGGGCACCACGGCGCTGCTGCTGGCGCCGTCGGCGGTCGCCGCCGCGGCGGCGGGCGCGGGCGTCGCCCCCGAAGCCTGGGCCGCGGGCCTGTACGCCGCCGCGGCGGCGACCGCCGCGTCGTCGCTGGGCGCCGGCTTCGCCGTCGCGCGGGTCGGCTCCGCCGCGGTCGGCGCGCTGGCGGAGAAGCCCGAGCTCTTCGGCCGGCTGCTGATCTTCGTCGGCCTGGCCGAGGGCATCGCGATCTACGGGCTGATCGTTTCCATCCTCATCCTCAATCGCCTCACATGAGCCCGACGGGCCGTCCCGAGGGCGAATACCGGAGTGCGCAGCACGAAGGTAGCCCAGTGAGCCCGACGGGCCGTCCCGAGGGCGAATACCGGAGTGCGCAGCACGAAGGTAGCCCAGTGAGCCCGACGGGCCGTCCCAAGGGCGAATACCGGAGTGCGCAGCACGAAGGTAGCCCAGTGAGCCCGACGGGCCGCCCCGAGGGCGAATGCCGGAGTGCGCAGCACGAAGGCAGCCCGATGACGGCCGTCGTCTTCGTCGGTGACGCGACCAGCGCCGCGGGCTTCCGGCTCGCCGGCGTGCGCGCGATCGTGCCCGCGGCGGGCGGCGAGCGCGCAGCGCTGCGGGCGGCGCGCGAAGGCGCGCCGCTGGTGCTGCTGGCGGCATCGGTCGCGGCACGGGTGCCGGCGGCCGAGCTGTCGGCCGCCCTCGCCGCGCTGGCGCCGATCGTCGCCGTGGTGCCTGACATTGCCGGCGGCGCGGCGCCGCCGGACCTCGCGGCACGCCTCAAGGCGCAGCTGGGACTGGCCGGATGACCGTCGAAGCGAAACTGGACGCGCTGCTGGCGCTGGTCGAGTCGGACCGGGCGCGCCGCTGCGCCGCGATCGACCTCGATGCCGGCGCGCGCGCCGCGGCGATCGTCGCCGCCGCGCACGCGGCGGCGCGGATGCGGATGCGCGACGCCTTTGCCGAGGAGCGTGCCCGCAGCGACGAGCGCATCGAGGCGGCAGGCGCCGAGCTTGCGACGCGGCGCCGGCTGGCGCGGCAGCGGCGCGCGATGGCGCTGCTGGCGGTGGCCCGGGCCGAGCTGCCGCCCGCGCTGACGGCGCGCTGGCACGACGACGGCGCGCGTGCCGCGTGGCTGGCGACGGTGCTGGCCGCCGCCGCCACGACGCTGCCGCGCGGCCCGTGGCGGATCGTGCATCCGACGGCCTGGCCACCGCCCGAGCAGGCGGCCTTCGCGCACGCGGTCGCCGCGCACGCCGGCGTCGCGCCGATGCTGCAACCCGATCCGGCGATCGCCGCAGGGGTGAAGATCCTCGCCGGCGTCAACGTCATCGACGGCACCGCCGACGGCCTGCTCGCCGACACGGCCGCCGTCGGCGCGCGTTTGCTGCATCACCTCGAAACACCGTCCGCCGGCGACGGGAGCCCCGAATGAGCCGCGCCACGCTCGGCTGGATCAGCGGCCCGGTGCTGCGCGCGACCGCCGACGGCCCGTTCGCGCTGCGCGAGTCGGTGCGGGTCGGCCCGCAGCAACTGCTGGGCGAAGTCGTGCGCGTCGCCGGCGACGAAATCACCGTCCAGGTCTACGAGGACACCACCGGACTGCGGCCGGGGACGACGCTGGAGGGCGACGGCGCGCCGCTGTCGATACGCGTCGGGCCGGGCATGCTGGGCCACCTGTTCGACGGCCTGCTGCGCCCGCTAGGCGACGAGCACACCACCTTCGTCCGGCCCGGCCTCGCCGTCGTGCCGCGGGGCCCGTTCGCGTTCGCGCCCGCGGTCGCCGCGGGCGAGCCGCTTGCCGGCGGCTCGCTGCTGGGAACCGCGAGCGCGGACGGCCGGACCGAGCGCGTGATCGCGCCGCCCGACGCCGACGGGACGATCGTCGCCGTCGCCGCGCCGGGAGCGTACGCCGACGACGCGCCGGTGGTGACGCTGCGCACTGCCGCAGGGGCGATGCGCGAACTCTCGCTCGCGCATTCGTGGCCGGTGCGCGTGCCGCGGCCGATCGCGCGCCGGCTGCCGCCGCTCGTCCCGCTGGTCACCGGGCAGCGGATCCTCGACAGCGTGTTCCCGGTCGCCCGCGGCGGCAAGGCGGCGGTGCCGGGGGGCTTCGGCACCGGCAAGACGGTGCTGCTGGAAGCGCTGGCGAAGGGCTGCGATGCCGACGTCATCGTCTACCTGGGCTGCGGCGAGCGCGGCAACGAGATGGCCGGCGTGCTCGACGAGTTCCCGCGCCTCGAGGATCCGCGGACCGGGCGACCGCTGATGGAGCGCACGGTGATCATCGCCAACACGTCGAACATGCCGGTCGCCGCGCGCGAGGCGTCGATCTACGCGGCGATCACCGTCGCCGAGTATTTCCGCGACCAGGGGCTGCACGTCGCCCTGATGGCCGACTCGACGTCGCGCTGGGCCGAGGCGCTGCGCGAGGTGTCCGGCCGCTTCGGCGAGCTGCCCGGAGAGAGCGGCTACCCCGCGTACCTGTCGAGCCGCATTGCCGACTTCTACGAGCGCGCGGCGATCGTCGAGCCGCTCGGCGGCGGCACCGGGTCGGTGACCGTCATCGGCGCCATCAGCCCGCCGTCGGGCGACTTCTCGGAGCCGGTGACCTCGCACACCAAGCGCTACGTCAAGGCGTTCTGGGCGCTCGACGTCAGGCGCGCGCAGGCGCGGTTCTATCCGGCCGTGCATCCGCTGTCGTCGTACGCCGAGGACGCGCGCAGCTTCGCGCCGTGGTGGGCGGAGCACGGCAATGCCGGGTGGGAAAGCCTGCGCCGGCGCTTCCTGACGCTGCTCGACGAGGAGGCGCGGCTCGAGCGGATGGCGCGGATCATCGGCAAGGATGCGCTGCCGCCGCGGCAACAGGTCGTGCTGCTCGCCGCCGGGCTGGTCAACGAGGGCTTCCTGCGGCAGAACGCGTTCTCGCCGAAGGACCGCGTCTGCAGCCCGGCGCGGCAGGGCGCGATGATGAAGCTGATCGGGCGCTTCGCCGACCTCGCCGAAGCCGCGCTGGCCGCCGGCATCGCGCCCGATGCGATAGGCGCGCTCGCGGTGCTGCGGCCGCTGGTGCGGATGGGCGACGACATCGGCGACGACGAGCTGGCGGCGTTCGCCGACCTCGAAGCGGCGATGGAGCGCGAGTTCGCCGCGCTCGTCCCGGCGACGACCACGGAGACCGACGATGCGCCTCACCGCTGAAGGCGCCGCGACCCGCCTCGAGGGCCCGCTGCTGTTCCTGCAGCGCACGCTCGACGTCGGGCTCAACGACGCGGTCGAGGTCCGCGGCATCGACGGCCGCACGCGGCTCGGGCGCGTCGCCGCGCTCGACCGCGAGGTGATGACCATCGAGGTGCTCGAATCGACGTCGGGCCTCACGCTCGCGGGAACCGTCGTGCGCTTCTTCGGCGAGCCGCTGTCGTTCGGCCTCGCGCCGTCGATGCTGGGGCGCGTGTTCAACGGCGTCGGCCAGGTGATCGACGGCGGCCCGCCGCTGTCGGCGCAGGAGACGCGCCGGATCGACGGCCTGCCCATCAACCCGGCCGCGCGCGCGACGCCGCGCGACTTCATCGAGACGGGAGTCACGACGCTCGACCTGATGAACAGCCTCGTGCGCGGGCAGAAGCTGCCGATCTTCTCCGGCGGCGGGCTGCCGCACGACCGGCTCGCCGTCGAGATCGCGGCGCACGCGCGGCTGCCGCGCGGGGCGAAGGGCGAGTTCGCGCTGGTGTTCGCCGGCATCGGCGTGCCGTGGGACAGCGCGGAGTTCTTCCGCGCGAGCCTGGAGAAGAGCGGCGCGCTCGAGCGCACGGCGCTGTTCCTCAACCTCGCCTCGGACTCGTCGACGCAGCGGCTGCTGACGCCGCGCTACGCGCTGACCGCCGCCGAGTACCTGGCGTTCGGCTGCGGCAAGCACGTGCTCGTCATCCTCACCGACATGACCAACTACGCCGAGGCGCTGCGCGAGGTGTCGTCGTCGAAGGGCGAGATCCCGAGCCGCAAGGGCTTCCCCGGCTACATGTACTCGGACCTGGCGACGCTGTTCGAGCGCGCGGGCTGCCTCAAGGGCCGGCCCGGTACGCTGACGCAGCTGTCGATCCTGTCGATGCCCGCCGACGACATCGGCCACCCGATCCCCGACCTCACCGGCTACATCACCGAGGGCCAGATCGTGCTGTCGCGCGACCTCGACCGCCGCGGCGTCTATCCGCCGGTCAACGTGCTGCCGTCGCTGTCGCGGCTGATGAAGGACGGCACCGGCGGCGAGTACACCCACCCCGATCACCCGGCGCTCGCGAGCCAGCTGTACGCGGCGTACGCGCGCTCGGTGCAGGCGCGCGTGCTGGCGAGCGTCGTCGGCGAGGAAGGTCTCGCCGCGTCGGACCGGCGCTACCTTCGCTTCGGCGACGCCTTCGAGCGCCGGCTGGTCAACCAGGACGCGCCGCGAACGCTGCAGGCGAGCATGGACGAGGGCTGGCGCCTGCTCGCCGACCTGCCCGACGTCGAGCTGACGCGGCTGGGCGACGCGCAGATCGCCCGCCACGTCGCGCCGCTGCGCACGCGGCCCGATGCCGGCGCGGCCGCGGCGGTGACCGCCGCCCCGGGCGCCGCAGGCGCCGCATGAGCCTCGACCTCACGCCGACCCGCAGTGCCGCGCTCGAACTCAAGGACGAGCGGCGCGCGATGCAGGAGGGCTACGCCTTCCTCGACGAGAAGTGCCTGGTGCTGGCGGCGGGGATGCTCGCCGAACTCGAGCGCTACACAGAGGCCGCACGCACCTTCGGCGCCGCCGGCGCCGCGGCCGCGACGGCGCTCGCCGCCGCCGTCACGCGGCACGGCTTCGACGCCGTCGAGGTGCTGCCCCCCGGACCGGACGAGCCCGGGACGCTGACGGTCTCGCGCCGGACGCTGATGGGGGTGCCGCTGGTCGAAGCGCACTGGCAGCCCCTCGCGGCCGCGGCTGCGGGGTCGGCCGCGGGGTCGGCCTCGTCGCCCGAGGCCGCGGCGGCGGCCGGCGCGTTCGCCGCCCTGGTGGAACAGGGCGCGACGCTCGGCGCCCTTGCCGGCAATCTCGAGCGGCTGTCGCGCGAGTATCGCAAGACGATGCGCCGCGCCCGCGCGCTGTCCGACGTGCTGCTGCCCGAAATCGGCCGCACCGTCGCCGACATCGAGACCCGGCTGGAGGAGCTCGAGCAGGAAGACGCCATCCTCCTGCGCTCCACCCGGTAAACTGTCGGTTTGCCCTCGGCGATCGCCGCGACCGCCGGCGCCCACATTGCGACCTCGATGGAAATCCGCAAGGAAATGCTCGTCGGCTGGCCGGCCTCGGCGATGTTCGACCTGATCGAGCAGGCCGAGCACTATCCCGCGTTCCTGCCGTGGTGCGCGTCGGCGACCATTCTCGAGCGCAGCGACGACGTCGTCGCGGCGGCGATCGCGGTCGACTACCGCGGCGTCAAGTTCGGCTTCACCACGCGCAATCCGAAGCGCCGGCCCGAATGGCTGCAGGTGCAGTTGGTGTCGGGGCCGTTCCGGCGCTTCGAAGGCGAATGGCAGCTGGTGCCGCTGGGCGATGCCGGCTGCCGCGTCGCGTTCATGCTGCGCTACGAGTTCGACAGCACGGTGATGCAGCGGCTCGCCTCGCCGGTGTTCGACCGCATCGCCGACACGCTGCTCGACGCGCTGGTGGCGCACGCCGACCGGCGGTTCGTCGCGGCGCCGCCGGCCGTCGGCGAACGCGCCCCCCCGGTCGCGGCGAGTGCAGGAGCCGGTCCGGTTTCCGGGGCCGGCGCGGCAACGCCGACCCCCGCGGCCGCACCGGCCGAAGTTCCCGCGCCCGCACAACCCGGCGCCGCACCCGACCCCATCCCGCTTTCCGATCCTTCGACCAGGAGCCACGAATGACCACCGACGAACGCTATGCCGCGCTGCGCGGCACCCGCCTTGCCACCGAACTCTCCGACGAGCAGTGCCGGCGGCTCGCCGACCTCATCGTGCTGACCGACGTCGCCGAGGGTCAGGTCCTGGTGCAGGAAGGCACGTCCGACAGCCACCTCTACGTGGTGATCAAGGGCGTGATGGGCGTGGTGAAGAGCCACGGCGCGGCGGATGCGCTGACGCTCAACACGCTGTCGGCCGGCGACTTCGCCGGCGAGCTGGGCTTCCTCGACGGCATGGAGCGCTACGCGTCGCTGGTCGCGCTCTCCGACGGCCGCGTCATCGGCATCACGCGCGAGCGCCTGGAGTCGGTGCTGAAGACCGACCCGGAACTCGTCTACCGCGTGATGCGCGCGGTCGTCCGCGTCACGCACCTGATCCAGCGCCGGCTGTCAATGCAGCAGACCGAGCTGTCGAACTACATCTACAAGCAGCACGGCAAGTACTGACCCGGCGCGGGCCCGAAGGCCGGCCCGTCCTCACCCGCCACCCCGAGCCAGCGACGGAATCGAGACGCAGCGCATGAACTGGAAAATGAACGACAAGTCGCTGTTCGCGATCCTGCTGCGCTCGTCGTGGTGGATCAGCTTCGCCATCGCCGGCGCGGTGACCGCCGTCGCCGTCGCGCTGCTGCCCGAGGCCTACCGAACGGTCGGCGCGGTCACCGGACTGCCGTTCCTGGTTATCGGCTGCATCGCCGCGTGGAAGCAGCTGCAGGCGCCCTCGGCGGCCCGCGTCGACCGCACGCTGGCCGCGGTTCGCGCGATGTCGTGGGGCGAGTTCTCCCGCGCCATCGAGGCGGCCTACCGGCAGCAGGGTTACGCGGTCGGCGCGGTCGGCGGAACCGCGGCCGATTTCGAGCTCAGCCGGGAGGGTCGCACCGCGCTCGTCAGCTGCAAGCGCTGGAAAGCGGCGCACGCCGGCGCCGACGCCTTCGCCGACCTTCACGCGCTGAAGGAAGCACGCGCCGCGCACGAGTGCGTCTACGTGACCACCGGCGAGGTCACCGCCGACGCCCGCGCCTTCGCCGTCAGGCACGGGATCAAGCTGGTTGGCGGTCCCGAACTCGCGCGGTTGCTGCCCGGCGAAGGACGCGGCAGGCCGGGTCGGTGAGGCAGCGAATCCAGGCGCGCCGCGACTGCGGCGGATGCCCGGCCTCGGGCGCCACGCAGGACGCGCCCGCGGAGTGCCGACGGGACGCGACGTCTCCGCCGTTCCCGCGGAGACTGGCGGCGCGCCATTGGCGATCGGCTGCACCCGACCCTGACCCGACGGTCCAAGTGCCCGGAAGCAGCCGTTCGGATCGACGCAACACCAGTTTTGCACAACCTCGTTGCATCGCTGAACCGGATCGGCATCGCAATCAGCAACGACTCGGCGCGGGCGCGCGGTTTCGTGGCCCGACTATTCGTCACGGGGCGTGCGCTGCGCTCCCTCCGGCGGATGGATCGGCAACAACTTTCGCACCCATATCCTTCAGCACGCGCTGGAATTCTGGGGACGCGAGGATGATCGTCCCCGCAGCGGCGCGCAGGCGATCAACGGCTTCAGCGGGCAGGACGAATGACGTGGGTTGCTGATTGAGGTAAGCGCGCTCCGCCTCATCGGGAAGCGCGGCAAACGACACGTCGATGGCATAGATCTCCGCCTCCGGGACACGTATCGCCGCGCAGACCGGTGAATCCTTGTTAGTGGAGCACCCGGCGAGGTGTCGGATACGGCGCTCGTTCTGCCAACGTGCCGCAGTGTCCTTCAGCAACTCGACCGCTTCGTAGGAATAGTGATCAATCGGAACGCCGGTGGCCTGCAGTAGGATGTCCACCGTGCCGGGCGGCGTCGCTGATTTGTCCCAGTTGGTGGGAGGCGACGATAGCGAATTGACGACGAAGACGACGATCCTGCGGACGTGGTCGAGCGGCGTCGACAGCCGCGCGTCGTGCAAAGCTTCGAGAAACTCCAGCGCGTCGAGGACGCCGCGCATCCCGACGTTGTCGGACACGCCGCCGTCCACGAGATGAATATATGGACGGTGGGCTCCGTCCAGATAGGGTTCGGCACTCTTCAACTCGCGAATCGCACGCGCTGCCGGCCGCGGCGGGTTCGCGGACTCGCTGAACACCTTGACCCACGGCGGAAAGGCATAGTTGCAGGTGCCGCCGTAGTTGTTGATCGTGACGGGCGAGAGCACCACGGGCACGGCAGACGACGCAGCAGCGGCGCGGGACAGCCGTACGGCATCGAGATTCGAGCAGAATACGTTGAAGACGGTCTGGTTGAAGGCCACGCGGCCACCCGTCGCGATGTCGGTGGCCGACGCGATGATGAACGGTCCGTCGCCGCGGTCGAGGTCACCGAAGGTCGCACCATTGAACAGGATCTCGTCGTACAACTGCGCCGCCAATTCGGAGCGGCCCCAGCCGGTCGACGACAGGTCTCCCCAGTACGCCGGATTGATCGCCCGGGCAAGAAGCTCACCCTGGACGTTGCGCTTGAGGAAGCGCTGTTCATAATCGGCGAAGAGCTTGTCGCCGTAGAGTCCGTACGCGAGCGCGGTGAAGCTGCCGCCCGAAACGCCGGTGATGACGTCGACGGCGTCGAGCAGGCGAACCTTGGTGCCGTTGGGCGCAAGGACCTCGGTGCGGCGAAGGAACTCCAGGACCCCGTACGAGAACGCGGCAGCTCGCGTGCCACCGCCCGAGAAGGCGAGAACGACGAGAGTTTCCTGACTCTTGAAGTGCTTCTGGCGCGTCTGGAAAGTGTACCCGGCGTTCGGGTCGACTTCCTTGATTGGGGGATTGACCGGACGGGTGGCGCAACCGCCAAGACCGACCAATGCTGCGAGTAACGCGGCCGCGAAGATGCGTGGGGTCGTCATAGTGTCGAGCACTCCTTCGTCATCCAATGGGATGAGCAGCCTGCGGGCCCGCTGTCGGGGTCCGATGGCACGTTCTACCGTTGCCCGTGCTCACCGGTGCAGTACGACCCCGAGCACCGGGCCGCTCGTGTCGAGGTCCGCGAGTGGCTTCCCCGACTTGGCGTTCCAGCCTCTACTTGGCAATCGCGATCGTGGCGGCCGCCGCAGCGCACTACTTGCTCGACGGCGCCGGAGGCTTTGGCATGACCTGCAGCACCATGAACCCCTTGCCAGTCGGGAAGTAGACTCGCCCACCGAAGCCCGGCGTGATCAGCGCGCCGATCGAGAGCGGCTCGAAGAAGTCCGACGCCGCGATGATGCGGCCTGTCGCCGCGTCGCGCCAAGTCACCTGTTCCTTGTAGTTGCCGGTGAACAGTGCGAGCTTGATCGGCTCCTGCTCGACGTTCTTCTTGGCGTTCGACAGAAGCATCACGCGCCTGTCCTTGGGGCCTATCAGCGGCTGGAAGGCGTTGGTGGTGTCGTCGACGACCCACATCGTCTTCATCTCTCCGGTGGCCTGGTCGATTTTGATGCCGGCGACCTTGCCCACGCCCATGTCTGCCGAGTAGATCATGCTGTTCTCGGGATCGGTCTGCGGCTTGGGCGGCGCCCAGCTCCACTCGCCCTTCTTCAGTTCGCCGAACGGGAAGATCACCTTTGTGCGTTTCGGATCCTTCTGGTGCACCGCCACGATGCTCGATGCCACCGTCTCGCTGCCTAGGCCGTTCGTTTGCAGCACGATCCAGTCGCCCAGGATGCTGGGCGCATCGGAAGTGGTCTGGCCCTCCTTCATCGGTTTGACCACCCAGCTCGTGTCCTGCGACAGCTTCTTCGTCTGCGGGTCCCAGAAGTAGCGCAGCGCGCCGCTGTTCACACCGATGTAGATCGCTATCCTGCCCTCGAACGTCGTGATGACGTGCGGCACCGTCGCAGGCTCGGGCAGCGCGATGCTGTCGAGTACTTCGAGCGTGTCGGGATCCACGGCGACCACGTTCGAATTGCCCTGCTTCATGCCCGGCTCGTTGCACTGGATGATGGCCATCGTGCCCTGAAGCTTGCAGCCGCTCGGCCGCGTCTGGTCCTTCAGGATCAGCGTGCCGTCGGGCGCGATCGTCAGGTGCTTGTAGCTCGCGTCGATGGCGGGCGTCGGGCCGGTGGGCAGCGTGGCCTGCCGCAGGACCAGGCCGGTGTCGCCGTCGAGCAAAGCAACCTTGTTCTGCCAGGCGGTGACGACCCGGCCGTTGGGCAGGATGTTGAGGTTGGTATTGGCAATCCACGCACCCGACACGTTGCCGTTGTCGAGGTAGGTGCGCCAGATCTCGCGGCCCGTGGTCGCGTCGGCCTTGGCGACGAAGGGCCCCGCCGGAATTGCGCCCTTGGGGGGTGGCGCCTGCCCCCCCGAGATGTAAAGCTCGCCGGGGCGGCGGTTGTTGATGTACGACGTGGTGTCGTACTCCACGGCGCTGCGCCACGCAAAGACCTGGTTCGGCCCGTCGAAGTTGCCGGTGAACGCGGCGCAGGGGAACATGCCGCTGCGCTGCGCATCGGCGAGCTCCGCGCCGTTGATCGATGGGAAGTAACCCGGCGTCGGCAAATTCTGCGCGCAGGCCAGTTCCTTCGCGTACTGGCTCACGTCGCCCGGGAGCGGACCGTTGGCCGCGATTTCGTTCGAGGTGAGCCCAATCTCGCCGATGCGGTTCTCCAACTTCTTCTCCGCGACCGGCCAGAGCAGCCGATACGCTGCAATCGCCAGCAGGACAAGGATGCCGAGCCCCACTAGCTTGACGATGCTGGATCGAGTCATTTGAATCCTTCTTGTGGTCGATGGGAGAACCGCGCGCATCGAGGAAACTCGCGCGACGGACGACCGGCAAAACTACTGTCGTCCTTGCCTCGCGATCCGTAGACGTTCACGGAAGCATGGAACACCCTCTCCCTGACGGGCGGCTGGTGTGCGGGCTACCGCCAGCCCGACCGGTTCAATCACAGCTGAAACTGATGCCCCGGCCGGATTTGCGGCGATTCGCGCGCACTCTCGAACATCCCGCTACCGGTCACTCCGACTTCCTGACCCCGTTCTTCTCGAAATCCGCCTTGGTCGTGTAATAGCCCTTGGGGTAGTAGGGGCCCATTGCCGTGGCCAGGTCGCCGGGTTGCAAGGGGCTGTACTTCCAGTCCTTGTGGGGCACCATGAAGCGCATCAGCAGCGCGCCCCAGTCCTTGCGGTTGCGCGGGTCGCCGATGCCCTCGCCGGCCCCCCAGTTGATCCAGGCGACCCCATCCTTCTCGGTCGCGTTCTTCGGTCGGTCCTCGGGCAAGCTCACCACGATGGTGTAGTAGCCGTCCTTGTCGACCGGAACCTGCATGTCGAAAACACCGTCCCACAGGCTGCCGTTGATGAACGAGGCCATCGTGGCCACCGACCAGTACTGCACTTCGCCGCCAGGCATGGTCTTGGTGTTGGCCCAGGTGTTGGGGAAAGTCGGCATCTTCGCGCGGAAGACATACAGGGGACCAAATTTGCGCGACGTATAGTTCACCAGATACGCGGTCGAGGCATTGGCGCCACTGCCTTTGTTTTTCGGCACCGGCAATTTCGCCCGCTCCTCCGGTTTCATGAAAGCGCCGTAGACCGCATCCCTGAGGCTGGTGAACAGGAAGAATTGCGATTTCGGGCACGCGGGGGCAGTGGCCGGGGTCATGCAGGGGTTGTTGTCCGGGTTGTTGACCAGCTTGTACCAACCGTCGGGTTCGATGGGCGGCGGCGCGTCGCCCATGATCTTGCCGAACCGCCTGGTTGCTTCTTCCTGTGAGAGTTTGCTGCCATCGGCGAGCGTCGCCTCATAGGTCAGGCCCGGTCCATCGCGCGAAGGCAGATTCGCCGGACCCCAGCCAGTTCCGTCAAGGCCCTTGTTCGCGACATACATCCGGAAGCCGCCAAAGATTGCCTGGTCCTTGTTGCCGAGATAAACCGTGTTCTTCGCCCGTTCTGCGGCGTTCGTGGGCGCGTCCTTGGTCAAAATGCGGATCGTGAAATTGCGCTTTGTCGCATCCCTGTCGGCGCCCACGACGAAGGGATTGGTCGACCCGGCGTCGGGTTCCATGTCGTAGCCATCGATCGACCCGCCATCGGTGTTGACAAAGGTGTTCCGCTCGAACAGATAGATCGAGAAGTTGAAGAACCGCACGTGCGGGAATCGACCACGCACAGTCAGCTCGGTCCCGGCGGGAATGGCGATTTCGCCGAACAGATAGGTCGGCTGCTTGTCGGGCCAGAGGTTGGGATTCTGGTAGCCCTGCGGCTCGGGCAGATAGTTCCAATAGTTCCAGCCGCGCGGCCCGCTGAACAGGCTGCCGTTGTTGTAGCGCTCGTCGGTGCGAAAGATCGCGCCCAGCGGCAGGTCACCGGTGCGCGCGACGGCACTGCCCTTGGCGCGGTTTGCCAAGGTGTAGGGATCGACGTAGGAGTCCGCAACTGCCGGGACCGTCGTTGCCGCAGCAACCACAGCCAACGCTGCCGAAAAGAGTGTGTGTCTGCTCGCTTTCATTGCTTTCTCCATGCTGTTCGCGATCAAGGGACCCGCCGGCCGGCGATGGCGACGCCGATTGCCGCCAAAA
>CAVQWT010000007.1:0-136601 GCA_963717705.1 uncultured beta proteobacterium
GGGCGCCCATCAGCGCCAGCAGCACGCCGCCGGCGACGACGCTCGCGATCTGGCCGGCGGCATTGGCACCCATCGCGTGCATCAGCAGGAAGTTCTCGAAGTCTTCCTCCTGCGCCACTTTCTGGACGACCCGCGCCGCCATCGGAAACGCGCTGATGCCGGCGGCGCCGATCAGCGGGTTGACCTTGCCGCCGGAGAGCACGTTCAGGAGCTTGGCGAACAGCACGCCGGCGGTGGTGTCCACGCCGAAGGCGACGATGCCGAGCACGAGGATCGCGAGCGTGCTGGGCTTGAGGAACTCGGTGCCGACCATCGTCGATCCGATGGCGAGCCCGAGGAACAGCGTCACCGCGTTGGCGATCTCCTGCGACGACGCCTTGGTCAGCCGCTCCACGGCGCCCGATTCCTTCATCAGGTTGCCCAGCATCAGCATGCCGATCAGCGGCGTGGCAAAAGGAACCAGCGTGCCGATCAGAATGGTGACGATGATCGGGAACAGGATTCGCGTGCGCCGGCTGATCGTCCGCTGGCTGTACGGCATGCGGATCGCGCGCTCCTTCTTCGTCGTCAGCAGCCGCATGATCGGCGGCATGATGATCGGCACCAGCGACATGTAGCTGTACGCCGCCACGGTGATCGGCCCCAGCAGGTGCGGCGCCAGCAGGCCGCTCACGTAGATCGACGTCGGGCCGTCGATGGCGCCGATGATGCCGATCGACGCCGCCTCCTTCTGGGTGAAGCCCAGCATCAGCGCCAGGATCAGCGTGAGGAAGATGCCGAACTGGCCCGCGGCGCCCAGCAGCACCATCCGCGGGTTCTCGATCAGCGGGCCGAAGTCGGTCAGCGCGCCGATGCCGATGAAGATCAGCAGCGGAAAGAGCTCGTTGCCAATGCCCATCTCGTAGAGCACGCGCAGCATGCCGTCGGGCGCGATCAGCGGCGACAGCGGCAGGTTGGCGAGCAGGCAGCCCGCGCCGATCGGCAGCAGCAGCAGCGGCTCGTAGTCCCTGGCGATCGCGAGCCAGAACAGCACCAGCGCGACGCCGATCATGATCAGCGACTGCGGCGTGACGTTCGTGACGCCCTGCAGCAGCAGGTCGAGCGTGTCGCCGCCGGCCATCGCTCAGCCCTCCTCGAAGCGGACGATCGCGTCGCCGTGGCCGACCGCCTGCCCGACGCCGACGCACACCTCGGCGATGGTGCCGGCACGCGGCGAGCGGAGGCTGTTCTGCATCTTCATCGCCTCGAGGATCGCGATCGGCTGGCCGCGCGTGACGACGTCGCCGGCGGCGACGCTGACCTCGAGGATGACGCCCGGCATCGGCGCCGCCAGGGTGGCGCTGCCGCCGGCCGCGGGCTTGCGCGCAGGCGGAGCGGCCCGCGCGGCCTTCGGCGTCGCCGCGGGGGGCTGGCGACCCGGCCGCCCGGCATCGGCATCCGTCGGAGCGGTGGACGGCGTCCCGGCGACGCGCGCGGGCGCGAACGCCGGGGTGATCTTCGCCTCGCGCAGGTCCTCGTCGCCGGTCAGCACGACCTCGTAGGTCTCGCCACCGACCGCCACGTCGAACCGGTTGGCCGCGATGTCGTCGACGTCGACGACGAACTCCCGGCCGCGGATCTCGATCCTGTAACGTCGCATTACCCGCCCCTTCTCTGCCAGGTGCCGTTCTGCCGCATCCGCCCGCTCGCGACCCAGCGCGACGCGTAGAGCAGGCTGCCCGGCCAGTAGCTGCGCATCACCGGCGTCGCCTCCCGCCGGCCCACCGCCTCGTGCGCCAGCGTCGCCACGACGATGGCCGCCACCAGGTCGGCGTCCATGCCGTTCACCGTCGGCATCACCGGAACCTGCGCGCCGATCGCGTCGTCGGCGACCGCGGCGATGCGCTCCGCCTTCGCCATCGGCGTCCCGCCTGACGCAGCCTCGGCCGGCGCCCGGTCGAAGCGCAGCACGAGGTGGAGGAGTCCCCACAGCAACGCGAGGAGCCCGAACACCAGCCCCATCCCGAGGGCGGATATCTGCAGGCCCCAACCAAGGTTGGCCATCACGTCCTCCGTCGGCGTGCGTGCCGCCCCCGACCTGCGCCGCGCGCCGTCATGTCGGGATCAGCCCGTGCTTCTTGGGCGGGTTCTGCTGCACCTTGGTGCGCAGGACCTCGAGCGCGCGGATGAGGCGCGGCCGGGTCTCCCGCGGCTCGACGACCTCGTCGATCTGGCCGACGTCGGCGGCGCGATACGGATTGAAGAACTGCTCGCGGTAGTAGTCGATCAGCTCGCGCTCGCGCGCCGCCGGGTCGGCGGCGTTCTTCACGTCGTCGCGGTAGAGCACGCGCACGGCGGGCTCGGCGCCCATCACCGCGATCTGCGCGGTCGGCCATGCGAACGCGAGGTCGGTGCGCATCTGCTTCGAGCACATCGCCACGTACGCGCCTCCCATCGCCTTGCGCGTGACCAGCGAGATCTTGGGCACCGTCGCCTCGCAGTAGGCGTAGATGATCTTCGCGCCGTGGCGGATGACGCCGCCGTACTCCTGGTCGGTGCCCGGCAGGAAGCCCGGGCAGTCTACGAAGGTCATCAGCGGTATGTTGTAGGCGTCGCAGATGCGGATGAAGCGGGAGATCTTGTCGCTGGCGTCGATGTTGAGCGCGCCGGACATGAACGCCGGCTGGTTGGCGACGATGCCGACCGAATAGCCGTCGAGGCGGGCGAAGCCGACGACCGCGTTGGCGGCGAAATCGGGGTGGATCTCGAGGAAGCTGCCGGTGTCGAAGATCATCGCGACCGCGTCGCGTATGTCGTAGGGCTCGTTCTCGGCGTGCGGGATCAGCGTGTTGAGCGCCTCGTCCATCCGGTCGGGCGCGTCGTACGGCGCGATCTGCGGCGGGTCCTCGTTGTTGTTCTGCGGCAGGTAGCCCAGCAGGTGCTTGGCGAGCTCGAGTGCGGCGAGCTCGGTCTCCGCGACCAGGTGCGCGACGCCGCTGCGGCCGGCGTGCACGTCGGCGCCGCCCAGTGTCTGCGCGGTCACCTTTTCGCCGGTGATCGCCTGGATCACGTCGGGGCCGGTGAGGAACATGTAGCTGTCCTCCGCCATGATCACGAAGTCGGTCAGCGCCGGCGAGTACACCGCGCCGCCGGCGCAGGGCCCGAGGATCAGCGAGATCTGCGGGATGACGCCCGAGGCCATCACGTTGCGCACGAACACCTCGCCGTACGCGGCAAGGCTGCGCACGCCCTCCTGGATGCGCGCGCCGCCGGAATCGTTGAGCCCGATCAGCGGGATCCCGCTCTGCAGCGCGAGATCCTGGATCCGGCAGATCTTGTGCGACTGCACCTCGGAGAAGGAGCCGCCCAGCACGGTGAAGTCCTGCGCGAAGACGGCGACGCGGCGGCCGTTGATCTTGCCGAATCCGGTGACGATGCCGTCGCCCGGGAAGCGCTGCTTGTCGAGGCCGAATTCGGACACGTTGTGCGTGGCGAGCGCGCCGAACTCCTGGAACGAGCCTTCGTCGACCAGCAGCGCGAGCCGCTCGCGCGCGGTGAGCCGGCCGCGCGCATGCTGCTGCTCGATGCGCTTTTGCCCGCCGCCCAGCACGGCACGGCTGCGCATCTCGCGCAGCATGGCCAGGTGTTTGTTCGTCGCCCCCTCCGTCATCGCCGCCTCCCGGTTCCGAGTTAGGTATGTATACCAAATGCAGTGCCCGGTGTTGACGTGCGTCAACCGCAGCTGAACGGGGCCAAGCGGTGCCGGTCCGACGCGCCATCGGTGGCCGGAAGTGCCGCCGCCCGGGGCCGCGATGGCCGGCGGTGCCGGACCACGGGGGAAGGCGTCGCTGGGCAACCGGCGGTTCGGACGGTGTCGGGCGGGCCCCGCGTAGAATGGGGGATGCCCACCCCGCACCCCTACGACGCCCTCACCCCGGATCTCATCCTCGACGCCCTGGAAACCGCGGGCATCCGCGGCGACGGGAGGCTGCTCGCGCTGGGCAGCTACGAGAACCGCGTCTACCAGGTGTGGCGCGAGGACGACGGCCCGCCGGTCGTCGTCAAGTTCTACCGGCCGCAGCGCTGGAGCGACGCCGCGATCGCCGAGGAGCACGCGTTCGCGCTGGAGCTCGACGAGCGCGAGGTTCCCGTCGTCGCGCCGATGGTGCTCGCCGGGCGCACGCTGCACCAGCATGCGACGTTCCGCTTCGCCGTCTACCCTCGGCGCGGCGGCCGCTCGCCCGAGCTCGACCGGCCCGACGTGCTGGCGCGGATCGGCCGCTTTCTCGGCCGGCTGCACGTCGTCGGCAGCGCCTCGCGCTTCGCCGCGCGACCGACGCTCGACATCGCGAGCTTCGGCGACGAGCCGCGCGCGTTCGTCCTCGACGGCGGCTTCGTGCCCCCCGACATCGTCGAGGCGTACACGGCGATCAGCGCGCAGGCGCTCGACGCGGTGCGGCGCGCCTTCGACCGCGCCGGCGCGGTGGGATCGCTGCGGCTGCACGGCGACTGCCACGCGGGCAACGTGCTGTGGACCGACGACGGGCCGCACTTCGTCGACCTCGACGATGCGCGGATGGGCCCCGCGGTGCAGGACCTGTGGATGCTGCTTTCCGGCGACGCCGACGCGCAGACGACCCAGCTTGCGCACGTGCTCGAGGGCTACGAGCAGTTCCGCGACTTCGACCGCCGCGAGCTGCTGCTGATCGAGCCGCTGCGCACGTTGCGGCTGATCCACTACTCGGGCTGGATCGCCCGCCGCTTCGACGACCCGGCGTTCCCGGCCGCGTTCCCGTGGTTCGGCACGCAGCGCTACTGGCAGGACCGCATTCTCGAGCTGCGCGAGCAGGTCGCGCTGATGGACGAGCCGCCGCTGGCGGTCTGAAGCGCGGGCACGCCTGCCTGCCCGCGCCGGCTCAGCGCCGCTGCCGCAGCGCGAGTCCCACCCACGCCACCGCGGTGAACGCGGCGCCGGCGAGGAAGGTGGAGCGCGGCCCCCACGCATCCCACAGCAGGCCGGCGAGCACGCTCGCCACCAGCAGCGCCACCCCGCTCGCCAGATTGAACAGGCCGAACGCGCTGCCGCGCAGGTCCTCGGGCGCGTGCCGCGCAACCAGCGCGGCCAGCAGCCCCTGAGTCAGCCCCATGTGCAGCCCCCACAGTGCCGCGCCCGCGAGCACCGCGACCGGGCCCTCGGCGAAGGCGAGCATGAGATCGGCGCCGATCAGCGCCGCGCACCCGGCCGCGAGCAGCCGCGCGGCGTGCCCGCGATCGAGCGCCGCGCCGGCCGGGTACGAAGTCACCGCGTAGACGATGGTCATCGCCACCATCACCCACGGTGCGCCCGCGGTGCCGAAACCGGTCGCCTGCGCGCGCAGCACCAGGAAGGCCTCCGAAAAGCGCGCCAGCGTCAGCACGGCGGCCAGCGCGACGACGCCCCAGTACGCGGCCGGAAGCCGCCTCGCGTCGGTCCAGTGCAGGCGCTTGCGGCCGTCGCCGTCACCGGCCTTCGGCGGCCGGTCCGGCTCGTCGACGCCGACGACGATCAGCAGCACCGCCAGCATCGCGGGGACGACGGCGAGCCAGAACACCGTCTGGAAATTGCCGGCGAACCAGGCGAGCCCGGCCAGCGCCAGCAGCGGCCCGCCGATCGCGCCGACGGTGTCGAGCGCCTGGCGCAATCCGAAGCTCGCGCCGCGCGCCTCGGGTGGCGCGAGGTCGGCGATCAGCGCGTCGCGCGGCGCGCCGCGGATGCCCTTGCCGACGCGGTCGGCGAAGCGTGCGAACACCACCCAGCCCAGCGTCGGCGCCAGCGGAAAGATGAACTTGGTCAGCGCGGCGAGCCCGTAGCCCAGCAGCACCAGCGGCTTGCGGCGGCGAAAATAATCGGACAGGACGCCCGAGAACACCTTGACCACCAGCGCGGTCGCCTCGGCGATGCCCTCGATGAATCCGATCGCGACCATCGACACGCCGAGGCCGACGGAGAGGTAGAGCGGCAGCAGCGCGTGGACGAGCTCCGACGAGAGGTCCATGCACAGGCTGACGAGGCCCAGCGCCCACACGCCGCGCGGAATCGCGGCGAGACCGCGGCGCGGGACCGCATCCGGCACCGTCACGGCGAGCGGCCGGGCACGGAAGGTCGGGCGACGGGGTCGACCGGCCCGCCGGCGCGACGGTGCCGCAAGTCCTCGCTGCCCGCCATCACCATCCTCACGCCAGCCGCAGCTTCGTCCGCACCGTGCCGGCGCGCTCGTGGCGCACCACGACGTCGACCTCGGTGCCGGCCTTGCCGCGAACCACCCACTCGACCTTCGCGCGGTCGTCGGTGACGTGGTAGTCGGGCCAGAACGACACGCCGGTGTGCTTGTACGCCTTGCCCTCGAGCTGGCCCAGGTCGACGCGGGTCTGGCCCTGCACCAGCGCCGCGCCCGCGGGCAGCGCGATCTCGGCGATCGCGCCGCGCACGACCTTGCGCGCCAGCGCGCGCTTGGACACGTACGACGGCAGCCAGCCCTCGTTCTGCACGACGACCGTGACCTTCCACGCGCCGTCGGCGACCGCCTCGACGCCGGTGTGCAGCAGCGCCATCTTCGGCGACGTCAGCGCCTGCCAGACCAGCCAGCGCGGGAAGCGTGCGAGCTCGCGCTCCAGGAACGCCGGCGGCGGATTGGAGAACGCGTGCAGCCGGTTCCAGCCGCCGAGCTCGACCTTGCCGAGCTGCGGGTGATCGAACGCGCGCCACGCCTTGTGCGCGAGGCCGCCGAGGGTGTCGCGGCTCCATTGCCAGAGCTTGAGGTCGTCGGCGGGCGGGTGGTCGCGGAACCAGTCGATGTACCCGTACTTCTCGATGCCCGCCTCGCGCATCGGCGACCAGATCTCGACCACCCAGCTGAAGAGGCCGAGGTGCTCGTAGATCCAGTCGAAGGTCCCGCCGATCACCTGCTTCGGGTGGTAGCGGAACTCGTGGTAGACGGAGATCGCCGGATAGCCGGTCAGCTCGTGGCCCTTGTCGCCGGCGCGGCGGTAGAACCACAGGTCCTCGGCGTCCATCTCGTCGTCGGAGAGGTGCTCGAACGGCCGCAGCAGCACGCCGCTCCAGGTGTGGAACGTGGTGCCGCAGGTGAGGTTGGTGTGGCGGGCGATGAAGTCGACGACGGCGCGCACCTCGGGCTCCGACGTCGGGTACGGGCCCGCGCCCAGCTGCTCGAACTCCTGCCGCCAGCTCGCCGGAAAGTTGCGGTTGAGGTCGAGCCCCTGCTTGGGCGGCTTCAGCTTCAGCGTGAAGCCGTCGTAGTTCTCGACCGTGCCTTCGGGCAGGACCCGGTAGTAGCGGCCGCCGACCTCGGTGGGCTCGCGCCGGATCATCAGCCCCGGCGCGTCGGGATGCTCCTTCCACAGGCCGTTAGGGTCCGGCACGCGCATCTGCAGGATCAGGCCGTCGCCGTCGATGTCCTCGACGGTCAGGCCTTCGACCGCGTCCTCGTCGAACGGGTACGGCCGCGTGCTCGAGCGGATGAACTTCGGCTTGTCGGCCAGCGCCCATTCGGCGCCGTCGGGATTCATCCGCGGGCAGACGTAGAACGCCCGCGTGTCGAGCGCGCGGGTGATGTCCGGATCGGTGCCGTGGCCGCGCACCAGCGTGTCGAGGAAGTACAGGTTCGCCGCGGAAGCGGCGACTTCGGTGGCGTGGATGTTGCCGTCGACCCACATCGCCGGCTTGTCGGACGCGGGGCCCGTCGCGGTGTTGGTGACGGTCAGCACGAAGATGTCGCGGCCCTCGTGGCTCTTTCCGATCGACTCGATCGACACCAGCTGCGGGTGGTCGCGGACGAAGGCGTGCAGCAGTTCGGTGAGCTCGGCGTAGCGATGGAAGCGGTCGAAGGCGATGGCGGGCATGGGGAATGGGAAAGGAGGCGGCGCCGGCGGACCGCGCGCCGTCGGACGGACGGGGCGGCCCCGGGCGGCAGGCAAGTCGTCAGTTTAGCGGGTCGCGGGCGGCGGGCGGGGGCCGTGCGCGGGGCCGTGCAGAGCGGCGGCGAATACCGTATATTTATGCGGTATACCGATCCTGCTCCGCCTCCGAGGGCCGGCGACGCCGATGCGGCCGCCGGCGCCCGCATCCCACCCCATGCTCCCCGACTACGCCGAACTCCACTGCCTGTCGAACTTCAGCTTCCTGCGCGGCGCGTCGCACCCCGAGGAGCTGGTCGAGCAGGCGAAGCGCGCCGGCTACGCGGCGATCGCCGTCACCGACGAGTGCTCGATGAGCGGCATCGTCCGCGCGCACCTGGCCGCGAAGGACGCCGGGCTCCACCTCGTCGTCGGCAGCGAGTTCACGCTCGACGACGGCACGCGGCTGGTGCTGCTGGCGCCCGACCGCGCCGCGTACGGCGACCTGTGCCAGCTCATCACGCGCGGCCGCCGCAACGCCGACAAGGGCCGCTACCGGCTGTCGCGCGCCGACGTCGCCGCGTTCGCCGCGGGCGTGCTCGCGCTGTGGCTGCCGCCGCGCGAACTGCGGCTCGAGGCCGCCGCCACGGTCGGCGACGAGACCGCAGGGGCGAGCGCCGCCGCGCCGGCCGGGTTGGCCGCCGCCGGGTCAGCCGGTCCGGCAGACGGCCCGGCGAGCGCCACGGTCGCCACCGCGGGCTGGGTCGCCGCCACCTTCCCCGGCCGCGCGTGGCTCGCCGTCGAGCTGCACGCCGAGGCCGACGACGCCGCACGGCTCGACGCGCTGCTCGGGCTCGCCGCGGCGACGGGCCTGCCGCCGGTCGCCGCCGGCGACGTCCACATGCACGTGCGGGCGCGGCGCGCGCTGCAGGACACGCTGACCGCGATCCGGCTCGGCCACCCCGCTCGCCGCCTGCGGCCACGCGCTCTTCCCCAACGGCGAGCGGCACCTGCGCTCGCGCGCGCGGCTGGCCACGCGCTACCCGGCCGCGCTGCTGGCCGAGACGGTGGCGATCGCCGCGCGCTGCACGTTCTCGCTGGACGAGCTGCGCTACGAGTACCCGGAGGAGATCGTGCCGGCGGGCGAGACGCCGGCGTCGTGGCTGCGCAAGCTGGTCGAGCGCGGGCTGGCGAAGCGGTATGCAGGCGCCGGGACGGACGGCGCCCGACGCGAAGGACGCACCGAGGGCGATGGCCCGGGTGCCGACGTGGGGGCACGGGCGATCTCGGGGGAGCGGACGTTCCGCTGCACCGCGGCGCCGGCCGAGGTGCGCGCGCTGATCGAGCACGAGCTCGCGCTGATCGCCGAGCTACGCTACGAGCCCTACTTCCTCACCGTCCACGACATCGTCGCGTTCGCGCGCGGCCAGGGCATCCTGTGCCAGGGCCGCGGGTCGGCGGCGAACTCGGCGGTGTGCTACGCGCTGGGCATCACCGAAGTCGACCCGGCGCGGATGTCGATGCTGTTCGAGCGCTTCATCAGCAAGGAGCGCAACGAGCCGCCCGACATCGACGTCGACTTCGAGCACCAGCGGCGCGAGGAGGTCATCCAGTACATCTACGCCAAGTACGGCCGCCACCGCGCCGCGCTCGCGGCGACGCTGATCACCTACCGGCCGAAGAGCGCGGTGCGCGACGTCGGCAAGGCGCTGGGGCTCGACCTCGCGCAGGTCGAGCGCCTGACCGGCGTGTTCGCGTGGTGGGACGGCCGCGAGGTGAAGCCCGAGCGCATCCGCGAGGCCGGCTTCGCGCCCGACGCGCCGGTGATCCGGCGGCTGGTGACGCTGGCCAACCGGCTGCTGGGCTTCCCGCGCCACCTGTCGCAGCACGTCGGCGGCTTCGTCATCGCCCGCGATCTCCTCGAACGGATGGTGCCGGTGGAAAACGCGGCGATGGCCGAGCGCACGGTGATCCAGTGGGACAAGGACGACCTCGACGCCATGGGCCTGCTCAAGGTCGACTGCCTGGCGCTGGGCATGCTCTCGGCGATCCGCCGCGCGCTCGACCTGGTGGCGGAAGTGGGGTCAGGTTCAATTTCCGCGCGGACGGAAATGGCGGAAATGGGGTCAGGTTCAATTTCCCTGTTGGCGCGTGCCGATCCCGACGAAGGGGAAGGGAAATTGAACCTGACCCCACTTCCGCTGAACCTGACCCCATTTCCCAGGTCGATGCAGGACATCCCGGCCGAGGATCCGCGGGTCTACGAGATGATCGGCCGCGCCGACACCGTCGGCGTGTTCCAGATCGAGTCGCGGGCGCAGCAGTCGATGCTGCCGCGGCTCAAGCCCGCCAACTTCTACGATCTCGTCATCGAGGTGGCGATCGTGCGGCCGGGACCGATCCAGGGCGGCATGGTCCACCCGTACCTGCGGCGGCGGCAGGGCCTCGAGCCGGTCACCTATCCCAGCGAGGCGGTGAAGAGCGTGCTCGAGCGCACGCTCGGCGTGCCGATCTTCCAGGAACAGGTGATGCAGCTCGCCATCGTCGCCGCCGGCTTCTCGCCGGGCGAGGCCGACCACCTGCGCCGCTCGATGGCGGCGTGGCGGCGCAAGGGCGGGCTCGAGAAGTTCGAGCAGCGGCTGGTCGATGGCATGGCGGCGCGCGGCTACCACGAAGGCTTCGCGCGGCAGATCTACCAGCAGATCCTGGGCTTCGGCGAATACGGCTTTCCCGAGTCGCACTCGGCGAGCTTCGCGCTGCTGGTCTACGTGTCGGCGTGGCTGAAGTGCCACCACCCGGCGGCGTTCACCGCGGCGCTGCTCAACTCGCTGCCGATGGGCTTCTACGCGCCGGCGCAGCTCGTCGCCGACGCGCGCCGCCACGACGTCGAGGTCCGTCCCGTCGACGTGCGCGCCAGCAACCACGACTGCACCCTCGAATTGGGGTCAGGTCCAATTAAGTCGGGGTCAGGTCGAATTTCCGGCGACGACCGCGGTGACGCCGGCGCGACCACCACCCGCGACCGACCGGGCACGGCGCCGACGCCCGCCCCCGCGCTGCGCCTCGGCCTGCGCCTCATCGCCGGGCTGTCGGAAGCCGGCGCGCTGCGGCTGATGGCGGCGCGCGCCGACGCGCCGTTCGCCTCGGTCGCCGACCTCGCCCACCGCGCCGCGCTCGACCCCCGCGACCTGACCGCGCTGGCCGACGCCGGCGCGCTGGCGGGCCTCGCCGGACATCGCCACGACGCGGTGTGGAACGTCGCCGGCGTCGAGCGCTTGCCGGGCCTGGTCGCGGGCAGCGAGTTCCACGAGGCGGCGCCCGAACTCACCACGCCCACCGAAGGCCAGGACCTGGTCGCCGACTACCGCCGGCTGGGCCTGACCTTGGGACGGCACCCGCTGGCGCTGCTGCGCACCGAACTCACGCAGCGCCGGCTGGTCACCGCCGAAGCGATCGCCGCCGCGCCGCACGGCCGGCTCGCGCGCACCGCCGGCATCGTCATCGGCCGGCAGCGGCCCGACACCGCGAGCGGCGTCGTCTTCGTCACCCTCGAGGACGAGACCGGCACCGTCAACGTCATCGTCTGGCGCGACCTGTCCGACCGCCAGCGGCGCGAGCTATTGGGGTCGCGCCTGCTCGCCGTCTACGGCAAGGTCGAGCGCGAGGGCGCGGTGGTGCACCTCATCGCCGGCCACCTGGTCGACCTGTCGCCGCTGCTGGGATCGCTGCCGACGCGGTCGCGGGATTTCCATTGACTGCGCGCGCCGACCCCAGAACCGCACGCCCCCGCTTTCGCCAGCGCGAACCGGAAAGAAGCTCGACGCGCCGATAATCCCGGCGCGCCCCGAACCTCGCTGCGACTACTTCGCCGCCACCCGCCGCGGCAGGTACTTCTCCGCGCAGCGGATGATCTGGTCGTTGGTGGCGAAGCCCAGGCACATGCGCGCATCGGCGTCGGGGTCGACGGCCGCACGCGCCGGCCGGCTGGAGACCTTGGGCGGGCTGGCGGCCGGCGCCGGCTGGATGACCCCGGACACGCCGGACTTCGCCGCCGGGGCGGCGGTCTGGGCGGCGGCCAGCGGCAGCGACGACAGCAGCAGGGCCAGTGCGGCGACAGCGACGGTGCGATTCATGGTGGACGCCTCCTGGCGGGGTAGACCGTGACCGGTGGACAGTCAGGTTAACCGGCTCACCGGCCCCTGGGAAGCCCCTGCCACCCGTCCATGTAAGAATGCTGCACTGCGGCCGACCATGCCGTAACCCCCGCGGACGCCGACCCGCGGCTCACCCGCCCTGCCCCGACCCCCGAGGAACCCTTGGCCCGACCTGAATTCGACATCGTGGTGATCGGCGGCGGCGCCGGCGGCCTGGTCGTCGCCGCCGGCGGCGCGGCGCTGGGCGCCAGGGTCGCCTTGGTCGAGCGCCACAAGATGGGCGGCGACTGCCTCTGGTACGGCTGCGTGCCGTCCAAGACGCTGATCAAGTCGGCGCACGTCGCCCACGCGATGCGCCACGCCGATCGCTGGGCGCTCGACCCGGCGCCGCCTGCGGTCGACCTCGCCCGGGTGATGGAGCGCGTGGCCGGCGTCATCCGCGGCATCGAGCCCAACGACAGCCCCGAGCGCTTCCGCAGCCTCGGCGTCGACGTCATCCTCGGCGCCGGGCGCTTCATCGGGCCCGACGCGTTCGAGGTCGACGGCCGCCGGCTGACCGCGAAGACCTTCGTCATCGCCACCGGTTCGCGGCCGGCGGTGCCGCCGATCCCCGGCCTCGACGCGGTGCCGTTCCTGACCAACGAGACGCTGTTCGACCTGCGCGAGAACGTGCCGCACCTGATCGTCGTCGGCGGCGGCCCGATCGGCTGTGAAATGGCGCAGGCGTTCCGGCGGCTGGGCAGCGAGGTGACCGTCGTCGACCTCTCGCCTGGCATCCTGCCGCGCGAGGACGCCGACCTCGCCGCGGTCGTCCACCGCGCCATGATCGACGAAGGCGTGCGCTTTCACCTCGGCGCGACCATCGACCGCGTCGACCGGGTTGGCGTTGGGGCCGGCGACATCCGCCTCACGCTGAAGCCCGCGCACGGCGGCGCCGTCCAGGTCGCCGGCACGCACCTGCTGCTGGCCGCGGGGCGCAAGGCCAACGTCGAGAGCCTGAACCTCGAGTCGGCCGGCGTCGTGGTCGACCACGGGCGGATCGTCAACACCGACCTGCGCACCGGCAACCCGAACGTCTACGTCATCGGCGACGCGGCCGGCGGCTACCAGTTCACCCACGTCGCCGAGCACCACGCGGGCATCGTGCTGCGGCACGCGATCTTCCGGATGCGCTGGACCAAGCCGTCGCCGGTCGTGCCGTGGTGCACGTACACCGATCCCGAGCTCGCGCGCGTCGGGCTGTCGGAGACGGAAGCGAAGACCCGCGGCGTGGACCATCGCGTCTACCGCTTCCCGTTCGAGGAGAACGACCGCGCGCGGGCCGAGGGCGAGACCGAGGGCTTCGCCAAGCTCGTCACCGCGCCCAAGGGCCGGATCCTCGGCGCGGCGATCGTCGGCCCGCACGCCGGCGAGCTGATCGCCGAATACGCGCTGGCGCTGACCAAGGGCATGAAGGCCGCCGACATCTCGTCGACGATCCACACGTACCCGACGCTGGCGCAGATCAACCGCCGCGTCGCCGACCAGCGGCAGAAGGAAGGCCTGACGCCGTCGTCGAAGGCGTGGATCCGGCGCATCTTCGGGCTGCAGGGGACGTGACGATGCGCGCCCCGGATCCGGCGCTGGAGGCGCGACCGTCCACTCCAGCTGCGTCGGTGCGCGGCCGCGCGCTCAAGCTCGTGCTGCTGGCGCTGTTCGTCGGCGTGGTCGTCGCGTTCTTCGCGCTGGGCGGCCAGAACTACCTGACGCTCGACACCATCAAGGCCAACCGTGACGCGCTGCTCGCCTTCACGCAGCAGCATTTCGCGGCTGCGCTGGTCATCGCCTTTGTCGTCTACGCCGGCGCGACGGCGTTCAGCCTGCCCGGCGGCCTGCTGATGTCGCTGACGACGGGCTTCATCTTCGGCCGCTGGGTCGGCACCGCGCTGGTCGTCGCCGCCGCCACCGTCGGGGCGACGCTGGTGTTCCTGGCGGCGCGCTACATCTTCGCCGACGCCGCCCGCCGGCGGCTGGGGGCGCTGGGCGAGAGAATCAACGCCGGCTTCACCGAGAATGCGTTCAATTACATGCTGTTCCTGCGGCTGGTGCCGGTCTTTCCGTTCTTTCTGGTGAACCTTGCGCCGGCTTTCACGTCCATACCCCTGCGGACCTACGCGCTGGCGACGCTGATCGGCATCGTCCCGGGCACCTTCGTGTTCGTCAACCTCGGCCAGACGCTGGGCCGGATCGACTCGCTGATGGGGCTGGTGTCCGTCGAAACGCTCGGCGCGTTCGCCCTGCTCGGTGTGTTCGCGCTGTTGCCCGTGCTGCTGAAGAAGCTCAAGTCGCGGAGTGGAGAACGCAAGTGAACCTGGCAACGACGCTCGAACTCACGGTCCCCGACCACGTCGAGACGGTCGCCCTCTGCGGCGGCCCGTACTCGAACTTCGCCGCGGTCGACCGCGCGACGCCGCCGCTTTCGTTCGACTACACCCCTGCCGATTCCCCCACCCGCATCCTGGATTTCCATGCACGCGACGCTGCCGCTCCTCAAGCAAACTGACTTTCCCCCGCTGTACCGCAGCGCGCTCGACACGCTGCAGGTGAACCTAGGGTATCGCTGCAACCAGGCCTGCCTGCACTGCCACGTCAACGCGAGCCCGGACCGCAAGGAGATGATGGCGCGCGAGACCGTCGAGCAGGTGCTGGCGGTGCTGCGCGCGCGCAAGCTCTCGGCGCTCGACCTCACCGGCGGCGCTCCCGAGCTGAACCCGCACTTCCGTCACCTCGTGCACGAAGCCCGCGCGCTGGGCGTCCGCGTCATCGACCGCTGCAACCTCACGGTCCTCAACGAGCCGGGGTACGAGGACCTGGCCGCGTTCCTGGCCGCCGAGGGCGTCGAGGTCACCGCGTCGCTGCCCTGCTACACGAAGGAGAACGTCGACAAACAGCGGGGCGACGACGTGTTCGAGTCGTCGATCCT
This sequence comes from uncultured beta proteobacterium, assembly GCA_963717705.1. Classification (GTDB taxonomy): domain Bacteria; phylum Pseudomonadota; class Gammaproteobacteria; order Burkholderiales; family Casimicrobiaceae; genus CAVQWT01. The sequence goes on from CAVQWT010000007.1 coordinate 14,989, forward strand.
GGGGCTGCGCAAGCTCAACGCGCTGGGCTACGGGCAGCCGGGGTCGGCGCGGGTCCTCAACCTCGTCTACAACCCGCTGGGCCCGTCACTGCCGCCGGCGCAGGGCCCGCTGGAGGCGACGTACAAGCGCGAGCTCCGCGAACACTTCGGCATCGAGTTCAATCACCTCTACACGCTGGCCAACATGCCGATCGCGCGCTTCGGATCGACGCTGGTGTCGCAGGGCCGGTTCGCGCCGTACATGGCGCTGCTGCGCTCGGCGCACAACCCAGACAACCTCGACGGCGTCATGTGCCGCACGCTGGTGTCGGTCGACTGGCGCGGCTTCCTGCACGACTGCGACTTCAACCAGATGCTCGGCATCCCGCTGCTGGTGAGCGGCAAGCCGCGGATGCACCTGACCGACCTCCTCACCGTCGACCTCGCGGGCGGTCGGGTCGCCGTCGCCGATCACTGCTACGGCTGCACCGCCGGCCAGGGCTCGAGCTGCGGCGGAGCGCTGGTTTGACGGTCGCTGCCGGCGCCCTGCCGCGGCCGCTGCCGTGGCGCTGAACATGCCGACGCTGCACGCCGCGCGATCGGTGCCCCGCCGGGGCCTGCGATGAAGAAGCGCCTGTCGATCGTCGTGCCGACGCTGAACGAGGCGGCCGGCATCGTCGCCGCGCTCGAGTCGCTCGCCCCATTGCGCGCCGCCGGCCACGAGGTGATCGTCGTCGACGGCGGCAGCGTCGACGGCACCGCCCTCGCCGCCCGGCCGCACGCCGACGTGGTGCTGACCGCCGCGCGCGGACGGGCGGTGCAGATGAACGCCGGCGCCGCGGTCGCGACCGGCGACGTGCTGCTGTTCCTGCACGCGGACACGCGGCTGCCCGCGGACGCGGCCGTTGCGATCGTCGCGGCGCTGGCCGAACCGGCGACCGTCGATCTTCGCCCGCGATGGGGACGCTTCGACGTGCGCATCGACGGCCGCCCGCGCGTTCTGCGGCTGGTGGCCGCGCTGATGAATTTGCGTTCGCGGCTGACCGGGATCGCGACCGGCGACCAGGGCATGTTCGTCACCCGCGCGCTGTTCGACGAGGCCGGCGGCTTCCCCGCGCAGCCGCTGATGGAGGACGTCGCGCTGTCGCGGCGCCTCAAGTCGATCGCGGGACGGCCGGCGTGCCTGGCGTCACGCGTCGTCACGTCGGGGCGCCGCTGGGAGGCGCGGGGGCCGTGGCGCACGATCTTCCTGATGTGGCGATTGCGCTTCGACTACTGGCGCGGCGTCGATCCGGGGGAGCTCGCCCGCCGCTACGCGCCGCGTTCGGCGAACGGGACGATGCCGCGCTCCGCCGCACCCGCCGCACCCGCCGCATCCGCCCAGCCGCCCGCCACGTCCTCCGCGTCCTTCGCGTCCTTCGCCACGTCCTCCGCGTCCGCCGCGCCCGCCGCGCGCCGCCGAGCCGACCGTCGGGGTGGTCGCCGCAGCCACGGCGCCGATCCTGCAGGTGTTCGTCAAGGCGCCCGTGCCCGGCCACGTGAAGACCCGGCTGGCCGCGACGATCGGCGACGACGCCGCCGCGGCCGTCTACGTCCGGCTGGTCGAGCGCACGCTGGACGCCGCAGTCGCGGCCCGTGCGGCGGGGACCGTCTCGGCGGTCGAGCTGTGGTGTGCCGCGCCCGACACCTCCGACGCCGCGTCCGCCGCGGCCCCGACACGTCCGGTGCATCCGATGCGTCCGGTGCATCCGGCGCTGGCGCGCTGGGCCGCGCGCAGTGGCGCCACGCTACAGCCGCAGCACGGCGCCGACCTCGGCGCGAAGATGCACGCGGCTGTGCGCTCGGCCCTCGCCCGCGGGCGGCCGGCGCTGCTCGTCGGCACCGACTGTCCGGGATTCGACGCCGCGCGGCTCGCCGCCGCCGCCGCGGCGCTGCGCGACCGCGACGCGGTGTTCATCCCGGCCGAGGACGGCGGCTACGTGCTGGTCGGGCTGGCGCGCGACCTCGACGTCTTCAGCGGGATCGAGTGGAGCCGCGCCGACGTGATGGCCGCGACCCGGGCGCGACTCGCCGCGCTGGGCGCACGCTGGGTCGAGCTGCCCGCGCTGTGGGACGTCGACCTGCCCGCGGACCTCGAGCGGCTCGCGGCGCAGGATTCGTCGTTCGCGTCGTTCGCGTCCTCCGCGTCGTCCGCGGCGCGTGCATCCCGCCGGATCGTCGCCAGCCCCGTCGCGGCTGTGGCGGGCCTCGCCACGCTGGCGGCGGTGGCGATGGCGGTGTTGCCGCAGGCGCGCGCAGCCGACGGCGACCTCGCCGTCGGGGCGTTCTCCCGTGCCGCGCCGGGGGCCACGCTGCCGGCCGACTGGACGCCCCTTACCTTCCCCCGGATCGACCGGCACACGGGCTACGCGCTCGTTGCCGATCCGGCCGCCGGCACCGTGGTGCGCGCGGACGCCGATGCGTCGGCGTCCGGGCTCGTCCGCAAGCTGGACGCGCCCGCGGCCGAACGTCCGCTGCTGCGCTGGTCGTGGAAGGTGGACAAGGTCATCGAGCGCGGCGACGTCACCCGCAAGGAAGGCGACGACTACCCGGCGCGCATCTACGTGTCGTTCCGCTACGCGCCCGAGCGGCTGTCGCTGGTCGAGCGCGCGAAGTACGCCGCGGCGCGCGTGCTGTACGGCGAGTATCCGCCGCACGCCGGGCTCAACTACATCTGGGACGCCAAGGCAGCGGTCGGCACGACGGTGCCCAATCCGTTCACCGACCGCGTGCGGATGATCGTCGTCGAGCGCGGGAAGGGCAACCTCGGCCAATGGCGGAGCTACGAGCGCGACATCGTCGCCGACTACCGGCGCGCATTCGGCGAGGACCCGCCGCCGATCGCCGGCATCGCGCTGATGACCGACGCCGACAACACCGGCGAATCGGCGATCGCGTACTACGGCGACATCACGCTGGCGCCGCGGCGCTGAAGGCGCTGCCCCCGGGTCACGCCGTCGTGCACGCCACCGACGGGCCGAGCTTCTCCTTCGCCACCGCGACGCTGGCGACCGCGTTCAGCGGCACCGCATTCTTCACCGCGGTGATCTCGGCGGCGATCGACACGGCGATCTCCGGCGGCGTGCGGCTGCCGATGTAGAGGCCGATCGGGCCGTGCAGGCGCGCGATCTCGTCGGCGGTGAGGTCGAACTCGCGCAGCCGCTCGCGGCGCCTCGCGTTGTTGGCGCGCGAGCCGAGCGCACCGACGTAAAAAGCCGGCGACTTCAGCGCCTCCATCAGCGCGAGGTCGTCGAGCTTGGGATCGTGCGTCAGGGCCACGACCGCGCAGCGCTCGTCGAGCTTCATCGCGCGCACCGTGTCGTCGGGCATCGTGCGCACCAGCGCCACCCCGGGAATGTCCCAGGTGGCCTGGTACTCGTCGCGCGGATCGCAGACGGTCACCTGGTAATCGAGACCCAGGGCGATCTGCGCGAGATACTTCGACAGCTGCGACGCGCCGATCATCAGCAGCCGGTAGCGCGGGCCGTGGATCGTCGTCAGCGTCGCGCCGTCGAACGCGAGGCCGTCGGTCGCGCGCGCCGGCGCGAGTGACGAGCTGCCGGTCGCGAGCTCGAGTCGCCGGGCAACCAGCCGCCCCGCTCTCGACTTCGGCCAGCAGGGCGCCGATGCCCGACGCCGCGGTCAGCGGCTCCAGCACCAGCTGGATCGTCCCGCCGCAGGGCAGGCCGAAGCGCCGCGCCTCGTCGGCCGACACGCCGTACGTGACCGCCTCGCAGCGGGTCGCCGTCATGCCGTCCCGCCGGACGCGGTCGACGATGTCGTCCTCGATGCAGCCGCCCGACACCGAGCCCTCGACCTGCCCGTCGTCGCGGACGGCCAGCATCGCGCCTTCGGGCCGCGGCGAGCTGCCCCAGGTCCTCACCACGGTGACCAGCAGCACCCGCCGCCCGGCGGCGAGCCATTCGCTGCAGCGCTTCAGCACTTCGTGATCGACGCTGTCCATGACGTCCTCCCCTCGAAGATCAGCGCGCGCCGCGCGAGTACAGGTAGCCGAGGATGATCAGCATCAGGGCGATCGCCGCGTAACGGACCCACGGCGACCGTGCGGGCGCCGGGGATTTCGCCGGCGCCGGCGACGCGAGCTCGGCCTCGACCGCCGGCGGCGCGACCGCGGCGGCGAAGCGCGCGAAGAAGTCGTCGGCGAGCTTGCCCGCGGCGCCGTCGACCAGCCGCGAACCGACCTGCGCCAGCTTGCCGCCGACCTGCGCCTTGACCGCGTACGAAAGATCGGTCGCCGCGCCGCCCGCCGCCGGCGCCAGCGCCACCCTGGCTTCGCCGCGGGCAAAACCCGCGGCGCCGCCCTGCCCGTCGAACGCCAGCGTGTAGCCTTCCGGCGGCCGCACGTCCGACAACGCCATCCGGCCGGTGAAGCGGGCCGACACCGGGCCCACCTTCGCCGCCAGCACGATCTTCCAGGCGTCGTCGCCGTCGGGCACCAGCCCCTCGCAGCCGGGCACGCACTGCGTCAGCACCGCCGGGTCGTTGAGCGCGGCCCACACCCGCTCGCGTGGCGCGGCGATGGTCCGGGTGCTGGTCATTTCCACGGGGCAGGCTCCTGTCGTCGAGCGGGTGGATGGGCGTTGCCGGCGGCGCCCATCCCGGTGCGCGCGCCACGGACGCGCGACGCGGGCAGCGCGAGCGCGCGGGTCAGGTCGGCGAGGCTGGCGAGATTATGCACCGGCAGGAAATCGTCGACGTGCGGCAGCATCGCGCGAACGCCCGCCGGCCGCGCCTCGAAGCCCTCGTAGCGCAGCAGCGGATTCAGCCACACCAGCCGCCGGCACGACTTCTCCAGTCGCTCCATCGCGTGGTCGAGCCCGGCGCCTCCCTCGGCGTCGAGTCCGTCGCTGATCAGCAGCACGACGGCGTTCTGGCCGAGCAGTCGCCGTGACCAGCGCCGGTTGAATTCTTCCATGCAGACTCCGATCCGCGTGCCGCCTGCCCAGTCCGCCACTGCGGCGGCCACGCGCGAGAGCGCGACGTCGACGTCGCGGTGCCTGAGGTGCCGCGTGATGTTGGTGAGCCGGGTGCCGAACAGCAGCACATGGACTCGGTCGCGATCGTTGGTGACCGCGTGCAGGAAGTGCAGCAGCATCCGTGCGTAGCGGTCCATCGACCCCGAGATGTCGCAGAGCACGACCAGCGGCGGCGTGCGCCGCACCCGGGCGCGAAAGCGCAGCGGGGTCAAGGCGCCCGCGGCGCCGGTCGCGCGCCGCAGCGTGGCGCGCAGGTCGACGCGATGCCCGTGCGCGCTCGGCCGGCTGCGGCGCGTCGCCACCTCGGGCAGCGGCAGCCGCAGCGTCGCCAGCATCCGCTTGGCGGCGGCAAGCTCGTCGATGGTCATCGACTCGAAATCCTTGCGCTGGAGCGCCTCCCGCGCCGAGAACGTGAACGCGGCGTCGAGCCCGACCGGCTCCTCGCCGCCCTCGGGTGACCGGATCCTGCTTGGGCGGCAGCAGCGCGTGCGCGAGCCGCGCCGGGATCTCCGGAGTCGATTCCGGAGGTTCGTCCTGCCCGTGCACCGCCGGCAGCATCGACGCCAGCAACCGTTCCAGCAGCCGCGGATCGCGCCAGTAGAGATCGAACGCCTGCTCGAACAGCGGCAGGTGGTCCTCGCGCGACACCAGCACCGCCGACAGCGCCGCGCGAAAGTCGTCGCGCCGGTCGAGGCCCACGGCGGCGATCGCGTCGAGCGCGGCGATGGCGTGTGCCGGCCCCACCGGCAACCCGGCGCCGCGCAGCACGCGCACGAACTGGACGACGTTCCCGGCCAGCCGGCCCCCGGGCAGCGCCGCTGGCGCGCCGTCGGACCCGATGGCGCCCCGCCCCGGGCGCGTCGTCACGGGCGGCCGCCGGCCGCCCGGGCCTCGGCGACGAGGCGAGCGGCGACCTCGGGCGACAGCGCGTCGATGTCGTCCTGGTACTTGAGCAGCACACCGGCCGTATCGGCAATGGTCTGCGGATCGAGCGCCACCCGGTCCAGCGTCGCCAGCGCCTCGGCCCAGTCGAGCGTCTCGGCGATGCCCGGCGCCTTGTACAGGTCCATCGCCCGCAGCCGCTGCGTGAACGCCACGATCTCGCGCGCCAGCGATTCCGCCACCCGCGGGCACTTGCGGCGGACGATCGCGAGCTCGCGCTGCGCGTCCGGATAGCCGACCCAGTGATAGAGGCAGCGCCGTTTGATCGCGTCGTGGATCTCGCGCGTCCGGTTCGACGTCAGGATCGTGACCGGCGGCTCGACGGCGCGGATCGCGCCGAGCTCGGGGATCGTCACCTGGTACTCGGCGAGCACCTCGAGCAGGTACGCCTCGAACGGCTCGTCGGTGCGGTCGAGCTCGTCGATCAGCAGCACCGGCGCCACGCCGTCCGCCGGCGACAGCGCCTCGAGCAGCGGACGCTTCAGCAGGAAGCGCGGGGCGAAGATGTCGTGCGCAAGGCGGTCGCGGTCGAGATCGCCGCCGGCCTCCGCGAGGCGGATCTCGATCATCTGCCGCGGGTAATTCCACTCGTAGACCGCCGCCGCGACGTCGAGTCCCTCGTAGCACTGCAGGCGCACGAGCTTCCGGCCCAGCGCGAGCGCGAGGACCTTGGCGATCTCCGTCTTGCCGGTCCCGGCCTCGCCCTCGAGGAACAGCGGCCGCTGCATCCGGAGCGCAAGAAAGACGCTGGTCGCCAGCCGGCGGTCGGCGACGTAGTCGTGGCCATCGAGCAGCGCGACGACGTCGTCGACGGAATCGGGCAGTGCGATGGACGCGGTCATGGGCGGAAACGGGAGAAGATCGGGGAGTGCACAGCGCCCGTCCGGCGATCCGGGGTCACCCGGCTAACCGGCCGCGGCAACCGCGCGGGCCGCAAGCACCGGAATCAGATGCGCGCGGTACTCAGCCGACGCGTGCAGGTCGCCGTTGAGGCCCGCCGCATCGACCGTCGCGCCCTGCGCGGCGGCCGCGGTCCAGCTCTTCGACAGCGCGTCCTCGACGCTCCCGGCGCGGAACACCGCGCTCGCGGCGCCGGTGACCGCGACGCGGACGCCACCGGCGGTCCGCGCGACGAACACGCCGACCAGCGCGAAACGCGACGCGGGATTGGCGAACTTGACGTACGCCGCCTGGTCCGGAATCGGGAAGCTGACGGCGACGATCAGCTCATCCGCCGCCAGCGCCGTCTCGTACATGCCCCGGAAGTAGTCGGCGGCAGCGATGCGGCGGATGTTGGTGACGACGGTCGCGTCGAGGCCCAGCACCGCCGCGGGCCAGCAGGCCGCAGGATCGTTGTTGGCGAGCGCGCCGCCGAGCGTGCCGACGTTGCGCACCTGCCGGTCACCGATGCCGCCCGCCAGCGCCGCGAGCGCCGGAATCGCGCGCTTCACTTCCGCCGAAGCGGCGACGTCGGCGTGGCGGGTCATCGCGCCGATGACGATCGCGTCGCCGTCGCGGCGGATTCCCGACAGCCCGGGAACGCGCGACAGATCGACCAGCGTGCCGGGCTGCGCGAGGCGCAGCTTCATCGCGCCGACGAGACTCTGGCCGCCGGCGAGCGCCCGCCCGCCGGAGCTCGCGAGGGCGGCGGCGGCATCGGCGACCGACGCCGGGCGGACGAGGTCGAAGGGGTACATGGCAGCCTTCCTTCAGGCGCCCTGCCCGGCGCGGATCGCGCCGGGATGCGTTACCGGGGCGTTCTCGCCGGTCGCCTGGCGGGTCATCGCCGCGGCGCCGAGCTGCACCGCCTTGACGATGTTGCGGTAGCCGGTGCAGCGGCACAGGTTGCCGTCGAGCTGCTCGCGGATCGTCGCCTCGTCGGCGCCCGGGTGGCACCGCACCAGGTCGATGGCGGACAGCACCATCCCCGGCGTGCAGAAGCCGCACTGCAGCCCGTGGCATTCCTTGAACGCTGCCTGCATCGGGTGCAGCGTGCCGTCGGCGGGCGCGAGGCCCTCGATCGTCAGCACCTCGGCGCCGTTTGCCTGCAACGCCAGCAGCGTGCACGACTTGACCGCGCGGCCGTCGAGGTGGACGGTGCAGGCGCCGCACTGGCCGGTATCGCAGCCGACATGCGTGCCGGTGAGCCCCAGCGGTCCGCGCAGCAAATCGACGAGCAGCGTGCGCGGGTCGACGTCGGCGGTGACGGGCTTGCCGTTGACGGTCACTGTCAAGCCAATTGCGGAAGCTGCTGTCATCGAACTTCCCTCGCTGAAGGACACGGCATTCCGATTGACGGCTGCGGAAGGAGGCCGGGAATCATAGACGCTGCCCCGCGCAACGGCAACCGGCGACACCGGACTCTAGCCACGCCGCCGCCCGACGCCCATCCGCGCCAGGAGGCCGCTGCGATCGATGAGGGCGTGCCTGATCGCACCCGCGACGTGCAGCGCGATCAGCCCGACCAGCGCGAAGCTCATCCAGAGATGGATCGCGCTGCACAGGTCCTTTAGCCCGTTGTCCTTCCATCCCCACGCGGGCAACGCCATGCCGTAGAGCTTCACGGGGTAGCCGCTGAACACTGAGCCGAGATAGCCCACGACGGGCTGGAGCACCAGCAGGACGTAGAGCAGCGCGTGCGTCGCGCCGGCGAGACGCACCTGCCACGCCGGCAGCGGCGGCAGCGCGGGCGGCGGGTGCCCAATGCGCCAGCCGAGGCGGACCAGCATCAGCGCCAGGATCGTGAGGCCGACCGACTTGTGCAGGTTGAATCCGTCGACGCGCGGGCCGACCGGCTGCTTCGGAATCTCCTGCATCCACCAGCCCCAGGCGATCTGCCCTATGACCAGTGCGGCGACCAGCCAATGCAGCGCGATGGCGACGGGCGTGTAACGGTCAGAATGCGTAGTCGACATTGATCCCTGCCATCCAGTTGCGCCCCGGCGCAGGCTCGAAATAGCGGCCGTTGACGTCGCCGACGATCACCGAACCGACGTAGTCGATATCGGCGACGTTGTTGAGCCTGGCGTAGGCACGGAGCGTGGCGCGATCCAACCGCTGCGTCCAGCCCACACGTGCATTGGCGATCGTGTACGCCGGCGCGGCATCGGTGTTGCGGTCGTTGACGTAAACCTTGGCGACGTACTGCACCTCGACGGCGGCGGAAAAGCCGAGCGGCCCGCGCGGTGCCCATCCCAGCTCGCCGTAGGCTTGCGAGCCCGGCACGCCCGGCAGGCGGGCGCCGGCAGGCACGACGGCGGGAGGCAATCCCGCCGTGAATGCCTCGGTGAACTCGGCCTGCAGGTAGGTGTACGCGACGCGTGCGCTGACCCCGCCGTCGAACCTGCCGTCCCAGGCGACCTCGACGCCTCGCCGGCGGGTGCTGCCGGCGTTCTTGTACGTGTTGCGGCCACCGGCGGCGGTGTTGACGACGATCTCGTCTTCGGTGTCGATCGCGAACACCGCGACGTTGACCCGATGTTCGCGTGCCAGCAGCGCCTTCAAGCCGACCTCGACGCCGTTGCTGGTCGCCGGATTGAGCGCCAGGTTGAGGCCGGTACCGACGGGCCGGTACGCGATCTCGGCCAGCGTCGGGGTTTCGAAGCCCTGGCCGTAGCTGGCGTAGACGTTGAGCCGGTCGTCGACGTGGTACATCGCGGCGAGGACCGGACTCGTGTTGGTGAACTTGCGGGAGCCGCTGTCGTCCGGGTTGCCGGCGACGACGTAATGGTCCTCGGAGCTGTATCGCACCTCGCTCGCACGGACGCCGGCCGTCAGCGTCAGCGACGACAGCACGCCCCAGGTCGCCTCGAGGTAGACGTCGCTGCCGGCGACGGTGTCGTCCTGGTCGCGGCGCAACGCGCCCAGGTTGCCGTTGCTGTTGACGAAACCCTGGCGCACCTCGTGCTCGCGATCGTAGTCAGCGCCGAAGGTCATCGTCAGCGGCCGGTCGAGGACGCGGCCTGCCCAGGAGATCCGGGCGTCGATGCCGCCGTAGTCGCGGTCGAGGTCGGCGACGCCGCCCGACGACGTCGGTGCGATTCCGGGCAGCGCGAGGTACTGCCGGACCCCGCGGCGTCCGCCGTAGCCGGTCACCCGCATCGACCAGTCGTCACCCAATGCCTGGTCGACCGTCACCCCGCCCTGCGCCTGGTTGATCGTCTTCCGGGTGTTGAACAGGATCGCCGCCGGATCGGCCTGTTGCGGATCCGCCTCCCACTGCGCGCGGGTGAGCCCGAGCGGGTCCTGTGTTTCCGGCTGGTACTGCCCGGACCCGACGATGGTCACACGGGTCGAGTCGCCCTGCCTGAAGGTGAGCTTCGCATTGGCGAGATCCCGCAATGCGGCCGAGTGCTCGCGATACCCGTCGGTGGAAAATCGGCTGGCGGCGACGACGTAGCCAATGTCGCGCACCGTGCCTGTCGCCTTGGCGCCGGCGACCCAGGTGCCGTAGCTGCCTGCGCTGGCGTTCACCGTGATCACCGGCTCGGGCGTTCCATTTTCGGTGAACAGCGAGATCACGCCACCCGATGCGTTGCCGTACAGCGTCGAGAACGGGCCGCGCAGGACCTCGATCCGCTCCGCCGACAACAGGCTGAAGCTGCCTGTCTGCCCCTGCCCGTCCGGCATCGTCGCCGGGATGTTGTCCTGGTAGAGCCGGACACCGCGCACCCCGAACGCCGCGCGTGCGCCGAAGCCGCGCGAGCTGATCTGCAGGTCCTGCGCATAATTGCCCCGGTTGGCGGCGTAGATGCCCGGGACACGCACCAGGGTCTCCGACAGGTTCACCATCGGCTGCCCGTCGCGGATCGTCGCCGCGTCGATGGTGTCGATCGAAGCCGGCACGTCGAAGCTCTTCTCGGCGCGCCGCGTCGCCGTGACCACGACCGGATCGAGTGTCGGGTCGGTCGTGGACTGCGCCAACGCGACCGGGCTCGCCGTGGCTGCCGCCGAGGCAAGCGCGATCGTGGCGGCGGCGACTCGAATGCGCGCGAACGAAGGGTGGGCGGTCGGCATCTGAGGGGGTTGGTGTTACATGAAGCGTGACAAAGTGGTGTAGGATAATTCAAACGCCCTCAACGAAGAAATTGTTGTCGGTTCGAGCATCTTCTTCCTGCGAAAGCGATGATGAAACCTGATCGACTGGTCACCGCGCTGGCGCTGGGCGCCGCGCTGCTCGGCAACGGCGGCACGTTCGCCGCGACGGCCTACATTCCCAACGAGGGATCGGGTTCGATATCGGTCGTCGACACGTCGACCGACAAGGTCACCGCGACGCTGAAGGTCGGGAAGAAGCCGCGCGGCATCGCGCTTTCCGCCGACGGCGGTCGCCTTTACGTCAGCGACCAGACCAGCAACGCGCTGGTCGTCTGGGACGTCGCGCGCAAGGCGGTGATCGCGACGATCGCGCTGGGCGACTCGCCCGAGGCGATCTACCTGTCGCCCGACGGCAAGTGGCTGTCGGCGGCGATCGAGGAGAACGACCAGGTCGTGGTCATCGATACCGCGGCGCTGAAGATCGCGCGCACCCTGAAGATGAAGGGCAAGAACCCCGAGCACGCCGTCTGGAGCCCCGATGGGCGCTGGCTCTACGTGAGCGCCGAGGAAGCCGACTCGGTCGACATCGTCGACGTCCAGAAGGGCGAGGTGGTGAAGTCGGTCAGGGTCGGCGACCGGCCCCGCGGCATCGGCTTTCTGCCCGACGGCAGCCGCGCGTACGTCGCCGCTGAGAACGCCGACACCGTCAACGTGTTCGACACCGCCACGCACGAGGTCGTCGCGCGGATCAAGGCAGGCAAGCGCTCCAACGGCGTTCTCGTCCACCCCGACGGCAAGCGCGTTTTCGTCACCTCCGGCGGCGAGGGCACGGTGCAGGTGATCGACGTCGCAACCAACGCGATCACGGCCAGCATCCCCGTCGGCAAGCGCCCGTGGAACATGGCGCTGACCCCGGACGGCGCGAAGCTCTACGTCGCGTGCGGTCGGTCGAACGCCGTCGCCGTCATCGACACCTCCACGCTGACCAAGGTGGCCGAGATCCCCGTGGGTGAGCTGCCCTGGGGTGTCGCGATCCGTTAGCGGGTGGCCGGCGGTGCGATCGCGCTAAACTCGCACCGATGTCGCGTCGTAGCCTCCCGTCCGATCCCGCTCGAACCGCCACGCTGCCGTACCGGCGCCGCCTGCTGCAGGCGCTCGGTGCGCTCGGCGTGGCCGCGCTTGCCGGGCCTGCCCGGACCGACCATCCCCCCTCCCGGGTTCCGGCGCGCGGCGCCAGCCGCCCCGGCGACGACTGGTGCGGCGCGCCCGACGGCTCGCCGCTGCTGGTTCCAGGTGGCGACGGCCTGTTCGGGCGCCTGGCGCCGAACGGCTCGCCGCTCGTCCTCACGGCGGCCACGGGCACCGGCACCGAGGCGCGCTGGCCCATGGCGTTCGCCGCAACGCACGGCGGGCGCAAATTCTGGAATCCCACACTGGCCTTTGAGCGCGGCGAGCGCGCGCGGATCGAGCTTGTCAACGCCACCCCGGAGCCGACCATCGTGCACTGGCACGGCATCGGCAACGACCAGGCGAACGACGGCGCCGGCTTCATCCTCGCCGCGCCCGGCGCGCGGTACGCGTACGACTTCACCGTGCGCGAGCGCGCCGGGCTCTATTGGTACCACCCGCATGCGCACGGACTCACCGCGGGCCAGGCGTACCGTGGGCTCTTCGGCCTCATCGCCGTCGACGACGCGGACGACCGCGCGCTGCGTGCCGCGCTCGACCTGGCGTGGGGACGCACCGAGATTGCGCTGGTGCTGCAGGACCGCCGACCGGGCGCCGCATACGATGCAGGCGCAGCGGACATGCACCACGGATTCCTCGGCGCAGCCCCGACCGTCAACGGCGCCACCGATCCGCACCTCGATGTCGCGACCCGCGCGTACCGGTTCCGCATCCTCAACGCGTCGAATGCGCGCACTTACCGGCTTGGCTTCAACGACGCCGCCGGCAGGCCGGTCGCTTTCACGCTGCTGGGCACCGATGGCGGCCTGCTTGCGGCGCCGGCTCGCTGCACCGAGTGCTTCGTCTCGCCGGCCGAGCGAATCGACCTGCTCGTCGACCTGTCCGGCGCTGCCGTCGGTGATGCGATCATGCTGCGGACGCTGGCGTTCGACCCGATGCACTTCGAGCCGCCGTCGAGCGGCGACCCGCCGGCGTCGCCGCCGGCCGCTCCCGCCGGCGAGCCTTGGCCCGAAGGCGCTCCGCGCCGGCTGCTCACGCTGCGGGTTAACGAACGCGTCGCGTACCGGGCGACCGTGCCGGCGCGCCTGTCCGCGGAAGGAGGCATCGATACTGCCGACGCCCGTGAGCGGGCTTTCCGCCTCGGCTTCGCCAAGGGGCGCTGGCGCATCAACGACCGCGTGTTCGCGATGGGCGAGACGGCGTTCGACGTCGTGCGCGACCGCGCCGAGGTCTGGCTGCTGCGCAACTACCACACGAGCATGCCGCACGCGATGCACGTCCACGGCGTCCAGTTCCGCGTGCTCGAGCGGGAGACCTCGCCCGACCTGCTGCGCCCGCTCGCCGTCGACGACCGCGGCCGGCTGGCGACCGACCTCGGCTGGAAGGACACGGTGCTGGTCTGGCCCGGCGAGAGCGTCCGCATCGCGCTGCGATTCGCCTTGCCCTACCCGTCACCCCAGACGTACCTCGTCCACTGCCACAACCTGGAGCACGAGGACGGCGGGATGATGCTCGGGTTCAGGGTGGTCGCCGGATGAACCCTGTACGACTGCTCCTCGTCGGCGGCGGCCACAGCCACGTCGAGGTCCTGCGCCGTTTCGCGGAGGAGCCCGAGCCCGGCGTCGACCTCACGCTGGTGAGTCCCGATGCACTGACGCCTTATTCCGGCATGCTGCCCGGTCTCGTCGCCGGGCACTACGCGCACGCCGAAGCGCACATCGACCTGCCGCCGCTGGCGCAGCGCGCCGGGGCGCGGTGGCTGCGCGACACCGTCGTCGGGGTCGACCTCGGCGACCGGCGCGCACAGCTCGCGCGCCATCCGCCCGAGACCTTCGACCTGCTGTCGCTCGACATCGGCTCGACGCCGGACATGAGCATCGCCGGCGCGCAGGCCAACGCCATCGGCGTCAAGCCGGTCGCTGGCTTTCTCGACGCATGGGCGGCGATCCAGGACGACGCGGCGCACGAGCGCATCAACACGATCGCCGTCGTCGGTGGCGGCGCTGGCGGAATCGAGATCCTGCTCGCGATGCACCACCGGCTCGCCGTGCTGCTCGGCGCCGGCGCGCCGCGGTTCGCGATCGTCACCGACACGCCGCACCTGCTGCCGCAGCACGCGCCGTCGGTGCGCCGCCGCATCGGCCGGACGCTGGTCGCGCGCGACGTCGTCGTTCACCTCGACGCGCGCGCGGTCGCCGTCGAGCCGGGCAACGTCGTCGCCGCCGACGGACGGCGCATCGCCGCCGAGCGCATCGTGTGGGCGACGGCGGCGGCGGCGCAGCCGTGGGTCGGGACCGCCGGACTCGCCTGCGACCCACGGGGGTTCATGCGCATGGATGAATACTTGCGTTCGGTGTCGCACCCGTTCGTGTTCGGTGCCGGCGACTGCGCGGTGCAGGACGCGCATCCGCGCCCGAAGTCCGGCGTCTACGCGGTGCGCCAGGGTCCGCCTCTCGCGACCAATCTGCGCCGTGCCGCGCGCGGCGAGGCGCTGGCGGCGTTCGTGCCGCAGCGCTCGGCGCTGGCGCTGATCTCAACCGGCAACCGTCACGCCATCGCCTCGCGCGGCGCATTCGCGGTCGAGGGCGACTGGGTATGGCGCTGGAAGGACCGCATCGACCGCGGCTTCATGGCGAAGTACCGCGACGACGGCGCGCCGCGCTAGAATTCACGGATGAACCCCCGCTCGCGCCACCGACTGCCGTCCCCCGCCCTCCTCGTCCTGCTGGCACTCGCGCTGGCGGTCGCCTCCTCCGCGCGCGCCCAGGACGACATCGTGCTGACGCCGAAGCAGGTCGCGCCGCGGACGTGGTTCTTCCAGGGCGAAGCCGGGATGGCGAGCGCGCAGAACAAGGGCTTCATGTCCAACGCGGGATTCGTCGTCACCGGCGACGGCGTCGTCGTGTTCGACGCCCTGGGCACCCCGGCGCTCGGCCGCGCGATGCTTGCCGCGATCCGCAGGATCACGCCGCAGCCGGTGAAGCGCGTGATCGTCAGCCACTACCACGCCGACCACTTCTACGGGCTGGCGGCGTTCAAGGACGCCGGGGCGGAGATCTGGGCGCAGCGCCGGGCCCAGGCGTACCTGACCTCCGGCCAGGCCTCCGACCGGCTCGCACAGCGCCGCCTCGACCTCTTCCCCTGGGTCGACGACAAGACCCGGATCGTCACCCCCGACGTCTGGCTCGACGGCGACACCGACTTCAGGCTCGGCGGGATCACGTTCCGCGTGCTCTATGCCGAAGGCGCGCACTCACCGGAGGACGTGATGATGTACGTCGTCGAGGAGCGCGTGCTGTTCGCCGGCGACCTGTTGTTCGCCGGCCGCGTGCCGTTCGTCGGCACCGCCGACAGCAAGGGCTGGCTGAAGGCGATGGACAAGATGATCGCGGTCAAGCCGGCGGTCGTGATTCCCGGCCACGGCGCCGCGTCCACCAACGTCGAGCGCGACCTCGTGCTGACCCGCGACTATCTCGTCTACCTGCGCGAGACGATGGGGCGCGCGGTCGCCGACCTGGACAGCTTCGACGACGCCTACGCCCGGACCGACTGGTCGAAGTTCAAGGGGCTGCCCGCATTCGAACAGGCCAACCGCATCAACGCCTACGGCACGTACCTGCTGATGGAGCAGGAAGCGCTGAACTCGGGGCGGAAGTAGCGCCATGCAGAACGACACCGTACTCGCCGTCGCCGTGCGCGCCGCGCGCCGCGCGGCCTCGGTGATGGAGGACGCCGCGCGCGACCTCAGGCGCCTGCCCTCGCATTCGAAGGAGCACGGCGACATCGTGACCTCCGCCGACATGGAGGCGGAGAACGCGATCGTCGCGACCATCCGCATGGCGTTCCCCGACCACGCGATCCTGGGCGAGGAGTCGGGCGCAATCGAGGGTGCGCGAGAAGGCGCAGGCTTCAAGTGGATCGTCGACCCGATCGACGGCACCGCCAACTACGCGCACGGCTATCCGTACTACGCGGTGTCCATCGCGCTGGCGCGCGGCGCGGAGCTCACGCACGCGGTGGTCCTCGACCCGGTCCACGACGAGCTGTTCACCGCGGTGAAGGGCAAGGGCGCGGCGCTCAACGGGGCGCCGATCCGCCCGTCGTCGTGCACCGCGCTCGAGCGCGCGCTCGTCGGCACGGTGTTTCCGGTGCGCGCGAGCCCGAAGATGCCGGCGTACCTGCCGATCTTCAACGCGCTGGTCACGCAATGCGCGGGCATCCGACGCGCCGGCGCCTGCGCGCTCGACCTCTGCTACGTCGCCGCAGGGCGGCTCGACGGTTTCTTCGTGATGAGCCTCAAGAGCTGGGACGTCGCCGCGGGCGCGCTGATCGTGCAGGAGGCCGGAGGGCGCGTCGGCGACTTCGCCGGCGGCAACGAGTTCCTGCGCACCGACGAGACCATCGCCGCGACGTCGGGGCTGTTCAATCCGCTGCGCGAGGCGATCGCCGCCGCGCGCCGCTGATTCGCCAACCGCAAGCGCCTACAGGATCGGCGTGCGGACGTTCTCGCCGCGCTCGTAGACGACGTTGGCGCGCCCCACCAGCAGCGGATCGACCGGCCCGATGCGGCTGATGTCCTTGTTGGCGTAGGGCATCGTGTGCAGCAGGTAGCGCAGCCCGTTGATGCGCGCGCGCTTCTTGCAGTCCGACTTGATCACCGTCCACGGCGCATCCGCGGTGTCGGTGTAGAAGAACATCGCTTCCTTCGCCTTGGTGTACTCGTCCCACTTGTCGAGCGACGCGAGGTCGATCGGCGACAGCTTCCACTGCTTCAGCGGATGCGCCTTGCGCTCGGTGAAACGCCTGCGTTGCTCGGCCTGGCTCACCGAGAACCAGTACTTGATCAGGTGCAGCTTCGAGCGGGCCAGCATGCGCTCGAACTCCGGCGCCTGCCGCATGAACTCCAGGTACTCGGCGTCGTTGCAGAATCCCATCACGCGCTCGACGCCGGCGCGGTTGTACCACGACCGGTCGAACAGCACGATCTCGCCCGCCGTCGGCAGATGCTCGACGTAGCGCTGGAAGTACCACTGGCCGCGCTCGGCATCCGTCGGCTTCTCGAGCGCCACGACGCGCGCGCCGCGCGGGTTGAGATGCTCCGTGAAGCGCTTGATCGCCCCGCCCTTGCCCGCGGCGTCGCGCCCCTCGAACAGGATGACGACCCGCTGGCCCGTCTCCTTGACCCAGGCCTGCAGCTTGAGCAGTTCCACCTGCAGCCGGTATTTCTGCCGCTCGTAGCTCTTGCGCGACAGCAGGTTCTTGTACGGATAGCCGCCGGTCCGCCAGTCCGACGACAGCTCCTCGTCCGGGTCCGCGGGCAACCGTCGCGCGCGCGCCTGCTGGTCCTTGAGCAGGCCCCGCATCAGCTCCGCGGCATCGACGGGGGAACGCCCCGCGAGGATGTCGGTGAGCGCATTCGCCTGCGCTTCCTCGGCGGCGGCGACGCTCTCCTGCACCGCGTGCCGCTCGATGGCCGCCGGGCTGCCGGTCGGTCCGACGTCGCCGGTGCGGGTCTTCTTCGCGGCGGCGGCGCGCGGGGCGCGCGGTTTCGCCGGCTTGGCCCCGGCGGCAGGTGCTTCGGTCTTGCGGGTCGTGGTGTCTTTCATCATGCGGTCCGTGCGTTTGTCGCGGGCGGCCGCCCGCGGGAAAAAACGTCAATTATGCGCCGGTCGCCCGGCTCGCGCACGAGTCGCCGCGTGCGACGAATTGCCGCGCTCGCGTGATCGGGAACGCGGGTCCCGCGATGTCGGTTCAGCCGCCGGGCGCCGCCAGCGCTTGCAGTTGCGCGGCCAGCGCGTCCGGGATGGCGACGCCTTCCCTCTCGGCCGCCTCCGCCAGCGTCCGGCGTCGCGCCCCCGGCAGCCGCACGCCCTCGTCCTCCAGCATCGCGCGGACCAGCGTCTCGACCCGATCGAGAAAGACCTCGCGGCCGGCGAGCGCGTCGGGATCGACGACGAGGAACGCCTGCCCCAACCGCGGCCGGTTGCCTTCGTCGACGAAGAACGAGCTGGCCTCGAAGCCGATCGCCGCGCCGGTCAGCGCGGTGACCATGACCTCGACGATCAGCGCCAGCATCGCGCCCTTCGTCCCGCCCATCGGCAGCATCGATCCGGCGAGCCCGGCCTTGGGATCGGTGGTGGGGTTGCCGTCGGCGTCGAGCGCCCAGCCTGCCGGAATCGGTCGGCCGTCCTTGGCGGCGACCATCAGCTTGCCGCGCGCGACCTCCGACAGCGACAGGTCGACGCTCACCGGGGCGCCGTCCCGCCGCGGAAATGCCGCGGCGATCGGATTGGTGCCGAACAGCGGCCGCCGGCCACCCGCCGCCGGCATCGCCGACGGCGAGTTGCCGAAGGCGATGCCGAACATCCCGGCCGCGGCAACCGGCTCGAGGTGATACGCGGCGACGCCGAAATGGTGGCTGTTGGTGACGGCGACGAAGGCGACGCCGAACTCGCGCGCGCGGCGGATCGCCTCGTCGACCGCCAGCGCGCAGGCGGGAAACGCGAGCCCGCAGCGGGCATCGACCAGCGCGGCGCCGCCGCGCTCGCGCACGATCGACGGCCGCGCGCTGCCGTCGGCGCGGCCGTTGGCCAGGTGCGTCGCATACTGCGGCACGCGCGACACCCCGTGCGACGCGAGTCCCTGCGCATCGGCGGCGACCAGCGCGCGCGCGGTGGCCGTTGCCATCGCCGCCTGCGCACCGGCGCGCTCGAGCGCGCGCTCCGCCAGCGCGGTCAGTTCGGGCAGCGTGAAGCGCGCCATGGCGTCAGGCCTTCCGCGCCGCGGCCAGGTGCGCCAGCACCCGCTCGGCGATCATCGTCGACACCCTGACGTTGGACTCGGCGGTGACCCCCGCGATGTGCGGCGTCAGGACGAGATTGGGGCAGCCCGAGAGCGGCGACCCGGCCGGCAGCGGCTCGGCGTCGAACACGTCGAGCGCGGCGCCGCCGAGGCGGCCGCTGCGCAGCGCGTCGGCCACGGCCCGCTCGTCGACGACGCCGCCGCGCGCGGTGTTGATCAGCACCGCGCCGGTGCGCATCGTCGCCAGCCGGTCGGCGTCGATCAGGCGGCGCGTCTCCTTCGTCAGCGGCACGTGCAGCGTCACGACGTCGCTGCGGGAAAGCACATCGTCGAGCGACAGCGGCGTCGCATGCGCGTCGCGCCACTGGGGCGCGTCGGCCGCCAGCTGTGGGTCGTAGCCACAGACCTTCATGCCGAGCGCGCGGCCGAGCTTCGCCGTCAGCCGGCCGATGCCGCCGAAGCCGACGACGCCGAGCGTCTTCCCGGCGATCTCGCGGCCGTTGGATAACGCGGGCCGCGGCCACGCGCCCGCGGCGACCTCGGTCGTCGACTGGTACGCACCGCGCAGCAGCAGCATCGCCGTGCCGATGACGTACTCGGCCACCGCGAGGGCGTTGGCGCCGGTGGCCGGGATCACCGCGACGCCGCGGGTGCGCGCGGCGTCGACGTCGATGTTGTCGAGGCCGACGCCGAGCCGGCCGACGACGGCGAGCTTCGGCGCCGCCGCCAGCAGCGCGGCGTCGACCTGCGTGCGGTTGCGCACGATCAGCGCATCGGCGTCCGCCACGCGCGCGACGATGTCGTCCGGTCGATCGGCGAGCGTCCGGTCGTAGAAGGTGTCGTGAACGGCGGCGAGCGACGCGACCGCGGCGTCGTCCATGAACTCGGTGATCAGTATGCGCATGACGGGACTCAGGGTTGTCTGGCGAACAGCCTCGCCTCGTCGCCGAAGGCCTTGAACTCGAGGGCGTTGCCGAAAGGGTCGAGGAAGAACATCGTCGCCTGCTCGCCCGGCAGTCCCTTGAAGCGAACATAGGGCTCGACGATGAAACGCGTGCCGGCCGCGGCGAGCTTTGCCGCCAGCGCGTCCCAGGCCGCGAGGCCGAGGATGACGCCGAAGTGGCGCACCGGAACCTGCTGGCCGTCGACGAGGCTGGTGGCGTCGGCCATCCGCGCCGCGGCGACCTTGTGCGCGACGATCTGGTGGCCAAAGAAGTCGAAATCCACCCAGTCGTCGGACGAGCGCCCCTCCGCGCAGCCGAGGAAGTCGCCGTAGAATCGGCGCGCGGCGGCGAGATCGGTCACCGGGAATGCGAGGTGGAAGCGAGGATACGGGGTGGTGGGCAGATGGTCGGTCATCGCGGTCTTCAGGCTTGCCAGGGAAGGCGGTCGAGGTCGACGTTGCCGCCCGTGAGGATGATGCCGGCACGCGCGCCGCGGGCGTCGAGCGTGCGCTCGAGCAGGCACGCGAGCGGGACCGCGCAGGACGGCTCGATGACGATCTTCATCCGCTCCCACACCATCCGCATCGCCCGCACGATCGCCGCCTCGCTGCAGGTGCCCATCGCGTCGACGTGCGCGCGGATCGCGGCGAGCGTCCGCGGCGACAGCGTCGTGCGCAGGCCGTCGGCAATGGTGACGGTCGCCGGCAGCGGCTCGACGCGCCCCGAAGCGTAGCTCCGCGTCGCGTCGTCGGCGTTGGCCGGCTCGGCGCCGAACACGCGCACGGCCGGGGCCGCGCCCTTGGTGGCGATCGCGGTGCCCGAGAGCAGGCCGCCGCCGCCGCAGGGAGCGATGACGACGTCGAGCCCGGGGACGTCGGCGAGGAGCTCGAGCGCGGCGGTGCCCTGCCCCGCGATGACGCGCTCGTCGTCGAAGGGGTGGACGAGCGTCGCGCCCGTCTCGCGCTCGACCTCGGCACACGCCGCCTCGCGCGCATCGACGTTCGGCGCACAGAACCGGATGGTCGCGCCCAGGCGGCGGACGTTCTCCTGCTTCACCCGCGGCGCGTTGTCGGGCATCACCACCCACGCGGGAATCCCGCGCCGCGCGGCGGCGTACGCGAGCGCGGCCCCGTGGTTGCCCGACGAGTGCGTGACCACGCCGCTGCGCGCGACCTCGTCGGTCAGCGAGTACACGGCGTTGGTCGCGCCGCGCGCCTTGAACGCGCCGATCTTCTGGAAATTCTCGCACTTGAAATGCAGCGTCGCTCCGGTCTCGGCGTCGAGCGAGCGGCAGGTCAGCACCGGCGTCCGGTGCACGTGGGGCGCGATCCGGGCGTGCGCGGCGCGGATCGCGGCGAGATCGGGCAGGGTCGATGACATCGTGAGGTCGTCGGAGGGGAACGCCACTCGGCGCGCCGGAGGGTGGCCCGGCGTCAGTGCCGGCGAATTCCCACTTTACACGCAGTCGGCGCCACTGCTGCGTCAGCTGACCGAGAGGCCGCCGTCGACGCGCAGCGTCTGGCCGGTGACGAAGTCCGACGCCCGCGACGCGAGGAACAGCGCGGCGCCCCGGATGTCGTCGGGCACGCCGTTGCGGCCGACGAAGGTCCGCGCGGCGAGCGCCTCGGCCCGGCCCGGTTCCGCCCTCGCGGCGGCGGTCAGCGGCGTCGCGAAGAAACCGGGGGCGAGCGAGTTGCAGTTGACCCCGCGCGCCGACCACGCCTCGGCCTGTGCCCGCGACAGCTGCGCGAGGCCGGCCTTGGAGACGCCGTAGGCGCCGCTGCGGCCGAAGGCGCGCTCGGCCTGCATCGACGTCACGTTGATCACGCGACCCCAGCCGCGGGCGAGCATCGCCGGCACCAGCGCCTGCGCCAGCAGGAACGGCGCGGTCAGGTTCACGGCCAGCGTGTGGTCCCAGTCGGCGACCGCAAGCTCGTCGAGCGGAGGCCGGCGGTTGACGCCGGCGGCATTGACCAGGATGTCGGGGTCGCCGAACGGCTGCCGCGCCGCGTGCGCGCAGCGCGCCACCGCGGCACGGTCCGCGAGGTCGGCCGGCACCGGCGCGGCCCGTCCTCCCGCGCCGGCGATCGCGGCCGCGACTTGATCGAGCCGGCCACGCTCGCGGGCGACCAGAACGACCGCCGCGCCGGCCGCCGCGAGCGCCTCCGCTATCGCGCGCCCGATGCCCGAGCTTCCGCCGGTGACGACGGCCACGCGGCCGTCCAGGCCGAAGAGTTCGCCGGCAGGCGCCATCGCCGTGATGCGACGCCGCCGCTCAGGCGCTCTCGTAGAGCCGCGTCAGCACGAACTCGCGGTGGCCGAGCGCTTCGGCCGCGGTCAGCCGGCCGTTGGCGGTGCGGAACATCATGTCGAGCAGCCGGTCGCCCGCCTCGCCCATGGTGATCTCCCGCTGCAGCAGCCCCGAGGTGTCGACGTCGACGTGCTCGCTCATCGTGCGCACGGTGCGCGGATTCGCGCAGATCTTGATCACCGGCAGGATCGGATTGCCGATGACGTTGCCCTGCCCGGTCGGAAAGAAGTGGACGACGTAGCCGGCGGCCGCGCAGAGCGTGACCATCTCGGCCGCGGCCGACGAGCTGTCCATGAACCACAGACCGGGGCCGGTGGGCGCCTCGGCCTTGTCGAGCACGCCGTCGACGACGCACTTCCGCCCGATCTTCTGGATGTTGCCGAGCGCCTTTTCCTCGATCGTCGTCAGGCCGCCGGCGATGTTGCCCTTGGTCGGCTGCGAGTCGGAGAGGTCGCTGGTCTTGTGCCGGTTGACGACGTCCTGGTAGCGGTCGAAGACGCGCATGAACTCGGCACGCACCTTGTCGTCGCGGCAGCGCGCGGCGACGATCTGCTCGCCGCCGGTCAGCTCGGTCGTCTCGCCGAACACCAGCGTGCAGCCGGCGGCGTAGAGCTTGTCGAAGGCGTCGCCGACGGTCGGGTTGGCGCCGCAGCCCGACGTCGTGTCGGACTCGCCGCACTTGGTGGACACCCACAGCTCCTTCAGGTCGCACTGGACGCGGTGCTGCTCGCTCGCCGCCTGCAGGAACGTCTTGGCGACCTTCGACGCGCGCATGATCGTGTCGTGGTCGCCGTGCAGTTCGATGCCGAACCCGGCGACCGGCTTGCCGGTGGCGGCGATCGCGTCGACGATCTTCTTCGTCCACTGTTCCTCGATGCCGATCACGACCACCGCCGCGACGTTGGGATTGCTGCCGGTGCCGATGAGCGTGCGGAAGTGCAGCTCGAGGTCGGCGCCGAACTGCAGGCGGCCATACGGATGCGGGATCGCGAGCGTGCCCTTGATGTTGTGGGCGACCGCCTCGCAGGCCGCGTTGGACAGGTCGTCCACGGGCAGGATGACGACGTGGTTGCGCACGCCGACGCGGCCGTTCTCGCGCCGGTAGCCCCAGAAGGTCTTCTGCATCGACATGGTCACCACCGCTTGGTCTTGATGTTGTGCACGTGCGCGTGCTGGCCGGTCGCGATCGGCGCCACCACCTTGCCGATGTCGATGCCGTACTTGATGACCGTGGCGCCGACGGCAAGGTCCTTCAGCGCGACCTTGTGGCCGAGCGGAATGTCCTGCACGCAGGGCAGCGTGATGGTGCGGTTCTCGTCGAGGATGAGGCCGGTGAGCGTCATGCCCGCCTTGACGCCTTCGACGACGACCACGGCGACCGAGTCGCCCGGGTCGTGCAATACGCAGTGGATCATGGGGAAGCTCCTGGATCGGGAGAACGCCGCGGTACCGGCACGGACCGCGCGGCCGACCGCTGCCGCGCGGATACGGCCGGGGTCGCCGGACACCGTCGATGCTACGGCGAGACCGGGATCGAGTCAACTAGATGATATAGATGATTTGCATGACCTTCGCGCGTTGGGCTACACTGGCTGCGCCGCGCTTTGCGCCGTCCGCAGGCTTGTTTCTCCGTGCCGGCGATTGCGTCGAACCCGAAGGCCGCGCCACCCGTGACCGATCCTGCCGAGCCCCCCGCCCCCGGCGTGCCGCTGTCCGGCCCGCTGTACAAGGACGTCAAGCGGCAGCTGATGGAGGCGCTGACGCGCGGCGAATGGAAGCCGGGCGAGGCGATCCCGGCCGAGCGCCGGCTGTCCGAGCGCTTCGGCATCAGCATCGGCACCGTGCGCAAGGCGATCGACGAGCTCGTCGCCGAGAACATCCTCATCCGCCAGCAGGGCCGCGGGACCTACGTCTCCAGCCACAACCGCGACCGCCTGCTCTTCTATTTCTTCCACGTCATCCCGGAAGCCGGCGCCAAGGTCTACCCGGAGGTCGAGTTCCTGTCGTTCGCCAGGGCGCGCGCCGACCGCACCGCGGCGGACAAGCTCGCGCTCGAAGCCGGCGAGCCGGTGTTCCGCATCCGCAACCGGCTGTCGCTCGGCGGCTCGCCGGTCATCATCGACGACATCACGATCCCGGTCGCGCGCTTCCCGGGCCTCACCGAGCGGCAGTTCCGCGCCCGACCGTCGACGATCTACAACCTCTGGCAGGAAGCTTTCGGCGTATCCGTCGTGCGCACCAGCGAGCGGCTGCGCGCGACGCTTGCCGACGCCGAGTCGTCGGCGCTGCTCGGCGTCGCCCGCGGCGCGCCGCTGCTGATGATCCGGCGGGTCGCGCTGTCGTACCACGAGGATCCCGTCGAGTGGCGCGTCTCGCTGGTCAACACCGCGCACCACGAGTACTTCGCCGACATCGGCGCGCCCGTCTGACCGCGGGACCGACGGCGGCGCCGACCGCGACAGGTCAGAAGCCGAACCCGGCCTGGGCGACCGGCGCGAAGCTGCGGCGGTGCGCAGGGCACGGCCCGAAACGCGCCAGCGCCGCGAGGTGGTCGGGCGTCGGGTAGCCCTTGTGCCGCGCGAAGCCGTACGCCGGGTACCGCGCGTCGAGTTCGACCAGCATCGCGTCTCGCGCGGTCTTCGCGAGAATCGACGCCGCGGAGATCGACGCGACGTCGCGGTCCCCCTTGACGATCGCGCGGGCGCGGCACGCCAGCGGCGGGCAGCGGTTGCCGTCGATCAGCGCCTCGTCGGGAGCGGTGGCGAGCCCGTCCACCGCGCGGCGCATCGCCAGCATCGTCGCGCCGAGGATGTTGAGCGCGTCGATCTCCGCGACGTCCGCCAGCGCGACGCACCACGCCAGCGCGCGGCTGCGAATCGCGACCGCCAGCACGTCGCGCCGGGCCGCGGTGAGGACCTTCGAGTCGGCGAGCCCCTCGATCGGCGCCGCCGGATCCAGGATCACCGCCGCCGCGACCACGGGACCGGCGAGCGGACCGCGACCGGCCTCGTCGACCCCGGCGACAAGGCGCGTCGCGACCACGATGCGTCCGGTCATCCGGCGGGACCCGCCGGCACGGCGCCGGCGGCGACGAGTTCGCCTTCGAGGGCGCGCGCCGCGAGCATCCCCGTGTCCACCGCCAGCGTGTGGCCGATGCCGGCGAACAGCGCCTCGATCCGCCGCCGCGTCACGGTGTCGTCGAAGAGGTTGAGGGCGGCCTGCGCGAGGTTTTCCGGCGTCGCGTCGTCCTGCAGCAGTTCCGGCACCACGAAACGGCCCGCGAGCACGTTGGGTAGCCCCACCCAGGGCACCAGCAGCCGCGACATGACCATGCGCGCGGTCAGCGCGTTGAGCCGATAGAAGATGACGTGCGGACAGCGGGCCAGCGCTGCCTCGAGCGTCGCCGTGCCCGACGCGACGAGCCCGACGTCGGCCGCACGCAGCGCGTCGGTCGCGTGCCCGTACAGCAGCGTCAGCGGCAGCGCTTCCAGCCCCATCCGGTAGCGCGCCGCGTCGAAGCGGTCGCGCGTCGGACGCGTCCCCAGTGGGACCAGGAACTGCGCATCGGGACGCGCGGCGTGGATCTTCTCCGCCGCCCGCAGGACCAGCGCCTCGTGCATCTCGAGCTCGGAGCGGCGGCTGCCCGGAAGCAGCGCGAACACCGGCGCCGACGGGGACAGCCGGAGCTGCTCGCGCGCGGTCCGGCGCGCGGCATGGTCGGCGGCGTGCGCAGCAAGCGGATGGCCGACGAACGTCACCGGCACGCCCGCCGCCTCGTAGATCGGCGGCTCGAACGGAAACAGCGCCAGCACGCGGTCGACGCTGCGGCCGATCTTGCGGACGCGCTCGCGGCGCCACGCCCACACCGAGGGGCTGACGAAATGCACGGTGCGGATGCCGGCGCGCTTGAGCTTGCGCTCCAGTCCGAGGTTGAAGTCCGGTGCGTCGACGCCGACGAACAGGTCGACCCGCTCGGCCACCATGCGGCGGTAGAGCGCCCGGCGCAGCGACAGCAGGTCCGGCAGTCGCGCCAGCACCTCGACCAGCCCGCGGACCGCGAGCTTCTCCAGCGGATACCAGCTCTGCGCGCCCTCCCGCTCCATCCGCGGGCCGGCGATGCCGACGAAGCGCGCCTGCGGCAACCGTTCCCGCAGCGAGCGGATCAGCGCCGCGCCCAGCGCGTCGCCGGAGGCTTCGCCGGCGACGATGCCGATGGTCACGGCGCCAGGCGCGGCAGCGGCGTCGCGCATCGGCGGCGGCCCGTCAGCGGACGATGCCGCGGCCGGGCGTCGCCAGGAACGCGACCAGCGGTGCGAGCGTCGGCTCGTCGCGCGCCATGTCCGCGAGCCTGAGCTTCGCGTCCTCGAGCGACAGCCCCTCGCGGTAGAGGACCTTGTACGCGCGCCGCACGGCGAGGATCTGCTCGCTGGTGAAGCCGCGGCGCCGCAGGCCCTCGTTGTTGGTTCCCGCCGGCTTGGCGGGAAAGCCCGCGGCGGTGACGAAGGGCGGGATGTCCTGCAGCACGATCGCTCCTGCCGCGGCCATCGAGTGCTCGCCGAGCCGGCAGAACTGGTGGACCCCGGAGAAGCCGCCCAGCACGACGAAGTCGTCGATGACGACGTGGCCGGCGAGCTGCGCGTTGTTGGAGAACGTCGTGTGGTTGCCGACGACGCAGTCGTGCGCCACGTGGACGTAGCCCAGGAACCAGTTGCCGTTGCCGATCGTCGTGACGCCCCGGTCCTGCGCCGTCCCCGCGTGGATCGAGACGAACTCGCGGAACACGTTGTCGTCGCCGATCGACGTGCGCGTCGGCTCGCCGCCGTACTTGCGGTCCTGCGGTATTTCACCGATCGAGGTGAACTGGAAGATGCGGTTGCGCGCACCCAGCGTCGTGTGGCCGGTGACGACCGCGTGCGGGCCGATCACCGTGCCCGGTCCGGCGGCGACGTGCGGGCCGACGATCGCGAACGGTCCCACCTCGACGTCGTCGGCAAGTCGCGCGGCCGGATCGACGACCGCTGACGGATGAATGCGTGGCATGGCCTCGGCTGCGCTCCGTTGTGCCGGGCCGCCGTCAGCGCGCCGCCACGAGCGTCATCTCCGCCTCGACCGCGATCTCGCCCCCGACCAGCGCGCGGACGGCGAAGGTGCCGCCGGCGGCTTCCAGCGACATCGCGTCGACCTCGAGGTGCAGCACGTCGCCGGGCAGCACCTGGCGGCGGAACTTGATCTTCGGCAGCTCGCGATAGCGCAGCGCCGGAGCCGGGGCGTCGCCCGCGGAATGCGCGATCAGCAGCGTCGCCGCCTGCGCCAGCGCCTCGACGACGAGCACGCCGGGCATCACCGGGTAGCGCGGAAAGTGGCCCTGGAAGAACGGCTCGTTGACGGTCACGTTCTTGCGCGCGCGGATGGCGCGGCCGGGCTCGATCGAGTCCACGCGGTCGACCAGCAGGCACGGATACCGGTGCGGCAGCCGGGCCAGGATGCCCTCGATCGTCATCGCCGGCGTGCTGTTCGTCATGTCTGCCCCCGCTCCTTGCCGTCGTCGCCGTCGTCGCCGCAGGTGCCGCCATCGGCGCGCTCGAGCGCCCTCACCCGCCGGCCGAGCCGCTCGAGTCCGCGCAGCTGCGCCGCAAGTCGCCGCCACTCGACGTGCGGAAGCGCCGGGAAGACCCCTGTGTAGACCCCCGGCTTCGTGACCGAGGCGAACACCAGCGTGCCGCCCGAGATGACGGTGCCGTCCGCAATCTCGATGTGGCCGACGATCATCGCCGCCCCGCCCAGCTTGCAGTTGCGGCCGATCGTCGTGCTGCCGGCGATGCCGGCCTGGCCGGCGATCGCCGTATGCCGCCCGATCCGGCAGTTATGGCCGATCTGGATCTGGTTGTCGAGCTTGACGTCGTCCTCGATGATGGTGTCGTCGAGCGCGCCGCGGTCGATGGTGGTGTTGGCGCCGACCTCGCAGTCGGCGCCGATGACGACCCGGCCGATCTGCGGAATCCGGAGCCAGCGCCCGTTCTCCTCGGCCATGCCGAAGCCGTCGGCGCCGATCACCGCGCCGCTGTGCACCAGCGTCCGCGGGCCGATCACGCAGCGGTCGTAGACGGTGACGTTGGGATGCAGGAAGGCGCCGGCCCCGAGCGACACGCCGGCGCCGATGACCGAGCCGGCGCCGACCCGGGCGCCGGGACCGACGACCGCGCCCGCCCCGATCACCGCACGCGGCCCGATCGACGCGCTGGGCGCGATCTGGGCGTCGGAGGCGACCACCGCCGAGGGGTCGATGCCCGGCGCGGGCGCCGGTGTCGGATGAAGCCGCGCGGCCACGTGCGCGTAGGTCGCGTAGGGGTCGGCGCTGACCAGCTTCGGCAATGCCGTCGAGGCGGCGGCCGCGGGCGCGACGATGACGGCCGACGCCCGCGTCGCCGCGAGCTGGTCCCGGTACTTCGGATTGGACAGGAAGGCGATGTCGCCGGGGCCGGCCGCGGCCAGCGTGGCGACCCGGACGACGCGCAGCGAGGGATCGCCGTCGACTGTCGCGCCGGACAGCGCGGCGAGCTCGGCGAGGGTGGCGCCGGTCGCGGCGGCAGCGGGGCTGTCCATTGCGCGCGAGACCCGCGGCGCCCGCGTCACTTGTCCGCGAGGGCCTTGATCACCTTCTCGGTGATGTCGATCTTCTGGCTCGCGAACACCACCGGATCCTGCAGGATGAGGTCGAACTTCTCGGCCTCGGCGATCTGCTGGATCACCTTGTTGGCACGCTCCTGGACGCTCGCGAGCTCCTCGTTCTTGCGCAGGTTGAGGTCCTCGCGGAACTCGCGCTGCGAGCGCTGCAGGTCGCGCGACAGGTTGGCGAGGTCGCGCTCCTTGTTGCGGCGGTCGGCCTCGCTCATCGTGACGCCGTCCTTCTCGAGCGATGCCTGCAGGTCGCGCACCTGCTTGCCCACCTTCTGGATCTCGGCGTCGCGCAGCGCGAACTCCTTCTCCAGCTTGGCCTGTGCGCGCTTGGCCGGCGCGGCCTCGCGGAACAGCCGCTCGGTGTTCACGAAGCCGATCTTGTACTCGGCGGCGTACGTGGCCGTCGACGCGCAGACCACGGCGGCGGCGAGCAGGACACGGAAGAAATGGCGGCGGATCACGGGGTTCTCCTGCGGGTTGCCGGCGCGTCAGAAAACCGAGCCGACCTGGAACTGGAACGCCTGGAGCCGGTCGCCCGGCTTGTCGTTGAGCGGTAGCGCGTAGCTGAACTTGAGGGGGCCGATGGGCGAGTTCCAAGCGAGGCCCACGCCGGCGGTGTAGCGGAAGCCCTGCAGGTCGCTGTCGGGGTAGAACACGTCGGCGACCTTGTTGTAGTCGCTGTTGAGGTAGATCTGGCCGGCGTCGGCGAAGATGCTGGCCCGCACTGACTTCTCGCCCTTGAGGACCGGGTAGAAGAGCTCGGCGTTGGCGACGATCTTGCGCTTGCCGCCGGTGACGTTGCCGAAGGCGTCGCGCGGACCCAGCGAGCTCTGCTCGTAGCCGCGGACCGACCCCACGCCGCCGGCGTAGAACGCCTTGTAGAACGGCAGCTCGCTGCCGCCGTAGCCGGCCCCGTAGCCGATGTCGCCGCGCAGCATCAGCACGAAGTCGCCGACGAGCGGAGTGAACCACTGCTGCACGTACTGCGCCTTGTAGTACTTGATGTCGCCGAACGGCAGCCCCACTTCGAGCAGCAGGCTCTGCAGCCGGCCGCGCGTCGGATAGAGGATGTCGTCGCGCGTGTCCCGGGCCCAGCCGGACGTGAAGATGAGCACGTTGGTCGGATTGCCGAACTGCGCGACGTACTCCTTGTATGCCAGCGGGCTGTCGTCGAACAGCGTGATGTCGGTGTTCTCGTAGCGCAGGCCCACGTTGACCGTGTCGGTCTCGGTGATCGGGATGCCGAAGTTGGCCGCGGCGCCAAGTGTGCGAGTCTGGTAGTTCGACACCGCCAGCGACGTCGGGTCCAGGAACTTGTCGTAGATCTCGAGCGTGCGCGACACGCCGTCGACGGTCCAGTACGGCTCGGTGAAGGCGAGCGAAATCGTCCGGTTGACCTTGCTGGTGTTGATCGCCGCGATCAGCGCGTTGCCGCTGCCAAAGATGTTCTGCTGCGACACCGACGCGTTGAACACGATGCCGTCGGCACTCGAATAGCCGACGCCGGCGAGCAGGTTGCCCGTCGAGCGCTCGGTCACCGTGACCTCGACGTCGACGAGGTCCGGCGCGCCCGGCACCGGCGGGGTCTCGATGTTGACGTCGTCGAAGTAGCCGAGCCGCCGGATCCGCACCTTGGACCGCTCGATGCGCGCGCCGTCGAACCAGGCGGACTCGAGCTGCCGCATCTCGCGCCGGATCACCTCGTCGCGGGTGCGCGCGTTGCCGTTGATGTTGATGCGTCGGACGTAGACGCGGCGACCGGGGTCGACGAAGAAGGTGAACGCCACCTGCTTCTTGTCGCGATCGACCTCGGGCACCGCGTTGACGTTGGCGAAGGCGTAGCCCTCGCTGCCGAGGCGGTCGCTGATCGACTTGGCCGAGGCCTGCAGCCGCTCCCGCGAGTAGACGTCGCCGGCGCGCACGCGGATCATCCCCTCGAGCTCCGCCGCCGGGACCGGAAGGTCCCCGGCGAGTCGCACGTCGGCGATCGAGAAGCGCGGGCCCTCGCTGATGTTCAGCGTGATGTAGATGTCTTCCTTGTCCGGCGTGATCGACACCTGCGTCGAATCGACGTTGAACTCCAGGTAGCCGCGGTTCTGGTAGAAGCTGCGCAGGGCCTCGAGGTCGGCCGCGAGCTTCTGCTTGCTGTACTGGTCGTTCTTGGTGTACCAGGTCAGCCACCCGGGCGTCGTGAGCAGCATCTCGCTGCGCAGCTCCGCCTCGGTGTAGACCGTGGTGCCCACGATGTTGATGCGCGCGATCTTGGCCGGCTCGCCTTCCTCGATCGTGAAGTTGACCGCGACCCGGTTGCGGTCCTGCGGCGTCGCCGTCGTCGACACCTTGGCGCCGTACAGGCCGCGGCTGATGTACTGGCGCTTCATCTCCTGCTCGGCGCGGTCGAGCGCCGCGCGATCGAAGATGCGCGCCTCGGACAGGCCGATGTCGCGCAGCGCCTTCTTCAGCGTGTCGGTGTCGAATTCCTTGTTGCCGATGAACTCGACGCGGCTGATCGTCGGCCGCTCCTGCACCACGACGACGAGCACGCCGTTGTCGTTCTCGATGCGCACGTCGCGGAAGAAGCCGGTGGCGAACAGTGCCTTGACGGCCCGCGCCGCCTTCTCGTCGTCCATCCGCTCGCCGACCTTGACCGGCAGATAGCTGAACACGGTGCCGGCTTCGGTCCGCTGCGCGCCTTCGACCCGGATGTCCTTGACGACGAACGACTCGAACGCCTGCGCAGGCACCGCCATCGCCGCGACTAGCGCCGCGACGAGCGCCGGGAGCGCGCGCAGCCGGCCACGCGCCGGGCGCGCCCGGCGGGCGGGCGTCGCGACGGCGATCGCGGCGGCGGCAGCGCTCGCCGCATTGCGGGCGCTCCGGCGGAGTCTAGAACAGGCGGGAGAGGTCATTGAAAAGAGCCAGCGCCATCAGCATCGCCAGCACGGCCATGCCGATGCGCTGGCCGACCTCGAAGGCGCGGTCGGATACGGGACTGCCTTTGATGATTTCGGCGAAATAATACAGCAAATGGCCCCCATCCAACAGCGGAACGGGCAGCAGGTTGAGAACGCCGAGGCTGATGCTGATGAGCGCAAGATAGCCGACGAAGACAAGCGAACCCGCCTGCACCGACTGTCCCGCGTAGTCGGCCATCGTGATCGGGCCGGAGATGTTCTTCAAGGACGCCGCACCGACCAGCATGCGGCCGAGCATCTTCAGCGTGAAGACCGACAGCTCCCAGGTCTTGCGCACGCCCTGCCCGATCGCGTCGACGACGCCGTAGCGCACGGTCACCGACAGGGCCGCGGCCGAGGTCGGGTCGATCTTGAGCTGGACGCCGGCGATTCCCTGCCGCCTGCCGTCGCGCTCGACGATTTCGGTGACCAGGGGAACCGCGAGCACCGCGCCGGCGCGGTCGACCCGGAACACGAGTTCGCGCCCGGGGGCGCCGTTGGTCTTCGCCGCGACGTCGGCCGGCGACCGGACCGGCGTGTCGTCGATGGCGACGATGCGATCGCCGGCCAAGAGCCCCGCCCGTGCGGCCGGCTTGCCCGCGACCACCTGGTCGATCAGCGGCGGGCCGGAGTCCAGTTTGAGTCCCAGCGCGGGCATGAACGGCCCTTCCCAGTCGCCCGCCGCGAGTCCCGCCAGCGCCAGCACGCGGGTTGACCCCGATCCGCCCTGCCGCTCGATCTCCACCGCGACGTCGTCGCGCCCCGACGCCTTGAGCAGGCGCCAGCGCAGGTCCTGCCAGCTCGACACCGGAACGCCGTCGACCGCGACGACGAGATCGCCCGCCGCGAACCCGGCCGCAGCCGCGGCCGAGCCCGCCGGCGGCTGCGCGAGCAGCGCCTTCTGTCCCGGCACCCCGGCGACAAAGGTTCCGGCGAACAGCGCGACGGCCAGCAGCAGGTTCGCCGCGGGACCGGCCGCCACGATCGCGATGCGCTTCCAGACGCTCTGCCGATTGAAGGCGCGCGCGAGGTCCGCCGGCGCGACGTCGCCCTCGCGCTCGTCCGCCATCTTCACGTAGCCGCCCAGCGGCACCGCGGACAGCGCCCACTCGGTCCGGTCGCGTCCCAGCCGGCGCGACCAGATCACCTTGCCGAAGCCGACCGAGAACCGGACGATCTTGACGCCGCACCAGCGGGCGACGAGGTAGTGGCCCAGCTCGTGGATGACGACCAGCACCGCGAGCACGAACAGGAACGACAGAACCTTGGTGGCGAGATCCATCGGGCGGTCGCTTCAGGCGCCGGGAGGCAGGTGGAGGAAGGCGCGCGCGGAGGCGCGCGCCGCGGCATCGGCGGCGAGCGCGTCGTCGAGCGTGCGCACCGGCACCGAGGGGATGCGCGCCAGCGCGTCGGCACAGGCGGATGGCGATGTCGGTGAAGCGCGCGCTGCCGTCGAGGAACGCGGCAACCGCGACTTCGTTCGCCGCGTTCAGCACGGCCGGCGCGGTGCCGCCCGCGGCCAGCGCCGCGTAGGCGAGGCCGAGGCAGGGGAAGCGGGCCGCGTCCGGAGCCGAGAAATCGAGTCCGGCCCGCGTGATCAGGTCGAGCGGCGGAACGCCGGTGTCGATGCGCGCCGGGTACGCGAGCGCCTGCGCGATCGGCGTGCGCATGTCCGGATGTCCGAGCTGGGCGAGCACACTGCCATCAACGTACTCGACCAGCGAATGGATGACGCTTTGCGGATGGATGACGACCTCGATCCTGTCGGGCGGCACGCCGAACAACCAATGCGCCTCGATCACTTCGAGGCCCTTGTTCATCATCGTCGCGGAATCGACGCTGATCTTGCGCCCCATCGACCAATTGGGGTGGGCACAGGCTTCGGCCGGCGAAACGCCGCAGAGTTCCGCGGGATCGCGGGTGCGGAACGGCCCGCCCGACGCGGTGAGCAGGATGCGGCGGATGCCGGCGGCGTCGGGCCGACGGTCGTAGCCCGGGGGCAGGCACTGGAAGATGGCGTTGTGCTCGCTGTCGATGGGCAGCAGCGTGGCGCCGCCCTCCGTAACAGCCGCCATGAAGACGGCGCCGCCGATGACCAGCGCTTCCTTGTTGGCAAGCAGGATACGCTTGCCCGCGCGCGCCGCGGCCAGCGTCGGCGCCAGTCCGGCCGCGCCGACGATGGCGGCCAGCACCGTGTCGACCTCGGGCAGCGTCGCCGCGATGCAGACTCCCTCCTCGCCCGCGAGCACACGGGTGGGCAGTCCGCGGCCGGCGATCGCGCGCTCGAGCGAGCGCGCCGCGTCGGCGTCCAGCAGCGCGGCCACCTGGGGGCGGAACCGCTCACACAGGGCCGCGAGCTTCTCCCATTGCCGGTGCGCGGCCAGCGCAGCCACCGTGTAGCGCTCCGGATGGCGGGCGATGACGTCGAGCGTCGAGTCGCCGATCGAGCCGGTTGCGCCGAGCAGGCTGACGACCCGCATCGGGCTCAACGCAGCAGCCCCGGGGCCGCCAGCGTCACCGCCACTGCCGCGGGCGGGAGCGCCGCGAGCAGGGCATCAATGCGGTCGAGGATCCCCCCGTGGCCGGGGAGCAGCGCGCCGCTGTCCTTGACGCCGGCGTGGCGCTTCAGCATCGATTCGAACAGGTCGCCGGCGACCGACAGCCCCGCCAGCAGCAGCATGAACGCGACGAAGGCGACGGTGGTCGCCGGGCCGGGCGCGATCGCGCCGGCGCGTGGCGCGAGGAGCGACAGCGCCAGCGCATACAGCGCCACCGCCGCCAGCGCGCCGTAGACGCCTTCCCAGGTCTTGCCCGGACTGATCAGGGGTGCGAGCTTGCGGCGTCCGAACGCACGACCCGCGAAGTACGCCGCCGTGTCGGCAATCCACACGACGGCCATCGCCGCCAGCGCGAGCCACGGCGAACGCGACTGCAGCTGGACGAGTGCGACGAAGGTCCCCAGCAGGACGACCGTCCCCGCGAGCAGCAGCGGCATCGCGCCGGCGGGCCGCCAGCGGGTCGCGAGCCAGGGCGGAGCGACGAGCAGCCAGAACAGAGTGGCGACACCGCAGACGGCGAGCACGACCTCCGCCGGCCAGCCGTCGGCGAACCTCGCCACAGGTGCGAACACCAGCGCGAGCCCCGCGCCGACGATGCCGGCGACGAACAGCCGGCGGCCGGTGCCCGACCAGGCCGCGAGGCGGGCCCACTCCGCCGCCGCCAGCGCGACGGCGGCGAGCACGGCGACGGCCCACCACCGCGGGGGCAGGAGGAACAGTCCGGCGAGGACCGCGCAAGCGAGAACCAGCGCGGTGACGATCCGGGTGTGCAGCATCCGGCGTCAGGACCCGGAAGCGACGGCGGGGGTGGTCGGCCGGGTCGCCTCGAGCTGCTCGCTGGTGCGCCCGAAGCGGCGCTCCCGCTGCCGATACCACTCGAGCGCCGCGTCGAACGCACGGGCGTCGAAATCCGGCCACAGCGTGTCGGTGAAATGCAGCTCGGTGTACGCAAGCTGCCAGAGCAGGAAATTGGAGACGCGCTGCTCGCCGCCGGTGCGCACGAACAGGTCGGGCTCAGGCGCGTACGCCATCGCCAGGAACGGCGCCAGCGCGTCGGGGTCGACCGGCTCGGTGCCCGCGAGGGCGGCCGGGTTGGCCGCGTAGTACCGCCGCGCGGCCTGCGCGATGTCCCAGCGCCCGCCGTAATTGGCGGCAACCGTCAGCGTGAGCCGGGCGTTGTCCGCGGTCAGCGCCTCGCCGGCGGCGATCAGTTCGCGGATGCGCGGATCGAAGCGCGAGGTGTCGCCGACGACGCGAAAGCGGATCTCGTTGCGGTGGAGCTTGGCGACCTCCTGCTCCAGCGCGCGCAGGAACAGCTCCATCAGGATCGTCACTTCGTCGGCCGGCCGCCGCCAGTTCTCGCTGGAAAACGCGAACAGCGTCAGGAACTCGATCCCGCGCTCCATGCAGCCGCGGACGACGCCGCGCACCGACTCGACGCCCTTCCGGTGGCCGGCCACCCGCGGCAGGAACCGCTGCTTCGCCCAGCGCCCGTTGCCGTCCATGATGATGGCGACGTGCCGCGGGACCTCGCCGGTGGCGGGGACGTCTCGAGTGGTGCTGTTGTGCATGCGGGGTCGACGGGACCGTCGGCAGCGGGCGGCGGCATCTTCGCCGCCGGCGGCTGGCGTCAGATCGCCATCAGGTCCGTTTCCTTCGCCTGCAGGATCTTGTCGATGTCGGCGATGAAGCGGTCGGTGAGCTTCTGCACGTCGGTCTGCGCGTGCCTTTCGTCGTCCTCGGCAACGGCGTGGTCCTTGAGCAGCTTCTTCAGCTGCTCGTTCGCTTCGCGGCGCACGTTGCGGATCGCGACGCGCGCGTTCTCGGCTTCGTGGCGGACGACCTTGATCAGCTCCTTGCGGCGCTCCTCGGTGAGCGCCGGCATCGGCACCCGGATCACGTCGCCCGACGTGGCCGGGTTGAGGCCGAGGTCGGAATCGCGGATCGCCTTCTCGATCACCGGGACCATCTTCTTCTCCCACGGCTGCACGGCGATCGTGCGGGCATCGGCGAGCGTGATGTTCGCGCACTGCGCGATGGGCATCGGCGTGCCGTAGTAGTCGACGTTGAGGTGGTCGAGCAGGCCGGTGTGCGCGCGGCCCGTGCGGACCTTCGACAGGTCGTGCTTCAGCGCATCGACCGACTTGGTCATCTTCTGCTCGGCGGTCTTCTTGATTTCGGCGATCGTGTTCACGGTGGAGCTCCTGCGGTCGCGGTGGCAAGCGGCGGGGGCGGGGGCACCGCCCTCCCCGGCGATGGTCGTCAGCAGTGGACGTGCGTGCCCTCGTCCTGTCCCTCGACGACCCGCTTGAGGGCGCCGGGGACGAAAATGGAAAACACCTTGAGCTGCATGTTCTGGTCGCGGCACAGCGCCAGCGCCGTCGCGTCCATCACCTTGAGGTTGCGGACGATGGCCTCGTCGAAGGTCAGGTCGGCGTAGCGCGTGGCCGTCGGGTCCTTGTGCGGGTCGGCGGTGTAGACGCCGTCGACCTTGGTCGCCTTCAGCACGATGTCGACGCCCATCTCGCGGCCGCGCAGCGCCGCGGCGGTGTCGGTGGTGAAGAACGGGTTGCCGGTGCCGGCGGCGAAGATCACCACCTTGTGCTCCTCGAGGTGGCGCAGCGCGCGGCCGCGGATGTAGGGCTCCGCGACCTGATCGATGCGCAGCGCGGACTGCACGCGCGACTCGACCCCGGCGCGCCGCAGCGCGTCCTGCAGCGCCAGCGCGTTCATCAGCGTCGCCAGCATCCCCATGTAGTCCGCCGTCGCGCGATCCATGCCGGCCGCGCCGGGGGCCACGCCGCGAAAGATGTTGCCGCCGCCGATGACGATCGCGACCTGCACGCCGAGGCGAACGACCTCGGCGATCTCGGCCACGATGCGGTCGATCGTCTCCCGGTTGATCCCGTACTGGTCGTCCCCCATCAGCGCCTCGCCCGACAGCTTGAGCAGTATCCGGCGGTAGACGGGCCGCCGCGCCGCGGACGCGTCGGCAGCGGGGGCGACGGAGAGAGGAGTGGCGGAAGGCGGGTTCATGGCGGGCTCCGGGAAGTTCGGGGGAACGACGGGCCCGGCACCGCCGGGCCGGAACGACCGCGGCGCTACGCCTTCGCCATCGCCGCCACCTCGGCGGCGAAGTCGTCCTTCTTCTTCTCGATGCCTTCGCCGACGACGAACATCGCGAAACTCTTCACGGTGGCGCCCTTCGACTTGAGGTACTTCTCGACGGTCTCGTCGGGGTTCTTCACGAACGGCTGGCCGAGCAGCGTGACCTCGGACAGGAACTTGGCGATGCGGCCGTCGACCATCTTGGCGACGATCTCCGCCGGCTTGCCGCTGTCGGCGGCCTGCGCGGTGTAGATCGCCCGCTCCTTCTCGATCAGCTCCGCCGGCACCTCGTTGCGCGACACGCACACCGGGCGCACGGCGCCGGGGGCACCGGACGCTGCGATGTGCATCGCGACGTCCTTGCCGGTCGCCTCGTCGGCGCCGTCGAACTCGACGGTGACGCCGATGCGGCCGCCGCCGTGCAGGTACTGCGCGAGCCGGCCGCCGGTCGCGAACCGCGCGAAGCGCCGGATCGACAGGTTCTCGCCCAGCTTCTGCACCAGCGCGACGCGGGCGGACTCGACGGTGCCCGCGTCCAGCGGCAGCGCGGAGAGCGCGGCGACGTCGGCGGGATTGCGGTCGGCGACGAGCTGCGCGAGGCGCTTCGCCAGCGCGACGAAGTCGTCGTTACGCCCGACGAAATCCGTTTCGCAGTTGACCTCGACCATCGCGGCCGACCTGGCGTCCGCCGCGAGGTAGGCCCCGACGACGCCCTCGGCCGCGACCCGCCCGGCCGCCTTCGACGCCTTGGCGCCGCTCTTGATGCGCAGCACTTCCTCGGCCTTGACCAGGTCGCCGCCCGCCTCGGTCAGCGCCTTCTTGCATTCCATCATGCCCAGCCCGGTGCGCTGGCGCAGTTCCATCACCATGCTCGCGGAGATTTCCGCCATTTCGTGTGCTCCGTGTTGCGTTGTTGGTGCCCCCGGCGTCGGCCGGGCATCGCGCCGGCCGGCTCGGGAACCCCCTGGGGTCCCGCGGTCGGCGGCGTCGCGGCGGCGGCCGCGGCGGGAGCTTCCCCGCCGTGCGCGACCGGCGCCGCGAGTCCGTGCGTTACTGCGCCGCTTCTCCGGAAACCTCGACGAATTCCTCGCCGCCCTGGACGATTTCCTGGATCACCTGGCTGCGGCCCTCGAGGATCGCGTCGGCGGCCCCGCGGGCGTAGAGGCGGATCGCCCGCGACGAGTCGTCGTTGCCTGGAATCACGTGGGCGATGCCGTCCGGCGAATGGTTGGTGTCGACGACCGCGACGATCGGCACGCCGAGCTTCTGCGCTTCGGTCACCGCGATCTTGTGGTAGCCGACGTCGATGACGAACAGCGCGTCGGGCAGGCCGTTGAGGTCCTTGATGCCGCCGAGGCTCTTGTCGAGCTTCAGCCGCTCGCGCTCGAGCGTCAGCGCCTCGCGCTTGGTCATCTTCTCGAAGGTGCCGGCTTCGCGCATCTCCTCGAGGTCCTTGAGCCGCTTGATCGAGGCCTTGACCGTCTTGAAGTTGGTCAGCATGCCGCCGAGCCAGCGGGCGTCGACGTACGGCATGCCGGCGCGGCGGGCTTCCTCGGCGACGATCTCGCGCGCCTGGCGCTTGGTGCCGACGAACAGGATCTGGCCCTTGTTCGCCGCCAGCTGGCGGATGAACTTCATCGCCTCCTGGTACTTCTCCATCGTCTTCTCGAGGTTGACGATGTGGATCTTGTTGCGGTGGCCGAAGATGTACTCGGCCATCTTCGGGTTCCAGTAGCGGGTCTGGTGGCCGAAATGGACCCCGGCTTCCAGCATCTGACGCATCGTGACCGACATGGTGTGACTCCGTTTCAGGGTTGAGCCTCGACCCGCGGTGCGTGACGCGGTGCAGTCCGGACCGGATCGTTCGACGATCCTGCCCGGTTGCTGCAACTGCGCACCCTGAGGTTTCGCGGGTCTGCGAATTCGCCCGGAGCCGGCGGCCGTTTGCAGCGCGAACCGGCATCCGGGCCGCAACTGTTATCCTGCCTGCCGGTCGAAGATGCTGTACGGTTATCCGAACAAGCCGCCCCGATCCGAGCTAACTTGAGATTCTAGCACGCTTTTCCCCGTTTCCGCCCCCCGGTGCGGTGCCGCGTTCAGGCGTCGCCGGGACGTCGATCCGGACCGCGCGCCTCCCCCGCGCCCCCGATGCCGCCCCCGCGCCCCGCCCCCGCGCCCCGCTCCCGCACCCGCACCCCACTCGCGCCCTCCCGCCCCTGTCGCACCGCCCCCGCCGACCCCCCACCCGATACAGCCCCGAACCATGTCCGCACTGCCGCCGCCGCTGCCGCCCGCCGTCGTCTGCGACCTCGCCCCCACCGTCGTCGTGACGATCACGGGTCCCGACGCCGCGGCCTTCCTGCAGGGACAGCTTTCCAACGACGCGGTCGCGCTGCCCGAAGGGGCCGCCCAGTACACGAGCTACAACTCGCCCAAGGGGCGGATGCTCGCCAATTTCCCGCTGTGGCGGCAGCACGGCGACTTTTTCGCCCTCCTGCCGGGCGACCTGGCCGCGGCGGTGACCAAGCGCCTGCGGATGTTCGTGCTGCGCTCGAAGGTGAAGATCGAGGACCTGGCCGCGGGCACCGCCCGCTTCGGCGTCGGCGGTGCCGATGCCCCCGCGGCGCTCGCCGGTGCGCTGGACCTCCCCGCCGCGCCGCCGCCGTTCACGGCGACCGTCGCCGCGGACGCGACGGTCGTCGCGCTGCCCGGGCCGCGCTACCTCGTGGTCGCCGCCGCCGGCCGGCGCGACGCCATGGCTGCAGCGCTGGGCGCGCGCGCCGCGCCCGCCCCGTTCGATACCTGGCGCTGGCTCACGATCCGCGCCGGCGTGCCGGTCATCACCGCGGCGACGCAGGACCTGTTCGTCGCCCAGACCGCCAACTGGGACGCGCTGGGCGGGATCAGCTTCGGCAAGGGGTGCTACACCGGGCAGGAGATCATCGCCCGCACCCAGTACCTGGGCCGGCTGAAGGAGCGGCTGTTCCTGTTCCACGCCGCGGGGCCGGCGGTGGCTGCCGGCACGCGGCTCTTTTCGGCGGCGTTCGGCGACCAGCCCTGCGGCACCGTCGTCGACGCGGCCGACGCACCCGGGGGCGGCGCGGACCTGCTGGCCGTGCTGCAGCTGGCCGCGGCCGAGTCCGGCGACGTCCGGCTGGGGGCGCCCGACGGGACGCCGCTCGAACCGCTGCCGCTGCCCTACGCGCTGCCGGCGCCGGCGGCGCCGCGCGGACGCGTCGGCGCCTGAGCAACGGGACGCCATGGCGCCGGGTCGGCCGGTCTCGGTCTACGTCTATTACCGGATCGCCGCCGGCGACCGGCGCGGCCGTGCCGCGGCCCGCGCGATCGTCGCCACGCTGCAGGACCGCGTGGCTGCGCCACCGGCGTCCGCGGCACCCTTCTGGTGCGCCGGGACGATCCGTCGACGTGGATGGAGATCTATGCGCCGGTGACGGCGCCGGCGGCCTTCGCGCGGGCGCTGGCGCAGGCGGTGCGCGCGAGCGGCGCGCGGGGGATCGCCGAGCGCGGCGTCCGCCACGTCGAGCGTTTCGTCGCGCTGCCGGCGCGCTGAAACGACCCCGGACCCGCCGATGTGCCTCGCCCTGATCGCGCTGGACGCGCATCCCGATTACGCGGTCGTCATCGCCGCCAACCGCGACGAATTCCACGCCCGGCCGGCGGCCCCGGCCGACTGGTGGGCCGAGGGCTGGCTCGCCGGGCGCGACCTCGAGGCCGGGGGTACCTGGCTGGGTGTCGCACGCGACGGCCGCTACGCCCTGCTGACCAACGTGCGCGAACCGCAGCGCCACGTGCCCGGCGCGCCGTCACGCGGCGCGCTGGTGCCCGGGCTGCTCGCGTCCGCCTCCGCACCGGCCGACGCGCTCGCCGCGGCGCTGGCCGCTGCCGCCGGGCACAACGGGTTCAACCTGCTGACCGGCGACGCGCGCGGCGCGCACTGGGGCAGCAACCGCGCCGACCGGCCGCTGCCGCTGGCGCGCGGAATCGCCGGGCTTTCCAACGCCGCGCTGGACACGCCCTGGCCGAAGGTCGAGCGAACCAGGGCGGGCTTCGCCGCCTGGTGCGCGGCCGGGACCGACAGCACGGCGCGGCTGTTCGACCTGCTGCGCGACGACCGGGTCGCTCCCGACGCCGCGCTGCCGGCGACCGGCGTGCCGCTCGACTGGGAGCGGCGGCTGTCGGCGCCGTTCATCGTGGGCGAGCGCTACGGGACGCGGTGCACCACCGTCGTGACCATCGGCCGCGACGGCGCAGTCTCGTTCATCGAGCGCAGGTTCGATGCGGCGGGCGCCGTCGCCGGCGAGTCCGCGTTCGCGTTTCGTGCCGGCGGGAGCGATTCAGGGAACGTGTAGCCGAATGGCCCGGGCGCCTCAGCCCGCGTAGCCCGAAAGCACCAGCGCCGCCGCGCCGTCGCGCACGCGAAGCGAAGCGTGCCCGCCAACGGGAAGCGTCAGCTTGTCCGGCACGTGCCCGAACGGCAGCCCCGTGAAAGCCGGCACGCCGAAGCGCTCCCGGACCAGCGCGACGACCGCCGGCAGGTCGTAGCCGCCGTCGTGCGGGGCCGTCTCGTACTCGGTGAACGCCCCGAACAGCACCGCCCGCTGCGCCGCCAGCACGCCGGCGAAGTGCAGCTGGTGCAGCATCCGCTCGACGCGGTACGGATGCTCGCCGACATCCTCGATAAACAGGATGCCGCCGTCGACGCGGGGAAAATGGCGGCCGCCGACCAGATGCGCGACCAGCGCGAGATTGCCGCCCCACAGCGTGCCCGCGACGTCGACGTCCGGACCGTCGAGCGGCAGCCGCACCTCGTGGCGATCGCTGCCGAGCAGCCCCCAGAGGTGCTCGTGCGTGAACGGGGACGGGGTCTCGGCCCCAAGGTCGTACGCCGCCATCGGACCGGCGAAGGTGACCATGCCGGCGTGCGCCAGCGCGGCCAGCTGGAACGCGGTGAAGTCCGAGTGGCCGAGCCAGCGCTTGCCGGCGCCCGCCAGCGCCCTGAAGTCGAGCCGGTCGAGCAGCCGGGACCAGCCGTACCCGCCGCGCGCCGCGACGGCGAGCTCGACGCGGGGATCGGCCGCCATCCGCGCGACGGCGGCCAGCCGCTCGTCGTCGGGCGCGGAGAACCGCTGCCAGCGCGACGCGCAGGTGGGATCGACGACCACCGGGTGACCCGCCGCCGCGAGTCGTGCGGCGGCGCGAGCGAGCGCCGCCGCGTCGGTGACGAGGCCGGCGGGGGCGTAGATGCCGATTCCGGGCAGGGGGCGCACGGGCGGGGGCGGGTTGCGCGGGGTCGGCGGCCGGCGGTCAGCGCCGGGACGCGAAGAAATCGGACAGCAGCCGGCCGCATTCGTCGGCGCGCACGCCGGCGACGACCGTCGCGTGGTGATTGAGCCGCGGCTCGGCGAAGAGGTCGACGATCGACCCGCAGGCCCCCGTCTTCGGGTCGCGCGCGCCGAACACCAGCCGCGCGATCCGCGCGTGCATGATGGCGCCGGCGCACATCGCACAGGGTTCGAGCGTGACGTACAGCGTGCAGCCGGGCAAACGGTAGTTCGCCAGCGCGCGGGCGGCGTCGCGCAGCGCGGCGATCTCGGCGTGCGCCGTCGGGTCGTTGCCGGCGATCGGCGCGTTGCCCCCGCGGCCGACGATTGCGCCGTCGCGGACGACGACGGCCCCGACCGGCACCTCGCCGCGCGCAGCGGCCACGCGCGCGAGCAGCAGCGCCTCCTCCATCCAGCGCGCATCGTCGGCGGCCGCGGCTGCGGGAACGGTCGCGCTGCCGGGGACAGCCGCGCCGACGGCGGGATCGGGGGAAGCAGGCGAGATCATATGGCGATGGCGATCGTGATGGCGGTGGCAGTCACAAGGCGGCGGCGCTGGCTGCCATCAGGCGGTGGCGCGCGTCACGGCGACGCGACGACGGCGTCCGCCTCGATCTCGACCAGCAGTTCCGGCGCGACCAGGCGCGACACCGCGACCAGCGTGGACGCCGGGCGAATGGCGCCGAACGCCTCGCCGTGGGCGCGGCCGACTGCCTCCCAGTGCGCGATGTCGACGACGTAGATCCGCGTGCGCACGACGTCGGTCAGCGCGGCGCCGGCGCGCGCGAGCGCTGCGGCGATGTTGGCGATCGCCTGCACCGCCTGCGCATGGGGGTCGCCGATGCCCACGATGCCGCCGCGGCCGTCGGTCGCCGTCGTGCCCGAGACGAAGACCTGCGCGCCGACGCGCACCGCGCGCGAGTAGCCGACGACGGGTTCCCACGGCGCACCGGACGCGATGTTGGTCCGGGCGGGGCTCATTCGCTTCCTTCTGCGTCGTCGTTGCCGCCGTCGCGGGGATCGCGGGCGTTGCCGTTGCCATCGCGGCCGCGACCGAGCACGGAATCGCCGCCGCCGGACGGCGCCGCGGCCTGCCGGGGGACGGTGGCCGCCGGTGACGCCGTCGGCGCGGCGAAGCGCGCGCGCCGTTCGGCGCGGGCGCTGCGGTCGGCGGCGCGCGCAGCGGCGACCGTCGCCGCGACATCGACGCCCTCGAGCGCCTCCTGCAACGTC
The DNA here is from genome assembly GCA_963717705.1 of uncultured beta proteobacterium. Classification (GTDB taxonomy): domain Bacteria; phylum Pseudomonadota; class Gammaproteobacteria; order Burkholderiales; family Casimicrobiaceae; genus CAVQWT01. The sequence continues at coordinate 59,100 of CAVQWT010000007.1, forward strand.
GCGAATGCCGCGGGCACGGGCAGCGTCCGCCGGTAAGCCCTGCCGTATCCGTCGCGCCCGACGAGTCCGGTGTCGACGAGCCAGCGGCGAGCTTCGACGTGATCGGTGCCCAGCATCACCGCCTCCGCCGCGAGCCAGTCCTTCAGCACGGCGTTGACTTCGGCTTCGGTGTAGTCGCGCCCCGGTGCGAACCGCGCTGCCGCCGTCGCGAGCACGAGGTCGAACTCGGCACGGCGCCCGCTGTACAAGCCTCCCAGCGCAAGTCCGTCGCGCACCGCGAGCCGCCGCAGCAGCGCGATGGCGTCGCTGGACGCGCGAGGTGCGGCGCCCGCCGCCACGGTGGTCGGGCTCATGTCCATGCGGTATTCAACAAAGCTTGCACGCTGTTGCCTTGTACGGTCCACCACGGGCGATGGAATTTCGTGCCGCCACTCCTGCCGTCGCGGCGCGGCGCATCACATCACCATCGGCGCGGGGTCGGGGCGATCCGGCCGCAAGCAGCCTCCCGCAATCTATCGAGGTCCATCGAATTGCACAACCCCGGCCATGATCCGGGCCACGGTCAGTGCCGGAGGGCCTCGGCAATTCTGTGGTCGGACGTTCTCCTGAGGTCCCACGCCAGCCCGAGCTTCGACAGGATGAAGATGCACCACTTCGAGGGGTCCCAGTGATACCAGCGGACTCCGTTGCGGTAATCCATGGGGAATCGATGGTGAAAATTGTGGAAGCCCTCGCCGTTGGTGAGAATGGCGCCCATCCAGTTGTCGCGCGCCGACTGGGCAGCGTCGTAGGGTCTGGTGCCAAACGTGTGTGCGAAGGAGTTTACGCAAAAGGTGGAATGAAGAACCACGACGATCCGCAGGCAGACGGACATGATGAAACCTCCGAGCGGATGCCCGATCCACCACGCGATGAGCATGGGCAGGACGATTCCCGCGCCAACGGACCACCACGCGTGATGATCGTGCTGATGCGACACCAGCCGTGATCTTCGCAGGTCCTTCACGTTGTCGTAGTTGACGCGATGGCGCCAGAACAGGATCCAGCCGATGTGCGCGTGCCAGAAGCCCCGGTTGACGCCGTACGGGTCGTGCTCCGTGTCGGTGAAGCGATGGTGCTGGCGGTGCTGCGAAGACCATTTGAGCGCGGATTCCTCGAACGTCGCCGCGCCGAACAGAAGTAGCAGGAAGCGCACCACCGTCGAGGCCTTGTAGGTGGGATGCGCAAACAGGCGGTGGTAGCCCATCGTGGTCGCCATGCCGGTCGCGGCACAACTCAGGACGAACAGCGCAATCTCTGGAGCGGTGACGCCGCGGTAATGGATGTAGAGCGGCGTGCCGACGATCCCGATGACGTGGAGACCGACGAAGAACACCAGCCCGAGCCACCTGACCTTGCGCTGCGGCAACGGGTAGTCGTCGACGATCGTCCTCGCGTTCGTCGTCCTGCCAGGTCGCGGCGACGTGGAGCGCACCCCTACTCCCGCTCGATCATCAACGAGTGTCGCGGACCCCATCGGCGCGCTCCGGCGCCGGTCACGCAACGCCCAGGAAGGGCCGGCATCGAATGCCTTAACCTGTTGTCCCTACTGACTTTTTTCCCACACTTTTTACCGTCACGATGCCGCACGGGCGGGGTAGTTGAGAGTCACCATCGGATCGATCGACTCGCACCCGTCGGCGCAAGCTCTGGCAGAGCCAGATCGTACTGAAGCATTCTGGCAGAGAACTTCGCCTGCCGACAGGGCAAACCGCTGACTGCGGACTTCACCGGCTGCCAAGGAACGGCTTCAGAGCGTGCCGCTTCAGCGCTTCGGCCAGCAATAGTATCCCGACGACGGTCGCATTCCTCGCCGCCAAGGGCGCTGGTGAAAGCGCGGGCGAGACAATCCGCGCCGATAGGGGACAACGGCGTCGGTCCGATGCCCGGCAAGTTCCGCTACCGCCGCCGTGGCGAGCGACCCCCGATACTCGTCTGCAGAGCTGATCGAGGTGCGCAACATCTTCAGGATGGTGCGATCCACGCACCCCACACGCGGCGCGCAATCACTCCGGTCCTAAGGCGCCTTCGCCGGCCTTCCAACAGGCGATGTTTCCGTCACGACCCTAGCGCCCACATCCTTCAGCAGCCGCTTGAATTCGGGCGAGTCCGCGATGATCGTCCCCGCCGCCGCACGCAGGCGATCGACCGCCTCGGATGGCAGCACAAACGTCGTGGGCTGCTGATCGAGATAGTCCAGCTCGGCCTTGTCCTTCAGCATCGGGAACGACACGTCGATCGCATAGATCTCCGCTTCGGGCACGCGCAAGGCCGCAGCGACCGCGGGATCCTTGTTGTTGGCGTAGGCGGCCGAATTGCGGACCCGGCGCAGGTGAGATAGGTGTGCCAGGGCGTGTAGCCGTTGGCGCAGTTGTTCACGGTCCCGCGGGTGCGGTGCCGTCGGGCGAGTAGCGCGTGGCCATGAAGGGGCTCCCCGCGGCCGGCTCGGTGAGCACGGTGTCGGTGAGGGTGTGCACGCGGCGATTGAAGGGAGAGTCCTGCTTGTAGCGCCACGAACTGCCGCTGCGCTCGACCTCGATGACGCTGACACCGTGGACATACAACTCGCGCAGCACCTCCTCGGGCGAAGTGCGCGCGGCCCGTGGCGACAGACGGCGCGAAGTCACGGTCCCGCAAACGGCTGGGCGTCCGCGTCGTCCGGTAGGAAGGTCGAGAGCAGCGCTTCCAGCCGAACCGGGAGACCAGGCGACGGCGTCCCGGTGAGGTTGCGACCGGTCGCGCCCGAGGGCCGGTCGATTCCGTCCTCGACGCGCGCGAGCAGGTACGGGAAGAACGGGTTCGAGGGCAGCCGCGTCAGGAAGTCCTGGTCAACGATCAGCGCGCCGCGCTCGCCACGAGCGTCGAGCACGCCGAGGTTCAGGCCGAATTCGCCGCGCGATCCGGGGTCGGGCGTGATGCCGTAGAGCGGGTCGTTCATCGGGATCGGGATCGCGAGGTGCGAGAGCGAAAAGATCCCCGGCGGATACGCGATATCCAGCTTGCGCTCCACCGCCTGCAACTGGCCGGGCGCGATGCTCCGCTCCACCGTGGCGTCCGTGTCGTCGCCCGCGTTCACGATCGCCGTGAAGCGATAAGGCTGCGGCGATGTCGGCGTCAACCGGTCGAGCGCGACGTAGGCCGACGGCCGCAGCAGCGGCCCAAACTTCACCGTGCGGTTGACATCGAAGAGCACGATTTCGCTGCCGTTGTCGGGCACGAAGCTGTAGAGCGCGGTGAGGATAGCCGGCGTGCTCACCGTGAAGTCGATGACCGATTGGAACGTGAGCACCGGGGGCAGCGGCCCGAGCCGGCCTGCGCGCGCCAGGCGCTGGATCTGCGCCTGGAGGGCGTCGGTGAGACGATAGGACTGCCGCGCCCCGTTGACCGGAAACGAGTTGTACTTGAACGGATTGAACTCGGGCACGTTGGAGAGCCAGGCGGCGTTCGCGAACGGCGGGAGAACCGCGGGCAGGCCCGCGAAGCCCGCGAAGCGCGCGAAGCGGGTGATGCCGATCATCGGCGTGAACAGCACGACACGGTCGGCGCGCGGCAGCGCCGGATCCTCGATCGCGTCGAGCGAGTACTTCATCGCCAGCGCGCCCCCGTTCGAGAACCCGACGAGGTGCAGCGGCGCAGGCGCAGGGACGCGCTTGCGTGCCTCGCGCACGGCCAGCCGCGTGGCGGCCATCCAGTCTTCCCAGCGCACGTCGGTGAGCCCGGCCGGGACCGTTCCGTGCCCGGGCATGCGCACCCCGATGGCGACGAATCCACGTTCGCGAAAGCGCTGCGCGACGTGCCTCAGGCTGTAGGGCGAGTCGGTGAGCCCGTGCAACAGGATCACCACGCCGACCGGCGTCCCCTCGGGGTCCAGGACGTAGGAGCGATTCCAGTCCTGCTTGAAGCGTCCCGGATAGACCGGGCTCTGCTCGAAGTAGCGGTTGTAGGGCACGCGCGCGTCGGGGTCGAGCCGCTGGCTGACATTCTCGCGCACGCTCTCGAAGATCGCCTGCTCCTGGGCAAGATAGCGCGACCAGTCGGAAGCATCCAGCTCGTCCACGCGCAACTCATGCGGCACGAACGTGTGCCACGGCTGCAGGGGGGGGCCGCTGAGGGCTCGATATGAGCGGACGCCGAGCGCCACCGCAGCAATTGCCAGCGTGGCGATCAGCAGCCATTTGAGCATGCGTCCTGCTCTCATCGTTTCGACTCCCGCTATTGGTCGTGGAGCCCCGGGTGCGGCCGAGGTCATGGCCCGAGGTCTGAGGCCGAGTTTACCTTTTCCCGGCAAGGGCGCCTTCTACGTGGTCGCGTTCACCGACAGCGATGGCGTGGCGGTGACCGGCGGGACGACCTACAAGCTGAACCTGCCGAAGGACGTGCCGGCTGCGAACTTCTGGTCTTTGACGCTGTACGAAGCCGAGAACGCCTCGGGCCTTGCCAACGGCCAGCCCTTCCCCTCACTCGGGTCGCGCGACAAGCTCGGGCCCTCGCTAAACGGTCAGGAAAAGCCGTGAACGCGCTGCGTCACCCCGCCACCGGCTGAAAGACGCGGATCCTTGGCGAGAGCTTGGCCCGGAGTTCCCGGTCCGCGACTCGGATGTCGTACTCGGACTGTAGGTTCAGCCAGAACCGGGGCTCCATGCCGAAGAACAACCCGAGCGTTCCTGTTGATGATGTAGTTGCATAGATCAACGACAGGCAAGTTGTCTCGACCCCTGCCCTTCATTCCATTGCTCGGCGCGGAGCCACACACAAAGCGTGACGCACCGGTGCGCGCTATCGCCTGGGAGCGCGGGAATTTACCGTCAGCGCGCCCAACCCGTCGATCGCCCAGAAACCCGCATGGATGTTGGACATCGCACTCGAAATTTACCGTCAACTCGAAAATCGACCTTACGGCAATTTTGCGCTGGGAACACAGTGCGACATTTCTACCGTCAGATTTACCGTCAGATTGAAGGGCATCCCAGAGATGGATCTCGACAGACATTCGCCCCTCGAATCCACGCATTAGATCCACTCTTCCGACAAATCTCGATAGACCCCGACAGATCTCGAAACCTACTCCCACCCGATCATCAACTAGCCTTCCAAGCTGTTGATCAGAAGGGTACTCGCCTCTGCCTCGCAGATTTTTACCGTCATTTTTACCGTCAACCTGCCAGGCACCAGCATTGGCGCGGGTTTCCGGGCGGTTCTGCAAAAACTCACCTTTCGAGATCCAGCGAGGACTATGGACTCCTGGGGCGCTGGTGAGGGTTTCACCGCGGCACGAGGCGACCCTCGGAGCGCCCTCGAAATGAAGGCGCATCAAATACCGTAAGCACTTGTCGCAGATCACTTTTTAGAACCAGCTTTTACCGTCAGCTCGCGCAAGCGCCCTGCGGATCCGCGCCCGAACCATTGACTGCCGTTACCTTCTCCTGCGCCATTCCCGAAAAGGGAGGGCCAGTCACTTCACCTCGTCGAAGTCGTCCAGCTTCCAAGAGCGATCAAAGAAGGGTTGCGTCGGGCCGTATAGCCTGAAGTAGGAGAACCAAGACTTGCCCGGCAGGGATTGCACCCAGTTGCTCTCCATGCCTTTTGGAGCCTTTGGACCGACGTAAAGGTCGACCGACCCGTCAGGGTTCTTCTTGAGATCCATGCGCGAGGAGCGGTCGGCCTGCTGCGTCCGATTGTCGATCAGCGCGCGCGTGTCGGTGTCGTAGACTGTCATCGACCAGAAGTTCGCCACCGGTGCGTCCTTCGCGATCCGCAACCGGTACGTCTTGCTGCCATCGAGCCAGCGGCCCGCCTTGTCCTTGTAGGTGCCGAGATAGATCTGGCCCACACCCGGCGTGGTCGTCACCATGCCCGCCGAGGTCGTCGTGGCCTCGTAGAACCAGGCCGCGCGTTCGTCGAGTTGGTCGTAGTTCGCGGTGCGCTGGCTGGGGTCGAGCGCCAGCGCGAACTCCCAGCGCCGACCATCAACATAGTGTGCGGCCGGAAACTGCTTGTCGAAGTCATTGGCCTTCGCCATGGCTTCGCCGACGACGGCGCCTTCCGTCAGGAGCTTCTTCTGGCGTTCATCGGGCTTGAAGGGCTTGCCCTTCTCGATGCCCAGCGGCTTGAGCATCGCCATGAAGAACCGGTCCCGTTCCTGCACGGGCTCGCGGTTGATGATGTCCGAAAGGCTCTGCCAATAGGCGAGGCCCCGCGGCTGCGTCTGCGACCACGACTTGCCCTTGACTTCGACGAACCGGACTTTGGGGGGATTGTCCTTGCGGGCCAGTGGATAGATCTTCAAGGCGTCGAGCAGGGCCTGCACCTTGGCGGGATCGCGCTCCAGCGCACGAAAGCCCCAGAAGACATTCGTGGTGGATGGATTGACGACGTAGTAGCCCTCGGGGTTGTCGACCTTCTGGCCCGGACCGACCAGCAGGTACTTTCCGCCCTTGCCCTGGTCCGGACCGGTCTGACCCATGTCGACGACGGGCCGCTGCCACATGTCGTTGACGAAGCCGGCGACGGAACCTGCCGGCATGTCGATGACGACCGGCCCGGTCTCGGCAAGATTGAAGAAGCTGATGACGTAGGGCGTGGTTGCATTGGCCGTCAGGATGCCGCGCTTGCTGACGAAGTCGTCGTAGATGATGACGTCGCCCGACTTGGCGCCGAAGATTTCCTCATGCGCCTTCTGCCAGTTGGCCATGCCGACGATCGGCAACGCCCAGAGGTACGCCTGCGTGGCGCGCTGAAAGTCGCGTTCGTCATAGAGCCTGGAGATCGTGGCGTCGCTCGGGTAGCTGCCCTGGAATTCGAGCTTGCCGATACGGGTCGAGACCGTCTCCGCGCGAACGACGGAAACAAGCGCAACGCAAACGGCGAGCGCTGCTGGAACGACCTGCAGTGATTTCATCAGCATGCTCCTAATTGGGCGGTCTTGATTACTTGGCAACAGACGGCTGTGGCGCCTGCCACGCTCCGGCCGCGAGTTTCCCTTCAGGCCCGTACATCCTGAGCACCATGAAGAACGGTCCCTGTTTCGGCGTCGGCAGCCAGTTGGACTCCTTGTCACCGCCCGGGGACGCCGACTGCAGATAGATGTCTACCGAGCCGTCGGCGTTGGTCTTGAGCCCCTGCGTCCGGCTGCCGATCGCATAGCGCTGGATCGGGTTGTCGACGAGCAAGCGATCCGGCAGGTTGTACATCGTCATCGACCAGAAGTACTTCACCGGCGGCACCTGGTCCTTCGAGAATCGCAGCACGTAGCGCTTGCCGCCATCGAGCGGCTGATTGTTCGCGTCCGCGTTGTAGGCCGTGTAGTAGGCCTCCTCTTTCGAGTTCCCGTAGATGCCGATGGCCGCACCGACGGCCCGGCGCATGACGTATTCTTGGCCGAGGAACGCACGGGTGCCGAAGAGGTCGACCGAGCTGGTCGTCTTGGCGAGTTCGGCCTGAAGCCTGGCCGACCCCTCCTTGATACCGGCCTCGATCGCGCTGCGGGTCGACGGGTCGACCGCGGCCGGATCGAAGGCTCGCCCCGGGCCGATGCCGATCTTGGCAAAGCGCTCCATCGTGGCCTTCTCGCTGTCGACCACCGGTGAAAAAAGAAGCAGGAAGTTCAGGTACTCGATGAAGCCGATGGAGTTGGCGCGTGCCTCGTCCCACGCCGGAAACAGGTAGCTCGGTGCAGGTTGCGGCGGCTTGCCGCCCGTGAACTCGCTCAGCGGCCGGATACGATATTGCCGCTGGGTCGCCATCAGGCCGTCACGATCCGCCGGCCCGGACCAGCTCGTCCGCGTCAGCGTGCCGATCATTTCGGTCTCGGCGCGCAGCACCTTCGTGATGCCGGCCGGTGTTTCGCCCTTCCAGTTCGGGCCGGTGAAGAGATAGTGACCCGCTGCGGTACCGGTCGCCCGTGAGCCGATATAGTCAAAGTTGTGCGTATAGAGGTCGAACCACTGCTGGACGTAGTAGCGGTCTGGCGACGCCGGAACGGTCACTACCATCGGCTCGGTCCGCAGGTCGAGCCAGGCCCAGGAGTACGGCGTGTCGTTGCTGGGCGTGACAATGTCCTTGTCAGCCGGCGTGAAGCCGCGCGAGTAGTGACGGAAGCGGTTGAAGCCGCCGACATAGCCGGGGAACGCAGGATCGGCTGCCTGCTGAAACAGCGTCTTGTAGTTGTAGAGCATCGGATAGGCATACAGGTAGGCCTCGGCCGCGATTTTCTTCACCTCATCGGCGGCTACCATCTGCGCCTGTACGGGACGGGCAACCGAGACCGCCAGCAGGGCGGCCGCAGCGAAGACGGCAAGATGAGTTATCACTTTCCGCATACGGTTCCCCCTCCAATGGCGGCGTTCAATAGGCATCGGCTCGGCGAGACCTGGGCTTGCTTCAAGGCGCAATCGTCCCGTCCGGCGGTGTGGCACAGGAAGCTCTTTGCTGGCGCTCGAGGATACGAGGCGCCGGGCTGATCAGCCTATGCAGAGCGTGCCAACCCGGTCGCCCCGGCTTCCGGCCGAGTGCGAGGCCGCTGCTTTGCCAGCGTAGCGCTCGGGAACTCGCCGAAGAGATCGCGATACCGTCGGGCCATACGTCCCAATTCGCTGATGCCCCATTGATTGGCAATCAGCGTGACGGTGCAGGCCCGCTCCTCGTCGCTGGCGAGGTCGTGCCGGATACGGTGCAGCCGCAGACGCATCACATAGATTTGTGGCGTGTCACCCAGGATCTCTGCAAAGGCGCGAAACAGCGTCCGGCGTGACGTGAGGGCCGCCTGCGCCAGTGTGTCCGGGCATATCGGCTCGGCCAGATGCTCCGAAATGTAAGCGCGCGCCCGCCGGACGATCATGGCATGTGCATCGGTGCGGCCTGCCCGATTCCGTGCTCTTGGTGCGCGCCCGAGGTGAGCGATCAACGCGCGGAGCAGTTCCTGGCCGATTCGGTTCTCGCCCATCGCGTCGCCACGGCCTGCGTGGATCAGCTCGAAGGCGTGACGAAGTCGCCTGAGCGCCGCGCTTGCCAGCGGTTGTGCGTGAAGCCCGGTGCCCCCAAGCACCGGCCGGTCAAGAACAAAGTCTTCGCTGGCCGCCAGCTGTTCCAGCCGGTCGAGCGAAAGCGTTGCCGTCGCATAGATCGAGCCTCGCGTGTAGAACGCGTCATGCTCATCACCCGCATGAAAGACACCGACAGCGCCGGAGGCGGTCTCCTCGAGCCAGTGACGAGTGCCGCTACCCATCCGCAGGCCGACGCCCACAGTGATCTGATCGCGCGAGAGGGGACCCCGCAGCGCTACTTGGCCGTTGATCAGGCCGCTGCTGTAAAGGACATCATCGCGTCGCGCGAACGTCAAATTGCCCGAAAGAGAGCCTCTCGAAATCTGCGTCGCCTCGAGCCCAGCGCCGTAGACCGCATCGCGCAGGTCTTCGATACGGGCAATCGGGACACTAGTCCAGGATGCGTACATGTTGCGGACGCTCTCTCACTGACTCCCGGGCGCCAGGACCTACGCCCGGTCCGCCAACCGCGGATGATGAGTTCTCTGCCACGAATCACGCGCTGCTCGCACGAAAACATCGCTGCTGTTGGCGTGCCGATGCAACTTCGTCGCCCGGCCTCGCGACGGCGCTGCATCTGATTTTAGACGAGATAGCGACGTTTGCTGTTCAGTGAAGATCACCCGACCTGAAACCGACAAGGGGCGGAGGCCTCAACCCATCATGCCGCAATCCGACACTTTTCCACGGAAGTCCGTATCTACAACCAAGGACCCTGCGCCGATCCCTGTACCCATCGCCAACCAGACCCGAGGACACGATCAACGTGCTATTGAACACTTCGTCAGGCGCTTCGCCCGTGCGACGCCCCTTCCCTATCGCGGCTTGCACGCCGCCCGACGCAACGAGGCTGGAGACAGCCCCGGCGGGCTACCTCGTCCCCTACTCCCACTCGATGGTCGCCGGCGGCTTGCCCGAGATGTCGTACACGACGCGATTGATGCCGCGCACCTCGTTGATGATGCGATTGCTGACGCGGCCGAGCAACTCGTGCGGCAGCGGCGCCCAGTGCGCCGTCATGAAGTCGGTGGTCTGCACGGCGCGCAGCGCGACGACGTGCTCGTAGGTGCGGCCGTCGCCCATCACGCCGACCGAGCGCACCGGCAGGAACACGGCGAAGGCCTGCGCGGTGAGGTCGTACCAGCTGCGGCCGTCGGCGTCGCGCGCGAGCCGCAGCTCGTCGATGAAGATCGCGTCGGCGCGGCGCAGCAGGTCCGCGTGCGGCGCCGTCACCTCGCCCAGGATGCGCACGCCGAGCCCTGGCCCCGGGAACGGGTGGCGGAACACCATCTCCCGCGGCAGTCCGAGTGCCAAGCCAAGCTCGCGGACCTCGTCCTTGAACAGCTCGCGCAGCGGCTCGAGTAACTTGAGGTGCAGCGTGTCCGGCAGCCCGCCGACGTTGTGGTGCGACTTGATCGTGTGCGCCTTCTTGGTCTTGGCGCCCGCGCTCTCGATGACGTCGGGATAGATCGTCCCCTGCGCCAGCCATTTCGCCTGCGGCAGCTTCGCCGCCTCGCGCTGGAACACGTCGACGAACAGCTTGCCGATGACCTTGCGCTTCCGCTCGGGGTCGGCGACGCCGGCGAGCGCGGCGTACATCTCGGCGCCGGCATCCACGTGCAGCACCCGCACGCCGAGGTTGCGCGCGAAGGTGTCCATCACCTGCGTCGCCTCGTTCTGGCGCAGCAGCCCGTGATCGACGAACACGCAGGTCAGCTGGTCGCCGATCGCCTGGTGGATGAGCGCGGCGGCGACCGACGAGTCGACGCCGCCGGACAGCCCGAGGATCACCTCGTCTGCGCCGACCTGCGCCTTGATCGACGCGACCGCCTCCGCGACGTAGTCGGCCATGTTCCAGTCCTGGCCGCAGCCGCAGATGTCGTGCGCGAAGCGGGCGAGGATCGCCGTGCCCTGCTTGGTGTGCGTGACCTCCGGATGGAACTGGACCGCGAAATAGCGGCGCGCCTCGTCGGCCATGCCGGCGACCGGGCACGCGTCGTTGCTGGCAATGACCTTGAACCCGGGCGGCAGCGCAGTGACCTTGTCGCCGTGGCTCATCCAGACGTCGAGCAGCCCGTGCCCTTCGGCGTTGCGGCGGTCGTCGATGCCGGCCAGCAGCGCCGAGTGGCCGCGGGCCCGGATCTCGGCGTACCCGAACTCGCGCACCTTGCCGCTCTCGACCGCGCCGCCGAGCTGCGCGGCCATCGCCTGCATGCCGTAGCAGATGCCGAGCACCGGCACCCCGCTCGCCCACACCGCTTCCGGCGCGCGCGGCGTGTCGCCCTCGGTGACGCTGTTGGGCCCGCCGGACAGGATGATGCCCCTGGCGCCGAACGCGCGGATGAAGTCGTCGCCGACGTCGTACGGGTGAATCTCGCAGTAGACGTGCGTCTCGCGCAGGCGGCGCGCGATGAGCTGCGTCACCTGCGAGCCGAAGTCGAGAATGAGGATCCGGGAATGGGCGGCCGAGGCCATGCGTGCCTGCAGGTGGTGCGGCCGGCGACGCGCCGGCCGGGCGCGGATCGAACTTTCACTCGACCCGGTAGTTGGGGGCTTCCTTGACGATCTGGACGTCGTGGACGTGCGACTCGCGCATGCCCGCCGAGGTGATCTCGACGAACTCGGCGCGCGTGCCGAGCTCGGCGACGCTCGCGCAGCCGCAGTAGCCCATCGCGGCGCGCAGCCCGCCCATCAGCTGGTGGATCACGTTGACCAGCGCGCCCTTGTACGGGACCCGGCCCTCGATGCCCTCCGGCACCAGCTTCTCCGCGGCGGCGATCGGGTCCTCGCCCTCGAGTTCCTGGAAATAGCGATCGGAGCTGCCCTGCGCCATCGCGCCCAGCGAGCCCATCCCGCGGTAGCTCTTGTACGAGCGGCCCTGGAAGAGCTCGATCTCGCCCGGCGACTCCTCGGTGCCGGCGAACAGGCTGCCCAGCATCACCACCGACGCGCCGGCGGCGAGTGCCTTGGCGATGTCGCCGGAATAGCGGATGCCGCCGTCGGCGATCACGGGCACGCCGGCGGCGCCCATGCCTTCGAGCGCCATCTGGATCGCCGAGATCTGCGGCACGCCGACGCCGGCGACGATCCGCGTCGTGCAGATCGACCCCGGCCCGATGCCGACCTTGACGCCGTCGGCACCATGATCGACCAGCGCCTTCGCGCCGGCAGCGGTGGCGACGTTGCCGCCGATGACCTGCACTTGCGGAAAGCGCTGCTTCACCCAGGCGATGCGGTCGAGCACGCCCTGCGAATGCCCGTGCGCGGTGTCGACGACGATGACGTCGACACCGGCGGCGACCAGCAGCTCGGCGCGTTCCTCGTTGTCGGAGGCGACGCTGATCGCCGCGCCGACGCGTAGCCTCCCCATGTCGTCCTTGCACGCCAGCGGGTGCTCGGTCGACTTGAGGATGTCCTTGACGGTGATGAGGCCGCGCAGTTCGCTGGCGCCATTGACGACCAGCACGCGCTCGAGCCGGTGGCGGTGCATCAGCGCCTTCGCCGTCTCGAGGTCGGTGCCCTCGGGCACCGTGACGAGCCGGTCGGCCGGCGTCATGATCGCGCTGACCGGCTGATCGAGGTTGGTCTCGAAGCGCAGGTCGCGATTGGTGACGATGCCGACCACGCGCCCGGCTTCGACCACGGGAAGGCCGGAAATGCGGTGCTTGCGGGTGATTTCCAGCACGTCGCGGACGGTCATCGTCGGCGAGATCGTGATCGGCTCCTTGACCACGCCGCTCTCGAACCGCTTGACCTTCGCCACTTCGGCGGCCTGCCGCGCGGGCGGCAGGTTCTTGTGGATGACGCCGAGTCCGCCCTCCTGGGCGATGGCAATCGCCAGCCGGGCCTCGGTGACCGTGTCCATCGCCGCGGAGACCAGCGGGACGTTGAGGCTGATGCCTCGGGTGAGGCGCGTGGCGAGGGAGACTTCGCGCGGGACGACTGTGGAGTGCGCGGGGACGAGCAGGACGTCGTCGAAGGTGAGCGCTTTGCGGACGACACGCATGGGGACAAACTCCTCGGGCGCAAAAACGAATTATACCCGCGCCGACCGGCCCCCGGCGCGGACGTTTGACGCGCGCAGGGCATTGGATTACCTTGCCAATGTCATAAGAACCGGCGGATGCCCACCATGCCATCGAAGCTGTTTCGCCTGCATCGTCGCTGCGGTCCGCACACCCCGCGGCGGTCCACTCCGGCCGTTCCGGCGCTCGCCGTCGCGCTGCTGCTGGCGGTCGGCGTCGCGGCCGACGCGGCGACCCTCTACAAGTGGACCGACGCCAACGGCAGCGTCGTCTATTCCGACCAGCCGCCGCCGGGCAACATCAAGGCCGAAACGATTTCCGGACCGCCCCCGCCGGCCAACCCGAACGCCGTCAAGGAGATGGTGAACAGGGAGGCCGAGCTCAAGAAGCAGCAGCTCGACCGCACCGAGGCCACGCAGAAGGTCGACAAGGAAGCCGTCGAGGCGCGCCGGGTGCGCGAGGCCTGCGTCAAGGCGCGCGACCAGGTCCGGCAGCTCGCCGCGACGCAGGACGTGCTGGTGCGGATCAACGAGAAGGGCGAGCGGGTCGTCATCGACCCCGAGACCCGGCAGCGCGAACGCGAGAACGTCGAGAAGTGGATCGGGCAGAACTGCCGTCCCTGACCGTCCGGACCGCGGGCGGGCGGCGCGCGAAGGCGCCGCCGCCGAGGCGCGCTACTTCTTTTCCAGGTTGGCCTGGTCGATCTTGACCTCGGACTTCGCCTTCAGTGCGGCCAGATACGCCGAGAAGAGCTCGCGGCCCAGCTGGTCGCCGACGCGCTGGCCGGCCGCGGCGAGCTTGGCGGGATCGTCGAGCGCCGGATCGATGACCTTGACCAGGCGGTAGATCGAGAACCCGCCGCGCTCGTTGCCGGCGCCGACGTAGGACGGCACCCGGGCCGGATCGATGCGGAAGATCTGCGCCAGCCCTTCGGGGGACACGCCGGGCTGCATCTGGTTGCGCAACACGGCGACCGGCTTGCCGAAGGCGATGCCGACCTCCTTGTCTGACTTCCCCTGCTCCAGCAGCGCGAGCTTCTCGCGTCCAACTTTGTTCGCCATTTCCGACGCGCCCTTGCGCACCAGCTGGCGCCGGATTTCGTCCGCCACGTCGGCCAGCGGCCGCGGCGCCGCCGGCTTGTACTCGACGATGCGCGCGGCCACCAGCGTGTTGGGGGCCACCTCGATCGCCTCGGTGCTGCGCTTGCCCTGGATCGACTCCGGCGCGAACAGCGCCGCCAGCAGCTTGGCATTGCCCTGCGCCAGCCCCTGCGCCTGCGCGCGGGTGATCCACGGCGTCGTCTGCACGGCGAGGCCGAGCGTCTTGGCGACGTTGCCGAGCGAGTCGCCCTGCTCGTAGACGAGATTCTGGAACTGGTCGGCCGAGGCCGCGAACTTCTGCGTTGCCTTCTGCCGCTTGAGGTCGGACTCGATCTGTCCCTTGACCTCGTCGAAGGGGCGGGTCTTGGCGGGCGTGACGCCGGCGAGGCGGATCACGTGCCAGCCGAAATCGGTCTGCACCGGGCCGACGATCTCGCCCGGCTTCAGCGCGAACACGGCGTCGTCGAACGGCTTGACCATGTTGCCGCGCGCAAAAGTACCGAGGTCGCCGCCCTGCGCGGCCGATCCCGGGTCCTGCGAGTTCGCCTTCGCGAGCTCGGCGAACCTGGCCGGGTTGGCCTTCGCCTGCGCCGTCAGCTCCTCCGCCTTCTTCTTCGCCGCGGCCTTGTCGGCGTCGCTGGCGTCGGGCTTGACCGCGATCAGGATGTGCGCCGCCTGGCGCTCCTCGGCCTGGGTGTAGACGGTGGCGTCGGCGTCGTACTTGGCCCTGACCTCGGCCGCCTCGACCGCGGACTGGGCCATCAGCGCGTCCAACGTCAATGTGACGAACTCGACCTTCGCCTGCTCGGGCGTCTGGAACGCCGTGGGGTTGGCGTCGTAGAACGCCTTGATCGCGGCGTCGTCGACCCTGACGTCCTTGGCGAACGGCTCCGCGTCGACGCTGGCGATCGCGATCTCGCGCTGCTGCTCGACCAGTGCCAGGTAGCGCTCGCCGCTGCCGCGGGCGACGATGCCGCCCAGCGCCACGGGCTCCTGCAGCGGCGCCAGCGTCAGCTCCCCCCGCACGCGCGACTCGAAGACCTGCGGGGTCAGGTTCTGGCCGGCAAGCAATTGGCGGTACTTGTCCGGCGAGAAGCGGCCGTTCTCCTGGAACACCGGGAGGTCGGCGATGAACTGCTGCAGCTGCGCGTCGGTGACGCGGAAACCTTCCTGCTTGCCCTTGTTCTGCAGCAGGCGCTGGTCGACGAGCTGTCCCAGCAGCTGGAAACGGACTTCGGGATTGTCGAAGATCGCCGGGTCGAAGTTGCGGCCGAGCTGCTGGCGCAGCCGGTCCTGCTGCTCGCGCATCATCTCGTAGAATTCGGCCTGCGTGATCTTCTCGCCGGCCACCGTCGCCACGCCGGGCGTCTGGTCGCCTGTGCGGAAGTAGTAGTCGACGCCGAAGAAGGCGAACGGCAGTGCGATCAGCGCCAGGATGAGCTGGGCGATGCGTTTGTGCTTGTTTACGAGATCGTACATGGCGTCGTTCGCGTGGCCTCGCCTGGCGCCCTCAAGCGGCGCGGGCAACCGGTCGGAAAAAAGGGCGAACTCGCGTTCGCCCTTGCATGTTGGCGGAGTGGACGGGACTCGAACCCGCGACCCCCGGCGTGACAGGCCGGTATTCTAACCAACTGAACTACCACTCCCCGAACGGCCGGACCGCGAAGCCCGACCGCCAGAACAAATCTTTCCGCGCACCATCCCGGCAATGGTGGGTGCTGACGGGATCGAACCGCCGACATTCGCCTTGTAAGGGCGACGCTCTACCAGCTGAGCTAAGCACCCTCTCGCCGGTGTCGGCCGGACCGGGATGCACCCGGCGGCTGCCCGCGGTTTCCATCCACCCGGCGACCACCGCGATGCCCCGATCCGGTCGCGGAACTCCCGGAAAGGCGCACCAATCGCTCGAGCACGCTAGTTTAGCGCATCTTTGAGTGCTTTGCCAGCACGGAACTTGGGCACGGCGGCGGCCTGGATGCTGATCGCGTCGCCGGTGCGCGGATTGCGGCCGGCACGCGCGGTCCGCTTGCCCACATAGAACGAGCCGAATCCGACCAGCGTGACGGCGTCACCTTTCTTCAGCGATGTCTCGATCGCACCGAAAGTCGCGTCGAGTGCGCGGCCGGCGGCGGCCTTGGAAATGTCGGCATGACGCGCGATGGCGTCGATCAGATCCTGCTTGTTCACGGGAGCCCCTTCGCGGCGAAGCGGCCCTCGCGCCGGGGACCGCAGACGAACGTCGAACAGGTTTTATAGTCCCGGCGTCGGGACCGGTCAAGCGCAGACGGTGCGGCATGTTCAAAGGCTGCGCGAACAGCTTCGCGCAAGTGCCGGTGCCGGCAGCAAAACACCCGCGACGCGCGCCCGAAAGACCGCGGGCGCGTCCGTTGCCGGAACGCGCCCGCGATGCCGCCCGACGGCCGCTTCGTCAGTGCTTGAGGACCGCCGCTTCCGTGCCCTTCTCTTCCGTCGCCGGCACCGGCGCGCCCTCGGCGGGGACCGTCGCGGTTTCGGCATCGGCGGCCGGCGCCGGCGGCCGCTCGAGCGCGGCGTCGAGCACCTGCTCGATCCAGCGCACCGGCCGGATCTCGAGGCGATTCTTGATCTCGTCCGGAATCTCGGCGAGGTCCTTGACGTTCTCCTCGGGGATCAGCACCGTCTTGATTCCGCCGCGGCCGGCGGCGAGCAGCTTTTCCTTCAGCCCGCCGATCGGCAGCACCTCGCCGCGCAGCGTGATCTCGCCGGTCATCGCGACGTCCGCCCGCACCGGGATGCCGGTGAGGATCGACACGATGGCGGTGACGATCGCGCCGCCCGCCGACGGACCGTCCTTCGGCGTCGCCCCCTCGGGCAGGTGGATGTGCAGGTCGGTCTTCTGGTAGAAGTCGGGCGCGATGCCGAGCGCCTTCGACCGGTGGCGGACGACCGACAGCGCGGCCGCGATCGACTCGTTCATCACCTCGCCGAGCTTGCCGGTGGTCGTCGTCTTGCCCTTGCCGGGAAGCGCGACCGCCTCGATCGTCAGCAGGTCGCCGCCCACCTCGGTCCATGCGAGGCCGGTGACCTGGCCGATCTGGTTCTTCTTCTCGGCGATGCCGTAGGTGTAGCGGCGCACGCCCAGGTACTTGTCGAGGTTCTTGGCGTTGACCTCGATCGGGCCCTTCGCCTTGCGCGCCTTGCCCCCGCTCTCCTTGAG
This sequence comes from uncultured beta proteobacterium, assembly GCA_963717705.1. Classification (GTDB taxonomy): domain Bacteria; phylum Pseudomonadota; class Gammaproteobacteria; order Burkholderiales; family Casimicrobiaceae; genus CAVQWT01. The sequence continues at coordinate 76,501 of CAVQWT010000007.1, forward strand.
CAGCAGCGACTTCACCGTCTTGCGGCAGATCTTGCTGATCTCGCGCTCGAGGCTGCGCACGCCGGCTTCGCGCGTGTAGTAGCGGGCGATGTCGCGCAGCGCGCTGTCGGCGACCCGAAGCTCGTCGACCTTGAGGCCGTTGGTCTTGATCTGCTTGGGCAGCAGGTACTGCTTGGCGATGGCGATTTTCTCGTCCTCGGTGTAGCCGGACAGCCGGATCACTTCCATCCGGTCGAGCAGCGGCGCCGGGATGTTCATCGTGTTCGCGGTGGCGACGAACATCACGTCCGAAAGGTCGTACTCGACCTCGACGTAGTGGTCGACGAAGGTCGAGTTCTGCTCGGGATCGAGCACCTCGAGCAGCGCCGACGACGGGTCGCCGCGGAAGTCCTGCCCCATCTTGTCGACCTCGTCGAGCAGGAACAGCGGATTGCGGACGCCGACCTTGGTCATGTTCTGCAGGATCTTGCCCGGCATCGAGCCGATGTACGTGCGGCGGTGGCCGCGGATCTCGGCCTCGTCGCGGACGCCGCCCAGCGACATCCGGACGAACTTGCGGTTCGTCGCCTTCGCGATCGACTGGCCGAGCGAGGTCTTGCCCACGCCGGGGGGGCCGACGAGGCACAGGATCGGCGCCTTCAGGCGATCGACGCGCTGCTGGACCGCGAGGTACTCGACGATGCGCTCCTTGACCTTCTCGAGCCCGTAATGGTCGGCGTCGAGCACCTTGACCGCGTTGGCGAGGTCCTTGTTGATCTTGCTCTTCTTGCGCCAGGGCAGGCCGGTCAGGGTGTCGATGAAGTTCCGCACGACGGTGGCCTCGGCCGACATCGGCGACATCATCTTGAGCTTCTTCAGCTCGCCCATCGCCTTGGCCTCGGACTCCTTGGACATCCGCGCGGCCTTGATCTTCTTCTCCATCTCGTCGAGGTCGGCGTTCTCGTCGCCCTCGCCGAGTTCCTTCTGGATCGCCTTGACCTGCTCGTTCAGGTAGTACTCGCGCTGGCTCTTCTCCATCTGGCGCTTGACGCGGCCGCGGATGCGCTTCTCGACCTGCAGGATGTCGACCTCGCCCTCGAGCACGCCGAGCAGGTGCTCGAGCCGCTTGCCGGGCTCGCCCATCTCGAGGATCTCCTGCTTCTGCTCGAGCTTCAGCGGCAGGTGCGCGGCGATGGCGTCGGCCAGGCGGCCGCCGTCGTCGATGCCGGACATCGAGGTGAGGATCTCCGGCGGGATCTTCTTGTTCAGCTTGACGTACTGGTCGAACTGCGCCAGCAGCGCCCGGCGCATCGCCTCGATCTCGTGCGCCTCACCGGTGGCCGCGGGCAGCGACGTCGCGCCCGCCGACAGGTACTCGCCCTCGTCGACGATGGTGCCGATGCTCGCGCGCTCGGTGCCCTCGACCAGCACCTTCACGGTGCCGTCGGGGAGCTTGAGCATCTGCAGCACCGTGGCGACGCTGCCGATCGGATACAGGTCCTCGGCGGTGGGGTCGTCCTTGGCCGCGGACTTCTGCGCGACCAGCAGGATGTGCTTGCCGGCATCCATCGCCACGTCCAGCGCCTTGATCGACTTCGGCCGGCCGACGAACAGCGGGATGACCATGTGCGGAAACACGACGACGTCCCGCAGCGGCAGCAGGGGGAGCGAGATCGAGGTGGCGGACAGCGGGGATTCGGTGGCCATGGGGCGCTTTCAGCGGAGAAACGGATGATATGCAACATGGGGCCGGGGGCTGCCCCTGTCAAGCCGACCATCGGGATGAGGAAAAATTCCTCTTTCCCGCCAAGGACTTGGCGGGATGCACGTGGGCGCGGGCGGCGCTTTCGCGGCCGCCGGCGGGGGCCCGGGAATCAGTGCGCGGCCCCGGCGACCTTGGCGGCTTCGGCGAACATCAGCAGCGGCTTGCCGTCGTTGGCGATGGTGGCCTCGTCGACGACGACGCGCGACAGGTTGGCCTGCGACGGCAGGTCGTACATGACGTCGAGCAGCACCTGCTCGAGGATCGAGCGCAGGCCGCGGGCGCCGGTCTTGCGGATCAGCGCCTTCTTGGCGATCGCCCGCAGCGCCCCCTCGCGAATCTCGAGCTCGACGCCTTCCATCCGGAACATCTTCTGGTACTGCTTGAGCAGAGCGTTCTTCGGCTCGACCAGGATCTCGATCAGCGCCGCCTCGTCCAGCTCCTCCAGCGTCGCCGCCACTGGCAGCCGGCCGACGAACTCGGGAATCAGGCCGAACTTGATCAGGTCCTCGGGCTCGGTCTCGCGCAGCAGCACCGACAGGTTCTTGCGGTCGTCCGGGCTCGCCACCTCGGCGCCGAAGCCGATGCCGGTCTTGGCGGTGCGCTGGCGGATGATCTTCTCCAGGCCGTCGAACGCGCCGCCGCAGATGAACAGGATGTTGGTCGTGTCGACCTGGACGAACTCCTGGTTCGGGTGCTTGCGGCCGCCCTGCGGCGGCACCGACGCGATCGTGCCCTCGATCAGCTTCAGCAGCGCCTGCTGGACGCCCTCGCCCGAGACGTCGCGGGTGATCGAGGGGTTGTCGCTCTTGCGCGAGATCTTGTCGATCTCGTCGATGTAGACGATGCCGCGCTGCGCCTTCTCGATGTCGTAGTCGCACTTCTGCAGCAGCTTCTGGATGATGTTCTCGACGTCCTCGCCGACGTAGCCCGCCTCGGTGAGCGTCGTCGCGTCGGCGATGACGAAGGGAACGTCGAGCAGCCGCGCGAGCGTCTGCGCCAGCAGCGTCTTGCCCGAGCCGGTGGGGCCGATCAGCAGGATGTTGCTCTTGGTGAGCTCGACCTCGTCGTCCTTGCCGCTGGTCTCGAGCCGCTTGTAGTGGTTGTAGACGGCGACCGACAGGATCTTCTTGGCGAGGTCCTGCCCGATGACGTACTGGTCCAGGCTCTGGCGGATCTCGTGGGGCGTCGGCAGCTTGCTGCGGTCGGCGCGCGCGGTATCGGCCGCGGTCCCCTCCTCGCGGATGATGTCGTTGCACAGCTCGATGCACTCGTCGCAGATGAACACCGAGGGACCGGCGATCAGCTTGCGCACCTCGTGCTGGCTCTTGCCGCAGAACGAGCAGTAGAGCAGCTTGTCGCCGGGGGACTTGTCAGCCATCGTCGCGCGTTTCCTGGTGTGAGGAACCCTTCAAAATCAGCGGCCTGGAGCGGGTTGCTGACGGGACTTTACTCGCCCGTGCCCCGCTTCTGCAAGACCTTGTCGACAATACCGTATTCCTGGGCCGCCTCGGCGGTCAGGAAATTGTCGCGCTCGGTGTCGCGGGCGATCTCCTCGATCGAGCGGCCGGTGTGCTCCGCCATCAGCCGGTTGAGGCGCTCGCGCAGGCTGAGGATGAACTTGGCGTGGATCTCGATGTCGGTCGCCTGGCCCTGGAATCCGCCCAGCGGCTGGTGGATCATCACCGTCGAGTTCGGCAGCGCGTAGCGCTTGCCCTTGGCGCCGGCGCCCAGCAGGAACGCGCCCATCGACGCCGCCATGCCGACGCACAGCGTCGACACGTCGGGCTTGATGAACTGCATGGTGTCGTAGATCGCCATGCCGGCGGCGATCGAGCCGCCCGGCGAGTTGATGTAGAAGTTGATGTCCTTGTCGGGGTTCTCCGACTCGAGGAACAGCATCTGCGCGACGACGAGATTGGCGGTGGCGTCGTTGACCGGGCCGACCAGGAAGACCACCCGTTCCTTCAGCAGCCGCGAGTAGATGTCGTACGCGCGCTCGCCGCGTCCGCTCTGCTCGATCACCATCGGGATGAGGCCCAGACCTCTCGGTTCTTCCATCGGTCGATCCTTTCATGCGCCGCCGGGGCGGCTGGTTCGAAGACGCGGCGCGGGAAGCGCCGCGTTGTCGAGTTGGGGGCGACGGGGCGCAAATGCAAAGCGCGCTGCCGCGACCACCGCGTAGCATAGCGCGCCGGGGGACCGGCGGCGCGCCTTCGGGCCGCTCCGGCGGACCGGCGGCCGCGCCGGCGCGCCGGAAGGAGGCCGGCGCGGGTGCGCGCGGAACGGCGCCGTCGACCCCGGACGCCGCCGCGGGCGGTGCCGGCCGGGCCTGGGCAGCGCGTTGCCTGCCGCGCGATCAGCCGCGCGCGGGTCCCATCAGGTCCGCGAAGCTCGACGGCTTGTCGACCACGCGGGCGCGGGCGAGGACCCAGTCGACCACGTTGCGCTCGACCGCGAGGGCCTCGAACTCGGCCAGCCGCTCGGCCTTCTCGAAATGCCAGCGCACGACGGCCTCGGGCTGCTCGTAGGTCTGCGCCGCCTCGGCCACCAGCGTCTTCACCTGGTCGGGTTTCGCAGCGAGGCCCTCGGTGCGGACGAGTTCGCCCACGGCGAGCCCCAGCGCCACGCGCTCCTCGGCGCTGGCACGGAAAAGGTCCGGTGACAGCTTGACGTCCTCGGCCTTCATCCCCTGCCGCATCAGGTCGTCGGCCATCTTGCGCATCATGCCGTCGGCCTCGATCTCGATCAGCGACTTCGGCAGCGCGAACTCGGCCTTCGAGCGCAGCGCGGCGAACGCCTGCTCCTTGACCTTGTTCTCGATCTTGCGCTTGAGCTCGAGCGCGAGGTTCTGCCCGATCTCCGCCCGCAACTCGTCGATGCTGCCGCTCGCCACGCCGAACGCCTTGGCGAACTCGGCGTCGACCGGCGGCAGCCTGCCCTCGTCGACGCTTTTCACCGTCAGCGCGAACTGCGCCTGCTTGCCCGCCACGTCCTTGCCGTGATAGTCCGCGGGAAAGGTCAGCGGAAAGGTCTTGCTCTCGCCGGCCGACAGCCCGGTCAGCGCGGCCTCGAATTCGGGCAGCATCCGGTTCTCGCCGAGGACGATGGGGAAGTCCTTGGCCTGACCGCCCGCGAACTCGACGCCGTCGATGGTCCCGGTGAAATCGACGATTGCCCGATCGCCGGCCTGGATCGCGCGCGTCACCGGCTCGTAGCGAATGCGTTGCTTGCGCAGCACGTCGATCGTGTGGTCGATGTCGGCGGCGGCCACCTCGGCCACCGGGCGCTCGATCGACGCGCCGGCGAGGTCGCCGATCCTGATCTCCGGGTAGACCTCGAACGTCGCCTGGAACTCGAGCTGCCCGTCGGTCGTCGCTTCCTTCGGCTCGATGCGCGGGTAGCCGGCGATGCGGAAGTCCTGCCCGCGCATGGCCTCGGCGAACGACGACTGCACGGCGTCGCCGATGACTTCGGATCGCACCTGCGGGCCGTACTGCTGCGCGACCATCTTCATCGGCACCTTGCCGGGCCGGAAACCCGCCACCTTGACGGTCTTGGCCAGCCGCGCCAGCCGCTTCCCGATCTCGCTTTCGATGGTCGCGACGGGCACGGCGACCGACAGCCGCCGTTCGAGTTGGCCGAGGGTTTCGATATTGGTTTGCATGGGCGTCGAATCCTTGCTAATTTCAAAGCGTGGTGCGAAAGGGGGGACTCGAACCCCCACGGGTTGCCCCGCCGGAACCTAAATCCGGTGCGTCTACCAATTCCGCCACTTCCGCAGTCTGGATGCGCAGCCCGCGCTCCACGGTCGGAACGCGATGCGGGTCACGGATTCACGGTCCCGGGATGCCTTGCCGCGGAGGTCGGCGCGGTACCGCGCGGGGGGTGCCGACCCGAGGCCGGCACCGGGAAGAGCCGCTTTCGCCAAACCGGAAATTATAGTCGAATCCCGCCGCACCGGCCAGCAAACGGTTACCGTTGCCCCTCGCGCCGCATTTGCCGCCGCGGCGCGGCGCCGGGTCAGCGCCCCGGACCGATCGCCGCGATCCCACGCTCCCTTCAGCATACCTGCCCCGTGTCCGCCGGCCACTACGAGAACTTTCCCGTCGCGTCCCGACTGCTGCCGCGCGCGACGCGCGCCGCCGTGCTGGCGATCTATCGATTCGCGCGCGGCGCCGACGACCTCGCCGACGAGGGCGAAGCCACACCTGCCGAGCGGCTCGCGGCGCTCGACCGGTACGGCGCCGAACTGGATGCCATCGGTGCGGGCGCGACCCCGGCCGCGCCGCCGTTCGTCGAGCTCGCCGCCGCGATCCGGACCCACCGCTTGCCGCTGCCGCCATTCCACGACCTGCTGTCGGCGTTTCGCCAGGACGTGGTCACGACCCGCTATGCGACCTACGCCGACCTGGCCGATTACGCGCGCCGTTCGGCCAATCCGGTCGGCCGCCTGCTGCTGTGCCTGTGGCGCGCCGACACGCCGGCCAACCTCGCCGCCAGCGACGCGATCTGCAGCGCGCTGCAGTACGCCAATTTCTGGCAGGACGTCGGCGTCGACTGGGCGAAGGGCCGGGTGTACTTGCCGCAGGAGGATCTGGCGCGCTTCGGCGTGACCGAGGACGCGATCGCGCGCGCCGAGGTCGACGCGCGGTTTCGCGCCCTGATGGCCTTCGAAACCGGACGCACGCGCGCGCTGCTGGAATCGGGGCGGCCGCTGCTGGGCAGGCTGCCGTGGCGGGCGCGTGTCGAGATCGGCGGCGTGCTCGCGGGCGGCCGCCTGGTGCTCGACCGCATCGACGCCGTCGGCGGCGACGTGTTCCGGGCGCGCCCGGCGCTGGGCGGCCTCGACTGGATGCGCGTCGCGGTGTCGGCGCTCGGCGCCCTCGCCCTCCCGCGGCGCGACCCGGCGGGCGAGCCCTGACGGCCACGGGTTGCGCTCCCGGCGGGTCGCGGTGCCCCTGATTTCGCGACGCTCCCGCAGCGACCCCGCCGGCGTGTATCGTTCGCCCACATGACGCCCGACGACTACTGCCAGCAGAAGGCCGCGCAAAGCGGGTCGAGCTTCTACTACAGCTTCATGTTCCTGCCGCCGGAACGGCGCCGCGGGATCGTCGCGCTGTACGCGTTCTGCCGCGAGGTCGACGACGTCGTCGACGAGGTGACCGATCCCGAGGTGGCGCGCGCGAAGCTCGCGTGGTGGCGGCGGGAGATCGCCGCGGCTTACGGCGGCAGCCCGCAGCACCCGGTTGCGCAGGCGCTGCAGCCGGTGGTCGCGCGCTTCGCGCTGCCGCAGGCGCACCTGCAGACGATCGTCGACGGCATGGCGATGGACCTCGAGCAGGTGCGCTATCCCGACTTCGCCGGGCTCGAGACGTATTGCCACAGGGTCGCCGGGGTCGTCGGCCTGCTGTCCGCCGACATCTTCGGCCGCACCGAGGCGCGGACGCTCGACTACGCGCGCGACCTCGGCATCGCGTTCCAACTGACCAACATCATCCGCGACGTCGGCGAGGACGCCCGCCGCGGCCGGATCTACCTGCCGCAGGACGAACTCGCGCGGTTCGGCGTCGCGCCGTCGACGCTGCTGCGCGCCGAGGGCGGGGACGCGTTCCGCGCCCTGATGGCGTTCCAGGTCGAGCGCGCGAGGTCGTGGTACGACCGTGCGCTCGCCGCGCTGCCCGCCGCCGATCGCCGCACGCAGAAGACCGGCCTCATCATGGCCGCGATCTACCGGACGCTGCTCGACGAGATCGCGCGCGACAGCGACGCGGTGCTGCGCGGACGCGTATCGCTGACGCCGTTGCGCAAGCTGTGGATCGCGTGGAAGACGTCGCGGCGCGGGTGACCGCCGCGGCGCTCGACGTCGCGGTGGTCGGCGCCGGCTGGGCGGGCTGCGCGGCGGCGGTGACGCTCGCGCGCGCCGGCGCCCGCGTGACGCTCTACGAGGCGGCGGCGACCCCCGGCGGCCGCGCCCGCCGCGTCGAGCGCGACGGGCTGGCGCTGGACAACGGCCAGCACCTGCTGGTCGGGGCCTACCACGAGACCCTCGCGCTGATCGCCTCGCTGCATGGCGCGGACGCGTCGCGCCTGCTGCACCGGCAGCCGCTGGCGCTGCGGCCCTTGGCGCGCGACGGCGTGCGGCTCGCCGCCTGGCCGCTGCCGGCACCGCTGCATCTGGCCGGCGCGCTGGCGGGTGCGTCCGGGTTGTCGTGGCGCGAGCGGCTGGCGCTGATCCGCGACTACCGCGCCCTCGCCGCGCGCGGGTTTCGCTGCGATGCCGGCGCCACCGTCGCCACGCTGTTCGCGGCGACGCCGCCGCGGGCATTCGCGGCGCTGTGGGAGCCGCTGACCCTTGCCGCGCTCAACACGCCGCCGGAGCGGGCGAGCGCGCAGCTGTTCGCCAACGTGCTCGCCGCCGCGTTCTCCGGAGCCCGATCCGACAGCGATTTCCTGGTGCCCGCCGTCGACCTTTCAACGCTGCTGCCCGATGCCGCCGTCGCCGAGGTCGCCGCCCGCGGCGGCCGCGTGCGCACAGGGACGACGATCGAGCGGATCGCGCCCGCCGGCGACGGCGTCGAAGTCCACACGCGGCGCGGGCCATCGGACCGGTTCGACGCAGTCGTGCTCGCCGCAGGGCCGCACCAGGTCGCCGCCGCGCTCGGCGAAGGCTTCCGCGGCTACCCCGCCGTCGACGCACTGCGGCACACGGTCGCGGCCTTCGCCTACGAGTCGATCACGACGGTCTATCTCGGGTTTGCCGCCGACGTCGCGTGGCCCGGGCGGGTGCTCCGGCTCGACGATGCTCCGGGCCAGTGGCTGTTCGACCGCCGCGACGCGCTGCCGCCCCGCACTGCCTCGCCCCGGCCCGCGGAGCCAGCAACGGGGCGGGAGCGCGTCGCGACGCCCTCGGCGCTGCGCGCGCTCGCGGCGATCGTCATCAGTGCCGGCGGTCCCCACGACGCGTTGCCGCACGACGCGCTCGCGGTCCGCGTCGACGCCCAGCTGCGACGGCTCGCGCCCGCGCTGCCGCCGAGCGCGTGGCACCGCGTGATCGCGGAACGGCGCGCGACCTACGCCTGCACCCCGGGACTCGCGCGGCCGCGCGCCGGGCGGCTTGCCCACGGGCTGTATCTCGCGGGCGACTACACCGATGCCCACTTCCCCGCGACGCTCGAGGCCGCGGTGCGCAGCGGCGTCGCGGCGGCGGACGCGGCGCTCGGGCGTCCGCAGGAATATTCCCGCCCAGGCATGTGACGCGTCCCGCTTCCCGGCTCTTGCGCCGCCGCCGGGTCGACTCCATGTTTGCAGATGAAGTGAATCGGCATCTGCGCCGGGGCGATGGTGCAGTCGCACCCGCCGGTGCATCCGCCGCCGCACCCACCCGTCCACGCCCCACGGAGGATCGAATGAATCGCCGCAAGCTTCTTTCACTGGCCACCGCGACGCTCGCCGCCCTGCTGCTGCCCGTTGCCACCGCCTTTGCCGTCACCGACGCCGACCTGCCCGAGGCCAAACGCAGCGATCCCAAGCTCTACCTGACGGCAAAGGAAGCCGACGCGATGGTGCGTGCGACTCCGCAGAAGGTGCTGTTCCTCGACGTGCGCACCCGCGCCGAAGTCGTCTACGTGGGCATGCCGACGCAGGCCGACGCGAACGTGCCGCTGCGGCTGGAGTGGGGCGACGCCCCGCAGTTCGACCAGGAAAAGAAGACGCTGAAGCAGCGCGACAACCCGGACTTCGTCGCCGAAGTCGGGCGCCGCCTCGCCGCCAAGGGGCTTACGAAGGACGACCCGGTGATCCTCCTCTGCCGCTCGGGCGACCGCAGCGCCAGTGCCGCGGACCTGCTGTTCGCTGCCGGCTACAGGCAGGCCTACAGCGTCGTCGAAGGCTTCGAGGGCGACGTCGCCAAGGACGGACCGACCAAGGGCCAGCGCACCGTCAACGGCTGGAAGAACGCGGGCCTGCCTTGGACGTACACGATGGACCCGGCCAAGATGTACCGCGTCAACTGACCGGCGGACCGGTCGCGCGCGGCTCGGGGCCGGCGCGCCCGGGGCGGCGGTCCGGCGCGACCGGACCGTGACCGGCCTACGCCGAGCCGCGGACGCCGGTGGTGCGCTGCCGCAGCAGCCGCTGCTGCTCCCGGCTCCACTCGCGGTCCTTGATCGCCGCGCGCTTGTCGTGCTGCTTCTTGCCGCGGGCGAGGCCGATCTCGAGCTTGACCCGGCCCCGGGTGTAGTGGAGGTCGAGCGGGACCATCGTGTAGCCCGCGCGCTCGACCTTGCCGATCAGCCGGTTGATCTCGTCGCGATTGAGCAGCAGCCGCCGGGTGCGGGTCGGATCGGCGCGGACGTGCGTCGACGCCTGCGTCAGCGGGGTGATGTGCGCGCCGATCAGGGCGATGTTGCCGTCCTTGACCACGACGTAGGCTTCCTTGAGCTGGGCGCGGCCGGCGCGAATGGCCTTGACCTCCCAGCCTTCGAGCGCCATCCCCGCCTCGAATTTCTCCTCGACGAAGTAGTCGTGATAGGCTTTGCGATTGTCGACGATGCTCATATAGGCGTCCGCGCGGCGAGGGTCATCCGCCGCACCGGACGCGCATTCTAGCAACCCTCCATGCAGTCGGTGCACCGATCGGTGCTGGTGCCGTTCAGCGCCGCGCGGATGTTCGCGCTGGTCGACGACATCGGGCGCTACCCGGAATTCCTCCCCTGGTGCGGCGGCGCGCAGGTGCTGGAGACGCACGCCGGCGGCAAGACCGCCCGCGTCGACATCGACTACCACGGCGTTCGCGCGCACTTCACCACCGACAACGCGAATGCGCCGCCGACGTCGATCGTCGTCACGCTGAAGGACGGGCCGTTTCGCCACCTGCACGGCGAATGGAAATTCACGACCCTCGCCGAGGACGCCTGCAAGGTCGAGTTCGTCCTCGCCTACGAATTCACGACGCATCTGCTGGAAAGGGTCGTCGGCCCCGTGTTCGGGCACATCGCCAACACCTTCATCGACGCCTTCGTCCGGCGCGCCGAGTGGCAGAGCCGGCAGGAAGCCCTCGCGGCCGCTGCCGGCACCCCCGCCGGCGCCGGGCCGGGGACGCCCCCCGGCCGGGGAGCCTGAGCGTGGCCGGGCGCGCCCCTCCCCGCATCGCTGCGGACGCCGCAGACACCACAGACGCCACGGACGCCACGGACGCCGACGCCGCGGCCAGCCCGGCCGCCGGCACTCCCCGGGGCGGCGCTGCGGGCACGATCGCCGTCGCGGTCGCCTGGGCGACGCCCCGGACGCAGGATGTCGTGCCGCTGCGGCTGCCGGTCGGGGCGACCGTCGGCGAAGCCGTGACCCGGGCGGCGCTGGCGGCGGCCTGGGGCTTCACGCCGGACCGGGTGACCTTCGCCATCCACGGTCGCCGGGTCCGGCTCGACGCGGTGCTGCACGAGGGCGACCGGATCGACATCCTGCGCCCCCTGGCAGTGGACCCCAAGGACGCCCGCCGCCGCCGCGCGGAGACCAAGCCGCTGGCGCGCCCCGCCGGGCGGGTCAAGGGGGGTTCCCGTGGCCCCGTTTCCGGCGGCCCGCCGGATGAGCGATAATGCCGGCCATGCCAGCCCACCGCGCCTCCACCCCCCCTGCCTGCCGCCCTGCCCGGCCGACCCGGACGCAGACCGCCGCGCGGCGGCGCCCGCGCCGGGCGTCGTTGGTCGCGCTGGCGCTCGCCGCCGGCGTGGCGCTGTCCAGTGCGGGCGCTCGCGGGCAGGACGCCGCCGTACCGCCCGCCGACGGCGCGGTGACGGCGCGGGCAAAGGCCGCCGCCCATTCGGCGCTGGAAGGCGCGCAGGGGCTGGCCAACCGCGCGCTGTCGCTGCTGGGCGTCAAGTACAAGTTCGGCGGCAGCACCCCCGACACCGGGCTCGACTGCAGCGGCCTCGTCCAGTACGTGTTCCAGCAGGTCACCGGCGTGACGCTGCCGCGGACGGCGAAGGAAATGAGCCAGCTCGGCGAGAAGGTGGCGATGGCCGAACTCGCCCCGGGCGACCTGGTGTTCTTCAACACCCGCCGGTTCGCGTTCTCGCACGTCGGGATCTACCTCGGCGACAACCGCTTCATCCACGCCCCGCGCCGCGGCCGCGAGGTCGAGATCGCCGAAATCGACCGCCGCTACTGGCAGGCGCGCTTCGACGGCGCGCGCCGCCTGGCCGGAAGCGTCCCGGACCTGCTGCCGTCGCTGATCGCCGAAGCCTCCGCCTCGCCGTTGATCGACCCGCCGGGCGGCGCCGACCGCGACGAGCACCCGGGCGACCTGCCGCGCGACTGAGCGCCTAGTCGCGGGCGCCGGCCTTGCGCAGGCGTTCCGCCAGTGCGTTGTCCCCCGTGGCCAGCGCGAAAGACAGCGCCGTGACTCCGGCGTCGTTGCGACGGGTGACGTTGGCGCCGCGGTCGATCAGCAGGATCGCCACCTTGTAGCGGCCTTCGCGCGCCGCCATCATCAGCGCGGTCGTCCCGTTGGGCGACGCCGCGTCGATCGCGGCCCCCTCCGCCAGCAGCCACCGCACCAGGTCCTCGTGCCCGCCGGTCGCCGCGTAGATCAGCGGCGTCCAGCCGGGCCCGTTGACCGCGGCGCCGCGCGCCCTCAGCTTCTTCGCCACGTCGACGTGGCCGTGCAGCACCGCTGCCATCAGCGGCGTGTCGCCGAAGCGGTTGCGGAGGTCGACGTTCGCCTTCGCGTCCAGCAGCACGTCGACGGTGGCCGCGTTGCCGGCGCGCGCGGCGATGAACAGCGCCGGGTCGCCGGCGGCATCGACGGAGTTGGGGTCGATCCCGCGGGCCAGCAGCGCGCGCACCTGCGGCGCGCGGTCGTTGGCGACGGCGATCAGGAAGTCGTCCGGCGTGCCCTGCGCCCGCGCCGGCAGCGGCGCGACGGCGACCAGGACGAGCAGCAGCAGGAAGGCGGGCGAGCGGTAGCGGAAGATCATGGCGGTCGGGGGCTCAGGCTGAAGCGTTGGAAGGGTTCCCGCCCGGGCCGCGCGCGGCGCCGGCCGGGTCGGACGGCGGGTCGATGCCGAACAGGCGGAAGAAGTTGGCGCTGGTGGCGGCGGCGATCGCCTCGACCGGCACGCCGCGCAGCCGGGCGATTTCCACCGCGACGTGCGGCACGAACGACGGCTCGTTGGTCTTGCCGCGATGGGGCACCGGCGCCAGGTACGGCGAGTCGGTCTCGATCAGCATCCGCTCGAGCGGCACCCTGGTCGCGACGTCCTTCAGCGCCGTCGCGTTGCGGAAGGTGACGATGCCCGAGAACGAGATGTGGAACCCGAGGTCGAGCGCCGCCTGCGCGACGTCCCAGGTCTCGGTGAAGCAGTGCATCACCCCGCCCGCCTCGTCCGCGCGCTCGTCGCGCATGATCGCCAGCGTGTCGTCCGCCGCCGAGCGCGTATGGATCACCAGCGGGCGGGCGGCCTCGCGCGCGGCGCGGATGTGCCGGCGGAAGCGCGCGCGCTGCCATTCGAGGTCGCCGCTCAATCGGTAGTAGTCGAGGCCCGTCTCGCCCATCGCGACGACCTTCGGCCGCGCCGCCAGCGCGACGAGGTCGGCGACCGAGGGCTCGGGCGTGTCCTCGTAGTCGGGATGGACGCCGGCGGTCGCGTACAGGTTCGGATGCGCGGTCGCAAGGCGGTGCACGCCCGGCCAGTCCGGCAGGTTGACCGAGATGCACAGCGCATGTGTCACCCGCGCGGCCGCCATCGCGTCGAGCAGCTCGGGCAGCCGCGCGGCGAGTTCGGGAAAATCGAGATGACAGTGCGAATCGACGAACATGGCGGGCGCCGGGCGCGCGGCACCGCGCGATCGCGGACCGGACGGCCCCGGCCGCGGCGGTCACATCGTGTGGGTGGGGCGCGAACTGGCGAGCGTCTCGCCGAGGATCTTCTCGATCGTCGCGCGGGCGGCCGCGCCGGTCTCGTCCTGCGTGAACTGGACGCCGATGCCCTGCGTGCGGTTGCCCTGCACGCCTTCGGGGGTCACCCAGACGACCTTGCCCTGGACCGCGATGCGGTTGGGATCGTCCATCAGCGACAGCAGCATGAACACTTCCTCGCCGAGCGTGTAGGTGCGCGACGTCGGGATGAAGATGCCGCCCCCGCGCAGGAACGGCATGTACGCCGCATACAGCGCGGCGCGCTCGCGGATGTTGAGCGACAGGACCCCCGGACGCGCCATGCTGGCGGCGAGGGCGGCGTTGGATGCGACAGCGGTCGGTTTCTCGGCCATCCGGATCGATCGGTTGCGATTGCGTGGTCGGGTCGGCGCGGCGGCGCTCGACCGGCAGGGCCGGGCCGGCAGCGCTAGGCCGGCGCGAACAGTGCGCGGTAGTCGAGCAGCATGGCCTCGGCGACGAGCCGCGGCTGCAGCGGGTGCGCCAGCAGCGCGCGTTGCCGCAGCAGCGTCCGATGATAGCGAAACAGCGGCAGCGGCGCCACCCGCGGGGCGAGCCGGGCGAGCGCGGCGGCGCAATCGGGGTGCACGCGCGGGGGCGCGCCCGAGGAAACCCGGGCGAGATCGGCCGCCCAGCCCAGGAGCAGGTCGAGGGCCTGGGCGAGCCGCGCCCGGCGCGCATCCTTGCCGCCGGCGTCGATCCGCGCCGCGGTCGCGAGCACCGGGAGGCGGGCGGGATCGGCGAGCGCGGCGAGCCAGGCGCGGCGCTCGCCCTGCCAGCCCGCGTCGGCGAACGCCAGCGCCGCGAACGGCGCGCCGCCGGCCTGCGCCAGTGCCAGCGCCGGGTCCGCGAGGCCCCGCGCCGCCAGCCAGGGCAACACCGCCTCCGCGGCCGGGTACCCGAACGGCAGCTTGCGGCAGCGGCTGACGATGGTCGCGGGCAGCCGGCCCGGCGCCGCGGTCACGAGCATCAGGTAGGTCGCCGCCGGCGGCTCCTCGAGCGTCTTCAGCAGCGCGTTGGCGGCATTGGCGTTCATCCGCTCGGCCGGGGCGATGACCACGACCTTGGCCCGCTGCCGGTGCGCGGTAAGCTGGGTGAACGAAGTGACGTCGCGGATGCGGTCGACGCCGATCGTCTCTTTCGTCACCGGCTCGCCGTCGTCGTCGAAGCTCACCTGCGTGACGCGCATCAGGTCCGGGTGCTGGCCGGCGGTCGCGTAGCGGCACGACGGGCACTCGCCGCAGGCGCGGCCGTCGGCCCGCGGCGCCTCGCACAGCAGCGCCTGCGCGAACGCGAGCGCCAGCGCCTCCTTGCCGATCCCGGCCGGGCCGTGCAGCAGCAGCGCGTGCGGCCACGTCGCGCGCCGCTCCAGCGCCGCGGCGAGCGCGGCCTCGTGCCACGGCGGCAGCGGCTGCCACGGCAGCGGGTCGGCGGCGGCCGGCGCGTCGCGGGCGTCGTCGCTCATCGAACGCCTCCGTGCTGCGCACTCCGGCATTCGCCCTTGGGGCGGCCCGGCGTGCTCATGCGTCGTGGCCGCGCATGCTCGTGGCTTCGACGGGCGCCACCAGCCGGTCGACGTGCGCCGCGAGCGCCGCGCGCACCGCGGCCACCGGCTGCGTGCTGTCGACGATCCGGAACCGCGCGACGTCCGCGCCGGCGCGCTCCAAATAGGCGTCGCGCACGCGGTCGAAGAACGCCGCCGCCTCGCGCTCGAACTTGTCGAGCGCCCGCCCCTCGACCTGCGCCTTGGCGAGGCGCGCGCGCGACACCGCGGGCGGCACGTCGAACAGAAGCGTCAGGTCGGGCTGGCAGTCGCCGTGGATCCAGTCCTCGAGCATCCGGATGCGCTCGCGCGCGACGCCGTGGCCGCCGCCCTGATAGGCGTAGGTCGCGTCGGTGAACCGGTCGCAGAGCACCCAGGCCCCGCGGGCGAGCGCCGGCCGGATCACCTGGTCCAGGTGCTCCCGCCGCGCGGCGAACATCAGCAGCGCTTCGCTGTCGTGCGTCATCGGTGCGGTCAGCAGCAGCCGCCGCAGCTCCTCGCCCAGCGGCGTGCCGCCCGGCTCGCGGGTCGCGACGACTTCGTGGCCGGCGGCGCCGAGGTGCTCGGCAAGCCAGCCGACGTGGGTGCTCTTGCCCGCGCCGTCGATGCCTTCGAGCGTGATGAAACGTCCGGATCGTTCTGGCATGGCAGGGCCGTTGGAGATGGATGAAGCCCGCGGGAGAGCGACCGCGGGAGAACGCCGGGACGCCCGGGTCCCGGTTGAAGCGACGGCACGATCGAAGCGGCGGAAGCGGCCGGGCGGCGCGCCGAAGGCCGGCTCAGCGTCCGCCCTTCTGGAATTTTGCCACGGCGCGGTTGTGGTCGGCGAGGTTCGTCGAAAACTGCGAGCTGCCGTCGCCGCGCGCGACGAAGTAGAGGTAATCCGAACGCGGCGGGTTGACCACCGCGTCGAGCGACCCCTGCGACGGCAGCGCGATCGGCGTCGGCGGCAGTCCGGCGCGGGTGTAGGTGTTGTACGGCGTATCGGTGTCGAGGTCGCGCCGGCGCAGGTTGCCGTCGAACTTCGGGCCGACGCCGTAGATGACCGTCGGGTCGGTCTGCAGGCGCATGCCGAGCTTCAGCCGGTTGATGAAGACCGACGCGATCAGCGGCCGGTCGGCGGCACGGCCGGTTTCCTTCTCGACGATCGACGCCAGGATCAGCGCCTCGTACGGACCGGCGAGCGGCAGCCCCGGCGCGCGCGCCGCCCACGCCGCGTCGAGGCGAGCGCGCATCAGCCGGTGCGCGCGCGCGAGCAGCGCGGCGTCGGTCGAGCCGGCGGCGAAAAAATAGGTGTCGGGAAAGAACCAGCCCTCGGGCGCGGTCGCTTCGGCGCCGATCTTCTGCATCAGCGCCGCGCCGTCGAGGCCGAGCACCGTGTCGCGCACGCCGGGGTTCGCCTTCAGCGTCGCGACGAGCTCGGCGAACGTCGTGCCCTCGACGATCGTCAGCGCGACCTGGGTCACGTCGCCCTGCGTCAGCCGCGCCACCAGATCGCGCAGCGTGGTGCCGGCGGGAAGCTCGTAGTTGCCGGCCTTGATCGCGCGGTCGACCCCGGCGAGCCGCGCGTACGCGATCAGGACGCGCGCGTCCGGCAGCACGCCGGCGCCGGCGAGGTCGCGCGCGACCGCGCCGAGGCTCGCGCCGGGCCGGACGTCGAACGAGTACGGCTCGGCGGGCAGCGCCAGCGGCCGCCCGGTCCACCACCATGCGCCGCCTGCGGCCGCGGCGATGCCGACGACGACGAACAGCAGGAAGAGGGCAGCGCGGCGCATGGCAAGCGCGGATTATAATCGCTCGATGATCGCCCTTCCCCGACCCCGGCCGCCGCGGCGCGCCGCCGGCTTCACGCTGATCGAGATCATGGTCGTCATCGTGATCCTCGGCATCCTCGCGGCGCTGGTCGTGCCGCGGGTGCTCGACCGCCCCGAC
The DNA here is from genome assembly GCA_963717705.1 of uncultured beta proteobacterium. GTDB lineage: Bacteria > Pseudomonadota > Gammaproteobacteria > Burkholderiales > Casimicrobiaceae > CAVQWT01. The sequence continues at coordinate 93,652 of CAVQWT010000007.1, forward strand.
GAGGCGCGCGCGATCGCGGCGAAGAACGACATCGCCGCGGTGATGCAGGCACTCAAGCTCTACCGGCTGGACAACCAGCGCTATCCGACCGCCGAGCAGGGACTGGCGGCGCTGGTCGCGCGGCCGAACCTCGCCCCGGTGCCGCCGAATTGGAAGCCCAACGGGTACCTGGAGCGGCTGCCGAAGGATCCGTGGGGACATCCGTACCAGTACCTCAACCCCGGCCTGCACGGCGAGATCGACGTGTGGAGCCAGGGCGCCGACGGCGCCACCGGCGGCAGCGGCGCCGACGCCGACATCGGGTCGTGGGAACTCTAGCCGGGCGGGTGCGCGCCCGACCGGCGCACGCGCCGGCCCGTCCGACCCGGATCGCGGCCGGGTTCACGCTGATCGAACTGCTGGTCGTCCTGGTCGTGCTCGGCATCGCCGCGGCGCTCCTCGCCGCCACCCTCGGGGGCGACGAGCGCGGCGGCGCCGCAAGGGAAGCGCGCCGGCTGGCGGGTGCGCTCGAGCACGCCGCCGCCGCCGCGCAGTGGCGGCGCGAGACGCTCGGCGTCAGCGCCGAAGGAGAACGCTACCGCTTCTGGCGGCGCGACGAGACCGACCGCTGGGTGCCGCTGGCCGACGACGACGTGCTCGCGCCGCGCGCATTGCCGGCCGGCCTGGCGGTGACGGCGGCACGTTACGCCGGCGCGCCGGTGCCTGCCGACGCCGTGATCCCGCTGCGGCCATCCGGCCGCAACGAACCGTATGCCCTCGCGCTCGCCGCTCCCGGATGGGTGTTCACCCTCGCCGCCGACCCGCTGAACCGCATCGCCACCACCGCGGCTTCACGCTGATCGAGGTCCTGGTCGCGCTGACGATCGTCGCGGTCGCGCTCGCGGCCGGCATGCGCGCGGTCGCGCAGTCCGCCGATACCGCGACCGAGCTGAAGCAGCGCACGCTCGCGCTGTGGGTGGCGCAGAACCGCCTCGCCGCGGCGCAGTTGGCCTCCGCCTGGCCGGCCGCAGGCGAGCAGCGCGGCGACGCCGAGCAGGCGGGCGTCGCGTTCCATTGGCGGGAGACGGTGACGACGACGCCGAACCCCGCATTCCGCCGGGTCGAGATCGTCGTCGCCGCGCCGGCGGCCCCCGACTACGCGCTGGCGCGGCTGGTCGGGTACGTCGGCCGCGCGGGAGCCGCGCCATGAACCGACGCGGCTTCACCCTGCTCGAACTGCTGGTCGCGCTGGCGATCTTCTCGCTGCTGTCGGTCCTCGGCTACCGCGCGGTCGCCGCGCTGACCGCGAGCGAGAGCCAGCTCTCCGCCGAGGCGCAGCGATGGCAGGCGCTCGACGCGCTGTTCGCGCGGCTTGAAGGCGATTTCCGCCAGGCGGTCCCCCGCGCGGCACGCGAGGGCGCCGTGCGCGCCGCCGCGTGGAGCGGGACGCTCGACGCCCGCAACAATGCCGCCCTGCGGTTCACCCGCGCGGGCCCCGAATTCGCCGTCGATCCGGGCAGCGCCGGCCAGCGCATCGGGTACCGCCTCGCCGGCGACACCCTCGAGATCGCTTACTGGCCGCGGGTCGACAACGCCCCCGGGGTGACGCCGGCCGCCTATGGGCTGGTCAGCGGCGTGGCGTCTTTCCGCCTGGAGTACCTCGGCACCGACGGCGCGTGGCGCGACCGCTGGCCGATCCTGGGCGAGCCCGAAGTGCCGCGCGGCGTGCGCATCCTGCTCACGCTGGCGGGCGGCGAACGGATCGAGCGATGGGTCGCGCTGCGCTGAACCCGACGTTGCCGCGGCGCCCTCCCCGCCCGCGCGTGCGGGGCGCCGCCGTGCTGCTGGCGATGCTGCTGGCCGCGCTGGCCGCCGCAATCGCCGCCACGGTGTTCTCCGACCAGCAGCGCTGGAGCCGCGGCGTCGAGTACCGCCGCGACCAGGTGCAGGCGCAGGCGCTCGCGCTGGCGGCCATTCAGTGGACGCGACAGATCCTCGACGACGATGCGCGCACGACGACGCTCGACCATCTCGGCGAGCCCTGGGCCTTCAACCTGCCGCCGGTGCCGGTGGAGAACGGCGACGTCCGCGGCGCGATCGTCGATGCGCAGGCGCGCCTCAACGTCAACGCGCTGGGCGCCGGCGGCGCGGAGGAGCGCCGCGGCGGAGAACGCATCGCACGGCTGTTCGCCCAGCGCGGCGGCCCGGTCGCGGCAATCGCCGCGCTCGCCGACTGGATCGACCGCGACAGCGTGACCCGCACCGACGGCGCCGAGGACGACGCCTACGCACGGCTCGATCCGCCGACGCTGGCGGCCAACGCGCCGGTCGTCCGCACCGCCGAGCTCGCGGCCGTCCGCGGGGTCGGTGCGCCGGCGCTCGCCGCGGTCGCGCCGTATCTCGCCGCATTGCCGGGCGGGACCCCCGTCAACGTCAACACCGCCTCCCCCGCGGTGCTGGCGGCGCTGGTCGACGGGCTCAACCCGGACCAGTGGTCGGCGTTCGTCGACGGCCGCGTGCGCAAGCCGTTCACGACGGTCGCCGAGTTCCGCGCCCGCCTGCCCGAGGGGGCCAGGCTCGACGGCGAAGACGGGCTCGCCGTCCGCAGCGACTGGTTCCTCGTGACCATCGAAGCGCGGCAGGGCCTGTCGGTGGCGCGCGCCCGCGCGCTGCTGTACCGCGGCACCGGCCGCGCGAGCGCCGTGGCGTGGCAGACGGTCGAGTGACGCGGCTCCGGTAAACTGCCGCCATGTCCCGCGCCGACACTGCCACGCCATGACGTTGCTGCGCGTCCTGCTGCCCGGTGCGCCGCAGGCGGACCGCGCCGACGCCTGGGCGCTGTTCGACGACGCAGGCACTCTGTTGCGCCGCGGACGCGATCGACCCGACGGCTGGCCCGACGCGGACCGCCGCGAGGCCGTGCTGGCGGCGGCGCTCGCGCGAATCGCGGTGGTCCCGCTGCCGCCGCTGCCGGCGGGACGCGTCGCCGCCGCCGCGGCGTTCGCCCTCGAGGACGCGCTCGCCGGCGCGCCGGCCTCGCAGCAGCTGGTCGCCGGGCGCCAGGGTCCCGATGGCCGCGTGCCGGTCACCATCGTCGCCCGGTCGGAGCTCGCCCCGCTGGCCGCCTGGCGGCCGCCATTCGCGCGGGTGATCGCCGAGCCGGAACTCGCCGCGCCGGTCGCGTCGTCGGAAGCCGCGGCGACGGCGCCGGTCTGGCGCTGGTGCCAGGGCGACGGCGACGGCTTCGTGCGCACCGGCGACGGCGGCGCCTTCGCCGTGACGCCGCTCGGCCCCGAGGGCACGCTGCCGCCCGAACTCGCCCAGGCCCTCGCCTCGGCGAAGGCGCAGGGGCTCGCACCGACGGTGCGGGCCGAGGTCGACCTCGCTGCAGGCTCGACGGCGCGGTGGCGGCAGCAGACGGGGGCGACGTTCGCCGCGGGAGTTCCGTGGCGGTGGGACGCGGCCGCGGCCAGCACGTTCGCGGCGGCACGCGATCTCTCGCCCCCGGGTGCGGACGCGGCGGCGGCGACCGCCGCCTCGACGCCGTGGCGCTCGCTGCGTCCGGCGGCGGTGGTGGCCGGGATTGCCGTGGTGCTGCACGTTGTCGCGACCGCCGGCGAATGGGTCGGCGTGACGGTGCGCGCGGCGCGCGATCGCGCCGCATGGGTCGAACTCGCACGCGACGCGGGCGTGGCACCCGACGCCGCCGCGGATCCCGTCGCGGCACGCGCCGCGCTGGCGCAACGCTACGCCGCGGCGCGGCACGTGCGCGGCCTGTCGGCGCCGGACGACGCCGGCCCGCTGCTCGCGCGCGCGGCGCCGGCGCTCGCCTCGCTGCCGCCGGGGACGCTGCGGCGCGCGACCTACGCCAGCGGCGCGTGGACGGTCGAGCTGGCGCCGCTCGACGCCGCCGCGCTGAGTGCGCTGGATGCGCGCCTGCGGACCGCCGGCGCGCCGGCGCTGGCCGCGAGCAGCGCCACCGGCGTGCGGCTGCGCATCGGGGGTCCATGATGGCGGCCGAAAGCCTCGCTGCGCGCTGGTCCGGATGGTGGCTGGCCAAGCGTCCCGGCGAACGCCGCGTGCTGGGCGCGCTGGCCGCCGCGATCGCCGTCGCGCTGGCGTGGGCGCTGCTGTGGCTGCCGCTGACCCGCGACCTCGCGGCGCAGCGCGCGGACGCCGCACGCACGGCGACGGCGCTCGCCGCCGGCCGCGCCACCGCCGCCGATCTCGCCGCGCTGGGGCGCACCGCGGCACCGGCGCCACTCGACGACGCCGCCGCGCGCGGCGCGATCGAGCGCGCGCTGGGCCAGCAGCAGCTCACCGCGGCGCTGGCGAGCTTCGAATGGCGCGACGGACGCGCGCGCCTGACGCTGACCGCGGCGCCGCTGCCCGCGCTCGCCGCGGCGCTGGACGCGATCGAGCGCGACGCGCGGCTGTTCGTCGTCGAGGCCACGCTGACCGCGCTCGCGGTTCCCGGCCAGGTCCGCGCCGAGCTCACGCTCGCGCGCTGACCGGCGCCCGCCCCTTACGCCTTCGCGCATGCGCCGCCCGCTGCTGCTCACCTTCGCCGGCGTCGCGCTGCTGGCGCTGATCGTCGTCGCCGTCGCGCCGGCGACGCTGCTGGCCCCCTGGCTGCGGTCCGCGACGGACGGCGCGCTGACCCTTGCCGACACCGGCGGCTTCTGGTGGAACGGCTACGGCACGGTGGCGACGCGCGACGGCACGCGGAAGACGGTCGGCTGGCGGCTCGACCCCGGTGCGCTGCTGACCGGCACCGTCCGCGCGCAGATCTCCGGTCCCGACGATGGCGCGGGCACACACGGCGCGATCGAGCTCCGCGACGGGCGCGTGCGCATCAGCGATCTCGCGCTGACCGTCCCCGCGCGACTGGTCGTCGGCGCGATGCCACCCGGCGCTGCTCGCGGCAAGCTGGACGTCGGCGGCGACATCGCGGTGTCGGCGGCCGATTTCGTCTGGCCGCCGCCCGGTGCGCGCGGCGAGGCCACGCTGCGCTGGGACGGCGCCCGGCTCGCCCTGCCCGACGGCAGCGCCACGGCAGCCCTGGGCACCGTGACGCTGCACGCCACCGTTGCTGGCGACCGCGTCGCCGGGCCGGTCAGCAACGTGGGCGGCGACGTCGCCCTCGCCGGCGTCGGTCGAAGCCGCGGCCGACGGCGGCGTGCGCGGCTCGCTGCTCGCGACGCCGCGCGACGGCGCCGATCCGCGGCTCGCCCGGCTGCTGGCCGCGGCCGGGACACCGGAGGGCGCCGGCGTCCGCATCGCCTTCACGGTCAAACTGCGATGAGCGCGCGGCGCAAGGGACGCGCGGCGCGCGGCGCGCCGGCGGACCGGGCCCGTCGGCGAGAGGCCGACAGCGGGATTCCCGCTGTCGCGGGCCCGGCCGGCAGCCGCAGCGACCGCGTTGGCGGCAGCCGCGTCGCCGCCATAGACGCGCTGCGCGGAATCGCGATCCTGGCGATGATCGCCTACCACTTCGCGTTCGACCTGCGGTTCTTCGGCATCACGCGATCGGACTTCGAGGGCGACCCGTTCTGGCTGACGGCGCGCGCGGCGATCGTCACTTCGTTCCTGCTCCTTGTCGGGGTGAGCCTCCTGCTGGCCCACGAGGCGGGCGTCCCCGGCGCGCGCTTCAACCGGCGGGTCGCGCTGATCGCCGCATGCGCGCTGGCGGTGACGATCGGCAGCTACCTCGTCTTTCCGCAGCGATTCATCTATTTCGGCATTCTCCACTGCATCGCGGTCTCGTCCCTGCTCGCGCGACCGCTCGCGGCGCGGCCGCGGCTTGCGCTGGCGCTGGGCGTCGCGGCGATCGTCGCGGGGCTTTCGCTGTCGCACCCGTTCTTCGACGGCCGCGCGACATCGTGGCTGGGCTTCAACACCGTGAAGCCGCCCACCGAGGACTTCGTCCCGCTGTTTCCGTGGCTGGGCGTCGTGTTGGTCGGCCTCGGGCTCGGCGCGTGGCTCGCCCGGCGCGACTTCGCACCGCTCGCGGCAATCGGACGCACCCCGGAGGCGCTGCGCTGGCTCGGTCGGCACAGTCTCGCCGTCTACATGGTCCATCAGCCGCTGCTGCTGGGCGCGCTGTGGCTCGCCTACGGGCGGTAGCGCCAGATCCGGTCCGAATCCGACGCGTCCTTGACCAAATCGGTAGTCAGGCGCCGAGACGCGGCCGGATGATGGACATGAGGGTGGGCGGAAAGACGCATGTCGCCGTTATCTGAGGCGACCCGCGCTCCCGACGGAGGGCCGCCCGCCCATGTCGAAGGCATCGCGCCGCATGCGCGAATTCGATGGGAGGTTCTCCATGACCATATACAAGGCAGCAGTCACATTGGCAGCGATGGTGAGCGCGCTCGGCTGCGCGCATGCCGCGCCGACGGTCCAGGCGACGCTGACCGTCGGAAACCAGGCCCCGGTGATGTGTACCGATTCGGTGCTCGCCAAGGCCTTCGTCCCGAACTTCGCCGATGGAACGCTCTCCGTCATCGACGTCGACGCCCTCAAGGTTTCGGCGACGGTGGCGGTGGGACGGAATCCGCGGCGGCTCGCATGCAACGAGGCGACCCATCTCCTGTACGTGGCCAACGCCACCAGTCCCGGCACGGTGACCGTCGTCGATGCGAAGACCGGCGCCGTCGTCAAGACCATCCCGGTCGGCAACGATCCGCGCAACATCGGCGCCAACTTCTTCATCGACGAGGTCTACGTCAGCAACTACGGCAGCAACACCGTGTCGATCATCAGCACGGCGACCAATGCCGTGGTCGCGACCGTGGCCGTCGGCACGGCGCCGCTGATGCCGGCATCCAACAACAACCTGTACAAGACCTACGTCCCGAGCGCGACCGACGGCACGGTGTCGGTGATCGACCAGAAGACGCGCGCGGTCACCACGACGATCAAGGTCGGCAACGGACCGCAGTTCGCCGCCATCGACGGCCAGCACGGCAAGGTCTACGTGAACAACGTGACCGACCGGACCGTGTCGGTGATCGACTCCGCCATCGACACCGTCGTCAGGACGATCGCCACCGGCGCCGGCACGTCGTCCAATTTCGGCGTGGTCAACGCCGTCTACCGGCGCTATTACCTGCCCAACGCCACGGACGGCACGGTGACGGTGATAGGCACCGACACCGACGACGTGGTCCGCACCATCGCCGTGGGAGCGACGCCCGTCGACGTGCTGTCCGACGCGGGCACCGGCGACGTGTACGTGGTCAACCAGGGCGGCAACTCGGTCACCATCATCAACGCCCAAACCGATTCCCCGATCGGCAGCTACGCGGTGGGCGGCGCTCCGGCGAGGATCTACGAGATGGGCGATCGCCTGTTCGTGCTGAACGGGAACGGGGCGAATCCCGACTCGGTCACGGTCTCGACCAAGCAGAACACGATCACCGGCACGCTGATCGCGACGGAGTTCTATCACGCCGGCTTCGACCACTACTTCCACACCGCCGACGAGACGGAGACCAGCCTGATCCGCGACGGGCTGTTCGACGACAACTGGCACCGGACCTTCGAGTTCTGGCGGGTCTGGGACACGCCGGGCGACGGGCGCGTGGCGGTCTGCCGCTTCTTCAGCCCGACCTTCGCGCCGCGGAGCTCGCACTTCTACACGCCGTACCCGAACGAGTGCGCCCAGCGGCAGGCCGAGGGCGTCTGGCAGCTGGAAAGCGCTGCGGTGTTCTACCTCGTGCTGACCGACGCGACCGGCAATTGCCCGTGCAGCATGGCCCCGCTCTATCGGGTCTACAACAACAACATGGGAGGCGCGCCGAATCATCGCTACATGGCGAGCCGGGAGTTGCGCAACCGGATGGTAGCGCAGGGCTGGGTCGCGGAAGGCAACGGGCCCGACGTGATCTTTGCCTGCACGCCCAGGATAGACGCCTTCTGGCCGCCCCCGCCATGCTCGCTGCCCCCGCCGGCACCATGATGATGGGCACGGTGGCGTCGGCCTCGCCTGCACCCACATCGCGCTGGCGGCGCTGAAACGTGTGGGTTGGTGCCTGGACGGTCAGCCGGCAGGCACTTCGTCGGTCCACACCCTGAAGCTGGTCAGCGTGTTGGGGCCGAACGTGACGCTCAGCGCAACGTCGGCGGCGTCGCGGCCGCGAGCGATCAGCACCCGGCCGATCCGCGGCGTGTTGTTGCGCGCATCGAAGGTGTGCCAGCGGCCGTCGAGGAACACCTCGAACCAGGCGGCGAAGTCCATCGTGCCGTGCGGCGGCGGCGTGCCCATGTCCCCGAGGTAGCCGGTGCAGTAGCGCGCAGGGATGTTCATGCAGCGGCAGAAGGCCACCGCGAGGTGCGTGAAGTCGCGGCACACGCCCGTCCTGTCGTAGTACGCCTCGAACGCCGTCCGCGTCATCCGCGCATGCTCGTAGCCGAAGACGATGTGCCGATGGACGTAGTCGCAGATCGCCTGCACGCGGCCCCACCCGGTCGGTGCGTGGCCGAAGAGACTCCAGGCCGTCTCCGACAGCCGATCGGTCTCGCAGTACCGGCTGCCGAGCAGGAACAGCAGCGTTTCCTCGGGCAGGTCCTGCACCGGCAGCTGCCGCGCGTCGGGAACGATCACGTCGGTCGCGCCCGAGTCGTTGACGACCGCGTCGGCCGAGACGCTCATGCGGCCCCTGGGCGCGACGATGCGGGTGCACCAGTTGCCGAAGCTGTCGCGGTAGGCCGCCGCCGGCACCGGCGGGTCGAACCGCAGCTCGTCGCGGCCGACGAGGTCGGACACCCGCGTGTGGTGGACGTTCAGGTTGAAGATCATCGGGGTGGGCTGCGGGCAGTCGTAGGTCATCTCGAAGCCGACGCGAATCTTCATCGTGACTCTCCTTGCCTGGTCAGGCGAGCCGCGCCGGTCCGGGGGCAGCGCGGGTGGAAGTGATCGTCGCCGGTCCATCCGGCGCGCGGCGTGCAACGACAGGCGCCGAGACCGCGCACGCCTGCCGCAATGACTCGACCAGCGCGCGGCGCAGCTCGCCCCACGGCCGTCCGCCCGCATGGACGATGTGCTGGTTGACCTCGAGCTCGATGCCGACGTAGGCCGCGGCGGGAAACCTGCGCCGCAGGTGCGCGGTCAGGCCGTCGCCTTTGCCGGCGTAGGGGTAATTGCGGCGGACGCGCAACGCCGGAGAGAGTGCCGCCAGCGCCTGCTTCCAGCGCGCGCACAACTCGACCTCGCCTTCGCGGCGCGGGTCGTACAGCAGCCCGACGTCGGCGCGCCGCACGTCTCCGTCGAGCACGGGGGTGAAGCTGTGCGACGAGATGTGCACGACGCGGCGACGCCGGGCGACCGCATCCGCGACGAGGCGCTCCACCCGCGTCCGGTACGGAACGTAGTGCTGCCCGATGATCCTGCCGCGAACCGCTGCCGGAACGCGTCGCGTCGCCGCGGAGTAGAGCCGCGGGTGGCCGATCGAGCGGTTGAGGTCGACCAAGAGGCGGCTGACGGTCGACGCCACGAGCGGCGCCCCGACCGAACCCGCCAGCGCCCGCGCCATGACCAGCGCGCCGGCATCGTAGCCGCGGTGGGACTCGAGCAGCGCCCGTTGCCCCCGGAACAGCGGCAGATACGGAGTGGGAATCCGGTTGCCACCGTGCTCGCAGGTGACCAGGAAAGTGTCGGTCGTCACGGCGGCTCACCAGTGCAGGTCGGGCAGGCGGCGGAACACTTCGCGCGTGCCTTCGCTCCAATCGTGGCTGAGCGTGCTGAAGTAGGCGTCCTTCTCGTCGAACCGGCGCCGCTTCTGGACCTCGAGGCTGTCCCGCTCGTAGCAGATGAGGTCGATCGGCATCCCCACCGACAGGTTGCTGCGCATCGTCGAGTCGAACGACACCAGCACGCACTTGGTGGCGTCGGCCAGCGGCGTGGACCGCGTGATCACGCGATCGATGATCGGCTTGCCGTACTTGGTCTCGCCGGTCTGGAAGTACGGCGTGTCGACCCCCGCCTCGATGAAATTGCCCTCGGCGTAGATCCGGAACAGCCGTATCGGCTCGCCGCGGATCTGCCCGCCGACGATGAACGATGCATTGAACCCGGCCTCGTTGTCCTGAAGGTACTCGCCGTCGCGCCGCTCGATGTCGCGCATGGCGTCGGCGACCAGCATCGCGACGTCGAACATCGTCCGCGCGCTCCACAGGTTGGGGACTGCGTCGCCGGCCGCGCAGCGCTGGTCGAGCACCCCGATCACCGCCTGCGTTCCCGCGAGGCTGCCGGAACTCAGCAGGACGATGACGCGGTCGCCCTTGCGCTCGAACACCGTCATCTTGCAGAACTTGGCGATGTTGTCCATGCCGGCGTTGGTGCGGGAGTCCGACGCGAAAATGATCCCGTCGTCGAGCTTGACGCCGATGCAATACGTCATGTTGCCTGGTCTCCGCTCGTCACGGTCTTCTCCATGGGTTGTTTATACTCCGTCCTGCCGCGACCGCATCGTTCGGTACCGAACATTTAGGCCCGGCCTATAATGGTGCACGTCACAAGCCGTGCCTCACGACCGGCAAGATGTTCGCGCGTCACACGGACGGAACTTCCCCATGCCCGTGCCGGCAGCACCCCACAGCCCGCACCAGAATCACCTCCTCGACGCCCTTCCGACCGGCGCCTATGACCGGCTGGCGGCGCATCTGGAACTGATCCCGATGCGTCTCGGCGATGTCCTGTACGAGTCCGGCGACCAGTTGCGGTACGTCTACTTCCCCACCACCGCCATCGTGTCGCTGCTCTACGTCATGGAAGACGGCGCATCGGCGGAGATCGCGATCGTCGGCAACGAAGGCATCCTCGGCATCAGCCTGTTCATGGGCGGCGAGACCACGCCGAGTCGCGCCGTCGTGCAAAGCGCCGGACACAGCTTCCGGCTCAAGGCGGAATTGCTGAAGAACGAGTTCGGACGCTTCGGCCCGACGATGCACCTCTTGCTGCGCTATACCCAGGCGCTGATCACCCAGATGGCGCAGACGGCGGTGTGCAATCGGCACCACTCGGTCGACCAGCAATTGTGCCGGTGGCTGCTGCTCAGCCTGGATCGGCTCTCGTCGAACGAGCTGTCGATGACCCAGGAGCTGATCGCCAACATGCTGGGCGTTCGCCGCGAAGGCGTCACCGAAGCCGCCGGGAAGCTGCAGGAGGCGGGCTGATCGAGTACCGGCGCGGCATGATCACCGTCCTCGATCGCCCGGGGCTGGAGGCGCGCGCCTGCGAGTGCTACCAGGTGGTCAAGACGGAGTTCGACCGTCTGCTGCCGTACGTCGCCAGGTAGCGTCCGCGCGGTCGGCCGGGCGATCGCGGTTGCCGCGCGTCGGCGCGCCCTATGTGCGCTACCGCGCAGACGGAGACGACGCGCACCCGTATGGTCGGATGACGCGCCGCACTCGCGATCGCGCCACCGTCACCGGGATCGGGCATCAAAGTCGAGCATTGGTTCTCCGGTGTGTTGGCGGGCGGGTCGGCCCAACCTCCGAGGAGAGCATCCGTGTCAACGAGCCAACGGGTCATCGCAGTCAATCGCCTGCTCGCGGGGCTTCCGGGCAGCGACCGGCGCCGGTTCCTGGCGGGCTGCGAAAGTGTCGATCTCGAGTTTGCCGAAGTGCTCTACCGTACCGGAGCGCCGCTCAGCCACGTCTATTTCCCCACCAGCAGCTTCATTTCACTGATCATGCCGGTCGACGCAACGGCGTCGCTCGAAGTCGGTCTCGTCGGCGACGAAGGCATGTTCGGCAGTCCGCTCGCGCTCGGCGTGGACACCTCGCCGGTGCGCGCCGTCGTCCAGGGTGACGGGGTCGCGCTGCGGATGAGCGCCGCGGCCTTTCGCCGCGAGCTCGCGCGCAGCCCGGCACTGCATCGCGTGATCGACCGCTACGTCTTCGTTCACCTGTGCCAGCTCGCGCAGACGGCCGCCTGCACCCGCTTCCACCTGGTCGAGGCGCGCCTCGCCCGCTGGCTGCTGATGACGCAGGATCGCGCGCACTCGGACAGCTTCCACGTGACGCAGGAGTTCCTCGCGCTGATGCTGGGCGTGCGGCGCGTGGGCGTCACCAAGGCCGCGGGTTCGCTGCTGCGGCGCAAGCTGATCGACTACCGCCGCGGCAACGTCACCGTCATGGATCGGCGCGGGCTCAAGGCGGCCTCGTGCGGGTGCTACAAGGCGGATCTCGAATCGTACGATCGCATCCTGGACTCGCCGATCCCTGGGTCGAATCCTGCCCGGCAGGGCCGGCGGGGAGCGGACGAAGAAAAAGGGCCCGGTCGCCCGGGCCCATGACACCGCGGCCGCGACCGCGGTCAGTCCAGCGACTTGATGTTCGCCGCCTGGTCGCCCTTGGGCCCGGTGGTGACGTCGAACGATACCTTCTGGTTCTCGCGCAGCGACTTGTGCCCGTCGCCCTCGATCGCCGAGAAATGCGCGAACAGGTCCTTGCCGCCGCCGTCCGGCGTGATGAAGCCGAAACCCTTGCCGTCGTTGAACCACTTGACGATGCCTGTGCTCATCCGTGCTGCTCCTTTGAGTTACGAACGGCGGGTGCCCCAGGGGACGTCCGCCTGAAGGCCGGGTTCAGTCGTCCGCGGCGCTTGCGCCGCCGATCACCGTCACCGGGTTGCCCGCCTGCCAGTCGCGCGGCGTGGCTTCGGTGAACACCGCCGCCGAGCCGTCGCGAAGGCGTATCGTGGTTTCGTAGCCCACCGGGGGCGACGCAGGCGCGGGGACCGCCCGGCCGGATGCGCCGCGCGAACCGACGGCCGCGACCTTCGCGTCGATCCTGCCCTCGACCCCGCCCTCGGTCCCGACCCGCCGCACCGATTCGATGACACCGCATCCCTCGCAGCGGCCACGAGCCTGACGTCGGGTCGCGGCAGGAGGCGCCACGACCTGCGGGTCCGGATTTCCTGCAGCCGATTTTTCGTGTCCGCCCGGACCCGATACGCGGATCGACGCACCCGCCTTGCCCGGGATGCCGGCGTACGAGGCAGTGATCGACGGCAGCGCCACGGCGAGCGCGGATGCGGCCACGAGGCCGATGCCGACCCCGGCGATCCACATCGGCGGGCGTGCCGGCGGTTCCAGGCGTGCCTTCATTCGGACCTCCTCGGGTTGGTGGGGGACCTTCGAGTCCCCGGTCCCGGCGGACATCGCCGGCGGCAGCGTGGACTTCCACGGCAATGGCGGAAGCGCGCTCACCTGGACTTGTGCGGAGGACGCTTCTCCTCGGCCTCGTCGGGGAACGAGACCAGCAGGTCGGCGAGGTCGTCGGCGTGCTCCTCTTCCATCGCCAGGATTCCTTCCAGCATCCTCCGCGTGGTCGGATCCTGCTCCCCCAGGTACCGGATGATGTCGCGGTAACTGTCGATCGCGATTCGCTCCGCCACCAGGTCTTCCCTGATCATGCTCGCCAGCGTATCGCCCTCCACGTACTCGGCGTGGCTGCGCTCGGACAATCCGTCGGGAGCGAAGTCGGGCTCGCCGCCGAGCTGGACCATTCGCGCGGCGATCTCGTCGGCGTGGCCCTGCTCCTCGTTCGAGTGGTCGAGGAATTCCTGCGCGACGCTCTGCGAATGAATGCCCCGTGCCATGAAGTGGTGGCGGCGATAGCGGAGCACGCAGACGAGTTCGGTCGCGAGCGAGTCGTTCAGCAGCTGGAGCACGGTCGCGCGGTCGGCCGAGTAGCCCGCGGTCACCGAGCCTTCGTCGATGTGCTGCCGGGCGCGCTTGCGCAGGGTCGATGTGTCGGTCAGGGACGTGGTCTTGGGCATGGGGTGGTATCCGGTTGCGTGATCGATGCCGATCGGGGGCGGGAGTCGCCGGCAACGCCGGACGCACGGATCGGCCGGCGTTCGACTCGGCGACGGTTCCGCCGGACTTGCCGGTCGGGACTTGCGCCAGATTGACGACGACCCGCGCTGCCGTCTGTTCGGTGACGCACGCAGCCGCGGCAGGGGCGACCGGACGACTCCGGAACATTGGGCGCGGTGCGTGCGGCACCGAACAGACGCGGCATGGCATCGCACGCACACTCGATTCCGAAGTGGAGGGACGCTGTTCACGGCCCGGGGCGCGGAGGTCGTGGCGTCGGCGCCGCGAGCGCCGGAGCAATGGCAACCGCGGCACCGAACTCGCCGAGTTGCGAGCAGCGTCCGATAACGTACCCGAACCTCAAGGAAACAACATGTCCAGACTCATGATTGCACTGTTCGTCGCCGCTGGCCTGGGCTTTGCCGGGACCGGCATGGCGCAGACCTATTCGACGAAGTCCACTTCGACGACGATGTCGAAGGACAACTACGCGGCTGCCAAGACAAGTGCCGATGCCCAGTACAAGCTCGACAAGGAGGCGTGCGCGGCTCTGAGCGGAAACGCCAAAGACATCTGCATGGCCGAAGCGAAGGGCAAGGACAGCGCGGCCAAGGCCGACGCCGAAGCCGCCTACAAGAATACTCCCAAGGCTCGGGAAAGCGCCCGTGTCGCCCACGCCGAGGCGACCTATCACGTCGCGATCGAGAAATGCGACGACCTCGCCGGCAACACCAAGGATGTCTGCGTGAAGGAAGCGAAGGCCGCGCTGGTCAAGGGCAAGGCGAACGCCAAGGTCGACCGCGTCGCGGCCGACACGAACAAGGAGGCCGCGGTCAAGCAGGCCGAGTCGCGCAAGGATGCGAGCCAGGACAAGCGCGACGCGGACTACAAGGTTTCCGTCGAGAAGTGCGACGCGCTCGCGGGTCCCGCGAAGGAGGCGTGCATCGAAAGCGCGAAGGTGCAATACGGCAAGTCCTGAAATCGACACCGCTTCCCCGCGCGGACCGCCTTCGAGCGCGCCGCGCGGTTCCGCAAATGCCGGTCGGGGGTCTTCCCCCGGCCGGTTTTTGCGTCTGGTCGGCGGCTGATCGCGCCGCCGCGGAGCGTGAACCCCGTCTCGGCGACGCGCGCGCACCGGCCGGGTCACTGCGGCCGGCACCCGCGCATCGAACGCCGCGCAGCCTGCAAAGCGGCGGGGGCCGATGCGATTGCACCGACCCCCGCCTGTTGCGCACGCCGCCACGCGGCAAGGGCGCCTAACCCTTCTGCTTGCGGCCTTCCTCGTCGCGTTTCTGCTCGTCGCTGTCCTTGCCCGTGTCACCCGGCTTGCCGGCACCCTGCTTCGGGTTCTGGCCGCTCGGCCTTGGTTGCGGCGCCGCCTGCGGCTGCGGCTGAGGCTTCGGCGCCGCTTGCGGCTGCGGCTGAGGCTTCGGCACCGCTTGCGGCTGCGGCTGAGGCTTCGGCACCGCTTGCGGCTGCGGCTGAGGCTTCGGCGCCGCTTGCGGCTGTGATTCGCGCGGCGGAGGCGTGGGCGCGGCCGCCGGTGAACGCGGCTCGGCCTGCCTCGCGGGTGGCGCCGCCGGCTTGTCTTGCCGCGCGGGTTGCGCCGGAGGTTGTGCGGCCGGCGGGGGTGGAGCAGTCCTTGTCCGCTGCGACTGCTCGGGCTGCACCGACCGCTGCGGCGGGGGCTGCACTGCGGCTGGGGGTGGAGCCGCCTGGGTCGGCGGGGCGACCTTGGGCTCGGCCGGGCGCGGTGCCGGCAAGGGTGCGGGCGGGGATGCGGGGGGCCGGACGGCCGGGTCTCCGCCGCCGCGCTGCTCGGGTTTGCCGCGTTGCTCCGCTGGTCGTGCAGGCGACGCCGGAGGCACGGCCTGCGGTGGGGCCGCCCGGGACTGTGGCGCCGACGGGGACGGCACCGGCGGAGGCGCTACCGACTGGACCGGTGGTTGGGCCCGGCCGCGCTGGTCGTCCTTGCCGCGCTGTGCCGCCGGCGGTGCAGGCGGTAGCGCCGCTGGTGACGGCGCACCGGCTTGCGTCGGGGCGTCCGGTGCACGAGGCGCGCCGGGTTGCGCAGGCGCAGCGGGGGTGCTTCGGTCGTCGTTCTGTCCGCGCGCGGCGCCGGGCCTGGTGGCGTCCGTGACCTGCGGCGGGCGCATCGTGGGCGGGGCCGACTTCTCCGGCGCGACGACCTTCACCACAGGCGCCGGGGCGGCCGCGGCAGGCTTCAGGTTCTTGCGGGTGGCGTCGTCGAGCGGCGTCCCCGGCTTCGCTGAAAGCTCCTGCCGTTGCGCCGCGAACCCCGCCTGTGCCGCGGGCGGCGCACTGCGGGCAACGACCGGACGCTCGAACGCGCGCGACGGCGGCCTGCTGCCCGGCCCGGCGGCGCCATGCACGCTTCGCTCGATCGGAGCCACCGCGGCAACGAACGCCACCGGCGCGGCGGCGACGGCTTCCCGGGGCACCCGCACCGCGATCCTGGAAACGGACTGCGACTGCACGAACGCCGTGGTCGGCACGGCGACGACGGCGCCCGGCACCTCCCGGTTCGCGTAGACGACATTGGTGACGTTGGTGTTGTTGTAGTAGTTGTTGATGACGGTGGTGTTGACGACCGTGTTGCTGCGATTGATGTTCTCGAAGTAGCCGCGGCTGACCGGATACGACGGCCGATAGATTTCCCGCGGCCCCAGCGGGAACCACGCGACGCCGCCGACGTTGCCGCTGGATATCGCCAGCTGGAAGTTCCCGCCACCCACGAACGCGACCAGCGCCGGCGCATAGTACGCGCGGGTGCGGACCGGCCCAGGGACCCAACCCCAGGTCCCGCGCAGATTCGCCCAGCGGCCGTAATGGGAAACGGCGAAGCCCCAGGGCGCGTCGTCCACCCACGTCCATCCCCAGGGGTCGACCCATGCCCAATGCCCGTCGCGGTACGGCGCCCACCCGGCGGCAACCCGGGTCGGGATCCAGACGTTGCCGTAAGTCGCATCGACGCGCCAGGTGCCGTTCGCGTCGAGATCCTGGTACCCGACCACGTCCTGCGACACGTAACGGGCGGACGCCGAGTTGTCGTAACTGCGGTCGCGGTCCGTCGACCAGCGATCGAACGCGTCGATCCGCGGCGCGTCGACGTACTGGTAGTCGCGCAGGCCGGTGCCGGCGAATCGATACGGCTGGCGCGAATCGATCACGTACGCCGCGCCTTCGCCGTAGACCTCGCCCTGGCCCTTGCGCACGACGATGGTCGTGGCGCTGCCGTCGGGATCCACGGCGATCCGGTATTCGCCGGGTTGCCGCAGGGTGAAGGCGAGGTTGGGCGTATCGACCTCGAACGCCTGGTTCGGCTCGAGCCGCCGGACGCGGACGTTCATCTCCCCCTGCGTCAATTGCAGCTGGGCAATGCGGTCGTCGAGATTCAGGACCGACACGCCGGTGGCGCCGTTCATGCGGATCACCGCGCCGCCGACCTGGATTTCGACGCGCGACCCGGCGTCGGCCCACAGGCGGTCGCCGGTGGTCAACGGCCGGTTGATCGTCGCCTGCACCCAGTCGTCCTCGCCGGCAGGTGAAAAGCTGACCGCCCCCGACAGGTAGCCGACGCGCGCGACCCGCGACGGCGGGTCCGCGCTCGCGAGACCGCTGAAGGAAAGGACGGCGACGCAAGCCCCGACGGCGAAAAGCCGAAGCGCACAATGGTGCCTCTGCATGATGACTCCTTCCGGGAGATTGCGTGACCCTGACCCGCGGATCGAGCCGGTTGGCGCAACTGCCCCTCGACGTCGGAAACGTTACGGGGCGTGGCCGGGATCGTCTGTTCGGCAGCGCACGAATGCACTCGCCGCGCGCCAGGTTGCGAAGCCGTCGCGCGTGGCCCTGCCCTTTGTACGCCACCGAACAGAAGGAACCGGCGCCTGCCGTTAGTCTTGAAACGGGTGCCGTGTGGCGGGCGGGTGTCGGTGCGGACGTCGTTCTCCGCGGGGCGCGCGTCGCGCGACAAAGTGCGGGGTGTGGCGACGTGCCACAGGCGCGGCCTGCCCCGGGCACATCGAATTCCGACGGGCTCCGTCAACCGGTGCGCCGACGACCAGGAAACCAGCGTTGAATGCGACCGGCCGCACCCTCTTTGAACGATTGCTCGAGATCCCGGTGCGCTTCGGCCGCGGCGACTCGCCGCGGAAATTCGCCGACGACGAACCGCCGCTGCGATCGGAGCTGTTCAGCGCCGACCAGATGGAGCGGCACGGCAGCGACCTCGCCGCGGCGCACCGGTTGGCGCCGGGCCGCGCCCCGGATCGCCTGCTGGCGCGGCTGGCGGAGAACGAACGCACGCTGCTCGAAGTCTGCGACCTGCTGACCGCGGCGATCGCGGCCAGCCGCCGCATCACGCCGGCCGCGGAATGGCTGCTCGACAATTTCTACCTGATCGACGAGCAGATCCGCACGGCGAAGCGGCACCTGCCCAAGGGTTACAGCCGCGAGCTTCCCCGCCTGGCGCACGGGCCGTCGGCCGGGCTTCCGCGCGTCTACGACCTCGCGTTCGAGGTCATCGCGCACGGGGACGGCCGCGTCGACGCGGAGAGCCTCGCCCGCTTCGCGGCGGCCTACCAGACGGTGGCGCCGCTCAAGCTGGGGGAATTGTGGGCGATTCCCATCATGCTGCGGCTGGCGCTGATCGAAAACCTGCGCCGTGTCGGCGCCCGGATCGCCGCCGGCACCATCGACCGCAACCGCGCCGATGCCTGGGCGGACCAGATGACCGAGGTCGCGGAGCACGATCCCAACAACCTGATCCTGGTGATTGCCGACATGGCGCGGTCGAACCCGCCGATGGTGAGCTCGTTCGTCGCCGAACTCGCGCGCCGCCTGCAGGGACAGAGCGCCGCGCTCGCCCTGCCGCTCACCTGGATCGAGCAGCGGCTGTCCGAGCACGGTTTCTCGATCGAGCAGCTGGTGCAGTCGGAAACGCAGGAGCAGGCCGCGGTCCAGGTCTCGATCAGCAACACCATCGGCAGCCTGCGCTTCCTGGGCTCGATGGACTGGCGCGAGTTCGTCGAGTCGATGAGCGTCGTCGAGCAGAAGCTGCGGGAGGATCCGGGAGGACTCTACGGCCGGATGGACTTCGCGACCCGCGATCGCTACCGGCACGTCGTCGAGGAGATCGCGAAAGGCAGCCACCTGTCCGAAAGCGAGGTGGCGCGCAAGGCGATCCAGCTGGCCTACGAGGGCGCGGCCCCCGGGGCCGCCAGGGACGGCGACGACGATCGGACCGCCCACGTCGGCTTCTACCTCGTCGATCGCGGGCGATCCCGGCTGGAGCAGGCGGCGGCGATGCGCATGTCCGCCGCCGAGGCGAGCCGCAGGTTCGCACGGCGAATCCCGCTGCTGCTCTACCTCGGCGCGATCGCGGCCCTGACCGCGGTCATGACGGCGGGCCTCCTGGCGCTGGCGCACGGCGACGGGATTGCCGGCCCGCTGCTCGCGGCGCTCGGCATCGTCCTGCTGCTCGCCACCAGCCAGCTGGCGGTCGGGATCGTGAACTGGGTGGCGACCCTGCTGGTGCCGCCCCGACAGCTGCCGCGGATGGACTTCTCCCGCGGGCTCCCCGCGGAGGCGCGGACGCTGGTCGTGGTACCGACGTTTCTGAGCAGCGCCGAGGGCATCGAGAACCTGGTCGAGGCGCTCGAGGTCCGCTTCCTCGCCAATCGCGACGCCTGCCTGCATTTCGGACTGCTGACCGACTTCCACGACGCGGCGACGGAAGCGATGCCCGGCGACGACGCGCTGCTGCTGCTGGCACGCAAGGGGATCGACGCCCTGAACGAGAAGTACGGCCGCGCGCCGGACCCGGACGGCAGCGTCGCGCCCGGCGACAGCTTTTTCCTCTTCCACCGTCCGCGCCGATGGAACGCCGGCGAACGCGTATGGATGGGCTACGAGCGCAAGCGCGGCAAGCTCGCCGAGCTGAACTCGCTGCTGCGCGGTGGCGGGAGCACCGGCTTCTCGCTCGTCGTCGGCGACCTGACCGCGCTGTCGGGCGTGAAATACGTGATCACGCTCGACACCGACACCGAGCTTCCGCGCGACTCGGCACGGCAGTTCGTCGGCGCGATGGCGCATCCGCTCAATCGCGCACGCTTCGACGCATCGCGCAAGCGCACGGGCGCCGGGCTGGTGGCCGAAGGCTACGGGATCCTGCAGCCGCGGGTGAGCATCAGCCTTCCCGGCGCGAACCGCTCCTGGTATGCGCGCCTGCACGGCGGCGATCCCGGCATCGACCCCTATACGCGCGCCGTCTCCGACGTCTACCAGGACGTGTTCGACGAGGGTTCGTTCATCGGCAAGGGAATCTACGACGTCGACGCGTTCGAGCAGGCGCTCGCCGGTCGTTTCCCCGAGAACCGGATCCTGAGCCACGACCTCCTCGAGGGCTGCTACGCGCGTTCGGGACTGCTGAGCGACGCCCAGCTGTACGAGGAGTTTCCGGCCACGTACCAGGCGGACATCCGGCGCCGGCACCGCTGGGTGCGCGGCGACTGGCAGCTCGCGGGCTGGCTGCTGGCGCGCGTGCCCGCGGCCGGCGCCGGCAAGGCGGTCAACCCGCTGTCGATGCTGTCGCAGTGGAAGCTCCTCGACAACCTGCGGCGCAGTCTCGTCCCCGCCGTGCTGACGCTGCTGCTGCTGCTCGGATGGGCCGTGCTGCCCCGCGCCTGGCTGTGGACGCTGGTGGTGATCGCGATCCTGTGGCTGCCCTCGGTGATCGCGTCGATCCTCGACCTGCTGCGCAAGCCGGACGAGATCCTGCTGCGGCAGCACCTCGCCTCCACCGCGGGCGTCGCCGCCCGGCACGGTGCCCAGGCGCTGCTGAACCTCGCCTTCCTGCCGTACGAGGCGGCGGTCAACCTCGACGCGATCGTGCGCACCGCGTGGCGAATTCTCGTCAGCCATCGGCGGCGGCTCGAGTGGAACCCGTCGGCGGCCGACGCGCGCGCGCCGTCCCCCGCCAACGGCGCCAGCCACCGCTCGGCGCTGGCGGAAGCGCTCGGGTCGATGTGGATCGCCCCGGCCATCGCCGTCGCCGCGACGATCCTGCTGGTCATCGCCGCCCCGCTCGCGCTCGCGGCGGCGGCGCCGGTGCTGCTGCTCTGGCTGGCCGCCCCGGCGATCGCCTGGTGGATCAGCCGTCCGCTGGCCCGCCGCGAAGCGCGCCTGACCATCGACCAGGCCCGCTTCCTGCGCAAACTGGCGCGAAGGACGTGGGCGTTCTTCGAGACGTTCGTCGGCCCGGACGATCACTGGCTGCCGCCGGACAACTGGCAGGAGCATCCGGTCGCCACCCTCGCGCACCGCACGTCGCCGACCAACATGGGTTTCGCGCTGCTGGCCAACCTGACCGCCTCCGATTTCGGCTACATCCCGGCCGGGCAGCTGCTGCTGCGGACGGCGAACGCGCTGCGCACGATGAGCGCGATGGAACGCTACGAGGGCCACTTCTACAACTGGTACGACACCCGGTCGCTGAAGCCGCTGGCGCCGCTCTACGTCTCCGCGGTCGACAGCGGCAACCTGGCGGGTCACCTGCTGACGCTGCGGCCGGGCCTGCTGGCACTGGTCGATGCCCGGATCGTGGATCCGCAATGCTTCGACGGGCTCGACGACACGCTGCGCACGCTCGTCGAGTGCGGCGGCGCAAGCGCGCCGCCGTCCGCCGTCCGCCTGCAGCGGGACCTGGAAACCGCGTACGACTCGCGGCCCGTCACCATCGCCGCGGCGCATCGGTGGCTGGTCCGGATCGCCGCTCAGGTCGCCGAGGTGACCGCGCAGACGGCCGCGCCCGCTGTCCATGTCGCGGATTCCGGTCCGGCCGGCACACCGGTTCCGGCCGGCGACGCGGCGTTCTGGGCCGATGCCCTCGTCCGCCAGTGCCGCATCCTGCAGGACGAGCTCGCGTTTCTCGTTCCGTGGATCGCGCTGCCCGCGGCACCGCCGGGGCTGGCCGACCCGACCCGCGATCGCGCGATCCCGACGCTGCGCGAGCTGGCGACGCTCGACGCCGAGATGGCGCCGGCCCTCGAGCGAGCGCGGCTCGCCAGCGCGTCGCCGGCGGAAAGCGACTGGCTCGAGAGCCTCGCTCAGGCCGTCGCCGCGGCGAGCGCCCGCGCCACCGAGCGCATCGCGGAGATCGGGCGCCTGGCACGGCAATGCGACGAGCTGGCGACGATGGAGTACGACTTCCTGTACGACCGGGCGCGGCACCTGCTGGCCATCGGCTACAACGTCGCCGAACGCCGGCAGGATCCGAGCTACTACGACCTGCTCGCTTCGGAAGCGCGCTTCTCCAGCTTCGTCGCGATCGCGCAGGGCCAGTTGCCGCAGGAAAGCTGGTTCGCGCTCGGCCGCCTGCTCACCACCGCGGGCGGCCGGTCGGTGCTCCTGTCGTGGAGCGGGTCGATGTTCGAATACCTGATGCCGCTGCTGGTGATGCCCAGCTACGAGAACACGCTGCTCGACCAGACCTGTCGCCGGACCGTCGAGCGGCAGATCGCGTACGGCAAGCAGCGCGGGGTGCCGTGGGGCATCTCCGAGTGCGGCTACAACGCGGTCGATGCGAGCCTCAGCTACCAGTACCGCGCGTTCGGCGTGCCCGGCCTGGGGCTGAAACGCGGGCTCGCGGAGGACCTCGTCGTGGCGCCCTACGCCTCGGCACTCGCGCTGATGGTCGCGCCCGAGGAGTCGTGCCTCAACCTGCAGCGGCTCGCCGCGGAGGGAATCGCCGGGCGATTCGGTCTCTACGAGGCCGTCGACTACACGCCGGCGCGCGTGCCGCGCGGACAGGCCAGCGTCGTCGTCCGGTCGTTCATGGCGCACCACCAGGGCATGATCCTGCTCTCGCTCGCGCACCTTCTGCTCGCCCGGCCGATGCAGAAGCGCTTCGAGTCGGACCCGCAGTTCAAGGCGACGCTGCTGCTGCTGCAGGAGCGCCCGCCCAAGGTCGCCTCGCTGTTCCTGCACCCCGCCGAGCTGTCCGCGATCGCAGGTGTTGCCGGCGGCCCGGAAGCGCCGGTGCGCGTCCTCGCCAGCCCCAACACGCCGATACCGGAAGTGCAGCTGCTGTCGAACGGCCGCTACCACGTGATGGTCACCAGCGCCGGCGGCGGCAGCAGCCGCTGGAAGGACCTCGCCCTCACGCGCTGGCGCGAGGACACCACCTGCGACAACTGGGGCACGTTCTGCTACATCCGCGACGTGGCGAGCGGCGCGTTCTGGTCGGCGGCGCACCAGCCGACGCCCCGGCGCTCGGCCCACTACGAGGCCATCTTCACCGAGGCGCGCGCGGAGTTTCGCCGTCGCGACGACGACCTGGAAGCGCACACCGAGATCGTCGTCTCGCCCGAGGACGACATCGAGCTGCGCCGGCTGCGGATCACCAACCGCTCCCGCGTCCGACGGACGATCGACGTCACGAGCTATGCCGAAGTCGCCCTCTCGTCGGCGGCCGCCGACGCGCTGCACCCCGCGTTCTCCAACCTGTTCGTGCAGACCGAGATCGTTCCACCGCGCCGGGCCATCCTGTGCACGCGCCGGCCCCGCTCGCACGACGAGCAGGCGCCCTGGATGTTCCATCTCATGGTCGTGCACGGCTGCGACTCGCTCGAGGCTTCGTACGAGACGGACCGAGCGGCTTTCATCGGCCGCGGACGCACGGTCGCCGATCCGCAGGCAATGACCGACGCCGGGACGCTGTCCGGCAGCCAGGGCTCGGTGCTCGATCCGATCGTCGCGATCCGCCATCGGGTGACGCTCGATCCGCAGCAGACGGCCACGTTCGACATCGCGTCCGGCATCTCCGACACCCGCGAAGGCGCGCTGGCCCTCGCGGCAAAGTACCAGGACCGCCATCTGGCCGACCGCGTCTTCGACCTGGCGTGGACGCACAGCTGGGTGACGCTGCGGCAGATCAACGCGACCGAAGCCGACGCCCAGCTCTACGCGCGCCTCGCCAGCTCCATCATCTACGCCAACGCCTCGCTGCGCGCGGAAGCCGGCATCCTGCTGAAGAACCGGCGGGGCCAGTCGGGCCTGTGGAGCTACGCGATCTCGGGCGACCTGCCGATCGTGCTGCTCCAGATCGGCGACACCGAGAACATCGATCTCGTGCGGCGGATGGTGCAGGCCCACGCGTACTGGCGGTTGAAGGGACTGGCGGTCGACCTCGTGATCTGGAACGAAGACCGCGGCGGGTACCGGCAGGTGCTGCAGGACCAGATCATGGGGCTCATCGCCGCGGGCATCGAGGCGCACGTGATGGACCGGCCCGGCGGCATCTTCGTGCGACGGGCCGAGCAGATTTCCGACGAGGACCGCATCCTGCTGCAGACGGTGGCGCGCGCAGTCATCACCGACCGCCGGGGCAGCCTGGTCGAGCAGGTCGCGCGTCGCGGGCCGGCGGAGGTGCGCGTCCCGCGCCTGATCCCGACCGCGGCCCGCCGCAGCGAGCCGCTGCCCTGGGAACCGCCTGCGCGCGACCTGATCCTGTTCAACGGCCTCGGCGGCTTCACGCCGGACGGCCGCGAGTACGTCATCACCCTGCCCGCCGGGCAGGCGACGCCCGCGCCCTGGGCCAACGTGCTGGCGAACCCGCACTTCGGCACGCTGGTTTCCGAAAGCGGCCTCGCCTATACGTGGAGCGAGAACGCGCACGAATTCCGTCTCACGCCCTGGCACAACGATCCGGTGACCGATGCCAGCGGCGAAGCGCTGTTCCTCCGTGACGAGGAGACCGGCCGGTTCTGGTCGCCGGCGCCGCTGCCCCGCCGTGGCGTCGGGACCTACGTCACCCGGCACGGCTTCGGCTACAGCGTGTTCGAGCACGAGGAGGACGGCATCCGTTCCGAGCTGTGGGTGTACGTGGCCATCGACGCCGCGGTGAAGTTCTCGGTGCTGAAGGTCCGCAACGCGTCGGGCCGGTCGCGCCGGCTCTCGGCCACCGGCTACGTGGAATGGGTGCTGGGAGACCTGCGGCCGAAGACCGCGATGCACGTGGTCACCGAGGTCTCGCCCAAGACCGGCGCCCTGCTGGCGCGCAACTCCTACAACACGGAATTCCCGGACCGCGTCGCGTTCTTCGATGTCGACGACCCGAACCGCACCGTCAGCGGCGACCGCACCGAGTTCCTGGGACGCAACGGGACGCTGCGCCATCCGGCCACGATGGGGCGCTCGCGCCTGTCCGGCAAGGTGGGCGCCGCGCTCGATCCCTGCGGCGCCATCCAGGTTCCGTTCGAGCTCGCCGACGGCCAGCAGCGCGAGATCGTGTTCCGGCTCGGGGTCGGCCGCGACGCCGCCGACGCCGCCGGCCTCGTCGAGCGCTTCCGTGGCCGGTCGGCCGCCCAGGGCGCGCTGGACGCCGTATGGGCCCACTGGAAGCGCACCCTCGGCACGGTGCAGGTCGACACCCCGGACCAATCGATCAACGTGCTGGCCAACGGCTGGCTGCTGTACCAGACGCTGGCGTGCCGGCTGTGGGCGCGCAGCGGCTACTACCAATCCGGCGGGGCCTTCGGCTTCCGCGACCAGCTGCAGGACGCGATGGCCCTGGTTCACGCCGAACCCGCCCTGCTGCGCGCGCACCTGCTGCGTTGCGCGGGTCGCCAGTTCGTCGAAGGCGACGTCCAGCACTGGTGGCATCCCCCGTCGGGCCGGGGCGTGCGGACGCGCTGCTCGGACGACTACCTGTGGCTGCCGCTCGCCACCGCCCGCTACGTGAAGGCAACCGGCGACACCGGCGTCCTGGATGAACCGGTCCAATTCCTGGAGGGGCGCCCTGTGAACGCGGGGGACGACTCCTACTACGACCTGCCCGGGCGGTCGGCGGAGCCGGCCAGCCTCTACCAGCACTGCGTGCGCGCGGTCGTCCACGGACTCCGCCACGGATCGCACGGCCTGCCGCTGATGGGTTCCGGCGACTGGAACGACGGCATGAACCTGGTCGGGATCAAGGGCACCGGGGAAAGCGTATGGCTGGGCTTCTTCCTGTGCGCCGTGCTGACGCAGTTCGGCGAGGTGGCGCGCCGAATGGACGACGACGCATTCGCCGACCGATGCGAGGCCGAGGGGCGGACTCTGCGCCAGAATCTCGAGCAGCACGGCTGGGACGGCGAATGGTACCGGCGCGCCTACTTCGACGACGGCACGCCGCTGGGATCCGCCGCCAACGTGGACTGCCGAATCGACTCGGTCGCGCAAAGCTGGTCGGTGCTGTCGGGTGCGGGCGACCCGGCGCGCTCGCGCATGGCCATGAAGGCGGTCGACGAGCGCCTCGTTCGCCGGGACGACGCGCTGATCCAGCTGCTCGACCCGCCGTTCGACCGGTCGACGCTCGACCCGGGCTACATCCGCGGTTACGTCCCGGGCGTGCGCGAGAACGGCGGCCAGTACACCCATGGCGCGATCTGGGCGGCGATGGCCTTTGCCGCGCTGGGCGATCGCGAACGCGCCTGGGAACTGACGACGATGATCAACCCCGTCAATCATGCGCTGACACCCGGCGGGGTGGCGCGCTACAAGGCGGAGCCCTACGTGGTCGCTGCCGACGTCTACGCGCTGGCACCGCACACCGGGCGCGGCGGCTGGAGCTGGTACACCGGTTCGGCCGGATGGATGTACCGCCTCATCGTCGAGTCGCTGCTCGGGCTGTCGCTCGCGGACAACCGCCTCCGCTTCACGCCGTGCCTGCCGGCGGACTGGACTGCGTTCTCGATCCGCTACCGGTACCACGGGACCGACTACGACATCGCCGTCCGGCAGTCGGGCGGCGCAGCGGCTTCGCAGATCACCGTGACGGTGGATGGCGTCGCGCAGCCCGACGCCTCGGTGCCCCTGGTCGACGACCGTGCGACGCACCGGGTCGTCGTCGACGTGCGCGTGCCTGGCGCATAAGTCCGAGCAAAGGCGGGTCGCGCACTGCGGGTGTCCTGCGCCTTGCACCGGTGGCCGCATCCAGGAATCCCCGCCCGCGTCGATCGCATCGCACCAGCGTGCGCCAGCGCACCGACTGCGGCGGCGCACGTCCGGGATGAATCGTACCGCCGCAGTCGCTGCGCACCGAACCAAAGGCAACGGCACGGGCTGACCCGTGCCGTTGTCCATTCCGGCCGCGCCGGCGAGCCTGGCAGGAGCGGCGCGGGACGACGGTCAGAGCTTCTTCGCCGTCTTCTTCGCCACCTTCTTCACCGGCTTCTTCGTCGCCTTCTTCGCCGTCTTCTTGACCGGCGGTTTCACGGCCTTCCTGGCGGCCTTGGCGATCGCTGCGCCCGTCTTCCGCGCTGCCGTCTTCGCCTTGGCGACGCCCTTCTTCACCGCGGTCTTGGCCGCGGCCACCTTGCGTCCCGCCGCCTTCTTCGCCGTGCCGGCCTTGCGCTTCGCCGCGGGCTTGGCCGGGGTCATCGCACGCTCGACCTTGCCGGCGGCCTTCTTCGCGCCGGTTGCCGCCGCCTTCACCTTGCGCTTGACCGTGCGCTTCGCCTTGCCCAGCGTCCGCATGGCGTCGCCTTCCACGGCCTTGGCCTTGCTCGTCACGGCCCGCTTCGCCTTGCCCAGCGTCCGCTTGGCATCGGCTTCGACCGTCCTCGCGGTGCTGGTCACGCTGCGCTTGGCCCGGCCGAACTTCTTTTCCGCGTCCGCCTCGGCGGCCTTCGCCTTGCGCTTGACCGTGGCCGTGACCGAGCGCGCCTTCTTCTCGACCGCGTCCTTCGCCTTGCCCGCTTCACGCTGGACGTCCGAGGCAGCAACCTCCGCCTTCTTCACCAGCGAGGCGCCGACTTCCTCGACCTTGTCCTTGGCGGCCCCCATTGCGTCGCCGATCCTGGTCAGCAAACTGTCGTTCTTGCCCATCTTCGTTGCTCCTGTCCGGAAAGAAAAACCATCGCGACCCGAATGTAGCCTTGGGCTGAGCGGACCGCCGCTCGCTGGGCGTTCGCACGCGCGAGTCAACATCAGAATACCAAAATTGCCGCGTCAGGTTCGGTCGCGGCACGACCACGCCGCTGGTTCGTGCATCCGCGAGTTGCATGTGACCCAGCTCCGTTTACCGTTACCAACCGGCGCCCTCGCTGCGTCGATCCACCGCAGCCCTGGTCTCACGCCACCGCGCCGAATAGCGCCCCGACACCCGCCGTCAGGCCCATCGCCAGCGCACCCCAGAACGTGACGCGCACGGCGCCCTTGGCGACGTCCGCACCGCCCACGCGCGCGGCAACCCCGCCCAGGATCGCGAGGAACACCAGCGAAGTCCCGGCCACGACCGCGATCAGGCTCGATGGCGGGACCGCCGCCACCGCCAGCAGCGGCATCGCGGCGCCGACGGCGAAGCTGGCGGCCGAGGTGAACGCAGCCTGGATCGGACGGGCACTGAGCGTGTCGGAGATCCCCAGCTCGTCGCGGGCGTGCGCGCCCAGCGCGTCGTGGGCCATCAGCTGCTCGGCGACCTGCTTCGCAAGCGCGGCGTCGAGGCCGCGGCCGACGTAGATCGCCGCGAGTTCCCGTCGCTCGGCGGGGTCGTCGGCCTCGAGTTCGGCACGCTCCATGCCCAGCGCGGCCTCTTCGGAATCCGCCTGCGAACGGACGGAAACGTATTCGCCGGCCGCCATCGACATCGCTCCAGCGACCAGGCCGGCGATCCCGGCGATCATCACGCTGCCGTGACTGCCGCTGGCGGCGGCGACGCCGAGCACCAGGCTTGCGGTCGACACGATGCCGTCGTTCGCCCCCAGTACCGCAGCGCGCAGCCAGCCGATGCGGTCCGTTCGGTGCAGTTCGCTGTGGCGTGGTGTCATGTTTGCTCATCCCCTTGAAATGGCGTTGCCAGTACCTCGAAAGATACGCCGAAAAGTCCGGCGGCTTCTTGCGATGCCGCATGCATCGAGCGAATCGCCCGGCATCGGATCGGTGCGCCAACGCACAGACTTCCTTGCAGCAGGGGCTCAACATTAATGCGTGGCTGGCAGGGACGTGACGGTGCCGGAACGCGATGACGCAGCAGCCTGACGTTTCGCGTTATCGACGCCATCACACGGCACCTCTTTCCGGTGCAAGGCTTCGGCTTTCCCGATCTTCCAGCAAGGCGCGCCGGTCCTTCACCGGCATACGACTTCAGGAGCAAACCATGAGCATGAACAAAGACCAAGTCACCGGCCGAGTCAAGGAAGCCAAGGGCACGATCAAGGAAGTCACCGGCAAGCTGGTCGGCAACGAGAGCATGGAAGCCAAGGGCAAGATCCAGAAGACGCTCGGCGAGGCCCAGGCCAAGTTCGGCGACGTGAAGAAGGACATCGCGGACGCGAAAAAGGGTCTCTGAACCCGCGTGCGCCACGGCCGGCGGAATGACCATCTTCCGCTCCGGCTTTTCCCACCCACCGCCTCGAAGGTCCATGCGCCCTGCAACGGGCGCATGGCTTTTCGTGACGCGCGCGTTCAACGATGACTGGCCCCGCGGCGCCACGCCCGGGGCGAGAACCCGGCGCAGACCTGCCCGCGCCGGGTAATCCGATGCGAAGCCGCGTGCCCCGCTACACGTCCGCGGCGCCGCCTCGCGACAGCAGCGCACCGAGCACCACGCCCGCGACCGCGCAGACGGCGATGATCTGCCACGGGTTGGCGTGGACGTACTCGTCGGTCGCCCTTCCGGCCGCTCTTGTCTTCGCCAGCGCCACGCCCTGCAGTTCCGCGACGCGAGCCTTGGCCGCGTTCAGCGACTGCTCGGCCCTGGCCCGCGCCTGCGCGACGTGCTGTCCGGTCTGGCCCGCCGTGGCGCTCAGGAGCTGCTCCATGTCGGTCGCCAGCACCCGGAAGTCGGCCATCAGCTTGTCGGTGGTGATTCGCCCACCTTCGTCATTCGTCACGATGTCTCTGGCGTTCATGTTCATCGACCTTTGCGTGTTGTCACTGCTGAGTTCCGATTGCACGGTCCCTGGTCCGGCCGGCCCGGGCCGGGTCGGCCGGGGCGTCACATCGCTTTTCGTCCGCTGATGAGATTGAACAGGATCATGATCACGGCGATCACCAGCAGCAGGTGAATGAAGCCGCCGAGCGTGTAGGAACTGACCAGTCCGACTGCCCAGAGGACGAGCAGGATAAGTGCGATCGTATAGAGCATGTGGTCCACCTTTTGGTTGTCAGGGTTCGCACCTCCGAACCCATTGTCAGATTGGACCGCTTCGCGCGCGCCGTCTGTTCGCCACCGCACACGACGCAGGCTGCGGCCCCCCGTCGCAGGCGGGCTCCCGGGCGCCGAGCGTGGTCACCGGGGATGGCTACTTCTTGGCATCCTTGGCCGCATCCTCGATCTTCTGGCCCGCCTTCTCGAGCTGCTGCCCCGCCTTCTCGACGGTCTGGTCGACGGCCTTGCCAGCGCGCTCCGCCGGCCCTTCCTTCTTCTCGCAGGCCGCGAGGCCGAGCACGAGCACGCTTATCGCCACTCCGGCGCCAACACCATTCAGGATCTTGTTCATGCCTTTCTCCTTCCGTTGGTTAATGCATCATTCGCCCAGCAACTCGGCGACCGGCTGCAACTGCTCCACATGCTGTGACACGGCTTTCACGATGACGATGATCGGGATCCCGAGCAGCATGCCCCAGACACCCCACAGCCAGCCCCAGAACAGCAGCGAGATGAACACCGCCGCCGAATTCATCCTGGCGATCCGGCCGGTCATCCAGGTGGTGACGAACACCCCGACGAAGGTCGCGACCAGCACCGTCGACCCGGAAACGAGCAACGCCATCGGGAACGAGTCGAACTGCATGAACGCCGCCATCCCCGTGGCGGCCGCGGTCACCCCGGGGCCGAGGTACGGGATGACGTGAAGCAGGGCCGCCACCACCGCCCAGGCCCCGGCGTTCTCCATGCCGATCCAGGCCAGTGCCGCCCAGACCAGCAGCCCGACCAGCGCGTTGGTGAGCAGCATCATGAACAGGTACTTCTGGATCGATTCGTTGATCTCGTCCACGATCTGCACGGTGATCTTCTTGTTCGACAGCGTCGGCCCGGCCAGCCGGACCAGCTTGCGCTTGAAGATGTCGCCGCCGACCAGCAGGAAGAACGTCAGGAACAGCACCATGACCGCCTGGCCCGCGGCGCCGACGGCTCCCTTGGACCCCAGCCAGAGATAGTCCCCCACCTTGAACGTCGGCTGGTCGATGACCACGTGCGTCGCCGGCTCCCGCTGGGCCGAAGGTCCGCCCGTCGCCTCGCTGGTCGCCTTCTGCACCACCGACGCCGCACTCTGCATCTTCTGCATGGTGCCGAGCTGGCTGATCCGCAGCCGGGCGACCCCGGCGGAAAACTTGCTGGCGGCGGCTGGCAACCCCTCGACGATCGTCTGCACCTGGCCCCGCAGCGTATAGCCGCCGAGCACGAGCGCGCCGACGACCGTCGCCATCACGATCATGCTGGCCATGACCCGCGGCATCCTCGTCCGCTCCAGCACCGCCACCAGCGGACTCAGCATGTAGGCAAGGACGACGCCGACCAGCAGCGACACGAAGAAGGCCTGCGCCCAGTCCAGCGCCGCCACCACGGCGACGACCGCCAGGATCGTCAGCGCCAGGCCGCGCGCGTCCACGGGAATGCGGACGACGGGCACGCCGGCAACTCCCGGGACGCCGCGCATGGCCGGGTCGCCGGCGGCCGGCTCGGCGGAGCGACGATCGGCCGGAGGCGAAATCCCCGGCTTCATGTCGGCGGAAGAAGAACGAGGCGCAACCGCGCCCCGTTCCGCTGCTTGCGTCATGGACCTACTTCAAGCGCATGTCGTTCTTGACCGACTTGACGCCCTCGACCTTGCGCGTCACCGCCACGGCCGTGCTTTCGTTCGCGGCGGAGGTTACGAAGCCGCTCAGCTGAACCACGCCCTTGAAGGTCTCGACGTTGATCTCGGCCGACTTCAGCGTCGGTTCGTTCAGGATGGCCGCCTTGACCTTGGTCGTGATGACGGTGTCGTCGATGTATTCGCCGGTGCCTTCCTGCTTCGACGTCGAGGCACAGCCCAACGCCATCGCCACGAAGGCGATGCCGACCAGTGTTGCCAGCTTGCGGGTAATGTTGCTCATGTTGTTTCCTTTGGTTTTCAGACTGCCGCCGTCACCGCGCGGATTTGGGACTGCAGGACTACAGGCGTCCCATCAGGAACAGGACGATCAGGATCAGCAGCACGACTCCGGCGATGCCGGAGGGCCCGTAGCCCCAGCTGCGCGCATGCGGCCACACGGGCAGGACGCCGACGAGCATCAGGATCACGACGATCAGCAGGATGGTTCCGAGACTCATGACTTGCTCCTTGGTTCGCCGCCACCGCTTTGCGGGCGTCTGCATCGACGCACCGGGGCGGGTTGTGAAACGAGCCGCCGGCAGGCGGGTATGCAGTCACGATATCGACGGCGCCGGAGCCGGTCTGTTCGCTGGCGCACACAATGGGTTCGAGTGCCCGGCGAGCGCTCCGGCGCGATCGCGCGCATCGGCGCCGCGGTGCCGTATAGTTCCCGCCATGGACGACCGGAAGAGCACCCCGTGGACCGTGCGATTCGGGGCGATGCGGCGCCTGGGCGCGGCGCTCCTCGTCGCGGCCGCCGCCTACATCGCCCAGCCCGATTCGATCTCGTGGCACACCCGCCTCGTCGCGAGCTGGGACGCCGGCACGCTGGCCTACCTCGGCCTCGCCTGGGCGCTGATCGCCAACGCCGATGCGCGCGTCACCCGCGACCACGCGCTCGGCGAGGACCAGAGCGGCTACTTCATCTTCCTGTTCGTGGTGGCCGCGGCCTGCGCCAGCATCGTCGCCATCGGCTTCGTCGTGGGCACCATCCGCGACCTGCCGTTCTGGGCGCGCGCCTGGCACCTGACGCTGACGATCCTGGCGCTGGTCTCGTCGTGGCTGCTGATCCAGACGGTGTTCACGTTCCGCTACGCCCACCGCTACTACGCCGGCCCCCACGGCGAGCCGGCCCCGGTCGCCGCGCTGGTGTTTCCGGGCGGACGCGAGCCCGACTACCTGGACTTCGCCTACTGCGCGTTCGTGGTCGGCATGACGTCGCAGGTGTCCGACGTGGCGGTGGCGTCGCGCAGCATGCGGCACCTGATCCTGGTGCACGGCATCCTCGCGTTCCTGTTCAACATCGCGGTATTGGCGCTCAGCATCAACATCATCGCGAGCGTGATTTGACGGTGCTCGCCCGGGCGCCCGCCTGCGCACCCGCGAGGCGCCGCGGCCACGCGGTCAGGCGGGCCCCGGACGCCGCGCGGAAGCCCCGGGGATGCCCAGTTGTAAGAAGACGCCCGTTTCGCTAAAATACGGCCTCTTTGCAGGCGCGTAGCTCAGCTGGTTAGAGCACCACCTTGACATGGTGGGGGTCGTTGGTTCGAGTCCAATCGCGCCTACCAATTTCTCGTCCTGCCCTGACGCCGCCGCCTGGCTCGCAGCATGCCGGGCAGGATTCGCGTCCTCCCTCGATGCTCGCTCGCTGTCGCAGGCCGGCCTCAGCGTCTCGAGGCTGTCGTTCGTGCGGCGAAGCTGCGTATGTGTCCCGCACTGACCAGCGATGACGCCCATCGGCTGATCGCATCGTGCACTCGGGGCAGGCGATCGACTGCAGGAGTGCGTGGCATCCGACGACTTGCCCGTCGCGCAGCCACGGCCTCCTCTCGCTGAATAGCCTCCGTGAATTGCGAACCAGGCGATCCAGCTTCTCGGGATCGGAACACGCGGTGATCGCACTCACGCAAGCCCATGCACGACGACACCACCCATGCGCCTGGAAGGGATCCCCGGCAATGGGTTATATTGTCAAGTTGGTCCGTCGCGATTCTGCACATGCGGTTCTTCCGATCCCCGTTCTTCAACGGCGTGGTGGCCGGCATCCTGCTGGTTTTCGCGGCCACGACCTTCGTCAACAAGACGTCGGTGGCGGACTGGATCATCGCGCCCCTGCTGATGCCGGACACCACAGGCCCGGCGGACGCCATCGTCGTGCTGGGCGCAGGCGTGATCGGGGACTGCACCCCCAACCACAACGCGCCTGCGGCGGGTGCTGCTCGCGGTGCGGTTGTGGCGGCAGAACCCGGCGTCCGTGATCCTCTTCACCGGCAGCAGCCGCGGGACCTGTCCGGTGGCGGTGGCGATGGCGCAGACGGCACGCGAGCTGGGCGTTCCCGACGATCGGGTCCGCGTGGAGACGACGTCGACCAGCACCCGCGAGAACGCGGAGCTCAGCGTGCCGCTCCTGCGCGGGTGGGGGATCGCCCGCGTGCAATCCTCGTGACCGATCGCCTGCACATGCGCCGTGCCGCGGGCGTGTTCGCGAACCTCGGTTTCGCGGTGCAGCGGGCGTCGGTGCCCATCTATGAAGGACACGAGGACAACGTGTCGATGCTTTACGCAGGGCTGCGGGAGTTCGCGGCGCTGGGCTACTACCGGATGCGCGGCTGGATCGGCGACACCCCTTCACCCGTGGAGCCCGCCCAGCCGATTGCCAGGACCATCATGCGAGGCACGATCACGAACGTCACCGGTCCCATCGTCCTGCTGGGGGCCTCCTACGCGGCCGGATGGCCGCTCGCCCAGATACATGGGATACCGGTCGTGAACAGGGGTGTCGCCGGCCAGCAGTCGTTCGAGCTGCTCGAGCGCTTCGATCGCGATGTCGCATCGGCATCGCCGCGCGCGGTGATCCTGTGGGGATTCAGCAACGACATCCACCGCGCCGAGGCGGGCGCGATGGACCGGACGATCGCCCGGGTGCGCGACAGCTACGCGCAGCTCATCGCTCGCGCCCGGCAGCACGGCATCGAGCCGATCCTCGCCACGGAATTGACGTTGCGCCCCCCGGATTCCGTCGGCGAACGCGTCGCCGGATGGGTGGGCACGCTGCGCGGCAAGGAGTCGTACCAGGACCAGGTCAACCGCCACGTGCTGGCCTTGAATCGTTGGCTGATCGACGCGGCGACCGGCGAGGGGCTGCTGGTCCTTGATTTGCAGTCCGTACTTTCCGAGCCCAACGGGCGCCGGCACCCGGCGTTCGCGCAGCCGGACGGCAGCCACATCACATCGGCGGGCTACGACGCCCTCACGTCGTTCGTCACGCCGATCCTCGAGGAGCATTTCCTTGCCAGGTAACCCCCCTCAACTCCGCGTGGGCCTCATCGGCTCGGGCAAGATGGGCCGCCATCATCTCAAGGCCATCGAGGCCTCGGGCCGCGCCGTCGTCGTCGGCGTCGCGGACCCCGCGGCGAGCCCGGAAGAGCTGAAGCCGCTGCTGCCCGACGGCGCGGTCGTCGTCTCCACCGCGGCCGAATTGTTCGCGCAGGCGCGGCCGGACGTGGTGCACATCGTCACGCCTCCCTCCACCCACACGAAGCTCGCGCTCGAGGCAATCGAGGCCGGCTGCCACGTGTACGTCGAGAAGCCGTTCACTCCGACAGCGGAGGAGGCGTCGCGAATTCTCGTCCGCGCCGCCGAGCGCGGCGTGAAAGTCTGCGCCGGCCACCAGGTGCTGTTCGAGGCGCCGGCGCTTGGCGTGTGGGAACACCTGCCGCAGATCGGGCGCCTCGTGCACGTCGAGAGCTACTTCGCGTTCAGGATGGTGCGGCGAACGATCACCGCCGTGGATCAGGTCAAGGACATCCTCCCCCACGCGGTCTACCCGGTGGTGGACCAGCTCCGGGTCGCCACGGGCATCGCGGACGCGCCCATCGAGATCCTCGGCCTGTCGCTCGACGCGGCGGGCGAGACCTACGCGCTACTCCGCCTCGGCGCCGTCACCGCCATCGTGATGGTGACGCTGAACGGACGTCCCGTGGAGCAGTACCAGAATCTGATCGGCACCAATGGCTCGTTGCGGGCCGACTACATCGGCGGGTTCCTCGGCAAGCTGATCGGGCCGGGCACGGGCCCCGGGGTCCTGCTCACGCCGTACCGTCGGGCGCTGCACACGATCAGCGGCGCCACGCGCGGCGTGACGAAACTGATCATGGGCGGCTCGTATCCCGGCCTGCGCACGCTGGTGAGCCGCTTCTACCAGTCGATCCAGGACGGCACGCCGCCGCCGCTGACGCCGCGATCGATCATCGACACGGTCGCGATCTGCGAGCAGATCGGCGCACGGCTGGACGCGGTCGAGCAGACGTTCGAAGCCGGGGCCGAGCGGAAGCTGCGCGACGCGGAGGCCGCGCTGCCGCCGACGCGACCCGGCGCGCCGCGGGTGCTGTTGACCGGCGGCACGGGATTGCTTGGCAAAAGGATCGCCGAACAGGTGCGCGAGGCCGGTTTCCCGATCCGGGTCATCGCCCGGCGGGTGCCGCCGTTCTCGCGGCGCGTGCCGGGCGTCGAATACGCCGCCGCGGACCTGGCCCGCGGCCTCGACCCATCGCTCCTCGGAGACATCGACTACGTCGTGCACGCCGCAGCCGAGACCTCCGGCGGCAAGGAAGACCACCGCCGGAACTCGATCGAGGCCACGAGGAAACTGATCGAGGGCGCCGCGCGCGCCGGGGCGAAGGGCGTGCTGCACGTCAGCAGCCTGGCAGTGCTGAAGACGTCACGCGAGATGGGCAGGGCTCTCGACGAGTCCACGCCCATCGACCCCAACAGCCTGAAGCGCGGTCCGTACGTGTGGGGCAAGGCGGAATCGGAGATCCTGGCCCGACAACTTGCCGCCGAGCTGAAAATCCCGGTGCGGGTGATCCGCCCCGGGCCGCTGGTGGACTACACCGACTATCACCCGCCCGGCCGGCTCGGCCGCGAGCTGGGCCCACTGTTCGTGGCCATTGGCCCGCGCCGCGGCGCGCTCAGCGTCTGCGACGTCACCACTGCCGCCAGGGTCGTCGTCTCGTACCTCGAGAACTTCGACCAGGCGCCGCCGGTGCTGAACATGGTCGAGGCGCCGCCGCCGTCGCGCAAGGAGCTGATGGATCGGTTCCGCACGGGTCGCCCCGACCTGCGCGTGCTCTGGTTCCCGGCATGGCTTCTCCGCATGCTCTCGGGGCCGCTGAAGCTCGTCCAGCGCATGGTGCTCGGCAGCAAGGAGCCGGTGGACGTCGCCGCGGCCTTCGCCAGCGAGCGCTATGAGACCGGTCTCGCGGCGCAGGTCATCGCCCGCGCCGGGCATCGCTGACCCGATCGGCGGCTTCCCTGCTCAGGCGGGTGACCGCGCGCCCGCGAGCTGCTTCGGATCGTGCTTCCCGCTCGACGTGCGCGGCAGGGTCTCGTGCACCTCGATGCGGCCAGGCTGCATGTACCGGGGCATCTCGGTGCCGCAGAACACCTTGAGCCGGTCGAGCGCGCCGCCGGCGGCCAGCACCACGTGCGCGATGATGCGTTCGCCGCGCGCCTCGTCGTCTTCGCTGGTGACGACCACCTCCGCCACCTGCCCGGAGGCGAAGATGGCGCTCGCGACCTCGTCGGGGCTCACGCGGAACCCGAGCGACTTGATCATCTTGTCGCGGCGACCCACGTGATAGATGAAGCCGTCGGCATCGCGGCGGACCAGGTCGCCGGAAAAGACCACCCGCTCGGTGTCCGGAGTCCCCGGCGGCCGCAGCGGATTGGGCCGGTAGACGCGCGCGGTGGTCTCGGGATCCCTCCAGTAACCCAGGCCGACGGTCGGGCCGCGGTGCACCAGTTCCCCGATTTCTTCGGCGTCGCAGAGCGTGCCGTCCTCGCGCAGCACCATGATCTCCGCGCCGGGAATCGCGCGGCCGATCGAATCGGGCCGCCGATCGACTTCCGACGGCGGGAGGTAGGTGCTGCGGAAAGCTTCGGTCAGGCCGTACATCAGGAACAGTTCCGCCTGCGGCTGCGCGGTGCGCAGCACATGCACCGCCTCCCGGGGCACGCGGCCGCCGGTGTTGGTCATCGCGCGGAGCGCCGGGAGCGGCCGGGCGCGGAAGCCCTCGGTGCCGATCAGCTGCAGCCACAGCGGAGGCACGCACGGCAGCACCGTGACCGACTCCGCCGCGAGCGTGGCGACGATCTGCTGCGGCAGGGGCGAGCGCTCGATCACGAGCGTGGCGCCCCGGCCGGCGGCGAGCAGCAGCTGGTTGAGGCCGTAATCGAAGCTGAACGGAAGCAGGCTGGCGATGCGGTCCGTCGGCCCGATCCTCAGATACGTCGACACCGACCACATGCCGGCCCAGAGGTTGCCGTGGGTGATGGTGACCCCCTTCGGCTGGCCGGTGGACCCGGAGGTGTAGATGATGTGGCCGACGTCGTGCGCGACCCGCGGTACCGGCAGCATGGTCCCCGACGCGGGCAGGTCCTCGACGCGCATCACACGCACCGGGCTCTCGATCGCGCGCGGCAGTCGCGCAAGTATGGATTCGGTCGACAGCAACGCCACCGCGCCCGCATGATCGAGGATGAAGTCAATCTGTAGCGTACGAAGGGTCTCATTGATGTTCACCGCGATGCCGCCGGAGGCGAGCACGCCGAAAAACGCCGCTGCCGCGTCGACGCCGCGGTCGAGCAGGATGCCGACGCGGTCGCCCGGCTTGACGCCATCCGCCACCAGCGCCTCGGCAACGGCCGCCGCCCGGGCGCGCAGCGTGCCGAACGTGGCGCCGCGCTCACGGTCGACCAGGGCCGGATGCTCCGGGCTCGAATCGGCGGTCTGCCACAGCATCCAGGCGGCGTTGGGGACGACGGCGATGTGCCCGGGAAGGCCGCCGCGCGCAGGATCGGGGGGCTGCAACATGTTCACTCCATCGAAAGTCGCCGGTCCGCTTCGGCGAACCGGCTGTCACCAAACGTCTCGATCGCATTTTAGATGGGATATCTTGGCGGGGCCATCTTCGACATGCAATTTCGAGTCGCTCGAAGTCGCTATAATTTCGGCTGGAGTCTCTCTCCACCCTGGAGCAGCAAGTGCCCCACGACGCAGATGTGAAAACGCCCGCAGGACCTGCGGGCAGCGCCCCGGTGCCTGCAGCCGGGGCGGCGACCGGCGACCCGCTTGCGATCGACGCGGCCGCGGCCACGCGCCAGGTTGCGGAAGCGATGCGGTCGCAACTCGCCACCCTCGGGCGGCGAGGCGTGGTCATCGCCATGAGCGGCGGCGTCGACAGTTCCGTGTCGGCGGCCCTCGCCGTCAACGCCCTCGGCGCCGAGCGGGTGTTCGGTCTTTTCCTGCCCGAAGCCGAGTCTGACCCCGATAGCGCGACGCTGGCGCGCGAAGTCGCCGAG
Source organism: uncultured beta proteobacterium (assembly GCA_963717705.1). Lineage (GTDB taxonomy): Bacteria > Pseudomonadota > Gammaproteobacteria > Burkholderiales > Casimicrobiaceae > CAVQWT01. The sequence continues at coordinate 132,686 of CAVQWT010000007.1, forward strand.
CACTTCGGGATTCGCTACGTGATCGAGGACATCGCCCCGATCCTCACGGCGGCGGGCTGTTACGCCCGACGCGACGCGGCCATCCGCCAGCTGGTGCCGGCGTACGGGGCCGGGTGGGGCTGCAAGGTCGTGATGCCCGGGGCGCGGCTCGACTCCGATAGGCTGAACGTGCCGCTGCTGGTGGTGCAGGCGCCGGGGGGCGAGCCCGAGCAGGTGCGGCTGCCGGCGGAGCGGTATCGCGAAGTCATCGCGGCCACCAACTTCAAGCAGCGCGTCCGCAAGATGCTCGAGTACTACCACGCGGATCGGCTGCACTACGCGGTGATCGGCACGCCGAACCGGCTCGAGTACGACCAGGGGTTCTTCGTCAAGGGCGGGGACGGCCTCGCCGACCTGAAGCCGATCGCCCATCTGTTCAAGACGCAGGTCTACCAGCTCGGCGCGCATCTGGGGGTGCCCGCCAAGGTGCTCAGCCGTCCGCCGACCACCGACACCTGGTCGCTGCCGCAATCGCAGGAAGAGTTCTACTTCGGCCTGCCGACCCGCGAACTCGACCGGTTCCTCGACGCCTACGTCCGGGGCGAAACGGTCGCGGCCGCCGCGGCCCGCCTCGGCTACACGCCGGAGCAGGTGACGAGGGTCTATCGCGACATCCGCCAGAAGCGCGAAACCACGCGGTACCTGCACCTGGGGCCGCTGCTGGTGGCGCCGGTGCCCCTCGACAGTCCGCCTCCCGCCGACGGGCCAGTGACCTGATGTGCGGCATCGCCGGGCTGGCTTTCGCCGAACCGCGGGACGTCACCGACCACAGCCTGCGGAAGATGGCCGGGGCGATCCGTCATCGGGGACCCGATGGCTTCGGCGTCTTCACCGACGGCCGCGTAAGCCTGGTCCACACCCGCCTCGCGATCATCGACCTCGCAGGCGGGGCCCAGCCGCTCGGCAACGAGGACGGGCAGCTGCAGGTCGTTTTCAACGGCGAGATCTTCAACTACCGCGAGCTTCGCGCCGACCTCCTCCAGCTGGGGCACCGTTTCGCGACGCACAGCGACACCGAAGTTCTCGTGCACGGGTACGAGGCTTGGGGCGTCGGCATGCTGGAGCGGCTGATCGGGCAGTTCGCCTTCGCGCTCTACGATCGTCGGGACGGCACCCTGCTGCTGGCGCGGGACCGGTTCGGCGTTCGCCCGCTGTTCTACGCCCACGTGCCGGGCGGGCTGGTGTTCGGCTCCGAAGTGAAGGCGCTGTTCGCGAGCGGACTGGTCGAGGCCGCTCCCGACCCTCGCGGCCTCGACGAAGTCTTCACGTTCTGGGCCGCGCTGCCGCCTCGGACGCCGTTCCGGGGGGTCGCGGCGCTCGAGCCCGGCTGCTGGGCCACGTACCGCGCAGGCGAGTGGCGCACCGGGCGGTACTACGCGGTGGACTATCCCGGCGCCACGATCGAGCCGCGGGACGCCGTCGAGCAACTCGACCGGGTGCTGCGCAGCTCGGTGAACCTCCGGCTGCGGGCGGACGTCCCGGTCGGTGGCTACCTGAGCGGCGGACTCGATTCGGCGATCACCTGCGCGCTGGCTGCCGCGGGATCGCCGCACCAGCTGCGGACGTTTTCCGTGACCTTCGACGACCCGCGCTTCGACGAGAGCGCCTTCCAGCGCGAGGTGGCGCAGGCGGTGGGCAGCGAGCACGCCGTCGAAGCCATCGGCCCCGGCCAGATCGCCGAGGCATTTCCCGAGGTGATCGGCTTCACCGAAACGCCGCTGGTGCGGACCGCGCCGGTGCCGATGTTCCTGCTTTCCCGCCTGACGCGTGAGCGCGGCATCACCGTCGTCCTCACCGGCGAGGGCGCGGACGAGTTCTTCCTCGGCTACGACCTGTTCAAGGAAGTGAAGATCCGGCAGTTCTGCCGGCGGCAGCCGGCTTCCACGGCGCGGCCGCGACTGTTCCAGCGACTGTATCCGTACCTCGGGGGCACGCAGCGCGCGGGTGAATTCTGGAGTCGCTTCTTCCTCGGGGAGGGTGGCCCGTCGGATCCGCTCGACTCGCACCTGCCGCGCTTCCGCCTGACCTCGGCGATCAAGGATTTCTATAGCCCGGCGATGCGCGCGGAACTGGGCACGCACGACCCGCTCGCGGAGCTGCGCGAACGTCTCCCGGCGGCATTCGGCACGTGGTCACCGCTGCACCGCGCCGCGTACCTGGAGCTGGTGACGCTGCTCTCGCCGTATCTGCTCTCGTCGCAGGGCGACCGGGTCAGCCTGGCGCATGCCGTCGAGGGGCGGCACCCGTTCCTCGACCATCGCCTGTTCGAGCTGGCTGCGCGGTTGCCTGAGCGGTCGAAGCTGCGCGGCCTCCACGAGAAGGAGATCCTGCGGCGCTGGAGCCGGGGCGTGATTCCGGAAATGGTCGCGCGGCGCGGCAAGCAACCCTACCGCGCCCCGGACATCCCGTCGTTCGTCGGACCGGGCGCGCCGGCGTACGTGCGGGAAATGCTCTCCGACGATCGCGTGCGCGAGGCAGGGTACTTCGACCCCCGTGCCGTTTCGGGCCTCCTGCGGCGTTCCGAAAGCGGGCAGGCGACCGGCTTCCGCGAGAACCAGGCGTTCGTCGCGATCCTCTCGACGCAGTTGTGGCACCAGCGCTTTTTCCCGGCCGTCGACGTGGCGCCGGTCCAGGGACCGGCCGACGTGTGGCTGGACTTGCGGCCCCACGCCGGTGCCGCCCGATCAAGATCTCCCGTCACCCCAACCCGGATCGTCCAATGAGCGCCACACCCGCCGAGATTGCCGACCAGGTCCGCGCCTTCCTGCGCGACAACCTGCTGTACATGCGCCCCGACTACCTGCTGCAGGACCACTCCAGGCTGCTCGAGGAGCGGGTCATCGATTCGATGGGCGTGATGGAACTCATCGGATTCCTCGAGCAGCAATTCGGCATCGGGGTGCGCGACGAGGAGGTTACCGAGGTGAACCTGGGCACCGTCGCCGCGATAACCGCGTACGTCGTTCGCAAGCTCGACGTTGATGAGGGGGCGTAGCCGCGCGCGTCATGACCGTCCTTGCCCCGCGTGGACGCTGTGGTGGGGGTTTTGTCGTCAAGCCGGATCGGTCGAATCGCCATGAAGATCAAAATCATCACCAACATGCCGCGGATGACGAATCTTCAATGTGGGAAAGGGGAGATCGAGTTCATTCCCTATATCTCATACGGTCTTCGCCCCGCTTTCTCGATGTTCATCAAGGCGTTTCACTGCGATTACATGCTATTCAATAGCGCATTCAACAGCGCAATGATCTTTGCGTTGATGAAATGGTTTATCCCATTCAATCGTGCCAAGATTGTCATCCTGGATATCCTGCTTCCAACGCCAAGGGGGGTCAAGGGTAGAGCGCGAGCCCTGATCGTGTCGTGGCTGATGAAGAAGGTGCACATGGTCCTGCTGTATTACAAGGACACGCGCGGCCTCCAACAGCATTACGGCATCCCGGCGTCAAAATTTAAATATGTTCCTTTCAAAATCAATCGCTTGGACATCATTGAGAAGACAGTGCCGACGGATGGTGGATACGTCTTTTGTGGGGGCAAGACGAGACGGGACTTCGCAACCCTGTTCGAGGCAGTCAAGGGGCTGGAGTGTCCGGTTCTCGTCGTAACGACCAAGAACGATGATATCGCCCAGCATGGATCTTACGTAGACGAGCGTTCAGCGCCGAACAATGTCAAGATCGTCAGGCTTGATGGCAGCCCGGACGCATTTATTTCCCTTATGGCATCTGCCCGCGTGGTCGTGTTGCCAATCAAGCCGGACATCTGCGGCGCTGGAATTGGTGTGTACATTATGGCGATGGCGTTGAGGAAGTGCGTCGTAATTTCATCCGGACCCGGGGCCGACGACATCCTTCCCCCCACAGCCGCAGTG
>CAVQWT010000008.1:0-187866 GCA_963717705.1 uncultured beta proteobacterium
CATCGTGCACATCGGTCCGATGGCGCAGGACTTCCATCGTGCGTTCGCCGTCGGCTCGGACGAGCGGTCGATCGCGACCGTCGATGCCGACGGCGTCGCGCTCGCGGCGATCCAGGGGCTGAACGCGAAGGTGGAGGCCAACCTTACCGCCATCGTCGCCTCGAACGCCCTGCTCGAGGAACGGCTTGCAGCCCGGGAGATCGAATCCGCTCGACAGCGCGCGGAACTGTTGAGTGTTCGCGCGGAACTGGCAAAGCTTCGCGCTTCGCAGGAGGACGTCGAGGTGCTGAAAACCGCGCTGCAGGAGTTGCTGCGCGAACGCGCGGGCGGTCTGACGCCGGCGCGGCTGGCATTGCCGGTATCGCCTTAGCGCGGCCGCCACGATGCCAACTAGTCAACTACGGGAGATGGCGATGCGCAAGTTCATCGGAGTGGCTGGATTCGTGTTGCTGGGGTTGTTGTCATCCACCGCGCAGGCCCGCCCTGCGCCGGCTTCACCGACGTCGACGACACCAGCCCGTTCTGCGCCAACGTCACCTGGCTCAAGAACCGCGGCATCACGCTCGGCTGCACCTCGGCGACGCTGTACTGCCCCGGCGACTTCGTCAGCCGGCTGCAGATGGCCGCCTTCATGAACCGCCTCGGCGACAGCCTGTTCCCGCTGACCTGCGCCGCCGGCCAGGTGATGAAGTGGGACGGCCTGCAGTGGGCCTGCGCCAACGACGCCATCGGCGGCGGGGGCGGCGGCGGGACGGTGACCAGCGTCGCCGCCGGGACAGGCCTCACCGGCAGCCCCAACCCGATCACCGGCGCGGGGGCGATCAACCTCGCCCCGGGCTACCAGCTGCCGCAGGCCTGCAGCCAACGGTCAGGTGCCGAAGAGCAACGGGACGGGCGGCTGGGCGTGCGGCACCGACAACGCCGGCACCGGCACCGGCACCGTGACCAGCGTCACCGCCACAGGCGGCGGCGGATTGGCCACGACACCCGGTGGCGGCATCAGCACCTCCGGCTCGGTGGGCATTGCGTCCGGGGGGGTGCAGACTGCCATGCTGGCTGACAGCGCCATCACCAATGCCAAGATTGCGCCGGGCACCATTGCCGCCGACCGCCTGGTGGCGAGCCAGCAATTGCCAAGTTGTATCGACGGGCAGGTGTTGCGTCGTAGTGGCGGCGTGTGGATCTGCGGCAGCCTGCCGCCGACGATCACCACCATGGACAGCGGTGGATTCGTTGGCACGTACACCGCGATCGCCATTGGTACGGACGGCTTCCCGGTGGTGAGCTACCACGACTTCACGAACGGCAATCTCAAGGTGGCCAAGTGCATCAATGCGGTGTGCAGCGGCGGTGCGACGATCCTCGCTGTGGATAGTGTCGGCGTAGGTCGGCCAGTACACCGCCATCGCGATCGGCACCAACGACGGCTTACCGGTGATGAGCTACTACGACTTTACTAACGCCAACCTCAAGGTCGCCAAATGCAACAACGCGGCGTGCATCGGCAACAGCACCACGATCACTACTGTGGATAGCGGCGGGGACGTTGGCCAGAATACCGCCATCGCGATCGGCGCCGACGGCTTGCCGGTGGTGAGCTATTACGACGCCACGAACGGCAACCTCAAGGTGGCCAAGTGCGTGAATGCGGAGTGCACCGGTACCGCCACGATCACTGCTGTGGATAGTGTCGGCGACGTCGGCCAGTCCACCGCCATCGCGATCGGCGCCGACGGCTTGCCGGTGGTCGAGCTACTACGACGCCACGAACGGCGACCTCAAGGTGGCCAAGTGCGTCAATGTGGCGTGCACCGGTAGCGCCACGATCACCACCGTGGACAGCGGTGGCAACGTAGGCTGTGACACCGCCATCAGGATCGGTACCGACGGTTTCCCCGTGGTGAGTTACCTCGATGGAACGAACGCCGATCTCAAGGTGGCCAAATGCGTCAATGCCGCGTGCACCGGCAGCGCCACGATCACCACCGTGGATAGCGGCGGACTCGTGGGCTACTTCACCGCCATAGGGATCGGCACGGACGGTTTGCCGGTGGTGAGCTACTACGACGTCACGAACGGCGCCCTCAAGGTGGCCAAGTGCGTCAATGCGGCGTGCACCGGCAGCGCCACGATCACCACCGTTGATCGTGGCGGCAGCGTCGGCTATTACATCGCCATGGCGATCGGCACGGATGGCTTGCCGGTGATGAGCTACTCCGACGTTACGAACGCCGACCTCAAGGTGTTGAAGTGCAGCAATGCGGCGTGCCTGGCTCCCTGACCACGGTGCCGCGGTGGCCCGGGCAGTGCCGGGACGGCACGCTGGCATTGCCGAGGCCGCCGGCGGCGCCGACGACCGGCCGTCCTGCCGCTGCGCGGTCTGCCCTCCGCCCGGCCAGTTGTAAGTCATCTGTAACTCCACCAGCGCGCGGGCGCCTCCATACTCGCCTCAGGGTAGCGGTCCGACCGGCTTCCGGCCGGACGCCCTGCGGCAGCGACGTTGCGCAGCATCCACCGTGGAGAAAACGACGATGATCAAATGGCTTGCCGTACCCGCGGTGGCGCTGGTCCTTTCGCTGGCCCCGACCGCAGCGCAGGCCGCGCCCTGCGCCGGCTTCACCGACGTCGACGACACCAGCCCGTTCTGCGTCAATGTCACCTGGCTCAAGAACCGCAGCATCACGCTCGGCTGCACCTCGACCACGCTGTTCTGCCCCGGCGACTTCGTCAGCCGGCTGCAGATGGCCATCTTCATGAACCGACTGGGCGACAGCCTGTTCCCGCTGACCTGCGCCGCCGGCCAGGTGATGAAGTGGGACGGCCTGCAGTGGGCCTGCGCCAACGACGCCATCGGCGGCGGAGGCGGCGGCGGCACGGTGACCAGCGTCGCCGCCGGCACCGGCCTCACCGGCAGCCCCAACCCGATCACCGGCGCGGGGTCGATCAACGTTGCGCCCGAGCTACCAGCTGCCGCAGGCGTGCAGCAACGGCCAGGTGCCGAAGAGCAACGGGACCGGTGGTTGGGTGTGCGGCACCGACACGGCCGGCGCCGGCACCGTGACCAGCGTCACCGCCGGCACCGGCCTCACCGGCGGCACCATCACCGCCAGCGGCACCGTCGCCGCCGACACCAGCTACCTGCAGCGGCGGGTCTCCAGCACCTGCGCCGTCGGGTCGTCGATTCGCATCATCGCGGCCGACGGCACCGTAACCTGTCAAACCGATAACTCGGGGCCGGCCAACGCCTTCGTCCAGGGCGGCAACACATTTGGCACGACCGCGAGGCTGGGCACAAATGACAATCAAGCGGTCGAACTGATCGCCAACACAAGCCCCGTGCTACGAGTGGATGCAACGGGCCGCACCGCCATCAACGCTCCCTCTTCCGAAATACCTGACCAGGTGGAGCTTTCGATCTTCGGCCAACAGACGGGGCTCGGCGGCTTGTACGCGAACCTGTTCATGCGGCAGTCATTCACTAATAGCGGGGGCTATCTCATCAGTGTTGGCGACGCCTTGCCAGACACAAATGGCGCGTGGTTCTACCTCGACCAGTACAAGCCATCCGGGACCAACAGCGGCCAGAGACGCAGACTCGCCATCGACTTCGCTGGACGCATCGGGCTCAACCGCGCGGATGCACTCGTCGCTGGAGTCGGGAGCATGCCACTTGTCGTGGGAACGGACGGCACGACCGGCAACTCAGCCTACCTCTCGCCCGGCGGGGCTTGGACCAACGGCTCGTCGCGGACCTTCAAGGAGGACTTCGCCGCCGTCGACGGCACCAGCGTGCTCGCCAAGGTGCTGGCCATGCCGATCACGACGTGGCGCTACCGCGACTCGAATGAGGGGAGGCACATGGGCCCGATCGCGGAGGACTTCGCCGCGGCGTTCGGGCTGGGCGATGGCGACCGCTACATCGGCACCGTCGATGGCATCGGCGTGGCGCTGGCGGCAATCCAGGGACTCGGTGCGAGGATGGACACCGAGATCGCGGCGAAGGACGCGCGTATCGCAGACCTGGAGGCCCGGCTTGCGCGCCAGGCCGACGCCATGACCGCACAGCAGCGCGAGATCGCCGAACTGCGCCGCGCAGTCGACGTGATGCTCACGCGGACGTCACCGGACGGCAAGCTGGCGGCGCGCTGACGTCTTCCAGCCGCCGGGGACCGAAGGCGGACGGCGCGCAGGGGTGGCGACGCCTGGCGACGAACCGAGCGACTCACGACGCGCCGAAGGCGGCGACCGCCGCCGCCGCCGCGCGACGCTAGAACGGCGACACCGTCCCGTTGCGGCTGTACACCAGCGCCCGCAGCTGGCAGCGGCTGCCGGTCAGGTCGGTCGCGCCGCCCAGGCCGCCCCGAGTCATCCGCGCCCCGAACCGCACCGACTGCCCCACGCTCAGCTCCCGGTAGCCGACGTCCGACAGCCCGCCCCACTGGTTCGCCGGCACCGAACCGCAGGTTCGCGTTGCTGTTGAGATTCGTCCACGTCCCGCCGCCGTCGGTGCTGATCACCAGGTCCGCCGCCAGCCCCACGTCCGCCGTCGCCGTCGCGCTCAAGCGCAGGTCCACGTACGCCGTCCGCGGATAGCCGGCGATCGCCAGGTCCGTCGTCTGGCACACCACCACGTTCGCGTCGAGGTCGACCGCCCCCGGCGCCGCGTCCACCCGCAGCTGCGCCGGCGTCAGCGCCGTCCCCAGCCGGTTCATGAACGCCGCCATCGCCAGCCGGCTCACCGGATCGGTCGGGCAGTACAGCGTCGCCGACGTGCAGCCGGTCGTCACCGCGCGGTTCTTCAGCCACTCGACGTTCGGACAGAACGCACTGGTGTCGTCCACGTCGGTGAAGCCCGCGCACGGCAGCGCCAGCGCCAACGGCGCCGCCAGCAGCGCCACGGCAGACAGCGCAGTCGTCATCGCCAGCCTGGAAATGCGGTTCATGGTCTCACCTCGCGTTGTCGTGGTCACGGCTCTGAATCCTGGAGTTGGTCCGGCTCGTCGAAGGGCGCCGTCGGGCTGTTGCGGTTGTCGAATCGTACCCGCAGGTTGCAGCTGCTGTCGCTGAAGGTCGCAGTGCCGGGCAATCCGCCGCGGGTGATGCGCAGGCCGAAGCGGGTCGCATACGTCGTGCTGATGTTGGAATGCGCGAGCGTCTGGATGTTCGCCCACCTGCCGGCGCGGACCGCCCCGGCCTGGACGTTGGTCGTCACCGTCGCCCAGCCCCCGCCGTTGCCGCTGCGGACCAGGTCGACCGTGACGCCCATGTCGCCGCCCGCGATCCCGCGGAAGACGCCGTCCAGGTAAGCGCGCCGCGGGAAGCCGGTGATGACCAATTCCGGCGTGACGCAGACCACCGGGCTCGTCCCCGGGTCGAGCGCGCCGATCTGCTGCTCCTGCACCCTCGGCACGATGGTGAGCGCCGTCCCCAGCCGGTTCATGAACGCCGCCATCGCCAGCCGCGAGACGCCCGCCGTCGGGCAGTACTCGCTGGTGGACGTGCAGCCCAGCGTCACCGCGCGGTTCTTCAGCCACTTGACGTTGGCGCAGAACGCGCTCGCCGGGTCGACGTCGGTGAAGCCGCTGCAGTACGCCGGCGACTCGAACGCACCCATGTCGGGCGCCGGTCCCAGCACGCGCGGGAAGCCGGTCGCCGCGCTGGTCGGTCGTCAACGCCAGAGTGTTGTCGCCGGTGTCGATCGCGGGGCTGTCGGCCGCCGGCGCGTGCGTCCGCGTCAGGCCGCCGTTGAACGCCAGCGGAGCGAGCAGCGGATCCTGGTTCGGGAGGTTGCCCGTGCCGGAGAACGTGATGTTGCAGTTTCCGCAGGTGCGCTGGACCATCGAGTTGTTGCCGGTGACGACCAGCGAGGGGATCGGAACCGTCCACGTGGTGAGGTCGAGGAAGTCGTTGCGGCTGCGTGCAAGGATCGAACCCGACAGCTGCAGCGTCGGCGTGCCGTAGCCGGCCGTGGTGATCGCGCTCAGCTGGACGCCGCCGCCGGCGTTGTCCGTGACGGTCGAATTGATGAACTGCGCGGCCACGTTGGTGTAGACGAACACCCCGCCGGTGTTCAGTCCCGCCGTGTTGCCTGACACCGTCGAATTGATCAGGCGGAAGACGTACGCCTGCCCGGGCGCCTGCAGGCTCGCGTTGGTCCCGTTGACGCCGATGCCGCCGCCGTAGCCTCCGATGTTGTCGGACACTTCGGACCGCAGGAGGGTGAGCGACGTCGTGTCGGCGTTGATGCCCCCGCCTGGGTACGCAAAGCCGCCGAGCGGATTGGGGGGCTCGACCACGTTGCCGACGATCCGCGTATCCGTGATCGTCGCGGTGATGTTGTCGTAGATCGCCATCGCGCCGCCGCGACCTTCCAGCGGGCCCGGCTGCACGCGGTTGCCGGTGAACAGGCTGCGCTCGATCGTCACCGTGGCCGGCGACCGCACCCCCAGGCAATTGTCGCCGGCGATCAGCGCCCCGCCCTGATAGGCGCCGGTGTTGCCGACGACGAGTTCCCTGGCGCGGTTGTCGATGAACTGCGAATCGCGGATCGTCAGCGATTGCCCGGGAAATTGCGCCCAGAAACCGATGGCGCCGCCTACTTTCGCGGCGTTGTCGCGCACGATCACGCTGTCCAGTACCAGGCTGCGGGCGGACGAGATCGCACCGCCGCTGCTGTTGGCAACGCTGCGCCATCCGTTCCTGAGCGTCAGCCCGGAAATCGTCACCAGAAAGTCGCTCGGGCCGGTCGTCGCCGGACACGGGGGCGAAGTCGCCTCGAACGTCACGAAAATGCGCGACGCCTGGTTGCCGTCGATGGTCAGGTTGGCGGCACCGGGGCCCTGGATCGTCAGCGCATCGAGGATGCGAATCACACCGGTGGTGAGCGTGATCGTCCCGGTGACCGCGAAGTTGATCGTGTCGGCGCCGGGCGCGGCGTTGGCGAGGTCGACCGCGTCGCGCAGCGTGCCCGATCCCGCATCGGCGGTGCTGGTGACGGTGAAGGTGGCCGCGTGGGCGGTCCCGACGCCGAGGGCGAATACAGCGACAAGCAGTCGATGCCACATGGCAGCCCCCTTCGCGGTCGGCGGAACCGAGGCGCAACGATTCTCCAGTCCGGGCGGCTTGTCAACCCCGCACCGCAGCAGTGCGGGTGTGCGCGGCGACGGCCGCCGACTTGCCGGCGCTACGGAGTGCGTGCACAGTTCGCTTTCGGTCCCCTGCCGGGAGTCCCCATGTTCGATCGCAGCCTCGGGCACGCCGCCGTTGTCGGTCTCTGGCTGATGCACGCCAGCCTCGCGCTGGCGGAAACGCCGCTTACCGGAGCCACTCGAGTCGCGGCGGGCGACGAGCACACCTGCGCGCTGACCAGCGCCGGAGGCGTGAAGTGCTGGGGCGCCAACCAGTTCGGCCAGCTCGGCATCGGCACGACGACGGGGGTGTCCTATGCCGTCGACGTGACCGGCCTGACTTCCGGCGTGACGGCAATTGTGGCTGGCGGCCTTGCACACCTGCGCGCTGACCAGCGGCGGGGCCGTGAAGTGCTGGGGCTGGAACTATTATGGTCAGCTCGGCAACGGCACGACGACGGATGCGCTGACGGCGGTGGACGTCGTCGGGCTGACTGCCGGCGTGACTGCCATTTCCGCCGGCGGCGCTCACACGTGCGCGTTGACCAGCGGCGGGGCCGTGAAGTGCTGGGGTTGAAACTAGACCGGCCAGCTCGGCAACGGCACGACGACGGATGCGCTGACCGCGGTGGAAGTCGTCGGGCTGACCGCCGGCGCGACGGCCATCTCGGCCGGCGGCGGTCACACCTGCGCGCTGACCGGCGGCGGGGCCGTGAAGTGCTGGGGTTACAACTACGAGCGGCCAGCTCGGCAACGGCGCGACGACGACTGCGCTGACCGCGGTGGACGTCGTCGGGCTGACCGCCGGCGTGACGGCCATCTCGGCCGGCGGCAGTCACACCTGCGCGCTGACCAGCGGCGGGGCCGTGAAGTGCTGGGGTAACAACTCGTATGGCCAGCTCGGCAACGGCACGACGACGGACTGCGCTGACCGCGGTGGACGTCGTCGGGCTGACCGCCGGCGTGACGGCAATCTCGGCCGGCGGCTATCACACCTGCGCGCTGACCAGCTGGCGGGGCCGCGAAGTGCTGGGGTCGAGAACGAGTACGGCCAGCTCGGCAACGGCACGACGACGAATGCGCTGACCGCGGTGGACGTCGTCGGCCTGACCGCCGGCGGGACGGCCATCTCGGCCGGCGGCAATCACACCTGCGCGCTGACCAGCGGCGGAGCTGCGAAGTGCTGGGGTAGCAACTGTGCGGCCAGCTCGGCAACGGCACATACGACCGATGCGCTGACCGCGGTGGACGTCGTCGGCCTGACCGCCGGCGTGACGGCAATTTCGGCTGGCGGCTTGCACACCTGCGCGCTGACCAGCGGCGGGGCCGTGAAGTGCTGGGGCTGGAACTATTATGGTCAGCTCGGCAACGGCACGACGACGGATGCGCTGACGGCGGTGGACGTCGTCGGGCTGACTGCCGGCGTGACTGCCATTTCCGCCGGCGGCCCTCACACGTGCGCGTTGACCAGCGGCGGGGCCGTGAAGTGCTGGGGCTAGAACAGGGACGGCCAGCTCGGCAACGGCACGACGACGGATGCGCTGACCGCGGTGGAAGTCGTGGGGCTGGCCGCAGGCGCGACGGCCATCTCGGCCGGCGGCACTCACACCTGCGCGCTGACCGGCGGCGGGGCCGTGAAGTGCTGGGGTGCCAACTCGTCCGGCGAGCTCGGAAACGGCACGACGACGACTGCACTGACCGCGGTGGACGTCGTCGGGTTGACCGCCGGCGTGACGGCAATCTCGGCCGGCGCCTGGCACACCTGCGCGCTCACCGGTGGCGGGGCGGTGAAGTGCTGGGGCATCGAACGGGTACGGCCAGCTCGGCAACGACACGACGACGAATGCGCTGACCGCGGTGGACGTCGTCGGCCTGACCGCCGGCGTGACGGCCATCTCGGTCGGCAGTAATCACACCTGCGCGCTGACCAGCGGCGGAGCTGCGAAGTGCTGGGGTAGCAACTCTAGTGGCGAGCTCGGCAACGGCACGACGACGGATGCGCTGACCGCGGTGGACGTCGTCGGGCTGACCGCCGGCGTGACGGCCATCTCGGCCGGCGGTAATCACACCTGCGCGCTGACCAGCGGCGGAGCTGCGAAGTGCTGGGGTCAGCAACTCTAGTCGGCCAGCTCGGCAACGGCACGACGACGGATGCGCTGACCGCGGTGGACGTCACCGGATTGACCGCCGGCGTAACGGCAATCTCGGCCGGCGGCGATCACACTTGCGCGCTGGTCGTTGGCGGGGCTGCGAAGTGCTGGGGTTGGAACAATTTCGGCCAGCTCGGCAATGGCATGACCGTCTACTATGCGCCGACCCCGGTCGTCGTGATCGTCGAATGCTCGGGCTTCATGGACCTGGGATCCGACTCTGCCTTCTGCCCGAACGTGGAGTGGCTGCGCAACCGCGCGGTGACCTTGGGTTGCACTGCCAGCGGGTACTGTCCCGAAGACCGCGTTTCGCGCCTGGCCATGTCCGCCTTCATGAACCGCCTCGGCACCGCGCTGACGCCGGCAACGGTCACCGCGCAGGCGAACTCCGGCGCGCTCGACCCCGGCGCTTCCCCCATCGTCTGCGCGACCGCGGACTTCACCGCCACCGGCTTCCCGCGCCGCGTCCAGATCGACGCCGTATTCACCGCGACGGCCGGCGGCGACGTGGGCTTCGCCGCCGAGCTGGTCGCCAGCGTCGATGCCGGCGCGACGTGGCAAGCCGGTTACGACGCAGCCCATCCGCGGCAACGTCCGGGCGGGCCACTGGGCGAACCTGCGCGCGCTCGGCCACTTCGACGTCGAAGCGGACGAGGCGGTCCGCTTCGGCATCGCCATCAGCCGCGGCGGCCTGCCCGGCGGCGCGACGATCGGCGACAGCCGCTGCAACCTGCGTGCGCGTTTCGACAACCGCAACGGGACGGCATCGCCGTTCGATCGCCTCGACTGACCGCGGCGGCGCGGCGCGGAGGACGAACGGACTCGCCCGACCGGGAATCGGTCGACGATCCGGATGGCCGGGTGCAATTGCGGTTGTAAAGTCGAGTCTGACCCTACTTCTGCCAAGTCAGAACGTCGAGCTGGCCCCGTTACGGCTGGGCAGCGCGACGCGCAGATTGCAGCGGCTGTCGGACAGGTCGGCGCCGCCGCTGACGCGCCCCATGCGCACGCCGAAGCGCACCGTCTGGCCGACGGCGAGGTCCTGCTGCGCGAGATTCGACAGCGTGCCCCAGCGACCGGCCGGCACCCAGCCGGCGTTGCCGACCGTGGTCAGCGCCGTCCAAGTCGCGCCGCCGTCGGTCGTCGCCACCAGGTCCGCCGCGACGTCGACGTCGGCCGGCGCCTGCGCGGCGACGGCAGCCGACTTGCCGGCGCTGCGGATTGCGTGCACATGTTCGCTTTCGGTCCCCTGCCGGGAGTCCCCATGTTCGATCGCAGCCTCGGGCACGCCGCCGTTGTAGGTTTCTGGCTGATGCACGCCAGCCTCGCGCTGGCCGACACGCCGCTTACCGGAGCCACTCGAGTCGCGGCGGGCGACGAGCACACCTGCGCGCTGACCAGCGCCGGAGGCGTGAAGTGCTGGGGTGCCAACTAGTACGGGCGAGCTCGGCATCGGCACGACGACGGGGGTGTCCTATGCCGTCGACGTCACCGGCCTGACTTCCGGCGTGACGGCAATCGCGGCTGGCGGCCAACACACCTGCGCGCTGACCAGCGGCGGGGCCGTGAAGTGCTGGGGCTGGAACTATTATGGTCAGCTCGGCAACGGCACGACGACGGATGCGCTGACCGCGGTGGACGTCGTCGGGCTGACTGCCGGCGTGACTGCCATTTCCGCCGGCGACGCTCACACCTGCGCCTGACCAGCGGCGGAGCCGTGAAGTGCTGGGGTCGGAACTAGCCCTGGCCAGCTCGGCAACGGCACGACGACGGATGCGCTGACCGCGGTGGACGTGGTCGGGCTGACTGCCGGCGTGACGGCCATTTCCGCCGGCGGCGCTCACACCTGCGCGCTGACCGGTGGCGGAGCCGTGAAGTGCTGGGGTTACAACGATCAGTGGCCAGCTCGGCAACGGCACCACGACGACTGCGCTGACCGCGGTGGACGTCGTCGGGCTGACTGCCGGCGTGACGGCCATCTCGGCCGGTAGCCTCACACCTGCGCGCTGACCAGCGGCGGGGCCGCGAAGTGCTGGGGTAGGAACGAGTATCGGCCAGCTCGGCAACGGCACCACGACGACTGCGCTGACCGCGGTGGACGTCGTCGGGCTGACTGCCGGCGTGACGGCCATCTCCGCCGGTGGCCTACACACCTGCGCGCTGACCAACGGCGGGATCGCGAAGTGCTGGGGTCGGAACGGGTACGGCCAGCTCGGCAACGGCACCACGACGACTGCGCTGACCGCGGTGGACGTCGTCGGGCTGACTGCCGGCGTGACGGCCATCTCGGCCGGCGGCTATCACACCTGCGCGCTGACCAGCGGCGGCGTCGCGAAGTGTTGGGGTAGAACAGCGCGGCCAGCTCGGCAGCGGCAATACGACGAGTGCGCCCATCGCGGTGGACGTCGTCGGCCTGACCGCCGGCGTGACGGCAATTGTCGGCTGGCGGCTATCACACCTGCGCGCTGACCAGCGGCGGGGCCGCGAAGTGCTGGGGTTGGAACTATTACGGCCAGCTCGGCAACGGCACGACGACGGATGCGCTGACCGCGGTGGACGTCGTCGGGCTGACCGCCGGCGTGACGGCCATCTCGGCCGGCGGCAATCACACCTGCGCGCTGACCAGCGGCGGGGCCGTGAAGTGCTGGGGTTGGAACTACTTCGGCCAGCTCGGCAACGGCACGACGACGGATGCGCTGACCGCGGTGGACGTCGTCGGGCTGACTGCCGGCGTGACGGCCATCTCGGCCGGCGGCGATCACACCTGCGCGCTGACCGGCGGCGGGGCCGTGAAGTGCTGGGGTGCCAACTCGTCCGGCCAGCTCGGCAACGGCACGACGACGAATGCGCTGACCGCGGTGGACGTCGTCGGGTTGACCGCCGGCGTGACGGCAATCTCGGCCGGCGCCTCTCACACCTGCGCGCTCACCGGTGGCGGGGCGGTGAAGTGCTGGGGCAACAACGTGTACGGCCAGCTCGGCAACGGCACGACGACGAATGCGCTGACCGCGGTGGACGTCGTCGGGCTGACCGCCGGCGTGACGGCCATCTCGGCCGGCGGCAATCACACCTGCGCGCTGACCAGCGGCGGGGCCGCGAAGTGCTGGGGCTAGCAACTGCTACTGGCCAGCTCGGCAACGGCACGACGACGGATGCGCTGACCGCGGTGGACGTCATCGGGCTGACCGCCGGCGTGACGGCAATCTCGGCCGGCGGCTATCACACCTGCGCGCTGACCAGCGGCGGGGCTGCGAAGTGCTGGGGTCGGAACATGGAGTCGGCGCAGCTCGGCAACGGCACGACGACGGATGCGCTGACCGCACTGGACGTCACCGGATTGACCGCCGGCGTAACGGCAATCTCGGCCGGCGGCGATCACACTTGCGCGCTGGTCGTTGGCGGGGCTGCGAAGTGCTGGGGCTGGAACAATTTCGGCCAGCTCGGCAATGGCATGACCGTCTACTATGCGCCGACCCCGGTCGTCGTGATCGTCGAATGCTCGGGCTTCATGGACTTGGGATCCGACTCTGCCTTCTGCCCGAATGTGGAGTGGCTGCGCAACCGCGCGGTGACCCTGGGTTGCACAGCCAGCGGCGTACTGTCCCGACAGACCGCGTTTCACGCCTGGCCATGTCCGCCTTCATGAACCGCCTCGGCACCGCGCTGACGCCGGCACCGGTCACCGCGCAGGCGAACTCCGGCGCGCTCGACCCCGGCGCTTCCCCCATCGTCTGCGCGACCGCGGACTTCACCGCCACCGGCTTCCCGCGCCGCGTCCAGATCGACGCCGTCTTCACTGCGACGGCCGGCGGCGACGTGGGCTTCGCCGCCGAGCTGGTCGCCAGCGTCGATGCCGGCGCGACGTGGCAAGCGGTTACGACGCAGCCCATCCGCGGCAACGTCCGGGCGGGCCACTGGGCGAACCTGCGCGCGCTCGGCCACTTCGACGTCGAAGCGGACGAGGCGGTCCGCTTCGGCATCGCCATCAGCCGCGGCGGCCTGCCCGGCGGCGCGACGATCGGCGACAGCCGCTGCAACCTGCGTGCGCGTTTCGACAACCGCAACGGGACCGCGTCGCCGTTCGATCGCCTCGACTGACCGCGGCGGCGCGGCGCGGAGGACGAAGGGACTCGCCCGACCCGGAATCGGTCGACGATCCGGGTGGCCGGGTGCAATTGCAGTTGTAAAGTCGAGTCTGACCCTACTTCTATCGACCCTACTTCAAGTCAGAACGGCGAGCTGGCCCCGTTGCGGCTGGGCAGCGCGACGCGCAGGTTGCAGCGGCTGTCGGACAGGTCGGCGCCGCCGCTGACGCGCCCCATGCGCACGCCGAAGCGCACCGTCTGGCCGACGGCGAGGTCCTGCTGCGCCAGATTCGACAGCGTGCCCCAGCGGCCGGCCGGCACCCAGCCGGCGTTGCCGACCGTGGTCAGCGCCGTCCAAGTCGCGCCGCCGTCGGTCGTCGCCACCAGGTCCGCCGCGACGTCGACGTCGGCCGGCGCCTGCGCGGCGAAGGTCAGGTCGAGATAGGCCCGGCGCGGATAGCCGGTCACCGCGTACGGATCGGTCTGGCACACCACGACGGCGGCGTCGAGGTCGATCGCCCCGGGGCTGGTGTCGACCCGCAGCGCGCCGGGCGTCAGCGCCACACCCAGCCGGTTCATGAACGCCGACATCGCCAGCCGCGACACCGTGTCCGTCGGGCAGTACAGCGTCGTCGAGGTGCAGCCGAGCGTCACGCCGCGGTTCTTGATCCACTCGACGTTCTGGCAGAACTGGCTGGTGTCGTCGACGTCGGTGAAGCCGGCGCAGGGTGCGGCCAATGCGGCCGGGGCCAGCGTGACCGCGGTGGCCGCAAGCAGGGTGCGAAGCAGGCGCATGATCGTGTCCTCCGGTTGCTGCGATGTCATTCGTCGGCGTCGGGCGACGCGTTCGGATTGCGATTGCCGGTCTGAAGCCGCAGCAGGCAGCGGCTGGCGGCCAGCGTCCCGGCGCCGGTGAGCTGCGTCAGCCGCAACCCGTAGCGCACGACTTCGGTCGGCGCCACGTCGCGGTCGACGTTGAGCCGGACGTTGGCCCAGCGGCCGTTCGCGAGCCCGGCCGGCACTGGCGGCCCGAGCGCCACCCAGATCGCCCCGCCGTCGACGCTGCCGACCACTTCGACGTTGATCTCGGCGGTGCCCTGTCCCTGGCCCATCAGCACGGCGTCGATCGACGCGCGGCGCTCGTAGGTGGCCGCCGCCACGTCCCCGGTCGTGCAGACCACGGGATTGGTCGCCGGGTTGAGCGGCCCCGGGGCGGCTTCGATCCTGACCGGCACATTGGTCAGCGTCGTGCCCAGCCGGTTCATGAACAGCGCCATCTGCAGCCGCGTCGTCGGGCTGGTCGGGCAGTACAGCCCGGGCGCGCAGCCGAGCGTCACGCCGCGCTTCTTCATCCACTCGACGTTGGGGCAGAACGGGCTCGCCGCGTCGACGTCGCTGTACGCGTCGCAAGGCAGGCCCGAGTTCGACACCACCGTCAGCGTCACGTCGTTGCCGTTGCCGCCGACGTAGCTGATCTGCAGCGTCGAGCCCTGGACCGTGAACGTCGCCCCCTCCGGCAGGCCGGCGAACGCGCCGGAAATGGCCGCGCCGCCAGGATTGTCGACGATGCGGAACGCGGTGCCGACCGCGGGCACGGCGCCGAGCGAAACGGTCAGCGTGCCTCCCAGCGCGACTGCGCCCGATGCGACGACCTGGTCGTACTGCGTCCCCGGCGCGGGGCCGTTCAGCTCGGCTACCAGCGTTCCGGTCTGCGTGTACGCCCCGCCGATCGTGATCTGGCCCGGCGAAGTGCCGGGACGCGTCTGCGCGCTGCCGGACACCGTCACGGCACCGGACCCGGAGATCGCCCCCGCGCCGGTCAGCTGCCCGCCGGTGATCGGCAGCGGTCGCGTCGTGCTCAGGTTGCCGCCGACGAGCTCGAGCTTGCCCGCCGTTTGCGCGAAGGTGTTGGCGGTGCCGAAGAACTGCAGCGTCCCCGCCTGCACGCTGATGGTGCCGGTGTTGGCGATCGACCAGTCGCTGACGGTCACGCTGCTGGCCCCCGGCGCCATGCGCATCGTTCCCGCATTCGCAATCGACGGGCTGCAGCACGACGGCGCCGAAAATCCGCCGCTCGACGTGAACTCGATCAGCCCTGAGGGCAGGTTCACGATCTGCGGGCTGCCCTGAGCATCGATGCCGTTCGTGCCCGCGAGGCGCAGCGTGCCGCCGTTGGTGATGCGCGCCAGCGTAGGGTTGTTCCCCGACAGGATCTTCTGGCCCGAGGTCCCGGCGATCAACGTGGCGCCGGCCGGGATCGTCAGCTGCAACGGCGTCGACGTACCGACCAGCTGGCCGCCAATCCAGTTCAGCGTGCCGTTCAGCGTGAACGTGCCCGAGTGCAGGCCCTCGATGATGGTGGTGTTGGTCGCCGTGATCGTTCCGGTCCAGGTGTGCTGGGCGCCGACGGTGCCAATCGTCTTGGCGCCCGCACCGCCGAAGGTGGTGTCGGTCAGGTTCGCCGACGCAACCCATCCGATCGTCAGCGCGGCGCCGGCCTGGGCGTTGAACGCGTTGCCGGGTCCGCTCGCCTGCAACGTGAGGCCTCCATTCCTGCTGATCAGCAGCGTGCCCGATTGCGCCTGCATGTTGCCGTTGTTGGTGACGCTGACCAGGGTGATCGAGCTGGTCCCTGCACCGCCGCTCTTCGTGACGAGCCCGGCATTCGTCAGCGTCGACGTCGCGCCGCCGCTCTGCGTGATTCCGGCATCCGACTGCAGGTCGATGGTGCCGGTGGCGGAATTCGCGAGCGACGCGTTGTTCTCGACCCGCAGGTTGCCGGTGCCGGCGATCGTGATCGTGCCGTTGTTGACGAGGCTCGCGCCGACGCCGCTCAGCGTCTTCTCGAAGATCCCCGACAGCGCGAGCGTCGAGCCCGTCGCGACCGTCACCACAGGCGCCCCCGCGCCCCCCGTGATCATTTCGCCAGCAGTCCAGGCGAGCGTGCCGTTCAGCGTGAACGTGCCGGCAAGGCTGCCTCCCGCGAACGTCGTGTTCGTCATCGAGATCGTGCCCGCCAGCGCGTACGACGCGCTGGCGCCGCTGCCGATCGTCTTCGCGCCCGGGCCGCCGAACGTCGTCCCGGTGAAGGACGAGGGGTTGGTTACCCCCCCGATGTTCAGTGTCGCGCCGGCCTGCGCGTTGAAGGCGTTGCCCGCGCCGCTCGAGACGATGCGCGTGGAACCGTTCGCGATCTGCAGCGTGCCCGTCTGCGCGTCGACGACGCCCGTGTTGTTGAACTGCGCGGTCGTGATGTTGGCCGTGCCTGCTCCCACGGTCTTCCTGATCAGGCCGGCGTTGGTCAGCACCGACGTTGCGCCGCCGTTCTGCTGCAGCCCGCCGTCGGCCTGCAGGTCGATCACCGCGCCCGCGGCGTTGGTGACGGTGGAGTTGTTCTCGATCTGCAGGCTGCCGGCGCCGGTATTGACCATGGTGCCGTTGTTGACGAGCTGCAGCGATTGCAGGGACTTGGGGTTCACGCTCGCGAGCGCGAGCGTGCCGGTTGGCGCCACCGTGAACGACGCGTAGTTGACGCTGCCGCCGCTCCAGTCGTAGCGGCCGTTGACGGTCACCTGCCCCGGGTTCCCGCCGCTGGTTTGAACCGTCCCGCCTGCCTGGTTGACCGCGCCGTTCGCGCCCACCGTCATCGTCGCCGTCGGGGCGCCCGCGTTCAGGGTCAGGAGGCCGCCGCTACCGCCACCGGGCAGCGACAGCGTCTGCGTGCCCGACGCCCCGCCGATGGCGACGCTGCCGACGGTGAAGCTGCCGACGACCGTGACGGTGTACGTGCCCGCTAATGTAATGGTGGCGGTGTCGGTCGTGGCGTTCGGCACGCCGTTCGGCGTCCAGTTGGCCGCGGTGCCCCAGTCGCCGCCGGCCGCGTTGTTCCAGGTGTAGCTCACCGCCTGCGCGGGAGATGCGGCCGCCAGCGCGAGGAGCGTGGCGACCAGCGCGCAGGCGAGCGCCCGCGGGAGCCGGCGCACGGCGGTGTCGAAGCTTCTCAGGCAGTGCAGCATGCGTGCCCTCCATCGCGGTCCGGGCGGCGCTGGACGGCCCGGCAATCGGGTCCGTCCTGGCTCGCGTCGGTGCACACTAGGTTGCCGGCGTCGCGCCCGCAAGGGGCCGGAGGGCCCGGCGCCGCACTTGTAATCGATCTGTAAGCGGCGGGCCCGGGAAGGCGGTCGCGGCGACCCCGGGCACGCCCCCGCCCTCCCCGGGCTTCGCCCCGCCGCCGGCCTGTGGCATCCTCCACCGCTGCGGCCGGGGCGGCCGCCAACCTCGGGGGTCAGCCATGAGACTACGGATTCTGGCGATGGTGTTCGGCGTCGCCGCAGCAGCAACATCCAGCGGCGGCGCGCAGGCGCAGAACTGCGACGTCTTCACCGACGTGCAGAACACGGCGTCGTACTGCCCCGCGGTGGTGTGGCTCAAGAACCGGCAGGTCACGCTGGGCTGCGCCAGCACGTTGTACTGCCCCACGGACCTCGTCACCCGCGCCGCGATGGCGCTGTTCATGCAGCGGCTGGGCACGGCGCTGACGCCGCAGTTCTACGGCCGGTCGCTCGCCAACACGCCGCCGTCGGTCAATCTCGCCGTCGGCGCCTTTCAGCCGTTCTGCGTGATGTCGGCGCCGATTCCCGCCGCCACGTTCACGCGCATCGCCCGCGCACGAGGGCACATGTCGCTGCAGGCCAGCGGCTCGACGCGGCTGCAGATGTTCCTGGTCTACTCGGTCGACGGCGCGCCGTACGTCAACGCCAACTCGGTCGGGCTGTCGGTGCCCAATCCCAGCGGCAACCACGAGCTGACGTGGGCGTCGAACCAAATCCCGCTGGCCGTCGGCTCGACCTACGTGTTCGCGATCGGGATCTCCAATCCGCCGGGGTCGACCGGGCCGGGGCTGGCGCTCGGCAACAACGAGTGCATGCTCGAGGTCGACGTGATCAACCAGAACTAGCGCGGCAGAACCCTACCGGGGGTGCGCGGGAGTAGCGCAGCCCCGGTCAGGGCGGGAGGTGCCGCGGGGCGCGGCGCGTCAGCGGTGGTCGGATCCGGCCACGATCGCCCGCAGCGCCGCCGCCGCCAGCGGCAACTCGCGGTCCGCCGCCAGCGCGCGCGACAGCAGCGACGCGGCGTCGAGGCGTGCGATGCGCGCGGCGCCCTTGGCCAGCACGGCATCGACGCGCAGCCGCAGCCTTCGCCGCTCGGCTTCGACCCAGGACGCTCCGTCGTCGGGCAGCAGCGGCCCGGGGTAGCCGTCGACGACGCCGGCCAGCGCCTCACCCAGCGCGTCGTCCCCCGCCACCTCGGCCGCGGCCAGCGCGGCCTCCAGCTGCCAGCGATCCACCGTCGCGTGCCGCGGGTCCAGCGACACCTCGCCCTCGGACAGCACGACCAGGCTGTCGGCTCCGAGCAGCCGGCGCAGCCGCAGCAGCGTGACGTTGAACGCCGACCTCGCGCCGACGCGCCCCTCGCCGGGCCACAGCAGCGACACCAGCCGCTCGACGCCGACCCGCCGCCCGCCCAGGGCGACGATGGCGCGCAGCAGCTCCGTCGGCTTCCCCGACGCGCGCGCGCCGTCGGTGGCGAGGCGCCTGCCGTCCTGCTCGACGCGGAAGCCGCCGAGGGCGCTGACGCGGCACTTCCACGGCCAGCTGGCGGGCGCGTCCGCCGGTGGCGGGAGGCCCCGTTCGCGGATGAGGCTGCGCACGTAGTCGGTTTCGATCCCGGATTCCAGCGCGAGCGCGCAGACCCGGGCCGCGACGTCCGGCACCGGCCAGAAGAACGCCGGGTAGTCGACCGACCGCGCCTCCACCAGCGCGCGCCCGACGAAGGGCTTCGCCTCCGCGCGCCGTCCGGCGGCGATCAGCGCGTCGGCTGCCGCCATGTCGGCAAGCAGCATCGCCTGCCGCGACTGCATCGGCGACGCGCGGCCGCCCGCATCGCGGAACGCCGCGGCGGCCGCGTTGCCGTCGTTGACCGCCGCCAGGCAATACGCCTCCAGGCAGCGCATCTGGATCGATTCGTCGTCGGGCGCGGCGGCCTTGTCGGCGAAGGCGATGGCGCGGCGCGCGGTCCCCAGCGCGTAGTCGAAATGCCCGGAGCACAGTTCCGCCAGCGAGCGCAGCTGCTCGGCCACCGCGCGCCACATCGGCTCGCGCTCGTCGTCGACCGGCTCCAGCTCCGCGAGGCGCGCGCGCGCCGCGTCGAAGTCGCCGCGCGCAACCGCGAGGCGGGCTTCCATCATCGTCGCGACGACGTCGATCGAGCGCAGGTCGAACCGGCGCGCGATGTCGCGGGCCTGCCGGAACTTCGCCTCCGCCTCGTCGAGTCGGTGCGAGAACAGGGCATGCTGGCCGCGCACCGACGCCCAGTGCCCGGCGAACCAGGGTGCAGCGGTCGCGGCGAACCGCTCGGCCTCGATCTCGATCTGCGTCGCATCGCGGTCGCGCCGCGCGGTTTCGAGCCAGAGGACCAGCGCGGTGGCACCGCACAGTGCCTTGTCCGGATCGGCCGCCTCGCGCAGCATCGACACCGCGTTGCGTATCGTGCCCTCGCCGCCGAAGTCGTCGACGGTGTGCAGCGCCCGCAGCGCGCGGGCGCCCAGCACCGCCAGGCGCACGGCAGGATCGTCGCGGCCGTCGGGATGCGCGGCGGACTCGGCGAGCCGGGCCGCCCAGGTCGCGAAGGGGTGGAAGTCGCGGTAGTTCCCGTCGACGAGGCACACCGCGGCCGCGGCCGCCTCGGCGGCGGCGGAATGGTTGCGCTGGGCGTCGGCCGCGCGCCACGCCTCGTCGAACGCGTCGAGCGCTTCCGGCGCGCCGTGCCCGGCCAGCCGCCAGGCGCGGGCGAGCGCGGCGGCGACGTCGTGGGTCGCGAGCCTGGCGACGGCGGCGGATGCGGGATCGGGGGCGGCCATGGCTTCATCATGCCCGGTGCGGGTTCTCGCCGCGCGGCGACGGCGTCGAAGGCCGCCGGCGGGTCGACCGCAACCGGGTCGATCGAGTGTAGCGCGAACGCCGCTGCCGGTGCGCCGGGGGAGCCTGTACGGCGGCCACGGGCGGACGACACCCGCCTCGCCAAACCGCCCCTTCCTTGCGATCATGGGCAAGGCACCCGCCACCGCCCGCTGAAGGAAGCCGCCATGAACCGCCTCGCCACGTCGCTCGCCACCGTGCTCCTCGCCGCCTGCGTCACGCCCCCGGGGCCGGCAGGGTCATCCACGGCGCCGCCGGCCGTCGTCGCCGAGCTCGCGCCGACCGGCAAGCTGCGCGCCGCCATCAACTACGGCAACCCGGTGCTCGCGTTCAAGGACCCGGCGACCGGCGAGCCGCGCGGCGTCTCGGTCGACCTCGCCCGCGAGCTCGCGCGGCGGCTCGGCGTGCCGCTGGAGATGGTCTTCTACACCGCCGCCGGCAAGGTGACCGAGGGCGCGCGGACCGGCGAATGGGACATCGCGTTCGTGGCCATCGACCCGGCCCGCGCCGTCGACATGGACTACAGCGCCGGCTACGTCGTCATCGAGGGCGTGTACCTGGTGCCGCAGGATTCGCCGATCCGCGCCAACGCCGACGTCGACCGCGACGGCGTGCGGGTCGCCGCGGCCCGGGGCAGCGCCTACGACCTCTTCCTGCAGCGCGAGCTCACGCGCGCGAAGCTCGTGCCGGCGCCGACGTCGGCGGCGGTCGTCGACACCATGGTCGCGCAGCGGCTCGAGGTCGCCGCCGGCGTGAAGCAGCAGCTCGAGGCCGACGCCAGGCGGGTGCCGGGACTGCGGATGCTCGACGGCCGCTTCATGGTCATCAACCAGGCGATGGCGACGCCGAAGGGCCGCCCCGAGGGCGCGCGCTACCTCGCCGCGTTCGTCGAGGAAATGAAAGCCTCGGGCTTCGTCGCGGCGGGCCTCAAGCGCAGCGGCGTCGAGGGCGCGGCCGTCGCGCCACCGGCAGCTCCGGCGCGGTAGGGTCAGGTGCTGCGGCGAGCCGGCGCCGCGCCGCGTGCCGGCCACCGCCGCCGCGGGCCAGGTCAACCGCGCCTCGAACCCCGACCGTGCGCCGGGCACCGGGCTCCTCAGCGCGAGCGTGGCGCCCAGCCGCCGCGCCAGCGTCTGGACGATCGAGAGCCCCAGGCCTGCGCCCTGCCCGGTCGCCTGCCGTCCCCGCGCGAACCGCTTGGCCAGTCGCGGAAGTTCCTCGGCGCCGACGCCGGGACCGTCGTCGATGACGGCGACGAACGCGCCGTCCGGCCCGCTGCCGCACGCGACCCTGATCGTGGTCGCCGCCGTGGCGTGTACGACGGCGTTCTCGACCAGGTTGCGCAGCGCGAGCCCGATTGCGTCGAGATCGCCGCGCACGCGCACCGGGCTGACCTGCACGACCAACTGGCGCCCGGCGAGGCGCGAATCGCGCGCGAATTCGTCGGCGACGAGGTGCGCGACGTGTGACAGGTCGACCCAGTCCTGCGTCAGCGGCTCCGCGCCCTCGGCCCGCGCCAGCGCCAGCAGCCGCTCGGCCAGGCGCGCGAGCCGCGTGAGCGAAGCGACCAGCGCCCCGGCCTGCTTCGCCAGCGCCGGGTCGGCCGCGCCGGCGGTGCTGGCCGCGAGCAGCTGCGCCTGCGCCAGCGCCGCGGCGATGGGGGTGCGCAGCTCGTGCGCGCTGTTGTAGGTGAAGCTGCGCTCGCTCTCCAGCGCGTCGGCGAGCCGTCCGATCAGGCGGTTGGTCGCCTCCACGGCCGGCCGCATCTCGGTGACCACGCCGGACAGCGGCAGCAGCCCGAGCGCCTGCGGATCCTGGCGCGACACCGCGAGCGCGGTTTGCCGGACCTGCCGCGTGAGCGAGCGCGACGCGCGCCAGACGATGTACACGGCGAAGCCGAGGACGCCGGCGAGCGGCAGCATCAGCCACAGCAGCGCCTCGACGAGGGCGTCGCGGCGCTCGCCCAGCGGGTCGGCGAAGTGGACCCAGCGCTGCTGCGCGGGGTCGGCCAGCGTCAGCACCCGCCACGGCGGCGCATCGGTCAGCCCTTCGCGCAGCGGCACGTCGAACGGCTCCGGTGGCGAGTGATGCGAGCGCAGCAGCAGGCGTCCGGTCCCGTCGCGCACCTGGTAGACGAAGCGGTCGTGCGAGGCCGCCGAGGAGTCCGGCGGCTGCGTGTCGCCCATCACCGCGGCGGTGATCAGCAGGTCGTCGGTGTGCCGGATCAGCGACATCAGGATGGCGCCGCTTTCGCGCATCTCGTCGTCGGACTTGGTGTCGATGAGGCGCTGCAGCACGAAGCCGCTGCCGACGACGCCGACCAGCCACAGCAGCGTGAGGCCCGCCAGCAGGCTGCGCGTGAGCGCCGCCGTGGCGGAGCCGACGCCCTCGCGGGTCACGGGTCCGCCTCGGGCGCGCCCTGCCCCGGCCGGCCCCACTGGTAGCCGAGCCCGCGGATCGTCCTGATCGCGTCGCGGCCGAGCTTTCGCCGCAGCCGCGACACGTAGACCTCGACGACGTTGCTGGCGGCGCCCCCGTCGAGCGCGTAGATCGCTTCCTCGAGCTGGCGCTGCGTGAGCACGTGCCGCGGGTGGCGCGCGAACGCCATCACCAGCGCGTACTCCTGGGCGGTCAGCCGCAGTAGCACGCCGTCGAGCCGTACTTCGCGCGCGGCGGGATCGATCGACAGCGCGCCCAGCTCGATCAGCGGTGCGCTCTGGCCCGCGCGGCGGCGGGCGACGGCGCGCAGCCGGGCGGAGAGCTCGGGCAGGTCGAACGGCTTGACCAGGTAGTCGTCGGCCCCTGCGTCCAGGCCGCGGACACGGTCCGACAGCCGGTCGCGCGCGGTGAGGATCAGCACGGCGGCCGGCTCGTCGTGTCGCCGCACCAGCGGCAGCAGCGCGAGCCCGTCGCCGTCGGGCAGCCCGAGGTCGAGGATGACCGACCCGTGCTCGACCGACAGGCTGGCGCGCGCCGCCGCCAGGGTCGTGGCCCAGTCGACGACGTACGCTTCCCGCGTCAGGTAGTCGCGGATCGCCCCGCCGAGCGCGGGATCATCTTCCACCAGCAGCAGCCGCATCGCGCCAGATTACCGCGTTCGCGGCGGCTTTTCATGACGTTACGCAAACGAATCCGTCATCAGCGTGTTGAACCAGACGAACATGTCCTGGTAGTGGTCCCCCGACGGGCCGTTGGCCTCGCCCGACGATGCCGGCACCGCGACCATCGTCCTGCTGACGGGGTCGTAGGCGAAGACGGCGGTGAGCCACGATGCGCTGGTCGCGCTGATCGGCGAATAGCACGCCGAATTGGTGACCGGCGCCGGGTCGGGCGCCTGGCCGGCGAAGGCGCGCACGATCGCGTCGGCGCAGACCTTGGCCTCCTGGTTGGCGATGTGGCCGGCCTTGGGCTGCGTCGTCGCCGCCGCGTCGCCGATGACGTGGATGCCCCTGATCGCGGTCGATTCGTAGGACAGCACGTCCACCACGGCAAAGCGGCCCGCGGCGTCGTTGACGAGGCCGGTGCCGGCCAGGATGCTCCCCGCCCGGTGCGGCGGAATCACGTTGAGCACGTCGCCGTGGAACGGACCCATCGTCGTGTTCACGTTGCGTCCCGCGACGTCGACGCTGGTGACGGCGGCGTTCGGAACGTAGGTGACGATGCCCCGGTAGGTGACGTTGAACGCCTGCGTGAAGGTCGCCACTTCCGCGGTGATCGAGGGGTTGGCGTCGAGCACCAGCACCTTCGAGCCCGGCTTGTTGCGCTTCAGCCAGTCGGCCACGACGCAGGCGCGCTCGTACGGGCCGGGCGGGCAGCGGTACGGCTTGGCGGGGATGGAGAGGATGAACGTGCCGCCGGGCGCCATCGCCCGCAGCTGGTCGCGCAGCGCCAGCGTCTGCGCGCCTGCCTTCCACGCATGCGGCACCGCCAGCTGCGCTTCGGGGGTCGTGAGCCCCGGCGGGAAATCGAAGTCGATCCCGGGAGCGACGACCAGGCGGTCGTACGCGGCCTTCCCCTGCACCCCATTCTGCGAGTAGGCGACCTCGCGTCGGACCGAGTCGATCGACACCACGTTCGCCTGCAACACCTTGACGCCGTAGTTCGTGCGCAGCTTCGCGTAGTCGAAGTACAGGCTGTTCATCGCCACGTTGCCGTTGAGCACGAGGTTCGACAGGATGTTCGACGTGTAGACGGTCTCGCGCTCGATCAGCGTGACGTCGATGCCCGCCCCGCCCCAGAGCCGCAGGAACTTGGCGACGGTCGCGCCGGCCATGCCGCCGCCGACGACGACGACGCGGCCCCGGAGCCCGGTGACGGGGAGCCCCGGCGGCGTGGTGCCGGAGACCGGTGACGGCTTGACGCGTTCCGGGTTTGCGGGCGCCTGCCAGGTGTCGTCGTCCGCGCGCGCCGGCAGCGCGGTCGCGAGTGCGGCGGCGGAGAATCCGCCCAGCGTGGCCAGCATCTGCCGGCGATTCATCTTTGCTTTCATTGCGGTCTCCGTCGCTCAGCGGCGCGTGGCGAAATAGTCGGCGATCAGCTTCAGCTGCGCATCGGTGTAGCCGACGGCGTGGCGGGTCATGATGTCGCCCGGCTTGTTCTCCGCGCGCATTTCGACGAGCTCGTGGTAGATCTCGCCCGACGACTTGCCCACCAGCTTCTCGAAGCCGCCCCGGCCGTCGGTGGCGTGGCACTGGAAGCAGTTGGAGGCCAGCAGGCGCCCCGGCGGCGAGACCGCGGTCTGCGCGGACGCGGCGAACGGCGCCGCGGCCAGCGCGATGAAGGCGAGGATGAGGCGTTGCATGGTCGCTCCTTCGGCTCGATGCGTCGCCCCGATGGCGGACGCCGATCGGTGCCGATGCTGCGCGGCGAACCTGAAACCAGGCTGAACGGGCGGATGCGCCCGTCGCGGGCGAAGGCGTTCCGCGACCGGGGCGCCCGGCTGCCGCAACGTCCCGTCGGGGGCCGCGCGGCGTGCGCCTCGAGGCGTCCGGGCGGCCCCTGCGGCGGACACGCATGAGTCACTTCGTCGCGCCCGACACATGCACCAGCATGAGTCAGTTCGTCGCGCGAAATATATGCGTCATCACGCATTTATTGTTCGCTTGATCGAGGCGCAAGACGTTTCTACCGCGAAGCGGAGACTATCTCGTTGAGACCGAATATCAATTCACGAATTCGGACTCATCCGCCGGCCCGGCCAGCGATGACCGCACCGGCAGCTCGACAGGTCAACCGGAGCTGATTCCATGCAAGCAATCCAGTCCGCCGTGCGGTTGTGCGTCCTCGGTCTGTTCCTCGCCATCCCGTCCGCCTTCGCGGCCTCGGGCTACGACTACAGCGATTCATGGTGGACCCCCGCCGAATCCGGCTGGGGCCTGCAGCTCGTCCAGCAACGCGACATCGTTTTCGCCACGCTGTACGTCTACGGCAGCGACGGGGTGGCGCGCTGGTACTCCGGCGCGCTGCCGTTCACCGGGCTCACCGCGCAGACGCGCGCGCCCAATTACGAAGGCGACCTCTACCTGACGACGGGTCCGTGGTTCGGCGCCGTCGCGTTCGCGCCGTCCGCGGTCGTCTACCGCAAGGTCGGCACCATGCGGATCGCCGGCGACAACATGACGCGTGCAACGCTCTCCTACGCAGTCGACGGCGTCGCCGTCCAGAAGACGATCGAGCGGTTGACGTTCCGTTTCGACGACTACGCGGGCGACTACGCCGGCGCGTTCATCGTCACGAATTCCAAGTGCACCAATCCGGCGAACGACGGCACGCGGACGCTGCCGGCGACGCTGGCGGTCGCGCAGGCCGGCACCGCGATGACCATCGTCGCCGCGCTTCCCGGGAAGTCGTGCAGCTACACCGGGCCCTACACGCAGAACGGGCGCCTCGGCCAGCTGGCGGCCGGATTCGTCTGCACCAACGGCGAAGTCGGCACGCTCTTCTTCGAGGAGATGAGCGTGCAGCGCTTCGGCTTCATGGGAAGGCTGTTCGGCGTCGACAACGCCGGCTGCCACATCGAAGGGAGCTTTGCGGCCGCGCGCTGACGGCGCGACGCCGCTTCCACGGGAAGGGGGGACGAGAACTCGATCGATGGCAAGGCGGCCCGGCCACGCAAGCGGGCCGAACGCAACGGCAAGATGGAGGTCTAGCATGCGACTCATCAGTCGAAGGGCTCTCGGCGCGGCGTTGGGAGTGCTGCTCGCCGGCACGGCCGGCAACGCTGCGGCGCAGACATTCTCCTGGTCCACGATCACCAACAACGGCGACCTGATGCCGGGCACGACCGTGCTGTTCAACAGCTACGGGCAGCCGAGCATCAACGAGGCCGGGCTGTTGGTCTTCCAGGGCCGCGGCAAGGGCGTGGCCGAGCCGCCGCGCGGCATGTACCTGCGGGACGCGGTCACGCTCGGTCCGCTGACCGCGCTGGCGACCAACGGCACGACCGTCCCGGCACCCAACAACACGCTCTACAGCGGCGTGCCCGCCGCCTTCATCAGCTTCCCCTCGATCGCGCGCATCGACGGCCTGTCGTCGACCGTCTCGTTCCGGTCGCAGCACCAGCCCGTCTACACCTACCTGCTCGGCGCCACCGAGACGCGCGTCGGCACCTCGGGCGGCTACACCAACGCGGGCGGGGGCCCGCTGCTGACCGGCGCGAGCCTGCTCGGGGCCGTCGTCGAGAACACCGCGCTGTCGTTCCCCTGGTACAGCGTGCCCGGCACCCTGCCGGGAACGCGATTCGACCAGTTCCCGGGGACGATCGCGGTTTCCGACGGCACCATCATCGCGTTCAAGGGCAACTACACCGACCCGGCCGACTCGCTCGGCAAGACCGGCGTCTACTACCGCGACGTCGTCGCGGCTGGCGGCACCTCGCCGACGTACCTGATCGCGAACTCGGCGTCGACGGTGATCCCGAACCAGCCGCCTGGCGGCGCCGTGAAGTTCGGGTCCACCGCGCCCCCGAGCACGGCCAACGGGCACATGTACTTCGTCGGCTCGGACATCGAGGAGGCCCCTACGCTGGGCGGCGTCTACATGGCGCAGATGGTCCAGCCGGCGGTGCTCGAGACGCTGGTCGGCATCGGCTCGCAGGTACCCCGCGAGCCCGCCGGCGCGACGTTCTCCATGTTCGGCGAGGGTCTGTCGGTCTCCACCGACGGCCGCTACGTGCTGTTCTGGGGAAAGTGGGGCGCCGAGACCTTCAGCAAGACGCTGTACTGTCCCGCTGACGGCAACGCCGACCTGATCGCGTACTGCCTGACCCAGTATCCGACCGGCTACGTCGTGCAGATCCCGGTGCACCAGGGGATGTTCGTGCACGACGTCGTCACCGGCGAGACGCGGGCGATGGCGAAGACCCGCACCGACGGCATCACCGACTTCCTGTACTGGGTGTACTCCGGCGCGCCCCCGGGTGTCGGCGGCGGCGACGAAGGCACCGAGCCGCCGCGCTGGCGCAGCAGCGCCTTCGGCGCGATCGCGGGCAACGCGACCACCTACCAGGCCGCGCTCAAGGCACGCCGAAACGGCGTCGACGGCATCTACCTCCGGCCCGCGGCCGGAACGCTGCCGCTCGTGACGGTGGTCGAGATCGCCAGGACGCTCGGACAGTCGATCGACCCCGAAGCCCCGGCGAACTCGATCGTCTCGTCGGCGGGCATCGAGCGTGACGGCTTCCGCGGCAACCGGCTGGCGCTGACGGTCGGGATGCTCTATGAAACCACCGAGGAAAGCCTCGGCTGGGCGGGCGTGTACGTCACCACGGTTCCGCCGATCACCGCCTGTGCCGGCTTCACCGACGTCGATCCGTCGAGCCCGTTCTGCGCCAACGTGGCGTGGATCAAGAACCGCTCGATCACGCTCGGCTGCGCGCCGGGGCTGTACTGCCCGACCACCACGGTGAACCGCCTTGCCATGGCGGCGTTCCTCAATCGCTTCGGCACCGCCCTCGGCGCCCCGGCGCTGACCGGAAGCGCCGCCGGACCGGTCGACCTCGACGGTGCGCCGGCGATCTGCCAGACGACCGACTTCGTGGTCAACGGCTTCCCGCGCCGCGCGTACGTCACCGCCAGCGTCTCCGGCACCGCGATTGCGGACACGTCCTTCGAGGCGACGCCTGCGGCGAGTTTCGACGGTGGGGCCACCTGGTCGCCGTTGACGCTGTACGGAGGCCGCGCAACGGTCCAGGCCGATCAGTGGGCCGCGGTCCGCGCCACCGGCAACGGTGATGTGGACGTCGGCGTGACCGCACGCTTCGGCCTGCTCGTCAGCCGCGGAGGCCAGCCCGGCGCCACCGACCTGGCCGACAGCCGCTGCACGCTGCGCGCCGTGATCGGCAACCGCAACGGGGACCTGCCGCCGTTCGACGCGAAGCCCCTCCTCTGATGCACAAAGTGAACCGAAACACGATTCTCCAGGAGTCAATCATGCGTACGTTTCGACCCCTTGTAGCAGCCGTCCTGATCGCCTGCGCAGCACCGTTGGCGCAAGCCCAAGGCGCACCCTGTGCGGGATTCACCGACGTCGACAGCACAAGCCCGTTCTGCCCGAACGTCGAATGGGTCAAGAACCGGCTGGTGACCCTCGGCTGTGCCACGAATCTCTACTGTCCGGACGCGATGGTCACCCGGCTGTCGATGGCGGCGTTCATGAACAGGCTCGGCACCGCGCTGACGCCGATACCGCTCAATGCCGAAGGCGCGCCCGGCAGCGTCGACCTCGACCTCACGCCGGTCGTCTGCCAGACCACCGACTACGCAGTCGCCAACTTCCCGCGCCGCGCCGATGTCGACGTGAGCCTGTCCGGCGCGGCCGGTGTCCCCGTCAACGTCTCGGCAACGCTGGTGAAGAGCCTCGATGCCGGCGCGACCTGGACGCCGGTGTCGGCGGCGGACGGTCGGACGCTGATGGGCGGCGCGGGCGGCTGGGGCAACGTGACCCAGCTCGGCTCGACCGACCTCGACGTCGGCCAGACGGTGCGGCTCGGACTCAAGCTCGACCGCGTGGGTGCCGGCACGACCGACCTCACCGACAGCCGCTGCCAGATCAAGACGATGATCTCGAGCCGCAACGGCGCGGCGTCGCCGCTCTGACGCCCCGGGGCGGTCACGCCGACATTCTCGTCCTGGGGGAGGCGTGACCGCCTGCATCGCAGCATCCGGCCGGTGCCCGCAATCCGCGGCGCACCGGCCGATAGCCTGAAGGAGCCCCGCACCAGGAGCGACGCAAACAGCGAACCCGCAGGCTACTCAATTTGGGGAGGACTTCATGTTCAGGTTCCAACGCTCGATCGTCCCGCTGGCCGTCACCGCTGCCCTGCTCGCAATGGCAGGCGCTGCCGCCGCCGATACGAAGCCTGGTCTGATCGTCGATCAGGCCACACCGATCAACATCTCCGGCCTGCCTGCCCAGCTGAGCGACAAGCCCAAGCTGGCCCGCATGCCCGACGGCGCGCTCATCGCCGTGTACGCCGAGGGCGTGGATGCGCCTGGCGGATACAAGGTGTTCGACGTCAAGGAGCGCGTCCTGCGCAATCCGCAGGACGTCTTTGCCGCCTACTCGGTCGACGATGGCGCGACCTGGAGCACCCCGACGAACATCTCCGGCACCGCGCAGCTCACCTCCGCGTCGGGACGGGTGGACGTCAACGGCGACGGCATCGTGACGGAGAACGAGGTCATCCCCTGGTACGGCGACAACAACAAGCCCAACATCGTGATCTTTGGCGACTTCGTCTACGTGTCCTGGGTCGGCAAGTACTGCGACCCGTTTCAGCAACGCACCGTGACCTACAACGAACTCGGCGGCGTCACCGTCCCGTTCAGCTGCGTCTATGCCGGCATGATCCGGTGGAGCAAGGACAGCAGGTCAATGAGCGTCCTGACCTCCCGGCCGATCACGAACGGCAATCGCGACGCGATCAACGACGTCAGCGCGGTGAACGGCAACGCCTTAGTGCTGGTGTGGCAGGAGGACCCGAAGGGCCTGCAGCTCGGCAACGCCGACGGGCCCGGGGACGGCGCCAGCGGTTCGAAAGTGAACAAGGGCACCGATCTCTGGATGACCTGGGAGCGTCATCCTCAATTCAGCCCGATCCTGCGCGACAACAAGCAGCGCGTCACCAACAACTTCTCGCGGTTCGACACCGACGGCGACGAATCGGGCGGCGCCGGGGCCTCGCGCCCCGTCGTCAGCATGATCGGCTCGACGGTGGTGCTGATGTACGAGGAGACCAAGGGCCTCGAGGGCTTCGAGGAAGGCAAGTACGTCCGCTATCACACCTTCGACTACGACAAGCTGGGAACCGGCCAGTCCGGAGACGACGTGACCAAAGGCGTCGGGTGCATCCTCAGCGACCCGCTGCGTAACGCCCGCAGGCCGCGGATGCTAACCCAGGGGGCCAGTGCCGGCGACACGCGGATCATGTTCCTCTACAAGCAGGGCGAAGGCGATGCAGGGGCGCCGTCGGACATCATGATGCGCCGGGCCGTGGGCGGCGTGACCCCCGACAAGGTCCGGCCGCCGCTGCCTGCGAACTGTGCGGTGGAACCCGAAATCAGCACCATCATCGGCATCAGCGCCCAATACACGCTGAACCCCGCGTTCAACCTGTCGAGCGTGCTGGGCGACCGGGCGGAAAGCGAGGCAAACCCGATCGAGGATGCGCAAGCGCACCGCGGCGTGCTGCGCGGTAACGACGTGGTCGTCGGCTACAGCTACACTCCCGATCAGGCGAAGGCGCGCTTCGCTGCGCAGGAGAACTACAACTTCTACATCCGCCGGTCGGCCGACGGCGGGCAGACGTTCTCGGCGGCCGTCAATGTCTCGAACGTGCCGGTGGCCTCCGGCCTGTCGGTCCGCGAGCCGCGGATCGTTGGCACTCCGGGCAACGGCCCGCGCTGCGCGCAGATTCCGGCGGACTGCCAGAACAAGGACGCGATCTACATCGCCTACGGGACAGTGACCAACGTGTACGAGCAGCTGGGCGGCTCGGTGGATGTCGACCTCTTCGCACGCTACTCCGGCGACTTCGGCAAGACATTCACCGACACAATCGCCTTCTCCGCAGGCAATGCCCTCGCCGGCGACGAAGACCATTCCGAGGACGCCGAGGCGCAGCTGCGCCTCTCGCCCGACGGCAGCCGCATGTACGTGGTGTGGGGAACGTCCGGTGCGACCAGCGACGCGCTGTTCCGCAGCACGCACCTGGGGCCGGTCGAGACCAACGCCAACACGGTGGTCGAGTACTACAACAAGTCGCTCAACCACTACTTCGTCACCGCGTTCCCGGAGGAAGCGGCGATGCTCGACGCCGGGCTGGTGGTCAAGGGCTGGACGCGGACCGGACAGTCGTTCAAGGGCTATACGCACGACGCGCCCGCCGACGCCAAGGCGGTCTGCCGCTTCTTCGGCAAGCCTCCGACCGGCCCGAACTCGCACTTCTACACGGCCGATGCGGCCGAGTGCGCGGGACTGAAGGCCAACCCGGTGTGGACGTTCGAGGGCAACGCGTTCAGCATCCGCGTCCCGTCCAACGGCCAGTGCACGTCGCCGCTGCTTCCGGTCTACCGGCTCTACAACAATCCGGCGGTGATGACCGCCGTCAACCACCGCTTCACCTCCGACATCGTCACCTACAACGCGATGGTCAGGAGCGGCTGGACCGGCGAAGGGGTCGTCATGTGTGCGCCGCAGTGACGTCTGCGCTCGGGGATGGGTCGCCGGAGCGGCCCGTCCCCGCCGCGCTGGGTGCCGCGCTCGGCGCTCGCGCGGCGGGCGTCCGGCAACCCGGGCGGCCCGCCGCACCGACGGCCGCCGGGGCCGATGCCGGA
Source organism: uncultured beta proteobacterium (assembly GCA_963717705.1). Taxonomy (GTDB): domain Bacteria; phylum Pseudomonadota; class Gammaproteobacteria; order Burkholderiales; family Casimicrobiaceae; genus CAVQWT01. The sequence continues at coordinate 32,171 of CAVQWT010000008.1, forward strand.
AAACTGCCGGAAATGTGACGCAGATCAAACCGTGCGGCAATCCGCCGCTTGCCGCAGCGCTGCTGCGGCGTAGCATCGACAAACCACGGTAGCCGCCCGGCTGCAGAGCCGGGTCGCCGCGTGGCCGACGAACAAAATTTGCGCAACCGAGGCTGGCGGACATGTCGAATTTCGAGATTGTTGGGCGCGAGGATTACTCCGACGTCACGTACCTGCTGGAAATCCGCCATCCGGTGATGGCGAAGGCCGCCAAGGCCGGCCAGTTCGTCATCGTGATGGAGCACGAGCACGGCGAGCGCATCCCGCTGACGCTCGCCGACTTCGACCCGGAGGCCGGCACCATCACGCTGGTGATCCAGGCGGTCGGCAAGACGACGCGGGAGATGCAGCAGAACTGCCGCGTCGGCACCAAGCTGTTCGCGGTGGTCGGGCCGATGGGGATCCCCAGCCACATCGGCAGCCCGAAGAAGGTGCTGTGCGTCGGCGGCGGACTCGGCGTGGCGCCGGTGTATCCGCAGGCCCGCGCCTACGCCCGCAACGGCGCCTACGTCATCGGCGTCGTCGGCTTCCGCAACAAGGGCGTGATGTTCTGGGAGGACAAGTTCCGCGCGGTCTGCGACGAGCTGATCGTCTGCACCGACGACGGCTCGGCCGGCATCAAGGGCCTCGTCACCAAGGGCATGGAGCAGGCGCTCGCCGCGCATCCGGACATCGACGAGGCGATCGCCATCGGCCCGCCGATCATGATGAAGGCCTGCGCCGAGGTGACCCGGCCCCGGCACATCAAGACGCTGGTGAGCCTCAACCCGGTGATGGTCGACGGCACCGGCATGTGCGGCGGCTGCCGCGTGAAGATTGGCGAGGGCATCAAGTTCGCGTGCGTCGACGGCCCCGACTTCGATGCCCACGAGGTCGACTTCGACGACCTGATGGCGCGTCTCGGCCGGTATCGCCCGACCGAACAGGAAGCGCTGAAGAAGTGGGAGGAAAGCTGCCGGATGGGCGGCACGCCGGCCGGCTCCGACGAACGGTACTGACCCGACCGACCCTCCTCCCGCACCCGCAGACGACGCGAGCACAGCCATGGCCAAGAAGAAGACCATCCGGACGATTCCGCAGGAGCGGACGCCGATGCCCGAGCAGGATCCCAAGGAACGCGCGCGCAACTTCAAGGAGGTCGCCTGCGGCTACACGCTGGAGAACGCGCTGCGCGAGGCCGAGCGCTGCCTGCAGTGCGCCGACGAGCCCTGCGTGCGCGGCTGCCCCGTAGGCATCGACATCCCGGCGTTCATCCAGAAGATCTCGGAAAAGCACTACCACGGCGCGTACGACGTCATCACCGACACCAACCTGCTGCCGGCGGTCTGCGGCCGGGTGTGCCCGCAGGAGAACCAGTGCGAGGGCGTGTGCACCGTCGGCGACACGCTGGAGCCCGTCGCCATCGGCCGGCTGGAGCGCTTCGTGGGCGACATGGCGGTGCGCGAGGGCTGGGTGAACCTGCCCTACATCGAGAAGAGCGGCTTCAGGGTCGGCATCGTCGGCTCGGGCCCGGCAGGGATGGCCTGCGCGGCCGACATGGCCAAGGCCGGCTGCGAGGTCGTCGTCTACGAGGCGTTCCACGAGCCCGGCGGCGTGCTCAAGTACGGCATCCCCGACTTCCGCCTGCCCAACGCGGTCATCGACGTCGAGATCGACAAGCTGCGGCAGCTCGGCGTCAGGTTCGAGTGCAACACGCTGGTCGGGCGCCTGTTCACCATCGAGCAGATGATCACCGACATGGGATTCCACGCGGTGTTCCTGGGCACCGGCGCCGGGTACCCGAGCTTCATGGGCATCCCGGGCGAATCGCTGAACGGCGTGCTGTCGGCGAACGAGCTCCTGACCCGCTGCAACCTGATGCGGGGGCGCGACTTCCCCAACTACGACACCCCGATGCAGCCGGGCAAGCGCGTCGCGGTGATCGGCGCGGGCAACACCGCGATGGACGCGCTGCGCGTGTCGCTGCGGCTCGGCGCCGAGAAGGTCTACTGCGTCTACCGCCGCGGCAAGGCCGAGGCCCCGGCGCGGGCCGAGGAGATCCACCATGCCGGCGAGGAAGGCGTGGAGTTCCACTGGCTGACCAGCCCCGTCGAGGTGCTGGGCGACGACCAGAAGCGCGTGCGCGGCATGCGCTGCCAGAAGATGGAACTGGGCGAGCCCGACGCCTCGGGCCGCCGCCGCCCGGTGCCCGTGGCCGGCAGCGAGTTCGAGTTCGAGTGCGACAGCGTCGTCTACGCCATCGGCACCAACGCGAACCCCATCCTCGGCCAGACCGCGAAGCTCAAGCTCAACAAGCGCGGCTACATCGAGACCGACGACAATCTGGCGACGTCGATCGCCGGCGTCTATGCCGGCGGCGACATCGTGACCGGCGCGGCGACGGTGATCGAGGCGATGGGCGCCGGCCGCAAGGCCGCGCGCGCGATGAAGGCGTGGCTCGGACTGCGCGACACCGACGTGGTGTACGCCCCGGAAACCCCGCATGCGGGCCGGCGCTTCGGCTTCGCGACCGGACAGCACGGCTACGCGCGGGTGCGCGTGGCCTGACGATCAAACGAGCGGCGGCAGCGGGAGCGCGGCTCCCGCCACGCCGAAGGACTATCCGCAGGAAGCTGGAGCAACCATGACCGAAGCAGCCACCCTGGCCCCGGACGCCACCCGCGCACCGGCGCTGCCCACCGAACTGCGCGAGGCGGAGACGCTGACCGAGCACATCGTCGAGGTCATCAGCGACTCCGGCGAAGGCGCGCAGCGCTGCGGGCAGTCGCTCGGCGCCATCGCCGCGCGGACCGGCAACGGCATCTGGACCACCGAGATCATCCCCGCCGAGATCCAGCCGCCGGCGCGCAGCATCGCGGGCGCTTCCGGCATCCGCATCCGCATCGGCACGCGGCAGGTGACCAACGGCGGCGACGAGACCGACCTCGTCGTCGCGTTCAACGAGCAGGTGCTGCTCGGCCGGGTCCGGGCCGGCGAGCTCAAGCCCGGCGCGCAGATCCTGCTCGAGAGCATGTGGCGCGAGCACCGCGATCCCAAGATCGTCGCGTCGTACGCCGAGACCGTCGACATGCTGAAGGAGTCCGGCTTCCGCGTCTACGAGGTGCCGCTGGAGAGCGAGTGCCGCAAGCTGGTGGCCGACCCGCGCAAGGGCAAGAACATGTTCGTGCTCGGGATGCTGTGCAACATGTACAGCCTCGCCCCGAAGCTCGGCTTCGAGCAGGTCGCACTCACCTTCGGCAAGAAGGACCAGAAGGTCATCCAGGTCAACCAGGGGCTGTTCACCGCGGGCTTCGCGTGGGCCGAGCACAACCTCGACTTCAAGTACCGGATTCCCGCGGTGCGGTCGACCGAGCCGCAGATCGTCGTCAACGGCAACACCGCGCTGGCGCTGGGCGTGCTGGCGTCCGGCATGGACATCTGCGCGATGTACCCGATCACCCCGGCGACCTCGGCCTCGCACTACCTGTCCGACGTGTTCGAGCGCGTCGGCGGCGTCGTCCACCAGGCGGAGGACGAGATCGCCGCCTGCGCGTTCGCGATCGGCGCCTCCTACGCCGGCAAGTGCGCGGTGACGATCACCTCGGGCCCGGGCTACTCGCTGAAGCAGGAGGGCATCGGCCTCGCCGTCATGGCCGAGATCCCGCTGGTCGTCGTCAACGTCATGCGCGGCGGGCCGTCCACCGGCCAGCCCACCAAGGTCGAGCAGGGCGACCTCCTCACCGCGATCTACGGCAGCCACGGCGACGCGCCGAAGGTCGTGCTGGCGGTGTCGGGGATCGAGGACTGCTTCTACTCGATGATCACGGCGCGCAAGCTCGCCGAGACGTTCAACACCGTCGTCGTCGTGCTGTCGGACGCGAGCCTCGCGACCGCGCAGCAGCCGTTCCCGCGGCCGCAGTTCGACACCGACTGGCTCGCCCCCCCGCTCGACCAGACGCCGGTCCCCGAGGGCGTCAAGCCGTACGGCTGGGACCCCGTCACCGGCATCGCCCGCCGCTTCGTGCCGGGCCAGCCGCACGGCATGCACACGCTGACCGGCCTCGCGCACGACCGCAACAGCAAGGTCGCGTACGACCCGGAAATCAACGAGGAGGGGCTGCGCAACCGCAGCCTCAAGCTCGCCGCTCTGCAGAAGACGCTGAAGACGCCGCCGGTGTTCGGCGACCCCGAAGGCGACCTGCTGGTCGTCGGCTGGGGCAGCACCAAGGGCGTGATCGAGGAGGCGGTGGCGCGGCTGCGCGACGAGGGCCTCAAGGTCTCGTCGCTGCACCTCACGTTCATCCAGCCGATGCCGTCCGGGATCCGCGAGATCCTCAAGCGCTTCAAGCGCGTGATGACGATCGAGGCCAACTGGTCCGACCGGCTCGAGGACGAGCTGATCGACGAGGACAACCGGCGCTATGCCGCGCTGGCGATGATGCTGCGCGCGCGGTTCCTGGTCGACGTCGACTGCTGGACCCAGTCGCGCGGCCAGCCGATCAAGCCCTCCGAGGCCGTGCGCGTGATGCGCGCCAAACTTGCCGAGCCGCTCGTCTAGAGCCTAAGGACTGCCATGACCATGCCCGTCACCCGGACCCTGATCAAGCTGCACGAGGCCCACCACAAGCTCGAGGACTACCAGGGCGGCGTGCCGCGCTGGTGCACCGGCTGCGGCGACAACGCGATCCTCGCCGCCGTGCAGCGCCTCTGCCGCGACGAGGACCTCGCGCCCGAGCGGACGGTGTTCGTGTCCGGCATCGGCTGCTCGTCGCGCTTCCCGCACTACATGAAGACCTATGGGTTCCACGGCATCCACGGCCGCGCGTTCCCGATCGCGCAGGGCGTCAAGATGGCGCGCCCCGACCTGGCGGTGTTCGTCAACACCGGCGACGGCGACTGCTGCAGCATCGGCGCCGCGCACTGGATCCACGCGATCCGCTACAACACCAACCTCACGGTGATCCTGCACGACAACCACGTGTACGGGCTCACCAAGAAGCAGGCGTCGCCGACGTCGCCGCGGGGGTTGAAGAGCAACACGACGCCGCGCGGCGCGACGCTGGAGCCGATGAATCCGCTGACGGTGACGCTGGGCGTGACCAACGCGTCGTTCGTCGCGCAGGCGGTCGACTGGATCCCCGAGCTCCTGTTCGACGTCATCAAGAAGGCCTACCACCACCGAGGCTTCTCGTTCGTGCGCATCATCCAGCGCTGCCCGGAGTTCCTGCCCAAGATGTTCGAGCCGTACCTGCACGATCCGGGCCGGACGCTGCTGCTGTCGCACCCCAACGGGCTCACGCTGTCGCCCGAAATCTCGCGCACCTACAAGAACCAGATCGAGCACGATCCGTCGAACCTCGACCGCGCGCGCGAGATCGCGTCGTCCGAGGACCCGATCCCCGTCGGCATCCTGTATCACAACCCCGCGATCCCCTGCTACGACGACCTGCGCACGGTGAGCCCGATGCGGACCCCGGAGCAGATCCGCGCGGGGCTCGAGACCGAGCTCGACAAGGTCACCGTGTGGCCGCAGGACGACGCCCCCGCGCGCCGGACCGCGTGAGCCGGCCGTCACCCGATCAACCGCAACCAGCACCGCAAGCCGCCATGGACACCGCCGCCCGATTTCACGAGCAACAGCTCTTCTTCTCCACCGGAAGACGGCACGGCGAGGGCGTCGACGCGATCGACGGCCTCGGCCTGCGGCCGGCGCTGCTGGCGCGCTACCGCGACCTCACGCGCCTGCGCTACGACTATCCGCTGGTGCTGGTCGACCGCGGGCCCGAAGCGGGCTCGATCCGCTCGCTGTCGTCGATCGTCGACGAGGCGCTGCAGGAGGTCGCGCCGCGCGGCATCGACGGCGAGCGGCTGCGCAAGCACGTGCTGCGACTGGAACGGGAAGTCCGCGCGCTCGCCGCCGCCGGCGCCGGCGGCGCGCTGACCGAATTGTGGGTCCAGGCGACCAGGCGACTGGCGGCGCCGGGCGACCCGCTGGCCGCAAGCGTGCTGACGCACATCGCCGACAAGCTCCAGCTCGACGGCGCCGTGGTCGACTGCGACCGGGCGATGCCGGCCCGCGTGCTGACCCACGCGTGGCAGGCCGAGCAGCAGCGCAAGGGCCAGGCGTTCCGGACCACCGTCGAGCGGCTGATCGTCAAGCTGACCGACATCCTGCGCGCGGCCTACATCCACTCGGAAGCGGGGCAGCGTCCCGACGCGCTGCGGGCGTCGCTGGGCGGCACGCACCGGGAGGTGTTCGACTTCGCCGTCATGTCGCGTCTGGTCGGCCGCAACACGCCGAAGGACGAGCTGCCGGCGGCACGCCGGCGCCGCATCGAGCGGGCGCTCGACGTGCTGAAGACGCAGCCGTTCTTCCCCGATCCGCGGCTGGCCGGACGGCCCGATGCCCCGGCGACGTACGGGTTCCTCTGCGACGACTGCGCGACGGCGGCGGCCGCGTTCCGCGAGCGCCTGCCGAAGCTCGCCGAGGTGGTGAAGGCGATCTCCATCGCCGAACTCGAGGTCGAAGGCGCCTACGTCGACGCCAGGCACGACCCGTTCTTCGAGCACTTCGACGACAGCGCGCTCGGCGCCGACGACGTCGGGATGTTCCCGGATTACCTGGTGTGCATTCCCGCCGACCGCAACGACGCGCCGGAGAACTCGGGGCTGATGGACCTGCTCTCCGCAGGCCTGCCGGTGAAGGTGCTCACCGAGACGACCGACCTGCTCGAGGAAGCCTCGGTCGGGACCGGCCACTTCGCGTTCGGCGTGCGCAGCGCGCGGCTCGCGAACACGGCGACCGGCCTCGGCGGCGTGTTCGTCGTGCAGACCGCGAGCTCGAACCTTTACGCGCTGCGCGAGCGCCTCGCCAAGGCTCTCGCCCATCGCGGCGCGGGCCTCGTCTGCGTCTACGCCGGCGCGGGAGCGACCGGCGATCTGCCGGCCTACCTGACCGCCGCCGCCGCGATGGAATCGCGCGCGTTCCCGGCGTTCACCTACGACCCCTACGCCGGCGACAACCAGGCGGCGCGCTTCTCGCTCGAGGACAACCCGACCCCGGAGGCCGACTGGCCGGTCGAGCCGTTCGAGTATGCCGACGAGACTCTGCAGCGCGTGATCGAGGAGGTGCCGTTCACCGTGGCCGACTTCGTGCTGTGCGACACGCGCTACGCGGCCCACTTCGCGCGGGTGCCGCGCGAGCGGTGGAACCCGGCGATGATCCCGGCCGACGAGTGGCTGGCGCGCGACCCCAAGAGCGCCGGCGACGCAATTCCGTTCGTGCTGGCCGTCGACCCGGAAGACAAGCTGCAGCGGGTGATCGTCGACATGCGACTGATGCAGACAGTCGGCAGGAGCCGGACATTCTGGCACCGGCTGCAGGAGCAGGGCGGCATCCACAACTCTCACGCCGAGATCCTGCTCGCCCGCGAAAAGGCCAAGTGGGACGCCGCGAAGGCGAAGGAGCTCGACGAGGCGAAGGCCGCCGGGTCCGCTGCGGCCGCGGCCGCGGGTGCTGCCGCCGGCGCGGCCACGGCGACAGCGGGTGCAGCAACGGCTGGCGCGGTGGCCGCCGGCGCGACCGCCGCGGCGGCACCCGCCGCCGAGCCCGCCGCGCCGGAACGCAACCCCGACGAGGCGTGGATCGACACCGCGCGCTGCCCGAGCTGCAACGAGTGCCAGATCATCAACGACAAGATGTTCAAGTACAACGAGAACAAGCAGGCCTACATCGGCGACGTGCGCGCCGGGACCTTCCGCCAGATGGTCGAGGCGGCCGAAACCTGCCAGGTGTCGATCATCCACCCGGGCAAGCCGTGGAATCCGAACGAGCCCGGACTCGACGAGCTGCTGCAGCGGGCGGAGGCGTTCAAGTAGCGCGAAGCGGGCTTCGTCACCCGCCCGGGTGACCCGCCGAGGCGCCGTCGCCTCCCGGCACGCCGTCCGTCCCGGGCGCAGTTCCCCGCGCCTTCGAAGTCGCCCCAATCGGTGCCTGTATTGACCCGCATCACGGTCGGCGCCGGCCGGCGCGCGACAATGACGGCACCATGGCCCCGCTGCGGGATTTTTCGCTGCCCGATGCGCATGCGCGCTCCGCGGGCGAGGTGTGCGACGCGCTGGACGTCGACGCCCGGCGGGGACTCGCAGCCGACGAGGCCCAGGCTCGGCACCTCCGGTTCGGTCCCAACGCAATCACCCAAACGCGGCCGATCCCGCGCTGGCGCAAGCTCCTCGCGCAGTTCGAAAGCCCGCTGGTGCTGCTGCTGCTCGCCGCGGTCGCCGTATCGTTCGGCGTGTGGGCGCTCGAACCGGGAGACAGCGCGCCGCACGAGGCGCTGACGATCCTCGCGATCGTCGCGCTCAACGCCGCGCTCGGCTACGCGCAGGAGGCGCGCGCGGAAAAGGCCGTGGCGGGACTGCAGCGGATGTCGGCGGCGACGGCGCTGGTGCTGCGCGACGGAGAGCGGTTCACCGTCCCGGCCGCCGCCGTCGTGCCAGGCGACGTCCTGCTGGTCGAGGAAGGCATGACCGTCGCCGCCGACGCGCGGGTGATCGAGTCGGTGTCGCTGAAGACCGCCGAATCCGCGCTGACCGGCGAGAGCGTTCCGATCGCCAAGCTCGAGTCGGCGGTGGCGGCCGACGCGGGGGTCGCCGACCGCTTCGACATGCTGTATGCCGGCACCGCCGTCGTCTACGGCCGCGGCCGTGCCGTCGTCGTCGCGACCGGCATGCAGACCGAGTTCGGCCGCATCGCCGGCCTGTTGCAGGCGACGCAGCCCGAGCCCACACCGCTGCAGCGCGAGCTCGATCGCCTGGGGAAGATTCTCGGCGCCATCGTCGTCGTCATCGCGGTGGTCGTCGGCGCGACGATCCTGCTGATGCAGCGCGACATCACCACCGCGGTGCTGGTCGGCGTGCTGCTGTACACGGTGTCGCTCGCCGTCTCCGCGGTGCCCGAGGGCCTCGCCGCGGTGACGACCGTCGTGCTGTCGCTGGGCATGCAGCGGATGGCGAAGCGCAATGCCATCGTTCGCCGACTGTCGGCGGTCGAGACGCTGGGCTCGGCGACGGTGATCGCCAGCGACAAGACCGGGACGCTGACGCAGAACGAGATGACGGTGCGCGCGCTGGTCACCGCATCGGGCCGCGCCGAGCTGACCGGCAGCGGGTATGCGCCGGTGGGTGAGCTGCGCGCGGGTGGCGCCCCGCTGGCCGCCGGTCCGCTGCGCACGGAGGCGCGGCGGCTGCTGGCCGCGGCTTCGCTCGCCAGCAACGCCGAGCTGGTGCTCCGCGACGGGCGCCACGAGGTGATCGGCGATCCGACCGAGGGTGCGCTGCTGGCCGCCGCGCGCAAGGCCGGCGTCGTACCCGAGCGGCTGGCCGAGCGCTTCGGCCGCACCGGCGAGCTGCCGTTCTCGTCGGAGCGCAAGCTGATGAGCACCGCGTACGCCGACGCGCACCTCGAAGGCCAGCGGGTGCTGTTCGTCAAGGGCGCACCGGACGTGCTGCTCGCGCGCTGCCTGTTCGAACGCGTCGGTGACCGCGAGGTCCCGCTCCCCGAAGCCCGCCACGCCGCGATCCTGGGCGGGATCGATGCACTGGCGGGCGAGGCGCTGCGCACGCTGGGGGTCGCCTATCGCCGCCTGCCGGCCGGGGCGGACGAGGCGCTGGACGAGGCGGCGGAGGCGACGCTGGTCTGGCTGGGCGTCGTCGGCATGATCGACCCGCCGCGGCCCGAAGCGCGAGCCGCGGTGGCGGCCGCGCATCGGGCCGGCGTGCGCGTGCTGATGATCACCGGCGACCATCCGGCGGCCGCGACCGCCATCGCCGCCGAGCTGGGAATCGCGCCGGTCGGCGCCGCCGCGCTGACCGGACAGGCGCTGGCGACGATGGGGGAGCAGGCGCTGCGCGAAGCCGTCGGCCGCGTCACCGTCTACGCGCGGGTCGCACCCGAGCAGAAGCTCGCGATCGTCCGTGCGCTGCAGGCCAACGGCGACGTGGTCGCGATGACCGGCGACGGCGTCAACGACGCCCCCGCCCTCAAGGCCGCCGACATCGGCATTGCGATGGGGATCACCGGCACCGACGTGTCGCGCGAGGCGGCCGACATGATCCTCGCCGACGACAACTTCGCCACCATCGTCGCCGCGATCGAGGAAGGCCGGTCGATCTACGCCAACATCCGCAAGTTCCTGCGCTACCTGCTGTCGACCAACCTCGGCGAAGTGCTGGTGATGTTCCTCGGCGTGGCGGCTGCGGGGGTCTTCGGCCTCGTCGCGGGCCCCGGCGAATCGCTGGTGCTGCCGCTGCTGGCCGCGATGATTCTCTGGATCAACCTCGTCACCGACGGCTTCCCGGCGCTGGCGCTGGGCGTCGACCCGCCCGACCCGGGGCTCATGAACCAGCCCCCGCGGGACCCGCACGGCGGCGTGATCACCTCGCGCATGTGGGTCGGCATCGTCGTCGCGTCGGCGGTGATGGCCGCCGGCACGCTGCTGCTGCTCGACGCCGGCATCCCGGGCGGGCTGATCGAGGGCGACGGCGACGTCCGCTACGCGCGCACGCTGGCGTTCAACGTGCTGGTGCTCTACCAGCTCGTCGACGCGGTGTGCGTGCGCTCCGACGAGGTCTCCGCCTTCGTGCGGCCGTTCGACAACGGCTGGCTCTGGGCGTCGATCGCCGGCGCGCTCGCGCTGCAGGCCGCCGTCCTGTACGTGCCGGCGCTGGCCGCGGCGTTCGGGACGGTGCCGCTGAGCGCGGCGGACTGGGGAATCTGTGCGCTGGTGGCGCTGACGGTGCTGGCGGCGCGGGAAGCGCTGAAGGCGACGTGGCGCTCCCGCGACCGCCGCCGCGGCTAGGGCTTCGGCGAATCGACCAGCAATCGCCGCAGCACCTTGCCGATCGGCGTCTTGGGCAGCGAGTCGCGGAACTCGACGTGGCGCGGGATCTTGTACCCCGTGAGGTGGTTCTTGCAGTGGTCGATCACCGCGTCCTTGGTGAGGCCCGGGTCCTTGCGGACGATCACCACCTTCAACGCCTCGCCCGACTTCGCGTCCGGCACGCCGACGGCGCCGCATTCGAGCACGCCCGGATGCGCGGCGATCACGCTCTCGATCTCGTTCGGGTAGACGTTGAAGCCCGACACCAGGATCATGTCCTTCTTGCGGTCGGTGATGGTGAAGTAGCCCTCGGCGTTGACGTTGCCGACGTCGCCGGTCTTGAGCCAGCCGTCGCGCATCACATTGGCGGTTTCCTCCGGGTGGTTCCAGTAGCCCTTCATCACCTGCGGGCCGCGGACGCAGATTTCGCCGGTGTGCTGCTCGATGTCGCCCAGGCCGGTCCACGGGTGCAGCTCGTTGAAGTCGTCGTCGCGGATCGACATCTCGGTCGACGGCACCGGCAGGCCGATGGTGCCGTTCCACGGTGCGCCGAGAGGCACGCAGCACACCCCGGGCGACGTCTCCGTCAGCCCGTAGGCCTCGGTGATGCCGCGGCCCGTCACCTGCAGCCAGCGCTCGGCGACGGGCTTCTGCACCGCGGCGCCGCCGCCGACCGTCACCTTGAGCGCGGAAAAGTCGAGCTTGTCGAATCCGGGCGTGTTGAGCAGGCCGTTGAACAGCGTGTTGACGCCGGTGATGACGCTGAACTTCCACTGCCCCAGCTCCTTGACGAAGCCGGGGAGGTCGCGCGGATTGGTGATCAGCACGATGAGGCTGCCCCACTTCATGAACGCCAGCGTCGAGGTGAGGCAGAAGATGTGGTACATCGGCAGCGGCGCGACGGCGATCTCGGTGCCTTCCTTGAAGCTTCCCGAGATCCACACGCCGACCTGCTCGAGGTTGGCGAGGATGTTGCGATGGGTGAGCATCGCGCCTTTCGAGACGCCAGTCGTGCCGCCGGTGTACTGCAGGAACGCGAGGTCCTCGCGCGCCGGCGACACCGGCCGGAACGTGCCCGCGGCGCCGCGCGCGAGCGCCTTGCGGAAAGTGATCGCGCCGTCGATGCGCCACGCGGGCACGACCTTCTTGACCCGCTTCAGGACGAGGTTGACGACCAGGCGCTTGGGCATCGGCAGCAGGTCGCCGATCTGCGTCGTGACCACGTGCTCGACCGGCGTGGTGGCCAGCACCTGCTGCAGGACGCTGGCGAAATTCTCGACCACGACGATCGCCTTCGCGCCCGAGTCATTGAGCTGGTGCTGCAGCTCGCGCGGGGTGTACAGCGGATTGACGTTCACCACCGTCATGCCCGCGCGCAGGATGCCGAACAGCGCGATCGGATACTGCAGGACGTTCGGCGCCATCACCGCGACGCGATCGCCCGTGGCCATCCCCGGCAACCCCTGCAGGAACGTCGCGAACTCGCGCGACAGCCGGTCGAGCTCGCCGTAGCTGATGGTGCGGCCGAGATTGTGGAACGCCGGCTTGTCGGCGAACTTCGCCGCCACCTTTTCGAACAGGTCGGGCAGCGACTGGTACTGGTCCGGGTTGATCTCGGCGGGGATGCCGGTCGGGTAATTCTTGAGCCACGTCTTTTCCATCACCGCCTCCTCAGCTGTTGTTATCTTTCCGCTACGTGCACCGGACGCCCCGGCATGCGCCGCCGGCGCCGCTCGCCGGCGTGCGGGCGCGACCGCGGGTCGGGTGGCCCGATTGCGCGTCAGGTCGCGTAGTTCAGCACCGCAAAGAAGTGGAAGCCGGTGCCGGCGGCGACGAAGCCGTGCCAGACCGTGTGCGCGTAACGAAGGCGCGAATCGAGCATGAAGAACACCACGCCTACCGTGTACGCGAGCCCGCCGGCCAGCAGCAGCGCGAGCCCGGGCTCGGGCATCCGCTCGACCAGCGGCGCGGCGGCGATCAGCGCCAGCCAGCCCATCACCAGATAGAGCCCGGTCGAAAGCCACGGATGCGACAGGCGGTCGAAAGCCTTGAGCGTGACGCCGACGGCCGCGATCGACCACACCATCGCGAACAGCGTCCAGCCCCACGGCCCGCCGAGCACGCCGAGCGCGAACGGCGTGTAGCTGCCGGCGATGAACAGGTAAATGGCGCCATGATCGAGCTTCATGAACACGCGCTTGGCGCGGCCCGGCGGCAGCGCGTGGTACAGCGTCGAGGTCAGGTACAGCAGCACCATCGTCGCGGCGAACACCGCGGCGCCGACGACGTTGGCGGCGCCGAGCCGGCGCGTGGCGTCGATCAGGATCGGCACGGCGACGATCGCCGCCACCAGCGCGACGCCGTGGCTCACGCTGTTGGCGATCTCCTCGCCCAGGGTCTGCGGACGCTCGGTCATGACGAGCATTGTCTCACGGCGGGAAAACCGCCCCGCCCTGCCCCGCGAGTCGCGCGCTGGCGCCCGCCCGCTCCGGCGTGCGGCCGGATCAGCGGGGAATCAGGGGAATCGCGTCCCCGGCGTGCTTCTTCTGCTGCTTGGCCTGCTTCTTTTCCTTCGGCGACAGCTGGGGTTTCTTCTTCTGCTGTTTCGGCGGCTGGTGGGACATGGCACTTCCTTTCCGCGGCGTCGACGGTTCCGTCGAGCGCTTCAGACTATACGCGCATCGGGCGGACAGGGGCGAAACCGCGACGCTGCCGGAACGCCCGGTCGTCGATCGGCGCGCCGCCGCGACGCGGCGCGCCCGCCGAATTGATCGAGGTCAACGCGCGGCGCGCGTCCGCGGCGTATGGTCGCCCAACCGATTCCGCCCGGGCATGCCGGGAACCCGCTCCCGCCGCCGACGCCGGGCGACGGGGCGGCCGGCGCGCAATGGCCCTGGACGAGCGTGCTGCCGTCGGGCGGGCCGGGGCCCGGCGAACTTCCTGATTCGAGGTTGCGAGACTGCCATGTTCGATCAGCCGGTGAAAAGCGTGATGAAGCGGCAGAGCGTACTCAAGGCCCCGCCGGAAACCCCCGTCAGCCAGGCCGCCAGGCTGATGGCGACCAGGAACGTCGGCGCGGTGATGGTGGTCGAGGACGAGCGCCTGCTCGGCATCTTCACCGAGCGCGACATCGCCTACCGCGTCGTCGCGAAGGGGCTCGACGCCCGGACGACGCCGATCGCCGACGTGATGACCGCCGCGCCCGACACCATCGAGTCCGACCAGCCGTTCGGCTCCGCGCTGCTGCGAATGCACGAAAAGGGCTTCCGGCACCTGCCCGTCGTGCAGGACGGCAAGGTGGTCGGCATCGTCTCCGCCCGCAGCGCGATGGACCCGGCGCTGGAGGAATTCGTGTCCGAAGCCCATCGGCGCGAACATTACGAGGCAAAGCGCTAGACGGCGCACCCCCGGCCGCGGCGGTTCGCCCGGCGTTGCGCGCAGAAAGAAAGGGGGCGACCCGCAGGCCGCCCCCTTGTCCGTCCGCGGCGGGATGTTCCCCGCCCGATCCGATCGCTACTGCACGCGGACTTCGACGCGACGCGCTTCCCTGTTGTCGCCCGAGCCCTGGGTCAGCTCCGGCTTCTTCAGCTCGAAGCGGTCGTCGGCCACACCCGCGGCCTTGAACGCGTCGCGAACCGCGAACGCGCGCTGCTTCGCGAGTTCCTGGTTCTGCTCGAGGTTGCCGGTCGCATCGTGGAAGCCGGAGATCACGACCTTGGCCGTGCCGGCCTTCGCCTTCGCGATCGCCGGAGCGAGCAGCGACGCGCCGTCGGCCGGGAGGCTGGCCTTGCCGGTGTCGAAGTAGATCCGGATCACGTCGGCGACGACCGCAGGGGCGGCCGCAGGCGCGGCGGGAGCGGCGGCCGGAGCCACTGCGGCCGGTGCCGCAGCGGGGGCCACCGCGGCGGGGGCCGCGGCCGGAGCCGTTGCCGCGGGAGCCGCGGCAGGCGCCGCGGGGGCCGCAACCGGGGCGGGAGCGGCGGCGGGCGCGGTCGCCACCGCCACGGCGGCCGGAGCCGCCGCCGACTGCACCTTGGTGACGGCGGACACGCCGAGCAGCGGGACGATCATCAGCGCGACGATGTTGATGATCTTGATCAGCGGGTTGACGGCGGGGCCGGCCGTGTCCTTGTACGGATCGCCGACGGTGTCGCCCGTCACCGCCGCCTTGTGCGCGTCGGAGCCCTTGCCGCCGTGATGGCCGTCCTCGATGTACTTCTTGGCGTTGTCCCACGCCCCGCCGCCGGTCGTCATCGAGATGGCGACGAAGATGCCGGTGATGATCGTGCCCATCAGCAGGCCGCCCAGCGCCTTCGGCCCGAGGGCCAGGCCCACGACCACCGGCACCAGCACCGGCAGCAGCGACGGGATGATCATTTCCTTGATCGCCGCCTTGGTCAGCAGGTCCACCGCCACGTCGTACTGCGGCTTGGCCGTGCCTTCCATGATGCCCTTGATCTCGCGGAACTGGCGGCGCACCTCGACCACCACCGAGCCGGCCGCGCGGCCCACCGCCTCCATCGCCATGGCGCCGAAGAGGTAGGGGATGAGGCCGCCCAGGAACAGGCCGACGATGACCATCGGGTCCGACAGGTCGAACGACAGCGCCATGCCGCGCGATTCGAGCGCGTGCGTGTAGTCGGCGAACAGCACCAGCGCGGCGAGGCCGGCGGAGCCGATCGCGTAGCCCTTGGTGACCGCCTTGGTCGTGTTGCCGACCGCGTCCAGCGGGTCGGTGATCGCGCGCACCGAGTCCGGCAGGTTGCTCATCTCGGCGATGCCGCCGGCGTTGTCGGTGATCGGGCCGTAGGCGTCGAGCGCGACGATGATGCCGGTCATCGACAGCATCGCGGTGGCCGCGATGGCGATGCCGTACAGGCCCGCGAGCCAGTACGAGGCGAGGATCGACGCGCAGACGGCCAGCACCGGCCAGGCGGTCGACTTCATCGACACGCCGAGGCCGGCGATGATGTTGGTCGCGTGGCCGGTCGTCGAGGCCTGCGCGATGTGACGGACCGGCTTGAACTCGGTCGCCGTGTAGTACTCGGTGATGAAGACCATCGCCGCCGTCAGCGCGAGGCCGACCAGCGACGCGCCGAAGAGCCGCATCGGCGAGAGCTCGGGGTACGACGCGCCGACGTTGCCCATCATCCACTGAGTGATGAACCAGAAGCCGACGACGGAGATGATGCCGGCGACGATCAGGCCCTTGTAAAGGGCATTCATGATCTTGCTGCCCGGGACCGCCTTGACGAAGTAGCAGCCGATGATCGACGCCAGGATCGAGAAGCCGCCCAGCGCCAGCGGATAGGTCACCGCCGCCTCGCCGATCGTGGGCAGCATCAGCGCGCCCAGCAGCATCGTCGCGACCAGCGTCACCGCGTAGGTCTCGAACAGGTCGGCCGCCATGCCGGCGCAGTCGCCGACGTTGTCGCCCACGTTGTCTGCGATAACTGCCGGGTTGCGCGGGTCGTCCTCGGGGATCCCGGCCTCGACCTTGCCGACGAGGTCGGCGCCGACGTCGGCGCCCTTGGTGAAGATGCCGCCGCCCAGCCGCGCGAAGATCGAGATAAGCGAGCCGCCGAAGGCGAGGCCGACCAGCGGCTGGATCGCGTGGTGCAGGCCGTCGTTCATGAGGTTCGGCGCCCAGTGCGCCGAGCCCAGCAGGAACCAGTAGAAGCCGGCGACGCCGAGGAGGCCCAGGCCGACGACCAGCATGCCGGTGATGGCGCCGCCGCGGAACGCGACCGACAGCGCCTCGTTCAGGCCCTTGCGCGCCGCCTCGGCGGTGCGGACGTTCGCGCGCACCGAGACGTTCATGCCGATGTAGCCCGCGAGGCCCGAGAGCACGGCGCCGACGAGGAAGCCGCCTGCCGTCGCCCAGTTCAGGAACACACCGATGATGATGAACAGGATCACGCCGACGATGGCGATGGTCATGTACTGGCGATTGAGGTACGCCTGCGCGCCGGCCTGGATCGCGGCGGCGATCTCGCGCATCCGCTCGTTGCCGGCCGGCTTGGCCATGATCCACTGGATCGATATGACGCCGTAGACGATCGCGGCGATCGCGCAGACGAGCGCGAGGAGCAGTGCTGCTGACATTGTGTTTCTCCCGAGATGAGCAAAAAGATTCGGGAAATCCGCGGCTTGGGCCTGTTTACCGGCCTTCGAGCCGAGGCCGGACCGGCGCCGCCTGCCCGTCGCTCACCGGGCGTGGCGGGCGCCCGTCGACCCCCTGGGCTTTCCCGATCCGGCGGCAGGATCCGGCACGACCGGTCCCGCCGACGGCAAACACGCTATTTTGCCAGTGCGCGGTCCAAAAAGTCGAGCCGGTCCTGTCCCCAGAAGGGCTCGCTCGCATAGACATACCAGGGCACGCCGAACACCTGGGCGTCGATCGCCTGGGCGGTGATGGCTTCGAACCGGGCGGCGATTTCGGGCGCGTCGGCCCGGGCCGCGACGGCGGCGGGGTCGAGGCCGGCACTGCGGGCGAATTCCGCCAGCGTGGCCGGGTCCGCGATGTCGCGCTCCCCGGCCCAGCGGCCGCGCATCACGGCGCCGGCAAGGTCGAGCGCAGGTTTCCACCCCGTTTCGGCCGCCGCGAGGATCCAGCGATTCGCGAGATCCGCGCCGGACGCCGCGAACTTCGGCTGGACGTTGATCGGCAGGCCGAGGAAGTCGCGCCAGCGGGCGAGTTCGACCAGCCGGTACGCCTGGCGCTGCGGCGCCCGCTTGGGCAGCGGCAAGCCCCCGCTGACCGGGAACACCTTGCCGAGGTCTACCGGCAGCACGTTGACCGTGGCCCCGTGGCGGGCGGCGATCGCGGCGAACCGGTCGTGTCCGAAGTACGACCACGGCGAGCCCGGGGTGAAGTAGTAGTCGATCGTCTTCGCCATGCGGTGGATCTCCTGTCGAGCGGACGCCGGTCGGCGCGCGGGAACGGCGCCGAATCAGAGCTTGAAGTCGGTGGCGAGCTTGCGCGGCACCGCGATGTTCCTGAGCCGGACGTACTGCGGCAGCCCGTCCTTGTACGGCGGCGGCGCCTCGCCGCGGATCAGCGGCGCCAGGTAGCGGCGCGCCTTGTCGGTGATGCCGTAGCCGTCCCGGGTGATGTAGTCGCGCGGCAGCATCTTTTCCTGGTTGGCGATCCTGACCAGCGGCGCGGGGGCGATCTTCCAGCGGTACGGCTTGTCGGCGACGCGCACGATCGCCGGCATCACCGCGTTCATGCCGGCCAGCGCCATCTCGACCGCGGCCTTGCCGACCGCGTACGAATGGTCGAGGTCGGTCTTCGACGCGAGGTGCCGGGCCGAGCGCTGCAGGTAGTCGGCGACGGCCCAGTGGTACTTGAGCCCGAGGCGCTCCTTGGCCAGCGTCGCGATCTGCGGGCCGATGCCGCCGAGTTGCGCGTGGCCGAAGGCGTCCTTGCCGCCCGCCTCGCCCATCAGCTGCCCCGCCGGGTTGCGCAGGCCCTCGGACACGCCGACGCAGCAGTAGCCGAACGCCTTGACCTTGGCGTCGACGGCGGCGAGGAACTTCGGCTCGTCGAAGGGGATTTCCGGGAACAGCAGCAAGAGCGGGATCGGCGTGTCGCGGTCCTCGGCCATGCCGACGGCCGCGGTGATCCACCCGGCGTGGCGGCCCATCACCTCGAGCACGAACACCTTGGTCGACGTCTTGGCCATCGACGCGACGTCGAACGCCGCCTCGCGCATCGACACCGCGACGTATTTCGCGACGGACCCGAAGCCGGGACAGTTGTCGGTGAGCGCGAGGTCGTTGTCGACGGTCTTGGGCACGTGGATCGCCGTCAGCGGATAGCCCAGCTTCGCCGCGATCTGCGACACCTTGAGGCAGGTGTCGGCGGAGTCGTTGCCGCCGTTGTAGAAGAAGTAGCCGATGTCGTGCGCGCGGAACACCTCGATCAGCCGCTCGTACTGCGCGCGGTTCTCCTCGAGGCCCTTGAGCTTGTAGCGACAGGAGCCGAACGCGCCGGCAGGCGTGTGCTTCAGCGCGGCGATCGCGCGCGCCGGCTCCTTCGTCGTGTCGATCAGGTCCTCGGTCAGCGCGCCGATGATGCCGTTGCGGCCGGCGTAGACCTTGCCGATGCGCGCCTTGTGCTTGCGCGCGGTTTCGATCACGCCTGCGGCGGAGGCGTTGATGACGGCGGTCACGCCGCCGGACTGGGCGTAGAAGGCGTTGCGTCGGGTCATGGTCGGGGTCGGTTGGATGGTCGGAACGGCGACCTGGCGGAAGCCGGCGGAAGAATCGGGGCGGGAACCGTGGCTTTTGGATGCAAACCGGCGCCGGCGCCCTGCTCGCTACGCGGCGCCCTGCGCCAGGGTCCGCGCCAGCGCCTGCGCCGGGGCAAACGACGGCGCCAGCGCGGCGGCGCGCTGCGCGTGACGCCGCGGCTGCGGCGAGGTCGCCCTGCGCGCGCGCCAGCATGGCCAGATTGTAGACGAACGACGCGTCCTGCGGCCGCACGGCGACGGCGAGCTCCTGCGCCGCCCGGGCGTCGCCGAGGCGGCCGCGCTCGCGCAGCGCCATCGCCAGCAGGTTGAGCGCCCAGGGATCGTTGACGCTGACCGCGAGCGCGTCGCGGCACAGCGCCTCGGCGCCGGCGAAGTCGCGCGCCTGGATCCGCGCCGCCGCAGCCTCGAGCTTCGGTCCGACGCGCTCGACCAGCGCGTCGTGCGCGGCCGCCCACTTGGCGTAGACGCGGTCGCGCTGCGCCGCGAACCTGGCCGCGTCGTGATTGGCGCCGCCGGCGGCGCCGGAATCGCCGGCGTCCGCATTCCACTGGAACGACCCCAGCGGCACGAAATGGAACGCCGCGCGCTGCGCGAGCTGCAGCATGAATTCCCAGTCCTCGAGGATGTCGAACGACTCGTCGAAGCGGCAGCCGCCGGACACGAGCTCGCGCGCGACCAGCGCCGCCGACAGGTGGATGAAGTTGCGCTCGTAGAGCTGCGACAGCGAGAACGGCTGGCCGAACCACTCGACGTGGCCGTCGCGGAACACGCCCTTGGCGTAGGACGTGACGACGCGAGCCGCCGGCGCGGCGGCGGCCGCGGCGAGCAGTCCCGCGAGGTGATCGGGCAGGAAGACGTCGTCGTCGTCGAGGAAGGTGATCCAGTCGCCGGTGGCCGCGTCGAGACCGGCGTTGGCGGCCGCCGGCCGCGGCAGTCGCACGGCGCGGTCGACGAGCCGCAGCGCGTGGGTCCCGCAGGCGGCGGGCAGCGGCGGGTGCCCCGGCCCGCAGGCGGCGACGACCAGCACTTCGGCGGTGCAGTCCTGCTGCGCGGCGATCGACGCCAGCGCGGCGTCGAGCGTCGGCCGCCCCATGCTGCGGACGACGACGCTGACCTGCGGCACGATGGCGATCCCGGCCGGGTCGCGGCGCGGCGCCGCTACGACTTCAGCGCCGCGAGCACCGCGTCGCGGATCGCCTCGACGGCGCCCATGCCGTCGACGCGGCGGTACTTCGGCGCACGCGCGTCGCCGGTCGCCGCCCATTTGGCGTAGTACGCGACCAGCGGCTCGGTCTGCTGGTGGTAGACGGCGAGGCGCTTGGTCACCGTCTCCTCGCGGTCGTCGTCGCGCTGGATCAGCGGCTCGCCGGTGACGTCGTCGCGCCCTTCGGCCTTGGGCGGGTTGTACCGGACGTGGTAGGTGCGACCCGACGCGACGTGCACGCGGCGCCCGCTCATCCGCTCGACGATCGCGGCGTCGGGAACGTCGATCTCGACCACGTAGTCGATGGCGACGCCGGCGTCCTTCATCGCGTCGGCCTGCGGGATCGTCCGCGGGAAGCCGTCGAACAGGTAGCCGTTGGCGCAGTCGGGCTCCTTCAGCCGGTCCTTGACCAGCCCGATGATGATGTCGTCGGAGACGAGCCCGCCGCTGTCCATCACCTGCTTCGCCGCGATCCCGAGCGGGCTGCCCGCCTTCACCGCCGCCCGCAGCATGTCGCCCGTCGAGATCTGCGGTATGCCCCAGGCCTCCTTGACGTAGTTCGCCTGGGTGCCTTTGCCGGCGCCCGGGGGTCCAAGCAGGATCAATCGCATGGTCGTGGCTCTTGTGGTGATGATGCGCCGGCGCGGCGCGACGTCGGGCCTCCCCGCCCGCGCGCGGCGATTGCCGTCCCGCCGCGCCGTTCGATTCTCGCGGCATCCGACCGCGCGGTCAATGCGCGCGTCGGTGGAGCGGTCACGCCGCGCCGGACGCGTAGATCGCGCGGACGCGCTCGAGGTCCTCGGGCGTGTCGACGCCGGGAGCGGGCGTGCCTTCGGTGACCGCCACCGCGATCCGGTAGCCGTGCCACAGCGCCCGCAGCTGCTCCAGCGCCTCGAAGCCCTCGATCGGCGCCGGCGCCAGCGTCGGGTACGCACGCAGGAAGGCGACGCGGTAGGCATAGAGGCCGTAATGGCGGAACAGCGGCAGTCCGGGCGGCAGCTCGGGCGGCGGCGCCCCGGGAACGCGGGCGGCGAACGCGTCGCGCGCCCAGGGGATCGTCGCGCGCGAGAAGTACATCGCGTAGCCGTCGCGGTCGGCAACCACCTTGACCACGTTGGGGTTGAACGCCTCGGCCGGATCGTCGATGGCGTGGCAGGCGGTGGCGATCGCGGCATCCGGCTTCGCCGCCAGCAGGTCCGCCATCGCGCGGATCAGCGCCGGCGCCAGCAGCGGCTCGTCGCCCTGCACGTTGACGACGATCGCGTCGTCGGGGAGCCCGAGCTGCGCCGCCGCCTCGGCGAGCCGGTCGGTGCCGGTGGGGTGATCGGCGCGGGTCATGCACGCGGCGAACCCGTGCGCGGCGACCACGTCGCGCACGCGCTCGTCGTCGGTGGCCACGGCGACCTGCGCCGCGCCCGACGCCTGCGCGCGCTCGGCGACGCGCACGATCATCGGCTTGCCGCCGATGTCGGCGAGCGGCTTGCCCGGCAGCCGCGTCGACGCGAAGCGGGCCGGGATGAGGACGGTGAAGCTCACGCCGGCAGCGCCTCGACTTCCTCGGGCGTGAGCCTGCGCGCCTCGTCCTCGAGCATCACCGGGATGCCGTCGCGCACCGGGTAGGCGAGGCGCGCGGACTTCGACACCAGCTCCTGCTTCGCCTTGTCGTAGACGAGTGGCCCCTTGGTGACGGGACAGACGAGGATTTCGAGCAGCTTGGGATCCATGGCGGTCTCGCGTTGCGGTGGAGTTGGGGCCAGCGGATGGGACCGGGGCGAACCGGGGCGGCCCGTGGCGGCGGTCAGGACCCGCGGCCGCGCAGCTTCGCGACGACGAGGGCCGTCAGCGCCGGATCGATCGCGGCCTCGACCGGCAGGTACCACATCGCGGGATTCGCGAAGCTTTCGCATTTTACCGCATCCTTCTCGGTCATCAGGATCGCGGTCGCGCCGGCGAAGTCGAGATCCGACGGGCGAAAGGGGTGGTGGTCGGGGAACGCGTGCGTCTCGGCGTCGATGCCCAGCGCCGCGAGCGTCGCGAAAAAGCGCGCCGGATCGCCGATGCCGGCGACCGCGTGCACGCCGGCGCCGCGGAAGCGCGCCGGCATCGCGGGGCCCGGCGCGTCGCTCGCTGTCGCAGGCGCGGCGGCGGCGCCCATCGGGCCGAAGCCTGCGCGCCCGACCGGCAGGAAGGCAGTCCCGGTCAGTTTCATCGTGAACGCGCCGGCGAGCGGTACCGGCAGCGCAACGCCGGGCACCCGCGTCGGGGCGTCCGCCGTGGCCGTGGCGGCGTCCGCGGTGCCCCCGGCCCCGGCGCGCACCAGCGCGACCACGGCATCGCAGCGCGCGAGGCGCGACGGCGGCTCGCGCAGCGGCCCGGCGGGCAGCCGCCAGCCGTTGCCGAAGGCGCGCGCCGCGTCGACGACGGCGATCTCGACGTCGCGCGCCAGCCGGTAGTGCTGCAGCCCGTCGTCGGCCAGGATGACGTCGCAGCGCGGGTGCGCGGCGAGGAGCGAGCGTCCCGCCGCCACGCGGTCGGCCGCCACCGCGACCGGAAAGCCCGCGCGCGCGATCAGCAGCGGCTCGTCGCCGGCGTCGTCCGGCGACGTGTCCGGGGTGACCAGCGTCGGCGCCGCGGCCGCCGTCGCGCGCCCGTAGCCGCGGCTCACGACGCCGGGCGTGAAGCCCGCGGCGGCGAGCGCGCGGCCGAGCGCGATGGTGAGCGGAGTCTTGCCGCTGCCGCCCGCGGTGATGTTGCCGATCACGACCACCGGCACCGGCAGCCGCTGCGCCGGCAGCACGCCGGCGCGGTACAGCGCCGCGCGCGCGGCGGCGAGCAGCGCGAACGGCGCCGACAGCGGTGCGAGCAGCGCGGTCAGCGGGGTCAGGCCGGGCCGGTACCAGGCGGCCGCGAGGCGGCTCGCAAAGCTCACGGGGCGAGCGTCGCGCCGCCGCGGCGGGACAGTCCGGCGCCGCCGGACGAGGGGATCATTTCGCGGGCGTTTGCGTGGCGAAGGTGATGTGGACGAACCCCGCGAGGCGCGCCGCCTCCATCACGTGGATCACAGACTGGTGCGTCGCGTTGGCGTCGGCGTTGATCACGACCACCGGGTCCTTGGCGTCGCCCGCGGCGCGCTTCAGCGAGTCGGCAAGCGACGCGGCGCCGGTGAAGGTTACGACGGTGCGGTCAATCACGTAGCGGCCCTGCGCATCGACGCCGACGTTGATCTCCTTCGGCCGCTGCTTCGCCTGGTCGGCGTCGGCCTCCGGCAGCGTGATCTGCAGCTCGGCAACGCGCTGGTACGTCGTCGTGACCATGAGGAAGATCAGGATGACGAGCAGGACGTCGATCAACGGGATGAAGTTGATCTCGGGCTCGTCGCGGGGGCGGATGCCGCGCAGGTTCATGACGCTACTTCCGCTCGCCGTGCGCCGAATCGACCAGGCGGATCGCCTGCTGCTCCATCTCGACCACCAGCGAGTCGACCTTGCCGCGGAAATAGCGGTAGAAGATCATGCTCGGGATCGCGACGATCAGGCCCAGCGCGGTGTTGTAGAGCGCGATCGAGATGCCGCGCGCCAGCATGATCGGGTCCGACCCGGCGGCGCCCTGCGACCCGAAGATCTCGATCATGCCGATGACGGTGCCGAGCAGGCCCAGCAGCGGCGCCATAGCGGCGATCGTGCCCAGCGAAGTGAGGAAGCGCTCGAGGTCGTGGATGACGCCGCGGCCGACCTCCTCGATCGCCTCCTTCATCACGGGCCGCGGCGCGCGGATGTTGGCGAGCCCCGCCGCGAGCACCCGGCCGAGCGGCCCGCGCTGCGCGGTCTTGCCCACGAGTTCCGGCGTCACGCCCGTCTGCCGGACCTCCGCCAGCAGCTGCTCGACCATGCCGGCGGGCGCGACGACGCTGCGCCGCAGCGACCAGAAGCGCTCGAAGATGAGGGCCAGCGCGATGATGCTGGCGAGGATCAGCGGCCAGATCGGCCAGCCTGCGGCTTGAATGATGGACCACACGATGGGGCAACTCCGGAAGGCGAAAGGTGTCTGGAATGTAGCTTGGCGCACGCCTTTGGGCAAGGCGGCGCCCCGGACGGGTGCCGGGACCGCTAGCGGCGGCGCCCGCGGGGCGGCCCTTCCATCAGCGTCGCGGTGATCGCCGCGCCGGTGAGGATGATGAACCAGCTGAGATAGATCCAGACCAGGAACAGCGGCAGCGCGGCGAGCGCGCCGTACACCGCCTGGTACGTCGGCACCGTCGTGACGTACGCGGCAAATCCGCGCTTGGCGGCCTCGAACGCCAGCGCGGCGAACACCGCGCCCGTCAGCGCGGCGCTCCAGCGCACCGGCCGCGCCGGGACCACCTTGTAGAGCAGCGCGAACGCAAGCATGCCCAGCGCCACGGCGATCGGCGTGGCGATCCCCGGCAGCGCCCGCGCCGCCCACGGCACGTTGTCGAACGTCAGCTCGAGCAGCCAGGAGGTCGACCAGACCGCGGCGCCGATCAGCAGCGGGCCGACGGTGATGCCCACCCCCGCCACCAGCAGCCGCCGCAGCGCCGAGCGCGGCTCGCGCGCGTCCCAGATGGCGTTGATCTCGCGCTCGATGGTGGCGGCGAGCAGCAGCGCGGTCAGCAGCACCAGCGCGATCGACAGGCCCTGCAGGTTGGCGGCCTTGGCGACGAACTCGTGCAGGTACTGGCGGACGACCGCGCCGCTGCCGGGCAGCATGTGGCGCAGCAGGAAGCGCTCCAGCGCGTCGATCCAGTGCTCGAACAGCGGGTAGCGCGCGACGTAGGCGAAGGCGACGGTGAACAGCGGCACGAGGCCCAGCACCGTGGTGAACGACAGCGCCGCGACGGTCTTCGCGAGCCCGACCCCCGTCAGCCGGGCGCGCACCCCCGCTGCCAGCGCCAGCGGACCCATTGGACGACCGCCCCGGCTCACGCCGCCAGCCGGGCGACCCACCAGGCGGCGGCGGCGATCAGGGCGGAGCAGGGAATGGTCAGCACCCACGCCCACACGATCCGGCCGGCCACGCCCCAGCGCACGGCGGACAGCTTGCTCGTCGCGCCGACGCCGACGATGGACCCGGTGATCGTGTGTGTCGTCGACACCGGGATGCCGAGCCCGGTGGCGAGGAACAGCGTCAGCGCCCCGCTGGTCTCGGCGCAGAATCCGCCGACGGGCTTGAGCTTGGTGATCTTCATGCCCATCGTCTTGACGATGCGCCAGCCGCCGAACAGCGTGCCGAGCGCGATCGCCGCCTGGCATGACAGCACGACCCAGAGCGGGATGTCGGCGGCGCCGAAGTCGGGCTTCAGCGAGCCGTGCGCGGCGAGGATCAGCGCGATCACGCCCATCGTCTTCTGCGCGTCGTTGCCGCCGTGGCCGAGGCTGTAGAGCGACGCCGAGACCAGCTGCAGCCGGCGGAACCAGCGGTCGATCCGGTAGGGGGCGTGCTTCTGGAAGACCCACGCCACCGTCGTCATCAGCAGCATCCCCAGCGCGAAGCCGAGGGCCGGCGACGCCACGATCGCCAGCGTGATCTTGAAGAATCCGCTGCCGACGAGCGCGCCGAAGCCGCCCTTGGCCACCGCCGCGCCGGCGAGCCCGCCGATCAGCGCATGCGACGACGACGACGGGATGCCGAACCACCAGGTGATCACGTTCCACGCCGTCGCTCCGACCAGCGCGCCGAACAGCACGTACTGGTCGACGACCCAGGCGTCGATGACGCCGCGGCCGATGGTGTTGGCGACGGCCAGCCCGAAGAAGAGGAACGCGATGAAGTTGAAGAACGCGGCCCAGGCGACGGCGAACTGCGGCCGCAGCACGCGCGTCGACACGATGGTCGCGATCGAGTTCGCCGCGTCGTGAAAGCCGTTCATGAAGTCGAACGCCAGCGCGAGCACGACGAGCAGCACCAGCATCTCGAAGCTGATCGGCGTCATCGGGATCTCAACCGGGATTCATCGGGGTCCGCAGCAGCCGCGGCGGTGCCCGGTCACGCGCTCTCGAGGACGATGCCCTCGATCAGGTTGGCGACGTCCTCGCACTTGTCGGTGACCGCCTCGAGCAGCTGGATGACCTCCTTCTGCTTGATGATCTCCTTGGGGTCCGGCTCCTCGCGGAAGAGCTTCGCGAGCGCGGTGCGGAACACGCGGTCGGCCTGGCTTTCGAGGCGGTCGATCTCGCCGCAGATGCGCAGGATCGCGTCGGCGTTCTTCATCGACGACAGCAGCGCCACCGCCTCCTTCATCCGCGCCGTGGTGTCGACGCAGAGCGCCGCGAGCTGCTGCGCCTCGGGTCCGACCCGCTTGACGTCGTAGAGGAACAGGCACTGCGCGACGTCCTCCATCAGGTCGAGCACGTCGTCCATGTCGGTGATGAGACGATGGATCTGGTCGCGGTCGAACGGGGTGATGAACGTCTGGTGCAGCATGTTGACCGTCTCGTGGGTGATCCGGTCGGCCTGCTTTTCGTAGTTCTCGATCGCCTTCGAGCGGGCGTCGAGCGACGAGAGGTCGTCGAACAGCGCCGAGAGCTCGCGCGCGGCGGCGACGGCGAGCGCGGCGTGCTGGTTGAAGGCGTCGAAGAACCGCCCCTCGCGCGGCAACAGGCCCATTATTGGTTATCCTCCCCAAGCCAACGTCCAATTATCGCACGCGACCGGCGTAAGCCCGGGGGCGGCGGGCCGACTCAACGGCCGTGCCGCCGCCCCTGCGGTCAACTGCCGCGCCCAAGATCAACGTACCGGAGAAGCCGATGTCGACCGCGCAGCGCCCCGCTCCCCCCGCCTCCGCGTCCGAGACCGCCGTGCTGGGCGGCGGCTGCTTCTGGTGCCTCGAGGCCGTGTTCGACGAACTCGCCGGGGTCCGCGACGTCGAGTCGGGCTACGCCGGCGGCACGTCCGCCGATCCGAGCTACGAGGAGGTCTGCGGCGGCCGCAGCGGCCACGCCGAGGTGGTCAAGGTCGAGTTCGACCCGGCGGTGCTGTCGTTCCGCGATCTGCTGACGGTGTTCTTCACCATCCACGACCCCACCACCCGCGACCGGCAGGGCAACGACGTCGGCCCGCAATACCGGTCGGTGATCTTCTGCCAGACCGCCGAGCAGCAGGCGACCGCGGCGGCGGTGGTACGCGAGCTCGACGCGGGCCGGTTGTTTGCGAACCCGATCGTCACCGAGATAGCGCCCGCCGCGCGGTTCTGGCCGGCCGAGGCCGGCCACCGGGAGTACTTCGCGCGCAACGGCGGCCAGCCCTACTGCGCGCTGGTCGTTGCGCCCAAGGTCGCCAAGTTCCGCAAGCACTTCGTCGACCGGCTGAAGCTGGCCGGCAGCTGAAGCGGCGGGCGGCGGGCAGCCGATGCTGCGGACTGCGATGTGCCGGCGGGGTCGCCCCGGCGGCCGGCCGGCGACGGGGAGCGTCAGTGTGCCGCGCGCCCGGCGAGCCAGCTGCCCGCGGCGAGGCAGGCGCCGACCGACCAGAACACCGGCGTCAAGCCGACCGTCGCGCCGAGCGCACCGAACACCAGCGGCACCGCCACCGCCATCGACTGCACGACCGACATCCGCACGCCGGCGGCCTCGCCCATCCGGCCCGGCGGCGAATGGGTGTAGAGCAGCGACATCACCATCGGCTGGCCGCTGCCGAGGCCGAGTCCCAGCGCGAACGACAGCGCCATCATCGTCGCCGCGCCAGAGGTGAACGGAAAGCCGCAATAGGCCGCCGCGGCGACGACCAGCGCCGCGGTGAGCACCTCGAATTCGTCGAACCGGCGCGCCAGCAGCGGCATCGCCAGCCGCACGGTGAAGGTCGCCAGCGCGAACGACGACAGCACCATGCCGACTTGTGACGCCGACAGGCCCACGCTCGCGCCGTAGACCGGGACGAAGATCGTGTGCAGGTCCCAGGCCAGCGCGAACAGCACGTTCAGCGCGAACACGCGGCGCAGTTTGGCGTGGGTCAGCAGCGCCAGCGCTCCGCTGCGGACCGTCGCCGCGTCGCGGTGCGGCGCCGGCCGCGGCAGCGCGAGGCGACCGGCGGCCAGCGCACCGATCGGAAGCAGCGGAAACACCACCAGCAACGCGTACGCGCTGCGGAAGCCCCAGTGGTCGATGACGAACCCGGTCACCAGCGGCCCGGCGAAGCTCGACAGCGAATACCCCAGCGCCAGCAGGCTGTAGCCCTCGGCGCGCGTGTCGGGGCCGGAAAGCTCGCCGGTCGCGTACTGCGTGGCGACCTGGAAGATCATGAATGACGCGCCAAGCAGCGTCGCCGCGACGTAGAGCGTCGGCAGCCCCGGCCACAGCGCGGGCAGCGCCGCGCCGGCGGCGACGCCGATCGAGCCGACGAGCATCGGCCGCCGCACGCCGATCCTGTCGATGACGCGCCCGGCCGGAACGGCGAGCAGCATCGGCAGCAACGCGTACAGCGCGATCAGCACGCCGGCGGTCGCCGCGGTGGCGCCGCCGGCCAGCGCATCGAGCGTGACCGCGACGCGCGTGCCGGTGAGGACGATGTGATTGGCGATGCCGAGGGCGATCAGCGCGAACAGCGTGCGGCGCCCGCCGTGCCGGCCGCCGTGCCGGCCGCCGCTCATCGCCGCCGCCCGGGCCGGCGGCCGTCGGCACCCGCCGCCGCGCGGCGGGTGCGCTCAGCGCACATGCATGGCGCCTGCCGGCTGCGGTCGCCGCCGGCACGCCCGTCCGTCCGCGGCGGGACCCCGGCGTCGGCGCCAGACGCGGCGGATCGCGTAGCCCTGCGCCCGCAGCAGCGCCAGCAGCCCCTGGTCGCCGGGCAGGTGCATCGCGCCGACCGCGACGAAGACGCGCCCCGAACGCAGCGGCAGGAACAGCCGGTGCGCCATCTGCGCCGAACGGTTGTCGACGAGGTGGCGGGTGACTTCCGCGTAGTGCCGCGCGAGCACGGGGTCGCGGCGGCCCGCGCCGGCACCCAGCGCGCGCAGCGCCGCGGGGTCGCGATCGAGCCACGCGCGCACGGTCTTCTCGTGCTCGATGACCAGCGTGCCGCGGCGGTCGAGGACGTCGCGCACCAGCGCCGCCTGCGACTCCAGCGGGATCACGTCGAACGACGCGATCTGCTCGTCCGGCAGTTCGAGCACGACCACCGACATCCGGCGCTCGCGGGCCATCCGGACCAGCATCTGGTCGAGAATCTCCCCGGTGCCGGTCCCGGGGCCCGTGGCCGGCAGCGCCTCGGCCAGCTTCAGCAGGACCGCCCAGGGCTTCATGCGCGCGAAGGCCTCGTCGGATGCGGCGGACGCGCCGAGGGCGAGACGGATGCGCGCGAGCGTATCGGGGTCGAAGACATCGGCGAGCCGGCGCGAATCGTCGAGCTGCGCGCCCGCGAAGTGCTCCTCCAGATCGGCGGATCCGAGCTGGATTTCCGGCGCCAGCGAGCGACTCGCGGCGAAGGCCTGCACCACTTCGACCGGGAGCGCGGTGACCCGCGGGTCGTCCGAGTGGATCGTGCCGAAGACCCACGACGGCGCGACCCCCGGCTTGTCCAGCCGGAACAGCAGTCCCTTTCCGTAGCGAAGCTGCGGCACTGTCGATTCCGCCGGTCGCAGCGGTCCCGCCGCCGTGGCCGGCGTGGCCCGGAGCGACGACGACGCGGGTTCGGCGATCGCCGCCCCGGTCGCCGCCATTGCCACGCCGGCGACGGCAACGACGAGTCCGCCGCCCCGGCGCGGCACCACCCGCGCGCACAGCGCGACGAGCACCAGCAGCGGCAGCGCGTGGCAAAGACCGACGGCGGACATGGCGGTTCCGGTGAGGATCGGAGGCGGATTGTCGCAATCGCCGGGTGCGCTGCCAAGCGACCGCGACCACGCGCGAGGGTCGCGTCGACCGGCCGCCGGACCGCGCCGGCGGCGCCGCACGCGCGGCTCCCCTCGGCGCTCCACCCCAAATTTCCCTCTGCGGGGCATTCCGTTCCCTCGGGAATGCGGTATAGTTCCCGCCGATGAAGCAGGACGTACCCGCGACAGGAGGGTCTGCTTCAGAATGTACGGCGTAGTTGTCAGAAAGCACCAATCCATAGGAAGGAGACCATGGCTACCGCCAAGAAAGCAGCAAAGAAGCCCGCCGCAAAGAAGGCCGCCGCGAAGAAGCCGGCCGCAAAGAAGCCCGTCGCCAAGAAGGCGCCGGCGAAAAAGGCACCGGCGAAGAAGGTCGCCACGAAGAAGCCCGCCGCAAAGAAGACCGCCGCCAAGCGCAAGCCGAACGCAGCGTTCATGAAGGCCATGACGCCGTCGTCGGTGCTCGCCGCAGTGGTCGGCGCGACGCCGCTGCCGCGGACCGAAGTCACCAAGAAGATCTGGGACTACATCAAGAAGAACAAGCTGCAGGACGCCGTCAACCGCCGGCAGATCAATGCCGACGACAAGCTCAAGGCCGTGTTCGGCGGCAAGAGCAAGGTGTCGATGTTCGAGATGACCAAGCTGGTCTCGAACCACCTCAAGTAAGCGGAAGCAATTCCCGCGACGACGGCCGGCGGTGCTCACGCGCCCCGGCCGTTTTCTATTGCGCGCGGGCAATCTCGCCGCGAGGCGGGGCGTCCGCATCCACGGCGTCATCTCCGCGGGCGCGGTGACGGGCACGACCGGCGCCGTGGCGCAGGAACGCCGAGGTCGACCGCGCGGCAGCGCGCGGCGGCAGGTCGAAGCCTGGTCGACTAGTCGGCCGCGACCATGCCGCGGGCGACGCCGGGTCGTGCCGCCAGCGCGTCGGCCCAGCGCACGAGGTGCGGCAGGTCGGCCGCCCCGTCCACCAGCGCACGCCGGACGGCGACGACGGGATAGAGCGCGAAGTCCGCGATCGACAGCTCGTCGGCGAGCCACTCGCGCTGCGCCAGGTGCCGGTCGGCCACCCGCAGGATGCCGAGCAACCGGTCCGACAGGAACTGCATGTTCGCTTCCGACTTCTCCGGCGCCAGCACGCCGAGGTAGTACAGCGCGCTCGACGCCGGCGCCGCGTCCGCGCAGGCGAAGAACAGCCACTGCAGCGCCTGCGCGCGCTGCGCGGCGCCCGTGGGCAGGAAGCGCCCGGACTTCGTCGCCGCGTAGAGCGCGATCGCCCCGGACTGCGCCAGCGCGATCGGCGCCCCGCCGGGGCCGTCCGAGTCGACGATCGCGGGGATCGCGCCGGCCGGATTGACGGCGAGGAACGCGGGCGCGCGCTGCTCGCCCTTCGACAGGTCGACCCGGTGCACGCGGTACTCGAGCCCGCATTCCTCGAGCGCGACCGCCGCGCGCTGTCCGTTGGAGGTGGGCCAGGTGTAGAGGTCGATCATCGGTCGTCTCCCTTGGGGTCGTGCGGGTCGGCGTCAGGGTCCGCCACCGGCGGCAGCCGGCGGCGGTCCCGTGTCAGCCGCGGCCGGACAGCGCCGCGATCCGCTGCTCGATCGGCGGGTGCGTCGAGAACAGCGCCATGACGCCGCCCTTGTCGGTGATGCCGAAGCCGTGCATCGCCTGCGGCAACTCGCCCGGCTCGACCCCGCCCAGCCGCTTCAGCGCGTTGATCATCGGCAGCGGCGACCCGACGTACTGCGCCGAGCCTGCGTCGGCGCGGAACTCGCGGCGGCGGGAGAACCAGGCGACGACGATCGACGCGAGGAAGCCGAACGCGATCTGACAGACCATGACGGTGACAAAGTAGCCGGGGCCGGTTCCGCGCTCCGTGCGGAACACCGCCCGGTCGACGATCGACCCGACGATCCGCGACAGGAACACGACGAAGGTGTTGACCACCCCCTGGATCAGCGTCAGCGTCACCATGTCGCCGTTGGCGACGTGCGCGACCTCGTGCGCAAGCACCGCCTCGACCTCCTCCTTGTTCATCGACTGCAGCAGCCCGGTCGAGACGGCGACCAGCGCCGAATTCTTGAACGCGCCGGTGGCGAATGCGTTCGGGTCACCCTCGTAGATCGCGACCTCCGGCATGCCGATGCCCGCCTTCTGCGCGAGACGCTGCACCGTCTCCACCAGCCAGCGCTCGGCGTCGCTGGAGGGCGTGGTGATGACCTGTGCGCCGGTCGACGCCTTGGCCATCATCTTCGAGGACAGCAGCGAGATGATCGAACCGGCGAAGCCGATCACCGCCGAGAACGCGAGCAGCTGCCCGTACTGCATGCCGGTGGCGGAGAACACCGCGCGGTCGAGGCCGAAGACCCGCAGCATGATGGTGATCACCGCCATCACGGCGATGTTGGTGAGCAGGAACAGGGCGATGCGTTTCATGGACGCTCCATGGGGGGTCGAGGGCGCGGCAGATGATAGCGCGAGTTGGCGCGGCCGACACGCAGGGCCGTGCCGGATTCCCGGCGCGCGGCGGCCTGTCGACAGATGTGGGCGGACCGGACGCCACGCAAGTCGCGGCGCGGCCGTTCAGGCGCCCTGCCCGGGCTTGGTCCAGGAGTCCTTCAGCGTGACGGCGCGGTTGTAGACCGGCTGGCCGGGCACGTGGTCGGCGAGGTCGGCGACGAAGTAGCCGTGCCGCTCGAACTGGAAGCGCGCTTCGGGCGGCGCCGAGGCGAGCGCCGCCTCGACGTAGGCGGTGATGACCCGCTTCGAGTCCGGGTTGAGGTCGTCGAGGTAGTTGCGCTCGACCACCTCCGGCTCGGCGTCGTCGTCGCCGGCGACCACGACGGGCTTCGCCGGCGCGTCGGGCTCGACGGCGGCGGCATCGCCCCGCGCCCCCCAGGGATTGCGTGCCCCGGGAAAAGGCACCCGAAACAGCCGGTCGTAGAGGCGCACCTCGGCCGGCGCCGCGCCGGCGGCGCACAGCCAGTGGATGTTGCCCTTGACCTTGCGCGCATCCGCGCCGGCGGTGCCGCTGCGGGTCGCCGCGTCGTAGGTGCAGTGGACGACGCTCACCCGGCCCCGGGCATCCTTCTCGACGCCGGTGCACCGGATGATGTAGGCATAGCGCAGCCGGACCTCGGCCCCCGGCGCGAGCCGGAAGTAGCCCGGCGGCGGCGCCTCGCTGAAGTCGTCGCGCTCGATCCACAATTCGCGGCCGAACGGCAGCGCCCGCTTGCCGAGCTCGGGCTTCTGCGGATGGTTCGGCGCAAAGCACTCCTCGGTCGCGCCGTCGGGATAGTTGTCGATGACGAGCTTGAGCGGATCGAGCACCGCGATGCGCCGTTCCGCCTGCGCGTTGAGGTCCTCGCGCATGCAGTCCTCGAGCACGCTCATGTCGATCCACGAGTCGGCCTTCGATACGCCGATCCGCTCGGCGAACAGGCGGAAACCCTCCGGCGTGAACCCGCGGCGGCGGGCGCCCACCAGCGTCGGCATCCGCGGATCGTCCCAGCCATCGACCAGTCGCTGCGCCACGAGCTGGATCAGCTTGCGCTTCGACAGCACGACGAAGGTGAGGTTGAGCCGCGCGAACTCGTACTGTTGCGGCAGCGGACGCGGGAGCTGGCCACCGTCGGCGAGCTTCTCGATCACCCAGTCGTACAGCGGCCGGTGGTCCTGGAATTCGAGGGTGCAGATCGAGTGCGTGATGCGCTCGAGCGCATCGGAAATGCAGTGCGTGTAGTCGTAGAGCGGATAGACGCACCAGGTGTCGCCGGTGCGGTGATGCGTGGCGTGGCGGATCCGGTAGATCGCCGGGTCGCGCATGTTGACGTTGGGGCTGGCCATGTCGATCTTCAGGCGCAGGACGTGCGCGCCGTCGGCGAACTCGCCCGCCTTCATCCGCCGGAACAGGTCGAGGTTCTCGGCGACGCTGCGTTCGCGCCACGGGCTCGCGGCGCCCGGCTGGGTCAGCGTCCCGCGGGTCGCGCGCAGCTCGGCCGCCGACTGGCTGTCGACGTAGGCGAGCCCCTGCTCGATGAACCATTCGGCGAAGCGGTACAGCTCGCCGTAGTAGTCGGACGCGTGGTAGCGGTGGACGCCCCAGTCGAAGCCCAGCCAGCGCACCGCGTCGGCGATCGAGTCCTCGTACTCGACGTCCTCCTTGACGGGATTGGTGTCGTCGAAACGCAGGTTGCAGCGGCCTCCGTTCTCGGCGGCGAGCCCGAAATTGAGGCAGATCGACTTCGCGTGCCCGTAGTGGAGATAGCCGTTCGGCTCGGGCGGGAAGCGCGTGACGACCTGCCCGCCGTATTTGCCGGTCCGGTTGTCCTCGGCGATGATCGCGCGCAGGAAATTCGACGCTGGCACTTCCGCCGCCGCGCGGCCCCGGCCGGCGCCCGGGGCGGTCCCTTTTCCTTGCGGCGTTGCAGCACTCATGGGCGTTTGTTCATGAACAAGACGGTCGATGGGGGCATTCTAACCGGTGGGTGGGTCCCCGTCATTCGATGCGTCCCCCCGGCGCCTGGGGCATCGCCCCGAAACCCGCGCCGGACAAGGGTTTCAGCGGGGTCGCCGTCCGATGCCCAGCGTGGTTTTCCACAAATCCTGTGGATAATAGTGTGCATATCTTGTACATTTGGTCGCTAAGTGCCGTGCCAGCCGGGATATTCGTTGCGGTGCCCATAATTTGGCCGACTTTTTTCACCATCGCGTCAAGCAGTTGGGACCGCTGCCCCCGAGCGCCGCGCGGGTCTTTGGGCCCTTTCAGGATGCCTGGATGACGTCAGGATGACAGCACAGCCCTCAATTTTCGTCCTGTACAAACACCGATCCTTCGCAGCGTTGTCGAAGCGCCCCGCCGACCGCGACCGGCCCTGAAACCCGCGGCCCGCGGCAATCGTCCCGCCCCCATGTCCGACCCCTCGGCCCCCTCGCTGCCGGTTCCGGCCGCCGCCGTCGACCGGCTGCCGTCCCGCCCCGACACCGTCATTCCGGTGGCCCGCTTCGTCGCCTCCGTCCGCCTGCTGCTCGAGCGCGACGTCGGTCTCGTCTGGGTCGCGGGTGAAATCTCCAATTTCACCCGCGCGACGTCGGGGCACTGCTACTTCAACCTGAAGGACG
This sequence comes from uncultured beta proteobacterium, assembly GCA_963717705.1. GTDB lineage: Bacteria > Pseudomonadota > Gammaproteobacteria > Burkholderiales > Casimicrobiaceae > CAVQWT01. The sequence continues at coordinate 67,478 of CAVQWT010000008.1, forward strand.
CGGGCGCGCAGGTCCGCTGCGTCTTCTTCCGGCACAAGGCGCAGCACGTCGGCTTCGCGCTGAAGGACGGCGTCGCCGTCGAGGTGCGGGCGACCGCCAGCCTCTACGAGGCAAGGGGAGAGTTCCAGCTCAACGTCGAAACGGCGCGCCTCGCCGGCGTCGGGGCGCTGTACGAACGCTTCGCGCGGCTGAAGGCGAGGCTGGACGCGGCCGGATGGTTCGACGCCGCGCGCAAGCGCCCCCTGCCGCCGCATCCGCGCGCGGTCGGCGTCGTGACCTCGCTGCGCGCGGCAGCGCTGCGGGACGTGCTCACCACGCTGCGGCGACGCTGGCCCGCGCTGTCGGTGATCCTGTATCCGACCGCGGTCCAGGGCGACGGTGCCGCCGCCGAAGTCGCGCAGGCGATCCGCACCGCCAACGCGCGGGCCGAGGTCGACGTGCTGCTCGTCGTGCGCGGCGGCGGGTCGATCGAGGACCTGTGGGCCTTCAACGAGGAGATCGTCGCGCAGGCAGTTTTCGAGTCGCGGCTTCCGGTCGTCTCCGGGGTCGGCCACGAAACGGATTTCACCATCTGCGACTTCGTCGCCGACGCGCGCGCGGCGACGCCGACGGCGGCCGCCGCGCTGGTCACCCCCGACCGTGCCGCGCTGGCGCACATCGCCGCCGCGCTGGCCCAGAGGCTGGCGCGCGCCGGGGCGCGCGCGGTCGAGCTGCCGATGCAGCGGGTCGACGGGCTCGTCCGCCGCCTCACGCACCCGTCCGCGCGGCTCGATGCCCAGCGGCGGGACCTGGCTGCGCAGTCCGCCCGCCTCTCTCGCGCGTTAGGGCACATGCTCGAGCTGTCCGCCCGGGCGACTGTCAACTTCGGCCATCGATACGCGGTCGCCGTCCGCACGCCGCTGCCACAGTTCGCGACGACGCGCGCCGCCGCCGTGGCGCTGGCCCGCGCCGGCCGCGTCGGTGTCGAGCGCGTCGAATCGCGCCTCGCAACGCTGGCGCAGAACCTCGTGCACCTGAGCCCGCAGGCGGTGCTCGACCGCGGCTACGCCATCGTGACACGGCCGGACGGCCGGGTCGTGCAGGACGCCGCGGCGCTGGCGCCGGGTGACGCGGTCAACCTGGCGCTCGCGCGCGGAACAGCCGCGGCGTCGATCACCGGCACGGCCCCGGTCGTCACGCCGGACTAGCCTGCGCGGGCCGGCGGCGCCACGCCGCGACGGTCAGGCCTCGTCCGGATCGGGATCGTCGATCGGGTGGCCGCTGCGCAGCCGCGCGACGACGTCGGCAGGTGCCTGCGCGGCGATCTTCGGCGTGTCGGTTGCGACGTCGGCGTTCTGCGCGCGGTGGCGCAGTGCGTGATCGATCAGCACCAGCGCCAGCATCGCCTCGGCGATCGGCGTCGCGCGGATGCCGACGCAGGGATCGTGCCGGCCGTGCGTGTTGACGACGACCGGCGCGCCGGAGAGGTCGATCGAATGGCGGTCGAGACGAATCGACGACGTCGGCTTGACCGCGATCGCGACGACGATGTCCTGCCCCGTCGAGATGCCGCCGAGGATGCCGCCCGCGTGGTTCGACACGAATCCCTGCGGCGTCATCTCGTCCGAATGCACGGTGCCCGGCTGGGTGACGGCGGCGAAGCCGGCGCCGATCTCGACCCCCTTGACCGCGTTGATGCCCATCATCGCGTGCGCGATGTCGGCGTCGAGCCGGCCGTACACCGGCTCGCCCCAGCCGACGGGCACGCCGGACGCGACGACCTCGATGCGCGCGCCGACCGAATCGCCGGACTTGCGCAACCGGTCCATGAACGCCTCGAGCCCGGGCACCACCGCCGCGTTGGCGGCGAAGAACGGGTTGTCGTGCACGTGGTCCCACGACGCGAACGGAATCACGTTGGGCCCGATCTGCGTGAGGTGACCGCGGATGGTCACACCGTAGCGCTCCTCGAGCCACTTCCTGGCGATGGCGCCGGCCGCGACCCGCACCGCGGTCTCGCGCGCCGATTGCCGGCCGCCGCCGCGGTAGTCGCGGATGCCGTACTTCTGCCAGTAGGTGTAGTCCGCGTGTCCCGGCCGGAAGGTCGTCGCGATGCCGGCGTAGTCCTTGCTGCGCTGGTCCTCGTTGCGGATCAGCAGCGCGATGGGGGTGCCGGTGGTGCGGCCCTCGAACACGCCGGACAGGATCTCGACGGTGTCGGACTCCCGCCGCTGCGTCACGTGGCGCGAGGTGCCCGGCTTGCGCCGATCGAGGTCGCCCTGGATGTCGGCGGCCGACAGCGCCATGCCGGGCGGGCAGCCGTCGACGACGCAGCCTATCGCCGGCCCGTGCGATTCGCCGAAGGAGGTGACACAGAAGAGCTTGCCGATGGTGTTGCCGGACATGGCGCGGGGGAAGCAGGACGCGTCGAAGACGTAGTGGACAAGATGTCGCGAACGGTCGTTTCAGTGTAGCACGCAGCGAACGCGTTTTCGTTCGCGCGCCGACGCGCACGACGCGCGGCGTTGACCTAGAATCGCGGGCAGGTTCGCCTGTCCCCATCGCCCTCGTGAAGGCGCCCATCGACACCCCCCTCGCCTGCGCCGCCGTGACCGACCTGCCGTCGGCGCTGATCGGAAAGCTGCGCCGCGCGCGCTCGGTCGTCGCGCTCACCGGCGGCGGACTCGCCGCCGAGTCCGGCGTCCCCTCGCTGTCCGCGGCGCGCACCGGCATGTGGGCCGGCTTCGATCCGCTCGAGCTCGCGACACCGGCAGCGTTCGCCCGCAACCCGAAGCTGGTCTGGGACTGGTACGCGTGGCGGCGGGAGCTGCTCGCGGACATCGCCCCCGGCGCCGGCCATGTAGCGCTGGCGGAGCTCGCCCGGCACGTGCCCGAGTGCCTCGTCGTGACGCTCAACGTCGACGGGCTGCACCAGCGCGCGGGCACCACCCGCATCGTCGAGCTGCACGGAAACCTGCAGCGTGCGCGCTGCTCGCGCGACGGCACGCCGGCGGCGACCTGGGACGACTCCAGCCCGCGCGTCGCCCCCGCCTGCGCCGATTGCGGCGCGCCGCTGCGGCCGGACGTCGTCTGGTTCGACGAGAGCATCGCCGACGACGTCGTCGCCACCGTCGAGCGCGCAGCTCGAGCCTGCGACCTGCTGCTGGTCGTCGGCACCGCGGCCGAGGCGTATCCGGCGGCGCTGCTGCCCGCCTACGCGCATCACCACGGCGCGACGGTCGTCGAAGTCAACGCGCGCGAGACGCGCCTGACGCCACGCGTCGACGTCTCGCTGCGCGGACCTGCCGCCGCCGTCCTCCCGGCGCTGGTCCGCGCCGCGTTCGGCTAGCAGGCGCGGCGCGCGCCGGCTGCCTGCAGTCCCCGGGGCGGCGGCTGGCCGCCGCAGCGTCGGACCGTGCCGCGGCCCGCAACCTGCCGTTCCCGCGACCGGCTACCTCCGCTCGCCGCGCAGCGCGAGAACCGCGGCGTGCAATCGGTCGGGCGATGCTTCCTGCGGCGGGATCGGCGTGCCGACGACGAGCGCGATGCGCGAGAAGACGCCGCGCACGCGGCGCATCGCCCTTCCCTCGTGCGACCGGCTGAAGAAGCTTCCCCACAGCCCGGACAGCGCCATCGGGATCACCGGCACCGGCGTCGCGGCGACGATCTGCTGCACGCCGGGCCGGAAGGGATTCATCTCGCCCGTGTCGGTGAGCTTGCCCTCGGGGAAGATGCCGACGATCTCGCCGGCCTCGAGCGCCTCCCGCGCGCTGGCGAACGCCTGGTCCTTCATCGCCGGGTCCTCCTTCGCCGGCGCGATCGGGATCGTGCGCATGGTGCGGAAGATGAACGACAGCAGCGGCACCCGGAAGATCCGGTGGTCCATGACGAAGCGGATCGGCCGCCGGACGGTGGCGGCAATGACGACGGCGTCGACGTAGCTGACGTGGTTGCAGACGATCACGCAGGGACCGTCTTCCGGCAGGTGGTCGAGACCCTCCTTGCGCACGCGGTAGAACGTGTGCACCAGCATCCACGCGAGGAAGCGCATCAGGAATTCGGGGACGAGCCCGTAGATGAACAGCGCGACCGCCGCGTTCATCAGCCCGGTGACGAGGAAGAGCTCGGGGATCGTCAGCCCCGTCGCCAGCAGCGCGACGGCCAGCAGCGCCGAGACGACCATGAACAGCGCGTTGAGGATGTTGTTGGCGGCGATGATGCGCGACCGGTGCGACGGCGCGCTGCGCTCCTGGATCAGCGCGTACAGCGGCACGATGTAGAAGCCGCCGAACAGGCCGATCAGCACCAGGTCGGCGGCGACGCGCCAGTGCCGCGGCTCGGACAGGAACAGCGCCAGCCCGCCGGTGCCGTGGGCCGTGAGGCCCCGGCTCGCCCACCACAGGTCGACGGCGAACAGCGTGAGGCCGATCGACCCGAACGGGACCAGTCCCAGCTCGACCTTGCGTCCCGACAGTCGCTCGCACAGCAGCGAGCCCATACCGATGCCGACGGAGAACAGCGCCAGCAGCATCGTCACCACCGTCGCATTGCCGCCGAGGACGTCGCGTGCGAAACCGGCGAACTGTGCGAGGAACGTCGCCCCGTAGAACCAGAACCACGAGATGCCGAGCATCGACAGCCAGACCACGCGGTTGCCCTGGGCGAAGCGGAGGTTCTTCCAGGTCTCGGTGAAGGGGTTCCAGTTGATCCGGAGGTCGGGGTCGACGGCGGGCGTGTGCGGGATGCCGCGGCTCGCGAGCCAGCCGACGACCGCGACGGCGATCGCCAGCGCGCCGGCCCAGACGGGGCCGTCGGGCTCGATCGCGACGATCAGGCCGCCGGCGATGGTGCCCAGCAGGATCGCGACGAAGGTCCCCATCTCGACCAGCCCGTTGCCGCCGACGAGTTCCTCGTTCGACAGGTGCTGCGGCAGGATCGCGTACTTGACCGGGCCGAACAGCGTCGAGTGCACGCCCATCAGCGCCAGCGCCACGAACAGCAGCACGAGGCTGCGTTGCCAGAACGCGACCAGGCCGACGACCATGATCGCGATCTCGAACAGCTTGATCCAGCGGATCAGCCGCGACTTCTCGTACTTGTCGGCGATCTGCCCCGACGTGGCCGAGAACAGCACGAACGGCAGGATGAACACGGCGCCCGCGAGGTTGACCAACGCGTTGGGATGCAGCGTGGTCATCGACGCCGCCTGGAACGCGACGAAGATGATCAGCGCGTTCTTGTAGATGTTGTCGTTGCCCGCGCCCAGGAACTGCGTCCAGAAGAACGGGGCGAAGCGGCGCTGCTGCAGGAGGTCGAACTGGTTCGGTGCGTGCATTGGACGGCCGGTGGCGGGCGCGGAGGCGGGAGCTGTCGCGGAGCTTGCTTGACACGGCGCGTTCCGACAAGGGCCCCTCGCCCCGGCGCCGCGTTCCGCTAGAATCCGGCTTCGCCCCGGCCTGCGTCCGCCCCGTCCACTCCATGCGCCAATACCTCGACTTCATGCGGCACGTCCGCGACCACGGTCATCGCAAGGACGACCGGACCGGGACCGGCACGCTGTCGGTGTTCGGCTACCAGATGCGCTTCGACCTCGGCGCCGGCTTTCCGCTGGTGACGACGAAGAAGGTGCACACCAAGTCCATCGTCCACGAGCTGCTGTGGTTCCTTCGCGGCGAGACCAACGTGCGCTCGCTGCAGGCCGCAGGCGTGACGATCTGGGACGAGTGGGCCGACGCCGACGGCAACCTCGGGCCGGTCTACGGATCGCAGTGGCGCAGCTGGCCGCTGCCCGGCGGCGGCCACGTCGACCAGATCGCCGAGGTCGTCGCGGAAATCCGGCGCAACCCGGATTCCCGGCGGCTGATCGTCTCGGCCTGGAACGTCGGCGAGATCCCGAAGATGAAGCTGCCGCCCTGCCACGCGTTCTTCCAGTTCTACGTGGCCGGCGGGCGGCTCTCGTGCCAGCTCTACCAGCGCAGCTGCGACATCTTCCTCGGCGTGCCCTTCAACATCGCGTCGTACGCGCTGCTGACGCACCTGGTCGCGCAGCAGTGCGACCTCGGCGTCGGCGATTTCGTCTGGACCGGCGGCGACTGCCACCTCTACCTCAACCACCTCGAGCAGGTCGACACGCAGCTCGCCCGCGAGCCGTTTGCCCTGCCCCGCCTCGTGCTGCACCGGCGGCCGCCGACGGTGTTCGACTACGCTTACGAGGACATCGAGATCGCCGGCTACCAGTCGCACGCGGGAATCAGGGCGCCGGTCGCGGTTTGACCAAAAAAAAACCCGCCGGGAGGAAGTTAGCGGGCAAGGGGGATCGTTCCGGGCGTATCGCCCCCGGACGGCGGCGACGTCAGACGACCGAGCGCGCGGCGCTTACCCGATCGGCCAGCGCGTCGAGCGCGGCCTGCTGCGACGGCGACGGGGCGTCGTCCTCGAAACGGGCGGACGCCGAAATGTCCTCGTCGTTCGACGGCGCGGCCAGCCAGTGCTGGGCGAAGTCGGGCGAGAAGCTGTCCATGGTCGGAGTCCGGTGGGGTTCGATTGCTTGCGCCCGATATCAAGCAATCGTCGTGCCATCGCCGCGACGATGGCTGGCCACTCGCGTGCCCGCGGCCCGATTCGCCGAAGTCTCCCTATGAAGGCGCGCGACGGCCGGGCGGCCTGCGCATCGGCATGGCGGTCGCATAGCCGCAGCCGGCCGCCCGCGGATGTCGCGTTATGCAGACAGCATAACGGCGGACGCAGTCAAGCCATTGAATACAATGAAATAACGTTGTCGCCCCGCGGCGACAGCGCGCGACGGCCACGCGCCACGGCGGTGTCAGCCCTTGCCTTCCTTGAACATCCCCGGCTCGAGGTGGTGGCGCTGCAGCAGCTTGTAGAACTCGGTGCGGTTGCGCTTGGCCATCGCCGCGGCCTGGGTGACGTTGCCGCCGGTAATCTTAAGCAGGCGCACGAGATAGTCGCGCTCGAAGGTCTTGCGTGCCTCCTCGAACGGGATCAACGCGCTGGCGTCCTCGCGCAGCGCCGTCTGCACCAGCGTGGCCGGGATGACGGTGGTCGTCGCCAGCGCGACCGCCTGCTCGAGCAGGTTCAGCAGCTGCCGGACGTTGCCGGGCCAGGGTGCGGCGATCAGCATCGCCATCGCTTCCGGCGCCAGCGACAGCGCGGGCCGCTTGTAGCGCTCGGCCAGCTTGCGCAGGAAGTGGGTCGCGAGCAGCGGGATGTCCTCGCGCCGTTCGGCCAGGTCCGGCAGCTTCAGCGACACGACGTTGAGCCGGTAGTAGAGGTCCTCGCGAAACTGGCCCGCGGCCCTGGCCGCGTCGAGGTCGCGATGGGTCGCGGAAATCACCCGCACGTCGACCGGGATCTGCTGCGTCGCGCCGACCGGCCGCACCTCGCCCTCCTGCAGCACGCGCAGCAGCTTGACCTGCAGCGCCAGCGGCATGTCGCCGATCTCGTCGAGCAGCAGCGTGCCTCCGTCGGCGGTCTGGAACAGGCCCTTGTGCGCCTGCACGGCGCCGGTGAATGCCCCGCGGGCGTGGCCGAACAGCTCCGATTCGAGCAGCTCCGCGGGGATCGCGCCGCAGTTGACGGCGACGAACGGCTTGTCGCGGCGCGGGCTCGCGCGGTGGATCGCGCGCGCCAGCAGTTCCTTGCCGGTCCCCGACTCGCCGTAGATCAGCACGCTGGCGTCGGAGTCGGCGACGAGCTTCGCCTGCCGCAGCAGGTCCTCCATCTGCGGGCTGCGGGTGATGATGCCCTCGCGCCACGCGCCGCCGGTCTCGTCGGTGCCGGTCGGGTCGTTGCCCGCGACCTTGAGCGCCGCCGCGACCTTGGCCAGCAGGTCCTGGCTGTCGAACGGCTTGGTCAGGAATCCGAACACGCCCTGCTGCGTCGCGGCGACCGCGTCGGGGATCGTGCCGTGCGCGGTCAGGATGATGACCGGCAGCGACGGGTGCTGCCGGTGTATGGCCTCGAACAGCTGCATGCCGTCGATGCCGGGCATCCTGAGGTCGGTGACGACGATGCCCGGCCGGGCGATCGCCAGCGCCGCGAGCGCCGTCTCGCCGCTGTCGGCGGTGCGCACCCGATACCCGGCCGAGACCAGGCGCAGGCTGATGAGCTTGAGCAGGTCGGGATCGTCGTCGACCAGCAGGATGTCGTCGGAGCGTTTCATGTTTGTCGTGATCGTCGCGGTCGGTCGCCGCTAGCGGCCGCCGCCGGAGCCGCCGCCGGAGCCGCCGCCGGAACCCCCGTCGCCGCCGCTGCGCACGCGGTCGCGCAGGAGGTTGCGCTCCATCGCGCGAAGGGCCTCGAGCTTCTGGACCAGCGCGTCCGCCTTCTGCTGCTCGTCGCGGACGGCCCGCAGGCGCTCCTGCACCTGCGCCTGCAGCACCGCGGCGAGCGTGCGCTGGGGCGACCCGGCGGGCGACGGGCCCTTGAGAACATTGTCGAGGAGCTGCTGCGCGCGCTGGTCGTCGGCCGGTCCCGCGCGGCCCAGCGTGTAGAGCATCGCGAGCCGGATGCGGTTGGCGTCGTTGCGGCTGCGGGTCAGCGCCTGCGTGGCGGCCGCGGTCTCGCGGCGAATTTCGTCGGCATTGAGCCCGGTGAAACGCGCCAGGTCCGCCAGCAGCGCCGCCAGCAGCTGCTCTTCGCTGGGTTCCAACGGCGGCGGCACGGCCACGGGTGCGGTGACCGTTGGCGCGGGCACCGCCGCCGGTCCGGCGATTCCCCGGCCGGGGTCCGGACGCGCGGGCGCCGGTTCGGGTGCAGAGGTCGCCGGCGTGTCGGCAGGCAGCTCGATCGGCGGCTCAACCGGCTCGATCGGCGGGTACTCGACCATGGGCACCGGCGGCGGCACCGCCGCCAGCAGCGCCGCGTCGTACTCGTCGTCGGTCGCGGCGGGCAGCGGCATCTGGGCGGGCGTCGCGCAGCCGCCCGCTACAAGCGCGAGCAGCAGCAATGCGCCCAGGCGCGGCGATCGCCACCCGGTAGCGCGGCGCACCGTCACGTAACCCCCCTCGGGGTGGTGGTCGTCGCGTCGCGCTGGCGCGGAACTCCCGACCCCATGTCCGCACCCCGGGCCACGGGCGTGATCGTCGCGTCCCCGAGCGCCAGCGGCAGCATCAGCCGGAACCGCGCGCCACGCTTGCCGTCCCGCCGGTCGCCGACTTCGATGCGGCCGCCATGCGCCAGCGCGTACTCGCGCGCAATCGCGAGGCCCAGTCCAGAACCCTTGACGCGTCCGTCGACCGGCGCCTTGCCCTGGTAGAACGAATCGAAAATGTGGTCACGCTCCGCCGGATCGACCCCGTGGCCCTGGTCGACGACGTCGAGGACGGCGATGCCGTCGGCAACGGCGAGGTCGAGGCGGATGACACCCGAGCGCGGCGAATACTTCACCGCATTCGAGACGAGGTTGTCGACGACAGTGCGCAACTTCTCTCCGTCACCGGTCACCAGCGCCGGCGCCAGCTTCGCATCGAACGTGATCATCCGCGCGAATGCCGCGAGCTTGTGCTCTCGCATGACCCGGCGGACGACGTCGGGCAGGTGCACCGGCCCGACCGTCGCCGGCTCCATCGCGCGCGTCTGGTGATATTTCAGCAGGTCTTCGATCAGCTTCTGCAGCGACAGCGTGTTCTCGCGGACGATCCGGACGATGTCCTTCTGCTGCGGCGACAGCGTGCCGCCCACGTTGTCGCGCAGGAGCTCGGCGCCTTCGCGCACCGCGGTGAGCGGCGTCTTGAGCTCGTGCGAGACATGGCGCAGGAAACGGTTCTGCTGCTCCTCGAGGTCGGAAAGCCGCGCCCGCAGCCACTCGAGCCGCTGCCCGAGGTAGCGCAGGTCCTGCGGACCGTTGACCTCGATCGCATGGCTGAAGTCGGCGGTGCCGAGCTGGCGGATCGCCTGGTCGAGCTGGCGGATGGGGCGCGCGATCAGCACCGCGAACAGGATCGCCAGTGCCACGGCGATGCCGGCGGTGGCGACGGCGAGCCATGTCCACTTCTGCCGTCCCGCCGCCGCGGTCTTGGCGAGATCCTCCGTCGCGCGATCGGTGAGCGCGCGCGCGGCGACCTGCAGCGACTGCGCGCCGTCGGCGAGCCGCGCGTAGCCCTCGGCAAGCTGCAGCTGCGCATCCGCGCCCCGCTCCCGCGTCGCGAGCCGCTCGGCCAGCCGGCCCTCGCTCGCGTTCAGCGCGGCGAGCGTGGCGGCCTGCGCCGGCTCGAGCGGAAGCTGCGCCAGGGCGCGCGCGGCCTGGCTGAATTCCTGGCGCACGCGGCCGTAGTCATCGAGCAGCGCCGCGTCGTCGAGGATCAGATACTGGCGGACGAGGCGCTCGAGCGTGACCGAATGCTCGTAGAACTGCCGGCTCGCGCGCCCTGCCTGCGCCGCCTGCGTCACCGCCTGCTGCGCCTGCGACTGCAGCCGGTCGAGGGAAAGGATGAGTTCGGCGAGCGCATAGATCAGCGGCAGGCTCACCAGAAGGAAGCCCAGCAGAATGAACTTGAGGAATGACCGCGGGTAGTACACGCGCTTTGGCCCACCGCTATAATCCGCCGGGAATTATGACACCTCACCGCACCTCGCGCCCGCTTCCCGCGCTGGCCATCATCGCCGCCGTCGCGAGCAACGGCACCATCGGCGACGCGAATCGCCTGCCGTGGCGACTGCCGGAGGACCTCAAGCGGTTCCGCGCGTTGACCACCGGGCACGCGGTCATCATGGGGCGCCGGACCTGGGAGTCGATCGGCCGCGCGCTGCCCGGACGACAGAACATCGTCGTCACTCGCCAGCCCGGGTACGCGGCGGCGGGCGCGGAAGTCGCCGCGTCGCTCGAGGCGGCGCTGGCCCTGGTGACGCTGCCGGAACCGGCGTTCTGCATCGGCGGCGGCGAGCTCTACCGCGTCGCCTTGCCGCACGCGACCGCAATGCATCTCACCGAGATCCACCAGGCGGTCGGAGGCGATGCGACCTTCCCCGCGGTCGATCGGGCAGCGTGGCGCGAGACGTCGCGGATCCCGGGGGGGGCGCCGTCGGAGGACGGACTGACCTGCGATTACGTCTGCTACGCCCGCAGCTAGCGTGGGCCCACGCAGCGCGGCATCGGCGTGCCCGCGTCGCACGCGCCTTCGCCGAATGCCCGTCGTTTTCCATCCAGTCGTCCGCGCATTTGTGCGGGTGCCGGCGTTTCCGCGATAATGGCCGACTGCGCGCCCGTCCGGTGCGCGTCGGCCGGGATGGCGGAACTGGTAGACGCAGCGGACTCAAAATCCGCCGAGCTAATCCCTCGTGGGGGTTCGATTCCCCCTCCCGGCACCATGCAAAAGCCCCCCGGGAAGATCAGTGACCTGGGTTCACGTCGCGCCCGTCGACCGGATGTTCCTCGTGTCCTGGTGCCGCACGTCGACCTGAGTCTCCCTCGTGTCGTGGGCGGCACCTATCGGCTGCCTCTGCCTGCGATCAGGTGCAGTCGCACCCGGCCACCCAGGTGACCCGCCGGTTCGCTCCCGGAAAAACAGAAAGCCCGGCGAACCGGGCTTCCCGTATCGATGCCGCTGTCGAAATCAGCGAGACTGCGCGAGCTTGCCCTCGGGCGACGTGCGGGCCATCAGCACCTCGACCGCCCGGCGAAGCTCGGAGATCTCCCGGTCCTGCGCGGCAATGCGGGCGTCCCGTTCGGCGATGGCGGCGTCCAGCTTCATGTTCAGACCCTGGATGGCCGCCAGCGCGACGCCGTCCGCGTCGACGGTGGTGATCCGCTTGTCGCTGTCGCCGAGGCCGAACGCGGCGCTGAAGTCCTGCGCCACCGGGCCCAGGTGCAGCGCGCCCGACGTCTCGGTCTTGTACCGCCAGGTGTAGATCGGAAGCGCGGCGACCTTGCTGAGCACGTCGCCGGGATTGGCCAGCGCAAGGTCGCGCTTGGCGGCGCGGTCGGACAGCGAGGACCAGGTTCCGCCGCCTGCGGCGACTTGCACCCCGGCGGTCGCCGCGCCGGCGCCGCTGATCGCGGTCACGAAGTAGAAGCCCCCCGTCGCGCGCGCCGCGAACTGGTTGGCGGCGGTCGAGTTGAACTCGAAGTCGCTGGAGTCGGCCCAGACGAAGGTGCCGTCATGCACGACGGGCGTCGGGCCGGCGGTCTGCGTTTTCGCCTGACGGCCTGCCGCGAAGCTGTAGATCCCGCTTGCGGTGTTGTTGTTGCCGCCGGGGACCGTGGCCCAATAGCCGGTCGCGTGGCCCGCCCCGCCGCCGGAGACCGTGCTGCCCTGGCCTTCGGCGAGGTTGTTGATGCCGCCGCCGACCGTGCTCCAGCTGCCGCTCGCGACGCTGATATCGCCCCCGGCGATCGTGCTGCCGAAGCCGCTCGCGGTGTTGGCCAAATCCTCCTCCGATCGTCGCGAACGCCGCGCTGATTAGCATCGCCACCGTCGCCCGCACGATTGCCATAGCCACCGCCGACGGTCCCGTAGATGTCGGTGACGACGTTCGGCCCCTCGAAGTTGTAATCCGGATCGCCGCCCGGCGTCACGCCCCCGCCGGCGATGGTCGCGCCGCGCACGCCGGCCGCCACGTTGTTGAGCGGATGCCCGCCGATCACGTTCGGGCTGATCGCATTCGGCTCGTAGCGCATCACCCGGCTGCCGTTGACGCGCAGGTCGAGTGCGTTGTCGTCGGTCGTGCCCAATACCGCCGTCGCGGCGAAGGCGTTGCCGCCCTGCACGAACGCGTTGGCGGCCCCGGTGTTGTCGGTCTGGCAGGTCACGGTCCCGTCGCTGTTGATCACGCGGATCGAGGATCCCGCCGCGCACGTGGCACTCACCCGGCGCTGAAGGTAGGTGGTGTCCGCGCTGATCGACCCGGTCGTCGTGATCGGATCGGCGGAGAGCGTGATGCCGGTGCCCTGGGAGAGGCTCGTCACCGTGCCGGTGCCGGCGTCGTCGGTCTCGCAGGTCACCGTGCCGTTGGCCGCGATGCTGCGGATGCTGCTTCCCGCGGCGCACGTCCCGCTCACCCGCGCCTGGATCTGCGCCGTATCCACCGCGATCGTGCCGGCGCCGGTGATCGGGCCGCCGGTGAGCCCGGTGCCGGTGCCCACGCTGGTGACGGTGCCGCTACCCGCGGCCTCGCAGGTCACCGCGCCGTTGGCCGCGATGCTGCGGATGCTGCTCCCCACCGCGCACGTCCCGCTTACCCGCGCCTGGATCTGCGCCGTGTCCACCGCGATCGTCCCGGTGGCGGTGATCGGGCCGCCGGTGAGCCCGGTGCCGGTCGCCACGCTGGTGACGGTGCCGCCGGAGTTGGTGTCGAGGTCGGCCTGGCACTGCCACGCCGTGCCGCTCCACTTCGGAATCTGGTTGGCGGCGCAGGCTGTCGTGGGCAGCAACTGTGTGCTCGTCAGGTTGATCGTGCCGGTGGCGGTGATGGGACCGCCCGCGAGGCCGGCACCGGTGCCGACGCTGGTGACGGTGCCGCCGGAGTTGGTGTCGAGATCCGCCTGGCACTGCCACGCCGTGCCGCTCCATTTCGGGATCTGGTTGGCGGCGCAGGCCGTGGTGGGCAGCAGTTGCGTGCTGGCCAGGTTGATCGTGCCGGTGGCGATGATGGGACCGCCGGTCAGGCCGGCACCGGTGCCGACGCTGGTCACGGTACCGACCCCACCTGCGGTAGCGCAGGTCCAGGCGCTGCCGTTCCAGCTTGCCACCTGGCCACTCGTGCACGCCTGCGGCAGCTGGTAGCTCAGGGCCAGGTTGATCGACCCCGCGCCTGTGATCGGGTTCGGGCTCCCCTGCAGCCCGGTTCCCGCCAGCACGCTCGTCACGGTGCCGGTGGCGGTGCCGGTGTTGTCGTTGGCACAGGCCCAGATTGCCCCGTCCCACTTCATCACCTGCCCCGCCGCGCACGTGCTGGGGAAGAGGGCATCGCCCAGCCGATTCATGAACGCGGCCATCGCCTTTCGGTTCACGAACGTGTCCGGGCAATACAGCCGGTGGTCGACGTCGATGAGGGAACAGCCCAGCGTGATGTTCTTCTGCGCCATCCAGGTGATGTTGCTGCAGAACGGGTCGCTCGCGGCGACGTCGTCGAACACCCAGGGCGACACACCGGGACAGAACGGCTGTGCCAGGGCGGGATTGCAGAAGGCGGCCAGAACGAATAGTGCTGCGGCCAGCAACGGCTTGCGCATTTGTTACCCCTCGTCAAGTCAAGTGAAGTCGGACCGGCGATCTTACCCGCCGCCGTGCGGCCCGTCTTGCCGTATGTCGGAACGGACGCGTCGCCCTCCTTCGACGGGGAGGCGGGATCAAAGCTCCGGCGATGGCGAGCGCAGCACAGCAACTGCAAACTGCGCCCACCGGATGACCGCTACGCAAAGATACCCCATTCCTGCAACGCGCGCAGCGCACTTCCCGCCCCTGGAAGCCGCATGTCGGCCGCCGTGACATAATTGCTCGCGACTGCTCGAGACGTCGCCCGATTCGCGGCCGCGACGCTCGCTGGGAGCGTGGCTTCCATTCCGGCATGGGCCGTGGCGGTGAATCGACGAAGGCGGCGGCGACGGGTGTGGCCGGCACCGTGTCGCCGCTCCTTCCGCAGGCCCGCGTCCCGACCCGTCCGTGGCCTACAACCCGCCCGCGTGCCCCGTTGACCCCCCGCGACTTCGAATTCGACCTGCCGCCCGAGCTCGTCGCCCAGGCACCGTCCGCCGAACGCACCGGCAGTCGCCTGCTGCACGTCGACGGGGGCCTCCGCCGCGACCTCGCGTTCACCGACCTGCCTTCGCTGGTGCGGGCCGGCGACCTCATGGTGTTCAACGACACCCGCGTGATCAAGTCGCGCGTGGCGGCGACCAAGTCCACCGGCGGCCAGGTCGAGCTCCTGCTCGAACGCGTGACCGGCGCCGACACCGCGCTGTTCCAGCTGCGGGCAAGCCACCCGCCGAGAGTCGGCGGCCGGCTGCGGCTCCGCGGGGGCGTCGAAGCCGAGGTGATCGGGCGCGCGGATCGATTCTTCCACCTTCGCCTCGACGCGCCGTCGGTGACGGACTGGCTCGAAGCGCACGGCGAGGTGCCGCTGCCGCCGTACATCGCGCGGCCGGCGACGGAGGTCGACGCGGTCCGCTATCAGACGGTGTACGCGCACAACCCGGGCGCCGTCGCGGCGCCGACCGCGGGGCTGCATTTCGATTCGCCGATGCTCGAGCGGCTGCGCGCGGGTGGGGTCGACCTGGCGTGGCTCACGCTGCACGTCGGCGCCGGCACCTTCCTGCCGGTGCAGGTCGAGGATCTCGCGCAGCACCGGATGCACCGCGAGCGCTTCCATCTGCCGGCCGCGACGGTCGACGCCATCCGCGTGGCGCGAGCGCGCGGCGGCCGCGTGCTCGCGGTAGGCACCACCAGCCTGCGCGCACTCGAAGCCGCCGCCGCCGGCGGCGAGCTTGCGGCCGGAGAGGGCGAGACCGAGCTATTCATCACGCCGGGTTACCGGTTCCGCATCGTCGACCGCCTGCTGACGAACTTCCACCTGCCCCGGTCGACGCTGCTGATGCTGGTGAGCGCCTTCGCCGGGGTCGAGACGATGCGCGCGGCGTACGCGCACGCCATCCGCGAGCGATACCGCTTCTTCAGCTACGGCGACGCGACGCTGCTGGAACCTGCTCCCGGACCCCACTGACGCCGAAAGAAGACGCCCCGGAGCGTCGCCGTTCGGCGACAAATCGGGGTTTCCGGCGCGAAGTGCAACATTTCCCGCTTTTCCAGGCAAATCCGGTCGCAGTTTGCTTGGCAGCGTCGGCGTGAACCGCTACCCTGTGAATCGACTGCAATCCTGGCGGAAAACGCGGCGGCGATGGCGCCCTGCCGATTCCCCGCATTTCCACGGGCATTTCCATACAATGACCAATCTTCGCCGCACTGCAACAGCCCTGGCCGCGCTCCTGCTCGGGGCCATGGTGCTCGCCGGTCCGGCCCAGGCGGCGCGCATCGGCGTGCTGTCGAACAAGCTGGCGACCGAGACCGCCGCCGACTTCAGCGCCAAGGTTTCCGGCCACACGTTCACCGGCGTGGACCTGTCGCTCAGCGTGCCGACGGTCGCCTCGCTGACCGCCGCTTACGACGCGATCCTGCTGTTCGAGGACTCGACGTTCGCCAACTCGCCGATCGTCGGCGCCAACGTCGCCGCGTTCGCGCAGACCGGGCGCGCGGTCATCCTGGGCACGTTCTACGAGCAGGACCGCAGCGACGCGCTGGTCGCCAATTCGCCGCACGGCTGGGGCGCGCTGGAAACGCTGGACCCCAACACCACCGACGGCGTCGGCACGCCGTCCGTTCCCCGCTCGCTCGACATCGCGACGCTCATGCCCCATCCGCTGACGGCAGGCCTCACGGCGCTGACGTCGGCGCGGTTCGCGGGCGGCAACCAGGCCAAGCCGGGCACCAGCGTCGTCGCGCGCTGGGCGCAGCCCAACGCCCGCGGCCAGGTCGATCCGGCGATCGCTTTTCGCGTGACCGGCGCGGCCTGCGTCATCCACGTCGCGATCGCACCGCACTACTCGGTGATCCCCGGTGCCGCCGGCGAGGTCGGCGGGGACTTCTATCGCGCCTGGCGCAATGCGTTCGACTTCGGGGCCGGCGGCTGCGTCTACAACGGCGGCACCGTCCCGCCCGATCCGAACATCATCCCCACGCTTTCCGGCACCATGCTGGCGCTGACCGCGCTGCTGCTCGCCGGCATCGCCGCGGCCTCGCGCCGACGCCGCGCGCGTCGCTGAACGCCCCGCGCGGGCCTTCGGCGCGAACCGACTTCGCCATGTCGTTCGACGTGCTCGCCACCGCGGGCCGCGCCCGGCGCGGCCGCCTGGCGCTCGCCCACGGCGTGGTCGAGACCCCCGTGTTCATGCCGGTGGGCACCTACGGCACCGTCAAGGCCATGTCGCCGGACGAGCTCGAGACGCTCGGGGCGCGGATCGTCCTCGGCAATACGTTCCACCTGTGGCTGCGGCCGGGTCTCGAGGTCATCGCGGCCCACGGGGGCCTGCACCGCTTCATGAACTGGCACCGGCCGATCCTGACCGACTCCGGCGGCTTCCAGGTCTGGAGCCTCGGCCCGCTGCGCAAGGTCCGCGAGGAAGGCGTGACCTTCGCCTCGCCGGTCAACGGCGACAAGCTGCTGCTGACGCCGGAAATCTCGATGCAGGTCCAGCGGACGCTGGACGCCGACGTGGTGATGGTGTTCGACGAGTGCACCCCGTATCCGGCGACGCACGAGGACGCGGCGGCATCGATGGAACTGTCGTTGCGCTGGGCGGCCCGGTCGCGGATGGAATTCGACCGGCTGTCCAACCCCAACGCGCTGTTCGGCATCGTCCAGGGGGGGATGCACGAGGACCTGCGCGAAGCGTCGCTGGCCGGCCTCGTGGACATCGGCTTCGACGGCTACGCGATCGGCGGGCTGTCGGTGGGCGAGCCGAAGCCCGAGATGCTGCGCATCCTCGAGCACACGGCGCCGCGACTGCCGGCCGACCGGCCGCGCTACCTGATGGGCGTCGGCACGCCGGAGGACATCGTCGCCGGCGTCGCCGCCGGAATCGACATGTTCGACTGCGTGCTGCCGACGCGCAACGCGCGCAACGGCTGGCTGTTCACGCGCTGGGGCGACGTCAAGATCCGCAACGCGAAGCACCGCGCCGACACCCGGCCGCTCGACGCCGACTGCGCCTGCCACACCTGCCGCGGCTTCACCCGCGGCTACCTGCACCACCTGCAGCGGGTCAACGAAATCCTCGGCGCGCGGCTCGCCACCATTCACAACCTGCACTACTACCAGTGGCTCACCGCAGGGCTGCGCGAGGCGATCGAGACGGGGCGATTCGAGGCGTTCGTTGCCGCCTTCCGTGCCGACCGGGCGCGCGGCGACGGCGACGCCTGAACCGCGGCCGGCCGCCGTCGGTTCCGGGCAGGACAGCCGGGGGACGGACCCTGGCGCCATGGTAGAATGGCCAGTTTTCCGCGCACCCCGCCGCCCCTGCCATCCGCGGCGCCGGACCGCGCGGAGCACCCAACCGCCGGAGGATTACCGTGAGCTTCCATTTCATCGAACTCGCCGTCGCGCCCGCGTTCGCGCAGACCGCCGGCCCGAGCGGTGGCGACCTCATGACGTCGCTGCTGCCGATGATCGCCATCTTCGTCGTCTTCTATTTCCTGCTCATCCGTCCGCAGCAGAAGAAGGCGAAGGAGCACAAGGCGCTGCTCGAGGCGCTGCAGAAGGGCGACGAGATCATCACCGCCGGCGGCATTGTCGGCAAGGTCGCCAGGCTGACCGACCAGTACGTCGCGATCGAGGTCGCGCCGGGGGTCGAGATGAGCGTGCAGCGCGCCGCGGTGACGCAGCTCCTGCCGAAGGGCACGATCAAGGCGCTCTGACGCCACGCACGGCCGGCCACCCGCCGGCCGTCCCTCGTCCGGCACGGCCACCCGCCGGCCGCGCGCCCCAACGTAACTTCGCTCCATGAACCGCTACCCGCTCTGGAAATACCTGGTCATCGTCGTCGCGCTGATCGTCGGCTTCGTCTACACGCTGCCGAACTTCTTCCCCGAGGCGCCGGCCGTCCAGGTCAGCTCGTCCAAGGCGACGATCAAGATCGACGCCTCGCTGCTGTCGACGGTCGAGGATGCCCTGAAGGGGGCGTCGATCCCGTTCAACAGCGCGGCGCTCGACGCGACCGGCGTCAAGGTCCGCTTCGCCGACCCCGACACGCAGATCAAGGCCAAGGACGCACTGCAGTCGAAGCTGGGCGACAACTACATCGTCGCCCTGAACCTGCTGTCGTCGTCGCCGCAATGGCTCACGGCGATCGGCGCGCTGCCCATGTACCTCGGCCTCGACCTGCGGGGGGGCGTCCACTTCCTGCTGCAGGTCGACATGAAGGCGGCACTGGACAAGGCGGCCGACCGCTACACCAGCGACTTCCGCTCGCTGCTGCGCGACCGGAAGATCCAGTACGGCGGCGTCGGCCGCGAAGGATCGAGCGTCGTCGTGCGCTTCCGCGACGACGCCGAGCGCGCCAAGGCGCGCGCCGAGATCGAGAAGGGCTTCCCCGACCTGCTGCTGCGCGAGGCCGAAGGCGCGGGCGGCGAGCTGCGGCTCATCGCCTCGCTGAAGCCGGAGGCGCAGAAGAAGATCCAGGACGGCGCGGTGCAGCAGAACATCACCATCCTGCGCAACCGCGTCAACGAGCTGGGCGTCGCCGAGCCGATCGTCCAGCAGCAGGGCGGCGACCGCGTCGTCGTCCAGCTGCCGGGGGTACAGGACACCGCGCGCGCCAAGGACATCCTCGGCCGCACCGCGACGCTGGAAATCCGCATGGTCAACGACGACCCGGGCGCGCTGGAGCAGGCGCTGGCCGGCTCGGTGCCGTTCGGCAACGATCTCTTCACCGAGCGCGGCGGCGCCCCGGTGCTGGTCAAGCGCCAGGTCGTGCTGACCGGCGACCGCATCAACGACGCGCAGCCCGGCTTCGACCAGCGCACCAACGAGCCGGCGGTCCACGTCAACCTCGACGGCAGCGGCGGGCGCATCTTCAAGGAAATCACCCGCGACAACGTCGGCAAGCGGATGGCGATCGTGCTGGTCGAGAAGGGCAAGGCCGAGGTCATCACCGCGCCGGTGATCCGCGAGGAGATCGGCGGCGGCCGCGTCCAGATCAGCGGCCGGATGTCGACGCGCGAGGCCGCCGACGTCGCGCTGCTGATGCGCGCCGGCGCCCTCGCCGCGCCGATGGAAATCGTCGAGGAACGAACCGTCGGCCCGTCGCTGGGCAAGGAGAACATCGAAAAGGGCTTCAACTCGGTGAAGTACGGCTTCATCGTGCTGGCCCTCTTCATGTGCGTCTATTACCAGCTGATGGGGCTGATCTCGACGGTCGCGCTGACGGTCAACCTGCTGCTTCTGGTCGCGCTGCTGTCGATGCTGCAGGCGACGCTGACACTGCCGGGCATCGCCGCCATTGCGCTGACGCTGGGCATGGCAATCGACGCCAACGTGCTGATCAACGAGCGCATCCGCGAGGAGCTGCGCTGGGGCGCAACCCCGCATGCCGCGCTGCAGGCCGGCTACGAGCGGGCCTGGGGCACGATTCTCGACTCCAACGTGACGACGCTGATCGCCGGCGTGGCGCTGCTGATCTTCGGCTCGGGCCCGGTGCGCGGCTTCGCCGTCGTTCACTGCCTCGGCATCATGACGTCGATGTTCTCGGCGGTCGTCGTCTCGCGCGGGATCGTCAACCTGGTGTACGGCAGCCGCAAGAAGCTCGACAAGATCTCCATCGGGCAGGTGTGGCGCCCGCCATCGGGCGCCTCGCCAGCGCCCACCAAGTGACCCGGCGCGCCGCGTCCGCCACCGCCTTCCCGGAAAACTGACCATGGAATTCTTCCGCATCCACCGCGACATCCCGTTCATGCGGTATGCGCTGGTGTTCAACGTGATCTCGGTGGTCACGTTCGCGCTGGCCGTCGTGTTCCTCGCGTGGAAGGGCCTCAACTTCGGCATCGACTTCCGCGGCGGCACCGTGATCGAGGTCAGCTACAGCCATGCCGTCGATTTCAACCGCCTGCGCGGCGCGATCGACAAGCTCGAACTCGGCGAGTACTCGGCGCAGTCGTTCGGCGGCTCCGACACCGCGCTGATCCGCCTGCCGCTCAAGGACGGCGTTTCCAGCGCCCAGCTGTCGGAGCGCGTGATGAACGCGCTGCGCACCGACGACGCGTCGGTCAAGCTGCAGCGGGTCGAGTTCGTCGGGCCGCAGGTCGGCAAGGAACTCTACGAAAACGGCGCGCTCGCGCTGCTGCTGGTCTCGCTGGGCATCGTCGCGTACCTCGCGCTGCGGTTCGAGTGGCGCTTCGCGGTGGCGGCGATCATCGCCAACCTGCACGACGTCATCATCATCCTCGGCTTCTTCGCGCTGTTCCAGTGGGAGTTCGGGCTGCCGGTGCTGGCGGCGATCCTCGCCATCCTCGGCTACTCGGTGAACGAGTCCGTCGTCATCGCCGACCGGATCCGCGAGAACTTCCGCAAGATGCGCAAGGCGTCGGTCACGCACGTGATCGACAACGCGATCACCAGCACGATCTCGCGGACCATGATCACCCACGGCAGCACGCTGCTCATGGTGCTGTCGATCTTCTTCTTCGGCGGCGAGACGCTGCACTACTTCTCGCTGGCGCTGACGATCGGCATCTGCTTCGGCATCTACTCGTCGGTGCTGGTGATGGCGCCGCTCGTCATGTGGCTCGGCGTGTCGCGCGAGGACCTGGTCAAGCCCGAGCGCAAGACGGGGCCGGACGGCGACAAGATCCTGCCGTGACGCCGGACCCGGGGACTTCCGGGATCGCCGTGCTGACCACGATCTTCTACTCGCTGCTGTCGCTCGACCAGACGGTCGCGACCCTCGCGTCGCAGTACGGCCACTGGCTGTACGCGATCCTCTTCGCGATCATCTTCGCGGAGACCGGGCTCGTCGTCTTCCCGTTCCTGCCGGGCGATTCGATCCTGTTCATCGCCGGCACCGTCGTCGCGACCGCCGGCCTCAACGTCCACGTGCTCGTCGCGCTGCTCAGTCTCGCGGCGATCCTCGGCGACTCGGTCAACTACTCGATCGGCCACTACATCGGACCCCGCGTCTACGACCGGCCCGACTCGCGGTGGATCAAGCAGGCCCACCTGAAGCGCACGCAGGCGTTCTACGACCGCTACGGGGCGGTGACGATCATCATCGGCCGGTTCATCCCGATCATCCGGACGTTCGCGCCGTTCCTGGCCGGGGTCGCCGGCATGAGCTACCGCCGCTTCCTCGCCTACAACGTCATCGGCGGCTTGCTGTGGATCTCGTCGCTGGTCTACGCGGGGTACCTGTTCGGCAACATCCCGTGGGTGAAGGACAACCTGACCCTGCTGGTGATCGGCATCGTCGTGGTGTCGCTGATCCCTGCGGTGACGACCTTCCTGCGCGAGCACGGCCGCAGCAAGGACTGACCCGCCCCGCGCCGGCGGCGGCCGCGCGCGGTCAGATGCGCCGCGCCAGCGCCGCGGCGGCGCCGGTGTAGGTCGCGGGCGTCAGCGCCTTGAGCCGCGCCGATGCGTCGGCCGGCAGCCCGAGCGTGTCGATGAACGCGTGCAGCGTCTCGCGGGTGATGCCGCCGCGTCCGCGCGTCAGCGCCTTCAGCTTCTCGTACGGCTGCTCGATGCCGTGGCGGCGCATCACCGTCTGGATCGGCTCCGCAAGCACCTCCCAGTTCGCGTCGAGGTCCGCGGCCAGGCGCACCGGGTCGGCCTCGAGCTTGGCGAGGCCCTGCTCCAGCGACACCCACCCGAGCAGCGAGTAGCCCAGCGCCACGCCCATGTTGCGCAGGACGGTCGAGTCCGTCAGGTCGCGCTGCCAGCGGGAGACCGGCAGCTTTTCCGCGAGGTGCCGCAGCATCGCGTTGGCGAGGCCCAGGTTGCCCTCGGAGTTCTCGAAATCGATCGGGTTGACCTTGTGCGGCATCGTCGACGAGCCGACCTCGCCTTCCCGGACTCGCTGCCGGAAGTAGCCGAGCGACACGTAGCCCCAGACGTCGCGGTCGAGGTCGATCAGGATGGTGTTCGCACGGGCGACGGCGTCGAAGAACTCCGCCATGCAGTCGTGCGGCTCGATTTGCGTCGTGTACGGATTGAACTCGAGGCCGAGGCCGGTGACGACCTTCGCCGCCAGCGATTCCCACGCGACGTCGGGGTACGCGACGAGGTGCGCGTTGTAGTTGCCGACGGCGCCGTTGATCTTGCCCTTCAGCGGCACCCGCTCGAGCGCGTGGCGGGCGCGGTCCAGCCGCGCGACCACGTTGGCGAGCTCCTTGCCGAGCGTCGTCGGCGTCGCCGGCTGGCCGTGCGTGCGCGACAGCATCGGCAGGTCGGCGTGGGCGTGGGCCATCGCCCGCAGCGCGGCGACGACGCGGCCGAGCGCCGGCAGCAGGATTTCCCGCCGGGCGCCGCCCAGCATCAGGCCGTGCGCGAGGTTGTTGATGTCCTCGGACGTGCACGCGAAATGGATGAACTCGGCGACGCGGGCGACTTCGGGCACGCCGGCGAAGCGCTCCTTCAGCCAGTACTCCACCGCCTTGACGTCGTGATTGGTCGTGCGCTCGATCGCCTTGACGCGCGCGGCGTCGGCCGGCGAGAACGCGTCCGCCGCCGCGCGAAGCGCCGCGCCGACCGCAGGCGCGAACGGGGCCACCTCGGCCACCGCGGGCTCCGCGCCCAGCGCTTCGAGCCACGCGATCTCGACGCGCACGCGGGCGCGGATCAGCGCGTACTCGCTGAAATGGGCGGCGAGCGGCGCGACCTTGGCGGCGTAGCGCCCGTCGAGCGGGGACAGCGCCAGCAGCGCCGCGGTCTCGGGATCGGAGTGGGCCATGGGCGGGGCCATCGAACAGGCTGGGCGTCCTGCGGGACGCAGGACGTCGAACGAGTTTATCACGCAGCCGCACGCGCCTCGCCGGGCCGCTTCCGGGGCCGCGGGGGACGCCAGTGCAGCCCGGTGCGCCCGGTGCCCGATGCTATACTCGACACCGTTCCCGTCATCCCTCCGACTCGATGAAGCTCATTGCCTCACCGACGAGCCCGTATGCGCGCAAAGTGCGCATCGCGCTCGCCGAGAAGAAGATCGAATTCACGCTCGTCGACGACTCCCCGTGGTCGCCCGATTCGACGGTGCCCGGCCTCAATCCGCTCGGCAAGGTCCCGGTCCTGGTCCTGGACGACGGCGCGACGCTGTTCGACTCGCGCGTCATCGTCGAATATCTCGATACCGTCAGCCCGGTGAGCCGGCTCATTCCCGAGCCTTCGCGGCAGCGGATCGCAGTCAAGCGCTGGGAAGCGCTCGCCGATGGCGTCTGCGACGCCGCGGTCGCCATCATTCTCGAACGCAAGCGCCCGGCACGGCAGCAGAGCGCCGACGCGATCGGGTGGCAGCGGCAGAAAGTCGAGCGCGGCGTCGCCGAGTTTGCCCGCGAGCTCGGCGACAAGCCGTGGTGCAGCGGCGATTCGTACTCGCTGGCCGACATCGCGGTCGGATGCGCGCTCGGCTACCTGGACCTGCGGCACCCCGATCTCGACTGGCGCGGGCAGCACGCCAACCTGGCACGCCTCGCCGAAAAGCTGGGGAAGCGGCCGACGTTCGCCGAGACGGCGCCGCCGGCAGCCTGACCGGGTGCCGCGGTTCCGCCATCCCCCGGGGCAGCTGCACACCAACCGGCGTCGACCCGACGGTCCGGCACGGAAGCACCCGCGGCACGGTTGCTGCACCGCATCGCATCACGTAGGATTTCCGCGTGCCGGGCACACTTCGGTGCGCCGGAGACCCGCGGGGCAACCCGCAATCGAGTCACCAGGGGAGAAACGACAATGACAGGGAGCTTCAAGTCCCGACTGCGGGCAACCGCTGCGGTGTTGTGTGCGGCGGCGGTGCTTGCCGCCTGCGGATCGGGCGGCTATCAGCGCGGCATTTTCACTGGCTACGTCGTCGGAGTCGACGCCGAGCAGATCGAGTCCAAGATCGGCAAGCCCGACCAGGTCGACACCAGCGTTCCCAGCGAAACGCGCTGGGTCTACAACAAGAAGACGTTCGACCCCGACAACATGAACAAGGTCGACGACAAGACCATCGTCGTGCTGAAGAAGGACGCGGCCGGCAAGCTGACCGGGGCCGAGGTGCTGTACCTCTGATCACCGGCGCGTCGACCGGGATCGCAGCGGCCGGGCACCTTCCGGCGGACGCGACGGCAAGAAAAAAGGCCCGCATCGCTGCGGGCCTTTCTCTTGCCGCAAGCCGCGTCGCGGGTCAGCGGCCTTCGGTGACGAACGTCGAACCGGCGATCGCCGGGTAACGCACGTGCTCGACCAGGTCCTGCACCTCCCGGTCGGGCGCCGGGGTGAGCATGCTCACGACGATGATGACCAGGAAGCCCAACGGCACGCCCCAGAGTCCGGCGGAGATCGGCTGGATGCCCCACCACAGGTTGTCGGCGATCGGGCTCGTGACCCCGAACACCGAGCGCAGCCACGGCTGGGTCATGATCATGTAGTAGAACGTGATCCCGAATCCTGCCGCCATGCCGAGCGACGCGCCCCACTTGTTGGCGCGCTTCCAGAAGATCCCGCAGACCAGCGCCGGGAAGAAGCCCGCGGCCGCCAGCGAGAACGCCGCCGACACCAGGAACAGGATGTCCGCCGGTTTCTGTGCCGCGACCGACGCCGCCGCCAGGGCCACGATGAGAAGCAGGATCTTGGAGATCGTCACCCGACGGGTGGTCGACGCGTTCGGATCGAGCATCTTGTAGTAGAGGTCGTGCGACAGCGCATTGGCGATCGTCAGCAGCAGCCCGTCGGCGGTCGACAGCGCCGCCGCCAGGCCACCCGCGGCAACGAGGCCGGAGATGACGTAGGGCAGCCCGGCGATCTCCGGCGTGGCCAGCACGACGATGTCGCCGCCGATCGCGATTTCCGCGAGCTGGACGATGCCGTCCTTGTTGACGTCGACGATCGACATCAGCGATGGATCGACCTTCGCCCACGACGCCACCCACTGCGGCAATTTTGCGAACTCCGTGCCGACGAGGAAGTTGTAGACGTCGTACTTGACGAGGACCGCCAGCGCCGGCGCCGTGAAGTACAGCAGGAAGATGAAGAACAGCGACCAGAACACCGACTGGCGAGCCTGCCGCACCGACGGCGTCGTGTAGTACCGCATCAGGATGTGCGGCAGCGCGGCAGTGCCGACCATCAGGCAGAACACCAGCGCGAGGAAGTTGCGTCGCGAAAGATCGCGCGCAGCGTCGTCCTTGCCGGGGAACGACTCGGCGTGCCGAAGCGGCGGTCCCGCCCGCGCGGCGAGCCCCGCGTCCTTGGTCCAGGCGGCCTTCGCGGCGGCAGCGTCCTTCGGAAACGCGGACAGCGCCTTCTCTGCGGCGGCGACGACTTCCGGCGCGGCGTTGTCGGCCTTGGCCTTGTCGATCGCGGCGGTCAGCGTCTTCTTGCCGTCCTCGTAGCTCGCCGGCAGCCCCTTCAGCTGGGCGCTGGCCGCGTCGGCCCGCGCCTTGAAGATGCCGCGGACCTCGAGCTCCTTCGGATCCTTGATCAGGACCTCTTCGCGAGCGGTGACCTTTTCGAGCACCTTGCCGTAGACGAGCTGCGGCACCGGCACGCCGGTGTGCTTCACCGACAGCCAGACCACCGGGATCATGTACGCAACGATCAGGATGATGTACTGCGCCACCTGCGTCCACGTCACCGCGCGCATCCCGCCCAGGAACGAGCACACCAGGATGCCGCCCAGGCCGAGGAAGATGCCGACCTCGAACGGAACGCCGACCAGGCGCGTCGTGATCAGGCCGACACCGTAGATCTGCGCCACGACGTAGGTGAACGAGCAGACGATGGCGATGATGATGCCGATGAGGCGGGGAATGTTGCCGCCGTAGCGCGCGCCGAGGAAGTCGGGGATCGTGAACTGGCCGAACTTGCGCAGGTACGGCGCCAGGAACAGCGCGACCAGCACGTAGCCGCCGGTCCAGCCGAGAATGAAGGCCAGACCACCGTAGCCGGTGAGGTACAGCGTGCCGGCCATCCCGATGAACGACGCCGCGCTCATCCAGTCGGCGCCGGTCGCCATGCCGTTGAACAGCGCGGGCACGCGGCGTCCCGCGACGTAGTATTCAGCGGCGTCGGACGTCCGGCTCATCACCCCGATGCCGGCGTAGAGGCCGACGGTCGCGAGCAGGAAGATGTAGCCGATCCAGTTGCGCGGCAATCCCATCTGCTCGAGGATCGCCAGCGCCACGACGAAGAACAGGAAGCCGCCGGTGTACCAGGTGTACACCTTCTTGAGTTGGGCGTTGAACCCGCGCTGCGTGCTCGCGCTGAACATGCCCCCCGTTTTGCTTTCGACAGGCCCGGCCATCAGTCGTCCTCCCCTTCATGGACGTCGTATTCGAGGTCCAGGTTGTTCATGTAGCGCGCGTAGTACCAGATGATGATCACGTAGATCACCAGCGCGCCCTGGGCGCCCATCCAGAAAGCGAAGGGCCAGCCGAAGAAATTGAACGAAAGGTCGCGGGCGTAGAAGCCGACGACGAAGGTGACGACGAACCAGATGAACAGCAGGATCGCGGTAATACGGAGGTTCTTGCTCCAGTACTCCCGGTGTCTTTCCGTCAACTGCATGACAGACTCCTCCTAACGGACGGTGGGCTTTGCGGAATTCCCCGAACGAAGCGAGGCCGGCGCGCATTTCTGGGTTGCGCTGGCGCGCCGTCCCGCGAGGGAGGCGCCCGGCCCGACTGTGCGGAGTATAGCCACGTTTTCCCGGCCGCAACAGTCCCGTTCGGCGCCCGCGGGCTTGCGGAAAGCGCCACCCCGGATGCGGCGCCGCCGCAAACCGGCGTCAGGTCGGAGTTACCTTGAGGCCGGTCTCGCGCTCGAGCTGGCCGGCGACCTTGGGCTCGAAACGCTGCAGGTGGTCGAGGATCTTCTGCGCCTCGTCGCGGTGCCCGAGCTCGAATTCGACCCGCGCCAGCTGGTACCAGCCGTACGGGCTCATCGGCTGCAGCTTGGTGTTCTTCCGCAGCGGCGCGATCGCCTCCTCGAGGCGGCGGGTCGCGATCAGCGACAGCCCGAGCCCGTAGAGCGCGCGGTCGTGCTGCGGGTTGAGCTCGAGCACGCGCCTGAACGAGGCCATCGCGCCGTCGTGGTCGGTACGCTCCTGCAGCAGGAATCCGCGGTTGAAATGCGCCTCGGCGTTGTCGGGCTGCAGGAGGACCAGCCGGTCGAAGAACGCCAGTGCCTCGCTCTTCCGCCCCGCCTGGGCGTACTGGTAGCCGACCGCGGCAATCGACTCGGCGTCCTGCGGGTTGGCGGCAAGGATGCGGCCGAGATAGCGAAGCGCCGCCTCGCGCTGGCCGAACAGCAGCGCGAGCGCGGCCATCCTCCGGCACACCCAGGTCTCGAACGCGGTCACGTCAGCTGCTCCCCAGGCACCGCGCGATGGTCAACCCGGCGCGCGTGCAGGCGTTGCCGATCTCCAGCGTCACCCACAGATAGCAGATCGCCAGCAGCGACAGCGCGACCAGCGGCACGTGCGCGTCGGCGATCACCCTGGGCGAGATCAACCGCGCCAGCTTCACCGCCGGCGAGGCGATCACCTGCAGCAGCCGGTAGAAGAAGTTCTTCTCCGGCGGCTGGCCGAAACCGCGCGCCAGCAGCCAGGTGAGGCCCTGGCCCAGGATGGCGAGCAGGGGGATGGCGAGCACCAGCTGGAGCAGGCGCCACCAGAAGATCGACGACGGTATCTCGGTCAAGGCGATGGGATCACTGAAGGTGGAGCGGCGCGGTCGCGCCGCACCGCGAAGACCCCCCTGCCGGGGAGTGGGCGAAGGCCGTGATGGTAGCCGATGCGCGGGACCGCGGCGAATCGGGACCGAACGCGCGGCCGCGCAGATCCCCGCCGCGCGCGGTCCCTGGGGACGGCGCGCACCGCGAAGGACCGGGGCTCCGGCCCGGGGCCGGCCGGACGGCCCGGCGCGCGCCCGGATCCCCGGGCGCGCGCCGCCGAAGGGCTCAGTTCACCTGCTTCAGCTGGTCCAGGATGCCCGGGTTCTCGAGCGTCGAGGTGTCCTGCGTGATCTCCTCGTCCTTGGCGATCGACCGCAGCAGGCGGCGCATGATCTTGCCGGAACGGGTCTTGGGCAGGTTCTCGCCGAACCGGATGTCCTTGGGCTTGGCGATCGGGCCGATTTCCTTGGCCACCCAGTCGCGCAGCTCCTTCGCGATCTTGTCGGCCTCGGCGCCGGACGGCCGCGCCTGCTTCAGCACGACGAAGGCGCAGACGGCCTCGCCGGTCAGGTCGTCGGGTCGGCCGACCACCGCGGCTTCGGCGACGTGCGGGTTCGCGACCAGCGCCGACTCGATTTCCATCGTGCCCAGCCGGTGGCCGGAGACGTTCAGCACGTCGTCGATCCGGCCCATGATCCAGAAGTAGCCGTCGAGGTCGCGGTTGGCACCGTCGCCGGCGAGGTAGAGCTTGCCGCCGAGATCGTCCGGGAAGTACGACTTGCGGTAGCGGTCCGGGTCGCCCCAGATCGTCCGGATCATCGACGGCCACGGCCGCTTGATGACCAGGAACCCGCCCTTGCCCCACTCGACGTCGTGGCCGGTCTCGTCGACGATCGCCGCCTGGATGCCCGGCAACGGGAACGTGCACGACCCCGGCTTCAACGGCGTCGCTCCGGGCATCGGCGAAATCATGTGGCTGCCGGTCTCGGTCTGCCACCAGGTGTCGACGATCGGGCAGCGCGAGCCGCCGACGTGGGTGTAGTACCACATCCACGCCTCGGGGTTGATCGGCTCGCCGACCGAGCCCAGCAGGCGCAGGCTCGACAGGTCGAACTGCTTGGGCAGGTCGGCCCCGAGCTTGATCAGCGAACGGATCGCCGTCGGCGCGGTGTAGAAGATCGTGACCTTGTGGCGCTGGATCATCTCCCAGAAGCGCGATGCGGACGGGTACGTCGGCACGCCCTCGAACATGACCTGCGTCGCGCCGACCGCCAGCGGGCCGTAGGCGACGTAGGTGTGGCCGGTGATCCAGCCCACGTCGGCCGTGCACCAGAAGACGTCGGAATCCTTGATGTCGAAGGTCCATTTGAGCGAACAGACGGCTCCGAGCATGTAGCCGCCCGTCGAATGCTGGACCCCCTTCGGCTTGCCCGTCGAGCCGGACGTGTAGAGGATGAACAGCGGGTGCTCGGCGTCGACCGGCGTCGGGTCGCAGACGTGCGGCAGGCCGGTGACGAGGTCGTGCCACCAGAGGTCGCGCTTGTCGTCCCAGGCGACCTGGCCGCCGGTGCGGCGGTAGACGACGACGCCCTCGATCGACTGGCACCCGCCCATCGCCAGCGCCTCGTCGACGGCGGGCTTGAGCGCGATTTCCTTGCCGCCGCGGAACTGGCCGTCGGAGGTGATGACGAGTCGCGCGCCGGCGTCGATGATCCGCTCGTTGATGCTCTTGGCCGAGAAGCCGCCGAACACGACCGAGTGAATCGCGCCGATCCGGGCGCAGGCCTGCATCGCGACCACCGCTTCGACCGACATCGGCATGTAGACGAGGACGCGGTCGCCCTTCTTGATGCCCAGCTTCTTCAG
Organism: uncultured beta proteobacterium; assembly: GCA_963717705.1. Classification (GTDB taxonomy): domain Bacteria; phylum Pseudomonadota; class Gammaproteobacteria; order Burkholderiales; family Casimicrobiaceae; genus CAVQWT01. Next base: position 97,685 of record CAVQWT010000008.1, read on the forward strand.
GCCGTTGGCGAACTGGCACACGCGTTCGTACAGGTCGCGGTAGGTCACCTTGCTGACGGTGCCGTCGTCGGCCTCGAAGATGATGGCCAGGCGATTGGGCGTCGTCGTCATGTGCCGGTCGAGGCAGTTGTACGACGCGTTGAGCTGGCCGTCGGCGAACCAGCGGTAGAACGGCGCGTTCGACTCGTCCAGCGTCTGGGTGAACGGCTTGTCCCAGATCAGGCAGTCGCGGGCGAGCCGCGCCCAGTAGCCGGCGTAGTCCTTGTTCGCCTCGGCGACGAGGTGGTGGTAGTCCGCCTTCGTCAGGTGCGCCTGCGCGACGAACGCGGGCGACGGTTCGAACACGCGGGTTTCGTTGAGAACCGATTCGATGGCGGTGGACATGCCGATTTCCTCCTGGGGGATCGCCTGGGGCTTGGGAACGCGCACAGCGATCCGCGCGCGCCTCATTGATGGGCGTACCGCTGCAGTCTAACCAACGGCCGGCAGCCGGCGCAACGCAGGCGCCTTGACGCAGCGCAAGGGAAAGCGACGCCGGTCGCCGGGACCGTAATCTTATATATGACACAAGACTTCGCGCAAGCAGGGCCGGGCGCCCCGCCGCGTCCACCCCCGCCGGGTGCTAGAATTTTGCGTCCTGCCCGCCGCGTCCACGACCGGCCTCCTCCCCCTTCCGTCCCGACACACCCATGCCCGATCCGCTCTCGCAGGCCAGCGCGAAAATGAAGCCGCTGCCGCACCTCATCTTCATGAGCCGGTGGCTGCAGCTGCCGCTCTACCTCGGCCTGATCGTCGCCCAGGGCGTCTACGTCTGGCATTTCTGGGTCGAACTCACTCACCTGGTCGAGGCAGCGTTCGGCAACCAGGCAGCGATCCAGCAGATCGTCATGGCGGTCACGCCGCCCGGCCAGGTCGTCGCGCAGATGAAGACCCCGAACGAGACGGTAATCATGCTGGTGGTGCTGGGGCTGATCGACGTGGTGATGATCTCCAACCTGCTGATCATGGTGATCGTCGGGGGCTACGAGACCTTCGTGTCGCGGATGCGGCTGGAGTCGCATCCCGACCAGCCCGAATGGCTGTCCCATGTGAACGCAAGTGTGCTCAAGGTCAAACTGGCGACTGCCATCATCGGGATATCATCGATCCATCTGCTGAAGACCTTCATCAACGCCGCGGCCTACGACGAGAAGACGCTGCTGTGGCAGACCGCGATCCACATCACCTTCCTGCTGTCGGCGATGGCCATCGCCGTGACCGACCGGCTGATGCCGCAGGGCCGGGCGCACGCCGCGAAAGTGGCGGCCGGCGAAGGGAAGCCGCAGCACTGACCCCACGGAGCCACCCGATGGCCGCCATCCGCCAGGACGATTTCATCCAGAGCGTCGCCGACGCGTTCCAGTTCATCAGCTACTACCACCCCGAGGACTACATCCGGGATCTCGCCGCGGCCTGGCGGAAGGAGGCCTCGCCCGCCGCGAAGGACGCGATGGCGCAGATCCTGATCAACTCGCGGATGGCCGCCGAGGGCCACCGGCCGATCTGCCAGGACACCGGCATCGCGATCGCCTTCGTCCGCATCGGCATGAACGCCCGCTTCGACGCGAAGATGACCGTCGGCGAGATGGTCAACGAAGGCGTCCGGCGCGCCTACACCGACCCGGACAACATCCTGCGCGCGTCGGTGCTCTCCGATCCGGACGGCAAGCGGACGAACACCAAGGACAACACGCCCGCGGTCACGCACGTCGAGATGGTGCCCGGCGACAAGGTCGAGGTCATCGTCGCGGCCAAGGGCGGCGGCTCCGAGAACAAGTCGAAGTTCGCGATGCTGCTGCCGAACGACAGCATCGTCGACTGGGTGCTGTCGGTGGTGCCGACGATGGGCGCCGACTGGTGCCCGCCCGGCATCCTTTCGCTGGGCATCGGCGGCACGCCCGAGAAGGCGATGCTGATGGCGAAGTGGGCGATGATGGACCCGATCGACATGCAGGCGCTGATCGCGCGCGGGCCGGCGGATCACGGCGAGGAGCTGCGGCTGGAGCTCTACGACAAGGTCAACGCGCTGGGGATCGGCGCGCAGGGCCTCGGCGGGCTGACGACGGTGCTCGACGTCAAGGTCAGCCAGTACCCGACGCACGCCGCATCGAAGCCGGTTGCGCTGCTCCCGAACTGCGCGGCGACGCGCCACGCGCACTTCGTGCTCGACGGCAGCGGGCCCGCGACGCTGACGCCGCCGTCGCTCGACCTGTGGCCGAAGCTGGAGCTGGACTTCTCGACCAGCAAGCGCGTCGACGTCGACACGCTGACGCGCGAAGGCCTCGCCGCGTTCAAGGCCGGCGACCGCCTGCTGCTGTCCGGCAAGATCCTCACCGGCCGCGACGCCGCGCACAAGCGCCTGACCGAGATGATGGCCCGCGGCGAGAAGCTGCCGGTCGACTTCACCAACCGGTTCATCTACTACGTCGGCCCGGTCGACCCGGTGCGCGACGAGGTCGTGGGCCCCGCTGGCCCGACGACGTCGTCGCGGATGGACCGCTTCGTCGAGCCGATGCTGGCCCAGGCCGGGCTGATCGGGATGATCGGCAAGTCGGAGCGCGGCCCCGCGGCGATCGAGTCGATCAAGCGCCACGGCGCGCTGTATTGCATCGCCGTCGGCGGCGCCGCGTACCTGGTCGCCAAGTCGATCCGCAGCGCCAAGGTGCTGGCGTTCCCCGAGCTCGGCATGGAGGCGATCTACGAGTTCGAGGTCAAGGACATGCCGGTAACCGTCGCGGTGGACCCGACCGGCCAATCGGTGCACAAGACCGGTCCGGCCGAATGGCGGATGAAGATCGGCAAGATCCCCGTCGTGACCGCCTGATTCCGACCCCGGGGATTCCCGGCCGGTGCGGGCGCCCGGGGGCTGGGAGGCGGCCGGCGCGGTTCCCGCCGCCCCGGGCGCCCGCACGACGGATGGCCATCGCGGGGGCGGGAGGCACGGTGTATGCTGCGCGTTTTCCCGCCATGACCTCAACCGCACCCGCGCGCCCGCTCCGCTGACGTCATGCGCCGCCTGCGCAAGCACCTCTCGCCCCTGGGGTCGGACACCATCGCCCCGCTCAACCTGCCGCCGGTGCGGCTGGGGCTGCTCACCAAGCTCAACCTGCTGACGGTCGGGCTGATCTTCCTCACCGCGCTGGCGATCGGCGCGTGGTTCCACTGGCAGCAGTTCGAGGACGAGGACGCCGACCTCCGCGCGCAGGGCGGCGCGGTGCTGCTGATGCTCGCCCAGCTCGCCGAGCACGGCCTGTCGACCGGCGACCGCGGCCTGCTCGAGGCCGCGCTCGACAGCCTGTCGACGGACACCGGCATCGCTTACGCGACCATCCTCGACGCGGGCCGCGCGCCGCTGGCGGAGCGCACCTACGCGCACAGCCTCGAGAAGACGCCGCCCGGGGCGTTCGAGGCGGCCACCGGACTGATCCCCGGCGCGATCAGCGCCTACGACCGCTCGATCGGCGGTGCACGCTTCATCGAGCTCGCGACCCCGGTCATCGCCGGGAAGGCATCGTCGCTGCGGAAAGGCGCCGACGCCGCTGCCGACACTGGCGCGGCCACCGCCGCCGCCGCTGCGGCCGGCGCCGGGGCGCCGCTGGGATACGTCCGCGTGGGCATGAGCTTCGAGCGCCAGCGCGCGCAGATGCGGGCCCAGCTCGCGGGGACGCTGTCGGTCGTCGGCCTGCTGACATTGATCGCCATCGGCGCGACGCTGCTGATCACGCGGCGCCTCGTCGCGCCGATGCGGCGGCTGATGCGGGCGGCGCGCGCCGTCGGCGCCGGCAAGCTAGACGTCTACGTGCCGGCGCGCAGCTCGGACGAGCTCGGCCTGCTGACGCACGCGTTCAACCACATGACGCACCGCCTGTCGGAGTCGCAGGCCGAGGTGGCGAACTACCAGCGCACGCTCGAGGACAAGGTCGCGCAGCGCACCAAGGAACTCGAGATCGCGACGGCGCACGCCTACAAGCTGGCGCAGCACGACATCCTCACCGGGCTGCCGAACCGCAGCCTGCTCAACCAGCGGCTGAAGCAGATCCTCGCACAGGCACAGCGCGACGCGACGCACGTCGCCTGCCTGTTCCTCGACTTCGACCACTTCAAGCGGATCAACGACACGCTCGGGCACGACGCCGGCGACCAGCTGCTGCAGGCAGTCGCGCAGCGCCTGACCAGCGCGGTGCGCGAGTCCGACACCGTCGCGCGGCTCGGCGGCGACGAGTTCGTGCTGATCCTCCCGGGGCTCGATCCGGCCCACGCGACTTTCGAGACGATGACCGTGCTGGCGCGCGTCCGCGAATCGTTCCTGGCGCCGTTCCGCCTGTCCGACCAGACGCCGACGCTGACCTCGTCGATCGGCGTGTCGATGTACCCGCTCGACGCCACCGAGCCGGTGAACCTGATCAAGCAGGCCGACACCGCGATGTACGCGGCCAAGGAGGCCGGCCGCAACGCCTACCGCTTCTACACCGCCGACATGAACGCGCGCGTGCAGCAGCGGCTGCAGCTCGAGACCGACATGCGGCGCGGCCTGATGGACGACGAATTCTTCCTCGTCTACCAGCCGCAGATCGAGATGCAGAGCGGCCGCGCCTGCGGCGTCGAGGCGCTGCTGCGCTGGCGCGACCCCGAGCGCGGCGTCATCTCGCCGGCCGAGTTCATCCCGATCGCCGAGGAGTCGGGGATGATCCAGGCGCTCGGCGCGCGCGTGCTGCGCGATTCCTGCCGCCAGGTGATGCAATGGCACCGCCAGGGCATGATGCTGCGGCTGTCCGTCAACCTCTCGGTCCAGCAGCTGCAGCACGACAGCTGGCTGTCGGTCGTCGAGGAGGCGCTGACGGCGTCGGGGCTGCCGCCGCAGTACCTCGACCTGGAGATCACCGAAAGCGTGATCATCACGCACCCGGAGAAGGCCGTGGCGACGCTGGTCAAGCTGAAGCAGCGCGGCGTGTCGATCACCGTCGACGACTTCGGCACCGGCTACTCGTCGCTGTCCTACCTCGCCCGGCTGCCGATCCAGAGCATCAAGATCGACCAGCGCTTCGTCCACGGGATCGAGCAGAACCGGAACGACGAGGCGATCACGCAGGCAATCGTCGCATTGGCGCATTCGCTCGGGCTGCGCGTGATCGCCGAGGGCGTGGAGACGCTGGCCCAGTTCGAGTTCCTGAAGCGCCAGGGTTGCGAGGAAGCCCAGGGCTACCTGATCTCGAAGCCGCTGTCGGCCGTGGAGCTCCGCGCGTGGTGGCGGACCCAGGAGGACGAGGACCGCCGCACCGGGCGCCAGCCCGACATGTGGGCCGCCGGCGGCGGCCGCGCTTAGCGGGTCAGGTCCGCGGGCGCATCGACGTCGCGCAGTACGCCGGGATCGTCGACGTCGAGCCGCAGCAGGCCGTCGCCCTGAGCGGCGACGACCGACTTGCCGCCGTCGTCGCCGTCGAGCGCCGCCAGCGCATCCAGGCAAGTCGCGCCGAAACCCACCGGGTGGCCGCGACGCCCGTCGTGGAAAGGCGCGGCGACCGCCGCGCCTCCGGCAACCGCGGCCGCGACGCGCGCGATGGTCGCGGGCCTGATCCACGGCATGTCGGCGAGCGCGACGACGACGCCGGCAGCGGCGGGATGCCGCGCGCGTACCGCGCGCACGCCGCAGGCGAGGCTCGCCCCCATCCCGCGCCCCGCGTCGGCGCACCGCACGATCGTCGCCCCGGCCGCGCCCAGCGCATGCGCCAGCGCTTCGTCGTCCGCGCGCACCACGGCGATGACCGTCGGCACCGCCGCCAGCAGCGCCCGCGCGGCGGCGACGCCGAGGCACTCGCCGGCCGCCGCGGACGTTGCTGTCGCGTCGTCCCGGGTCGAACTGCCTCGATCGCCGCCAGCGCCCGACACCGCGGGCAGCGGCGCGCGCAGCTTGTCGCCGCCGAAGCGTTCGCCGCGGCCGGCGGCGAGCAGCACGCCGACCGGCGCGGTCATCGTTCGGTGGCGGAGTCGGCCGCGAGCCGGGCGCCCGCGGGACGCGGCACGGTCACTCGGGGAGCAGCCGGAACTTGCCGTCGCGCACGGTCACCAGCACGCGCGCGCGCTCGTCCATGCCGTTGTGGTTGGTCGCCGACATGTTGAACACGCCCTGGCAGCCGACAACCTCCTTCAGCTGCTCGAGCGCGTCGCGCAGCGCGACGCGGAACGCCTCGGTGCCGGGCTTGCCGGCCTTCGCGGCAATCGGAATCGCGCGCTCGAGCAGCAGGCCGCCGTCCCAGGTATTGGCGCCGAACGTCGCCGGCCTGACGCCGAATTGCTTCTCGTACGCCGCAATGTAGGCCTGCGCGACCTTCTTGGTCGGGTTGCTGTCGGGGATCTCGTCGATGACCAGCATCGGCCCCGCGGCGAGGATCGTGCCCTCGACCTTGTCCTTGCCGAGCTTGATGAAGTCGTCGGTCGCGACCGCGTGGGTCTGGTAGATCGTGCCCTTGTAGCCCTGGTCGCGCAGCGTCGCCTGCGGCAGCACCGCGGGACCGCCGACGGCGGCAATCAGCACCGCATCGGGCTTCGCCGCGAGGATCTTCAGCGACTGGCCGGTGACGCTCTGGTCCGTCCGCGCGAAGCGCTCGTTGGCGATGACGCGGATGCCCGACTTCTCGGCGAGCGCCGAGAACACCTTGTGCCAGTTCTCGCCGTACGGATCGTTGAAGCCGATGAACCCGATCGTCTTCACGCCCGCCTTGTTCATGTGCTTGATCAGCGCCCCGGCGATGAGGTCGTCGTTCTGGGTCGTCTTGAACACCCAGCGCCGCTTGGCGTCGAGCGGCTCGACGACGCTCGACGTGCCGACGGTCGCCATCAGCGGGACCTTGCCCTCGGCGACGAGATCGAGGATCGCCAGCGCGATTGGCGTCGTCGACGGGCCGATCAGCGCGTCGATGTTGTGCTCCTGCAGCAGCTTCTTGGCGTTCTGCACGCCGCGGGTCGTGTCGCCGCCGTCGTCGTACTGGATGTACTCGACCGAGATGAGGCCGATGCGCGTCGGCAGCAGCTCGCCGGTGTTCTTCTGTGGCGTGCCGATGGCGGTCGTCGGACCGGTGGCGGACACCATCAGGCCGATCTTGACCTGCGCGACGGCGGCGCCGGACGCGAGCAGCAGCGCCGCGGCGGCGATCGAAAGGTAGCGGAACATGAGCGACGACTCCCCGGACAGGATGCGGACAATCCGGAATGCTAGCCCGAATCGAGATCCGCCGGTAGTCGCGCCCTCGGCCGGCGCGCGGAACGGCTAGACCGCCTGCCCCGCCGCGTGGCCCGACGCCCACGCCCACTGGAAGTTGTAGCCGCCGAGCCAGCCGGTGACGTCGACGACCTCGCCGATGAAGTGCAGCCCCGGCACCGCGTTCGCCGCCAGCGTCTTCGACGACAGCGCGCGGGTGTCGACCCCGCCCAGCGTCACCTCGGCCTTGTTCCAGCCCAGCGTCCCGGACGGCAGCACCTGCCAGCGATGCAGGCCGGCGGCGATCTCGCGCACCCGCCGCTCGGGGAGTTCGCGCACCGGCCGCGCGACGTCGTGGGCGTCGCACCAGGCCTGTGCGAAGCGCCGCGGCAGCCGGGTGGCGAGCAGGTTGTGGAGCTGCGCCGCGACCCCCGCGCTCGGCGACGAGCCAGGCCGCGGCGTCGACGCCCGGCAGGGTGTCGATCGACAGGGGCGAGCGGCCGTCCCAGTACGACGAGACCTGCAGGATCGCCGGCCCCGACAGCCCGCGATGCGTGAGCAGCAGGTGCTCGCGGAAGCGCGCGCCGCCGCACGCGACCTCGGCGTCGAGCGACACGCCGGCGAGGTCGCCGAAGCGCGCGAGCGCGTCGGGGGCGAACGCGAGCGGCACCAGCGCCGGCCGCGGCGGCACCACCGGCAGCCCGAACTGCGCCGCCAGCCGGTAGCCGAACGGCGTCGCCCCGATCTTCGGCACCGACAGGCCGCCGGTCGCCACCACCAGCGACGGTGCGCGGACGGGCCCCTGCGGCGTCGCCACCACGAACGCGCCGCCCTCGTGCGTGACGCCGTCGACCGGGCACGGCTGTCGCCATTCGACGCGGCCGCGCTCGCATTCGGCGCGCAGCAGGTCGACGATCGCGGTCGCACTGCCGTCGCAGAACAGCTGACCCAGCTTCTTCTCGTGCCAGGCGATGCGGTGCCGGTCGACCAGCGCGATGAAGTCGCGCGGCGTGTAGCGGGCGAGCGCGGAGCGGCAGAAGTCCGGGTTCTGCGACAGGTAGTTCGCCGGGCCGGCGTTGACGTTGGTGAAGTTGCAGCGGCCGCCGCCACTGATGCGGATCTTCTCGCCGACCGCGTGGTGGTGCTCGATCAGCAGCACCCGTCGGCCCCGCTGCCCGGCGATCGCCGCGCACATCATGCCGGCGGCGCCGGCACCGATGACGACGACGTCGTGGGCGCGCGCGTTCAACGGGGCGCGCTCAGGGCGCGAAGAAGTCGCGGACCTTGTCGAAGAAGCTCTTCGCGCGCGGGTTGTGCGCGGCCGGATCCTGCTGGTTGATCGACTCGAATTCGCGCAGCAGTTCCTTCTGCCGCGCCGTCAGCTTGACCGGCGTCTCGATCGCGACGTGGCAGTACAGGTCGCCGGTGACGGAGCCGCGGACGGGCCGGATGCCCTTGTTCTTCAGGCGGAAGACCTGGCCCGTCTGCGTCTCGGCCGGGATCTTGATCTTGGCGTGGCCCTCGAGCGTCGGGATCTCGATCTCGCCGCCCATCGCCGCGGTGGCGAAGCTGATCGGCATTTCGCAATGCAGGTCGGCGCCCTCGCGCTGGAACACCGAGTGCGGCTTCAGGTTGACGACGACGTAGAGGTCGCCGGGCGGCCCGCCGTTGACGCCGGCCTCGCCCTCCGCGGCCAGCCTGATCCGGTCGTCCTGGTCGACGCCGGCGGGGATCTTCACCGACAGCGTCTTGTACTTCTTCACGCGCCCGGCGCCATGGCAGGCCGTGCACGGCTCCGGGATGATCTTGCCGGTGCCGTGGCAGGTCGGGCAGGTCTGCTGGATCGAGAAGAACCCCTGCGACACCCGCACCTCGCCGCGGCCGTGGCAGGTGGTGCAGGTCTTGGGTTGCGTGCCGGGCTTGGCGCCGGTGCCCTTGCAGGTTTCGCATTCCTCCATCGCCGGGATGCGGATCTTGGCCTCGGTGCCGCGCGCGGCGTCCTCCAGCGACAGCTCGAGGTTGTAGCGCAGGTCGGCGCCGCGATAGACGCCGCTGCCCCGGCCGCCGCCGCCGCCGCGCTGCTGGCCGAAGATTTCCCCGAAGATGTCGCCGAACGCGTCGGCGAAGCCGCCGAAGCCCTCCGGCCCGGCGCCGGGCCCGCCGCGTCCGGCGCCGAAGCCCGACGAGGGATCGACGCCGGCGTGGCCGAACTGGTCGTACGCGGCGCGCTTCTTGGTGTCGGAAAGGACCTCGTAGGCTTCCTTCGCCTCCTTGAATTTCTCCTCGGCGCCCTTGTCGTGGGTATTGCGGTCGGGATGGAACTTCATCGCCAGCTTCCGGTAGGACTTCTTGATGTCCTCCTCGGAAGCGTCGCGATTGACGCCCAGCACCGTGTAGTAGTCGCGTTTGGCCATCTTCAAGAACCCCGTTCGAGCGCCTGCCGACGCCCACGCGGGCGGCAGTTGTTCCCCAGATCGAGCACGTCAAGGCCCCGCAAGCGCAACGGCCGGGCCGCCCTTCGGGGCAACCCGGCCAGTTCCCGCGGTCTGCGCGCGCGGCGGAAGATCAGGACTTCGTGTCCTTCACCTCGGTGTACTCGGCATCGACGACCTTTTCCTCGGCCTTGCCGCCGGCACCCTTGCCGCCGTCGGCGCCGCCGTCCGCACCGCCCGCCGCCTTCTGCGCCTCGGCCTGCGCCTGCGCGTACATGATCTCGCCGAGCTTCTGCGACGCCTTGGCGAGCTCCTCGGCCTTGGCTTCGAGCGCTTCCTTGCCGGCGTCGGGCTGCTTCAGCAGCGCCTCGGCGTCCTTGACCGCCGCCTCGATCTTGCCCTTCTCGTCGGCACCGACCTTGTCGCCGTACTCGCCGACGGACTTCTTCACGCTGTGCACCAGCGAGTCGAGCGCGTTGCGGGCCTGCACGACCTCCAGCTGCTTGCGGTCGTCCTCGGCGTGCGCCTCGGCGTCCTTCACCATCCGCTGGATCTCGTCCTCGGTGAGCCCGGAGCTCGCCTTGATCGTGATCTTGTTCTCCTTGCCGGTCGCCTTGTCCTTCGCCGACACGTGCAGGATGCCGTTGGCGTCGATGTCGAACTGGACCTCGATCTGCGGCATGCCGCGCGGCGACGGGGGAATCCCCTCGAGGTTGAACTGGCCGAGGCTCTTGTTGCCGGAGGCCACGTCGCGCTCGCCCTGCAGCACGTGGATCGTCACCGCCGACTGGTTGTCGTCGGCGGTCGAGAACACCTGCTGCGCCTTGGTCGGGATGGTCGTGTTCTTCTGGATCAGCTTGGTCATCACGCTGCCGAGCGTCTCGATGCCGAGCGACAGCGGCGTCACGTCGAGCAGCAGCACGTCCTTGACGTCGCCCTTCAGCACGCCGCCCTGGATCGCCGCGCCGACGGCGACCGCCTCGTCGGGGTTCACGTCCTTGCGCGGCTCCCTGCCGAAGAACTCCTTGACCTTGTCCTGGACCTTCGGCATCCGCGTCTGGCCGCCCACCAGGATGACGTCCGAGATGTCGGACAGCTTGACGCCCGCGTCCTTGATGGCGATCCGGCACGGCTCGATCGTGCGCTCGATCAGTTCCTCGACCAGCGCCTCGAACTTGGCCCGCGTGATCTTCAGCGACAGGTGCTTCGGGCCCGACTGGTCGGCGGTGATGTACGGCAGGTTGATTTCGGTCTGCTGCGAGCTCGACAGCTCGATCTTCGCCTTCTCGGCGGCTTCCTTGAGGCGCTGCAGCGCAAGCACGTCGTTCTTGAGGTCGACGCCCTGGTCCTTCTTGAACTCGGTGACGATGTAGTCGATCAGCCGCTGGTCGAAGTCCTCGCCGCCGAGGAACGTGTCGCCGTTGGTCGACAGCACCTCGAACTGGTGCTCCTTGTCGACTTCGGCGATCTCGATGATCGAGATGTCGAACGTACCGCCACCGAGGTCGTAGACCGCGATCTTGCGGTCGCCTTCCTTCTTGTCCATGCCGAACGCCAGCGCGGCCGCGGTCGGCTCGTTGATGATCCGCTTGACCTCGAGGCCGGCGATCTGGCCGGCGTCCTTGGTCGCCTGCCGCTGCGAGTCGTTGAAGTACGCCGGGACCGTGATGACCGCCTCCGTGACTTCCTCGCCGAGGTAGTCCTCGGCGGTCTTCTTCATCTTGCGCAGGATCTCGGCCGACACCTGCTGCGGCGCGATCTTGCGGCCGCGAACCTCGACCCAGGCGTCGCCGTTGTCGGCCTTGACGATGCCGTAGGGCATCAGCGCGATGTCCTTCTGGACTTCCTTCTCGACGAACCGGCGGCCGATCAGGCGCTTGACGGCGAAGATGGTGTTGCGCGCGTTGGTGACCGCCTGCCGCTTCGCCGGCGCGCCGACGAGGATCTCGCCGTCGTCGGCGTACGCGACGACGGAAGGCGTCGTGCGCCCGCCCTCCGAGTTCTCGATGACCTTGGCCTGCCCGCCCTCCATGATGGCGACGCAGCTGTTGGTGGTGCCGAGGTCGATGCCGATGATCTTGCCCATGAATCCTTCTCCTTTGGTGCGGATGTCGTTGCCTGACCGGCAATTGGGGTCCTGCCGGCGGGGAATCAAGCGGCGGGAGCGCTGCCTTCCTTCGCCTTGGCGACGGCGACCAGCGCCGGGCGCAGCACGCGGTCGTGCAGCAGGTAGCCCTTCTGGAATACGGTGACGACGGTGCCGGCGGGGGCGTCGGCGTCGACCATGGCCATCGCCTGGTGGCGATGCGGGTCGAATTTCTCTCCGGCGGGGTCCAGCGGGGCGATCTGCGCCCGCTCGAACGCGGCGACGAGCTGCTTCAGCGTGAGTTCGACGCCCGACTTGAGCGCGTCGCTGCCGCCCTCCTTCGCCAGCGCCACGGTCGTCTGCTCGAGCGAGTCGCGGACGGCGAGCAGGTCGCCGGCGAAGCGCTCGACGGCGAACTTGGACGCCCGGGCGAGGTCGTTGGTCGCCTGCTTGCGGACGTTGTCGGTCTCGGCCTTGGCGCGCAGCCACGCATCCCGAAGGTCGGCGGCTTCGGTCTCGGCCCGGGTCAGCAGCGTGGCGAGGTCGGGCGCGGGGTCGGCGGCCGCGGCGTCGGCGACCCGGTCGGCGGGGTGCGTCGGCGCGGCGTCGGGCGCGGCAGGGGTGGGCGGAACGGTGTCTTGGGCTGCCATGGCGGTGGGGGTTGGGCGAACGGACCGGCGGGGATCCCGGAGGACGGGTTTTTGCCCGGAAACCGGGCACTATTTCGAGAATGGGGTCATTTCCGCCGGTTTCAAGCGGCCCGGCATGGGGGCCGGCGCCGACGGTCGCGCCCCGGACGGGGACGGCCCGGGCCCGCGGTCAGCCGGTCGCGCCCAGCGCCTTCGCCCGCTGCAGCGTCGCCTCGCGCGCCGCGGCGTCGGGCGGCGGGGCCAGCCACCCGGACAATTCGCCCTGGACCACGTCCGCCAGCGCGGCAATCCAGGCCGGGTGCTCGTTGAGGCAGGGGATGGCGTGGAATTCGCGGCCGCCCGCGGCGATGAACGCCGCCTTGCCTTCGATGCCGATCTCCTCCAGCGTCTCGAGGCAGTCGGCGACGAAGCCGGGGCAGAACACGTCGACGCGCTTGACCCCCTCCCCGGGCAGCCGGCCGAGCGTCTCGGCGGTGTACGGCTGCAGCCACTCGGCCTTGCCGAAGCGCGACTGGAACGTCAGCAAGTACTGCGACTTCTCGAGCCCCAGTTCGGCGGCGAGCAGCCGCGCCGTCTTGTGGCAGTGGCAGTGGTAGGGGTCGCCCAGGTCGAGCGAGCGCCGGGGCACTCCGTGGAACGACAGCAGCAGCTTGTCCGGCCGCCCGTGCTTCGTCCAATAGTCGTTGACGCAGGCCGCCAGCGCACGGATGTAAGCGGGATGGTCGTGGAACGCGTCGACCGCGCGCAGCGCCGGCATCCGGCGCGCGGTGCGGGTCCAGGCGTACACCGCGTCGAGCGCCGAGGCCGTGGTGCTCGCCGCGTACTGCGGGTACATCGGGACGACGACGACGCGGTCGCACCCGGCGGCCGCGAGCTTGTCGAGCGCTGCGGTGACCGATGGGTTGCCATAGCGCATCGCCAGCTCGACGGCGACGAAGTCGGCGGGCAGCCCCTGCGCCTTCATCCGCTGGCCCACGAGCCCCTGCAGCAGCGACCGCTGCTTCTGCGAGTGGACGAGCAGCGGCGAGCCGTCCCTGGTCCACACCAGCGCGTACTTGGCCGCCGACTTGGCGGGCCGCACGCGCAGGATCACGCCATGCAGGATCAGCAGCCACAGCACGCGCGGGATCTCGACCACGCGCGGATCGGACAGGAATTCGGCGAGGTAGCGGCGCACCGCGGACGCGGTCGCCGCGTCGGGCGTGCCGAGGTTGACGAGCAGCACGCCGACGCGGGGCGCGCGGTCGTGGGTGAACGGAGGTGCGGGGGCGAAGGACATGTCAGGCCAGGTAGAGCGTGGATTGGATGGCGACCCAGAACATCAGGTTGTCGATGACGGTGCCGAGGACGACGATCGCCAGGCCCTTGAGCAGCGCGACCGGCCAGCCGTGGCCGCCGATGCGGCGCGCCGCGACCGCATTCCAGGCCACGGCCGCCGCCAAGGTGACGGCGAAGGAGCCGAACATCATCGCGGTCCCGTAGCCGGCGATCCGCGGGGCGAGCATCATCACCGGCAGGAAGAAGATGAAAATGAACGCCAGGTAGTTGAGCGCCAGCGTGAACGGCCCGCGCAACCCCGGCAGCGCCTTCGGGAAGAAGAGCTTGTAGACCAGCGTGTAACCGGCCAGGCTTATCAGCGCCAGCGACAGCGTGTAGACGCCCTGGAACCGTCGCTCCGCGCGCTCGATGAACACCGACTCGGGCACGCCGGCTGCCGCGGCGCGAGCCGCGACGGTTGGACGGATCCAGCCCTGTTCGTCCCGCTCGACGAACGACTTCAGCTGGAACTGCGTGGCCATCGCGAACAGGAAGAACACGGCGACGGCGTTGAGGAAGAGCGTGAACGGAGGGATGAAGCGGACCCGCGAGCCGCCCAGGTGTTCCTGCGCGAGCCGCCCGGGCTCGAGCAACAGCACGCGCAGCGTGCGCAGCAGCCGCCGCCACTGCTCGACCCAGCTGCGCCACGCGGTCTCCGGAGGCAGCGAGTCCTGCCCGCAGAGGTGGCAATAGCGGCCGGCAAGCGGCGCGGCGCAGTGCGAACAGGCGGGGACCGGCGATTTCGGCGACGCAACGCCGGCAGGCGCTTCGGCATCGCCCGTCCGTGGCATCGCGCCAGCGGGGGCGGCGGGCCCGGGCGCCGTCATCGCGGCCCGCCGGACCCGCTGCCCCGGGCGATCCAGGCGTCGAGGCCGCGGCGGGCCTGGCTGCGGACGGCGTCGCGCAGGAATGGCGTCCAGCCCAGCAGCGCTCCCTTCATCCCCAGCGCCATCCGGCTCCAACGCCACAGGTCGAAGCGGTCGACGTGGGCGGCGATCCGGCCGTCGCGAAAGGTGAATTCGGCATCGATGACGTTGTGCACCGGCCGCCCGGTCGCGGAGAAGGTGTAGCGCGGCTCCCAGTGCGCCGACCCCGCGCGATCGTCGGCGCGCACGTCGCGCCACTCGAGCGCGAGGTCCTTGCCGCGAGCGCAGAGCATCGCCCACATCGCGCCGACCTCGCTGCCGGCAAGGTCGAAGACGGGGTCGTGGAACGTGGCGTCGGGCGCGTAGCACTCGGCCATCGCGGCGGCATCGCGCCGCGCGAACGCCGCGTAGAGGCCATCGATCAGCTGTGCGTTGGGATGCATCGCGGGCGCGCCCTAGCCTTCCGCGCGCTGCTGCGTCAGGGCGTTCGACAACAGCTTCGCCGTGACGTCGACGATCGGGATGATGCGCTCGTAGGCCATTCGCGTCGGACCGATGACGCCCAGCGTCCCGATCACCTGGCCGTTGACCTCGTACGGCGCGGTGACCACGCTCATCTCGTCGAGCGGGACCAGCCGCGATTCGCCGCCGATGTAGATCTGCACCCCCTGGGCGCGCTGCGAGGTGTCGAGCAGATGCACCAGCGACGTCTTGTGCTCGAACAGGTCGAACAGCCGGCGCAGCCGCTCCATGTTCGACGCGAGGTCCTCGGTCTGCAGCAGGTTGCGCTCGCCGGCGACGACGACGCCGTCCCCTTCGTTCAGCGCGCCCTCGCCGAGATCGACGGCCGCCGTCATCAGCACCGCGATGTCCCCGCGCAGTTCGCGCAGCTCGTCGGCAAGCCGGGCGCGAATGGCGGCGAACGGCGTGCCGGCGTAGTGGTGGTTGAGGAAATTGGTCGCCTCGGCGAGCTGCGACTGCGAGTAGGCACGCTCGGTGTGGAGGATCCGGTTCTGCACGTCGCCCTCGGGGGTGACGATGATCAGCAGCACCCGCCGGTCGGACAGGCGCAGGAACTCCAGGTGGCGGAAGCCCGACTCGCGGCGCCGCGGCGTGGCCACGACGCCGGCGAAGTGCGTCAGCTCCGACAGCAGGCTCGCGGCCGCGCTCACCAGCGCCTGCGGCTGGTCGGCCGACAGCTCGCCCTGCAGCCGCGTGATCTCGATCGACTCGAGCGGCTTGACCACCATCAGGCTGTCGACGAACAGCCGGTAGCCCTTCGGGGTGGGAATGCGTCCCGCCGACGTGTGCGGACTGGCGATGAAGCCCATTTCCTCGAGATCGGCCATCACGTTGCGAATCGTCGCCGGCGACAGTTCCAGCCCCGATTGCCGCGACAGCGCCCGCGAGCCGACCGGCTGCCCCTCGGCGACGTAGCGCTCGATCAGCGTCTTCAGCAGGTGTTGGGCGCGGGAATCCATCGTGACCGCCATTTTACGGCCTGCGCGGCGCCGGAACCGTCCCGCCGGCGCCGGATCGGCCATCCGGCGGCTTGGGGCGGGTGCGCCGCTGTGCTTTAATCGCAGCCATGTCCTTCGACGCCCCCCGTCCCGCGCCTGCGCCCGGCGCGCCCGCCGCCGGGCCGAACCCGTCCGCGAGCGCGGCCGCGGCGCCGGCCGGGAAATCCGCCGGCGCGCTCCCCGGCGGCCCGGCGCTGCGCCGGGTCGCGCTGGTGGGCCGTCCCAACACCCCCGGCATCGGCGAGCCGCTGACCTCGCTCGCCGCGTTCCTCACGGGGCGGGGCCATCAGGTGTATCTCGACGCGGACACCGCCGGCGAGACCGGCCTCGAGCACATGGCGGCGGTGGCGCGCAGCGCGATGGGGGGGACGGTCGACGTCGCGGTCGTCGTCGGCGGCGACGGGACGATGCTGTCCGTCGCGCGCGAGCTGGCGCCGCAGGGGGTGCCGCTGATCGGCGTCAACCAGGGCCGGCTGGGCTTCCTCACCGACGTGCCGCTGGCGCGGATCGAGGACGTGCTGGCGGCGATGCTGGCCGGGCATTACGTCGAGGAGCGGCGGCAGCTGCTCGCGGCGACGATCCGCCGCGACGGCGTCGTGGTCCAGGAGTCGTTGGCGCTGAACGAGGTCGTGGTGTCGCGCGGCATGCAGGGCGGCATGATCGAGAGCGCGATCGCGATCGACGGCCAGTTCGTCTGCGCTCTGCGCGCCGACGGCCTCATCGTGGCGACGCCGACCGGATCGACGGCGTACTCGCTGTCGGCGCAGGGGCCGATCGTGCATCCGCGGGTGCCGGCGCTGCTGCTGGTCCCGGTCGCGCCGCACGCGCTGACCAATCGCCCGCTGGTGGTGTCCGACGAGGCGCAGATCGACGTCACGCTGCTGCGCGGCAAGGAAGCGCTGGCGCTCTGCGACGGGCAGGCGCGCTTCGCGCTGGCCGAGGGCGACCACGTGGCGATCCGGCGCGCCGATCATCCGGCACGGCTGCTGCACCCCGAGGGGCACGACCATTTCGCGATGCTGCGCGAGAAGCTGCACTGGAGCGAAACGCCGGAGCGGTTGCGCGTCGCCGACGCGCTGCGCTGACGCGGGCACCTTCACGCCGTCCATGCTGCGCCTGCTCTCGATCCGCAACTTCGTCGTCGTCGATGCCCTCGACCTGGAACTCGGCCCCGGCTTCACCGCGCTGACGGGGGAAACCGGCGCCGGCAAGTCGATCCTGCTCGACGCGCTGTCGCTGCTGCTGGGCGACCGCTTCGAGGTGCGCCAGCTGCGTCCCGGCGCCGACCGCGCGGAACTGGCCGCGTCGTTCGACGTCGACGACCACCCCGCCGCGCGCGCCTGGCTGGACGACGAGGGCCTTGCCGGCGACGACGGCACGCTGCTGCTGCGGCGCACGCTCGACGCCCAGGGCCGCAGCCGCGCGTGGATCAACGGCCGGCCCGCCACACTGGCGCAACTCGCCGCGATCGGCGCCATGCTGGTCGACCTGCACGGACAGCACGCGCACCAGACGCTGTCGGCGCCGGAACAGCAACGGATGCTGCTCGATGCCTACGGCGGCTTCACCGCGCTCGCCCGCGAGACCGCGGCGGCATGGCGCGACTGGCGCGCGGCCGTCGAGCGCCTCGACGCCGCGGCAGTCGCCGCGCAGGCTTCGTCGGCGGAGCGCGAGTTCCTCGAGACGCGGCAGCGCGAGCTGCTTGCGCTGGGGATGACGGCCGAGGAGTGGACGACGCTGTCGGCGACGCAGACCCGACTCGCGCACGCGGCTTCGCTGCTCGAGGCGGCCGCCGCGGCCGAGGACGAGCTCATCGAGCGGGACGACGCGCTGCTGCGGCGACTGTCGTCGCTCGCAGGCCGCCTCGCGCAGGGCAGCGTGCACGATCCGGCGCTCGCCGAGATCGTCGCGCTCATCGAGCCGGCGCGCATCCAGCTCGACGAGGCATCCCGGGCGCTGCGTGCGTACCGCCAGAAGCTCGATCTCGACCCCGGCGAGCTCGTCCGGATCGAGGAGCGGCTCACTGCCCTGCACGACGTCGCGCGCAAGTACCGCGTGCGGCCGGAAGCGCTGCCCGCGCTGCTGGCCGACAGCGAAGCGCGGCTGGCGGCGCTGGCCGAGTCCGCCGACGTCGCCGCACTGACCCGGCGCGCCGCCGACGCCCGGGCCGCATACGGCGCGCTGGCCGACCAGCTGACGCGCAAGCGCAGCTTTGCGGCGAACGAGCTCGGGCATCGCGTCACCGACACCATGCAGGAACTCGCGATGGACGGCGGCCGCTTCGAGGTTGCGCTGGTGCCCGTCGCCGCGCCGGCGAGCTACGGCGTCGAGCAGGTCGAGTTCCGCGTCGCGGGCCACCCCAAGCAGCCGCTCGGACCGCTGGCGAGGGTCGCCTCCGGCGGCGAGCTGTCGCGGATCGCGCTGGCCGTGCAGGTGGTCGCGAGCGAGGCCGGGTCGGTGCCCACGCTGATTTTCGACGAGGTCGACAGCGGGATCGGCGGCGCCGTCGCCGGCACCGTCGGCCGGCTGATGCAGGCGCTGGCGGCACGGCGGCAGGTGCTTACCGTGACGCACCTGCCGCAGGTCGCCGCGTTCGCAGACACCCATTTCCGGGTGCTGAAGACCGGCGATGCGCACGCGGTCCAGACGACAGTCAGCGAGCTCGATGCCGCCGCGCGCGTCGAGGAACTGGCGCGGATGCTCGCCGGCTCGGCGATCACGACCAAGACCCGGGCGCACGCCCGCGAGCTGCTCGAGCAGCATCGCCGCCGGGCGGCCTGACGGGGACGCCGGCGGGGCGGGATTCCCGCGACCGGCGAGGCGGCCGATCGGCGCGCTCCGGGCCGGGAAGCGCGGCAGCGACGACGATAACGGAGGCGAGCGGGGAAGCCGACCCGGCGCGCAGCCGGGCGAAGGCGATCAGCGCGTCCGCGCGGCCGCGACCGGCGTCGCGCGCAACGGCATCGAGCCGGCGACCCGCGCGCGCGGCGCCGCCGGAGCCTTCTTCACCGACGGCGCCGCCTTGGCACTGGCGACGCGCGACGAGGCCTTCGGCCCCGGCAGCGGCAGCCCTTCGCCGGTCTCCAGCCAGTGGCGGACCCGCTGGGCGTCGCCGAGGCGCGTGTACCGCCCGAGCGAGTCGAGCAATACGATCACGAACGGGCGGCTGCCGATGTTGGCGAGCATGACCAGGCACTTGCCCGCCTCGCGGATGTAGCCGGTCTTCGACAGCACGATGTCCCAGCCGGCGCGCTCGTCGCGGACCAGCGCATTCGAGTTGTTGAAGCCGAGGATGCGTCCGGTCGGCTGCACCTCGACGTAGTGCGAGGCCGTGGTGCTGTACTCGCGGATCAGCGGGTACTGCGACGCGGCGGCGACCATCCGCGCGAGATCGTTCGCGGTGGACACGTTCTCGGCCGACAGCCCGGTAGCGTCGGAAAAATGCGTCCGGGTCATGCCCAGCGCCTCCGCCTTGGCGTTCATCGCCGCGACGAAAGCTGGCGTACCGCCGGGGTAGTGCCGCGACAGCGACGACGACGCGCGATTCTCGGAGGCCATCAACGCCAGGCGCAGCATTTCGCGGCGCGGCAGCTCGATCCCCATGCCGAGCCGCGACCGCGTGCCCTTGAGGTAGTCCAGGTCGCCGAGATCGACGGCAACCAGCTCGTCCATCGGCAGTCCGGCATCCAGCGTCACCATCGCAGTCATCAGCTTGGTGAGCGAGGCGATCGGGGTGACTTCGTCGGCGGCCTTGGCATACAGCGGCGTGCCCGCCGCCGCGTCGATGACGATCGCATTGGCCGAGGCGAGCTTCAGCTTGCCCGGGTCGAGCGCGGCCACCGGCTGCGCGAACGCCGGCGCGGCGAGTCCGCCGGACAATAGCGCAGCAAAAACAAGGATGAGGGCGCGAATCATGACGTGGGGCCTGAAGTCCGGACGACTTATAGCATGGGTCGCGGCCGAAAAACAATCACCCTTGCAAATCAGCGACTTGGGATTCGATCCGGGGGGCGCCGGCCCGCCGGTCGGGGGCCGCGGCGCGGGTCAGGCGACGAGCGCGGGCTCGTCGCTGCCCGGCGCCGGCTCGTCCTCGCGCTCGCTCTGCTGCAGCTGCCACATCCGCGCATAGGTGCCGGCGGCCGCCAGCAGCGCCGAGTGCCCGCCGCGCTCGACGATGCGACCCCCGTCGAGGACGAGGATCTCGTCGGCGTCGACGATCGTCGACAGCCGGTGCGCGATGACCAGCGTGGTGCGGTCCTCGGCGATGCGCTTCAGCTCCGCCTGGATCGCCTTCTCGGACTTCGAATCCAGCGCGCTCGTCGCTTCGTCGAAGATGAGGATCCGCGGGTTCTTGAGGATCGCGCGGGCGATCGCGACGCGCTGCTTCTCGCCGCCGGAGAGCTTGAGGCCGCGCTCGCCAACCGGCGTGCCGTAGCCGTCGGGCAGCGACACGATGAAGCCGTGGATCTGCGCCAGGCGCGCCGCGTGCTCGATCTCCTCGCGCGACGCGCCCGGGCGACCGTAGGCGATGTTGTACTCGATCGAGTCGTTGAACAGCACGGTGTCCTGGGGAACGATGCCGATCGCCGCGCGGATGCCGGCCTGCTGCACCTCGCGCAGGTCGTGCCCGTCGATGGAGACGCTGCCGCCGGTGACATCGTAGAAGCGGAACAGCAGCCGCGCGAGCGTCGACTTGCCCGATCCCGACGGCCCGACGACGGCGACCGTGCGCCCCGGCGGAATGGCGAAACTGACGCCGAACAGGATCTGCCGGTTGGGCTCGTACGAGAAGTCGACGCGGTCGAAGCGGACGGCGCCGGGTCCCGGCGGCAGCGGCGGCGCGCCCGGGGCGTCCGAGATCTCGGTGTTCTCGGCGACCAGCGCGAACATGCGCTCCATGTCCGCGGTCGCCTGCTTGATCTCGCGATAGATGACGCCGAGGAAATTCAGCGGGATGTACAGCTGGATCATGAACGCGTTCACCAGGACGAGGTCGCCTACGGTCATCGTGCGGTCGACCACGCCCACGGTCGCCCGCCACATGATCAGCGTCACCGCGATGGCGATGATGGCGCTCTGCGTGACGTTGAGCAGCGACAGCGACGTCTGGCTCCTGACCGCGGCCACTTCCCACCGTTGCATGCTCTCGTCGTAGCGCCGCGACTCGAATTGTTCGTTGCCGAAGTACTTGACGGTCTCGTAGTTGATCAGGCTGTCGATCGCACGCGTGTTCGCCTTCGAATCGAGGTCGTTCATCTGCCGGCGGAAGTTCGTCCGCCACTCGGTGATAGAGACCGTCGCGACGATGTAGAGGACGAGCGCCGACAGCGTGATCGCGATGAACGTCCAGTCGTAGCGATGGATGAGGATCGCGGACACCAGGCCGATCTCCACCAGCGTGGGCAGGATCGAGAACAGCGTGAAGCCGATCAGCGTCGAGATGCCGCGCGTCCCTCGCTCGACGTCGCGCGTGAGGCCGCCGGTCTGCCGTGCGAGGTGAAAGCGCAGGCTGAGCGCGTGCAGGTGCCGGAACACCTCGAGCGCGATCGTCCGCACCGCGCGCTGGGTGACCTTCGCGAACAGGAACTCCCGCAGCTCGGTGAAGAACGTCGTCGACAGTCGCAGCGCCCCGTACGCGACCAGCAGCGCAAGCGGCACGACCAGCAGCGCCGATTCGCGGTCGAGGCCGTCGACGATTTCCTTCAGCAACAGCGGGACGCCGACGTTGGCCACCTTCGCCGCCACGAGGCACGCAAGCGCCGCACCCACCCTCCAGCGGTAGGCCCAGAGGTAGGGGAGCAGGCGGCGGATCGCACTCCAGTCACCGCGCACGCCGGTCGCCGGAGGGGATGCCGCAGACGAATCCGTTCGGCGCATCCGCGAAGTCTAGCAATTCAACCCGGGGTCAGGTCGAATTTTGAACGGCCGGACGCGCATGGCCCCGCGCTCCGCGTCCATCTTCTCCACCACTCTAGGTTTTACCGAAGCCTGCCACCATCAGTCGGATGGACGATTTCCCGGATCCGGTGAATCGTCCAGGATGCACTCTGAACACGATTCCGAAACGGAAGGACTCACGTTCGCCTAAATTGAACCTGACCCCGACGGGTGGGGTTTGCGCCTGCGGCGGCGGCGGAACCAGTCGTCGCGGCCGTAGCCGAGCATGCCCATGGCGACGCGCACCACGCCATAGGCCAGCCAGTTGAGCAGCTTGTAGATCCGCGGTCGCCGCCTCCAGCGCGCGGCCGGCACCTGCCTGGCGCCTCGCTCGATGATCTGGCCGAGTTCCAGCCGCAGCTGTTCCGCGAAGTACGGATCGCGCACGACGACGTTGGCTTCGCGCGCCATCAGCAGGCTGTACGGGTCGATGTTGGACGAGCCTACCGTCGCCCAGCGATCGTCGACGACCGCCACCTTGGCGTGCAGGAACGACAGGTGGTACTCCTGGATCTCGATGCCGGCCGCAAGCAGTTGGCCGTACAGCGCGCGGGAGGCGTTGTGGAGCAGCACGTACTCGACGCGCGCCTGCAGCAGCAGCGTCACCTTGACGCCCCGCTGCGCCGCGGCGATGAGCGCGCGGCGGAAACGTATGCCGGGAAAAAAGTACGAATTCGCGATCAGGATCTCCTGCCGCGCGGTGCGGATGGCCGCGAGGTAGGCGCGCTCGATGTCGCGCCGGTGCCGCAGGTTGTCGCGGATCACGAACTTCGCCGTCTGCCCGCCGGCGCGCTTCGCCCGCCGCGGGATAGGAAACAGCGGGACGTCGCTGCGCTTGAACTGCACCAGCTCGACCAGCGACCACACCCGCTGCATCGTGTGCACGATCGGCACCAGCAGCGGTCCCTCGACGCGGACCGCGAAGTCGACCCGCGGCGCGCGATGCCCCGGGGTGTTCGCGTCGTCGATGATGTTGATGCCCCCGACGAACGCGACGTGCGCGTCGACGTGCACGAGCTTCCGATGCAGCCGCCGCAGCCGGTGCGAACGGAATTGCCACGGCGCGACCTCGGGCCGGTACTTGAGCAACGTGACGCCCGCTTCGGCGAGCGACGCCTCGACCGCCGGCTTGAGGTACAGGCGCGCTCCCCAGCCGTCGACGAGCACCCGCACCAGCACGCCGCGACGCGCAGCCCGCACCAGCGCGGCGGTCACCCCCTGTCCGGACGCGTCGTCGGCGTAGATGTAGGTTTCGAGCCAGACCTCGCGCTCGGCGGCGTCGATCGCAGCCACCAGCGCCGGGAAATACTCGCTGCCGTTGCGCAGCAGCGCGATTCGGTTTCCCGGCTGGAATCGATTCATCGCCGCCGTGGCAGCGTGTCGAAGGTCGCGGCCAGCGCGGCGTGATCGGACACACGCGCGCCGGGATACTGGTAATGCACGTGCGCCTCGACGATCCTGAGGCCGCGCGCGTAGATGCGGTCGAGCCGGAACACCGGCATCACGGAGGGAAACGTCCGCGCCGGCCGGCCGCGCACCGACTCGAACACCTCCTCGACGCCGAGCGCGTCCGTCAGCGCCCGGTTGGCCTTGTGTCGCCAGTCGTTGAAGTCGCCGGCAATGATCAGCGGCGCGTCCTTCGGCACCGTGTCGCGGATGCGCTCGCACAGCGCGCGAATCTGCCACTGCCGCCCGCGCTCGAACAGGCCCAGGTGCACATTGAGGCAGTGCAGGGAGGGCCGGCGCGGCCCCAGGTTGACCTCGCAATGCAGCAGGCCGCGGCTCTCGAACGCGTGGGCCGAGATGTCCATGTTCTCGTGCGCCACGATCGGAAACCGCGACAGGAAGGCATTGCCGTGGTGACCGTCGCGGTACACCGCGTTCTTGCCGTAGACGACCTCCTGCCAGACCGAATCGGCGATGTACTCGTGCTGCGGCTTGACCGGCCAGTCGATGAACTTGCCGGCATGCCGGTCGTGCACGCCCTGGACCTCCTGCAGGAACAGGATGTCGGCGGACAGGCCGTGCAGCCGGTCGCGCAGTTCGTGAATGACCACGCGCCGCTTGAAGTACGAGAAGCCCTTGTGGATGTTGTAGGTGGCGACGGTGAAGCGCACGGCGGCCGGCTCTGGGAACGATGACTGCGCCGCGAGGCGCGGCGCCGGACTACATCTTAGCGGATGCCGGCCACGCGCCGCGGCAGGCGGGAGTGAAAGCGCGCGCCGGCCGCCCGTGTTCCGCCATCCGCACGACGACTACGTCGCGCCGCCGCGGCCGGCCGCGGCGAGGTGGCGCAACTCGCGCAGCGCCACCGAGACCATCGCCAGGTCGCGCGTGCCGGCGTGCGCAAGCTCGTCGACCACGCGCCGTGCGCGCTCCAGCGCGGTGCGGTGCCGCGTCTCCCAGGCGCCGACGCGCGCATCGACCGATCCGGTCGGCGCAGCCGCCAGCACCTCGCGCGTCAGCGCCTGCTGCAGGCCGGCGACGTCGTCGTGCAGCGCCGCGCGCGCGAGCCCCTGCCAGTGCCCGTCCGCAGGCAGCGCCGCCACCGCCTGCTGCAGGCTGTCCAGTCCCAGCCGGCCGCCGAGCGCGAAATGCACGCCCGCGACCGTGGCAACGTCTTGCTTGCCGTCCGACGCGCATTCGGCGATGTCGGGTGCCGCCGCCAGCGGCTCGATGGTCGCGGCGCGCAGCGCCAGTGCGGCCGGCACGCCCGCGGCGACCAGCTCGCCGACGCGCGCGTCGACAACGGCCCGTGCCTCGCCGGTCAGCGCCGCGGGCAATCCGGACGCAACCGCGGCGACGGCCGGCACGAAGCGGGCGATCGTCGCCGCCATGTCGTCGCCGAGCCGGTGGCTGCGCAGGAACCACGTCGTCCCGCGGATGACCAGCCGGCCGGCGTCGATGACGAGCCCCGCCTGCACGTCGTCGGCGACGACGTTGTCCAGCGCCTCCACCGCCTGCCAGAACGACACCAGCGCGAACGACTCCCGCGCCAGCAGGTAGGCCCGCACGACGTCGGCCGGCGTGGCGCTGGTCGCCTCCATCAGACGGTGGACGAAGGTGCTGCCGACGCGGTTGATCATGCTGTTCACCACGTGCGTGGCGATGATCTCGCGATTGAGCGGATGCTTCGCCATGTACGCGGCGTAGCGCCCGCGCAGCGGCGCCGGGAAGTAGCGGAGCAGCGCGGTGGCGACCCAAGGATCGTCGGGCAGCGCGGAGGCGATCAGCTCGTCGAACAGCCAGATCTTCGAGTAGGCGAGCAGCACGGCGCGCTCCGGCGCCGTCAGCCCCTGCCCCTTCGCGCGTCGCTCGGCGATCGCCTCATCGGTCGGAAGGAACTCGATTGCGCGGTTGAGCCGGCCGGCCTTCTCGAGGAACCGGATGAAGCGCGCCTGCGGCTCCAGCAGCTGCGGCGCGATGCGGCCGCCCACCGAGAGGACCTGCGTCTGCGCGTAGTTGTCGCGCAGCACCAGCGCCGCGACGTCGTCCGTCATCGACGCCAGCAGCTCGTTACGCTGTTTGGTCGTCAGTTCCCCCTCGGCGATCGGCAGCCCGAGCAGGATCTTGATGTTGACCTCGTGGTCGGAGGTGTCGACGCCGGCCGAGTTGTCGATCGCGTCGGTGCAGATGCGCCCGCCTGCCTGCGCGTACTCGACGCGGCCGCGCTGCGTGCAGCCGAGGTTGCCGCCCTCGCCGACGACCTTGCACCGCAGTTCGCGGCCGTCGACGCGGAAGGCGTCGCTCGCGCGGTCACCCGCGTCGGCGTGCGTCTCGGTCGACGCCTTGACGTAGGTGCCGATGCCGCCGTTGTAGAGCAGATCGACCGGGGCCTTCAGGATCGCGTTGATCAGCTCGGCGGGCGCGAGCTTGTCCGCCTCGATCCCGAGCACCGCGCGCGCCTGCGGCGACACCGGTATCGACTTCGCCGACCGCGGCCACACGCCGCCGCCGGCCGAGATCAGCTTCTCGTCGTAGTCCGCCCACGACGACCGGGGCAGCGCGAACAGCCGCTTCCGCTCGGCGATGCTCGCCGCCGCGTCGGGTGCCGGGTCGAGGAACACGTGCCGGTGGTCGAACGCGGCCACCAGCCGGATGTGCGGCGACAGCAGCATGCCGTTGCCGAACACGTCGCCCGACATGTCGCCGATGCCGACGGCGGTGAAGTCCGTCGTCTGGGTGTCGACGCCGAGTTCGCGGAAGTGCCGCTTCACCGACTCCCAGGCGCCGCGTGCGGTGATGCCCATCTTCTTGTGGTCGTAGCCGACCGACCCGCCCGAGGCGAAGGCGTCGTCGAGCCAGAAGCCGTACTCCTTCGCGACCGCGTTGGCGTAGTCGGAGAACGACGCCGTGCCCTTGTCGGCGGCGACGACGAGGTAGGGATCGTCGCCGTCCTGGCGATGGACGTCGGGCGGCGGCACCACGGCACCGGCGACCAGGTTGTCGGTGAGGTCGAGCAGGCCGCGCAGATAGTCCTGGTAGCAGGCGACGCCTTCCTTCAGGTACGCGTCGCGGTCGGCCGGATTCGGAGCGCGCTTCAGCACGAAGCCGCCCTTCGACCCGACCGGCACGATGACGGTGTTCTTCACCATCTGCGCCTTCATCAGGCCCAGCACCTCGGTGCGGTAGTCCTCCGGCCGGTCCGACCAGCGCAGCCCGCCGCGCGCGACCTTGCCGCCGCGCAGGTGGACGCCCTCGAACCGGGGCGAGAAAACGAAGATCTCGAACTTCGGCTTCGGCTCCGGCAGCCCCGGCACCCTGGCGGGATCGAACTTGAACGAAAGGAACCTACGGCGCCGGCCCTCGGCGTCGCGGCGCCAGAAGTTGGTTCGCACGGTCGCCAGCATCAGCGCCAGCAGTTGCCGCAGCACGCGGTCCTCGGACAGGTTGGTCACGTGCTCGAGCGCCAGCTCGATCGCGCGCACCTGCCGCGCCGCGGCTTCGACGTCGTGCGCGGCGGGGTCGAAGCGCAGCCGGAACAGCGAGACCAGCAGCCGGGCGATCGCCGGCTGGTTGCCGAGCGTCGCCTCGATGAACGGCTGCGACAGCGTGAATCCGGTCTGTCGCAGGTAGCGCGCGTAGGCGCGCAGCACCAGCACCTCGTCGGCGCCGAGACGCGCAGAGAGCACCAGCCGGTTGAAGTCGTCGCTGTCGACCTCGCCGGCGTAGACGCGCGCGAACGCATCCTCGAACACCGCGCGGACACCGTCGATGTCCGCCGCGGCGTCCATCGGGCCGGTCATCCCGTAGTCGTGCAGCCAGACGCGCTCGCCGCCCTCGGGCGAGACGCGGTACGGGCGCTCCTCGATCACGCGCAGGCCCATCCGCTCGAGCATCGGCAGCGCGTCCGACAGCGGCACCGGGCCGCCGCGATGCGCGAGCTTGAAGCGCAGCGTCCCTGCCGCGGCCTCGAGCGGCCGGTAGAGGCTGATCGCCGGCGCGTCGCCGGCGAGCGCGCGCTCGACCAGCTCGACGTCGGGCACGGCGTTGCGCGCCGCGAAGTCCTCCCGGTAGGCCGCGGGAAACGCGTCTGCGTAGCGGTGCGCCAGGGCGCTGCCCCTCGCCTCGCCCAGCGCTTCCTCCAGCGCGTCGCGGAGGTCGTCCTCCCAGCGGCGCGTCGCCCGTGCGAGCTCGGCCTCGATCGCTCCCACGTCGACCGCGGGAAGACTGCCCGGCACGGTGCGGACGGTGATCAGCACCCGCGCCAGCGTCGCCTCGGACAGGAGCACGTTGAATTCCGACCCGGTGCCCTTGAACGCGGCGACCAGGATCGCCTGCCATTTCCGCCGCAGCGCGGTCGTGTACTGGTCGCGCGGGGCGTAGATCAGGCAGGTCACGAAGCGGCCGTACGGGTCGCGGCGCTCGAACATCCGCAGCCGCTGCCGCCCATGCAGGCGCAGGATCGCCTGCACGATCTCGGTCAGGCGCTCCACCGACACCTGGAACAGCTCGTCGCGAGGATAGGTGTCGAGGATGTTGGTCAGCGCCTTGGCGTCGTGCGAGACCGCCACCACGCCGGTGCGCGCGATGACGTCGGCGACCTTGGTCCGCAGCAGCGGGATGTCGGCGGGATTGGCGCTGTACGCGGTCGACGCGTAGAGGCCCAGGAAGCGGTGCTCGCCGCAGACCTCGCCGGCGGCGTTGTAGCGCTTGACGCCGATGTAGTCCATGTAGCCGGGTCGGTGCACCGTCGAGCGCGAATTCGACTTGGTCAGGATCAGCAGGTCCTTCGCGCGGGCGTGGCTGCGCAGCGCCGGCGGCAGCTGGGCAAAGCTCTGCGAGCGCCCGCTCTTCTCGCCGCGCAGCACGCCCAGCGCCGAGCCCTCGACGATCGCCAGCGCATCGCCGTCGTCGGCCGCGACCAGGTCGTGGCAGCGGTAACCCAGGAACGTGAAGTGACCGTCGGCGAGCCAGCTCAGGAACGCCCTGGTTTCCGCGACCTCGGTCGCCGGCCGCGGCGGCGGGCGGCGCTCGAGCTCGGCGACGACGTCGGCGATCCGCGCGCGCATCGCGCCCCAGTCGTCGACGCAGACGCGCACGTTCGCGAGCACGCGCTCGAGGTCGGCCGCAAGCGACTTCATCCGCGCCGGGTCGGCGATGCGGTCGATCTCGACGTGCATCAGCGACTCGCGGGGGCCACGCGGCGCGTCGTTGGCCGGCGCATCGGTGCCGGGCGCGATCGCCCCCAGCGCACCGTCGGCGCCGCGCTCGACCTTGACGATCGGGTGGACGATCAAGTGCAGGTCGTGCCGCAGGCGGGCGAGTTCCATCGTCACCGAGTCGACCAGGAACGGCATGTCGTCGTTGACGATCTCGACGACCGTGTGCGACGACTGCCAGCCGTGGTCATCGAGGCGAGGGTTGAACACACGCAGCCGCGGCGCGCCCGGCGTGCGGCGGGAGGCGAACTGCAGCAACGACAGCGCGGCGCCGTACAGGTCGGCCGGCGCGCGGGTGACGACGTCCTCGTCGTCCATGCCGCGGAAGTACTCGCGCGCGAACGCCTCGGTGCGCTCGCGGTCGGCGGGGGCGATGCGGTCGCGCACCAGCGCGAGCACCTCGGAGACGCGCGACGCGGCGTCCTGCGTGATCTTGGCGGGCATGAATCCTCCTGCGGCCTGGCGAACGGCCGATGACGCGATCTTACCGCGCAAGGGCGGGCGGTCGTTTGACGCCAGGCAACGGCCCCGCCGGGACCGGCGGGAAGGAGGTGGGGTGGCTGATGGGACTCGAACCCACGACAACCGGAATCACAATCCGGGACTCTACCAACTGAGCTACAGCCACCGCTGATGCGGCACGCGACGTCACCGGGCCTGCGGGCGGATCGCCCTCGGGCCCGGCATCGCCGCGCGCGCCGAAACTGGCGCGCCCGACAGGACTCGAACCTGTTACCGCCGGCTTAGAAGGCCGGTGCTCTATCCAGATGAGCTACGGGCGCCGGTCGGACTCGGGTATCGCGTCGCGCCCGCGGGCCGCGAAAGGCGCGCGCGGACGGTCGAAACGGCTCCGGGACCCCGCCCGCCCATGCCTTGCGGCTGGGGTCGGCGCGACGACCGGAAACGGGGGAAATGATAGCACAGCCGGCCCGCGGCCCTCCCCGCCGGCCGCCGCCGCGATCAGCGGCTCGTCAGGATCGCGAGCGTCCGGCGCGTCGGCTCGTCGGAGATCCTCACCATCCCGGTCAGCGGATCGTCCATCTCCAGGATCAGGAAGATCGCACCCGAGACCGCCAGCGCGCACAGGAACAGCGACGTGATCACCGTCGCATTGCGCGGCGTGAACAGCCCGAAGCCGACGAAGATCAGGGTCAGCCACGCCACGACCACCACCAGCAGCGGGGACGAGATCGAGCCGTGCTGCTGCAGCAGGAGCAGCACTCGGTTTGCGCTCACCTCCTCCGCCAGGGACTGTGCCTGCGAGAGCAACGAGCGCTGGACGTCGCTGGCCGGCACCAGCGCGCGGATTCCCGCCTGGACATCCTCCACCCCGGCCCCCAGCCTCGGCGCGCGAAGCTGCGCCAGCTTGGCTTCGTCCTGTGACAGCAGCGCCTCGATCGTCCCCCGGTAGCCCTGCCGGAGCGTGCCGCGGACCTCGCTCGCCTCGCGGCCGTACTGGGCGAGGACGTTGTCGAGCTGCACGACCTTCGCCGAAATCTGCGTGAGCTCGTCGCCGGTCCGGTCGAACGAGCTCTTGGCCGACGACACCAGCAGGCCCAGCACCAGCGCCGCCATCGTCGAGATCACGCCGATTGCCAGCTTGATGATCTCCTTCGAGTCGTCGTTGAGATGGTGACCGGGCAGGCGCGTTCGCAGGAACAGCCCGGCAAGGGCGCCGCCGAAGACGCAGACGAGAACGGTCACGGCGATGGCCAGAGCACTCATGTGTTGCCTCGGTCGATCGAGCTAGGGGCGCGGCGCGGCAGGGGTGCGTGCACCACGAAGGGAACTACGGCCTGGACGCGGGCACGCCGGCGCCGGCCGGCGCGGTGGCGGCGGTGGCCGCGATGTCCGCCAGCAAGCGCCGGAACTCGGGCGACTCGTACATGATCCGGCCCGCTGCCGCGCGCAGGCGGTCGACCGCCTCGTCCGGCAGCACGAACGTCGTGGGCAGCTGATTCAGGTAGTCGCGTTCGTCGGCGTTGCCGAGTGCGGCAAACGAGACGTCGACGACGTAGAGTTCCGCGCCGGGCGAGCGCATCACCTCCACCAGCGCCGGGCTGGACTTGTCCGAGATCGCCCCCGAGTCGCGGATGCCGCGCATCGTCTTCCAGCGCGCCGCGGTGTCGCGCAGCAGCTCGATGGCCTCGAAGGAATAGTGGTCGATCGGCACCGCGGTCGCCTGCATGAACACGTCGAAGGTGCCCGGCTTGTCGACGTGCTTGTCCCAGTCGGTGCTCGGCGACGACAACGAGTTGACGACGACGACCGCAATGCGCTTGTAACGGTCGATCGGCGTGGGCTGGCCGAGGAGGCGCAATGCCTCGAACTCGTCGATGACGTCGAGCACCCCGCGAATCCCCAGGTTGTCGGCAACGCCGCCGTCGACGAGGTGGATGTACGGACGATCCTTGCTGTCTTCGTACAGCCGCATGTCCGCGAGCTGTCGCTTCGATCGGGCGGCGGGTCGGACCGGATGCCGGGCGTCGGCGATGTTTTCAAGCCACGGCGGCTCCCGGAAGCCGCAGCTGCCGCCGTAATTGTCGAAAGTGACCGGCGAAAACACGACCGGCACCGCGGACGACGACGCCGCCGCGCGCGCCAGCCGCACGCCCGCGAGATCCGAGCAGATGATGTCGAACATCGTCTGGGTGTAGTAGAAGCGCGCGCCCGAGCTCACGTCGGTCGCCGCCGCGACGATCATCGGTCCGTCGCGGCGCTGCAGGTCGGCGAACGTCGCGCCGTTGAACAGGATCTCGTCGTAGAAGTCCGCCGCCAGCTCGGAGCGACCCCAGCCCGTGGACATCAGCGATCCCCAGTACGTCGGGGTGGCGGCGCGCCCGAAAAGTTCCCCCTCGACGTTGCGCTTCAGGAAGCGCTTTTCGTACTGGTCGAACAGCTTGTCGCCGTACAGCCCGTAGGCCAGCGCGGTGAAGCTGCCACCGGACACGCCGGTGATGACACCCACTTCGTCGATGGCGCGGACCTTTCCCCGCCCGGGCGCGTCGACCTCGATCTTGCGCAGCGCCTCGAGCACGCCGTACGAGAACGCGGCGGCGCGCGTGCCGCCGCCGGAGAACGCGAGAATGACGAGGTTGTCGCGGTCGCGCAGCAGGTGCTCGCGCGCCTCGAACCGGTAGCCGACCTTGTGGTCCGCGTGCGCAAGCGGCGGATTGACCGGCCTCGTCGCGCATCCGCCGAGGGCGAGCAGCGCCACGAGCGCCGCGCACAGCTTGCAGGTCAAGGCTTGGATACCACGTACACCAGATTGTTGCCCTGGAACGCGGCGCGGTAGTAGGTGCCGTTGCAGAGGTAGTACTCGACGCCGCTGATCGGCGCGGAAACGCAGCCTGCGGGCAGCGCGGCGACCACGGTTCCGACCGGGAGCGACCCTGCGGCCGGCGCGGGGGCCGGCGGTTTGGCCGCGGCGGCTTGGGCTGCGGCGGCCTGCGCGGATGCGGCCGAGGCGGCTGCCGCCGAACTTGCAGCCGCGGTCGTCGCCACTGCGGCGGTCGTGGCGACTGCCGCGGTCTCGACGACGGCCACCTCACGGACGGCCGAGCGCCGGGCGACGCCGGCGACGCTGACCGGCGTCGCCGGCCGGCCGACGATGGCGTGGGCGTCGCCAATGATGCCGACGATGCCGGAAGTAAGTGGAGTCAGCTCCGCGGCGAGCAGGAGCAGGAACGATGCGGGAACGATCGTGCGGGCAGAATTCTTCATGGCGGATCCTCGCGCTTCAGCGTGCCCGACCAACGGGCAGGAACTCGACCGGCTTCGCGCCGGCGGGCGGCGTAAACCGGAACTTGGCAGCGTCGATCTTGGGGGCGGTGTCGAATTTGACGATCTGGAGCGTGAACTGCGGGGCGCCGGCGACATCCTTCGACGTGATCACGTACCTGCAGGGAAGCGGCTGGCTGCCCTCGCGGACCCAGAGCTGCCAGTCGACTTCGGCGCCGCGGTACGCCAGGTGATGGCATCGGTGGCCGCCGACGACGGCCAATCCGAGGTAGGTACCGGCCTTCACATCCTGCATCAGTCTCGCGTAGGCGCGAGTGTCGATGAGGTCCGCCCCGGGTGCGATCACGTCGAGCTTGGTGCGGGCGAAGTCGAGCATCGCATCGATGTTCGCGGGTGCCGGAACCGTCGCGTAGTACTTCGTCGTCGGATCGAAGAGCGTCAGCGATTTGCCGTCGTAGTGGAACGTCTGGTCGACGATGTCGCCGCGGCGCTCCGCATGCAGCTTGTCCGGCCGCGACACCGTGAGCGTCGCCGGCGCGGTGAACTGGATCTTCTGCCCCTCGGCCGTCACCACCTCGAGCGAGTTCTCGGTCTGCGCACTGAACTGCTTCAGGCCGGCCATGTATTGGGTCATGGAACGCAGCACGGCGTCGGCCTTGGCGTCGACGCCGGCGGGTTGCGCGAATGCCGGCCAGGAGCAGCAGGCGACCGCAAGTGCGACGCAGGCACGGAGTCGGTGGGTAAATACAGGCTTCATCGAGAGTCCCCTCGGTGGTCGGATTTGGCGCAATCTGTCAGGTTTTCAATGCAGAATTCAAGGCGTTCACTGCCGCTCGACTTGGCGGCGCGGTGACGTACACCGGATTGTTTCCGTGAGCCATCGCGCGGGAGAAATTCCGCTGGCGATAATCATACTCGAACCCGCCGACGGCGGTCGAGGTGCAAGCCCGGGACCGGCGGATCGCCCAGCAGGAGCTGCGGTTATAATGCGGGCAATGCCGGGGTGCAGTTCTAACGGTGGGTGCAGGGCGGCGAGCGTCCCCGAGTCTGCGACAAACCCCCGATCCCCCTTACCCGCTCCAGCCCGACCCTGCCGCGCGCGCCGGGGTCCCTCCTTCCGCCCCGAGCGCATGCCGACTCGCCTCCCGCCACGCCGGACCCGCCTGCAGCGTCGAACCGCATGACCACGCTCGCCGTGCTCGCCAACGCCGACCCGGCGCTCGCACGCCGCTGGCGGATAGCCGCCGCCGTCGCGGCGACGGCCGACATCGTCGCCTTCTTGCTGCTGCGCGCGGCGGGCGTGCCGCTCGAGTTCGCGCAGGCCGGCGCCTTCGCGCTGGCACTCGCGGCCGGCCTCGTCGCGATGCGCGGCGTCGCATTCCCGCGGCCGCTGGCGACGCTGGGCGTGGTCGTCGCGCTCGCCTTTGCCCTGCGCGCGGGCGTGCTCTCGCTGCTCGCGGGGCACGTCCCGCTGCTGGTCGCCATCGTGCCGGCGGCGCTCGCCGGCGCGCTGGTCCTGCTGCTCGGACTCGCGGCGTTTGCCGGGAGCGCGCCGGCTGGCGACCGCGGCGTCGCCGCGCTGCTCGCGATCGCCTACCTGCTGGTGCTGCGCCTCGTCTACCTCGGCCAGGTCGAGCTCATGCCGCAGGAGGCGTACTACTGGAACTATGCGCAACACCTCGACATCGGCTACCTCGACCATCCGCCGCTCATCGCGTGGCTCGTCGCCGCGTCGCTCGCGCTCGGCGGCGGCGAGTTCTTCGTCCGCCTGCCCGCGGTCCTCGCAGCGGGCGTGATGATCGTCTTCGTCTTCGGGTTCGCGCGCGACCTCGCCGGGCCGGGCAATGCGCTGCGCAGCGCGCTGCTCGCCTCGACGCTGCCGTTCTTCTTCGCGGCCGGCGTGCTGATGACGCCGGACGCGCCGCTCGCCGCCGCGTGGGCGGCCGCGCTCTACTACCTGCAGCGCGCGCTGCTGGGCGGCAGGCCGGCGGCGTGGCTCGGTGCCGGCGCCGCCATCGGCATCGGCATGCTGTCCAAGTACACGATGGTGCTGGTGCCGCTCGCCGCGCTCGCGTTCGTCGTCGTCGATGCGCGGTCGCGCCGCGTCCTGCTCTCGCCCTGGGCGTGGGGCGGCGCGCTCGTCGCGCTGGCGCTGTTCTCGCCCGTCATCGCGTGGAACATCCGCCACGACTGGGCGTCGTTCGCCTTCCAGGGGTCGCGCCGCCTCGCAGGCCAGCAGTCGCAGTTCAGCCTGCACGAATTCGTCGGCTTCATCGTCGTGCTGCTGACGCCGCTCGGCCTGATGGCGCTGTGGCGGCTGGTCCGGCGCCCCGGCGCCCCGGCGTCCGGCGGCGCGGTCGCGGCGCCGCCGGACGATGCCGCCGCGTTCGTCGGACGGCAGCGCCTGTTCGTGCTCGTCTTCACGCTGGTCCCGCTCGCGGTGCTGGCCGTGGCGAGCCTCAAGGCCGAGACCAAGATCCACTGGACGGGACCGGTCTGGCTCGCCGTGCTGCCGGTGCTCGCGGCGACGATGTCCCGGCCCGGGCTCGGCGACGCCGCGCTGGATCGCGTGCTCGCGCGCAGCTGGGTGCCGGTCGTGCACCTGCTGATGCTGGTGTGGGCGTACGGCCTCTTCTACTACCCGGTCTGGGGCGTTGCCGGCGTGCGCGCGCACCACCACTATTTCCAGATGGGCTGGGGCGACCTGCGGCGGCAGGTGCAGGTCCTCGAGGACGACGTGGTGCGCGAGACGGGGCGCCGGCCCGCCATCGTCGGCCTCGACAAGCACAACACCGCCGACGAGATGGCGTTCTACGACCCCCGCGGCGACGGCGCGCTCGACACGACAAGCCGGCACCTGTTCCACGACGAGAACGCGCTGATGTACGAGTACTGGTTCCCGCGCGAGGCCTTCGCCGGGCGCGACCTGATCGTGGTCGCCCGGCGCCGCAACGATGTCGAGGATTCGCGCGTGGCTGCCGCGGCGACGCGTCTCGGGCCGGTGCAGGCGCTGACGGCGAAGAAGGCCGGCGTGCCCGTCGGCACCTACTACGCGCGGGTCGTCTACGGCTACCGCCCGCCGGCCCCCGCACAATGAACGTCGACTTCCAGCGCGCGGTCGATCGCTACGTCGGCGTGCCGCTGTGCGCGCTCGCGTCGCTGCTCGACCGCGTGCTGCCTCGGCGCAAGGCGCCGCCGTCGCCGCGAAGCATCGTCGTGATCCTGCTGTCCGAGATGGGCAGCCTCGTGCTCGCGCAGCCGATGTTCGTCGCGCTGCGTGCGCGCTACCCGGATGCCTCGCTGCACGTGATGCTGTTCGGCAAGAACCGCGAGGCCCTCGACCTGATGGCGAGCGTCCCGCCGGAAAACGTCATCGTGGTCGACGACCGCTCGCTCGGCGGGCTCGCGCGGACGCTGTTCACCGCGGTTCGCACGCTGCGCCGGCTGCGTCCGGACGCGGTGCTCGACTGCGAGCTCTTCGCGCGGATCAGCAGCCTGCTGTCGTGGGTTTCGGGGGCCCCGCTGCGCGCCGGCTTCCACCGCCACACGCAGGAGGGCCTCTACCGCGGCTCGTTCATCAACCGGCCGGTGCTCTACAACCCCTACCGCCACCTGTCGCTGCAGTTCCTGACGCTCGCGCGCGCGCTCGAGTCGGGGACGCATCCGCTCGACAAGGAGAGCGAGGACGCAGGCAGCCTTCCGGCGCCGGTGCCCGCGTTCCTGCCCGGCGAGGCGGAAGCGTTCGCCGCGCGCCTGTACGGCGACTTTCCGCGGCTTGCCGGACGACGGCTCGCGCTGGTCTACGCGAGCGGCGGAATCCTGCCGATCCGCGCGTGGCCGGTCGAGCACTGGCGCACTCTCGCGTCGGGGCTCGTCGACGAAGGCTACGTCGTGGCGATCATCGGCCTGCCGGCGGACAAGCCGCTCTCGCGCGCGCTGGAGCAGGCGGTCGGGCATCCGGATTGCCTCGACCTGTCGGGGTACACGAAGTCGGTACGCGAGCTGGTCGCACTCCTCGGGCGGGCGGCGCTGCTGGTGACCAACGACGGCGGACCGGCGCAGTTCTCGTCGCTGACCGCGGTGCCCACCGTGGCGCTGTTCGGGCCGGAGACGCCGCGCCTCTACGGCCCGCTCGGCGACCACGCGAGCTGCCTGCATCTAGCGCTCCCCTGCGCGCCGTGCCTCACCGCCTACAACCACCGCAACTCGCCCTGCGACGGCGACAACCAGTGCCTGAAGCGGATCGCGCCCGCGCGGGTGCTGGCGGAGGCGCGCGTCGTCGTCGCCCGCAGCCGCCCGCACGGCGCGGCGGGACCGGCATGACGCTCGTCGCACGCCTGCACCGGCTGCCGGTCGTCGGCCGCCTGCTGCGCCACCGGTTCATCAAGTTCGGCGTCGTCGGCGCGTCGGGGACCGTCGTCAACGTGGCGGTGCTCTACCTTGCGCAGGAGTTCGTCTTCCGCTCGATCGAGTCGCCGTCGGTGCGGCTCAACGTGTCGCTCGCGACGGCGATCTTCTTCGCCACCATCAACAACTTCCTGCTGAACCGCGCGTGGACCTGGCTGGACCGCCGCGAGCACGTGTCGACGCCGATCCTGATGCAGTTCGTCCAGTACGCGATCGCATGCTGGCTCGGCATCGCGCTGCAGTTCGCGTTGACGCACGTGTTCGCGCGCCACTTCCACTACCTGATCGCCAACGTGCTCGCGATCGTCATCGCCAGCGTGGCGAACTTCGTCGTCAACGACCACTGGACCTTCGGCCGCCTGCGCCTGCTGATCCACCGGTGGCGCCACCGGAAGCACGCGTCGCATCACCCCCCCTAGCCGCTCGAACCAGGCGCCGGCCGGCGCCGGCTAGCGCAGCAGGGCGCGCAGCTTGCCGGCCGCCTGCGAGGACTGGTCGGCGCAGACCGCGACACCGGCGCGCGCCAGCTCCGCCGCCATCGCCTCCATCGTCCGGGCGGCCTTCGCGAGCGGCACCTTGCGCGAGATCTCGGCATGGCGATCGCCGCCGGGAAGTTCCGAGATGTCGACGTCGTAGCGGCGGTCGGGGGTGCGATACGTCCGGACCTCGATCGGGCCGAGCGCGCGGATGCCGGCGGGCAGGGGCCAGACTCCGACGACCTCGCGCAGGTACCGCGTCTGCGCCGGACCGAGGACCTGCGCCGGCGCCGCGCGGCCGGCAACGAGGTCGCCGGTCTCCTGCGCGCCCACGCGGCGGACGAGCGAAACGGCGCCCGCCGTACTCGCGCCGTAGACGTCGTACTCGCACTTGCCCTCGCCGGCCGGCACCAGTCCGCGCCCGAGCCGCGCGCAATCCTGGTCGGCGACCTTCAGCGTGAGTTCGGAGCCGCCGTCCGCGGCCACGCGAAGGCGGAGGCGGACGCCGCGCCCGAGCAGGGTCAGGTCCGCATCGTCGAACTGCCAGACGCGCATCGGGGTGCCGCGGGGACGCAGGTCCAGCGCCTGCACGATCCGGTCGGCCGGCGTGCACAGGCCGAGCTGGACTTCGGCACGCGCCTCATTCGCGCCGGGAGGCGGGCCTGCTGCGGCGGCCGGCGCGGTGATTGCCGCGGCCGCGACCAGCGTCGCCATCAGCGCTGCCGCGATGCGGGTCGCGCGGATCATCGAGGTCGCGGCGCAACGGCGTCGGGCAACGCGACAGGCGAACGCCGATGGGACCGGTGCCGCGGCTGCCCGGAAGTCAGCTTTCATCCGGCGCGGCAGGTGCGCCGCGCTCCGGCTTCCGCGTTGCATCGCCGTGTTCCCCGCGGCCGCGCCTGCGCTTGCGCAGCTGGGTGTCCTGGAAGTCCTGCGCCAGCATGTACAGGATGCCGGTCGACCAGGCGACGGTGAGCAGCCCCGCCATGCCGAGCAGCGGTTCGAGCAGGTGCCATTGCTGCGGCAGGTAGTTCGCCTGCAACGTGGTGTAGTTGAGCAGCGCGTTGTACATCGCGACGCTGTGGGTGGGCTGCGCGCCCTGCACGAGGAAGAAGCTCGCCCAGACGATCACCTCGAGCACGTTGGTCGAGACGATCAGCAGGCTGGCGAAGATGACGATGCCGAGCCCACCCGCGTACGACTCCATCGGCGCGAAGCGCTCCTTCAGCGCATCGGTGATGCGCAGGATCGTGAACATGCCGGTGCCGTGGATCGCCATGGTGATCGCCACCAGGATCCCGCCCCAGAAGGCTTCCTCGAACGAGATGACGTACGTTTCCATCAGGACTCCGGCCGCAACGCGCCCCGCCTGCGACGATCGGCGGCGGCGCCCACCGACGGTCGGCCGCGCGGCATCCGCGCCTCCGGTCGCGCCGATCCCCCGGTCATCTACGCCCGATCCGGCACGTGCACCAGGAACTCCGGCATGTCGGGGAGCCCGTCGATGAACGTCCCCTTGCGCTTGCCCTTGATGGAAAAGCGCCGCACCCGCTGGTCGAACCGCTCCGCGACGTAGAGGTCGCCGTCCGGGCCGATCGCGAACCCGGAAGGAGCCCGGAGCTTCGCGTCGATGACGGTGCGCGGCTTGAGCTTGCCGCGCGGGGCCTCCTTCGGGATGTCGTACGCGAGGATGCTGCCGGTGCCCGCCGCTCCGATGTAGAGCGTGTCGCCGTGCAGGACCAGGTGCACGGGCTTGGCGAGCTTCTTCCCCTGGATGCGCGCGACGTACTTCCCCGTCTTCAGCTCGAAGATCTTGACGGTGTCCCCCGCTTCGCCGGCGACGTAGAGATGGTCGCGATGAACGACGATGCCGCGCACCGAATGCCGGGGCTTGCCGTGGATGTCGAGCACCACCTTGAGGCCCAGCGGCGCCGGCACGTCGAGTGGCGGGTGGTCACCGGCGTCGGGGAGTCCGCCCTGGCTGGAGGCGACCAGCGTGCCGGGCAGGAAGTGTCCGTCGGGAAACATCTGGCGGAGGTGCGGGGCCACCGGCGCCGGCTTGCGCGTCTTCGGCAGGATGGACAGCACGGTGTTGGTGTCCTGCGACGAGACGTAGAGGCGTCCGTCGTCGCCGAACTCCACGTCGAACGGGTGGACCATCGCCGAGACATGCCGGGTCGTCACCACCACTTCGGCGAAACGGAAGGTGTCGCCGTGACGGTGGTAGCGGGCGATGTGACTGTCCTTGCGCCAGGCGTTGGCGATGTACAGATCGTCGCCGACGAGCGCGAAGCCGCGGGCGATGTGCAGCGGATGCGCCTTGGGCGACGGATCGAGGAGCAGCGGGTGCTCCTTGCGCGGCGTGCCGTCGTCCTCGAAGACGCCGATGTTCTCGACGCCGGACTTGCCTTCGCCGCGGTAGCTGATCCACCACATGGTCGTGCTTCCTCTGCTCTCGGGGCGCCCGATGGCCGCCCTATTTCGTTTCCCTGGGCGGGCAGCGCAGGTCGTAGTCCGTCTGCATCCGCCGCAGCTTCAGTATGCCGTAGAGCACGGTGGCGGCCATGCCCAGGACGAGGAGCCCGCCCATCGCCCTTTCCAGCGCGAAATTGGCTCTGGCGGTTGGCGACGTAGGCGGCGACGATCAGGCCGAGGATGCCAACGTTGATCGCCCAGTTGATCGGCTTCGGCACGACGTAGTGCAGCGTGCCGAAGCCGGCGAGCTGATAGAGCATGAACGGCAGGATCGCCATCGCCGGCAGCAGCTCGGAGGCGCCCAGCGTCACGTTGACGGCGCTGGCCGCCGGGGTGTGCAGCAGCGTGCTGTTCGCGAGCTGGTGGAACAGCGCCGGCACCGCGCAGAGAAACGGCACCACGGCGAGCAGCTCGATGACCAGCGACCCGCTCCAGGTGCCGATCCTGGACGAGTCATCGGCGCCCGCATCCGTCGACTGGGTGCCGATGTACAGCCCGCCGACGATGGCGGCCGCGCTGGACAGCATCAGGAGCTCGATGGTGATGCCGAAGCCGGCCGGCTCGCCGGTCTTCAGCAGCAGGATGGCCAGGAAACCGGGGGTGTAGAACAGCACGCGCACCAGCCGCGCCCAGACGCGCGCGTCGCGCTCCGGCGGCAGGATCGGCAGCGGGCGTCCGTCGGTCCCGGTGGTCGGTCGTTGCTTCGACATGAATCTCTCCTCTGAGCGGCGCAGGCCGCGGATGCGGCTCCGCACCACGTCCGGCTCCGCACCACGTCCAAATGCTGATTATGAACGGTTGACGCGGTCAGGCCAACGGTAAGCCGGCACCGGCGACGGGAATCGGTGTGGGCCGGGATTCACTGCGCCGGGTCGTCGTCCTCGGTCGCCCCTCGGGTCAGCTGGTCGATCCTGCCGGAGAGGAAGACCGGCACGACGAGCAGCGTATAGAGGTACATGCCCAGCCGGGGGCTGTGGAACGACACCGCGATCGAGCAGGCAGGCACCAGCCCCAGCAGGAGCAGCTGCCGGTTGATCAGGGTGACCGCCTCGGGGGTCAGCTCCGGTACCGCCAGCTCGGGATTGGCGACCAGGTAGCGCAGGTGCAGGTACAGCAGCAGGACGAGGACGAGCAGGTTGACGGCGTAGATCACCACCGGAAGCTGCAGGTGCCCGTGGTCCCCCAGGAGATCGGTGGAAAACGGGATCAGGACGACGAACAGCAGGAACAGCAGGTTGGTCCACAGCAGCCGGCGATCCACGCGGTGGACGAAGTGCAGCTGCACGTGGTGGCAGAGCAGGAAGATCCCGAGCACGACGAAGCTGATCGCGTACATGACGAAGCTGTGCTCGAAACCCGCCAGGTGGGCGGCGAGCGCGCGATCGGTGTCGAACCACAGGTTCTGCGGCGACTTGATGTCGAGCACGAGCAGGGTCATCGCGACGGCGAAAATCCCGTCCGCCAGCGCCTCGATCCGGTGCTTGCCCATGCCGCGTGCATCGTCCTTCGGTTTGCCGTTCATTGCGCGAACACTCTTCCTCGCCGGACCGCCGCCGCCGCAATCTGCGGCCCTGCCGTCGTGACGTCGGATGGCATGTCAGCTGCGAACCAGCGCCTGCCTGAGTACGCTGGGCGCCCGCACCAGGTTGGCGAGCTTGTGCAGTTCCAGCGACTCGTACAGCGCGTCGAAGGCGTCGACCAGAACGCCCCTGAGGCGGCACGACACGCCGATCCGGCACGCGTGAGCTGGTGCACCACCTTCATCAGGTGGTTGCGGGAAATGCCGTACGCCGACGCGATCTCGGAAACGGTCGCGAGGCGCGTGCGTTCGAGCGCCCGGTACATCAGCACGCGCGGCGTGCAGTCGGAGAAGCGGGTAAGGCGCATGGGACGCAAACGTTTCGTCGGCGACGTTGCTTTTTCCGGCGAGCCGGCGCAGCATAAAAATCTATGAAATATACCTTTTTTGCACAGCACGTGGCGAGTGCCGGGACCTGACGTTGGACATCTACACCTTCGACGACCTGCTGCGCGCCGCGCGGGCGCAACCGCAACCGCAACGCCTGCTCTTCGTGTTCGCGGGC
Organism: uncultured beta proteobacterium; assembly: GCA_963717705.1. Taxonomy (GTDB): domain Bacteria; phylum Pseudomonadota; class Gammaproteobacteria; order Burkholderiales; family Casimicrobiaceae; genus CAVQWT01. The sequence goes on from CAVQWT010000008.1 coordinate 139,572, forward strand.
GCCGAGCTGCCCGAGGACAGCAGCCCCGAGCAGCGCCGGCGCTTCGTCGCCGGCCGCGGCGGAGCCCTCGTGCCGCTGATGTGCGTCGACAAGACCCCGGAGGAGTTGCATACGTTCGCGGCGCTGGTCGAGGAATCGCACTCGGTGGGCCAGGCGTGGGCAATCGTCTTCGTCGCCAGCCTGGCCGGTCACGGTGGCCGCCCGCCCACGAGCGAGGAGGCCGAGGCGCCGCTGCGCAGCATGGTCGAGTCGATCAAGGCCGGCACACACCGGGCGTTCATTCCGTTCGGCCCCGACGGACATCCGATCCGGTTCGACTGACGTGAAGCTTTCCGCGGCGCGCGCGCGCGGCCGCTAGCATGGCGACGATCGAAAGCCTGCAGCCGCAGGCAGGACCCGGCGCCGCCCGATTCGCGCTGTGGAATCTCGGCTTCCGGCCGTTCTACCTGCTCGCCAGCAGCTTCGCCGCGCTGTCGATCCTGTCCTGGGTGGCCCGATATGCGGGCATCCTTCCCGCCGGCCGTCTTTCGACCCCGGCGTGGCACGGCCACGAAATGCTCTACGGCTACACGATGGCAGTGGTGGCCGGGTTCCTGTTCACCGCCGTGCGCAACTGGACCGGAAGGCCGACACCGACCGGCGCGACGCTGATGGCGCTCGCCGCGCTGTGGCTTGCCGGGCGCGTGCTCGTGCTGACCCCCTTCGCCCTCGCCGCGGCGGTGGTCAATGCAGCGTTTCCGATCGCCGTCGCCGTCGGCATTGGCATCCCCATCGTCAGGAGCCGCAGCCGGCGCAACTATTTCTTCGTCGCGCTGATGCTGCTGCTCGGCGCCGCCGTGCTGGCGTTCCATCTGTCGCACCTGGGCGTGCTCTCGTGGCCGGCGCGGGCAAGCCTGCAGGTCGGCCTCGACGTCGTGCTGTTCGTGCTGGCGGTGATGGGCGGGCGGGTGATCCCGATGTTCACCAGCAACGGCATCCCGGGCGTGCACGCAGCGCGGCACCCGGTGGTCGAGAAGCTGGCGCTTGGGAGCGTGCTGGCGCTGCTGGCCGCCGACGTCCTGCAGCTGCCGTCCGCGGTCGGCGCCGCGCTGGCGCTGGGCGCCGCAGTCGCGCACGCGGCGCGGCTGCGCCTGTGGCAGCCGTGGCGGACGCTGCGCACGCCGCTCGTCTGGGTGCTGCACCTCGCCTATCTCTGGATCGTCGTCCACCTGCTGCTGCGCGGGCTTGCCGCGCTCGGGCTCGTCGGCGAACTGCTCGCGGTGCACGCGCTGACCGTCGGGGCGATCGGCGGCATGACCATCGGCATGATGACGCGCACGGCGCGCGGCCACACCGGGCGCCCGCTGGTCGCGGACGGCTTCGAGGTGGCGTGCTACGTCCTGGTGGCCCTCGCCGCGGCGATCCGCGTCTTCGGGGGCATGCTGCTGCCCGGCGCCTACGTGGCGACGGTGGTCGTCTCCGGCATCTGCTGGTCCGCGGCCTTCGCGCTGTACGCGGTTCGCTACTGGCCGGTGCTGTCGCGGCCGCGGCTGGACGGCAAGCCCGGATAGCGTCTTGTCCGCCCCGGTAGGAAGGGCGATACTATGAAGTGTCCGCGTCGGCAATATGAAGGGTGCGACTTGCACCCCGGCAGGATGCACCAGGGATCCATCGGATGAACGCGGTCCTTGCTCCTTTGAAGCGCTGGCCCAGCCAGCAGCCCCTGCTGTTCCTGGCCCTGGCCGCCGCGGCATGGTTCGGCCTGTACCAGACGCTGAGCCCGGCCTCGGAAGCGCTGGTGGCCGCGCTGCCGGTCGAACGGGACAGCCACCTGGGCGGTGCGCTGCAGTTCTTCCTCTACGACACGCCCAAGGTGCTGCTGCTCCTCACCGGCATCGTGTTCGTGATGGGAATGATCAATTCCTACTTCACGCCCGAGCGCACCCGCGCGTTGCTCGCCGGACGCTCCGAGGGTGCCGCCAACGTCATGGCCGCGAGTCTCGGCATCGTCACGCCGTTCTGCTCCTGTTCGGCCGTGCCGCTGTTCATCGGATTCGTGCAGGCCGGCGTGCCGCTGGGCGTGACCTTCTCGTTCCTGATCTCGGCGCCGATGGTCAACGAGGTCGCGCTCACACTGCTGTTCGGCCTGTTCGGCTGGAAGGTCGCCCTGCTCTACCTCGGCCTCGGGCTGTCGGTGGCGATCGTTTCCGGCTGGGTCATCGGCCGTCTGAAGATGGAAGCGTATCTGGAGGACTGGGTGCGCGAGATGCCGCGCACCACCGCCACGATGGGCGAGGCCCGGCTGACGCTGGGCGAGCGCATCGATGCCGGCTTCGCGTCGGTGCGCGAGATCGTCGGCAAGGTCTGGCCGTACATCCTGGCGGGCATCGCCATCGGGGCCGGCATCCACGGCTACGTGCCGGAGGACTTCATGGCCAGCTTCATGGGCAGGGACGTCTGGTGGGCGGTGCCGGTGGCGGTGCTGATCGGCGTGCCGATGTACACCAACGCCGCGGGCATCATCCCGATCGTGCAGGCGCTGCTGGCGAAGGGTGCGGCGCTGGGCACGGTGCTCGCGTTCATGATGAGCGTGATCGCGCTGTCGCTGCCGGAAATGGTGATCCTGCGCAAGGTACTGAAGATGCGGCTCATCGCCACCTTCATCGCCGTCGTCGCCAGCGGGATCCTGCTGGTTGGCTTCGTGTTCAACGCCGTGCTTTGACGGCACTGCCGCGACGGCCGCTGCGTGCTGACCGTCAGCGGTGGGCACCCTACCTCGCTGCGCCGATCACTAGAATGCGCGTCGCGCGCCCTGGCCTGCAGTTTTCGGCCACGCATTGCGCGTGACTGCCATGCCGTTGTTCGGTTGGTCGGGGTGAGAGGATTTGAACCTCCGACATCTTGCTCCCAAAGCAAGCGCGCTACCGGGCTGCGCTACACCCCGAAGCGTCGCATTATCCCCGCAATCGCGACCGCGCTCAAACCGCGCGGCCTTCGAACCCCGCTCCTTCGATCGCGGCGACGATCGCCGCCGGCGCCGTAGTTGCAGTGTCGAAATCGACCGTCGCCGACTTCGCCTCGAGCGAGACCTCGACTTTCCGCACGCCGGCGACCTGGGTGATTGCGTTGGTGACGCTGCGCACGCAGCCGTTGCAGGTCATGCCGTCGACGGCGAATCGCGCGGTGGTGGTGGTCATCTTGGCTCCTCGATGGTTGCGGGGTTGACATCCTTCGCCGGCGCCGGCGGCACGGCCCCGATGGCCTTCGCCGCGGCCGGTTTCGGCGGCCGCCAGCGCTTGAGCAGCAGCGCGTTGGTCACCACCGACACCGACGACAGCGCCATCGCCGCGCCGGCGACGACCGGCGACAGCAGCCCGAATGCGGCGAGCGGGATGCCGAGCACGTTGTAGACGAACGCGAAGAAGAGATTCTGCCGGATCTTGCGCAGCGTGGCACGGGACAGGTCGACGGCCGCGGCGACCGCGGCGAGGTCGTTGGACAGCACCGTGACGTCGGCGGTCGCGACCGCGCTGCCGGCGCCCGCGCCCATCGCGAACGACACGTCGGCCTGCGCCAGCGCCGGCGCGTCGTTGACGCCGTCGCCGACCATGCCCACGACGCGGCCCTGCGCCTGCAGCGCGACGATCGCCTCGCGCTTGTCGGCGGGGCTCTGCTGCGCGCGCCAGTCGGTGATGCCGGTCGCGACGGCGACCGCCGCCGCCGCGCCGGGGTTGTCGCCGGTCAGCATCGCGACGGCGATGCCTTCCGCGGCCAGCGTCCGCACCGCGGCCGCGGCGCCCGGGCGCAGGGTGTCGGCGATGGCGAACCAGCCGACCAGCGTGCGGCCTTCGGCGACGCCGACCAGCGTCCGGCCGTCGCGCTGCAGCGCCTCGAGCGCCGCGGCGTCGCCGTGGACACCGTTCGCGGCGAGGAACGCCGGCGACCCGAGGCGCAGTGCCTGCCCGCCGTTCTCGGCCTCGACCCCCTGCCCCGGATGCTGCCGCACGTTGCCCACCGGCACCGGATCGACGCCGAGCACGCGGGCGCGCTCGACAATCGCCTGCGCCAGCGGATGCGACGCGCCGGTCTCGAGGCTGACGGCGATCCGCATCAGCTCGCGCACCGTGAATTCGGCGGCCGGATACTCGGCGGCGACGCGCGGCTTGCCGACGGTCAGCGTCCCGGTCTTGTCGACGATCAGCGCGTCGATGCCCTGCGCGCGCTCGAGCGCCGCGGCGTTCTTGATCAGGATGCCCGCCTGCGCGCCGCGCCCGACTCCCACCATCAGCGCAGTCGGCGTCGCGAGGCCCAATGCGCAGGGGCAGGCGATCACCAGCACCGCGGTCGCACGCATCAGCGCGGCCGCCCAGTCGCCGAGCAGGAATCCGTTGGCGACCAGCGTGACGGCCGCGATCGCCAGCACCGCCGGCACGAACACCGCGGCGACGCGGTCGGCGAGTCGCTGCACCGGCGCCTTCGAGCCCTGCGCGTCGCTGACCTGGCGGACGATGCCGGCGAGCAGCGTCGCCTGCCCGACGGCGGTGGCGACGCAGCGCAGCCGCCCGTTCTCGTTGACGGTGCCGGCGAGCACGCTGTCGCCGGCGACCTTGCGCACCGGCACGCTCTCGCCGGTCAGCATCGCCTCGTCGATCGCCGACTCGCCGTCCTGCACACGGCCGTCGACGGGCACGCGGTCGCCGCCGCGCACCAGGAACACGTCGCCGACGCGCACCGCCGCCAGCGGCACTTCCTGGACCTTGCCGTCGCGCTCGCGGTGAACGGTGGGCGGCCGCAGCGCAAGCAGGTTGCGGATCGCCGTGGCGGTGCGCGCCCGCGCGCGCCCCTCGAGCAGCTTGCCCAGCAGCACCAGCGTGACGATCATCGCGCCGGCCTCGAAGTAGACGTGCTGAGACGGGATCGGCACCAGCCACACCGCCAGGCTGAACGCGAACGCGACGCCCGTGCCCAGCGCGACCAGCACGTCCATGTTGGCGGCGCCGCCGCGCAGCGCGTTGAACGCGCCGCGCCAGAAGCGCCAGCCGGCGACGAACTGGACCAGCGCCGCCAGCGCGCACTGCAGCGCGTAGGGCATCTCGATGTCGTGGCGGCCGCCCGCCATGAACGCCATCTGCGCGACGAACGGCGCGGTCAGCAGCGCGGCGAAGGCGAAGTTGGCGAGCTCGCGGCGGTAGCGGCGGCTCTGGGCGATCGCCTCCTGCTCCGGCTGCGCGAACGGGTCCGGCGCCGGCGCCGCGTCGTAGCCGGCGCGCCTGACGACGTCGATCAGCGCCTGCGGCGTCGCCTTGCCGGCGTCGTACTCGACGTGCGCGGTCTCGGTGGCGTAGTTGACCTCCGCGTGGACGCCGTCCGCGCGGTTCAGCACCTTCTCGATCCGCGCCGCGCAGGCGGCGCAGGTCATCCCGGTGAGACGGAGGTCGACGGCGCGCGTGGTCACTCGACTGCCTTCGTGCTGCGCAGTCCGGTACTCGCCCTCGGGACGGCCCGTCGGGCTGATGGCATCGGGGCGTTCGGTCGTCATCCCTCGCGCTTCAGCTGCGGGAACAGGATGACGTCGCGGATCGACGGGCTGTCGGTCAGCAGCATCACCAGCCGGTCGATGCCGATGCCCTCGCCCGCGGCCGGCGGCAGCCCGTACTCAAGCGCGCGGATGTAGTCGGCGTCGTAGTACATCGCCTCCTCGTCGCCGGCCTCGCGCGCCTCGACCTGCGCCTTGAACCGCGCCGCCTGGTCCTCCGGATCGTTCAGCTCGGAAAAGCCATTGGCGAGCTCGCGCCGGGTGATGAACAGCTCGAACCGGTCGGTCACCGCGGGATCGGCGTCGCTGGCGCGCGCCAGCGGCGACACGTCGGTCGGGTGCGCGACGATGAACGTCGGCTGCACCAGCTTCTCCTCGGTGGTCGCCTCGAACAGCTTGAGCTGCAGCAGGCCGACGCCGTCGGTCGCGAACACCTCGGTGCCGAACGGCGCCAGCGCCACGCGGAGGTACTCGGGCTTCGCAAGCTCGGCCAGCGGGAAGTGCGGGTTGTACTTGTGGATCGCCTCGGCCATCGTCAGCCGGTCGAACGGCCGGCCGAGGTCGATGGTCTCGCCCTGGTAGGTGATCGTCGTGGTGCCGAGCACCCGCTGCGCGACCTCGCGGAACAGCGTCTCGGTCAGGTCCATCAGGTAGCGGTAGTCCCGGTACGCCTCGTAGAACTCGAGCATCGTGAACTCGGGGTTGTGCCGCGTCGAGATGCCCTCGTTGCGGAAATTGCGGTTGATCTCGAACACCCGCTCGAGGCCGCCGACGACGAGGCGCTTCAGGTACAGCTCGGGCGCGATGCGCAGGAAGAGCCGCGTGTCGAGCGCGTTGTGGTGGGTGACGAACGGTCGCGCGGCGGCGCCTCCCGGGATCGGATGCATCATCGGCGTCTCGACCTCGAGATAGCGGCGCGCGACGAAGAACTCGCGGATCGCCTGGACGATCTGCGAGCGCTTGACGAACACGTCGCGCGATTCCGGGTTGGTGATGAGGTCGACGTAGCGCTGCCGGTAGCGCTGCTCCTGGTCGGTCATGCCGTGGAACTTCTCCGGCAGCGGCCGCAGCGATTTCGACAGCAGCCGCACTTCGGCGCACTTCACCGACAGCTCGCCGGTCTTGGTCCTGAACAGCGTGCCGGTGGCGCCGACGATGTCGCCCAGGTCCCAGCGCTTGAACGACTCGAGCGTGTCGGCGCCCACGCCGTCGAGGGTGACGTAGAGCTGGATGCGGCCGCTGAAGTCCTGCAGCGTCGCGAAGCAGGCCTTGCCCATCACGCGCTTCAGCATCATGCGGCCGGCGACGGCTACCTCGATTGCCTTCGGCTCGAGCGTCGCGTTGTCGTCGCCGCCGTGCGCCGCGTGCAGGTCGGCCGCAAGGGCATCGCGGCGGAAGTCGTTGGGAAACGGCTGGCCGGCCGCGCGCAGCGCCGCGAGCTTCCCTCGCCGCTCGGCGATGATCTGGTTCTCGTCGACCGGGGGCGCTTCGGCCGCGGCCGGGGCGGGGGTGCGTTCGTTCATCCGTCAGACTCCCTGCTTGAGGCTCGCGGCGATGAAGTCGTCGAGATCGCCGTCGAGAATCGCCTGCGTGTTGCCGACCTCGTAGTTGGTCCTGAGGTCCTTGATCCGCGACTGGTCGAGCACGTAGCTGCGGATCTGGTGGCCCCAGCCGATGTCGGTCTTGCTGTCCTCGAGCTTCTGCTGCTCTTCCTGGCGCTTGCGCAGCTCGAACTCGTAGAGCTTCGCCTTCAGCATCGACATCGCCTCGGCGCGGTTGCGGTGCTGCGAGCGGTCGTTCTGGCACTGGACGACGATGTTGGTCGGCAGGTGGGTGATGCGCACCGCCGAGTCGGTCTTGTTGATGTGCTGGCCACCGGCGCCCGAAGCACGGAAGGTGTCGATGCGCAGGTCCGCCGGGTTGATGTCGACCTGGATCGAGTCGTCGACCTCGGGGTAGACGAACACGCTGGCGAACGACGTGTGGCGCCGCGCGTTCGAGTCGAAGGGGCTCTTGCGCACCAGCCGGTGGACGCCGGACTCGGTGCGCAGGTAGCCGTACGCGTAGTCGCCGGTCACCTTCAGCGACGCGCTCTTCAGCCCCGCGACTTCGCCGGGCGACTCCTCGAGCACCTCGACCTGGTAGCCCTTGCGCTCGCAGTACTTGAGGTACATGCGCAGCAGCATCGACGTCCAGTCCTGCGCCTCGGTGCCGCCGCTGCCCGACTGGATGTCGACGAAGCAGGGGTTCGGGTCCATCGGGTTGGCGAACATCCGCCGGAACTCGAGGTCGGCGACGACCCTGCCCAGCGCGGCGACGTCGTCGCGCACCGCCTCGACGGTCGCGTCGTCGTTGTCGGCGCGGGCCAGCTCGAACAGCTCGCGGCTGTCGGCGAGGCCGCGGTCGAGCGCGGTCAGCTTGCCGACGACGTCGTCGAGCCGCTTCTTTTCCTTGCCGAGCTCCTGCGCCCGCTCCTGGTTGTCCCAGATCTTCGGATCTTCGAGTTCGCGCGCGACTTCCTCGAGCCGCGATGCCTTCACATCGAAGTCAAAGATACCTCCGCAGCTCGGCCGTCCGGGTCGACAGGTCGGCGAGCGTGTTGGCGATCTGGTTCAGCTGTTCGGCTTCCATGAGCGTGTTCCCTGGACAAACCGTGGATTATACGCGATCGCCGTCGTAAGCCCTTGCCGCCATTCGGATTTTCGCCGGCATCCGTCGCCGTCGCACCGCCGCTCCCGTCGCGGCGATGCACTAGAATGAAAGGCTTCGCCCGCGGCCCGCCGCGGACGCCCCCTCCGGAGACCACCATGCCCGTGCTCGTCATCAACAAGGAACGCGTCGACATCGCCTCGAGCCTGCCGGCCGACACCCCGCTGCTCTGGATCCTGCGCGACCAGCTCAACCTCACCGGCACCAAGTACGGCTGCGGCATGGCGGTGTGCGGCGCCTGCACCGTCCACGTCGACGGCGAGCCGGTACGCTCGTGCCAGCTGACGCTCGGCTCGATCAAGGCAGGCACCGAGATCACGACCATCGAGGGCGCGAAGTCGCGCGAAGTGCGGGCCGTCCAGGCGGCCTGGGAAAAGCTGGACGTGCCGCAGTGCGGCTACTGCCAGTCCGGCCAGGTGATGGCCGCCGCGGCGCTGCTCGCGGCGAAGAAGCGGCCCACCGATGCCGACATCGACGCCGCGATGGCGGGCAACGTCTGCCGCTGCGCCACGTACGTCCGCATCCGCGCCGCGATCAAGGATGCGGCCAAGGCACTGGGCTGAAGGAGACGACAATGAATCCCATGCGCATGCGTCCCGCCGTTCCCGCCGGCGTCTCCCGCCGCTTCTTCCTCCAGGTCGTCGCCGGCAGCGGCGCCGGCCTCACCCTCGCGCTGTGCGGCGGTCCCGCGGCGGCGCAGTCGTCCGGGCCCGGCCGGACCGTCGGCACCGCGGCGGCAGGCGGCTTCGAGCCGAACGCCTTCGTCCGCATCGGCCGCGACAACACCGTCACCGTCCTCGTCAAGCATCTGGAAATGGGCCAGGGCACCTACACCGGCCTGCCGACGCTGGTCGCCGAGGAGCTCGACGCCGCGTGGTCGCAGGTGCGCGCGGAAGGCGCCCCGGCCGATGCCAGGCGCTACAACAACCTGTTCTGGGGCGAAGCGCAGGGCACCGGCGGCTCGACCGCGATGGCCAACTCCTGGGAGCAGTACCGCCAGGCCGGCGCCGCCGCGCGCGCGATGCTGGTCGCCGCCGCCGCCGAGCAGTGGAAAGTGCCGGCCGCCTCGATCGCCGTGCGCAGCGGCGTGCTCTCGCACCCGTCGGGCAAGCGCGCGACTTTCGGCGAGCTGGCCGACGCCGCGGCGCGGCAACCGCTGCCCGCGACGGTCAAGCTCAAGGAGCCGAAGGACTTCGTGTTCATCGGCAAGCACGTCCCGCGCACCGACAGCAAGGCGAAGAGCAACGGCACCGCGCGCTTCACCGCCGACGTCAAGCTGCCCGACCTGCTGACGGCGCTGGTCGCCCATCCGCCGCGCTTCGGCGCCAGGGTGAAGAGCTTCGACGCCGCGGGGGTCCAGGGCGTGCCCGGCGTCCGCTACGTCGTCGAAGTACCCAACGGCGTCGCCGTGGTGGCCACCAGCTTCTGGGCGGCGAAGAAGGGCCGCGACGCGCTGAAGGTCGAGTGGGACGAGACGACGGCGTTCAAGGTCTCGTCGGCCGACATCCTGGCCGAGTTCCGCAGGCTGGCCGCCACGCCCGGCACCGTCGCCCGGAACGACGGCGATGCGGCGAAGGCGCTGGCGGGCGCGGCCAGGAAATTCGAGGCGTCGTTCGATTTCCCGTACCTCGCGCACGCCGCGATGGAGCCGCTGGACTGCGTGGTCAGGCTCGACGCCGACCGCTGCGAAGTCTGGAACGGCGAGCAGTTCCAGACCGGCGATCTCCACGCCGTCGCCAGGACGGTCGGCCTGCCGCCCGAAAAGGTCACGCTGAACATGCTCTACGCGGGCGGCAGCTTCGGCCGTCGCGCGAACCCCGCCGCCGATTTCGTCATCGAGGCCGCGTCGATCGCGAAGGCGCTCTCGGTGATGGGCAAGCCCGGGGTGCCGGTCAAGCTCGTCTGGACGCGCGAGGACGACATGAAGGGCGGCTACTACCGGCCGGCGTACGTGCACACCCTGTCCGCCGGGCTCGACGCGCAGGGCAACGTCAGCGGCTGGCAGCACCGGATCGTCGGCCAGTCGATCGTCGCCGGCACGCCGTTCGAGGCGATGATGGTCAAGGACGGGATCGATGCGACCAGCGTCGAGGGGGCGTCGACGCTGCCCTACGAAATCCCGGACCTGCGGGTCGAGCTGCACTCGCCGAAGGTCGGCGTGCCGGTGCTGTGGTGGCGCAGCGTGGGATCGACGCACACCGCGTACTCGACCGAGACGTTCGTCGACGAGCTCGCCGCCGCCGCGGGCAAGGACCCGGTGGCGTTCCGCCGGGCGCTCCTCGCGAAGCACCCGCGCTTCATCGCGGTGCTGGACCTGGTGGCGGCGAAGGCCGACTGGGGCAAGCCGCTCGCGCCGGGCAAGGCCGGCGAGAGGCGCGGCCGCGGCGTCGCCGTGCACGAGTCGTTCGGCACGGTGGTGGCGCAGGTCGCCGAAGTGACCGTCAAGGGCAAGGAACTGCGCGTCGACCGCGTCGTCTGCGCGGTGCACTGCGGCATCGCGGTCAACCCGGACAACGTGCGCGCGCAGATGGAAGGCGGCATCGGCTTCGGCCTGTCCGCGGCGCTGCACGGCGCGATCACTTTCACCAACGGCGCCGTCGACCAGTCGAACTTCCACGATTACCCGGTGCTGCGGATCAACGAGATGCCGGTGGTCGAGGTGCACATCGTCCCGTCGGGCGACAAGCCGTCGGGCGTGGGAGAGCCCGGCGTCCCGCCGGTGGCGCCGGCGGTGGCCAACGCGATCGCGGCCGCCACCGGACAGCGGCTGCGCAAGCTGCCGTTCGCGCTGGGCTGACCCCGGAGCCGCTCGCCGCGACGCCCCCGGCCGCGACCGCATGCACACCCCCGCCGGCTTCGTTCCGGGCCATGTCCCGCCCGCCGTCCTGCCGGCCTCGGCGCTCGCGTTCGTCTGGCACGGAGACCAGCTGCTGGTCGCCGGCGGCGAGGGCGCCGGCCCCGGGGCGCCTGCGCCGGCGCGGGTGCCGACGATGGCGACGCTGGCAGCCGCCGGCATCGACGCTCCGGCGCACTACCTCGGGGCGCTCGGCGGCAACCCCTGCGTCGCGCTGCGCGTTGCCGCCGACACTCCGGCGCCGGCCGGATGGCGCTACGCCGGCCTGCGCTCGCTGTTCTTCGCCCTGCCCGAGGCCGAGCTCGCGCTCGCCGCGCGCAGCTTCCAGATCGTCGAATGGGACCGCACGCATCGCTGGTGCGGCGCCTGCGGGACCGCGACCCGCGACAAGGCCAGCGAGCGCGCGAAGGAGTGCCCGGCCTGCGGCCTCGTCTTCTATCCGCGCGTGTCGCCGGCGATGATGGTGCTGGTCACACGCGGTCGCGAGGTGCTGCTCGCGCGCGCCCACCGCTTCCCGCCCGGCATGTACAGCGCGCTGGCCGGCTTCGTCGAGCCCGGTGAGACGATCGAGGACTGCATCCGGCGCGAGGTGCGCGAGGAGGTCGGGGTCGAGGTCGACGAGCCCGTCTACTTCGCGAGCCAGTCGTGGGCGTTTCCGCACTCGCTGATGATCGCGTACACCGCCGAGTACGCCGGCGGTCCGATCACGCTCGAGGACGAGGAAATCGCCGACGCCCGCTGGTTCGCGCCCGACGCGCTGCCCAAGCTGCCGCCCCGGGTGTCGATCGCCCGCCGGCTGATCGACGCCACGGTCGCCCGGCTCGCGCGCTGACCGGGCGCAGGCGCCCCGGGGCGCCTGCTAGAATCCGCCGGGACCACCTGCGTCCGGTCCGCCCCGATCGCCCCGCCCCCCGATGTCGCGCCTCCACCCCCTTGCCGCCGCCGTCCTGGTCCTGACCCTGCTGCTGGGCGGCGGACTGCCGGCGCGCGCCCAGGATGCGGCCGAGCTTTCGCCGACCGAGCGCACCGCCTACGCCAAGGGCGTGCGCGAGGCCGCGACGCTGGTGCGCGAGCGTCGCTTCGTCGAGGCGCGGCAGAAGCTCGAGGCGTTGCTCGCCCAGCGTCCGCGCGAGCCGCAGGCGCGCTTCCTGATGGCCGTGGCCGACACCGAGGAAGGTCGCACCGACGCGGCGATCGCCGCATTCGAAAGCCTCACCCGCGACTATCCCGAGCTGCCCGAGCCGTGGAACAATCTCGCCGCGCTGTACGTCGGCCGCGGCGACTACGACGGAGCGCGCCTCGCGCTGCAGACGGCGGTCGCCGCCGCGCCCGACTGGGCGGTCGCGCACGAGAACCTGGGCGACCTGTACGCGGCACTGGCGCGCAAACAGTACGAGCGTGCCGCGGCGCTGGACCGCAAGAGCGTTTCCGCCGCGACCAAGCTCAGGCTCGTCCGCGAACTGCTGGCGCCGCCTGCCGGCGCCGTCGCCCCTGCCGGCGCCAAGGCGCCCGCGACCGCCGCCGCGACCGCCGCACCCGCGGCGGCCGCCGAGGCCGCGCCCGCGACCCCGCCCGCCAAGCCCTGAATCCGCTTTCCAACCAAGGAGCCCTGTCCATGATTCGCCGCACCCTGCTCGCCGTCACCGCCGCCGCCGCCTTGCTGGCGCTGCCCGCGCAAGCCGCCAACCCGAAGGTCGAGTTCGACACCACCGCCGGCAAGATCGTGGTCGAGCTCGATCCCGCCGCGGCGCCGAAGACCGTCGCCAACTTCCTCGACTACGTCAATTCGAAGCACTACGACGGCACGCAGTTCCACCGCGTGATCGCCGGCTTCATGATCCAGGGGGGCGGCTACACGCCCGACTACAAGCAGAAGCCGACGAAGCCGCCGATCGCCATCGAATCGGAGCAATCGAGCAAGGCCGGCCTGTCCAACGCGGTCGGGACGATCGCCATGGCGCGCACGTCCGACCCGAACTCGGCGTCGTCGCAGTTCTTCATCAACGTCGCCGACAACAAGCGGCTCAACTTCACCGCGCCGACGCCGCAGGGCTACGGCTACACGGTGTTCGGCAAGGTCGTGTCGGGCATGGACGTCGTCAACAAGATCGCCAAGGCGCCCACCGGCGCCGGCGGCCCGTTCCCGACCGACGTGCCGGTGGAAAAGGTGATCGTCAACAAGGCGGTCGTGCTGCCCAACTGAGCCGAGGAGCCCTTCATGCCCGTCATCCTGCACACCAACCACGGCGACATCACGATCGAGCTCGATGCCGCCAACGCCCCGGTGACCGTCGAGAATTTCCTCGGCTACGTCCGCTCCGGCCACTTCGACAACACGCTGTTCCACCGCGTCATCGACGGCTTCATGATCCAGGGCGGCGGCTTCGCCCCCGGCATGACGCAGAAGCCGGTGCGCGCGCCGATCGCCAACGAGGCGGGCAACGGACTGCGCAACAAGATGTACACGGTGGCGATGGCGCGCACCAGCGAGCCGCACTCGGCCACCGCGCAGTTCTTCATCAACGTCGGCGACAACGACTTCCTCGATCACAAGGGACCGTCGCCGCAGGGCTGGGGCTACTGCGTATTCGGCCGCGTCACCGCGGGCACCGACGTCGTCGACAGGATCAAGGGCGTCGCCACCGCCAATGCCGGGTTCCACCAGAACGTGCCGCGCGAGGACGTCGTGATCCAGCGCGCCGAGGAAGTCGCCTGAGCGACGGCGCCGCCGCGGGACGACCGGCGCGCGCCGACGCGCCGGTGCTGTTCGTCTCCGACCTGCATCTCGCGCCGGAGCGGCCGGCGCTCGCGGCCGCGTTCGAGTCCTTCTGCTCGGGTCCCGCGCGCAACGCCCGCGCACTCTACGTGCTCGGCGACCTCTTCGACGCCTGGATCGGCGACGACCAGCTGAAGGATCCGTTCGCGGCGCGTGTCGGCGCCGCGCTCGCCGGCGTGGCCGCCGCCGGCGTGCCGGTGTTCGTCATGGCCGGAAACCGCGATTTCATGCTCGGCGACGAGTTCGCCTCGGCCGTCGGCGCCCGCATGTTGCCGGCGGAGATCGTCGTCGACGTCCACGGCACGCCGACGCTGCTGCTCCACGGCGACGAGCTTTGCACCGACGACGTCGACTACCAGCGCTATCGCGGCTGGACCCGCGATCCGCGGCATCGCCGCTGGCTGCGCACGCTGCCGTACCGGCTGCGGCTGGCGATGGCCGGCTGGCTGCGGCGGAAGAGCCGGCAGGCGACGGCGGCGAAGCCCGAGTCGATCATGGACGTCAGCGCCGAGGCGGTCGAGCGCGCGTTCCTGCGCCACGGCGTCGCGCGGATGATCCACGGCCACACCCATCGCCCGGCGCGGCACCACCTGACGGTGTCGGGACGGCCCTGCGAGCGCCTGGTGCTGGCCGACTGGTACGACCACGGCAGCGTGCTCGAAGCGACCCCCGCCGGCATCGCCGCGCGCGCGCTGCCGCCGGCCTGAGCGGACCCCGACGCCGCGCGCGATGCGGTCATTGGAGGCGCCGGGCGGCAGCGTTCGGGACGCCGCGCCGATCCGCGTGACGCCGGTCCGCACCCCGGGTCAGCCGAGCGCCGCGCGAAAGTCGGCGAGCAGGTCCGCGGTGTCCTCGATACCGACCGAGACGCGGATCAGCGAATCGGCGATGCCCATTTCCGCGCGCCGGTCGGGCCCCATCTCCCAGAAGATCGTGTGCGCGACGGGGATCGCCAGCGTCCGGTTGTCGCCGAGGTTCGACGACGCGACGACGATCGACAGCCGGTTGAGCACGTCGAAGCAGTCGACGCCGTCGACGAGCTCGAACGACAGGATGCCGCCGCAGGCGCGGAACAGCGAGCGCGCCCGTGCGTGCTGCGGGTGCGACGCCAGCCCCGGGTAGTGGACCGCGCGCACCGCGGGATGCGCCTGCAGCATCTCGGCCAGCGCCTGCGCATTGGCCGAGATGCGGTCGAGGCGCAGCGCCAGCGTCTCCGCGCCGACGGCGATGTGGTGCGCCTGCTCGGCGGCGAGCGTCGCGCCGAAATCGCGCAGCCCCTTCTTGCGCAGCTGGGTGATGCCCTGCATCGCCGGCGGCGCGCTGCGGTACGGCGCCGCGATGTTCGGATACCGCGTCCAGTCGAAGAGGCCGGTGTCGGTGATCGCGCCGGCGAGCGCGTTGCCGTGGCCGCCGATGTACTTGGTCAGCGCGTTGACGACGAGGCTCGCGCCGACGTCCTTCGGCCGGAACAGCCACGGCGAGGTCATCGTGTTGTCGACGACGCAGACGAGGCCGCGCGCGCGGCAGAGAGCGCCGATGCCGGCGAGGTCTGCCACCTGCGTGCGGGGATTGGCGATGGTCTCGACGAACACCAGCCGCGTCGCTGGCGTGACCGCGCGCTCGACCGCCGCCGCGTCGGTCGCGTCGACGAAGCTGACGGCGACGCCGTGCGCCGCCATCGTGTTGAGCAGGCTCACGGTGTTGCCGAACAGGAAGCGGCTGGCGACGACGTGGTCGCCGGCGACCAGCAGCGTCAGCATCGCGGCGCCGATCGCCGCCATCCCGGTGGCGAAGCACACGGTCGCCACGCCCCCTTCCATCGCGGTCACCTTGGCTTCGAGCGCCGCCGCCGTCGGATTGCCCTGCCGCCCGTAGGCGTAGCCCTGCGCGCGCCCCTGGAACACGGCGGCGAGCTCGCGCGCGTCGCGGTAGCCGTAGGCGACCGACAGGTGCAGCGGCTTGTGCAGCGCGCCGTGCTCGATCGCGGCGCCGCGGTCGGAGTGGAGAATGGCGGTGGTGAAACCGCGCGGCGGGGATGCCGGCCTGGAGGAATTCATGACGACCTCGCTTTAGCGGAATTTGTCAGGCGCCCGCAAGCTGATGCTCAAATCGGCGCGTGGCGGAATTGTGCGGTGCGGTGCATGCGGTGTCAATTACCGGGCGAGCATCGCCTTGAGCTGCGCCAGCCGCGCGTGGCCGGCGTCCTTTTCCTTCGCCGCCTCGTCCGCCGGCAGCGCCGCACCGGCCCAGCGCAGGTCGTCCTGCGCGAGCTCGCCGAGGAAGCGCGACGGCTGGCAGTCGACCTTCTCGCCGGCGCGCTTGCGCGCCCGGCAGAACGACAGGTGCAGGCTGCGCTGCGCGCGCGTGACGCCGACGTACATCAGGCGGCGCTCCTCGTCGACGTTGCCCAGCGCCACCGCCTCGCGGTGCGGCAGCAGCCCCTCCTCGAGGCCGACCATGAACACGTGCGGGAACTCCAGCCCCTTGGCCGCGTGCAGCGTCGACAGCCGCACCGCGTCCGGGTCGTCGCCGTCGCGGCCCTCGAGCATCGTGATCAGCGCGATCATCTGCGTGAGCTCGACCAGCGTCTTGCCGTCGGTCTCGCCCTTGGTGGCGAGCCAGCGCGTGAAGTCGCGCACGCTCTGCATCCGCGTCTCGGCCTGCTTGCGGTCGCAGGTCGCGACCAGGTAGTCCTCGTAGCCGATCGCCGCGACGAGCTCGTCGAGCAGGCGGCCCGCCGGCTCGCGCTCGGCGCGCCAGCGCAGGCCGTTGACCAGAGTGCAGAAGGCGTCGAGGATCTCGCGCTGGCGCGGCGCGATGTCCGCCGCGGCCGCATCGGCCGACACCGCGGCGAACACCGCGGCGAACAGGCTCTCGCGGCGCGACGCGGCGATCGCCCCGAGCTTCGCGAGCGTGGCCGCGCCGATTCCGCGCTTCGGCACGCCGACCGCGCGGATGAACGCCGGGTCGTCGTCGTCGTTGGCGATCAGCCGCAGGTAGGCGATCAGGTCCTTGATCTCGGCGCGGTCGAACCACGACTCGCCGCCGGACACGAGGTAGGGGACGTTCTGCGTCCGCAGCTCCTGCTCGAACAGCTTCGCCTGGTGGTTGCCGCGGTAGAGGATCGCGTAATCGGACCAGTTCCCGCGATGGTCGAACTTGTGCGCGAGCAGCCGCCGGACCACGCCTTCGGCCTCGGCCTCGTCGTCGGCGGCCGGCGTCACGCGCAGCGCGTCGCCGGTCCCGTGCTCGCTCCACAGCTTCTTCTCGAAGAGCTTGGGATTGTTGGCGATCAGCGCGTTGGCCGAGCGCAGGATTCGCACCGTCGACCGGTAGTTCTGCTCGAGCTTGACCACCTTGAGCGCCGGATAGTCGACCGGCAGCTGCGCGAGGTTCTCGACCGACGCGCCGCGCCAGCCGTAGATCGCCTGGTCGTCGTCGCCGACCGCGGTGAAGCGCGCGCGCTCGCCCGCCAGCAGCCGCAGCAGACGGTACTGTGCCGCGTTGGTGTCCTGGTACTCGTCGACGAGCAGGTGCCCGCAGCGCTCGCGCCAGCGCGCCGTGGCAGCCTCGTCGCGCTCGAGCAGCGCGATCGGCAGCGCGATCAGGTCGTCGAAGTCGACGGCCTGGTACGCGCGCAGCGTGTCGTCGTAGCGGGCGTAGGCGCTTGCGGCGACCGCCTCGTCGTCGGACGACGCCGCCTTCGCCGCCGTCGCCGGCGCGACCAGCGCGTTCTTCCACTGGCTGATCTTCCACTGCGCCTTGCGCGCCCGCGCCCGATCGGTGGTGGCGATCAGTTCGGCGACGATCGGCTCGATGTCGTCGGGGTCGAGGATGGAGAAGCCCGGCTTCAGTCCCAGCGCCCTTGCGTCGCCGCGGACGATCGACAGCCCGAGCGAGTGGAAGGTGCTGATCCGCAGCGCCTTCGCCGCATCGCGCCGGCCGGCGTCGGCGAGCAGCGCGCCGACGCGGTCGCGCATCTCGCGCGCCGCCTTGTTGGTGAAGGTGATCGCGGCGATCGTGTCGGGCGCGTGCCCCAGCTCGAGCAGGTGCGCGATCTTGGCGGTGATGACCCGCGTCTTGCCGCTGCCCGCACCGGCGAGCACGAGCAGCGGGCCGTCGACGTAGCGGACGGCCTCGCGTTGCGGAGCGTTCAGCGGAAACGACACGGCAGGGGCGGTGGGGAAGGTTCGCGCGGGAAGGCCGGGGGAGCCGTTGCTAGAATGCAGCCTCGATTCTAGGCATGCCCGCGCCGCCCGGACAGTCTTGACGGCGCGCCCGATTCACCCACCGGAACGGAACCACCCCCCATGGCGCACTACGCGATCGGCGATGTCCAGGGCTGCCACTGGGAGCTGTGCCGCCTGCTGGAGATGCTGGCGCCGGACCCGGCCCGCGATCGCGTCTGGTTCGTCGGCGACCTGGTCAACCGCGGCCCCGAGTCGCTCGCGGTGCTGCGCGAGGTGAAGGCGCTGGGCGCGATGGCGACCACGGTGATCGGCAACCACGACTTCCACCTGCTCGCCGTCGCTGCGGGCCACGCCCGCGCGCACCGCGAGGACACGCTCGCCGGCATCCTCGCGGCACCGGACCGCGACGAGCTGCTCGCCTGGGTCCGCAGCTGGCCGCTGGTGGTGGTCGACGGCGAGCGCCTGCTGGTCCACGCGGGGCTGCTGCCGTCGTGGACGCCGGCGACCGCCGTGATGCTGTCGCGCGAGGTCGAGACCGTCCTCGCCGGTCCCGGCCACGACGCCTTCCTCGCGACGCTCTACGGCAACGAGCCGCGCACCTGGCGCGACGACCTCGCCGGTCCCGACCGCCTGCGCGCGATCGTCAACGCCTGCACGCGGATGCGCTTCTGCACCGCCGACGGGACGATGGACTTCTCCGAAAAGCGCGGTCCGGCGTTCGCGCCCGACGGATTCCGGCCCTGGTTCACGCATCCGGGCCGCGCAAGCAGCGGCGCGACGGTCGTCTGCGGCCACTGGTCGACGCTCGAGCTGTTGCTCGCCCCGAACGTGCTGATGCTCGATTCGGGGTGCCTGTGGGGCGGTGCGCTGACCGCGGTGCGGCTCGACGACGGCCGGCTGTTCCAGGTCGGAAGCCGCGCGCCGGTGCAGCCGAAACCCTGGCACCCGCGCTGACGGCGCCCGCGCGGCGGCGATCAGGCGTCGGGGCCGGCGGCGGGCAGACCCAGCGCGTCGCGCACCGCGGACTCGGCCGCGCGCGCGAGCTCGCGGCGGTGCATCGCCGACGCGGCAAGCGGCGCAGAGATGTGCAGCTCGACGACCAGCCGGCGCTCGCGGAAGATCGCGCGAAAGGTGTCGGCGAACGACTTGTCGCCGTCGTAGGCCGGCGCCGTCGAGTGCGTGCCGTCGGCCGCGAAGTAGCGGATTCCCACCGGCAGCACGTGTCCATCGGCGTCGACGATCGGCTGCAGCAGCGAGCTCTTGAACCGCAGCATCGTCGTGCCGTCGGTGGTCGTGCCTTCGGGGAACACGGCGACGATGTCCCCGGCCGCCAGCGCGTCGGCGGCCTGCCGATTGACGCGGTGCGTGTCGCGCCGGCGCTCGCGCTCGACGAACAACGTGCCGCTGTCGCGCATCAGCCGCCCCGCCAGTGGCCAGCGCGCGAGGTCCGACTTGGCGATGAAGCGCACCGGCTGCACCGAATGCAGGACGAAGATGTCGACCCACGACACGTGGTTGGATACGACCAGCAGGTTGCCTCCCGCCGGAGGCAGCTCGCCGTGCACCGTCGCCTCGATGGCCATGATCCGCAGCAGGCGGCGGCTCCAGCCGCGGATCAGCCGGCGTCGCGACGCCGGGCGCACCAGCGGGAAGACCAGCGTCGTCGTCGCGAGGCCCTCGAAGACGTGCACGGTGACGCGCACGGCGCGCCACGCGCGGACCAGCGCGTGCGTGGGATGCAGCGGGGCGGGAAGACGGTCGATCCGTTCGCTCACCAGGGATAGGAGCCGAAGGTGTCGTGGTAGCGCGCGCCGACCGCGTCGCGGCTGACCGCGTGGTTCTGGCCGCCGCGCGACGCGATCTTGAGCGAGCCCAGCACCGACGCCAGCCGGCCGGTCGTCGCCCAGTCGGTTCCCGCCGCGATCCCGTGCAGCAGCCCGGCGCGGTAAGCGTCGCCGCAGCCGGTGGGGTCGACCAGCGCCGTGGGCCGCACGGCGGGAATCGCCAGCACGTGGCCGTCGACGTGGATCTTCGAGCCCTCGGCGCCCAGCGTCACGACCAGCGCATCGACGCGGCGCGCGAGGTCCTCGAGCGTCAGCCCGGTCCGCTCGACCAGCAGCCGCGCCTCGTAGTCGTTGACCGCGAGATACGTCGCGGCGTCGATCATCTCGAGAAGCTCGTCGCCCGAGAAGAGCGGCAGGCCCTGGCCGGGATCGAACACGAACGGGATGCCGGCGCTGGCGAAGCCGGTCACGTGCGACCGCATGCCGTCGCGGCCGTCCGGTCCGACGATGCCGAGACCGATGCCCTCGACGTCGCCGACCCGGTTCTCGTGCGACCGGTTCATCGCGCCCGGATGGAACGCGGTGATCTGGTTGTCGTCGAGGTCGGTGATGATGAAGGCCTGCGCCGTGTAGGTGCCGGCGACCGTCCGCACGCCGTCGGCGGGAACGCCCAGCGCAGCGAGGCGCTCGCGGTACGGCGCGCCGTCGTCCCCCAGCGTCGCCATCACCACCGGCGAGCCCCCGAGTCCCAGCAGGTTGTAGGCGATGTTGCCGGCGCAGCCGCCCCACTCGCGGCGCATTTCCGCGATCTGGAACGACACCGACAGCAGATGCGTCTCGCCGGGGAGGATGTGGCGGCCGAAGCGGTCGGGAAACACCATGATGGTGTCGTAGGCGAGCGAACCGCAGACAAGGGTGCGACGGGTCATGGTGTGAGGAAACCTCGGGGCAGGACGGGATGGCGACGCGCGGATGCCGCGGTCGCCGCGAGCGCGGATTGTAGCGCCCGCCGGCCGGCGGCTGCCGGCGGTGCTTCACCAGGGGACCGGCGGCACGCGCGCCCGGCGGGGCGTTCCCCACCGCGGCGTGCGCCAGGTGCCGCGGGTCAGGCCGCCTGCTCGCGCCCCAGCTCGCGGACGATGAACTGCTGCCGCCGCGATACGGGGAGCGTCTCCTGCACGTCCTTCAGCAGGACCTCCCAGTGCGCGTCGCCTTCGTCGCCGACGCGCCGCTCGAAGCCGCGCACCGCGTCGCGGGAGACGAGGCAGTTGCGGTGGACGCGGACGAAGCGCGACCCGAACTCCTCCTCGAGCCGCGTCAACGATTCCTCGAGCAGGAATTCGCGCTGCGGGGTGCGGATGGTGATGTACTTGAGCTCGGCCTTCAGGTAGACGATTTCCTCGACCGGAACCAGCACCACGCGCGAGCGCTCGGTCACCGACAGGAACCGGCGCGAAGACGCCGGCAGCTCGTCCAGCTTGGCCGCGGTGATCGGCTTCAGCCGCGGCACCTTCTGCAGCGCGCCGAGCAGCCGCTGCACGCGGACCGGTTTCACCAGGTAGTCGATGGCGTTCACCTCGAAGGCCTGCAGCGCGTGCTCGTGGAAAGCCGTGGTGAAGATCAGCACCGGCGGATGCGCGAGCTTGAGCAGGTGCCGCGCAAGCTCGAGGCCGTCCATCGCCGGCATGTGGATGTCCGACAGCACGAGGTCGACGCTCATCACCGACAGCAGCTCCATCGCCTCGCGGCCGTTGGCGGCCTCGCCTGCGACGACCAGGGGCAGCGCGCCAGTGCAGTCGTCGAGCAGCTCGCGCAGGCGCCGGCGCGCGGGCGCCTCGTCGTCGACGATCAGGATGCGCAGTGCGGGGTCAGCCACGGGATGCCTCCGTCCTGGGTGTCCGCAGCGCCGGCGTCGCAGTCGGCCTCGCGGCGCGACGCTCGACCGGACGCTCGCCGCCGTTGCGTGGTGCGCCCGTGGCGGCCCTGGCGGCGCCCTTGTCGGGCGCGGCGGCGGGTCCGGCGGCCTTGTCGGTCCGGTACGGCAGCCGGATGTGGACCTCGTAGGTCTCGCCGCGCACGCGCGACTCGAGGCTCGCCTCGGCGTCGAAATGCAGCGCGAGGCGCTCGCGCACGTTGCCGAGCGCCATCTTGTTGCCCGAGTGATGACCCCCTCCGTCGACCCGGTAGGGATTGCGGATGATCGCGTGCACTTCGCCACCCTTGAGAAAGATGTTGACGCAAACGACGCCCTTGGAGCTCGAAGGCTCGATGCCGTGATAGACGGCGTTCTCCAGCAGCGGCTGCAGCACCAGCGGCGGGACCAGCGCGTCGGCGGGCATGCTCTGGAGGTGCCATTCGACCTCGAGGCGGTCGGTCAGCCGCAGCTTCTCGAGCGCCAGGTACTGCCGGCACAGCTCGACCTCGTCGGCCAGCGGCGCCAGGTCGCGGTTGTCGCGCATCAGCACGCGGAACAGGTCCGCCATGTCCTCGAGCGCGACTTCGGCCTGCTTCGGTTCCGCGCGGACGAGCGACAGCACCGCATTGATGCTGTTGAACAGGAAGTGCGGCCGGATCCGCGCCTGCAGCGCCTGCAGCCGCGCCTCGGTGATCGCCGGCGACAGCGCCTTCGCGCGCAGCCGGAAGTAGTACAGCAGGATGCCGAAGGTCCCGAGACCCAGCACCACGTGCCGGAACAGCGACCCCGCGGGCTGCGGGACGACGGTCTCGATGACGAGGTGCACGGCGATCGCCGTGAGCACGGTGAGTGCGGCAATCACGCAGGCGCCGGTCGTGTACGGCTGCCGCGCGAGCCACGGCGACAGCAGATAGAGCAGCGTCAGCATCGCCAGCAGCTGCAGCTCCAGCGGCCCGGCCATCGCCACGAAGGTGTCGAACACCTCGGTCAGCCGCGAGTCGCGCACGAAAGCCGCCGCCAGCGCGAGCGCGTTGGCCGCGAGCAGGATGCGCAGCACCGTGCCCAGGTTCCGGAAGTCCGGCAGGGCGAGGGGGACGGGGTTTTGTCTTATAATCGGCCGCATAGCGAAACGCATCATGCAAGGTTCGTGCCCGGGCCCGGGTCCACGCGGAAACGAACCCCGAACCCTATTGTCGACACCCGGCACCCGGGCGGCAAGCGAAGATCGTGCCGCGGCCCGGCGCCATGGTCGACGCCTGACCCCGTTTGCCCCAGCCGCCGCTCCTCAACTGTCGGACACCATGGCCGAAGCCCCCACCCCGCCCCCCGCCGCCAGCGCCTGGTCCGGCCGGTTCGCCGAGCCGATGTCGGAGCGGATGCAGCGCTTCAACGCCTCGGTCGACTTCGACCGGCGCCTCGCCGCGGTCGACATCGACGGCTCGCTCGCCCACGCCCGGATGCTCGCCGCCGTGGGCGTGCTGTCGGCCGGGGACCTCGCGGCCATCGAGCGTGGCATGACGGCGATCCGGGCCGAAATCGACGCCGGCACCTTCGCCTGGTCGCGCGCGAACGAGGACGTCCACCTCAACATCGAGAAGCGCCTGACCGCGCTGGTCGGCGACGCCGGCAAGCGGCTGCACACCGCGCGCTCCCGCAACGACCAGGTCGCGACCGACATCCGGCTGTGGCTGCGCGGCGCGATCGACGGCCTGCAGCGCCAACTCGCCGCGCTGCGGCGCGCCTTCATCGACCTGGCCGAGGTCAACGCCGCGACGATCATGCCGGGCTTCACCCACCTGCAGGTCGCGCAGCCGGTGACCTTCGGCCACCACCTGCTCGCCTACGAGGCGATGCTGGCCCGCGACAGCGAGCGGCTGGCCGACTGCCGCCGCCGCGTCAACCGGCTGCCGCTGGGCGCCGCCGCGCTGGCGGGAACGAGCTTTCCCATCGACCGCGACCGCGTCGCGCGGGAGCTGGGATTCGACAGCGTCATCGGCAATTCGCTGGACGCCGTCTCCGATCGCGACTTCGCCATCGAGTTCGCGTCGGCGGCGGCGCTGATCATGGTGCACCTGTCGCGCTTCGCCGAGGAGCTGATCCTCTGGTCGAACCCGCGCTTCGGCTTCGTGCGCATCGCCGACCGGTTCTGCACCGGCAGCTCGATCATGCCGCAGAAGAAGAACCCCGACGTCGCGGAGCTGGTCCGCGGCAAGAGCGCGCGCGTCGCCGGCCACCTGGCGGCGCTGGTCGTGCTGATGAAGGGCCAGCCGCTCGCCTACAACAAGGACAACCAGGAAGACAAGGAGCCGCTGTTCGACACCGTCGACACGCTGTCGGACTGCCTCGCCATCATGGCCGACCTGGTCGGCACGGGGCTCGCCGCGGTGCCGGAGAAGATGCGCGCCGCCGCGCGCGAGGGCTACGCCACCGCGACCGACCTGGCCGACTACCTGGTGAAGAAGGGACTGCCGTTCCGCGACGCGCACGAGGCGGTCGCCCGCGCGGTCCGCCACGCCGAGGCGAAGGGCTGCGACCTCGCCGACCTGTCGCAGGACGAGCTGGCGGCGTTCGCGCCGCAGGTCGGCGCCGACGTCTTCGCCGTCCTGACGCTCGAAGGATCGGTCGACAGCCGCGACCACCCGGGCGGCACCGCCCCCGCGCAGGTCCGCCGCGCCGCCGCCGCCGCGCGCGCCGCGCTGCCCCAGGCATGATCCCCGGCGCGCTGCCGTCGGACAACGCGATCGGCATCGTCGCCGGAACGCTGACGACGATCGCGTTCGTTCCGCAGCTCTACCGCATCGTCAGCACGCGGTCGGCGCACGACATCTCGTGGTGGATGTTCGGCATCTTCAGCACCGGCGTCGCGTTGTGGCTGTGGTACGGCGTGCGGCTCGACGCGGTGCCGGTGATCCTCGCCAACGTGGTGACGCTGGTGCTGGCGCTGGCGATCCTCGTGCTCAAGTGGCGCTACGGCCGCGACGCCCGTGCCGACGACGGCGCGGAACAGGAACCCAAGGAGTGAAGCGATGACGAAGAAGGTTGCCTTTCTCGGCCTCGGCGTGATGGGGTACCCGATGGCCGGTCACCTGGCGAAGGCGGGGCACGACGTGACCGTCTACAACCGCACCGCGGCGAAGGCCGCGCAATGGGTCGCGCAGCACGGCGGGCACGGCAAGGCCGCCGCCGCGACGCCCGCCGAAGCGGCGCGGGGCGCGGACCTGGTGCTGATGTGCGTCGGCAACGACGACGACGTCCGTGCCGTCGGCGCCGCCGCGCTGGCCGGCATGTCGCCCGGCGCGCTGCTGGTCGACCACACGACCGCGTCGGCCGAGGTCGCGCGCGAGATGCACGCGTCCGCGGCCACCCGCGGCGTCGCCTTCCTCGACGCGCCCGTCTCGGGCGGCCAGGCCGGCGCGGAGGGCGGCAAGCTCACCATCATGGTCGGCGGCGACGCCCCCGCGTTCGCCGCGGCCGAGCCCGTGCTCGCCCACTACGCGAAGGCGGTGACGCTGATGGGCGGTCCCGGCGCCGGCCAGCTGACCAAGATGGTCAACCAGATCTGCATCGCCGGCCTGGTGCAGGCGCTGTCCGAGGGGATCAACTTCGCCGGCCGCGCGGGCCTCGACGTCGAGCGGGTGCTGGACGTCATCGGCAAGGGCGCGGCGCAGTCGTGGCAGATGGAGAACCGCGGCCGCACGATGGTCGCGGACAAGTTCGATTTCGGGTTCGCGGTCGACTGGATGCGCAAGGACCTGGGCATCTGCCTCGCCGAGGCGCGCGCCAACGGCAGCGCGCTGCCGGTGACCGCGCTGGTCGACCAGTTCTACGCCCGCGTGCAGGCGAAGGGCGGAGGGCGATGGGACACCTCGAGCCTGGTGCGCCTGCTGCGGGACCCGCAATGAGCCGCGCCGACCGGCCAACCCTTGCCCGCGCGGCCCGGCCGGCCCGGTTCGCTTCCGCAGCGCTGCTGCTCTGCGGCGCGCTCTCCGTCCCGTTCGCCGACGCGGCCGGCGTCGTGCTGGAAGAAGCCTGGGTCCGGCCCGCCGCGGAAAAGCAGGCGACGCTGCCGCTCTACGTCGACATCAGGGCGCCGGGTCCGCTGACGCTGACGGGCGCGAAGTCGCCGGTCGCCGGGTCGGCGGCGCTGCGGGTCACCGACATCGACGCCGGGCAGAATGCCTCGACGCGCCTGGTCGAGACCCTTCCCGTCGCCGGCGGGCAGGCGACGCGACTGGCGCCGCGCGGCCCGTACATCGAGTTGCGGGACATTGCGCGGCAGCTCACGCCCGGCGATCGCTTCCCCGTCACACTGCTGTTCAGGGCCGCCGACGGCAGCGTGGTCACGGCGCAGACCGAAGCGCGCGTCCGCGGCCTGACCTTGCGCCCCCCGCCACAGCTTCCGGAAAGCCCCGCCGCCGGCGACGCGGCGTCGAAGCCGGCGCCGGGACCCCGCCCCGACGCGCCGCCGGCGAAGTCGATGCCCTGACCGGGGCGCGACGTCCTCTCCCGGCGACGCCCCCTCTCGTCAGGGGGCGGGCAGCCGATCGCCGTCGACGATCTCGATGTCCCAGGTGATCTCGGCGGTCTTCGCCAGCATCAGCGTCGCCGAGCAGTACTTTTCCTTGGACAGGAGCACCGCCCGCTCGACCTGCCTCGGGTCGAGCCCGCGCCCGGCCACGGCGTAGTGCAGGTGGATCTTCGTGAACACCTTCGGCTCGACCGCCGCCCGCTCGGCCTCGGCGGACACCGCGCAGTCGACCACCGGCTGCCGGGCCTTCTTCAGGATCATCACGACGTCGAACGCCGTGCAGCCGGCGGCACCCAGCAGCACGAGCTCCATCGGGCGGGCGCCGAGGTTGCGCCCGCCGTGCTCCGGCGCGCCGTCGATCAGCAATGCGTGGCCGCTGCCGGTCTCGCCGACGAAGCTCATGCCCTCGTTCCATTTCACCCGCGCCTTCATCGTTCCTGTCTCCTGTAGGGGGGCGCTGCTGCGCCGGCAGGAGTGCCGCCGAGTGAGCGACCGCTCACCGTGCGACGCCGTGCCGGCGGGGCGCTCCGTGTCCAACCTGCCGCACCGCAGCAAGGATTGCCTTGTGCAGCGCAATATGCCACGATCATTATGCCGGCATTCCTGGAGCCTCCTCCGCTCCGCGCCGGCACGTTCCTCCATCCTCCTCCTATGGTGGAACCTTGAAGGCGCGGCCCCAACCCGGCCGCGCCTCTTTTTTTGCACCGGCCATCCGTTCCACCGTTGGCGGCGGCCCCGGACGGCCGGCCGCGGCGGCCCCGGGGACCGGATGCTGCGCCGCATTGCCGCAGCGCACCACGCCCGGCGCCCGCGTCCCCGCGACCCCGCCGCGCCTTGACCGAGGGGGCGAAAACGGATTATCATCCAAGACTTTGCTGAATCGACCCCAAGCAGGAATCTACCGATGAAGACCTATTCCGCCAAGCCGCACGAAGTCCAGCGGGATTGGTACGTGGTTGACGCGTCCGACAAGGTGTTGGGCCGTCTCGCGAGCCAGATCGCGCTGCGCCTCCGCGGCAAGCACAAGGCCATCTACACGCCGCACGTCGACACCGGCGACTTCATCGTCGTCACCAACGTCGAGAAGCTCCGCGTGACCGGCAACAAGGCCGACGACAAGCTCTACCACCGCCACAGCGGCTACCCGGGCAGCATCCGCACGACGACGTTCAGCAAGATGCAGGCGCGGTTTCCGGGCCGTGCGCTGGAAAAGGCGGTCAAGGGCATGCTCCCCAAGGGCCCGCTCGGCTACAAGATGATTAAGAAGCTCAAGTGCTACGCCGGCGATGCCCACCCGCATTCCGCGCAGCAACCCAAAACCCTGGACATCTGAACGGCATGATCGGCAACTACTACTACGGCACGGGCCGGCGCAAGAGCGCGGTCGCCCGCGTGTTCCTCAAAAAGGGCACCGGCAAGATCGTCGTCAACGACAAGCCAGCCGACGAGTTCTTCGGCCGCGAAACGGGCCGCATGGTGATCCGTCAGCCGCTGAAGCTCGTCAATCACGAGACGACGTTCGACATCATGGTCAACGTCAACGGCGGCGGCGAGTCGGGCCAGGCGGGCGCGGTGCGCCACGGCATCACCCGCGCGCTGATCGACTACGACGCGGAACTGAAGCCGACGCTGTCCAAGGCCGGGCTGGTCACGCGCGACGCGCGCGAGGTCGAGCGCAAGAAGGTCGGCCTGCACAAGGCGCGCCGCCGCAAGCAGTTCAGCAAGCGCTGACGGCCGCGGGGTCCACGCCCCGCACCGCCTCGAGGGCCGCCGGCAGGCGGCCTTCGTCGTTTCCGGCAGCGCGGACGCTCGCGCCGGTCGGCGCCAGGCCGCCGGCGGAGCCCCCGGAGGGCGATGCTAAGATCGCCGTTCACGCGCACCAACCGTTTCGTCCGAGGGACCACGCATCATGGCCATCAAGATCGGCATCGTCGGCGGCACCGGCTACACCGGGGTCGAACTGCTCCGGCTGCTCGCCAGCCACCCCGAGGCCGAGGTCGTCGCGATCACGTCGCGCGGCGACGCCGGCACCCCGGTCGCCGACATGTTTCCCAGCCTGCGCGGCCGCTATTCGCTGTCGTTCACCGCGCCCGCGGACGCCGACCTCGGCCGCTGCGACGTGGTGTTCTTCGCCACGCCGCACGGCGTCGCGATGGCGCAGGCGCGCGAGCTGGTCGGGGCGGGGGTGAAGATCATCGACCTCGCCGCCGACTTCCGGCTCAAGAACGTCGCCGAGTTCGAGCGCTGGTACAAGCTGCCTCACACCTGCCCGGATCTCCTCGCCGAGAGCGTCTACGGCCTGCCCGAGATGAACCGCGAGGCCATCCGCAAGGCGCGCATCGTCGGCAACCCGGGCTGCTACCCGACCACGGTCCAGCTCGGCTTCCTGCCGCTGGTCGAGGCCGGCGTCGTCGACACCGGGCACCTGATCGCGGACTCCAAGTCGGGCGTCTCGGGCGCGGGCCGCAAGGCCGAGGTCGGGCTGCTGTTCGCCGAGGCTTCCGACAACTTCCGCGCGTACAACGTCGGCGGCCATCGACACCACCCGGAGATGGTCAACGGCCTGGCGGCGCACAGCGCGACCCCGGTGAAGCTGGTGTTCACGCCGCACCTGGTGCCGATGGTGCGCGGCATCCTGTCGACGCTCTACGCCCGCCTGACCACGCCGGACGTCGACGTGCAGGCGCTGTTCGAGCGGCGTTACGCCGACGAGCCGTTCGTCGACGTGATGCCGGCCGGCTCGGCGCCCGACACCCGCAGCGTGCGCGGATCGAACGTGCTCCGGCTCGCCGTCCACCGCCGCGACGACAGCGACCTCGTCACCGTCATCGCCGTGATGGACAACATGACCAAAGGCGCGGCGGGCCAGGCGGTGCAGAACATGAACCTGATGCTGGGCCTTCCCGAGACGACGGGCCTCGCCGGGCTGCCGCTCGTTCCCTGACCGCCCGCGGGCCGGCAATCCGGCTCCGACCAGCGCCGTCCCGGTCATGGCCTCCCCTCCCTCGTCCCGCTGGCGCCGGCTGCGCCAGCACTTCTCCATCTCCGCCCCGAGGATGGCGGTGCGCACGCACCTGCCGTGGCCCTGGCGCGCCGTCGTCGGGGTCGTGCTGGTCGCGCTGGTCGCAGGCATGTGGTGGTGGGGCTTCGACTTCGGGCAGATCTTCGGCGGCTTCAACCGCAAGGAGGTCGAGGCGCGGCTCGCGACGATGGAAGCCGACACCGCCAGGATGACCGGGGAGAACGAGGCGCTGCGGGCGGTCAACGCGACGCTGGAGAGCGAACTCGCGATGGCCCGGGGCGCGCAGCAGACGATGCAGCGGCAGGTCCAGGAAGCTACCGCGGAAAACGCGCAGCTCAAGGAAGACCTCGCGTTCCTGCAGAAGCTCGTGGTCGACTCGAACAAGCAGCCGGGGGTGTCGATCCAGCGGCTGAACGCCGAGCGCGCCGGCGAAGAGGCGTGGGATTTCAGCATCCTGGTCGTCCGCGGCGGCAATCCGAAGGGCGAATTCGACGGCAGCGTCGCGCTCTCGGCGACCGTGGTGGCGGCCGGCGGCGCCACGGCCGGCCGGACGTCGACGATCAACCTGCCCGAGGACCAGCCGGCCACCGCGGCGGCGCTGAAGCTCAGATTCAAGTATTATCAGCGACTTGAGGGTTCATTCCGGATCCCGCCCGGGCACGTGGTCAAGAGCATGAACGCCCGGATCCTCGAAGCGGGATCGCCGTCGCCCCGGGCGACGCGGAACTTGATCATTCCCTAGGAGGTCCCCATGTTCGGCAAGAAGAGTTCGATGCCGCAGAAGCGGATCGACAGCCTGATCGGAGCCGGCACGATCGTCGACGGCGACGTCACGTTCACCGGCGGCCTGCGCATCGACGGGCACGTCCGCGGCAACGTCGTCGCCGCCAACGGCGAGCCCAGCACCCTGGTGGTCAGCGAGCAGGCGAAGGTGGACGGCGAGATCCGGGTCTCGCACGTGGTCATCAACGGCACGGTGAACGGGCCGGTGGCCGCCAACGACTACCTGGAGCTGCAGCCGAAGGCGCGCATCGTCGGCGACGTCAGCTACAAGATGCTGGAAATGCACGTGGGTGCGGTGATCCAGGGACGGCTCGATCACGCCGAACCGGGAACCGCCTCCGTGGTCGAACTGAAGCGGGTGGGCGCCGATTGACCGCCCGCCCCTGGCCGGCCGCAGTGGCCGGGCCGCAGCCCTGACCGCGCCATCACCATACGGGTGGCAGGGTTGCGGTGAAGCGGTGGGCAGTCCCATAATTCTCCCGTCAGGATCCAAGGAGCAGCCGTGAACGACATGACCGAAATGCCCGCCCCGCTGGTGTTCACCGACAACGCCGCCGCCAAGGTGAAGGCGCTGATCGACGAGGAAGGCAATCCCGAACTCAAGCTCCGCGTCTTCGTCACCGGCGGCGGCTGCTCGGGCTTCCAGTACGGCTTCACGTTCGACGAGGTCGTCAACGAGGACGACACGGCGATGGAGAAGCACGGCGTGACGCTGCTGATCGACCCGATGAGCTACCAGTATCTGGTCGGCGCGGAGATCGACTACAGCGAAGGCCTCGAGGGCGCGCAGTTCGTGATCAAGAACCCGAACGCCACGACGACCTGCGGCTGCGGGTCGAGCTTCTCCGCCTGACCAGGGTCGGTTCGGTCGGCACGAAGACGGGGCCCGCGCGGCCCCGTTTCCTTTGCCGGATCGCGGTCGCCCACGCCATCGTTTCCCCATGACCGGCACCCCGTCGTCCGCCAGCCCCGAGATTCGCCTGTTCCATCCCGACGTGGGGGCGGAGGAACTCGCCGCGCTGGCCGGCGTGGTCGAAACCGCGTGGCTCGGGCGCGGACCGCAGTCGGGGCTGTTCGAGCGCGAGTTCGCGGCGCATCTCGGCGTTGCCCCCGACCAGGTGCTGACGGTCAATTCGGCCACCGACGGCCTCTTCTACATCGCCGAAGCGCTGCGGCTGGGCGCCGGCGACGAGATCATCGCGCCGTCGATTTCCTTCGTCGGCGCGGTGCAGGCAGCCGCCCATTCGGGGGCGCGAGTGGTCCTCTGCGACAGCTGTCCCCGGTCCCTGAACGTCCGGGTCGAGGATCTCGAGCGCGTGCGCACCCCCCGCAGCAGGGCGCTGATGCTGCTGCATTTCGGCGGCGTTGCCTGCGACATGGACGCGATCGTCCCGTGGTGCCACGCCCACGGAATCGCGCTGGTCGAGGATACCGCCTGCGCCCCGGCCACCCGCTGGCGCGGACGCGCGACCGGCACCTTCGGCGAGTTCGCCGCCTGGTCGTTCGATTCGATGAAGATCATGACCTCCGGCGAGGGCGGGCTGATCTACGCGGCGGACCCCGGCGCACGTGCCGCCATCGCCTCGCTGGCAGGCATGGGCATGAGCTCGGGCAGCGGCCATGCGTCGACCGCCACCGAACGCTGGTGGGAATTCGACGTGACGGGTCCCGGGCGTCGATCGGTGCTGGGCGACATGGCGGCCGCCGTCGCCCGCGTGCAGTTGCGGCGGCTGCCGGGTTTCATCCGCCGCCGGCGCGAAGTGGACTCCGCGTATCGCGCCGCGCTGGCCGGACTCGACTGGCTCACGCTGCCGCCGGCGGTCGATCCGCGGTGCGAATCGTCGTACTATTTCTTCGCCGTGCAATGCGCGCGCGGGCGACGCGATCGCCTGGCGCGCCACCTGCGCGAGCACGGCGTCTACACGTCGTTCCGGTACTACCCGCTGCACCGCACCCGGCACTTCCATGCCGACGCGGCGAACTTCCCCGGTGCCGAGACGGCGGCGGACACCACGCTGTGCCTGCCCCTGCATTCGCGGCTCGGCGACGCCGACGTCGCCCGCGTCGCCGATGCGGTCCTCGCCTTCCGGGCCTGATCCTTCAACGGAGATCGGGCAGCCCCAGCGCCCGCCAGGCCTTGATGGGGATGCGCACGAACCAGCGCCGTCGCCACACCGGGCCTTCGATCGCCTCGATCTCCTGGCGCCGCAGTTCCTTCGCGTGGGCGAGATCCTGCCGGTGTGACCGCTTGAGACGGCCCACGTCGGTGCTCACGGCGATCCCTTCCTGCAGGGCGACGGCGTCGGCGTAGGCGGCATCCAGCGCGGCCTGGCGGTCGGCGGCCTTGTCGCCGGCCGCCGGAACCCGGTAGATCGACGTGGTCTTGTCCACCATGACGAAGTCGGCGGCGGCGGTGTAGCGCGTCCACAGGTTCCAGTCCTCGAGCTGGTCCATCGCCTCGTTGAACCCGCCGTGGCGCTCCCAGCAGCTGCGGTGGAACAGCACCGTCTGGATCGGCATGAAGTCGTGGTGCCACAGCGCGGCGCGGCTGAACGGCTCGCGGTAGCGCGTGAACGGCGCCGCGGATCGATAGCGCAGCGGATCGCGGGACAGCACGTCGGTGGGCACCTCCCACGCCAGGCCGTAGACGCCGACGGCGCCGACCTCGCGCCGCGCCTTCAGCGCCGCGCGCACCAGCACCTCGACGTGGTCGGCGAACAGCGCGTCGTCGTCGTCGAGGAATCCCAGCCACTCGCCGCGGGCGAGCGACAGGCCGAGGTTGCCCGCGCGGGACCGCCCCGCGCGCTCCCCGGTGCAGGCATAGACGAGGCGCAGGCAACCGCCGAACTCCGCTTCGATCCGTTCGCGCGTGGCCGGCTCGCCATCCTCGACGATCACCACCTCGATCGGCCGGTAGGTCTGCTGCGCCAGCGACGTCAGCGCCTCGCGCAGCTGCGGCCAGCGATCGTGGGTGCGCACGACGATCGAGACCAGCGGCGCAGGCTCGGGCGTACCGGGCGCGGGAAACGCGTAGTAGTCGCCCAGTCGCATCGCGCCGTAGTCCCAGTGGTTGAACTCCGCCGGGAACGGCAGCGTTTCCCGCCACGGTCCGCGGCGAAAGTAGACGGCGTTGCGCAGGAACCGCAACAGCGCGCCGACGAGCCGCTGGCTCCGGCGCGGAAACGACGGCGGCTGCGTGATCTCGTGCAGGATCATGCCGACGCCGGTCAGCATGTCGCGCCAGGTGCCGTAGCGGGCGCGCAGGCACAGGTTGGTGTAGCAGCCTTCGATCGCCTGCACGGGCTTGATCTCGCCGACGTAGCGGTAGCTGTCGTGCCAGCACTGCGCGCTCGGCACGTAGCGCAGCTTCCAGCCGCGGGCACCGAGCCGCCACGACAGGTCGACGTCCTCGCTGTACATGAAGATCCGCGGCTCGAATCCGCCGACCTCGGCCAGGGCCGAACGGCGGTAGATGCACGCCGCGCCGCTGATCCAGCGCGTGTGCTGGCTGACCGGATCGTAGGCCTTCGGATGCTCGTAGGGCGTCTGCCGGATCTCCCAGCCGCCGACGCGATGCTCCTGCTCGCGCTCCTCGTGCATCGCCGCGAACACGACGGCGAGCGCGTCTGGCGCGAGATAGGCGTCGGGATTGACGGTGAGGACGAAGTCGCCGCGGGTGATCGCCAGCAGCGCGTTGACGGCGTTGCCGAAGCCGGTGTTGCGTGGCGACCGGACGAGTTCCACGCCGGCGAACGCCGCCAGGCCGCGCCACGCCTCGACGCGCGCCGCGAGCGCCGTGTGGTAAGCGTCGTCGCAGCTGTTGTCGATGAAGGCGACGCGCAGCGTGAACGGGCAGGCCGCCTGGGTGGCGAGGCTGGTGACCAGCCGCTCCACCATCCCGAGGTCGGTGTGATAGGCGACGACCAGCACGTCGAGCGACGGCGTGGACACGGTCACTGCGCCGTCCATCCGCCGTCGATCGACAGCATCGCGCCGGTGATCGACTTCGCGGCGTCCGAGGCCAGGAACGCCGCCAGCGCCGCGACCTCGTCGATGCCGATGAAGCGCCTCGTCGGTTGCCCCGCGAGCATGATCTTCTGCACGACGTCTTCCTCGGAGATGCCGCGCGTGCGCGCCTGGGCGGGGATCTGCGCCTCGACCAGCGGCGTCTTCACGTAGCCGGGGCAGATCGCGTTGACGGTGATTCCCTGCGTCGCCACCTCGAGCGCGACGCTCTTGGTGAACCCGGCGAGTCCGTGCTTCGCCGCCACGTAGGCGCTCTTGAACGGCGAGGCGATCAGCGCGTGCGCGCTCGCGACGTTGACGATCCGCCCCCAGCCCCGCGCCTTCATCGCCGGCAGCGCGAGCCGGGTCGTGTGGAACGCGCTCGACAGGTTGATCGCGATGATCGCGTCCCACTTCTCCGGAGGAAACTCGTCGACCGCAGCGACGTGCTGGATGCCGGCGTTGTTGACGAGGATGTCGACCGCGCCGAACGCGGCGATCGCGCGCTCCATCATCGCGGCGATCGCCGCGGGCTGCGCCATGTCGGCGCCGTCGTGGCGGACGTCGACGCCGTAGTCGGCCGCGAGCCGCGACCGCAGCGACTCGATCGCGCCGGCGTCGCCGAAACCGTTGAGCATCACGTTGTGGCCGGCGGCGGCCAGCGCGCCGGCGATGCCGAGGCCGATGCCGGACGTCGAGCCGGTGACGAGGGCGGTCTTGCGGGCTGTCATGGAAGGCTCCGGTGGGTATCGGGGGAAGCGGGCGCGCGGTCGGCGGTGGCGCTCAGCGCGGCGTGATCGCTCCGAGCACGCGCGGGCCGCGGGCGCCGGTCACCGCGGGCAGGTTGCCCGGACGGCCGGCCAGCGCCTCGCGCGCCAGCCACGCGAACGCCAGCGCCTCGACGTGGTCGACGGCGACGCCGAGCGCGGCGGTGGTGGCGACCGTCCGCGGCGCGAGCTCGCGCGCAAGTGCTGCCATCAACGCGGAATTGCACGCACCGCCGCCGCAGACCAGAACCGTCGTGGCGCCGGCGCAGTGGGCGCGCACCGCGTCGGCGATGCCGCGCGCGGTCAGCGCGACCAGCGTCGCCTGCACGTCGGCGGGCTCGACGGTTCGGTCGAGCGTGGCCACGTGGGCGTCGAGCCAGGCGGCGTCGAACAGGTCGCGGCCGGTGCTCTTGGGCGGCGGCAGCGAGAAGTAGGGCTCGGCCAGCAGCCGCGCAAGCAGCGCCGCGTCGGCGCGGCCCGAGCGCGCCCACGCGCCGTCGGCGTCGTAGCGAGTGCCGCGATGCCGCGCGTGCCACAGGTCCGACAGCACGTTGCCCGGCCCGGTGTCGAACCCCCGGACGCCGTCCGCCGGCGGATGCGCCGCGTCGCGCGGCGGCAGATCGGTCACGTTGGCGATGCCGCCGATGTTGACGACGACGCGATGC
Source organism: uncultured beta proteobacterium (assembly GCA_963717705.1). Lineage (GTDB taxonomy): Bacteria > Pseudomonadota > Gammaproteobacteria > Burkholderiales > Casimicrobiaceae > CAVQWT01. The sequence goes on from CAVQWT010000008.1 coordinate 175,085, forward strand.
TCGTCCGCCGCGCCGAACATCGCGGCGTGGAACGCGGGCACCAGCGGCGCGCCCTGTCCGCCCGCGGCGACGTCGCGCCGCCGGAAGTCGGCGACGACCGCCATGCCGGCACGCTCGGCCACGCGCGCCGGATCGTTGAGCTGGATCGTCCAGCCGAGGTCGGGGCGGTGGCGCACCGTCTGGCCGTGGACACCCGCGGCGATGACGTCGGCAGCGGCCACGCGGGCGTCGCCGCAGGCCGCGGCAAGGGCTTCCGCGTAGACGTCGGCCAGTGCGAGGGAAGCGCGCGCCGCCCGGGCGAGCTCGTCGGGCCCCGATGCCTGCAGTGCCATCAGCTCGGCTCTCAGCGGGTCGGCCAGGGGCAGGTGGGCGACGCCCAGCACGCGGCAGCCCGGGGCGGGCGCCGGCGCGAAATCGGCGACGACGGCGTCGACGCCGTCGAGGCTGGTGCCGGACATGACGCCGGCGTAGATCTCGCGGCGCATCGGCGAGCGGGTGAGCTGCGGCGGGTCTGGCGGCGTTACTCGGCCGCGGCCAGCAGGCCCGCGGGCAGCGAGCGGACGAGCGAAAGCTGCGCGTTCGCCGGCGCGATCCGCGCTGCGAAGGCTGCGCGCTCGCTTGCGGGCAGCGGCTCGCCCGAGGGCATCGCGATCGTCAGCGGATTGCGCGCGTCGTTGTCGACGCGGAACTCGTAGTGCAGGTGCGGACCCGTCGCCCAGCCGGTCTGGCCGACGTAGCCGATGACTTCGCCCTGCGCGACGCGCGCGCCGTTGGCGACGCGCGGCGCGAAGCGCGAAAGGTGGGCGTAGAACGTCGAGTGCGCGCCCGAGTGCTGCAGGTGCACCGCCTTGCCGTAGCCGCCCTGGACTCCGGCGAAGATGACCTTGCCGTTGGCGGTCGCGCGCACCGGCGTGCCCTCGGGTGCACCGTAGTCGACCCCCTTGTGCGCACGCCAGGTCTGGAGGATCGGGTGGAAGCGGGCGTTGGTGAACCCCGACGTCATCCGCGAGAACTCCATCGGCGAGCGGAGGAACGCCTTGCGCAGCGCGCTGCCGTCCTCGGCGTAGTACGACTCGGCGCCGTCGGCGTCGCGCCAGAGGAACGCACGGAGCACACGGCCGCGGTTCTCGAACTCCGCGGCGACGATGCGCCCGCTGCCGGCGGGCTCGCCGTCGATGCTGCGCGCTTCGTAGACGACGGCAAAGCGATCGCCGCGCTGGAGGTCCTTGTAGAAGTCGATGTCGCCGGCGAAGACGTCGGCCAGCTGGATGGTCACCGCATCGGGCAGTCCGGCCTCGTCGGCGGCGCCGAACAGCGACGACCGGATTTCGCCGGCGGCCATCTTCCAGCGCGTCTCCACCGCCGGGGCTTCGCTGGAGGCCACCAGCTTCTCCCCGGCGCGGGCCACGGTCAGGCGGCGGCCGTCGGCGGCGATGAAGCGAAGCGCGCGCATGCGGCCGTCGTCGTCGGTCTCGACCGCGATCCCGCGACCGGGACGCAACTGGTACAGCGGTCGCGCGGCCGGGTCGGTGCGCAGGAACGCCATCGTCTCCGGGTCGTCGATGCCGAGGCGCGCAAGGATGCTGCCGACGGTGTCGCCGCGGCGCACGCGCTCTTCCTGCCAGTATCCCGCACCGCCGGCGGCGAGCGGAGTTACAACGGGCGCGTCGAGCGCGCGCTGGACGAACTGCGACGGCTCGGGGTCGACGGCGGAACCCGGCGCGATGCCGAAGGCGGCGACCCCGGACAGCGCGAGCGCGGCCGCGGCGAGCCACTGGCCGGGCGACGCCGCGCCGACCGCCCGCCGGGCGGCGGCGATCAGGGTTTGCGCTAGAATTCGTGGTTGGTCGAAGGGCATCGCAGGGGAAACTCGGGCGGACCCGTGATTCTATCAAACCCCGACAAAGCAATACTCAAGCCACGCCTTTCCGCCCGCAGGCAGCTGCGGCGGGCGACCCGGCCCCCGGAGCGAGCCTTTCCATGAGCCTGACGATCTACGGCACCCCCGCCTCGCGCGCATTCCGCGTGCTCTGGGCCGCGCACGAACTCGCGCTGCCCTTCGAGCTCGTCCCCCACCACTACGCGGGGCCGGAAACCAAGGGCGCCGACTACCTCGCGATCAACCCGAACGGCACCGTGCCCGCGATCGTCGACGACGGCGTGCCGCTGTTCGAATCGCTGGCGATCAACCTCTACCTCGCGCGGAAAGCGGGGAGGCTGTGGCCGGCGGGCATCGCCGACGAGGGGCGGCTCTACCAGTGGACGCTGTGGGCGGGCACCGAGGTCGACCCCGTCATCGGGCAATGGGCGTACCACACGTTCTTCCTGCCGCCGGAGCAACGCAAGCCGGAACTCGCGGCCGAAGGGGGGGCCAAGCTGCGCCGGCGGCTGGACGTGATCGACGGCGCGCTCGCCCGGCGGCGCTGGCTCGCCGGCGACGACTTCACCATCGCCGATCTCAACGTCGCCGCCGTGCTCTACCGCGCGCCGAGGTTCGGCATCGACGCCTGGCCGCACCTCGCGGACTGGCACGCGCGGTGCTACGCGCGGCCGGCGGCGAAGGCCGCGGTCGCGCTGCGCGAAGCGAAGGCGGCCTGAGATGACCGCCTCCATCGCCGAGCAGATCGCGATCTTCAAGCGGGGTGCCGACGAGCTCCTGGTCGAAGCCGAGCTCGCGGCCAAGCTCGCGCGCGGCAAGCCGCTGCGGATCAAGGAAGGCTTCGACCCGACCCGGCCCGATCTGCACCTCGGCCACACGGTGCAGTTCAACAAGCTGCGCCAGCTGCAGGACCTCGGCCACCACATCATCTTCCTCATCGGCGATTTCACCGGCCTCATCGGCGACCCGACGGGGCGCAACATCACGCGCCCGGCGCTGTCGGCCGAGGAAATCGCCGTCAACGCCAAGACCTACACCGACCAGGTGTTCCTGATCCTCGACCGCGAGAAGACCGAGGTCGCGTTCAACTCCAAGTGGCTGTCGGCGCTCGGCGCCGACGGCATGGTCCGCCTGTCCGCCAAGTACACCGTGGCGCGGATGCTGGAGCGCGACGATTTCGCCAAGCGCTACGCGGGCGGCCAGCCGATCGCGATCCACGAGTTCCTCTATCCGCTGGCGCAGGGCTACGACTCGGTGGCGCTGAAGGCGGACGTCGAGCTCGGCGGCACCGACCAGAAGTTCAACCTGCTGGTCGGCCGGGAGCTGCAGCGCCACTACGGGCAGGAGCCGCAGTGCATCCTGACGCTGCCGCTGCTCGAGGGTCTCGACGGCGTCAACAAGATGTCGAAGTCGCTCGACAACTACGTCGGCATCACCGACGCCCCGAACGACATGTTCGGCAAGCTGATGTCGATCTCCGACGAGCTCATGTGGCGGTACTACGAGCTGCTGTCGTTCCGGCCGATGACCGAGGTCGCGGCGCTTAAGCGGGAATGCGCCGAGGGGCGCAATCCGCGCGACGCCAAGGTCGCGCTGGCGCAGGAGATCATCGCCCGCTTCCACTCGAAGGCCGCCGCGGACCACGCGCTGGCCGAGTTCGAGTCGCGCTTTCGCGATGGCGCGCTGCCCGAGAGCATGCCGGAGATCACGCTGGCGACTGCCGGCGCGGGCCTTCCCGTGGCGCAGCTCGCCAAGCAGGCGGGCATCGTCGAATCGACGTCGGAGGCGCTGCGCCTGATCGCGGGGCGCGGCCTTCGGATCGACGGCGAAGTCGTCGGCGACAAGGCGCTGGTGATCCAGGCCGGCAGCACGGTGGTCATCCAGGCCGGCAAGCGCAAGTTCGCGCGCGTCACCGTCTCCTGATTGGGGTCAGGTCGAATTTAGGTCAACGACCCAGCTCCCGCCGCGCGGAGCGTGGAGGATCGCCGATTGTCGCCTGCTGCGCGCCAGGCTGGCCATCAACCATTCGTCCGATTGCATACGACGCCCGGTATGCTCAACATGGGGTCCCATGCATGGTGTCATGCATGTCGCGGTCGTGACTCCGATGGAGAAGCGAGACCGGATGTTGGGCTAAATTCGACCTGACCCCAGGCCGGGGTTGCCGGCGACGCCGGCGACCTGAGGCAGGTTGAGGGCGCGCGGCTTGATGGTCTTTTGCGCGCGCAGGTTGCGCGCGACGACGTCCCACACCGGCTCGCCGCCCGCGGCACGCGCCTCTTCCGACACCGGCGCCCACCCGACGACCTTGTATTTCTTCGCCGCATCGAGCGGCTTGCCGTCGAGCTCCATCGACGTGATGCGCCCACCCATCCTGCCCAACGGGTCGATCGCATACTTGAGTCCGCCGACGCGCACCATGTCGCCGCCCTGCTGGTAGTACGGGTCCGGGTTGAAGAGATTGTCGGCGACGTCCTCGAGGATCGTCTTGATCGTCTCGCCGGTCATCTCGCTCACCGTCACGTACGGATAGGTGATGGCGGTCTGATCCATCAGGTGTTCCATCCGGATCGCCTGCCCCGGCAGCAGCGACGTACCCCAGCGGAACCCCGGCGAGAACGCGATGGGCGCATTCTTCTCGGCCATCAGCGCGTCGAGGATCAACTGGTCCGACGTGCCGTTGAAGTTGCCGCGGCGGTAGAGCAGCCCCTCCGTGACCGCGAGCTGTTCGTCGAGCTTCGCGGCGTACGGCGCGCGCATGTCCCGGATGAACTTGTCCATCGCCGGATCGGCGGGCAGCAGCGCGCCGAAGACCGGCACCAGCCGGTAGCGGAAGTCGGCGACCTTGCCGCCCTTGACGTCGAGATCGAGCACGCCGAGGAACTTGCCGTTGCTGCCCGCATTGGTGACCAGCGTGCGCCCGCCCCGATTCGGGACCAGCGTCGGCTGCGGCACGCCGTCGTGGGTGTGGCCGCCGAGGATGGCGTCGATGCCGGTGACGCGCGACGCGAGCTTCAGGTCGACGTCCATGCCGTTGTGCGACAGCAGCACCACGGCCTGCGCGCCCTTGCCGCGGGCCTCGTCGACGACCTTCTGCATCTCCTCTTCCTGGATGCCGAACGTCCACTCGGAGACGAAGTAGCGCGGGTTCGCGATCGGAGTGTAGGGAAACGCCTGGCCGACGATCGCCACCTGCACGCCGTTGATGGCGCGGATGACGTACGGTTTGAACACAGGGTCGCCGAAGTCGGTGGTCTTCACGTTCTGCGCGACGAAGTCGACCTTGCCGGCGAAATCCTTCTCGACGATCTCCTTGACCCGGTCCGCGCCGTAGGTGAACTCCCAGTGTCCCGTCATCACGTCGACGCCCAGCAGCTTGCAGGCGTCGACCATGTCCTGGCCTTTCGTCCACAGCGACGTCGCCGACCCCTGCCAGGTGTCGCCGCCGTCGAGCAGCAGCGCGCCCGGCCGCGACGACCTGAGCTTCCTGACCAGCGTCGCGAGGTGCGCGAAGCCGCCGGTCTGGCCGTAGGCGCGCGCGGCTTTCTCGAAGTCGAGATAGGTGAACGCGTGCGCCTCGCGGGTTCCCGGCGCGATGCCGAAATGCTTCAGCAGCGCCTCGCCGACCAGGTGTGGCGGCTTGCCCTCGGCGGCGCCGAAGCCGAGGTTGACGTTCGGCTCGCGGAAGTACACCGGCAGCAGCTGCGCGTGGCAGTCGGTGAAGTGGAGCAGGCTCGCGTTGCCGAACGGCTCGATGCTGTCGTAGAACTTCGCGCCCAGCTTGAGGTCGAGGGCGTCGGCGCGGCCGACGGGAAGCCCGGCCACCGCGGCGGCGGCGATCGCGTGCAGGAAATCACGACGGTTCATTGAGCGGTCACTCCGAGGGTCGGCGGATGATTCGCTGAGCGGCCGCCGACCGCTGCTTACTTGTTGACGGGCGAGTTCGGGTCCATCAGCAGCGCGACGACGTCGCGGACCTGCGCCTCGGTCAGCACGCCCATGTGGCCGAATCGCGGCATCGTGGAACACGCGTTGTAGGCATCCGAGTTCCACACCTTGCCGTACGCATAGCGCTGCATCTCCACGCCGTAGCCGCGGATCTTGCCGAAGTTGTACAGGCTGGGACCGATGGTGCCGTAGGAGATTTCCTCCTTCGTCAGCTGGTGGCAGGCGTAGCAGTTGCCGCCGACCGGGGTTTCCTTGGTGTCGGACCACTGGAAGCCGGTGCCTCGCTGCGCGATCTTCTCGCCCTCCTGCCAGCTGCCGAGGTACCTGCCGTCGGCCGGCCACTTGATCGACGCCAGGTTGGCGCTCTCGATCTTCTTCGCGGCTTCCGGCGAAATGGTGCCGGCGCCGATTTCGCTGCACGCGGCCTGCGTCGCGTCCTGGTCGAGACGGTCGAGCTTGGCGATGCCGCGCTCCTTGAACGACGCCTTCATCATCGCGGCCGCCTTGGCGCGGACCTCGGCGTCGGTCGGCGCGGGGGCGCTCATCGCGCAGCCGCCGAGCAGGACGGCGGCGCCGATCAGGGTGACAATCCGGTGGTTCTGCATGGCGGTCTCCGTCAGCGCTTGATCGTGGGTGCCTTGAACTCGGCGCCGTTCGCATTGCGGGCGAGGAACATCGTCAGCGCGATCGACGCGTCCGACGTGAACTCGAGCTCGGGGAAGCGCTGCTGCCGGAAGCAGTCGTTGAGGCGCCACTGGAACGTGCGCAGCTCGCCCTGCGAGACGCGGTACGCCGGCCAGGTCGTGTAGGCGCGCTGGGCGCCTTCCGTCTTCGTCAGGTTGGGCAGGTCCTGCAGGCGAATCCGCTTGCCGTCCTCGGCGTGGCAGGTGGCGCAGGAGAAGTCGTAGGGCCCGCCGCGGTAGAAGAACATCTTCTCGCCGAGCGCGAACGCTTCCTTCTCCTTCGGGTGGCTCATCGGCACGTCCATCTTGACGCCGCGCGACTCGGAGGTCACGTACGCGACCAGCGCCTCGATGTCGGACTTGGTCGGGCCGTTGCCGAACGGCTGCTTCTTCGCGTCCGCCGGGGTCATCCCCATCTGGTTGACCATGCAGTGGACCAGGCGCGTTTCCAGGTCCATCACCCGGTCGGCGTCGGCGAAGAAGCGCGGCATCCTGGCGTACGCGCCCTTGACCACGCCGGCGCCCTGGCCGAGGTCGCACTTCTCGAACGAGACCTGCTTCGGACCCCGCGGCTGCTTCCACATCTCCTCGCCGCGGATCTCCCACAGCTCCGCCGGGTTGCCGTCCTGCAGCGCCGCCCGGTACTTCTCGATCTCCTCGATCGCGCTGCCCTGGCCCGAGGCCGCCGGCGCCATCGCGGCCGCCGCGATCGCAAGGATCACCGCCGTGCCGGCGGCGGCACGTCTCGTCGTCGAATGCATGAATCCTCCTGGATCAAATGCTTCCCCCGGCACCCGCGGCGCCGGGGACGACCACTGCACTCCCGTTTCCGTAACCTACGGACGCAGGTAGGCGTAGCCTTCCTTGGCCTGCAGCCGCGAGACCTCGGCGACCCCGGAGGGGACGATCCTGGCCTCGGCGATCACCTTGCTCTTGTCGATGTTGCGCGTCTGCAGCGTGAAGTTGCAGACGCGGAACTCGATGCCCTTCGCCGTCAGTTCCTGCACCAGCGGCTCGTACAGGTTGCCGTTCTTGTCGGCGGCACCGTCGAGCAGGAAATTGATGCCGGCGGCGTGCGTGACCACGACGATCTTCGCCGTCGGATCGGCGGCGAGGTGGTTGCGGATGTTGCGCATCGCGGCGGTCGCCTGGTCGTTGCCCTCGTTCAGGTGGTAGACGACCTTGACCGGCCCGACCGGGTCGGCGGCGAACGCGGACACCGCGGGCAGCAGCGAAGCCGCCAGCGCGAACGCGGCGATGGCGGTGGCATGGCGCAGTTTCGACATGGTGGCTCCTCCTTGGCGCGGCGTGCCGCGGGGTCCTGCGGCGTCAGGCGATCGTCGCCTCGTCGGTGCGCTTCTCGCCGCGGTTGTCGGTCCAGGTGACCTGGACCTTCTCGCCCTTGGCGCCACCCTTGAACTTGAACGACAGGAACGGGTTCTTCGACACCGCGGGTCCCCACTGCGCGGAGAGCACCGTCTTGCCGTTGTACGTCGCCGTCACCGTCTGGATGTACCAGGCGGGAATCGTCTTGCCCGCCGGGTCCTTCCGCTGGCCGGTTTCCATCTCGTGGTTCATCAGCACCTTGACTTCGGTCGAATCGCCAACGACGTTCGCCCGGATGCGCATCGGATCTGCCATGTCTTTGCTCCTCGTGGTCGTGATGGGTTGGGTGTGCGTCAGCCGCCGCAGCCGCCCAGCGTGACCTTGATTTCCTTGGACGCGACGTAGTACTTGCCGTCGGCCTTGACCAGCGCGTACACGTTCGAGCTCTGGCCCATCTTCACGCGCGTGCTGATCGCCGGCTCCGTGCCCGCGGGAATGTCGAACGACGCGACCAGCATGTTCGGGTTCTTCTCGACCAGGATCGCGATCGACTCGGTCTTCGGAATCGTGCTGGTGACGCCGACCGGCACGACCGCGCCGTTCTCGGCAATGTCCGGCGTCTGCACGAACGTGATGTCCTTGCTCTGCACCGGCGCGCCGCCGCCCAGCGCCTTCATCGTCTCGTCCATCGTCTTGGTGTCGAACGCGGCCTTGTTCCACGCGGCCTGCGCCGCGGCGTCGCGCGGCAGCCAGCCGGCTGCGGCAACGAGCGTGAACAGCGTGACTCCGCCGCCCTTCTTCAGGATGTCTCTGCGTTGCGTATCCATGATTTCCTCCGCCTGCAAAAAAGGGATTGATTCTATACCCGGGGCCGGCCCTCGGTGGCAACCGGCCGATCCGACTTCACCCCCGGCCCGCCACGGCCGGTCGCACCGCTACTTTGCGCCCCCGAGAATCCACTGGACCATCGTCCGCGCATCCGCTTCCTTGACCTGCGCCTGCGGCGGCATCGGGATCTGGCCCCAGGCGCCCACGCCTCCCGCACGCACCTTGGCCGTGAGCCTTGCCTCGGCTGACCCGTCGCCGGCGTATTTCGCGGCGATCTCGCGGAATCCCGGCCCGACCACGCGGCTCGCCACCGCGTGGCACGCGGTGCAGCCGGCCTGCTTGACCATCGCCGCAGGATCGGCCGCTGCCGCGGGTTTCGCCGGCGCCGCGGTTGCCGGCGCGCCGGCCGCGGCCACCGTCGACCCCGACCTGGTCCCGCGCGAAGCGCCGGTGCCTTCGACCGGGCCGAGGTCGCGCGTCTGCTCGGCGAGGTTGCCGTGCGAGTCGCGGGCGTAGTCCGGGTATTCCGACGACAACCGGACTTCGCCCCCGCAGTTGGTCATGCAAAGAGTGTTCATCACGTCGGGCTTGCCGTCGCGGCGCATGAAGCCGTGGTCGGTGGTGAAGCCATCGCGATTGGGCAGCTTCAGCTTCGGCAGCGACTCGCGGTCGAGCGCCGCGTCGGCGGGAAGGATGTCCGACAGGTGCAGCACGTACGCCGTCAGCGCGTAGACCTCGTTGGGCGTCAGCGTCTTCGGGTTGGTGAACGGCATCGCCCGGTTGATGTAGTCCCAGAGCGTCGTCGCGTGGGCGAGCTTGCTGCCGGTGGTGCGCATCGGCTGGTCGGTCTTGAGCGAGCCGACGCCGCCGGCGATGGCCATGTAGTCGGTGCTCTCGCCGAAGGTGCCGTGGCAGCTCGCGCACTTCGCGTCGTAGATCTCCTGCCCCTCGGCGACGGTGCCGCGGCCGGGCGGCAGCCCCTTGCCGTCGGGCCGGACGTCGATGTCCCAGGCGGCGATCTGCTCGGGGGTCGGCGCCTGGCCGAAACCGTACTTCGGCGCCGACTTGGGCTCGGCCGCGAGGACCGGCAGCGCCGCCAGCACCGCGACGAGAGTCGCGTACACGCCGGCGAGGGCGACGACGCCGGGCCCTTTCGGGCGGACCGCGGGACGGGGGAGCTCAGAGCACCTGGACATTGGACACCTCCCCGGTGGCCTCGACGCGCCAGGTCTGGATCGCGTTGTTGTGATAGATCGACCGGGTGCCGCGAACGGCGCGCAGCTGGCGCAGCGCGGGCTGCACGTAACCCGTGTCGTCGACGGCCCGGGACTGCAGCAGCGCCGGGCCGCCGTCCCAGTTCCAGTCGATGCGGAAGCGCGTCAGCGACTTGGTGTGCACCGGCTCCTGCAGCTGCGCGGTGCGCCAGTTCCTGCCGCCGTCGGTCGACACGTCGACGCGGCGGATCTTGCCGCGCCCCGACCAGGCGAACCCGGTGATCTGGTGGTAGCCCTTGTCGAGGATGACCTGGCCGCCGGATGGCGACGTGATGACGCTCTTGGCTTCCTGGATCCACGTGAACTGCCGGTGCACGCCGCCGGGCAGGAGATCGACGTAATGCAGCGATTCCTCGCGCGTGTACCAGGGCTGGTCGCCGACTTCGATGCGGCGCAGCCACTTGACGCTCGACACGCCCTGCACGCCCGGCACCAGCAGCCGCAGCGGATAGCCCTGCTCCGGGCGCAGCATCTCGCCGTTCTGGCCGTAGGCGACGATCACGTCGTCGAGCGCCATCTCGATGGGCACGGTGCGCGTCAGCGCCGCGCCGTCGGAACCCTCGGCCAGCACGAATTTCGCGGCCTTGCGGTCGACGCCGACCTCGTCGAGCAGCGTCGACAGCAGGACGCCGGTCCATTCGCTGCAGGCGAGCATGCCGTGCGAGAACTGCACCGTCGGCACCGCGACGTTGCCCCACTCCATCCCGGTGTTGGCGCCGCACTCGATGAAGTGAACGCGCGACACCGACGGAAAGCGGATGATGTCGTCCATCGTGAACATCCGCGGTGCCTTGACCATGCCGTGCACCATCAGCCGGTGCGCGAACGGATCGATGTCCGGAATCCCGGCGTGGTGGCGTTCGAAGTGCAGGCCCGACGGCGTGATGATGCCGAACAGGTTCTGCAGCGGCGTGAACGAGACCGACGAATGCGGCGTGCGCGTGAGACCCGGGCTTTCGCGCCGGCGCACGCTGGCCTCGAACCTCGACGGCACCCCGTACGGGGCGGTCAGGACCGGCGCGCCGAGCGTCTTGCTCCAATCCGGGACCAGCGCGGGCTTGTCCTCGGCGGCGGCGCGCGCGGGCGCCAGCGCGGCCCCGGCGGCGACCACGCCCCCGGACAGCGCGGCGGCGCGACGCAGGAAGCCGCGCCTGCCGCCGTCCGGCGGTGTCGGCGGTTCGGGCGCCAGGCGTATCCGCCCCGGCACGGGTGTCTGGTCCGGCATGTGCAACTCCCTGCTTGGCACGGCACCCGGGCGGCACGCAGCGCGCGGCACCGGATCGCGTGCGCGCTGGTTGGTCAGTGGTTCGAAGCGAATTCGATCAGTTCGTCGCGCAGAGGCGCGCGGTCGTCGATGCGGCTCGCGATCTGCACGCAGACCGTGCGGCAGACTTCGGCGAAGGTCGGATCGTTGACCTGGTAGAAGACGACGTTGCGTTCCTTGCGGCGGCTGACCACGCCCGCCTGGTGCAGCAGCGAGAGGTGGCGCGACACGTTGGTCTGGCTCGCGCCGGTGGCGTTGACGATCGCCGTGACCGAGTGCTCGCTCGAGCAGATCGTATGCAGGATCTTGAGCCGCGTCGGCTCGGACAGCAGGCTGAAGTAGCGGGCGACGGCGCTGAACACGTGATCCTGCTCGGCGGCGATCGCCGGCACCGCGGGACTTCCGTTGACGGCCGTGGGCAAGGGAGCATTCATAATTGTATGACTATATGCACATATAGGCCTCCCGTCAATGCTTTTTCGACACCCGGCAGTTAATCAGCTTAATCAATGACTTGTAGCGTATTGGCGGGACTGGCACCGGGCTCGCGGGCGTCCACGGCCGGATCGGTTTCACCAGGTCATGCTCGCCGCATTCAGCACGCCCACCGCCAGCGCCAGCGCAGCGAGCAAGGTCGCTGCCGCGGTCCTGCCCGCCGCGATCGCCTCGGCGAAGCGCGGGACGAGCCGCGACACGACGACGTAGACGACGATCTGCACGACGAACGCGACGATGCCCCAGACGATCATGTCGAGCGCGCTGACGCTGTGGACGATCGCGCTCGCGAGCGGCAGCACGAACCCCAGCAGCGCGCCGGCGAGCGAGATCGCGGCGGCGACGTTGCCTTCGCGGATCAGCTCGAGCTCGTGATACGGCGTGACGCGGACGTACAGCGCGAAGAACGCGGCGAACAGCGCGAGGCCGAGCGCGAAGTACAGCAGGAACGACGGCAGTCCGGCGAGCGACAGCGCGACGTTGTTCATGGCCTTGTCTCCGGTGATGGGTCAGACGAAGTAGTGGGGGACGAAGCGGCTGGTGTTCTTCGTGATCGGCCCTTCGTCCTCGCGCAGACCGATGCCGGCAGGCTCGTCGCCGACGATCCACGCGCCGACGGTGACGTAGTCGTCGCCGAAGCGCGGAATCGGCGCGTAGGCCTGCTGGATCGTGCCCTCGGCGCCGTATTCTCCCGGCGCCGCAACGATGGTGCCGCCGCGATGGAGGACGACGTTGGCGCCCTCGCGCGAAAGCAGCGGCTTCTCGACGAAGTCGCCGTCGATCCTGCCCGGCTCGAAGAATGCCGGGAGCAGGTTCGGATGGCCGGGAAAGAGCTCCCACAGGATTGGCAGCAGCCCCTTGTTCGACAGCAGCATCTTCCACGCGGGCTCGATCACGCGCAGGCCGGACGCCAGCAGATTCGGGCCGAAGGCCTCGCCGGCGAGCCATTCCCAGGGGTAGAGCTTCACCAGGACGGCGATCTCGTCGTCGCCGGCGTCGACGAACACGCCGTGGTTCCGGTCCCAGCCGATGTCGTCGATGCCGACGGACCGGGTCGACAACCCCGCCTGCGTCGCCACGTCGCG